>NZ_CAXUQT020000001.1:1532500-4740166 GCF_964253365.1 Phyllobacterium sp. LjRoot231
CATAGGGGTTAGAAGCGAACCCGGGGAACTGAAACATCTAAGTACCCGGAGGAAAGGACATCAAACGAGACTCCGTCAGTAGCGGCGAGCGAACGCGGACCAGGCCAGTGGCTTGAGTGAGACAAGTGGAACACTCTGGAAAGGGTGGCTAAAGTGGGTGACAGCCCCGTACACGTAATGCGAACTCAAGTCCTTGAGTAGGGCGGGACACGTGAAATCCTGTCTGAACATGGGGAGACCACTCTCCAAGCCTAAGTACTCGTGCATGACCGATAGCGAACCAGTACCGTGAGGGAAAGGTGAAAAGCACCCCGACAAGGGGAGTGAAAGAGATCCTGAAACCGAATGCCTACAAACAGTTGGAGCCCAAGATTTGTTCTGGGTGACAGCGTACCTTTTGTATAATGGGTCAGCGACTTAGTCTGACGAGCAAGCTTAAACCGGTAGGTGTAGGCGCAGCGAAAGCGAGTCTGAACAGGGCGTTCAGTTCGTTGGATTAGACCCGAAACCAAGTGATCTAGCCATGAGCAGGTTGAAGGTAAGGTAACACTTACTGGAGGACCGAACCCGCATCTGTTGCAATAGATTGGGATGACTTGTGGCTAGGGGTGAAAGGCCAATCAAACTTGGAGATAGCTGGTTCTCCGCGAAATCTATTTAGGTAGAGCGTCGATTTTATACCTTCGGGGGTAGAGCACTGGATGGGCTAGGGGATCTCACCGATTTACCAAACCTAACCAAACTCCGAATACCGAAGAGTACTGATCGGCAGACACACGGCGGGTGCTAACGTCCGTCGTGAAGAGGGCAACAACCCTGACCACCATCTAAGGTCCCTAAGTTATGGCTAAGTGGGAAAGGATGTGAGGATCCCAAAACAACCAGGATGTTGGCTTAGAAGCAGCCATCATTTAAAGAAAGCGTAACAGCTCACTGGTCTAAATAAGGGTCTTTGCGCCGAAAATGTACCGGGGCTCAAGCCATACACCGAAGCTGTGGATTTGCTTAGCAATAGGCAAGTGGTAGCGGAGCGTTCTGTAAGCCGTTGAAGAGGGACCCGTGAGGGCCTTTGGAGGTATCAGAAGTGAGAATGCTGACATGAGTAACGATAAAGGGAGTGAGAGACTCCCTCGCCGAAAGTCCAAGGGTTCCTGCTTAAAGTTAATCTGAGCAGGGTTAGCCGGCCCCTAAGGCGAGGCCGAAAGGCGTAGTCGATGGGAACCACGTTAATATTCGTGGGCCTGCGGGTAGTGACGGATCGCGTGTGTTGTTCCTCCTTATTGGATTGGAGGGGCTTCGAAGCGGTCCCAGGAAATAGCTCCCGCGTATAGACCGTACCCTAAACCGACACTGGTGGACTGGTAGAGCATACCAAGGCGCTTGAGAGAACTGCGTTGAAGGAACTCGGCAAATTGCACGCGTAACTTCGGAAGAAGCGTGACCCTTTTTGACGCAAGTCGAGGAGGGTGGCACAGACCAGGGGGTAGCGACTGTTTACCAAAAACACAGGGCTCTGCGAAGTCGCAAGACGACGTATAGGGTCTGACGCCTGCCCGGTGCTGGAAGGTTAAGAGGAGAGGTGCAAGCTTTGAATCGAAGCCCCAGTAAACGGCGGCCGTAACTATAACGGTCCTAAGGTAGCGAAATTCCTTGTCGGGTAAGTTCCGACCTGCACGAATGGCGTAACGACTTCCCCGCTGTCTCCAACGCAGACTCAGTGAAATTGAATTCCCCGTGAAGATGCGGGGTTCCTGCGGTTAGACGGAAAGACCCCGTGCACCTTTACTATAGCTTTACACTGGCATTCGTGTCGGCATGTGTAGGATAGGTGGTAGACTTTGAAGCCGTGGCGCCAGCCATGGTGGAGTCATCCTTGAAATACCACCCTTACCTATATGGATGTCTAACTGCGGTCCGTTATCCGGATCCAGGACAGTGTATGGTGGGTAGTTTGACTGGGGCGGTCGCCTCCTAAAGAGTAACGGAGGCGCGCGATGGTGGGCTCAGACCGGTCGGAAATCGGTCGTCGAGTGCAATGGCATAAGCCCGCCTGACTGCGAGACTGACAAGTCGAGCAGAGACGAAAGTCGGTCATAGTGATCCGGTGGTCCCGCGTGGAAGGGCCATCGCTCAACGGATAAAAGGTACGCCGGGGATAACAGGCTGATGACCCCCAAGAGTCCATATCGACGGGGTTGTTTGGCACCTCGATGTCGACTCATCGCATCCTGGGGCTGGAGCAGGTCCCAAGGGTATGGCTGTTCGCCATTTAAAGCGGTACGTGAGTTGGGTTCAGAACGTCGTGAGACAGTTCGGTCCCTATCTGCCGTGGGTGTAGGAATATTGACAGGATCTGTCCCTAGTACGAGAGGACCGGGATGGACGTATCTCTGGTGGACCTGTTGTGGCGCCAGCCGCATAGCAGGGTAGCTATATACGGACGGGATAACCGCTGAAGGCATCTAAGCGGGAAACCCACCTGAAAACGAGTATTCCCTATCAGAGCCGTGGAAGACCACCACGTTGATAGGCCGGGTGTGGAAGTGCGGCAACGCATGAAGCTTACCGGTACTAATAGCTCGATTGGCTTGATCATTCTCATTACAAATATCCATCGCAAAGCGATGGAATTTGATTTTAAAAGCGCTCACGCATGAGCGGGTCTTACGACCCTATGCTCCGCGAGGGCGCCGGACGACCGGCGACGACCTAGCGGTCTGTACGGGCACTCCCTTCTGAAAACTTCAGGATAAGGTGCCAATAACAGAGCGTGACGTCTTATCGCCCATACAGCGCGATAGCGCGTCGGCCATTGTTGGCCGCGCCGTCGCAGCGCCCGCCCCGGCAGGGGCGATACGGCGCGTGAGACAAAAAAACTCCCAGCTTCTCATGAACGTTGCGCTTTGCTGACCTGGTGGTTACAGCGGGGTGGCTGCACCCGATCCCATTCCGAACTCGGCCGTGAAACGCCCCAGCGCCAATGGTACTTCGTCTCAAGACGCGGGAGAGTAGGTCGCTGCCAGGTCTGCCAAACGCAACGTTCAAAGCATGCGCGCAAAAAGCCATCGGACTTTCATGTAAGCCGCATGCGATACAAAATATCTTCTCAAGAACTCGGAACAACCATCATCAGGCCGCTCCTTTTTAACGCAATCAGGGCGGCCTTTTGCTTTTGCAACAAAACGCCTTTTGCTTTGCAAATCCCGAAGCGTAAGAGCATACTTACAAGATGCAAAAGCACAAAACGCCGGCAAGCATTTGCCGATGTGGTGGCGCGGGGTGGAGCAGCACCCCGTCCGAAGCCGGCAAAGCCTCCGTCAAGGCTTTGAAAGGCCGGACAAACGGAGAAATCCGGGCTGTATCAACGGCAATCGCCGTATTTGGTGACGCGGGGTGGAGCAGCCCGGTAGCTCGTCAGGCTCATAACCTGAAGGTCACAGGTTCAAATCCTGTCCCCGCAACCAACCTACTTTCCATTTTTATTGTGGAACTGCTCGCCGTAGGCGCAAATGTCTTGCAGAGGACAGCTAGAGCACTTTGGAGAGTTCGCACTGCAAAATTCCTCCGTCAAAAGCCTTACCAAGATATAATTCATCTCCGACTCATCTTCGTTCCAAGAATTAGGTATTTGTCTTTCAAGGGCGATCACTACTCTATTGATCGGCCTATTATCCGGGATGAGACCAACTCGCTTTGCAAAACGCAAATAGTGTGTATCAATCACGAGTGCGCGTTTATGCAAATCACTGAAGTTCAACACGCAAGCACTGACCTTTGGTCCCACGCCGCAGAGTTTTTCCAACCATTCTCGCGCCTGTTCGACGGACCAGCTATCAAGAAAATCGAGATCCAGCGTACCTCGCTTTTGAATGATAGCGCGCAGAACATCGGGCAGGTAAGCAGCGTATTTTTCCGGAAATGTCACGTTACGAATATGCGAATAGATTTGATCATACGATGCCTCTGCCACGGCATCCCAATCGAGAAATGCCGTCCTCAGATTATGAAAAGCTTTTAACGATACAGCATCACGCGTACGGCTTCCCAGCATCGCCACTATAAGCATGCTTACCGGGGGAAAACGCGGCCCGGGAATCTGGATGCCATAATGCGCCTTCAAGCGATCATGGAGAACGACGAGCGGGGTCGGAGTTCCAAAATCCAGAGCATATTGCATGTCTGCATTATAGAACAAAAAGTGAACAAATCAATTGCGAACTTGAAATACGGGATCAGCGGCATCGACGTGTCACGCCGTGATATCCACCACACCGCAATCGCCAATTTCCGTTCCGAAAACCAGACGATGTCCGGTTGCATCCCAGTTCATGGAGGAAATAGCTCCCTTCCCCGGCCGCCGCAGGAGGACTTCCTTTTGGTCGCCGAAACGGCCGACCAAAATCATGCCGTCCGAATAACCAATCGCGACGATTTCCTCCACTGGATGACAGGCAACGGCGGTGACAAGGCTGTCCCCGCGTGTTCCAAGCTCAAGGGGAGCCTTGCCCATAGGACCGTCTTTTCCGGAAAAGGGCCAAATGATAGCAGCGGGTGCGCCAGACGTGGCCAACCATTTGCCTTTCGCGCTCCAAGACCAGCTCTTTACCTTATTCGGGTAGCCAGTCATGCGCATATGGCGACTGTCTTCCAGACGCCAGCCGTGCAAGGCATTTTCCTGCATGGACGTTACGAGAAAACGATTGTCTGGTGAAAAAGTCACCGAGACATGTGCACCCTTCCATTCGAGTTCGGTCGGCGCGCTATTTGTTGCGGGCCAATGCAGGGTCACGCCATTATAGCGGGCAATGGCCAGTCGAAATCCTTTGGGTGCGAAGGCTAGCCCTTCCACACTGCGTTCATGCGAAATTTCCCGAACGGAGCCATCTGCAGAGCGTATCCATGCTGATCGTCCCGACGCAAAGGCGATTGCACCATTTGGAGCCGCGGCGAGTGCAGTCATCCATTTGCGCGATACGTTGCTTAGTTCTTCCGCTTCGCCGTTCAAGCCAGTCGCACAAATACGGCCGTCCTCACCACCGGTAAGAAGAGACTTACCGTCAAAGGAAGGTACAGCACAAAGCAGCCCATCATGAGCTTCCGTTATCTTATGACCATTGTCGAGGCGGTGTATGGTGCCATCGGCCAACGCAAGGAAAGGGACATCTCGGATAAAGCGCGCATCAATGCAATGGCCGGCGAGGTCTAACGGAGCAATTGTCGGCATCAGGCAAGGCAGCTTTCGAGACCGGATTTCAATGCAGCGTGGTCGAGTTCACGACCGATAAACACCAGGCGGCTCTCATGTTTTTCACCGTCTTTCCACGCACGCTGATGGTCACCTTCAATGATCATGTGAACACCCTGGATAACGTAGCGTTCATGATCATTCTTGAAAGCCAGAATGCCCTTCAGGCGAAGAATATTGGGACCTTGTTCCTGCGTGATCTGCTGAATCCACGGAAAGAACTTGTCCGCATTGAGTTCGCCCATGCGTAGCGAAACAGACTGCACCGTGACATCGTGGATCGGCGACGCATGATCACGATGATGATGCTCGTGTCCATGATCATGATCGTGGTGATGATGGTGTTCATGGTCATGATCGCAGTCGGGACCGCAGGTATGATCCGGATGATCGTGATCGAGGAAATGTGGATCACTTTCCAGTGCACGTGCCAGATCAAAAGCGCCACGGTCGAGAACACGCGATAGATCGATGCTGGCGCGCTCGGTGCGGTGAACTACGGCATGTGGATTGATGGCGCGTACGGTTGCCTCGACAGCCGCGAGTTCTTCCGCTGTAACCAGGTCTGTCTTGTTCACGAGAACGACGTCGGCAAAAGCGATCTGATCCTCAGCCTCGCGGCTGTCTTTCAGGCGCAGCGGCAGATGCTTTGCATCGACCAGTGCGACAACAGCGTCAAGCATTGTTTTGGTGCGAACGTCGTCATCCATGAAGAAAGTCTGCGCAACAGGCACAGGATCGGCAAGACCCGTCGTTTCCACGATAATGGCATCGAAACGGCCCGGCCGGCGCATGAGACCCTCCACCACGCGAATCAGGTCTCCACGCACCGTGCAGCATATGCACCCATTGTTCATTTCATAGATTTCTTCGTCGGATTCGACGATCAGGTCGTTGTCGATACCGATTTCGCCGAATTCATTGACGATGACAGCATAGCGCTTGCCATGATCTTCGCTCAGGATGCGGTTGAGAAGTGTGGTTTTTCCTGAGCCGAGATAACCAGTCAGGACTGTCACTGGGATCTGTGCATTGCGCGGAGCCGCTGCCGCGGTGGACGTTGTAGGAGCTTCACTCATCGTGTGCCTCTTTGAATTGATAGACCCACGATATAGGTGATCATATCAGGTATTGCCACAGCTATAGTGTTCAAATGGGTAGATGGTTGTTTCAATCCGGCTGAACTTATTGCTTGAAGACAGAGCAATTGAACCTGTCGACGTCTTGCAGCAATTCGACCGTGCCTCTCACGCTGTGAGCGAGGATTTTTTCTCCAGTTTCTCCGGTAGCGCGGGCGGCATTACCCGCCACTCCCTCCTTGTTCAGATCCGTCATTTTCCAGCCGAAGGCGTGCGGGCCATAGGCACGCAGGTGTCTATAAGTTTCAGCGTAGTGGCCTTGATTGGAACCGAAGTTCCTTGCCTTGGTCATATCCACAAGCTCGGGATGCAGGGCGAGCATCACCGAAGTCTCGATGAAACCGCCGTGAATATCGAGTGCTTTGTCCTCAGGCGATATTATACCATCCGGCAAACCAAATCGGGTCCAGCTTGTTGCCACGGCAAGCATATTGCAACGTACCCGCAATTCTGTAGCAACGATCGTCATGAGCGGGGCGTTGCCGCCATGGGCATTCAGAATGACGAACTTCGATATTCCCTGCCGCGACACACCTTCGCCGATGTTGATCCAACGATACACAGCTTCATCGAAGGAGAGAGTTCTGGTGCCGGCAATGTCCATATGTTCGATGGAATAGCCCACCGGTTCGGCAGGCAGAAATTCGACCGATAGCGCCTGCGGAAGGGTGCTTTTCAGTCGATTGACTAAAGCCGTGACAATCAGAGTATCGGTTTCATACGGCAGATGCGGGCCATGCTGCTCATGCGCGCCAAGAGGAAGGAGGGCAATTGTCGCTCGTTTCGTCGGCATTTCCGGCTCACTTGTCCTGTTTGGCTCGGTCGGCTTATCCCCGTGACTGGTGAAAGGATAGTCGCGTTCGATTGCAGTTTTACAGGCTTATTTAGTGCTGCGCACCAATTCGTCGGCAAATTTCATCAGATTGTCATATAAGCATTGTAACGCGGGTTTGTCGGGCAAGGAATGCCGCGGTTCTGGTCTGATTTGCACATTCCCGACTTCGGATTTTGCTATGTAAGGGCTGTGTCAGCGCATAAATGTTCGTCTGTTAATTACCCCCTGTCGAAAAGAACTAGCCGCCTTATCATCAACCGGACAATGTGTGTCGTGCAAGCAGGAGTTTGAATGGTCAAGGATCGTAAACCCCTCATTCTTCATCGTCTGCAATCGACAGCGCGATTGACACGGACGGCGCTGGCCACCCGACTGCTTGGCTATGGTTTCTACGCAGGGCAGGATGCGGTAATGCTGCAACTGGCGCATGAAGATGGTCTATCGCCGAGCGTTCTTGCCAAACGCTTGGGCGTGCGCCCGCCAACAATTACCAAAACGATCTCCCGCCTGCAGACGCAAGGTTTCGTCAAGAAGGAAGGCTCTGCGACAGACCAGCGCCAAGCCCATATTTTCCTGACAGAAACCGGCAACGAGGCAATCAAATCAATCGAGAAATCCATTCGCAAGACTGAAAAAGATGCGATGAAGGGGTTTGACAAGAAAGAGCGCAAGGCCTTTGTAAAAATGCTTTCGCGGCTTGAGATCAATCTCTCGGCGGCGGAACTTTTACGTCAAACCGCGCCCGATGATGATCATGACGATGATGATGCCGACGACGAATAGAGGATCGGCAAAAGTTTTTTTCAATTTGCGGTTACAAAACGCATGAACTTGTTATCATGGCGGCAGTTCCTTCCCGCCTGATTGGTAAGCCTGTTGTCTCCAACCCTCTCTTCCTCGCAGGAAGCTGCGCCCGTTGTTGCAATTCTTTATATTTTCGCGGCCGGCTTTCTTTTTTCGTGTCTCGATTCTAGTGCGAAATATCTGGTTCTATCCGGTATTCCGACTGCGTTCATTTCCTGGATGCGGTTCGTCGAACACGCGATCCTGGCGTTGATCTTCTTCCGGGCCTGGTCAAATCCCCGGTTTCTTCAAGGTTCGCAACATCCCCCTCCAGTTCCTTCGTGGGCTTTGCTTGTTTGGATCTACCTATTTCAACTTCTATGCATTGCAGACCATGCAGCTCGGCGAAACAATCACCATCACCTTTGCAGCGCCGATGGTAATTGCAGCTTTAGCGGGCCCCTTGCTCGGCGAGTGGGCGGGATGGAGGCGGTGGGCAGCCATTATCGTCGCGTTCATAGGAGTGCTGATTATTGCTCGCCCGGGATTTGCGGCGCTCAATCCCGGATTGCCTTTTTCGATTGCTGCGATGTTAAGCTATTCGCTCTACGTTCTTTTGACGCGGCGTATGGCGGCAACGGAATCTCCAGAGAGCCTGATTTTCTTTTCTGCCCTTGCACCGACAATATTGATGTCGCCTGCTGTGATGCAGGCAGTCATCCCGGAAACACCATTTCAGATTGTTCTGCTGCTGATACTCGGTTTTTTTGGCGGTCTTGGCCATTATCTGATCATTCTGGCTTACAGGAGAGCGACGACGGCTGCTTTGGCACCGTATCCGTTCCTGCAAATCATCTGGATGCTGGCCTTCGGATATTTCTTTTTCGGCCAATTTCCGGATACGTACACGCTTTGTGGTGCGGCAATTGTCATTGGCAGTGGTCTTTACGTCGTGCACCGCGAACGACAGTCGCGGGCGGCAAGGTTGAAAGGACTTTGATTTATTTGGTTGCAATGGCATAACGCCGAGTACCATAACGTAGCTTATTTGATGGTACTGTGGGGAGACGGTCTTTTTGGCGCAGAAAATCAAACTATCGACTATTGCCGACGCGCTGAAAGTGTCTACAGCAACGGTATCGCTGGCTTTGCGAGATAGTCCGCTTGTGGCCGATCAGACGCGCGAGAAGATCAAAGAACATGCGCGGGCTATTGGTTACATCTATAACCGGCGCGCGGCCAGCCTGCGCACTTCGCGATCAGGTATTGTCGGGGTCGTGGTTCACGACATCATGAACCCGTTCTTTGCAGAGATATTGCGTGCCATTGAGGGCGAACTTGATCGCTCCGGCCAGACATTTATTCTATCCAATCACTATGATCAGTTGGATAAACAGCGGACATTCATAGATACCGTGCTGCAGCTGGGGGGAGACGGGATAATTATGTCGCCGGCTATCGGTACGCCGGCGGAGGATATTCGCATGGCGGAAGAAAACGGATTACCTGTTGTACTGATTGCCCGCACTGTCAAGGACGCCAATGTGCCGGTTTTCCGTGGTGATGATGCCTATGGTATTGGCCTTGCCACCAACCACCTTATTTCCTTGGGACACACGCGCATCGCCATGGTGGGCGGTACTGATCAGACCTCGACGGGCCGCGACCGTTACGAGGGCTATCTCCATGCAATGCAGAAGGCAGGCCTTGAGGTGAAGCCGGAATGGCGCATACCCGGCCCGCGAACCAAACAGGCCGGTTTTGATGCTGCACCGCAGTTTCTTGCTCTGAAGGATCACCCGACTGCAGCCGTCTGCTGGAATGATCTTTGCGCAATCGGCATGATGAATGGTATTGCCCGCGCTGGATTGGTCGCCGGCATTGATATTTCCGTCACCGGTTATGACGATCTTGAAGAGGCAGCGATTGCCACGCCAGCATTGACTACGGTTTGGAACGGTCAGAGAGAAGTGGGGCAGCGCGCGGCGAGAGCTTTGCTCGATCAGCTCAATGGCGCCGATACACACGCCCGGCAGGAATTAATCAAGCCGGAATTGCGAATCCGGCAGTCGACATCAAAGCCGAAGGAGAGATAGCAGGAGCGCCAGCTATCTTATGCGCGGCTGCTTCATCCTTCATTAATGCTGCGCGACTAGGCTTCAAGGGGCGTTTGTTTCCCGTGGAGTATAGTATGTTGTTGGGTAAAACGACTTGTCTTGGCTTCGTGACTGCAGCGGCGGTTGTCGCCATGTTCCTCGATTTCGCGACTTTTACCTCCGACGAAGATGCTGACGTCGACACGCAGACGACTGCCTCTGTTGCGCCGGGGGCAAGCAGCCTTGACGTGCCAAGATTTGTTATCAGCAGTCCGGGCGCTGGGGAAAGCTGCAAGGCGTTTCCCATAGAAAACGGCACACCCGGTCATAATGCACTCTCGATCGATAGCAGCTGCGGGAGTCTTTATCAGCCGTTGGCAAACGCCAGGACTTGGCGCAACAACGAAGACGGCACGATTGATCTTGCCGACAACCTTGGCCGTACGATCGTGGAATTCAGCCCAAGCGACGGCCTCGCCTACATCAGTATCGAACCACGCACAGTGATCTTGTCTATGTCCGCCGAAGGGGTAAATCCGCTATAACTATTCCGCTGCCTGTAGGCGCTCACGACTTGCCTTGTGAGCTCGCGCGGCGTCGCCAAATGCGGCAAATATCTTGCGCGAAGGATTATCGCTTTTTACCCAATACTCAGGATGCCACTGAACTCCAACAGCAAAAGCCCGGGCAGTCTTGACCGACACAGCTTCGATCGTGCCGTCGTCGGCAACTGCTTCAATATCGAGCTGTGGCGCGGGCTTGTCGATCGCTTGCCGGTGCACGGAATTGACCTGAATAACGTCGGTTTGCATGACATTCGCCAGACAGGATCCGGGCTTGATGTGCACGGGATGACGGATGGCGAAGCGCTCGGTCTGTTGATCGGATTGGGGCGCGCGGTGATCCATACGTCCATCAAGTTCCTGTATCTCCGTTGCCAGCGTACCGCCAAGGGCGACATTCAGCTCCTGAATGCCCCGGCATATGGCCAGTAGTGGTACGCCGCGCTCGATGGCTCTCCGAATGAGCGGCAGCGATGTGGCGTCACGCGCAGGATCGTACGGTTCGTGGGCTTCACTTGGTGCGACGCCATAGAGAGCCGGATGAACATTCGACTTGGACCCGGTGATCAGAACGCCGTCGACTCCGTCAAGAATAGCGTCGATATCGAGGCCATTGCCAAATGAAGGCACGATCAACGGGATGACTCCGGCTGCGTCGTATGCCGCCATAAGATATTGATCCGGTGCCGCGTGCCACGTGTAATTTTCAAATGTACGTACATCTGACGTTATGGCGACGAGAGGTTGCCGCATTGCGTTACTCCACAAAAGACTCTGGCTTGAATGTAGTGCAAATCACCCCCGTTTCCAATGGCGGTGGTGGATGGAAAATCCGACGCGATGCCACACTCGTCGCCGGCTTAAAGCAGTTTCAATCCAGTTGAACGTGACGTCCTGCTTGAAGGTCCATCCGCTGGACTTGAATTGACGAGTGTGTATGGTGATCACGAGATCGGGAGGACTAGACAGGATTGTCTAGTGATCTGGGCCGAAGAGTTGAGGATCAATAGTTTTGGGAGGAGGATATATGGATCGTCGTTCGTTCATTACGAAGGCAGGATTTGCCGGGGTGGGGGCGGCTGCAGCCACCACTCTTGCAGCACCTGCAATTGCACAGTCAACGCCGAAGGTCACCTGGCGTTGCGCATCGTCATTTCCCAAATCACTGGATACGATTTATGGCGGCGCCGAAGTATTGTCGAAATATTTGAGGGAGGCGACTGACGGTAACTTTACCATTCAGCCATTTGCAGCTGGCGAAATCGTTCCAGGTCTTCAGGTTGCCGACGCGACAGCAGCTGGTACGGTCGAACTTTGCCACACTGTTGCTTATTATTACTGGGGCAAGGATCCCACATGGGCTTTGGGCGCCGCGGTCCCATTTGCGCTCAATGCGCGCGGCATGAACGCCTGGCAGTATCATGGCGGCGGCATTGATCTCATGAACGAATTCTTCAACAAACAGGGTCTGCAAGCCTATCCCGGCGGCAATACAGGCGTGCAGATGGGTGGTTGGTTCCGCAAGGAAATCAAGACGGTCGACGACTTGAAAGGTCTTAAGATGCGCGTCGGCGGCTTTGCTGGCAAAATTCTCGAGACACTTGGCGTCGTGCCGCAGCAGATCGCTGGCGGAGACATTTATCCGGCGCTTGAAAAAGGCACTATTGATGCTGCCGAATGGGTCGGACCCTATGATGATGAGAAGCTGGGCTTTCAGAAGGTCGCGCCCTATTACTACTATCCCGGTTGGTGGGAAGGCGGCCCGACGGTCAGCTTTATGGTAAACAAGCAGAAGTGGGATTCGCTCCCTCCAGCCTATCAATCGTTGTTCCGCACGGCAGCTCAGGCAACCGATGCCAACATGTTGCAGAAGTACGACTATGTGAATCCGGCGGCGATCAAGCGTCTCGTCGCTGGTGGCGCGCAATTGCGGCCATTTAGTCCGGAAATCCTGGCCGCCTGTTTTGAAGCAGCCAACGAGGTCTATGGACAACTTGAAGAGAGCAACGCGCCGTTCAAGAAAATCTGGGACTCGATCAAGGCGTTCCGCAACGAACATTTCCTGTATGCCCAGGTTGCCGAATACACCTTCGATACTTTCATGATGGTGCAGCAGCGTAACGGGAAGCTCTAATCCCTTGCTACAGAAATTAGAACCCCGGCCTGACAGGCCGGGTTCTTTGTGCTGCCTGTTGTCACATCTGCAGGAGCAGTCTAACAGTGACAAAACAAATTTGGCGTGAGGCTCACCGGTATTCGATTCAATGACAGGTAATTCTTCTATTTCTGTTGCGGGGAAGACCATTGCGGTTACCGGAGGATCATCCGGACTGGGTTTGAGAATGGTGCAGGTCCTTTCGGCGCATGGCGCGAACGTCGTCTCTATCTCACGGACGCCTGCGCCCGACAATGAGCATCGATCCAACATTCTGAACATCATAGCCGATGTCACTATTGCTGCCGATATAGAACGCGCGTTTGATGAAGCGGAGCGGCAACTTGGAACCGTAACCGTGGTCTTCAATAATGCCGGCGTGGCGACGGTTGAGAGGGCTCTCACAACGACCCGCGAACAGCTGCGACACATTTTCGAAGTGAATGTCGAAGGCGCATTTTTCATCGCTCAGGAAGCCGCCAAGCGAATGATCGCCAAGGGCGTTGGCGGGTGCATCATTAATCTATCCAGCATACTTGCCGACGCACCGCTGAAAGGTTCGGGCGCATATGCCATGTCGAAGGCGGCGGTAGCCCAGATGACTCGATCTCTGGCGCTTGAATGGGCGCCACATGGTATTCGCGTCAATGCGATCGCACCTGGCTGGTTCCCGACACGTCTGAATGAGACGATCATGGACGGACCGGCCAAGGGATACCTTAAAGGCAAGAATCCAATGAGACGGCTTGGCGAGGCGGAAGACATTGACGGTGCGGTTTTAATGCTGGCATCGGATGCCAGCAGCTATATCACCGGGACGGTTATCACGATCGACGGCGGCCACAGCCTGCAGGGTTAGATACGTTCTGTATCCTGAACATTGATACGTGTGGCGAGGACGAAAACAAGCAGCGAAAATACCGCTGCGTCGCGCCATAAGATAGAAAAATATCCGCCCCACAATGATTCAACCATCCCGATAATGGCGGCGCCGAAAGCTGCATGAAGGGGGCGGGAAAATCCGCCAGCTGCGGTGATAAAAAGGATCTTCAACCCGAAGATCATGCCAGTGTTGAAGCTGACATTGCCATAGTAAAGCGCGGCGAGAAATCCTGCTAATGCGCAAACGCCGTAGGCAGCCAGGATTGCCTGTGTCCTTACTTTCGATGGATCGATGCCGCACAGAGCCGAAGCTGCAGGCTCATCGCTGACAGCACGCCAGATTCGACCTGCGGACGTGCGCAGCATGATCATCTCGCCGAGCGCTATCACCACGAATGCAACAGCGATGTTTATAACCTGCAATTGGGTCAGGCTAATACCAATCTCCGGACCAAGCAGGCGCACAGGGGAGGCGAGCAGCGGCGGCAGCCAATAGTCTTTTGTGTCAGCGGCAATTCGCGACAGCTCCATCAAGAAGATACTCAGCCCTAGCGTTGCAACCAGAACCGTATTGCGGTTTCCAACATCGAGCGGGGCGTAGATGAACTTGGCAACGATGAAGCCGCCAACGCCGATATAGACGATGGCAATGAGCAACCCGAAAGAAAGCGCCGCCGGCAACGTCATCCACAGCACTGACCAGCCGAATGCCGTTGCTAGAATGAAAGTCTGTCCTGAAAAAGCAAAAATGGCGCCGAGAGACAGGTCAGTGCGGTGGGTTAAGCCGTGGATCAGCACATACCCATAGGCGAGCAGGGCATATAGCGCGGCGTTATGAACGCCATTGAAAAGAAGCTGAAGAAAATATGCCATCCATCGCCCTCCACCCTTGCTTATTCTAACTTGCAAAAGTGATTTTACCAGTTAGAATTTTGCTATGACTTTTGATTGGAACGCCCATCGATTCAGCGGCGGTGTGCTGGCCCTTGACTTGGCCAACACTGTGATTTTTCGCGAAAACCCGGAACGCTTGCTGGATCGTTTTGGTGATTTGGTTGAATTGCCCCGCTTTGCGGAAGCTGCGGCAATTTTCCGGATTGGTGAATGGGGCGAGGTGCAATTCCACCCTCCGCTGGCACAAAAGGGGATTGAAGCGCTCATCGGCATTCGAGAGGCGATCAACAGGTTATTTCGAGGCGCTGCACGCGAAGACGGTCTTAAAGCTGAACACTTATCCGCGTTCCTGCGTCTCGGTTCCGATCTCGTTTGCAACGAGCCGGAAGAACGAGACCTCAGGCTACCAAATCTGTCGGAAAAGAAACGCGAATTATCGTTAGGCGCAGCGGCCTTTCTTTCAGCTATAAGTTTACTTGAGCCCGCGCGGCTGGAGCGTATCAAGATTTGTCCGAATTGCCATTGGCTCTATTTCGATGAGAGCCGTAATCGGAGCCGCCGGTGGTGCGATATGAATGTCTGCGGCAATCGGGCGAAAGCCCGGCGGCATTACAATCGGAATGTAAAGCAAGCTGGAAATAATCATGCATGAGAAAACCACATTCTTGCGTCCAGGAGCGTTGTCGATGCTTCTCGCCGGTCTTCTCTGCCTAGGCGCCTGCCGTGACACAGGCGAGGGCGACTATGTGAACGTCTCCGGCAAGATTTTCGTCTTCAACTATCGTATAGCAGAGGCGACTTATCTGCTTACATTAGCGAAGCTGCGCCCGTTGCCCGACGGCTCCATGCTGGAGACGACTTTTGAAAATCCGGCCGGAGGCGATCCGATGGTTGTTCGGCAGAAGATATGGCTGACGATGGAAAAAATCACAGTCGAAAGTCCGCCTGTCAAATGCGTGAAGGCAAACCGGAAATATAAGGTCAGCATGCGTGTTGAAGACGCCAACGGCAAATTACTGCAAACGATCGAGCGGAACATGATTTCAGACACCGATCAGTCCGTCATGCCGGATAAACCGCTGGTTGTCGGTCCTTTCTACGACCCCAATCCCGATAAAGAATCCACGGGAAATCCGTCTGCGGCTTGCCCTACTTAATACAATCGATACCAACCGTCTGTTGAAATACAGATACTCACCATATTCTGATTCCTTTCAGAAGTTGGTAATTCTATTTTCCGAATTATGGGATTTAGATTTGACATGCGATAAGAATAAATATTCTAAATCGTTGTCCAATCTTTAGTTTCATTATCGTTGGCGTTTTTGTGTAAGTAATCGTTAACGTATCCAAGGCGGATACAGTTATGCGCGGACATTTTGATGAGAACTGAACCCAACGAGAGCATGTCGCTCGACACCATCGTTCTTCGCACACTTTATGCGAACAAGAAGGCGATCTGGTGGACTTCCATCGTCCAGATCACCGCCACCTTGATGATCTATATCAAGACGCAGCATCCAATTTATATTGCATTTGCCGTTGCGTTCTTTCTGACGGTTCTCGGAAGGATGGCAAACGCCAATGCTTTCGAAGAGGCTGATCTGACCGAGGCAACGGCGGCGACCTTGAAGAAATGGGAATGGCGCTATTTATCCGGTGCGCTGGGTACCTGTATCCTTCTCGGATTTCTTTGTTTTGTCAGCATCTATATTCTGGCTGACCCATCGGCAGCCATTACCAGTATCATTATCGTTGTTGCTTCGACGGTCGCGCTCGTTACGCGCAACTATGTTTCGCGTACAGTTGTGATCGGAATGTCGTTCGGTCTGCTTGCTCCGCTGTTCGTAACATTCATACTCCTCGGCGGTTTTTATAACTGGCTGCTCGCTTTGCTCATTCTCCCCTTCATCTGGAGCAATATTGGTATCGCCGCGAATCTGCGCCAGTCGCTGTTCGATGCACTGCTGGGCAAACGGCAACTTGGCGTTGTCGTCAACAATTTCGATGCAGCGCTCAATGGCATGCCGCAAGGGCTGCTAATGTTCGACCGGGAGCAGATCATTACGGTTGCCAACATGAAAGCGGCGAAAATGATGGGGTTTGATAATCCCGAACAGCTTCAGGGCAGATCACTGGAAACGTTGCTGCGGCTGGCTCAATTGCGGACCTACTTTTCCAATGAGGCGCTGGAAGCCCTGCGTTCGAAGATGCGGGACCTTTTGGCGGGGTCAAAGCAACGGGACATATTCGTGTCGCCGGCCAAACGCCATTATGAATTTACGGCAACGCCAGATCCAGAACGCGGGACAGTTTTGATTTTTCAGGATGTTACCCGCCGTGCGGAAGCTGAAGCGCAAATTAACCGGATGGCACGTTATGATAGCCTTACGGGCTTGCCGAATCGTAGCCAGTTTGCCGAGATCGCCAGTTCTTATACTGAGACGGTTGAGCAAGATGCACAAATCGCTCTTATGGTCGTCGACATCGATGGGTTGAAACGAACGAACGATACGTTTGGCCATCGCATTGGCGACGAACTGCTTCGCGCGTTTGCCGATCGCCTGACGTTGGCCGACGCCAATTGTCCCGTGATCTCACGCTTTGGGAGCGACGAGTTCGTAATGTTATTCGCCGCGCCGACCCGGAATGAAGCACTGGTATCTGTCGACCACATCATGAGGATGGTTTCCGGCCAATACCTCGTTTCTGGTCATGACATCTTGACTGGCGCGAATGCAGGTGTAGCGATTGTTGCCGCTACCGAGTTCGATCTTGCCGTCATGCACATGAACGCGGATATTGCCCTCGATGTCGCGAAGAAAGACAGCCAGAAGGACTGGGCCGTCTTTGTCGAGACCATGGATCATTCGTTCCGCAGCAAACAACGGCTCAAGGCGGATTTGCGCAGAGCGATTGCCGAGAACACACTAACGGTTGCCTATCAGCCGATCGTCAACGTTCGAACCTTGCGTATGACGGCGTGCGAAGCACTATCCCGATGGCATCATCCGGAATTCGGTGCGATTTCTCCGGCTGAGTTCATTCCTATGGCTGAGGAAATGGGGCTTATTTCCGATCTCACGCGCTGCGTGATCGAGCGCGCCATCAAGGATTGCAACGGCTGGGAGTCGCGGATCGCCGTTTCGGTCAACTTGTCGTCATATGACTTGCAGAACATGGATATGGTGAACATTATCCGTTCTGCTTTAAAGCGGTACGATGTCGAGCCGCATCTGCTGGAAGTGGAAGTAACGGAAGGTGCGCTCATAACCGATCGTGAAAGGACCGGGAGTGTCCTTTCGGAGCTCAAAGATTTTGGCATACAGGTCGCGATCGACGATTTCGGTACGGGGTACTCGAGTTTGAGTTATCTAAAAGACCTCCCGGTCACGAAGGTCAAAATCGACCGGTCTTTCATCGCCGATATTGTCGCAGAGGGAAGGTCCCTGAAACTGCTTCGAGGCATTGTGCAGATGTCCCATGAGCTTGGATTGTCGGTGACAATCGAGGGGCTTGAAACCAATGAACAATCGGAATTGATCAATGAATGGATCGGCGCTGAATATGTGCAAGGCTTCTTGTATGGTGCTGCGATGCCTGCGCAGGATATCGCAAGGCTACTTGATATTCCAATGGAACAGAAATTGCTGCCTGTGAAAGAGCATGCTCCGTCCCTGCACTGACTAGCCGGATTTCAGTTTATCACAACGAACAATGTCCATTGGATAAGGTGCTTCTCGCGCTGACATGAGGCCCCCGGTGGCCTAAACTACCTTGATGGAACATTGCAGACGGGTAGTGAAATTGAAATCAAGGAAGAACCAACATGATTGCTCAAATCGCTATTGCGCCACTCGTCGCATTGATTGCGGGTATCCTTATTCTGATCGCCCCTCGGCTGCTCAACTATATTGTTGCGCTCTATCTGATCATTATCGGCGTGACGGGACTGTTTCCACATCTCCTTGCTTAAGGAGCCCGGAAAGATTCTATCTTTCGAGAATAAACTCTTTCTCTGATTTATATCGATTGAGTGCCCTGCAAGCGACTATCTGCGCATTGCGTTGATGCAGCGTTTTCGCTATTGCCAATGCGACATCGACACTATGAGGTTTGAAGATGGCTGATCATCACGATACTGCGCCGGCAGAATTGGGCGCTCCCATGGATTACAAGGAACACGAGAGCACCTACAATCTGTTCCTTTCGCTCTCAAAATGGGGCATCGTATCCTGCGCAGCGCTGTTGGTTGCAATGGCATTTGGCTTTTTTGTCGGCGGCTTTTTCTCCGGCAGTCTCCTCTTTATCATTATTTGTGTTGCTGCCTGGTTCCTTCTTTAGAGCACCGGCAGGCTCTGTTCATAGACCGGGTGGATAACCTTACCGCAAACCGTTCGGCTGAACGGCGCTTACTTCAGGGTTGCCAATCGTCATAGGCGGGAAAGGCGCGCTGGTCTTCCGGACCATTGCCTTTGTTGTGTTTAACTTGCTTGGGGGTGAGAGCTTGGCTCAGACACTGTTCATACCGAAAGAGATCGATGGCAGCGAGCCGCGGGTTGGCGGTTCGGCGGAGACGGTCAAGAAGCTGGTCGGACTGGGGTTTGTCGTGATCGTGGAGGCTGGTGCCGGCACGGCATCGCGCATTCCGGATCGCGACTTCGAGGCGGCGGGTGCGACCATCGGCAAGGCTGCCGATGTCAAGGGCGCCGACGTGGTGCTGAAGGTGCGCCGGCCTTCGTCAGTCGAGCTCAAATCCTACAAAAAGGGCGCGGTCGTCATCGCCATGCTCGATCCTTACGGCAATGATGCGGCAGTCAAGGAACTGGCGGATGCCGGCGTGACGGCCTTCACCATGGAATTCATGCCGCGCATCACCCGTGCGCAGGTCATGGACGTTCTGTCGAGCCAGGCCAATCTTGCCGGCTATCAGGCGGTGATCGATGCGGCGGAGGAATATGACCGGGCCTTGCCGATGATGATGACGGCGGCGGGCACGGTGCCGGCGGCCAAGGTGTTCATCATGGGCGTCGGTGTTGCCGGGCTGCAGGCCATCGCCACGGCGCGGCGGCTCGGTGCGGTGGTGACGGCGACCGACGTGCGCCCGGCGGTCAAGGAACAGGTCGCCTCGCTCGGCGCCAAGTTCCTCGCCGTCGAGGACGAGGAGTTCAAGGCGGCAGAAACCGCCGGCGGCTATGCCAAGGAAATGTCGAAGGAGTATCAGGCCAAGCAGGCGGCGCTGGTCGCCGAGCACATCGCCAAGCAGGATATCATCATCACCACGGCGCTCATCCCCGGGCGTCCGGCGCCGAGGCTGGTGAGCCGCGAGATGTATGCGCGCATGCGTCCGGGCTCGGTGATCGTCGATCTTGCGGTCGAGCGCGGCGGCAATGTCGAGGGCGCCGCAGCGGGCCAGATCGTCGAGGTCGATGGCGTCAAGATCGTCGGGCATCTGAATGTCGCCGGCCGCATCGCCGCCACGGCCTCGCAGCTTTATGCCAAGAACCTCGTCGCCTTCTTCGAGACGCTGGTCGACAAGGACGCCAGAACCGTCAAGATCAATTTCGACGACGAGCTGGTCAAGGCCACCGTTTTGACGCATGGCGGCAAGGTGGTGCATCCGAATTTCGCCAGTGCGGCAAGTGCAGCGGCTGTTGCTCCTGCAGCGGCTGCAGCCAAGCCTGCCGCGAAGAAGGCCGCGTCCGCCAAAGCGCCGGTCGCGGAGGCTCCTGTGAAAGAGGCCAAGCAAGCAGCGCCCAAGAAGGCGGCAACGCCGAAAGCCGCACCCAAAAGGACTGCTCCCAAAACCACTGCGCCCAAAACTGAAGGAGAGGCATGATGGCTGCCGATGCGACACTCGACAAGGCGCTCGATGCCTTGAGCCAGGCCACCGAGATGGTGCGCCAGGCGGCGGAGAACATGCCGGATGCCGCCGGCGCGGCGGCCCACGCGGTCACCGGCGGCGCGGTCGATCCCTTCGTCTTCCGCCTGGCGATCTTCGTCCTGGCGATCTTCGTCGGTTATTATGTCGTCTGGTCGGTGACCCCGGCCCTGCATACGCCGCTGATGGCCGTCACCAACGCCATTTCCTCGGTGATCGTCGTTGGCGCGCTGCTGGCCGTCGGCCTGTCGGCCAGCGGGTTTGCCACCGGCTTCGGCTTCATTGCCCTCGTTCTCGTCAGCGTGAATATCTTCGGCGGCTTCCTCGTCACCCACCGCATGCTCGCCATGTACAAGAAAAAAGAAAAGTGAGATTTGAGCAATGAGCGTGAATTTCGCGACTTTTCTTTATCTTGTCTCCGGCGTCCTGTTCATTCTGGCGCTGCGCGGCCTTTCGCATCCGACCACCAGCCGCCAGGGCAATTATTACGGCATGACCGGCATGGGCATCTCGATCCTGACTACGCTGGCACTGGCCGAACCAAGCATCAAAGGCCTTGGCCTGATCGTCGTCGGTCTGGCCATCGGCGGCAGCGTCGGCGCCTATATCGCCAAGCGCATCGCCATGACCGCCATGCCGCAGCTGGTTGCCGCCTTCCACTCGCTCGTCGGTTTTGCCGCGGTGATGGTGGCGGCCGCTGCGGTCTATTCGCCGGATTCCTTCGGCATCGGCGAGGTCGGCATGATCCATGCGCAGGCGCTGGTCGAAATGTCGATCGGCGTCGCCATCGGCGCCATCACCTTCACCGGCTCGATCATCGCCTTTTTGAAGCTCGATGGCCGCATGTCGGGCAAGCCGATCATGCTGCCGGGGCGGCATCTCCTCAACGTCAGCCTGCTCGTCGCCATCGTCGTTCTGGTCGTTGCGCTGGTCCTGACCGAAAGCCACGGCGTGTTCTGGCTCATCGTCATCCTGTCGCTCATCCTCGGCGGGCTGATCATCGTGCCGATCGGCGGCGCCGACATGCCGGTGGTCGTGTCGATGCTCAACTCCTATTCCGGCTGGGCGGCGGCGGCGCTCGGCTTCACGCTCGGGAACCTGGCGCTGATCATCACCGGGGCGCTGGTCGGCTCCTCCGGTGCGATCCTCTCCTACATCATGTGCAAGGGCATGAACCGCTCGTTCATCTCGGTCATTCTCGGCGGCTTTGGCGGCGAGACGGCAGCCGCCGCAAGCGGCGAAGTCGAGCAGCGTCCGGTCAAGCAGGGCTCGGCCGACGATGCCGCCTTCATCATGAAGAATGCCTCCAAGGTCATCATCGTGCCGGGCTACGGCATGGCGGTGGCGCAGGCCCAGCACGCCTTGCGCGAGATGGCCGACAAGCTCAAGGCCGAAGGCGTCGAGATCAAATACGCCATCCATCCGGTGGCCGGCCGCATGCCCGGCCACATGAACGTGCTTCTCGCCGAAGCCAACGTGCCTTACGACGAAGTGTTCGAGCTCGAGGACATCAACTCGGAATTCGCGCAGGCCGACGTCGCCTTCGTCATCGGTGCCAACGACGTGACCAACCCGGCAGCCAAGACCGACCCGAAATCGCCGATCTTCGGCATGCCGATCCTCGATGTCGACAAGGCAGGCACCGTGCTGTTCATCAAGCGCGGCATGGGTTCGGGCTATGCCGGCGTCGAGAACGAACTGTTCTTCCGCGACAACACCATGATGCTCTTCGCCGATGCCAAGAAAATGGTCGAAAACATCGTCAAGGCACTTGATCACTAAGTGTATATCGTCTGCCATATAAAAAGCCCCGCCATTGTGAACTGACCCCCGAAAGTTGGACACCAACTTCCGGGGGTTTGCATGTTGAGATATAGCGAAAGTTTGAAGCTATCGATTATTAGCCGGTGCGTGAACGAGAACGAGAGTTACCGTGCGGCAGGCCGGCCTTATGGTATCGATCATTCTACTGTTCGCAGATGGGTAGCGCGCTACAAGGCGCATGGTGCTGTTGGCATTACGAAGAAGAAGCTGAAGCACTACGATGCAGATTTCAAACTATCAGTGCTGCAGCGGATGTGGGAGGATGGTTTGTCCTATCGTCAGACGGCAGTGCTGTTCAATATTCACGGTTCTCAGTGTATACCGGATTGGGAGAAGTGCTATGAGATCGGCGGGATTGATGCATTGACTCCGCGCCGCAGAAGAAAGCCTCGATCGATGCCCGAGCCGCCGGTGCCTAAAGAACCAGACGTTCCACAGAGCGACGAGGCCAAGAGCCGCGAAGAGTTGCTGGCGGAGTTAAATTATCTGCGCATGGAGAACGCCTATCTAAAAAAACTGAAGGCCTTAACGCAAGAACAACCAGTGCTCAGAAAGCACAAATCGTCCAAGCGTTAAGGCCGCTTTATCCATTTGATGAGGTGCTTAAACTGGCAGGCCTTGCCCGCAGTACCTTTTACTACCGGCAGAAAAGATCATCACTGACGAGCAGGTATGCCGCGCTCAAGGAGAAGGTCAAGGCTATCTTCGAGGCTCATAAAGGCCGCTACGGCTATCGTCGGGTAACTGCGGCAATCCGACAGCTCGGGCAAAAGGTCAATCACAAGACGGTACAACGCCTGATGACTGAGATGGGATTGAAGTCGCTGGTGCGTCCGAAGAAATATCGATCATATAAAGGCGGCGCTGGCCAGGTTGCCCCGGACCTGCTCCAGCGGCAATTCACTGCGCACGGAGCCAATCAGAAATGGGTGACCGACGTAACGGAATTCCATGTGAGCGGTGAGAAGCTTTATCTCTCGCCAGTCATGGACTTATTCAACGGCGAAATCGTCGCCTTTGAAACTGCAACGCGACCTGACTTCAAGCTAGTGGAAAGCATGGTGACCAAGGCATTGAGCCGGTTGGGAAACAACGAACGACCAATCCTGCACTCCGATCAAGGGTGGCAATATAAGATGCCGGTCTATCAGCGTCGGCTTCGAACGCACAACATTACCCAGAGTATGTCACGCAAAGGAAACTGCCTCGACAATGCCGCCATGGAAAGTTTCTTCGCCGTGCTCAAATCCGAGTTCTTCTACCTCAGCCGCTTTGACACCATCCAGAGCCTACGGGATGGTCTCAGTGACTATATCCATTATTACAATCATCATCGCATAAAGCTGAAACTGAAAGGACTGAGCCCTGTGCAATACAGAACCCAGTCCTTATTATCCTAGCCCATCAACCGTCTAACCTTTTGGGGTCAGTTCACATTGGCGGGGCTTTTTTTATTTCAAACCAGTTTTTGTAGTTTCTGCATGAGCTTTCGTTCGAACGCGTTCAAGCGTTCGGGTGGGAGCTTTTCCGTATTATAGAGTGAGAGCATCGAAAAATGCGCGTTCGGTGCGCAGGTACCGATGACGGCACGTGACAGGATGCGCCGGACTGGCCGAAGCATCACGAACCAATCGATCCACCAGGGTGAGCCAAGCGTAGTAATTGCCAAGCATGCTTGCAGCTTTGTAAGTCTGGGGATCATGCGGCCGAAATCGGGAGCATGGTCGTAGGCGACGCCCGGCACAAACATCCGATCGATCCAGCCTTTCAGTATCGCCGGGAGCCCGAACCACCAGGTGGGGAAGATGACAATCAGCACATCGGTAGCTTGAAGCGCCTCCACGCCATCGGCAACCGCGCTGGCATCATAGTTGGAGGAATAATAATTCTGCCGCTCGCCTGACGTGAGACGGGGATCGAAATCCCGCTCGTACAGATCGATCATCTGCAGATGGTGTCCGGCACCGCTGACTATTTCAACAACGCGTGCTGCCAGATGTGCGCAGAGGCTATTTTTTAGCGGGTGCGCGAGGACAACGACGACGCGTTTGCCCATGGCACCTCAGGCGCCACGGGTGCGTGCAAGACCGTCAAGAGCTGGCTTGTATTTTGGATCAAGCTGCGCGGCTCTGGCATATGACTTTGCTGCACGCTTTTTGTCGCCACGATGTTCGTAGATCAACGCCTGGTTGGCCCAACCTTCGGCGATCTTGTCATCGAGTTTGATTGCCGCGTTGAAATCGTCGAAGGCGTTGTCATCGTCACCGAGCGCAACATAGGAAATGCCACGGCCATTATAGGGCTCCGCCGCATCCGGTTGCAGGGAGATGGCAGTGGAGAAGTCCTCGATTGCCTGCTTGTGCTGGTTGCGCGCCTGATAGATCAGGCCGCGATTGTGATAGGCGCGCGGGTCAGTCGTGTTGAGCTGAATCGCTTGCTGGAAGTCGTTCAAGGCTTGATCCAGCTGGCCTGCCTGACGGTAAAGGTTGCCGCGGCCGATATACGCGGCATCATATTGCGGATTGATCTGGATTGCCTTGCTGTAGTCCGCAGCTGCCTGCGCCGTATTGCCCATATTGCGATAGACGAGTGCGCGGTTGGCATAGGCTTGATAGAAATTCGGGTTAAGCTGCAACGCCGTATTGAAGTCCTTGATCGCGTCATTGTTCTTGCCTGCGCGACCATAGGCCGATCCGCGAACGTTATACGCTTCAGGATCTTTTGGATTGTTGCGAATGACTTCATCGAGTGAGCTGATATTCTCGGTCGAGCCCTGTGCCTTGTCGATACCAGTCATGTCGGTCGTCGAGGTGCTCTGGCACCCGGCGATCGCCAGCATCACGAGTGACGCTATCACAAGCCCGGTGACACGTACTGTCTTAGGGGCCGACCAAATTCCGCGGTGTGAGGCCATTTCAACCGAATGTGTCATATTCTATGTGTCCCGTTCAACGAAAAGCCCTTACAAGCTTTATTGTTCCGATGGCACCAAACGAAAAAGGGCGGTGTGACGCAAGCCACTCCACCCCGTAATCGGGTCAAGGCGTCGATAAATAGAAGATCAACGAGCCGCTGAAGCGCGAACCGGTGTCTTTTTCACTGGCATCGGCAGAAGGCCTTCGCGCTGAGCCTGCTTGCGAGCAAGCTTGCGGGCGCGGCTGATTGCCTCTGCCTTCTGGCGGGCGCGCTTGATCGAAGGCTTTTCGTAATGATCATGCATCTTCATTTCGCGGAACATGCCTTCGCGCTGCATCTTCTTTTTGAGAACGCGGAGAGCCTGATCAACATTGTTTTCGCGTACGAGTACCTGCACGTTTTATCCTGTATCTCTTAGAATTTCGGTGAGCCCGGCTTGCGACCCCCAAATCCTTGACGAGGGACAACAAACCAGACTTCGCGACGGTCATCCATCGCAAACTGCGGTGGCCATTATCAGAAAGTTCGGGGCATGTCTATGGTTCTGTCACGCGCAATGGCTGATATTCGGATAGCAACGTCCGACTCCCATGTAATTTTAGATTAACCGGCATGCAGCGCCAATCTCCGTCGCAAAATGGCAAAAGAGCTTTGGGCGGATACGATACTGATGCATAAAGGCATGGTCCGTGCTCTTAAAATCGATGTCGATTTCTGAACAGGACATGCAAGTGAACTTGTTCGAACAATCGCTTTGCGATGGCTCAATTGCTGGGCCAAGCTGCTGGGAATAAATGATGCGGAAATATTCGGTGTTTGCCTTGGCCCGCGAAGCCCTGCGTGCCCATAAGGGATGGGATCAGCAATGGAGCTCTCCCGAACCCAAGCCGGAATATGACGTCATCATCGTTGGCGCGGGCGGACACGGCCTTGCGACCGCCTACTATCTGGCCAAGGAACACGGCATTACTAACGTAGCTGTTCTCGAAAAGGGCTGGCTTGGTGGCGGAAATACCGGCCGTAATACGACGATCATCCGCTCCAATTATCTCTACGACGAATCCGCTGGTATTTACGAACACGCGGTGAAGCTCTGGGAGGGGCTGAGCCAGGACCTCAACTACAATGTGATGTACTCGGCGCGCGGTGTGATGATGCTGGCGCACAACATCCATGACGTTCAGGTTTTCAAACGCCATATTCACGCCAACCGCCTCAACGGCATCGATAATGAATGGTTGACGCCGGAACAGGTGAAAGAATTCTGCCCGCCAATCAATCTCTCAGCGGATGCCCGTTATCCCATCATTGGCGCAGCGCTGCAGCGGCGAGGCGGTACCGCTCGGCATGATGCCGTCGCCTGGGGTTATGCCCGTGCGGCGGCCGATCGCGGCGTGCATATCATCCAGAATTGTGAAGTCACGGGCATTCGCCGTGCGGCTAACGGTGCTGTGGTGGGTGTCGATACCAATCGCGGCCCGATCAATGCCAAGAAAGTCGGCGTTGTGGCAGCTGGTCATACCTCCGTCATTATGAACATGGCCGGCGTGCGCATGCCGCTCGAAAGCTATCCGCTGCAGGCGCTGGTATCGGAACCAGTCAAACCGCTTATCCCCTGCGTGATCATGTCGAACACGGTTCACGCCTATATTTCCCAATCGGATAAGGGGGAGATGGTCATAGGTGCGGGAACCGACCAATACACGTCCTATTCCCAGACCGGCGGTCTTCACATTATCAACCACACGCTCGATGCGATCTGCGAGATGTTTCCGGTTCTGACCCGATTGAAGATGCTCCGCTCCTGGGGCGGTATTGTTGATGTCACGCCCGATCGCTCACCGATCCTGGCCAAAACGCCTGTGCCCGGTCTCTATGTCAATTGCGGCTGGGGAACAGGCGGTTTCAAGGCGACGCCGGGCTCGGGCAACGTGTTTGCGCATACGATTGCTCGCGATGAGCCGCACCGGATCAATGCGCCGTTTACGATCGAGCGTTTCACCACCGGGCGCCTGATCGACGAAGCTGCCGCCGCTGCTGTTGCGCACTGATTTTCAAGGAACGAGAAAAAACAATGCTTCTCATCAAATGCCCTTATTGTGAAGAAGAGCGTCCGGAACTCGAATTCCGCAATGCGGGTGAAGCGCACCTGGTTCGCGCCAATCCCATTATTGAACAATCTGATGAGGATTTTGCCGGTTTCCTCTATTTCCGCCAGAATCCGAAGGGACTGCAGTTCGAGCGTTGGCGGCACATTCATGGTTGCGGGCGGTTCTTCAATGCCGTTCGCGATTCCGTCTCGGACAAGTTTTTGACTGTTTATAAAGCCGGTGAGCCTCGTCCGGATGTGGACACATTGTTGTCACCTGCGACTGCCGAGCCGACTGAACGACCTGCAACGAAACGCCCCCGTGCCAAGAAAGTCGAGGTATAAGCCCATGAGCACCTCTACCCACTCCGGCAGCAACCGTATCCAGGGTGCCGGCCGGTTAACTCCGGCGAAAACCATCCGCTTCACATTTGACGGGCAGAACCTGACTGGCCTCGAAGGCGACACGCTGGCCTCGGCGCTGCTAGCCAACGGTATTCATCTCGTTGGGCGTTCATTCAAATATCACCGGCCACGCGGCATCCTTTCAGCAGGTAGCGAAGAGCCGAACGCGCTTGTCGATATCGAACGCGACAAGTCACGCAAACAGCCGAATGTCCGTGCGACCGTGCAGGAGATTTACGACGGGCTGAAGGTCAAATCACAGAACCGCTGGCCGTCCCTGACCTTCGATGTCGGAGCTGTCAATGATGTGTTTTCGCCAATGCTGCCGGCAGGCTTCTACTACAAAACTTTCATGTGGCCGAAGTTCGCGTGGAAGACGATTTACGAGCCGAAAATACGCGCCGCAGCGGGGCTTGGCGTCGTGCCGGGCGAGCCGGATACGGATCGCTATTCGAACCGTTTTGCGCATTGCGATGTGCTGGTTGTCGGCGCAGGTGCAGCAGGTCTTGCGGCGGCACTCAGCGCCGCATCGACAGGTGCTGAGGTCATCTTGTGCGACGAGCAGGCTGAAGCTGGCGGCGCATTGCGCTATGAAAGCGACGTCACCATCGACGGCGTCCCGGGCTATGAATGGGCAGCAGCGACGATCGCAAAATTGCGGGCGATGGACAACGTCACCGTCCTGACGCGAACGACAGCGTTTGGTTATTACGCCCAGAATTTCGTCGGTCTGGTTGAGCGCATCAGCGATCATTTGAGCACTCCGGCTTCGGATATGCCGCGCGAGCGCCTATGGCAGGTTCGAGCCAAGAAAGTCGTGCTGGCCACCGGCGCCATCGAACGGCATATGGTCTTCGCCAACAATGATCGCCCGGGTGTTATGCTTGCATCAGCTGCGCGGATATTCCTCAACCAGTATGGCGTTGCCATCGGTCGCAAGGTGGGGGTCTACACCTCCAACGATTCCGCCTATGCAGCAGCGATCGATCTCAAACGCGCCGGTGTCGACGTACCAGTGATCGTGGATACGCGCGATAACCCGACATCCGCGATTGTTGATGAGGCCCGCTCGCTTGGCATCGAAGTCCTGACCGGTCATGCCGTATTCAGTGCAGGCGGCAAACGGCGCGTCTCGTCCATGTCGATCCAGCCGACCAGAGGTGGCAACGAACGGAAAGTCGCCGTCGATGCGCTGATCATGTCCGGTGGCTGGACGCCGTCGGTGCATCTGTTTTCGCAGTCTCGCGGCAAGGTCGCGTGGGATGCCGCAAACGAGCGTTTCTTGCCCGGCACCTACGCGCAAGATTGCGTTTCCATCGGCGCTTGCAATGGCACAGATGGCTTGCAAGCGACACTGGACGAGGCCCTTGCGGCTGGCGGAGGCAAAGCCACACCGGTTGTTGCGACCGGTGGAACCGACTGGATCGGCGGCATGATTGGTTCGGCTCCGGGCGCGGGCGCGGATACGACCGTCAAGGCGTTTGTCGATTTCCAGAACGATGTCACTGCCAAAGATGTGCGTCTGGCTGTGCGCGAGGGTATGCATTCGATCGAGCACGTCAAGCGCTTCACCACCAACGGCATGGCGACGGATCAGGGCAAGACGTCCAATCTGCACGGCCTCGCGATTGCCGCCGAAGCCCTGAACCGGCCAATCCCTGCCGTGGGGCTCACGACGTTCCGTGCTCCGTTCACGCCCGTCACATTTGGCGCAATCGTCAATCACGCGCGCCATGATCTGTTCGATCCGACGCGGCGCACGCCAATGCATGGCTGGCACCACGCTCAGGGTGCCGCGTTCGAGGACGTCGGTCAATGGAAACGCGCGTGGTACTATCCGCAAGCCGGCGAAGACATGCACAGCGCAGTCAACCGTGAATGCGTTGCCGTGCGCAATCAGGCCGGTATCTTCGATGCATCGACGCTCGGCAAGATCGAAGTTGTCGGCCCGGATGCGGCGAAGTTCCTGGAACTGCTTTATACCAACCCTTGGGAAAAGCTCGGCGTCGGGCGTCTTCGTTACGGCATCATGTTGCGCGAGGATGGCTTCATTTACGATGACGGTGTCGTCGGGCGCCTGGCGGAAGATCGTTTCCATGTGACGACGACGACCGGTGGCGCGCCGCGCGTCATGCATCATATGGAGGACTATCTTCAGACCGAATTCCCGCATCTGGATGTGTGGTTGACTTCGACGACGGAGCAATGGGCGGTGATTGCCGTGCAGGGTCCGAAGGCGCGCGAAATTATTGCGCCGCTGGTTGAGGGTATCGACATGTCCAACGAGGCCATGCCGCACATGAGCGTGCGCGAAGGCAAGATTTGCGGTGTGCCGACACGGCTGTTCCGCATGTCGTTTACGGGCGAATCCGGCTACGAAATCAATGTGCCAGCGGATTATGGCCGCGCCGTTTGGGAGGCCGTCTATGAACGCGGCAAGCCCCTTGGTTTAACACCCTATGGGACTGAAGCGATGCATATTCTGCGCGCCGAGAAGGGCTATATCATCGTCGGCCAGGACACAGATGGAACCGTGACCCCACAGGATGCGGGGCTGACCTGGGCCATCGGCAAGAACAAGACGGATTATGTCGGTATCCGCGGTCTTTTGCGCCGGGATCTGGTGGCCAATGGCCGTAAACAGCTTGTGGGACTGAAGACGGTTGATCCGACAACAGTGCTGGAAGAGGGTGCGCAGATTGTCGCCAACCCGAACCAGCCGGTGCCAATGACCATGATCGGTCATGTGACATCGTCCTATTGGTCGGAAAATTGCGGATGCTCCATCGCTCTGGCGCTGGTGATCGACGGGACGAAACGCCTTGGCGAGACGCTGTACGTACCAATGCCGAATGGAGTGATCGAAGTGGAAGTCACCGGAACGGTTTTCTTCGATGAAAAAGGAGAGCGTTTGAATGGTTGAGATTATCCAGGCAAGAAGGTTGCATCCGCTGCAAGCGGGCCGTTCAGACGTCGCATCCGTATCGGTCACCCTGGCTGACAACGCGACCCGCGTTTCACTCCGCGCCAAGGCTGATGCGGTCCCGGCACTGTCCAAGGTGTTGGGTTTGGCCTTGCCGATGAAGCCGAAGACAACTGCTTCCAGCGGCAGCCGCACGGCGCTATGGCTTGGCCCCGATGAATGGTTGATCATCGACACTGCAGACAGCAGCCTTGTTGCTGATCTTGCCAAGGTAAAGGTGCTGCATTCGGCGGTCGATGTTTCGCATCGCAACGTGGGAATTATTGTGGTTGGCAAGGGCGCCGATGCGGTCGTCAATGGGGGGTGTCCGCAGGATCTGTCGCTCAAGGCTTTTCCCGTAGGAGCCGCATCCCGGACTGTTCTCGGCAAGATCGAGATCGTCTTGTGGCGCACCGGCGAAAACAGTTTTCGTGTTGAATGCTGGCGGTCGTTCTCCAGCTACGCTTACGCATTTTTGCAGGAATCCGCACGGGACGTTGCTATCTAGAGCATTCTTCGCTTTTCTCTCGATGTCAAAGAACCGGGTGTGCTTGCCCTTTGCCACGCCCGCTTTCGCGTCTGGCCATTGATTGGTGGTGGGAAAGACGGGCGGTCGTCGAAGCGCGTCTTGGTAGATAAGTAATGCGATCCGAAGACCGCCCGTCCGGCGTTTTTTGATCCCGTCCGTTCCGCGTCGGAAACGCCAGCGGCCAGGACTGCGCCCAGCCAATCTGCCGCCCTCACAGTGCTCGTCCAGCACGCACCGGCCTTAGTACCGGCAGGGGAACCCTTGGACAGAACTTCCCCGGACGACGGGCCCGTTACCCGCCATCGGAGGCGCCGATCCTCTCCCCACTTCGAACGGCTCCGGAAGCAGTTCCCCATGGAAAGGACCAGGTTAGAATAACCGAGGTTTGGAGGACGTGGATAAACAGCCACGATTATTTTTGATCGGGTCGTTTTTAAGGGTGCTGATTTGCCGGATGGCAATGCTGCTGTGCGTGGTTCGACAGGCTCACCATGAGGGAAATTGAGGATTGCATGGATAGTCGCCAACCTCGCAAATCTGGGATCGTTGTCGTAACTCTTGACTCTTTGCCATGCAAATCTTGGCTCCTTGCCATCAACCCACCTCCCTCATGGTGAGCCCCGTCGAACCACGCACAGCAGCATTGCCATCCGGACAACACAACCTATGCGGGAGATCTTGGATGTAGCCCTTGTTAAACTCTCAAAAGGATCTAGTAAACGTACTAAAACTCATCCCCAATTTTGCGGATTCCTTCACGGAAGATAACTGGGGCAGGGCAGTACAAACCGCAGCAATTTTATGTTAGTGGCGCTCAACTTCGAACGGCCAACCACAATTGCGCCGCCGTTTGCCCCAAATGAGATGCCGGTGACTGCCGATTCGCGTAGTCTCTTTGCATAGAGAAGCGAAATGGCTGTCAAAAAGCGTTTGGTTATCAATTTTACCGGTTATGAAGGGTTGCATCCCGATGCCGTACGCGGCCGCTACCTGAACAGCTCCGCCGACTTCAACCGGCTCTGGCATGCCAAAACCCAAGCCGGACCGATGGCAGCCGAAGGGCAGAACATCGCTTCCATGCAAATCGAAACCACTGGAGCGAACTGGCAGACCGAAACGGAATTCTGCCAATATGGTACGGCCGATATTTTCGATACCTATGCAGCTCGTAACGTCGCCACACGCTTCGCGACAGGGCTCATGGCGTTTCTTGATATATTGCTGACGGGCACATTCTGGCGCTATCTTCGCACCAGCTGGCGCTTCTGCATTTTCTTCATGTGGCCGTTTACCCTCGCCTGTTTCATCACTTTGGTCACGATCGGCGTTGGTCTTTTTCCGCTATTCGCCGGTCACAGCGCTTTCCATCTCTTCTGGACGATCCCGTTGGCATTGGTGCTTGGCCGCCTGCTCGTTCGCTGGCCGGGCGATAAAGTGTTTTTTTCGTACCTGCTTGATGATTGGACAGCCGCATCCGATCGTATTCACCACCGCAACCCGAGCTTGTTGCAACGTAGGCGGGACTTTGCAGAACATCTCGCGCAAAAATTGCGAACTAGCGATGCCGATGAGGTTGTGATTGTTGGGCACAGCCTTGGGACAGTTCCGGCTGTGGAAGCCATCGCCGATGTCTGGCGTAGCAATCCGGAACTTCTAAAACAAAAGCCCGTGTCATTGCTGGCGGCAGGCTCATGCCTGTTGATGATCGCGTTTCATCCGCGAGCCGCCGGTTTGCGAGAGGATGTGCGGGTTATCTGCCAGGAGACTCCGGTTTTATGGGCGGAATTCCAGACCATCACGGATATTATTCATTTTTATAAATCAGATCCTGTGAAGGCGCTCGGCATCAAGCCCCTCAACGAACTCGTTATCCGGCAGATTCGTTTCAAACATATTCACAGCGCCACCCGCTATGCACGGGCGAAGAAGAACTTTTTCAAGATGCATCTGCTGTTTTTGAAGGGCGCACAAATCCGCAATCCCTACGATATGGGAATGTTTGTTCAGGGCCCTTTTGCCTTCAGGGATCTGGTGACGATCTATGGGAACAGCGCCGCGCCGCTTGAAGAGGCTGGAAGCCTGGTTCAGCCGGCCTGAGGCAGAGGGTCTCAATCCATTTCCGGCGGATGTTCAAGTACCGCAATGGTGAGCCAATTGGCGACGAGCGCGGGCTTGAGCGAGTTTTCGATTTCCAGCGTTACTTCGTAATTGTTGAGGACACGGCCGGACGGGCGAATATCTGCGTCGACGAGCTTGAAGCGAGCCCGCACCCGCTTGCCGGATTTGACCGGTGCCATGAAGCGGACTTTGTCGAAACCGTAATTAATGCCCATCGTCGCGCCTTCGATCATGGGGAGCGCCTCATAAGCCAGTGTCGACAGGAGCGAGATGGTCAGAAAACCATGCGCAATGGTGCCGCCAAAGGGAGTTTCCGCCGCGCGCTCAGGATCGGTATGAATGAATTGATGATCATCGGTCGCATCGGCGAACTGATTGATCATCTGTTGACTGACAACGCGCCACTCCGAACAACCAATTTCGGTTCCGATTGCTGCCGTCAATTGCTTGAGCGTGATCGCTTCTTTCATAATCCCGTTTCCGAATGCATTTTCAAAGCTGTTGGATAGACCGTTGCGGCCGGATTGTCATCCCTCAAGGAATTTGACCCTAGGCGGTCCACTGCCGGATGTCGTCACGCTCGCCGATAAGGGCAAGGCCATGGGCGATGGAGAGCAGTTCGCCGCCGCTCTCTATACGGTCGCGGTCGAAGCGCTCGGTGAAGATGCGGCGGACGGCCGGGACGAATGATGTTCCGCCAGTGAGGAATATCTTGTCGATTTGTGCAGGCGCCGTTTTTGTCTTCTCCAGCACGTCGTCGAGGGCACTTTCGATGCGTGCCAGATCGCTGGCGATCCAGTTTTCAAAATCAGATCGGCGGATGGTCTTGCGGCCGCCGCGCCCAAGCGGCGCAAAGTCGAACTCCGCTTCATCCGCCGATGAAAGCGCAATCTTCGTTGCGGACACGGCCTGATAGAGCGGGTAACCTTCGTCGTGATCGACCAGGTCGACAAAGGTCTCCAGTTTTTCCGGCTCGAGGCTGTCGCGGACGAGTTTCTTCAACGCTGCAAATTCGCGGGAGGTCTTGAAGATCGAAAGTTGGTTCCAGCGGCCGAAATTGGCGTACCAGGAGGCGGGAACCTCAAGCGTCTTGTCGAAACTCCTGAAGAAACCGCCTTTACCGATCTGCGGCGCGACAATCTGATCGATCATGCGATAATCGAAATGATCTCCGGCAACACCGACACCCGAATGACCGATCGGTGTCGCGCTGAGCTTGCCGCTGGAAGTCTCGAAGCGGATGATCGAATAATCGGTCGTGCCGCCGCCAAAATCGGCTACCAGAACCGTGGCGTCGGATTTGAGATTTTGCGCGAAATAGAAAGCTGCAGCGACTGGCTCGTAGACGAAGTGGATTTCCGGAAAACCGAAGCGCGACAGTGCTTCATTGTAACGTTCCGTCGCCAATGCCGGATCTGGACTGGCCCCGGCGAAATGTACCGGGCGCCCGGTGACCACACGTGTGATGTCCGACGGCCAGTTGTCGTCCGCATAGACCTTGAGGCGCCGCAGGAAGATCTCCATCAGGTCTTCGAAGGTCTGGCGCTTGGCAAAGATCAGAGTGCCCTGGAACAAGGCACTTGCAGCAAACGTCTTGATTGATTGCAGGAAACGGCATTCGCCTGGGTGATCGATGAACTGGCGGATCGCGGCGTGTCCGGCCTCAACCTTCAAAGCTGAAGCGCCGGCGAGGGGATCCTTCATGAAAGACAAGGCTGTGCGCATGCTGTCGGCGGTACCGGATGCGCTGGTGAAAGCCAGGGAACGCGTGGTCGCTCCATCGGCGAGCGCCATAACCGTGTTTGTCGTGCCAAAGTCGAAACCCAGCGCCTGAGCCATTACAGCGCTCCTTTCGTCCAGCGAATTTCAGAGATCGAGAATTTGCCTGCAAAGGCGGCGCGATGCGCCCTCGAATAGGGAGCGCGCGTCATGGCATAGCAACGCGACGGATGCAAGAGAGCTAGGCTCGAAGTTGAGTGCGCTCCTCGGCGCTTTTGATGAAATCGACGAAGGTCCGTAGCGGTACGGGCATATGCGCGCGGCTGGGGTAGTAGAGGCGTGGACCGGTAAAATTTTGCCACCAGGCGCCAAGCACCGGGACGAGCTCGCCGCAGGCGATTGCCGGACTGAGATATTCCTCAAACGTATGGACCAGCCCGATACCGGCGATGGCGGCGCCGATGCCGATTTCCGCGGTCGAGGCAATCAGCGGGCCTTTCGGCATAATTTTTATCAGCTTGCCATTTCGCTCGAAGTCCCAGCTTGGAATGACGCCACTGGCAAAGCGGTGGCGAATGCACGCGTGATCGACCAGATCGCGCGGATGCTCGGGCTTGCCGTTTTTCGCCAAGTACGATGGTGCCGCCGCAACCATGAAGCGCTGGGTGCGGGGCCCTATGGGAATCGCAATCATGTCGCGCTCGATGCTCTCATCGTAGCGGATCCCTGCATCGAAGCCCGCCGCCAGTACATCGATGAAAGTATCGATTGCCGAAATTTCCAGTGTGATTCCGGGATATGCGGTAAGGAACCGGTTGATGATCGGTGGCAGGATCTTTTGCGCCACGATGATCGGCACATTGAGCTTGAGCGTTCCGGTAGGGCTGTCGCGAAAGCTGTTGAGCGCGTCGAGCGCTCCGGCAATTTCCCCGAGCGCAGGATTGAGGCGTTCGAGCAACTGGGTGCCGGCCTCTGTGGGCGTGACGCTGCGTGTCGTCCGGTTGAGAAGCCGCACGCCTACCCGCGCTTCCAGCCGGCGGATGGCCTCGCTCAAGGAAGATGCCGAGACGCCGCGAAGCGTGGCGGCCGCGCGAAAGCTGCGCGCCTGTGCGACAGCTACCAAAGCACCAAGGTCGGACAGATCAGGCTCGTTCATTGTGCATTTTCCCGAACAACCCGTACATAATAGACGGGATTATCGCACAAACATAGTTGTTTTATATTGATCGGGAACGTTGGGAATATACGGAGTTAGAATATGCAATATCGTCAACTTGGAAAAACCGGGCCGCGCGTTTCCGAAATCGGTCTCGGCTGCATGGGCATGTCGGGTATGTATGGCCCCTCCGATCGCGCGGAAAGCATCGCCACCATTCATGCTTCGCTTGATGCCGGGATCAATCTCCTCGACACCGGCGATTTCTATGGTCAAGGCCACAATGAAATGCTGATTGCGGAGGCCTTGAAGGGCAAGAAGCGTGAAGACGTGATCATCAGCGTTAAATATGGCGGGCTTCGCGACCCCGCGGGCGGTTGGTCCGGCTTTGATGCGAGGCCGCAAGCGACCAAGAACTTTCTCGCCTATTCGCTGCAACGCCTGGGTGTCGACTATATCGACATATATCGGCCGGCGCGGCTGGATCCCAATGTGCCGATCGAAGATACCGTTGGCGCGATCGCCGACATGGTCAAGGCTGGTTACGTCAAGCATATCGGCCTGTCCGAGGTTGGTTCGGCAACGATCAGGAAAGCCGCAGCCGTGCATCCGATCGTCGACCTGCAGATCGAGTACTCGCTGATTTCGCGCGGCATCGAAGACGGCATTCTCCAGACCTGCCGCGAACTCGGGATCGGAATCACTGCCTACGGCGTGCTTTCACGCGGTCTCATCAGCGGGTACTGGAAGAAGAATAATACGGATCCGGGCGATTTTCGCACGCATAGCCCGCGCTTCCAGGGCGACAATGTCGACAAGAACCTGGCTCTGGTCGAAGCTTTGCAAAAGATTGCCGCCCGCAAGGGCGTGACGGTCGCGCAGATCGCCATTGCCTGGGTCGCAGCGCAGGGCGAGGACATCATACCGCTGGTCGGTGCGCGACGGCGTGACCGGTTAAGCGAAGCGCTTGGCGCACTCGACGTCGACCTTACGAGCGACGACCTGAGCGCCATCGAAAATGCCGTCCCGAAAGGCGCTGCTGCCGGGACGCGTTATGCCGAAGCCCAGATGGCGCATCTCGACAGCGAGGTTGGCGCGCAGCATTGAGGCATAACAATATCCCGGAAACAGCACTGTTTCCGGGATATTGGCTTGTGATTACATGGGTGGAACGACGCCATTCGTGCCGACGATGACGCGTTTCGAGGTGAGGGTGCCGTTGCTGCCCTTATCGGCGGAGACGAAGACGGTTGTACCCGGCTTCAAATCGTCCTTTGTGGCCTTTGCAAGGGTGACAATCGGCGTGCCGTCGGGAACTGCAATCTTCTTTTCCCCGCCGCGATAAGTGACCGTCAGTGTGCGGCCGTCAACATCCTTGACTGCGTCGGCGACAGTGGCATTGGTCATGCTGCTGTTCGGCTTCAGGTCCCATGGCCGATCACCTTCACCAGTGCCTTTGAGGGCGGCGGGGAAGATCACCACTTCAAGCGCGCTGTTGCCCCCATCGCTTTTCGGCACGTTGGTTATCCCGACGAAATCGCCCTTCTTGATGTCATCGAGCGACGCCTTGGCGACGCCGCCGACAACCCAGCCATCACTCAGCGTGACGGTTGCATCCGATCCTTCGCGGGTCTTGACCACGAGCGACGTGTCGTTAAAACTCTCGACCGTCCCGCGCACATTGACCCGGTTGGATGCCTTCATCATGGTTGACTGAGCCTTTTTCGCAGTGCTGTCAGCACTGGCCTGCAAGGGCAGCGATACCGCCACAGCAGCGCCGAGGACGAGTGCGGGAAGGCTCCTTCTTAACATTTTCATATCCATGATTTTCACTCCTGTAAGCACAGGCGTCCGGCGGGTGGGATTACCCTGCCGATTTCGGCGCCTGTTTTTCCACGTGCCCGCCAAATTCACGTCGCATGGCGGACAGGATCTTGTTGGCGAAGTCGGCATTGCCGCGCGACGAGAAGCGCTCCTGCAACGCAGCGCTAAGTACGGGCGTCGGTACGGCCTCATCGATCGCAGCCATGACGGTCCAGCGGCCTTCGCCCGAGTCGGAAACGTGCCCCTCATAGCTCGCCAGCGCCGGATCACCATGCAAGGCATCGGCTGTCAGGTCGAGAAGCCAGGAACTGATCACGCTACCGCGCCGCCATACCTCAGCGACGTCGGGCAGGTTGAAATCGTACTGGTAATGTTCTGGATGCTGCAGCGGCGTCGTCTCCGCATCCACCTCATGCGAGCGCAGGCCGATATCGGCATTGCGCAGAATGTTCAGGCCTTCCGCATAGGCAGCCATGAGCCCGTATTCGATGCCGTTATGGACCATTTTGACGAAATGTCCGGCACCATGTGGTCCGCAATGCAGGTAACCCTGTTCGGCTGTGCTGCCGGCGACCGGGTTCTCCAGACGGCTGGGTGTCTCGGATACGTTGCCCTTGCCCGGCGCAAGAGCGGCAAAAATCGGAGAGAGATGCTGGACGGTATCCTTTTCGCCGCCGATCATCAGGCAATAGCCGCGCTCGAAGCCAAAAATACCGCCGCTCGTGCCGACATCGACATAGTGGATGCCGTGCGATTTAAGCTCGCCGCTGCGGCGTATGTCATCATGGTAATAGGAATTGCCGCCGTCGATAATGCTATCGTCCTTGTCGAGCAAAGGCACCAATTGCGCCAGCACCTTGTCAACCACCGCGGCGGGGAGCATAAGCCAGACAGCGCGGGGCTTTGCCAGCATCGAGACGAACTCCTGCAGCGATGTGCTGCCCTTGGCGCCGAGGCCCTGCAACTCCACCATGCTCTCGGCGCGGGTATCGTGCACGACACAGTCGTGACCATGCTTCATCAGGCGCTGTGCCATATTGCTGCCCATACGCCCCAGTCCAATCATACCAAGCTGCATCTCGAATCTCCGCCGAAGGGTTGGAATTGTTCTGGAGGCTACACCTAATCGGTGACGGGGCAATGCCAGGAACAAGGTAGGCGTGCGCGTCTGCCACTACAAGCGAGGCAGGCGGTCATAAGATCGTGATGGATGGCACGCTCACGGCAAACCGAACGCGCCTACCCGATGCGCAATACCGCCAAGACGGCACACGCTCAGGAAATCGCCCCCGGGACGTCCCGGGGGCGATTTCGTGCTCAACTGTTGCCGTGTCTCATCGTCGTGAACAGGTACTCTTCCGTGCTTGGCATCAGTCAAGCTGGGTTAGTTTCAACGCATGGTCTATCGTACTTTGATATCTGTATTTCCCGGAGTGGCTGTTGCTTGGCTAACTGAATTCATGTCCATACGGCTCCCGGATTGAAAGGACGGGCTGGTGGTAACCATACGATTGGAATTTTGACTACCATTGCTAACGGATCGACCCGTGTGGAAGGCGTGGAATGCGCCCGCGCCACCGCCGTGTGAAGCGGCAAATGCGGTTGCAAATGGAGTGGAAATAAACAAGGCGGTCAGTGCCGTCCTAACTATTAAAGAGCGCATTTTTGGCGCCTCCAGAAGTATTGAGGGTGAGGTTGTCGCCCTCCTGCTGTAAGACCGTCCAGTTCCGTCGTGTCACGCTGGATATTTTCCAGCGTCGGCGGTTCCCGATCTACCAATCTATTTATAAATAATCTCGCGCAATTTCTAGATGCTAGAAAGTAATATTTTGGTGATTAAAAGAAAATAATTCGGTATTTGTCGCAATTATAATAATATATATATTTTATATACGCTTATGTTTTTGTGATTTATTTCTATAATCGGTCAAATATGGCAAAATTTACAGTCTAAATGGATGGAATCGTCAGCCCGCAGAGCGAATTAATCCATAGTATGGAAAACCATTAACTGCTGCTGGTTTGGTTGATCGACAATGATGCAGTCTGATAGGCTCAATACAGGGCGAATATATCGCCGGTGGTAAATGCGAGGGTCACGATGGTAGCAGAACCCACCAGAAACAGCATGACCCAAATCGTATCCTGCTTCTCCATAACTTTAATCCTTCGTCTGAGGCGGAATCGGCTTCTGCTTCTGCTTCGGCACGTTTGTCGTTCCCCAGACAGTAGCGAGGCATCCATGGATACTCCACCATACTAACGTGCGGGGAAATAATGCGCTGGTTTGATAGACTCATACTTTGGTTTGATTTCCGGGGGCGAACCAGACCGGAATCGTGAGTAATTGCGAAAGCCTTCATATGGAGACGGCAATTATTAGCCCATCGGCCGCATCTTCCAGTGCGGTGTGGCAATGCCACAATTCTTCGGGATGTCCTTCATTACGTCATCGCCGGGATAGGAATCTATCATCGAAAACGTTCGCATGCCACTTGGAGGCGGCGCCTCGTTGGAGCAAGTCTCGTCCAAGGGACGAAGCGACGACCGCCGTCCGAAGTCGAAAGGTCAGCCGAAATCTTTTCCGCACTCGCCGTCCTACGGGATGTAGGGTAAGGTCTTGTCACACAAACGAAGTTTGCATCGGGCGGGGTGCGCTTCACACGATCAAACCAAACTGAATTGTAGAAAGCAGTTTGCGCACGCATCTCAGGAAAGGCGCACGATCGTGCCCCGATGACGTGGCGCAGAAAGATTCCCCACGAGGTTCTGAAACCTTCACGGCTGAGCCGGACCTTTATTGTCGGGTTCTCGTCCAGGAACTGCCTGCCACTACCGAGACGTGCTTCGGTTCAGATGGTGGGCGTGACAGGGATTGAACCTGTGACCCCTACGATGTCAACGCAGGGGGTAATTCCAAAAACCTATGTAGAACCTATGGGATTCGGTGCTTATCCTATGTGGGTCTATGGGGAACTGATGGGAAACGTTGCGGGAACAAAGCGACATCTGCGTGCAAGTTGCGTGCAAGCTCCCTTAAACAGCCTGTTTATGGCCTGTCGGCTGGGGGTGCATTTTGACCTCCGCAAAGCATCTCGATTTCGCAAACGGTTACCATGTCATCCCTGCCGATAATGGCGGGTGGATAATCACCGAGGACGCGCCACCACATCTGATACCACAAACGATGGCCGCGTTCTCCAGCGGTGATGATCTGGTCGCCTATCTAACTCGCGCTCACGGACGCATAGACTTTGACCGCCTTGAGCGGTTCAAGAAAGAACGCGCCGTCAAGCTGGGGCTTGAAGATACCGGCAAGCTGGACGCCGCCGCGCTTAATTGGACGGACGAAGAGAAACGCGCCATGCAGCCCGGTCCAATCGTGCGCACCGAGTCAATCAACGGACGGCAGCTTGGTATTGGCAAGACGAGCCTTTGGGGAAAAAAGGCCCGCCCCGGCGAGTTTCTGGTGAATGGGCGCAAAGCCTCTCCAGACGGCGATCCAATGGCTGAACAAATATCCATTGTAGATTTTTCCGATGTGCATGCCGCGCGCCACCATGCGCTGATACTCATCGAGGAAGGCTTTCAACGGGTCACGATCACTGACGATACCGGGCACGTCATCAACGAACTCACGTCTGCATCCGCCGCGATCAACGTCGCGGACATGGCGCCGTTCGGGCAATACCGTCTGAAAACCTTCACATGGAGTATCCGTGGACCAGACAGGGTGCCGGCTACCGAAATGCGCAACGAAATCTTCGAAGATCTCGAAGTCGCTCGCCGGGCTGGCACCGATGAGTACGAGCTAGGCTATCTCGCGTTCATCTACGACGACCAGGGCAAGTTGGTTACGAGGATGAGCCATTGACCCGCCCTCTGCACGAAGTGCTGCGCGCCTCGCTGGACACCGCCGTCGATGAAAACGGCTACACCGAGCTGCTGACCATGCGTCCGGAGGAGGTCGCGACTGACCTCGCGACGTGTGACGCCGAAGTCGAAGCGCTCAAAGGCAAGGGCTGGTTCCACATCAACGAGCTGGTGCCCCTGATCAAGCAGTGGCAGTCCGATCGCCGCGCAAAGGTGCTTGAGGTATGAGCATTTCCCCCAAGGCACTCCAGGCGCTGAAATACATCTTCGATGCCGGCGGTAAGGCAACCGAGCGCAGCATGATCGAAGACATGGGACCGCTCGGTAAATCACTGCCCCGCGAGCTATTCCCGAAGTATGTCGGCGTGAATGGGCACAGTGACACGCTCTACCTGACCAGCGAAGGCCGGGCAGAGCTGGATATCCACCCCAAGACGCCAAAGCGCACCGCCGAGGATCACATGATCTGGTGCAAGGAACGCGCGCTTGATTACGTCAAGCGTGGCGCTTTGATCGGCGCCACCACCTCCATGAGTTCGGATTTGCGCAAGCATCCCGAAACTGCAGAACAACCGCGCGGCTTGATGATCATGGGTATGACGGTTTCGAGCTACGGCGCGGAAGCTGTGCGCCGCTGGATCGAAGGCTTTGAGGTAGGCAAGCCGCATGTCGACTTGGATAAAGTGGACGCTGCGGTCAACCGCGAGTTTTCCGGCCGTACGCCAGCACGCGCACCTTCCCGCTTTGAAGGGAACATTGCAGCAATGCCGGTTGGCCAGGACGCCACGCCTTACACCCGTGGTGCCGAGCTCAATCTGATGGTGCGGGATCTGACCAACCATGGCAGCTGGGAGCTAGCGTATCGCATCCCGCATTTCGAGCGCTTCGACGCGCGCCAGGTCGCAGATGCCGGTGCCGAATATCATCCGATCTTAAACCCCAACGGCTCGCGGATCCTCAAGCGTCGCAACGAGCGTCGCGCGGAGATCATGAGGGCAGCGGAGCGCCTTGCAAACGCGATCATTCAGAAGATCGAGGCCGAGGAAGGCTGGGACACCGAAGAAATGCGCGAGCGGGAAACAGCACGCGTCCAAAAGATCATTCACAACCCACCCAGAAAGGACACTGGAATATGACCGATATCGAAAACACACCTGCGGCACCGTCCCAGCTCGCAGAATTCATCATTGCGGAGGTTCATCGCCAAACCAGCGAAGACAAGCTCCGCGCGCACGTTGAGAAGAAGATCGGAGAGGCTATCGAAGGCGCAGTAAATGACGCCTTCCGATCCTACGGTAGCGTCAACAAGCAGATCGAGCAGGTTGTTCAGAAGGCGCTCGATATTGGCCAATACAAGCTCGACGTTCCGGCCTACGGCAATATGGTCATGGCACTACTTCGCGCCAAGATGGACGAAACGCTGTCAGGCCTTATCAACGCGAAGATTTCAGAGGAAATGGCCGAGATCCTCTCTATCGCGCCGAAAGAGCTGAAACTCTCGCAGGTCGTCGAGACCATGGTCAAGTATGTCGAGGAAAACTCGGCAGGCCGCTACGGCGCCAGCGTGACGTGCCTCGTTGAGGAAGCCTATCCCGACTCCTCGGTCTTGCAGGGTTACCTCAAAGTGTATCTCGACGAGGAAGAAAGGGTTCAGCCGAAAGCGTGCGCCGTGCAGATCACTGTCACCCCCGAAGGGAAATTCTCATCGCTCACCATCGAAGGCATGGACGCGAAAACCTCAATCAAATTGGGACCGTGGCGCAGCTGGCAGAAGCTGATATTTGCCGCCTATTGCAGCGGCTCCACCTTCATCGTGGACGAAGATCACGTGTCTACTAACATCGGTGACTACTGATGAACGTCAGCGTCAATCGCTATCTTGAGCACAAGGCTTTTGACCACATTGACCACGCGCTCGGTAGACCTGTTAGCCCGTTGCGCGAGAGTCATCGCAACTACTTCGCTACGAGCGAAGACAGCCAGGACGCCAAGGAGTTCGCCGCCTCTCCCTACTGGGAGAAGGTCGGGCAGCGCGGCGACATGGCTTACTTTGCCGTAACTGACGCTGGTCGCAATGCCCTGAAGGACCACCTCGACAAGCAGTCCGTGCACATGGGCAAGCCGTGGCGTGCGTTTGAGGTCGAGTTCAACGGCTACAGCGAAACGATCCCGGCCACGTCTCGGGCTCAAGCGCGATACCAGCGTTATCTAAACATCGCCGACTGCTACCCGAGCCTGAAGTTTGGTGAGTTCGTCAGGCTGGCAAGCGTGAGGGTTTCGGCATGAACGACAACCGCGCCCGCGATGATCTCAATCGCTTTACCGACAAAGCCTACGCGGAAATGTCCGCGTGGGAGGATCGCGACGTCGATCTTGAAACCAGCAACCACACCACGATCGCCTACATCGCCATCGTTGCCCTGGCGCTGATGGTCGGCTGCGTCGCCTGCTGGCTAAGGAGCCACCCATGACGGACTTGCACGCTGAAATGAACCTTCGCATTTCCGCTTTGCGGGAAACGTTTCCTGACATGGTTTTCACGATCACCGCGACGCATTCCAATGGCGCGCTGACGATCGCGCAGACACCAGCGCAACCCGGCGACGACTACGATCCGGAGAAAGACGCTCATGGCAGCTACCTTGCTGCCGTTGAGGCAAAGCGCCTGCGTGGTGACGAAACGTGGCCAGCAGCAGCTACGGAGCCAGATCCGGCATGAACCATAAGCAAATCCAACTCGGCCGACAAAACCTCGCAGCGGTGCGCGCGTTCTTCAAGGCATACCCCTGCGCCACGAACATTGAGTGCTCTAATTCACTCGGGATCAATCAGCACCGCGTCGGCGCGCACGTCCGGACCATCCGATCGGAATACGCGGCCATCGCAGCCTGTCCCAAAAGCCCGCGGTTCGAAATGGTCGTGACGGATGTTGCCGTCGTGGTCGAGCGTTGCAAGGCGAGGAGTAGCGCACGATGACCGAACTGACCGCCGAGCAGATCGCCTGCCTGAAGGAAGCTCCGTTCACGGGCTTTGCCGCTGGCTCCAACATGTGGCCGCTTGTCCATCTTGCGCCGAGCAATAACCACGTTTGCGACGGCGAGGACTGCGATCTTCTCCTCCGTCGCGGCCTTCTTATGGCCGTGCCACTTGCCGTGACCGTTCCATCCGACAGGGGCGACGGCCGCGATATTCCCGACGTTGATTTAACGCACCAAATCCACCTCACAGCCCTCGGCAAGGCCGAGCTTGCAAAACACCTCGCATCGAAGGAATCCCCAGCATGACAAATCCTTTCCTCTGGTATTGGGCGCATGGAGCCGAACCGGAAAGCTATTCCGTCGTGGATGTGTCCACCAGGGAAGCTGCGATCGCGGCCGCTCGCGCCGACGACGCGCACGTTCATGGCTTCACCATCATCGAGGCCAACAAGAAGGTACCGACAACGAACATCTTCGACGCTGACAACGTGCTTGAGCAGTACGAAGAACACAATGAGGAGTCTTGGGGCGAGGACGGCTCCATGATCCACGCTGAGTCGGCACAGAAGGCGGAACTTGAAAAGATGCTCGCCGACGCGCTGTGGGTGTGGATGGGCAAGCACGGCCTGCATGGTCACAACTATTGCTTCGGAGAGACGCGCAACGAGGAATACTTTCCAGCGGAGCGTACTGTCCAATGACCAGCGAAATCGATCTCGACCTTCAGCGCCTTCGCATCGCCATACCAGCGGATCACGACGCTACGAAGCCGCTGCCGCTTCTCGTTAAGGCCAACCCCGAAAACCCGAACTGTTGGGCCACCGGTAGCGGCGACCAGATATTCACGACAATGGAGCATGCTCAAAACTCAATGACGCTGCAAAGCGCCGAGTACAAAGAAGTCAATGCCAAGCGCTACGACCTAAGCCGCTTTGTTAAGGCCACCGTCGTTCCGGAAGATGACAACATGGTCACGCTGGAAGGCGGTGATTACTTTACCGACGTGCAGGAAATGCTCGAACGTCTCGGCGACGACGTTGTGATCGATGGCGAGCCGAACCTGCCGGCGTGGTGTTTTACCACCACACGGCACGGCTTTGATCTAGATATCGAAGGCGTGATCGAATCCTACATGAGCGACAACCACCATGAGGACGCGTTCAACGAGCTTGTTGGCTTCCAGAAGTTGAGTTCGTTCTGGGTGGCGTGGTGCGCCAAGCAGACCGTCTCCTCCTTCTACATCGACTACTCCCGCATCATCGTCATCGATCAGGAGCGCTACGAGCGCGAGCTGGCCGAGGCTAAGGCGTGGCTGGAGGCAAGTCCTCATGGATGACACCAAGGGCCTCGTCAGCAAGCAAACCGCCATGGATATCGCTCTGGCTTATCGGGAGGTTGAAACCGCCGAAAAGCTTCTTGCCGATATCTCCGAACAAATTAACCGCCGCGAGACGCCTGATATCCGCGATGCGTTCGGAAGGCGGCAGGACGGCCTGCAGCTTGGCGTACCGAGCGGAAACAACGGGCACCAGCTGTTCAATGTCCCTTGGTCACTCGCCCGGCCGATAATTGAAACTCATATCGCTAACCAGCGCGCGAAGATTACCGCTCTGACCGAGTTAGCGCGCAGCGAGATCGGATCACATGGCTAGAGAAGATTTACATTTCCGGCTCCGTATACCGGAAGAATTAAAGGCGAAAGTCGACAAATCGGCGTCCGACAATCATCGCAGTATGACTGCGGAGATAGTGGCGCGGTTGGAAAACAGCTTCGTTTCGAATGAGCACGGCACCCTTGGACCCAACGAGTTGAGCGGCGCAGCCAGAGTTCTGTACGAAGCGATAGAGGGATTACGGGGAGATACGAGCCTCATTCGGCACCTCGCCGAGGAGCTAATGCGGCAGTTCATATCAATGCGGGAAAGAGGGCAACCACATGGCTGAGAACAGCGCGATTGAGTGGTGCGACCATACGTTCAACCCATGGGAAGGATGCCAGAAGGTTTCACCTGGCTGCGACCATTGCTATGCCGAGGCGCGCAACCAGCGCTTCGGAGGCGGTACCGCGACGAATTGGGGGCCTGGTGCGCCTCGTCGCAGGACTTCCGCATCCAACTGGAGCAAACCGCATCGCTGGCAACGCGACGCTCTAGAGTTCTACGGCCTCCACGGACGCCGCCAGCGCGTTTTCTGCTCTTCACTGGCGGATGTGTTCGACAATGCCGTCGATCCGTCGTGGCGGGCTGATCTGTGGCAGCTGATCAGGGATACACCAGCGCTCGATTGGCAGTTGCTGACCAAACGGCCGCAAAACATCAAGAAGATGCTCCCACCGTTTTGGGACGAGATACGCGGGCACGTTTGGCTTGGCACCTCGACGGAGGATCAGCCCGAAGCCGATCGGCGCGTCATTCACTTAACGGCCGTCGAACCACGTCCTGCTGTGCTCTTCCTCTCGATGGAGCCGTTCTTGAGCGGGATATCGTTCCGCTGGGCTACGTGGCACCCGATCGGATCGAAGTACCTCACCAACCATCTGGACGGTTTGCGCAAACTCGACTGGATCATCGTAGGCGGCGAAAGCGGTCCCCATGCCCGGCCGCTGCATCCGGATTGGGTCAGAATGATCCGCGATCAATGCAAAGAAGCCAATGTCCCATTTTTGTTCAAGCAATGGGGCGAATGGAAGCCGCTTGCGGCGAACGATGGTCACTGGCCCATCGACGGTTCGACCTGCATTCGACTGACTGCAGGCGGAGAACGCATCGAATCCGGCTGGCCCTTTCAGCGCATCGGCAAGAAAGCCGCCGGCCGTCACCTCGACGGCATGACCCACGATGCATTTCCGAAGGTGCCACAAACCTAGCCAGGTGCGCGCAACCAATCACGAACGGTCTGAGACTTTGCCCAACTCATCGACCTATTTCACGGGCTCTTAAAGGAAATGATATGTCGACTCCCGCCGTTACAAAAACAGAACAGCCCGCTATCTCGCGCACGACCGCCGGTTTGCGTGACGCCATTTTTGATGAAATCGACGCAATTCGTAATGGGACAAGCAATCCGACTCGAGCGAATGCAGTCGCTAAGCTTGCCACCGGCATAGTTGAAACCGTCCGCATGGAGATCGAAGTCCAGAAGCATTTGAAGCTTCATGCTGCCCCAATGTCCCAAGCGCCGCACAATTCATTCCTCGGCGCTCCAATGCCGCTTGGTTCTTCCTAAGTCCATGAACAGCTTGTCCAACGAACAAATATATACTCAATCTCAGATGGTTGATGCCATCCTGTCCGCCGGTCAATTCGTCCACGCCGACAGGCAGGAAATCATTGACGCGCTGGACAAGCTGTTTGATCCCGTTTTTCGCAAGGCAAATCCCGCGGCAACTTGGGACCGAGAAGTCGCGGTGCCAGATTCGCTCTATAAAGTTCACCTCGCAGGCTATCTCAAGTTTTATCAGCCATGGGACACAGTGCGTCACGTCGGCGAAGAATTGGGCCTTGTGTGCTGCCTTTGCGGGGATATCGCTAGATGTAACCACGGCTATTCGCATAAGCTTCGCGGTTTTGAACGGTTCATATGTCCGGATTTTCTGAGCGTGACGACGTGCGCTGATGAAGAAGACGACCAAGTGTTTGAATTGTTTGAATACTCGCCAGCTTGTGCCGAATGCCTCAAAAGCATTGGAAACAGGCGCACGAAAATGTGGCGGCGGCCGCCAGATTACGACACGTGGGCCGAAGGAATTGCAAACCTCCTAGTCAACAATAGCGAATTCGAAAAACGCGTCCTCGCCAACGCCGGTCGATGGGAACGATTACGTTTCGACCCGCGAAAACCCGCGCCTAGCGCTCAACCAGCACACCGCACCAGCGTCCACGAATTGCTCGACGCCATCACCCACACCCAATTTCCGAAAGTATCGCAATGAAAGCAATCACCATCTGGCAACCTTGGGCCTCGCTCATCATGGCCAACGCAAAGCCCTACGAGTTTCGCGGCTGGCCCGTGCCTCACGTCATCATCGGAACAACCATCGCCATACATGCAGGTGCCCGGCCGATGAAGCGCGGCGAGCTCGCAGACCTGATTACGCGCCTTACGTCCGATCAGGCTTGGACAACCTGCTTGAACAAGGAGATCGCGTTGCCGCTCCTCGAGCGCGCAATCACATCACCGGGAATCCTTCCGTTGTCATCGATTCTCGGCACCGTGAAGATCGGCAAGGCCAAGGGCGGCAACGATATCGTGCATGAGTTCGGCGGCAAGCTGAATGACAGCGATCGCAACCAGCACTCGAACTTCGCTTGGCCGCTATCGGAGATCAAGGTCTTCGAGCCGTTTGTGCCAGCGAAGGGGATGCAGGGCTTTTGGGAGTGGGAGCAATGAGCGCTTCCACGCAATGCCCGCATCCTGATTTTCAGTTTCAGGTCAACGTCGCGAACATCGAAGACGACACAATCAAGATGGTCGACATTACGGGCCACTGCACGATTTGCGGCAAAGCCGCCGTCTTTCGCGGAGTGCCGCTGGGCGTCAGCTGGCACCATCCTACGGTATCGGTTGATGGTCAGGAACTGCGCGTGCCAATGGTCGTAGATGGCGACGAGGTGGACGAAAATCGCAAACGGATATCGGTGTCGATCAGTGTGCCTGAATGACCAGCGCAATCTGGGCCAGATGCGGCGCGTGCGGCCATGTGTTCAAAGGTTTCGACCTTCCGACACCTCTGGCAGAAGCGGCCAAGAAAATGCAGGCGCTGCGCTGCGAACACGGCTGCAAACCACCACTCTATGTCGCCAACGATGGCGACATTCACCGGGCAAAACTGAAGGCGGAAACCCCATGACCAAGACCAAATGCCCGCATTCCGACGTTCAGTTCTGTCCGCTTTACCAGGCTGCTCACACTGGCAGCAAACACGGTTGCGACGATGGTCAGCTTGGCGGTGGCGAATGTGCCGTCACTCGCGGGCATAGCTACGAAGCACACGTCCAGGCTTTGATTGTCGAGAGCGCCGGCATGGTCGAGCAACTGAAATGGCGTGAAGACGCTGTTCGAGCGAAATCCCAGCGCACCAACAACATGCGCGCTTTTGGCCTCCACTGAAGGGAACTGTCATGAGCCACAGCAACATCCACCATCCGGACGGCCGGGACGAGCGCATGCGGCAGCGCATCGAGGTCGCTGTTCTCAAAGCACGCCTTGAGGTGACAGAGCAGACCCTTGCGGCCGTGCAATCGGACCTCGAATCCATCTTCGATCGTGTCTGGAACCAAGAGCCCGTCGAACTGAATTACAAATGCGGCACCGTGATCGTCGTCAAAGGGGAAAGCACGCCATGAACGATCCGATCAGTATTGCGCAACAGGGTTATACGACGTGGGCTGCAAAGCCGCACAATGCAAAATGGGTGCGTAAGATCGATGGAACTCCGATTCCCAACGATCTTGTCGTGTGTATTGCCATGGCATTCGCCGCTCACATCACCAGCCAAGAGTGGCGCTGTTTCCACTGCGAAGAAGTGTTCACCGATCCTGCGGCGGCGCGCGATCACTTTGGTTCGCACGAAGTTTGTGAGCCAATTTGCTGCATGTCGGCTGCGGACGTACGGGAGATGGAACGCGAGATCGAACGATATCGTGCCGAGGATAGTGACAAGGATCGCGAGATGCATGGAATGCGCGCTGACCACGCCCGCGCGCTGATCAACGAGGAAGAGAAGGGTTATGGTCGCGGTCTGGCCGATGGACGTGCACTTTCCCAACCTCACGCACAGGCATCGGAACCTTGCATCGTTTGCGACGGGACAGGATCGGTGCTGGACGGCACCCACATTTGTCTCGAATGCAATGGATCAGGAAAGCACGATGACCGCCCAGGCGGATTCGATGGTCCAACGGGAGCCGATTAAATGACCCGAGAACTTCGCTACGGCAACATGCCGGTGCCGTACTCCGTTTCGTGGTCGGCCGAAGAATCGCAGCACCTTGCGAAATGTCCGCATGCGGAGGGCAGGATAGCCGCTTGCAACGCCGTCGCGCCGGGAGAGGGCAAGCCGCAATTCGGAAAACCGCACATGCAGCGCCATCGCGAAGTGATCGCTGACGGATTGTGCGATCTTTGCGGCAAAACTCTTCACCAGCGCACCAAGGTTTCACTATCGCACGCGCGGCCGCAACCTGGTGCAGAAGGGCTTTGCGTGATGCAGGTCGAGCCGCTGCTGCACAAGGAATGCGCCGCGACCAGCCTTCGGTACTGTCCATCGCTTAAGCGTGACATCGAGCGCGGCACGCTGCGCGTTCGTCAAGTGCTTCGGTACCGCGTCCAGTTTGCGATGATGACCAGCGCCGCAACGCTCGAATTTACCGGTGTGTGCCATCCCGGCGCCATCGGCCACGCCAAGGTCGAGCTGCTCGCGTGGAAGGATCGAAACGCAGCATGGTTGGGAGGATAGCCCATAGCCCAGAAAAGCAAAGGCATCCTCGATTGGATGTTGATCAACCGTTCTAAGGATCATCCTATGACATCTTTTCCGGTAGTTATTAAACGCACCATTGGTGGCGATATCGTTCAGTCGGTCAATGCCCGTGACTTGCATGCCTTCCTTGGCAACAAGGATCATTTCTCAACTTGGATCAAGGATCGTATCGTCCAATATAATTTCACCCTCGACAGCGATTTTGTGACTTATTCGGAAAGTTCCGAAAAAGGTCGGCCGAGTTTGGAGTACGTCATTTCGATCGATATGGCGAAAGAGATATCTATGGTGGAGCGTAGCGCCAAGGGCAAGGAAGCGCGGCAATATTTCCTCGAATGCGAACGCCGCGCTAAAGACCCATCAGTCTCACTCAATGATCCGGCTCATCTTCGCGCACTGCTCTTGGACAACGTCGAGAAGGTCATCGCGCTAGAAGGTAAGGTGCAACAGCTTCAGCCGTCGCATGACGCTCTGCAGCGCATCGCCAATGCCGACGGAAGCCTTTGCGTCACCGATGCCGCCAAGAGCCTTCAGATGCGGCCAATGGATCTGACGAACTGGCTTGTCAGGAACGGCTGGGTGTATCGTCGCACGGGCAGCAGCGTCCTTATCGCCCACTCTTCTCAAATCAGGACCGGAAATCTTGAGACAAAGTTGACGGTCAAGATCGGAGAGGACGGGCACGAGCGCACTTATACCCAAGCTCGCATCACTGCAAAAGGACTGACGCACCTTTCGCTTGCGCTTAACCCGTTGAGGAACGCCGGATGACTGAAGAACTGATCAGCGAAGCCTGGTTGAGTGCTTCAGGCTTCAAATGGCACCAGCACGATCGGCAACCTGAAAAGCATTGGCTGCTTTGGCTTGGCAGTGCTGTCGGCCGACACACGTCATTCGAAGATATCGGCATCGAGGTCACCACGATGCAATTCAAAAACAGCAGCGGCGATACGGTGGGAGACGACGCATGGTTCGTCTGGTTCCGATCGGACACGGCGCATCGCTATAGCCGCTTCGTTCACGTCCGGCACATGCGGTATCAGCATGAGCTGATCAAACTTGTGGAAGCGGTTTCGGGCCAGCCGTGGGCTCCTGAAAATCACTTGTACGGATCTGCACTGCTTCCGAAGCATGCGGCGGAGGTTCGCCAGCGCGAACAGGATCTCGATCATCGTATCCGTTCTTGGCACCCGCATAACGATATCGAGAAAGACGACTCGCGCGGCCGTGCATTGCCTAACCATTTTCAGGATAGCGTGAAGAACGGCACCAGCAAATAGGTCACGCCCGGCGGCGTGGTTTGCTCCGATGCCACCGCGTCGGCTTGCCGGTTGGCGGTCCTCGCTCCGGTGCATCGACATAGATATTGGCTTCCTTCGCAGCCTGGATGAACGCGAACCGCGCCGATCCGGGAGAGAGTTTGCCTTCAAGGCATGACAGGAGGGCATATTTCGCAGCGGATAGCGCTTCGCCTTCCTCAATTGGCCAGTCGGTCAGCAGGAACTCAGCCGCCTGAAGCGCTGATGTGACGACACGCATCCGTCCGAGCGTGCTGGTCATTACCGTGACTTCTTTAAACCACTTCTCGTCTTCCATTGCCGAATCCCGTGCCGGTTCCTATCTCCGTTGCATGACAATCCATTTAGACACCATCGGTTCCCTGATCGATAATGAACATAATCTGCGGGCCTATTGCAATAACCCCGAATGCCATCATTGCGTCATGCTCGATCTGGAAGCGCTGGCAAAGCGTCTAGGCCGCGATCACAGCACCATGAGGGATGATCTTGTTCCCAAGCTCAAATGCTCTGCATGCGGGTCTAAGGATATCGCCTTGATCCTGTCTGCCAACAGCGCAGAAGGGTCGGGGTTGAGCGGGTAATCTGCAAAAAGCCCGCCGCTGTTACCGCGACGGGCTGTGTTTGCTATGGCGATGAAACCTGCACCGCGTAACTGCCGGGAGGTATTGGCCTGCGCGCAACACGCAGCTCCCCGCCGACAATCTTGAAACACCGGCCGGGATCATAAACCAGCCGGTACGTCGTGCCACCACTCAACGTTCCCACAGTGGCGTTGACGGCAGCTGCTTCTGAAATGGTCGAGGCCGACAGCGTTATCGCGCTGCTCGGACTTTTCTTCGATTGGAGCGGATAGACCGTTTCGGCGCTGGGAGGTGCGGTTGGCGTAGGCGTCGCTGTATTGACTGACGCCGGGCTTATCGCCTTCCACCCTTCCCAATCATGCAGATTTGACCAGTTGACGGCCGGATCGCCGGAATACATGGCGATTGCAGTAGAGAGATCAGCGAGCGCAGCGGCTTTGGTCTGCTTGCCGACCGTATCGCCGTAAGAAACGCCGCTACCGACGCCCACCACGCTCTCGATGGACATGCCGAATTGCACCGGCGGAACTATATTGTTCGCCTTGTTCACCTCATATCGAACTCGATCGATGATATTGGGTGCAGTGGTCGTGTAGGACATAATCGCAGCGACATCGGTATAACGGGCCAGGTGCAAGAATACGTTCTGAGTGATCGCGCCGGCACCATCGCCATGATCATAGGTGCAGGTGATGGGTTCCCCGAAATAATCATCGAACCATACGGGCAGGGCAGACGCAAATAGCATGTTGGCATTGGCGCAACGCACCTTGCACTGCTTGTGCATCTCAACCCAATCGCGCATCAGATATTCTCGATCGAGCGCCTGTGTAGCCTTCCACTCGCCACCGCCGACGGTGCTGAGGGCAGAGGAGGCAATTCCGTTGTGAAACGTAAAGAATCCCTCCTGATCGGCCGGTTCGCAGTCAATATGGAAGCCGTAGAACTTCTGCGCCGCTGTCGCGGTCTGATTGAATGCGATGACGGCATCGATGTTGGCGAACAGGAATTGATAACCGTCAACATCGGAAAAATGCCCGCGGTTGCCATCAAGTCCCCAGACGCGGATGCCAAGGGCATTGGCCTGTGCGTTAAAACTCTGCATCGCCGCCGCATTGGCCTCAACCAGCGCTGCAGTCGTGAAACAATACAGATCCGTGATCGAGCTGTTGATGCACTCATTGAGAAGGATGTTCTTTTGGCTGGTCGAGGCGATGGTCTGGACGTAGGTCCAAACCCACAGGCCGCGCCTCTGGACCTTCGCAGGCGAGATCGTGATTTCTGGGGGAACACCCTTCCAAGCCAGTCCGATCGCGCCATAGATCACGTTTGCGCCCGCGATATCAACGGCTGGGGCGGTTTCGGGGAAGTCCTGCGTCAGTGTCGCGATGTAGAAGCGGCAACCACCGCCGCCTGTCGTGCCCTGATCAAGGTTTTCAATCCATGGCACGGAGGCTCCGGACGCGGTATTCGCAGCGAGCCGCATGATGTTCTGTTCGGCAAGGCGACGCCAGCCTAGCGATGTGACGGCAACGCCGGTCACAACCGCCGCTGCGGCCTGCAAGACCGTACCCAGCGCCTCGTATGGGGTGCCAGTGGTGATGCAACCGCGACGGGCCGTAACCTGCGCAGCGAGAAGGTTTGTCGACGTACGCCCAGCGTTGATAACTGCTTGGGCTGCTTCCGATCCCGTGTGGCGCTTCCAAAACCAGCCGACGCGGTGCGCGCCCACATTAAATTGTGTGATTTCGCTATAGCCGGTTGGAACGTCGAAGGCGGTATTCGAATTGAGGCACAATGCCTGAATGACGATAATGTCATTGGCCTGCATGCCGGCGGGCAATGCTGGCGTGACACTGGTTGTTGAGGTGTTGGCGCCGACAGCACCCTGTCCCAGATAGGTCGGGGCAGGCCCTTCGGCGGTAATTGTTATGGCAAATTCGGACGTGAGTGTACCGGGACCGCCACCGCTCGAGCGGCGCGACATGCCAAGCCCCAAACCAAGAGCTAACCGGCTCATGCGTCTACCACCGCGATCTTTTCAAGGGGCGTGGCGGTCCACTCGCGCGTTTGACCGTCCGAAACGAGCCAATCGCCACCAGCGGAAGCAATGGGATTGATCCCGAATTTCACCCATACGTCTCCGCCTGATGCTGTCACAGACCAGAATAGCTGGCCCTTGTTGTCGGGCGCGATCTGGGTGCCTTGTGCGGATCCTGCCGCAGACGTCATCGCCTCAGACGAAATAGGCTTGGATGCAGGAAGCAACGCTAGGCCCTTCGTGGTGCCATCGAGCAATCTTCCAAGAGACACATTTACGAGAGCCATCGTAATTCCTTTTGAGTTGACGCAGCGACCCGAAGGCCGCTGCAAGCGCACACCGTGGCGTGCGGGATAAAATTACTCGACGGGGGTGAAGTCGATGAAGTAGGCCTTGCCGATCTCGAAGGCGTCTATCGCTGACGGATTGGTGACAGCCATCTCGATCTTTCCCGATGGGGTGTACTTCGACCAGCTTTCATTCACCTTGCCGTCGCCATAGCTTCCGAACACCGGAGCCAGTGTAATGGTGGCATAGGGGGCAGTTCCCGGCGTGCCGGTATGCTTGACCTCGGTGACAAAAAACTTCGCTCTTACTACTGGCGCGCTCATGCGGCTTCTCCTTTGATTACCCGGTACCGCCGGGAGCGGATCGAAAACCCGCCGCCGTTGTAGGCGACGGGCCGCTTCAGCCCTGGGAGGGGCTGCTAACAGAGGTAGCGGTCGCCAGGCTTCGGATTGACGCCGATGTTCCGGAAATCAAATCGCACCTTGTCGTTGTACGTTCGAATCCGGTCCATTCGCGCAAAGGCAAAGGCCGGAAGAGCCGCCTGCGTGACGCGGTGCTCGACATAGGGTGTCGGCAAGACGTGATCGGCTTGGGTGACATATGCGATCGGCACGACCAGCGGATCAGCGCTACTCGATGCAATCTGGGGTGCGGCGAACATGACCATGCAGGCCAGAGCGGCAATTGAGCCAAAGAATAGCAGGCGCATATTGCGTCCTTTCGGTTAGAGTCTGCCCGGTACCGCCGGGCGCGGATTGGTAAGAGCGTCAACCGCCCTTGGTGAAATAGATCAGCGCCACGAACATGAGCGCGAAACCGATGTAGGCGAGGGCGATCGACGCCTTTCCCGCAACAGGGTGGCGGTCCTGCGCAACGAATTGCGACCAGCACGCAAAGAGCGCGCTCCAGACCGCGAACGATCGCGCTACGGTGTCGCCGAAAACGATGACGGTAAGCAGAGCGACGAGGGCAAAGGCCAGCGCTCCAGTGGCGAAGATCAGCTTTTCAATGTTGGGGTTCATTGAGGTTTCCTTACTGTTGTGTCTCGCCAACGGCGCATGCCATCGACTTGAGCGGTGCAGACTTGCAGCGTCCCGCGCGTGGCGATGAGCTGATCGACAATCCCGCCAGTGGTAGCGACGGCCTTGTACGGATCTCGAATGGGTTCGAGGAAAGCAGCTGGTGGCTCTGCCACGATCACTTCGGGAGCCTGCACCACTTTAATTTCCCTTCCTGTTGAGCAGGCGGAGCAGCTCAGAAGGAGGAATAGTTTCAAGATATTTGCGCACGTCCGCATCGGTGACTTCCAAATCTGACACCGCCTTGTTGGTGTCGATGACGTTCTGATTGATCGTGGCGAGCTGCCTTGTGATTTCAGCGAACAGTGCGTTCTTCCGCGCATCGAGGTCATGAAGCTCTTCGATGGTCGAAGCCTGCTTTTTGTTCGCATCAACGGCTGTCGTGGCGTCAGCCGTTGCGCGATCGGCGCGCGCCTTCTCATCGATGGCATTGCCGCGAAACCACAGCGCCGCACCGATGGCGATAGCCAGCAACAGGTAAGGGATGATCTTGAGGTACGTCATTGCAGCGCCAGCACTGACGAGTCCTGGGCGATGATGGCTAGAATTGCGATCAGCAATCCCAGCATACCACCTGTCCAGAGCGTTTGACGTTCCCGGCCGTGAAAAAGCCCCAATCCGAAATCGGGTGCCGTCACCTGTAGCACCGCTGCGATAATAGCCACGTATCTGCCAGCGGCCGTCAGCATCGACGAGTTCATATCGAAACCGCGTGACCGGAAGTAGATCGAGGTAAGCACGTCCACGTTGTAGGCGACCCAGCATAAGAAAAACCCCAGCGTCATCTGGCGCACACGGTTGAACGGGAAGATGCCAAGGGCTGCGTTGAGCAGCAGCCGCCAGTACGCAACCATGATTGCGGCCATGGAGCCCATGAACACGCTGTTCAAGACCACGATAAGGTTCTCGACGTCGACAAAGCGCACAAGCACGGCAAAGAGCAGCGCGAGAAGGACGCCGATCTGGATGACCCTGTTAAGAGCGAGGTTTCGGTACATTTTGCGTCCTTTTTCTCAGTCGGTCGTTCTCGTTTAGAAAGTCCGCAATCGTGTCTTCCAACCGTCCGCGCGTCTCTGTTAGTTCCTGCCGCGATCGATCGACCTTTTCGAGGATCGCTTTTTGGGGACGAGTGTCGTGTTTGAACAGCGATGAGAAAAAACCCGTCATGATCACTCCGGAACTTTCACGCGAATGACATCAACCAGCCTGTTCATGGACGCGGCTGTTTCCCCTTGTGCCTTGACGCTCTGCTGTCCCATCTCGATCAGCTGATCGGTCAGGGTATTGTTGCGAAGCCATTGCGCCCGGTTCACATACGCAAGCGCTATGAGTCCCACCCCGGCCATGCCGTTTTGCAGGATGATCTGCACGATAGCGTCGAGGACTCCGGGTGATCCCTCCATTTTCAGAGTGCTTTCAGCTTCGCCGAGACTTCCGCGCGGAGGTAATCGCCGCAAGCCTTCTGACCGATGAGGGACGGATCGAACGCCAAGCGGGTATAATCCCACTTCCCGGCCTGCTGGATTCCGAGCGTGTTCTGCACCTCGCCGTGGCTGAGCACGGTCTTGGGAGTGACCGGGATGCCATAAAACTTGCAGAGCTGCGCAACGCCGGTTGTCATGGCGTCGAACTGCGTCCGTGTCATGGGATACTTGCCGGCGTTAAAGGGGCTCTCGATCGCATCGAGCATGCAGGCGAGCGAAACGCCGATCGAGCCCGTGTTGCAGCCCTTGGTATGGGCGGCATAGTCATCGTCGGCCGTGTTCACATTGTCATCAATGGAATGATCGCCGCGCACGACGTTGCCGTCGCTTTCCCAGATGACGTGGTAGTGCTCTTTGTCGATGACACTGGCTTTGTAGCCACCAGCGGTCCAATGGCAGATGACGCGCGTCATCTTACATTTTGGCATCCAAAGGGCAGGAATGATGGGGGATGGATTGGCGGTCATGACGTGGGCTCCGAAAGGGTAGCCGCACGTCATGCGCAGTCGCTGGACCGTGTTTAGCAGAAATAAGAATGGAGCAAAAGCCCCACTCTTCCTAGTTTATGCGTTCCGGCAAGCGCTCCCTCAACATCTTTCCGAGGCGCGGATTCGCGATCAGAGCGCCGTCCTCACGCTTCGCCGCGTTGCGTGCCCGCGTTTTCAGCGACTGATGCAGGGTGTCGGCGCCGATAGCGAGGGGACGGTTGATCGGGACAGCATTGAAGCGCTTGATCTTCTCCATCACTTCCGCCTTGCCTTCGTCATCGTGCATCGTTGCAGCCAGCGCATAAGCGTTCATGAGGGCACGCCGCTTGTCGAGAACACGCGCCTCTGCATTTTTCAGTGCGGAGTTGCGATCATAGGTTTCAGTCACCTTCGCCGGGGTGAAACCAACTGCCTGCGCAATGAAGTCCCACGGGTCCATCTCGGATTGCGCAAGTACCTCGTCGCCGCCGATGTTCTGGACACCCTCAGTCGCATAGCGATAGGATTTCATCAGGTCTTTTACGACCTTCGGTGCTGCCGCTTCAATACCGCGTGCAACCTCTCCCTGTTTGATCAGGCTGAAGCCGTTCCACATGTTGCCGCCCATGCCAACGGTGGCACCAAGCGTGTTCATGACCCAATACTGATACTCGCCCTGGCCTTGCAGCTCGCGTGGTGGCGAACGGAACCAAAGATCGGGCATGCCGATGCGGCTGGTCAGATCGACACCGAGATAATGACCGGGTGCGCCATTGAGCACGACACCCGCCAGCTCGGGACCGAGTATGTCCGTTGCCGATTTGCGGAACTCCTGCTCAAAGCCCAGCGGATCGTCATCGTCGCCGAATATCGCACCAGCGATCATCATTGCGATGTTGAAGCCCATGACGCCCGTGACACCACCGAGCAGTGACATCATGCCGAACACACCAGCGAGCTGGTAGCGAGCTTCCTTACGCGCTGCCGGCGTAGCCCCTTTGAATGCCTGGTGCAGATCCCGCGTTACCCGGTACAGCATATTAATATTATGGGTTCTGAACGTTAAAACCACCTTCATAAAATCGTTCTGCATGATGGCAGGGCGGTTCGAGTTGGAATAGTCGAAGTGCGTTTTCCATGTCAGATCATGCGCCGTATTGATGGCGTCGGTCTGGTTCTGACCAGCGGATCGAGCCATGCGATAGGCGGCAAGAGCAGTCACCTCGCGGTTCCAAACCTCTGTCTTGTGGAACGCCCAAGACAGGACGCCCATCACCTTGGAACGCCATACCGAGTAGTCCACGCCAGTTTCGCCGACACCCGCCAAATCGTGAGCCTGTGTCTTGTCGATCATGCCGCTGTTGTAGAACGCTTGCATGGCGTTCTTCTCGTCCGGAGTGAGGTTCGCATCTGTGACCGAACCCTTGCCCCTGACGCTATCCAGCGAAGCCTTTGCGATCGCCGCGGCGGCATTGGTGAAGCTGCCGAACCTGCCGGCAAGCATGGGGATGCCAAGCATAGGCGTCTGGGTCATGTTGACGAGGGCAGAAGCGGGTGACGCTGCGAGATACCATACGAAGGCGGTGCTCGACATGATCTGCGCCACTTGACCGCCCATGGGGTTCATCACCCAATCGTGGCGGTTCTTCAACTCGTTTGCCAGCGTCATGCCCGCATCCGGATTGTCTGCCTTTCTGGCCTGATCGGCGGCGTTGTTGGTAAGTTCCTGAAGCTCCATGCCATACTTCAAGCGGCCCATCTGGTGAGCGGCATGGAACATGTGGGAACCGAAGGCGCGCAGCGCATCACCATCGAAACCAGCGGTGCCCTTACGATGAATGAACTTCTTGCGCGTCGAGAGGTCCGGCATGGTTTCAAGGTACCGTTGCCAAATCTGATCGAGCACCGTGTTCATGGTCGAGCCGTCAAGCCCGGTACCGCCGAGGATGGTCTGGATCTCGGCAAGAATGCGCGGGTCCATGGCCTGACGGATTTCGGAGCCGCTTTCCATGACACCAGTATCCACCTTGGCGTTGGGGTACGATTCGCGCATTTCCTTGGCGAGACGGTTCCGATCGGCGGCATTCTCACGGCGCGAGAACGACAAGACGGTGCCGTCAACGTCGCGGACGGTGACGAAATACCGCCCATGGCGTGCCAGCGGGAAGTATGGCTCCTGGACTCGGCTTGCTTCGAAGGCAACGCGCATCTTGGTAAGCCGGGCTTTCATCGACCAACCAGCGCGCGTCGAAGCTCCAACATATGCCTTTTCAGCATCTTCCAGTGCTTGCTGGCGTGCCGATGGCGACATGCGGGTTTGCTCGATGCGCTCAATCTCTTCGCGGTGCGCGGCTTCCGCCTTACGCTGAGTGATCTCATGTGCCTTCCGCACGTTGTCGAGCAGTATCTTGTCCAGTTCTGCGGCTTGCGCCTTATAGGCTTCGCGCACCTCGATGTAGAGTTCACGCGCAGCGGGAGCCATCGCTATGAACTGTTTACGCAATGCCTGGTAGCGCGGATGTGAGGTGTTCTCTTCGTCAGTCTTGGCAGGATCGACACCAGCGAGCGTCGCGGTGTGCATCATGTCGGCCAGTTCCGCCGCCTTGGTCGTGTTGCTCTTGAGCCCTACACGGACGTATTTCAACCAGCGCTTTGCGATGGTATCGGCATCTGCCTGTTTGTGACCACGATAGGCGTCAAGGGCGCGCTTGGTGCGCAGGTAATCATCCACCGCCGTCATGTTGGGCTGTGCCAGTTCCGTGAAGTAATTCAGCGGTACCGCCTTCAGGAGTTTCGGCTGAATATCGGTCAGCTTGCCGCGAACCTCATCAATCACCTTCTCCTGAGTGATGGTGGCGATCCTGCTTTCGGCAATGGAATAGCTAATGCGGGAATCGTTCGGATCGAAGGTGCCGCGATTGTTGACGGACTTGATCTGCGTCGGATCGAAGGCGACTATTTCGTTCACACCCTCGTTGACAATCCCGTCGTATCCCTGCGCCTTCAACTCTGCTATGCGCCGATTATCGAGATAGGCAGACTTTTCACCACGGTTACTAACGCGCTTTCCATTGAGGCGCGCTTTGACCTTCTCAACAAATCCCGGCCCCTTTACAACGAGCGGATTCTCGATCCGGAGGTACACCGGATAAACAGAGCGTCCACTCCCGTCAGTCGATTTGTTCTTACTGCTGAAAATGCCGGCAAGCTTAGGGTCAGCCGAAAAATATAGACCGCGACCGGCTTCTCCATGCCCCGGCTCAAAAGCTTCAATGTCGTTGTTCGACCCATGATAAACCACAAGTGGCTTACCAGAATTATCGACAACCTTGCTTTGGCCAAACCATTTCGAAAATGCCTGGCTGTCTGCACCAGCGTTGCCCCGGCTTGTTTCGCCGCTTCTGGCACGATCGAACACATCCTCTGCGGTCTGGAAGCCGCGCCCAACGAGTAGATTGCGCACGCGGCGTACGAGCGTGGCAATTCGGTCCCACAACGCCCTGACGGCAACGTGTGGCTTGATGGTGGCCTTTCCGGCGGCGTAGATCGCGAACGCTTCCGCTTCAAGCTCCTTCTGGCTCATGTTCGCGGCCTGCGCCTCACGGCCGAGCGCGCCCGACACGATGCGGCGCAACCGGCCCACTTCGGCCTTCAGCACGTTCCGGTCCTTGCTGGTGAGGAATAGACGCTGCAGTCTGTGAAACGCCTCATGGAACGCTACGCGGGCGGAGCCGCTATCGAGCGCTATGGTGATGGCATCCTTGGAAGGATCATAGAAACCAGCGGCTGTGGTCGGCGCGTCATTGCCCCAACCAGGCGCACCATTCGGCAAGTCAATGCGCTGGGTGAACGCTACATCGGAGAGGCCGGAAACTTCCTTGATGATATCGCGGATTTCCTGCTGCGCGGCTTCGTCTAGCGCTGGCCGCTCGACGGTTCCACCATCTACGGTGTCCCAACCGGCCAAGGAAGGCTCTGCGCCTTTCGGTGCTTCGGTTGCTGGCGCTGAGGCTGGCTTTGGCTTGGGCTTCAGCTGGTCGAGCACTTCCCGGTGACGTTGCGACGATTCGGTAAGTTGATCCGCTCCGGACCACGGACCAATCTGCTTTTCCAATGCTGGGATAGACTTGTCGATATCGGAAATGCGGTCCTCAATTTGAAGCGGTGCGTCTGGCAACCGGCGAACCGTGTTGAGGATTTTCATCGCGGTACCGAGCGCGTCGGCTTCCTCGATATCCTTGATGACGACTTCATGCAGATCGGCGCCATCGATGTTGATCGTGAACGTGCTGGTGTGGTCATGCACCATCGTCAAATCAAACCCGGCATACTTGCCAAGTTTCACCTCTTCTGTCTTGTCCTTCAGCATGGCGCGACCGGCGGCAACCAGCGCAGCGCCAAATTCCTTCTGCTTCTCGAACGTTTCACCCTGGACAACAGCCGAGAATGGTTGCTTCGCGGCTTCCGTGGCCGTGGCGGCGTCTTTCAATGCAGACACCATTTGCTTCGTGAGGCTCTGCTTCTCTTCCCGCATTTCACGGGTGCGGCGAACAAGGCGATGTTGCTCACGGTCGTGCTCTGCCGACTGACCTTCCAACTTGCGCACCTTCTGTCGAAGGTCCATTTCTTCAAGGATCAGCGGATTGCCGGATGCGGCTGCTTTCATCTCGGCTGAGTTGGCAGCTTCACCAGCAATGTCTTCTACTTCGCGGGTCTTGATTCCGCCTTTGCGCATCTGCTGGATGAAACGGGCCTTGCCTTCGATGGTCTGCCACTGGCGCGCATCGAGCGTGTTCTTGGTCGCATAGCGCAGGATCTCGATTTCAAAGCCGTCCGGATCCTCGCCATAAAGATCGTTACCCTGGCGGATGCCGCGACCGTCACGCTGTTCAAGATCGGAAGGACGCCACGGGGCATCGAGGTGATGCAGCGCCACAAGCCTGTTCTGAACGTTGGTACCGGCACCCATCTTCGGCGTGGAGCCGAGCAACACGCGAATCCGCCCCGACCGGACTTTGCCGAACAGCTCTTCCTTCTGAAGATCAGTGTTGGCGTCATGGATGAAGGCGATTTCGTTCTCAGGCACGCCGCGGCGGATCAACTTCTCTTTCAGATCGTCATAGACACTGAACTTGCTTTCCAGCGCATCGAACTCATCCGGCGACATGTTGTCGAGCTTGGTCTGCGCCGCCTCGTCGCCTGTCTCTGCTTTCCGCATCAGTTCGCGGATAGCGGCCGCTTCCTTCGCTTTGGCCTTCTGTGGGGTGGAAAGATCGATGAACACAAGCTGCGTGCCCTTCTTCTCGTTCCACGCGTCATAGATGCGCTTGATGTTGTCGGCTGCAATATGGACCTTGGAGCCGGGCCTATCGGGATAGGATGGATCGATCAGGCGCATATCGAGCGCGGCCTTACGCGCGTCGGACATGACCTTGAGCATATTGTCGCCGCCCTTTTCCGCCTTCTTCGGCAGGTTTTCGGCGCGGTAAACCAGCGAGCCGGAGGGGAACGACAGAACACCGTCTTTGTCCGTAGTGCCTTCGCCAATGAACCTGGCTTGATCGTTTGAGCGCTCAACGACGACGTTCTGCGGCTTGCCGCCCTTCACCCTCGGCAGTGCAAATTTCTGTCCCTTGGCGGCGAGCGCAGCCTTGATATCGTCATTGTTGATAACGTCGGCGAAGCTCAAATACCGCTGCATCAATTCAGGCATGTTCACGAAGCGGGCAAACCGGCTGTTGAGTTTGTACTGACCGGATGGCGATAGCTCCCAATCCGTCACCACGTCGCCGAACACCCGCGCCCATGCGTCGAAATGCGAGACCCCAAGGTCTTTGAGCGCCTTCTTGTCGAGGTAGCGCTGTAGCGTGAACATTTCCGCCATCGTGTTCGACAGCGGCGTGCCGGTAGCCGTCACGACGTTCTGACCGCCCGTGCGCTCAAGCACGATCGCGATCTTCTGGTACATATCAGCGGCCTTCTGGCTACCGGCGGCGTTTCCTAAACCAGCGACACGCTGCATCGACGTGCTGAAGGCGAGGTTTTTGAATTCGTGAAACTCGTCGACATAGAGTGCATCGACACCCAGCTCATCGAAATACAGGCCATCGTCCTTTCGTCCGGCGTCAAGAAGGCGCTGAAGTTTCGCAACCAAGGTGTCGCGTGCTTTCGACAGCGCACCGACGTTTCGGCTCTTTTCGCCCGTGGCTTCACGCAATGCGCCAATCGAAGCCTCCATGTCGGCAACCTGCTCCTGGATGAACTTCGCCTCAAACTCCGGAGTGACGCCAATCTTGCCGAATGACGAGTGCGCAACGATCACCACATCCCAATCACCTGTTGCTACTCGAGCGAACAGTCGCTTGCGGTTCTCGGCCTCGAAATCCTTCTTGGTGGCGGCAAGCACCTTTGCGCCGGGATAGAGCCTGATGAAATCTGCGGCCCACTGCCCGACAAGATGGTTCGGCACGGTTAGCATAGGCTTCTTCGCCTGACCGATGCGCCTCTTCTCCATGATCGAGGCAATCAGCGCGAAGGTTTTACCAGCGCCGACGGTGTGATCCGCAAGCGCGGTACCGGACTGCAGCGTGCGCCAGACAAAGTTGATCTGGTTGGGCTTCAATTCGATAATCTTGTTACCAACCTTGCCCGGCAGCGAAAGGTGCGAGCCGTCAAAGGTGCGGAGAACATCGGTGTTGAACGTATCGTTGTACAACCGGCTGAGTTGCTCGCGGCGCGCATCGTCCGTCCAAAGCCACTTCTTCCACTCTGCCTTGACACGCTCAAGCTTCTCATTGGCCGCATCGGTCGCGGCCTGGTTGACCGTCGAGGTGCCGTCGCGGTGCGTGTCGCGAACAGTGATCGCCTGACCATTCATCGCGGCATCGAGCACAGCCTGCACACTGGTGCGATCGGTGCCATATTGTGCAGCTGCGGCTTCGGTCGGACGTTTAGCCTCGACCACCCATTTTGCATTCGCCTTCGAAAAGAACGCGCGAGCGCCGCTGGCGTCCGTGATCAGATCAACGAAGTCAGCGACGTGGTTCGCGGGCAACCATGGCGCACCGGGTTTCACGTCGATATCGACTGGCTCGATGTCGGCCGGGATGACGTCACGAAGCGCCGCGACGTTGCGGCGATAGTCCGGATCAATTTCCGCCGCGCGCTGGGCCTCCGCCAGCTTCTGCTTCACGTTCCCCGAAAGGTAATCGTCTGCCGTGGTATAAGAGCCTGCCGGCGTCTTGTAGACCAGCGGACCAAGCTCTTTCACGATCGCGTCAGCGGACTTGCCGTAGAGCTTCGACATTGCGTCGAGATCGACATGGCCGCGATCGGCAAGCACCGTCGCCAGCGCATCCTTGGCGGATGTGGCGGTGGTCGGCAGACGATAGGGCTCTTGGGTCCGCTTTGTGAAGATTGGTGCCTTGCGAGCCGAGGGACCGCGTGCTGTCTCGCCCGTGGCCTTGGCGACGGCGGCGCTGATACCCTTGTCGTAACCCTCTTCAAGCGCCGAGATTTGCGGCCATGTCGGATCGTCACGGAACAACCGGCGGTTAGCGTCGGAATTGATGGGCCCATGCTTTTTCAACAACGCGTCGTAGAACTCATTGAGGCGTTTGCGCAGATTGGTGAGCTTGGCATCGGTGGCGTTCTCATCGATCTGCGCGCGGCGCAGCCGTGCAAAGGCATCGCGGATGCGGATCATAGCCGCAACGCGCTCTTTCGCCTTATCACTGCCGAGATCCACAACGCTGGATTGCGCCTTACCCAGCGAATCCGCGCCGCGAATGTGAACCGTGCCGTCTGGCGATAGGAACATGGAGCCGGGCTGTGCCGTATCAACGGTGTCCGGAACTTCGACAGTCTCCACCGCTACGGGCGCACCAGGCGCTTCCATCACGCCGTCCGGCAGTTTTCCGATAGCCTGGTCGAGCAGCTGGGCCAAGTCCTCGCCGGGACGTGCAACCAGCGCAGGCTCATCGGCGCGATACATGGAGCCGTAACCGCCGAAGTCACCCAGCATCATGTCCGGATGCTTTGTGAAATAGTCATTGAGCGGGAGGGTGCGGCCTTCCTTGTCTTTGAACGTGCCGACGTTCACCCACGACGCATCGCTCGAAGCCTCACCATCTAGCCGCTTTTGCAGCAGAATGATATCCGTGGTCACTTCGGTACCAGCGTTTTTCAGGAACGCATTGTTAGGCAGGCGGATAGCGCCAAGCAGGTTCGCGCGATCGCTGATGTACTGGCGGGCCTTGGCGTCTGCACCGTCAAGGAACGCGTTCGTTACGACCATCGCCAACACGCCGTTTGGCTTCAGCGCATCGACGCTCTTCGCAAAGAAGAAGTTGTGAATGCTGAACTTGTTGAGCGCGCGCCGGGCCTTGTCATAAAGGCGCTCGCTTCCGAAAGGCGGATTGCCGATCGCAAGGTCAAAGTGTCCATCCGGTACCGATAGTTCTTGGAAGCCTACAGGGGCTTGGATGTTCGCAGCGGGATAGAGGTTTTTCGCAATGCCACCCGTGATGTGATCCAGCTCTACGCCGGTCACCATGGCACCATCGCGCAACGCGCCGGGCATCAAGCCGAGGAAGTTACCAGCACCAACCGAAGGTTCAAGCACCTGACCACCTTGGAAGCCGAGACGCTGCGCAATGCGCCACATGGCCTCGACAACTTCTGGCGAGGTGTAGTGTGCGTTTCGGGTGGAAGATTCCGCGGCTCTGAATTCTTCGGGTGTCAGCAGCTCCTTGAGTTCGGACGCTTCCTTTTCCCAGCCTTTGTTGACCGTACCGTCCTCGCGGGCAAACGCAGCGCGCAGGCCACCCCAGCCAACCCATTTGGCGAGCACGGACTGTTCGTCGCGCGTCGCTGGACGGTTCTCGGATTCGAGTGTGCGCAACAGCTTGACGGCTGCAACATTGTTCCGGAATTTGGATTTCGCGCCACCCTGGCCGAGTTCGTCGGCATCGGAAATGGTATAATCAACTGGTCGGTCTGCCGCTGGTGTCGCGACCGACTGAGACGCATCTACCTGATTGGCATCGTCCGCTGGCCGCTTCGAACTGCGTCCCTCATCTGGTGCGTCAGTGACGCGCCCTGTGCCGGCTTCGCTGGCTGATCTTCCGGCCTCAGAAGTAGATACTCCTCGCGCACCATCTGCCACGCCTCGTCCGGTTGGAACCCGCTGTCCTCCAGCTGGCTCACTTCCAAATAGGTCTGGTTCGCCGCGTACTGGAGACTCTCTTCCAGTATCCCGCCTTCCTTCAGTTCCTTGTACCGGTTCGGAAGGAATTCCTTCCAGTGCTGCCGAGCCAGCTCCACCCAATTTTGCAGATTTGCCATTTGCCGGTTCCTCTTTCAGCGCGGCGAGTGCGGTCTTGACGGCCTCTGCATCGTCGGTACCGGCAATGTCTATGCCGGAGTCCTCCATCAGATCCCGAGCGCCGTTATACCATGCGCGCAAAAATGGTCGAACTTTTTCTACGGTCACACCCATGTCGAGCGCGACGGCTTTGGCGAAGTCAGCAAAGCGGCGCGCACCGGCCTCGATGTGGAACGCAGCGAGTTCGGTACCGAGCGCCAAAATCTCCGGATCGATGCCGGATGAAATCTGACCATTCAGCTTCGCGCGGAGTTTTGCGCGGACCTCGTCGGCGCGATCGCGCGACACAAGCTTGTTTGTCGAGCCCCAATCCGCCGGTACCGGCGATGCCGCAATATCTGGCTGCTGGTCAACTGAATCGGCTTTGGAGGCGACCGTATCGGGCTTTGCGACAACCGTATCGGCTTTTTGATCAACTGGAACGGGATTATCGCGCTCCCATTTTACCAACTCGCGGGTGTCTGGCTGGGTGGCGTGAACACGCTCGCGTGCATCTTTCAGCGGCACACCATCGGCGTCCACGGCGATGACGCGAACCTTCCAGCGATCGCCGTCACGCTCGAATCCGATAACCTTATCAAGACCGCCGTAGCCCTGAACGATCCGGCCTGGCTGGAAATAGTTTTCCAGTCGATCGAAGAGGGGCGGGAGTTTCGCCTTTGCCTTCTTCTTGGCTGTTGGTTTCGGTGCATCTGGCGTTGGCGGGGCCTTTTCCACCATCCGGAAATTGAACGTCTTGCGCAACGCGTCCGCAAGTCGCTTGCCTTCAAGAACATGTCTCTGTGGCCCGTCGTCGGTATCGAGAATAATCGTGGCCTTGGGACCGGGGCGAGTTTCGAGCATGTACTTGCGGCCTGTGGCACCGCCAGTGCCGAAGACGGAGTCCGCCACTGCGAGCAATTCCGCATCTGTGCCGGCACGCGCTACCTCATCTTCAAGGCGCTGATCTCCACCTTTTACTTGGCTGGCAAGGCGAGAAAGTGCGTCTTGTATCGCATCGTCCGGACCATTCCAAAGCTCCGAGAAGGGATGGTTGTCGAGGCTTACCGTGCCAAGAGCGTCGAGTTCTGACGCCATCTGCTCGCGCAGTTTCACTGGATTGGATGAATTGCCAAGTTCACGGGCTAAGGCATCAGGACCGCCATAGGCTTTCGCGAGCTTGTTATAATCCTCGTCGCGAAGGTCATTCAGCCATTTCGCAACAACGTTCTTCCGCTTGACGATATCGTGCATACCGTCAAATTCTTCGATCTGGGGTACACTTTTACGCTGAACGGGAGCGGATTGTTTACCCTGCGGTGCTTCCGCAACCGTCGCAGCCTCGCTCTGGGGCGCAAACGGCTTCGTCGTGTCGCCATTGCTCAACCAGCGCTTGAAATCGCCTAGCGTGGTCGCTGTGACGTCGCCCATGCCTTTCCAGCCCTTGGCGTAGTTCTCGTTGTACGCAACGCGGGCCTCGACCTCGTTGGCATAGCCGGTCATGACCTTGTGTTCGTCAAACGTGCCGTTCGGGCTTTGCTGATCGACAACGAAGATAGGCGACGCATCGGTCAGTGTTTCGGTACCGGGCTTAACGAAGGTGTCAATGTGATCCTTGTCACGGCCAATGGTGCCTTTGAAGTAGCCGTAATGGCTCTTCATTTTGACAGCCCAAGCCTTACCCTTGGAGTCGACGCCCTTACGCTCCGATCCGGCCGGGTTCTCGATCGAGATATCCATGCCGCCCAGGCTGACATGACCAAGCTTGTAGTTCCCGGCTTCCTTCTGCGCCTGCGATGGCTCTGGACGGTCGTTTTGGGGCGAGGTAGCCGCTTCATGCGCAGCGATATCAATCGGCGCGGTGACTCCATTCTTCCGGGCTTTGCGCCTTGCATCCTGCTCTGCAATTATCGCACTACGCGTAGCCGCTTCCTGCTCGCTCGCCTTGCCCGCTTCACGATCAGCAATCCATTCAGCTGCTGTAGCGTCCGGATCCAGTCCAGCATCCTTGGCGGCTTCCCGAATCCCCTTCAATTGCTCTTCGAACGTTTGATCTGCGGGGGTACCAGTTTTCGGTACCCCTTCGGCCTTTTCTTCGGTTGTCCAGTTTTTGTCGCGGAGCGCGGTAATCTTCTGCGTATCTGTGCTGCTAATTCTAGCCATGCCGTCACCGGCAATATTGACGCCGTAGCCGCGCAGCCGATCTTTCTCCTCGTCCGTCAGATTGATCGCAGTCTCGCCGGTGTAGTCGCCGTTATCGTCCTTAACCGCTACACCGTCCATGAGAAGGCTGGAGAACAGACCAGCGTCTCCGTAGGTCATATCCCCTACGGTCTTGGCTTTCTCCACGGGTGCAGCGGCGCGGTACTTGGCAAGCTTGGCCTGAATGTTCGGCTTGTGGTTCTTCCAAATGAACTTCTCGGAACGCTTCACACCGGCTTTCGCCAGTATGTCCTTCCGCTGATCGTCATTCAGTTCGCTGTCCCACCAGGTTGCGAGCGACTGTTTCGCCTGCTTTGCGGCCTCTGCCGCTTCATCGATCGGCAACGGATCGGATGCTGTACGCTCTGCGCGGGCGGTTTTCAGGCGCTCGGCATTGAGTTCGTGCATGTTCACGGGCAGATCGGAGCGCGATTCCTTCGCAGCACGCTCGACGCGGTACCGGTAATCGTCTGCGAGCTTGCCGAGCGTTTCAGGCGTCACACCGAACTTGTCAGCGAGCTCGCCCTGCTTCGCGGGGAATGCACGGTCCAGATCGAGCGCCGACGTGCCGAGCAAGCGCTTGGACGTAATGCGCTCTTTGCCGAGGTCGAACAGCTGCGCGTGGAGCGCATCGGGCATAACCATCTGTTTGCCGCCCACCGTGCGGTTCTCTGGCGCGGGCGCGATCTTTTCGCGCTCAACGGGCGGATCGTTCTTCAAAGCCTCCTGTTCGGCCTGTTTGGCGGTTTCCTTGGTGACATACATGTCATCAACCGAAACCTGCATTTCGGTGCCGGCCTCGTTGGTGACAACGGCCTCCGGACCTTTCTCGCCATCTTCCCAGCGCTCAATGCGACCGCTGAAGCGTTCAACTCCCGGCGCCTGGACGATGACACGCTCGCCAGCCATGGGCGGGCCTTGCGGACGCGATGCGGCCTTTATCTGATCCGATTCCGGCGGGAGCGTCGATTTGCGCTCGCCTCCAACGGGTTCCGCTGCCGGCATGGTCTGTTCAGTGACGGCTGGCTTGTTGTTCTTCAGGATGTCGTCGGCTTGTTCCGGCGTCATCTTCCGAATGGCTTCGGGTGTGTAGCCCATACCCTCGATCTGGGAGCGCATGCCCTGAGTGATGATCGGGCGCTCTGCCGGTGCAGCTGCTTCTTCCTTCGCGGCTTTCTCCTTCGCCACGATCTCTTCCGGCGGCGCTGCAATCTGGGTCAGACTGGCAACCGGGATCTGCATTACCTCGCCAGTGCTGGAATCAATGACCTGTGCTTCGCCATCCTGATAGCTGTCGATGCGGCCCATGAACGGATCCACGCCGGGCGCATCAACGCGAACCGTTGCACCTGGCTTGGGAGCACCATCGGGTGCCGCATTCTTGGCAGGCAAAGGCCGCGGGCTTTGCGAGCCCAGAAGATTGTTGCCCATTACCGTCGTGCGGCCGTCCGGAAGCACGACACGGCGCATGTTCGTGGATACGCCGGTCTGATCCGGAGCCAGCGTCACGGTCTGACCGTTGAACGCACCCGGTCCCGAGTCACCGATTGGCCCATCGTTCACGGTGAACTTCTGGACGTTCTGCTGCGCGCCATATTCAGCGGCACGGGCCAGCGGGCCTTTAGGAGCCTCGGGTGTCGCGGGCTCTTCCGCCGAATGATCCTCTGCCGCGCCGTGTTCGGCACGCTTGCTCAACAGACCACCGCCAGCGCCGGGGACGGCACCGCCAAGCGCGCCGAGCACGAAGTCGGAGAACGTGCCCTCGGTAAGATCGAGATCGGTACCAACGCCTTCATTGACGCCGTGGCGAGTGGCGATGGTTTCGCCTACTTCCTGCGAACCTTCCTCAAAGCCCGATGCAACGGCACGACCAGCAACGCGGGTGGCGATCCTTCCACCTTCGAACAAATGCGAAGCGGGGTGGATGAGCTTCGTAGTCATTGCACCGCCCAATGCGGACACCGGGAAATCCCACATGAACGCAGATTTACCAGCGGCTTCCTTCGTCGCGTCGATCGCCTGTCGGCGGGTCTTACCAGCGGCGATCTGCTCGCGGTAATAGGCCGACTCCCTTTCGAGCATGCCGGGCTGCTTCGCCATTTCATCGATTGTTTCACGCGCCGTCTGTTCGGCAGAGCCACCGCCTTGAGCACCGCCCAGCGCCATACCGACGGTGGTACTGCCACCCGACAGCGCGGCACCGGCAACGATGGGAAGCATCTGACCAAATATATCGAGGCCAAGTGCCATAAATCCGCGCGCGCTTGGTTTTTCGCCGAGCGACCATGTCGACGGTTTCAAGATATCGCCACTGAGGTTCGTGTTGGCGACGGCCTCGCGTGTCGCGGCCGAAACGCCGACCGGATTATTTTGCACTTCGTCGCCGAACTTATACAACCAGTCGGCCGGCATCGTCAGACCGTTGCTGGGTTCGTAATTCGTCCCGAAGATCGGGTTGATTATGTCCGTGACGGTGGGACCGCCCACGATATTCGCGGCTTGACCGGCAGTACGAACAAGGGCGCTAATCCCCTTGAACGCGCCGCCCACGACATAGTTGGTCATGTCGGTTATGAGCCAAGGCTGCTTGGCGTCGAAATCCTTCTTGAACGCGCCGTACTCTTCCTGCGTCATCTCCTTGTAGCGGCCGGGCTCTTTCGCCTCGAGCTGCTGGAGCATCGGATTAGTCGCGTCAGGTTGTGCCGCATCCGGAGCGGGTGCTGGTGCTTCGGGCTCTGGCTGCTGAATACCGAACGGATTGTCCTCATCGATGATGAGCCCCATCGGATTTTGGGGAACGAAGTCGGCGCCGACCTCGATAGCCTTGCCGGATGACTTGCTGCTCACTGCAGTCGGTGCTTTGCCCTGCGCGACTTGCTGAAACCATGCCGGGGCTTTGTTCATAAGCCGCGCGGTGCGATCGTGCATGAACCAGTCGCCACCCTTGCCGGTTTGGTCCTTCAGATCGACGTGCAACATATTTGGCGAGTCGGAATACGTGCCAAAGCGCTTCACACCACGGGCGCGCAAATCTTGCACCAGCGCAGCGCGTTGCTGATCATTCATGCCGCGCAGATCGATATCGGCAGCTTCGCCAAGGGCGTGCTCGCCTGGCTTTTCCTTTGCGGCCTCTATGGGGTGCTGTGGCGAGCGATAGCCGGACGTGATCGTGAAATCCATGCCCAATGCCTTGGACGTATCTTTCAGGATGGCATTAAAAGCAGGATTGAGCTTGTCCTGATCGGGGTGGTTGAAGTGCAGCGCGCCGCCCGTGCCTTCATATTTCGGCTCTGGGTCTGGGGGCACAAGGCGCGCAAGGCCACGACGGCTGTCAGGTTGAGGCTCTTGACCAAGACCCAGCTGGTTCTCGATCGCTTTCGCCGCCGGTGCCTGTGACGGCTCGCCAGCGGTTACGCCGGAATTGTAGAACGTCTGTTTGCCGATTCGAGCAACGGCTGGCATCTTTGCCGCCCAATCCGGGTTGGCGCTGTCGTTCTTGAAGTGATCAGCGCCGCCGGTAGGGTCAGGCATCGAGCCGTCGAGAATGCCGCGCACGATCTGCTCTGCCTGCGAACGCACCGCCGGATCCTGCTGTGCAAGCCGCGAGCCTTCGCCGGGGTTTTCATAACCCTCGAACTGCTTGGGAGCGCGGACAACGTCACCAATGCCCTGATTGCGCGTCGCGGCGCGGTTCTTGATGACCGACGCAACAGCGGCCATGCCCTCCGGACCTTCGCCGCCGGCTTCGGCGATCACGGTGTTTACAACGTCATTGAAATCGCGGTCGTTGGCGTTGCCGATCGGCGCGGAGGTGGATTGCGGGAGGGCTGGGGTTTCCGGCTTATTTGCCTGGGCGAAGTCGCCACCGAACTGGAAATCCTTGCCAACATCGATAATAGCCATGACGTGATCCGCATATGGAGGAGCGGCACGTCATGCGCCTTGATTTGGCGACTATAGATGCACTCGGCGGTTGGCGCGAGAGGGGGTAGCTCGTAATATTAAGTTGATGGCTTAAATCCGCGCATATAAGGTCCGCGCAACATTAAGGGGCGGTCATGACTGAAAACGTTGTCCAGATGAAAATAACCAATTTCGAGATCACTCCTACTGACGCTCCGGAGCTTTCCGAAGAGGCTGAAAAAGCCGTTGCTGCCCTATCCCGGTATTGGGATGAAACATGGGACGAGTGGGCGAAAAGGGCCATGGGCCTTTCATACGGCCAAGCCCTTCAGATCGTCGTCGATCGTGACAAGCCCACGTGCGGGATCGTCAATTTACTCGCCCGATCGTAGCTACTGTGCAGGCTCGGCGTCTGCCGTCCGGGCTTTCTGAACCGCCTGCTTCAGCGCCGTAGGCCATTCTTCCGGACTGATTCCGGCATTCACGAGCCGCTGCGCGATCGCATTCGGGTTGCCGCCCTGTGACATATAATCGGCCGCATCAGCGATCATGTCTTCCTTAGTGGGAGCCGACTGAGATTGAGCCTGCGGCGCGTACATCTGCTCCTGCTGGCTGTGGAGCGATTCAGCGTACGCCGTCGCGTCATCCGGATTGTCGAAGATGCCAAGGTGCTTGCCAGTGCGTCCATATTGCTCCTTGGCCTCATCATCCGAGAGGATGCGGGAGCCATCATCGGCAACGGTTGGGATGAGGACTTCCTGCCCCTTGTTGTTCTGGAAAGACATCGAACGAACCGTGCTTATCGAACCATCCGCATTTTTCACCACGGGGCGCTTTGTAAGATCAATGTTGCCCGGCGTAACCAATCCCTTGACGTCAACACCGGCCATTGTCATAGGCTGCCCAGCCGGCGTCGGGGTTGGCGCGGCCCGTGAAGGTCTTGGAGTCGGTATAGGTACCTGACCCAGACCGGGTTGTTGCGCGGCAGATGATGCCTGCTGCGGCTGTGCCGGGGCTGGTGCCGATTGTTGTCCCGTATCGGCAACGGGAATCCAGCCTTGGTCGCCTGTAGCTCCGGCCATGCCTGTTGTTTCGGCATACTGATATGTCCTGCCATCCGGCCCGCGTCTGATTTCACCCTGCGAACCCGGTGCCATCGAACTGTTGATGTTGTTAGGGTTAGGCGCTGGTGTGGGAGCCGGTGCCGCCTGTGCCTGCCCGCCCAATCCGGGTTGCTGCGCTGGAGCTGCCTGCTGTGGAGCTGGTGGCGCGGCTTGAGCTGGTGCTTGGACCGGCTGACCCGACTGCGTATCAATGATGACCTTCTGCGGAGGTGCGGGACGGTTTGTCGGGCGACCAAGGCCGGGCGACCTGTCCGCTGAATATTGATCCGCTGCCGCGAGATTGGCACGGATTTTCTTATCCTGATCTTCTGGCGACAGATCAGCGAAGTCGAGATCGTTTTTCAGAAGGTTTTCTTGCACCTTGCCGTAAGCCTCTGCGTTCACATCCTTCTTGTCCGGAGCATAACGCAGATCGACCTGTTTCTTGGTCGTGTAGTCTTCCAAGTCCTGCTGGCGCTTTGTCGCAGCGGCACGAGTGGCGGCGTTCTGCGCAATAGCCGCGTCCGGACTAAGCCATCGCGCAATACCTTCGCCGAGCTGTCCCTTCGGGATATCCTGAGTCGTGATTTTACCGTCCGGACCTTTGAGACGAACGCGAAACCCGATAGTTTGACCGTTCTGCTGTAGATCGTCCTTCCCGTCAAACTCATATCCGTGGTCGATGTAGCCCTTCAGCTGCCCGGCCTTGATCGCATCATTGAACGCGCCCTCGGCATCACCATTTTGGGCCTTGAACAGCGAACTGGCGAAAAGTCGCCCACCCTTCAGTGTGTCCTCGCTCTGCCCCCAATCCATGAGATCCTTTGCCTCGGCAACCTTACCCTGCTTCAGCATTTCCATCTTGCGCTGTGGCAAAGCGTATTTGAGCCAGAAGTCGTCGAACTTCGAACCATCCTGAGTGCCGTCCTTCACACCCTGGTCGAACTTCGCCTGGGTGTCTGTCTCGATGCCCTTGAGCCTTTCCGTGCTCGCGTCGGCTTCGGCCTGGAGTTTGTCGGCGCGCTTATCCTTGTTTATCTTGTCGCCAAGATTATAGCCGTTCTCGAACCCGCCCATAAATGCGCCAAGACCGATTCCCAAGCTGCTCATGCTGCTACTCCCAAGCCAACAGGCATATTGCGGCGAGCAGCTGGAGGCGGTGCGCTCCTGCCTCTGCTTTGACCAAGACCAACAGCGCTGGCGACCTTGTCAACCTTCTTGCTGAGATCCTGCACGGCTTTCATGGTGATGCCGATCGCGTCGATTGCGTTGATGGATTTGCCGTCACCTTTGCCAGTGGCCCTCTGGAAATCCTGCGCATACGTCCCGACATGGCGACCACCGTCACCTTCGCCCGGCTTATAAGACCATTCCTCGACCGGCATAGCGTTGACAGCATCGAGGCCGGCACCTTCATCCATGGCCACCTTGTCCTCTTTGACATTCTCGTCGGATTTGTAAATCAGGCCTGCAATGCCTCCCACTGCCGAAGCGATACCACCCACACTCGCGGCATCAGCGGCCTGTTGGGCGTTCCACGAATTGAGCGTGTTCGAATACTGTGTGTTAAGGGCGCTTGCCTGAGCGCCGTAGCCTTGCATCTGCCCCGAAAATCCAGAATTCATGACATTGCCAGCCTGCATTTGCTGAGCATTCGCGCTGCCCGTAAGACCAACAGCACTCGATCCGGCATCAAGTCCCAACGCGGTTGCTTGTGCTGACTGAGCGGGCAGGCCACGGCCCATATTGGCAACATCGGCCTTCAGCGCTAGTCCCTTGTCCACGACAGCCTGGCGTGCGCTGTTTGCTGCACCAGCGGTGGCAAGTGCGGTTCCCATTTCACCAGCGCGCTCGATGCCCGCATATCGTCCTGACGTGGGATTAAGGCCCATTGCAGAGGCGTTCCGTTCCGCTCCAGCGCGAGCTGCGGTCGATGCGGTCTGTACGTCTGCTGTGGCTGCTGCGGCTGCTGCTGCCTGCTTTTCCGGAGTATCATAGTTGCTCGCCTCTTGGACGAACTGATCCTCGACAGGTTTGAAGACCGTGTTGTATCGATCTCGATCCTCTGTCGCCCATTTGGCCTGCTGGTCGGCAACGCCGAGCTGCTTCTCCGTTACCTGCTTGGTGATCGCATCGAGGCCCTTCTGGCGCTCTGTCGAGACGGCAAAGGAATCCTTGGCGAAACTAAGCCAATCCTGCCCGGTCTGCGCCTGCGCAAGCGCGGCAGCACCGATCTGCGGATCTGGACTAGGAGCGGGGGAGGAGTCTTTACCCATGGGTGCATTCCTTGACTGAGGATCTGCACATCATGCGCCGGACGAGGTTTTATAACGCGGACGCGGTCAAAATGCCAGTGGCAACCATCGACAGTCACGGCGAAGTAGACCGAACATTATCAGATCCTCGCCTTTGGTACCGCCCTGTCGCATTACACCCTCTTGTACGAAGCCACCGAAGCCCTTGATAAAGCGTAGCGAAGGCTCGTTGTCCGCTGAAATCAAAGCAGTAATGCGCTTAAAACCGCACTGGGTGAACGGGAAAGCACACACCCGGGTTGCCAACTCCCGATTGAACCAGCGCCGCTTGCCGTTGGTGACGACATGGATCAGGCAATCCGATGAACCGAAGGTGTCGAATATCACTGCACCGACAATTTCGCCGTCGCGCTCGCACCCCAGCGCATAAGCGTCGTTGCGAAATCGCATGTCGCCCATGGTTTCTTCCGCCCAGGCAATGAAACGGGCATCCTCCCCGTAAACGATATTCACGGTAGGAGCTTCAGGTTGATCGCGGCCGACACGGCCAACAATGCCTTGTGGATGGCCAGCAAATCAGTCACCAGCGCATCATGCTCTACCTTGGTTGGCGCGGCACCAGCTGCACTGGCTGATTTCAGCTTGGGGGCATAGTCCAGGATCGCTTGCAAATCCTGAATGCGGAGGGCGGAGCGCTTGCGATCGCCGCTGCGAGAGCCGTCAAGCACCTCGATCTTCTCTTTGAGTCGGTCGGACGAAGGATCAGCCATGTTGTACCCTACTGTACCTCGATAATATCGCTTACGGTCTTGCCCATGACGATCTGGGTAATGTCGATATCGCCCGAAACGTCGATCTCCCAGCTGCGGGCTGTAAACCCGTCAGGGAGGCGACATACTTGGTTCGTCCGGAATATCTGCGCCACTTTCACGCCATCTGCGAACACGCCGACGTTGATCACACCAACGAGAGTGGGAGCAATCGCGAGGATATCACCGTTCAAAGGCACCTCATTCAAGACGATGGAGTTCATGTCGCCCATGATGGAGCCCGCCGCGATCAACGCAGCGTTCGCCGCTTCGACTGCCGCGATTTGAGCGTTTAGATTGGCAGTTTCTTCTCCGGTCAGATTTTCGGTCGCATCTACAATGATGGCGCCGAAATTCTCTGGATAGGACAGCACGAAGATTTTTGAGCGCCAGTACATTTTCTCGCGCAGGCCGTCTGGAGAGTCGAAGCGATGAACGGCAGTGCTGGCTTTAACGAGAAAGTTCAACGCGCCGGTTTCTATCTCGAAAAACACTGCATTGGCTTGCGTGTCCGATCGGATCAGAAACGGAGTGCCAGCGATATCAATGAAGATCGCACCCTGCTGCGGAACACCGTCCACGTCCACGGTGTCATAGAACGCGACGTACCGACCATAGATTTGTCCTGAAACGAATGTGCTGGGCGAAAGCGCACGCCATCCGTCCGGACTGAAAAGCTGTGTCGTGACCAAGCCGATTGAACTATCGGCGCGCACAGCGACAAGCCCCTCATTCGAAGGATACGCGATGGCAAAGCCGAGATCCGCGATGCCGCGGGCATTGATGCAGGGCAGGTTTTGCTCAAGCTTGGTCTGCTGCATGGAATCGGGGTGCGATCCTGTCAGAAAGTACGGATTGCCCGTCGTGGCCACGACCAGCGACGATCCGATCGCACCAAGCCCGATAACCGGGAAATCCACTGTTATGACGTAGATTTCCGGCCATGCGTGTGGCTGGTATGGCTGACAGAAGTACACCTTGCGGCCCACGAATGCGGCCATGATACCGTTTGGCATCGCTGTAAGGCCCGTAAGATCATCCGGCGGCGCGTTGTAGTTCGCGGACGGCAATTGCTCCTGAAAACCATCGACGGCGATGGCGTCGACATAGTTGGTGGCAACAGCTGCGGTTTCATCGATCAGATAGAAGTACGTGCCGCTCTGTCCGCTCTGCGAACGGTAGATGCGGCGCTTCGTGATATTTCGTCCTGCAGGCGGAGCAACGAAACCGGAAAGCGTCATGGTCTGACCGGGACGCCAATCAACCGGTGTGCTCGCTGGCGACGGTTCTGATTCCTCGCCAAAGCCTGTCACGTAGGTGTAGACGTATGTCCGAGTGACGATATCGGCGGTGCTGGTCAGCGTGACAGTCGCCGTCAGCTTCACGGCCGGGAACGGAACTGCCAGCGGATACTCGGTACCGGCGATCGACACCTTTGGCACGCCGTCGCCGGTATAATATAGGCGATCGTCCGCGACGGGACCGGGAACGGCGTCGACAACGGTTTCCCACTCACGCCAGACGCCGAGGTGCTTGTAGATCGTCTTGGCAGTGGAGCTTATGAGTGTCGCAACCTGCACTGACTTGCGCGTCGGCGTCAGACCGCCATCGTCCAGGCGAGTGTTTACGGCGGATTGCGCCGCTGTAGCCGGTAGCAGCCTCGGGATGATGCGCGGCTGTTCACCTGTGAACGCGTTGAGCTTGATTGCGGGCATTGCGGCTCCCGTTACGGTGCTTCAGATGGCGGGACATATTCGGCGATCGGTCCGAACTCGTCGTTGATCGCTCTCGCGAATATTTCAGGGCAATGCAGGGTAATGTCCTCTGCCATGGCCGTGTATGGCGAAGTGCCTAAACGGGGGTCTGTAAACGCCACGGTGCAGTTGAGCATGGTATGCTCTGCATCAAACCAATGGAGATCAGTCACGTCTGTGTAGGGGTAATAGACCCCGATGAGGTGACCGTTTAGTGCGACTTGCTGGTCTATGGTTAGCGTCATTGAACGTCCTTAAGCGAATCGGAGGAATAGCGTTGTACGTCCAGCGCCGGCAGTGCCGCTGAAATCACCCATCGCCCGGTACGATCCTGCGCCCATGCTGCTGCCTCCAGTGGTTATGAGGCCAGCAGGGACCAGTGTTGTACCAGCCGTCCCTGCGCCGATAACACCAGCAGCGCTGCATTTGGCGAAAACGTAACTACCAACCGCACCAGCGCCTTGTGCGGCTACAGTCGGCATGATGTTTGCGATCGCGGCATTCATGTAAGCGTTGCCGCGCGCTTCAATCTGGGCGTTGATCGCAGTAATAGCGCTGGCACTGCCCCAAGGAGCCCAAACCGAGCCGGTAATGTCGCCATTCGTCTGCATACTCGCCAGCCCGTTACCGGCATAGACGATGCCAGCGGACACAATATCGGTGTTGCCCTGGATGCGCCCGCCAGCTGTCATCGTGGTACCGGAGGAAATCGAAGTCGTGGCTGCAATCGACGTGCCTGCGACGATGCTGGCCGATACGTTCAGCCCTGTCGTATTGAATCGGCCTACGCGGGTAGCTCCAGCATAGAAGTCATGTGTTGCGGAGGAATTGTGGTTTAGCGTCCCGCTGGTGACGTTGAAACCAAAAGCCGCTCCGTACAGAGCAAGATGCTTCGATAGGTCGTTGGCGGTGGTCGCAACCACGGAACCGAAGCCAAGACCGCCAGCCATCGTGTCGCCGGCCTTCTTCACGAAAAGCAGCCCAAGCCAAGCCACTAAATTGGCCCATGTCATGGTGAAAAGTGTTGCGACACCTGCCAGAACGCCCGCGATCAGGTCGCCATCGTCAGGCGGATCAAGTGCCGGTCCTGCCGCGTTGATCTGCTCGCCGATGTTGCGGGTTTGCGATGCTAACAGTTTAGCGTCGTCACCCACCTGCGCGAAGGAAGCCGTTGAACCGCTAGTCAGCCTGAGATCGACGCGAGACCCAGCGTTGAATGCTCTGGCCGTCGTACCTTCCTGCGCACGCGTGATGGTGAAAACAGCGCCAGCGCGCCCAGTGACGCGCACAATCTCGATAGCGCCAGTGTTGGGAATGATGGTGGCTGGAAACCAGTCGCCAGCGGACAATACCGGGAACTTGTCAGCGTCGATCGACGTGACGGTAAGCGTCGTCGCTCCGGACGTGATGTTAGCGGCTAGGAGCGTGGTCGCGTTGTTCGCAAGTTTCATAGCCATTAGCTGCAATCCTTTATGCGCAGGCGAAAGCAGGCTTCCTTGGTCCGGCCTTCCTGCGTGGTAATCACAACCGTGACCGTGCCGTTTTCACCAGTGGCGCCGCCGCTGACCCAAACCTTCACGGAGCTTGTGGTGAATTCGTTCCTGTCGATCAGAGCGGTCGTGGATGCGATGCTGGTGACGACAGACGCGATTACATCGCTCGCGGGCAACCAGCGGTCATAGTGGATATCGTAATCGAGCACGTCATCCGGCGACTTCTCCAACTGCACCGAACTCATGGCGTCTCCTTAGCGATATTGTTTTCGAGCGGGATATCCGGCTGCACCCAGATTGCCCGGCGTTGCTCGGGAACTGAGCGCGACCGATTCTCAACCAACATGAACATGTCGCGCCGTGAAGCTGGGACCGGAACGATATCGAATGATCCAGACATGTCCGCGCTCCCTAAAAGTACCTGCCAGTGACGCGGAGCCGTGAGCGCTGCTGACCCTTCGCAGCGTTGAGCGCGATGGTGTCCAACTCGGTTTTGAATTCGCTGAGCAGCGCGAGGCCAAGCTGCGGATTAGCGAAATCCTTGTTCGGCGTGGTCAGAACGCGGCCGCTCGCACCTTTGGCGATGGTTGCCCCATACTGTTCAAGCAGGAAATCCGGCAGTGACTCAGCCGTCCGCGATGGAAAGAGCACCAGGCGCAATTTCAGCAGGCCCGTCATTTTCGGCACCACGGTCACAGTGTTCGGGGTGAGCTGGGTGACATATTTGGCTGACGCGATATCGGTAAGGTCGTTCCAACCTTTGATGTTTGTGTCGAGCCATGCCAGCGTTTGCGCCTCGAGCGGACTTCCGTCGAGTGTCGCGCTCTCGATCGAGAAGATACTGGCGCTCTGGTTTGTGTTGGTCCCTTCGCTTTCCGGCGAAGTCACCTGAAACTCATCCCACTCACGCCACATCTTGCCGCGCTGGCAAACTTCTTTCGCGGCTTCGCGGATCCAGCGATACGCAAGAGGCTCCGGACAGCTGGGAGCGTTCGTCAGCACGTCGGGCAGGAACTCCTCGATATCGATCATCGCCATTATGCGGCCTTCCGAGTGTTGGGGCTGGTCGCGCCCTCGACTTGGATCTTGAGGCCAACAGCCGACGCAAACTGCTGATAGTGAGCAGCTGATCGACCTGGGCCTTGCCCCAAGTCATCCTTGGAAAAGCAGCGGAACAACACATAGTCGAGAATCGGCACTGAATAGGGCTCGGGCAGGCCGATATCGACGTCATATGATGCAATATCGGTGACCACTCCGGTAGCAACCAACTCGGTCGGCAGGAACGAGAACACAGCCTCAACCCAGCCCGTGCCATCGTTACCGGGATAGACGTAGAATTCTAGCGGTGTCGCCTCATCATAGACGTACTGTCGGACTTCCTTCTTCGGAAGTGTCCGCGTCGCGTCGTGCCAGTTTGGGTCTTGAGCGTCGAGCAACACCCTCGATGTAGCAGTGATGATGCGCGTTCCCTGACGGCTGGTTGAGCCATCCTTCAAATTGCGAACAAGCCGGGTGAGGGCCAGTGGCGTCGCACCTTCCTGTGTCGTCGCCGGCAGATACTGGAGCGTGCCGGCCTTCATCTGGACTGCAGTGCTCGTAGACGATGCGGACGGCTTTGCGAGCACGATCGCCCGCACAGCCTCATTGATCCAGCGCGTAATTTCAGGCAGCGTCCAGCGAACGTTATCCCTGTCATTGAGGATAATATTCGCCAGTTCCATGATCTTGCGGCCGGTGGTCATGCTTACTTGCCTTTGCGGCGACGCGTGGAGCGGCGCGTTGCGGCTTTCTCAGCCAACTGAGCCCGAACCACGACAGGATCGGCAGGAGGCGGCGCTAGATCGGCTGGCGGCGTCAAGGCGGCGTCGCCTGCCGGTAATGCCTGGCCGATTGCTGCCTGACCAAGACCAAACGTGCCGGTCGGCAGTGCGGGAGACGCTACAACTGGCGCTACAACTGGCGCAGGCAGTGCGCCGCCAGCTGGTACAGGCGGAATTGGAGCTGATGGCGCATAAGGAGCCATCCGCATGCGAGGCACGGGAGCAGCTGGTGGCGCAGGCGGAGATGGTGGCGTAATGACTGCCGCCGGTGGCACGTTCACGGGTTCAGCCGGTGGCACGATCACAGCAGCAACAGGCGGCTCGATCTGGACGACTTCAGCTTCCGTCTCTTCCGGTGCTGGATCAGCCTCGACTTGCTGAAAATGAACAACCGACAGAAAGCATTCAATGTGCTTGGGGTTGTAGACTTCACTGACGAAGCGACCGTATTTGTCGCGCTCGAAGTGGTACATGGTGCCTGCAACAGGCGTTTCGGTGGGTCCGGCTTTGCATTCGATCAAGGGCATCGTTGCCTCCGTTTGGTTGGTTGGGAAAACGGCGGCGGATCACATGAACCCGCCGCCGCCACTCACATCGCTTCGCAGCTCGCCCCAGCTCTACGCAACGACGGTGAGAGTAAGGCCGATCGTGCCTGCAACAGGCGTTGCGGCAACGGTCTTGATCTTGATGCCAATCGAACGTTCGGTTGCCGAGGTGGGCACACGATAGGCAGAGGCCAGCGTGGGGCGTGCAACGCCGCCAGCCTGCGGCAGTGTCGAGGCCGCGAAGAACTCGGCTCCGATTGTGCGCGCTGGATCGGTGGAGCCGAAATCGCCACTCATGATACCAACGTCGATGGTGATCGCGGGTGCGCCGCCGGTGTCGAGATCGTCGCTGTCCATAACCAGTTCGACTGAACGGCAACCCGGGGGTATCGGCAGCATTTCAAGGATATCGTTCGCAGCGACGTTGGCAGGGACAACGATGCTGTGACGCTGAGTGACGGCCTGACCGGCATAGCCGGGATAGGCGATAGGCAGGGTGCCTTTAGCGGCATTGCTCTGTAGGATGGTCATTTGTCAGTTCTCCAAAACTTGTTCGATCGGAGTGAAATTCACAAAGGAAGATCGCCGCGGCGGTTGCCACGGCGATCAAGCCGACTAGGCGTTCGGATCGACTGCGGCTGTGTCGATCGCGCAGACGCCGAAATCCTTGTTGTTGAAGCGTGTCTTCTTCACGCCGATGATCAAACCGGCTGAAATGACAGGTTCGTTGCCGTGATCCTGCATCTCTTCGGTCCAAGAGAAGCGCAGCCCGCTGGACGAACCGTAGGCCACGACACCAGCCTGTCGGCCGAGGAAGAGGGCACGTGCGGCTTTAACGTTGGAGCCTGCGCCATAGTCCGAGAAACGGATAACGCTCTCATGGCTGTGCAAGACAACATTATTGATCATTCCGAGCCCACCCTTGAAGATCGGATTGGCCTTTCCTTCAGCGGTAGCAGCGGCTTTTTGGATGTCCAGCCAACCAGTCGTGTCGGCGGTGCGCAGGTCGTGTTCTTGGAACGGCGACATGAGCGCGACGTAGTGGGCTTCACCGTTGATCATGACCGGCAGCATGTTCGCTGTGGTCGGATCGGTGGAGCGCATCATGCGAGCCTTCACCGAAGCCTTTTCGATGACGACGCGGGTCAGCTTGTCCGTAGCGTCAACACTGGCCTTGCTGGTGGCGTCGCCGCCGTAAACAAGGTGCGTGGTGTCCGGCGCCTGGAGCGGATTACCAGCGTGGCCGACGTAAGTGACTTCTTCAGTGAAGTCCTCGTTGATGCCGCGCGAGCCCGAAAGGTAGATAAAGTTCATTTCGTCGATGTATTTCGACCAATAATCAGAGAGCCGGTCTTTGCCGATTTTCCGAATGTTGTGAACCGTACGCTTACGGCTCATCTTGCCGCCGGCGGATACACCGTGGCGGAGCTGGTCGATCATCACCTGATCGGAATAGAACTTGAGACTTTCTTCCTTGCCCTGCAGGCGCTGGTCGCCAGAGGTAGGCTTCTGACGCAGCTGCACAGACAGATCGTAGTCGATCGTGTCGCCAGCATCCGATTCCAGATCGGTCAAACGCTGAATGACAGCATTGTCTTCCGTGGAAACGAACTTGCGGTCGAAGTAGGATTTCTTTGTGGTGTCGAGGAAAAGCGAACCAGACCACTTCTTCTGGGCTTTTGCGTCGCCGAATGCGATGGTCGTAGGACCGGCCATGACGTGTCTCCTAATAGAGTTGGGAGCACGTCATGCGCAATGGGTATGTGATACAGGGAAAACCGCCACAACGCAACGGGATAGGATCGTCGGATTTGGTTGCACGTCAGTCTGTGCAACCAAATCCGAAAAAGCGGTCGCTATGTCACCCAGCTGCTGCTTGCAGCCTATCGTCTTGCGCCGGGCGTGGCATATCGACAACCTTGCGCTCGCCCGTGATACCCACGGTGAAGCGCTTCGGGATTATGCCATCAGCAAGCAGGTGGATGCCCTGGATCGCCGTCGCAAAGACAAGCCGGACATTGCGTCCGGATTTCTCCTCGACCTTGATCACTGCGTATTCACCAAGCTGGACGGCTTGTCCGATGCGGACAGTGAGTGACAGCATGTAGGTTCCCCTTTCGTAGGCCGCTAACCAGCGGCCAGATAGCGTGCGTGTTGTTCTTCGGTGAGTTTTGCCAATGCGTCCTCGAATGAGGTGTCGTTACGTTCCTGCAATCGGTCGAGGTAAGCGAACTCACTGTTGTCGACTGTGTCGCTAATGTCGGATGCTGGAACATTGGCAAGGCTCGGCGGCAGATCCCGCCGTGCACCAGCTGGTGGCTTCGGTGCAGGCTTGGCTGGGTCTTCCGGTGGCAATCCCATTGCCGCTCGCATGGAAGCCACCGCAGCCTTGTGAGCACGCGGCAGGATCGACGGGTCAAAGGGATTCAGCGATTCGGCCTGTATCAGCCGAACCTGATTATCAAGCTCTGCCCACATAGCAGCGCTGGCTCGAAACTGTGGATTGGCATCGAAGTACGCCGGTACGATATTTTCCGACCAGTTCGTGACGACATCCTTGGAGTTGTCGATAATCCGTTCAAGCCGTCGGACTTCCTTTTCCAGCGGGCGCTTCTGTGCTGTAAGCTCCGCTGCTGATATCTCCGCGTCGTCGAAGAGTTTGTCGGCCGCGTCGATCTGCGCTTGAAGCTCCGAGACCTTCTTTTCGTTGACTTCAGGGGGCTCGTACTTAGGGGTGAAAGCAGACGGGCCTACTGGTTCCGCGTACGGAACTGACGGGTCCGTACCTTCAACCACCACTGGCGCAGCAGCAGCTGCGGCAGCGGCAGCTGCGGCCGGATCAGGTACAACAACTGGAGCAGGCTTGCCATCAGCCCCAGCGTCACCAGCAGCAGCGGCCACCACGGGAGCGGGCTTGAGCGGATCAACGCCCAGACCACTAGTATCTGCACCAGCGGCAACAGTACCAGCGTCGCCACCAGCATTAAGTTCATCGTTCTCTTCATCGTCGCCATTGTCGATATCCTCAAGCATTCCCTCGCGTTCCTCTGGGGACAGCAATTCGAGCTCTTCTTCTGAAAATTTGGGCGTAGGCATGGGGTAGTTCCTTTCGGGCTGGGGACTATGCCGGCACTAGACCGGGTTGCTGGGAAAGATCGGCCTGCATGGGCTGTTGAGCCTGCGCGGGAGCCTGTGGTGGCAGACCGGGGGCTAACCCGGGTTGCTGCGATGGTTGGCCGGGCTGCGGTGCGCCTGGCTGCGCCTGCGGGGGCGGTAGCTGTTGCTGCGGCGGTGCGACTTGCCCGTCGATCATGGGCTTGCCGACGAAACCGGCCTCGTTGAGGATGTGGTCGGCGATCGGCGCTATCTGCGGTGCCTGGGCGGTCTGCAATGCAGCCGTCAAAGCCTTCACCAGCGCATCGATGTTAGTTCCGGTAGTCTGCGCTGTGATTTGTTCGGTCTGAGCGTTCAACCTCAGTGTGTCGGCTTCAGTCTTGGCGACGTCGGCCAACGCCTTCTTCAGCGCCGCCATCACACCAGCTTCCTGCAACTGCTGTTGCTTCTGCGCGGCCTCTGCCTTTGCCTGCTCTTCAGGCGTCATCTCGTTGCCGGCATCTGGATCACGCTGGCCCGTCATGCCGCGAATCCGCTTCACGATCTCTTCGCGGTTCGGCAAGTCCATGTTCTCGACAATGAGGTCGAGCATGACCAGCGTCACCTCTGGCGGGAACTTCTGCATAGTGAGCATGAGCGCATCAACGGCCGCTTCACGCTGCGTTGCGTGCCAATCCTCTTCGGATATGATGAAATCAGCCTTCGAACGAACGATATCGTTCTCTGGCTCTCCATCGTTCACCTTGATGAACTGCGCCGTACCGCGCGAGTTGGTTATGCGGAAGGCTTTCTTTTCCTCCATAAACTGCTCAACGAGGGACAACTGTTTTTCCCCCTGGACTTGGGACGCAAAGAGCAGATTGTCGAAGTATTTGGCAGAGGCCATAGAGCCCTGATCCTGCCTGCGCTTGATAGCGATACCGGAAGAGGCGTTCGTTGTGCGTCCCATGGACTCATCAGTGACGCCAGACGCCTGTTGTACCATGGCGATGGATCGCGACATGAGTTCGAGCTGGTGTTGCGACAGGTCTCGATCGACGTTGAGTTCAAGGCGCTTGTTTGCATTAACGACAAGCACACCGTCTGGCCGGGCAACCTCTTCAATGTACTCGTCGAGATCATCGACAGCGCCCTTTTCCATGATGGTCTTGTTCGTGGAAAGGATGTGCAGCGCCTTGGAGGCGCGCTTGTTGATGTCCTCCTGAATATCTTTCAGTCGGCGGATCATACCGTAAGGCAAGCCGTCGCGACCGCGACGGTAGGCCCAGATCGGCGTGAACGGGAATTTGTTGTGCCGGTAAGGAGATGGGCTGTGCCACAACAGACCCAATTCCGTGAAGATGATAACGTGCATGCGCATCGTTGATTGGGTGACGATCTCGGCTTCCCCGCTTTCCACCGATTCGCGATGGCCTACGGAACGAGCATCGTAAACTTCGCCACCGAACATGCCGCCTTTCAATCGATCGGTCCCGCATGGGCGTTTGATCCAGCCCTCAATGACCCTCACTCGCTTACGCTGATATCCGCCGGTGACGCTGTCGCTTCGGGTGGATTGGCCGTTGCGCTCAAGCGTCATTTCCTGCTGATCCATGGCTTCGTCGCCAAACTGATCAAGCCCGATGAATTCGTTGTCGTAAGCCGCTGATCGATTGAGTAGGTCTATGCGCTCCTTGAACATGTCATGCGAAACGTCCAGATCGAGCCATTTGGAACGGAAGATAAACCGCGCATCAGTTAGGTCGAGTTCAGTCGCGGCGCTATCCCACAGCATGTTGCGCCAGCTCTCATATCGGCTGTAGATCAATTCGAGTTCGCTGTTGTGAGTTGCGCCGTCCTCAAGCCAGCCAATGCCCACCTTGACCGCATCCTCAAAAGCTCGCGAGCGGTGAAATGGCGTGCGGTTTACGTCTGACAGGTATTTCATCAGGGCTGTCTTGCGTTCCGCCGGCTTGCTGTCTTCTTCGCGCCTGGGCAGGATTTTGTAATCAGTGCGCGTCTTCTTCTCGGTGCCTGTTATCCAGTCCACGCTCGCCGATATGACGTTGTAGACCAGCGGCAGCTGACCGCGATCGCGCAACGTCTGCGCGTCCTCCTCTTTCCACTGGATGTTGTCGTAGAAGTCTTCCTCGACGGCTTGCTCGATGCGGTTATCGTGCTGCCGATCGATCTCTCTCAAGTAAATGTCCAGAAGCTGGTGGTGGAGTTCCACCATCTCGGGTGCGTCGAGCTTACTATCAGTGATAGCGGGCTCGCTCGCCTTGTCGGCCGGGATAGGGCTGTCGTATGCCTTTTTGCGGACTGAACCATCCGTGGCCTGAAGATCAAACATCGTCGCGGATCTCTACTTCTCTGGTTTTGCCTGTCCGCTGATCGGTGACGAGGATCTCGGCAACGACTTCAGACTGAGGCGCTGTGTAGGGAGGGATGTGGAGAAGATCGCCAAGGTGATCGTGGATGATCGACGCGATGCGAATGAAATTCCGCTGATCGTGCTCGTTGAGCCGCAATGCCTGGATGAACCCAGCGGCCATTTGCGCAGCCTGGCGCGGATCACCGATTGCCTCGGACCAAATCCAAGCCTTATCGGAGGTCATGACGCAGGGAATGCAGTGCTCGTTGTTTTCGTCGCCGGTGCGGATGAGGATCAAGCAGGGGCGGTGACGGCCCTCAATGGAAATCCACGAACCGATGACGAATATGTCGCCATGGGTGTGCGTGAAGTGGCGCAGCGACAAGTCGATCGCGCGGGTCATTGAGCGATACTCCTCGTTTGGGGCGAGGAATCTGCATCGATGCTCAGTATCTTGATTTCACCTCCGGTGTAAACATCATATTCACGGGCGATCCGAATGGCCTGCGCTGGCGAAGCACCCATAGCCATCGCGCCCATGGCTATCTTTGCGCCGGTTCCTATCGCGAGGAACGGCGCATCCACGATTGCGAGCTGTGATCCACCCGTCCAAAGCAGCAATTTCAAATCTGGCGTAACTACGATGCCATCTGCTTCCATCTGGGAAGGAGGATGGTCCAGCGCATCGCCATTGAAGGCTTCGAGCCAGGCTAGAAATTCAAGCGTCTTCTCCAATCGACCGCACGCGCCACCAATGGCACCATTCTTTGCGCGAACGATCTTCGACACAGATCCCCACGCCAATGCGTCACCACTCAACATGCTGTCCGAGGCGAGCACGCCGTCTCGATATGCGATGGTTGTCATGCAGCCATTCCACTTCTGTTTCTTCGTTTGGGGGTTGTTGCTCCGCCGCCCATTAGCGACGTGAGTTCGTGCGCGATCTGCGCCTTCTGGCGGATGGCGTCCGTCGCGTGGTCGTGGCCGTTCGACTGCACACCTTCGCTCCAGATACCCATGGTCTGGTTCCAAACCTTGGAATAGCCGTCCAAATGCCTAATGCCGGGCGCACAGCGCACCTCGTCGATGCGGTAGTTCGCCATGTCCTGACGCAACAGATCGATGCCAGTGGTCAGGTGCGCGATACGTGGCACGATGTGGAGATTGCGCAGACCGAGATCGTGGAGAATGTCTTGAGGCGTCTTGATGTTCTCGGCGCCATCGATCTTGGTGTTGCCGTCATGGGGCAGGAAGTGAGCGCCCCAGACGTAACCATCCTCGCTCTGCTTCTTGAACATCTCCTTGACGACGGTATTGTAGGGCTCGCCGCTGGCCTCGATGTAATCAACGAAGTTATCCCACGGGCCCACGCGCTGGTGAAACCACACGACCTTGTTGTCGCGTAGATCCCAGAAGGTGTTAACTGGATAGTCCATCGAGATCGGCAGACGACAGATGCGGCCCTGCCGGCGGGCAAATGCCATCTGCTCGGACAGCCAGAGACCTTTGGTCGACACCGTGAACGCTTCCTTGAGCGTTGACGGATACTGCCGCCACATCTTCTCGTTGGAGCCGCCGAACGTGTTGTTGCGGGTTGCCACGTACCAGGCGCGCTTGCGTTCGCTGATCTCCCTGCCAATCTCGCCTTCGAGACGGTAGAAGTAGGCATTGTCTTCTGTGGAAATGACCACATTTCCGGGGTCAGTCTCGTATTCGTCGGCATCCCACCACGACGCGAAATGCAGGCGGTAATCCATGGGCGATAGCTTGCGGCCGGTCAGTAGTGTCGCCTCGGCGGTGCGCACCATGTCGGAGAATATTCCGAACGGGCTTTCCACCGTCGACTCGATGACGATCACGCCGCGCTGATCCACAGAAGGTAGCGCGCCCTCTTGAATCTCGTCCGCATGGATCGGGTTCTTGGCGCAAATCTGGCCATACTCTGACACATGCAGGTATTGCAGCGTAGTACCGCGCGCTGAGGTGGCGACGACGATGCTCGAACCCATCTTCCATTCGAGCTTGTGCTGGTTGTCGTACTTCAGCGGGAACATGTCGCGCACGATTTCAGGCAGGCGATCCCATGCGAATTTGATCTTCTTCGAGAAAATCTGAATGGCAGTGGTGTCATCCTGGGCGATGACGGCAGCTGACGTGTTCGGCGTGAATATGCAGGCGTCGAGCATCATGATCTGCACCACTGTGCTAAACCCGCGCTGGCGTGCCTTTGGGATGACGTTGCGAAACCAGATGTTGTCGAGAAACCGTTGCTGTTCGGGCCATGGCACGAACTTGACCTCTTTGCCGTCCTTGTCGGACACCCAATAGAGGTTATGCAGACGCCAGTGAGGATCTGCGAGGCACTCAATCAGCTCTGCTGGTGTGAGATGCGAGATATCAGTGGTCATAAGCCCACCGCCCGCTCAATTGCCTGCTTCTTCAGCACCTGCCACATCGCGTCCGGGTACTTGGACGAATAGTCAGGGTCAGTGCGCCACTTCTTGACGCGCCTTCGCCAGATGCGGCGCACGAATGGCGTGGTGGCGCTCCAATGCGCAGCGCAGATCCACTCAGCAAAGCCTTCCTTGTTGGCGTGGGTGCGCCGGCAGAAGGGGACACAGCATGGTATTCGCTCTACCGTGCTCAATCTTCCACCGGCCTAATGCTGTTACCGATGATCTGCTTCATCAGCTCCTGAAGCGGATCGGTGACGTCGTGAACAACCTTGTCTTTGAACGCCTGCACTTTCGTGTGCCGGCCGATTAGCTCTTTGCGCTTCAGCCGATCGGAGATCTTGATCTTCTTCGCAAAACCGATGCTGACGCGGTCTTTGCCCTTGCCCTCGAATATCTCCTCGATCTCGATTCCTTGCACCAGGCCGCGTCGCCAGACCATCGGCCAATCGCGCATAGGCAACAGATTGCCATCGTCGTCATAGATGTCAGCAATGTCTGCGCGGTTCTCTTCCAGCAGCTCGCGCAACAGCGTGTCGGAGTCGTATTTCACCTCGGCAAGCTGGGCTTTGCACCCCTTCTCGATCAACGCCGCGACGTTAGCATTAGTTAGCATCCGCGAAGCCGTCACTTTGGCGCAGCTGCGGCTGTAACCAGCGCGTAGTGCAGCCTGCGTTGCATTCAGGTCTTTGAGATATTCAGCAGCGAACAACTTCTGCTTTTCCGACAGCGGACGATGCGCAACTGCAGTCTGTGTTTTGCGCTTTTTCTTCGTCATGCTGCGATAGCTCCCAGCATCGGCTCTATGGACATGCGATAGAAGTTTTGACGTTCGCGGATTACGGTCATGCCAAGCGGGCGAAACACCATGCGAAACCGCCAGATGTGCTTTCGAACTATGATGCTCGCGGTGTCGGGCCCACCGTCTATGTCGTCGGCGTACAGGGCGTCGACCAACTCGTCGGTCGTGAGGCTGATCCTGTTGGCAGCGGCGACGGTCATCACTAACGCCAGGCGGAATTGCTGGGGGGACATAAAAAACGAGTTGCCACCTCGCCAGATCGTTTGCTCAAGCACGGCAAACTCAATGCGATCGGCGGCATCGTGCCGCCGATTGTGCCGTCTGGTGATTGCAACGGACACTGCCATTACACCATCCCCAGGCTGTTCATGTAGAGTTCGAGGATGGCTTCCTCTTCCTTGCGCTCGTTGGCGTCCTTTTTGCGCAGGCGGACAATGACGCGGATTATCTTCGTGTCGTAGCCGCGCCCCTTGGCCTCCCCGAAAATCTCCTTTATGTCCTCGTTTAGCGTGCCCTTCTCTTCCTCAAGCCGCTCGATGCGCTCGATGAACTGACGCAATTCCGCCGCGGCGACGGCTTCTACGCGTTCCTCGCCGGTTTCCCCGGCGCTGAACATCTCTGTGACGCCACGCTGCGCCAGTGGCACCTCGCCACCTTCTGGACGCGCTGGAGCCACTCGCACGTTGATTGCGAGTGGCTTCACAGGTGGAGCGTTGTACGGGTCGTACGTCGCGTCGCTCACTCGATGGCGCTTTCGATGCGGTTGAAGAGGTCATCGATCTCTGAGTACTGGTTGTTGGCGTCCTGAGCGGCAGACTCGAGAGCTAGGAGCCGCCCGGTGGGTGGCAACGCCTTGACGTTATCTTTGCTACCTTCGGCGCCGCCCGAATGGCCTGCCCCGATCAGCCTCTCGACTAGCGCGGCTAGGCGATTGCGCACGTTCCGCATATGGCCATGTTCATCAATCGAAAATTCGATCGGGGAGTTTGGGCGGGGTGCATCTGCCTTGGCACTGACGGTGGCGTTGAGACTTCTCATCGTGGTTTTCCTTCTGGGTTAAGGGCTGGGTTAAGGGTGGGGTTAACCAGTCATGTCGAGCAGATCGCCCATCGGCACGTAGCCTGCCGGCCATCGCGTCTTGACGCTCACACACCGATTTTCGCGGGCAATTGTTTCGACGGCGGGTCCATTGCGATTACGCATGTCCTGCATCCATGGCTCCCACTCGGGACGATCTGGAGTGATCAGGAATGCGCCGTGATTGTTGATCGCCGGGGCTCCGGCCATCTCTCGAAAGCTTTTTTGCTTGAGGTAGGAGATCATCCGGTAGGGCTCAGAACGAAGCACCAGCATCGTCCGATATGCCTCGGCGAACCTGATCGCCAACCGCTGGTCTTTCTGCCGAAGTTTGTCGAACAGTGACTCGGCCATGAGCCGATTGTCCGGTCGTTCCCGGTGTGGCCATGCCTCCCAGAGATCGAGAAACCTTGGGGTGTCTGCTGTTCGTTCCGGGGGTAGGGGGGAAGATTGAGTATTTGTTTTATTATTAGTTCTTATTATGCGTCCGTGTTCTCCGGTAACCGGAAAATCAGGAAGTGGCTCGGCCACTTCCGTGTTTTCAGTAAGTGGCGCATCCACTTCCGTGTTTTCAGGAAGTGGCAGCTTTTCCACAACCGCATTGTCGTAAACGATGTAATTATGAGAGGCGTACGTGTTCGCCGCAGTGCGCTTTGTCTCGATCACGATGTAGCCAGCGGCCTTCAACTCAGCCAGCAGCTTGTATGCCTGGTCGCGTCCAATGCCGCCCGAGGTGCGTATGTCTTCGATGCGCACTTGCCAGTTGTTCGGCTTGGCGAGCAGATAGACCAGCAGGCCGCGCGCCGAGAACGACAGGCGGTTGTCCTCCGCAACGGCGTTTGGAATGATGGCGAAATTGTCCGATCGCTGGCGCGTGATGATCGTCATCCGACCTCTTCCGGCTCTTTGAGCCATTGTGCGGACGGTCGGCGCTTCACACGTCGGATGTGTTCCTTCGACTCCTGTTTGATTTCACGGCGGGTCTTGACCAAGAGCTTGCGCCGCTTGAAGCGGTTGCGTTTCGGTTCCGCGACAGTGACAACTACGCCGGTAAGAGGCGTGATAGCGACACGGAAGTCGCGTGTGCTCACGCCGGTCATGCCTACCATGCAGGCGGCTATGACGGCAGGGCAGAGGATGATTGCCTTGATGTCATCCATGCTCATGGAGACGGCATCGCAATGCGCCTGCGCAACCAGCTTGAACGACATGCCTTCAGGCGTTTTGACCACGACGCCCATAATCCGTTGGATGTATCGGGTAACGGCATGGAACGTGACGCGGAACTTGTGTTCGGGTGGCGCTACGCGTACCGGTGCTTGAACCATCGGTTCTCCCCCCTCCAGTCGCGGTGAATAAATCCCTCCACCGTGAGCTGCGCGCTACCGTCCACCACGTACTCGATGTCGTCGCGCTTTCCGGGGTCAGCCGAATCAGCCTGGCTTCGCTCGCGATCAGTGGGCGACGTCATCTGCGTCCCCCCATTCGCCCTCGACCACGCCCCAGAGTGATTTGGGGGCACTGCAATTGCGTTTCTGAACGCCGCTGATCATGAAATTATACAGGCGCGCGGGCATTAGATTACGAATGCGCCACTGCGATACTGTTTGGGATGTGTTAACGCCCGTGGCTCGCTGCACGACAGTATTGCCGCCGAGAACGTCGATCACTGCCCCAACAGTTGTCAGATTATTTGGTTCGGACACGATGCCCCGCTGGTAGAGAGTAACCCTCGGTGCGGGACGTTAATAAACAAAAAGTTTAAAATCAACTATAAACTAATGATTTATATCATTCGTGCCGGAATTGTAACATATTGTTTAAATGTCTGAGTACGAGCCCGATACGAGTAGAGAAGCCATTGCCAGTCGCTTGATTGCGCTACGCAAAGCGAAGGGATGGAGCGCCACATTTATGGCGGCGGCTATCGGTGCATCACCGCAGCGCTGGTACACTTATGAAAACGGGCGGAGCGTGCCACCAGCACCCGACCTGGCGAAGATCAGGCAGCTCACTGGAGCCACCTCAGATTTCATCCTGTTCGGCGACCCGAGAAACATGCCTTACGAGCTGATGCAACTCATCGGCGAGCAAAGCACAGGCAGCAATAAGCGACAGGCCTAGTCGCTGCCTTCTACGGTCTTGCCCTCGATCTGCTCGCGCAGAAATTTGAGTACATTCTGCTGATTCCCGACGCTTGGGATCTCGTCGTGTTCACTGAGCACGATGTGCGGCTTCATCATGACCTTCTGATCCAGATAGGTTTCGAAAAGCTCACGCATGTACTTCAGTACAATGAACGCATCGTCCGGATCGTCCGGCAGCTGACCAGACAGCTGCATGGCAAGCATGCGCAATCGCTGGTGTTTTGATTTATCCTCTGCCCGGTCGCCCACATACGTTCCTCTGTCGAATCATCAACAACAATCTCTCATCATTTGTTCAAATGGTAATTAAACTTTTTGTTTAATGATAGATTGCACATTAAACATTTTGTTGATAACCTCCAACACAGTTAACGCCGCTGCTTCGCTCATGCGGTCTGTCCGAGGGGATTTGGGGAATGGTGTTCCATTATAACGATAATCGCGCCGTCACGAGAAATTGTCCATCAAAAGACAAAGTTTGTCGGACGGGCGCAGCGCCGGGCAGATGCGCACTCGGTGCGCTGGTAGCGGGTTTTCTCATATCCATAGTCCTTGTTTCCATCCTCCCCGATGGAATGCAGCAGTGCGAACAAACGCACAGCTTCGACACGTGTCACGCCACGCTCAATCGATAGGAGACTGGAAATGTTTCAGGTGACCACCCGCCAGACCAACGTTGTGATCAGATCGGGAAACGTCGGCCGGATCAGCGATGCGCTTACATCAAACTGTGTATGGAATTATGACGTGCCCCCAATCGACATTAGTGGCAATTTCGTGGCTGACAAGTCTCTGGCTAATGAATTTTGCGTGCTTCTGAACATGTGCGACGCACAATCCCGGCTGGATTACCTTGAAGGGCGTTGTTTCCGCCCGAGCATGTGCCCCACAGACCATCAATCAATTGATTTAGTTCTCCCCGTCCTGATGCGCTGGTGGCAGGATATCTTTTACGCCGCCTACGACATCACGCCGTATCCCAGATAGTCCGGTTCCCCCTCCACCGGACTATGGCCCGGCAGGATAGGAAACCTCCTCCCTCCTGCGTACCTGTCGGGCCTATTTTTTCACCTCAACCATGGAGCAACAAAATGGCACTCAGCGAAAAGCAGATGGAACACCCGAAGTATTGGGAGTTTGAGCTTACCGCGCGGCGCGGGTTGCGCAAAATCCTCAGCGATAACGGCCTTACAGAAGAGAATATCAAGGATCATCACGAAACGCAGGCCGGTCGCCTCGTCGATGACATGGTGGCTTTCCTGCTCCGCGTCAGCAAGTGACGGTTTGATCTCCAGCCCCGCGCGGGCTGGTTTCCCAACTGCCAGTGAGACACCATGACCGAGGCAACATTCCCGACTGCAGACGAGATCGCCAAGGCGATCGTTGCCGCATGCAAATGCACGGGTGAAAACCCGCTGATGGCGTTCGCTCCGGAAACTCTGCGCGCGCGCCACTACGCGCTTGATGCGCTGACCGCTGTCTTTCCCGAGGCACGCAAAATCGGTCTGTCCAAATGTCTCGGATACAAGACACCGAAAGCGGGAACCACCCACGTCTACATTTCGAAGAGAACGCCCTGGTGGCGCGAAGAATTCACCGACGAAGTTGTCGGCGTCTTAGTTGCTGAACAATACGGAGAACAAGCCCAATGACTTTTTTCGCAAAAACCACGAAGCGAACTGCAATGGTGCAGCCTGAATTCGTGGGGGTAGCCTACATCAAGGAATGTGAGACGACGCTCGCGCGTGAAGACGTGCAGCGCCTGAAAATCAATCTGGAGGAAGCCGATCGCGAAGTTGCCGGCGTCGTCAGCAAGCTCGCGCGGGTACGAGCGTACGAGCGCGATCTGTTGGTTGACGAAAAGGTCATGACCGAGAAGCGGGACGGACTAGCCCGCATCTACAAGGTCAAGGTGCGCGCTCTGTTCGACCTCGAACAGGATGGCGGTTTCTAACTGATGTTCTTGCCACTTCCCCCAGGACCGTTTGATCTGATCATTGCTGATCCAAATCACAAGTTCAAAGCCTATTCCGACAAAGGTTTAGGCCGGGCACCGGAACGTCATTACGTGACGGCTCCGCTTGCAGCGATTTGCAACATTCCTGTGCGGGAAGTGGCCGCTAAGAACTGTCATCTGATGCTCTGGATGACCGGACCGCACCTTGTTCGGGGCGACCACGTTCACATCATGAAGGCATGGGGCTTCGAGCCGTCCTCCATGGCTTTTGTCTGGGTCAAGCCGAAGAAGGGCTCTGCCAGCGAAATGCGCCCCCTTGGTGCGATCAGCATCGACGACTTTGTGATGGGCATGGGGCACACCACGCGTCAGAACGCGGAATACGTCATCCTTGGCCGTCGCGGCAGGCCGCGCCGTCACAGCAAATCAATTCACCAGCTCATCGTTGAACCACGCCGCGAGCATAGCCGGAAGCCGGAAGGCTTTTACAACGCTGCGCAAGAGTACGCCGGGCGCGGCAAAGCAGTGCTGGAAATGTTCACACGCACCCAGCGTCCCGGTTTCGTGGCGTGGGGCGATCAAATCGACAAATTCAATCACGCGGGGACACCGCTCAAAAGGATAGCGACATGACGTTGCAGACTGATTCCGTAACCATCGCTCTCAATGACCTTCATTTCGGGCATGAAGCTACGCCGCCGATCAACGCGCGTCTTTCCGATCGCGATAGCGAGATCAAGGAGTTCGCCGGGTCGATCGAGGGGCACGGCCTGATCCACCCGCTACTGGTGAAAAAGATCGATGGTGAATATTTCGTCGCTGACGGCAATCGCCGCCTGGCTGCGCTTAATCATCTTGCCAGTTTGGGCTCTATCGATGCTCACATGCAGGTCAAATGCGAGTTGGACGAAAGCGGCAGCGATGCCGCCGAGTTGTCGCTTGCCGCCAACATCATGCGCAAGGATCTTCATCCGGCAGATATGTACGTAGCGTTCAAAGAACTCTCCCAGCGCGACCTGGACGAAGTGCAGATCGCCAATCGCTTCGGTGTAGAGCCTGTCCGCGTCCGGAAATTCTTAGCGCTCGGGAATATCGCTCCAGTGATCCTCGACGCTTGGCGCAACGATGAACTTGGCCGCGATGCCATCCCCATTATCCGCGCGTTCACCATGGGCAAGACTCAGGAAGATCAGGTCCGCGTGTTCGATGATCTGAAACAGTCTGACAGCCTGAATTCATACCAAGTCGGCAAGGCATTCGGTGCTGGCGATCAAGCCACACAGAAGAACTTGAGGATCTGCGGCATAGAAGCTTACCAAGCAGCCGGCGGCGCGATAGTGGTCGACCTGTTTGGGGAAAGCCACGCCGTTGCGGATCCACAACTTGCACAGCAACTCGCGGACCAATCACTGATCGACAAGCAGGAGGCTTTGATTGCGAACGGGTGGTCTTGGGCAAGCTTCACTGATGCCATGGGCTACAACTGGCGCTACATGGACAAGATCACGCCTAAGAAGGGTGTGTTCACGACCGAGCAGAAGGCTACCGCTGGCTGCGCGATTGAAGTTCAGTTCAATGGCGATGTGGTGATCCACGAAGGCATAGTGATGCCTGCCAAGTCAAAGGCAACCAGCGTCACCAGCGCATCGAGCGATGAACCAGCGCAACCAGCGATGATATCGGCTGCATTGATGGAACGCCTTTCGGTGCAGGCAACGGAGGCGATGCGAGACGCGATCGTTCTCGATCCGCGGATCGGGTTGATTGCCTTGCTTGCAGCTCACATGACCAACGATTACAGCACGAAGCCAGTGAAGGCTTCCCATGAGGGTTGGGCCAAATCCCGCGAGCGTGGCGAAATCAGTTTCACCAGCGCATTCGAGCTTCTATGCAACAAGTCGGACGAAGGGCTGTTCGAGGTTGCCGCCGAAATTGCAGCGGCCGCACTCGATATCGTCAGCCAAAATCCACACAGCATGCCATTCAAAGACGGTAATGGCGTTCTCGCTGCGGAGCTGGACGCAGGCAACACTTACGTCGCGCTGCGCGGTCGCATGGACTATGAGGACTATTTCAAGTCGGTGCCCAAGGCGTTCGTGATGAAGGCCATCGTGGAAGCACTCAACGAGGATGAGGCGCGCAAGGTCGCATCGTTGAAGAAGCCGGATCTTGCCGCGTTCGCCCTGGCGAATGTTCCGCCTACCGGCTGGCTCCCCGTCGAGCTGCGCACCGTTCACTACTCCGGACCAGGTGCAGAATGACCGCATTGGGGGTGCAACTATTCGTAATCGTGTTCACTTGCTGGGCGTACCCGAAGTCGCTCGGCAGGTGGTTGGCAGAAGTTCGCAAGGGCATGCAGCCGAGGGATGACCAAGATGGCCGATAGTTTTTTCACCACGCGGAACCTTTACGACCAGCAGGTGCTCAACATGGACGCGATGCACTGCGAGCACCTGCTTGATGCCGTGTCGCGGCGCATGGCCTTGCTCAATGGTCCTATGGGCGCATCGGTAAAGACCCAGCGCATCGCGGATATCTTGGCCGTGGCATACGTCCTGCCCGTCGAACACTGGAAGGCGTCCGACGTGACGGTACCTGAAAGCCTTCAACCAGCGCATCGAGCGAAACCAGCGCAGCGGACGATCCGTGCCGCTGTGTGGGCCTCAATAGGCGACACGGGGATTTTCTGTGCCGTTATTGGCTTCTGGCTTGGCGTCACCGCCGCCGGGATAGCGAACACTTGGTTTTAACTGATCCCTTTTGCGCAATTGCGCGCCGCCGCAAGATTATGGAACTGATGAGGTCGAACTGAATGTCAGCTGCTCTGCAACACTTCGAAGAACTGATGTCGGAAGCCGAGGTTGAGGTTAAATTCACACGCCTCTTCGGATACCGGGAGCTTTCGAGTGCGCGGAAGCGTGGCCTGATTGAGTTCGTGACAGGCAAATGGGGCAGCATCTTCTATCACCCCAGCGCCGTGGCCGACTATCTGAAAAGGAAGAAAAGCTCATGCACGACAGACTATGGGAATACGGAGGCTATTGGATTGGAAGGGCAGACGGTTCCCTCCAGCTCTATGCCTACTGGTACGACAAAGGAAAGCGCCGAAGTGCTCGCAAATCACTTGGAACGGAAATACTCTCCGAAGCCCAAGACAAGCTCATCGACCTCGTCGGCTCGATCCAAATCGACGGGAGCCGTTCTCCCGATAAAGTCATGATCATGTCCGTTCTCGATCACTACTACGAGCACGACGTGAAGCATAAGCCGTCAGGGGACCAAGCATTCCGCGCGATCACGCTGGTTCGGGAATTCCTGAAAGAGCGCATGGATGTGAAGGCGTCGGTGGCCTCCTTTGGTCCCATTCGCCAGCGCGAGTTTATGGAATGGAGCCGTGATCGCACAGAAGGGCATGGCGCATCCTATATCGCGCGCAACCTGTCGGTTGTGTCCTCTGCGTTCCATCACGCCAAGAAGTTGGTCGTGGTGATCGATGCGTTTGGCACACGGCACGAAGTGAAGATGCTCGACAATGCGCCTGACGTGGTGACGCAAGGAAAGACGGTCGCCAAAACGGCCAACATCGCCATTCCGAAGCCGCGCCACTACCTACCGACGATGGAAGAATTTGGAGCGTTCATCACGTCGATCGACAAGCGGAAGGAGAACCTTTTCCGGTTTGTCATCCTTTCCCTCAATACCTGGGCGCGGCCGGAAACTGTCATCGACATTCGCGACACCCCTGCGCAGGTGAACCGTCGCTTTGGAACGATCGACCTAAACCCGGTTGGCCGAGAGCAGACTGACAAGTATCGACCGGTGCTTCCGTTGACCGACAATCTGCGTGAGTGGCTGGACGAGTGGAAGGCGGAAGCTCCGCTGTCGTGGAACGGCAAACCCATCACCACGATGAAACGAACCTTCAAACGCCAGGCCGAGGACATCGGTCTGACGGAATTCACGCAGGGCACGATTCGGCATTTCATGGCGACGTACTGCCGCAGAGAGACGCCGCGTGTTCACAAGGAACAGCGCGATGTTTGGCTCGGGCACGACGAGAAGCGCACCGCGAATTCGTACGAAAGTTTCGATCCGGAATATCTGGCGGAATGCGTGCAAGCAACACAAAGCATCATTTCGCAGCTGCAAAAGCACACGCCGCGCCCCCTGTTTGCGTGCAAGTTGCGTGCAAGCTCGCATTTAAAACTGGTTGTTGATCAAAAAGAGGTGGCGTAAGTGCTTGATTTTATTAGGTCAGATGGTGGGCGTGCACAGGATCGAACTGTGGACCCCTACGATGTCAACGTAGTGCTCTCCCGCTGAGCTACACGCCCATCTGACGGGCGCATACACCATATTGAATTCGCCCCGTCAATAGCTGTGGCGAGAACTTATCAGGCTTTCTTTGCAACTGGGAATGAATGCCGCAGCCGATCAGGCTGCGACCAGCATTTTTTCGATTTCGTTGACGAGATCGCGCAGGTGGAATGGCTTGGACAGCACTTTTGCATCCTTGGGAGCCTTCGAATCGGCATTCAACGCAACGGCAGCAAAGCCGGTAATGAACATGATCTTCAGGTCCGGATCGATTTCCGAGGCGCGGCGCGCCAGTTCGATTCCGTCCATTTCCGGCATAACGATGTCGGTCAAAAGCAGTGAAAACGGCTCTTCGCGCAAGCGGTCATAGGCGCTGGCGCCATTGTCGAAATGCGTGACGTGATACCCCGCCTTCTCCAGCGCTTTCACCAGAAAGCGCCGCATATCATTGTCGTCTTCTGCAAGAAGGATTCTCTTCATCAGTCCGTCCGAATTCTCCATGCATAACCCCAAAAATCCCTTCGATTTTTGGAAAGGATCATGCGCCCATTAAAAGTGTTGCTGCGCCTTTTACTTGTCCGAGAGGACGGGTGGCGCAACAAATGCCCGATCATCCCCAGACCAGCGTCGTCTCACAGTTTAGAAAACGCTTTTTAGGTAAAGATCGCGTGAATGATTTGCTAGAAATAAGGGCGAACGCTGCAAAAGTCGAGGTGCCCGTTTGCAGGATTCACACCCCTACAGGAGTAGATCAGATACGCCAGAAAGTTGGTTACGCAGGACCGTTGGTCAATTCCATCTGAAGGAAACTTGATCTAGAGTGCCAAGGACACTCTGTGCCCTGCAATGAACCTTTGAAGTGAACGATGACCGCCGAGCGTGATTTTCCTGACAGTCTGCCTTACGAATTGCGGCAACCGTCCGATCAGCGCATTCCATTTGTTTTCAATTCACCCCATAGCGGGCGGTACTATCCAGCAGCTTTCCTGCAGCAGGCGCAGCTCGATCCGCAGACGATCCGTCGCTCGGAAGATTGTTTCGTCGATCAGTTGTTCGCTTCGGCCGTCATGCTCGGCGCACCCTTGATGATCGCGCATTTTCCACGGGCCTATCTCGATGTGAACCGGGAGCCCTACGAGCTCGATGCCAAAATGTTTCTCGAACCGCTCCCGTCATACGCGAATGGGCATTCGGCTCGGGTTGCCGGAGGGCTGGGCACGGTTCCGCGTCTTGTTGGCGAGGGGCAGGAAATCTATGCACATAAGCTCCACCTCGACGAAGCGCTGAGCCGTATCGAAACAATCTACAAGCCGTATCACGCGCTCCTTGGCGATGTGCTCGTCAAAACGCGTGAACGCTTTGGCTACGGCGTCCTTGTCGATTGCCACTCGATGCCGACAGGCATCCGTTTTCCGGAAAGCGGTATGCGCCCGGACTTTATCATCGGTGACCGGTTTGGCACGAGTTGTGCGCCAGAGCTGGCAAATGCGGCGATCCACCTGCTTCGAGAAATGGGGTATGTGGTGGCGCATAACAAACCCTATGCCGGCGGCTATATTACCGAGCACTACGGGCGGCCGCTCAAGCAGTTCCATGCCCTGCAGATCGAGGTCAATCGTGGTCTTTACCTCAACGAACACAGCTATGAAAAGAAGGCAGGCTTCGACCAGCTGCAGCGTGATATCGCACTGTTTCTAAGCGATCTCGTTTCGCTGCCGGATTTCTACTTCCTCGATATCCCGCTTGCGGCCGAATAGCCATTCAGCACCAGCAGGATCTCCAAAACAAAAAAAGACCGCGCATAAGCGCGGCCCAAGTCTAGGGAGGAAACGCCCAAGGAGGGCATAGACAGGTCGCCCCGTCCGTGTATCAATCTATGCTGCGTCGCACAAATGTCAAGCGATTTGTATGTTTTTTTGTGCACTATTGTTAGGTGCCTAAAAAAAATGCAAGAAATTGGCCGGCCACGCAGAAAAATGAGAATATTTTAATCGCAAGGAGCCATTTTGGTCATCGAACTTTCCTTTTTGAGGCAGATCGCTGGTGTCGCAGCGGAGCAGACATTGCCGCGATTCCGTACGATTTCGCCGGTCGACAACAAGTATCAGACAGGTTTTGACCCGGTTACAGAGGCCGACCGGGAGGCTGAAAAGGCGATTCGCAAACTGATCAACGCCAGTTTTCCCGATCACGGCATTCTGGGCGAAGAGTTCGGCGGCGAGAACCTCGATCACTCGCACGTCTGGGTGATCGATCCGATCGATGGTACCCGCGCGTTCATTTCCGGCATTCCGCTCTGGGGTACACTGGCCGGTCTTACCATTGACGGAGATGCAGTGGCGGGGCTCATGGCCCAACCGTTTACCAACGAGCTGTTCATGTGTGACGGCGACGCTTCCTGGTATGAGGGTCCGGGTGGCATTCGCCGCCTCGAAACGCGGAAAACGACCGAACTTTCCGAGGCAACGCTGTTTACGACCACGCCGGCGATGTTCAAGGATGAGAAGCGCGCCGCCTATGATCGTGTCGAACAAAGCGTGCGGCTCGCGCGCTACGGCACCGATTGCTATGCCTATTCCATGCTGGCCGCCGGGTTCGTCGATCTCGTCGTCGAGACCGGCCTGCATCCTTATGACATTGTCGCGCTTGTTTCCATTATCGAGAAGGCGGGTGGCGTGATCACCACATGGGATGGAGGTCCGGCGGAAAAGGCCGGCGGTATCGTTGCTGCCGCTACGCCCGAGTTGCATAGCAAGGCTTTAGAATTGCTCAGCCGCTGACGTGCTATTCCGTCTCGCTGCCGGTGCCTGGAATGAAGGCGTCGAATGCCGCAAAGAGCTGCTCGCGAAAGAAATCCTTTTCCTGAAGGATTTCATGTTTGGCTCCATCGATCGTTAGCAATGTGGCATTGCGCAATTGCAAAGCATAACGCTCGATCGCCGGGGTGGATACAACGCTGTCGGCGCCTGCGGCAATCATCAGCAAGGGGATCCGGATCGTTTCGATGAATTCCGGCCGATTGATCTTTTTGATCGCTTTGGCGGCTGCGACGATCCAGCTTGCCGTCGGCCCGCCGATTGCCAGTTCCGGCGCTTGCTCGAGAACATTGCAATTGCGCAGATAACGCGCCGTATCGGAGGTTACTTCATTGAGTTCAAAGGGCTTTATCCTGTGCGGCCCGCCCAGCATATAAGCCCGGCCCAGTCCGGTATAACGAAGGGCGTTTGCACCAACTCTGGCCATTGTCTTTCTGGCGCGGCTGCCATTGATATCCAATAGCGGCGCGAGCAGCACCATCCGGCGGATGCGGTTCGAAAGAGCGGGGGCTGCCAGCAAGGCCGCGAGCGCTCCGGCCGAATGGGCCAGGATATAGAACGGTCCACGGCAATCGGGCAGGAGGACGCTTTCGAACAATTGCTCGAAGTCAGCCGCGTAGTCGTCGAAGCTTTTCACATGGCCTTTGGCGGCATTTCGCAGGAGCCGGCTGGATGCACCCTGGCCGCGCCAGTCGAATGTGGCAACTGTAAAGCCGCGGGACGCGATGTCCTGTATTGTCTCGAAATATTTTTCGATGCACTCGTTACGCCCGTGCAAAACGATGACTGTGCCCTGTGGAGGCTGGGCACTGGCAGGGGTGATGGTGTAGCGAAGTTCCTTGCCGTCGCGAAGACTTAGCGAATCAACGCGCGTGCCTGACGGGATCGGATTGGCGGGAATTTCGACGAGTGGTCGGATCATTTGATCTGGTCAATCCCTATCTTGCGCCAATCTCCCTGTGATAAAATGCGGCGGTGCAAAGGTCAAACTGGACTCTGCAAAAGAATGACCGGAAACTCTGTCGGGAGCTTCCGGTCAGTTCATTCCAGGCGGAAGGGACGTTACACCCGGAACGAATTCGGCTTTTGTACTCAGTAAGCCGGGTTTATCTCAATGCGGAAACCGCTTTCTCGACGATCGCGATAACGATCACCCCCCATGCGGCGGGTTTCCAGGATGTCGCCATCACGCGACACGACGACCAGTACCGGCTCGCCGCGACGTGACGTACGTGCGAAGTAACGGCCGCGCTCGAAATTCACGTCACGAACGCGAAAACCGCGGCGCTCAAGCATCCGTGCTACGTCGCGGGGGCCAAACCGGTCGCGATAGTAGCGCCCATCATCGCGGTTATCGTAGTAGCGACGTTCCTGGACCTGATAGCCATCGCCTTCGTAGTCATCGTCGTCGACATAGATCGCCGGCGCGGAATTTCTGTAATACCGACCGTCAGCCATTGCTGAAGCGGCAAACCCGGTGACGAGAAGCGCCGTAGCGGTGAGTGCGAGAACGGTTTTCTTCATTATCAGTATCCTTTGTAGTGTCGGATCGTTTCCAATCTCGAGTGCAGTTATAATGGCATCGATGTGAACGTATTCCGAAGATGATGTTCATTTTGCGTTCATCCACAGAGACACTTGCAATGCCCTTGAAAACGGCTGCGAGCCTAACCAAATAATTTCCGTGGCCGCCATATCGGGGTCACTGGTTCAGCGGGACTTGCCAATACGGGAGTTCCAAACAGAGCCAAAACACGCAAACATTGTCGCTCTAAAGGAGGGCTTAAACATGCGTCACGTTGATTTTTCCCCACTCTACCGTTCAACCGTCGGTTTTGACCGGCTTTTCACCATTCTTGATTCGCTGGCTCAGCCAGAAGGTGCCCAGACCTATCCGCCCTATAACATCGAGCGGACCGGCGAGAACACCTATCTCATCACCATCGCTGTTGCCGGGTTCTCGGAGGACGAAATCCAGATCGAGGCTCATCGCAACCAGCTCAAGGTGACGGGTGAGAAGGTTGCCGAGAAGTCTGAGGAAAAGGCCGAAACGCTTTACCGCGGTATTGCTTCGCGCGCTTTCGAGCGCCGTTTCCATCTTGCTGATTTCGTCGAAGTTAGTGGTGCCAGCCTGAAAAACGGCCTTCTGCACATTGAACTGAAGCGCGAAATTCCGGAAGAGATGAAGCCGCGCAAGATCGCTGTTACTTCCTTGTCCGACAAGGAAGCCAAGCAGATCGAGGCGAAAGCCACGAACTAAGCGATTGGTGCAAGAGTGAGAAAAGCGGCGCAGCGCATAGCCCCAAAATCGAAATCGATTTTTGGAAAGGACTATGCGCCAAATAAAAGTGCTACTGCGTCCTTTGTGCGTCCAAGTGGACGCACGGCGCCGTAGGTGCGCCGCTTTTTCTATGCGATCAGATCGCCGAAACGGTCAATTTCGCTCGGCGTCGTGGCAAAGCTGGTAACGAGCCGAACGAGCGTTTCGTTTTCGCCGACCAGGTGTTTTTCGGCATGGGGCGGGTTCTGGTCATAGAAGAGCGCCCCGTTTTCGCGCAATCGTGCCGCAGTCGCTTTGTCCATAATGGCAAAGACCTCGTTACCGCCGCGTGGCTCCCAGCCGAGCCGGACCTTGCCGGATGCAGCGATATGCCCGGCAAGACGCTTCGCCATGGCGTTGGAATGTCTTGCCAGATCGAGCCAAAGGTCACCTGCGAAATAGGCTTCGAACTGGGCGGCGATGAAGCGGGACTTTGAAAAGAGCTGTGCTGCCCGTTGGCGAATGAAGGGAAAGGCCTCGGCTCGCGCCGGGTCCATGAACACAAGGGCCTCGGCGCACCAGCAGCCATTCTTCGTTCCGCCGAAGGAAAGGATGTCGATGCCCTGCCGCCAGGTCATATCTGCGGGAGAGCAGCCAAGCGAGACCAGCGCATTGGCAAAGCGGGCGCCATCCATGTGCAGCGGCAGTCCGTTTTCGCGGCACACGGCTGATACAGCTGCGATATCGCCAAGCTCGTAGAGGGTACCGCTCTCGGTCAGCTGCGTGATTGAAACCGCCATTGGCTGGCCAGCGCGAACATTATTGTATCCAGCAATTGCTTTTCTCAGATTGTCGATTTCGATACATCCGAGCGATCCATCGACCGGATGGAGCCTTGCACCTCCAGTCAGGTATTCAGGCGCTCCGCCTTCGTCCGCGATCGTGTGTGCTTCGCGGTGAGCGAAGGTGACGCCACCTGGCTTGGCAATGCTGGCCTGGGCAAGTGAATTGGCCGCTGTGCCGGTGGCGACGAAGAAAACCGCAACCTCCCGCTCGAAAATCTCATTGAATGTCTGCTCCACGGCTTTATCCAGGGTGCTCGTACCATAGGCACTTGCGAAACCGCTTGCATGTTTGTTCAGATTCTCGGCAATTTTCGGGTGGGCTCCGGCCCAATTATCGGAAGCAAAATGCATGAAATGACCTCGGATTTTGACTGACGGAGACACGCATACGCCTTTCTCCTGCTAGTGAATAGGGAGCAGGAAAGGCTACCCATGTGGAACTACCTGTTTCTCCCATCACTTTTAGGGGAAACCGCCTGTTTCGAAACTAACGGCATACTTTTGGTGCATTTTGCGCAATGATATTTCGTGGAATGCGGATATTTTTTGCTTTTCCATCTTGTTTGTTTGGAATAATTCTGGCATACGATAATAAGACAGCATTGCTGTCCTATTTGCGTGAACCGAAACGAGGATGGTGAGCAGGCGCTTCCGTCCTTATAATGGTGACCGCAATCCGCAACCGGAAGATATGCCGCATGAAGCGGGACTGGAATTATGGTATTCCGTCCCATGAGATATTACCGCCCGCAAGGGGCTCAAATGGAGGAATTGACGATGTCGGATTTGACGCCATCTGTAACGACTGAACTCGCTCAGGCCGTACAGACTCGTGCGGTCAAAACCAATAAATCGTCAGGCTTTCCCGCTCGACAGGGTCTATATGATCCGCGCAACGAACATGACGCCTGCGGTGTTGGTTTCATCGCCCATATGAAGGGCGTCAAGTCGCACAAGGTCATCGAAGACGGGCTGTTCATGCTCGAGAACCTGACGCACCGCGGTGCCGTAGGCGCTGATCCGCTGATGGGTGACGGTGCGGGGCTGCTTGTACAGATTCCAGATGCTTTTTTCCGTGCCGAGTGGGCCGAAAAGGGCGTCGAACTGCCTCCCGTCAACCAATATGCGGTGGGCTATCTGTTCATGCCGCAGGACCCTGAGGAACGCGCGCACATCGAGGCCGTGATCACCGAAGTTATCGCCTCCGAAGGTCAGTCGCTGATCGGCTTTCGCGATGTTCCCGTCGACAACTCGTCCTTGTCCAAGGCGCCCCACATTGCCGAGACGGAACCATTCCACCGGCAGGTCTTCATCGGGCGCAATCCCAACATCGAGACCAACGAGGACTTCGAAGGCCGGCTCTTTGTTCTGCGCAAGGTGATTTCGAACCGCATCTATCAGGAGAATGGTGGCAAAGAGAGCGATTTCTACGTCGTTTCCATGTCTTCGCGGACGATCGTCTACAAGGGCATGTTTCTCGCCTATCAGGTCGGCGCCTATTATAAGGATTTGAAGGATCCGCGCTTCGAAAGTGCGGTCGCGCTCGTGCATCAACGGTTTTCGACGAACACGTTTCCGTCATGGAAGCTGGCGCACCCATATCGCATGGTTGCCCATAACGGCGAAATCAACACGCTCCGCGGCAACGTCAACTGGATGGCGGCGCGTCAGGCTTCGGTTGATAGCGAATATTTCGGCAACGACATCTCCAAGCTGTGGCCCATCTCCTATGAGGGGCAGTCGGATACGGCCTGCTTCGACAATGCGCTGGAATTCCTGTTCCAGGGCGGATATTCGCTCGCGCATTCGATGATGATGCTGATCCCGGAAGCATGGTCCGGCAACAAGCTTATGGCCGATGACCGCAAGGCGTTTTACGAATATCACGCCGCGCTTATGGAGCCATGGGACGGCCCCGCCGCGGTTGCCTTCACCGATGGCCGCCAGATCGGCGCAACGCTCGACCGGAATGGTTTGCGCCCGGCGCGCTATCTGGTCACCGATGATGATTTCGTCATCATGGCCTCGGAAGCCGGCGTTTTGCCCGTGCCGGAAGAGAAGATCATCAAGAAGTGGCGGCTGCAGCCGGGCCGCATGCTGCTGATCGATATGGAAAAGGGCGAGATCGTTTCAGACGACACGATCAAGTCCGAGATCGCCAACCGCCATCCTTACAAGCAGTGGCTCAAGAACACGCAGCTCATTCTGGAAGAATTGAGCCCGGTCGAGCCGCGCGCGCTGCGCAAGGACGTGAGCCTTCTCGACCGCCAGCAAGCGTTCGGATACACACAGGAAGACACGCGCATTCTGATGTCGCCGATGGCGACGACAGGTCAGGAAGCCATCGGTTCGATGGGCACGGACACGCCGATTTCGGCCATGTCCGACAAGTCGAAGATGCTTTACACCTATTTCAAGCAGAACTTCGCGCAGGTCACCAACCCGCCTATCGATCCAATCCGTGAAGAACTGGTGATGAGCCTCGTGTCCTTCATCGGGCCGCGTCCGAACATCTTCGATCTGGTCGGAACGTCGCGCCGCAAGCGGCTTGAAGTGCGCCAGCCGATCCTGACCAATGGCGATCTGGAAAAGATCCGCTCCATTGGCCATACGGAAGACCGGTTTGACACCAAGACGCTTGATACTGCCTACAACGTCGAAGAAGGCGCTGCGGGGATGGCCGGTGCGGTCGAGCGGCTTTGCGACCGCGCGGAAGCGGCCGTGCATGGCGGCTACAACATCATCATCCTTTCAGACCGGCAGGTTGGTCCGGATCGCATACCGATCCCGGCGCTTCTGGCTGTCGCTGCTGTTCATCACCACCTGATACGCAAAGGGCTGCGTACTTCGGTTGGTCTGGTTGTGGAATCGGGCGAGCCGCGCGAAGTGCATCACTTCTGCTGCCTCGCCGGCTATGGCGCGGAAGCAATCAATCCTTATCTTGCTTTCGACACACTGCTCGACATGCACAAGCGCGGCGAGTTTCCGCCGGAAGTCGACTCGCGCGAAATCGTTACGCGCTACATCAAGTCGATCGGCAAGGGTATCCTGAAGGTCATGTCCAAGATGGGCATTTCCACATACCAGTCCTATTGCGGCGCGCAGATTTTCGATGCCGTAGGGCTGAAGTCGGAGTTCGTCGACCGGTTCTTCTTCGGAACGGCGACCATGATCGAAGGCGTGGGGCTCGAAGAGATCGCAGAAGAGACGGTTCGCCGTCACCGCGATGCCTTTGGCAATGATCCTGTGCTGATGAACACGCTGGAAGTCGGCGGTGAATATGCTTACCGCATGCGCGGCGAGGCGCATCTCTGGTCGCCGGATGCGGTTGCAAAGCTGCAGCATGCTGTGCGGACGGAATCACCCACGACGTTCAAGGAATATTCCGACATGGTGAACAGCCAGTCGGCGCAGGCGCAGACGATCCGCGGCCTGTTCAAGATTAAAATGGCTTCGGATACCGGCCGTAAGCCTGTCTCGATCAATGAGGTCGAGCCGGCCAAGGAGATCGTCAAGCGGTTTTCGACCGGGGCCATGTCCTTTGGTTCGATCAGCCGCGAAGCGCATACGACGCTGGCCATTGCCATGAACCGGATCGGTGGCAAGTCGAACACGGGTGAAGGTGGTGAAGAGCCTGACCGCTTCTATCCGCTACCCGACGGCAAGCCAAACCCTGAGCGCTCGGCGATCAAGCAGGTGGCGTCCGGCCGTTTCGGTGTGACGACGGAATATCTCGTCAACTCCGACATGATGCAGATCAAGGTCGCGCAGGGCGCCAAGCCAGGCGAGGGCGGTCAGCTACCCGGTCACAAGGTCGATGCGACTGTCGCCAAGACTCGTCATTCAACGCCGGGTGTCGGCCTGATTTCGCCGCCGCCGCATCATGACATCTATTCCATCGAGGATCTGGCGCAGCTCATCTACGATCTGAAGAACGTCAACCCGGAAGCCGGCGTCTCGGTCAAGCTCGTCTCTGAAGTCGGTGTCGGCACTGTTGCCGCCGGCGTTGCCAAGGCGCGCGCCGACCACATTACGATTTCCGGCTACGATGGCGGGACCGGCGCCTCACCGCTGACTTCGCTCAAGCATGCGGGCAGTCCGTGGGAAATGGGGCTGGCTGAGACGCAGCAAACTCTGGTGCTCAATGGTCTGCGGTCGCGCATCGCCCTGCAGGTCGATGGCGGTTTGCGGACCGGCCGCGATGTCATCATTGGCGCTTTGCTGGGAGCCGACGAGTTCGGTTTCTCCACCGCACCCCTGATTGCCGCGGGCTGTATCCTGATGCGCAAGTGCCATCTTAACACCTGTCCGGTCGGCGTCGCGACGCAGGATCCCGTCCTGCGCAAGCGGTTCAAGGGCACGCCGGAACATGTCATCAACTTCTTCTTCTACATGGCGGAAGAGGTGCGGCAGTTCCTTGCGGAAATGGGTTACACCAAGGTCGAAGAGATCGTCGGCAAGGCCGAGCTTCTCGAAAAGCGCGATATGATCGACCACTGGAAGGCCAAGGGCCTTGATTTTACACGCATTTTCCACAAGCCGGAGGCGCCCGAGGAGAAGATCCGCTGGACCGAACGGCAGAACCATCCGATCGTCGATATTCTCGACCGTAAGCTGATCGAGCAGGCAAAAACTGCGCTTGAGAGCAAGATTCCGGTCAAGATCGAGATGGGGATCAAAAACGTCGATCGCTCTGCCGGCGCGATGCTGTCCGGTGAAGTCGCCAAGCGTTATCGCCACAAGGGCCTGAAGGAAGATACGATCTCCGTCAAGTTCACCGGAACCGCCGGGCAGTCTTTCGGTGCGTTCCTGGCGCGCGGGATTTCGTTCGAACTGATCGGCGATGGCAACGATTATGTCGGTAAGGGTCTTTGCGGCGGCCGCATCGTCATTCGTCCGCCGGAGAACACGAAGATCGTGCCGGAAGAGTCGATCATTGTCGGCAATACCGTGCTTTACGGTGCGATTGAGGGCGAGGCCTATTTCCGCGGCGTGGCCGGCGAGCGTTTCGCTGTCCGCAACTCGGGCGCCATCGCTGTCGTCGAGGGTACGGGCGACCATGGGTGCGAATATATGACCGGCGGTGTTGTTGTCGTTATCGGTCAGACCGGGCGCAATTTTGCAGCCGGCATGTCAGGCGGTGTCGCCTATGTGCTTGATGAGGCTGGTGATTTCGCCCAACGCTGCAACATGGCGATGGTCGAGCTGGAGCCGGTTCCGGAAGAGGATGACATCCTTGAGAAGCTGCATCATCACGGCGGCGACCTCATGCACAAGGGGCGTGTCGATGTTTCGGCCAATATGACGCGGCACGATGAAGAGCGTCTGGTGCAGCTGATTTCGAACCACATGCACTATACGGGTTCGGGCCGGGCGAAAGAAATTCTCGACAATTGGGAGAGTTTCCGGCCGAAATTCGTGAAAGTCATGCCGGTCGAATATCGCCGCGCGCTCGAAGATATGGAGCGCATGCGGATGGGTGTCGCAGCCGAATAAGGTCAACGCACTTCATGCTTCGAGCGTCGTCGTGACGATGCTCGGCATGGGGTCCAATGCTGCCCGGTTCCTACAACTGGAACGGGTAGCCCTCCGAGAGGCGAGGGGAGCTATTTATGGGTAAGGTTACAGGTTTTCTCGAGATCGACCGGCAGGTCGGCAAGTATCAGCCGGCGTCGGATCGTATCCGGCACTTCAAGGAATTCACCATTCCCATGTCGGATAGCGAGGTCAAGAAGCAGGCGGCGCGCTGCATGGATTGCGGGATTCCGTTCTGCCACGGGCCGACGGGATGTCCGATCCACAATCAGATTCCGGACTGGAATGACCTCGTTTACAACGATAATTGGGACGAGGCGATCAGAAACCTGCATTCCACCAACAATTTCCCGGAATTTACCGGCCGGATTTGTCCGGCGCCTTGCGAGGAGGCCTGCACGCTGAACCTCGAAGACGTGCCGGTTTCGATCAAGACAGTGGAACAGGCGATCGCCGACAAGGCCTATGAAAAGGGCTTCATCATTCCGCAGCCGGCCGTTTCCAAGACCGGCAAGAACGTCGCGGTCATCGGTTCGGGGCCCGCAGGCCTCGCGGCGGCACAGCAACTTGGGCGTGCGGGGCATGAAGTCCATGTCTATGAACGCGAGAGTCGGCCGGGTGGTTTGCTTCGCTACGGAATTCCGGATTTCAAGATGGAAAAGCACTTCATCGACCGCCGGATCGCCCAGATGGAAGGCGAAGGCGTTACGTTCTTCTGCGGGGTTAATGTCGGAATAGACAAGCCAATTCAAGAGCTTATCGCCACCTATGACGCAGTGCTCTACTGCGGCGGAGCGGAAACACCGCGCCCAGCCGGTATTCCCGGTAGCGAATTCGAGGGCGTGCACGACGCCATGAAATATCTCGTCCAGCAGAACCGCCGCATCGGCCGCGAGAATATCGAATCCGTCGCCTGGCCGAGCGACCCGATCGTTGCCTCGGGAAAACACGTCGTGGTTGTCGGCGGTGGTGATACGGCATCCGATTGCGTCGGCACGGCGTTCCGTCAGGGTGCGGTGAAGGTCACCCAGCTCGACATCCGGCCGCAGCCTCCAGAGAAGGAAGACAAGCTCAGCGTCTGGCCTTATTGGGCGACCAAGATGCGTACATCTTCCTCGCAGGCCGAGGGCGCCGACCGTGAATTCCAGGTGGCGACGCTTGAATTCATTGGTGAAAACGGCACGCTGACCCATGTGAAGTGTTGCGAAGTCGATGAGATGCGCAAGCCGATCGCAGGCACCGAATTCTTCATCAAGGCTGACCTCGCCTTCATCGCCATCGGTTTTTCCGGACCGTTCGAGGATGGAATCGTCAAAGAACTCTCAGGCTCGCTCGACATGCGCGCTGATCGCCGTGGTAATCGTTCGGTTGCAGCGGATGACAATAATTACCGCACCAGCGTCGACAAGCTTTACACGGCTGGGGATGTGCGTCGTGGGCAATCACTGGTGGTCTGGGCGATCCGCGAGGGCCGTCAGGCAGCGCAATCCATCGACGCTGCACTGATGGGAGTTTCGGTGCTACCAAGGTAAACTTTCAACCCGGCACACTCAAAACTCTCGTGCCGGTTGAAATTCTTGTCCCGGATTCGATGATTCTTGCCCCATTTTCGGCCATTCACGTGCAGGAATCGGATGATCTCGTGCAAAAACCTTGCAGGAAACGACAGGCTCTGTCGAACTTGATCAGCGTACGGCGCCGGTGGTCGGAGTTGCATCCGGTTGCTTCGGCCAGGAAAAATCATTGACCCGTCCTGGCTGACTTTCGGGTGCTACTCCGTCGATGACCAACCGGTCACGCGCGGATTTTTCCGGCGCAGGCGCACCACGCGGCGTGGCGCCGAGGAGGTCGGTGCCACCATCGAGCTCGGGGTCGTTGAGACTGATCGGCGCGAGGCGGTCGACCCTCACCGGCGCTTGGGGCGTTTCGGGAAGTGCCTGCACCGGGGCACCCGGCTTGATTGCAGCAATATCGGGCGAGGTTGCATTGCCCAGCATCTGCCGCAAGGGCTTCTCCACATAGAAGGCGAGCTTGCGTTTGCCAGCCGGGGTGAGGCCGATACCGTCATTGTTGCGCAGCCGCGCCGTCTGACCGGACATGTCAAAACCCGACAGGGTAAAACTGCCGCTCTGATCGACAAACCCATCCCAGATATCGACAAATGCGCCGCCGGCTTTCTCCGCCGCATTGCGATAGAGCTCGTTGAAAGCCAGCACGTCGTTGGTCATGCTCTTGGTCTTGAAGGAGGGCTGACCGACCCACACGACCGGACGGCCGGTTTTCTTGACGGCTTCCAGAAATGCGCCGATCCGCGCCTGATATTCCTTGTCCCACCCATCGCTCAGCAATGTCTGGCCGTCGGCAAATTGCTGACGATCATTGGCTCCGGCCATGATGACGACGATTGCGGGTTTTTCCATTTCGATCACACCGCCGATCGTTGCCGGCCAATCGCGGTGATCATCGCGAACAAAGCCCGACGAACCATCGCTTTTATCAACGACACGAACTCCAGGTGCATCGATGAACGCTTCATCGAGACCCTCGGCAAGGCCTTTCGCCATGAAGTCGCCGACAACAAGCACAGTCTTGGCATCGGGCAATTTCTCCGGAATGGCAGGTTCCTTGACCACAGCGCCGGGCGCGGGATTTATGGAAGCGTCGGGTGCGACGGTGCGCGGACGTGCGCGCTTGATCGGCCGGTTCCGGCTTGGCTGCCGAACCCGCCTTCCGTTGCCATCTTCAATGAGCCGGTCCGTATCTTCGCGATAGATCTGGCGCGGCCCGAACAACATATCAAGGATCGTGCGTGCGGAGGCGGTTTCGGTGAAGACGAGGGTGGCGGCAAGGGCGAGAGCCAATGAAAGCAACAGGGGTGGGAAAGTGGTGCGTGGTTCGACAGGCTCACCATGAGGGGGATTGGTGGACTGCATCGATAATCGCCAACCTTGCAATTTCTTCACTCCCTGCAATCAACCCAGCTCCCTCATGGTGAGCCTGTCGAACCACCACCGCCGTTCTGCAGGTCGACCAGAGACGCTTGCTCTACTTCTTCCGTATCACCGTCAGCACTTCCATGCTTGGGTGACCATCGGGATCCAATCCCATCTGCTTCTGGAATGCCTGGATGGCATTCCGCGAGCTGTCACCGATCTTACCGTCGACCTTTCCGTCATAATAGCCGAGTTCGCGCAAATGATTTTGCAATTCTTCGCGCTCCTTCATTGTAATCGGCGTGAAAGGACGATTCCAGTCCTGCCGAAGGCCCGAAGAACCGCCGATCTGATCGGCCAGAAGGCCAACGCCAAGCGCGTATTTATCGGCGTTGTTGTAGGCTTTGAGGACGTAAAAATTCCGTGTCATCAGGAAGGACGGACCATCGCGGCCGTCCGGCACTTTCAAGGTTGCCTTCTCGCTGCCACTTGGGAAAGCCTTGCCATTGGCGCGGGTAAGGCCGAGTTTTTGCCATTCGGCTATCGTGTGAGAACCGGCGGGAAATTTGCGCCCGGCGGGTAGCACGACTTCATAGCCCCAAGTGCGGCCAGTCTGCCAACCATTCTTGCTCAGGAGATTGGCTGCAGTTGCGAGCGCGTCAGGCACAGAATTCCAGATGTCGCGTTTGCCATTGCCGTCCATGTCGACCGCATAGGCCAGATAGCTTGTCGGAATGAACTGGGTGTGGCCGAGCGCGCCGGCCCACGAGCCGGTCAGATGGCTGCGATCGATATCGCCTTTCTGCAGGATTTTCATCGCCGCGATCAGTTGCGTGCGGGCATATTTGGCGCGGCGCGGATCGGCATAGGCGAGGGTGGCGAGCGAGCGCACGGCGTCGCGCATCACATCGTCGCGCTTCATGATCTCGCCAAAATTGGTTTCCATCGACCAGATGGCAAGCAGGATATTGCGATCGACGCCGAAGGATTTTTCAATGGCGCCGAGCCAGCGGCTATATTTGCGCGCCATTTCGCGGCCGGTTGCGACCGATTGCTCATTGACGCGATTATCGAGATAGTCCCAGACAGGCGCGGTGAATTCCGGCTGGAACTGGGCTTTCTGCAGGACTTCCGGATCGATCTCGGTCACACCGGCAAAGGCACGGCTGTAGGTCGAGGCCGAAACGCCGCTGTTCAAGGCGGTGCTGCGGAAATCTGCGATCCAGCTCTGGAATTTTGCATCGGCAGCCGCGTTGTTGGTTGTAACGGCGAAAGCAAGGCCCGCTGCCGCGGCAAGAATCAAGGTACGCTTGGAAAAAGCTGCTAAACTCCCGATCATGTCTTCTCCTCGTTTCCAGAATTTTTGGTCAAAGGATAAATTACGCACGTCAAAGTTAGGAATTGGTTTACCATGCATGGGCAAACGGACTGACAATCGGCTACATTAACACCGGCAACGATTATTTATTTTACAGTCGTGTGCATTTTGGGTCTTTGAGACAAAAAAGTCTATCGAGGAAATTCCCGCACTATCAATCGTAATCAGTAACGAGGTAATGATGTCCGAACCCAAGAAGATACGTAAGGCCGTCTTTCCAGTTGCGGGGTTTGGAACCCGTGTTCTTCCCGCGACAAAGTCCATTCCGAAAGAGATGCTGACGGTCGTCGACAAGCCAGTCATCCAGTATGTGGTGGATGAGGCACGCGAAGCCGGTATCGAACATTTCATCTTCGTCACCGGCCGCAACAAGGCGGTCATCGAGGATTATTTCGATGCTCAGTACGAGCTCTATGCCACCCTGTCGGAACGCGGAAAGACAAGCCTGCTTGATGAGTTGCAGAGCATTCAGCCCGGGCCGGGAACAACAAGCTTCACCCGGCAGCAGGTGCCGATGGGCCTTGGCCATGCGGTCTGGTGCGCGCGCGATATCGTCGGCGACGAACCGTTTGCGCTGCTTTTGCCTGATATGATCATGCAGCCGGAAGGCAAAGGCTGCCTTGCCGACATGGTCGAACTCTATAATCAATCGGGTGGCAATGTGATTGCCGTGCAGGAATGCGACCCGGCCGAGACGCACAAATACGGCATTGTCGGTCAGGGCAAACCTATCGGCAACGGTTTCGAACTGACGGAAATGGTCGAAAAGCCCGCCAAAGGCACAGCTCCCTCCAATCTCTATATCAATGGCCGCTATATCCTGCAGCCGGAGATTTTCGGCATCCTCGAAAATCAGGAACGCGGCGCCGGCAATGAAATCCAGCTGACCGACGCGATGCTGAAACTGACCAAAGAGCAGGATTTCTTCGGCTACCATTTCAAGGGCCGGACCTATGATACCGGTTCCAAGGAAGGTTTTGTCGAAGCCAATGTGGCGTTTGCGCTGTGGCGCAATGACATCCGCAATGGTGTCATCGACAATATCGGCAATATGCTGAAGACGATCCAGCCTAGGGGTTGAGCGAAATCGCTGTTTTGAGGCTATGCCATTCGCCTGTGCCATCTCTCTCCCTCACACGGGAGAGAGATGAACTCAGCAACTTTAGTCTGGGTTGAATGCCGAATTGCGTTGGGATACATTGTCTTACGTTACTTTACGGAAGGACAGGCGATGTTGACCCACGACAAAACTCAAGTTTCTCTTCGTGTCCCAAATGAAATGTTGCAAGAGTTTGAATTGGTTGCCCGGGCTCTAGACCGGGATCGCACGTGGCTTATGCTGCGTGCATTTCGTCAATACCTCGACGCTGAAGGTGCTGAAATCATTCAAGAAGCTGAAGGACTCGAGTCACTGGATCGTGGCGAGGGTGTTGATTTCGATGAAGTTCTCGGCAAGGCTGACGCGATAATCTCATCGGCAAGGAAAAGAGAAATTCGAAGGCTTGGCTGATGAAGCCGGTCAGCATCAAGCTTTCGCCCAAAGCCGAGCGATGGTTTCTGGAAGAAATCGCATATGTCGCAGAACATAGCCCGTCGGCAGCGGCAAAGATTACTGAAAAAATGCGTGACCTACAAAAGAGACTTGCGGACTTTCCTGACTTAGGTGTCCGCGGCGCGATATCTGGAACGCGGCGTGTTGTGATGAAACCGTATGTCCTGACAACTAGATTCAAGGATAAGGTGCTGGAGATCGCGGCAATACGCCATTCGAGACAAGGCGATGCCTATGCTCCAACGGAATTGGCAGACGAAATGGATCTGGATCACGAGGGAAATGGGGATATAAGTGACCCAAGGGCCAAGATTTAGGGAATGCAATCCCTACCGCTGCAGCGTTACGCCCATGAAAATGCTGGTTTCATTGGTCTGGCGTGTTTCGACCTCGCTGCGCGTGAATTCATGGCGGGCGCTGATATCAAACCCGAAGAAACGATTGAACCAGTAGGTCGCGCCGATTTCTGCGCCAAAACCTTTGTCCCACCCGGACCCGTCCTTGTTATCACGCAGCGATGCGATCAGCGTTGCCTTGAGATCGAGATTGGCGCGGGCCTGCCGCTTGATGCCGACCGTGCCTTCATAGAAGATCGAGCCGCTATCGCCGGGCGCCGTGGCACCTTCGACGCGGGTGAGGAGGCCGATATCCACATCGGTTCCGCGCTGCGGTGACCATTTCATGGCGCCGTCGACGCTGAGGCCGTCTACAGGGACAAGGCGGTCGTCGTCTATGCCCTGATGCAGATAGCCGAGCGCGAATTCCCCCACCAGCTTTTCGGCGAAATCGACCTCGACGCCGCCGCGCAGGCCGGTGCGAACACCGGAACGTTGGAAGCCATTCGAATCTTCCTTCTCGTCATACATCAACTTGCCGATCCCCACTTCGGCGAAGGGTTTGATGGCCGGGGACATTTCGAAACCGCCACGCAGCGCGATGCTGGCAAAGGTGTTGTTGCGATCCTTCTGGCTGACAACGGAGCCATCGGAGAATTCCGCATTGCCGTAGGTGGTGCGATCGACATTGCCTTTGGCATCGGCGAAGAATTTTCCGAATTCCTTGCGCACGCCGAGGCTGCCATCGAGCTCCTGCACGGCGGGCCGGTTCGAGGTTCCGATGATGGTTGTCGGTGCGCTCGGATCTTCCTGGCGGTAGAGGTAGCCTGCTTCGCCCTTCACGGTGGTGCGTTCGCCAAGGTCGAGCTGTATGCCACTGCGCAAACCGATATTGGGCGCGGAATATTCCTCGCCCGAAATTGTCTTGTCGTAGGTGCCATCGAAATCGAGCCAGGCGGAATGGCGCGCCCAATCCGTGGTGGCGCGGGCGCGTAGACGCGTCTCCGACAGAAGCGCGGCGCTGCCGTCCGAGCTGCCATCGGCATTGGTGGTCGCGCGAAGGCCCGTGCTGATGGACGGTCGCAGCGTTACGAGACCAGCCCTGATGCCGAGCGGCGCGAAGGGTTCGGGATCAGGCCGGATGATACGTTTTTCGAGAGCCGGTTCCGGCAGATTGTCGCGATCAGTGCGGACGGCTGGCGGGTTAGCCTCCCTGTTCTGCTCGATAGGCCCATTGTCGAACGTATCCGCACGTTCTTCCTCCAACAGCGATCTCTCGCCCGGACGCAGACGCAGCGGCCGCGCAGCAGGGACAGGCGCAGTTTCGCCGCCGGGCAGGGCAGCGGAGTCGGGGTTCATGCCACCGCTGTTGTCGGCAGGACCGGACGGCGGCGAACCATCGTCCAGCGGTACGCCGAGCAGGCCGAGATTGCCATTGTCATCGTCAGGCGGCAATGCGCCCGGACTGACCGGCTCGTAACGTCTCGACGGAATGCCGCTATCTGTTGGCGGAGCAGGGGCATTCGGTGGATTGCCGGTCTGCGCGGTGCTGGAATTATTGTTGTTTTGCGCCTGCAGCACGTTATCCTGTAGGGCTCCACGCAGCGGCGTTGCTTGTTGGGCATAGGCTCTGAGGTTGACGGCAAACACGGTGCTGCTGAGCAACGCCGTCATCAGACAGACGTTGACTGCAGTCCTGAAGCTGCCGCCAGGCGGCGGCGCTTCAAAGCGTGGTTGAGAAATGTGCTTCAATAGGTTTGCCAACGGGTTCTACGAGGCCGCTTGATAATTCCACTCTCATGGACATCTGGTACGACTTTCTTTGCTTCCGGTGCTCATGGACCCAAAAGTCCATTCCGCGCCGGTTCTCGAAAGTCACCCCACCTGCCTCATCAGATTGGCTTCTCAATCGGCCTCGAACGTTAACGATGGTAAAGAGCCATGGTTAATGACTGGCTAACTGGTTCGCCTGTAAGGTGCTGCGACGAACAAAAATTGGACAGCGGACGAGCAAAGCGCTAACGGTTGCGGCCATGCAGGCAATAAACGACACCGAACTGGACAAAACCGCAGCGGTCGATTCCGCCAAGCGGACAATTTCAACCGAGACGGACGGGCTGGCTGCGCTGAGCAGCGCGCTGGAAGGTCCCTTGGCCGAGGCTTTTTGCAAGGCGATCGAAATGATCGCCGGGGTACGCGGACGGATTATCGTCACTGGCGTCGGCAAGAGCGGCCATATCGGCTCGAAAATAGCCGCGACCTTCGCCTCCACCGGTACGCCGGCGTTCTTCGTGCACCCCTCCGAGGCCAATCATGGCGACCTCGGCATGATCGCCGTCGATGACGCCATCCTCGCCATTTCCTGGTCGGGCGATACGGCAGAACTCAAGGGCATCGTCAGCTATTCGCGGCGCTTCCGCATTCCGCTGATCGCAGTGACGGCGGGCGAGAATTCCGCGCTGGCAACGGCCGCCGATATAGTGCTCCTGATGCCGCGGGTGACCGAAGCCTGTCCGCACGGTCTTGCACCGACGACCTCGACGCTGATGCAACTGGCGATGGGTGACGCGGTGGCCGTTGCGTTACTTGAGGCGCGCGGGTTCACAGCGGGCGATTTCAAGACATTCCATCCGGGTGGATCGCTCGGGGCAAGTCTCACACATGTGCGCGAGATCATGCATCGCGGCGACCAACTTCCGCTTGTGCCGCTCGGAATGCCTGTTCCCGACGCAATGAAGGTTCTGTCGCAGAAGCGCTTCGGCTGCGTCGCTGTGCTGAATCCCGAGGGCACGCTGGCCGGTATCATCACCGACGGCGACCTGTCGCGCAATCTGCACCGCAACCTGGTGGGGATGACCGTCGAGGAGATCATGACGCGAGAACCGAAGACCGTGCCGCCGACCATGCTGGCAAGCGCGGCGCTGGCGCTGCTCAACGATCACAATATCGGCGCACTGATCGTGACCGAAAAGAATGTCCCGATCGGGATCGTGCATTTCCATGATTTGCTCAGGATAGGCGCTGCCTAGAATGCCTTCGGCAGACCAGCTTGTCGGAGAATAGAATTGGCAGTGTGACGGCTTGGTATGTGAACGGGTACCGCAATGTTTTGCTTTGTAATCGGACTGTGGCAGACCTCATGACTACCTTTGCCTTGGCGGACCAAAAAACAACCATCTTTCATAAGTAGCTTGCGCAAGCTGCGGTCAAAAGCCGGAGCCATTCAGGCTGCTTGATCTATTTCGCGTAAAGCAACGATTTGTAAGAATACGGACGATAGCGGGATGTCAGGATGATTGTCTGGCATGATATCGACTGTAATGGATGAGATTTTCTCCAACAGTTCGTCAAGCGTGGACGCGTCGACTGCGACAGGAATGTCATCGCAATGCCCAGACCAAACGGAGGCCTCGGCGTCCCATACCGTCGTGATTGTAAAAATCACAGGTTTCTGCATGGCTTGTTTTCCCGATTGTTGAGCAAACCATATCACAGGGGTGATCGGTACAGCAAACAAGACAATGGGCTAATGCGAGAGCCTAAGCCGCCTCCACCACCAGTGTCCCACGATCGATACCGGTGATGCGCACGCGTGTACCGGCGGCAAGGTCCGGCCCGGTCACGCGCCAAAGACTGTCGCCGACGCGGGCGCGGCCGCGACCGTTGACCGTCGCCTCTTCGAGCGTCACCACCTGTCCGATCAGCTGTTCGCCGCGCCGGTTGAGCAGCGGTTCGTCCGATTCGACATCCGTTGCGCCGATCAGCCTGCGGCCGATGAAGACCGCGATGACGGAGAGGACCAGGAACAGAATGACCTGCACTTCCCAGTTCACCCATGAAGCCTCGCCAAACAAGATCGCCAGCGCGCCGACGATGAGCGCGGCGACACCGAACCACAGGAAGAATATTCCCGGCGCCGCGACCTCGAGAATCATCAGGATCAGGCCGAGGACCACCCAGTTCCACGGTCCAAGTTCAGCGAAGAGACGTTCCAGCATGTTAGAGGCCCCGAGCTTACGAATTCGATCCGGTGCCTGGAACGGTGCGGCTCCGTGCTGGCGGCGTTGACGGGGTGGTTGGGCCCGTCGCAGCACCATCGCCAAAAACTTCGCGGGCGATAGCGCCGATACCGCCGAGCGAGCCGATGAGCGATGAGGCCTCCATCGGCATCAGAATGACCTTCTGGTTGGGACTGGTGGCAAACTTGCCGAAGGCCTCGGTGTATTTAAGCGCGACGAAATAATTCAGCGCCTGCACATTGCCGGCACTGATCGCAACGGAAACCAGCTCTGTCGCCTTGGCCTCGGCCTGCGCCAGACGTTCACGCCCTTCCGCTTCGCGGAAAGCTGCCTCGCGTCTGCCTTCGGCTTCGAGGATCTGCGACTGCTTGAGACCTTCGGCGCGCAGGATCTGCGCCGCCCTCGTGCCTTCCGCTTCCAGAACGACGGCGCGTTTGTCGCGCTCCGCCTTCATCTGGCGGCCCATGCTATCGAGCAGATCCTGCGGGGGGTTGATGTCCTTGATCTCAACGCGGGTCATCTTGATACCCCAGGAATGCGCCGCCTCATCAACGACCCGCAGCAGGCGGTCATTGATCGTATCGCGGTTCGACAGGAGTTCGTCGAGAACCATGGAGCCCATGACGGTACGGATATTGGTCATGGTCAGGTTGAGAATGGCGTTCTGCAGCCCGCTGACCTGGTAGGCAGCCTGCGGCGCATTGAGGATCTGGTAGAAGGCTATGCCATCGACGGCGATGTTGGCGTTGTCCTTGGTGATGACTTCCTGCGTCGGAACGTTCAGCACCTGTTCCATCATGTTCAACTTGGCGCCGATGCGATCGAAGAAGGGCACGATGAGATTGAGGCCCGGCGCAAGCGTGCGGGTATATTTGCCGAAGCGCTCGATCGTGTAGTTGTAGCCCTGCGGCACGGTCTTGACACCCGCAAACAGAACCACAAGCACAAGAACGACGAGTACTGGTATCGTGAAGTCAAAACCGCTCATTTATAGCCTCCCCTGGCTGACCGCATCGGCAGCGTCAACGATGTGTACATGGAATCTTATGCTGGTACTGCACGATTAGGCTGCGGACTTGTGCGGAGCAATCACCTCGATGTCCTGTTCGAGCCGTTCCTTCGCCATATCGAGATCATATTTCATCTGGAGGTTCATCCATAACTCCGCCGATGTTCCAAAATAACGTGCAAGCCGCAACGCGGTTTCCGGTGTGATAGCACGTTTACCGTGTACAATTTCGTTGATACGCGGGCGCGTCACACCGATAGCCTTGGCTAGCGCATAGACAGAAAGGTGCATGGGAATCAAAAAGTCCTCGCGCAGAATCTCGCCTGGATGGGGAAGCGCAAGGTCATACTGCTTTTTCACGGTCATATCGCATTCCTTCCCTTCGTCAGTGGTAATCGACAAGCTCGACACCATGCGCGTCTTTATCTTTCCATATGAAGCAAATCCGGAACTGGTCGTTCACCCGGATTGAATGCTGCCCCCGCCGGTTTCCCTTCAAGGCTTCAAGCCGGTTAGCGGGCGGTATTCGCAAATCTTCGAGACTCTGCGCTGCGTCGAGATAACGAAGCTTGCGCAATGCGACTTTGGCAATGTCAGCTGGAACGCCCTTGATCAGACGCCGCTCCCAGATCGATTGTGTTTTCGCATCTCGAAAATCTTTGATCACAATTCGAACGTACCGCATCGCAGTACGCATTGCAATCAATCTGTACCGCCTATCGATACGCTAGGGAGTCTTTGCTAGGCCCAGCCCTGCAATTCGCGCCGGACCAGTTGCTCGATGACGTTCATGCCCTCCTCGCTGTCGTTGAGGCAGGGGATATGGGTGAAGTTGACGCCGCCATTGTGCCGGAAGATTTCGGCGCCTCCAACGGCGATCTCCTCCAGCGTTTCCAGACAATCCGATACGAACCCCGGATTGAACACCGCGACCGATTTCACGCCGTCTTTCGCGAGTTTCTCCAGCGTCTTGTCCGCATAGGGTTGCATCCACTCTTCCGGGCCGAAACGCGACTGGAAACAGGTGATCAGCTTGTCCTCGCTCCAGCCCAGCCGTTCAAGCAGGAGCCGTGTGGTTTTCCAGCAATGGCACGGATAGGGATCGCCGCGCTTGAAATAACTCTGCGGTATGCCGTGATAGGAGGCGATGAGCAGTTCCGGCTCGAAATCGAGCGTGGCGTAATGCTTTTCGATCGAGGTGGCGAGCGCATCGATATAGACGGCTTCGTCCTGATATGAGGGTACGGTGCGTGTTGCCGGCATGAAGCGCATCTTGATCAACGCCTCGAAGAACTTGTCGTTCACGGTCGCTGTCGTCGTTGCCGAATATTGCGGGTAGAGCGGGAACATGAGGATGCGTTTGCAACCCTGCTTGTCCAGGCGCTCCAGCGCCTGTTCGATCGAAGGCTGGCCATAGCGCATGCCCCAATCGACCACGATCTCGGGATGCGAGGCCAGCGCTGCGCCGAGCTTTTCAGCCTGCGAACGGGTGTAGGTGCGCAAGGGGGATTCGTTGCGCTCGCGGTTCCAGATCTTGTCATAGAGCGCGCCGGATTTCTTCGGGCGGGTGTTGAGGACAATGCCATGGAGCACCGGCAGCCAGATGGCACGCGGCCATTCGATGACGCGTTTGTCCGAGAGAAATTCCTTGAGATAGCGCCGCATCGATGTCTTGTCGGTGCCGTCCGGCGTGCCGAGATTAACGAGAAGCACGCCGATCTTCGATGTTTCGATGCGCGGATGGTCTTCCGGCTTTCTCACTGCTGACAGATCACCTCCCGAAATTGCCATATGAACACTCCACTTCTGCGCGTGGAACCTAGTGGGCACGAGCGTGAATGCAAGAGTGCTAAAGGCCGCATGTTGAGTGGGTCAGTCAACGATTTAGGTTTCGCTGGCAAAGATCCTCGTGCGTGGTTCGACAGGCTCACCATGAGGGATGTTGGTTGATTGCGGGCTCGTGGTCTTGGGTCCTTGCAACGCTCCCACCTCCCTCATGGTGAGCCTGTCGAACCACGCACAACCGCATTGCACTCTAAATCGCCGGAACCTTCATCTCTGCGCCGATTGGCAGCTTCATCACCTTCATGCCCGGATTGGCTTCGGCGAGTTTTTTCCACTCGATGCCTTTGCCATAGACCTCTTCCGCAATGTCCCAGAAATTGTCACCGCGCTTGATCGTATAAGTGTCCGGATGATGGTTTGGTGCGGGTGCTGCAGTTGTTGTCTCCGAAGCAGGCTTTGATGCCTCAGTTGCCTTTGGCGCTTCGGGTGCTGCAGTGGTTTGCGCGGATCCGGCAACAGCAGCGGTGATGCGCCCGTCCGTATAGGGCTTGTACGGTGTATGCTTGGCCAGATAATCGGCGAGAACCAGCTCAAGCCCCGGACCGTAATCATAAGCATTCACAGCGTTCGTAGAGAAAATCTTGTAGCCGTCACCGCCGGCACGCATGTAATTGTTTGAGACCACACCATAGGTTGCCTCGACATCAATCGGCCGCCAGCTTTCGCCCTGCATCACCTGGACATCGGATATGCGGCTGCCCACCGGTTTCGAGACATCGAAGGCATATTTCAGTCCCGCGACTTGCGGGAAACGCCCGGCCCCCTGATCGATCTGGCTCACACCATTTTCCAGCGCCGCGACGACATCGGAACCACGCAGCTGGAATGTCGCCAGCGTGTTCTGGAACGGCAGCACCGTCAGCACTTCGCCCATGGTGACGTCGCCCGCATCGATGGAAGCGCGCAAGCCGCCGCCATTGATGATGGCGATGGTGACGCCCTGGCCTTTGACGCGGTCGAGCATGGCATCGGCCACAAGATCGCCCATGCTGCATTCCTTGAAGCGGCAGACTTCACGCGCTGCCTCGATCACGCCGGCGGATTCTCCGACTTTGCGCGCCTTCAACTCTTCGAGGGGCTTGGCCAGTTCCTTGACGCGGGCAACAAAGGCCGGGTCCGGCGTGACGGAGGAATCGAGGAGGATCGGCGCGCCCTCGCTCTTCGTCACATTGCCTTCATCGTCAAAGGTGACCTTCAGTTCGCCGAGATATTTCGAATAGGACTTCGCCTGGACGATCGGCACATCCCGGCCGGAGGGATTCTTGACCAGCGTCGGGTAAGGTCCTAGCGCTTCCGGATCGGTGTTGGACAGCAGTGTGTGGCTGTGGCCGCCGACAATCACATCGATGCCGTCGACCTTGGCGGCGATTTCCTTATCCTTCAGATAGCCGTCATGGTTGAGGGCGATGATCTTGTTGACGCCCTCTGCCTTCAGCGCGTCGACCTGTTTCTTCAGTGTCTCGACCTCATCGGCAAATTTCACCGTGGGACCAGGGCTCGATATTTCCGCCGTATCGGTAGTCAGGGCGGAGATGATGCCAATCTTCTGGCCGCCGATTTCCTTGATGATATAGGGCTTGTACTTTCCGGCGATGGGCGAATCCGGCGCGGCTTCTGTATTGCTGGAAATCACCGGCACTTTGATCTTGTCGAGGAATTTGGCCAGCGTGACCGGCGTGTCGTCGAACTCGTGATTGCCGAACGCCATGACATCGAAGCCGATGCCGTTCATAAATTCGGCCGTGTCGTCGCCCTTGTAGGTCGTATAGAACAGCGAGCCCTGGAACTCGTCTCCGGCATCGAGCACGATGACATTGCCGCCGTCCTTCGAGAGCGCGGCGCGGCGCTCATCGATCTTGGCCTTGACGCGGGCAATGCCGCCGAAACACTCTTTTTTGGTCTCTTCTTCGGCGGAGCAGGTGGAATCATATTTGTTGATCGGCTCGATGCGCGAATGCTGATCGTTGATGTGCAGTATATTCAGCGTGTAATCCGCCATCGCCGCGCCGGCCGTCATGCCAAGGGCTGAGGTTGCAATCAGGAGATTCGGCAAAATTCGGGCGAGGATTCTGGACATGATCTGCTCCGCATGTTCATTCGATCAGGGGAAACTCTAGTATCTTCATCCTATTTTTCGTGCGTCAAGAAGATATGACAAGCACAGAACTGGCCGCATCAGAAACCGGCTTTTCTGATCCAAAAACGTCAGGCCGTATTCCAGGACATGAATAATTTGGCGAAGATGCCAATTTGAAACGCGAGAACGAACCCCATCGTCCACTTGATCGGCATCAATTCGGATTTGAGCGACGGAAAAAGCACGACTTAACCCACTTGCGGGGAGCGGCGTGTCAGGGAGAACTGTTGGCCCGATGACGACGTGCAGTTCAACTGACCGGCGCTGACGAGGGCACAATTGACCTTGGACTGGGTGCCGCGGGCAAGCGAGCGAAGATTGATCTCGATCAGATTGGCAGAGGCAAAGCGATAATTGCCCTCGGCCAGTTTTTCCTTGGTGTCATTGGCGCGCGTTTCGAATACGCCGCCGTTGAAATTGGAGAAGGCGACGCCGGACGTGTCGAACCATTGACCCTGCACCGCATCAGTGGGGCGGGTGACCTGATTTGGGCCGCCCTCCTGGACGCCGCCGCTCATGCAGCCGGAAAGGGTCAGGGCCAGTGTGGCTGTGCCGATGGCAACCGAAAAGCGTTTCATCCAGACAATCTCCCAATGGATCTCGCTCTCTCAATGCCGCGAAAATCAAGCAAAAACAAGACATAAGTTTAATTGTAAATTCGAAGTACAGGGTGTTTGCTCTACCGGCTAATGTCTGTTGGAACGGCTGGTGCGCCGGTCAGTGTGGGAATGTAGAGGGAAGTCTATGCTTGTGCGGGCTGCAACAGCGTCTGACGCGGAACAGGCATGCATCGTGCTGCGACGTTCGATCTCGGAGCTATGTATCGCCGATCATGAAGGAGATCAGTCGACGCTCGATCAGTGGCTCGCCAACAAAACGGTCGGGAATGTTCGGGCGTGGATTGAATCGCCCGAGCAGAAAGTGGTTGTTGCCGAAATTGCGGGCGAAATTCTCGGAGTAGGATCTGCATCTGACAAGGGGGAAATTCTGCTGAACTATGTTTCACCCGATGCCCGGTTTCAGGGTGTCAGTCTGGAGATGATGCGGTATCTCGAGACCTATGTGTGTGCACAGGGAAACAAAAAGAGCTTCCTGTCGAGCACCCAAACAGCTCATCGGTTTTATCTGGCGCACGGATATGAGGATAGTGGAGATCCGGAACTATGGGCCGGGATGAGCGCTCAACCGATGGTGAAATGGCTGAAATGAAAACGGCAGCCCGGAGGCTGCCGTTTTTAACCCGTTAGGGTATTAGAACTTACCGCACCAGGATGTTGCGGAACTGCCAGGGATCCTCAAGATCGAGGTTTTCCTTGAAGAGACCGGGGCGATTTGCCAGCGGCGTCCAGTCCGTATAATGGCCCATAAGCGGGCCAAGATAGGGCGTCTGCACATCGAGGCAGCGGCGGAAATCCATCTCGTCGGTTTCGACGATACCAGCGTCGGGATTTTCGAGTGCCCAGACCATGCCGGCCATGACCGCGGACGAGACCTGCAGGCCGGTCGCGTTCTGATAGGGAGCAAGCTTGCGGGCTTCCTCGATCGTCAGCTGCGAACCGTACCAATAAGCGTTCTTGTCGTGGCCGTAGAGCAGAACGCCGAGTTCATCGGCGCCGTCGACGATCTCCGATTCTTCGAGCACGTGCATCTCGGTCTGTGGCGTACCTGCTGCGCCGAACATCTCGTCGAGTGACAGCGTTGCAACATTAGAGGGGTGATAGGCGTAGTGGCACGTCGGCCGGTAGGCGGCCTTGCCCTTCTTGTCGAAAACCGTGAAGAAATCGGCGATCGAGATTGCCTCGTTATGCGTGACCAGCAGGCCGAACTGTGCGCCTTCCGTCGGGCACCATGTACGGATGCGGGTGTCGGCGCCAGGCTGTTCCAGGAAGATCGCGGCCTTGTTGCCCTTTGTCTGCTTGCGGGCGTTCTTCGGCATCCACTTTTCATGGGTGCCCCAGCCGAGCTCGGCCGGTTGCAGGCCCTCGGAGATAAAACCTTCGACCGACCATGTGTTCCAGAAGACGCCGAAGGGCTTTGGCTCAGTGGCGCGCTGTGTATCGCGCTCTGCAATATGAATACCCTTGACCCCGGTCTTCTTCATCAGGCGGGCCCAGCCGTCGCGATCGGTGCGCGAGGGTTCGTCATGTTCGATGTCGAGATCGTGCGCGAGATCGAGCACAGCCTGTTTGACGAACCACGAAACCATGCCGGGATTGGCGCCACAGCAGGAAACCGCAGTCGGACCACCAGGATATTTTTTCTTTTCGGCTAGCAAGGTCTGACGCAAAGCGTAATTGGTGCGGTCGGCGTTGTCGATGTCGCTGGCGTAGTAAAAGCCGGTCCAGGGCTCGATGACCGTATCGATATAGAGCGCGCCGAGCTTGCGGCACAGATGCATGATATCGACGGACGATGTATCGACGGAAAGATTGACGCAAAAGCCCTGTCCGCCACCTTCGGTCAAAAGCGGCTTGAGCAGCGTCTTGTAATTTTCTCGTGTGACAGCTTCCTGAATGAAGCGGATGCCGCGCTCATCGAGCAGTTTCTTGTTGGCATCACTTGGATCGATAACGATCAGGCGGGATTTATCGTATTTGAAGTGGCGTTCGATGAGGGGCAGGGTACCCCGTCCGATGGACCCGAAACCGATCATCACGATCGGACCGGTAATTTCTCCATGTACAGGCCATTCAGCCTTCGCCATTTTTTTGTTGCTCCTAATTTTGATCTCCATCAATGAGGACGGCCGCTATAGATCGGCTTCAAAGAAACCATAGAGCATAGTGATCGCAAAGAGCAAACAACCCGTTGCGCTTTTATGATGAAATTTGAGTCTACTGTTAATTAAAACGCGGCTATAGGCGTTTCAGCGCGTCGATAAGCCGGTCGCGGATTGTCATAATACCTTTATAATGCAATTGCGCAGGATTGAGCGCTTCGAGCTGGCGGGCAAAAGCTTCCACTACGGCGCGGCATTCGGGGTGTTTCTTCAGAGCATTTATAGGATCGAGATAAATGCGGATGGTAAAAAGAACATCGCCGGAGACGGGTAATTTGCGTAAGGTCTGGCGCTCGACGCGAACATAACTCTGGGCTGCGATATCATCGTCGGTATAGCGCGCGCCTTTCTGGTGGCTTGCAAGCGGGTGGTAAAGATTGCCGTCCGGTTGCAGCGACCAGTTCATACGCTGGACAGAGCGGTCTGGCCGCAGATTGTCGAACATGCGGCTGATCAGCCCGGCATTGCGGGTGCCTGCGCCGAAATCCGGCACGGGTGCGTGGATATCGTCCATGGAGCGGCCGAACTTTTCCAAAAGGGTCCACGATGAGGGAAAGGACAGCGAGGCGGCGGCGAGATGCCAGCCGCGCTCACCGTCCTTGCGCATCAAAACGAGGTCTTCCTGAACGAGGCTGGCGGCTCGATGCAGGCAGGACGTGTCCGTGTCGCCGAGCGATACGGATTTGTCCAATCCCGTAATGGTGATGTTTTCGCCGTCGCGCGAGTAGAGAGTGGGATACTGCTCCACCAGATGGGTGCTGAGCAGTTCCAGTACCTCTTTTTGTGCGTCGTGTGTGCCCGGTTCCTCGACCAGGATCCTGTCGCCATAGAGTGCAAAAAGCCGCTGCTTTTCGGCGAGATAGGCGAGAAGATTGCCGTCGATCTCGATCCAGTTCTTCAGGTCAAGCTGCTGCAACCCTATGGTGAAGGGTTGCACCGAGCCATCGTAGGGCGTGTATGCGGGGGCAGGGGTGGTCATTATGCGGCGTCCATCGCCCCCAGATTTTCTTGCAGAATTAAGGCCGCAGCATCGCCCGCGCTTACCCTCCCACCACGTGGGGAGGGTCGAACCGCAGGTTCGGGGTGGGTGGTGGTTAAGACTTTCAGCATCGTGACCGTTCTCAGTGAACAAGAGTTTCTTTGCAAGCCCCCCACCCCGCCGCTTCGCGGCGACCCTCCCCACGTTGGGGGAGGGTAAGGAAGTGGCATGATTCACGCATCGACGGAGATAGCCTCCAAGTGTTAGACAGGGCCATCGGCGTCCATCGCCTCCAGCTCGTCAATGATACCTTCGATGACCGACAGGCCCTTTTGCCAGAAGGCCGGGTCCGTCGCATCGAGGCCGAAGGGCGCGAGCAATTCGGAATGATGCTTGGTGCCGCCCGCTTTGAGCATATCGAAATATTTCTGCTGAAAGCCCGCTTCGGCGTTCTGGTAGACTGCATAGAGCGAATTCACCAGGCAATCGCCAAAGGCATAGGCGTAGACATAAAAAGGCGAGTGGATGAAGTGCGGGATATAGGTCCAGAAGGTCTCGTAGCCGGGACCGAAATGCACGGCCGGTCCGAGGCTTTCCTTCTGCACATCCAGCCAGATCTCGCCGATGCGGTCGGAGGTCAGTTCGCCATTGTTGCGCTCGGTATGAACCCGGCGCTCAAATTGGTAGAACGCGATCTGCCGTACGACGGTGTTGATCATGTCTTCGGCCTTCTGCGCCAGCATGGCCTTGCGCTCGCGCTTGTCGCGGGTCTTTTCCAGCAATGAGCGGAAGGTCAGCATTTCGCCGAAGACGGACGCGGTCTCGGCGAGGGTCAGCGGCGTCGAAGCCATGAGCGCGCCTTGATCGCCGGCAAGCACCTGGTGCACACCGTGACCGAGTTCGTGCGCAAGCGTCATCACATCACGCGGCTTGCCCATATAGTTGAGCAGCACATAGGGATGCACTGAGGGAACCGTCGGATGAGCGAAGGCGCCGGGTGACTTGCCGGGGCGCGTTGGTGCATCGATCCAGTTCTTGTCGAAGAAAGCCCTCGCGATATCGGCCATTTCCGGTGCAAAGCCATTATAGGCGGAAAGCACGGTTTCACGCGCATCGGTCCACGAGATGATCGCCTGCGGGGTTTCCGGCAGGGGGGCGTTGCGATCCCAGTTGTTCAGATAGTCGAGGCCGAGCCATTTGGCCTTGAGTGCGTAATAGCGATGCGACAGGCGCGGATAGGCGGCCTGCACGGCTTCGGAAAGCGCGTCCACCACCTCGCGCTCGACGCGATTGGCGAGGTGGCGGCTATCGGCGATGTCCTCAAAGCCGCGCCAGCGATCGGAGATTTCCTTGTCCTTCGCCAGCGTGTTGGTGATGAGGGTGAAAATGCGCAAGTTTTCCTTGAAGGTCTTGGCGAGTGCTTCGAATCCGGCTTTGCGCAGGGACGCATCGGCGTCCTGCAAAAGATTCAAGGTCGGTTCGAGCGGCAGTTCCTCGCCGTTCACCTCGAAGCGCAGCGCGGTCATGGTCTCGTCGAACAGGCGGTTCCAGGCGCCGCGCCCGGTGATTGATTTTTCGTGAAACAGTTGCTCGATCTTGTCGTCGAGCTGGTAAGGCTTGTCCTTGCGCAGGTCGACCAGCCATGGGCGGTAGTGAGCGATGGCCGGATTATCGTCCATCGCCTTTTCGATCACGGCGTCATCGATCCGGTTGAGTTCGAGGCTATAGAAGATCAGATGCGTGCTGGCATCGGTCATTTTCTGCTGGATATCGCCGTAAAGCTTGGCGCGCTTCGGATCGGAAGTATCGCCGGCGTAGACCAAGCCGGCGAAGGAGACGATTTTGCCGATCAGTTCCTCCAGTACTTCGAATTCCTGGATGGATTGCGCGAAGTTGCCGCCGCTTGGCTCGGCGGCCTCTGTAGCGAGATTGCCCTTCCAGCGCTTCTCGAATTCGACGGCGAGTTCATCGGCCTTTTTGAGATCGGCCTTGAGTTCGCTGCTTTCAGTCGACGGGTAGAGATCGGCGAGGTTCCATTCGGGCAGCATGCCCAGCGCAGCCTGATCGCTTTTCACGGCAGCGGCGCCGCCCGATTTGGAGGAAACCTTGAGCGCCGTATCTAGGGCGTATTTTTTCATTTCTGAGGTCATTTTGGCACCATAATATTGAAGCTTCGAGGGCGAATCAGGAGCCCTGGATAAAGGAGCTAAACCTTAAGAGTGGGTTGGCAATTTGGCTAATACCGTCTTGCTTATCGCACATTGAAGCAACTTTTAGACTTTTGAGGGGTGGATTCATTTGTTAAAAAGCCTTAATCGTGCTGTTAACAACCCGTTGACCATGTCAGGAAGCACTGGATTCGATATGCGTTTTTGCCATGCTCTCAACGTAATTGTTCTTCAATAAAGCGACCATTAACCATTAAATCGGATAATCCAGCTATTCGGGGGTTGGAAAAGACGGTCAAGGTTGGGGACGAAATTGTCAAACATGAATCATGCACAGAACGGCAGATCGACGGCGTTTTCTATAATGCGCGCCGGCTGGTTTGTGTTCCTCATGGTCTTTGCGTCGATGTTGTTTGCATCCGCGCAGGCTTCCGCTGAGACGAGGACTCTCAGGCTCTATTTCATCCACACCAAAGAACGTGCCGAGATCACATTCAAGAAAAATGGTCGTTACCAGCAGGATGGTCTGAACAAGCTCAACAAATTCCTGCGCGATTGGCGCCGCAACGAACCGACGAAGATGGACCCCCGCCTCTTCGATCTGGTCTGGCAGATTTATCAAAACGTCGGCGGCAGGGACTACATCAATGTGGTGTCTGCCTATCGCTCTCCTGCCACGAATTCCATGCTGCGTTCCCGTTCACGCGGTGTAGCGAAAACCAGCCAGCATATGCTGGGCAAGGCGATGGACTGGTATCTGCCGGGCGTGAAGCTTGCGACGCTTCGCGTTACAGCCATGAAATTCCAGGCCGGCGGCGTTGGCTTCTACCCGACCTCCGGCTCGCCTTTCGTCCATACCGATGTTGGCAATGTCCGCCACTGGCCGCGCATGAGCCGCAGGGAACTGCTGGCCGTATTCCCCGATGGCAAGACGATGCACATTCCATCCGACGGCAAGCCATTACCCGGCTACGAGCAGGCAGTCGCTGCCTATGAAGCCCGCAAGCGCAGCGGCAGCTCGGTTCAGGTTGCAAGCGCTTCGTCGAGTTCCGGCCGTAGTGGCAAGACCCTCTTTGGCATTCTCTTTGGTGGCGGCGGTGCCGACGAGGAAGAGGATACCGGTGAGAGTGCAGTTGCTGTCGCTTCTGCTTCCAAGCCCTCGAAGACGCTTTCGACCAAGCCAGCCTCGATAGCCGAGGAAGCCGACGGAGGTGAGGCCGCTCCCGCCGCAACAGCCCCTGCTGTCGCAACACGCGCCCAGCAGCAACCGCAGGAGATCGCTCCTGACCTGCCGGTGCGCGATGCGCCCGCGCCTTTGACGGCGCCGCGCCCCGATGCGCCGCTTGCGACATCGCCGGAGGACAACCAGGCCTTGGCCTTTGCGGTTCCCGTGCCGCTGCGCCGTCCCGATTATTCGCCGACGCCGGCGCCGGAAGACCCATCAACGCTCAATGCGCTTGCCGAGGATAAGTCGACTGTCATCGCCGCCCTGCCGATGCCACGACCGCAGCCGCAGGACAGCGCCAGCGCTATCCGCGAGATGATTGCAGCCAATCCCAACGATGCGAGTGCCGATTCGGCGCAGCCAGAAATGGCCAATGCACTGGTGCCGGTTCCCTTCGACAAGCCGCGCAATGGGCCGAAGCACAGTGACATGATGGTTGCGTCCCTCGTGCCGGACCAGCGTCCCATTGCTGAAACCGTTGAGGCTATGGCGGCGGCCGAAGATGTCATCCCGGTTCCGGATGATGATCTGCAGGCGATTATCATGCAGGCCGATAGCGAACATGGAAATGTTGTTTCCGCTTCGCAGCCCACACCCGAGATGCCGACATTGCCGGGAACGACGGGTGGACGTGTAAAATCTGCGCGGCAGAATATGCAAATGGCATCGATAGAAACACAGCCATCACTGCGCCGGACGATGCTCGATGCTCAGGGCTCCGGTGATCCGGTTGCCGTGCTCAACAATGGCGTGATCACCACGGCCAAGGGTGCCAAACCGCGCAAGCAGGCTGCACAGGAACAAGCTCCGAAAGCGATCCAGGTTTCCTCGGATGTTCCGGATCGTGCGCTCTCGACCGAGCAGGTTGCCGACACGGCGCCGACAGTGACACCGGCAGTCCTGCGCAATGCAGAAATGCGCACTGCCCCGACGACGGTCTATACTGCCGGGTTCCAGCAGACCCTGCCCGTCGCCAACGCCAACAAGTTCACAGGCAAGGCGGTTACATTCCTGCAGATCGCCAAGTTCAATCCGACCCACGGATCGTAAGAACTCAAACAGAAACAAAACCGGCGGCTCTGATGAAGAGCCGCCGGTTTTGTTTGAACGCTGGTTTTATCTCCCCCTCGCGGGGGAGAAAGGATTTTCTCGGGTTTAGCCCTTGCTAAATCCTTAGAAAATCCAAGAGAGGGGAGTGTGTTGTGAGTTTGAAATCCCCTCTCTGGCGATTTCTAGCACTTAGCAAGGGCTAAGATGCTGAAATCGCTTTCTCTCCCACAAGGGATAATCGGCATCAACTAGCCAGCTTTACTGCCTCGGCTGCGAGCTTGGTGATCTCGTCCCACTTGCCTGCCTTGACCAATTCTTCCGGGGCAACCCATGAGCCGCCAACACAGACGACGTTCGGCAGGTTGAGATAGGTCTTGGCGTTGGCGATGCTGACGCCGCCGGTAGGGCAGAACAGCGTGCCAGCCAACGGCGAGGACAGCGATTTCAGGAATGCCACGCCGCCTGCCTGTTCGGCGGGGAAGAACTTCAACATGGTGTAGCCTTCTTCGCGCAAGGCCATGATCTCGCCGGGCGTGATGGCGCCGGGAAGCAGTGGCACCTTGCTGTCGCGCGCAGCTTCGATGAGCTGCGGTGTTGCGCCGGGACTGACGATAAAGCGGGAACCTGCGTTAACAGCCTCGTCATACTGGCGGGCATTGAGAATGGTTCCGGCCCCGACGATGGCCTCCGGCACTTCATTGGCGACGGCACGAATGGCATCGAGTGCGGCTGCGGTGCGCAGCGTGATCTCGATTGCCGGGAGGCCGCCCTTGGCGAGCGCCCGCGCCAGAGGCACGGCATCAGCCAGATTCTGGATGAGAATGACCGGAATAACCGGCTGGCCCCTGAGGACAGGTAATAGCAAATCGGTCTTCTGGGTCATCTCATTTCTCCGCTGGCTTGAACTTCAATCGATTTAGTGGCGTGCAGCCGGTTTGTCTACTGAATCACGAAAATACTGGCCTCGAAGTGAGGCGAGAGCATGGGACCTCGCTTGTGTTTGCGCATAACCCTTGAAATTGCGACCCTAGCGCAGTAGTTGGATGCGATCATGACAGACCATACCTCAAACATGCCCTTTACGGTGGCCGCACTCTATCGCTTTGCCCGGCTGGATCACTACCAGTCGCTGCAGGAGCCGCTGGCGAAGCTTTGCTGCGGGCAGGGGATCAAGGGCACGCTGCTGCTGGCGGCGGAGGGTATCAACGGAACGGTTGCCGGAACCGAGGCGGCGATCAAGAAGCTCGTTGATTTCCTCGAGGCCGAGCCCGCCATTGCCGGGATGGAACTCAAATATTCCCACGCCAGTGAGATGCCTTTCAAGCGCATGAAGGTGCGGCTGAAGAAGGAAATCGTAACCATGGGCGTCGACGATATCGACCCGCTGCAAAGCGTCGGCACCTATGTGCCCGCGACGGACTGGAATGCGCTGATCTCCGATCCGGATACGATCCTCATCGACACACGCAATGACTACGAGACAGCGATCGGGACGTTTGCAGGGGCGATCGATCCGCAGACCAAAACCTTCCGCGAATTTCCGCAATGGGTGGAAAGCCATCGCGAAGAGCTGGAAGGCAAGATGATTGCCATGTTCTGCACAGGCGGTATTCGCTGCGAGAAGGCGACTGCCTATGTCAAAGGCCTCGGCTTCGATGATGTCTTTCATCTGAAGGGCGGCATCCTCAAATATCTCGAAGACGTTCCCGCCGAAAAAAGCCGCTGGGAAGGCGAGTGCTTTGTCTTCGACGAGCGGGTATCGGTTGGCCATGGCCTTGTCGAGGGCGAGGCCGAACTTTGCCATGCCTGCCGCAATCCGATCGCCCCGGAGGACAAGCTTTCACCGCTGTTCGAGGAGGGCGTCTCCTGCCCGAATTGTTATCACGAACGCACGGATGAAGACCGCGCCCGTTTTGCCGAACGGCAGAAGCAGGTGCGGCTCGCCAAGGAGCGCGGCCTTAAGCAGCACATAGGCTCCTGAGCGCCTTACAAATTCCTCTGCTGTCATTGCAATGCCATGAACCCGGTCCTAACTAAGCGGAGCCAATTCATGCAGCCATGGGAGAGACGCATGCTTGATCCGAAGAAGATTCTCGATGATTTCCTGGGAAGCAATATTCCCGGAACCGGAACCTCGGTTCGCGACACGGCCGGCAAGGCGACGCAACTGGCCAAGGATAATCCGCTCGCCACTGGCGCGCTGGCTGCGATCCTTCTTGGGACCGGCACGGGCCGTGAAGTGGCCGGCAGTGCCTTGAAGCTTGGCGGTCTCGCCGCCGTCGCCGGGCTCGCCTACAAAGCCTATCAGAATTACCAGTCCGGCAAGGCTCCCGCCGAGACAACACAGGCCACAACTGGCGAGCTTGCGCCGCCGCCGGATGATTCAAGCTTCCGCCCCGAGACCGCGCCACAGGGTGAACACGAGTTTGCGCTGGTGCTTGTACGCGCGATGATCGCGGCTGCCCGTGCCGATGGCATGGTAGACGAGGCCGAAAAGGCGCGCATCATCGAGAAGCTGTCGCTCTCCGGCATCAACAGCGATACGCAGGAATTTCTGGCAAACGAGCTGAACTCCCCCGTCGATGTGGACGGACTGGTGGCTGCTGCGGTTACCGATGCGCAGAAGGTCGAGCTCTATACTGCCTCGCGCCTTGCGATTGATCCGAAGACACGGGCGGAGCGCGGCTATCTCGATCTCCTCGCCGGACGTCTGAAACTGCCGGACAATCTGATCGATCATATCGAAGCGACTGTGGCCGACGTGAAGGTCAACAGTCCAACCTGACAGAGATTGCAAATTGGTGGGTGCGTGGTTCGACGGGGCTCACCATGAGGGAAGTAGTTGGTTGCAGGTAGCCAAGAATTGCAACGTTTGCGACTAGCATTGCAATCCACCCATGTCCCTCATGGTGAGCCCCGTCGAACCACGCACCATGTTTTTGCCGCCAAAGGTAGCGCTGACTACCTCGTCAGAAACTTTTCGATCCGCTCGATGGCGCGAAGAATGTTCTCCTCGGAATTGGCATAGGACAGGCGGACATAGCCTTCGCCGAGAATGCCGAAATCCGGCCCGCCAATCAGCGCAACCCCCGCCTCGTCCAATAGCGCCGCCGCCAGCTGCTTTGCGGGCCAGCCGGTCTCCTTGACGTTGGGAAAGGCATAGAATGCGCCTTTCGGCGTGGCGCAGCTGATGCCGGGCAGGCTGTTGAGGCCATCGACGACGATCTTGCGGCGGTTGTCGAATGCCTTGCACATCTTCTCGACATCGTCCTGCGGGCCGTCGATGGCGGCGATGCCGGCAAACTGGCTCGGGGCATTGACGCAGGACCAGCAATTGACCGCTAGCTTGCGCACCTTGTCGTACAGTTGATCCGGCCAGATCGACCAGCCCATGCGCCAGCCGGTCATCGCCCAGGTTTTCGACCAACCGTTCAATATGATCAGCCGGTCGCGAATCTGCGGGAAGGTCAGAAGCGAGCAATGTTCCTCGCCATCATAGGTCATGACGTCGTAGATCTCGTCGGACATGATCGCCACATGCGGATGGGCTTCGAGGCCTTTCACCAGCTTTTCGATTTCGGATTTCGGCGTCACGCCACCAGTAGGGTTGGCGGGTGAGTTGAGAATCAAAAGCCGTGTCTTCGGCGTGATCAACGCAAGGGTTTCTTCGGCGGAGAAGGCAAAGCCGTTCTCCTCGCGGATGGGCACGGGAATTGGTTTGGCCCCGGTAAATTCGATCATCGAGCGATAGATCGGGAAGCCTGGATCCGGATAAAGGATTTCAGCTCCGGGCTCGCCAAAGATCAGGATTGCCGCGAACATCGTTACCTTGCCACCCGGAACGATCATGATGTTTTCCGGCGAGACCTCGACGCCTGTTGTGGTGAGCGTGCGGCGTGCCACCGCCTCGCGGGTGGCGAGCAGGCCATTCGCCGGCGTATAGCCATGGTGGCCGTCCCTGAGCGCCTTGATAGCGGCTTCGACGATATGGGCCGGGGTTTTGAAATCCGGCTGGCCGATGCCGAGATTGATGATGTCCTTGCCCTGGGCGGCGAGAGCAGTGGCGCGGGCGAGGACGGCAAAGGCATTCTCTTCGCCGATACGATCGAATCCCGAAGTAGAGCGAAGTAGGGTCATATTTCACCGTTCTGCCGGAGAGAATTCAGGACAAGGTCAAGGGATTTGGTGAGGCCGATGCCTCTCCATCGGACGATACCGAAGCCCGATGAATTTGGCCAGAATTCACCCGGCCCTTCGGGTTTCCGGCTGGCGGCCAACCACGTTGTCATGTGGCATCGGACGATGCTAAGGCATCGACCTCGCCACCTTCCTAGTGGATTGTCTCGCCATCCGGGAAACAGAACGCGCGAAATATGGCCCCACTTCGCTCTCGTGCGCAGCATTTTCTTGTCTCACATACAATTTTCAACTTCTGCTTTGTGCGTGGAGTGGCATAACAAGTCAAATATTCTCAACTCGAGCGAGCAAATTGCATCATGATCGATCTGACAAACTGGACGCCGCGCCCTTTGCCTGCCCGTGAACCGCTCGAGGGCCGCTATGTGCGACTGGAACCACTCGATGCGGCAAAGCACGCCGACGAGCTCTACGAGGCGTCGTCGGTTGCAGACGCGGGCGACCGGTTCAGGTTCCTTTTCGAAAATCCGGCGGAGGATCGCGAAGCCTTTGCGGCGTGGCTGCAAAAGGTCGAAGCGAGCAAGGATCCGTTGTTCTTCGCGGTCATCGACAAGGCAAGCGGCAAAGTGGCCGGCCGTCAGACATTGATGCGCATCGATCCGACGTTCGGTGTGATCGAGATAGGCAATATTTATTGGGGGCCGTTGATTTCGCGCAAACCTGCGGCGACGGAAGCGCAGTTCCTCTTCATGCAATACGCCTTCGATGATCTCGGTTACCGGCGTTATGAGTGGAAATGCAATAATGCCAATGAGCCGTCAAAGCGTGCGGCGGAGCGGTTCGGTTTTACATTCGAAGGCATCTTTCGCCAGCATATGGTGCAGAAGGGCAAGAACCGCGACACGGCGTGGTATTCGGTCATTGACAGCGAATGGCCCGCACTGAAAGCCGCCTATCAGGCTTGGCTTTCGCCGGATAATTTCGATGCAACTGGGATGCAGATCAAGCGGTTGGAAGAGTTTCGGGCCGCAATATCGTAGTGCGTGGTTCGACGGGGCTCACCATGAGGGAGGGTAGAGTCTTGCAGGGAGCCAGGAAACGCCCGAGGTTCCCCGAGTTTGCGTGCAATCAACCACTTCCCTCATGGTGAGCCCCGTCGAACCACGCACAGCAGTATTGCCCCCTGAATTGTCCCTGCACTTGCATTAAACCGCCACGCGACTACAACGCGCTGAGATGCATTGAACAAAGGCAACGAGCGTGACCGATCCGAAAACCCGTAATGCCGCCATTGCAGCCGCCTGCATCATGTTTGGCTTTGGCTTCGTCGCCTATTGGATGCCGACGCTGATGCTGGCGCTGGGCGAACGTTCGACCCTTGCGGCAGGGACCTTTGCCGTGGTCTTTGTCGCGGGTTTCTTCTTTGTCTTCTGGCTGCGCGCCAGAAAACAGCATGAAAATGACCAGCCTTAGTACTGAAGCGAGGCAGTCAGAAGCAATGCACCGAAGAGGACGATGAACAGCGCACCGCCGATCTCTATTATGTTTTGAACACGGCCTGAAAGGGCGGAAGCGCCGGAAACTCTCAGCGCGACATTCTTTGCGGTCACTGCCAGCGTTGCCAATATGGCGACGGTGATGAACGTGCCGAGCGCCATGGCGAAGACCGAGAGAACGCCGCCGATGACAAGACCGTTCAGCAGCGAGAAAGTCAGGACGATCAACGCGCCGGAGCAGGGGCGCAAGCCGACGGCTATAATTGCCGACCACGCGGTTTTCCAGTTGAAGTCACCGGCGATCATCGCAGGGTCCGGCGCATGGGAATGGCCGCAGGTTTCGCAGACTTCACCCGCCGCATGATTATGATGGTGGCCGTGGTCATGATGATCATGACTATGGGCGCTGTGCGCACGGGTATGATCGTGGTGGCCATGATGGTCATGGGCGTGGTGATGGTGACCCGCCGCAACCTTTTCAGGCATGAGATGCGCAACGCGAGGACGGAAAAGCGCTGGCACCTTGCGCCAGAGCAGCGACAGGCCAAAGGCGATGATCAGAACGAAGCTCGCCATTTCCATGTAGTGCGTGGCGTCGTCCATCGAGACCGTCGTGCCGCGCAGCACAAGGAAGGTCAGGCCGATGACGAAAATCGCGGTGAAGGCCTGCAGCATTGACGAAGCGAAAGAGAGGACGATGCCGCGCTTCAACGTCGTTTCATTGGCAAGCATGTAGGACGAAATCACAGCCTTGCCGTGGCCTGGGCCCACAGCGTGAAGAATGCCGTAGAGGAATGAGAGGCCAACAAGGATCGACGCCTGCCAGGGATCCTCGCGCATGCCTTTCAGCGCATGTGTCATGGCGAGATAGAAACTGCGCTGCTGCATGTTGATCCAGAGAATGATTTCGGCAAATGGACCGGTGGGCTGCATGGCGACTTCATTCATGCCGATGCCAAGGGACGTTTTCTGAGCCAGCGCATGACCGGTCAAAAATATCGTCAGGGCAAGTGCACCGAACAGAGTTCTTTTCCGCATCATTTCCATTCCTAACTCTTCGCAGGACATTCGATTTCGAGCCGCGTCGCGAATATCTTCGACATGTTGGTGCCGGTGGGGTCGTTGAAAAAACTATCGGTCAGCGTTGCCTGATTCTGGGCGATTGCCTGGTCGGGATCGGGGCGCACAACCTTCTGAGTACAGCCGTTGGGCACGCCCGTAACGTGGATATCGGAGTCATTTACGTAGTCGATGGCGGTGTAGAATGTCGGATCGTAGACGCCGAAGCTGGTCTTCTTGCCCAGCTTGAGCGGCTGTTTCGGCTTGCTTTCGAAGATGATCAGCAGCTGGTTGTTCTGGAAGTCAGCGAGCAAATGTTCCGGCGCGGCCATGACAATGGTCTTGCCATTGAGCTGAACCGTCTGGAAGTAATCGAATTCCGAGACGGACTCGTTAATGGTGCTGGCGAGATCCGCCAATTCCTTCTCATCGAGCTTCAGATCGCCATTCTTGTCGAATTCAACGAGGACAGTGCTGGAGAACAAATCGTCGAAGCGCCAGACATGACCGAGTTTCTCGACGGTGCCATCCGGCTTGATGGTGATATCCAGACGAGCCTCGGCAAAGACATGCGGATGCACATAGGCTGGCGTGGCGAAGGTCAATCCCGCGGCCAGTGCGCCGATGAAAACCCCGAATCGTTGGTGCATGGATTTGCCCTTTAGTTGCCGCACAGGACATGCCGAACTTGGCGAAATTGGGACGATATAACACATTCGCGTCTTGCGGTTCAGGCGCGGCGATTGTCTTTGAACCATTTTGTCAGGTAATCGACAAGCACCCTCACCTTCGCCGGCAGATAACGGCGATGCGGATAGACCGCGTAAATACCGGCGTCATGCATCACAAATTCTTCAAGGACTGAGACAAGTCTGCCGCTTTCGATGTCCGGCAGGGCGATGAAATCCGGCAGCAAGGCAAAGCCGAGCCCGGCAAGTGCCGCGCGCCTGGTCGCCAGCGGGCTGTTGATTTCGATAGGGCCGGAAAGCTGCACGGAAATCGGCGGTCCGCCTTCATTGTGAAATTGCCAGGTGTTGCGGGAACGATTGTTGGTGTCGATGATACAGGGCAGGGAGACCAGTTGTTCCGGCCGTTCCGGCCGGCCGATGCGCTCGATCAGTTCTGGCGAGGCGCAGGCGATGACCCGAAAGGGGGCGAGGCGCTTGGCAATGAGGGACGAGTCCTGCATGCGGGTGATGCGTATGGCGAGGTCGAAACCTTCCTCGACAAGATCGACAAAGCGGTCATCCAACCGCACATCGAGAATGATGTCAGGCTGCTCGGCGCAGAAGTCGATGAGGCACTGGCCGATGCCCGCGTCGGCAAAAGAGCGCGATGCCGAGATCTTGATGCGGCCCTTGATGTCGCTGCTTGATTCGCGCACGGCCTCCTGCAGGCTCTCGACCTCGCGCAGGATTTCGCTGGCGCGCTGGTAATAGGTGTGGCCGGCTTCCGTCAGCGAGAACTGGCGGGTGGTGCGATTGAGCAGCAGCGCCCCGAGTTCATCTTCCAGTTCGCGCACATATTTGGACAGGAGAGCCTTGGACCGCCCGATCTTGCGCGCTGCGGCAGAGAAACCTTCTGCCTCGACCACGTCGATAAAAGCGCGCATGCGGGTGAGCGTGTCCATCAGAACCTTTCGGCAGATTGAAGAATGGTTCGGCCAAGCCGGATCAGGGCGCGGTCGCTGCCCTTTGGTCCAAGCAACGAGATGCCGAATGGTGCGCCGTGGACCTGGCCGAGCGGCAGGGTGATCTGCGGGAAACCGGACAGGCCGGATAGACAGAACAGCCGGACGCAGCGTTCGCGATAGGCTTGGCTATCGTCGAAGGACGTGCTGACGAGCGGGGCGGCACCCGGAACGGTCGGCATGACCATGACACCGTCATCTTTCAGGAGATCGCCGAGCTCGCTGCGAAACAGGTCGCGCCGCTTGGTTTGCCGCTGGTAGGCTTCGAGATCGATGGTCGAACCGTAGTCAAACCGCTCTTTGATGGCGGGACCAAGGTTCCGCTCTTTTTCCGAAATCCAGGCGCCATGTGCCGCCCAGGCTTCAAAACCCTGGATCTGCCGCAAGCAGAGATAAAGATCGTCCATCGATGCTGTGGCCTGGCGGGCCGAACGCGCATGCCCGAGATGAGCGGCTATGATGCCATACATCCTCCGGTATTCAGCATCTTCCGCTTCACCAAGAAGCAGATGTTCAAGCAGGGGGATGAAGAGCGGGCGGTTGAGCTTGAAATCCTGGGTATCGGGTCCAAGCAGGACCTCACCGACCTTTTCATAGAGCGCAATGTCCTTGGCGAACCAGCCGAATGTATCAAGGGAATGCGCGAGCGGCATGGTGCCATCCAGCGAGATACGTCCATGGCTAGTGCGGAGCCCAACGAGACCGCAGAAGCTTGCTGGAGCACGGATAGACCCGCCAGTGTCGGAACCCGTCGCAATGGTGGCAAGACCGCCCGCGACCGCCGATACGGAGCCCGAAGACGAGCCGCCGGTAACGCGATCCGGCGCCTTTGGATTGACCGGGTAGGGAAAATGCGTGTTCTGGCCCATCATCGAGAAGGCGAGCTCATCCGTCTGGGTCTTGCCGATGAAGCGCGCGCCGGCATCAAGCAGGCTTTGAATTGCAGGGGCGGTTTTGGCGGCCGCTGCTGATTCGTCATATTTCTGCGGATTGCCGCAGCCGGTGCGCAGGCCAGCCACGTCAAATATGTCTTTGACCGCCAGTGTTTCACCAGTCAGCGGGCCATCACCCGAAGAAATGTCGGGTAAAGGCAGGTCAAGCAGGGCATTCAGGGGAGGAATAGTGTTCATCGTTCAACGATTCTAGGGCATTTATCCCCTGTTGTTCAATGAATAAAAAATTTTGCGCCTTCCCATTATTTTCATTGATTGGACACATCTTTCCACTTATATGGCCCTTGCCCAAAGTCGCACGTGCCCATGGGTGTCCGCCGATCCTCATTATGGTGAGGAAACGGTATGGTACCTGGAACTAACCCCTCCAGTCAGTTTGTCGGCCTACTGCCAAGCTGAGGACATCTGAAGCAACGACGGTGCGGGCCTTTCTGGTGTCTTTCGGCTGTCCATAAGCCGGAATTACTGAAGAGGCACACCTTCATTGCCGGTAGTGCGGATGGGTTCATCCAAACCAAGGCAGACAAAGCGGACCTACGCTGACTTTTAGCGTCGATCCATCGCCGCATGACCATTCGCGTGTTTTCAGCATCTCCAAAGGCTGGCTTCGCGGGGGACGGATTCATGCACTTTGTCCTTAGCGGTTTATCGGGCGCACCCCGTGACACCGCGACTTGCATCAAGGCGGCCGGAAGTGCCGCTACGAGTTGGAGACCCAAGATGGCTACGCAGCGCATTCTCGACTTCATCAATACCCGACGCCCGAATGGCCCATGCATGGTGCTTGATCTCGAGGTGGTTCGGGAAAATTACCATAATTTCGAGATGGCTCTGCCGGAATCGAAGATTTTCTATGCGGTGAAGGCCAATCCTGCGCCGGAAATCCTGCGCCTGCTCGCTTCGCTCGGCTCCAATTTCGACACGGCCTCGGTTGCCGAAGTCGAGATGGCGCTCGATGCCGGCGCGACTGCTGACCGCATTTCCTTCGGCAATACGATCAAGAAGGAGCGCGATATTGCGCGCGCTTTCGAACTCGGCATTCGCCTGTTCGCTGTCGATTGCGTCGAGGAAGTCGAGAAGGTCGCCCGTGCCGCTCCCGGCTCGCGCGTGTTCTGCCGCGTTCTTACCGATGGCGCCGGTGCCGAATGGCCACTGTCGCGCAAGTTCGGCTGCGTGCCTGCGATGGCTGTGGACGTTCTACGCGCCGCGCAGAAGCTCGGCCTCGACAGCTATGGCGTATCGTTCCACGTCGGTTCGCAGCAGACGGATCTCGCAGCCTGGGATCGTGCGCTTGGCGACGCCAAGCAGGTTTTTGATACATTGGCCAAGGAAGGCATCACGCTGAAGATGGTCAATATGGGCGGTGGCTTCCCGACCCGTTACCTGAAGGACGTGCCGACAGCGCAGGCCTATGGCCAGGCGATCTTCCAGGCACTGAGCAAGCATTTCGGCAATCGTCTGCCTGAGACCATCATCGAGCCGGGCCGCGGCATGGTCGGCAATGCCGGCGTCATCAAGGCGGAAGTCGTGCTTGTCTCGAAGAAGGCCGACAACGATAACGTTCGTTGGGTCTATCTCGACATCGGCAAGTTCGGCGGTCTCGCCGAGACGATGGACGAAGCCATCCGCTACCAGATCACTACGCCGCGCGATGGCGATCGCAGCGAGCCTTGCGTCCTTGCGGGCCCGACCTGCGACAGCGCCGACGTGATGTACGAGAAGAACCCCTATCCGCTGCCGATTTCGCTGACCATTGGCGATGAGGTGCTGATCGAGGGTACGGGTGCCTATACTACTACGTACTCTGCCGTCGCTTTCAACGGGTTCGAACCTCTCCGATCATACGTAATTTAACAGTAGGCACCTCCTTACCCTCCCCCTTGTGGGGAGGGATGGACCGCAGGTCCGGGGAGGGGTCTTTGGGCGATACGTGAATATTTCAAAAAGGCCCCTCCCTGCTGCTACGCAGCCTCCCTCCCCACAAGGGGGAGGGTAAAGGAAACCGCCTTACGATCGTAGATTGGTCAAGACAATGAGCGCAGTAGACTTTATCGAACAAAATCTGCATCCGGATGGATCGCAGGCTTTCACCATCCTCAACGAAACCGCTCAGGACGAGCGGGCGCGCGAAGCTTTGCTCGACCGTGCCATGGGGACAAGCCGCCGCCGCAAGTCGTCGGAAAAGCTGCGTCGCGGCAGGCTGCCTTCCGCTGGCCTAGCCTTCGTGGCGCGTGGCGAAGACAACACATTGCTTGGTACGGTACGGCTTTGGGATATCCAGGCCGGACACGATGCGGCAGGCAAACCCGTACGGGCGTTGCTGCTTGGGCCGCTTGCGGTCGAACCCTCACTCAAGGGCAAGGGCATTGGTGTGGCATTGATGCGCCATGCGACAGCCGAGGCTACACGTCTTGGCCATGGAGCTATCATTCTGGTGGGTGATCCGGAATATTACGAGCGCTTCGGGTTCAGCGGCACCAAGACAACGGACCTTGCCATGCCGGGTCCGGTCGAACGGCGGCGGTTCCTCGCGCTGGAATTGAAGCCGGGCCATCTTGAAGGGTGCCATGGATTGCTGACGCCGAAGGGCCGCCGTTCCTCGCATGCGATGAGGGTATTACCGGTTTCGCTGCGATTCTCGCGGTAGGACAAAAGCCGGCCCATTCGGGCCGGTTTTCATTTAGGCCTTGGCGCGAACGAAGCGTTCAATGGCAGCGACTTCGCTTTGCTGGATTTCGTGACCGCCGGAATGCCAGACGAGATCGGTCTCGACCCCTTGCTCAATCAAGTAATCTGCGAAAGTCTGTGTGAGGGCTGGCGGGCAGATCGTATCCAATCGGCCCGCTGTAATCAGCACGCGCTTGCCGGCAAGGCCGAGCTGCGGCGCGGGCGTCCATGGAACAAGCGGATGCATCAGGACAGCCTCGTCGAACAGGTCCGGATGCGACAGCATGACGGATGCCAGGATATTGGCGCCGTTGGAATAGCCGAGCCCGACCGTCTTCGACGGTTTCGCCTTGTCCTTATGCGCGCGAATAAAACCCGCCATGGTGCTGGTACGCCTGGCGAGATCATCCATGTCATAGACGCCTTCGTGCGTCCGGCGGAAGAAGCGCGCCGCACCGTGTTCGGAGACATCGCCGCGGGGTGAAACGATCCCGGCCTGCGGCAGCAACTGCCGGCCAAAATCGAAAAACTGATTTTCATCGCCGCCGGTGCCATGGAACACGAAGAGCAATGGCATTCCCGGCTGTTCAGCAGCATATACACGATGTTGGTAAGTGTTGGTCGACATGTCTAACCTTTCAGAGGCCTCTGCAAATCCGCCCTGATGGGCATCTGGTGCGATTTTCTCTGCTTCCGGTGCTCACGGACCAAAATGTCCGCTGCGCTCCGGTCCTCGAAAAATCACACCATCTGCCTCGTCAAGCCGAATTCTCAAACGGTCTCGCAGTGCGGCTTCTTGGTGCCCGCTTCCTTGCATTTGCATGCCCCACAGATGTGGCGGGAGCCAGAAGAATTAAACCCGGCTCACGCTTGATGCATTGTCGCTGCCACGGAGACAGTCGAGTTCGAGGGTCAATGAAAAGTTAACGCAATCAGTTCGCGTCCGACCAAGGGCCATGGAAATCGCCTTCCTCGTCAATCCGTTTGAAACCATGCGCACCGAAGAAATCGCGTTGAGCCTGGATGAGGTTAGCTGTGCCGCGCGCCTGCCGGAAGCTATCAAAATAGCTTAGTGCGGCGGAGAGCGCCGGGGTCGGCAGTCCTGCAAGAGCAGCTTCAGCGACGACCTTGCGGAGCGATTGCGATCCGGTTTTCATCCGTTCGACGAACGCAGGCACGAGCAGCAGGTTCTTGCCCTCGCTGCCTTCGAATGCAGCGGCGATCTGATCGAGGAATTGCGAACGGATGATGCAGCCGGCACGCCAGATGCGGGCCGTCGTTGCAAGCGGTATATTCCAGCCGTGTTCCTTCGACGCGCCTGCCATGACGTCGAACCCTTGCGCGTAAGCGGCAATCTTGCCGGCGAGAAGTCCTTCCTCCAGCGCGTCGATGAAGGCAGCGCCCCCATCCGCAAGCTTGGCTGTCTTCAGATCGCCATAGGCTTTGGAGGCTTCGCTACGCTGCTGGACCAACGACGAGATCGAGCGAGCGGCGACGGCGGCCTCGATGCCGGTTCCCGGAATGCCGAGCATCTGCGCCTCGATTGCGGCCCAGCGCCCGGTTCCCTTCTGGCCTGCGCTATCGAGGATGACATCGACAGCGGGCTTTCCAGTCTTCTTGTCGGTCGCGAGCAGGACCTTGGCGGTGATCTCGATGAGGTAGGAATTCAGCGGGCCGGCATTCCACTTCTCGAAAATCTTGCCGATGGCATCGGGAGCAAGTCCGAGCCCGTCGCGCAGTACGCCATATACCTCGGCGATCATCTGCATATCGGCATATTCGATGCCGTTGTGGATGGTCTTGACGAAGTGACCGGCGCCGTCAGGGCCGAGCAGCGCGGCACAGGATTCTTCTTCATATTTGGCGGATATCGCGGTCAGGACAGGCTCGATGCGGGCATAGGATTCGGGCGTGCCGCCGACCATGATCGACGGACCGTGTCGCGCGCCTTCTTCGCCGCCGGAAACGCCCATGCCGACGAAAGTCGGATCGTTCGGCCCGAGTTCGGCAAGACGGCGCACCGTGTCGTGGAAATTGGCATTGCCTGCGTCGATGATGATGTCTTCCTTGGCAAGGAACGGCTTCAAAGCCGCGATCTGCTCATCGACGGCTTCGCCGGCCTTGACCATCAGGATGATCGGGCGCGGCGCGCGGATGTTTTTGGCGAGGTCTTCCAGCGTTTCGCACGGAATAATCTGGTCTCTCAGGCTGCCAGCCTCATCGTAGAACTCGTGGGTCTTTGCCACTGTCCTGTTGAAAACCGCGACACGATAACCGTTTTCGGCAATATTGAGCGCCAGATTGGCGCCCATGACGCCAAGGCCGATCAATCCGATGTCAGCTTGCTGCATGATTATAGTCCTTATTTCGCTATTTGTTTCAACGCTGGGCGAGCCCTGCGAGCCCTCTGGGGCCGGGAACAGCATTTGTATATCAATGCGCGGTCGCGGCAATGGTTAGTTGCGTTGACAGTTTAGCTATCTCGTAGCTGTTCCATATCGCGGATGCGATTTGCACTGCTTTTCTCCAGCTTGCGCGTGACCTCGGCGATCAGGGTTTCAGCGACGAGAAAAAGTGTGGCGGACGAGTCCCATGGCGAGGGGACGGCCGTGCGTCCGGCAATGACATGGCGGGCGAAGCGAGCGATGGGCGAGAGCCACTGATCGGTGATGAGGACTATCTCGACGCCGCGCGCCTGCGCCTTTTCGGCAAAGCGGATCAGGCTGTCCTGATAGCGGCGGATGTCGAAGATGATGAGGACGTCCTTCTTGCCCATATCGATCAGCTGGTCGCGCCAGTGACTTTCCTGTCCGGTCAGGTGTGTGACGCCCGGACGGGTGATCTTGAGGTGCACAGCCATGTATCTGGCAATGGGATCGGTAAAGCGTCCACCCAGAAGGTAGATGCGGGCGCGGCTGTGGCTGATGGCGTCCGTTACGTCATCAAGTTGCTGAGCCGACAGATGCTGGAAAGTTTCGCGAATATTCTCGATCGCAGCTTCCATGAGCGGAAATGCGGCGCTGCCCTTTGAAGGCTGGATCGCTGCTGCCCGATTCCATGGCGATTGAACTTGCGCGGCGAGCTCTTCCTGCAACGCGCCCTGAAATTCCGGATAGCTTTGGAAGCCGAGGCGGGAAACAAAGCGCAGAATCGTCGGTGAACTCACGCCCGCCTGAGTCGAAAACTCCGCTACGGTGCGTAAACCGATCAACGGATAATTGGCGATAAGCGTCTGTGCAGCCTTGCGCTCCGATGCCGGCATCGTGTCGATTTTCTCAGCTATCAGCTCGGAAATGCTGGCGCTCATCGGTATTTTTCCCCTCCAGCCATAATCCGAATTTGGCAAACATGATTTTCGGATTTGACAATTTTAATTGTTGTGTATCAAATCATACGAGAGCGGAAATAAAAATACAAAATGTAACGTAAAGTACAGTTTGCCGGAAAGGGCAAAAATGGGCCAGGCGATCCCCAAAGGGATGGAGCATCAATGGAGTCCTGTCCGGGTGTCGAACCCCGACGGGAGCGGGTCGTTTGTTATTCTTTGCGATCATGCTTCGAACTATGTGCCGGAAGGTTACGGCACGCTGGGCTTGTCGCCTGCGGACTTGCAAAGACATATCGCGTGGGATCCAGGTGCCCTGGGTGTCAGTCAAGCCATGAGCCAACAGCTGGATGCTCCACTGGTCGAATCCTGCGTGTCGCGTCTTATTATAGACTGCAACCGGACGTTGGATGCGCCGGACCTTATCCCCTCGTTGAGCGAAGCGACGACAATCCCTGCCAATCTCAATCTTGACGAGACGGCAAGGCAACAGCGTATCGCGCTTTCGCATGCGCCATATCATGCGGCCATTGCAGAGCTGGCGCGGGAACGCGCGAGCAGGAGCCTTCCCGAGCCAATTTATGTGGCGGTTCATTCCTATACGCCGGTCTATCGCGGGGTCGAGCGGCCTTGGCACATCGGCATCATTCATGACGACGACGACAGGATAGCCGCGCCATTGATTGCAGGCCTGCAGTCGCTCAATCAATTCAGCGTCGGCGTCAATGAACCCTATTCACCGGCAGACCGTGTCTATTCCACGCTGGAGCGGCACGCTTCCGCCTTTGGATTGCCGGCTGTGATGATCGAGATACGCAATGATCTCATCACCACGCAGCAGGAAGAGAAGATGTGGGGGGATCTGCTCTCACGCCTTCTCGAAAACATCGTACAAAACCCGCTTACGGGAAAAGCGGGGACATCAAAGAAGGAAACGGCAAACAGGAATTAGTGCGTTTATTTGCGCTTGCGGGCGGCTGGTAATCTGACGTTGCAACTCTTTCAAGAATAACAGGGGAACGTGATGACACACCAAGATTATACGGACACAGACAAATTGGAGGACGTGAAGGTCCTCCATAGTATGGGTTATGCCCAGGAGCTGGAACGGCGAATGAGCCGTTTCTCGAACTTCGCAATTTCATTCTCGATCATCTGCATCCTGTCCGGCGGCATCAATTCGCTGGCGCAGGCGACTTCCGGCGCGGGCGGTGCCGCAATCGGCATCGGTTGGCCGCTCGGCTGTCTCGTTTCTGCGGTCTTCGCCGTTGCCATGGCGCAGATCAGCTCAGCCTACCCGACCGCGGGCGGTCTCTATCATTGGGGTTCGATCCTCGGTAATCGCGGCACCGGCTGGCTGACCGCATGGTTCAACCTGCTCGGCCTCATCACCGTTCTCGGCGCGATCAATGTTGGCACCTATTATTTCTTCATCGGTGCTTTCGGCGGTTATCTCGGCATGGAGGATACGACTGCGGTACGAATCATCTTCCTCGTCATTCTGACGGGTGTGCAGGCCCTCGTGAATCACATGGGCATTGGCCTCACTGCCAAGTTGACGGACTTTTCAGGCTACCTGATCTTCGCCACGGCGATTGCCCTGTCGGTCGTGTGCCTGGCGGTTGCCGATAGCTATGACATTAGCCGTCTATTCACCTTCGCCAACTATTCGGGGCAACCGACAATGGCTGCCGATGGAACGTTGACCGGTGCGTCGGTATGGCCATCGACGTCCAGTCTTTGGGTGTTCCTTCTCGGCCTGTTGCTGCCGATCTATACGATCACCGGCTACGATGCTTCTGCGCATACATCCGAAGAAACCGAGAAGGCGGCTCATTCGGTGCCAAGTGGAATGATCTCGTCAGTACTATGGTCTGCTATCTTCGGCTACATCATGCTTTGCTCTTTTGTGCTGATGATCCCCGATATGAATGCGGCGGCTGCGCAGGGCTGGAACGTGTTCTTCTGGGCGATGAGCGAGCAGGTTAATCCGTTGATCAAGGATATACTCTACTTCCTGATCTTCATCTCACAGTTCCTGTGCGGTCTTGCGACGGTTACTTCCGTCTCGCGCATGATCTTCGCCTTTGCCCGTGACAAAGGCCTGCCCGGGGCCAGCGCCCTGTCAAGAGTGAGCCGGAAGCACCGCACGCCGGTAGCTGCGATCTGGACAGGCTCGATATTGTCTGTCCTGTTTGTCTGGGGCTCATCGCTGGTGTCGATCGGCGAGACACCGGTTTACACGATCGTCGTTTCCTGCACGGTGATCTTCCTGTTCTTCTCGTTCGCCATTCCGATTGCGCTGGGCTTCTTTGCCTGGGGCACTCCGAAATGGAACAAGATGGGACCGTGGAACCTGGGTGAGGCCACGTTCAAGCTGTTTGCGGTGCTTTCCGCGCTTGCCATGGCGCTGATCTTCATCATCGGCATCCAGCCGCCGAATGAATGGGCGCTCTATATCACTGTCGGGTTCCTGGTCGTCACAGCGATTGTCTGGTACGGCTTCGAACGCCGCCGCTTCCGTGGACCGCCCATTGGCGAAGAAGTGGCCAGACGCGCCGCGGTAATTGCCGCTGCGGAAAAGGCTGTCGGCGAAACGGGCTGATTTCAGAACCAAGGGCGACCGGCCGAAGCTCTGGCCGGTCGCCCCTTTATTTTGCCCAAGATTGACGTTTTTGAGGAAAAAATATGCCCGGACATTGGAGTTTCGACGAATTAAAGCGCCACGTGACCAATGGCGAGATCGATACGGTTCTGGCCTGTTTCGTCGACATGCAGGGCCGGCTGATAGGAAAGCGGTTCCACGCTTCCTATTTCGTCGAATCCGCGCATGACGAAACGCATGGCTGCAATTACCTCCTTGCCAACGATATCGATATGGAGCCGGTGCCGGGCTACAAGGCGGCGAGCTGGAAACAGGGCTATGGCGATTTCGTCATCAAGCCGGACCTGACCACCATCCGCCATATTCCATGGCTGGAGAAATGCGCGCTGGTTCTGTGCGATATTCTCGACCATCACCACCACGAGGATTTGGCGCATTCGCCGCGCAGCATCCTGAAGCGCCAGCTCGCCCGGTTGAAGGATCGCGGCTATCTCGCCTACTTCGCCTCGGAGCTTGAATTCTACCTGTTTGACGAGACCTATGAGAGCGCTCGTGCCAAGCACTGGAAGGGCATGACGACGGCTTCGCCCTACATCCAGGACTACGTGATCCAGATGACCACCAAGGAAGACGCGGTGATGCGGGCTATCCGCAACGGTCTGTTTGACGCGGGCATTCCGGTCGAAAATTCCAAAGGCGAGTGGGGTCCGGGCCAGGAAGAGATCAACGTGCGTTATGCCGAAGCGCTGGAAATGGCCGACCGCCATGTGGTCATGAAGAATGGTTGCAAGGAAATCGCCACCCAGATGGGCAAGGCCATCACTTTCATGGCGAAATATGACTACTCCCTCGCCGGAAGCTCCAGCCATGTCCACAATTCCCTGTGGAGCGCAGACGGCAAGACGCCGCTGTTCTTCGATAAAAAGGCTGAACACACGATGTCGCCGCTGATGCGGCAGTGGGTGGCGGGACAGCTGAAATATGCCGATGATTTCACCTACTTTCTCGCGCCCTATATCAATTCCTACAAGCGCTTTCAGGCGGGCACCTTTGCGCCGACGAAGAATGTATGGAGTCTCGATAACCGCACCGCTGGCTTCCGCCTGTGCGGCGAGGGGACAAAAGGTATCCGTATCGAGTGCCGCATCGGTGGTGCCGATCTCAATCCCTACCTCGCTTTTGCCGGGCTCATCGCGTCCGGTCTTGCCGGGATCGACGAGAAGCTGGAACTCGGCAAGCCTTTCCAGGGTGACGCCTATGGCGGGGCGCGCTTACGGGAAATTCCGAAGACGCTGCGTGAGGCGACGGATACGCTTAGCCGTTCGAAGATGCTGAAAGAGGCGCTGGGTGAAGATGTGATCGAACACTATGTGCATACGGCGAAGTGGGAACAGTTCGAATATGATCGCCGGGTGACCGACTGGGAGTTGCATCGCGGCTTCGAACGGTATTGAAGAACTGAAATGTAGGAATACCCTCCCTGCTGCTGCGCAGCCTCCCTCCCCACAAGGGGGAGGGTAAATGGAGCCAAGTTTGAGATACTTTCAAGCTTGACGATGGCAGTAATGACAGGTGCAACGATCTTACCCCCCCTTGTGGGGAGGGACGGAGCGAAGCGACGGGGAGGGGTCTTAAACTAAATATGTGAGGTTTTGCCATGACCGACACGGTCAAACTGATTACGCCGATCGACGGCTCCGTCTATGCGGAACGTCCCATCGCAACCGAAAAGGCTATCGATGCCGCCGTGGAATCGGCCAAGAGGGCGCAGGTGGATTGGGCTCAGACGAGCATTGCCGAGCGTGGCAGGTTTTGTCTCGCGGCGCTCGATGCGCTGCTCGCGATGAATGACGAGATCGTGCCCGAGATCGCCTGGCAGATGGGGCGGCCGGTACGCTACGGCGGCGAAAAGGGCGGCGTCGAAGAGCGCACGCGTTATATGGTCAAGATCGCCGAACAGGCGCTGGCGCCCGTCGTCGAAAACGACAAGCCGGGCTTCCGTCGCTATATCAAGCATGCGCCGCTCGGTGTGGTCATGGTCATCGCGCCGTGGAATTATCCCTATCTTACGGCGGTCAACACGATCATCCCGGCGCTCATGGCGGGCAACAGCGTGATCCTGAAACATGCGGCGCAGACGCTGCTCGTCGGCGAACGTTTTGCTCAGGCCTTTGCAAAGGCAGGCCTGCCGAAAGGCGTGTTCCAGAACATCGTGCTCAACCATGCCCAGACTGAAAAGCTGCTGGGTTGGGGGCGCATCGATCATGTCAATTTCACCGGTTCCGTGGGTGGCGGGCGCGCCATCGAGAAGGCGGCTGCCGGGACATTCATGACGCTGGGGCTCGAGCTTGGCGGCAAGGACCCTGCCTATGTGCTGCCGGATGTCAATCTCGATCACGCGGTTGCTAATCTCGTCGACGGCGCCTTTTTCAATTCCGGCCAGTGCTGCTGCGGCATCGAGCGGATCTATGTGCACGAAAAGGTCTATGACCGCTTCGTCGATGGGTTCATCGACCTCACCAAGCAGTATGTGGTCGGCAATCCGCTGGATGCGGCAACGACAATGGGACCGATGGCGCAGACGCGCTTTGCCGATCTCGTGCGCGAACAGAGGGCCGAAGCCCTGCGCAAGGGCGCGAAGGCGCATGTCAATATGAGCGTTGCCAATGACAGGGCCGGTTCGCCCTATCTCGCGCCGGAAGTGCTGACGGGCGTCGATCACCAGATGAGCGTCATGCGCGAAGAAAGCTTCGGACCCATCGTCGGCATCATGAAGGTGCGCAATGATGAGGAGGCCGTGGCGCTGATGAACGACAGCCAATACGGGCTGACAGCATCGCTGTGGACGACCGACACGGACCACGCGGCGGATATAGGCGACCGCATCGAGACAGGCACGGTGTTCATGAACCGCTGCGACTATATCGACCCGGCGCTGGTATGGACCGGTGTCAAGGAGACAGGCAAGGGCGCTGCCATGTCGGCTATTGGCTATGGCAATCTCACTAGGCCAAAATCCTATCACCTTCGTGAGGCAATTTGATTGATCCACCCTGATGGTCATTTGACGTGTTTTTCTGCGCTTCGGGTGCTCACGTACTGTAGTACGCTGCGCTCCGGTTCTCGAAAATCGCGCCAACTGACTCATCAGGCTGAATTCTCAAACCCCCTCGTTTTTCTAAAGAGAGACATGACATGAGCCAGCTTTTTTCCAAATGGAACTATCCGACCACCGTTCGCTTTGGCGCGGGACGCATCAAGGAGTTGCCGGAGGTTCTTGAAGCGGCGGGGATCAAGAATCCGCTTTTCGTCACCGATCCCGGCCTTGCCAGGCTGCCGGTGGTGGCGAGCACCTTGAAAATTCTCGCCGATGCCAAGGTGCCTCATGGGGTATTCTCGGAAGTAAAGCCCAATCCGGTCGAGTCCAATCTGACCGCCGGCATTGTTGTGTTCAAAAAGGGCAAACATGACGGCGTGATCGCCTTCGGTGGTGGTTCTGCGCTTGATCTCGGCAAGCTGATCGCCTTTCAGGCGGGCCAGACGCGGCCGGTGTGGGATTTCGAGGATGTCGGCGACTGGTGGACCCGTGCCAACAGTGACGCCATTGCGCCGATCATCGCGGTGCCGACGACCGCCGGTACCGGCTCGGAAGTCGGTCGCGCGGGTGTTATCACGAACGAGGAAACCCATACGAAGAAGGTGATCTTCCATCCGAAGCTTTTACCGGCAATCGTCATCGCCGATCCGGAGCTTTCGGTCGGTATGCCGGGTTTTATAACAGCGGGTACGGGTATGGACGCGCTGGCCCATTGTTTGGAGGCTTACTGCGCGCCAGGCTATCACCCGATGGCCGACGGTATCGCTGTCGAAGGCATGAGGCTGGTGTTCGAGAACCTGCCGAAAGCCTATGCCAACGGCAAGGATTTGACGGCGCGGGCACATATGATGAGCGCCGCTGCGATGGGAGCGACGGCGTTTCAGAAGGGCCTTGGCGCGATTCACTCGCTGTCACATCCGATCGGCGCGATTTATGATACGCACCACGGCATGACCAATGCGGTGTTCATGCCGTATGTGCTGGCTTTCAACCGCGACGCGGTGGAGGAGCGGATCGCACGCCTTGCCAGCTATATCGGCATCAAGGGCGGTTTCGACGGTTTCGCGAAAGCAGTGCTCAAGCTGCGCAAGGAGCTGAAGGTGCCGCATACGCTGCCGGGTCTGATCAAGGACCTCAATATGACCAAAAAGCAAAAAGAGCTGATAGCCGACATGGCCATCGTCGATCCGACAGCTGGCGGCAATCCGGTCAAGCTGACGAAGAAGGCAGCGCTGAAGTTGCTCGATCAGTCAATCGAGGGGTAGTCTGTCAGGAAGTGTGCAACGAGGCTTTCGCGGAAAGTCAATTCATGATATTTTCTTACCATTGTTGATCGATCAACCAACGGTAAGAAAATGCCCGACACAGCAACGCTTTCAGTAAAGTTCCAGATATCGATTCCCAAGGCCGTGCGTACCGCGCACAAGTGGAGGGCTGGCCAGGAATTTGCCTTCATACCCAAGGGAACGGGCGTGCTGCTTGTTCCTGTGCCAAAACCCGACGAGCTTGCCGGGATCGCGGAGGGTGCAAACGCCAAGGACTATCGCGATCGCAAAGATCGCTTCTGATGCTGATTGTCGATACGTCCGCCTGGATCGAGTGGCTGATCGCATCCCCTACAGGCAAGGCTGTAGGGGGTATGATTCCCTCACGTGAAGATTGGCTTGTGCCGACAATCGTGCAGCTTGAGCTGGCAAAATGGCTTGCTCGCGAGGTCGGAGGGGATAAGGCCGATCAGGTAATTGCATTCACACACACTTGCATTGTCGCACCACTTGAGACCTCGATTGCCCTCTTGGCGGCCGAACTTTGCGTAAAGCACAAACTCGCGACCGCTGATGCCATCGTTTATGCGACCGCATTGGAATACGGAGCGAAGCTCCTGACCTGCGATGCACATTTCGAAGGCCTGCCGGACATCATTTTCGTTGCGAAGACCAAAGCCTGACAAGTTTGGCTTGTAGCCTCAGGCATGTGACAGCCACCCTTAATGTCCCAGCACCAGCAAATCCTTCGCAGCGAGGCTGACTTTCACGTCTTCGCCAGGTTCCGGCGGTGGAGCACTCGGATTATTGAACGTGTCGAAGGACACCGTGTTTTGCCCGAGCGAGGCACGGATACGGATGACCGATCCCAGAAAATGCACGCTGTTGATCTTGCCATCGAGCGTGGTTTCGCGCTTGTCGGTCGCTTCGCCGAGGCTGACGGCTTCGGGACGGACGGCAAGTGAAATCTTGTCGCCGGTCTTGTGGCCATTGAGGCGCGTCCGGTCGATCGCGATATCCTTACCATCGATTGTGATGACGCCGGTGGCTGCATCGCGCACGGTGGCGTCCAGTGTATTAAGCGTGCCAACAAAGGAAGCGACGAAACGCGAAGATGGCTGGTTGTAGATCTCGAATGGTGCACCGACCTGCTCGGCATTTCCCTCATACATCACAACGATGCGATCAGAGATTGACAGCGCCTCTTCCTGGTCGTGGGTGACGAAAATGGTGGTGATGCCAAGCTTGCGCTGGATCGCGCGGATTTCCTCGCGCAATGAAACGCGGATTTTTGCATCGAGAGCGGAAAGCGGTTCGTCGAGAAGCAGCACTTGCGGCTTGGTTGCCAATGCGCGAGCAAGCGCCACGCGCTGCTGCTGGCCCCCGGACAGCTGGTAGGGATAGCGCTCGGCGAGATGATCGAGTTTGATCAGCGACAGCATTTCATGCACCGTTGCATCGATTTCCGCTTGCGGCTTCTTGGCAACCTTGAGGCCGAAGGCGACATTCTGCGCGACGGTCATATTGGGAAACAGCGCATAGGCCTGGAAAACCATACCGATATTGCGCTGGTTCGGTTTAAGATTGACGACATCCTTGCCGCCAATGCTGATGATGCCGGAGGTTGGCGTTTCAAAGCCGGCAACCATGCGCAGGACTGTCGTCTTGCCGCAGCCGCTGGGTCCGAGAAAGGAGATGAATTCACCCTTCTCGATGTTCAGATTGAAATCGTGAACGACGGTTGTGGCGCCGAAACTCTTTTTCAAATGGCTGATGGTGAGGAATGACATGTGCAGGGTTCCGGCTTATCGCTTGGTTGCAGCGAGGGATTTATTGAAGCGGGTGACGATCTGGATCAGGCCCATGCAGACCCATGTGATGGCAAAGGCGATCACGGAAAGCGCTGCAGGTTCGTAGGCCCGGTTTGCGCCCAGCAACTGCAGGAATGGACCGAACGCCGGGCGATTGAGCAGCGCCGCCATGGTGAATTCGCCGATGACAATCGCAAAGGTCAGGAACGCACCGGATAGAACCGCGACCAGCACATTGGGAAGAATGATGCTCGACATAATGGTAACCCGGCTGGCACCGAGGCTTTCAGCCGCTTCGGTCATGGTCCGGATATCGATGGAGCCTAGGCCCGTATCGACAGCGCGGTACATATAGGGCAAGGCCAGCGTCGTATATCCAAGGCAGAGCAGTATGTTTGTTCCCATCGCCGAACCTGTCAGGGGCAGGATCGAGGAGGTATTGTAAAGCCTGATATAGCCAAACACGATGACGATTGCCGGAATGACCAGCGGCAGCAACGTAATGAACTCAATGAAAGGCCGCCAGCCGGGCAGCCGCAATCGCACCCAATAAGCAGTCGGGACGACCAGAACGACGCCAACGATGATGGTAGCGATTGCCATCATGACGGAATAGGCAAATGTCGCCTGAAAACCCGGGTCGGTCAGCACCACCCAATAGGCATCGAGCGAATAGACGCCACGCCGCATGCGCAATGAAAATTCAAGCAGGCCGAGCAGTGGTAACACGAAATAGAGAATGCCGAACGCGAGAGCGATCCAGGACCAAATCCGATTGGTTTTCATTTGAGCCACCGCTCGCTGCGGGCGCGCATCCAGATGTAGATGCCGTTGGAAACGCCGGTGATAACGATCATGCCGAAGGCCAGGGCATAACCAAGTTGCGGATCCTGCAGCACGTCCCCGCGGATCTGAGCGTAGAGAACGATCGGCACGATGCTAAGGGATGAACCCGTCAGCGCGTATGCCGTGGCGATCGCGCCGAAAGAATTGGCGAAAAGCAGGAGGATGGTACCAAGCAGGGCCGGCCAGAGGATTGGAAATGCAACCATGCGCCAGTACTGCGGCCCGGTGGCGCCAAGAATGAGCGACGCTTCCTTCCATTCCTTTTTCAGCCCGTCGAGGGCAGGGGTGATGATCAGAACCATCAAGGGAATCTGGAAGTATAGATAGGTGAGGGTCAGGCCCCAGAAGCTCAGGAGGTTAAACCCATGGGCATAGAGGTTGAAGCCGAAAATATTAACCAGCAGGTAGGTTACCAAGCCAGTGCGTCCAAGTGTGAACAGGAAGGCGTAAGCCAGGGGAACACCTGCGAAATTCGACGCGACGCCGGAAAAGGTCATCAGCGGCGAGCGAATCCAGCTTGGCAGGCCGCCCAGAACGACCGCAGCGGCAATACTGAAGCCGATTACTGCGCCCAAAAGGGCTGAAGCAAGGGAAATCTTGATCGATATCCAGTACGCGTCGATAATCTGCGGCTGGAAAAGATTAGCCAAATTGACCAGGGTCAGATTGCCCTGTGGATCCTGAAAGGCACCTGCCACAAGATATATCGTTGGGAGGACCAGGAACATCACGGCAAAAATCATGAATGGCATGACGCCGAGCCAGTCGAGCGACAGGCGTTTTCGCTCCGGCGTGGTAGCCGGACTTGCGGGACTGTTTTCTGAGATCACACTCATGGGTGTATTCGAGACCGCTTTTGGGGTTCCGTATCGTTGCTGCCTGCGCAATTGCCAAGGCAAACCAACCCGACCATCGTTTTGTGTACAAAGTGGTACACGGCGTCCTGCCAAGCAGGAATCCCCGCGGATAGCTCCGCGGGGATTCACAAGTCAGAACTTATTTCACGTTGGCGCCGACGACCTTGTCCCAGCCCTTGGTAATGACTTCCTTGGCGGCCGCTTGTTCATCAAGGGTCGGGAAGAATGCCTTTTCGTAGGCTGCAGCTGGCGGAAGCTTGTCGAGGACTTCTTTCGGCACCTTGTTGCTCTTCACCAGATCCTGGAAACGTGTCGGGTGACAATAGCCCTTCAGATAACCAATCTGCCCCTCGTCGGAATAGATATACTCCATCCAGAGCTTGGCAGCATTGGGATGCGGCGCATAGGCGCTGATGGCCTGAACATAGACACCGGCGAGAACACCTGATGCAGGCACGACCACTTCAACCGGCGGATTGCCCTTGAGTGTATCGCGACCGGCCAGGGCATTATAATCCCAGGTGACGATGATCGGCGTTGCACCCTGTGCGAGCGTGCCGGATTTGCCGATAACCGGAACAAAATTGCCAGCCTTGTTCAGATCGGCAAAGTACTTCAGACCGGCTTCGGCAGCCGCAGCGCCGGGTTTGGCCCCAGTCGATGCACCAGCAGCCTGTACGGCAAGGATAGCCTGGTTCGATGCGCGCGGATCACCGGCCAGCGCGACGGTGTTTGCATATTCCGGCTTGAGCAGGTCAGACCAGTCCTTCGGAGCGTTCTTGACGATATCGGTGTTCACCTCAAGCGCCATAACGCCGTAATAGTCACCGTACCAATGGCCGTCAGCATCCTTCAACTCCGCCGGGATCGAATCCCAAGTGGAAACCTTGTAAGGCAGCGTCAGACCGTCTTTCTTGGCATCTGGGCCGAACGAAAGACCAACGTCGATAACGTCAGGCGCCTGTGGGCCCTTGTTGTCTTTGTTTGCCTTGATCGCCTCGACTTCGTCTTTCGAACCGGCATCCGGGTTCAACTCGTTGACCTCGAGGCCATATTTGGCTTTAAAGCCAGCGATAACGTCACCGTAACCGCACCAATCATGCGGCAAGGCGATTGTTGTGAGCGAGCCTTCTTTCTTCGCAGCCGCGACCAACTCGGCCGGTGCGTCGGCGAATGAAATTGTCGTGCCCGCGAACAGCACAGCTGTTGACAATGCGAGCAAGCGTTTTGAATAACCAACCATTTTAAAAACCCCTGTTGAGCGATACGTCATTGGCTCTTATCGACGTTCAGCAACCCGATATAGGTGTCTCGTGTCAGTTGGATGACAGACCGGTGACGTGCTGATGAACAGTCTTTTCCTGAGCAGTAAAGTGAAGTGAACCACTTTTTTGGCGGCTTAGCAATTCAACCAAACGGTAAATCTGTAGCGAATTCAGCCGTTCCAACTATTGGCTCAATAACGACAAAAATATAGTTGGCCGCGGCAGTTGAGCAGATGATACCTGTCGTATTTCGCTAGTTGCGACATTACTCCTGACGGAGCGAAAATCGAGGGATGCAATAGAGATTAGGGGACTAATCTTTTCTGGCTAAAAATTTAGCACCAAGGCTGTGGCGAGCCGACATCGAATCTTCAGTGTCCGCCACCACCGCCCCCGGCGGGCGCGCCCGGCTTGCGCATCATGACGGCGAAAACCGCAAGCGAAGCAAACAGCAGGGTGAGGATATAAAAGACATCCATAAACGATAGAAGCGAGGCTTGCAGATGAACCATGCCGGAAATCTTGGCAAGTGCAGTCGCATTCCCGTCAAGCCCGTGGGATGCGAAATTCTTGCTCATCGTCGCCATGAGGTTCTCGGCTTCTGGATTGCCCCAATTCACGCTTTCAGAAAGACGAGCATAATGCATGGCGCCGCGGTCGGTCAAAACCTGGTTGATCACGGCGAGACCTACGGCGCCGCCGAGATTGCGCATCAAATTGAACAAGCCGGAAGCGTTTTTCAGCCGGGCAGGGGGCAGCGTGCCAAGCGCAAGGTTGTTGATCGGCACCATGCAGAGCATCAGCGAGACACCGCGGAAGATCTGCGGGACCAGCAGTTCATAGAAGTCCCAGTCCGCCGTCAGATGCGTCATGGTCCAGGTACCAGCGCCGAAGCCGAGGAAGCCGATCATGATCATGATGCGCGGATCCATGCGGCCGGAGAGGAAGCCGGCTACCGGTGCTGTCAGGAACATGCAAAGACCGCTGACGAAGAGCGCTTCGCCGATCATCAGAGCATCGTAGCCTCTGACCTGGCCGAGATAGACCGGATAGACATAGGTCAAGCCATAAAGGCCGATGCCTAGGACAAAGGAAAAAGCCGAACCGAAGGCAAAGTTGAGGTTCCTGAAGGCAAAGAGATCGACGATCGGTTGTTCCGCAGTGAAGGCACGGTAGAAGAAGGTGACGCCGCCCAGAACCATGACGATGGCGCAATAGTAAACAGCATTGTCCTGCAGCCAGTCATTACGCGGACCTTCCTCCAATACATATTCGAGCGACCCAAGAAAGGCTGCCATGGCGGCGAGGCCCCACCAGTCGAACTTGTTGAGCAGCGAGCGGTCGCCCTTGTCGAAATCGATGAGGTTCCACGCGGCGATCGCCACGGCAATGCCGGGAATGACATTGACGAGGAAGAGCCAGTGCCAGGAGAAGGCGTTGCTCAGATAGCCGCCGACAGTTGGGCCAATGGTCGGGGCAAGCGTTGCCACAAGGCCAATCATGGGTGAGACGATCGAGCGCTTCGATGGCGGAAAAATGGTGAACGCCGCCGCGAACACGCTCGGGATCATACCACCACCAATGAAACCCTGGATGGCGCGATAGACGATCATCTGATCGATGTTCGTTGCCGTGGCACAAAGGATACTCGCGGCGGTAAAGCCGGCGGCGGAGACGGAGAAGAGAATGCGCGTCGAGACCAGCCGTCCGAGAAAGCCGGACAGTGGGATCATGATGACTTCAGCGATGAGATAAGAGGTCTGGACCCATGAAATCTCATCGGAACTAGCGCTTAGTCCTGCCTGGATCTCGGCGAGTGACGCCGAGACGATCTGGATGTCGAGAATGGCCATGAACATGCCGAACACCATCGCCAGAAAGGCGAAGGCTTTCTTCGGATCGATATGTTCGTCCGGAACAGCAGGCGCTCCGGGACCTCCGACGGTGGTGGCTTTCGACATGAACTTCGGCCTGTCAGAGTTCAGTTACTGCTTGGGCGTCGTGCGTGTGTCGACGTCGACGACCACACTCAGACCGGCCTGCAGCTTGCCGCTCGCCAGGGCATCGGCAGGCAGGGCGATACGCACCGGCACACGCTGTACGACCTTGGTGAAGTTGCCTGTGGCGTTTTCCGGCGGAAGCAACGAGAAGACGGCGCCGGAGGCGGGGGCAATGGAGGAGACAGTGCCTTCGAACGTATCGCCGGACAGGGCGTCAACCTTGACGCTGACTTTCTGGCCGACAACGATGTCGCGCAGCTGTGTTTCCTTATAGTTCGCGTCGATATAAAGCGCGTTCACCGGAACAAGGGCCGCGAGCCGTTGGCCGGGGCTGACGAGGTCGCCTGTCTTGGCGGCAAGATTACCGATAACACCATCGACCGGAGCGCGAATGACGGTGAAACCAAGATCGCGGGCTGCCTTGTCCTTGGCAAGCTCAAGCGATCTGATGGAGCCTTCGGCTTCCTTGTACTGGGCTTCGAGCACGCCGACATTGGCAGCAGCGGCGGCAATCTGGGCATCTGCGGAAGCTATGTTAGCTTTCGCCTGATCGAGGGCAGCGGTCGCATCATCGAGTTGCGACTGCGATGCGAAGCTTGTTGCATGGAGCTGTTTGGCGCGCACAGAACCAGCCTGTGCATTGGTCAATACGGCTTGGGCGTTGAGCTTGCCAGCTTGCGCCTGCTGCAACGAGGCCCTTGCGGCAACAATCTGTGCATTGATGCGGTCGAGGGAGAGTTTTTCCGTCGCGATCTGGGCCTCAGCCTGCTCTTCAGCAATCCTGTAGTCACCATTGTCCAGCGTGACCAGCGCATCGCCAGCCTTCACGCGCTGGTTGGCAACAACATCGATCCTGTCGATATAGCCGGTGACTTTCGGTGCAATCGCCGTGATATCGCCTTGAATGTAGGCGTCGTCGGTCGAGACCATAAAGCGCCCGGTGGTCCAGTATTCATGACCATACCATGCACCGGCGCCAATCGCTGCGACAATCAATATGGGCAATATGAAGCGCTTGGCCGAACGCTTGGGCTTGGCAGGCGCTTGGACTGCAACATCAGGTTGCGGTGCTTCTGTCTTTTCAGGAGCATCCGGCTTTACGGGTGCTTCAGCTTTCGAAGCAGGAGCCGGGGCTGGAAACTGACGAATTTCAGCTTCATTCTTGGCGTTCGACGCGGACATGTGAGGCTCTTTCTACGGATGTTCAGCGCATAAACCCAAAAACCCTTCGATTTTTGGGTTTATGCGCCACTCAACTTGTTACTGCGTCTTGTGCATCCCAAGTGGATGCATGCCGCAGTAAGTGAAAAGTGATAGAACCAATCGGTTCGATCGTTGACATAGCGCAAATGAGAGCGCATATCAAGTGCATCGAACCGATTGGTTCGAAAAAGAATCATAAATGAGGAAACGAGATTAAAATGTCATCTACGAAGGCGTCCCACGTGTCATCGATGAAGGCATCTGCCTTGGAAGCGATGATGCCTGTCGACGAGCGGCAGGGCAGGTTGGCAGCCGGGCAGGATCCGGCCAAGCGCCAGCAAATCCTTGAAGGCGCGAACCGCGTTTTTTCGCAGATGGGTTTCGATGCAGCCAGCATGAACGACATAACGCGCGAAGCCGGTGTGTCGAAGGGGACGATTTATGTCTATTTCGATAGCAAGGAAGAGCTCTTCATGGAGCTCTGCAACCACTATCGCGAGATTTTGTTCGCCGGTATCTACCATGCACTGGAAAGCGATGGGGATCTCCGCGAGGCGCTGATCGAGTTCGGTACAGCTTTGGCGACCGTGGTTACGTCCGATGTCGTCATTCGCGCGCAGCGCGTGGTGATCGGCGTTGCCGAGCGCATGCCGTCGATGAGCCGCGATTTCTATGAGAGGGGCCCGAGACGCGGGCAGGCTCTGATGCGAGCGCTCATCGAGAGACATGTGGCCGCGGGCACACTCGATATTGAAGACACCGAGCTTGCCACCTATCAGTTGGCGGATCTGTTTATGTCAGGAATGTTCAAGAAGCGCCTGTTTGGTTGCATGGCGAGTGCTCCGTCGCAAGAACTCATCCGCAAGACGGTTGCGTCCGGTGTCGACGTGTTTCTAAAGGCATACAAGCGCTGACTGCTGGAGATGCTTTGGCTCAGGCGTTAGCGCAGTTGGCGCAAACACCTCTGATCTCGATGGTCGTCTTTGACTGCTTGAAACCATTGCTGTTGGTCCACTCGCGGACGCGGCCGGTGATCACATCATCCGAGAATTCAGAGACCTGACCGCATTTTTCACAAATGGCAAAGGCGATCATGCCGTGGCTGTGGCTATGGCTGTGAGGATGCGCGCACGCGACGAACGCATTGATGCTTTCGAGCCGGTGAATCATGCCATAGTCGAGCAGCTTGTCGAGCGCGCGATACACCTGGAGCGGGGCGCGGAAACCATCATTGCGCAGCTGGTCGAGGATCGTATAGGCGCTGAGCGGCCCATCGGCGCGAGCCAACGCGTTGAAAACCAGCGATTGGTTTTTTGTCAGCTCCTGCGTAGTGGTCATTGCCGGATTGGCTCCTTGTTAATCCATAACACATAGGAAAGATTTGTCTTTTCCGCCAGTGGATACATTAAATTTGGCTATTCTCAAATTCGCCATTGTTGACTAATGTAATAACATCACATATCGAAACGCAAGAAGCGCTCAACTTCAAGATGCGGATATCAGATGACTGAACCATGCCTGACCTTTCACGATCTGACGCTTGGCTATCACAGGCATCCGGCTGTTCATCATTTGAGCGGCAGCGTTCGCCGTGGCTCGCTGACAGCGGTCGTGGGCTCGAATGGATCGGGCAAGTCGACGCTGATGAAAGGGATTGTCGGCGTTCTCAAGCCGATGTCCGGTTCATGCGTTGTCGAAAAAGATGTGCGCATCGCCTATCTCCCGCAGCAATCCGAACTCGACAGGTCGTTTCCAGCGCGCGTTATCGATCTCGTCTCGCTTGGCCTGTGGCCGAAACGTGGACTGCTCGGCAGGTTCACATCTGAAGATCGGGAAAAAGTATCGAGGGCGCTGATGAGCGTTGGACTGGCGGGCTTCGAAAAACGCCCGGTCGACACGCTGTCCGGCGGGCAATTGCAGCGCGCCTTGTTTGCACGGGTGCTGGTGCAAGACGCCGACCTCATTTTGCTCGATGAGCCATTCAATGCGATCGACGCCAAGACCGTCAGCGACCTGATCGATCTGATCAAGCGGTGGCATGGCGAAAACCGTACGATCATGGTCGTTGTGCACGATCTCGATCTTGTCCGCGAGCATTTCCCGGAGACGCTGCTTCTGGCGCGCAAGCCGATCGCCTGGGGTGCGTCACGCGAGACGCTCCGTCCTGAAAACCTGCTACATGCCAGACAATTTCACGAGGCATGGGAAGAGGGTGCACCCTGGTGCGAGGATGACGCTGCCCATGGCCATGCGCACGATCACGCGCATCCGCACGTTCATCATCATCACTCAGACGATCATCACAATGGGCCCCAGACTACACTCAAGAGGGGGGCGGCATAGACTATGTATGATTATCTCATCGCGCCCTTTGTCGACTACAGCTTCATGCAACGTGCACTTGTAGGCTCACTGGCGCTGTCGCTCGGTTCCTGCCCGGTTGGCGTTTTCCTGATGCTGCGGCGTATGAGCTTGACCGGCGACGCGATGGCGCATGCCATTTTGCCGGGTGCTGCGGTGGGTTTCCTGCTCTATGGGCTGCAGATCGTGCCGATGACCATCGGTGGACTGGTTGCCGGTGTCATCGTAGCGCTCGGCGCCGGCGCGGTATCACGCTTCACCATCCAGAAGGAAGACGCTTCGATGGCGGCTTTCTATCTGATTTCGTTGGCGCTTGGCGTGCTTATCGTGTCGCTCCGCGGATCGAATGTCGATCTGATGCATGTGCTGTTCGGAACGGTTCTTGCGCTCAACAACGAGGCGCTGAGCCTGATCGGCATGATCTCGGCGATCAGTGTCGTCACACTCGCGATCTTCTGGCGCGGGCTGGTTGCCGAATGTCTTGACCCGCTGTTCCTGCGCTCGGTCAGCCGTATCGGCACGCCTGTGCACTTCATTTTTCTGGCGCTGGTGGTGATCAACCTCGTTGGCGGGTTCCAGGCGCTCGGCACATTGCTTGCGGTCGGGCTGATGATGCTTCCTGCGGCCGCCGCGCGTTTCTGGACGTCGCGGGTGGGGCCGATGTGCGCGCTGGCCATCGTCATCGGCTGCGTATCCTGCGTAGGCGGGTTGCTGATATCGTATCATTTTTCCGTGCCGTCCGGACCGGCCATCATCCTTTCGGCGGGCGCAATCTATCTCGGCTCGATCCTCGTTGGCACCCGCGGCATCATCAACAGCCGCCTGCGCCCCTATCGCCACAGAACAGCTTAGCAACCAAAAGGAAAACGCTATGATGAAGGTTCTCAAATTCGCCACAGCCTTGAATGTTATACTATTACTTAGCGCCGGTTACTCCGTGGCCTCGGCGGAAGCTTTGAAGGTTGTCTCGAGTTTTACTGTCATTTCCGACTTCGCCAAAAACGTCGGCGGCGACAAGGTTTCAATCACCACGCTGGTCGGACCGGATGGCGATGCCCACGTCTATGAACCGAAGCCATCCGATGCTGTCGCGGTGGCCGGCGCGGATGTGGTGCTTGTCAACGGGCTGCATTTCGAAGGGTTCCTGCCACGTCTCGTGGAAGCGAGCGCCACCAAGGCTCCCATCGTCGAACTGACCAAGGGCGTCGAGCCGATCAAGAGCGCCGAGGAAGATCACGGCGATAGCGGCGCGGCCAAGGAAGAGCATGGCGCCTATGATCCGCATGCCTTCCAGTCGATCCGCAATGCCAAAATCTACGTCCAGAACATTGTCGACGCCTTCTGCACAGCAGACGCAACGAACTGCGACATCTACAAGACCAATGCGGCGGCTTACACGAAGAAGCTCGATGCCACTGAGGCAGAAGTAAAGGCAGCCATTGCTTCGATCCCGGAATCAAAACGTCTGATCATCACGTCGCATGACGCCTTCGGCTATTTCCAGCATGAATATGGTTTGAAATTCCTGGCCCCCGAGGGAATCTCGACTGACTCGGAAGCATCTGCTGCCGATATCGTTGCACTGATCAAACAGGTCAAGGAAGACAAGGCCTCGGCGATCTTCGTTGAGAACATCACCAATCCGCGCCTCATCGAGCAGATCGCCAGCGAAACCAAGCTGAATGTCGGTGGTACGCTGTTTTCGGATGCGCTTTCCAAGCCTGACGAAGGTGCTGCAACCTATATCGACATGATGCACCACAATATCGCGACGTTCAAAAAGGCCATTCTCGGCAGCTGATAATCGGAACGCGAAGGGCGGAGCGATGCCTCCGCCTTTTTCAGCCTCAAAAATGTAATACTATTACGCTATGAAAGGCTTTTGCCATGCAAAGCAAAACCATAGACAACCGGCTGCCGGTCACCGTTCTTTCGGGATTTCTCGGTGCGGGCAAGACAACACTTCTCAATCACATTCTCAACAATCGTGAAGGCCGCCGCGTTGCGGTGATCGTCAATGATATGAGCGAGGTGAATATCGATGCAGCGCTGGTGCGGGATGGCGGAGCCAATCTCTCGCGCACCGACGAACAGCTCGTCGAAATGACCAATGGCTGCATCTGCTGCACCTTGCGCGACGATCTGCTGAAGGAAGTGCGGGCCTTGGCGGAACAGGGAAGATTCGATCATCTGCTGATCGAATCGACTGGCATTTCCGAACCGCTGCCTGTCGCGTCCACCTTCGATTTCCGCGACGAGAACGGCAACAGCCTTGCCGACGTGTCAAGGCTCGATACGATGGTGACGGTTGTCGATGCGGCCAACCTCCTCAACGACTATGCGTCGAGCGATTTCCTCAAGGATCGGGGCGAGTCGCTGGGCGATGAGGACAATCGCACGCTCGTCGATCTTCTGGTCGATCAGATCGAATTTGCCGATGTGATCATCCTCAACAAGATCTCCGCCGCATCACTCTATGATCGCGATCTGGCGCGCAAGATAATCCGATCGCTCAACCCCGACGCAAAGGTGATCGAGACGGATTTTGCACAAGTGCCTCTCGGTGATGTTCTGAACACCGGCCTTTTCGATTTCGACAAGGCGCAGGAACATCCGCTCTGGTACAAGGAACTGAACGGCTTTGCGGACCATGTGCCCGAGACCGAGGAATATGGTATCCGCTCCTTCGTCTATCGCGAGCGGCGGCCATTCGATCCGCAGAAGTTCCAGAATTTCATCAACAGCAACTGGCCCGGTGTGGTGCGCGCCAAGGGTTCTTCTGGCTGGCGACGCGGCCAGATCATGTGGGCGAACTCAGCCAGGCCGGCCCTTTGGTGCGGACGGAGAAGCGTGGTCTCTGGTGGGCATCGGTGTCCAAGGATCGCTGGCCTGATCATCCCGAATGGCTCGAAGCGATGAAGCCCTACCTCGATGCGGTCTGGGGCGACCGGCGTCAGGAACTCGTTTTCATCGGCGTCGATCCGATGAATGAAGCCGAACTCCGGGCCGAGCTGGATGCGTGTCTGGTCGATGCGACGGAGTTCACGCCGCACCAATGGGAACGGCTGCTTGATCCCTTTCCAAGCTGGGCGCGGCAGGCGGCCTAAATGAAAGCCGCGGTCTGCGTCGGCGAGATGCGAACCTTGCCGATATTGCGGCCGTCCATCTCGACGATCTCATATTCGAGATCGTCGACGGTGAGCCTCTCGCCTTCCGTCGGGATATGACCGAGGTTCCACAATATATAGCCGGCAAGCGTCGTATAGCGGTCACCTTCATCGACCAGATCGCGATCTATCAGGCCACCAAGACGGCGGATGTCGATGTAAGCATCAACCACCATGCTGCCATCTTCCGAACGTTCGAGGATCGGGCTTTCCTCACCCTCTTCAGGAAAATCACCTGCAATGGCTTCGAGGATGTCCGTCGGCGTGACCACCCCTTCGAACGAACCATGTTCATCGAGAATCACGCCCATCTGCACCGACGAACCGCGCAACTGCTCCATGACGCGCAGCACATTGGCGTTTTCATGGAAGATCAGCGGCTGACGCGTGACCTTGTCCCAATCGATCTTGCCGCCATCGAGAATGGCAAAAAGCAGGTCCTTGGTCAGGGCTACGCCCACGAACTCATCGACGCGTCCGCGGGCGAGCACGACGCGACTGTGGGCGAGGGTGCGGATCTCGGCGAGCAGTTCCTCATTGGTCTCGTCGAGATCCAGCCATTCCACTTCATTGCGCGGCGACATGATCGACCGCACCGGGCGCTCGACGAGATCGAGCACGCCGCGGATCATTTCCTTTTCTTCCGGATGGAACACATCACCAGCTGCACTCTGTTCGGCAATGACATCGAGCGCATCGGAATGTGCGGCGTCGCCGTTGCGCCCGCCACCGAGCAGACGCAGGACCGCACCGGCAGTACGATCGCGCAGATCCATGGTGGTGGTTCGCCTTTCGCGATTGCGCCGGCCGACCTGGTTGGCAGCCTCGACAAGCACCGAGAAGCCGATAGCAGCGTATAGATAGCCCTTCGGAATATGGAAGCCGAAGCCTTCGACGATAAGGCTGAATCCGATCATCATCAGGAAGCCGAGGCAGAGAATAACCACCGTCGGATGGCGGTTGACGAAACTCATCAAGGGTTTCGATGCGAGCATCATCACGCCGACAGCAATGACAACAGCGATCATCATGACTTCGAGGTATTTCACCATGCCGACTGCGGTGATGACACTGTCGAGCGAGAATACGGCATCAAGGACAACGATCTGCGCGATGACCTGCCAGAACACCGCATGCGCGGCATTGCTTTCCTTGGCGGATAGATGGCCCTCAAGCCGCTCATGCAATTCCATCGTGCCTTTGAACAGCAAGAAAACGCCGCCGAGGATGAGAATGATATCCCGCCCGGCAAAATTGAAGCCGGCCACGCTGAACAGCGGTGTCGTCAGCTTCACGACCCATGAAATCGAGGCAAGCAATAGCAGGCGCATGAGCAAGGCCAGCGACAGGCCAACGATGCGGGCGCGGTTGCGCTGACTTGGCGGCAGCTTGTCAGCGAGGATCGCGATGAAAACGAGATTGTCGATGCCGAGCACGATCTCGAGCACGACAAGCGTGGCGAGGCCAATCCAGGCATTGGGGTCAACAATCCAGTCTAGTGTCCATTCCATGGGGAGGTCGGTTCCTTTTGAGAAATGAAATCAGCGTGCGGCAGCGCAAGCGCAAACGGCTGCGGCGCAGGCAAAATAACGAAATAGGAAATTAAAGGGAGTTTGTTGCTGACGCCACATATGTGGGGTCAGCTTGCTTCGCAAGTCAGGACTCGGAGGCTCTTCAGATTTTTCGTCCGGCATTGATGCGCGGTCAGTCCCTGTTTCACTGGCGGCATTGTGAATCTTCTGTGTGCCAGATGCGCATATAATGGCAGTCTGAGCAGGCACGTTCAATAGTTAAGGCGAAAGAAAGGCAACGAAGCCGCAGATTTGGGTCTATCCGGCAAAGCCGCCCGCCTCAGGAAACGCCAGCTCCTCCTCGGTGCTCGGACGTCCGAGAATAGAATTGCGATGTGGAAAGCGGCCAAAGCGGCGGATAATGTCATAGTGATGGTCGGCGTATTCGAGATTGGCCGGGGCACCCTCGCGGCATAACTCAACTGAGCGGCGCTGGTGATCGACATTCTCTGAATGCATGAACGGCAAATAGAAAAAAGCGCGCAATTGCGCCTCGAACGATAGATCATGGCCCTTTTCCAGTGCATGGCTGGCATACATGCGTGCGAGGGTATCGGTTGCGTACATATGCGCGGTGCTGCGAAAGAAATTACGTGGAAACTGATCGAGCAGGATCATCAGCGCCAGCGCGCCGTCCGCTGTTTCGACCCACTGTCCGTATTCGCGGCGGGCTGCGGCGTAGTGGTCATCAAGGAAGCGCTGGCGGCAAATCTCGTCGAATTCCTCGTCTTTGACGAACCATTTGTCTTCACCCACCTCGCGCCAGAATTGGACGATGCCGGCAATGGTCGTTTGTTCGTCCCCACGCATGATTGCTCTCCCCATTCCTCAGTTCGCGTCGGCCTTTTGTGCGGCTGGCAGCACGCTTGCGGTCTCTTCGTTGAGGGCGCGGCCGGTCTGCCGCGGTTTGATCAGTGGCCCCGGAACCGGCGCGTTGCCCTTCATCAGGTCGCCGCCAGCCCCGATGCCGCCAGCGAGTTGCAGATCAAGGCGTTCGGCGTCGCGGCGGCGCACGTCGGCAGCGATATCAGCTGCCTCCTGCGGATCCACGCCGAGGCCGATCAAGGTGTTTTCGCCGAAGACCACCGCCGATTCGAATGTCTCGCGCATTTGGTAATCCACACCGATCTTGATGAGTTCGATCGTCGTGCCGCGATCGTAGGCGCGCGCATAAATCTGCACGAGCGGAAATTCTGACTTGACCAGACCGGCGATGGTCAGAATGGTTTCAGCCTTGTCGACGCAGATGAGCACGGCCTGGGCACGTCCAGCGCCCGCGGCATGCAGAATGTCGAGCCGGGTTCCGTCGCCGTAGTAGACCTTGAAGCCGAACTGCGCCGCAGCCTGGATCATTTCGATGTCATTGTCGATGATGGAGATATCGACGCCGCGCAGCAACAGCGGCTGGCTGGAAATCTGACCGAAACGGCCGAAACCGATGATCAGGACGCTACCGGATAAACCTTCGGCAACGTCAACGCCCTCGATCGCCTGCTCCTCCTTTGGCAATAGAAGGCGCAGGGCGAGAATGAAAAGCGGTGTCAACACCATCGAAAAGATGATGATTGCGGTCAGGATGGCATTGGCTTCGCCATCGAGAATGCCGACGGCGGTGGCGGTCGAATACAAAACGAAGGCAAATTCACCGCCTTGTCCCATGATGACCGCCCGCTCCAGCGCTTCGCGGTTGGAGGATTTGAGCAGTCGCGCGGCAATATAGATGCCGGCGCCTTTGACGATCTTGAAGGCCAGGACATAGAAAAGCACGGTGTGCCAGTTGGCTACGACGACGCTCAGGTCAAGCGACATACCGACGGCGAGGAAGAACAGTCCAAGCAGAATGCCGCGGAACGGTTCGATGTCGGCTTCGAGCTGGTGACGGAAGGTCGATTCGGACAGGAGCACGCCGGCGAGAAATGCGCCCATGGCCATGGACAGGCCGCTGACCTGCATAATCAGGGCGGCGCCCAGGACGACAAGAAGAGCGGCTGCAGTCATGACCTCGCGGGCACGCGATTGAGCGAGGAATCCGAACAGCGGATTGAGCAGGTACCTTCCTGCCAGGACGAGACCGACAATGGCGCCGATGCCGATCCCCATATCGATCCAGTGCAGGCCGCCGGTCGCCGTCGTGCTCATCGGCGCCAGAAAGGCGACAAGGGCGAGGAGCGGAACGATGGCGAGATCTTCAAGCAGCAGGATCGACACGATGCGCTGGCCTTGCGGCGAGGCAATTTCGCCGCGCTCCTCGAGTAGTTGCATGACGATCGCGGTCGATGTCAAAACGAAGCCGGCTCCGGCGACGAAGGATTGGGCAATGGGAAAGCCGGTAGCAATACCGACCCCGGTCAGGAGCAGTGCGCAAATGCCGACCTGCAGGGCACCCAGACCGAAAATATTCTTGCGCAATCCCCACAACCGGGATGGCTGCATTTCGAGGCCGATGAGGAACAGGAACATCACAATGCCGAGTTCCGCCACATGCAGGATTGTTTGCGGGTCAGTGAAGAATTTGAGGCCGAACGGACCTATGACCAGACCAGCGGCGAGATAGCCGAGAACTGAGCCGAGACCCAGGCGTTTGAACAACGGCACGGCAACAACGCCGGCCCCGAGCAGAACGACAACGCTGAGTAGGTCAGGTCCATTTATTTCCGCCGCCATCGTCTCTCCTGCTGCTTTGGCTTGATCTCGAGCCTCAGAGGTAAAGCGACGGGATGCAGCAGGCAAGTTTATTCATTGAGAGAAATTCGCGTTTGCGAAACACAACCTCCCTCATGGAGCCGATTCATCAGAGGTTCCAAATCCGGCGGGCGTTCCCCGAAAACAGTTTGGTCTTTTCATCCTGGCTGCAGCCAGAAAGCAGGGCATGGGTTGCAGCAATCCAGGTAGCGAGGCCGCCGCCGAGCGTACAGACCGGCCAGTCGCTGCCCCATACGAGTCGATCCCAGCCGAAACTTTCTATGACATGATGGACGTAAGGCTCCAGCGTTTCGACGCGCCAAGTCTCTGCATCCGCATAGGCGACCACCCCGGAAATCTTGGCGGTGACATTCGGACGTTTCGCAATATCGGTAATCTTGCCGCGCCATTCGTCGAGGCCATCGCCGCCCTTAATGTCCGGAACGCCGCAATGGTCGAGGATGAACTGCACATCCGGGGCAAGATCGACAAGCGCGATGGCCTTGTCGATCTGCCGCGGCAGGACGCAAAGATCGAAGGTAAGCCCCGTGCCGCCAAGCTTCTGAATGTTCTCGCGGAAGAGCGGATGTTCCGAGAGTTCGTCGGGCATGACGTGCAGCACGCGGCGGAAGCCCTTTACCAGAGGGTTGATCTGTTGACGCTCAAGGAAAATCCTAAAGCCATGCTCTTCCGGACGGCAGGCCGAGATTGCACCGGCAATCAGGCTGCCACCGCGCCTCGCGAGACCCGCAATATAATCCGTCTCCGCCTGGATGTCCGTAGGGGCGACATCGACTTCCATGTGCAACGCATGAGTGATCCCGGCGCGATGGGCCTGAAGCGCATATTTCTCATAAAGAAAATTGCGGTTCAGCGCTTCGGAGCCCGACAACCAGGGATAGGACAGCGCCGACTGGTCAATGAGATGCAGGTGGGTGTCGATCAATGGGGTGACTGCCATGCGATCCTCCTCGCTCAGGCTTGGCGCAGCACACTGGAATGTATCACATCCGCGCCCGAGAGTTCCGACAGCTTCTGCGCCGTTGCGACAAGCATTTTGCAAGCTTCGTTCACGTTCGGCGCATCGGGCATATTGAGCAGTTGAATATAGGGACAGGTCAACGCGGCAATCGCCCTCCCGTCGGGCCCCAACACAGGTGCGGAAACGTTGAAAACGCCAGCTGTTTGTGCGCTCGGCATGATCTCGTAGCCACGCTCGCGGATCTGGTTGAGACGCTCACGGAAATCCGGTGGCTGGGCGATATCGTCGGCATGCTGCTCATATTCGGCTATCATCAAGGCCCGCTCTTCATTGGAACGGAATGCCAGAAGGACGTGGCCGGAACCGGTGTTGAACAGGCTGATATGCGAGCCGACCCGAATTGAAATGCCCCAATAATCCGGCGCTTCCTGCTGGGCGATTACCACCGCCGCGCCGCGGTCGAAAACGCTGAGCTGATTGGCCTGTTTCGACATTACCGCGAGTTCGCGCATCAGTGGTGTCGCATAGGAAGCGAGGCGGCGGACAGGCGCGTGCAACTGGGCAAGACCGAACAGTTTCAACGTCAATGAATACCGATCGCCCTCAAGCCGCGTCACATATCCCCTGCGCACGAGGCGATCGAGCATACGATAAAATTCGTTGGGGCTGCGGCCGAGGAATTTGGCGATTTCCGCCTGGGTGAGGCCGCCATCGATACCGGAAAGAAGCTCGAGAATGTCCAAACCCTTATCAAGCGCAGGCGCGCGATAACGATCGCTGTCGTCGTCTTCCATCATACCAAGTCTCTCCCTCATCCCCACTCATATACGAAGACGATATTCGTAGGAAAGCAGTTTCCATGCTTGACGGTCAAGCGCATAAATGTTTGTATATGAATGAAACGCTCATATGTGGGTGTTGCACAATTGCGAGAGCCGGGGAGCGGCCGCTCGATCACGGGAGGGAACCATGAAAAACCTGTTGGCCAGCGTTTCGGCTGGCGTTATTGCAATTTTCAGCGCGCAAGCTGCACTTGGTGCGGACCTGCCGGGAAAATTCGAGGGCGTGACGATCGACGCCAAGCTTATCGGCGGCCAGCAATATGAGCCGCTCTACGAGCGTATCGGTGAGTGGGAAAAGCTGACTGGCGCCAAGGTCAACATCCTGTCGAAGAAGAATCATTTCGAACTCGACAAGGAGATCAAGTCCGACATCGCTTCGGGCAGTCTGAATTGGTGCGTTGGCTCAAACCACTCATCATTTGCACCGCAATATCCCGATATCTACACCGATCTGAACAAACTGCTTCCGGCGGAAGAAATCGCCGCTTTCGTTCCCACGAACATCAAGTCCTCGACGCTGGACGGCAAGCTGGTCATGCTGCCGCGTGCGCAGTTCGACGTTTCGGCGCTCTATTACCAGAAGAGCATTTATGCGGATGAGGCCAACAAGAAGGCCTTCAAGGAAAAGTACGGTTATGATCTGACGCCGCCGGACACCTGGCAACAGGTCAGTGACCAGGCGATTTTCTTCACCAAGGCGCCGGACTTCTACGGCACGCAATTTGCCGGCAAGGAAGAGGCAATCAACGGCCGTTTCTATGAAATGCTGGTTGCCGACGGTGGCGAGTACATCGACAAGGATGGCAAACCTGCATTCAACTCTGAAGCAGGCGTCAAGGCGCTCGACTGGTTCGTCAATCTTTACAAAGCGAAAGCCGTTCCGGCAGGTACGACCAATTATCTTTGGGACGACCTCGGCCAGGGCTTCGCCTCCGGTTCCATCGCCATCAACTTGGACTGGCCGGGCTGGGCCAGCTTCTTCAACGATCCAAAGTCGTCAAAGGTTGCCGGCAATGTCGGCGTCAAGGTTGCGCCTGCCGGCTCGTCCGGCAAGCGCACTGGCTGGTCCGGTCATCACGGTTTCTCGGTGACGGAAGCCTGCGCCCACAAGGATGCAGCGGCGTCGCTCGTCTGGTGGCTGACCAACGAGGACAGCCAGAAGCTCGAAGCCAAGGCTGGACCTTTGCCGACACGCACGGCAGTCTGGGCATGGGACATCGAGCAGGCGAAGGGCGATCCTTACAAGACCGAAGTGCTGAATGCCTTCCAGGAAGAAGCAAAGAACGCTTTCCCGGTTCCACCGCTGGCTGAATGGATCGAGATCTCCAATGCTGTCTATCCAGAACTCCAGGCGGCTATTCTCGGCGACAAGACATCGAAGGAAGCGCTCGACACCGCTGCCGAGAAAGCAACTGATATCCTGAAGGATGCCGGCAAGCTTTGAAGGCAAGCACTGCGGTCCCTCTCTCTTGTGGGGAGGGAGGGACCGCAGGTCCGGGGAGGGGTTTTTTTGACCAGCGCGGCTAATTCAACAACGAAATAAGTAAGTCCCTCCCGGCTGCTTCGCAGCTTTCCTCCTTACAAGGGAGAGGGCGCGAAGCGGCGAAGCAGAGATCAAAAGGCCAATTTTTCAGATGAGATTTCCCAAACTATCAGCGCCGACGCTTTTGCTGCTGCCTGCTATCATCGTTCTCGCCGCTGTCATCGTGCTGCCGCTACTGTTCTCACTCTATTCGAGCTTCACGCCATTCCGCTTGACCAAGCCGGAATCGATCTGGATATTCATCGGCTTTCGCAACTATGTCAGCGTGCTGACCAATCTGGAATTCTGGACCGCTTTCGGCCGGACCGTTCTATTGTTGACCATTGCGCTCAACGCCGAAATGTTTCTTGGTCTCGGGCTTGCCATGCTGGTCAACAAAGCGACTCGCGGTCAGCGCATCCTGCGCACGCTGATGATGTTCCCGATGATGTTCTCGCCGGTGCTCGTCGGCTTCCAGTTCAAGTTCCTGTTCAATGACAATATCGGTTTCGTCAACAATGCCCTGCAATCGCTGGGGCTGACCACAAGCGCGGTACCTTGGCTGATCGACGGCAATCTGGCACTGTTTTCGATCATCATTGCCGAGGTGTGGTCGTCGACTTCCGTCTTCGCCATCCTGATCCTGGCTGGGCTGCTGGCGATGCCGCAGGAGCCTGTGGAAGCAGCGCGGGTCGACGGCTGCACGCCATGGCAGACATTCCGCTATGTCACCTGGCCCTATCTGATGCCATTCGCCTTCATCGCCATGACGATCCGGTCGCTCGATGTGGCGCGCGCCTACGACATCGTCAAGATCATGACCGATGGCGGGCCAGCCAAGCGCACGGAGCTGTTGTGGACGCTGGTGGGCCGCACGGCCTACAGCGATGCGCGCATGGGCCTTGCCAACGCTATGGCTTACATATCCATCCTGCTGTCGATCCTTTTCACCGTATATTTCTTCAGAAAACTGGCTGCCGCGCGCCAGCAAATCGGAGCGGAGTGGTAAGATGGACCAGAACAGTTCTCATCGTCTGAAACGCCGCGGCCTCAAAGTCCTGCACCTGGTCGGATTGTTTGTGGCCATGTTGATCATCTGCTTGCCGGGTCTTTGGATTGTCTTGAGTTCGCTGCGGCCGACCGTGGAAATCATGGCGAAACCACCGGTCTGGATACCACGCGATATCTCGCTCGATGCTTACCGTGCCATGTTCGGCGGCGCCGGACAGGGCGGTATTCCGGTGTGGGAGTATTTCCGCAACTCGCTGATCATCTCGATCACCTCGACAATCATTGCGCTGATTATCGGCATGGCGGGCGGTTATGCCTTCGCCCGCTACAAGTTCAAGGGCAAGTCAGGCGTATTCCTTGGCTTCATGCTGACGCGTGCCGTTCCCGGTATCGCTCTGTCGCTGCCGCTGTTCATGATCTTTGCCCGCATCGGCATCATCGACACGCATTTCGCGATGATCCTCATCTATGTGGCTCTCAACGTGCCGTTCACGATCTGGCTGATCGACGGTTTCTTCCGGCAGGTGCCGAAGGATCTGGCGGAAGCGGCGCAGATCGATGGCTGCACGCGCTGGCAGGCATTCTGGCAGGTGGAGTTTCCGTTGGCTGGCCCCGGTATCGCTTCGGCAGGCATATTCGCCTTCCTCACCTCGTGGAATGAATATGCGCTGGCATCGCAGATCACCCGCTCGGTGAATTCGAAGACGCTGCCTGTCGGCCTTCTCGATTACACGTCGGAGTTCACCATCGACTGGCGTGGCATGTGCGCCCTTGCGGTGGTTATGATCATTCCGGCGCTCACGCTCACTTTCATCATTCAGAAGCATCTCGTGTCCGGACTGACGTTCGGCGCGGTGAAAGGTTAACTCGTTATGGCTCCCGTAACACTAAAGAAACTGGTCAAGAGTTATGGCAATGTCGATGTGGTCCATGGCATCGACCTGGAAGTCAAAGATCGCGAGTTCATTGCGCTGGTAGGTCCGTCCGGCTGCGGAAAATCGACGACGCTGCGCATGATTGCCGGACTCGAGGACATCAGCGGCGGCGTCGTCGAAATTGGCGGCAAGCCGGTGAACGATCTGCCGCCGCGTGCCCGTAATATCTCGATGGTGTTCCAGTCCTATGCGCTCTATCCGCATATGACGGTACGCGAAAACATGGGTTTTTCGCTGAAGATCGGCAAGGTTGCGCAAGCCGAGATCGATACCCGGGTTAACGAGGCTGCCGCGATCCTCGACCTCGACAAGTATATGGATCGCCGTCCATCGCAGCTCTCCGGTGGCCAGCGCCAGCGCGTAGCGATGGGTCGTGCAATTGTGCGAAAGCCGGACGTATTCCTGTTCGACGAACCTCTCTCCAACCTCGACGCCAAGCTGCGCACGCAGGTCCGCACCGAGATCAAGCGTCTGCACGCGAGGGTGCAGGCGACCATGATCTATGTGACGCATGACCAGGTGGAAGCGATGACGCTTTCAGATCGCATCGTCATCATGCGCGACGGTTATATCGAACAGGTCGGAACGCCGGAGGAAGTGTTCAAACGGCCGGCGACACGCTTCGTCGCCGGATTTATTGGTTCGCCGCCGATGAACCTCAACGAGGCCACTATTGCAGATGGAAAACTTGTGTTTGCCGGTGGACAGACCCTGCCGCTGCCGATCGAGTTCCGTAGCAAGGTGGCGGCTGGCGACAAGGTGATTTTCGGCTTGCGCCCCGATGACATTTATCCAACCGGCCACGGACTGAACTCTGGTGAGGCCACCGATGTGCATGAGATAGAGCTGCCGGTATCGATTACTGAACCGCTCGGCAACGAGACGCTGCTATTTATTACGATGGCAGAGCGCGAATGGGTTTCGCGTATGCTCAATCCACGTCCCACGGGCGCCGGTGAAGTGGTAAAATTCAGTTTCGACCTGTCGCAGGCGCATTTGTTCTCGCCTGAAACCGGCAAAACCTTGCGGGGATAATAGCTATGGCAAAGATCGAAAAAGTTGAATTGCGTATGGTGGACTTGCCGCCGAAAGTGCTGCGCACCGATGCGATCCAGAGCTTTGTCAGCCAGGAAACGCCCATCGTCACCATCACCGACAGCGATGGCGCTGTCGGTACGGGCTACAGCTACACGATCGGCACGGGCGGTTCCTCGGTGATGCGGCTGCTTTCCGATCATCTGGTTCCGCGCCTGCTCGGCAAGGATGCCGATCAGATCGAGGCGATCTGGCGGGATCTGGAATTCGCCACCCACGCAACGACCATAGGCGCGATCACGGCGATTGCACTGGCAGCCGTCGATATCGCGTTGTGGGATTTACGGGCGAAGAAGCAAAACCTGCCGCTGTGGAAACTTGCTGGCGGCGCGAAGGATCGCTGCCCGCTCTACACGACCGAAGGCGGCTGGCTGCATATCGAAAAGCAGGCGCTGGTCGATGATGCGCTGCAAGCGCAGGCCAAGGGTTTCAAGGGAGCCAAGGTCAAGATTGGTAGGCCGCATGGTTCCGAGGATCTGGACCGGCTATCGGCTGTACGCGACGCTGTCGGTGCAGGATTCGAGATCATGACCGATGCCAATCAGGGTTTTACGCTGGATGAAGCCATCCGCCGCTCGCAGGTTTTGCGCGATGTCGATCTCGCCTGGTTGGAAGAGCCGCTGCCGGCCGACGATATAGACGGCCATGTGCGGCTTTCATCTTCAACGCAGACGCCGATTGCAATTGGCGAGTCGCTTTATTCGATCCGGCATTTCCGCGAATATATGCAGAAGCGCGCTTGCTCCATCGTGCAGGTGGATGTCGGCCGTATCGGCGGGATTACGCCTTGGTTGAAGGTAGCGCATACGGCGGAAACCTTCGACATGCCGGTCTGCCCGCATTTCCTGATGGAGCTGCATGTAAGCCTGACCTGCGCTGCGCAGAACGGCAGATATGTCGAATACATTCCGCAGCTTGATGACCTTACGCACACGCAGATGCGCATCGAGAACGGTTATGCGATTGCGCCGTCGGAGCCCGGTATCGGTATAGACTGGGACTGGGACGCGGTGAAAGCGCGGAGCGTTGACGAATTCACCACCGAGATACGGAGCTAGTATCATGCAACGTATGGGGATGATGATCGGGCTGAACGCCGACAAGATTGCCGAATACAAGCGCTTGCACGCCGCTGTCTGGCCGGAAATCCTCGAGCTGATATCGAGCTGCAATATCCGCAACTACACCATCTTCCTGCGCGAGCCGGAGAACATCCTGTTTGGAACATGGGAGTACCACGGCACGGACTTCGAGGCCGATATGGCCAAGATGGCCGACAACCCGAAGAACAAGGAATGGTGGGCCGTATGTATGCCTTGCCAGGTGCCGCTCGACTCCCGCGCCGAAGGCGAATGGTGGGCGATGATGGAAGAAGTTTTCCATCTCGATTGAAGGACGCATGATGAGTTTTGACCCCGCAACCTTGCAGCAGAGCTGGCCGCTACCGGCGAAGCCGCGCCCGATCGTGACCTTCGGCGCGGGCAGCATTGTCGGCGATGCGCACTATCCGGCTTACAGAAAAGGTGGGTTTCCGATTGCTGGGCTCTTCGACCCCGATCAGGCGAAGGCGCGGAAGCTGGCCGAGGCGTGGGCTGTCACGACCTTTAGTTCCGTCGCTGAGGCTGCTGCAGTAGAGAATGCGATCTTCGATCTCGCTACGCCACCAGCTCGCCATGCCGATGTGCTGAGAGCCCTGCCGGAAGGCTCGTTCGCACTGATCCAGAAGCCGATGGGCAGCGACCTCGCGGAAGCCTCCGAAATCCTGCGCATCTGCCGCGAGCGCAACATCACCGCCGCCGTCAATTTCCAGCTACGGTTTGCGCCGATGATGCTGGCGCTGAAAGATGCGATTGCACAGGGCTGGCTCGGCGAAGTCATCGATTTCGATGCCTGGCTGGCATTGGATACGCCGTGGTCGCTGTGGCCGTTTCTTGCCGATCTGCCACGTGTCGAGATTGCAATGCATTCGATCCACTATATCGACCTCATCCGGCAGGTCCTCGGCAATCCGCTAGGCGTGCATGCCAAGACACTGGGTCATCCCAACCACAAGGTAGCGCAGACCCGGACCAGCGCTATCCTCGACTACGGCGACAGGGTGCGCTGTTCGCTGTCGATCAACCACGATCACGAGTTCGGGCGCAAATTCCAGGCCTGCGAGTTCCGCGTAAGCGGCACGGAAGGTGCGGCCTATGTGAAACTCGGTGTCAATCTCGACTATCCGCGCGGCGAGCCGGACGAATTGATGATCTACCCGAAGGATGGCTCGGAGTGGGTCAACATCCCTTTGAACGGTGCCTGGTTCCCCGATGCGTTCGTCGGGCGCATGGCCAATCTGCAACGCTTTGCCAGCGGCGAGGACAATGCACTTGTGAGTTCAGTTGAGGATGCATGGCACACAATGGCGCTGGTCGAAGCGGCCTATCAATCCAGTGCAGCGCCGGCAACGCGGCTCGCACAAAAGCCGGAGGCGTAAATGTCCGAACAAGCGATCTATTTCGAGGACTATGAACTCGGCCATGTACGGGTCACAACCGGGCGTACCATCACAGAAACGGATTTTGTGGTGCATGCCGGCCATACGGGCGATTTCTTTCCGCATCACATGGATGCGGAATTCGCGAAGACCACACCTTTCGGCCAGCGCGTCGCCCATGGCACGATGATTTTTTCGATCGGTGTCGGGCTAACTGCAAGCCTCATCAACCCCGTGGCGTTTTCCTATGGTTACGACCGCCTGCGCTTCGTCAGGCCGGTTTTCATTGGCGATACGATCCGCACACGCGTAACAATAAGCGCCAAGGATGATGATCCGAAACGGCCCGACAGCGGGCGCATAGTCGAGCGCTGCGAGGTCATCAATCAACGCGACGAGGTGGTGCTCGCTGCCGACCATATTTTGATAGCCGAGCGTAAGAGCAAGGCGACGTAAAGCCGAATGGAGATTTGAAATGACTGGTAAGCTTGAAGGCAAGCGTGTTCTGATCACGGCAGCGGGGCAGGGCATTGGCCGCGCTTCGGTGCTTGCGTTCGCCCGCGAAGGCGCGATCGTTCATGCGACGGACATCAACCAGCAGCTGCTGGACGCGCTGCCAAAGGAGGCAGGCATCAAGCCTCGCAAGCTCGACGTGCTGAAGACGGACGAAGTCAATCGGGTGATTGGCGAGCTCGGCGCAATCGACATCTTGTTCAATTGCGCCGGGTTCGTGCACGGTGGCTCAATTCTTGAAATGCCGGATGCTGACCTGGACTTTGCGCTCGATCTCAATGTCCGCGCCATGATCCGCACGATCAGAGCTGTTTTGCCGGGCATGATCGAGCGTAAGGACGGCGCGATCGTCAACATGTCGTCTGTGGCAAGCAGCGTAAAAGGCGTGCCGAACCGTTTCGCTTATGGTGTGACCAAGGCTGCCGTGCTGGGTCTCACCAAGGCGGTTGCTGCCGACTACATCACGCAAGGAATCCGCTGCAACGCGATCTGCCCCGGGACGGTCGAAAGCCCGTCGCTGGAACAGCGCATGCGCGCCGGTGGCGACTATGATGCGACACGCGCCGCCTTCATTGCGCGCCAGCCCATGGGCCGTCTCGGCTTGCCGGAAGAAATCGCTGACCTTGCCGTCTATCTCGCTGGCGCAACATACACCACGGGTCAAGCTTACAACATCGATGGTGGATGGACCGTCTAAGGTCTCCACAGGAGTAATATTATGACCCGCATTACCGATCTTCGTGTTTTCGATATCCGCTTTCCCACCTCGCAAAGCCTCGATGGGTCGGATGCGATGAATCCGGATCCAGACTATTCGGCCGCTTATGTCGTCCTCGACACGGATGTCGATGGGCTTGCCGGCCATGGGCTGACCTTCACCATCGGGCGCGGCAATGAAATCGTCTGTCTCGCAATCGAGGCGCTGAAACACCTTGTCATTGGCTTGGAACTCGATTGGGTGAAGGGGAATCCGGGCCGCTTCTGGCACTTTGTCACTGGCGATAGCCAGCTGCGCTGGATCGGGCCGGACAAGGGCGCGATGCATCTGGCGACGGGAGCCGTGGTCAATGCGGTGTGGGACCTGCTGGCCAAGGAAGCGGGGAAACCAGTATGGCAGCTGGTGGGCGAAATGACGCCGGAGGAGATCGTCAATATCGTCGATTTTCGTTATCTGACCGACGTGCTGACGAGGGACGAAGCGCTCGAAATCCTGCACAACGCGGAGGCGGGCAAGCAGGAACGCATCGCTGATCTGAAAGCGACAGGTTATCCATGCTATACAACGTCGGCGGGCTGGCTCGGCTATTCCGACGAGAAGCTGCGCCGTCTCTGCCGGGAAGCTGTGGACGCTGGTTTCAAGCATATCAAGATGAAGGTCGGCCGCGACCTCGACGACGATATCCGTCGCCTCACCATTGCCCGTGAGGTGATCGGGCCAGATCGTATCCTAATGATCGACGCCAATCAGGTTTGGGAAGTCAATGAAGCCATCGACTGGGTGAACAAGCTTGCCTTCGTCAAACCGTTCTTCATCGAAGAACCGACAAGCCCCGACGATGTGGCAGGCCATCGCAAGATTCGCCAGGCCATCAGCCCGGTGAAGGTGGCGACAGGCGAGATGTGCCAGAACCGCATCATGTTCAAGCAGTTCATCGCCGAGGGCGCGATAGATGTCGTGCAGATCGATTCCTGCCGCATGGGTGGGCTCAACGAAGTGCTCGCGGTTTTGTTGATCGCGGCGAAATACAAGCTTCCGGTCTGGCCGCATGCCGGTGGTGTCGGGCTTTGCGAATATGTGCAGCATTTATCGATGATCGACTATGTGGCTGTATCCGGCGTAAAGGAGGGTAGGGTGATCGAATATGTCGACCATCTGCATGAACACTTCGTTGATCCCTGCAATATCCAGGATGCAGCCTATATGCCGCCGGTGTTGCCCGGCTTCTCGATCGAGATGAAGCCGGAGTCGATCAAGCAGTATTTGTATCGCCCGTAAAATAGATGTTCCTGAATGGTGAGATTCGGTGGCGGAAATGCCACCGTTTCTCGTTTCATGATGCGTGTCGCCTTGCGTAAATGCGATGTCGTTTCCGCGCCTATTCTTTTTTCATGGCCGGTGCTTTTATCGGGGCACTTGAGGTGCCGCTTTCTAGGGGAAGCGGAGAATTGGGAAGCCGGTCCAGGATGTGTAAATCCAGACCATGGCGGCCTGCAAATGATACCTTTCTGCGCTCCCGGGGCTCATGGACCCAAAAGTCCATTGCGCTCCGGTTCTCGAAAAGCATCATTTTCGGCTCGCCCTGATCTGAATTCCATCACATCCTTAAACCCGGCGCTGCCCCCGCAACGGTAGTGGAGTGAAACGCGGCAAAACAGCCACTGGGACCGCAATCCCGGGAAGGCGCCGTGAGGCCCGAAACGGCAACTCCAGAGCCCGGAAACCAGCCTTGAGGAAGATAAACCAACTGATCGCGGTGGGCGATCAAGGAGCATGATTTTGTGCAGGCGACGTTTGACTTGCGCGGAGGTTCTCCTTCACCACCAGTCAGTTCTTTCGCGGCTATAAGGGCGAGGACACGACATGGACTTAACGAACGAACTGCTCCGGAACCTCAAAAACCGGAAACCCGGCTACGGTCTCGAACAGGCCTTCTATTCCGATCCGGACTATTACCGTCTCGACATGGAAAACATCTTCTATCGCGATTGGCTGTTCATCGGCCATGATTGCGAAGTGGCGAAGCCGGGTAATTTCTTCACGGTCCAGGTTGGCGACTATCCAGTCGTCATTGTCCGCGACCGCCAGAAACAGATCAGAGCTTTCCACAATTCGTGCCGCCATCGCGGCTCGCGCGTTTGTTCTGCCGAAAAGGGCACGGCAGCGAAGCTCGTCTGTCCCTACCATCAATGGACCTATGAGCTCGATGGAAGGCTACTGTTCGCCCGCCAGATGGGCGACGATTTCGACGCCAGCCAACACAGCCTGAAAACGGTGCATTGTGAGAGCGTCGGCGGCTATATCTTCATTTGCCTCGCGCCCGTTGCTCCGGATTTCGGCCCAACGCGTGCTCTGCTCGAACCCTATCTCGCTCCACATCGCCTGACCGAAACCAAAGTCGCATTTCAGAGTTCAATCGTCGAAAAGGGCAACTGGAAGCTTGTCTGGGAAAACAATCGCGAGTGTTACCATTGCGTCGCCAATCACCCGGAACTGTGCAAGACCTTCCCCGAAGCACCCAGCGCTACCGGCATCCAGGGCTCCAAAGAGGATCCGGAAATGGTTGCGCATTGGGAGAAGTGTGAGGCAGTAGGCCTCCCAAGTGTGTTCCGCATCGCCGAGGACGGGCAGTATCGTGCAACGCGTGTGCCGCTGCTCAGCGGTGCCGAGAGCTACACGATCAGTGGCAAGCGTGCGGTCGGCAGGCAACTCAGCGATGACGTCAATGCCAAGCAGATCGGTTCGCTGCTGCTTTATCACTACCCGACCACGTGGAACCATATTCTGGGCGATCAGGCGATATCTTTCCGCGTGCTTCCCCTTGGCCCGAACGAGACGCAGGTCACGACGAAGTGGCTCGTGCACAAGGATGCGGTTGAAGGCGTCGATTACAATATCGAAGAACTGACACATGTCTGGCTCGAAACCAACAATCAGGACCGCCGTATCGTTGAAGAAAACGCTTTCGGCATCCGCTCGCCCGCCTATGAGCCCGGCCCTTACTCGGTCGAGCATGAAGGCGGTGTGCTGCAATTCCTCGAATGGTACAGCAACTCGATGGAAACGCGGCTTTCCGGCGACAAGAAACTCAGCAGGGTAGCATAGTGAACATGGGCCTTCCTCAAAGCTATCCGCACCTCGATCAGATGCAGCCGTGGAACGACCGTCTGCATCTCTTGGAGTGCCTGTCAATCATTGAGGAAGCGCCCAATGTGAAAACCTTCACCTTCAGGTCGGACAACCATAACTGGTTCCGCTACGAGCCGGGCCAGTTCATGACGTTCGAACTGCCGGTGCAGCCGGAAGCTGTCTTGCGCACCTTCACGCTGTCTTCCAGTCCGTCGCGGCCGTTCACCATTGCCGTGACGGTGAAGGCGCAGGACAGCAGTATTGGCACGCGCTGGATGATCGATCATCTGACACCGGGTGCGCGGCTGAAGGCGTTCGGCCCGCTCGGCGATTTCTCCATGCGGAAGCATCCCGGCGAGAAATATCTGTTCATCTCGGCGGGTTCCGGCATCACACCCATGATGTCAATGACGCGCTGGATGCATGATTGTGCGCCGCAAAGCGATATCAATTTCGTGACCTGCGCGCGCCGGCCCAGCGACATCATCTTCCGCAGGGAACTCGAATATCTCACCAGCTGCATGCCGAACCTGAAGCTCGCCTTCCTCATCAAGGAACACGAGATGGGTCAGGTCTGGACCGGTATTCGGGGGCGGCTCGAAGCGCCAAAGCTTCCCCTGCTCGCGCCAGACTTCAAGGACAGGACGATCTTCTGTTGCGGGCCGGAAGGCTTCATGCGCGACGTGCGGGCGATGCTGGAAGCGTCCGGCTTCGACATGGCCAACTATCATCAGGAAAGTTTCGGCCCTGCCGCCGAGCCGGTACTGCCTATGCTGGATGCGATATCGACCGAGGCTGTCGAAACCGCGGCGACGGTGACCTTTTCGATGTCGGGCATGGACGTGCCGTGTGCGGCGGGCGAGACGATCCTGAAGGCGGCGCGGGGCGCTGGCATTCGCATCGCGGCAGCCTGCGAGTCGGGCCTGTGCGGTACCTGCAAGGTGATGAAGATTTCCGGCGATGTCGACATGGACCACAATGGCGGTATTCTCGACGAGGAGATCGACGAGGGCTATGTCCTCGCCTGCTGTTCCAAGCCTCTCGGCAATGTCGAGATTGAAGCCTGATTAAAAACTAAGTATCAGAAATCTCTTTTAAAAATCGATCCAGCTCATCGCGCGGAATTCCGACGATGTGTTCCGGACCGGGATAGTTTTGCGACTGGACGTCAGCGACGAATTCGGAAAAGGCTGCGATCCTTTCCTGCTGCAGGCGATCATATTCGGCGGTGAAGTTGCGGTAGACCTTGGCGTGACGCGGATAGTGGCCGCGATTTGTGCCAAGAACATCCTGCGCGAAGAGGTACTGCGCATCGCAGCTCGCACCTGCGCCCATCGAGATCATGAACAGCGATGTGCGCTCGGAAATCGCTGTCGCAATCGGAACAGGCACGACTTCTATTTCGGCCGCGAATGCGCCGGCTTCCTCCAGCGCTTTCGTCTGCCGCCATATCTCCAGCGCACTTTGCGCCGTCTTGCCCACAGCCTTGAAGCCTCCGGTCCAGGTCGCCTTGGATGGGATAAGCCCGACATGGCCGCAAACGGGAATTCCCTCGTCGCGCATGCGGCGCACTGTGGCGAGGCTGGCGGCGCAATAAACCGCATCGCCGCCTGCACGCAACGCCTTGAACGCAGCCCGCATATAGTCTTCAGCCGTAATGAAATCGCCATACTCCAGTCCCGGCACCGTAAAGACTGAAGGCGCAGCATCGCGAAACTCCGGCGACAGCAGCGCTGGCGGCACGGACAGCATGTCGACACGGGCTCGCTCTGCCGCTTCGGCCTCCTCCAGCGTTTCTACGCGCAGCATGGTCAACTGACGCCGGCCTTTCAGCGCGAGTATGTCCGCTACGGTCGGTCGTTTGCTGTTCATGTCCCGCCCTATGCTGCAAGCAGTGATTTGAGCTTGACGTCCGATGCGGAGAGCTGTGCGGGATCCGGCCTTGCACCACGGGCAATCAACATTTCGGCGAGCCTTATGCCCTTCGCCACCGTATTGCCGGGACCAATGCCGCTGGCGGCAACAAGACGGCCGTCGGCAGCAAGGTGGAACAGAATGAAGGCGCCATCGCCGAGGTCGCGGCGGATGGTCTGCGTGCCTTCGTCCGAGAGGCCAGCCACCTGCAGGCCAAGCTCGTACTGATCGGACCAGAACCATGGAACCGATTGATGCGGCTCTTGCGCGCCGAGCATGTTGCGCGCAGCCAGAGCGCCCTGTTCCTGAGCATTGCGCCAGGCTTCGAGCCGCACCCGACGCCCGCCGTAGATGGCGAGCGGGAAAACACAACAATCGCCAGCCGCGTAGATGTCCGGATCGCTGGTTTGCAGCCAATCATTGACGACAATGCCGTTGCCTGTCTCAAGGCCGGAAGCTTCTGCCAGCGCGGTGACCGGGCTGGCGCCGATGCCGATCACGGCAAGATCGGCCAAGATTACGTCGCCGGTCGAAAGCGTGATCGCAACATTGTCTGCAGTGTCGGCAATGGAGACAATTCCGGTATTGCAGAGGATGGTTACGCCTTCGTCCCGGTGACGCGTGTCGATAACCTCGGCGATTTCCTGTGGAACGCCGCGCATCATGATGCGGCTTTGCGCTTCGATCACGGTGACCGATGCGCCGCGTTTGCGGGCGCTTGCCGCAAGTTCAAGCCCGATGAAACCGCCGCCGACAATGACGATCCGTGCGTCCGGTTGAAACCGCGCACGGATGGCGAGCGCATCGTCAAAGCTGCGCAGGGTGATGCAATGTTTGCTGCCTACCGCGAGGGGCAGCGGACGTGGAACCGCACCTGTCGCAAAAAGAAGACGCTCATAGGGGATTTGGCGGCCATCATCGAGGGTGACAGATTTGGCTTTCCGGTCGATTGACGACGCTGTTGAGCTGCCGATGAAGCTGATATTTTTTTCGGTGAACAGGGATTCGGCAGCTATGGTCCTTGGTATCGGATGGTCTTCCGAGACCATGGCTTCCTTCGAAAGAGGTGGGCGTTCATAGGGCAGATGCTTTTCAGTGCCGATCAAGATGACCGGCCCCTCATAACCATTCTCCCGCAGGGCGAAGGCAGCGCGAACTCCACATTCCCCGGCGCCGATGATGACCATTCCATTTTCCATGACCATTATCCCAGCTGAATCAATACTTTGCCAGACTCGACTTTGACTGGGTAGGTTTTGAGGTTGACACAGACCGGAGCTCCCTTGGCTTCGCCCGTCTTGTAATTAAAACGGCCATTGTGCTTGGGACATTCGATAATCTCATCCATCACCAGACCGTCGGCGAGGTGGATGTGTTCATGGGTGCACAGTCCGTCCGTTGCAAAAAACTCATCGTCGGGGCTGCGATAGACCGCAAAGGTCTTTCCGGCATGGTCGAAACGCATGACATCTTCTTCATCAATGTCGTCCGATGTACAGGCCTCTATCCAGTTGCTCATAACTCAATCCTCCCGGTCGTTTCTAGAATATTATTCCGCTGCCGCCGCCATTGGTTCGTCGTGAAACTCCCCTCGATAAGGCTTGGCTGTGGGCGGCAGTTCGCGCTTGAGGAAATAGTCCTCGTTGCGCAGCTGGCGCAGGAACGCCGGTACCATTTCACGGTAGCCGTGCAGGATAGACGGGTTCGCTGCTGGCAGATCATGCTTGATCATGGCATGCAACTGCGGCAGCGCGTGATAGGGCACCATCGGGAACATATGGTGTTCGACGTGGTAATTCATGTTCCAGTAGATAAACCGGCTGATCGGGTTCATGAGGACAGTACGGCTGTTGAGCCGGTGGTCGGTGACGTTGTCGGCAAGTCCGCCATGCTGCAAAAGGCCTGTGAGCACGTGATGCCACGCTCCATAGAGCCGCGGCAGGCCAACCAGCACCAGCGGCAGGATCGATCCGGTATACAGGGATAAAACGATGGTCGCTGCGTAAATAGCTGCCCAGATACGGGCGATCTGCACGACCCTTGGCTGTTCCTGCTCAGGAATGAAGGTCTTTTCCGCGGCACTAACGATGCCGAGAGTATTGCGGATCAGATCGCCCATGGCATGCCAGACATCCAGAATACCGAAGAAATTCAATGCGACACGCAAGAGATCCGGCGGTCGCATAACGGCAATTTCCGGATCGCGGCCGACGATGACCGTATCCGTGTGGTGCCGCGTATGGCTCCAGCGCCAGGTCACGGGATTGCGCATGATCATGAAGCAGGCGATCTGATAGACAGCGTCGTTCATCCAGCGCGTCTTGAAAGCCGTGCCATGGCCGCATTCGTGCCAGCGGCTGTCCGATGCAGACCCATAAACCACGCCGTAGGCGAGGAAAAACGGCACGCACAGCCAGGAGCCCCAGAAATAAACACCGAGGCCGGCGAAAACCACCATGCTGCCAAGCCAGATCGCCGTATCGCGGATTGCCGGACCGTCGGAGCGCTTCATCAGCTCTTTCATTTGCTTGCGCGGAATGTCGGTGTGATACCACTCGGCCGCAGCAAGACCTGACTCCACAGCTAACTGCGAGTCTCGGCCGATCAGGCTGTAATCGCGTCTTGTCGGTACGACGAGCCACGCAGAATTCATGTCGAGACCTCCCTCAAACGATGGGGAGACAATAGGCTTGGCTGCAACCCGCCTCAATCACAGATGATGAAATTCTATCATTTTCAATCAGAGATTGGTATAATTCTATGATAGATTCTATCATGGAGCGTATAAGGTGGCAAACAGGCCGACAATTGCGGATCTGGCGCGCGCGTCGGGGGTGAGCGTTGCGACGGTGGACCGGGTCCTGAACGGACGGTTGCCGGTGCGCGAAGAAACGGCGCGGCGGGTGTACGAAGCCGCCAACAGCATCGGTTATCATGCGGCCGGGCTGATCCGCCAGCGCATGCGGCAGGAATTGCCCGAATATCGCCTCGGCTTCCTGCTGCAGAAACCCGGCCATTATTTCTATCAGGAATTTGCGCGGGAGGTCGAAAACGCCGTCGGTCAGGCGCCGCATTTCCGTGGCGTTGCTGCGATAGAGTTCTGTGCATCGCAAGCGCCGGACGAGATCGTCGCCAAGCTGAAATCACTGGCCGGACGCTGCCGCTCAATCGGCCTCGTCGCGCCGGACCACCCGTCGATCACGGCCGCTGTCGATGAGCTCAAGGCAAAGAATATCCCGGTTTTCTCGCTGCTTTCGGATTTTGCGGCGGGTATTCGCGAGGGCTATGTCGGCGTGAACAATCGCAAAGTAGGGCGCACAGCGGCCTGGATGATCGCGAAAGCCGCCAAAACCTCCGGAAAAGTCGCGATTTTTGTTGGGAGTCATCGCTTTCACGGGCATGAACTGCGCGAGATCGGGTTCCGCGCGTTTTTTCGCGAAGAGGCGCCGGAGTTCACCGTGCTCGACGCGATGGTCAATCTGGAGACGCGCCAGATCACCAATGAGGCGATGTCGGAGCTACTCCGCCGCCACCCGGACCTTGCCGGCTGCTATGTGGCAGGCGGCGGAATGGAAGGCGCGATCGCCGCAATTCGCGAGGCGCAAATAGAACAGCCTCCGGTGATGATCGTCAACGAAATTACCCCGGAATCGCGGGCGGCGCTGGCGGACAAAATCGTCACCATGGCCATCGCAACACCCCTGCCACGGCTCTGTCGGGAGCTTACCGAACTGATGGGCCATGCCATCGAGCGCGGTGCCGCGAACGTCCCCGGGCAGACCTTTTTGCCGTTCGATATCTACCTTCCGGAGAACATCTGAGCGGCATTTTACACGCGGCCACAACTAAATTGCCCGCTGCGATTGAAATTCTTGCGCCAGAATCGAGGATTCATGCGTGAGAATCGCATATTCTTGCATGAGATTCGAACATTGTTGCGCAAAAGTTCCGTCGGATCCCGTGACCCTTGTTTTCTTTTTCTCGCGCATCGGAATCTATCAGAAATGATAGTTTTTCGATCATTCTCCCGATTGACGGAATGACGGCTCCGACAGATGGTTGCGCCGGCATTTGCGGGCCGTTGCAACCCATGGGCGCAGACCGCTTTAAATACCACCGGGAGTATATTCAGATGAGCGACACGATTTCTCACCCCGTCTTTGCGATCAACCATATCGCCGCGCCGAAGATGACGCCGGCCGAATTTTTCCAGCTGGCGAAGTCGCTCGGCCTCAGCGATGTCGAGATCCGCAACGACCTTAACGACAATGCCATCATCGATGGAACGCCGGCGGCAGAAGTCCGGGCGGCAGCCGCAGAGGCAGGCGTTCGTATTGCCACAATCAACGCGTTGCAGCGCTTCAACGAGTGGACGCCGGAGCGCGAAAGGGAGGCAATCGAACTTGCCGACTATGCGCGCGATGTGGGTGCGAGCGCGCTGGTGCTGGTTCCGGTCAATGACGGCTCGGGACAGACGGACGGCGAGCGGCAGGCGAACCTGCGCACCGCATTGACGGCACTGAAACCGATCCTCGAACAGCGTGGCCTCATGGGTTTCGTCGAACCGCTCGGCTTCGAGATCTGTTCGCTGCGTTCAAAGCGCGAGGCGGTGGAAGCCATCGAGGCAGTCGGCGGGCACGGCCGGTTCAAACTCGTGCATGACACGTTCCATCACCACCTCGCCGGGGAGCCCGAGTTGTTTCCGGCGATGACCGGCCTTGTGCATATTTCCGGCGTCACCGATCCGGATGTTTCGGTCAGCGACATGCGCGATCCGCACCGGGTTCTGGTCGATGCGGATGACCGGCTCGGCAATATCGGGCAGATGCGCGCGCTGCTGGATCAGGGTTATGCGGGGCCGTTTTCGTTCGAGCCGTTCGCTCCCGAAGTACAGGATCTGGAAAATCCATCCGAAGCGATTTCGGCGAGCATGGACACGATAAAAGCCGGATTGGTTTGAACGGCATTGGATTTCCGGCTGCTTCGTTGCACTGCTCGGGAATGTCAGTTCTCCTGGATGGACACGCCACCCTCGCCAATTTTCAGTTCGACGCTTGGCGGCTTTGTTTCCTCCCGGTAGGCACCGCCCGTGTGAGGGCTGGCGGTCCTGCGGAGAGGCGGAGACGCTCATGCCGATTATCTCCCCCCCTTGCGGGGGAGAAAGCGATTTCAGCATCTTGGCCCTTTGCCAAGTGCTGGAAATCGCAAGAGAGGGGATTTGCCCGTACAATGGAACGCTTTTACCCTCCCCCTTGTGGGGAGGGGCGGACCGTAGGTCCGGGGAGGGGTCTTCATGGCAACTTAAAACGCTGGCAGGGGAAAAGTGAATGTTTATATAAGCCCCTCCCCGTCGCTTCGCTCCGTCTTCCGGGGCGAGCCACGGGTCTCGCCCGCCTTCGGCCCCCACAAGGGGGAGGGTAAGGGTTGGTGCTATCACAGAAATTCCCGCAAACCACATATCCCTCATGGGTGAACTCCCGTAAGGCTCGTGGTCGTGTCAACGTCTCTGGTCCTCCCGAGGAGGTGGAGAGGCGGTGTATAGCGCGAACTGCACCGGACCATAACCAAAGCTTTTTTGATCTGATAAATAACTTAAAGATTTTCTTCGTCTTATTATGGACAATTCATATTATAAATAATTGAAAAACATTAGTTATTTGAATCGTTATCAAGCATCATCAGTAATTATATTGATAATGTTTAAATCAAGCGTACTATAAACAGCTTGGATGCGGGCAACAGGCCGCCATTCCGGGGACCGGCTTTGCACCCTATAACGGGGAGGGCATGAACATGCCAATTAATCCACAAGTACAGGAACTTTTCAGTGTGCTCGGGATCACTGAGCCGGTTAACCTCGTAGAGGGTAATGACGATCCATTGGTGGGAGAAGCCCTCAATGGCGGTGGGGGCAGCGACTACATTTTCGGCCATGCTGGACTTCTCGATACTCTCAATGGCAATAACGGAAATGACTATCTCGAAGGGGGTGCCGGTATTGATACAATCAATGGTGGTAATGGCCGTGACACGGCAGGCTATGCCACCGCCGGTGGCCCGGTCACGGTTACCTTTATTGTGGGTGTGGGTGGGGGGACCGCGACAGGCGGTGACGGGTTGGCAGATACGTTGATTAGCATTGATAACGTCGTTGGTTCAAATTTCAACGACACGATCAGGTCTGCCGACGACCGCGCGGAGGACAATGTCTTCGCTGGATTGGATGGCAATGACAGGATCTTCGGTGGTGATGGCAACGACAGACTGGATGGCGGTCGGGGTAATGATAATCTGACCGGAGGGCCAGGTGGCGACGTACTCATTGGTGGCCTGGGCCAAGATACCATGGTTGGCGGGACCGGTCGCGTAGATCAAAATGGCGGCATCGACAACTTTGTTTTTCGCTCTACGGACGAGAGCCTGCCTGGTAACCCCGATACTATACGAAGTTTTGAATCCAATGATGGACCTGCTCCAGACTTCATCGGTTTGTCTGCTATTGACGCCAATGGTGACAGTTCGGACGGCAACCAAGCGTTCAGCTTTATCGGAAGCGCAGCGTTCAGCACCCCAGGTCAAGTGCGGGCACAACTCATTGGTGGTGTTTATCACGTTGAAGTAAATACCGTTGGTGCGGATGGCGCGGAGATGGCTATTCTCATGACACAATTTGGAGGTAATGGAGTTGTGGATGCAGGCGATTTCCAACTTTAGTGCAAGATATGCACCATAAACGGGCGGGCGGTGGCGACACCGCCCGTTTATGGGCTTGGCTGGCCACAGTTCGACGGTCCAGCAGAGATGCGTGGTTCGTCGTGAGCCCGCCGAACGGCGAACCACGCACCAGCCAATCTGCATCATCCTGAAGCACTACCCCTCTCCGCTACCATAAAGCACTTCCCTCTCCGTCATCGTAAAGCTCCTCCGCCCTCCGCCCTCCGTCATCCTCGGTCCTCGGGTTAAACCCGGGGATGACCCGAGGACCCACGGCAAAGGAGCACTATCATCGCCACGAGCTCAACGGGATCCAGCGGACGTTAACAATGCGGCAGCATTCGTTGAGTTTCCAGAACTCTGGAGCGCGCCGCGCGGGGTGAAGCGGTCGCGCTCCTTTGCCGTGGGTCCTCGGGTCAAGCCCGAGGATGACGGAGAGGGAGGTGCTTTACGATGACGGAGAGGGAGGTGCTTTATGACGACCGAGAGGGAGGAGTTCGTCATGACGGAGAAGAGGATGCGTTACGATGACGGGAGGAGAGATGCCCGAGGATGACGGAGAGAAAGCCGGTCCCCCAAACTGCACGGCTGTGCAATCTGGAACCACTCATTAATTGGTCTATAGTCCTCAAATCCCGCTTGACGCTTCTTGCATAAAATGGAATAAATATTTCAGAAGCTGAGCGTAACGGTTCGTATATTCCGTAATGGACGTTCAGGATCAAGTTTGCGCGCAAACGCCGCGCACGCTTCATGTCCTTATATTGCCAGCCAGGGACAAGGTGGGCTGCAAAATCGGGGTATGAAGGGTTCCGGATTAAAACAGGTGCAGCCGGGGCACCATTTGTGGAGGAGAAGACATGAAAAAGTTTTTGCTTGGTGTGGCTGTTTCAGCCTTGATGGCGGGGTCGGCTTCGGCCGCGAATATCGGCGTCTCCATGGCGCTGTTCGATGACAATTTCCTGACGGTCCTGCGCAATGGTATGCAGGACTATGGCAAGACGCTGGATGGCGTGAACCTGCAGGTCGAGGACGCGCAGAACGACGTGGCCAAGCAGCAGAGCCAGATCCAGAACTTCATTGCTTCCAAGGTCGATGCGATCATCGTCAATCCGGTCGATACGGACGCCACCGCGGCCATGTCGAAGATTGCCGCCGAGGCCGGTATTCCCTTGGTCTATGTCAACCGCGAACCGGTGAATGTGGACCAGCTTCCCGAGAAGCAGGCCTTCGTTGCTTCGAACGAAGTGGAGTCCGGCACGCTTGAAACCAAGGAAGTCTGCCGTCTGCTCAAGGGCAAGGGCGACATCGTGGTCATGATGGGTGAACTCTCCAATCAGGCCGCCCGCCAGCGCACCAAGGACGTTCATGACGTCATCGCTACGGATGAGTGCAAAGGCCTTAAAATCGTTGAAGAACAGACCGCCAACTGGTCCCGCACACAGGGCGCCGACCTGATGACGAACTGGCTCTCCGCCGGGCTCAAATTCGATGCGGTCGTCTCCAACAATGACGAAATGGCAATCGGCGCGATCCAGGCTCTGAAGGCGGCGGGCCGCTCGATGGACTCGGTTGTTATCGGCGGTGTCGATGCGACGCAGGACGCGCTTGCCGCCATGGCTGCCGGCGATCTCGACGTGACGGTGTTCCAGAACGCCGCCGGTCAGGGGCGTGGTGCCGTCGATGCGGCGCTGAAGCTTGCCAAGGGCGAAAAGGTCGAGGCCAAGGTCTATGTACCGTTCGAGCTGGTGACGCCGGAGAATCTGTCGAAGTATCAGAAATCTAACTGAGGACGCCGGGCCTATCTCTCCCCTTGCGGGAGAGAAAGGATTTTCTTGGATTTAGCCTCTTTGCTAAATCCTTAGAAAATTCAAGAGAGGGGATTTGGAGTGCACAATGCAAGATCCCCTCTCTTGCGATTTCTAGCACTTAGCAAGAGCTAAGATGCTGAAATCGCTTTCTCCCCCACAAGGGGGGAGATAATCGGCATCGACGTTTGATGCTATACTAAAGCCTCTCTGGGAGGAGATGATCATGGCAGTCAGTCCCTCGACCATGGCAGCGGTGCGCGCCAGTGGCGCCATACCGCAGGCCGAATATCTGCTGAACGTCGAAAACATCCGCAAGGAATTTCCCGGCGTGCTGGCGCTGGACAATGTGCAGTTCCGGCTTAAGCGCGGCACCGTGCACGCGCTGATGGGCGAGAACGGCGCCGGTAAATCCACTCTGATGAAGATTCTCGCTGGAATATATATTCCAGATCAGGGCGAAGTTTATCTGAAAGGCCTGCCGATCCGGCTGAAATCACCGCTCGACGCGCTGGAAAATGGCATTGCCATGATCCATCAGGAGCTCAATTTGATGCCGTTCATGACGGTGGCGGAGAATATCTGGATCCGGCGCGAGCCGAAGAACGGCTTCGGCTTCGTCGACCACGGCAAGATGTACGACATGACCGCCGAGTTGTTTGAGCGGCTGAACATCGCGCTCGACCCGGAAAGCCAGGTGCGTGATTTGAGCGTCGCCAACCGGCAGATGGTGGAGATCGCCAAGGCGGTTTCGTATGAATCCGATGTTTTGATCATGGATGAGCCGACCTCGGCGCTGACCGAGCGCGAGGTGGAACATCTGTTCGAGATTATCCGGGGCCTGCGCGCGCAGGGTATCGGTATCGTCTACATCACCCACAAGATGAGCGAGCTGTTCGAGATCGCCGACGAGTTTTCGGTGTTCCGCGACGGCCGTTATATCGGCACGCACCTTTCCACTGATGTCACGCGCGACGACATCATCAAGATGATGGTCGGGCGCGAGATCACCCAGATGTTCCCGAAGGAGACCGTGCCGATCGGTGACGTGGTTCTCTCGGTAAAAGACCTCTCGCTGAAGAATGTGTTCCACAACGTGTCGTTCGATGTGCGGGCGGGCGAGATTCTCGGCGTTGCCGGGCTGGTCGGTTCGGGCCGCTCGAACGTCGCGGAGACGGTTTTCGGCGTGACGCCGGCGACAAGCGGAACCATCGAGATCAAGGGCGAAGCGATCAAGATGAGTTCGCCGACGCAGGCGATCAGCCACGGCATGGCTTTCATTACGGAAGACCGCAAGGAGACCGGCTGCCTGCTCATTCTCGACGTGCTCGAGAACATGCAGATCGCGGTGCTGCAGGACCGTTTCGTCAAATACGGATTTGTCCAGGAAAACGGCATCAGCGCGGCGTGCAAGACGATGAGCGATACGCTGCGGGTGAAGACGCCGAACATGCATGAGAGGGTCGAGAACCTTTCCGGCGGCAACCAGCAGAAGGTGCTGATCGGCCGCTGGCTTTTGACCAACCCGAAGATCCTCATTCTCGACGAGCCGACGCGCGGTATCGATGTCGGCGCCAAGGCGGAAATTCACCGTCTCGTATCGCAGCTCGCCAAACAGGGCGTGGCGGTGATCATGATCTCGTCGGAAATGCCGGAAGTGCTCGGAATGAGCGACCGGATCATGGTGATGCATGAGGGCCGGGTGACCGGATTTCTCGATCGCGCCGAAGCAACCCAGGTCAAGGTGATGGAGCTGGCGTCGAAATGAACAACCATTTGATAATCCACCCTGACAGTCATCTGATGCGATTTTCTGCGCTTCCGGTGCTCACGGACTCAAATGTTCGCTGTGCTCCGGTTCTCAAAAACCACACCAGCTAACTCGTCAGGCTGAATTCTTAAAAGGTTGTTTAGCGCTACCTGGAATATTGGGAGGAGTTTATAATGACAAGCGAACAGGTAACCGCCAAGGCAGCAACACCGGCACTTGCGCGCAGGCACCGCCGGCGCATGCCGCCCGAGGTCAACATCCTGCTGGTGCTGATCGGTATTGCACTGGTCTTCGAGATACTCGGCTGGATTTTCGCAGGGCAAAGCTTCCTGATGAACGTGCAGCGCCTGCGGATCATCATCCTGCAGGTCTCGGTCATCGGCATTATTGCGGTGGGCGTCACGCAGGTGATCATCACCGGCGGCATCGATCTTTCCTCCGGCTCCGTGGTGGGCATGACGGCGATGATCGCGGCGAGTTTCGCCCAGTCCTCCACCTGGGCGCGGCCGGTCTATCCGGCGCTGACCGACATGCCGTTCTTCGTCCCCATCGGCATTGGTCTTGGCATCGGGCTTCTTGCCGGCATCGTCAATGGCTGGCTGATCGCCTATACCAAGATTCCGCCGTTCATCGCCACGCTCGGCATGATGGTTTCCGCCCGCGGCGTGGCGAAATGGTACACCAAGGGTTCGCCGGTTTCAGGCCTCACCGACCAGTTCAACTTCATCGGCACGAGCATCTGGCCGGTGGTCGTATTCCTGGTCGTGGCGCTGATCTTCCACATCGCCCTGCGCTACACGCGCTACGGCAAATTCACCTATGCCATCGGCGCCAATGTGCAGGCGGCGCGGGTTTCGGGCATCGATATCGAGCGGCATCTGATCAAGGTCTATGCCATTGCTGGTCTTTTGGCGGGGCTCGCCGGTATCGTCAGCGCCGCCCGTGCACAAACGGCGCAGGCCGGAATGGGCGTCACCTACGAACTCGATGCGATTGCCGCCGCCGTTATCGGCGGAACATCGCTGACCGGCGGTATCGGCCGTATCACCGGTACGGTCATCGGCGCCATCATTCTTGGCGTCATGATCTCCGGGTTTACGTTCCTGCGCGTCGATGCCTATTACCAGGAGATCATCAAGGGCGTGATCATCGTTGCAGCTGTTATTGTCGATGTATATCGCCAGAAGAAGCGCAAAGTTTAGCAGTGCGCTCAGCACTATCCAGGCTTGCATGACCATGTGCGTGGTTCGACAGGCTCACCATGAGGGGACTTGAGTGGTTGCAGGGAGTCAAGCAAGGGAAGGTTGCGACTGTAATCGCCAACATTCATAGCGTTGGCTCCCTGCAATCAATTCACCTCCCTCATGGTGAGCCCCGTCGAACCACGCACAATGGATTTGCCGGCTAGATTAATCTGTAACGCCCGGGACTGTTTCGGGCTTCTTTTAAGAGGATTAGAAATGACTGTACGCTTTGGTCTGCTCGGTGCAGGTCGTATCGGCAAGGTTCACGCGAAGGCGGTGACCTCGAACCCCCAGGCGAAACTCGTCGCCGTCGCCGATGCTTTCGAACAGGCCGCCAAGGATCTTTCCGCCGCGCATGGCTGTGAAATCCGCACGATCGACGAAATCGAAAAAGCTTCCGACATCGATGCGGTCATCATCTGCACGCCGACGGATACGCATGCGGACCTGATCGAGCGCTTTGCCCGTGCCGGCAAGGCAATCTTCTGCGAGAAGCCGATCGACCTCGATGTGAAACGCGTCGAAGAATGCCTTGCCGTGGTCAGGGAAACCAATGCCACGCTGATGGTCGGCTTCAACCGCCGCTTCGATCCGCATTTTGCCGCCGTGCGCAAGGCGATCGACGATGGTCAGATCGGTGATGTCGAGATGGTCACCATCACGTCGCGCGATCCGGGTGCCCCGCCGGCCGAATATATCAGCCGCTCCGGTGGTATCTTCCGCGACATGACCATTCATGATTTCGACATGGCGCGGTTTCTCCTCGGTGAAGATCCGGTGGCCGTCACCGCGCATGCGTCGGTGCTGGTCGACAAAAAGATCGGTGAGCTTGGCGACTATGACAGCGTCAGTGTGATCCTGTCGACTGCCTCCGGCAAGCAGTGCGTGATCTCCAATTCGCGCCGCGCCACCTATGGCTATGATCAGCGCATCGAGGTTCACGGCTCGAAGGGCATGGTCGCCGCAGAAAACCAGCGGCCGGTCTCGATCGAGATTGCCAATGGCAGCGGCTATACCCGCCCGCCACTGCACGATTTCTTCATGACGCGCTATACGGAGGCCTACGCCAACGAAATCGCCGCCTTCATCAACGCGATTGCTACAGGCGTGAAAGCTGCGCCAAGCGGCGAGGATGGGTTGATCGCGCTGGCATTGGCCGATGCAGCGCTAAGGTCGGTCAAGGAAGGCAAGACGATTGCGGTTTAACCAAAGGTGTTGAGGTGCATGGTGAACCACGCACCTCTTAAATGCTCAAGCTGCTCTTGGCTCGATAGTTGCTAGATCGCTATCGATCTCCCGGCGTCTTTGCAAAAGATCATAATCGGATTGCAGCCCCAAAAAATATCCCTCCGACATGCGGAAATAGCGCGCAAGGCGAAGATCGGTATCGGCAGTAACGTCTCGCTTGCCCAATACAATTTCGTTGATGCGACGTGGTGGAACGTGAACCGCGCGGGCAAGGGCATTCTGGCTGATGCCCATCGGTTTCAAGAATTCATGCAACAGTATTTCGCCAGGATGCGGATTCGGCAACCAATTCCTGTTAGTCGTGGTAGTCGATGATTTTGACATCTCTTGGGCCTCCTTCCTGCCAAACGAAACAAATACGCCATTGATCATTGATCCTGATCGAATGCTGTCCGGCCAAATTGCCCTTAAGCGCTTCAAGACGGTTGCCGGGTGGAATCCGGAGATCCTCCATTACACGTGCCTGATTTAAAAGGCGCAGTTTTCGCAAAGCAACCGTCTGAATATCAGATGGCAATTTCCGACTTCTAACACCGGACCAGATCAATTGCGTTTCGCCATCAGCAAAGTTTTGGATCATGGCCCGAGAATAAGTTACATACCACTATAACGCAACGCGTCATAGTGGTTGCCTTTGGTTGTATTGACAAAAACTACCGCACATCCACCCAGCGCTGTTCGTTATATGAACGGGCCATCGCATGCACGGTGCGCTCAATTTCAAGCCCGTCGGCGAATTCGATCAGATGGGCGGGCTGGCCGTTGACGCGCTTGATCAGCTCACGGCACTCGATGATCTTCAGATCGTTGAAGCCGAGGCCATGGCCGGGGGCCGGGATAAATTGTCCATAGGGCTCATGATGCGGCGCCGTCAGAATGGTGCGATAGCCCTGTTCGGTGGCGCGGTCGGCAGTGACATAAAGCTGGAACTCATTGGCACGTTCTTGGTCGAACAGGATCGAGCCCTTCGAGCCGAAGATCTGCAGCGCAATGCGGCCTTTGCGGCCCCAGGCTGAACGATTGACTTGCAGCGTGCCAGCAACGCCGTTTTCCATGTGCATAAGTACGCTGGCGCTGTCATAGGTCTCGACAGCGCGGTCAGTACCGCTTGCCGTCTTGCGGGTGGCATAGGGTTTCGACATGTCGCACATGACGCGGGCAACGCGTCCGAACAGCGTGAACAGCAGCGAGAGCGGATGCACCGCAAAGTCGTCGAGCGCTCCATAACCGGATGTTGCTTCGTGTTTCCAATAGAACAGCGCATCGGGATCGGCCATGAAATCCTCGTCCATCTCGATGCGCAGATGATTGACGTCGCCGATGATCTTCTCGGCAAGGAGCTTGCGGATATGGCGGATGGCCGGACCCTGGATGTAGTTGTAGCCGAGGGCGGCAACCTTGCCAGATTGCTTAGCGGCGGCGAGCATGGCTTCCGCGTCAGCGAAGGCAGGCGCCATGGGCTTCTCGCACCAGATATGCTTGCCAGCTTTTAGCGCTGCAATTGCCATTTCGGGATGGAACTGGTTCGGGGTCGTGACGGAGACCACATCGACTTGCGGATCGTCGATGACCGCACGCCAATCGCCCGAGGCTTTCTGGAAACCGAATTCGTTGGCGCGGCGCACGGCTAGCTCGGTGTTGGCTTCGCCAAGATGCACGAGCCGTACTGCCGGCACATCGCCGAAGACGGCGCGAACCGAATTCCATGCCAGCGCATGGCATTTGCCCATAAAGCCCGTTCCGATCAGTCCTACGCCTAACATATGCTCTCTCCTAACGATTCAGCTTGGCCCGTCGCTTGCAGTTGTTGATTGAAATAATCTATAACAAAGAAAAATGGAATAACTGATCCGTCTTGATATAAATATTTTGCTCGGACTATGAACAGCAAAGAGGGAACGATACGGGTGGAAAGCATGGACAATGAAATATCGTTACCGCGGGATTTTGATGCGCTGCGCACGATGATCCTCGATCGTCGCGAGATGCTGCCGAAACGTCTGGCGCAGATCGCGGCCTATGCCCTGAGCAATCCCGACGAGATCGCCTTCGGCACCGCGGCAAGTATTGCCCAGACGGCAGGCGTCCAGCCTTCGACATTGATCCGCTTTGCCCAACATCTCGGTTTCGACGGTTTCACGAGCCTCCAATCGGTGTTCAGGGAACGGCTGCGCGAGCGGCAGGTTTCCTACGAAGAGCGGCTGTCTGCGCTGCGCGGTGACACGCACGGCCTTTCCAAGAACCGTGTTATTCTCAATGGGTTCCTGACAGCGGCCAGTCATTCGATCGAGACGATTTCGCACAATGTCGAGGAGGATGTACTGACCCGCGCCGTGGATATCCTGGCGGGGGCAGAGACGATTTACCTTCTGGCGCGGCGCCGCTCTTACCCGATCACCGCCTATATGGCCTATGCCTTCGGGAAGCTGAAAATCCGCAACCAATTGATCGAATCGACGGCGGGTATCGATCCCGAAATCCTGTCCTTTGCCAGACCGAATGATGCTGCCATCGCCATCAGCTTTTCGCCTTACGCATCGGCGACGATCGAGCATGCGGCGGCGCTGGCGGCACGCAATGTGCCGGTCGTCGCCATCACCGACAGCGCATTCTCGCCGCTCGCCCAATCGGCCAAGGTGTGGTTCGAGGCGGCGGAGGGGGATTTTTCGGGGTTTCGTTCATTATCGGGAACGATGGCGCTCGCCATGGCGCTTACGGTGAGCGTGGCGGAGAAGCGGCGGAGTGTTTAGGGGGCGCTGGCTTCCAGTCCCAGAAAACGCGCCATCGCCCTGTTGATATCGGTTATCGTTTCAGCGTCCAAATGTCCGAAAACCTGCCCGACTTTCGTTCGGGGCACGGTCATAGCCCGATCGACCATTACCTGCGAGCGTTCACGCAGGCCATTTCCAGCGGACGGGTTAACTGTAATACGAGCGAGGTGTTCATCGTGAACGTCGCTTGTCAATTGAAGCACGGTCACTGACGGGAGCTGCGCAAATGCATCCGACTGTACGATGATTGCGGGACGAGGTTTGCCGTAGTCACCGCTGACGACAATCGTAACCAGGTCTCCACGCTTCATTTCGCGCGGTCATCATCGACAGCAGCCTCGTCAAACAGAGCTTCCAATTCCTTGAGAGACGCGTAATCATCTGTAGATGGATTACGAGACCTTTTTGCAATAGCAAGTGATTGCCGTCGCGCTTCAAGTTCAAATGCCTTACGCTGCTGGCGTTCCACATAGCTCCGCATGAAGTCCCGCAGAACCTGAGCTGCAGGCTTGTCCTCGGCCTCGGTTGCGTGGGTAAAAGCAGCCTTCAAATCGGGGTCAATGCGGAAGTTGAATGTGTCGGCCTTAGGGTGCTGGCTGGTGCGTGGCATGGAGAACTCCCGTACATACATTATGTACTTATAATGCACGTACATATTTTAGTCAACGTGAAAGTATGGTCCGGAAATACAAAAAGAACAGACATTCCATATTGACGATTTGATAGAATTATTATTTCATATAGGAAAATTCCTGGCCGCTTTATGCCGGGACTTATCAGTCTATCGGGAGGACTATCATGGACAGAGCTGATGCAAGGACGCCCCTTGGCACGCCGCTTGATGTCATTACCATCGGTCGTTCGTCCGTGGACCTTTATGGCCAGCAAATCGGCTCGCGCCTCGAGGATATCACGTCATTTGCAAAGTCAGTCGGTGGGTGTCCTGCCAATATCGCCATCGGTACGGCGCGGCTCGGTTTGCGCTCGGCGCTGTTGTCGCGCGTCGGCGATGAGCAGATGGGCCGTTATATCCGCGAGCAGATGATGCGCGAGGGCGTTGCCACCGATGGCGTGATCACCGACCCGGAACGGCTTTCGGCGCTGGTGATCCTGTCGGTCGAGAACGACAAGAGCTTTCCGCTGATATTCTATCGCGAGAACTGTGCCGATATGGCGCTCGATGAAGGCGATGTCGATCCGGCATTCATCCAGTCGGCACGCGCCGTTGTCGTTACCGGCACACATTTCTCCAAGCCGAAACCTGATGCGGCGCAGCGCAAGGCAATCCGCCTGATGAAGGAAGCGGGCGGAAAAGTGGTGTTCGATATCGATTATCGGCCCAATTTGTGGGGCCTTGCCGGGCATGGCGAAGGTGACAGCCGCTATATCGCCTCCGATGCGGTGTCCAACCATCTCAAGACGGTATTGGCTGATTGCGACCTGATCGTCGGCACGGAAGAGGAAGTGCTGATCGCGTCGGGTGAAGCCGATTTGCTCAGCGCGTTGAAGACCATCCGGGCACTTTCGAGCGGCACCATCGTCCTGAAGCGCGGCCCCATGGGCTGCATCGTTTATGAAGGCGCAATATCCGACGATCTCGAGGATGGTATTGTCGGCAAGGGCTTTCCTATCGAAGTGTTCAACGTTCTTGGCGCCGGCGATGCGTTCATGTCCGGTTTCCTGCGCGGCTGGCTCGGCGGCGAGCCGCTGGCAACGGCTGCAACCTGGGCCAATGCCTGCGGCGCCTTTGCGGTGTCGCGGCTGCTTTGCTCGCCGGAAATCCCGACCTTCGAGGAGCTGCAATATTTCCTCAAGCATGGCAGCACCTATCATGCCTTGCGCAAGGACGAGGCGATCAACCACGTGCATTGGGCGACGACGCGGCGGCATGAAATACCGTCGATGATGACCTTTGCCATCGATCACAGGGTCCAGTTGGAAGACCTTGCGCAAAAGGTAGGCGCGGATGTCGCCAAGGTGCGTGTGTTCAAGGAACTGGCGGTGAAGGCGGCGGCAAAGGTTGCGGGCGGCCGCAGCGGCTATGGCATGCTGCTCGACGAGAAATTCGGCCGCGAGGCGATGTTCGAGTTTGCGCGGCACAATTTCGACTGGCTGGGGCGTCCGGTGGAATTGCCAGGTTCGCGTCCGCTGCGCTTCGAATTTTCGCAGGATATCGGCTCGCAGCTGGCGGAATGGCCGGTGGATCATTGCATCAAATGCCTGTGCTTCTATCGCCCGGACGATCCGGCGGACCTGAAGGCGGAGCAGCAGGCAAAGCTGCGCACACTGTTTGAAGCCGCGCGCAAGGTCGGGCGTGAACTGCTGATCGAGATTATCGCCGGCAAGCACGGCAAGCTCGACGACAACACCATTCCCCAGGCGCTGGAAGAACTTTATGCGCTTGGCATCAAGCCGGACTGGTGGAAACTGGAACCACAGGCTTCCGCTGCCGCGTGGAAAAAGATCGAGGCGGTGATCGAGAAGAACGATCCCTGGTGCCGCGGTGTCGTACTGCTTGGGCTGGAAGCGCCGCATGACGAGCTGGAAGCAGCTTTTGCCGCGACGGCCAGTACGCCGATTGTGAAGGGCTTCGCCGTTGGGCGGACATTGTTCATGGATGCGGCGGAAAACTGGCTCTCGGGCCGTACGTCCGATGAGGCTGCTATTACCGATATGGCCGATCGTTTCGAAAAATTGACCAAGGCCTGGCTTGCCAGCCGCAATAAACAAGCGGCATAGCTGGCACGGGAGGAGACCGACATGACCAAGACGATACGCCTGACCATGGCGCAGGCACTGACGCGGTTCCTGAGTAACCAGATGACGATTGTGGACGGTAAGAAGGTTCCGGTCTTCGCCGGTGTCTGGGCTATTTTCGGCCATGGCAATGTCGCGGGCCTCGGCGAGGCGCTGTATCAGGTCCGCGAAGAACTGCCGACCTATCGCGGTCACAACGAGCAGGCTATGGCCCATGCCGCCATCTCCTTTGCCAAGGCGAGCTTTCGCCGCCGCATGATGGCAGTGACGAGTTCCGTCGGGCCGGGTGCAACCAATATGGTGACGGCCGCGGCGCTGGCGCATGTCAACCGGCTGCCGCTGCTGCTTCTACCCGGCGATGTATTCGCCAACCGGGTACCGGACCCTGTTCTTCAACAGGTGGAATCGTTTGGCGACGGCACGGTTTCGGCCAATGACTGTTTTCGGCCGGTTTCGCGCTATTTCGACCGGATCACCCGGCCGGAACAGATCATCCCGGCGCTGGCGCGGGCGATGGCGGTGCTGACCGATCCGGCAGAATGCGGGCCGGTGACGCTTGCACTGTGTCAGGACGTGCAGGCCGAAGCCTATGACTATCCGGAAAGCTTCTTCGAGGAACGTGTTTGGACGCAGCGGCGGCCAAGGCCGGACCGCGACGAACTGGCGGCCGCCATCGCGGCGCTGAAATCGGCGAAGAAGCCGCTGGTTATCGCTGGCGGCGGTGTCATCTATTCGCAAGCGTCGAAAGAGCTGGCGGAGTTTGTCGAAGCTGCCGGTATTCCCGTCTGCGAGACGCAAGGCGGCAAGTCCTCGCTGCCGGACATGCATCCGCTCAACATGGCGGCGATCGGCGTCACTGGAACCTCCGCCGCCAACCGGCTGGCGCAGGAAGCCGATGTTATCGTCGCTGTCGGTACGCGGCTGCAGGATTTCACCACCGGTTCGTGGGCGCTGTTCCAGAATTCGGAGAAAACCTTCATCGGCCTCAATGTCCAGCCCTTCGATGCAACAAAGCACCGGGCTTTGCCGCTTGTAGCTGATGCCAAGGAAGGGCTGCTGGAGCTTGCTGCAGGACTGCAGGGCTACAAGGCACCGGCGAGCTGGACCGACAATGCCAAGAGCGGCAAGGCGGAATGGCAGAGAGCCGCCGCCAAGGTTACCGGGCTCCCCAACCCATTGGCCAATGCGGCGCTGCCTTCGGATGCGCAGGTGATCGGTGCCGTGCAGCGGGCGATGGGTAGCGAAGCGACCGTGCTGCATGCGGCAGGTGGTCTGCCCGGTGAGATGCACAAATTGTGGCAGGCGGGGGCACCTGGCTCCTACCACGCGGAATATGGCTTTTCCTGCATGGGATACGAGATCGCGGGCGGGCTGGGTGCCAAGATGGCCAAGCCCAATGACGAGGTTGTCGTCATGATCGGCGACGGGTCCTACCTGATGCTGAACTCGGAAATCGCGACATCGGTGATGCTCGGCCAGAAGATCAATATCGTATTGCTCGACAATCGCGGCTATGGCTGCATCAACCGGCTGCAAATGGAGACGGGCGGGGCGAACTTCAACAATCTGCTCAAGGACACGAAACACGAGGTCTTGCCGGATATCGATTTTGCCGCGCATGCACGCAGTCTTGGCGCGATATCCGAAAAGGTGGCGTCGATTGCCGAGCTCGAAAGCGCGCTCGCCCGGGCCAAGCAGAATGACCGCACGACGGTGGTTGTCATCGATACCGATCCGCTGATCTCTACCGAAGAGGGCGGTACCTGGTGGGATGTCGCGGTGCCGGAAGTAAGCGCGCGGCCAGAGGTAAACGCAGCGCGGAAGGACTATGAAGAGAAGCTGCGATTGCAGCGGGTGGGTGATTAGACTTAGACAGATGATGGCAGTCTGGGTGCCTTACCCTCCCCCTTGTGGGGAGGGACGGACCGCAGGTCCGGGGAGGGGAATCTTTGAAAACATCTGCCGTTAGAAAGACCCCTCCCGTCGCTTCGCTCGCCCTCCCCACAAGGGGGAGGGTAAGCGCCCAACCAGGAATTTTGTGCAACGCGCACATAACTGAAGGAACATACGAATGATCCGTATCGGGGCGAACCCAATCGGCTGGTCCAATGATGACATGCTGGAAATCGGCGGCGATATTCCGCTGGAAACCTGCCTTGAGCAGGCTCAGGCTGCCGGGTTCACCGGCATGGAGCTTGGCAACAAGTTTCCGCGCACCGCCGACAAGCTGCGGCCAATCCTCGAATCCTATGGCCACAGCCTCGTCAGTGGCTGGTATTCGACCGAGCTTCTCACACGCGATGTCGATGCGGAACTCGAAGCCGTCAAGGGCCATGCGACGCTGCTCAGGGATATGGGCTGCTCGGTGCTGATCGCAGCGGAAACCTCCAACGCCATTCATTCCAACAAGGACCTGCCGCTGTCGGCGCGCCCCGTCCTGCAGAAGGCGGCATGGACAGTTTTCGGCGAGCGCTATACGCGATTTGCCGAAGGTGTGAAGCAGACCTATGGCCTGCAGCTGGTCTACCACCACCACATGGGGACGGTCGTGCAGACCGAGGCCGAGATCGACCGTTTCATGGAAGTGACGGGAAGCGCCGTCAACCTTTTGCTCGATACCGGCCATGCGACCTGGGGCGGCGGCGATCCGGCCCGGCTGGCGCGGCACTACAAGACGCGCATCGGCCATGTGCACTGCAAGGATATTCGCGAGGCGGTCATGTGGCAGTCGAACCGCGAAGACTGGTCTTTCCTCGATTCCGTGCTGGCAGGCGTCTATACTGTTCCGGGCGACGGCATGATCGATTATGTTCGTGTGCTGAAGGAACTTCAGGGTTATAGCGGCTGGGTCGTGGTGGAAGCCGAGCAGGATCCGAAGAAGGCCGATCCGGCCACCTATTCGAAGCTCGGCCACGCCAATCTCAGCCGCTTCATCAAGGAAGCAGGGCTCGCTTGAACAAAGACTCGAACCATCCGTTTTTTCGTCCGCTTTGGCGCCGCGTTGCTGTCGTGGCGTTCTGCATTGCCTGGGCAATTTTCGAGTTTGCGACCGGAACACCATTCTGGGGCATCATAGTGCTGGCTTTTGCCGGATACGGGATCTGGCAATTCTTCATCATCTTCGATGCTTCGGACCCTGTTAAGCCGGCGGATGCTGTCAAGCCGGAAGACCTTGGCACCGATAAGGAGTAAACCATGTCGAAACTGCTGCTGAAAGCTCAGAAGGGCAAGGGCCATGTGGCGCATGTCACGCCGGAAAGTGCCGGTTGGACCTATGTCGGCTTCGATCTGCACCGTGCTGCGCCAAGCGAGACCGTTTCCGGCAGAAGCGAGGACAAGGAAGTCTGTCTGGTGTTCGTCACCGGCAAGGGAACAGTGACAGTCAACGGGCAAGATCTCGGCCTGCTCGGCAAGCGCATGTCGCCCTTCGAGGGCAAGCCATGGTCGGTCTATGTACCGCAAAGCTGCGACTGGTCGGTCGTGGCGGAAACGGACCTCGAACTCGCGGTCTGTTCAGCGCCGGGTCTTGGCGGCGGATTGCCGGTGCGGGTGATTTCGCCCGACGATCTCGGCCAGGAAACACGCGGCAAAGGCACCAATACCCGCTATGTCACCAATATCCTCCCCGAAAACGAACCGGCGGATTCATTGCTGGTGGTCGAGGTGATCACGCCCGGCGGTCATACATCGAGCTACCCGCCGCACAAGCACGATCAGGATAACCTGCCGGCAGAATCCTATCTGGAAGAAACCTATTACCACCGCTTCAACCCGCCGCAGGGTTTTGGCTTCCAGCGGGTCTACACGGATGACCGCTCACTGGATGAGGCGATGGCGATCGAGGACGGCGATGTGGTCATGGTGCCGAAGGGTTATCACCCCTGCGCCGCCTGCCACGGCTACGACCTCTATTATCTCAATGTGATGGCCGGCCCGAAGCGCACGTGGAAATTCCACAATGCGGTAGAGCATGAGTGGCTGACGAAACTATAGGGTGTGAGCGCTCTGACCCTCCCCCTTGTGGGGAGGGACGGAGCGAAGCGACGGGGAGGGGTCTTTCTTAAATTAGCAAGTCTCCCCTCCCGGCTGCTTCGCAGCCACTACCGGGGCGAGCCACGTGTCTCGCCCGCCTACGGCCCCCACAAGGGGGAGGGCAGGGAGCTACCACCGCAGCACGAACCGCCCGGTAATGGCGCCGATCAGGCCGGGGATCAGAACGCCGAGCGTATACCAGATGGCGACGAACGGCATGGTGCTTTCCGTGCAGTGAAACGAATAGACCAGTGAGCCGATGGCGCCAGCTGCCAGGCCGGCGGCTGCACCGGCAATGGTCAAACGGGTGGGCGCCAGACCGTGCAGCACCCAGAATGCACCGACGAGCAGGGGCAGCGATAGCATCACGATGTTGAACGTGCAGACGGTGACGGACTCGCCGGTCAAAAGGTAATATTGGGCCCCGAGCGGAGCCATTGCGAGCTGTACGAAGCCGAGCATGCTGATTACAACGATAAGCATTCCCATGATAGCGAGATTGACACGGATGCTTCCGAGGGGGTGGCCGATGCGTTTGATCGCCCATGTGCCGACAACAGCGAGGGCAAGCGTATAAATCAGTTTGCTCCAGAACGGCATCGTTCCTTTAGCCGTCATCATGTCGGGGCGCATGCCGAGCCAGAAGTACATGAGGACGGCCGATACGACGAGGCTAATGCCCAGTCCCACGCCGACCCGCTTGAGAACAGCCATGCGCGATACCGGCTTGAGTTCGCCAGTCAGACGCGCGATCAGGTCTTCAGAGCGAGATGCAGTCATATTGAATCCGTTCTGTTTCTCGGCTGGCGAGACAATCACTAGGAAGGTGGCGAGGCCGATGTTTTTCCATCGGACGATGCCGCATGACAACGTGGGTGTCCGCCAGCCGGAAACCCGAAGGGCCGGGTGAATTCGGGCCAAATCCATCGGGCTTCGGCATCGTCCGATGGAAAGGCATCGGCCTCGCCAAATCCCTTGACCTTGTCCCGAATTCCCTCCGGCAGAACGCTTCAATATGGCAGCATCTCGCTCTAGCCGTCATCTGGTGCATGTCCTTTCAACTTTGCCGCGATCGCCTTTATTCCTCTGTGTATGCCAACCTTGACCGATGTTTCCGAAAGTCCGGTGCTTTGCGCTACCTCGGCGATAGACTGGCCTTCGATCTTTGTCCGGTAGATCAGATCCCGCGATTTTTCCGGTACCGTTTGCAAGAGCCGTTCCACATCCATGCGATCCGCCGCCGCATCGGACAGGTCTTGCGCAAACAGGTCCTCCACGTCGTCGAGCGGCACTGTCGCCCTTATGCGGTTGCGCCTGAAATGATCGATCAGCTTGTAGCGCGCAATCGCATGCAACCAAGAGGTGAAGGGCCGGTCGGTCTCGTACGTTGCCCGCCGCGTATGCAGCGCCATCAGGGTTTCCTGCACGAGATCGTCGGCGTCGCCCTTGTGCGCTTCCGCCAGCCGGCGCAGGAAATAAAAGCGCAGATGCTTGGCCAAGTCGTTGAGGAGAACGCCATAGCTCCGCGCATCGCCATCAAGGCTCGCGAGCATCAGTTCCTTCAATCGCGTTTCGACCGGATTCACTCCGTTCATTCCTTATTCGCGCGAAGCGGGATAAAAGTTACAGATGAAGTGGAACGCGGCAGAAGGTCAATGCCCGTGATAACAATCCGCCAAAGATTGATCACCAATCCGTGATCGTTGTAACCAATTCCTGTCGCCCTCCGTATTCCCTGATGTGACCGGCACATTTTGTCCGGTCATTCGGGAACGTGAGGAGACGAAGATGGGAAATCAGCAAAACCGGTTCCATGTGCTTGCCTTCGCGATGAGCGCCGCAACGGTGATGCTTGGCGCCAGCGCAGCGTATGCCGATGCATTGAAGCCGCTCACCGTCGTCGAGCTCTTCACCAGCCAGGGTTGCTCGTCCTGCCCTCCGGCGAACGCCAATCTGATCGAACTCAGCAAACGCCCCGGCATCCTTGCCCTGAGCTTTGGCGTCACCTATTGGGATCGGCTCGGCTGGAAGGATATTTTTGCCAAGCCCGAATACACGGACCGGCAGGAGGTCTATGAGACTCCACTCGGCCGTGACGGACCTTTCACGCCGCAAATGGTGGTCAACGGCCGCGCCGATGTCGTCGGCAACAGGATTTCCGAAGTGGATCAACTGATCGCGGCGCAGGGCAAGCTTAACTCGCCATCGCTTGATTTGAACAATCGTTCCCTGACGATAGGCGAAGGTACAGCACCAGGCGGCAAAGCCGACATCTGGTTTGTCACTTACAATGATCACACCGTGAATGTGCCAGTCAGAAGCGGCGAGAACAGTGGTCACACGCTTCCCCATAAGAACGTTGTGCACAGCCTGACCAAGCTCGGAAGCTGGGACGGCAAGCCTGAGACTGTGGATTTGCCCGCGGCAAAGCCGGGACTGCGCACGGCAGTTCTCATACAGACGCCGAATGGCGGGCCGATCCTTGCCGCTGCAACGCAATAACCAAGGAATTCCTGGCGATGCCCAGGATCACGTGGATGTCAAAGGCATCTGAAACTTGAAGGCACTTTCAATCGTGTCTCATTCAAACCAAGGAGAACAATCATGAACATTCTCACACGCAGCATCGCTCTTTCCGCTTTCGTTCTCGCAACAGGATTTGCCGGTGTGAACATGGCATCGGCCATGGACGCCACGAAACCGATGAGCAAGGCTGACTGCATGAAACATGCAGGCATGGAAAAAGACGCCATGAAGAAGGAATCCATGATGAAGGAATGCGACACAATGGCGATGAAAAAGGATACAATGAAGAAAAGCACCATGACGAAAAAGGATGCGATGAAGCCTGATACCATGGGCACGATGGCTCCGAAGAAGAAGACGACAACAAACTAATATTTGATTGGGTTGTGCGTGGTTCGCCGTTCGACAGGCTCACGAGGAAGGAACTCATCATGAGGGAGGTTGGTGCTTATGGTGAGCGCAGGTTCCAACCTCGCGACTTTGTGCATTGCTGCATTGAGCCAACCTCCCTCATGGTGAGCTTGTCGAACCACGCACAACCCGCTCCTCTGATTGTAAAGGCCCATGGAGGCTCGAATGACAAGCGTCACATCAGGTGTCACCGACACCGCCAAGCCCAAGAAGGTGCTGTTCTACCGGCATTCAATCGCGGTGCGCATCACCCATTGGCTGAACGTTTTGTGCCTGAGTTTCCTGCTGATGAGCGGCCTGCAAATCTTCAACGCTCATCCATACCTTTATTGGGGCCAGTACGGTTCTGACGCGCTTCCAGACCCTTCGTTCATATCCATTGGTGCTGTCGAGGATGGCGATACGATCAAAGGGGTGACACGCATCGGTTCGCTGTCACTGAATACGACCGGCGTGCTTGGCGCCTCGACCGAAGACGGCGAGCTTAGCCCGCGTGCTTTTCCTTCCTGGATCACCATTCCGAGCTATCAGGACCTTGCCACCGGGCGCCGCTGGCACTTCTTCTTCGCCTGGTTCTTCGTCATCAATGGCCTGGTTTATTTGCTCTACGGCCTGATCGGCCGGCATTTCCGCCGCGATCTCGTACCGTCCAAGGATCAATTGACGCCGAGCCATCTGGCGCAGGAGATAGCGGACCATGCGCGGCTGCGGTTTCCCAAGGGCGAGAAAGCGCGGCACTATAATTCGCTGCAGAAGCTGACCTATATGGCCATCATCTTCATCATCCTGCCGCTGATGGTACTAACCGGCCTGACCATGTCCCCGGGCTTCGATGCAATCTTTCCGTGGCTGCTCGATGTCTTCGGCGGCCGTCAGTCGGCCCGTACCATCCATTTCATCTCGGCGTCGCTGATCGTCATCTTCGTTATCGTTCACATCGTCATGGTGCTGGTTTCCGGCGTCTGGAACAATCTGCGCTCGATGATCACCGGCTACTATGCGTTGAAGTTCGAACCAAACAAGGAAGCGCCAAAATGAGCTTCGATCTTACCCGCCGCCGTTTTCTGATTGGCTCCAGTGTCGCGGCAACCGGACTGCTGACGGGTTGCGGCGATGGGCTCGTGCAGAGCACGACCGTCAACGATATCCTGCAAAAGGCAGAATCCCTGACCATGGGCGCGCAGCGCCTGCTCATGTCGCAGCAGACCCTGGCGCGGGAGTTCTCCGAGGCAGATATTTCCCCGCTTTTCAAGGGTAACGGCACTACGCAGCCCGATAGCGAAGACTATACGCGCATGACGGAGAACAATTTCGCCGACTGGAAGCTCGTGGTGAATGGCATGGTTAAAACGCCGCTGAACCTGTCGCTGGCCGATCTGAAGGCGATGCCATCGCGCACGCAAATCACCCGGCACGATTGCGTCGAAGGCTGGAGCGCCATCGGCAAATGGACAGGCGTGCCGCTCGGGCTCGCGCTGGAGAAGGCCGGGCTCGCGCCCGGCGCACGCTATGCGGTGTTTCATTGCGCCGATGACCTCGAGCCATCGCTGGACGGTAGCGGCCGGTATTATGAAAGCATCGATCTTGTCGATGCCTGGCATCCGCAGACGATCCTTGCCTACAGCATGAACGGCAAGGATCTCGAAGTCGCCCACGGTGCGCCGCTGCGCCTGCGCGTCGAGCGCCAGCTCGGCTACAAGCATGCCAAATACGTCATGGGCATCGAGCTCGTCGATAGCTTCAAGAATCTGGCGGGCGGCAAGGGTGGCTTCTGGGAAGACCGCGGGTATGAGTGGTACGCCGGCATTTAATATCCCAAATCCCTATGGTGCATTTGGTATCCCATAGTCAGACGGATTCTCGTCAATGTCCTTCGTCCCTTCGGCCAAGCCACGTCTTATGCCGTCTATTTGACGTTCAGGAACGTAGGAAAGCCCGAGAGTAACTGCATCCTTCCATGCGGAACCTCGTTTCCAGGCTTCACAAAATGCGATTGCCAGGTCGGATTGACGGCGGGTGCCTATCAATGCATCCATAAGCAACGTTGCTTGTCTTATATCTTTGTCGCGCTTGCTTGATGCGTTGTCGTCGCTCCGACGTTTGGCAGCCACGATAAGCTTATGGACTGCATACCGCTCCGGGGCAGGAACATTCACGGGTATTCCGCTCTTATGAAGCAACACCGAGCGAACAGGTTCGTAGATGAGATAGTCGAGAAATCGCAGTGGTTCGGCCGCCGCGCCGCCGAGGGCAGGCATTTTGAGCGGCTTTCCCGCATTGGTATCACTGCCAATGTTTGGAGTCAGAAACTCGACCTTGTATTTCTTTGCATTTTGAAATTGTGTTGTCTTGCGCCCATCATTTTGGTGCGGGATTTCGCGAAATGTCGGATCAATCTGTCGCAAAACATCGAGGATTGGGGGGATAGTATCCTGTATTGCAGTTGAAACGGAATGAAACTGGGCGAAATCCGCATCGCCGGTTTGCATGGCGGAGTTTGGTAGTCTGACCCCGAGAATTCCGGAGTAAGTCTGAAAAGCCACCGTGCCGACCAACACTGATCTCAGCCTGAAAACCCCGGCATTAGCCAAGACTTCGACAACGTCGCCAGTGAAACGTTCGGGCGCCGCCATTCCCGCTTCCCGCGTCAATGTTGAAACGAGCTTTCGCCGCGCACGCAGATCGTCTTTGATGTCCTTGAATGCAGCTACTCGTTTTGAAATTTCATCATCGCTCTTCGGACCCACGTATGTCCTCTTGTCACCATTTTCGGTTGGACGATCAAAGTACCAGTAATCGTGGCCCTTGATTGCAACTGATACGAAGCGGCCTTCCAGTGGGAAGTCTGCCTTGAAACTTGCATCAAGCGATCGTTGCCCGAGTTCGGCGAACATCGTACGATAGACAAGGTCGATTTCCTTCACTTAAAACTCCCGCGTTATAATGTTCCCGCAAAAACATTATAACTGAGGTCAAACTTGTTCAAGTTATAATGTTTTTGCGGAAACATTATAACTTGGTTATCCCAAAATTTGCTCGCCAATCCTTAAAATCAGCGCTTGCCCACACCATATGCGTGGACGAAGTGTCACGTGACACGCATAGAGGAGTTTTTTGCATGCCGCTTCACCTTTCTCGTCTCGGCCGGATTGCCGCGATACTCGTCATTGGATTGGCGGTTTCGTTAAGCGTTGTCTATGAGGCCGATGCCCGGCGTGCCGGCGGTTTTGGTGGTGGTTTCGGCAGCCGCGGTTCACGTACTTTCCAGGCCCCCGCGCCAACGCGCACTGCGCCTTCAACTGCTGCTCCGATCGAACGCTCGATGACACCCAAGCCGCAGAACCAGCCCGGTGCAATGGCCCCGCAGGCGGCGCAGCGTCCAGGATTGTTCGGGGGCATGGGCCGTTCGCTGATCGGTGGCCTGCTGGTCGGCGGTTTGCTCGGCGCGTTCCTTGGATATGGCTTCGGCGGTGCCGCCGGCATGCTCGGCATGCTGCTGCAGATCGCCTTGGTCATCGGTGCGGTCATGCTCGCCATGCGCTTTTTCCGTTCGCGCCAGTCTTCGACGGCAGCGGCCGGTGCGGGACAGGGTTTTGGCCGCAACGCCTATAATGAAGAACCGTCCAACGTCTCGCCGATGCGGGTGCCGACGATAGGCTCTGCCTCGAACCAGAATACGGCAGGGCAGGGCACGGCAGGTTACAGTCAGGGTTATGCGTCGGCAGGTCCCGCTGCAGCTTCCGATGAGATCGGCCTGAAGCAGGACGATCTCGAAACCTTCGAGCGGCTTTTGACCGACGTGCAGACGGCCTATGGCAAAGAGGATTACGCGACGCTGCGCAATCTCACCACGCCGGAAGCCATGTCCTACCTCGCGGAAGAGCTCGGCCAGAATGCGACGGACGGTCTGCGCAACAGCGTCTCCGATGTGAAGCTCCTGCAGGCCGATATCGCCGAGGCCTGGGCCGAGGGCGACGCGGAATACGCGACGACGGCCATGCGCTACTCGAGCGTCGATGCCATGGTCGACCGGACGACCGGGCGTGTGGTCAAGGGCGATGACGGGCAACCATCGCAGACGACAGAAGTCTGGACTTTCGTGCGCAAGCCCAATTCGGACTGGAAGCTTGCGGCCATTCAGGACGCCGCCTGAGAGACCATTTGATTACTTCACCCTGATGGCCATCTGATGCGATTTTCTCCGCTTCCGGTGCTCACGGACCAACAAGTCCGCTGCGCTCCGGTTCTCGAAAACCACACCAGCTCGCTCATCAGGCTGAATTCTCAAACGGTCTCTGCCCAAGATATTCGACATAGAAAAACCCGGCACAAGTGCCGGGTTTTTTGTTTCCTAGATCAGCTTTTCAAGCGTGATCGGCAGGTCGCGGACCCGTATGCCGGTGGCATGGTAGACCGCGTTGGCGATGGCGGGCGCAACACCGACAATGGCGAGTTCGCCCACCGCCTTGCCGCCCAGGACCGAGGCGTTCGTATCGGGAATACCGACCGAGATGACCTCGAGATTGGGAATGTCCGCATTGGTCGGAACGAGATAGTCACCAAGGTTGGTGTTCATCACGTGGCCATTGCGCTGATCGATGAGGCCTTCCTCGAGGAGTGCCTGACCAATGCCCATGATGATACCGCCCTTCCACTGGCTTTCGGCCAGCCTCGGGTTATAGAGCCGGCCCGAATCCAGCGCGGACACCATGCGGGAAACGCGGACCGTGCCGAAATCCACATCCACACGCACCTCAACGAAATGCACGCACCAGCTGTGCATCGAGTAGTCGCCCTCGGTCGGTGAAAGCATGGTCGAGATCGTGGTGAAGTTGCGGTAATGGTCGTCCTTGTTGCGCAGGTTTTCCGGCAGCGTGTCCCGCAGCGCCTCGATACGCTCACGGCCGGTGCGCCGCATCACCTCGGCAATAGCGACACTGGAACCTGCATCGCGCGGTGAAGAAATCTGCCCGCCCTCGATGGTCAGCGTGTTCGCCTGCAGGTCGCGGAACGGCGAATTCGGATCGTTGATGGCGAGGCCAATCAGCTCGTCGCGGGCTGCAAGAGCGGCTACGTGCACAGCGCCGGTCATCAGGTTGGCGAGTTGCGAACCACCGGCAACCGGCGCGCGCGGCAACGAAGAATCGCCGAGCTTGACCACGACTGTCTCGACGGGCACGCCGATCGCCTCGGCCGCAGTTTGCGCGAGGATCGTATAGGTGCCCTGACCCATGTCGATGCCGCTGCTGGCGACTTCGATCGTGCCATTGCTCAAGATCCGGACCATTGCTTCGCCCGGCGTGCGGCGAACCGGGTATGTGCCCGCGGCAACGCCGTAGCCGATCAGCTGCTTGCCCTCGCGCATGGAGCGGACGCCAGGGTTGCGCTTCGCCCAACCGAAGGCTTCCGCGCCTGCGGCATAGGCTTCGCGCAGCCGGCGCGTCGACCATGGCTTTTTGGCGTGCCGGTCCTCCTCGGCATAGTTGAGCAGACGGATATCGAGCGGATCGATGCCGACCTCGTAGGCAAGTTCGTCGATGGCGCATTCGATGCCGAAGGCGCTGGGGTTTTCGCCGGGCGCGCGCAACGCGCCGGGCTTCACCGTATTCACCGGCACGATATTCTGGCGCGACGAGAAATTCGGCGTCGCATACATGATGGACGTGACCGAGCCCAAGGGTTCGACCGCGACGTCATTCATCGACGTCTCGTTGGCGCTGCGATGCACGATCGACAGCAATTTGCCTTCGCTTGTAGCGCCGAGCGCGATGGTCTGCCGTGTCGCAGGCCGGCCGCCGAAAGCGGTGAACGTCTGTGGCCGCGTGATGGCAAGTTTGACGGGACGGTCGAGCATCTTCGCGGCGATTGCCGCAACCGCGCCGTAGCGGGTTGGCAGAGCCTTCGAACCGAAGCCGCCACCAATATAGGGCGACAGCATGCGCACATTCTCGAACGGTATGCCGAACCATTCGGCATAGGTGCGGGACATGCCGTCGATCCACTGGCTGGGCTCCCAGAGGGTCAGCATATCGCCCTGCCATTGGGCGATCAGGCCATGGGGCTCGATCGGTACGTTGTATTCGCGCGGTGTCCTGTATTCCTGCTCGATGCGGACGGGAGCGGCAGCAAGCGCAGCTTCGGCATCACCCCATTCCTTGGTCATCATATCGATCGGATAGCCTTCGCCGGACCGCGGATCGTCGAAGCTCGAAATGGGGGTGGTCTCCTCATAGGTGACCTTGACGAGTGCCGCAGCGGCGGTTGCCTGCTCGAAGGTCTCGGCAATGACAGCGGCAATATGCTGGCCGCTGAAGGTGATATCCCGTGCCAGGGGATCGTAGGGAACGGCGGGCGGCGGAGCGCCTGTCCAGTCCGTCGCTGTCTTGATCGGCAAGGCGTTGTCCGGCGTCAGGACAAGCAGGACACCGGGAGAGGCCTCCGCCGCCGCGGTATCGAGGGTGACGACGCGGCCGGAAGCGATCGTGCTGTCAACGATGACCGCGTAGACCATACCTTCCGGAGAGTGCTCCATCGCGTAATCGGCCGAACCGGTGATCTTGGCGGGGCCGTCGATGCGGGCAAGGCGGCCACCGAGCAATCCGTCCGAAGCGTCGCCGTGTTTCATTTTGGTGTCGACAATGGTCATGCCATGGCTCCCGTTTTGAGAATGGCGCGTTCAATGACGCGCGGGGCGAGCTCGATCTTGTAGTGGTTGCCGCCATGGGCGATAGCGCCTTCGACAGCGAGACGGCTGGCGTTCTTGATGGTGTCCGGCTCCAGCTCCTTGCCGCGAAGCGCATCTTCGACTGCGCGGGCACGCCAGGGTTTGGTTGCAACGCCCCCAAGACCGATCCGAATATCGCGGATGGTTTCGCCATCCGGCTCGAACTCGATGCCGACAGCAGCGCTTGCAGCGGCGAACTCATAGGACTGGCGGTCGCGCACCTTCAAATAGGTGGAGCAACGCGCGGCGGCTGACGCCGGGATCGTGATCGCGGTGATCATCTCGCCGGGCTGCATCGCGTGTTCCTTGTTCGGTGTGGTGCCGGGCAGAAGGAAGAAATCGTCGATTGCGACTTTACGCTCGCCGAGATGCACGACGGCATCGAAGGCGACGAGGGCAGCGGCGAGATCGCCCGGATAGGTTGCGATGCAGGCGTCGCTGGTGCCGAGAACCGCATGGCCGCGATTGACGCCTTCCATGGCCGAGCAGCCGCTGCCGGGAACGCGTTTGTTGCAGGCGGGAAAAGCTGCCGGGTCGCGAAAATAGGCACAGCGCGTGCGCTGCAGAAGATTGCCGCCGATGGTTGCCATGTTGCGGATCTGCGCTGACGCCGCCTGCCACAGGGCTTCCGACACCGCCGGAAACGCCGAAAGGATTACAGGATCGGCAGCGACGTGGCTCATCTTTGCCAAGGCGCCAATGAAAGCGCCTTCGGCATCGACACGGATCGCATCGAGACCTTTGAGGCGGGTGATATCAACGACCCGCTCTGGATTGGTGACACCGCATTTCGCAAGGTCGAGGAGCGTGGTGCCGCCGGCAAGCAGCATGGTCGCTGGCACGGCCGCCGCACTTACTGCTTCTTCGATCGAGTTTGCGCGAAGATAGGAGAAATCTCTCATGACATCACCTTTGCAGCTTCGCGGACCGCCTCGACAATATGCGGATAGGCCCCGCATCGGCAGAGGTTGCCTGACATATATTCGCGGATTTCATTGTCGGAACCGGCATGGCCTTCGCGGATGCAGGCCACCGCGGACATGATCTGTCCCGGCGTGCAGTAGCCGCACTGGAAGGCGTCATGCTCGAGGAACGCGGACTGGACCGGGTGAAGCTCGGCGCCGGGATCGGAAAGCCCTTCGATGGTCGTGACCGCGCGGCCTTCGACCTGAACTGCCAGTGTCAGACAGGAAAGCACACGCTCGCCGTCGACATGCACGGTGCAGGCACCGCATTGGCCCTGGTCGCAACCTTTCTTGGTGCCGGTCAGTTCAAAGTGATCGCGCAGCGCATCCAGAAGGGTCACGCGCGGTTCGACGACAAGGGATTGTGTCCGGCCATTGATTTCGAGATTGATGGTGGTTTGATTGGTCATAGGCGTCCTGCTCCAGTACGCTTAGGGGTGTCCAGCGGAGTTCTTCTGAGGTCAAGGCCCAAAAAACATGACATAGTGGACTTAAATGGGGTAATAGTTCGAAGGTTCCGGAATAATCGGAGGTGCCTCCGTTTCTTAACATAGCGACTTGCCGCTAAGGGTTCAAGTCACTTTCTTGTTGGAGTTGCAATATTGGGCAGCAATGCGTCAACCGAGTTGAAGGAGACACGCTCGTCCCTGCCGGAAAAGCGCTTGCGGGCGGATGCCAGCCGCAATCGGGAAAAGCTCATCGAGATTGCCGGGATTGCCTTTGCCGAACGAGGCGGTAACGCCTCGCTCGAGGATATAGCGCGGCAGGCCGGCGTAGGCATTGGTACGCTCTACAGGCATTTTCCAACGCGTGAACATCTTGTCGAAGTGGTCTACCGGCGCGAGGTCGAGGCGCTTTGCGACGCCGCGGAAGAACTGGCGCAGAACAAAGCACCGGATGTTGCCCTGGCCGAATGGATGCAGCGTTTCGTCGATTATATTGCCGCAAAGCGCGGCATGGCGAACAGTCTGCGCATCCTCTTCGACGCGAATTCCGAAGTATTTGCCAATACGTCAGGTATGGTTGCGCTGGCCTTGCAGCGTCTCGTCGATGCTGCCGTTGCCGACGGGTCCATCCGCAGCGATATCGATATAAACGATATATCTCAGGCTCTGTCGGGGATCTATTCAGCCCCTGATACGCCCGACTGGCGCGACCGTTCCCGCCGCCTTGTCTCGTTGCTGATGGATGGGCTACGTTGGGGATCGCCGAAGGCGAGGTCCTGACAGCCGGGCCACCGTATCAGGCTGAAATGGTATGTGAGCGTCCGTGTCCCCCGTTGCCACATTGGGGCCGCAAACGAACGATTATTTCTGTAAGTTATTGGAAGTGTTTTTGGGAGGTGGATATGGTTCAATTTAAACGGGGCGTCATTGTAGCAGCTTGCCTTGGCTTGTTCGTAAGCGGCGCAGTTCTATCAACGACAGATGGTTTTGTAGCACCAGCTTTTGCCGATAAGGGCGGGAATGGTGGTGGCCATGGGAATGGCGGTGGCGATGGAAATGGAAATGGGAACAGCGGTGGAAATCACGGCAAGTCCGCCGATCGTGGCAATTCGGCCAAGGCTCACGACAAATCCAAAATCGAGAAAGCATCTCTGGATGCGGATGACGACGAAGATAATGTCAAGCTCGGTCCTCTCAATGCCGCTCATGCGTCTGCACGGGCAAGAGAACGGGCTTCACCCAACTCGTCCGTAGGCAAGATTGCCACATATGAACGCAGCCGCGAGGAAGCACTGGCGCTGGCCGATCCTGCGCTCAGGGAACAGGCGCTCGATGACGCGGTGGCAGAGCTCGAAACAGCGTTTGGACGCACCCTGACCGATGCGCAGGTCGATCGCGTCAACGCATTGCTGGATGCACGTCAATAACCTTGGCAATGTCCATACGGTGATTTTCGAACAGCGGTCTTCGGGCCGCTGTTTTCATTTGAAGCCCATGGCCGAACATTGACTGGGCTGAGCGGTACCATTTGAACATCCTATGCTCTAGTCTGCCTCGCGCAGAACAGGTTAACTTGGAGAGAAGAATATCGTGCCAGCCGCAGCTTCATCGGTTTTCGACAAAAAATACGCAGCGTTCCTGTTCGACATGGACGGGACCATCCTGAATTCTACAGCGGCGGCAGAGCGCGTTTGGGCAAGGTGGGCGGAAGAACATGGGCTCGACGTCAAGACGTTCCTGCCGACCATGCATGGCGCCCGTGCTGTCGATACCGTGCGCAGGCTGGGTCTGCCTGGGGTCGATCCGGAGCAGGAAGCCATCAGGATCACCGATGCCGAAATCCTCGATGTTGAAGGGATCGTGCCGCTGCCAGGCGCTGCGGAATTTCTGGAGGCACTGCCGCCGGCGAAATGGACAATCGTAACCTCATCGCCGCTTGAACTGGCAAAGCGCCGGCTGGCCGCAGCGGGAATTCCCGTGCCTGACAATATCGTCACGGCCGAAGACGTAAAGGTCGGCAAACCCAATCCGGACTGCTATCTGCTGGCGGCACGAAAGCTGGGAGTTAACGTGAAGGACTGCCTTGTCTTCGAGGACGCCGTTCCGGGGATCCTTGCCGGCGATGCTGCAGGGGCCGATGTGATGGTGATCACCGCGACGCACAAGCACCCCATCGAGACTGCGCACACGACCATTCACGATTACCAGGACCTGCACACACAGGTCGATCGGGAGGGGCGGCTGTTCCTGATGAGAACAGTCGATGCGTGAAGAATATCGATCAGTTAACCGCTTCCGAAACGGTGGTGGAATTCGGCATCGGGATCGTTAGGTGCGGCGTTGAAGAAAACAGCAGCTTGATGAAGCTGCGGAAGGCCATGACCTGCCTTTCGATTCTGGTCGGGTCGTCCAGTGCCTTCGACATGATGATACTGCCATCGATAACGCAGGACAGCATGTCCGCCACATCATCGAAATCGATCTGGTCGCGCGGGGGGTGCACGAGAGCGATATTGTCGAGAATAGCCCGGAACCTTGCGTTCCATGCTTCAACCGACCGTGCCGTCAGGTTCAGGACTTCGCGGTCGAACTGCCGCTCCTGATAGCAAATGCAAGCGATGAGACAGCCGGGGTGACCATTCGGCAGATCAGACATGACCTCGGCGAGGAGTTTCAGGGCGATGAGAAAAGCCTGGAGCGGATCGTCCGACAGTTGGTGCCCGCGCTCGATGACATCGTCGAACACCCGGTCATTGGAGCAGACGTATCGTTTCAGCATAATGTGAGCGAGTTCGTTCTTGTCCTTGAAGTGATAGAAAAACCCGCTCTTCGTTATGCCCGCTTCAGCGATAATCTCCTCTATCGATGTCGCAGCGAAGCCCTTGGCCAACACTGACATCTCGGCGATTTCAAGAATACGTTCGCGGGTCTCGTCTCCCTTGCGCATGGCATTATCCCCTCAGAACTACTGTACCTCCAGTACGGTTTCAGCCGGTCGATGATAGCACAGGGAAGCGTTCCATCGCTATTTCTTGGCCTATCTCACTGAAATTGCATTCGTTTTTCTGTGTGCGAAACAACCCGACCATGAGGCTTCTAGATTGCCTGGAACGAAAGGCGCAAAACGGAACATGCCGGGAGGAGAGGCAATCAGCCCATACCGGCCACTCTTGTCAGTGGAGACAATCATGCCCAAGTACCGCCAAAACCTGCCGCAACTCGCCGGGAGCACCTTCCTCAGCGACGGTGGCATGGAGACGACATTCATCTTTCACGACGGGATCGACCTTCCCGAATTCGCGTCCTTCGTGTTGATGGCCAGCCCGGAAGGCAGGCAGCGACTGAAAGATTATTACATCAGCTATCTCAGGATCGCTCGGGAGAATGGAACCGGCTTTATCCTCGATACCCCGACATGGCGGGCAAACCCGGACTGGGGCGCCAAGCTTGGGTATAACGCCGACGCTTTGCGGGCGGTAAACAGGGATTCGGTCGATCTGCTACTCGACCTTCGCAAGGAATTCGAGGCGGCTACGACGCCTTGCGTGATCAACGGGGTAATTGGACCGCGCGGCGATGGCTACAAGGCCGGCAACATGAATGCTGAAGAAGCCGAAACATACCACGCGGCGCAGATCGAGAGTTTTGCACGAACCGAAGCGGATATGGTCGCGGCCTATACGCTCACCAACTACAATGAGGCCATCGGCATCGCACAGGCGGCAAAAACCCATGCCATGCCTTGCGTGATCTCATTCACGGTCGAGACCGATGGAAAACTGGTGACGGGCTTGTCGCTCGGCGATGCGATCAACCGGGTGGACGATGCAACCGGGGGTTCGCCAGCCTACTACATGATCAACTGCGCGCATCCGAGCCATTTTGCCGATGCACTGGCAAAGGGTGAAGCGTGGCTCGATCGCGTGCGCGGCGTCAAGGCGAATGCTTCGACCAAGAGCCATGCGGAGCTCGATGATTCGGTTACGCTCGATGCGGGCGACCCGGTCGATCTGGGGCGGTGGTACAATGGCCTGACCCGGTCATTTCCGAAGATGCGTGTTCTGGGCGGGTGCTGCGGTACGGACCATCGCCACGTTGCGGCGATCTGCGAGGCCTGTTTGCCACAGACTGCTTGAACCGGACGAGCCAACATTATCCGGTTTGCCTTCCTTCATGCTCGCGAAACTGGTAAAGCGGGGCCGGATCAAGTCATCTGGCCCCGCAATTGCCATGAGGGAAAGCATGCAGGACATGAATATCGGACTATGGGATTTCGCCCTGCGTCTCTACAAGGCCCCTGACGTCGCCGATGCATGCCTTGCCTTGCAGGAAAAGAGTGGCGTGGACGTGCCGGTTCTGCTGTTCGCCGCATGGCTCAAGCAAGGGTCGATTGCACTTTCTCCGGCAAAGACAGTGCAGATTATCGGGCTGGTCGACGAATGGCGCGATGAAGTTGTTGCACCGCTGCGCGCCATCCGCCAACGGATGAAGACCGGGCCAAAACCTGGGCCCGACAAGCACACCGAAGCCCTGCGTGACGCCGTGAAGGCCGCCGAGCTTTCCGCAGAACGGATCGAACTCATGGAACTCGAAACGGCAGGGCTGGCTCTCGCCACGATTTCAGACGACAGCAACCGTTCCGCCGGCGAAAACCTGACGCTCGTCGTGCGTTATTACCATGGCTCGACCTTGGATGCGGGCGCGCGCCGGGCCATCGCGACCATTGAACGGGCACTGATTGGCTTATGATGATTGCTGGCCGGATTCGTCTTCTTTCCAGCGTTTGACGAGCGGCAGATTGATATCGAACAGATCGAGTGCGCGTCCGACGGTCTGGTTGACCATGTCATCGATCGTCTTCGGCTTGCTGTAAAAGGCCGGAACGGGCGGCATGATGATGGCGCCATTGCGCGTCGCCTGGTCCATCAGCGCGATGTGCCCGGCGTGCAGCGGCGTTTCGCGGAGCAGCAGAACGACGCGGCGGCGCTCTTTGAGGCAGACATCGGCAGCGCGCACGATCAATTCGTCATTGTAGCAATTGGCGATGCCGCTCAGGGTTTTCACCGAGCAGGGCGCGACCAGCATGCCGGCGGTGCGGAAGGAACCGGACGAGATAGCCGCACCAATATCGCGGTAGTTGTAAAGCTTGTCGCCGAGGCTGCGGATCTCGTCGGCGCTCATGTCGAGTTCGTCGGCGGCGGTGCGCAGCGCTGACGGCGAGACGATTGCATGCGTCTCGACATCTTTGACATCGCGCAGGAGTTGCAAGGCGCGAACGCCGTAGATGACCCCGGAGGCCCCGGTAATGGCGATAATTAGGCGGCGCATGACTAATTGGCCGACTCTGATGCATGCAGCGCCGAGCGGGCGGAGTGGGCCACATGCTCCTCAGCCGCAGCCTTTGCAGCAGCCTTGTCGCGTTTGGCGATGGCAGTGACGATCTTCTCGATCTCGGCAATGCTCTGGACGCGCCGCTCCGGACGCACGACGGAACGCCGGCGCAGCGGCGACGTCAGCACCGTCAGCTTGCTGAGAACACCGAACGCAATCGGATTGCGCGCTCCCGTGCAGATCCTGTCGTAGAAATCGCGTTTGCTGGCGACGATTTCTTCGGCATTGCCATGCAGGTAAGCTTCCTTCAATCGCACAAAGTGGGCTTTCAGCGCCTCAACCTCTGTTTCAGGCGCGTTCTCGATAAACTGTTCGACAATCAACGGTTCGAGCACCCCGCGGATGCGGTAGATGTTCTCGGCGTCCTCGGACGTTATGGTGACCACGGCAAGGCCGCGATTGTTGAGGTCGGTGAGAATGCCTTCCGATTGCAACTGGCGCAGCGCTTCGCGCAGCGAGGTGCGGCTGACATTGAGCTGCTGGCACAGGTCTTTCTCCACAAGACGCGTACCCGGCTCCAGCAATCCCGTCTCGATTGCGCGCCGGAGCGACTTCATGATCTTGTTTCTCAGCGGCGCAGACTCATGTGTAAGCGGACCGAATGGTTCCATGACCGGATCGTTCATTTTATCCCTCGCAATGCTGCTGCCTGCGTTGTGTTGCCTGTACTGGTAGCGCCAATCCCGGTCGGCGCTGCCAGTATATCAGAATCGGGCGATAGTCGCCTGATTATGCTTTCTTTTCAATATCGCGCGCCGGTGTTTCCGGTTTCATACCGCCTTTGCGCCGCGAGAAGGTGTTTTCGCCATTGGAGCGCCAATCGCCGCTGACGGCCTCATCGGCAAAGTTGCTCCAGACATCGCTCCAGTCGCCGAGCGAATAGCCGTGCCATGGCGGTTGCGGCGAGAGCGGCGGCAATTGCAGGTTTTCCCATATCTCGCGGGCACGCACCATGTAGGGTTCCGCAGGCAAGGCCAGGGGCGGCATGGGCGCCTTCAATGTGGCGTCGATGAGAAGCGTGCCTTCGGCGTTCTTGTTTGCCGATTTCGGCCCATGCCCGCCGGAGCGGTAAGGCGTGACATGCACGTCATCGATCATATTGGCGCGGTAGGCGAGCGACCAGAACACGGCGTCAGCATTACGGGCGTCGATATCGTCGGAGACGGCAATGACGATCTTGCCGCACTGCGCCTGAAGCATCGCCGCGCCCTGCAGGCCGCGCCATATTTCCGATTGCGGCGCACTGCGGTCGAATTCGAGGAAGATCACCTTGCGGATGTTGGTAAGTGGTTCATGCATGACCACGCGCTTGATGCCCTTGATGTTGAGCACTTTCTTCAGGTGATTGAAGAACAGCGGCTCATAGGCAACGCGCTTGAGAACGCTCGATTCGCTGGGCGTGACCTGGCTGACGATCGAGACAAGTACAGGCTTGCGCTTGCGGGTGATCGCCGTCACGCGCATCGACATGTTGAAATCCTCGAGCGCCACGTGGCCATGGCTTTCGCCGAAGGGCCCTTCCGGCTCCAGTAGCTCGGTGTCGATCAAACCTTCAATGACGATTTCGGCGTCGGCCGGTACTTCCAGATCAATAGTCTTGCACTTGACGATACGGACAGCTTCTCCAATAAGACCTCCCGCAACGCCGAGCTCGTCCTGATCAATCGGAAGCTTCTGCGGCCCGGTGAAAAGCACGGCCGGGGCGCAGCCGATCACGATGGCGCAGGGCATGGGTTCGCCGCGCTTCTGGTACTTCAGCCAATGCTGATAACCACCTGCACCGGAGAGACGGCTCGCCATGCGCACGCCAAGCCGGTCTTCGGCTTTCAGCGCGGCGCGATAGGTGCCCATGTTGCGGATGCCATTTTCCGGATCGCGCGTGACGCAGAGTGTCGCGGTGAAATAGGGAGCACTGTCGAAGCCGGGCGTCGAGACCGGAACCGGCAGGCTGCCGAGGCCGCGCCCTTCGATCTTGAGATCGTCGCCAATGATGACGACTTCCTGGCAGGGCGCGTCCTCGACCATGACGGGGTCGATGGGGTTTTCCATGGCGTTGACCCAAACGTCGCCGATCTCGCTCTCGGGTACGCCAAGACCGATGGCGTAGATTTCCGGCGAAGCGGCGAGGACACCGACTGCAACCGGAATATCGTATTTCTCGCCCTTCGCACCTTTCACATCGGTGAAGAGAAAACCCCGCCGCTGCGATTCGGGCAGACCGCCCTGGAACTGCCAGCGTGCCAGCGGGTGCAATTCACTGTCCTTGTCGATCGGAACCTGGATTCGCGTCAGAAGACCGCGTTCTTCCAGCCGCCCCAGATGTTCTTGCAGGTCCAATGGAGCCTTGCGCTTTTGCGTCGTCATGTAAGTCTCATACTCCCGAATATGCGCCTCTCCAACGCCGCGCAGGCGAGGGTGAAAACGCAAAACCCACTCATAATCATAAGAGCGATCAGCCCCGTCAGAAAGATATTGCGTGCGAACCCGCATCTTTTCGATTGCATTACTCCGACATACTGTCATACATTAATACGAAGAGCAACAGAATGTCGCCGACGTAATTTCAGCCGGCAGGGGTAGAGGATTTATGGGAAGCCCACTTCATAGAAGCACGAGCGGACACGGGACGGCCGTACTGGAAAAGTCTGAGCCAGCTGGCCTGTCGCCGGAAATGAAGCTTGTACGCGATGCGTTGTTCCGCCATGTCGGAAAGCCGCTTCCGCGCAAGGAAGATGGGCGGTTGATTACCGGCAAGGGCCGTTTTTCCGACGACTTCAGCCTGCCCGGTCAGACATTTGCCGCAATGGTCCGCTCGCCATACCCGCATGCGCGTATCCTCGGCATTGACACGTCCGAAGCGCTGGCCAGTCCCGGCGTACTGTCTGTGCTGACTGGCGCCGATGTGCTCGCCGACGGGCTTGAACCGATCCCGCACAATCCGGTTCCCTCGACGAAATTCGACGTGAAGCTGACGGCTGCTGGCGGCGGCACGCCATTCACAGGCCCGCATTATCTGCTGCCGGCCGACAAGGCGCGCCATGTGGGCGAAGCCATAGCGATTGTCGTTGCCGAGACGGCAGCGCAGGCGGCCGATGCAGCGGAAAAAGTCTTCGTCGACTATGAGGAATTGCCGCACGTCACCGAAACCGCAAAGGCCGCGGTGCCCGGCGCGCCTGCGGTGTGGGACGAAGTGCCGGATAATGTTTTCATTGACTCGAGCTTTGGCGACGAAGCGGGTACGGCCGCCGCCTTCAAGGCTGCCGATCATGTGGTCACGGCTGAATTCCATATCGGCCGCGTGACCGCCGTGCCGATCGAGCCACGGTCGTCGCTCGGGCATTTCGATGAGGAAACCGGCCGCTATACGCTCTATGCCGGCAGCGGCGGTGCCGTACGCCAGAAGGGTGAGCTTTCCAAGGTTCTCGGTATCGAGCCGAAGAATCTGCGCGTGCTTTCCTACGATGTCGGCGGCAATTTTGGAGCGCGCAATCGCGTCTATGTCGAGTTCGGCCTTGTGCTTTGGGCATCGAAGAAGATCGGGCGGCCGGTCAAATACACGGCAACGCGTTCCGAGGCGTTTCTAACGGATTATCAGGGCCGGGACCTCATCACCAAGGTGGAGCTGGCGCTTGATCGCGAGGGCAAATTCCTGGCGATGCGGGCGGACAATCTCAGCAATGTGGGCGGGCGCTGCGTTTCCTTGTCACCGCTGAGCAAAGGATCCGGTCTGATCACCGGCTCCTATCACATTCCGGTGGCGACGCTGCGCGCTCGCGCCGTCTTCACCAATACGATGTGCACGCAGGCCTACCGCAGTTCGGGCCGCCCGGAAGTGACTTACGCAATCGAGCGTCTTGTCGAAAAGGCCGCGCGCGAACTCGGCTTCGACAAGCTGGAGCTGCGCCGCAAGAACCTCGTTTCACCGGATATGATGCCTTACACCAACGCCGTGGGCTCGATCTATGACAGCGGCGAATATGAAAAGAACATGGACCGTGCGCTCGAGCTTGCCGACTGGAACGGTTTCGAGGTGCGCCGCGAGGAAGCCGCGAGCCGCGGCAAATTGCTGGGCCGAGGTTTCGCCAATTATGTCGAGTCCTCCATCGGTTCGCCGAAGGAGCGTGCCGAGATCGAAATCAAGCAGGATGGCACAGTCGAGGTCGTGATCGGTACCCAGCCGAGTGGCCAGGGTCACGAAACCAGCTTCGCGCAAGTGGTTGCCGACATGATCCAGGTGCCTGTCGAAAAAGTGTGGATCATCCTTGGCGATACGGACATAGTCAGCGTGGGCGGCGGCTCGCATTCGGGACGCTCCATGCGCCATGCGGGAACCGTGATGGCCATGGCCTCGGCGGATTTGCTCAAGGAAGGGCGCCGCCGTGCAGCGGAGCATTTCGGCGCTGACTTCGATGCTATCGATTTCGAGAGCGGTCATTTCAAGCTGCGCGACACCAACCAGACGATCGATATTTTTACGCTCGGCAACCTGTCGCGCGAGAAGGACGGCCCATTGCGGGTGGCGCGTGACAATGAGATGCACACGCCGGTGTTCCCGAACGGCGCGGCCATCTGCGAAGTCGAAGTGGATCCGGAGACCGGGCATGTCCTTATCACCAGTTACGCGACCGTCGATGATGTGGGCCGCTGCATCAATCCGCTGATCGTGCACGGCCAGACCCATGGCGGTATCGCGCAAGGGGTGGGGCAGGCGATGTGGGAGCTTTGCGCAGTGGATGCCTCGTCGGGCCAGCCGCTCGCGGGATCGTTCATGGATTACGGCATGCCGCGCTCCGACAATATGCCGTCCTTCAAGTGCGAGATTGCCGAAGTAATTTCGCCGACCAATCCGCTTGGCATCAAGGCCGGCGGCGAGGGCGGAACGACGCCCGCGCTTGCGACGGTCGTCAACGCCGTACTCGACGCGCTCAAGGATTATGGCGTCACGGATATCGATATGCCGGTCACCCCCCATACCGTGTGGCGGGCAATTCATGAATCGAAAGGCGAGCGCGATGCTCGCGCGTCCTGAGGAGGATTTCTCGCAAATGACTGCAGAAACGAAAACCAATATCCGCGTCATCGCTTTTCCGGGCGCTCCCAACCTGCCGACATTCGCGGCAATGGAGCAGGGATTCTTCGCCGATGAGAATCTGTCGGTCGAATTAAGTCTCACGGGGAGCTCGGTCGAGCAGGCGCAGCGGACTGCCGCGGGCGAATTCGACGTAGTTTTCACCGCATTCGACAATGTCGTGGCGTACGGCGAAGGGCAGGGTGCGGCAGGCGCCGGCGTCGATCCGGGTTATGTCGTTTTGATGGGCGGGACGCAGCTTGAACTTGCGATCGTCACGGCCCCCGAGATCAAGGAATACTCAGACCTCAAAGGGAAATCCGTCGCGCTCGATGCGCTCTCGACAGGGTTTGCGTTTGTCCTTTTCGATATGTTCGAAGATGGCGGACTGAAGCGGGACGACGCGACCTATGCGCCGGTGGGAGCCACGCCGCAGCGCTGGCAATCGGTGAAGGGCGGTGAACATGCTGCGACCCTGACCATTGAACCGTTTACCAGCATCGCGCGCCGCTCGGGCTTCAATGTGCTCGATGTGTCGACCAGACTCTATGACACCTATCAGGGCGGCGTGGTTACCGCGCGGCGCGCATGGGCAAAGGAAAACCCGCAAGCTGTTCGCGCGTTCATTCGCGGTTACCTGAAGGGCCTCGCCTGGACACTCGATCCGGCCAATCGCGAGGCCGCCGAAAAGCTGCTGCAGGCGAAGATGCCGGAAATCCAGCCCGCAGCATTGCAATCGGTGATGACCAGCCTGCTGTCGCCCAAGTCGGGGCTGACACCGGATGCGAAAATCATTCCGGAAGGCATGACGCGTGTTCTCGAACTGCGCTCGCGCTACGGCAAGGGTGGGGCACCGCTGACCGACCCGGCAAAATATCTGGATTTGTCGCATTACGAGGCCGTAACCGGCGCGAACTGAGAGGAGAAGTTTTATGGATCTCAAGGGCGAATACCGCATTGCTGCGCCACGCGAACATGTCTGGGCGTTGATCAATGACCCGCAGGCGCTGCGCGAATGCATCCCCGGCTGCAACAGCCTTGAAGGCTCGCTGGAGGACGGTTTTACCGCCCGCGTGACCACCAAGATCGGCCCGGTCAAGGCGACATTCGAGGGTGAAGTCACCCTGAGCAACGTGAAGGCGCCGGAGAGCTATACGATCTCCGGAGCCGGCAAGGGCGGTATCGCCGGTTTCGCCAAGGGTGGCGCCGATGTCCATCTGGCCGATATCGATGGCGAGACGGTTCTGACCTATATCGCCAAGGCGCAGGTCGGCGGCAAGCTGGCACAGCTCGGTTCGCGGCTGATCGATTCAACGGCCAAGAAGCTCGCCGATGAGTTCTTCGCCAGCCTTGCAGCACGCGCAGTGCCTGCTGACGTTGCGGCCGCAGCACTTGAAACACCGGCCGAGCGACCCAAGGCTCGCTGGTTCTCCAGATAAAACAAAGGTAAGGCACCCATGTCCAACGTCGCCATCACCGTCAACGGCACTCTCCACACGAGGGAGATCGAAGACCGTACGTTGCTCGTCCAGTTCCTGCGCGATCACCTTGGCCTGACCGGAACGCATGTCGGCTGCGACACGACGCAGTGCGGCGCTTGCACCGTCATCGTCGATGGCAAGGCAGTGAAATCCTGCACGATCCTTGCCGCGTCGATTGACGGCGCGTCAGTTTCTACGGTCGAAGGCCTGGCCGATGGCGAGAAGCTGCATGACGTGCAAGCCGCCTTTCATGAGCATCACGGATTGCAGTGCGGCTTTTGCACGCCGGGCATGATCATGGCATCGGTCAATATGATCGCGCGTCATGACGGGGCCCTCGACGAAGCAACGGTCCGGCACGAGCTTGAAGGCAACCTTTGCCGTTGCACGGGATATCACAACATCGTCAAGGCGGTTCTCTCTGCCGCCGAAAAGCATCGCGCGGCTCATGCCGTCGCAGCGGAATGAAGAAGGCAGACTCTCATGTATGAGACCAGGTATCATCAGCCGAAGACGCTTCATGAGGCGGTCGGCCTCTTCTCCGAGGTCGAGGAAGCAGCCTACCTTTCCGGCGGGCACACGCTGATACCCACAATGAAGGGAAGGCTTGCGGCTCCTGCCCATCTGATCGATGTGCGCCGAATCCCCGAGCTTTCAGGGATTACTGTCGGCCCTGATCGCATCGTCATTGGCGCCGCGACAACGCATGCGACCGTTGCCGCATCGGAGAAGATCAGAGCGCTCATTCCCTCGCTTTGCGGCCTCGCGGGTTCGATCGGCGATGTGCAGGTACGGCATGTCGGCACGATCGGCGGTTCGATCGCCAATAATGATCCGGCGGCCGATTACCCATCAGCCGTGCTGGCGCTCGATGCGACGCTGCATACAGAGCGCCGGAGTATCCCGGCCTCTGAATATTTCGCCGGGCTTTACACGACGGCACTGGAACCTGGCGAAATTCTCGTTCGCATCGAGTTCAAGGTGCCGGAGATCGCCTGTTACGCCAAGTTCCGCAATCCTGCGTCGCGATATGCCTTGGCGGCTGCCTTCGTTGCCCGCCATCGCGATGGCAATATCCATGTGGCGATCACGGGTGCCGGAAACTCCGGCGTCTTCCGCTGGGCCGAAGCCGAGGAAGCACTGCAGGCGCGGTTCGAGCCGGATGCGGTGCAGGGACTGCTGCCGGATGAGAACGACCTCATGGGCGACATGCACGCCCCTGCCGACTATCGCGCGCATCTTGTCGGGGTCGTAACCCGACGTGCTGTGGAGAATCTCGGCGGTACGCTGATCGAATAACGAACACGACGCTCCCAAGCGACCGGGGCCGATGGCATGTCATGTGCCGTTAGGCTGGCTGCTCTCGGACAGAAGATCAAGCAGTCGCGGATTGATGTAAAGGTTCTCGCGTCCAGATCGAACTTCTCGAAGCAGACCAATGCCGACCAGTGCTTTTAGATAAGTGGAAGCGGCTTGCCTTTTGGCAATTCCTGCGTCAACGAGATCACCGATACGGCAGTAAGGGTTGACGAAGATAATTTCTGCAAGTTCTCGAGAATAGATTTTTGGCAGTTCCTGACGAATTCTAGCAGTGGTTTCGTTTAAAAGGTCGCGAATCGCGCGGATCTTCGATGTAGACCATCGTGCGGTGTCCCGCACTGCTTCAAGCATGAAGAGAATCCAATTCTCCCATTCGCTATCTGCCGTAACGGACAGAAGCCGTTGATAATAGACGGATTTGTTTCTGATGATATAGCGGCTGAGGTAGAGGATCGGGATTTCCAAGAGACCTTTGTCGACGAGATAAAGTAGATTCAGGACGCGCCCTGTCCTGCCATTGCCATCGGTAAAGGGATGGATTGCTTCGAACTGATAGTGCATCACGGCAAGGCGGATTAGCGGGTCGACCTCGTCGGTCTCGTGGATATAACGCTCCCAGTTCGCGAGTTTGTCGCGCAGCAGCTCTTTTCCCTCAGGCGGAGTGTAGATGACGGCACCGGTTGCGTCGTTCATGAGCGCTGTCCCTGGTGTGGCCCGAACATCGAGATTGATGCCTTTGATGGTTCGGCAGACTTCTATTGCTACCGACGTCGATACCGGGCGCTGCTCCAGCATGCGAAAGCCTTGATAGAGAGCTGTCCGGTATCGCAGAGCTTCTTTCGTTGCTGCATCTGCCTGATTGCCTGCCTCATTGGCGTAGCGGAACAGGCGATCAGTTGTGGTCACGATGTTCTCAATTTCGGAACTCGCTTGCGCTTCAAGGAGTGGGATTGAGTTGATCAGGACCGCTTGGTTTGGGATCAGTTGACCGGAAACTCGTAACTCTGCCAAAGCCGCACGTGCCTCGATACAAGCTTTCAGGATTGCCTTCGTCTCCACATCGTTTTGTGGGGGGAGTAGCGGCAGATCGTTGTAAGGGCGTTCAGGATAGAACGGCATGTCGGCATTCCCAGCTTTTGTCGACACGTTGTTTGGAAATGTCGATCGAATCGACATGTTGCAGGAACATGTCGATAGAATCAAATTATATCGATATGTTCGGCAAAAACCGCCGCAGTTGCCCGCAGCGGTTTTTGGTTACGTCGGCTGTTGTCGTGTCAGACGCCGTCGTGGCCGGTGATTTCGCTCTGCCAGGGTGCGACGTATTTCTCGAGCCATCCGACCAGTGCTGTCAGCGCAACGGCGAGGACCATGATCAGGATGACGGGCACGAACATCTCGGCGGTGCGGAAACTGTTGGCCGAGGTGATAATGATGCCGCCAAGGCCGGAGATCGCGGTGAGGAATTCGGCAATGACGATGCCGATGACCGCCTTGCCGATGCCAAGCCGCAGGCCGGCCATGATGTAGGGAATAGTCGCGGGCAGAATGATGCCGCGCATGATGGCCGTCTGCGAAGCGCAGAAGGCGGTGCCCACCTCGATCATGGTTTTCGGCACTGCCTTCACACCGAACCATGTGTTGATGCAGATGGGGAAGAAGGAGAGGAGGAAAACCACAACGGCCTTGACCATGAAGCCAAGACCGAACCACAGGATCAGCAGGGGAACGAGGGCAATCAGCGGCGTGGCGTAGCCAGCGGTGACATAAATGCCCAGGGCGGATTCGAGAAAACGGTATCGGCCGAGCAACAGCCCGACCGGGATACCGACAATCGCGGCGACGATGTAGCCGACCACGAATGGCTGGCTGCTTTGTATGAGCGCGTCCTGCAGGCGGCCGGTCTGCAGCATCGAGAAAAACGCCTTGATGATGGCGCTCGGATAGGTGCCGAGCAGCGGATTGACGTCCCTGCCGAAGAACTCCCAAAGGCCGGTCGCTATGGCAACCGATATGGTGGTGATCACCCATGCCGGTACAGTGGTTGTCCAGCTTGCCTGACCTGTGCGGCGCTCCACGCGGGCCGGCGCCTGTATTTCTGCATCTGTCGTCATAGTCTTTCCTTAGGCCGCAACTGAAACGCCCGCATCGTGCAGGGCTTCCCAGATCAGCGTGCGTTTTTTGGAATATTCCGCCGAAGTGCGAATGGCGCGCATATCGAGCCGCGGGCGCTCCAGTTCGATCGGGACGATCTGGCTTATCTTGCCAGCGTGCATGACCGCAACGCGGTCTGCGAGCATCACCGCTTCGTCGAGATCATGGGTCACGAAAATGATGGTCTTCTGCGTCTTGGCATGGATGGAAAGCAATTCGCCGTGCAGCCCCTCGCGCGTCTGCGAATCCAGCGCGCCGAAAGGCTCGTCCATGAGCAGCACTTCCGGATCGATCGCCAGCGCGCGGGCAATACCCACGCGCTGTTTCATGCCGCCGGAAAGCTGGTGCGGGCGTCTGTCCTTTGCCTGGGTCAGACCCACCAGTTCGAGATAATGCATGGCAGTCCTTGAAAGCTCAGGCTCCTTCATGCCCTTCATCTCCAGCCCATAGCCGATATTGCTGAGCGTGTTGCGCCATGGCAGCAATTCGGCATGCTGGAAGACCATACCGCGGTCGTGACCGCAGCCGGAGACAGGGCGCCCGGCGACTTTGACCTGACCGGATGTGGCTGTTTCAAGCCCCATGATGATGCGCAGAGCGGTCGTCTTGCCGCATCCGCTTGGACCGATCAGAGCAACGACGTCACCCTTTTCGACATTGAAGGAGACACCGTCCAGCGCATGATGCGTGCCAAAGGACTTGGTGATGTTCTGTACTTCCAGATGGGGCATATCAGTTTTCCAACATTATTTCTTGACGCGTGCGAGAGCCTCGGTGCGTACGCTGTCATCGACGAAATTCTTGGTGTCCATGTTGCCGTCAAGAACCTTCAGCTTGACCATCTCGTCGTCGACCCATTGCAGCTTGTCCAATGGAATGGCCAGATCCGCATTGATCGCCTTGTACTCGAGGGCCTCATTGTAAATGAACTCGGCGGTCTTGTCGTCTTCAGACAGGTGGCCAACCTTCCGCGCAACCTCCAGCATCGCATCCTTGTTGGCGATGGCGTGAGCAAGGCCTTCCATTTCGGCAGCGAGGAAATTGGTCATAGCTTCGCGGCGCTCGGCGATCTTCTTGCCGGTGGTCATGATGCAGACCTTGAGGAACTGCGGCGTTACCTCTGCACCCTTCAGCAGCGGCTTGACATTCAACGCGTCTGCATCGACCGCGAATTCACTTGAGCTCGCCGCGGCCGCGACCACCCCGCCGCCGACGGCCTTGACGCGGTCGGCGCTGCCGCCGGCATTGGCAAAAGTTACGTCCGTGTTGGCAAGGCCCGAGGCTTCAAGGGCGAGGCGGGTGAAAATATCGGGAAGCGAGCCAGGCGCTGAAACGCCGACTGTCTTGCCTTTCAGATCAGCCGCAGTGGCGATGTCCTTGCCGGAAAAGACGGTATAGGTCATGCCGGGCCAGTCGCAGCCGATGATCTTGACATCGGCGCCCTGATGCAAGGCGGAGAGCGCGATGACGGGGCTCGCTTCGAAACTGTCCAGATCGCCAGCGATCAAAGCCTTCAGCGCGGTCGGACCACCCGTAAACTGTACCATGTCGATATTGATGCCATGCTTGTCATCGAAGCCGCCTTCCGCAGCCTGAAACAGGAAACCGGAATCCCCCTTGGCTTCAACGATGCCATGACGCCACGCCTCTTGAGCGCTGGCTATCGAAGTCATTGCGGTCGATGCAAGGATCGCGCCGGCGAAAGCGCAGGCAAAGCGGGTTTTGATCGATTGGTAAACCATAGGTTCCTCCTCCAAGGGCGCCCTTCGGGCATTCATGCAAATACAGGTAGCCTAATTCTCTTGTCATTCTGTTATAATGTATGTTTGCCATACAAACAAATTTGTGGGAGAAGTCAAGTCGCCAAGGCATCTTTTTGTCGGGAAGAGCCTACACAGAAGCGTGTTTTCACCCGATCGGCGGCGCCATGGCATGGTTTTCCGGAGATTTCATACGATGGAGGATAGGCTAAATGGCCGAGCGAATCTGGGACAAGTTCCTGACCGAGCGCGACAAGGAAGTGTTCAAGCTTGCCGGATATGGCGCGCGAGCAGGGTTTGGCAAACGGCCGGCGCTGCTGATCGTCGATGTCAATTACGCGTTTTGCGGCGATAAACGCGAGCCCCTGCTTGAATCGGTCAAGCGATGGCGCCAGTCGGGTGGCGAAGCCGCCTGGGATGCTCTGCCTGTACTGCAGAAGCTGATCGGCACGGCCCGGGATCGGGAGGTACCGGTGATCTACACGACGGGAATACGGCGCTCTGACAATTGGGATGCGGGCGGCTGGGCATGGAAGAACGAACGCAGTGGTGAAAAGCCGGGTGGCAGCAATCGCGACGGCAACGAGATCATGCCGCAGATCGCGCCCGAACCGCGCGACATCGTCATCTACAAGCAGAAGCCCAGCGCCTTTCACGGTACCAACCTCATCAGCTATCTGACATTGCTGGGCTGTGACAGCGTCATCGTTGCCGGAACCGCAACCAGTGGCTGCGTGCGGGCGACCGTCGTCGACGCCTTCAGCTATAATCTGCGGGTAACGATGGTCGAAGACGGTTGCTTCGAGCGTTCCGAAGCAAGCCACGCCATGACGCTGTGCGACATGAACGCCAAATATGCCGACGTGATCGACAGCAGTGAGGTCATCGAATTTCTGTCCGGGCTGCCGCGCGGCCTGTACAATCTGCCGCGTGGCGCCAGTCCGAAGGCGGCGGACTAAGAAAGACGGCGCGAGTGATCGCGCCGTCCTTCGATACTTCAGGCTCTGGATGCCTCGATCAGCAGCCGGAGATTTTCGGCGATGATGGCCGGAACTTCCAGCGGCGTGAAATGGCGGGCGCCTTCGAGGATCGTCAGTATCGCGCCGGGAATGTTGTCAGCAAGGACACGCGCCATTTCCGGCGGTGTTGCGTAATCCTCGGTTCCCACGACAACACGGCATGGAAAATCGAACTTCGGCAATGCGGCGCGCAGGTCCGCCGCACCGAGCATGTTGCAGGTCGAGACATAGGCGTCAATTTCATTGGCGAGGAAGGTCGACACGGCGGCTTCCACCACGTCCGGGTTAGCCTCGCGAAAGCCATCGCTGAACCAGCGGGTCTTTTGAAAGCCGACAAGTGCCTTCAGGCCTTCGCTCCTGGCTTTTTCGGCACGTTCAGCCCAGGCCTCCGGAGCATTCTCCCCATACCAGGCCGTGGTGTCGAACAGGCCGAGAGCATCGACGCGCTCAGGGTAGGCTGCGGCAAAGGCGAGGGCGATGCAACCGCCCATGGAGGCACCGGCGACGACGGCCGATGACCAGCCAACGTGATTCATGAGATCGGCGAGATCATCGGCGAATTGCGCGGTGCTGTAGGCGCCTGCCGGTTTGCCGGAAACGCCGTGGCCGCGGCAATCATAAATGAGAACCTCGGATGCACCCTCAAGCACGGTGGCGGTTGGCTCCCAGAAAAACTTGTCCATCGCCAGCGAATGAATGAGAACGCAGCGGCCATCGCCGGTCCCCGGTACGATGCGATAGGAAAGCCTTATCCCGTCGCGAGTTTCCGCAAAGCCTATCGTTTGAGTGGGCATCAAATCGCTCATGGTAATTGTTCCGCTTCAGCATTGGGTGGAGATCGCTAGCGATGTTTGTCGCTCATCGTAGTATTGTATGACGGTATTAATTGATGGGTCAAGAGCTGTGAGCACCGCGGTGCCATATCGATCTTTAATCAAATTTTAAGGAGGGCATTACGAATCAATTAACCGGTAACCTGCTGTTAGGGATTCGGGGATAGGTGATTGGGAAGACAAGGACTTGCCCATGCGCCGCATCATATTCATTGCGTTGTTGTTGCTCACAGGCTGCGCCACAGCGCCCACCCAGACCAACAATGTCTGTGCCGTATTCGATCAAAGGGACGGCTTCTTCAACAATTGGTACAAGCAAGCCAAGGGCGTCGAAACGGAATACGGTGTGCCTGTTCCTATCCTCATGGCGACGATCTATACGGAATCGGGCTTTCAGGCGCGGGTCAAACCCCCACGCACCAAACTGTTCGGCTTCATTCCCTGGACACGGCCATCCACCGCCTATGGTTATTCACAGGCGCTCGACGGAACCTGGGCAGACTACCAGCGCGAAACCGGACGCTGGACTGCCCGGCGCACCGACTTTAGCGACGCGGTTCGTTTCATTGGCTGGTATCATGCACGGAGCCATCAGATGAACGGCATCCAGCTCAACGATGCCTACAATCTCTATGTTGCCTACTACGCGGGTCCGAATGACTATGCGCGCGGTACATGGCGAAGTAAGCCGGGCATTGACCGGACCGCACGGCGAACGGCAGAGATGGCGAACACCTATGCCAATCAGCTCGCCAGTTGTGGATTACAGTAGCGACGAAGTGATCGAAAAATGAAACCCGCCGGTTAGGGCGGGTTTCTCATATTGTACCGTTCAGGCGCTCGGCTGCTTGGTCTTGCGCAGATAGGGCAATACACGCTCGAACCCGCCGAAACGCTGGTTGGCATCCTCATCCGATACGGCTGCTGTGATGATGACATCCTCGCCCTGCTTCCACTGGGCAGGCGTTGCGACCTGGTGCTTCGCGGTAAGCTGGATACTGTCGATGGCGCGCAGGATCTCGTCGAAATTGCGGCCCGTGGTCATCGGGTAGGTGAGGGTCATCTTCACCTTCTTGTCAGGACCGATAACGAAGACCGAGCGCACAGTGGCATTGTCGGCCGGTGTGCGGCCCTCGGACGTATCGCCTGCTTCGGCCGGCAGCATGTCATAAAGTTTTGCGACCTTCAGATCCCTGTCGCCGATGAGGGGATAGTCGACCTCATGTCCGGTCGCCGTCTTGATATCCGCCTTCCACTTATCGTGATTTTCGACAGGATCGACCGAAATGCCGATGATCTTGGCATTGCGTTTGGCGAATTCCGGAGCAAGCCCGGCCATATAACCAAGCTCGGTCGTGCAGACCGGTGTAAAATTCTTCGGATGACTGAACAACACGGCATAGCTGCCGCCGATCCAGTCATGGAAATGGATTTCGCCCTGCGTGGTTTCAGCAGTGAAATCCGGTGCAGTGTCGTTGATGCGAAGGCCCATCGCGTTTCTCCCGTGGTGATGTGAAAATTTCCGCCAATCCGCCGCGCGAACCAGGCGAATGTGTCCAGTTTTATTTCCCTGCGAACGTATCACAAGCGGCATTGCATGAATATGTCTGTGACCACCCATCTTTCGCGGTTACGGAAATAAACAGGCAATAGGACCGGCAGTTCAACTAGCTACAAGGATGCCGGGTTAGGCCCGACGTTAATCCTGCTAATCCGCATTGGCTAAAAATTTGCTGTTAAATAGCTCTTACGGTCTATTACGTTTCCGTCAAGAATCTTGGAAAGATTTAAGCAGGAGATTACGAGGTGGGCACCGAATAATGAATGACAAATTGGGGCAGCTTATTAGCATTCTCAAAGAACAATCAGACGAAATAGCACAACTCAATATGGACTACGCGGTAGAGCGCACGCTCGTCACTGGAGTGATGTCACTGTTAAGTGCGCGCGGCTTGCTGCTGGACGTGGATTTCGACGAAATCGCCGACATTGGCTCGAGAGTGGGGAATTCTCAGTTCTCCACTCTACTGGCGAGCAGGATCGAACGCCTGAGAACGGATATTCCGGTTCGATATAATTGACGCGCCTCGTCAAGCTGGCCGCAAGCGGGCGAGTTCCGCTTCGAGCGACTTGATGCGCTCGTCGCGTTCGGCCAACAATGCCGCCACATCGGTGGCTTCGAAACGCATGGGAATGTGCTGCGGGCAGTTCATGTCCCAGGCAGTAACTGTGAACAGGATCGCCTGTTCCGGACGCGCGCGGTAGCCTTCCGGCATCAGCCGTTGCGTGAGATGTGGGTCGTCCTCGACAGTGCGCGCTTCGCCCCACAGCTTCACCCGCTGCCGGTTGCGGTAATCAATGAGAAACAGGAAGGCCTTCGGATTATCGCCAAGATTGCCCGATGTGATGTACTGGCGGTTGCCGGTAAAATCCGCGAAAGCGATGGTCGTCTCGTCGATGACGCGCAGAAAACCGGGTGGTCCGCCACGGTGCTGAATGTAGGGCTGTCCCTCGTTATTTGCCGTGCCGAAGAAGATACTGGTCTGGCTATGGATGAAATCCGCAAGGTCGGGCGTGATGCGCGTTTGCCATGAGCCGCGCTGCTCCATGCTCTCGTAGCCATGCCGGGATCCCTTGCGGGTCTGAATTGACTTGACCGTCGGTGTGAAAGCGACGTCGCTGGAAAAGGCGTGTTCAGACGACATGACCAACTCCTCTGAGAGATTGAGATACCAAGCGCAGATATGATGCGAGAACGGCGGTAATGTAGTCTCTTCCATGAAATTGCTGTAGACGTCAGCTATTGGAGTTTTCATTCCGAAAAATGGAAGGTTCGAATGGATCGTCTGGATGCAATGGCTGTACTTCTTGCTGTTACAGAGACAGGAAGCCTGTCCGCCGCCTCACGCCGGCTTGGCACACCGCTCGCAACCGTCAGCCGCAAAATCTCCGACCTTGAGGCGCATCTGAAGACGCGTTTGCTTATCCGTTCGAGCCGCCACGTGTCGCTGACCGATGCCGGCCGCACCTATGTCGAGGCGAGCAAGGCAATTCTGGAGCAGGTCGATGAGGCGGAGCGAACCGCTGCGGGCGAATACACGACGCCGAGGGGGGACCTGACGATTACAGCGCCCGTGGTATTCGGGCGCCTTCATGTGTTGCCCGTCGTCATCGAATTCCTCAAGATCTATCCGGAAATCAATTTGAGGCTCAGTCTCAGCGACCGTCAGGTCAATCTGGTGGAAGACCATATCGATCTCGCGCTGCGTATCGGCAACCTGCCGGACAGCAATCTTGTCGCGACCAGGGTCGGTTCGATCCGCCGTGCGGCCTATGCGAGCCCGGCCTATCTTGTGCAACGCGGCGTACCGGAGCGCCCTGAAGACCTCGATGGCCACGAGTGCATCACGTTCGAGGGGCTGAATTCGCCACGAAGCTGGACTTTCATCGAGGGCAAGAAGGAGGTCGCCGTGCCGGTCCACTCGCGGCTGAGTGTCAGCACGGCGGAAGCGGCGATCGATGCGGCAGTCGCGGGGCTCGGGGTAACGCGCCTCCTGTCCTACCAGGCGGCCCGCGCTATCGCGGCGGGCGAATTGCAAATCGTGCTTGAGGCGTTCGAACCGGAGCCTTGGCCGGTGAGCCTGATCTACGTGGCTCAAGGCCTGGTGCCGCTGAAACTGCGGGCGTTTATTGATTTCGCGGTGCCGAGGCTGAGGGAGCGGATGACTGCGGCGTAAAGATCAGGCAAGCCGAAGGGGGCGAGATCATTAAAGCAAGTATGTCGGGTATTTCCCGATCCCCTGGATATCCCTGACTTCCCGGTGGCATTCACCAAAGTCCGGTCCCAGCGCCTCGAACGTACTTTGCGAAATCTGGATACGTCCCGGCGTGCCGCATGATTCCATGCGGCTGGCAACGTTCACCGTGTGTCCCCAGACATCGTAGACGAAGCGCTTCCGGCCGATCAGGCCGGCGATCACAGGCCCGCTGTTTATTCCGATCCGCAGCTTGAGCGGAGGCTCCGGACCTGTGAGCTGGCACATCTCGGCCAGCATGGCCCTGGCAAAAGCCACGGCTGCCTGCGCATGGTCCGGGCGGGGGTCGGGCAATCCGGCCGCAGCCATGTAGGCATCGCCGATGGTCTTGATCTTCTCGACGCCGTGCTGATCGGCAAGTTCGTCAAAACGCGAAAACAGCTCCCCAAGCCTTTGCACCAATACAATAGCCGGGGTTCGTGCCGCAAATTCCGTGAAATTGACGATATCGGCAAAGACGATCGTGGCCATATCGATGCGGTCGGCGATCACCTTCTCGCCATCGGCCAGCCGTTTTACCACCTGCCTCGGAAGAATGGCGTGAAGCAGCGTATCGGCCCGCTCCTTCTCGAATTCGATCTGCGCAAGATAGCGCCTTTCACGTTCGCGCCAACGGCTGCGTTCGAGGCAGGCAGTTATGCGGGCCCGCAACAGCACCGGATCTATCGGCTTTTGCAGATAATCTTCGGCTCCCGCTTCGATACAGCGGATAATCGCGTCATCATCCTTCAGGCCCGAAATCATGATCACCGGGATTTCGCGCAAGCGCTTGTGCGATTTGAGCCGGCTGAGGAGCTCGATGCCGTTCATGTCGGGCATGAGGATATCGGCCAATGCGAGATCGAATTCTTGTGTTTCCAGAATGCGGAGGGCCTCTTCGCCGGAACCTGCCACGGTGACCAGATGTCCGTCGCGACTGAGGCGCCTGTTCAGGAGATCGCGGTTCGAGGCCGTATCATCCACAACGAGAATACGTCCTGTTTCCTCGGAAGAAAGGGGCGAGCGGGCCGCAAGGGTTCGCGCGAGATCGGCCGCGATCGTGACATCGACATGATCTGTCGGCTTTTCATCAGGATCGTCGGAGAAGATATCGAGCCGTCCATCGATCTGCTCCAGCAGAAGCCGGCTTTCATGGATGATCCTTGAGATGTCCTCAACGATGCCTGGGGAAAGGGCCTCGGCAAAATCCTCGATAACCATCTCCGAATAGCCGAGAATCGCATTCATCGGCGTTCGCAGGTCATGCCGTAATTCACTGTCTAGGGCGAATACGCCCCCGGCATCGGATGCCTCCATGTCGAGGAGGCGCCTGATCAGATCGTTGAGATCGCGGGCGGCGGAGAGCACTCGGCCCAGATCTGGCAGTGCCTCCGCTGGCCCGGTCGCCTGGACATCTTCGATCACCAGTTCCTGATAGCCTAGTATGGCCTGCGCGGGGTCGGCGATCTTTTGCACGAGCCTGGCAATATAGGCGCGGCGGCCGATGTCAGTGGGCAGGGACACCAGCCTCAACCTCCCGTCAAACGGACGATCTTGTCGAGGAGCGCCGGCAATTCGATGGGTTTGGTATCATAATCGTCACAACCGGCTTCCATGGCCTTTTCCCGGTCACCGGCCATGGCATGGGCAGTGAGAGCGATAACAGGAATGGCCGCAGTGGCGGGATTTCCCTTGATCCGCCGCGTTGCTTCCCAGCCATCGATCACCGGCAGGCTCATGTCCATCAACACAAGATCAGGTTTGCCGCTGACGGCCGCTTCGACGCCAGCGAGGCCATCGGTCGCGATAATCACCTCATATCCCCGCCGTTCCAACCGGCGGGAAAGCATGTCGCGGTTCATCTCATTGTCTTCGACGAGAAGAATCTTGACCATATTCCAGCTCCTCAGGCATCTTCGTTCAGTGGCACATGCCGCTTCAAGGCTGCGATCAGGTCGGCGCGGCCTTTGGTTCCTTTTCTGACAACTTCACTTGCGCGCGTATTGAGCCAATCCAGTTCGTCGCGGGTAAGATCCTTCGATGTGACGACAACGACGGGAATATCGACCAGGTCCGGCCGGTCGTGAATAGCCCGAAGCAGCGCAAAGCCGTCCATATTCGGCATCATCAAATCGAGGACCATGACTGTCGGACGTCCAGCCTCAAGCTCGGCGAGCCCGCGCCGGCCATCGGTCGCCTCCCGAACCCGCCAGCCTTCGCGAACAAGTACTCTTCGAAAAAGCTCCCGCGTTGCCGGGTCGTCATCGACAATCAGCACGTCGTGCCGTCCGGCACCCGCCACGGCGTTCAACATTTCGACAAGCTGGCGCGGATCGATCGGCTTGACCAAATGGCCCGCTGCGCCGAAGGCCAGGCCCATCTCCCGATCCGCCACGACGGTTGCGAGGATCACCGGTATATCGCGCAGCGCCTTGTCAGACTTGATCTCGCGCAATACCGACCAGCCATCCTGGCCGGGCATGATCACATCCAGAATGATCGCGTCCGGACGCGATTTGCGCATCTTTGCCATGCCCTCTTCGCCGCCGGCAGCTTCGATCACCCTGAAGCCGGCACCGCGTACTGTTTCCGAAATGAATTTGCGTGCCCGGGCCTCGTCGTCGATGACAAGAACCGTTCCACGCATACGTACTCCGTCGGGCACCTCGATCTGCTGAGGAGTTTCCTGGGCGAGGGGAACGGTGCAATTTGCCGGTATCGTGAAGCGAAAGGTCGAACCCTTGCCGAATTCGCTTTCCACCTCGATGGTTCCACCCATCATCTTGATGAAATGCTGGGTAATCGCCAGACCAAGACCGGTGCCGCCGTAGTTTCGCGTGGTGGACGCATCGACCTGCACGAATGCCTGGAAAAGTTTTGCCTGCTGCTCTTCCGTCATGCCGATACCGTTATCGCTGACAGCGAACTCCACCAGATCGCCACGCTCGTCCTGATAGCGCCTGACCGACAGCCGGATCTCATCGTTCTCGGTAAACTTGGCGGCATTCGAGAGCAGATTGAAAAGGTTTTGCCGCAGCTTGGTCTTGTCGGTCTCGATTTCGTCAGGCTCGACTGACGCGGTGACCGTCAGCCGGTTGCCCTTCTTGGTGATCAGCGGAGCGACCGTGCTCTCGACCTCGGCCAGAAGCTGTTTCAGGCTGACAGGCTCGATGTAGAGCTCCATCTTGCCCGCCTCGATCTTCGAAAGATCGAGGACATCATTGATCAATGCAAGGAGATGCCGGCCCGATCCCATGATTTTACCTAGGTCGGCAACAAAACCGGGCTTGTCCCAGTCACTGGCGTCCTCGATGAGCATCTCGCTATAGCCGATGATCGCGTTGAGCGGCGTGCGCAATTCGTGACTCATGGAAGCGAGGAAACGGCTCTTCTCGTGGCTGGCAACTTCGGCGCCGCGCCGCGCCTCCTCGAGTTCCGTCTGGCGATGCTTCAGATCCGTGATATCCGTATAAACTGCGACCGTTCCGCCTTCCGGTGTCTTGCGCTTGGCAATGCGAAGCCACGTGCCATTGGCGAATTGACGTTCGATCGTCCCGTGCGGATCATGATGGCGGCGCACGGCCTCCTTTATCCAATCTTCCCTGTCAGCGCCATCTATCCCGGTCCTGCCGCGTTCTGCTTGCGCGCGCATGATATCTTCGAAGCGCGTTCCAGGTGTCATCAGGTCCGCTGTCTCGGGGAAAATCTCCAGATACCGCTGGTTGACCAGGACGAGCTTGTCGTCTGCGTCGAAGAACGCAAAGCCATCGGGGATGGTTTCGATTGCGGTCCTGACAGTATTTCGCTGGCGTTCGGCGGCCGCCTCGAGCATGCGGCGCTCGGCCTGCCCGTCGCGCAACAGTCGCAATGTCGTTGCAAGCCGACCAAACTCGTCACGCCCTTCGGGAGGAAGTTCGACATCCTCGCGTCCCCGGGTGAGTTGAGCCATTGCCCTGTCGACGCGGCCCAGCGGCACCAGGATCGATCTAAGCACCAGCCAGGTCATGATCGCGCCAACGATGGTAATGGCACTGACCGCAATTATGGCGCGGTGAAATGTGTTTCGCATCGTTTTGACGGCCATATCGCGCGCTGCATCGGCTTCGGTTTCAAGACGTGTTTCAAGCGCCGTCAGTACACCGTCGATTTCGTCACTATAACTTCTTGCTGCCGCTAGCCGTGTGTTGCCGACAACACGGTTGTCATCGGTGTAGGCGTCGACCGCTTCCATTGCCTGATCGTAATAGGCTTTTGCACCCTTCTGGATCATATCGGCGGCGTCGGGGGCAAATTCCCTGATGCGTGCCAAATCCGCCTCAAGGGCGGTCCTTGCGGTTTCAGCCCGGCGCTCCGACAGTGTCAGCAGGCTCACCGACAGATCGGTCAGCCAGTAGCGTACTTCACCAAAATGCCGGTGTGCCTTGACGGCCTCGCCGAACATATGAAAACGCGCATTGGCCGCCTCGACACGCCGTTGGTTGTCGAGAAGGTCATGGGCCATGAAGGCGACGCTGAGAAGAAGCGCGCCCAAAAGACCCGCCGAAAGACAGGCGAGGCGCAGTGGTATCTTCCGTTCGAGCAAACGGCCGATGCGGGACCGAATGGCATTAAAAGCGTTCATTTGAAGAGCGTGATGCTGATCGCACCCCCCAGATCGCCTTCAGCGCCGCCCTCTTTCGGATAGCCGGAAATGTCCATCTCGCCCTTGGGTTGTCCATGGCAGGTGAGGCAGGACGCTGAATAGTATTCGGGTATGAGCATGCGAAACGAAGGGCGATCATTCATAGGCACCTCTTCGACGAAGGGTTTGCCTTTTGGCCAATCCGCGGACAAGAATTTTTCTTCGATGACCTTCTGCTCCCACTGATCGGGGAGGGCCTTGCGATTTCGCACCAGTTCCTTTGGAGCCGTCACCTTCATCTTTGCCTGATCGCCGACTTTTTCTCCGAAGCGTTCATTGACGAGGCGCGCAAATGTAGCAGGAATAAAGCCTTTGAAACCCACGCCCTGCACATCGATCATCTTCTGATGCTCATCAACGACTTCGCGCAAGGCAGCGAGTTGGGCATCAAAAAGTTTTCTGTCCTGCGCATCGAAACTGTCCTCCGGCGCGGGTTTTCCCTTGGCGAAGATTTCAAGTGCTTCGTCCGCAACGCGTTGCCCGGTCAGATGCTTCTCGCCTATCGACGCATTGTTGATCAGGTTCTGGTGGCTTGAAATCACAGTTCGACCAGCACGCAGGAACGCCGCTAGCCGTTCTCCCGTAGCGACGTCGCTACTGTCGTCTGCGGCAACCGCACCAGCAAAAGCGCAAAAAGCAACTCCTGCCAGAAAGATTCCGCACCTCAGAACGCGATGCATGATATTCCCCATATTTTTATTGATTATGGGAATTATTGTAACAGACGCATGAAGAATTCAAAAGCGCCCCATTTGGGCGACTTTAGCGGCGATCGGGACTGTACTCGAATCGGCTTACGGTTCTCGCTACTTCAGCTGCGCGAGGCCGGAATATGCAGATCAAGTGAAGCAGATACACGAAGCAGGCGTTCGATTTCCTTGACGGGCACAGGACGGGACAGAAGAAAGCCTTGGAGATCATCGCAGCCGATCTGGCGCAGATAGTCGCTTTGCTCGGTTGTTTCCACGCCTTCTGCTGTCGTACGAAGACCTTTTGCATGGGCAAGATTAACGATGGCTCTGACAATATCTTCGTCATTGGCCGAGCGGCCGAAGCCCTGAACAAAGCTTCGATCAATCTTGATGCGATCGACTTCCAGCTGCTGCAGTCGTCCGAGTGACGAGAAACCCGTTCCAAAATCATCAAGCGCGATAGTCACACCCAGTGCGCGAAGCGCCCTGATATTGTGTTCGCAATGTCCGGCACTGTCGGTAAGGGTACTTTCCGTAATCTCCAGTTCAAGCCGGCGCGGATCCGTTCCGATTGCCAGCAACAATTTCGCAACTTTCATTGCATAGGCCGGATTTCTCAATTCGACTGCCGACACGTTTACCGCGAGCGTCTCGATTGGCCATGACCTCGATTCCGTGCAAGCCTGCCGCAGGACACGTTCGCCCAGCGCTTCGATCAGGCCTGCTTCCTCTGCTATCGGAATGAACACTTCCGGCGAAATCCACCCGTGTTCCGGGTGCTGCCAGCGCAGGAGAGCCTCAACTCCGGTGATCTGCTGTTCCTCGGCCGAATAAAGCGGTTGATAGTGAACCTGTATCTGGGTCTCCGACTGCATTGCCTCACGCAACTCGCGTTCCAAGGCGCGGCGCTGCTGGAGCATTGCGTCCATTTCTTTACCAAACACCGCAAACCGGCTTCGCCCAGTGGTCTTCGCGTGATAGAGCGCAATGTCCGCCTTTCTGACAAGCTCATCTCCCCCGGTGCCGTCTTGAGGTGCGGTGGCGACGCCGATGCTCACGCCGATGAAGATATGATTTCCATCGATATCGAATGGATGGCGGACGATCGTGATGATTTGCTCGCAAAGCGCTTCGAGCGCCGAAAGGGGTGCGAAGTTGGGAACAATAATCGTAAATTCATCACCGCCGACCCGGGCCATGAAAGTGTTCTGGTCGATAATGTCTTTAAGGCGCGTCGTGAATTGCCGGATGAGCTCATCACCCACCGGATGACCGAGTGTGTCGTTGACCTGCTTGAATCGATCGAGATCAAGATAAAGCACTGCCACTGAGGCATTCTTGACGTTTGACAGCGCCCCATCGAGCCTGTCATTGAAATGTGCCCGGTTGGGCAAACCGGTCAGGGAATCATGCAGTGCGAGAAATTTCATCCGCTCTTCGCTCGCACGCAACTTGGCGGATCTCAGGCGGAGGACCGCGAGGAGGATCGCCATGGTTCCCAACATAAACAACAGGATGCCGACCAATGCCGGGCCAATTTGTCTCATGACCGTGGAACCGGGGCGGTAGGGCTGCCAGATGAAATATCCGATCGTGTTCCCGGCGGTCGACCGAAGTGGATAACTGTACTCGCCGGCTTGCAACGCGTCTTGTGAGGAGTATCGCAGGCCATCAAAAAGATAGTCCCGTTCAAGGTCTGCGATGAAGCTCTTGTCCAGATAGCGAACGGAAACGTGCAGGTATGTTTCATCAACCGTCTGTAAAATGTTGCCGCTGTCGGAGACGATCGGTTTGACGCTGACGATGGCCGGCCGGCTATCCAGTGTCAAAATTTCCGAGGCGCCGGCGCTTAACACCCGTTCGCCAAATCCGTTGGGATCGGGATGGCGCAAGGATTCCCTGAGCTTTGACGCGAGCGGCGCGACGCTGGGCTTGACGCCATCATAGGCAGATCGATCGATCATTTTGCCGCCAGCAAACGCGAACAAACCATCATCCTTTGGGTCGAGGATGTAGACCGCATCATGACCAAAATACGTGGTCATCCAGCCGCCAAGATTGTTGTTCAGCCACTCCGCACTGTCGGGGCTCTTGACTTGGCGGACTGCTTCATCCCAGACGGTCGAACTTTCCTGGTCGTGAGCGATCGAGAACTGCGCCTGCGATAGTACCAAGGCGAGTAGCCGTTCCTGCCGCTCGACAGCGATCTGATCAGTCATGCGGCTCGACCATGCAAGCAGCACGAAAATTGCAAAGCAGACGGCCATGGCAATTCCAAGAATTGGCATGGCTGACTTGAGCAGGGACGTCCGATATGTCGGAGAAAGCTTGGTATCAGTCATTGAAACGGTCTCGCATTCAGCGTGTTATAAAGCAAAGTATCTAATCGAAAATGGACGGGTGCGAAATTTGCGAACCAAACCATCGCCAAGCGTTCAGCTCAGACCCGCCCAAACGCTTCAACACTCCGCTCCAACTGCACCCCCGAGCATTGCATGCCGCATTATCAGTGTGCAATGCAGCAACGATTCATACTTGAAATGTTCAGTAAAGTAGGTACTACTTAACAAAATTACTCAACACGGTGGAGAGAGATCGTGTGAGGATCAAGGGAACAAACAATATTGTCGAAAGCGGCACGGTGTCGCTTATGTATCTGGGAGGAATGCATGAAAACGATAAAGCAGGCCCTGCTCGGGGCGACCTCGGCGTTTGTGCTGTTCATGGCCGCGCCGAATCTGGCGAAGGCAGATGAACTCACCCTATGTTGGGCGGCATGGGATCCCGCCAACGCACTGGTTGAGCTATCGAAAGATTTTACATCTCAAAGCGGAACGACAATGAAATTCGAATTCGTGCCTTGGCCGAATTTCGCCGACCGCATCCTCAATGAACTCAACTCCGGTGGCAAGCTCTGCGATCTTCTGATCGGCGATAGCCAGTGGCTCGGCGGTTCGGCTGAGAACGGCTACTATGTAAAGCTCAATGATTTCTTCGACAAGGAAGGGATCAAGATGAGCGATTTCGCCGACGCAGCAGTCAACGCCTATGCGACATGGCCGAAAGGCACGCCGAACTATTGGGCGCTGCCGGCAATGGGCGACGCCAATGCCTGGTTCTACCGCAAGGACTGGTTTGCCAAGCCTGAAATTCAGGCCGAATTCAAAAAGAAGTACAATCGCGATCTGGCTGCCCCAACGACCTGGGATGAGTTGATACAGGTGGCCGAGTTCTTCAATGGGCGGGAAATCGACGGCAAGAAGGTTTACGGAGCCGCGATCTTCACCGAACGCGCATCCGAAGGCATCACCATGGGCGCAACATCGGCGCTTTATCCCTATGGCTTCAAGTATGAAAATACGCCGGGCAAATATGACATGGAGGGCGCGGTCAATTCGCCTGACGCTGTCGCCGGGCTCGAAGCCTACAAGAAACTCTACAAATGCTGCACGCCGCCCGGTTACACGGATGCCTATATGGGCGAAAGCCTCGATGCCTTCAAATCCGGGCAAGTGGCAATGGCGATGAACTGGTTCGCTTTCTTCCCGGGCCTTTACAAGGACGAGAAGGTTGGCGGCGACAAGATCGGGTTCTTTGTCAATCCGAAGGAGAAGGTCGCGGCCTCGACACTTGGCGGACAGGGAATTTCCGTCGTTGCCAATACCGACAACATGGAAGGTGCTCTTGCCTATATCAAATGGTTTGCCCAGCCGGATGTTCAGAAAAAATGGTGGTCGCTTGGCGGCTACGCCGTACACAAATCGGTGCTGAACGATCCGACGTTTACGGAGAGCCAGCCATTTGCAGCGGACTTCCTGGTGGCCATGAATCAGGTTCAGGATTTCTGGCAGGAACCGTCCTATGCTATTCTTCTGCAGGCTATGCAGAAACGCCTCCACGATTACGTCGTTGCAGACAAGGGCACGGCTAAAGAGGCGCTTGATGGGCTGGTCAAGGACTGGACAGAGGTCTTCAAGGACGATGGGAAGCTCTAGAGCTTCGGCGCTTTAGGTGGCCCCGTGCTGAAATGACTGCCCGGATCCGAAAACGTACCGGGCAGTTCTTTCGAATGCGACGCTTTAAAACCCAGGTGAAGTCCGTGACCGATACAAGTTCCACCATTTTGGGTGAGGCTGTTGCCCGTGCTACGCCGGCGCCCATCGCTTCCAGAATTCGCGGCCTGTCCGATCGCTCCATGGCGTGGCTGTTCATTACGCCCGCCATCGCCCTGTTATTGGCCGTCAACATTTTTCCGCTGATCTGGGCGATCTACCTCTCATTTACGAATTTCAGGGCGAACCGGCCGAATGCTGCGCTGGAAAGTGTTGGCCTCAGCAATTACAGCCGGGTACTGAATGATCCGAATATCTGGCAAGCCATGCAGACGACGGCGCATTTCGTCTTCTGGACGATCCTGCTGCAGACGCTGATCGGATTTTCTCTCGCTTATCTGATTGACCGGAAGTTCCGCGGGCACGCTTTCTGGACGACCGTCATCCTTGTTCCAATGATGCTGTCTCCAGCCGTTGTCGGCAATTTCTGGCGGTTTCTCTATCAGCCGCAGATTGGCCTTTTCAATCACATCGTGTCTTTCCTAACCGGTATCCCGCCGTCCTCATTCGAAATGCTGGGTTCGGTCCGGCTTTCGCCCTGGGCAATCATCATCGTCGATACCTGGATGTGGACGCCCTACGTCATGCTGATCTGCCTGGCCGGGCTGCGGTCGATCCCCGACTACATCTATGAGGCCGCAGAGGTGGATCGCGCTTCGCTTTGGCGCCAGTTCTGGTCGATCACGCTGCCGATGGCACTGCCTTTCATCATGCTTGCAGTGCTCTTCCGTGGCATCGAAAACTTCAAGATGTTCGACATGGTGACCCTTCTCACGGGAGGCGGTCCGGGTTCGACAACGGAAGTCGCCTCCATCACGCTGAAGCGGGAGGCATTTGAAAGCTGGCGCACCGGCCGTGCGTCCGCCTTTGCGATCATTCTCTTTGTCGCGGTGTTCGGTCTTGCCAACATCTATGTGAAAGCCCTCAACAAGGTGAAACAGCGATGAGCTCTGTCAATACTGCCCATTCGGTCGTCGAGCCGAGCGTCACATCAAAGCGTATCGCCGCGACGATCGTCATCGCCTATGCAGTGATCACGATGGTCCCGCTTGTATGGATCGTTCTGACCAGCTTCAAATCACCTCCGGATTCGATCAGCTATCCGCCGAAAATCGTGTTTCAGCCGACGCTGGAGGGTTATTGCAACCTGTTCACAACGCGCACGCGGCAAACCTCCGAGTACATCGCTTCGCTTGGCGCTCCGACGAGCACCTGTGATGAGATCACGCGAAGCCGCAACATGGTCATCGCCGGGCCTTCGAATTACTGGCCGCGCTTCCAGAACTCGCTGGTGATCGCCTTCGGCTCAACGTTCCTCGCCGTCTCGCTCGGCACTCTTGCGGCCTACGGATTTTCACGTTTCAAGGTTCCTCTCGCGGAGGACCTTTTATTCTTCATTCTCTCGACGCGAATGATGCCGCCCATCGCCGTCGCAATCCCCATTTATCTGATGTATCGGCAGCTTGGCCTGTCTGACACGGCGCTGGGCATGATCCTGCTCTACACGGCCGTGAACGTCTCGCTTGCCGTCTGGCTCCTGAAGGGTTTCATCGACGAGATTCCGCGCGAGTACGAAGAGGCAGCAATGATCGACGGCTACACGCGCATGCAGGCCTTTTTCAAGGTTGTCCTGCCGCAGGCGACTACCGGGATCGCCGCCACGGCCATCTTCTGCCTGATCTTTGCCTGGAATGAATATGCCTTTGCGGTGCTTTTGACCTCGGGTGCGGCCCAGACTGCTCCACCGTTCATTCCAACGATTATTGGCGAGGGCGGACAGGACTGGCCGGCGGTTGCCGCCGGAACCACGATCTTCGTCGTTCCGATCCTCGTTTTCACTATCCTCCTGCGCAAGCAGCTGTTGCGCGGCATCACCTTTGGAGCTGTACGCAAATGACGGCACAAACACCTGTACCCGCGAAACCAAAACGGCCGTTCTTTTTCAGACGCGGTCCGATGGAAAATATCGCGACCGCTCTGATCGGCCTCGGATTCCTGATGCTGTTCCAGCCTTTTCTTCTGATCTTTTATACCTGGTCGCTTGTCACACTGTTGGCTGGGACCCTCATGTTCATCGTCGTTTCAAAGTTTCCGGAGTAGGCGATGGCAGAGATCAGAATAGAAAATCTGCGCAAGGAATTCGGTGCTTTCAGTGCTGTGGAGGATTCGAGCTTCGTTGTCCGCGATGGGGAGTTCCTGGCCCTGCTTGGCCCGTCGGGTTGCGGCAAGACAACGACACTGCGGATGATCGCGGGTCTTGAGCTGCCGACCAGCGGCAAGATCTTCCTTGGCGGTGAAGACGTCACCTTCAATCGAGCCAGGGAGCGGGATATTGCTTTTGTCTTCCAGCTCTTTGCGCTTTATCCGCACATGAATGTACGCAAGAACATAGCGTTTCCCCTGCTTGCTCAAGGCGTTGCCAAAACTGAAATCCGCTCTCGCGTCGAGGAGACGGCAAAGCTCTTGCAGATCGACCATATTCTTGACAGGTCGGTGTCGGGTCTGGCGGGCGGCGATCGTCAGCGCGTGGCGCTCGGAAGGGCCATTGTTCGCCGTCCGAAGTGCTTTTTGATGGATGAACCTCTTGGCACGCTGGATGCGGAATTCCGCGACCTTATGGTGCGCGAGCTACGCGAACTGCATAACCGGATCCATGCCACCACAGTCTACGTGACCCATGACCAGCTGGAAGCGATGGCGATGGCAGACAAGATCGCGGTGATGAACCACGGCATCATCGAGCAATTCGGTACGCCTCAGGAAATCTACAATCGTCCGGCGACCATGTATGTCGCGGATTTTATCGGCTCGCCGCCGATGAATTTCCTGCGGTTTACGTCTGGCCTGCAGAAGGGCGCGCGATCCGTTGTCGTCGATGGCGTGGATATTTCAGTGCCGGAAATCCATCAGGACCTTGCAGAAGGCGAGCTCGCGCTTGGGGTGCGTCCCGAAGATATAAGTTTCAGCGTTGCTTCGTCCTTGCGCGGTGCTGTTTTCGGCAGCGAGTACCACGGGACCAATCAGATCGTCGCCGTGGAGATGGGTAAGGGACTGGTCAAGGCGCGGGTGCCGGCCGACCAGAATTTCCGCATCGGCGAAACCGTGGGACTTGAACTCAACTACGACAAACTGTCCCTCTTCGACTGCACATCCGGCAGGGCCGTTCCGTCATCCCGCTATGCGGAGCATCATCATGGCTGAAGTCATCCTGCAAGGCATCAACAAGAATTTCGGTGAAACCCATGCCGTTTCCGATCTGGATCTGGTAGTCGCCGACGGGGAGTGCGTCGTCCTGCTTGGCCCCACCGGAGCCGGCAAGACCACCACGCTGCGCCTGATTGCCGGGCTGGAACGGCCGGATCGCGGCCGCGTCGTTATTGGTGGATATGATGTGGCAAGAGAAGCACCGGCCGGCCGCGATGTCGCGTTCGTGTTTCAGCAATATTCGCTCTATCCGCATCTGTCGGTCTACGACAACCTCGCTTTTCCCCTGCGGTCGCCGGCACGCCGTCTCGGCAAGGATGAGATCGACCGGCGGGTTCGGGAAGTTGCGCGGATGGTGCGCATCGATCACAAGCTCGAAAACCGTTCGACCCGGCTTTCGGGCGGCGAAATGCAACGTGTCGCCATCGGCCGGGCACTTGTACGCCGGCCCGCGATCTATCTCATGGACGAGCCACTTTCGTCGCTGGACGCCAAGTTGCGCGCCGATCTTCGGCTGGAACTGAAACGCATTCAGAAAGAGCTAGGATCAACGCTTCTCTACGTGACACATGATCAGATCGAAGCCATGACAATGGCCGATCGCATCGGCATTCTCACCGAGGGACGATTGGTACAGATCGGGACGCCACGCGAAATCTATAGCAATCCGGCGAATATTCATGTTGCTGCCCGCCTTGGGCAGCCGCACATCAATCTTTTTCCGGCGAACCTTTTGCCCGACAGCAGGGTCCCGGCAGGGACAAGAACGATCGGAGCGCGGACTGAACATCTGGACATAACGCTAGGCGGCGATGCCAATGCACACGTCGATTGGGTCGAACATCTGGGAGATCAGAATCACCTGCATATACGGGTCGGCGACTGCAAGCTGATCACCTTGGCCAACCCGCGTCTCCCGGTAAAACCAGGAGATCCGATTGGTCTTGCACTGAGGAATCCGCTCTATTTCGGTGCGGACGGGAACCGGGTGTTTTGAAGGATTGCCCGCGATCCGAATTGTTTGTTCAACACGCGTAAAAGGCGAAAAGACTGGAAAATGCCGATGAAACACTTTTTCAACCGCAGGGAAAACATCGTCACCGAGGCGCTGGATGGTCTTTTGTTGACGAGTCGTCCGGGAATGCTGGCGCGGCTGGATAGCTATCCGGATATCAAGGTGATCGTGCGTGCGGACTGGGATAAATCCAAGGTCGCCGTCGTATCCGGCGGCGGTGCGGGCCATGAGCCTTCCCATGCCGGGTTTGTCGGAAGGGGCATGCTCACGGCCGCCGTTTCGGGCGAAATTTTTGCCTCTCCCAGCGTCGATGCGGTTCTCACAGCGATCCGTGCCGTTACAGGTCCGAAAGGGTGCCTGCTGATCGTCAAGAATTACACCGGCGACCGGCTGAACTTCGGGCTCGCCGCTGAAAGGGCGCGCGCCGAGGGGTTCAAGGTGGAGATGGTCATTGTCGCCGATGACATCGCCCTTCCGGACCTTGCCCAGCCGCGCGGTGTGGCGGGTACGCTGTTCATTCACAAGATCGCAGGGTTTTTCGCCGAACGCGGCGATAACCTCGATGAGGTGGCAGCCTCCGCCGCGTCCGCGGCGGCCGAGATTGTTTCGCTGGGTGTTTCGCTGTCCACGTGCTCGATCCCGGGGCAGGTGCAGGAGCAGCGCCTCGGCGCCGACGAGGGCGAGCTTGGTCTTGGCATTCATGGCGAACCCGGGGTCGAACGTATCGCACTACAGGAGGCCGAGAAGATCGTCGCCATCATGGCGGAGCGCCTCGCGGCAGCTCTGCCGGGAACGGGTGAGTATGCGCTGTTGATCAATAATCTGGGCGCTGTGCCGCCGCTGGAAATGAGCCTCATTGCCCATGATGTTCTTGCGTCCTCGCTTGCCGATCGGGTGAAGCTGGTGATCGGGCCATCGCCGATGATGACGGCGCTCAACATGAACGGCTTTTCACTGTCGCTCATCCGGCTTGACGCAGAACGTGAGGTGGCACTTGCCTTTACCGTCGATCCTCACGCCTGGGTTTCGCCGGTTCTGCGTCATGGCCTGAATGTTCTTCCGGCGCCCAAGGTCCCGGTTGGAGAGGCCATTGCCGCGGCTAGTCGCGATCCGCTGGCGGAAGAAATGGTGACGGCCATCTGCCAGCATCTTATGTCGATGGAAACGGAACTCAATCGTCTGGATGCCCGTGCCGGTGACGGCGATACGGGATCGACAGTTGCTGCGGGCGCGCGGGGCGTCCTTGCCAAGATCAAGTCGTTGCCTCTTGCCGGCCGAGCGGAAACGCTTGCAGCGATCGGCGGTATCCTTGCGACAAGCATGGGGGGCTCGAGCGGTGTATTGCTCTCCATCTTTTTCACGGCCGCAGCAAAGGCAATGACCGAGACAGGCAATCTACCGGGTGCGCTGCTCGAAGGACTTGACCGCATGACTTTTTACGGCGGGGCCAAGCCGGGTGACAGAACCATGGTGGACGCGCTCGATCCGGCGTTGCGATCCCTGGCGGCAAGCGGGCTGCCTGACGCTGCTCGGGCGGCCGCTGCGGGTGCCAATGCCACCATGGCGATGACCAAAGCAAACGCCGGCCGCGCATCGTATGTGGGTGCAAGGGATCTCGCCGGTGTCGCTGATCCGGGAGCCATCGCTGTCGCTGCTGCTTTCGAAACTGCGGCAAAGGTGATCGATGGTAAAGTGGCGCGAGGGGAGGCTTCCTTCGTTGCAGACTGATCGGGAACTTATTCTGGGACTGATCGAAGCCTGCCACGAGGTCATCGTGATCCATGCTGATGACCTGTGTGAGCTCGATCGGGCCATCGGCGACGGGGATCATGGCACCAACATGCGGCGTGGTTGCGAGGCGGTGTATCTCGATCGGGAAAGGCTTTGCAGCCTGCCGCTGCCGCAGGCAATCGAGACAATCGGGATGACGCTTGTCATGAGCGTCGGCGGCGCTGCAGGGCCGCTTTACGGGACCTTGCTGATCGAGATCGGACGGCGGCTTAGCACCTGGGAAAACGAGACGGATTTCGCCACCATCCTTGGAGAGGCGGTCGATGCAGTGGCCCGGCGCGGGCGCGCTCATGCGGGTGACAAGACATTGCTCGACGTGCTTTACCCCGTTCAAACTGAAATGGTAAGGCAATCGGCCCTGATCAATATAGCCAAAAGGGCGGAGGTATCTGCTCAACTGACCGCTGACATGAAGGCGATGCGGGGACGTGCTTCGTTCCTTGGAGATCGTTCCATTGGCCATATCGATCCGGGGGCATCGAGCTGTGCTCTCCTGACGACAGCTATTTGCCGCTACCTGAAGGAGTATCGTCCGGCATGAAAGGCAAGAATGCAAATGTGGGAATTGTGATTGTTTCGCACTCGCCACTCGTGGCGAAAGGCACTGCCGATATGGTGCGCCAGATGGTTGGCGAGAGCGTGCCGCTTTCATGGTGCGGAGGCAATGCAGAAGGAGGTCTCGGCACCAACGCAGCGGGCATTCTTGAGGCTATAGAGGCAGCGTGGTCCGATCATGGAGTTGCGGTCTTCGTCGATCTCGGCGGTGCGGAGACCAACAGCGAAATGGCAATCGAAATGCTGGGCGAACCACGTTCCGGCATGGTCGTCGTCTGCAATGCACCCCTGGTCGAGGGCGCGGTCATTGCCGCGGCGGAAGCGTCCGGTGGGGCGCCGCTTGCAAAAGTGGTCGCCACAGCCGAGGAACTATCGCCCTCATGAGCGACAAGCAGGATGCGAGAATACAGGAGGCGGATCGCGTGACGGCGCAGCGGCAGACGGAAATCGAAGTCGTGCACGGGACCGGGTTGCATGCCCGGCCTTCCGTGATTTTCACCCGTCTTGCCAAATCCTTTCCCTGCACGATCGAGATAGAGGTGAACGGAAACAGCATCTGGCTCAATGGCAAAAGCATCGTAAAGGTTATGGGAGCCAAAATCCGGAAGGGTTCCGTCCTGAAAATCCGCGCCGACGGAATTGGTGCGGCGGAAGCGATCGCGGCATTGAAGGAACTGGTCGAACATAATTTCGACGAGGGAAAAATCGATGGCCGAAATGTTTAGATTGCGGGGTCATGTGAGGCTCGAGTTCAACGACGCTGACGGCACGCTGGCGGCGGAGAATTAAGATGGCGCGGGACGTTATGGAAGATCCCATTGTGGCCTACAAAACCATTCTGGCCCAGATCATCGACAATCGCCCTTCAGGAACCCGTCAGCGTCTGGCCACAGCGCTCGGCAAACACCGGAGTTTCGTTACCCAGATTACCAGCCCGGCCTATTCGACACCGCTACCGGCGCGCCACCTCGCGACGATTTTCAGGGTTTGCCACTTCAGCCCGGTGGAACAGGGGCGGTTTGTCGAAGCCTATCACGTTGCGCATCCGGGAAAATTGCCGGATTTCGGCAGTTCCGAAGGATTGAGGTCGCTATCCCTGATGGTCCCGGATCTTGGAGACGAGAAGAAAAATCGACTGGTGGACGAAGCGATTACAGATTTTATCCAGAAGATCGCAACGCTTTTGGGGAATTCAGATTAGCGTTATCCTCAGGATGGCCTGGTGGTAAGGTCAAGCGCCGCGCTTGAATAAGTCGATGCCAGTGGAGGGGCACGATGAAAAAATTCATGAACAAGGCTGCGTCCATGGTTGCCGAAAGCCTCGAAGGCTTCGTCTCGGCCCATGACCGTTTGGTCATGTTCGGTGCGGACCGGAAGTTTGTCAGACGGCGCCATCTTACGCCAGGAAAAGTTGCGATCATATCGGGTGGGGGAGCGGGCCATGAGCCAATGCATGTCGGCTTCGTGGGGCAAGGCATGCTGGATGCTGCCTGTACCGGACATATCTTTACCTCTCCGACGCCCGACCAGATTGTAGCCGCCATCGAAGAGACGGACACCGGAGCGGGGTGCCTGCTGATCGTCAAGAACTATGACGGCGATGTGATGAATTTCGAAATGGCCGCGGAGATTATGACAGGGCGGCACCGGATCGAGACTGTTATCATAAGCGACGATATCGCGGCCCATGGCGCGGCGCGAAGTTCTGGCCGCAGAGGTGTCGCCGGCACGCTCGTCGTCGAGAAAATTCTTGGAGCTGCCGCCGAGGCCGGAATGGATCTGGCCGGATTGAAGGCGCTTGGTGACCGGTTGACCATGCAAATACGCACAATGGGCGTCGCGCTCGGTGGCGTTACCGTTCCGGACACGGCACGTGCTACCTTCACACTGGAACCGGATGAGATGGAGGTCGGGGTCGGTATTCATGGCGAACCCGGACTTCATCGCGAGAAGATGGCTGATGCGAACACGATTGCCAGCATGGTCTGCAATACTATCCTCGCAGACATAGAGCTGCGAAATACTGACCGTGCATTGGTTCTGGTGAACGGCTTCGGGGGAACTCCGACGCCGGAACTCTACCTGATCTACAATGTCGTCCGTCGCCTTTTTGAAACCAAAGGCATCAGTGTCGCGAGATCACTGGTAGGAACCTATGTGACCTCGCTCGATATGGCCGGTCTCTCTGTCACCTTGGCGCTGCTTGACGAGGAAGGACTGCATCTTTGGGACAGTCCCGTTTCGACGGCTGCGTTGCAATGGAGCCTCGCGAAACTCTGAGTATTGCAACGGCTTTTGCGCCTCTGATAGTTAGCTCTTGCGCTAAGTGTTATGCCATGATACTTAGCCTTATGGAACAGTATTCAGATCAGCTAAACGGAATCTTCCAAGCGCTTGCCGACCCCACTCGCCGGGCCGTGCTGGGCCGCCTGGGGAAAGGCCCTGCAAGCATCAGCGACTTGGCAAGACCATTCGATATGGCTCTACCGTCCTTTATGAAGCACATCCATTTTCTCGAGGACAGCGGATTGATCCAGACGCGCAAGGAAGGTCGCGTGAGGACGTGTGTCATCGAGAAGAAACAGTTTGCTGCGGTCGATGCGTGGTTGTCCGGACAACGCGCCCTCTGGGAAGGCCGCACCGACAGGCTTGAGCAGTTTGTCGCCACCGCCCGCACAAAGGAAAAATCAAAATGATCCCATCTTCAAATCCAGATCTCGACCTGACGATATCCCGGGTCATCAAGGCACCTCGATCAGTTGTTTGGAGCGCCTGGACGAATCCAGAGAGCTTCGAACAATGGTGGATTCCAGCGCCGGCCAAATGCAAGGTTTCGGAGATGGACCTCCGTCCCGGCGGCGCATTCGTGACCCAGATCAGCGAGAACGGCGGCGATTTCATGCCGCATCTGAGCGGCTGTTTTCTCGCCCTCGATGATCTCGAACGGATCGTCTTCACAAATTCTCTGGTCGGCGGATGGAGACCTGCAGAACAGCCATTCATGACGGCTATCATTACGTTACAGGATCATCCCCTCGGCACCGACTACGTCGCCCACGTGATGCACAAGAACAACGCCGATCGAAACACGCACGAAGAATTGGGCTTTTACGACGGTTGGGGCACCGTCGCGGAGCAACTCGCCAAACTCGTAGAGCGACAATCGTAACGGAGAGGGGCCAGCACGTGCGACCCCGACATGTCTGCCAGGCGCCAGCCAGCGAAAACCTCCGGAACATCACACGGCAATGCGGATCGGAAGTGATCCCGCTCGGTCACGAACCTTGATTGTTACCGATGGGCAGAAACGGCTGGGGCCAACTTCGAATGGAGTGCGTGAATACGCCGTCGATACCAGCTCATCCGAGGCAATCAGATCAGTTGAATAGGTTCTCGTCATCTGCTCAAGGCGGCTTGCGGTATTGACCGTATCGCCAAACACGCTCATTCGGCTTTCGCCAGGAATACGGCCAAGGACAACCGGGCCAGCATGAACGCCGATGCCAATATTCAGCGCCTGTCTCGATGAAAAATCTTCGTTGTTCCAGGCTCTCATCGTCTCGAGCATCGCAAACCCGCATCGAAGCGCCTTCGTCGTTACAATGGAGGGTTCTCCACACCACGCGGCCATGACTTCATCTCCGGCCTTGGTTGTAACGGTTTGCGCATAGCTTGAAATGACCCGTGCCATCCGCTGATGAAATACAGACAGGGTGTGGAACGCCGTGGATAGATCAACGGACTGGCAAAAGCGCGTGAAGCCTTTGATGTCTGCAAAAAGTACGGCGGCGTAAACCACCTTCACGTCCGGGCTATCATCAAGTTGAGATATCGTTGGATAACTGAGCGGGTATTTGTGTTCGCTCATTGAATTTTCGGTCTGCATTCTCAACATCCTTCATTTACGAAGCAGCTAACGAGGCCGTTTGCTATCTCCTGGATGCTAGGCGCAAGGTGTCGCACAGTTTTGTCTGAATTGGAGATTTTTCAGGGCAAAAGATAACGGTTTGGTGTTTCGACACATCTCGAAGTGTCGGACTTTGCACTGTCTTGATTGCGTCGATCGGAGGAGGATTCGCCGATGAACAGCCCGAACCCTCACCAGTTTCCGGTTATGCAGTCAATCAAACGTCGTTGCAGCCAGCAACCGTTCAAATCTGCCGTAATGAAAATTCGACGCTGAACCGGACCATAGGGTATCCGCTGAAACATAAACTCCATGCCTCGCTTTAGCGGGGAGCGGTTTCACGAGGCGACGCGGGGTGACCAAAGCGAACAACACATCACCTTTGGACTATAAATAGCAATCAAATGACGGGGGTGTTCCACCAAAAGACTGCGCCGGCTACCCAACGCGGCGCATTTTTCTCAGGCCGGTTCTAACGCATGATTACAAGAGTACTCCAGGGGGAAGGGGGCCTTGTAACGCCAATGTTTATCGATGCCAGAGAATTTCCAAGCGGGTCTGTTCTGGATGCAGAAATCTGCATCATCGGCGGCGGAGTCGCGGGTATCACACTTGCTCTCGAATTTGCGCGACGCGGCATTGAGACATGCGTCCTTGAAGGCGGCGGGCTCAAATTTAATTCTGCATCGCAAGCCCTCTACCGGAGCGAAAATGTTGGCCTCGCTTACGATCTTCATGCCAGCAGGACGCGGCAATTGGGCGGTAGCTCCAATTGCTGGGGTGGCTGGATACGTCCGTTTATAGACATTGATTTCGAGCGAAGGGATTGGGTACCAAACAGCGGCTGGCCGTTCGATCTGACTGAGGTCGAACAGTTCTATCACCGTGCAAACGACCTTGTTAAGGTCAATGACCACAGCTTTGAACCGCAATTCTGGCGCGAACACCTTTCCGTCAAACAGGTTCAGCTGCTGGAGCTGAACGATGGGTCGCTTGAGACAATCGTGAGCAAGTTTAGCCCGCCGGCGCGCTTTGGCCGCGACTATCATGCATCTCTGGCGGCGGCCCGGACGACGAAGGTGCTGCTCAACGCCAACGTGACCGAGATCGCGACGAACGATGACGCCACTACCGTGACAGGCGTCCACGTCGCAACCTCGACACAGAAGACTTTTTTCGTGCGGGCGAAACGTACGATTCTTGCCGCGGGCGGAGTCGAAAATGCCCGCCTCATGCTGCTTTCCAACAAGGTTGCCCAACAGGGACTCGGCAACCAGCATGACGTGGTCGGCCGCTATTTCATGGAACACCCGCGCATCCGCCACGGACAGATGATACCGTCAAGCAATGCAACCGCTTTCCGCTTTTACGATGCACGGCATACCTATCACAATCCCGAGCTTGCGGTGGATGGTACCAGCGCCAGTGCACATTTCGGGTTGGCCGAACAGGTTCAGCGGCATGAAAAATTGGTCCAGTGCCGCACCTATTTCCGCGCGTGCCGGGCGGGGGAAGACAGCGACGTTACCGAGCGCTTCCATGAACTTTACAGCGCCATTCGGTTAAAGAACTACCGCGACATCAAGTTGAGAACGTTTGCGACCGTTGCGCGTGGCAGCCCAAATCTGATGGCGTCGTTGCTCTACAGGAGGCTGAAGCTCGCTGCGAAATCGGATTATTTCCAGATCGAGAGTGTCGTTGAACCGGTTCCGGACCGGGAGAGCCGTGTCACCCTTTCGCGGCAACGCGACGGCCTGGGCCTCAACCGGGCCGAGCTGAATTGGCGGGTTGGCGATCTGGAAAAACGTACCCATTTGCGAATGCTGGGATTGATGAAGAGCCAGCTCGAAGCTTCGGGTATGGGGCGTGTTGATCTGGAGCAGGCAGACACAGGGCTGCAGCTTCCGATTATTGGCTGCAATCATCACATGGGAACTACGCGTATTCATGCTGACCCGCGCCTTGGTGTGGTGGACAAGAATTGCAAAGTCCACGGCATGCACAATCTGCACATCGCTGGCAGTTCGGTCTTCCCGACATGTGGCAATGATATGCCGACTTTGACAATTGTCGCCCTGACTCTGCGTCTTGCCGATCACATCAAGGCTCAGTATGGTTTCGCCTAGCACCTCGCACCGCGCGTCCTTTTATCCCGACTTTAACTGAGATGCATCGATCGGCATCTTGCGCAAGCGCTTTCCCGTGGCAGCGAAGATGGCATTGCTGACTGCCGGAACGATTGCCGACGTTCCCGGCTCGCCCATGCCGCCCGGTGCCTCGTTGCTCTCGACGATGTGGACCTCAATCGTGGGCGCCTCGTTCATCCGCAGGATCTGGTAGGTGTCAAAATTCGATTGTTCGACACGCCCGTCCTTGAGGGTGATCTCGCCATAGAGCGCCGCCGTGATGCCAAAGTTCACAGCACCCTCGACCTGCGCACGCACGATATCGGGATTAACGACCGTGCCGCAGTCGACCGCGCAGACAACCCGCCGGACGCGAACGCTACCATCCTTCGATACCTCGACCTCGGCAACATGTGCCATGTAGGACCCGAAGACGGACTGGACTGACACACCGCGGCCGCTCCCTTGCGGCAGCGTGCTTCCCCATCCCGCTTTTTCTGCAGCCAATGCCAGGACAGCTTTGGCGCGAGGGGCGCCTTCGAGCAGCGCTGACCGGTATTCGACCGGGTCTTTCTTCGCTGCGGCAGCAAGTTCGTCGATAAAGCTTTCGACAACAAAAATGTTGTGCGACGGCCCGACGCTGCGCCAGAAAGCCGTCGGGATAGCCGGGGGCTCAACCCGTGTATATTCGACGTGCATATTCGGAAACGTGTAGACAGCATTGGCCGCGCCATCGACGGTTTCGGGGTCGAAGCCGTTCTGAAACGCTGGCGGCAACCATCTCGCCAGGATAGACGAGCCGGCGAGGTGATGGTTCCACGCGACAGGCATGCCCTGCGCATCCAGGCCCGCCGAGAACCGGTCGAAGAAGAAGGGCCGGTACATATCGTGCTGGATGTCTTCCTCGCGGGTCCATACGACTTTGACCGGACCGTCCACTTGCCTGGCGATCTGCACGGCACGGGTGACGCCATCGATCTCCAGCCGGCGGCCGAAGCCGCCGCCGATCAAATGATTGTGCACCACGACCTTGTCCAGCGGCAGCCCGGTGACCGCGGCAGCGGTCGCTTGAGCGCGCGCGATGACCTGGTTTCCGACCCAGACTTCGCAAGAATCCTTGCGAACGTGTACGGTACAATTCATCGGTTCGAGTGCCGCATGGGCAAGAAATGGAACGTGGTAGGTCGCATCGATCTTGGTCACAGCGCCTTGCATCGCCTTGGCGACATCGCCGATGTTTTGGACAACAGCTCCGGGGGTCAGCGTCGCCTGTTCCAGTTCGTGCAGGATGTCGTCAGTGCTGAGCTTGGCGTGAGGTCCGTCATCCCATTCGATCGTGAGGGCAGCAAGCCCCTTCTTCGCCGCTCCCATGTGGTCGGCCACCACAGCAACGGCATCGTCGAGACGCACGATCTGACGTACTCCCTTGACGGCCTTTGCCGCGGTATCGTCCACGCTCTTCACGCGTCCGCCAAAGACTGGAGACTGCGCGAGCGTCGCGAACTTCAAATCCGGCAGTTTGACATCTATGCCGTAGATGGCCGTGCCATTGACCTTTGCCGGTGTGTCCAACCGCTTCGCTGGAGTACCAATAAGTTTGAAATCCTCGCGGCGTTTGAGAGGCACGTTTTCTGGAACGCTCTGCAGCGCGGCATCAGCTGCGAGATCGCCATATTTCGCGCGGCGCTGCGTGGCTGAATGAAGCACTTCGCCGTTTTCTGCGGTACATGACGAGGGGTCGACCCCCCATCGTTTGGCTGCCGCCGCGACCAGCATGATTCTCGCCGTCGCACCTGCCTGGCGCATGGGCTGCCAAACCGCACGCATCGTGGTCGAGCCGCCAGTCGCCTGCACACCGCCGACGAGCGGATTTCCGTAGAGGTGTTCGTTTGGAGGAGCGTGTTCCAACTGCACCTGCGACAGGCTCACTTCGAGCTCTTCGGCGATCAGCATCGGGACGGAGGTATACGTACCCTGGCCCATCTCCACATAGGGCATGGTCAGGATCACCGTACCGTCTCCATCAATCCGGATGAAGGCGTTCGGCGCAAAGCTGCCAGCCGCAGCCTCGGCGTTGCTCGTTGCCACGGGGAGGTTCAGTCCGAGCAGGAAGCCACCACCGGCAGCTGTACTCACTTGCAGGAATTGGCGGCGGGAAAGCCCGCTTTTTTCCACCGGTTCAGGTCCGGTCAGGAAGTTCAAGCGATCGAGGATCATGATCAACCTCCCTGACTTGCCGTTTTGGCGGCGTGCTTGATGGCTTCCCGAATGCGAACATAGGTGCCGCACCGGCAGATATTCCCGGCCATCGCATCGTCGATATCGCTATCGCTCGGATGTGGATTATCGGCGATCAATGCCGAAGCCGACATGATCTGGCCCGACTGGCAGTAACCGCATTGAACAACCTCCAGATCAAGCCAGGCCTTCTGGATGTTTGCGCCCGCTGATGTCGCGCCGATCGCCTCGATCGTCGTAACCTCGGACGTACCGATGCTATCGATCGTCGTGATGCAGGAGCGTGTGGCTACGCCGTCGATATGGACCGTGCAGGCACCGCATAGCGCCATGCCACAGCCAAATTTTGTGCCGGTCATGCCGAGCACGTCACGCAGGACCCACAAGAGCGGAGTGTCATCGTCGACGTCGACACTTCGGTCGACCCCGTTGATCTTGATTGTGGTGGCCATGTTCGTCGAGCCCTTTTGCTATTGCCGGGGATGGGGCGCCGCCCTGGTCCGAGGGGCCGCGCGCACCTAACTCGATCTTAGGCGTTCGGCGGGTGGCGCAAAGGTCATTTATGCACCTTTTTAGGACATTCCAGAATGCCACGCCTCCATATCCAGCTAATATGGATGTACGAGGCACCTCACGAGGACCTTCGCCACGACAAAAAGAGCCAAAGAGTGAAAGCTGCGGCACAAATCCATACGATGACGATCGCAATTGCTGCACCCAGACTGGTGGGACGGCCATCCATAGCAGCTGCGGTGTGCCGGTATTCGGCCATAATTTCCGGTGGGATCATTCGGACAACCAGCAGGATACCGAGGGGCACCAGAATAATATCGTCCAGATAGCCGATGACCGGGATAAAGTCGGGAATTAGATCGATCGGCGACAAGGCGTAGGCTGCTACAACGAAGGCAAGCGCCTTGGCATACCAAGGCGTGCGTCTGTCGCGCGCAGCGAAATAGAGCGCATGGACATCTCGCTTGATGCTTTTGGCCCAGCGTCGCAGTTGTTCAAACCATCCTGAATGGTGGGCAGTGGTCATTTCGTTCATCCTGATTCAGGAGGTGGGGCTGACAACTCATGGACGGGAGGTACGTTGTCCGCAAAGGGTGGCGGGGCTCTTTTTGTTCCATTAGAAGGCACGGCTATGGTTGGCGACAATACCCGAACGAAGCTGCTTAGCACCCTTTGCTGTAGAAGAATTTTTCCACGGCTCCAAATGCGTCATTGGAATACTCTTTAGGATTGAGATCACTGATTACATCGGGAAGCGCAGTATTCGCGTTTGTGTTATCGATGAAGTTTTGAAGGAAAGTACAGTGCTTGTTTTCACGAGCAATACGCAAGGCGATGGCCTCGACAAATCCGACACAGTATCCATATTGCAGCGGATCTTTTGCGTTCCGGCACATCTCTTGAAGCTTAACGAATGTCGGCGCTTTAGCGAGCGCGAGGTTGCCGAAGCACGGTAGAAACAGGGCTAAGGCTAGTGAACCGGCAGAAAATCGTCGTGTTTTCATCGCACCTGCTCCCTGATACTCCCGCTAACGGTCGCCTTCATCCATGGAATATGGGCCTGTGTCCCATCACGCCATTCGTTGCCATCTCGCCATCAATCTAGTTCAGCGAGAAGTTGGCCACGGATTTCCATCAACTGCTCCTTCCGTTGCTCGCTGCTCTTGGGCATGCTCAAATCAAGCCTCTCGAGAGCCGCCGATGCCACCTGCGAGATTGCAAGCCGAGCGAACCATTTATTGTCGGCCGGAATGACGAACCACGGAGCCCAATCCGTACTGGTATGCTCGAGCATATCCTCGAACGCTTTTTGATAGTCGTCCCAATATTTGCGTTCCTCACAGTCCGCTGCAGAGAACTTCCAATGTTTTTTCGGCTCGTCGATCCGCGCGAGGAAGCGGCGTTTTTGTTCGTTTTTGGAAAGATTGAGAAAGAATTTCAGAATGATAGTGCCGTTCTGACGCAGATATTTTTCAAAGTTGTTTATTTCCTTGAACCGACGCTGCCAAATGTCTCCACCTCCAGCCAGGGGTGGAAGCTTTTGCTTTTCGAGAAATTCCGGGTGAACCCTCACAGCAAGGACTTCTTCGTAATAGGATCGGTTGAATATGCCGATCATGCCACGCGCCGGGAGCGCCTTAAAAGACCGCGATAGATAACCCTGATCCAGGTCTTCGGCTGACGGCGACTTGAAGCTTGTGACATGGCACCCCTGCGGATTGACGCCTGACATGACGTGCCGTATCGCCCCGTCCTTTCCGGCCGCATCCATTGCTTGAAAGATCATGAGCAGGGCGTAGGTGTCCTGAGCATAAAGGAGCTCCTGCATGGCAGACAGACGCTGGACGTTTGAAGCCACCTGTTCAAGCGCCCCGGCCTTGTCATCATAGCCGCCGGTGAAACCCGGGTCGAAGTCTTTCTTGAGAGACACGGCCTTTCCGGATTCCACTGCAATATCGCGGAATCTGAATTTTACCTTGCCACCCGATCCAACCTCGATTTCATGCTTCTTGTCAAAGTCCACGTCTAGTTTCATCTGCCCCTCCCGCAGTATGCCAACCGTTGGCCAACAAGCGAAAACATGGTATCATTTTTGCGGAGGAAAGTCATACGATCCAAAGTCAATAGCCTGGTCCAGTATCGGGGCATTTCTGACGTGTAGCCTTCGAAACTGACCACGAATGTGCTGGGAAGTATCGGGAGGAGTTATGACAAAGCAAAGCGAGACAAGCGCGGAGAGCGCAAAGCCCAATCTGTTCATGTCGGCCGAGGAATTGCGTTCATACGCAGACAAAATTGACACGGCGCGGGCATCGAAGGCGTTCGGCGGCATGAAGGACGCGGAGGATGCCCGAAAGAAATTGATGGACAAATTATCACGTCCGATGACGATTACCGAAGAGATGCGAGTCAGCTTCAGGACCCAGGTAAGACAGGCCGCCGAGGAGGGTAAAACCGAACTTATGGTCCTCCAATTTCCCGTCGAGCTTTGCACGGATACGGGTCGGGCGATTAACAACAGTGAGCCCGATTGGCCAGAAACACTGACGGGTGTCCCAAGACAACTGTTTGAATTGTGGCAGCAGAATATGAAGCCAGCCGGTTATCGTCTGACGGCCATGATCGTCGAATGGCCAAATGGAATGCCGGGAGATGTTGGTCTTTTTATCAGCTGGGGCGAAATTCGCCCGCATTAGGCCTGTGCAAGCCTGCATTCTCTGACGTTGCGCAAATTGGAATGCGATGCGCAATCATCTCTTCCGTGATAGCGCCGCCCCGATGATGGATACACGACGCTATGCCGACGCTGCCCCTGATATCCAGCTTAAGAGAATATCGGCCCGAATGGCTCCGCTATGATGTCACGTCCGGGCTTGCCATTGCCGCAGTCGGATTGCCAAGTGCAATTGCCTACCCCGCCCTTGCCGGGTTGCCGCCGGAGGTCGGTCTCTACGCGAGCATCATGTCGCTCCTTGGCTATGCCCTATTGGGCTCGTCGCGGCAGCTCATTGTCGGGCCGGACGCGGGCACGGTGACGGTTTTGGCGGCAGTTCTCTTGTCTTTCGGCCTGTCATCAACCGATGAACAAATCGTGGCATCGGCTGCGATAGCCGCTATTGTCGGCCTGCTTTGCTTCCTCGCAAGCGTCCTTCGACTTGGCTTCATCGCCAACTTCCTGTCACGTCCGATCTTGACCGGATTCATGACGGGTATTTCGTTGTCGATCCTTGTCGGCCAGCTGGGTCGCTTCACCGGCGTCAAGATCGAGAGCGACGGTCTGTTCAGGCCCCTGATTGAACTTGCAGCAAAAGCCGGGCTGATTCACTGGCCCTCCCTGGCATTGGGCATCGGGCTGTTCATCCTGCTCCGGCTTCTAGGCGCATGGCTTCCAGCTGTTCCAGGACCACTGGTTGCCATGGGACTCGCCGCCGCTCTGTCAGCTTTATTTGACTTTCCGGGATTGGGAATATCTGTTGTTGGTGAGGTTCCCTCTCAGCTACCCTCTCTGGCACTGCCGATCCCGCAAGGCGTCTCCATCGGCAACCTCATTCTCGGCTCGGCGGCTGTGCTGATTGTGAGTTTCGGGGCGGGCATCGTGACCGCCCGCAGCTTCGGCGCGAAAAATGGATATCCAGTCGATGCCAATCGCGAATTGTTGGGTTTTGGAGGAGCAAACCTCGCCTCCGGATTGTTCGGCGGCTTCCCTGTGACCGCATCCGATTCTCGCACTGCAATCAATGATTTGATGGGCGGCAAGACGCAATTGGCCGGTCTTGTTTCCGCAGCTGCGGTAGCGTTCGCGGTTGTGTTCCTTAGCGATGCGCTGGCTATCCTCCCGAAGCCGGCACTAGGCGCCGTACTCGCTTCCGCTGCAGTCAGCCTGATCGACCTGCATACCCTGAGGGAGTTATGGAGGATCAGCCGGATCGAGTTTTCATTTGCGCTTGTCAGCATCGCGGGAGTCATTGGCCTCGGCGTCCTGAACGGAGTCATCATCGCTGTTGGCGCTACATTGCTCTATCTGCTTATGAAAGGCTTGAGACCGCGCGACGCTATGCTGGGTCGCATTCCGGGGCGCGACGGGTTCTACAAGCTCCATCGGTACGCGCAAGCGCAGCCAGTTCCCGGGCTGGCCATCTATCTTCTCCAGGGCAGTTTGTTGTTCTTCAACGCAGACTACGTCAAAGGACGCATTGAAGATGTCATGGCGAAACTATCTCCGGACACAAAGTGGTTCATCTTCGATGCGGGAGCGGCCGCCCAGATGGATAGCACGGCAGCCTCCATGCTCGACGACATACGCGTCCTCGCCGGGGAGCATGGCCTGAAATTCGGTATCGTAGAACTGCACAGCGAGCCGCTTGAAATATTGGAACGTTCAGGCGTCGTGGCCAGAGTCGGTCCCGTCATGATTTTTGATGATTTGGAGGACGCGATCAGGGCATTCTCAGAGAATTCTGAAACCACCTAAGCCATGGCACGCCGTGGGGCATGTAACGATGACGCGCAATCTGCCTACCCACGACAAAAATGCGAGCCGGAGCAATGTCCGCTCTGGGGTTATGGTAGCGAAGGCTCGTTTCGAACGTTCCCCCCCAAAGGCGCATGTTCGAAACCGCGATCAGCAGGAAATCATAAGCATCGGAAAATTCATCACATAGCCGCGAGAAATCGTTGCTTATTGGCCTCGTAATGCATCCCGGCTGCCGGAGACGAGTATGTTTGAAAAGGTCTGCGCTGGGGAGTAGTATCTGCAAAGGTTGATTGGCGACCGGGGGCACTACCAATGTGGCTGTCTATAATTCTCAAGATTTTGGAAGCAGCCGGATGTGCATGGGTTGTTTGGTTCATATTAACTGGATCGAAAGGTGATTTGTCCCCAAATAGAGACGATATAGACCGCCGGTGAGCTTATCTTTGCTGTAAAGGGCTGTGAAATGCATATGAGGAAGCTCAACAAAGTCCGATACGACGAACAGAGCGGCACTTTGAAGCTTGCGGGCGAAGTGGCCTGCTGCCGGTTTTTCGGACACGAGGTTAAGCTAATCCCACCTTGGTTTCAAAATCGTTCGGGCTGAGATAGCCCAATGTCGAGTGGCGACGCCTTGGGTTGTAGAAGCGCTCGATGTAATCGAACACGTCCGCCCTTGCATCATTTCTTGTCCGATAAACCTTTCGTGCCGTTCTCTCCGTTTTCAGTGATGAGAAGAAGCTTTCCATCGCTGCGTTGTCCCAGACATTCCCCGATCTGCTCATGGAGCAGGTGATGCCGTGATCGCCCATCAGGCGCTGGAACTGTTCGCTGGTGTATTGGCTGCCCTGATCGGAATGATGCAACAGCGCATCCGGCTTTCCTCTGCGCCATATCGCCATGATGAGGGCATCGGTGACGAGCTGCGCCGTCATGTTCGCATTCATCGACCAGCCGACGACACGGCGTGAGAACAGGTCGATGACGGCGGCAACATAAAGCCAACCCTCGGCCGTCCAGATATAGGTGAAGTCGGCCACCCATTTCTGGTTCGGTCTGTCGGCTTCGAACTGGCGATCCAGGACATTGGGCATGATGATAGATCGGTCGCCAGCATCTTTCGGCAGACCGCGCCGACGCGGCCTCGCTCTGAGCGCATTCTGACGCATCAGCCGCTCTATGCGATGAAGACCGCACGACAACCCTTCAGCCAGCACATCATGCCAGACACGCCGGGCACCATAGGTTCTGTCGCTGGACTTGAAACTCTGCCCAATCTTGTCCAACAGAACCTCGTCGTAGAGGGCATGGTCGCTCGGCGAGCGGTTGAGCCAGGCATGAAAGCCGGAACGGGAAACCCCCAGCGCTTCGCAGAGCCATGCCACCGGCCAGATCGAACGGTGCTTTGCAATGAATGCGAACTTCATATCGCGTCCCTTGCAAAGTAGGCTGCGGTGGGTTCAACCGGTCAACGCAACATGATTGATTTCATGAAGCATCCGGAGGCTCACGATGGCGAGAACAGGTCGACCAGGTTTAACGCAACAACAGAAGAAAGAGCTTTGGCAACGCTGGAAAGATGGCCAGTCTCTCAGTGATATCGGGCGTGCGCTCGGCAAACATGCAGGCTCTGTTCACGGCGTCTTGTCCGCGACAGGTGGAATTCAGCCGACGGATCGTAAACGATCCTCGCGGTCACTTCGTTTATATGAACGCGAAGAGATTTCCAGGGGGCTGGCTGCGGGCATGTCCGTTCGCAGCATAGCTGCAGGGTTACGACGGTCAGCATCCACGGTAAGCCGTGAGATCAACCGTAATGACGGACGAAGGCACTATCGAGCGGTAAGAGCTGACGAACGCGCCTGGCAACGGGCTTGCCGTCCCAAACCCTGCCTGCTGACCCGGAACCAGGCATTGTGTGCTATCGTGGCCGGGAAACTGGCGTGCCAGTGGTCCCCTGAACAGATCGCTGGATGGCTAAAAGTAAAATTCTCCCACTGCGACGAGACGATGCTCGTGTCTCATGAGACGATCTATAAAAGCCTTTTCATTCAGGCTCGCGGTGTCCTGAAGAAAGAACTGCTCGCGCACTTGCGAACGAACCGCATGATGCGACGTAGCAGGAAATCGACGACACAAGGTCAGCCACGCGGTCAGATTATTGACGCCGTTTCGATCCGGGAGCGACCTGCTGACGTTGAAGATCGTGCAGTTCCTGGCCACTGGGAGGGAGACCTTCTTTCTGGAAGTGCCAACAGCCATATTGCGACTCTCGTCGAGCGGAAATCCCGGTACATTGTTCTTGTGCATGTGGCTGGAAAGGACACCGACAGCGTCGTCGGCGCTTTGACCAGAGAGGCGTTAAAGCTTCCCGAGAACTTGATGATGAGTCTGACTTGGGATCGTGGTAGCGAATTGGCGCAGCACAAGCGATTTAGCCTGGCAACGAATGTGAAGGTCTACTTCTGCGACCCTCAAAGTCCGTGGCAGCGCGGCACCAACGAGAATACAAACAGATTGCTGCGACAATATTTTCCGAAGGGGACCAGCTTGTTAGGTTATAGCCAGGCTGATCTGGACGCGGTCGCGATGCGACTGAATACTCGACCTCGCAAGACACTTGGCTTTCGATCGCCCGCTGATAAACTCGCCGAAGATGTTGCGTTGACCGGTTGAACCCACCGCGGCCTTTTTTAGGATATCGCGCTCCGCCTTCAGCTTCGCGACCTCACGACGTAGCCGCTCGATCTCAAGCTGTTCCGGCTTCATCTGTCCATGCCCTGGAAAGGACTGGACCGGATCGGAGCCGTGCTCCCTGATCCATTTGCGCAGCATATTCTCGTGAACTTCAAGGTCGCGGGCAGCCTGCGCAACAGCCACGCCACGCTCCTTCACCAACTTCACCGCTTCAAGCTTGTATTCGCGGCTGAACTTCCGTCTTTGCATTCATACTCTCCGGTTTCATGCAGAACACCTTAACTCAGTGTCTATGAAACCGGCAGCAGGCCAGGACTATCAATCTAAAGATACTTAGTGGCCACTTTCAGATTGATACCCAGTCGTCCCAAGGCAAGCTTCTGTTTGGCATATTTGCGTCGTTGGCCGAGTACGAAAGGGAACTCATAAAAGAGCGAACGGTCGCGGGATTGATCTCAGCTCGCAGCCGTGGCCACATAGGTGGGCGTAAGCCATTGATGTCGGCAGCTAAGGTTCGCCTCGCGCAAGCAGCCATGGGGGATCCAGAAACATCAGTGGCAACTCTTTGCAAAGAGCTCGGCATATCCAGGCAGACGCTTTATCGCCATGTAGGCCCCAATGGCGAATTGCGCGCCGACGGAATCAAGCGCATGACCAAATAAGACCACCTGGAAGAGCAAGATGGCAGTTGATCATCATCGTATAACGAACTGAGTATAGCCTTCCCAGTCTGGATGTCGGCGCAAGGCTGCGATACTGATTTCAACGCCAGCGAAGTGCAACTATATCTTGCAAGGCATTCAGCTGAACGCCCGCGCAACGCTCTCCGCAGCGTCAATGACTTTGACGCCTTGGCCTTTATGAAGAGCATCCTTGCCCGACAGCCCGTCAAGCTCTGCATGTCGCTGCATAAGGAATCTGTATACCTCCCACGCATCACCACCGAGTCGGTCAAACAGATCAGGGATTTCAGGAAACGGCTTCCCATTGGCATCAAGCTGCCATCGCGGGTACTTATATCCACGGACAGGTCCATCTAAACCAAGAATCTGATGTCGTTGCCTTTTATTATTTACCGTCGCTCGGGCTGCACCGATTATTTTGGAAAACTCTTCGGCGGTGAGCATGTCGTCACCACTTAGGATATCAGCAACAGCGCTTTTGCCTCTCCTGCGAGCGGCTTCCAAAGATTCCGTCGCACCAGTTTTATTTTTTTCGCAGCGATCCGCGCACATGGACCCAGGCCTACTTGAGAGGTTCCTTGCGGTTGATGATCTCGTTGATCTCGGCCAACACATCATCGATGTCATGGACGTTGCCACCTGCAACCTGATCTCGGGCCCGCCTGACGGCAAGGATGTCCGCACCTTCGCCGGCGAGGTACATTTTTAACGCCCTTACCATCACCCAGCTGCGCGGCCTGTCACAAGTCTCAGCCACCTGTTCAATGTCAGCCAGAATATTTTCGGGCAGACGGATCGCAATTGGATCAGATAGATTGGACTTTGACATCGATCAGTTCTCACTGTCGCCCAATTGTGAGCCGAGCGCATAAAACCGTGAAAGGGTTCGCGCAAACCCGTATCTTGGCGCATGAACCCAAAGGTCGCTTGTCATACTCATGTCTCTGTTGACCGTCATCCCGATCTTTGGATGACCAGTGATCGTACCGACTAAACACGGCAGCGTTCTTGCTGCTAGCTGCCAGTTGTTGATCATTGGCATCGTCTCGATCTCTGCCGGCGTTGGAAGCGGGCCATCGCGAATGCGCCTTAAATCCGCGACTAGGCGGTCTAGACACTCGATTTCCGCATGGAGACGAGGGTCAGCATATAAACTTTCGGCGTCGTCGACTGTTATCATTTCGGAAGCTTCTCCTCTGTGAGAGGGTCGTCGATTTCGGGCCCGAGTGCATAGAAGCCTGAGAGAGTTCTCGCGAAGCCTTTATCAAACGCAAAGACGATAAGCTCTGAAGTCACTTCCACACCCGGGCGGCCGACGGCGTGCTTCCGGACAGTTCCAACTAAGCACGGCACCATCGTTCGGGACATTTCCCAATGATTAATCACTGGCATCTTCTCGATGTCTGACGACGTCGGAAAATCGCTGAAGCGAATGCGCTTAAGATCGGCGACAAGACGCTCAAGACTCTCGATTTCTTCGTCAAACGCTGCATCGCGGTCATCAAGTGTGGTTATCGCTTGCCATTTTTGCCACCTCGCGCTCGGCTTTGTGGACTTCTTGATCCTCAGGCTTGACATTAGTTGCCTCCAGTATTCATCGAATCATCAGCCAAAGCATACGCAAAAAAAGCCTTTTGTAAAAGCAAGCATCGGAGTCCCAACAAATATATTTTTGAACAGTGTTCAATTATACGATTAATGCGGAATATAGTCACTTACGCTGTGTAGATATAACGCGCACTCTGTGTGACCGCTAGCGATATTTAGTATGGAGGTTTAACGCGCACTTTGTATAATTGTCGAAAATGTAGGTATGGAGGTTTAACGCGCACTTCGAGTAATTGTCGAAGATGTAGGTATGGAGGTTTAACGCGCACTTCGTCTGACCGTCGAAAATGTCGGTAGGGAGGTATAACGCGCACTTTGTTTGACTGTTGAAAAATACATTTACTTTTCTTGAAATTGCGATGACATGGCCAGCAGTGGCGGGCACAGGATCATCATGAAGCTCTGGATCATCAGCGATTTGCACCTCGAGTTCGATCGCTTCGTGCGTCCGCCGCAGGTTCCTGACGTCGCTGATGTTTGCATTGCGGCTGGTGACATCCACCGGGGCTTTGGGAACGCGACCGAATGGTTGGGGAAGTACGTCGCGCCTCGGATGCCCGTGATCTACGTGGCCGGCAATCATGAATTCTATGCCGGAGCGATCACGGAAGGGCTCGAAGAAGCACGGCTGCTTGCAAGCCAGTTTCCAGACGTCCATTTTCTCGAGAACGACAGCGTTGAAATCGACGGCGTCCGTTTTGTCGGCGCAACGTTATGGACGGATTTCCGGATTCAAGGCAATCAGGAAATGGCGATGTATCATGCGCGAACGAGTATGAAAGACTACAGGCGGATTTCGCTCAGCAAGCGGCCTTGGAGGCGTCTCATGCCGGAATCGACGGTATCCATGCATTCGCACTCCAAAGCCCAGCTGAGAGCTGCTCTGGCTACGTCGTTCAACGGCGAGACGGTTGTCATCACACATCATCTACCCCACATGCTTTCGGTGCCAGCACGTTTTCGCGGCGATCTGTTAACCGCAGCCTTCGCGTCAGATCTAAGCGAGCTGATCGAGGAGGGTCGACCGAAACTTTGGGTTCACGGGCATACGCACGACAGTGTGGATTATGTCGTCGGGCATACGCGAATCATCTGCAATCCAAGGGGTTATAACGAAGAGAATTCGCTATTCAATCCCACGCTCGTCATCGAGATTTAGTGAGACCCTATGCACGTCCCCAAATGTATGGACGGGCCAAATCGCAACCTTACTCGGTCGTAAGTCGATCACATGCCGGAAGCGGATAGCGAAGCCCATCCGCTGAGAGCAGGCGGGAAGGATCAGCGATCTGCGATCGGTGCCGTTCGCGCCACTTCGTACCTGTGGGGAATGGGGGGGAAACGTTGCATGTGGGCATTACACACTCCCCATTGCTGGCGGCTAATTGGGTAGGCTGAGGCTCGTAACTGTTACGTACTTCAAAAGAAGCAACACAGCTGACATCCTGCCTGGCATACCGCCGCAAACTAAGCCGCGCGTCAGTGTGAAATCAATTTCTGCCAGCAGTGTTGGGATTTCCTCGCCAAGTGAAGGAGCGCCACATGAAACCGGCTATGAAGCATCTCAAATCCACCGCCTGCGCGACTGCTGTCTTCCTCTCGATGCTAGGGGGCAGTACGCAGGCACAGCAGTTCCCGATCCCACAGACCGCCGCCGAAGTTCCCGGCCCTGCGGCGGGCAATACAATGACCAAGGAGTACGTCCAGATGGTCGGTCAAATGGCCTACTTCTGGGGATGGCCGCTCGTCGCCAACGCCAACCGAGCATTGGCTTTCTCCAAGGCACCCGAGCCGGGACTGGTCGGCGGCGTCGTGCCGATTGCCTATGGTGGAATCGCGATGCTGACCGACTACGTAACTGCTGACCAGCGTGTCATCGCCTGTTCGAACCAGGACGTCGTCTACGGCCCCGGTTTTCTGCCGCTCGACAAGGAGCCTTTTGTCTTCCAGGTGCCGGACTTCGGCGAACGCTTCTGGGTTTACGCTCTGTATGACGCACGCACAGACGAGTTTTCGGAGATCGGCCAGGCCTACGGCACCAAACCCGGCTTCTACATGGTCGTTGGCCCGGACTGGAAGGGCGAGACTCCATCCGGCATTACGGCAGTGGTGCATTCGTCCACGCAACTGGCATTTGCCATTCCGCGCATATTATTGGACGATACGGCGGAAGATCGTAAGGCCATCCAACCAGTGCTGAGCCAGATCAATTTCTACCCGCTGTCGCAGTTCGACGGGAAGATGAAGATCAAGGACTGGAGCAAGCTCCCGCACTTCCCCGCGGAGAAGTCCTCGGGCTCGGGCGAGACCAAATGGGTGAACCCGGAAACCTTCTTCAACGAATTGCCCGCCGTGATGAAGCAGGTGCCGCCTTTACCGGGCGAGGAGGCCCTTTACAGATGGATCGGCAGTGTGCTGGAGGCAGCCGAAAAAGACCCGGCAACCATGCAGACGCTCAAGGAAACCGCGGTCGCTACGGATACCGAGGTGCTGCCGGCGTATCTTAAATGGGTCAACATCGGCCGCGCGGCAGGCAACGGCTGGAACTCGCCTGTCAACAATGCGAAGTGGGGGACCGACTATCTCAACCGGACCGGGACAGCGAAGTCGAACATTTACGAAAACCGGCCGGAAGAGACGAAATACATCTACACCGACAATGACATCAACGGCCAGCAACTCGATGGAACCAATCTCTACAGCGTCACCTTCGCCAAAGGCCAGACACCGCCCGTCAAAGGGTTCTGGTCGGTCACGTTGTATAACGCGGAACATTTCTATCACGACAATCCGCTGAAGCGGTATTCGTTGGGAACCAAGAACAAGAACCTCGTGCTCAACCCGGACGGTTCACTCACTTTGTATGCAGGTGCCAAATCGCCCGGCAAGGACAAGGAAAACAACTGGCTGCCCGCGCCCGAGGGGACCTTCTCGCTGTATATCCGTGCCTACTGGGCGGAGAAAGCCATCCTTGATGGCACGTGGACGCCACCCGTTGTTGACAAGGTGAAGTGAGCAATCAATCAACCAAAAAGGGGCACGTCGATGCGTTCTACTCTCCTGCACAGTCTCATGGCTGCCGCTGTTGCGCTGGCATTCAGCATCGCGAGCCCTCCGGCGCAGGCTCAATCGCATTACGATGACTTTGCGACGATGCCTTTCGAAGACGGCTATATCGCCAAGGCCAATGATCCAAAACTGCTTGAGGAATTGTTTTTCGAGCGCGCGGTGCAGACCTACCTATGGGCGCTGCCCGCGCTCAACATGTATGGCATGAAGGAAGGCTCGGAGAAGGTCTTTGGCAAAGGCTACAATGTGCTGCCGATCTTCAAGCAGAGGGCTCAATGCCAAGACGCTGATCACGACGCCGAACTCGGACGTCATTTACGCGCTGGGTTATCTCGACTTGAAAGAAGACGGTCCAATGGTCATCGAAGTGCCACCGGGTATGCAGGGTATTCTCGATGACTTCTGGCAGCGCCCGATCCCGTCCGTCGGTGAGATTGACGGGCGCAAGTGGGCTGGCGACGTCGGCTTGCCCGGCCCGGACAGGGGAGAGGGCGGCAAATACCTTGTTCTGCCGCCGGATTACTCGGGCGAGGTTCCGCCGGGTTATTTGACCTTCCGGTCCGGCACATACGGCGTGTTCGTCTTTTGGCGCGGCTTTTTCAAAGACCCGAAGCAGCTCGAAGAACCCGTGCGGGTGATGGAGCAGACACGGATTTATCCGCTCGGGAAGAAGGAAACGGCCAAGCCGATGCAATTCCCCGACGCCTCGGGCGTGCCGGCGAATATGCTCTATCCGCAAGATGGCACGGCGTTCGACATGCTGGCCCGATTCATCGACCATGAGTATGTGGACCCCGCCGACATGTATATGCGTGGCATGGCGGCACAGCTCGGGATCGTCAAAGGCCAGCCGTTTGCGCCCGACGCCAAAGCCCGCGGGTTGCTCGACAAAGCGGCGCACACGGCGACGCGCATGGGCCATGTCCTCGCCTACACGCCGTCGCCGCTCCTGAAGAATCAACTGTGGTATCCCGACCGACACTACATCAACGCCTTTCCGTCTAACGCCACCTTCACGTCGGACACGTTCGACTACCTCAACGCGCGCCGCCTTCTTTACTTATGCCTATTCCACCAGTCCGGGCATGGCGATCAGCATGGAAAACGTCGGCGCGAAGTATCTTGCCGCCTACACCGACGCCGACGGCGATTTTTTTAGTGGCGACCAGCACTACAGGCTGCATGTGCCCAAGGACGTCCCCGTTGCCCTCTTCTGGTCGGTGACCGTCTATGACCCGATCACCGGCTCCGGTCTCGACAATGGCCAGCCTTTTCCATCGCTAAATGACATGGATAAACCTGTGCAGAACGCAGACGGCAGCTTCGACATCTACTTCGGTCCGAAGTCGCCCGTTGAGGGCAAGAACTGGGTGGCCACGCTCCCCGGCAAAGGCTGGTTCACGCTCTTCCGTCTCTACGGCCCGAAGAAGGCGTTTTTCGACCAGACCTGGAAACCGGATGATATCGTCAAGGTGAAGTAGCAAGACTTCGCGGGGGACATGACGTCGAACACCCGCCATATCCCCCTTTAAGATATTGGGACTTGCTTTTCCAGATAAGGTAAAAAGCAACCAATCAAAGCCAGCAGGACGACGCGTGCTACTTTCATGCAACAGTCCGTGGTTTTCATAGCAGTGTTGCTGGTTGTGCACAAAACAGCTGGAGACGTTAGCCCGAAGTTACAGTACGGTAATCTTTGCCGACCACTTTAGGGGCGACCATTTGAACGCGAGTGTTGGGGAACGCTTTCACTGATCTTTGAAGGGGTTCTCCGTTGAGGAGCGAAGCCATGCCTCTATTCCGTACGATGTCTGCTTTAACGATCTTCGCCGCATTCACATCTTCGGCGATGGCGCAAGACAACGCCCAGGAACTGGCGAAAAAACTTTCAAATCCGATTGCCTCACTGATCAGCGTGCCATTCCAGGGTAACTACGATGGCGGCTATGGCCCAAACGATGGCGATAAATATTACATCAATGTGCAGCCCGTCATTCCGTTCACGTTGAACGAGGACTGGAACCTCATCTCCCGCACTATCGTCCCGATTGCCTGGCAGAATGACATCGCGGGGCGGTCCGGCGATCAGTTCGGTCTTGGGGATACGACGCAGAGCCTGTTCTTCTCTCCGAAGAAACCGACCGCTGGGATCATCTGGGGTATCGGTCCGGTCTTTTTGCTGCCAACCGCCACTGATAACTTACTGGGAGGCGAGAAATGGGGGGCAGGTCCCACTGGCGTGGTCCTCAAGCAGGAGGGCCCCTGGACCGTCGGGGCTCTGGCCAACCACGTTTGGTCATTCGCGGGCGATGACGATCGACCGGACGTGAACGCCACGTTCCTGCAGCCCTTCATTTCCTACACGACACCGAAAGCCTGGACCTTCGCGCTCAATACCGAGAGCACCTATAATTGGGAAACTGAGGACTGGTCCGTCCCGATCAATTTCACTATCGCCAAGCTCGTGAAGGTTAACAAACAGCCAATTCAGTTGCAGGCTGGTGTTCGGTATTGGGCAGAAAGTCCGAGCAATGGACCTGACGGATTTGGCGCACGGCTCGCCCTGACGTTCTTGTTCCCAAAATGAGGCCCCGCGATATCAAACTCCCGCCCAATAATGGCGCTCAGTGCTAAGTAGGGCGATTGGCTCGTACCCGTAGGAATGCCGATACCATGTAGCTGTTTCGAAATTGCCAATTCAAACTTCATCCGAAGTGGCGCTGCTGGTAATCTATTGCTATCAGACAAATACGTCTTTGAATCAATTACTTAATGCAGGCTTGGTGGCATTTGCTACCTAATTTCGAAAGAGTCCAAGCCCTAGCTCAGACCCAACAGCGTCGGCACCAGGCGGTTTGACTAGGTATCAATCTCTCGGTGCAGTACTGGCGCAAATAACTAAACATCCTTTGATTATCGCAACTGTCACGGGAATATTCGGTATACTGGCTGTTATCGTGACTGCAATTCTGCGGCATTAGGTATCAAAAACCACCAAATTCTAATTAAGTGGCTGAATTACAACAAAATTTCGAGTAGAATAGAGCGCCATCAGGGATCAACCGAAATGGTGAGCGCTTTTAACGACGGAAGGCCCATGCCTTCGTCCTTTCCCACCGCTGGCTATGTGAGTAATTTCCCGATCGGGAAATTCTCGACCGAAAGGCTGCGCTGGCACGTTAAATTTCCCGATCGGTAAATTCGACTTGACTTGAGCTTCCCTCGTAGCCATTATTTACCGATCGGGAAATGAGGTTACCATGCTCGTCAACGCCGTCACTGATACCCATTCTCTTGGAAATCTGATCCGGGATCGTCGGCAAGCGTTGCAACTTAGACAGCCCGACCTTGCTCTGGTGGCCAATGTGGGAATCAGGTTCATCGTCGATATCGAGAACGGGAAAGAGACCTGCCAGGTCGGGAAGGTGCTGCGCCTTCTCGATGTCCTGGGAATTCAGATGACCGCCACCAGCGCGCCGATCCATTCATCGAAGCGGGACGAGGAGCCTGAACTTGAAATTGACGACGATATGGAGTTCCCGAACCCATGAGGATCGAAACGCGTGAAGATGGCATGTCGGGCGAAAAGCTCGATGTCTGGTTCGAGGATCAGCTAGTTGGGCATATCGAGCGACGCAGCAATTCCGTCCTCGATCTCGGGTTCCGGTACGACCAGAGTTGGATCGATTCCAGATCCAGCTTTCCGATCTCGACCACCATGCCTCTCTCTCTGAAAGATCATGAGCCTTCGGTCGTGTATCCGTGGTTTCTGAACCTCCTCCCGGAAGGGCGCGCACTCGCTACGGTCGGCAGCATACTCAAGGTTCATGAGCTGGATGTCTTCGCAATACTCGGCGAGATGGGGCGCGATCTGCCAGGCGCACTCGACATCCGAAAGAGTGGGATCGATGTCGCAGAGCTGAAGCCCCGTTATCGTCGGTTGAGCGAAAAGGAACTAGCCGAAGTGATCCAACGCCTTCCTGAGCGACCGATGCTGGTCGGCGAGGACGGAGTACACATGTCGGCCGCCGGAGCGCAGGACAAGCTTCCGGTGGTCAAATACAATGACGGAAGTATCGGGTTGGCGCTCGATGGCGCGGCCAGTACGCACATCCTCAAACCCCGGAACACAAAGTTCCGTGCATCGGTAGAAAACGAGGCATTCTGCCTTCGTCTCGCAGCCGCGCTTGGCCTGCCTGCGGCGAAGGCTTCGACCGGACGCGTCGAAGACATCGCCTACCTTCTTGTTGAACGCTATGACCGTGTGACCGAGCGGCGGCGGGTGCGCCGCATTCACCAGGAAGACCTTTGTCAGGCAACCGGGTTTCCGCCATACCTGAAATACGAATGGAACAAGGACGTTGCACAGCCCGGTCCCGGCCTGAAACATTGCATGGATGCCTTGACCCAGACATCGGCAGCCGTGCTCAGCAAGCTACGCTTCCTCGACATGATGCTGTTCAATGTGCTGTGCGGAAACGTCGACGCCCATGCCAAAAACTATTCCATTCTCATAAGGCCAGGCGAGGTGTCGATGGCACCGATCTATGACGTGGTGAATGGCGACATCTACCCTGGCGTAACCCGCAACCTGGCCATGAAGATCGCTGAGAAGCAGCGCGGCGCGCACATCCATGGGAGGCACTGGGATAAGTTCTCGGAAGAGAACGGGCTTTCAGCGACCGCTGTCAGGCGCAGGGTAGCAGAGTTGTCGGCGGCGACCCTTAAGGCGCTACCGGGTGTCGTGAAGGAAATGGAAGCGTCCGATTTGAAATCCGGCGTTTACACAGAAATCGCAGAGTACGTGACATACTACTGTCGTCAGATGATCAGCAACCTGAAGACCGACCCTTCCCCTGACGACGACGAAACAGAAGACCCCCCAAGGACGCCTGATGAGCCGTCGGAAGAGATTCTGATTTCCCCGTAGTTCTCCGGGATGCTTCCTATGCGTTTCGATATTCTCTCGCCCTCCAAAAACCGATCAAGAATTCGGTGGCTGCGGCGTGCTCTCCATCGCCCAAGGGCCCCTCGGTAGAGTTCCTCGCATCCGACGCGTATGTGATCGTCGGAGATGTACCACTAACAATGCCTTTTGTTGCATTGAGCGGACTTGTTACGATGAAACCGTCCTTCTCATTCGACAAAGAAGGTGCCCGTCGGGCCGCGTTAGAACGCCTCGAGGCATTCCGCAAAGTAGCAAGTTCTCCGGCCACCGCACCCGTGCTTGATACACTGGAAGTCCAGATCAGGACGTATGGGTGGGATGACTTTGATGCCGCAAAGCGGGGAATCTGTCCGCTTCTCACCCGTGAGTGGGCAAAGTCCGTTTGCAATAATCCTTGGGCACCACCCCAACAAGCCATCCCCAGTGACCCTATCTACCTGGTTGATGACAGGAAATTGTCTTCATTCGAGCGCCCGACTTTTGGGCGGTGAGCGTGTCTCGGATCAGCTGCAGCGGATGCACCTCAAAGTAGGCGAAGCTTCGACCGTTTGTGACGCAAATCCCTGCCTTGGCATGGGCTTTCGCCAGCTTGTCGAGCCACGCCGCAATGTCGCCAGGCATGGGCTCAATATCGTTACTCCAGGCGTTGACCAGAAACACATCGCATTCCAGGGCGGCTGCCAGATCAAGTTGGGACCATCGTAGAAGCTTCAGGCATTCATTAAATCGTTCAGGCGTCAATATTGCTCCAGCTCCGGCACGTCGCCGGATTGAAACAGAATCGGCGGCGGCCCGTATTCACCGATAACAGGTTGGGCTTCCCGACTCCAAGCCAAAACGCCCGCACATTTCGCCGCGAGGTAACGCGCCATTCGCGTAGCGTCTTCCGGGGTATCGAACTGCATCGGATCGTAAGCAGGCAAAAGTTGCCCATTGTCAGCTCGGCCGAATGCGACAACAACAATAAGGCGCGCGGGATGAGCTTTGGCGTCAGCCAATTCAGACATCCTTTTTCTTCATCAATTTGCGTAATTCGGTCTCAACCGACAGCAGCACATTTGGATGCATTGCCAGATTGGTATTTTCGGCGACTTCAATCATTGCGGCAAGGATCTCTTCCTTGGTCCATCCGGCAACCTGGGCATCGCCAAGCAATTCAAGCATCCGGTCCTCCACTGCCCGCTGACAGTCAGCGAAGCGATCGGGGTCGTCTCTCGTGCGCGTCGGGCCGGGAATCTTCATGAGCCGTCACCTGTGAACCGCTCATCGTTGTAGGGCGGTTCGCCGAAGTCTGTCGCGCTATATAGCGCGATCAATTGTCCTTCGCCTTCATTGGGCACGCCTGAAAAGAGAAATACCTCACCGAGTTCGGGATGATGACCGTGGACACCATTAAACGGGAACTCGTTGGGATCGGAGGATTCGTGAACGGTCACGTCGTCAACAGATTCGTCCTTCACATGAATGACTATTTCTGCAGAACCTGAAAGCTCCTGCGTATCCGTCAAAGCCTCCCTGACCTCAAATTCAAATTCCGGATCCCAGCCTTCATTTCCAATGAAATCCTTATCGCGGAACCTGACTTTCCATGGCATGGCTCAATCCTCCGATTAGAGCAGTAGCGGCTGTTCTTCCTCTGCCTTCGGTTGTGGCAAAACAATCAGTTCATTATCGGGCAGAGGTCTTTGCAACTGTAGCGCTTCCTCGGCCGGCGCATTCATCCAAACGTCGATTTCCTCGGAGGTGCGCAAGATGACTGGCATTGCCTGCTCATGGATCGGTTTGACGACGGCATTCGGGAAGGTCGTCAGAAACGCGAAGATATCAGCTTGCACTGGCCCTTCCTTTTTCTTCCGCACGCTGTACCAGCTTGTCCAGATGCCAGCGAACCAGAACAGCGGCTTGTCCTCTCTGAGGGCAAACCAGTAGAGCGGCTTCTTCTTCGTCACCGGATCTGGAACCTTGCCATACTCCGCAAAGCTGGTCACCGGAACAACGCAGCGACTGGCGGGACCTATCCATGGTTGCCAGTGCGGTGATTTCACGTTGCGGATATTCGTCACACCGTAGTCGACATCGACCTTGAGAAACTGCGGTGGCGTCGGCATGCCCCATCGGGCGATTGCCAGTTCACGGTCGCCGTTGGCGTCCTTCCTTCCAATCGGTGCCGGATAGTCGGGAAAGACGTCCATCTGTGGTGTCAGCCGATTGGTCAGGTCGTTGATCGGCAGGAAGAGTTGCCGCATCGCTTCGTGTGTCGTGGTGGCATTATAAAGGTTGCACATCAGCTAATCTCTCAGCTTGTTCCTGGCACCGATCATATTCATTTCTCGCGATCCGCAAACAATGCAGCGCAGTTTTCTGTTTAAACCGCGGACGGTCGCGTGTTTTCCATATTTCCCTTCCAATGCATATCGGTCCAACGAACCTATCCGACCACAGTGGATGCAATATGCAAGCAGATCGTCCCAGCTTTCCAGATCCGAAAATCGTGCGGTCTCTTTGATCGGCCTAAGATATCGCTTGGAAGCCATCTCTGCCCGCCCTCACACGAACATTCTTTGAACGCCACGTCTTTTTCTTCCGCTCCGCCGGCGTGATCCATTCTCCGTCAAATGCCTTCAAGAAACATTCGGCGCTCTCAATTTGGGGAAAGCAGTAGACAACGAAACCCTCGCCATCGACAAAAAGATTATGGTTGAGCCTCCAGCACCCGAGCTTTTGAGACAAAAACATCACGTTTTCAAATCGCCAAGATACCTCACAGGCAAGCAAAGCCACCTGAAACGGATATTCCCGGTCAATCAGTCCTGCAGGCGGTTCGCCTCGACTCCTTGACATGATCAAGACTTCGATGTGAGCTTCGGCTTCCAGCCGCGGGCGAAGCCGTAACCCATGGCCAGTGATGCGTATTCGAGTTCCTTGATCAGGAAACTGCGTTCGGACAGAAGAATCTCGATCGCGGCCTGGACATCGCCATTGTGCTCGGCAATCAGTCGTTCGACATCATCATCATGTTTCAGCGCCGTTTCGTTCATTGGCTCTCTCCTCTCCGGACAAACCTTTCCGTCCCCATGTCAGACAAAGGATTTCCAGTTCAAATTGTCGGTTAAACGGCCGCCGCTACCGTGTTTGTTCTATATTTGTTCCGATAGCGAAAAGAGTCAAGGAGAACGGCTCTCGAATGGCCGTGGTGTGGCGGCGGTGGCGGTAGGGTTTTCTGGACAAAGAATAACCCTCAAAATATTAAGTCATTTCAATGGCTTAAATCTGGTCTGAGTGGAGAGATTTGAACTCCAGACCCCGTCGTCCCGAACGAGCAAGGTGAATTGACCCCAAGGTGGACGACACTAACTCCTTAGCCCATTCGCCAGAGCTTGACGAACGTCGCAGCCTGGCTCGCGATCTCGTGTTCTGGCGGAAGCGGCATAGGTAGATTGGCATCTCCCAGCGCCACCAACAGGTCAGCAGAATCTCGTAGACCAAGGCGGCGGATAGCTTCCCGCCGCGAGAGCAGTCCCTTCGAGTACGCCGTTAGTGCATCTCGCGGTTTTTTATCGATTGAGTTCTTTGGCATGGGACCAGGCCCTTCGACGTCTCGATGGAAATGCTCGACACTAACGGGAACGACATAGGCTGAACCCCCATTTGCTCGGCCGCGCCGAGATATGATGGCTCACATTGCAAAAGGGTGATAGATGGTCAGCTGATATTTTTGCTGGTTTTGGCGCTTCTGATGCTGTTTCCTTGTTGGAGCTGCTGATCTCCCAACGTGCGAGTATCCACCAGCTGTCCTAAGGGCCAACAGCCGGACGGAGTTGGGCAGCTCAGTCAGTTCTTGATGTCGAATGATCTTGCCCAGCCTGGCGGCGACGCTCGGTCTTACGGCCCATCGCCAAGGACAGCAACTTGATTCCCCCTTCATTTACCCGTCAAAAAACGCTGAGAGAGGCGCGGTTTTCTGTCAAACCGACCAAAGATGCCCGACAACTGCTAGCAACCGTGAGCTAAGGATCTTCAGAACACCCTACTTCGGATTTAATTAGTTGATTCCAAAAGATTTTCGCCGTTCATGGGTGATTACCACCGTCAAAAATGTTGACCGTTGTCGATATAGCTCAAATATTTCGAAAAAGGTACAGAAGCGGTACATACACTTAAAAGCGAGAAATTAAAGCCTCAGCTCGATTCACCGTATTTGGCTAAGCCATTGATTTATTGGGATAAAATGGTAGCGAAGGCTCGTTTCGAACGTTCCCCCCCATGGAGGCACGCTAGAAGCCACGATCAGGGGGAATGCATCAGCATTGGCAAATTTGCTGCTTAGTCCGCCCGCCGCGCCGTAGGTAAATGCGTTCTCCGCTGTCGGGCCCGTTTTAAGGCAGGAGCATGAGGATCGGAGTGATCCCGGCGTCCTGCAATCGTTCGAGCGCTTCGAAGAAAGGTATCGCCAATATGAAAATCATGGCGTCCAGAAATACTCTCGTAACCATGCGCGGCGAAACCTCAAGCACCCTGGCATCCCTCCATAAAAGCGGGTTCGGTAGCCATCTAGGTACTCTGGCTTTGTATTGGATGTAATCATCACCGAGCTTCCAACTAAGGTGACGCTCTTCATATCGAATTACAATGTGGAAGACGGCGAATACCAGCACGCCAATTAAAGGGCCGAAAAGGATGCTTCCCGACGATAGGCCAACGCCAATTGCCCCAAGCACGGAGAAAACGTAGAGCGGATTTCGCACCACGGAATATGGGCCAAGCTTGATCACACTCTTATTCTTAAGCCCGCCAATATAGAGCGAGCACCAAGTGCGTCCGAGAATGCAACTGACAATTGCTGTCCATCCGATCTTTTGAATTATGTCGCGCTCTATGTCATGTTGAGCTGAACGTGTGAGAAAAAAAGCCGTCATGACGAACAGGAACGCCGCTGCTAACACAATTTTTCTGGCTGTTTGCACGTGGGCCAAGCTTGGCATTTTCGTTTATCCGTTACTGCGAAGACAAAATATACCGCAGTGCGATTGCTGCGGTTATAATCCATAAGACCACCACTATAACGACAGCACCTCGACTGATCGGACGGGTTCCCGCGATAGTTGCCTTCTGACGGCATTCCGCCATGATGTGTGGGGGGATCGTTCGGATTACAAGAAAAATTCCGAGCGGCACCAAGATCAAATCATCGAGATAACCAATAACTGGTATGAAATCTGGAATGAGATCGATCGGCGACAAAGCATACGCAGCCACAATAAAGGCCAAGGCTTTCGCATACCATGGCGTTCGCCTATCGCGCGCAGCCAAGTAGATCGCATGGACATCTCTCTTTAGATTTTTAGCCCATCCTCGCAGCCGCGCAGACCACCCCGGAGGCTGTACATGCGTCATTCCGAAATCCTCGCTAAGAGAAGTCGTTGTCCATCGTTGATCGGCGCGTTTAGCCGCTCACAACGATTGCTTGCAAGCACAAAGCGGCGAATGTCTGACAATCGAGTGGCATAAGGAGCGCACAAGCCCAAGGCGGGCTTGTGCGCTTTGTTCGGTAGCGAAGGCTCGTTTCGAACGTTCCCCCCCATTCTTGGATAGGCGCGCGCTAGTACCAACGGCGATTTTCAGTATTGGAAAGTTCATTGCTTAATTAGCTTAGTGCGCCAGATGCTGGCCTCTCTCAGGACCGTAACCGGCACTCAGGAAACCCGCACGGGACAGGAATTGGAACGATGGGGCGCTCTTAGATACGCTCTTAGATATTTTTCTCGTGGAACTTCAATAAAACAAACGGGCAGCCCTTGGGGACTGCCCGTCGCATTGAACCCGTGTTGCCTTAGTTGCCTGGCTTGTTCTTGATCGCCGCGTCGATCTGCTTCTTCACAGCATCAAGATTGAAGGAAGCCGGGTCCTGCATCGGCGGGTAGTCAATCGCGGTGAGGGCAAGTTTCCCGACCTCCTGCTGCACATTGACGAACCGCCAGAACTCGCGAGCAAAGAAGTCATTCATGTATCCTCCACCGAGGTCATTAAGGCTTTGCTCGCCAATCGAGGGTGTCCGCTCGAAGGGATCCTGACGGATATTGACCATTGTGGGCATGTCCGTTGTTACCTTCGCGCCGGGCCAACCCTGCGGCTGTTGATAGAACTGGTACTTGAAGTCATCAATGCGAACTGCACCCAGATGAGGGCCACCGAAGTAGAAAAATTCATGCCGTGCGGATGGGCCTTTGCCCTGCAGGAGGTCCAGCTGGTTGTAGCCGTCGAGGTGGTTCTTGTAGGTGTTCTCGCCCAGCTTCACGCCTTTCAGAAGTTCGTCGGTGATGTCGGGTCTGCCGGCTGCGGCCACGAGTGTGGGGAACCAATCCAGAGCCGAGTAAATACCATTCTCGACCGTGCCCGGCTTGACCTTGCCGGGCCAACGGATGATCGCCGGGGCGCGGAAGCCACCTTCCATCACCGTACCTTTGGTACCCTTGAACGGTGTCATGCCACCATCGGGCCACGTAAATACTTCTGCGCCGTTGTCGGTGGTGAAGACGACAATAGTATTGTCAGCTTCGCCCATGTCCTCAATGTGTTTCATGATGGCACCAACGCTGTCATCCAACTGCGCCATGCCAGCTTCTTCTAGACCATAATTGGTTTGGCTGTTCATCAGGCCCTGGTACTTGGGCGACAGAAACGTCCAGACGTGCATGCGCGTCGTATTGTGCCAGACGAAGAACGGTTTGCCGTCGTTCTTGGCCTTGTCCATGAAGTCGGTCGAAGCCTTGACCAGCACTTCATCGAAGGTCCCCATGTCGTATTTGGCCTTGGGCGTGATGTCATGCATGTTCGGCACGTTGGACATGTCGGGGTACGGTGCCAGGGGGCCTTCATCAACGATCTTCTGCTTGCCGACCTTGCCCCAACGCGGCTGCTCTGTCGTATCGTCCGTGTCCGTCGCAAAACTATGCACCACATCACGCGGGCCGACTTTATCACGGTAAGCTTGATCATTCGGGAAGGAATACCAATAGGGATCAGACATCGCGTCGAGGTGATACAGGTAGCCGAAGAACTCATCAAAGCCATGCAGCGTCGGCAGGAACTTGTTCAAATCGCCGAGATGGTTCTTGCCGAACTGGCCGGTGGCGTAGCCCTCGGTCTTGAGAGCGGCAGCGATGGTTGCGGCCTTGTCCGGCATGCCCACGTCAGCCCCGGCCTGGCCGACGGTCGTCAGACCAGTGCGCAGCGGGATTTCACCGGTAATGAAACTCGCCCGGCCAGCAGTGCAACTCGCCTCGGCATAATAGTCGGTGAACATCATGCCTTCAGACGCCAGCTTGTCGAGGTTTGGCGTCTTTCCAGACATGATGCCCCGATGGTAGGCGCCGATATTGAACCAACCAACATCATCACCCATGATGACAACGATGTTGGGTTTCGCGTTCTGAGCTTGCGCCGGAACAGCGAATACGCTGCATGCTAATGCAGCGGCTAGCGCAAAGCATTTCACACTTCTCTTGTTCATGACTGCTATCTACCTTTTGCTGGTTGAGCGCCTGCCGTGAACAGGCACGGCGCAAGATGGGTAGGCTGATTGGATGTAGAACATTCCGCTCTTAAAGAACGTCGCTGAACCAAGGAAAATTGACGGCGGCCCATCTCGACGGGGCACAGTCCAAGAACATGTCATCTAGAATGCTCGCGTCACTAGACCGGTACTTGCGGGCTCCAAGAGCATCTCGGGTTATTGGCTATCGGTAAAGTACGTAACAGTAACATTCGTCCGCTAGCTCGAAAAATTGGTAGCTCTAAAATCTGGTGTCCAAAAATCAATTTTGCGTCCGGCTACACCGCGCTTAATCAGGCCAGCGCACAAGCCCAAGCCGGGGCTTGTGCGCTTGATCGGTAGCGAAGGCTCGTTTCGAACGTTCCCCCCCCAATGGCGCATGTTCGAAACCGTGATCAGGGGGAATGCATCAGCATTGGCAAATTTGCTGCATAATCCCCGCTCTTGATAGGCCCAATACGTTAACAACAGGCGATCGCGTTTTTCAAACCGGCTCTAGCGTGCCGAACCACGAAATAAGGCAGATGACGAGCACACCTAAGACGATCTCAATAACCGTTCCTCGCCGAATAGCCCGCAGAGCGTGCGGCTGGTTCATGGTGGCCATTGGAACAAATCTGTAGCGGTTGACGAGTGCAAGCGCGGTCATCGCCCCCACCAGAGTAATCTTAACGGCAAGCATGGCTTGATAGGGGGACGACCAGTCCGTCGGCAAATGTCCGAGGATGAACAACGTGTTGATCACCCCGGATGCGACGACAAGCGCGACGGCGATGTGTCCCACTGAGGAGAAGCGCATGAGAGCAAGCCGGTTCTCCGAGGCGTCTGGCTTTTTCAGGATCAGCGTGAGGGGCAGCAGCGCGCCGAGCCACGCCCCACCTGAAAGCACATGGACAATGTCATTGAGGCGATGAAAGAGACCTTGCCGACCTTCGTGCATCGCGGCGTGGCCGATCAGGGCGAGACTTGCGAGAAGCAATCCGGAGGTAATTGCGGTCCCCATTGGACGCTGACGTGCAGGCAGAACAACGGCCAACAATAAAAGGAGGGCGGCAAGGACCTGCAATTGCCAGGCCTTGCCCACAGTCGTTTCGTAGAGGACGGCCTGGATCACCGACGCATCGAGTGCATCCGCCCAGCCATTGCCGATCACGCCAGCCTCCAATGGAAGCGCTACGAGGGTCGTTGCAACCGCAATGCCTATCGCAACGACCCTCAACGGATTGAGCTGCTGCACGATGTCACCGGCGAGTTTTTCGGGAACGCACATCCACAAATATGCGAACCCACCCCAAAGCAGGATGGCCGAGGTATTGTGCAGAAACCGGCAGGCTATGAGGGCAGCTTCGGGGCTCATCAGGTTCTCATTTCACCGTAAATGTGTAGCTGCCTTTCGTCTTGTGGCCATCGGAGGAGAGGGCGCGCCAATCGACTGTATAAACACCGGGCTCAAGATTGCCCGTCACCGGCACGATGAGCGTGGTGTCATCGCCTGTCTTGAGCCTCGCATCGCCCGTGGGCACAGCCGCCTTGTCCGGCCTGGAAACCTTCACGCCGCTGAATTTAAGGTTAAGGCCTTCCGAAAAGGTGAGATCGAGTTCGGAGGGGGTGGACACAACGCCGTTGACCGCCGGAACAGCAGATTTGAGGTGCGCGTGGGCCAGGGCTTGACCGGAAAGCCCGAAACTGACGATGGCTGCCAAAGCAGCGGACGTGTAGGGAAGATCGGACATGAGAGAGAGCCTTTTAATTCTAAAGTGACACCGATAGTAGGTCGTACGATCGACATCTGGGTACCAAGCGCCAGCTTGTCATGTTGGCAGGTGAACGGCATTTAAGGAACCTTGAACTGAGCTTTAAGCTCTTTTCGGAACGTCGGTTTTAGAGATGCGTAGTTCCAAAATCAGGTGGAAAAAAATCAAAACCGCGTGACCCGCTACAGGGGACAGGTAGCGCACCGGCCCATAGTTGGGCCAGTGCGCTTTGTTCGGTAGCGAAGGTGCGTTTCGATCGGTCCCCCCCATGGGCGCAGGTTCGAAACCGCGATCAGCAGGAAATCATAAGCATCGGAAAATTCCGCGCTTAATTCGGCAGAAACACCGGCCCCTAATGTCCCATTTTGCGATCACTGATCGAACGCAGTCCTCGCCTGCTCATTGGGCTTTTTGCGCAAACAAGGTTCCGCTGGATTGCCCGGTGTGACGGCGATACGCGCGGCCGCATGATCGTGTTAAGGTCCATTCTTGATCGAGGGAGGATGGCAAGCCATGGAAACCGGACAACTACGATATAATTGGGCTGATGCTGATGTCTACGAGGCTTTCATGGGGCGCTGGAGCGAACATCTGGCAAGCCCATTTCTCAACCGCGTCAATGTCGCTCCGGGCGGTAACGTGCTCGATGTAGCCTGTGGGACAGGTGTGTTGGCGAAAGCACTGGCCGAGACGGGGGCGCATGTGATCGGTATTGATGCATCGGAGGGATACCTGGAAGGAGCCCGGCTTCGTCGATCCCACCCCAACATCGCATATGAACACGGCGATATCCGGCACATGCGGTTCGACAATAATGCATTCGATGCGGCCGTTTCCACGCTGGCCCTGGACGTTATCCCAGAAATTGAACAGGTAGTTGCCGAGATGAAGCGCGTGACCCGTCCAGGCGGCGTGGTCGCTTCCGCTGTTACTCAGTTCTTTGGTGGCATGCCCGCCTGGGACCTCGTCATTCACACCGGTGCTGTGCTTGAGACCGACTTCGCCAGGCTGAGATCCATGCGGGCGGGGCGCCAGCTCTTCTGGCCTAACGGTCAGGCGGCGTTGTGGCGGAAGATCGGCCTCGCCGACGTGACGGAGGTTCCCGTCGTCGTGGATTGCGAGTATCAGTCCTTCGCGGATTATTGGGCTACGTTCACCGACGGCCCGGGCAGCGTCACAGGCATATTGATGGCACTTTCGGATGACGCCCGCGGTTCGATCGAGCAGCATGTTCGTGCCGGATATCTGGTTGGCCTGCCCGATGGACCCCGGTCATTTCCCATGATGTTCCGTGTGGTGCGTGGCTTGGTCCCAGCCTGATCCTGGAGGGCATGCAATGGGGCCTGCGAGGGTCCGGTGTGGGTCAGGGGCTGCCGTATGACGTCGTTGAAGGAAGGTCCGATAGGGTCGGAATTGGTCTTTCGTGTTGGGTACCAAGCGTTAGATTTTGACCACTAGGTTTCGAACTATGGTATAGGCAAATTTGCAACCTAGTCCGACATTACCATATCTTCAGCGTCGATGTGCATGCCGTAAGCATGGTTGGTTAGACGATGGATGCTTTTCTGGATCAGTTCCACAACCACATCTAGTGAAGCCTTTTGATCCTCTGTCGCGTTCCCTGATAGTACTGCCAGCTTGTTGTAGCGTTTTGCTAACTGACGCAGATCTTCAAGGATGCTCAAAATGGCAGGATTATATTGATCGCGATATACAGCCAAACTCTGATCGATATCAGCTACAATTAAATCTCCGGGCGTTCTTAAATGCTCAGAGATAGTAAAACCAATTCTCTGAAGTTCGTTTGCCGCTGCCATTTCTTTCCTGACGGTGAACGCGCGTTCCAGCCTATGATGCTTTCGCTGCGTTCGCAATTGTTGGGCCACAAACCAAGTAGCCAGCAGCCCCGTAATCAATGTCTGATATCGATATACGGCGTGCTCCACCCATTTCCACCAAGAAAGGCTGGCAGGCTTGATGTCGATGAAGTGCCACAATGCAAGAAGAAATAGCGCACTTGAGGCGATGACAACACCAGCTTTCTTTAGAAGGCGCAGTTTATTAAGAAGCTGAAGTTCCAGCCAGAGCGGGGTCATTGAAAGCCTTTCAGAACGTCCGGAACATTGACCGGCTTATCCTGATGGACCTTTCGCCATTCGGCATATTTCACCAGCTTGCCGTCTGGGTCGAAGATCGTCGTCCCAATGCTCCCCGCGTGCTGCAAGGCTTTACCATTCACAGCAAGAACCGTCGGCCCGGCCTCGACCGCCCATAAGCCACCGTCAACGCTGCCCCGCGAAGGACCGCAGTTCACGAACGCGGTCCCATCGACCTCGCGCTGGTCGCAAACGACGGGGGAATAGATTTTCTGATTAATGTAATGAAGCTCAATTGCTTCCTTACCGGCCTTCGCCTCGGATGAAGGCAAATCAGATGCCGCCGCCTGGGCGGATATTAGCGCGGCACCAACAGCCGCAATCGATACAATGCGCTTCAATTCTGCCTCCGAGTTTTGGCGACACATATCTCAAGATTACGCGCGAGGAAAGAACAGCGCCTTTACCCCTTCTGGCTTGCTTGAAAGATCATTTAACTATTGCCCCTCACAATACGGGGTAGATCGATTTGATCATGGGGGATCGGGATGAAATCCGAAACGATTAGCGCTACCTTGGCGGTCATCGCGGCGGCTGTAAGCATCGGCGGAGCCGGTCTGCAATATTACAGCAAAGATCGCGAAACTGACCTTGAAACAATCAAAATGTCGCTTTCGATCCTTCGCGGAGAAATCAGCGACAAGACAAAGCAAAGTCGAATTTTTGCAATGAACCTGATGCGTGAAATAGCCCCAAACGCGCTCGACAAGGTGGATGACCAAGCGTGGATCGACAGCGGCACGGTCCCCGAGATTAATGTAATGCAAAGGGCACCCGAAATAAGCCAGGGCGTCTTGGATGACTATTTGGCTTCACCCGCCGCACTGGAGCGGATTGGCAACACAGTCAACAACGTTACGGACGCCAAGTTCAAAGCTATCGAGCAACTAATCTTGAAGTCTGCCGAGGGTGCGGGCTCTTCATGGTTGCAGCACGTGCCAAGCGAAAACAATATGCAGCCCACGCCGCAGCAGAATACCGCTCCTTATTTGACCAAACCGACGCCGGGCGGCGAGCAGCCGCAGCTTTTACAAAAGCCGATAAATCCCTGATCGGTATCGATAGGGAGAAAGTCTGGCATGGGAAAAAAACCATCGACTAGAAAGTTACAGACGATTGGTCTTTTGTCTGACCTAAACGAGCCTTTGAAAAGCCCGGCACAGAAACCGCGCGACAAAGCGCAGCCGCGCCTTCCGCTCGATCCGATGCCTGTTCGCATTGAACCTCAACTGGCCACGCTCGCGACCAAAGTGCCAAAAGGGGACCGATGGGCTTATGAAATTAAGTGGGATGGCTATCGTCTTGCTGTTCATTCGGAACGTAACCGCATTCGCATCATCACGCGGGGTGGCCACGATTGGACAAGCTATTTCCCCGCGATCAAGGAAGCCGCGAAAGCTCTCGGCCCGGCGACATTTATTCTCGACGGCGAAGCTGTCGTGCTTGGGGAGGATGGCACGCCGAATTTCGGTATGCTGCAACAGGCGCTTGGTGGTCGCCGCGCAACGCGCGCGGCTAACAATGCCGTCCTGTATGCCTTTGATCTCCTCTACTTCGACGGTCACGATCTAACCCGCCTCGAACTATCGTCCCGGCGGCATTTGCTCGGCACATTGCTGGAAGGCGAAACCGGCGCAATCCGCTTGTCCGAGGAAATCGAAACCGACGATGGCGAAGCGCTGTTGCGTTCTGCCTGCGCGCATGGGCTTGAAGGTATTATAGCGAAGCATAAGGATAAGCCGTATCGCTCGGGCCGTTGGACAGACTGGCTTAAGATCAAATGCTCCAATAGTGAGAGCTTTGCGGTTATCGGCTATGAACCATCAATCAAAGTTCGCGGTAGCATCGCCAGTCTATTGCTTGCTGCGCGCAGGGGCGACGAGTTAGTTTACGTGGGACACGTCGGGACCGGCTTTTCCATCAAATTGGCGCGCGACCTCAAGGTGTTGCTCGACGGCATGCGGATCAGCGAACCAGCGGCAGTTGGGATCAAAGGAAAGAAATACGTTTTCGTGGAGCCAAAGCTTGTCGCTGAAGTGACCTTTGGTGCTTGGACACATGATGGTAAGCTGCGTCATACATCATTCAAAGGCTTCCGCGAGGTCGAGGACCATTCGGAAGTTTTGGAGTTGTCTTGAACGCGCGGCTGTGCCGGGGGAAATATGGACGAGAATGGTTTTCTGTACGATGTAGCCTTTTCTTTCCATTCCTTGGACGAAGGGATTGCCACGCAGCTTAATGACCTTCTAAGCGATCGATTTAAAACCTTCATCTATTCCGAACAGCAGAAAAAGCTTGCAGGCACCGACGGCGAAAAGAATTTCAATGCCGTCTATGGCGGCGAAGCGCGCGTCGTTATTGTTTTTTATCGTCCTGAATGGGGAGAAACACCGTTCACCCGCATTGAGCAGACGGCTATCAGAAACAGGGCTTTCTCCAAGGGATACGATTTCACACTTTTTATACCGACAGTCCCGACTCCCCAAATGCCGCCATGGCTTCCGAAGACGCAACTGTATTACGGCCTCGACCGATTTGGATTGGATGGTGCGGCGGCTGTTGTCGAGACGCGCATCCAACAGCAAGGTGGGAACCCGCAGGTCGAAAGCATCACCGACCGAGCCGCAAGGTTTAGGCGGGAAGCAGATTTTCAAGAAAAAAAGGCACTCTTTGGCCGAACAGAGATCGGCGTGCGGGATGCTAGGTTAGCAGCCGATCGGCTCATTGAATTGATCAAAAGCAATTGTGCGACCATCGCGGAAAGCGATCCTAAGACCCTCATGGTGATGAATGAAACTCAAGGCTTCTATTATTTGAGGGGGCTGGGGGGATTGTTCATGACACTATACTGGCGAAACCAGTACTCAAATGATCTTGACGGTTCAGAACTGCGCATAGAAATGTGGGATGGGGTGCCTGATCTTCCTGGACTAATGGGCTATGAAAAAGGAAGAAGATTTTCGTCTGAAAAGTATAACTTCACGCTTTTGGGGCCAAATCGATCGGGATACGTCGATCGCAGTAACGAAAAGCGGGAATTCAGCGTAGAGCAATTGGCGGACAAACTGTTGCGATCATACATGGACGCGGCTGTAGAGCGTTCGAAAAAGGCTCGTCGCTAGGCTACAAAACGCAAAAACTCCGTCCCTAATTTTACCGCGCGGGATTGACGGCTGTATTGCAATAATGCAAACGAATTCAGTCGCCTACACCTACTTGCTACTCCCTTCATTCTGATCCAACTCAACTACCCGTAAAGGCCACCGTGCCTTCTCGCCGGAGTAATCAATCTTGCTGTCCCGCATCCTCGATGTTTTTCGCGCGACCAAATCCGCGCATCGGTCCATGACCGTCCCGTTCCCGAAAGCTTCAGATATCCTTCGCCAACAAACCGCCCAGGCGCCGGGCGAAATAGTGGCCTTCTATACAGCCAATTCGTTCTACGAGCAGGAAGCCGAGCGCATGGCGGCATCAGCCATTCGGTTAGGGCTTAGCGTCGCGGCAACAGCCGTTTCGAGCGCTGGCAGTTGGGTCCGAAATGCGGCCTTGAAGCCGACATTCCTTTTGAAGGAGCGGAGTGATAAACGCGGCCCGCTTCTTTATGTGGATGTGGATGCCGTAGTCCATCGCAATCCATGGCCCGCGCTCGCCACCTATGACGGCGACCTAGCTGTCCACTATTCCATTGACGGGCGGCTGATATCGGCGACGATCCTGATCAACGAAACACCCGCCGCGCTTCGCCTGCTCGAAATATGGAAAGATCGGTGCGACAAGGACCCGGATGTTTGGGATCAAGTTGTGTTGCAGCAAATTATAGCTGAGGATCAGGCCTCCGGCGAACCGCAGTTTCGCGTTGGATCCCTGCCTGTCGCTTTCTGCTGGATTTTTGACCGATTGACCAACGAGAAAACGGACGTTGTATATATCGAGCAGCTGCAAGCAAGCCGCGAAGCGAAGCAAAAGAAGCGGCTCTTTATGCGTCGGATCGGGCCAAAGCTTAAACGCAGGCGCGAACGCATCCGGCAGATTGAGCGGATATTGAGAGAAGAGCGTTTTTTGATGAAAATTTGACGCTTATCCTGTTCTCCTAAATCTAGGCACAAAAAAGGCCCGCCCGGCTTTCACCGGGCGGGCCTTTTAATTGGTGAGGGGTCGGCGAGGTCAGAGCCGACCCCTCGCTCCGCTGCGACCCGGCACGCCGCTGCCGGGGAGCGAACCTTAAGGCAGGTTTGCGCCGATAGTGATCCCGATGATCAGCGATCCGGCGAAGCCAGCGACCATAAGGTAATAGCGATTTCGAGGGGGAACCTCGCCATCTGATAGGCCGGGCGAAACCAAGAAGATTAAGCCCGCGACCATCAGCATATAGGCCACCAAACCAGCAATTGGCGAAGTGACGAGCCAATCAGGGCGGTGTAGCCAGGTGAGGAAGAGGATCAAAGTGCGCTGGATCAACAATGCTGTCGCCACCAACCAAACGGCGACGACCGCCTGCATCCACCCCTCGCGTGCTCCGTCTCGGATGGCTGCATACGCCGCCGGGGACCAAGTGATAGTCACCATCAACATCACGCCGAATGTCGCGCCATCGATAAGGACCTTCACCGTTTCATAGGGGAAGGCGAGCCAGCCGATCAGGTAGATCGCCGCCCCGCCAATGGCATAAAGGATCGCTATGTTGCTCGTTATCCGTTTCACTTCTTATCTCCATAGACATGCAACAGAGCGCCATGCATCAAGGCTTGTCGGATTTGTCTCGATTGCCTTGCCACGGTCTGAACCTCCCGCTTAAGGAGCGGGATGGTCTGATTTATCGCTTTTTCAAGGGCGGGATCGGGCGGGGGCGCTGGCTTTACTTCCGGCGGCGGCGCGTCGGTTTGCCGTCGAGTGAAAATCCTCCTGAATGGCTTCATGGCGTATTTCCTCGAATTGCGAGCAGGAAATCAGCGAGCGTTTGCCGAACCGATCGTGCAACGTCCATCAGCTGCATTGCTTCTTCGTGCCGCTTTTCCTGCAATTCCGCATTGAGCTTCCGTTCGGCTGCAATCTCTTTTTCATGCTTGTCGCGGAGTTCTGCATTCTCTTTCCGCATGGTGAAATAGAGATAAGCAGCCCATGCAGCGATGACGCCTAACGCGCTTTGTCCAAGTAGAAAGTCAACGAAACCCGTAGACGGTTCCATCGCTGAAACTCCCGATTAAAGGGGGGCAGCAGTGCCGCCGATGGGCGGCGACTGCGGAAGCTGCTTTGCGGATGCGAGGATCGCATTCACCTCCGGCAGCTTACTTAAGATGATCTCCTGAAGCGCCTTATCGGAAAGCCCGAAGGCGTCGATCGCGTCGGGATTTTTCGTCTTGATGTACGTAATCGCATCCCTGACCGCGCTGGACGTTGCCGCGAGCGCCACAGGCGGAAGCCCGGCCTTTGCAGCTGCATATTTCAGCGCGTTCATCGCAGAAGCGTGCAAGGCTTCTCGAAGCCGGTCCTCAAGCTCTTGGCTTTTGGTCGCCTCTGTGATGTTGAGCAGGGTGATTACCTGCTTCGCGATCCAAAGCCCGATGATCGGGCCGACGGTAGTGCCAAGAACGACCGCGATCGGCTGGACGATTTCCCAAACGTCAAAGAGGAAAGACGTGGGCGGGATGATGGTTTCCGGCCCATTCTGAGCGATGGCCACGATCGGGACCAAGAAAAAGGCGGTCGCCAATGCGACCGCCATTAAGCAAAGATTTTTCACGATTATTTTCCTTGTCAGTTATTCGAACGGGAATGCCAGGGCAACTGGCTAGTTCGAGCGTTTCGCGTCGCGAAGGGCGAGGGTGATCGTCGCGTATGCCTGCGCGGCTAGGACAAGTGCATTGTCCGGAGTGACAGACGTCGGATTGTCGCAAACTGCCTTGATCCCGGCATAGGCGACAGCCTCTCGATCGATGTTCTTTTGCGAAACATCGCCGGTAGTCGTGACGATCAGAAAGGCGGCGTGGGCCTTATTGATCAAGTAACAGGTCCGAGGGAGGCTTTCTTTTAGATCGAGGGTTGTGCAGGCGGCGACGCCGAGGGCAAGGCAAGCCATCGACGCAATGAGGATACGGCGCATTGAAGTCCCTTTCAGTTATGCCGATCAGGGTTGATCAGGCTTCGTTGGTGGAAATTGTCCCGCTGAATGCAGTGAGGGGCAGGGGCTTTGCCGGGATGGCAAAGGTCTTTGGAAAGCGCAGGCCGAGCGTCCGCGACTTGAGGATTTTGACAATGCTCACGCTGTCGGACTGATTGCCGCCGAGGGCGTGCCAATAGGTCTTGTCATGCCCAATGACGAAGAAGACATGCCCGCCAGTGTCGCGCTCGACAACGCCGATCGCGCCCATCACCGGCCTGTCGATCGAAACCGAAACGCCAAACTTGAGCCAATTGCGCGCCCAATAGGGGTTTTCGATCATCGGCTCTTTCGGGAGCGCGAGCGCGATGACAGTTTCCACGAAGTCGCCGCACCAAGGGAGCTTGGCAGGATCTCCTAGCGCCTTCCCGTCGCTTTTCAGGTAGGCGCGAAGGGCGGCATTATTCAGCCTTTCGTGGAGACCCTTTTTTCGCAGGGCTTCCGCGATCCATGGCGGAAGCAGAGCTTCCCCCTGTGCGGGATCGAGGCCGAGGGCCGCGATCGTCTTGGGGCCGACGGTGCCGGGATATTGAATGTCGAGCTTCTTGTCGGCTTGAAACTTCTTGATAGCGGCGATCGTCATGCGACCGAAGACGCCATCAGCGCCGCTCTTTCCCAAATCATAGCCAAGCGCAACCAAGCGCCGCTGGATGTCCTGCGTCGTGACAGTCATGATAATTTTTCCGAGGGAATTGAGGCGCGGAGCCTCGTTGCTATTTCCGGCCGTCTTTGCCCGCAGAGCCTTGCGGTTGCTTCAAGGATAGCCGGGTGATGAACCCGGATCGGCTGTATTCGTGTTCGATGCTTTCGATCCGATAAGTGCCATCGATGCCGGGCCTTGCCCCGCTAACGATGCAATTGCCTTCCGCCTGGGCGGCGGTGTTTCCGTCGATCGACACCGAACCTTCGCCGCCTTCGCGCTCGCTGTTCGCCTTGTCGTTCTTGGTTTTCTGCTCCGCCTCGCTTTCGGCGGGTGCAGCAAAGCGATCAGTCGTTGTGGCTTCGGCGTCCTCGTCATCGGTTTCCGTGAGGACTTCCTTCCACTTCGCTTCCTTCTTGTCGTAGTAGCGGGCGCGGCTGCGCTTGTAGCGCCCGCGACCGAGGAAAGGGGCTATCTCCCATGACAGCATGTTGACACCCCAAATGGCCGAAACGACTGAAAGGGCTTTCCCCGATGGTGCCGTGCCGCCGTTCCTTTTGGCGAGCGCCGCGCGGTTGCCGGATATTTTGAATGTCCCGCCAAGCTCCGAAGCCAGCCGCCGCCCTAGATTGATGAAACTCTCGTCGTCCATCTGCTCGTAATCACGGATGATGGAGGCGAACTCGCTGTCAACGCGCAGGTCGGTAATCCCTGCATCCCTTCCGGCTTCCGTCAAAATATCCTTCACGGATTTCTTGTCGAAATGCTTTTGCTGCGGCTCCTTCGCCTTGCCCCCGCTGTCGAAGCCCTTCGCAGATACCGAGAGAACGCGCCCGCCACGATCGCCACGGCTGCGGACCTCATCCACGACCCCCGCGAAGACGGTGGCAAGGCCGGTATCTTCGAAGCCGAGCATAACGGTCATCTGCGCGCCCTCGCTCGGTAGGATGACCTGCCCGCCGGTATCATCGAGGTCCATCTGTGCGGTGTCGCTCGCCGATCCTGCGGCGTCGCTGACGCGAAGACTGATCAAGATGGGATTGAGGCGGCTCGAAATGTCGAGGCCATCGACTACGACACTGAAAATTGCTTTCCGGCTCATTTCATCAATCCCAAAGGCTAATCGGTTTCACTTTGTTGACGGGACGCGGCGAGGGGATCGGCATCAGGATTTCCGTCCCCACCGGCAGGATCGGCCCCTTCCTCGCTAATCCCGGATTGCTGTCGAGGATGTATTCAACAATGCCCGGCATGGGGCGCTTGAAGCGCCGCCATACCAGAAGGGATATCGTGATGTTGTCGCCTGCGACGACGACCTTTTCGTAAACATCGCTCATGAGAAAAGCCCCGATATGATGGAGAAGAACGACGAATTTTCCGGCTTGCGCGACCGCCGGAGGCTGATCGAAACTTCGATGATCTGCCCGACGCCGTTAGAGCCGAGATACGACGACTTCTCGCTAACGCTTTCGATAACGACCCAACCGAGGGGCTTTCCGTCCCCCCGCATCAGGTATTGAGGCAGGCCCGAAATCCTCATTTGATGAAGGATGTCGAGTTCTGCCAAGCCGCCAAGCTTTTCGGGGAGCAAGCGCCCCGAAAGCTGCCAAGTGTTCGCGCCTTCGCCCACGAATTCGAGGGTTGGTTCGGCACCGAGGATAGGCTTTTGCGCATACTCGGTTTCGGCATCCCTTTGCACTTCGTGGACGTTGAAGGGCGCGATCTTGATGGTGAGTGATCCAAGGCTATAGAGCATCAGCCGACCCCCACGTCTGCATAGACGCCTCGCATCGCGAAGCGGGCTTTCTCTTCGATCAAGCGCCCGATTTCCTCGGCTGCGCCTCGAATATCCTGCACTCCATTGATCGTGACAGGGATGGTCAGATTTAGGCCACCGGCTGGCTTCGATCCGCCTCCTGATGATCTGCCGGACATTGCCGAGGCGCTCTTTCGCATCAGGGATAGGGTTTCGCTATGGGGCGTCACTCTTCCGTTTGCACCTGCGGTCCAAAGCTCCGGACCTTCCTCGCCGACAAGATAGGAGGTCCCCTTGCGGGTGGGGCCACCGCCTGCAAGTGCGCCGCCGACATTTACCTCCGGAACCGGAGCAGGAGCGCCGCCATTGGCCGGGCCGGGGCCGAAACCTGTTATGTTTTTGATGGCGTTTCCAAATGCGACAGCCTTTTCGTATGCCGTGACGAACAGGCCGACGATACTCTGAATTCCAGTTACGACCGCCTGCACGCCCTGCGCCACTGATCCGCCAATCACTTCGCCCCACGACCGCCACTTCTCCGTGGAGACATCGAGCGGGCCGACAAGCCCGGCAATGCTGTCGTAGATCGATTTGGCGAGATTGCCGATCGGCTCAAGGATGGGCTTCACCGGAGCGAGGCCCTTCATAAAGCCTTCGCCGACACCTTGGATCAGGGCTTTGACCCCCTCCCAATTGTTATAGATGAACGTCCCGGCCCCGGCGATCGCAGTAAGGACCGCGCCGACCCCGGAGAACATCAAAGCGCCGCGAAGAACAACGGCAGCGGCTCGCAGGAACCGCAACGGGCTAAGCAACCGGATTGCCGAGCGTCCGGCTACGAGGAAGGCATCGCCAACCCTCGTCAGGATGCCCGGCGTAGCGCCGAGCGACGCCGTGGCAAGCCGATTGCGAAGCGCGATCGTCTGCATCATGCCGACAACGCCCCTTGCAGCGCCAACGAAGGGAGCGCCCATCATAAGGGCAGTCCATCGCGCAGCGCCGCCCAGGCGGGTGAAGCCGAGGGCAATCGACAAGACGGACCCCTTAAGGTTGAGGCCGACAAAGTTCGATGCGATCGCGGCCACCCGGAAAGCGATCAATCCGCCAGTTGCACCGACGATCGCCGTGGTCAGCTGCGGATAGCGGTGCAGCTTCTTCGAGAGATACGCCCGGATTGGACAATTACTCACAATACGGGACCGGGTGACTATTTCCGCGATCCAGACGTCCGCCTTGGCGCTACCCCCGATGTGATTGCCATTGATCCGCAGCGTCCGGGGACGGGTATAGTCCAAATCAAGACAGTGGAGCAGGGCGCTTATCGCCGGAAATGGATCGATGATGAGGATCGCATGGAGCCGCCTATGTGGATCGCCTTGCAGGCGGCGGTTGAGGCATATCTGACAGGAAGCACGTGGGCCATGGTTGCCCCGCTGGTTGTTGGCTACGGCATCGATATGCCTCTAATCGAAATAGATTTGATCCCCGGCGTCATCGATCGGATCAAGGGTGAAACGCGGGTCTTCTGGAAGATGATCGCGTCCGGCAACGAGCCGCCCCCGGATTTCAGCCGCGATGCGCATGTCATCGAGCGGATGTTCGAACTCGATCATGGCGAGGAAATAGACCTTTCGCGTGACAATTCCATACACGACCTGATCGCTAATCGGCATCGGTTGAAAACGGCAATGAAGGCTTGCGGCGATCAGATAGAAGCCACCGACGCCGAAATCAAATTCAAATTGCAGGGCGCATCGATCGGGCATCTGCCCGGCGGTCGAAAGATCACGTGGAAGCTGACGAAGCGGGCTGGGTTTACGGTCGATCCTGCTTCTTACCGCGTCCTGCGAGTTCCACCGCCTGATTAGGCGGACGGCCCGATCGGCTTTTGTCCGAACGGGATCACACGACCAGCGCGGGGTGTTCACAGCACCTTGATCCGCGCCGGTCGCCACCGACCCACAGTTGGCCACTATAGGAGGCAGTATTGCCTATACCAGAAATAAATGAACGCGCAGTATTGGGCGGCAATAATCCCCCCATTCCCGAAGTGATGGCGGAGAAGCATCACGCTCTTCTCGCCCTCGTTGATCCCCTGGCCGTGCGCGCCGACGACCTACCTCGGCAAATTAAATGCGAAAAGGATCTGGAAAAGATCGGTGTCGTCGTAACCGACTGCAAGTCGCTCGCCAAGAAGATCGAGGGAATTCGGAAGTTCGAAAAGCAGCCGCACCTCGATGCTGGCAAGGAAGTCGATAATTTCTTCAACCCGGTTGTGGATCGCCTCGATCGGATCACGGACACCTTTGAAGCAATCGCCACGAAATATCAGCGCGAGAAGGTCGCCGAAGAGCGCCGCAAGGCCGAAGATGAAGCTGCGAAGCTCCGCGCCGATGCCGAGAAGAAGCGGCAGGAGGCCGAAGCCGCCAAGCGGGGAAGCACCGCAGCCCGGAAAAACGACGAGGCCGACCACCTGTTAGATCAGGCTGATGAAGCCGAAGCAGCTGCTTTCCAAAGCGCTGCATCAATTGCCAAGCTCCGCACCGAAAGCGGCGTGACGGCAGGAGCGAAAACGAATTGGGATTTCTCAATCGTTGATTACGACAAGATTGACCTCAACAAGCTTCGCCCCTTCTTCCGGCGCGAGGATGTCGAAAAGGCAATCCGGTCGATGGTGCGCATCCAGAAAGGATCAGCGCTGATCGAGGGCGTGAAAGTCTTCGAAAACGTGAAGGCCACCTTCCGTATCTAACCCATCCACCGATCCGGCCAAGGGCCGGGGCGGGGCCAGTAATTGCGGATCAGAATGCCGCGATGAATGCCCCGCCACATTCATAGGAGAACGCCATACATGGCGAAGGAACTTGAGACTATCACCGAAGACGGGGAAATCATCACCTCCACCGCAACCGTGGAGCAGATGAGCCTCGCGATCGGGCTGTCCCGCGCTGAAATCGATCAACAGATTTCTACCGCGCATGCTTATCCACGTGCAATCAGCCGTGCGACTAAGAATATTCTGTCGCTTGTCACCATCGATGAGGAAGCGGCGGCAGAATGCAACTACGCCTTGCCGCGCGGCGGGAAGGCAATCACCGGCCCTTCAATCCGCCTGGCCGAAATCGTCGCCGGGCAATGGGGAAATTGCCGCGTCGGCGCACGCGTTGTTCACGTCGATCGAGCCGAAAAGTATGTCGAGGCCGAGGGTGTGTTTCATGACCTTGAGACCAACGCCGCCACGACCGCGCGCGTCCGTCGCAGGATCGTGGATAGCAAAGGCAGGCTTTTCAACGATGACATGATCATCATGACCGGCAATGCCGCATGCTCGATCGCGAAGCGAAATGCCATCCTTGGTGGAGTACCCAAAGCTGTCTGGCGCAAAGCCCATGATGCAGCGCTTGCCACGGTCAAGGGCGATATCAAGACGCTGACCGAGCGCCGCGACCGCGTGATGACTGCATTTGCGGCATTCGGCATCAAGCCGGAGCAAGTTCTCGCGGCTGTCGGTCTGTCGGGCATGGATGACGTGATGATTGAACACCTGCCGATCCTTGTCGGAATGCATGCGTCGCTAAAATCCGGGGAGGCAACCGTCGAAGAAATGTTCGGCGGCGGGAAATCATCCGACGGTGGCGAGAAGAAAGACCTCAAAGGCAAGATGCAGGATTTCGCCGATGGTGGAAAGGATAAGGGGAAGCCAAGCTCGAAAGGTGACGCGGGCGTGCAGGAGGCATCGGGCAAGAAGGCTAAAAATTCCGACGCCGACGCAAAGCCAAAAGATGCCGAAGCGAAAAAATCTGAGGCAAAATCGGAGAAATCCGATCCCGCAGAAAATGCGGCTTCGAACGATGATGCGGCAGATGGAGCGGCAAGCGAAGGCGAAAAAGGTGACCACCCCGAACTCGACCCGCCGACAGAAGATGATTTCGAGCTCGCTCGCGATCGCGGTCACGACGCCTACCACAAAGGCATGAGCCGCAAGGGCGTCCCCGAAGAGTACACCCGGGAGGGTCGCGAAAAGGAGCGCGATCTTTGGCTCGGCGCTTACGACGCGGCGAAGAATGAGGACGGCGGCAATGACTGATCTTGGTTCATACGAAAGCCTTCTCAATCAATGGCGCGATGCGGAGGCGAAGGCCGAGCAGGTCCGGCAATTCTTCGATAATGGCGGGGCTTTTCGGCTTCGGATCGCCGTCATTAACGACGGGCCGGTCGTGACGAACATCATGGGTGATTTTCTCAACGACATGATGCGCGGCAAGGGCTTCGAGGCAATGGCGAAATCCGCGATCAGTCGGGCAGAGCAGGCGGCACTTACTGCCCGCGCTGCGCTGCTCGGAATGGCCGCGAACGCCTCTTCAGACACGCCCCTTTAGGCCCCCGGTGGGCTTCGGCCCGCCGCTCCCTCCCTATATTTTGAAGGATGAGCAACGATGCTCGTTAAAGTATTTGATTTCGAAACGACGGGGTTTCCTCCCGGCGCTGCGATTGTTGAGATCGGATGGACAGAATTGTTCATCGGCTCCGGTGCCTCCGAAGTGGGGCAGACACGTTCGATGCTTGTAAACCCCTTCCGGGCAAACCCGGAATTGAAGATGCATGTATCAAGCCGAAGTTTGGACCTATATCGCCGCCCTTACGGGGGAACACATCCCGAACGTGTGGGGGGGAGCGATGGTAGCGAAGGAGGGATTCGAACCCCCGACACAAGGATTATGATTCCTCTGCTCTAACCTACTGAGCTACTTCGCCCCATGTGTCTCGCGACCCGTAGACGGTTTGCCTGCAAAGGAATACCGGAGGACGCGCTGTCAAGTGACAGGGACGGGGCGGGATATATGGGGGTGACAACAGCCTGTCAAGCAATCTTCTGGAGCAATCGCAGTGAATGCAGTAAACGATCACATCGGGCTGCATTACCATTGTGCGTGGTTCGCCCCTCGACAAGCTCGGGAGGGCTCACCATGAAGGGGATGGGCTGATTGCAGGGAGGCAAGTTCTGCGATGTTAGTGATTAGCCTTGCAGTCCACCTGTCTTCCTCATGGTGAGCTTGTCGAACCACGCACAATAGATATGCAACTTTGAAATGCGATTCCCTTGGAAGTACGTCCTCCAGCACTTGTCATAGTTTCGTCGTACAGATAATGGATGCCGACATGAAAAAGGCTGAAAAGATGGCTCCACGGATTGCTGTGCTGGGTTGCGGTTACTGGGGCAGCAATCATATCCGTACATTGAAGAGCCTCGGCGCTCTTTTTGCCGTCTCCGATGAGAACAGCGATCGCGCCGCCGGTTTTGCCGCTGAGCAGGGCGTTCTGCATATCGAGGTCGAAGATCTTTTCACCCATCCGGAGGTCGATGCCATCGTCATGGCGTTGCCGCCGCAGTTCCACGCGGAAGCGGCAATCCGCGCTGTAACCAATGGCAAGGATGTGCTTGTCGAGAAGCCTATCGCGCTGACCGTGCCCGATGCGGAAGCCGCCGTGAAGGCTGCGCATGACAATGGCCGGATCTTCATGGTTGGCCATGTGCTGCGATTTCATCCCGCGTTCGAAAAGCTGCTGGAGCTTATCAAGGCCGGCGATCTAGGCAAGGTGCGCTATATCCACTCGCACCGGCTTGGCCTTGGAAAATTCCATACGGAAAATGATGCCCTCTGGGATCTGGCGCCGCATGATCTGTCGATGATCCTGGCAATCACGGAAACTGAGCCGCTGGAGGTGCGCGGCGAGGGTGCGGCGGTGCTCGATCATTTGAGCGATTTTGCACATCTGCATTTGCGCTTTCCCAACAATGTGCGCGGGCATCTCTTCGCCTCGCGGCTTAACCCCTACCGCGAGCGCCGTTTGACGGTGGTCGGTACCAAGGCGATGGCCGTGTTCGATGACATGGAGCAGTGGGATAAAAAGCTCGCTGTCTACAAACATTCGATCTGGCAGGATGATGGCCAGTGGGCCTCGACGACGGAAGAGCCGACATATGTCAAAGTTGCGCAGGGCATGCCCCTGACGCGCGAGTGCCAATCGTTCATCGAAAGCATCCAGACGCGGAAGCAACCGAAAACAGACGGCGAGGAAGCCATTCGCGTCTTGCGAATCCTTACGGCGGGTACGGTTGCTCACAACAAAAGCGAGTGAACAGTCAGTCGCATTGCTCTCTCCTGCAGCCATTGTTACAAGGCCAACGCCTTGTTAAAGGATGAGGCAAACTTTGAACGGCAAGCTCTGGCAAACCCATCGTGGCCCCTTTAGAGACTTGCCTTGACCGCGTTGGATTCGCGGAAGACAGATTGGAGCAATGATGCAGTTCATCGATCTCGGCGCACAGCGTGAACGGATTAGCAGCAAACTCGACGCGGCGATCGCCAAGGTCGTGCGCGAAGGCAAATATATCCTTGGACCGGAAGTTGCCGAATTCGAAAAACGTCTTGCGGAGTATATCGGCGTTGAACATGTCGTTGCCTGCGCCAATGGTACGGACGCGCTGCTCATTCCGCTGATGGCAAAGGGGATTGGACCGGGCGATGCGGTGTTTGTCCCTAGCTTCACCTTTGCCGCGACTGCGGAAGTGGTGGCGCTGGCCGGCGCCGAGCCGGTCTTTGTCGATGTCGATCCCGACACCTATAATCTCGACGTGAAGCAGCTCGAGGCAGCAATTGCCGCGGTGCGTGCGGAAGGCCGGTTGCAGCCGAAGGCGATCATCCCCGTCGATCTGTTTGGCCTTGCCGCCGACTACACGTCGCTTTCTGCAGTCGCTGCGAGAGAGAACCTGTTCGTAATCGAGGACGCAGCGCAGTCGATCGGCGGCAAGCGCGACAATGCCATGTGCGGCGCCTTCGGCGATGTGGGGGCAACCAGCTTCTACCCCGCCAAACCGCTCGGCTGCTATGGCGATGGTGGGGCTATGTTCACCAATGATGCCGCGTTCGCTGAAGTGCTGCGTTCCGTACTGTTCCACGGCAAGGGCGAAACGCAATATGACAACGTACGTATCGGGTTGAACTCCCGTCTCGACACGATCCAGGCGGCGATCCTCATCGAAAAGCTCGCCATTCTCGAAGACGAGATGGAAGCCCGGCAGGTGATAGCCAGGCGCTATGCCAATGGCCTCAAGGACATCGTCAAAGTGGCTTTGATGCCGGAAGGTTCGCGCTCGGCATGGGCGCAGTATGCGATCGAGACGAAGAACCGCGACGGCTTGAAGGCGCACCTGCAGGCCAATGGCATTCCGTCGGTGATCTATTATGTGAAGCCGCTGCATCTGCAGGAGGCTTATTCACATTACATGCGCGCGCCGGGCGGTCTGCCGGTTTCGGAAACATTGCCGAAGAATATTCTGTGCTTGCCGATGCATCCATACTTAAGCGAAGCCGATCAGGGCCGGATTATCGGCACGATCCGCGATTTTCACGAAAAAGGGGCCTGACGGCCCCATTTCCTTCAACTTCGAACCAATCTGATCAGGCGTGCTGGCCTTGCTCGGCCAGGCGCTTGAGCATGGCTTCGGCCTGCGGGGCGCGTTCGGAACGGCCGATAAAGCCGCCGCCGAACACACGGGCGGTGTTGCTATCGTCCGAATAGAGCACGCAGGCCTGGCCTGGTGCGATACCGCTTTCACCATCGACGAGCTCGACCCAGGTTTCGCCCGCCTGATGATGCAGGACCGCCGGACGTGGCGGGCGGGTGGAACGCACCTTGGCGTAAACCTCGACACCGCCTGCCGGAATATCTTCCAATGCGTCATCGCCAAGCCAGTTGACGTTGCGGAGATACACCTTGCGGGTTTCGAGCGCTTCGCGCGGGCCGACTATGACACGGGCATTGGCCGCATCGAGATGGACGACGTAGAGCGGATCGCCAGTGGCGACGCCAATGCCGCGGCGCTGGCCGATCGTGTAGTGAACGATGCCTTCATGGCGGCCGAGCACGCGTCCATCGATGTGGACAATGTCGCCAGGATTGGCGGCTTCCGGCTTCAGCTTGGAAATAATGTCCGAATATTTTCCCTGCGGTACGAAGCAGATGTCCTGGCTATCCTGCTTGTTGGCAACCGTGAGGCCAAGCTCCTCGGCGATAGCGCGAGTCTCTGGCTTCGTCAGTCCGCCGAGCGGGAAACGCAGGTAGTCGATCTGCTCCTGGGTGGTGGCAAAGAGGAAATAGCTCTGGTCTTTGTCGGTGTCGACAGGACGGAAAAGAGCACGATGTGCACCATTGGCATTGCTGCGGATATAATGGCCTGTTGCGAGTGCGTCGGCGCCAAGATCGCGGGCGGTCTGCAGCAGGTCAGCAAACTTGACGGTCTGGTTGCAGGAGACGCAGGGGATCGGCGTTTCGCCGCTGACATAGCTCGCGGCAAAGGGATCGATCACGGCTTCGCGGAAACGGGCTTCATAGTCGAGTACATAATGCGGAATGCCGAGGCGCTCGGAGACGCGGCGCGCATCCTCAATGTCCTGACCAGCGCAGCAGGAACCGGCACGATGGGTCGATGAGCCATGATCATAAAGCTGGAGTGTAACGCCGACGACATCATAGCCTTGGCGTTTGAGGATGCCTGCCACAACAGAAGAATCCACGCCGCCAGACATGGCGACGACGATGCGAGTGTCTTCCGGTCTTCCCGGCAGATCGAGATTATTCAGTGTCATAAGCGGATCCGTTTTCGTCGCGGCATAAAGGCGCAGCGCTTCGTGGCCCTTATATAGGCCATCGACCCGGTCTTGCCAATAAGAAGTGGCGTGGGAGAAATTTTTCTTGAGACAAGATTTTTGCGTACCGCTGCCGCCAAAACCCGAAAATTCTGGAAGTTAGACCAAAGTTTAACGAAAATACGGCCATTCCATTAACCGAAGTTACCAGAGAATGACTCAGCGTTTAGGCAATTATTAAAGCCCTGACTGTAATGTCAGCTGCGATAGGTCTTGAAGTTTAGTGTAGAGAGTACAATGACCGATCTTGTTCGACCGAGAGTAAAATACGTAATCGGCCCGGATGGCAGCCCGCTGACCATCGCCGATCTTCCACCCGCGAACACGCGGCGTTGGGTTATTCGCCGCAAGGCTGAGGTGGTTGCCGCTGTGCGCGGTGGTCTTCTTAGTCTTGAGGAGGCTTGCCATCGCTATACGTTGACGGTGGAAGAGTTCCTGTCCTGGCAGTCCTCGATCTCCGATCATGGTCTGGCTGGTCTCAGAACGACCCGGATACAGCAATATCGTCATTAGATGATGGTGCAATGAAGAAAAGGGGCTGGTCGCAAGATCAGCCCCTTCGCTTATGAAGTCTTTTCCTCGCGTACGATCAAGTGCGTTGCCACTGCCGACAGAATTGCCGATGCGGTGAAGAACCAGAGTCCAGGCTGCGCGATTGCGGTTGCGAGCCCGCTTGTCTTTGCGGCGAAAATGACGAGAGCCACAAGCAATACATCCAGCATCGACCATTTCGACAACAGTCCGATCCATCGGTGCAGAACATGGACGGCAGCGGGTACTTGAACTGCTGCCAATTGTGCGACGGCCAGCTTTGTGACTGGAAGAATGACCGAAAAGATCGCGACGACAGACGCGAGCAACCAGTCGCCGCCCGCCCAGAGCGATCGAATTATGCCGAGGAGTGAAGGATTGTCCTCGAAGAAATAAAGCCTGCTGACATTCATCAGCGGCATGGTCATCCCCAGTGCCAGAGAAAATGTGGCGATGAAGATAAAGATGGGAATGACTGATCTTGCCGACATGCTGCTCCCGAACCAAAGCTGATCGGCGCTATGAATGAAGGAAACCGACGGTGGCCGTCAAGGATGGGCGACGACAAGACACACTGGATCACATTCGCTTGCACCGATTGACGCTTCCCATGGGCGATCTCCATAGTTAGGGTAACAGGACCGGCGTGCTGCCGGCAGTAATTGAGAACATTTGAATTCTTGATGATTTGATCGACACAGAACATTGGATTGATGCCCCTTATGCGTACCAAATTTGGCTTGCTATTCGTTTTCCTGGCCCTTGTCTCTCCGGCCCAGGCACTGGAGACCGGCTCACCCCCGGTGCTGGCACCGGAGGAGGATCAAGCCAAGGCGGCGCATTTGAGCGCGCAGGTGCTGACATACTACCACTACAAGAAGGTGCCGCTGGACGACGCCTTGTCCGCTAAAATAATTGATCGCTATATAGAGTCACTGGACCCGGAGCGCTTCTTTTTCCTTCAGTCCGATATCGACCACTTCATGGCCAACAGGGACAAGATCGATGATGCCATTTATGGTGAAGATCTCACCATCCCTTTTGCGATTTTCAACGTGTATGACCAGCGTGTCGTGGAGCGACTGAACTACGCAAGGGAGTTGCTCAAGAAGGGCTTCGATTTCAGTCAGAACGAAGACTATACGGTCATGCGCGACAAGGAGCCTTGGCCAAAATCGGAAGCGGAAAGCCAGGACTTGTGGCGCAAACGCGTCAAGAACGACTGGCTGCGCCTGAAGTTGGCCGGAACACCGGATGCAACGATACGCGAGACGCTTGGCAAGCGGTACGCGAACTCGCAGGCGCGGGCCTACAAGTACAAGAGCGACGATGTATTTCAGACGTTCATGAATGCCTACACGACCTCGATCGAGCCCCATACGGACTATTTTGGTGTGGCAGCGGCGTCGGATTTCGACATTTCGATGAAACTCTCACTGGTCGGTATTGGCGCCGTGCTCCAGGAGCGCGACGAATATACGACCATACGAGAGCTGGTCGCGGGCGGGCCGGCCCAACTATCGGGCCAACTCGCTGCCGGCGACAGAATCGTTGGCGTTGCTCAAGGCAAGGACGGCCCGATGGTGGACGTCGTCGGTACCCGGGTGAACGAAGTCGTCAAACTGATACGCGGAGAAAAGGATACCGTCGTACGGCTGGATATATTGCCATCCGATGCGGGACTCGACGGCAAGCATCGCCTGATCACATTGGTGCGGGACAATATCAGTCTGGAGAAACAGGCCGCCAAGAAAAGCGTTCAGATTGTGAAGGATGGCGATGTCTCGCGCAAAATCGGCGTGATCTCGTTGCCCACATTCTATGAGGACTTCGATGCGCGGCGCCGCGGTGACAAGAACTATCGAAGCGCGAGCCGCGATGTCGCCAAGCTGTTGGCAGAACTGGAAGAAGACAAGGTCGATGGCGTCGTTATCGACTTGCGCAACAATGGCGGAGGCTCCCTGCCGCAAGCCATCGAACTGACCGGCTTGTTCGTAGGCAAGGGACCTGTTTTGCAGCAGCGCAATGGCGAGGGCGACATAAAAGTAAATGGCAATGACCGCGGCAAGGCGCGCTGGACCGGTCCGCTGGCCGTGCTCATCAACCGCGGTTCTGCCTCGGCGTCCGAGATTTTTGCTGCGGCAATCCAGGACTATGGCCGCGGCGTCATCATTGGCGAACCGAGTTTCGGCAAGGGCACTGTGCAAACAGTGGTCGATCTGGACGAGGAAGCACGCAATCCAAAGCCGGAATTCGGCGAATTGAAGATGACGGTTGCGCAGTTCTTCCGCATCAATGGCGGCACCACCCAGCTTCGCGGCGTGACGCCAGATATCGTCTTGCCGGGATTCTCGGACGAGGAGAAACTCGGAGAGTCGAGCTACGACAATGCCCTGCCATGGCTGCAGATCAAACCCGCGAACTACAAACCGCTTGGTGAAATCAAGCCTATTTTGCCGGAACTCCAGAGCCGCCACGATGCCCGTGTCAAAGAAGACAGGGATTTCAAAGAGCTCGTTGAAGACGTGAATGAGCTCGACGAGTTGCGCAACAAGCGCGTTATCTCACTCAACGAAACCGAAAGGCGCGCTGAAAGGGATCGTCAGGTTAACCGCCTGAAGGCCCGCGAGGCAGCTGACGGCAAGGGTTCTGTGTCACCGACGGATCTCGTATTTCAGGAAGATGGGCTGCAGGCCGACGAGCGCAGCCTCAGCGCTGATATAGCGAGCGAGAAGGCGCTGAAGGATGCAAAAGACGTTCTCTTGGACGAGACGGTGCATATTCTCAGCGACGCATCCGACCTGCTTAAGGTCAAGTCTGCAAAGAACAATTAATCCAACAAGGGTGATTGGCGCCAGCGTTGACCGCCGGCGCTTCAATGACAAATGGTGCAGCAATGGTAGATCAGATCAAGATCACGAAGGAAGAGACGGGAAGCGGTGGGCGTTATGTGGCAGTCGTATCAGGCCATGAAGCCGAAATGGCGTTTTCACGAGCCAGTCCGCATCTGATCATCATCGATCATACCGCAGTGCCGGATGCATTGCGCGGTCAGGGTGTTGGGCAGGCCCTGGCGCTGCATGCGGTGGAAGATGCCCGGGCAGGGGGTTGGAAAATCATTCCGCTGTGTCCGTTCATGCGCGCCCAATCGCTTCGGCATGAGGAGTGGGCTGATGTCGTTCAGCAAAAATGAGATCTTTCGATAATTTCACCCTGATCGACATCTGCGGTCTGCACTTCCGGGCGCTCATGGACGAGAATGTCCACTGCGCTCCGGTTCTCGATCACCGCACCATCTGTCTCATCAAGCTGAATTCTCAAAAGGTCTCAAAATCAGCCGATCATCGCTCGCTTGTCGGTGACAGAAACCTCTTCGATGTCACGCGGTTTGCCGTCGCGTTGCTCGAGTGCCTCGGCCTTGGCAAGTTCCGCTTCCGATTCGGTAAGGGCTGCCTCGGCGTCATCCTTTTGTGACTTCAGGTCGCGGATCGAATCAAACAGATTGTCGCGGCGCTGACGGGCGGCCTTGGCGAAAGTCGGATAGGCAAAATGCGAGGTGTCGGTGATGCCGGCCTTCTTTTCCTCGGACAGGATCTGCGCGTCCAATTCAGCCGCCATGCGTTCGAACTCGCCCATCATCAAATCAAGCTGGCCGAGTTGACGGCGCTTTTCCTTGACCTGAAAGAGCTTCAGCCGAACCAAACCTTCATGCGACTTCATATTCACTACCCCCTCAACACTTTATCAAAAGCCGGTACTCTGACGCTGCCAAAACGCTGGCGAGCGATCATCCGGCAAGATTTCACCCCGAATCACTTCGGGAAAATGAAACAAAAACTTAAAGGTTGCCCTGTCTGGTAACCTTTCCTTTACGTTCAGCATTAATCATACGCCTTAAGACTTAAAGCTCTGTAAATCGAAGTCGGAAGTTTTTAGACAGCGATTTTATTGAGTCGAATGAATCGCTTAAGGCCAGAACCTGATGCTTCGTCTGATGGTTTTTGGCCGGTAAGTTGACCTTATGAATCAACGCGGTGTCTGTGATTTTTAAATCAAGAGTCAAAGACACTTGCAAAGCGGAATTAGATTTTGTTAACCATTCGGTGGCAATCTTAACGTTATGGAAACGGCTTGTTTCGCGACCTGACTTCGGGATTGCCCTGACTGAGGTTTGTTGGGCAACCCATTTCAGCGGCGGGAAAAGGGGAATGATATGCGGGTTCTTTTAATCGAAGACGATAGTGCAACGGCCCAGAGCATCGAGTTGATGCTCAAGTCGGAAAGCTTCAATGTTTATACGACGGATCTGGGCGAAGAGGGTGTCGATCTCGGCAAGCTCTACGACTACGATATCATCCTCCTCGACCTCAACCTGCCGGATATGTCCGGTTATGAAGTTCTGAGGACCCTGCGTCTGTCGAAGGTGAAAACACCGATACTGATCCTCTCCGGCATGGCCGGCATCGAGGACAAGGTTCGCGGCCTCGGTTTCGGCGCCGACGACTACATGACCAAGCCTTTCCATAAGGACGAACTGGTTGCCCGCATCCATGCGATCGTGCGCCGTTCCAAGGGGCATGCCCAGTCGGTTATCACTACCGGCGATCTAATCGTCAATCTCGATGCCAAGACGGTCGAAGTCACTGGCCAGCGCGTTCACCTGACGGGCAAGGAATACCAGATGCTGGAGCTGCTCTCGCTCCGCAAGGGTACGACGCTCACCAAGGAAATGTTCCTCAACCACCTTTACGGCGGCATGGACGAACCCGAACTCAAGATCATCGACGTCTTTATCTGCAAGCTGCGCAAGAAGCTCGACAGTGCTTCCGGCGGTATCAACTATATCGAGACAGTCTGGGGTCGTGGCTACGTGCTCCGCGAGCCGGATGCTTCGGATTTGCGCGAAATCGCCTGATCCAGGATAACGATTGGAAACAAAAAGCTCCGTGTGAACGGAGCTTTTTTATTTGGATGGCTTGGTTTTCATGGGATAAATCGTTTCGCCCTTGGCAAGCATCGCGACGAATTTTTCGATGCGGTTTGCGCGCGTTTTGGCTTGTTTGGCATCATGGACGCGGTGGAGAATCGCGTAGCGATTGGTGCTGTCGAGCCGATTGAACAGGTCCAGCGCCGCGGGGTTGGCATCGAGAACTTCCCGCAGATCATCAGGTACGGTCGCCGTGCTCTGGGGCGGATAGGCAGCATCCCACCTGCCATCGGCCTTGGCTTTTTCTATTTCCGCCAGCCCCGATGCTTTCATCCGGCCCTGTTTAACAAGCTCAAGCGCCTTTGTCCGGTTGCGCTCGGACCATTTGCTCTTCGGCTTGCGCGGAGTGAAGCGGATAAGCCAATGATGCTTGTCGAATTTGTCGAGTTGGCCATCGATCCAGCCGTGACACAGCGCGCATTCAATGGCTTCGGGCTGTGATACGCTAGCGATGCCGGAATCTGCTTTTGCGAGTTTGAGCCATATCCCCGGCGAGGAACGTGGCTGTTCGGCCAGCCAGGATTCGAATTTTGCGATCGATCCAAACAACATGATCGGAAGATCAGATTTGCCGGTTGGCATCAGCCTTCGACCGGCACCGGCGGCAGGATTTCGGCGATGGAAGCACGATTGAAGGGTTTGAGAAGGTAGCCGGCGGCACCAGCGCGCTTGGCCCGCATGATCCGGCTCAGGTCGACTTCAGGCAGGCAAAGATAGATCTTGCTGTGCGCGCCGCCCGGCAAAGCACGCACCTGGCTGATAATATCGGGGGCCGGCATATCGGACAGCGCATCGTCGAGGATGATGACGTCAGGCATTTCTACGCTGCACGCGGCAATCGTCTGATAGCCAGTATCGGCTGTTGTCACGATAGTTGTGTCGTTGGCAATAAGCCTCCGCGCAACCTTCCTGACCACAGGAGATCCATCAACAATCATGCAGCGTAGCAATTGAACTCTCCCCGCAAAAGGCAAATTGCGTTTGTCCGAGCCTGAGACTACCAGTCCTTGGGTGAATAAACACCCAAGGTTGATGGTAAATTTTTAGGACAACTTGCTCGATCCGTTATGCCGCGGTGAAGACAATCTCTTCCGGGCTGGCATGGATCGAGATGGTCATGCCGGCCTCCTGGGCCAGAAGCAGTGTGTAGTAGGGCTGAACGCCATGGGCGTCGATCGGTTCTTCAGGAACCTTGCCGCTATGCAGTTCAAGGAATTTCGGAGGTACGCGCAGCATCGGGCCGCGTGATGTCAGAACAAAACGCGGCTGCGTTTCCGGGGTTTGCAGCGCGACGGACAATGTGCCACCGCGGGGCAAAGCGGCGTTGGCGATCAAAACGAGATTGAGCAGGAGCTTGACCTTGTTCTTCGGCAGAAGAACCCGGGTACCTTCCCAGCTCAATTCCGCCTTTTCGCCTTTCATGTATTCGTTGGCGACGTTCTGCGCATCGCCCGTATCGATCTGAACACCGGCGGAACCGGCCGCGCCGAAAGCAATGCGCGCGAATTGCAGACGGGCGGAGGCGCTGCGTGCGCTGGATTTGATAAGGCTCATCGCATCCTCATCGGAGCCGCCTTCTTCGAGAAGTTCCAGCCCATTATTAATGGCACCAACAGGCGAAATGATATCGTGGCAGATGCGGCTGCTCAGGAGCGCTCCGAGGTCCGTTGCCGAGAGAATAACGGGCAATGTCATGGGGAAATCTCCTGAAGATTGGCTGGTTGGTTCAGAGGCCGCCGCGAATCAGTAGCAGGCGAATCACTCTGATTTCTGGCCTATTTGGATACATAGCTCGACCATGATCGGCAAGAACGTCGTGGCTAAAGCCTGTAGATGTTGAAATTTCAAGGTTTTTGCCATTCTTTGCAAGTCATTGAAATGCCAAGATCGATTCATAAACTTTTATACAAGGTTTAGCGCCTTAAAATGAACTCGATTCTCAAAGCAGGCGTAAGACCTGCTCATCATTGCATCAGGCGTCAGGCAAAGAAGCGAACAGCCAAAAGGAATTATGATGGCGTCTCTACTCTTGTCTTTGAACCGCAGCTTTCTTCTCTTTCTGACACTTGTGTCACTCGTGGTCGCCCAGGCGCAGACGGCGCGTGCAGAAGACACATATACGATGGAAGAAATCGTCAATTCCGGCCAACGGTTCTTCGGATCGACTTCGGGCGGGCTGGCGACGGCTGTCGAAAAAGTCTTCCAGAGTTATGGCCTGCCCAACGGCTATGTTCTCGGCGAGGAAGGATCCGGCGCGCTCATCGGCGGCCTGACCTATGGTGAAGGTTCGCTCTACACCAAGAATGCCGGTGATCACAAAACCTTCTGGCAAGGACCATCGATCGGCTGGGATTTCGGCGGGCAGGGCTCGCGCGTCATGATGCTCGTCTACAATCTCGATGATGTGCAGAATCTCTATGGCCGCTTCGTCGGTGTTGCTGGCTCCGCCTATCTCTTCGCCGGCGTCGGTTTCAATGTGCTCAAACGCAACCAGGTCCTGCTCGTTCCAATCAGAACGGGCGTGGGAGCACGGCTCGGTGTCAATGTCGGTTATCTGAAAATCACCCAATCGCCGACGTGGAACCCGTTTTGATACACTGAACTGGTATTCGTACCCGGACGCGGACTCCTCAGTTCGCGTCTTTGCGTTTCAGGGCCTGACTGGTAGTACACCTTGTGCCAAGATAGATATCCAACAGGACCCTGATCGTGATCCAGTCTGCGCTATATTTTGCTCTCGGATTCCTGTGCGCCGTCTTGCTGGCGCTTTTGGTCGCACCGCCCATCTGGCGCCGGGCAACGCTGCTCACCCGCAAGCGAGTCGAAGCGGAAACACCGCTTACGCTCAATGAGATACAAGCCCAGAGAGACGGCTTGCGTGCCGAACATGCGATCGCCGAGCGCAAGCTTGAGTTGACGCTCGAACAATCCCGCGAAAAATCGGCACTGCAATTGGCTGAACTCGGCGAGAAAGAGCGTCTCCTACGCAATCTTAACACTGATCTTGCGGCGCGCGAGACGACGATTGTCGAACTGCGATCGTCATTTGCCGATCGTGAACAGGAACTGGAGAAAGCCGCGGCCCTGATCGTCGGGCACGAGCGGCTGATCGAGCAAAAATCGGCTGAACTTGAACTCTTGCATCGGCGGATGTCCAGCGTAGCGATGAACGCGGACAGTTTTCAAATCGAAGTCGCAGCCCAATCAGCCCGGATCGATAATCTTACGGACGATCTGAAAGAGGCGCGGAAGGATAAGCGCGACAGCGACAACCTGAGACAACGGGCCGAAGCAGATATCAAGGCACTGCAGCATTCACTGGCGCAGGAAACCAAGCGAAGCGCCGAGCTTGAGAAACGGTCGAATGCCCTGCTCAGGCAAATTTCCGATAGCGAGGCCAAGCTTTCGAGACGCGAGAAGGAAATCGAGCGGATCAATGAACGTTTGCGCAAGGTGCTCGCTGAGGGGCGCAAGCAAGGATCGTCTGTGCTGGATACGCCGCGCGGCAAGCAGGCAGTGGTTCAAGCGCAGGAAACCGAGCTCTTGCGCGAAGAGATGAATACGCTCGCCTCGCAGGTCGTTGCCATGGTTGCACGGCTTGAGGGCCCAACCTCGAAGGTCAACGAACTTTTGGCGAAAGCTGAGAACGAAATGTCTCCGGTGCACGATGAAAACGGCGAAATCATCGTGAGCCTGGCAGATCGTATTCGGGCTTTGCAGGCGGAAGCTTCAAAGACTGGAAAAGCGGCTGAACCGCGATAGGGCGATGCCGGACGCAGTCGCAACATTCAGGCTGTCGAAACTCCCGGACATAGGAATTTTCACTGTTTTCAGTTTCTGCAAAAGCGCCCTTGGCAAGCCTTCGCCTTCCGTGCCGAGAAGCAGCGCCACGCGTCGCGAGGGCTTGGCGTCGTAGATATCTATTGTGCCGGAGGGGCTGAGCGCAAAGACCTCGAACCCGGCAGTTTGCAGTCTGGTCACGATGGCTTCAATCGATCCTTCCCTGGCAAAGGGGACTTTCAGCGCAGCGCCGACCGATACGCGGATGGCCTTGCGGTAGAGCGGATCGCAACTCGTTTCGTCCATCAGAACGCAGTCCGCCTCGAAGGCGGCAGCATTGCGGAAGATCGATCCCATATTGTCATGGTTTGAAATGCCGCACAAAACGACCGCCAATGCCTTGTCCGGCATTGTATCGATCAATGCATCGATGGATCGTGGCGTATTGCGCCTGCCGACGGCGAGGATACCGCGGTGCATGGGAAAGCCGGCAATTGCATCTATGACCTCGCGCGAGACGCAATAGACCGGCACATCGGGCGGGCAAAGCTTGAGCTGTTGGCGGAGCCCCGCAAGCCGGTTTTCCAGTACGAGCAGCGATTCCACTGCGAAAGCCGGGTTGGACAAGAGGACGTTGAGAACGACCTTGCCCTCGGCGATGAAGCGGCCTTCGCGTCCTACGAGATCGCGTTCACGCACATTCCGATAGGGAGCAAGCCGATCGTCTTCGGGATCGGCGACCTGGGTTACCCGCTGTTGCAACCAGTTATGCTCTTCGGAAGCCGAAGTTTTCACAGCTGCGCCGCGAGCCCGGTACGGGCCTCGCCAGCCATGCGCACGAGCGTCATGTGCATGTCCCTGGCAGAGCTCAGCGGCTCATTGAAAAAGATACGCAGCACATCGTCGCCATCGGCCAGATCGAAACCGTCTGCGTCAATCCCTGTCATGCGCCATTTGCGGCCCGGCGCCTTGGCATAATAGCGGGCGTAAAGCGCGATCGAATCGGAATGATCTTCGTTCATATGATCGACGGCACCCTTTTCCGCGGCCGCGAGTTCCTCGTTGACGGGACTGAGGCTCAGCCATTCATTTGCTGACAATTGATAAGCTTGGCCAAAGCCGCCATTCAGCTTGGCGCTTTCAGGCTCGAGCCGGAAGAAACGAAAATCGCCGAGTCCGGCATAGAGTTTGGCCTTGGGCAAGTGCAAAAGGTAGCGCCATTCAATGCGGGCATGTTCCGGCGTATCCCGGGCAACTTCGCGCGCCTTGGCGGTTATCGTCATGCGAGGATGGGCGAGGGGATCGCCCTTGCCAGGTTCGCCGACCAGAAGCGAGCAACGCGGATCGGCAAGCAGTGCCGGTGTGTGCGCGGCGAGGGCCGAAACAAGAATGATGGGCGCGCCGTCATGATCGGTCGAGACGCCAACGCGGGTGGCAATCGGAGCGCCGGATTGCGGATCGAGCGTCGCAATCACCCCATGACGTGCGGTACGCATCAACGTGCGGGCAAGGCGAATCGCACCGTCGTCAATCTCGCGGAGGACATCTTTCTTTTCGGCCACGTGTCATCCCTCAAACCCGGTCATCGTGGTGATTGATAGTTTGTCACGGCGACCGGGACAAGTCCTGTGCGGATCTGGGGCCGAGGATGAATTGGGAATATCAGGCTGCGATCGTCCGATTGTCGTTGAGGCCGGCATCGTTCATGCAATCGGCCAGCAGATCGAGGTCGACCGGTCCGATCGTGCACAGAACTGGGGCAACCTCTTCAACCGGAATTTGCAACGCCATCAGTTCGACAAGCGCTGCCATGAGCGATTCGCGAGTATCATAACGGACTGAAGAATTGCGCATAACGTGCCTTTTGAGCTTGGTCAGTTGCACAAAGTTTAGGGCAAATGTGGTAAACAAGTTCTTAATTTTGCCATTATTGAAATTTTTTTGCTGTTGAAATGCATAAAATAACTGCATATTTTCAAATGGATGGTAATGTCGTATATCACAATAATCGTCTCTGCCATTGTTTGGCCCTAAATCGCATCAATCTGTCAGCAACTTCACCAGCAGGATTAACAGCGATGAGAAATGCTTCGTGAACGGCTTCGGTAGATGGAAAGTCGGCTCTATCGTGGGCATGGTTGCAGCCGCCGGGCTTGTAAGCGGTTGTACGACGAGCCAGAATTCAGGCAAGCTATCGGCCGGTCTAACGACGCATTCCACTTCTTACGCCTACACGCCGAAGGACAAGGAATGCCTTGAACGGGCGATGTTCTTCGAGTCCAATCGCTCCAGTAAGGAAGGCCTTCTCGCGGTCGGTACTGTGGTGATGAATCGTCTCGATTCAGGCAAGTGGGGAAATTCCATCTGCGGCGTGGTTGGCCAGAAGAACCAGTTCGCGCCGGGTGTACTGTCACGCGAGATGCAATCTACTGCGCTGCCGGATGTGCAGGCAGCAGCGGATGCCGTGCTCAAGGGAGAGCGCAACCCCAAAGTGAAGAATGCGATGTATTTCCATACCGCGGGTCTTCGGTTCCCTTACAAGAATATGCACTACACTGTTGTAGCGGGTGGCAATGCGTTTTACGAAAAGCGTGACCGCTACCATTCAGCGGATATCGCTTCGAATGAAGCCAGCCGTGCAATTGCCAACGCCTATATTGCCAGTACGAGAATGGCCAGCGGCAAAGTGCAGATGGCCAGCGCTGCGCCGGCCATTGCGACGACGTCCACAGCGACGTCCGGCCGTGTTATGAAGGACACCAGCCAACTGCCGATCGTCGTTGCGCAGGCCGACCTCCCCTTGCCGCCTCAGATGGCGTTTGCCAGCGACAAGGTAGCGGTGCCTGTCGATCCTCCGGCGCAGGCCATGGAATATACAGCTTCACAACCCGTGACGATGCCGGCTGCGACGGCACAGGGAACTATGCAGGCAAGCGCACTAGCCTATGAAGCGCCGACTGCAAAGAAGGTAGACGCGATCGGCCAGATGCTTTTGGCGCAGGATCGTCCCAATTCTCTCAACTGACTATTGAAAAGTCCGAGTGTACTATTCGGACACGAGATAGTGATGTGCCCATTCGCTGTGGGGAACGATTTGGCCAATGGCATATTGGAATGACAGTATCGTCATGTGATCGGGCGAGGTCGCACAGGTGTAGGACAGATGATACCACTCGCCCTTGCTGCGGAATGCGGCGCCTGCTGAACGGATTTTATCCCCTTTGATCTTCGGCTCTTCAAAAGCATAGGCGACGAGTTCGTCGGCTACCAGCTTGGCAGGATCCTTGTGGATGCGCTCCATTGCTTCGAGATCGCAGCGCTGTTCGAGCCGTGTTTGCGGATCAAGCCGTTTCAGTTCTTCAGCAGCGCCGTTGTCCATAGCGCGTGCCGGACTCGCCAAGGCGACCGACAGCAAGAGCATGGCGCTTATTATTCTCATCGTAACTGGCTTTCATGATGCAAAAGAACGCAACGGACGCCCCTGGTCCCAGCGTCGTATAGATACCAAACGGATTGGGACCAAATTATGAAAACTTATTTCTTGCTACGATGAATGATCTAACTCGATGCTTTTCCGCCCTTTGTCGCCGTTCGCATCGATATAGGCATAGATGTAGGAGAACGCCGGTTGTGCGGGATTGGCAGGCTCGACCAGTCCCGCAACGCTACCGAATGACGCGGCGTAGTTGTTGCAGTTATAGCCGAACATGCGCCACATGGGCGGATTGGCAAGATTTGCCTGCACTTTATCAAGTAATTGTTGGTACTGACTTTCGGTCAGCGATACGCGATACGCCGCGTTTGGCGTGAAATGGCAGTCTGCATAGCTGGGCGTCAGATCCGCGGGCATGGGAATTATCGCACCGCCGTAGAGGCCGAAAACACTGCCTTTCGGGAAGAGACCGGTATATAGGCGCGACACCGGATTGCCATTGGCGTCCAATCGCCCAAAAACCACGTAGGTATGGCCGCTGGGTATGCCGGGGGAGAAGCGCTGGCGGAATTCGATGTAGGCCGGGTCACCGGGTTTTGTGCGATTGGCGGTCAGTTTTGCAGCGGCTCCATCGGGATTGCCCTGCGCTGCGCAACCAAGCTGCGGCGTTTCCGGAGCGTAGGCAGTTATTGCGATCGCATCTGTGGACGCGGGGACCGACTGACAGGCAGCAAGGGCAATTGCGATTGTGCTGGCCATGATTGCTTTGAGGGATGCTGGAGGCACGGTCAATCTTCTCTCAACTGGTCAGTAAACATAAGGCAGGATGCGCCAGGTGCGCGCACGGTAACGATTGTATTCTTCTCCAAATGCCTCCTGCATCATCTCTTCTTCAGGGCCAACTCGAGAGAAAAACAGATAACCGAAGCCAAGAAGGCCAGCCAGTCCCGCAACATAATTGGGCAGTAGCAGGGCCTGGGTCAGCGCCATGAGCCAGAACGCCGTGTACATCGGATGACGGAGGCGTTTGTAGATACCTGTCGTGATGAGTTTGTGGTCCTGCTTCAACTGCAGTGATACGGACCACATTTTTCCAAGCGCCTTGTGAGTGAGGCGGAACAGGATCAGAGCGACTATTCCGGAGACAATACCAAGCACGAAAAGTATGGGACTTGCCGGGTGGGATGCAAAGCGCGGCTGGCCAGTCATAACGTAGATTGCAGGAATGATACCGAGCCCGGTGAGGGAAACCGCAAGCCGAATCGTATCGGCGCCCTTCCGCCGATCAACGGTGAGGTTCATCTTGCGCGCGCGCCGATTGAATGGCCGGCGCAGCATATACCAGCCAACGACATGAAGGACCCACAAGATCTTGCCGACAGAAACCAGAGAAATCATGTGGTCGCAGTTCCAGCAACATTGAGTTGCGGAGAAGCTGCGGTCCGATCGCAGCGAAGGCCACCCAACGCGGCGACATCGGCGAACTGTTCCGGACCACACAGTATGGCATGCCATGAATAGTGCGTGCGTTTTTCAACGCCGAAAACAAATTGGCGATGGACGCGAAAGAAATCCCGTCGAATGGACTTATATGCCTCATCGCAAAGTTGGTTGCGGAAACGCACTCTCACCAGGATGGGTGATTTCCCACCATTTATTTTCAGGTCCCGCACAGGATCCGATTGGTAGAAATTCATTGGATCCGTCAGCGATTGCGCGTCGATCCAGACTGTTTTGCTATTTGCAACGGTCTCAACACTTTTCCGCAGCGTGCGAGCAGCAGGGTGCAATGCTACCTTCAACAGGCTGGACCCGACAGTGAGGAGCCCGTAACGGCGCGAACCCTCGCGGCGAAGAGCGGCATCGAGAATCGGAACCGCGCAGACGGCGCCCAGACTATGGGCTGCGACAACAATTTCCGTGTCGGGCGGAGCATTGCTGATACGGGCGGCCGCATCGGCGATGACGCGATCCATTTTCCGCATCACATCCGCTCGTTTCCCCCGCGCCATATCCCGGGCGAACGTCCAGTCATCCATGAGGAGCAGGAAATGGAATTTCGAGGCGGCGAGCCAGAACAACAGGATGGCGGTCATCAAGGCTATCACCGGCGCGATCGGCGCGCTGGTTTGGTTGTATGACGCGGCAAGACGCCCGGTGCCGTAGGATGCGGCAAGTATGGCACAGCAGATCAACAGCGGATAAATGAAAAACAGGGCGTAGCGCCAACTCGTCACAACAAAGCGGAAGAATGTTCCAGTGACGATAAAATCAAGCAGGGCCACAATTCCGCTCAGCAACCGCCTGAGGGGATTTCTGGATGCGTAGAAAAGGGTGATGTCGCCAAGACCGTAGAGGAGGAACTCTGTTTTAGCCGACCAGCCATCGCCCGAAGCATGCAGACTGAACTCGCCGGTTGCAACCGCATCATCCGTCGAGGAAACACGGAGCGGTTCACACTCGGTCAAGGACATGTCGTAGACCGGCGCTGTCTTGGCCGCTTCGCGGGTGAAGCGGCGATGATGAGCTTCTACAGGCATATGTTCAAAGCCTGGTAATAATACGACCAGACGATTGATAACGGACATCTGCAACCTTTTTCACGATCGGGTTCAATCGGTGTCAGCGACCTATGACTAGCTTGCCAAAGGACTTTAGATGACCGACGTTAACAGAACATCGCCGGTACGTAAAAGTTGCAACCCGCATTCGATTTATGCGTCAACTTGCCTCTCATTTTGGAGCCATCCGGATTGCACCATCGAGACGAATTGTTTCGCCGTTAAGCATCGGATTCTCGATGATATGCAGCGCCAGAGCCGCGTACTCCTCCGGCTTGCCAAGTCTCGAAGGGAAAGGAATGGAGGCGGCAAGCGAATCCTGAACCTCTTGCGGCATGGCGAGCAACATGGGCGTTCCAAAAATGCCCGGAGCAATGGCCATGACGCGAATACCGAAACGTGCAAGTTCCCGCGCCGCGGGCAGGGTCAGACCGGCTATACCTGCCTTGGAAGAAGCATAAGCGGCCTGACCGATCTGGCCGTCAAAAGCGGCGACGGATGCGGTGGAGATGATAACGCCGCGTTCGCCGGTTTCTAATGGCTCGAGCTTCGACGCGGCATCGCCGACAAGCCGCAGCATGTTGAATGAACCAATGAGATTGACTTCGATCACGCGACGATAAAGCTCGAGATCGTGTGGGCCATCGCGACCGACGATCCGCCCCGCATTGGCTATACCGGCACAGTTGACGAGAATACGCGGCGTTCCAAGTTCATCAGTGACAAGTCCAACGGCCTTCTCGGCATCCTCGGCGCTCGATACATTGCAGGTCACGGCAAGACCACCGATTTCTGTCGCGACTTTTTGCGCGGCATCAAGATTGATGTCGAAAAGTGCGACTTTCGCACCTTTCGCGGCAAGTGCTCGTGCCGTTGCCGCGCCCAAACCTGAACCTCCGCCTGTTACAATCGCCACATGTCCTTGGGTGTCCATGATCGTCTCCTATGCTCGTTCTTGCCTTCTCGCATGGGTTCAAGTGCTTATCCAGCCATTTCGCGGTTTTTTTTTGGCCAAACCCTCCCTCTGCGGCGCAAGCAAAAGGTCCGCTGCGACGCGTCATACTAAACGCCAGTGGACGGATTTTTAGGGATTTTCACTTTTTTTGGGGTCTTGAGGGAGAGATTCCCCAGAATCCAATATTATCGGCGTTTCGGTGGGTTGACTGCGAATAAATCTGCTTGCATTGCGACATTGCAAAGGCTTCCATGCAATCTTCGTTACAGGCATGGGGGCCTGCAACACAAAAAACCTCTGAAGGTGGAAAAGATGAATACCTACAAGAAACTCCTTGCGGCGACCGCGCTCGCAATGCTGACAGGTGGGCTGATGGCAGGTGGAGCCTCGGCCAAGACGTTAGTTTTTTGCTCGGAAGCTGCTCCAGGCGGTTTTGATCCGGCGCTTTACACGGGTGGTGAAACACTCGATGCGACAGGACAAGCTGTCTTTAACAAACTGGTCGAATTCAAGCCGGGTACATCAGAAGTTGAACCCGGCCTGGCTGACAGCTGGACAATTTCCGATGATGGCCTTGAATATACGTTCAAGCTGCATCCGGGCGTCAAGTTTCAGACAACAAGCTATTTCACGCCAACGCGTGAGCTTAACGCCGATGACGTGGTCTTTTCTTTCGAACGCCAGAAGGAAGGCAGCCCATGGGCGAAATATGTCGACGGCGCTTCCTATGAATATTTCGAAGGCATGGATTTCCCCAAGCTGATCAAATCGGTGGAAAAAGTTGATGATCTGACTGTCAAGATCACGTTGACCAAGCCAAACGCACCAATGCTGGCAAACCTTGCCATGGACTTTTCGTCCATCGTCTCCAAGGAATATGCCGACAAGCTCCTGGCTGACGGCACACCTGGAAAGCTCAATGAACAGCCGGTTGGCACGGGTCCTTTCCAGTTCGTCGACTATCAGCTCAATACAGCCATCCGCTATGAAGCCAATCCGGACTATTATAAAGGCAAAGTTAAGCTCGACAGTTTGATCTTCGCCGTGACCCCTGATGCTGCTGTCCGCGTGCAGAAGCTCAAGGCTGGCGAATGCCAGCTGACGATCTACCCGGACCCAGCGGATGTGGAAGGCCTCAAGGCCGATACCAACCTGAATGTTATTCAGGAAGAAGGCCTGAACGTCTCGACGCTTGCCTATAACACGACGCAGGCGCCGTTCGACAAGCCGGAAGTGCGTAAAGCGCTCAACCAGGCTATCGACAAGAAGGCTATCGTCGATGCCGTCTATCTCGGCCAGGGTACACCGGCAATCAATCCAATCCCGCCGACAATGTGGTCCTACAACAAGTCGATCAAGGATGACGAATACAATCCTGAAGCGGCAAAGGCAGCCCTTGAAAAGGCTGGCGTGAAGGATCTGTCGATGAAGATCTGGGCAATGCCGGTTGCACGTCCGTACATGCCAAACGGCCGGCGCACTGCAGAACTGATCCAGTCCGATTTTGCCAAGGTTGGTGTCAAGGCCGAGATCGTAACCTTCGATTGGCAGGAATATCTGAAGCAGGCTTCCGATCCGAAGCATGACGGCGCTGTTATTATCGGCTGGACCGGTGACAATGGTGACCCGGACAACTTCCTTGCAACCCTGCTTTCTTGCCAGGCTGTTGGTACGTCCAACCGCGCCGCATGGTGCAACCAGGAATTCACGGATTTGATCAACAAGGCGGCTGTCGTCTCCGATCCCGCAGAGCGTACCAAGCTCTACGAAGAATCGCAGGTTGTGTTCAAGCGTGAAGCACCGTGGGCAACGCTTGCTCACTCGCTCGTGACGACGGCAATGACCAAGAATGTGTCTGGTTACGTCCCCAGCCCACTCGGGGTTCATAATTTCGCCAGCGTCGACATCGCAGAGTAATTTACTCCTTGCGGTACCGGCTTCGGCCGGTACCGCATTTTTATTGGGTCACCATGTTTCGTTATGTCGCGTCCCGAGTGCTGCTACTGATCCCAACATTTATCGGTATCAGTTTTGTAGCCTTCATTTTCATTCGTTTGTTGCCCGGCGACCCAGTCATCGCTCTTGCCGGTGAACGGGGCATGACCCCGGAACGACATCAATTGCTGATGGATCAGTTCGGTTTCAACAGGCCGATTTGGGAACAGTATTTCTCGTTCCTATGGGGTATTTTTCATGGAGATTTCGGCACGTCGATCGCCAGCAAACGGCCCGTGCTCGCAGATTTCCTGGCGCTTTTCCCTGCGACACTGGAGCTAAGCATCTGCGCCATGCTCTTTGCCGTCATCATCGGTATTCCGGCCGGCATTTTCGCTGCCGTCAAACGTGGATCGATCTTCGATCAGCTGAGTATGGGTATTGCGTTGGTGGGTTATTCCATGCCGATTTTCTGGTGGGGAATTCTCCTGATCATCCTCTTCGCAGGCATGCTTCATTGGACACCGGTTTCGGGTCGGATGGACCTCATTTATTTCTTCAAGCCAACCACCGGCTTCATGCTGATCGACAGTCTGATCTCGGGACAGAAAGGCGCATTCCGCTCTGCGGCCTCGCACCTGATCCTGCCGACAATCGTGCTTGGGACCATCCCGCTTGCGGTTATCGCCCGTCAGACGCGTTCAGCCATGCTGGAAGTTCTGGGTGAGGATTATGTGCGCACAGCCCGCGCCAAAGGCCTTGAACCCAGGCGCGTCATCGGCGTGCACGCACTGCGCAATGCCATGATCCCCGTCATAACCACGATCGGTTTGCAGATGGGTTTGCTCATGGCCGGCGCGATCCTGACCGAGACCATCTTTTCCTGGCCTGGTATCGGCAAGTGGATGATCGATGCCATTTCCCGTCGCGATTACGTCGTCGTGCAGGGTGGCCTCATGCTGGTCGCGCTTATCGTCATGGTCGTCAATCTGATTGTTGATCTGCTCTATGCGGTCATCAACCCGCGTATTCGCGTAAAGTGAGGAACCCGTGACCAACGAAGTTTCCCCGCCCGTACCGTTAGCCTCAACCCAGAGTTCTGGACGTCTGGCACGGTTTTCGGAATTCTGGTTCTATTTCAGCGTCAACAAGGGTGCCGTAATTGGATTTGCAGTCCTGGTATTTCTGGTGCTGATTGCCATATTCGGTCCGCTCATCGCGCCGCATGCTCCCTACCAGCAATATCGCGATGCGCTACTTACGCCGCCATCCTGGCAGGTGGGCGGTAAGGAGCAGTTTCTGCTCGGTACCGATGCCGTGGGCCGCGATCTACTTTCCCGCCTGATCTATGGCGCGCGTTATTCGCTGTTTATTGGCTTGATCGTTGTGACCTTCGCCATGATCACCGGCGTCATTCTCGGCGTTCTTGCCGGTTACTTCCGCGGCTGGGTCGATACGCTGATCATGCGCATCATGGACATTATCCTGGCCTTTCCGCCGCTGTTGCTCGCGCTGGTGCTGGTGGCGATCCTTGGACCTGGCCTGTTCAACGCCATGATCGCGATCGCCCTGGTTCTGCAGCCACACTTCGCCCGCCTGACCCGCGCGGCGGTGATGAGCGAAAAGAATCGAGAATATGTCATTGCGTCGAAACTTGCCGGAGCCGGCCATTTGCGTCTGATGTTCAAGACGATCCTGCCGAACTGTCTCGCACCGCTGATTGTGCAGGGAACATTGTCGTTTTCCAATGCTATTCTCGAAGCGGCAGCTCTCGGGTTTCTCGGTATGGGGGCGCAGCCGCCAACGCCGGAATGGGGTACGATGCTTGCGGAGGCGCGCGAATTCATCCTGCGTGCTTGGTGGGTTGTCACATTCCCCGGCCTTGCAATCCTGATCACTGTCCTTGCGATCAATCTCGTTGGAGATGGTCTGCGCGACGCCCTCGATCCCAAGTTGAAAAGGAGCTGAGGTCATGGCGCTACTTGAAATCAAGAACCTCTCGGTTGGCTTCGATACAAATGCTGGCCAGTTCATGGCGGTACAGGGGATCGATCTCTCGGTGGATGCCCGCGAAGTTTTGGCGATTGTCGGAGAATCCGGTTCGGGTAAATCAGTGGCCATGCTTGCGGTGATGGGCCTGTTGCCGAAAACCGCAACTGTCACTGCCGACAGCATGAGCTTCGATGGCCATGATATGTTGACCATGACCGGCAAACGGCGGCGGGAAATCATCGGCCGCGACGTCGCCATGATCTTTCAGGAACCGATGGCGAGCCTCAATCCCTGCTTTACAGTCGGTTTCCAACTCGAAGAGGTGTTGCGCTTCCATATGAAAATGGATGCGGCGACACGGCGCAAGCGGGCGATCGAGCTTTTCCAGCAGGTGGGTATTCCGGCGCCTGAAGAGCGATTGAACTCCTTTCCGCATCAAATGTCCGGCGGCCAATGCCAGCGTGTGATGATCGCCATCGCCATTGCCTGCAACCCGAAATTGCTGATCGCTGACGAGCCGACAACCGCGTTGGACGTGACAATCCAGAAGCAGATTCTCGACCTTCTCGTCAGCCTTCAGGCGAAGTATGGCATGGGTCTGATCATGATCACCCACGATATGGGCGTGGTCGCAGAAACCGCCGATCGGGTGATCGTCCAGTACAAGGGCCGCAAGATGGAGGAGGCCGACGTGCTTTCGCTGTTCGAGTCGCCGAAGAGCCCCTATACGCGTGCGCTTCTTTCTGCGCTGCCGGAAAACGCGACAGGCGATCGCCTGACGACCGTTGCGGATTTCATGAAGAGTGAAGCAGCGGCCAATGCAGGAGTGGCACCATGAGCGACGTCGTTCTTGAAGGGCGCAATATCGTTCGAGACTACCATGTCGGCGGCAGCCTGTTCGGCAAAGCGAAGACCGTGCATGCGGTCAAAGGCGTCAGTTTTACCCTGGAAAAGGGTAAGACGCTGGCCATCGTCGGTGAGAGCGGTTGCGGTAAGTCCACACTGGGGCGAATACTCACGCTGATCGACCCGCAAACATCCGGCGAATTGCTGATCGACGGCAAGCCGATCAATATCGCCAGGGATCGCGTAACGCACGAACTGCGCCGCAAGGTGCAGATCATCTTCCAGAATCCCTACGGTTCGCTCAATCCACGCCAGAAGATCGGCGAAGTTCTGGGCGAGCCTTTGCTGCTCAACACCAAAAGGACGGCAGCCGAGCGACGTGATCTCGCCATGCAGATGCTGGTGAAGGTTGGGCTCGGCCCTGAGCATTATAATCGCTATCCGCATATGTTCTCTGGTGGTCAGCGCCAGCGCATCGCTATTGCGCGTGCGCTTATGCTGAGCCCGAGTTTGCTGGTGTTGGATGAACCGGTGTCGGCGCTCGATCTTTCGGTCCAGGCGCAGGTGCTTAACTTGCTGGCCGATCTCCAAGACGAGTTCAACCTGACTTATGTCTTCATCAGCCATGATCTATCGGTGGTGCGCTATATCGCCGATGAGGTGATGGTGATGTATTACGGCGAAGTCGTCGAGTACGGCACGCGGGAAGAGGTGTTCTCTAATCCGCAGCACAGCTATACGAAGACGCTGTTTGCGGCGACGCCGAAGTCCGATGTCGCGAGTATCAAGGCACGGCTTGCTAGAAAGAAGGCCGCAGCCTGAATTCACAGCGAAACTCCAGGGGATAGCATGAGCAAGAAGCAGCCAATCTCGACAGCGCCGAAGGATGGCAGCAAAGTTCAGATTTTCTGGACCGACGAAGACGGACAGGAAAACGAATCCATCGGGCAATATCGTTCTCTCGACCGACTGAAAGCCACGGGCGGTCAGTGGGACGAAACCGACGCTGGCTGGTGGATATTCACGGATTCCAACACCCAGAAAAAAGTGTCTCCGCATTCCTGGCAACCAGCCGGGAAATCTGGTGATGAGGACGCGGAAGAAGAATAGCTCAAGCTAATGCTTCTGGTGCTTTAACAGCCCGCGGACGATGTCATCGGCAGAAATCATGCCGAGAATGGTGCCCTTATCGACCACGCCGACATCGCCGCTGTTTTTCGCTATTGCTTGCATAATTTCCCGAACGGGTGTCTCTGGGCGAGCCGTGGCGGCAAACGGTCTGCCGGCAGGGCGCGTGCGGTCAAGCGGCACCATGATGTCGGCGGCAGTCAGGACCCCGAGTGGGTTCATGTTGGCCACGAAGTCCGCAACATATTCATCAGCAGGATTGAGCAGGATTTCCTGCGCCGTACCACATTGGATGATTCGTCCGCCTTCCATGATGGCTATGCGATTGCCGATTTTCATTGCCTCATCGAGATCGTGACTAACGAAGACAATGGTCTTCTTCAGGCGCTCCTGCAGGCTGAGAAGTTCGTCCTGAAGACGCGTGCGGATAAGCGGGTCGAGTGCTGAAAAGGGCTCGTCCATGAGCAGGATCGGTGCGCCTGTTGCAAAGGCGCGGGCAAGCCCGACGCGCTGCTGCATACCACCGGAGAGTTCGCCGACCTTGCGCTTGGCCCAGTCCTTGAGATTGACCAGTTCCAACTGCTGCTGCACTGCCTTTGCGCGTTCTTCCTTTGGAACGCCTGAGAGCTCAAGGCCGAAACCGACGTTTTCTTCCACGGTGCGCCATGGTAGCAGTCCAAATTGCTGGAAGACCATTGATACGAGATGCTTGCGCAGGTTGCGCAGGGTCGCCTTGTCAGCCTTGCCGACATCGATCGAACGTCCATTATTGTGAACGACGACGGAGCCGCGCGAGATCGGATTGAGACGATTGATTGCGCGCAAGAGCGTGGATTTTCCGGAACCGGAAAGACCCATCAGGACCAGTATTTCACCCTCGGCGATGTTGATAGAGCAATTGTGCACGCCGAGCACGTGGCCGGTTTCGGCCTGGATGTCGGAGCGGCTTTTCCCCTGATCGGCGAGGAAAAGCGAACCGTCGGTTTTCTTGCCGAAAATGATGCAGACATTATCCAGTGTGATCGCGGTCATTCACCTGGCTCCTTGCCGGGACGGAATATACGGTCGAGTATAATGGCGACGACCACAATGACGAGACCAGCCTCGAAGCCCAAGGCGGTATTGACGGAGTTCAACGCGCGCACGACTGGAACGCCAAGGCCATCGGCACCCACCAACGCCGCGATGACCACCATGGAGAGCGACAGCATGATCGTCTGGGTGAGGCCAGCCAGGATTTGCGGCATGGCATAGGGCAGCTCGATCTTCCACAAGAGCTGGCGGGACGATGCGCCAAAGGCCTCACCGGCTTCGATCAAGTGTTGGGGTGTCGAGGAAACGCCGAGATGGGTGAGGCGGATAGGAGCAGGAAGCACGAAGATTGCCGTTGCTATCAGGCCCGGAACCATGCCGATGCCGAAGAAGACGATGGCCGGAATCAGGTAGACGAACGTCGGCAACGTTTGCATGAGGTCGAGGACCGGGCGAATAGCAGCATAGAACTTTGGCCGGTGCGCGGCGATGATGCCGATCGGAACGCCGATACCCATGCACAGGATGCATGAGGAGAGAACCAGCGTCAGTGTCTCCATCGTCTCCTGCCAATATCCCTGGTTGAGGATAAACAGGAAGCCGAGAACGGTGAGAAGCGTGACGCCGATTGACCGGCGCAAAGCGTAAGCGATAGCGGCGAAGATCACGACCATGATCAGAGGATGCGGATACTTCAGCACGAACATCAGGCCATCGATGAAGGCCTGCATGACAGCCGCCAAGCCATCGAAAAACCCGGCAAAATTGGTGGTGAGCCAATCGACGACCGCTTTCGCTGTCCTGCCGACGGGAATCTTGTCTTGCGTTAACCAGTCCAAGCCGAACTATCCCTCTGTAGCGTATAAGTGGAAAGAGCCGCCCGGCCGATGGCCGGACGTTCCGTTATTTCACCAGGGACAAGGCGTTAAAGTCCCAGCGACGACTTGACCGCCGGAAGGGCCTCTTTGCCGTCGAACGTCGTGACACCGGTAAGCCAGGTATCGAGAATCGCCGGATTGGCTTTCAGCCATTCGGTCGCCGCCTTTGCGCCATCCTCGCCATCGTCGAGAATCTTGCCCATGATCTCATTTTCCATTGTCAGGTTGAATTTGAGATTGGTCAGGAGCTTACCGATATTCGGGCATTCGGTCGTGTAACCGGCACGAACGTTCGTATGAATGATGGCGCCGCCAAAATCCTTGCCGAAGACATCATCGCCGCCGGAAAGATAGGCGAGCTTGAAGTTCGTGTTCATCGGGTGCGGCTCCCAACCGAGGAAGACGATCGGCTTTTTGCTCTTCGTTTGCTTCGCGACCTGCGCCAGCATGCCCTGTTCGGAAGACTCGGCCAGCTGGAAACCCTTCAGCCCGAACTGGTCCTTCGAGATCATGTCGAGGATCAGGCGATTGCCGTCATTGCCGGGCTCGATGCCGTAAATCTTGCCGCCGAGATCATCCTTGAACTTGGCGATGTCTTTGAAATCCTTCAGACCCTTGTCATAGAGATATTGCGGCACTGCGAGAGTGTATTTGGCACCTGTCAAATTGGGGCCGAGGTCTTCGACGGTCTTGTTCTCGAGATATGGCTTTATGTCCGCAGACATGGTCGGCATCCAGTTGCCCAGGAACACGTCAATGTCTTTCTTGCCGAGTGAGGCATAGGTCACCGGCACGGAGAGAACCTTCGTGTCGGTTGAATAACCCAGCGCTTTCAACACTTCGCTCGTTGCAGCCGTGGTGGCTGTGATGTCGGTCCAGCCTACATCGGCGAATCGAACGGTCTTGCAGGATTCAGGTTCTGCGGCGAATGCTGTGCCTGCAGAGAGGACCAAAGCCAGGGAAATGGTGAGTTTGGATAGTACTTTCATCGATAGTTCTCCCCTTCCGGTTTTTACCGGATTTTCAATGTCATAAACCAAGCACCAAACAGCTAAGCATTCAAGCATAGGCGCGCATAAATTCAGTCAAATAGCGACAGTTGTTGATATTCCGACAAAAGTTGCGGGGGAGTAGGATGGAAGGGTTCATGCGAAGACCCAACTCTGATTAAAGCGGGATATGGCAAAACTCTATTTCAGTTACTCGGCGATGAATGCCGGCAAGTCGACGCTGCTTCTGCAGGCTTCCTACAACTATCAGGAACGTGGCATGCGGACGATGCTGTTTACAGCCGCGCATTACGCCGAAAACGGCGTCGGAAGGATCACTTCGCGGCTGGGCGTCAGCGCCGAGGCAGAGCTTTACCGCGAAAAGGACGATCTGTTCGCGCGAATCGCCAAAGCTCATGGTGAAAGCGACTTGAGTTGTGTTTTCGTTGACGAAGCCCAGTTCCTGACCAGGGACCAGGTATGGCAATTGGCACGGGTCGTCGACCGGCTCAATCTGCCAGTCTTGTGTTTCGGTCTGCGGACCGATTTTCAGGGCAAATTGTTTCCCGGTTCTGCCGAACTGCTCGCCATCGCCGACACATTACGGGAAATCCGTACCATCTGTCATTGCGGCGCCAAGGCGACGATGGTGGTGCGTCATGACCAGCACGGCAAGGCCCTGATTGAAGGTGATCAGGTGGCAATCGAGAAATCCGTTTATGTCTCGCTCTGTCGTAAGCACTGGGAAGAGGAAACGGGGCGGATTACTCCAGAGGGCGTTCCATAAGTCTTAGACCGCGATTCTCCGCTTGCAAGTTTACCTTTTGGCCTGTCATTTTCCCGTAGGCTTTTTTTCGCACTATCGCGCGTCTATATTCAGTAGGCGCGGCAATGACTTTTTGAGTAATCAGGGGAATACATAAATGGCAAGCTTGCAGAACTTCGATTCCGAGATCGAAAAGACCAGGACCATGGTCAACGACATGCGCACGAAGATCGATCAGTCCACAGTTGTTCTCGACAAGTTTGCCAAGGCCGATGAAAAGATTGGCGCTTCCGATTTCGACATCGAAAATGCGCGCATAGACGATGTCCTGCGCCAGCAGAAGGTGATGGAAGGCAATATCGCCGAGCTTATCATTGGCCTAGAGGACGCCACCAACGTGTTCGGCTCCGAATTCGAGAGCATGAAGGGCTATTCCGGCTGGGAAAAGTTCATTGGCGTTTTCTCCAAGCAGAGGATGCAGCGCCTGCGTTCGGATCGTGTACGCAACATGTCGCTTGCGGGAAACCTTCAGGAACTCCTCGCTAAATCCGACCGTATTGTCGGCATTCTGAAAGAACAAAAGGCTGTTCTGGATGATCGCTACAAGACGTCCGAAACAAGCCTTGCCACCGTCATCGAACGCCGCAAGACGACGATCGCTAACCTCGAAGCGACCCAAAAGCGGATTGAGGAACTCAACCCACTCTTGCTGGATATTGAAAACAAGATTGCTGCGTCGACAGATCAGGGCACGCGCACCGAGCTTGAAGGTCAACGGTCGAAGCTCGCGACAGAATATAACGAGCGCCAGGCCAAGGAACAGGAGCTTCTTGCCGAAAGCCAGACACTGGAGCGCTACACCTCAATGTTCCAGACTTTCGTCGACTCACTCAACAACCAGATCGCGGCACAAAGCACGCTGATCAACAAGCTGTCCATCGATACCGAGCAGCGCATCGTTCTCTACAAGGCGCTGGAAGATTCTTTGAAAACGGCAGCACAGCAGGACGTGGCGCACAAGATAAACACGCTCGGCAGTAGGGTCGATACGGCGGCAGAGGAAACGATGGCCGGTGTCGGGGCTGCTGCACAAAAGCACATTGGCGATCTTCTCGAAATGCACGAGAGGAACATGGTGAGCTCGCAGGATATCCAGCGCCGGAAGAAGCTGGCGGACGATGCTTTCTCCCGCCGGTTCTCTGAAGTCCTGAAGAAGCACAATTCCGCTGATTACGTGAAGAGCTAATCAATGAGGGACAATGCGGATCTTGCAGCGGCTGAGCGTTATTTTGGCGCCATACGCGCCGCGCTGGATGGGCTCGAGGTCTTTCTGAATAATCAGGATTCGCCGCTCTACAAGCATGATCTGGTTGCCCAGACTGTGTCTGAATATCTGCAGCGGCTGGATGCCTCGTTCGAATGCTGGCGCAATCGGCTTGGCTTTGCCGAGCGCTTTCGCATATCGAAAGCGGAAAGCGGGTTTCCGGTCTTCCAGAATGTCCTTGAGCTCGAAAACGACAAGAAGGATGCGAAAGAACGGCTTTCAGCCATTCCCCCGGCGGAAGCGCTGCGGAGCGAAATGGCCGATTTCATCCTGCGCAACCGTGAGTTTCCGCGCGATCTGCAAAAATCCATGGCGGAACGGATTTATCTTGAAACTGTCACCAAGGGTGACGTTTTCTCGCCGTTCCTCCTGCCGGTGACGATCCGCGTTTCGGTCAACCCGAAGACTATGCGGCCATTCTATGTGGTGCATTGGGGCGCATTCGATGGGGCCTCCAACCTGCCATTGATCTACATGGCCGTCATCGAGGATTCATCCGAAGATATGGTCGAGACGCTGGTGAGCAAGGATGGCAAGCTCAATACCAAGGTGAGAATTCCGCTCCCCGTCGGCGGTCTGCTCAATCCGGACCTTGCCCGCCGCTTTGATGATTTTGCTGCGAAGAATTCGGCCTATTCTCTGTCACCTGTAACTATCGCAACGAGCCTCGATCAGGATTTTCCGGAACTGCACCCCAAGCAGTTGCGCCGTGTTGTCCTAGGGCCGTTTTATACGGCCGGGATTACCGAACATAATCAGAAGGTTGCGGACGTGCTTGAGCGCGTACGCAAGCCCGAGGATGCCTGGCTTTTGACCTGGACCTTGCAGGAAGTGTTCTCCAAGGCTGAAAAACCGGGCAAGCGCGGTCTGTGGTCATCGGAACCATCGCGTGAGGAGTTCCACATCAATACGGATGATCTTGAAGCGGCGCGGCAAGGCGTCAGCCACTATGAGCAGCACGCGCTTGTACCGCACGAGGCCTATCAGGCGCTCTATGCCTCGGGTGAGGCAGCGCGCATTTTCACTGGCTTTGAGACGCATATCCTGTCCAATGGTCAGGTGATCAGCGGCATTTGAGGAGGAAACGAGCATGGATGTCGGTCTGACCACGATTGAGGAAAAGGACATCGCCAGGCATTTAGCCGTCGCGCAGGGACTCGTGACGCGCTTCGTTTCGCTCGAGACCGGCGATGGCAAATCCGGAACGGAAATTGCCGGGACTGGCAGGCGTTTTGTTTCGACCGTTTCCACTGGCGGATTGCGCAAAACGCGCGAGGTGGAACTTGCCAAGACCATCCAGTCCGTGCGACCCGCCGACCAGATGTTGTCGATCGCCCAGCATACATTGCTGTTCCGGGCACGGCGCGGCGTGGCAATTGCCCTGGCTGTCGCCGAAGTCTTCGGGCGTCAAAGCGATCTCGAAAGCCTGATGGCGCGCAATGCTTCCGCGCCGTTGCAAGGCGAGGACGCGGGCCACTTCAAGCGACTTTTGTCAGCCGCGTCTTACGTTGCCGCCTTTGCCTTCGCCGCCTATCTCGCGCAATTGATCGAGGCGGACGGCGAACCTGCGAACGATATTGCCGAGCCGGACTTCGTTTTCGACACCGCGCAGGACGCGTTGAAATCGGTCATTGCCAGTCTTGATCGCGCCATCTCGGGGGTGAGCGATGAGCAAGCCATGCTATCGCGCGCCAAGGCATTTTCAGCGCTCGCCATAGAAGGACTGTTGCAGCGCAAGGGCCGGTTCGATGGGCTCGGCAGCTTCGAAGATATGCATTTGCGTCTCGACAGCGATGATTTCACGCTGGACGGGTTTGATGTGGCACCGTCAAAAAAGCGCACGCCGCTGGTGATGACCTTCAAGAAGCCGAATGAGGTGGTTGGCAATCACATCGCCAAATATCAGGCACTGAAGCTTTCGAAGATGCTGATGGCCTATGATTTCGATCGGCAGCTCAATCCCTTTGTCGAGCTTGGCGGATTTCTCTTTACCTTTATCGGCGATGGCGCGCCGGGCACGGGCAAGACCACGTTGATCCAGATGATCGCCGGACTGGTCAATGATTACTGCCGGGTCGCGGGTTACGCATTCCATTACGAAAATTTCGGCGTCGACCAGATTTCGTCCTATCAGGGCAAGTCCGGACAGAACTGCAAGCAGTTTGTGACCAATGTGCTCAATCCGCGGGTTATCGGCTTCGGTACGATCGATGATGTCGATCAGGTTGCGGCTAAGCGCTCCGATGACCGCGCTTCCTCGGGCCAGCACGAAATCACCGGTGTGCTGATGGAGGCCTTTTCCGGTGCCTCGACCGTCATTCGCGGCAATTGTTCGTTCGGCATGCTTTCCAACTATCCGGAAAATGTCGATGACGCGTTGCGGCAGCGTGCGGGTGCGCGCTGGTTGGTGGACGGTCCGCAGACGCGTAACGACTATATCGATATTTTTGCGCTGCTCGCCGGCAAGAACCACAAGATCCCGCTAGGCGATCACAAGCTGTTCGAAGCCCAGCAGATCGAACGAGCGGTTGAGACCGCCTATGATGAACTGTCGAAGCCGCAGGAGGACGGGCTGAAGGCCGTCTATGACCGCTTCATCAAAGAGAATGGCGAGCCGGAAACGCTGTCGGACATCGGCACCTATCTGCACATGATCAAGGAGCGCGAGCCACGCTTTACCGGCCGCGCCATCAAGAATGTCACCGACGCGATCAAGATGCGGGCCATGGACGTGGAACTGCCGGATGAATGGTTCGAAAAGCCCGAGACCTTCATGCACAAGAGCTATGATGACAAGAAAGCGATGATCGAGGAGCTGCGCAATCCCTTCACGATGGAAATGGTGCTGCAGGAAACCAACCGATATGCGGATTCGGAGTTCCGCTATGCGGACAAATCCGACGATGCGGCGGTGGACAAGATGGTCCGCGATGCGAGGTTGCGCGAGCGGGCGGTGCGGGAAGTCGAGGCGCTCAAAGCCAAGGGGCAGTGGGACGTCTGATGGACCTTCTCTACGAAAACGAGCTGATCTATGGACGCTTGCTGACGATCGACCAGCCGCATCTGATCGAGCGTTATAATCGCGCGTTGAAGTCCTTCGGTTTTCCTGCCACCAAGCTCAAGCAATTCAACATTGACCGGACTGGCTTTTCGCCGGAGCTCGCCAAGGAGCTGAACGACCCATCTTATCTCGATCCGAACGGCGTCAACCGCAGGTTCATCATTTTGACCCCGGCGCAGGCGGACTTGCCGGTCGTACACACGCAATTCTCCAATACATCGCAGCTGATGTATGAGTTTTTCACCAACAATTCCCGCGCCATCAATGCGCTGACGATCAAGGATGTGCTCTACGGCGAGATCGAGGATTCCGTCTCGGTCGTCAACGATATCGAGGATTTGCTGTCGATCAATCAGGTGGAATTTCGGGTGCTCTCTGCGGAAAACGTCATGGGGCAGGCGGCAGAATTGCGGCTGCTGGTCGACCGGTTGGAGGACGAGCCGGACGCCTGGCGCAACAACGAACTCATCAACCGCATGGTGGAACTCGCCAAGGTCACCGGCGATATCCGCGAAAATTCGCTGGTCCCGGACAAAGTGATCTTCCGGCATCGGGCGTTCTGGACCAGCCATTTCGGCGGTACTTTCATCTTCGTCGATGACAATACGACGACCGTCATCGGCGATCCTTCCGCGCCGGGATTCCGGCGATCGCGGCCTTGGCAGGTCAACTACATTTCCAGCAAGGACGCCGAACAGGTATTCCAGTTCCTCGCATCCACCTCGCGGATTGAACTGCCGCGCGCCTCATGGATCGAGCAATCCGGCTATCTGGAAAACCGCGGTGAGATGATCATCCGCCATCTGATCCAGTCGCTGGAGCCGACGCGGGACCTCACCAATATCGACCGCATCTGGCTGCAGACATGGATCCACGCCAATGCCAGCCTGATCAATCATGATGGCACATGGCCATTCCTCAATGCGGTCAAGCGCGAAATCGGCCAGACCGGGCAGCTCAACATGGCCGAAATCGACCCGAAACGCCGGTTTCTTGTCACACGCGCCTTGCCGCGCCATCCAGATGCGTGGCTGGTCAATCATCTGATCAGCGATTTCGTGCCGTGGGATTTCCTGTCACGTTATGTGTTCAACAAACCGGGATTTTATGCCGATTATCAGGGCTGGAGCCCTCCCTATCAGGCACATGTCGTCGATATTCTGAAGACGATTTATTTGAAGGATAAGGAGGGATTGAGGAAGAGGTTGTATGGGTTGGAATAGTGAAGTGAACAAAATGCTCGGGTCTACGGTAGTAGATGGGAAAACTCAATCTAGGTCAAAAAGCTACGTGCATATATTGGACATCTTCACGATCTCCCCATGCCTTGCAGGTCCCCGTCCCCTGCACACTGATTGATTTCTTGCCGTTGGCAGCAGCAAGTAGGAGTGCGTATTTATTCTTCCCTTCCGTAGTGCTGCCGTCGAAGGCAAAGTCCGTTTTCATTGTTCCGCACGCAGGGACGTCTGTGTGCGTGTCTACAGTAAATATGACAACGCCATCTATGTGAGCGATAATAGCACGTACCAAGCCTGAGCCTGTCCCTGCTTGTGCAGGTAATGAGAGTGTAATGAGTGCGGCGGCAACAGTGTACTTTAAAAATTTCATTAAAATTCTCTGGTAAACATAGTGAAAATGGTGTCGCTGATTTAGTTCAATAGAAGATACGTAATTGGGCTCATATCGAAGTCAGCACGGCTTGGATCGCCATAATAATATCTAACCATTGCGACATCACCAGCGCTCAGAACTCCGCCATTTTCCATCACCGGGTTGCAGTAATTCATTACCGATGCAAGGTCCCATGGTCCAAAAGGTGTCGTATTGGCGGTCGGTTCTCTATCTGGAGCGCATCCGGCTAATGTATCGGGACGATTCTGCTCATGATCAAAGCCAAGGACATGCCCGAATTCATGAACGGCAATCTTACGAATGCAATCATTTTTTTGGTTCGAACAGCTAGCAGGTCGAAATGTGATAAATTCAAAATTCAGCTCAACGCTGGCATAAGCGTAGAGCCTTTTGGCATCTCCGGTGGCCTGAGGCTTGAAGTTCTTTAACGTTTTTCCCAATCCCCATGTGGCCGGAGTCGCATCATTGACCGTGATTGAAATCCCTCCGTTAGCGCTCCCGTCACCTTCGCACTTTTGCCACCCCGTGAAACGAATCAATGAAACAGCTTCCCATGTGTTGGCGACGGCCTGCCGCACGATTTCTCGCTGCGGGGCGTATTGGTTGAACTGTGCTGCGTCCATCTGCCAACAGGTCACTATCGGTCGATCTCCGAGCGGCCAGATAGCACCCTCTTTTACAAGTCCTTCGGAAAATCGCGAGCCAGTCTGGTGATTTCCTTCAAGAGGATCGTGCGCCAACGCGCTTGATGTTAGGCCCCCGGCCGCCAGCATCAGACACGCGAAGAGGCCAGCTACAAACAAACGGAAACGATGCATGCCGACTCCATTCAAACGGCTGAAAATATTCATAATAAACGCTGCCGTGCACGTAGCCGTCAATTTGACCTTAGTCGTAAAGGGGCAATTTATTTCACACCGCATTGTCGATATTCTCAAAACAACCTATGTGACTGAAAGGGGGCTGGCGCAAACGGCTCTATGGACTTGAACAGTGAAGGAAACAGAATGCTCGAGCCCGTGATCAATTTCTTCAGCCGGATTTTCTATTACATTGGACGCGGTATCGGCTTCGTTATCGGCATTATTCTTTTGCCGTTCATTTGGGCGGGCCGCTGGTATGTTCAGCGCGGTATTATCCTCAAGGCGGTGCTTGGTGTCGCGGTGCTCATATGGCTCGGGCTCTATGGCTATTTCTTCTACAACACGCAGGCATGGACCAATTTCAATCCAGACTACATAAATGCCTATAATTTCAAGAACCAGACTGTACCGGCAGGTGAGCCTGTGGCGGCACCAGCGCAGGCGGCGGGCACTGCGGCCAAGACATGTGCTCGTTCGGCAATTGTCCAGGTTACGGCTGACCTAACGGATTTCAATGTCAACCAGAACGCGTGGATTTCCTCCATGCTTCTGTACAAACTAGGGTTCTTTGGTGTCGACTGGGACAATACGCCTTTCCTCGATAACAAGGCGTCGTTCCAGCGCGGCATAAATTCCGCGGTACGCCGCACGGCGGTTGAACTCGTCGATACACTTGGCCGTGTTCGCGGCACGTCGCAAATCGATGCCGACCTGCAGAAGGCGCGCGGCAATCTGCAGTTCACCGAGGATGCCTGGTATTTTGGCCTCAATCCTTTTGGTCCCAAGACACCGACGCCGAGTTATTATCGCTCAGCGGTCAAGGATTTGCGCACGTTCAATACCAAACTTGAGGCATGCAACGCCATTTTTGACGCGCGGGCGGATAACCTCATACAGTTCATCGACCGTATCGCCAATGATATCGGCGCGACCTCGGCCATTTTGAAGGATCGCTCGGAGAACAACAATTATGGCTGGTTCGATACCCGCGCCGATGACCGGTTCTGGTTCGCCTACGGCCAGCTTTATGCTTATTATGGCCTGATGAACGCGGCACAGGTGGATTTCAAACAGGTGCTGGATGAAAAGCACCTGACGCCGCTATGGGACGGTATGGACGGACAGCTTCGTTCAGCGTTGAACATTAAACCATGGATTATTGCCAATGGCAGCGAGGGCGGCTGGCTGTTGCCTAATCATCTAACGACGATGGGGTTCTATATCCTGCGCGTGCGGTCGAACCTGATCGATATCAAGCAGGTATTGCAGCAGTAGTGGACTTGGGCGGCTAAATTGCTATATTAGTCTTGGAGTAGGGACGAGCTTTTGGCCCACCCCCATTCCTAGTTTGTGAACTGAACCCGGATCGAGACCTGCCAGCCTGTCCGGGTTCGTTTCACCACCAGGGTGATGCTCAGCGGTTTAAACCACATCACGTCACCTCCAAGTTTGAGGCAAGGCTGATGCCCCGCATGATCCGAAAATCGGAACGATTTTCTTTACGAGGATCAGGCGATCTTAGTTTTCACAGCGCCTTTGTGCGTCCCACGGACGCGGCGCTATGGGCTCAGAGCAGCCAATCTCCTCCGATACACCGCTGGCCCGGTGCTGTTGCTTTAACCCTCAGACGATTTCATACATGAAGGTGTTTGATTGGTTCGGCAACGAATGTCAGGTTGCATGGAATCACGCGATCGGTTGCAGTCGATGCTCATTATACGAAACTCACACCGGCAGGCTTGATGTTTCCTTGACCTCTTCCATCACCGCGTAAGTGTGGCTTTCACGAACGCCCGGCAGGGAAAGCAACATATCGGAGAGAAAACGCCGGTAATGTTCCATGTCGGCGACGCGGGCCTTGATCAGATAGTCGAAGCCACCGGCGACCATATGGCATTCCATCACGTCCGGGTTGCGGCGAGTGGCAGCGGCAAAGGTCGCGAAAACATCTGGCGTGGTGCGGTCGAGCTTTATCTCGACGAAAACGAGCATTGCGCGATCGAGCTTTTTGGGCGACAGTTTCGCCGTGTATCCAAGAATATAGCCGTCGCGGGACAGCCTCTTTACCCGTTCAGTCGTTGCGGTTTGTGACAAGCTGATGCGTTCGGACAATTCTGTGTTAGTCAGGCGTCCATCCTTTTGCAGCTCGCGCAATATCCTGCGATCGAGACTGTCCAAATTTTTCATCGCTAAAATATTCCCCGTTTGTAGTTTTTTGCACGCATTCTCTCACATTCATTGGTGAGAATACCTGAGAGGAATAGATTATATGGGAAAAATCAATAAGGGGAAGCCTGATGACCGCTCCATTGCTATCTACCAACGACTTTTCTGCACCCTATGCCGTCGATGACCAGCAACTGGTCGCATCGCTGCTGAAGACGATCACTCTTCCCGAGGATGTGAACCGCCGTATCGATGCACGCGCCAGCAAATATATCACGACGATCCGCAAGGAAGCGAGCGGCATTGGCGGCGTCGAAGATTTCCTGCGCGAGTATGGGCTCTCCACTCGTGAAGGCTTGGCGCTGATGGTTCTCGCCGAAGCCTTGCTGCGCGTGCCGGATGCGGCGACGCAGGACAAGCTGATCGAGGACAAGTTGAAGCAAGGACACTGGTCAGAGCACGAGCCGAGCGGCGATACATGGTTCGTTTCCGCCTCAGCCTGGGCGCTGGGTCTCTCCGCCAAAGTGATCAAGCCGGGAGAGACGCCGGAAGGCGTGCTTTCCTCACTGGTCAAACGTATCGGGCTGCCGACCGTCCGGACCGCCACCAAACAGGCCATGCGCTATCTCGGACACCACTTTGTTCTCGGTGAAACAATCAAGGATGCGCTGAAACGCGCCAGCACGAACGAGGCCAAGGGTTATCGCCATTCCTTCGATATGCTAGGCGAAGGAGCCCGTACCCGTAAGGATGCGCGAGGCTATTTCAAATCATATTCCGACGCCATCGATGCGATAGGCCGCGCCACCGGCAATAAGAAGCTTCCAGATCGTATGGGTATTTCGGTCAAGCTTTCGGCGCTACATCCGCGTTATCTGGCGACACATCATGATCAGGTCATGGCCGAGTTGGTGCCGGACCTTCTGGCTCTTGCGCAAAAAGCAAAGTCCTATGACCTCAATTTTACCGTCGATGCCGAGGAGGCAGACCGGCTTGAGCTTTCGCTAGACGTGATCGATCAGGTCTTTGCCGATCCTTCGCTCGATGGCTGGGATGGGTTTGGACTTGCAATTCAGGCTTATCAGAAGCGGGCGCTTGATGTGATCGATCACATCGATCGGCTGGCGGCGCGCCACAATCGCAAGATGATGGTACGTCTCGTCAAGGGGGCTTATTGGGATACGGAGGTGAAGCGGGCGCAGGAACGCGGTCTCGCCGACTATCCGGTATTCACCCGCAAGCCTGCGACCGATGCATCCTATCTTGCGTGTGCCAAGCGTATGCTCGATGCGCGACCGCGTATCTTCCCGCAATTCGCCACGCATAATGCGTTGACCGTTGCCATGATTCTGGAAATGGCAGGCGCCGACAAGAGCGGCTTCGAATTCCAGCGCCTGCACGGCATGGGAGAGAGCCTTTACAAGCAGATCACCGAGAAAAACGACAAGATAGCTTGCCGGATCTATGCGCCGGTCGGTGGTTATCGCGATCTTCTTGCCTATCTCGTGCGCCGTCTCCTCGAAAATGGTGCGAATTCTTCGTTCGTTTCGGTTGTAGGCGATAATGATGTGCCGATAGCAGATCTGTTGATCCGGCCGGCCGAAAAACTGAATGATGGCAAGGGCTACCGTCACCCGAATATTCCATTGCCGTCCAAACTCTACGGGAGACGCGCCAATTCCCTTGGCGTCGAGCTAGGCGACCGCAAGGAATTGGCTGCTCTGCTGTCTGGAATTGCCAAGGCATCAACGACTGTCAAAGCGGTCCCGTTGATCGACGGCGTGAAGGCATCCGGCAAGGCGCAGGATGTGCTCTCTCCGGTGAATGGCTCGATTGTTGGTACAGTGGTCTTTGCGACTGCTGACGAGGCCGCGAAAGCCGTTGGTATTGCCCGCAAGGGGTTTGCATCATGGTCGCGAGTGACAGTAGAAATACGGGCAAAGGCGCTGGAGAAGGCTGCTGACCTCCTGGAAGACAATCGCAACCTGTTTCTTGATCTCCTGTCGAGCGAGGCGGGCAAGACGATAGATGATGGCATTGCCGAAATCCGCGAAGCAGTGGATTTCTGCCGTTACTACGCCGCCGAGGCACGCCGTCAGTTTGCTGTAGACAAGGTAATGCCCGGACCAACGGGTGAAGACAACAAGCTGCGGCATCGCGGCCGTGGCGCGTTCGTCTGCATCAGCCCGTGGAATTTCCCATTGGCAATTTTCCTGGGGCAGGTGACAGCAGCGCTTGCCGCCGGCAATACGGTTCTCGCCAAACCGGCCGAGCAGACACCGTTGATTGCCTACGAAGCTATCCGTATCCTGCACGAGGCTGGTGTACCGAAAGATGCGGTGTTCTATGTACCAGGCGACGGTTCTGTCGGTGCAGCGCTGACCTCGCATCCAGAGATCGCCGGTGTGGCCTTTACCGGTTCGACGGACACGGCCTGGGCGATCAACCGGACCTTGGCTGCAAAGAAGGGACCGATTGTCCCGCTGATTGCCGAGACGGGCGGCCTCAATGCGATGATCGTCGATGCGACGGCCCTGTCCGAGCAGGTCGCCGATGATGTTGTCATGTCGGCCTTCCGTTCAGCTGGCCAGCGTTGCTCCGCCCTGCGTATTCTCTATCTGCAGGAAGATATCGCCGACAACATGCTCGAAATGATCGAAGGTGCAGCAAAGGAACTCACTCTGGGAGATCCTTCATTGCCGTCGACAGACGTCGGACCGATCATCGATCAGGCACAGCGCGATATGCTGACAGATCATATCGCGACGATGCGAAAGACCCAGAAAGTGCGTTTTGCAGGTGAAGCTCCAAAAGAAGGCCTGTTTTTTGCGCCACATATCGTGGAACTCAACCGGGCGGAAGCGCTGGAGCACGAGGTGTTTGGTCCTGTGCTTCACGTCGTGCGCTGGAAGGCCATAGACCTCGATAAAGTGCTCGACCAGATTGCCTCGACCGGCTACGGCCTGACGTTTGGCTTGCACACCCGCATTGAAGCGACCGTGACAAAAGTTATCGACCGGCTCGATATCGGTAATGTCTATGTCAACCGCAATACGATCGGCGCTGTCGTCGGCACGCAACCCTTTGGCGGCTCCGGTCTTTCTGGCACCGGACCAAAGGCAGGCGGCCCGGCTTACCTCACGCGTTTTGCACTTGAACAGGTGGTTTCCGTCAACACAGCCGCCGCAGGAGGCAACGCAAGCCTTATTGCAATGGGCGAATAGGAGACTGCAACTGGGGATAGTCAGAACGGGCTATCCTCATTTCGCTTGTAGAATGCTATTTGACGTACTTCCGATAGGGGGAAACGCCGATGGCTATCGTCAAATCCGATATTGAGATTGCGCGCTCTGCGGCGAAAAAGCCGGTGCTGGAGATCGGCGCGAAGATCGGCATACCACCCGAACATCTCGCTCCCTATGGATATGACAAGGCCAAGCTTTCGGCGGAGTTCATCCGTTCGAAGCGTGGCGCCAAGGACGGCAAACTCATTTTGGTGACAGCCGTGAGCCCCACACCGGCCGGCGAAGGCAAGACCACGACGACTGTCGGGCTTGGCGACGGGCTTAACCGCATTGGCAAAAAGGCCATCGTCTGCATTCGTGAAGCTTCACTCGGTCCTTGTTTCGGTACCAAGGGTGGTGCCGCGGGTGGCGGCTATGCGCAGGTCATTCCGATGGAAGATATCAACCTGCATTTCACCGGCGATTTCCACGCCGTTACAGCCGCGCATAATCTGCTCGCGGCGATGATCGACAACCACGTCTACTGGGGCAACGAGCTCAATCTCGATACGCGCCGTATAACCTGGCGGCGGGTCATGGACATGAATGACCGGGCCTTGCGCGACATCGCGTCATCGCTTGGCGGCGTTGCCAACGGGTTCCCACGGGAATCGGGTTTTGATATCACGGTTGCCTCCGAAGTCATGGCGATCCTTTGCCTTGCCAACGATCTCAACGATCTGGAACAGCGGCTGGGCGAAATCATCATCGGTTATCGTTTTAACAAGACCCCGGTCTATGCCCGTGATCTCAAGGCTGACAAGGCAATGGCCGTCCTGCTCAAGGATGCGATGCAGCCCAATTTGGTGCAGACGCTGGAAAACAACCCGGCCTTCGTGCATGGTGGCCCGTTCGCCAACATCGCGCATGGCTGCAATTCAGTCGTTGCCACCACGACGGCGCTGAAACTCGCCGACTATGTGGTGACGGAAGCTGGTTTCGGTGCCGATCTTGGCGCAGAAAAATTCTTCGACATCAAATGCCGCAAGGCGGGGCTGAAACCGGCCGCGGCTGTCATCGTTGCGACCGTACGCGCCATGAAAATGCATGGCGGCGTGGCTAAAGAGGATCTGGGCCAGGAAAATATCGCCGCCATCAAAGCGGGCTGCGCCAACCTTGGTCGTCATATGGAAAATGTCCGGCAGTTTGGTGTGCCCGTGGTTGTAGCGATCAATCATTTTACTGCGGATACTGAAGCAGAGATTCAAGCGGTGAAGGCTTTCGTCGTTGCCCATGGCGCTGAAGCCATTCTTTGCAAGCACTGGGCGCAAGGGTCAGCCGGCATCGAAGAACTGGCGCACAAGGTTGTTGCATTGGCTGAAAGCGGCTCGGCGCAGTTTTCGCCGCTCTATGAAGATGAACTGTCACTGTTCGACAAGATCGAGACTATCGTCAAGCGCATCTATCGAGGTGCAGAAGCGGATGCGGATGCCAGCGTGCGCGAACAATTGCGGCAGTGGGAAGATGCTGGATACGGCAATCTTCCGGTGTGCATGGCAAAGACCCAATATTCGTTCTCAACCGATCCGCATTTGCGTGGCGCGCCGGTCAATCACGTCGTCCATGTTCGCGAAGTGCGTTTGTCGGCCGGTGCCGGATTCATCGTGGCAATCTGCGGTGAGATCATGACCATGCCGGGCCTGCCAAAGTCGCCTTCGGCTGAGCGAATCCATCTGAACGGACATGGCTTGATTGAGGGACTTTTCTAGACGTCGGCTCAAACTATCATTTTTGCTGTTGCAAGCGACGTTGCGTAACGCTAACAATCACGGCCATGAACACGCGCATTCTTTCAAATGGCTGGTGGTGGGCTCGCTGATAGCGGCCACGCAGCCTTTTGCATGTTTGTGAAAAGGGAACAGGGCCGCGACGGGTTTTCCGGGCGGCCTTTTTGTTTGACCGCCAGAAGCCCGCAACGCCAGATGCAACAAAGGAATTGATGATGCATAGAATTGAGGGCGACGTGGAGATATTCGACACCAAGGGCGGTGTCACGATTACGCGGTCACGTATTGCAACGGCCTATGCCAGCGCGATTGACGGTTATGTCGACGCGCTCGACGAGCGGCGGGGCGCTGTTTTCTCGTCAAACTACGAATATCCAGGCCGTTATACCCGCTGGGATACGGCAATTGTGGACCCGCCGGTGGTGATCACATCGAACGGTCGTCATATGACGATTGAAGCGCTGAACAAGCGCGGCGAAGTTTTGTTGATGCCCATCAGGCAAGCAATCGCGGCGCTTGAGGAGGTGTCCATCACCGCGGCAAATGCGACCAGGCTTGAACTCGAGATTGCGCTGCCGAGCCGCCACTTCACCGAAGAAGAGCGTTCGCGCATTCCTTCGGTGTTCACGGTCCTGCGCGGCATTGTTGGTCTGTTTTTTACCGAAGACGACGCCAATCTCGGTCTCTATGGCGCCTTCGGTTACGATCTGGCGTTCCAGTTCGACACCGTCCAATACAAGTTGAAACGTCCGGACGATCAGCGTGATATCGTTCTGTACCTGCCCGACGAAATTCTCGTCGTCGATCACCATGCCGCCAAGGCATGGCTCGATCGTTACGAGTATGCCTTCGATGGCGTCTCGACGGAGGGGCTTGCACGCGATACGGCGGTGAATCCCTTCATGCCTACAGACAAGATTCCAGGGCGGGGTGATTACAATCCGGGCGAATATGCTGAATTGGTCAAGAAGGCCAAGGAAAGCTTCATGCGTGGTGATCTCTTTGAAGTCGTTCCGGGCCAAACCTTTTACGAGCGATGCGAGACCAAGCCGTCGGTCATTTCGCGGCGTTTGAAAGCCATCAATCCGTCACCCTATTCGTTCTATATCAACCTCGGCGACAACGAATATCTTGTGGGTGCTTCGCCGGAAATGTTCGTGCGGGTGGTTGGCCGTCGCATAGAGACCTGTCCGATTTCGGGTACGATCAAGCGCGGCGAAGATGCGATTGCCGACAGCGAGCAGATCATCAAGCTGCTGAATTCGAAAAAGGACGAATCCGAGCTTACCATGTGCTCGGATGTCGATCGCAACGACAAAAGCCGTGTGTGCGAGCCCGGTTCCGTCCGCGTCATCGGCCGCCGCCAGATCGAAATGTATTCGCGTCTGATCCATACGGTCGATCACATCGAAGGCCGTTTGCGTGAAGACATGGATGCGTTTGACGGGTTCTTGTCGCACGCTTGGGCTGTGACGGTAACCGGTGCACCGAAGCTCTGGGCTATGCGTTTCATCGAAGAAAACGAGCGGAGCCCGCGCGCTTGGTATGGCGGTGCCATCGGAATGGTCAATTTCAATGGCGACATGAATACGGGCCTGACGCTTCGCACTATCCGCATCAAGGATGGGATCGCGCAGGTCCGTGCTGGTGCGACTTTGCTCTATGATTCAATCCCGGAAGAGGAAGAAGCTGAGACCGAGCTCAAGGCTTCGGCGATGATCGCTGCGGTTCGCGATGCCCACAAGAGCAATATCCTGCCCGAAGAACGCGCAGTCGCTCGGGTGGGTGAGGGATTGTCAATCCTGCTGGTCGATCACGAGGATTCGTTTGTCCACACCTTGGCCAATTATTTCCGCCAGACCGGAGCAACAGTGACGACCGTGCGTACGCCGGTTGCCGACGAAATCTTTGACCGGATCAAGCCGGATTTGGTGGTGCTATCGCCAGGCCCAGGTACGCCGGAAGATTTCGACTGCAAGGCGACGATCAAAAAAGCCCGCAAGCGTGAGTTGCCGATCTTTGGTGTCTGTCTCGGCTTGCAAGCGCTTGCCGAGGCCTATGGCGGATCGCTGCGACAACTGCATGTTCCGATGCACGGCAAACCCTCGCGCATCCGCATTACCAAGCAGGGCAAGATTTTCTCGGGTCTGCCCAAGGAAGTCACTGTGGGCCGCTATCACTCGATCTTCGCCGATCCTGTTCGCCTGCCGGACGAGTTCATCGTTACCGCAGAAACGGAAGACGGCGTCATCATGGCGTTCGAGCATAGGAGCGAGCCGATCGCCGCTGTGCAATTTCATCCGGAATCGATCATGACACTCGGTCACAACGCTGGTATGCGGATGATCGAGAATGTTGTGGCGCACCTGCCACGTCGCGCAAAGATACGAGCAGCATGACAGAAAACACCACAGTTCAGCGCATCGCGTTCTGGTCGATTTTCATCGGGATCACCGTGCTCGCGCTGAAATATGGTGCCTATTACGTCACAGGCTCTGTCGCGCTCTATTCCGATGCACTGGAATCGATCGTCAATGTGGTGGCCGCAATGGCCGCCTGGTGGGCGATCCGGGTCAGCTACAAGCCCGCCGATCAAAATCATCCTTTTGGGCACCATAAAGCCGAGTACTTTTCCGCCGTGCTCGAAGGGGTGCTGATCGTCGTGGCTGCGCTACTGATCCTGAGGGAAGTGTGGGTCGCCTGGGAGACGCCCCGGACGTTGGAGCAGCCATGGCTTGGTCTTGCGATCAACGGCGGTGCATCGATCATCAACGCGTTCTGGGCTTCTTTGCTCATCAACCGCGGACGCAAACACAAATCCCCGGCATTGCTGGCCGACGGCAAGCACATCATGACCGATGTGGTGACCTCTGCCGGCGTATTTGCCGGTTTGGTCGGTGCTGTCCTGACCGGGTGGACGATCCTCGATCCGCTGCTTGCCGTCATTGTCGCGCTCAACATCCTATGGCAGGGATGGAGTGTGATCGGCAATTCCGTGCAGGGCTTGATGGATATGGGCGTGGCGACGGAAGAAACGATGCGCATCCGTGATGTCATTTCGGCCAATGCCGGTGGGGCGCTTGAGGTTCATGATCTGAAGACACGTATCGCCGGTCGTGTAACCTTTATCGAATTTCATCTGGTGGTTGAGGCGAACATGAGCGTCGGCGATGCACACATCATTTGCGACCGTATCGAAAACGCCTTGATGGAACAGATCCCGGACGCCAGTGTGGTCATCCATGTCGAACCCGAAGACGAGGCAAAACTGCCCATCGGCACAGCGGCCGTTCCTTTCGCGTAACCATTCCATTTTTGCCGGAGTTTCACATGAGCGATAGTCCCGTCCGGATGAAATCAGTCGAGCTGCTCTCCGATAATTGGGGGATGCTGAAGAAATACAGCTATGATTTCGTACGGCGCGACGGACAAACGGAACCGCACACCCGGGAAGTCTATGATCGCGGTAACGGGGCTGTCGTATTACCCTACGACCCAGCCCGTGGAACGGTACTGCTCATCAGGCAATTCCGCCTGCCAGCCTTTGTGACGGGACATGACCCGATGCTGATCGAAGCCTGCGCCGGTCTGCTTGATGACAATGATGCGGAGACAACGGCACGCAAGGAAACCGAAGAAGAACTCGGTTATCGTTTGCGCGATATCGAGCGCGTCTTCGACGTTTTCATGAGCCCTGGTAGCGTCACCGAGCGCCTGGTATTTTTCATTGCAGCTTATGATGCATCGGATCGCATTTCCGATGGGGGCGGTCACGAAGGCGAGGGTGAGGATATCGAGGTACTGGAGATGACACTGGACGAGGCGTTGGCCCTGGTCCGCCAGCATCAGATCGTTGATGCCAAGACGATCATGCTATTGCAGCATGTGAAGCTGAATGATCTTATTTCCTGATTTTCTCATGAAATTCGATGCAGACCCGCAACATTTTGTAACGGATTGTTTCAGCCAGTCATGATTTCGTTACAATTGTGTTGACATAAATACGTTGCCGGGTGACATGTCACTCAGCAATGCGAAATCTCCATCATGACGACGCGCCAAAGCGCAAAGTCCGGGGAAGCGATTTTGGCAAAAGCGTCATTTCCCTCATTGAGAAATGATCGCCAATACGCATGGCAGCGCCCAGCGGACGACCGCGGCTGTTTACAATCTTAGTTAACCTTGATCTGCCAGGATTAACGTATGGGGAAACTTTATATCTACGCGCTAATTGCAGGCCTTTCTATGATCGCGGCTGCGCATCCCGCAAATGCGCGCAATACAGCCGACTGCGACAAGCTGCAGTCCGGCAAAGCGGAAGTCTTGTTGAATACGGTTGATCCGCAACCCGATGTCGATAAAAATGGCAGTGCAGATACGTGCCCCCAAAAAGGCCAGGCGCTTTCGCAGACACCTGCGAAGGTTGCACCCGTCAATATCGCAACGACAGGCAGTGGCAGTATTTTGAAGAAAGCAATAAAAGGCGACATTCTCCCGCAGAGTGAAGGTTCGCTGCATGAGGATCTCGCATTCAAATACCGCATCTATCGTCCGGAAGCACAGAATGGAGACACGATGGTTCTCCTGCATGGCTCAGGCCAGGATGAAACGAGCCTCGTTTCCTTTGCTTCCAAGATCGCACCGAATGCTGTTCTACTCGCCGTGCGCGGGCGTGTAGTGCAGGATGGTTCGAATCGCTGGTATCGCCGGCTGACACCCATCAGTTTCGACCAGCAGGACATTCGATCCGAAGCAAAGGCTTTTGCTGAATTCCTGAAGCAGGCTACGCGGGAATACAAATTCGATCCCAACCGGACGACTTTCCTCGGCTATTCCAATGGCGCCAACCTGGTCAATGCCGTGATGATGCTGTACCCGGACTTGGTGAAACAAGCCGTTCTCTTGCGCTCCATGCCAGTCTTGACAGGGACCGTTGAGGCTAATCTTGCCAATGCCCGCGTGTTGACCGTTTCCGGCGCTTCGGATCAGCTTTATGCGCCCTATGCGCCTGCGCTTGAAGATCTGCTGCGCTCGCATGGAGCGCGGGTGGAAGCGCGTTCGATCAAGTCCGATCACGGTCTTGGCAAGGACGACGTGAAAGTCGTCAGCGAATGGCTGTCTGGTAGCGCAACGGCTCAGTTGAAGAAGAATTAAGCCTGCACCATTCCTCTTGCATCCGGCCGGACAGTCGTTTAATTGTCTGGCCATGAAAACGCGCCCGACACATCAGTCCTTTGCTCAGTCTGCTTATGCGGGCCTGACCAATCGCGCGTTTCTCCTTCCGCTTCTTCTCGGCCTTATCGGCGATCGCCGGGCTCGTTAAGGAGCGTCCGGCGGTCGAACTGGCTGCCAGGCTATCGCTCCTTATCCCTTTACAAGACAAATGTAACGCCTAAGAAGAGTGCCGAGATCGCGCCAGATTTATGCGCATCCGGCCGGAAACGAGAAGCAAATGACCGATATGATCCGACAGAATGCGGGCATGCCCGATGCCAGCAAGAAGTATGAACCCTATCCCTTCGTAGATTTGAAGGACCGGCAATGGCCCTCGAAACGAATCGAGAAGGCACCGATCTGGTGTTCCGTCGATTTGCGCGACGGTAATCAGGCGCTCATCGATCCGATGGGACACGACCGCAAGGTGCGCATGTTCGCGCTGTTGCTCGACATGGGATTCAAGGAAATCGAAATCGGTTTTCCTTCAGCCTCGCAGACGGATTTTGATTTCGCCCGCTGGTGCGTGGAAGAGGGTAATTCCGGGACGGATGTTTCGCTGCAGGTGTTGGTGCAATGCCGGCCGGAATTGATTACCCGTACGTTCGAGTCGTTGGAAGGCGCGCACAAACCGATCGTGCATTTTTACAATTCAACCAGTGAGTTGCAGCGCCGCGTGGTGTTCAACAAGGACGTTCAGGGCATCAAGACCATTGCCACAGACGCCGCCAAGATGATTACCGACATGGCGGCCAAAGCGGGTGGCGGCTACCGGTTCGAATATTCGCCGGAAAGCTTCACCGGCACCGAACTCGAAGTGGCGCTGGAAATCTGCAATGCGGTAACGGAAATCGTCAAGCCGACGCCGGATAACAAGTTGATCATCAACTTGCCTTCGACGGTGGAGATGTCCACGCCAAACATCTATGCGGATCGCATCGAATGGATGTGCCGCCAGCTCGACAACCGCGAAAACCTGATCATCTCCCTGCATCCGCATAATGATCGCGGCACGGGCGTTGCCACGACCGAACTCGGCTTGATGGCTGGTGCTGACCGTGTCGAAGGCACTTTGTTCGGTAATGGCGAACGAACCGGGAATGTCGATATCGTCACCTTGGCGCTGAACATGTTCACGCAAGGCGTCGATCCAGAACTCGACTGCTCCGACATCAACCGGATGAAGGAGGTCTACGAGTATTCCAACCAGTTGGTTATTCCGGAACGCCACCCCTATGTCGGCGAGCTGGTTTATACAGCATTCTCCGGGTCGCATCAGGACGCGATCAACAAGGGCATGAAGGCGATCAAGCAGGCCAACAAGACCTTGTGGGAAGTGCCCTACCTGCCTATCGATCCGCAGGATGTCGGGCGCAGCTACGAAGCAATCATCCGCATCAATTCGCAATCGGGCAAGGGCGGCATCGCCTATATTCTCCAAGCCGATTATGGCCTGAACCTGCCGCGCGGCATGCAGGTAGAGTTTCGCGAGGTCATTCAGCAGATCACGGATGAAGAAGGCAAGGAAATGCCCTCCAAGCGCATCTATGAGCGTTTCCAGGAACTCTATGTCGAACAGCCTGACGCTCGCCTGAAATTCGTCGACCACCACACCTATCCCGATACGGAGCGCAAGGGTGTGCGTGTGCTTTCTGCAGAGATTATTGATCGTGGCGAAACCAAAAGGATCGAGGGAAGGGGAACAGGCCCGGTCGATGGTTTCATCGATGCTCTCTCGCACTATCTTGGCATCAAACTGTCGGTTGTGAATTATTCGGAACACTCGCTCCAGCATGGTTCCGACGCGGCTGCCATCAGCTATATGGAAATTGAGCATCCGGCCGGTAAAATCTTCGGTGCAGGTATCAACAAGAACATTGTGACCGCGTCGCTTGAGGGCATTGTCTCGGCGGCAAATCGGATTATCGGAAAGTGATGAAGGGCCCCCTCGGGGCCTTCATTTATTCGGGGGAATGAAAATCAGTCCCGACAAGTTTCTGGTGCAATGGCCGGGACATATGGTTAATGATGTCCTAACCATAGCTCCATGCCGGAAACGCTTATGAGTGAGATGCGAGAAAAGATCACCGCCGTTGATGACCGGCGAAAACTTGCTGACGCCGTTCGGGGTGCGCAGGTTGCTGCTGCTGATCGCGGCGATGTCGTTGTCGATATGAAGGAAGCGGACCTCGCCCGGATCGAAATTCTCGCGCAGGATCTGAAGCCGGTATTTGATGATGTTCCCGCCGACGATCTGCAGTGGGATTTCGCAGTTTCGACCGGACAGCAACCCCGCTTGTGGATTGACTCCACCTCCCATGTGGTGATGGGCCGGGATCGCCGGACATATCGCTTCGTCCGGGACACAAGGCTTGGGCGGATCGTCGTGGCGGAATCGCCCGAAGTGCGGCCCGTATCGGATGCGGTGACCAACTATATCGCAGAGCGGATTGTCGAGCGCCAGCGCTTGATGGAGGGCGAGAGGATCAACCTTCGCCCTGCCGTCGTTTTAACTCATCAAGAAAATGAAAACCCCGGTTCAACTGAGCATGCATTGGTTCGGCCACCGGTAGTTTCTTCCCCTTCAACGCGTCCCTCGCGATCGGTTTTGAGCGAACTCATCACCGTAGTAACCTGGTTCGTCATCGGCGCGCTGGCAGGGGCGGGAACACTCCTGGCTTTTTTCTGGGATCGATTATCGCAGTACTTTTGAGTGTCACACTGGAGCGAGGACAGCGCCGACTGCCAGATCGTGTTCGCGGATAGGCCGGATGGTCATCTGTTCGTCAACAACTCCGCGCTCGATCATGTGACACGACCAGCCGATATTGGTTTTGGCGATAGAAAACAGGTTGAACGCCGCAGGCGGTTTATGATTTCCAAAACTCTGGCTTGCCGACGGAACACAGATCACGGGGATTTTCCAGCTTGGACCATCAATCTCGTATCTGGTCGCGAGGTGTGTATGGCCGTGAAGTACCAATTCGCCGCCATGCTTGCGGACTGTTCGCTGAAAAAGACCAATGCCGAGCAGGCGCTTATGCGAAGGCGCCGCGCCGCGCACTGGCGGGTGGTGGATCATGATCACCCGAAACAGACCACGTTTGCCGGTTTCGTCAAGAATTTCACCCAGTTTCCGGGCTTGCCGTTCGCGAATATCGCCAGTTGCCATGAAAGGAGCGGTGGCGCGCGCGGAGGAGACGCCAATGAGAGCTATATCTCCGCGGACGCGCAGATATGGAAACTCCACAGGGCTGTTTGCCGCCACTTGCGCGTCGCCGCGCATCCAGGGTTGCCAAAAGCGGCGCGTCTTTTTCAGTGCGCCTGGCACGTAGGCGTCATGATTGCCGGGAACGACCGACACATCAGCAGGGTTGCCCAACGATTTGAGCCAGCGCTGTGCAGTCTCCAGTTCCTCGTCCAATGCAAGATTGACCAGATCGCCGGTGACGGCGATATGATCCGGTGCCTGTGCCTTCATATCGGCCACAAGAACATCCAATGTACCGCCGGTCATCGAACCTTCGCGGTTCGATCGCCAATTGATGTAGCCGGTGATGCGCTTGGAAATCAGCTCGCGCAAGGTCAGCGCGGGTAAAGGCGACAGGTGTATGTCGGAGATATGAGCGAGGTGGAACATCAACTCAGCTTTATGAGAGTATCGACGCGAAATCCAGTGATACAACCGTCGCACGCCGGAGCGGTTCCGGCCAAGGTCAGGCAGAATGGGTAAAAAGCGTTCAAAATGGCGTCATCGCCTGTTCCATACTTATTTCCTGCTTCGTCGACCTATGACGCTTGGAGCACGCGGCGTCGTTCTCGACGAGAAGGAGCAATCGGTATTTCTCATTCGCCACACTTATGTTCCCGGCTGGCAATTTCCGGGCGGCGGGGTGGAAACGGGCCATACGGTTGAACAGACGCTCAAGAAGGAATTGATGGAAGAGGGCAATATCGAGTTGACGGGCCGGCCGCAGCTTTTCGCCATCTATCACAATGCGCACGCGTCAAGACGCGATCACGTCGCGCTTTATATCTGCCGTTCCTTCCGCCAGACTGTTCCCTTCACTCCTAGTCGCGAAATCGCCGAAGCCGGGTTTTTCAAGCTCGATGCCCTGCCGAAGGATACCACACCGTCCACCCGGCGACGGCTCGCCGAGATTCTGGACGGTGCAGAGATTCCGCTTGACTGGTAGTGATCAGAATCGGTCGCGATCGTGTGGGGTTGCGTAGTCGAGCTCCGGTCCAACAGGAATTATCCCTGTTGGGTTGATAGTCTTGTGACTACCGTAATAATGCGCCTTGATGTGTTTCAGGTTCACTGTCGGGGCCACGCCCTGAACCTGATATAGTTCGCGCGTGTAATTCGACAGGTTCGGATAGTCGACGATGCGCTGACGATTGCATTTGAAATGACCGACATAGACCGGGTCGAAGCGCAGCAGGGTGGTGAACAGGCGCCAATCGGCTTCTGTTAGCTGATTGCCGACGAGATACCGCTGCCGGGACAGCCGTTCTTCTACGTGATCAAGTGCATTGAACAATTGCCCAAATGCCTCTTCATAGGCTTCCTGCGTCGTAGCAAATCCAGCCCGATAGACGCCATTGTTGATGTTCGGGTAGACCAGCGTGTTGATCTCATCGATTTCGCTGCGCAGAGCTTCGGGATAAAAATCGAGAGAGGCATCGCCGAAGTCGTTGAATGCAGAATTGAGCATCCGGATTATTTCCGAGGATTCATTGGAGACGATGGTATTTTGCTGTTTGTCCCAAAGAACCGGCACGGTCACGCGGCCCGAATAGTTGGGATCGGCGCGCGTGTAGATTTCATGCAAGCGCTTGTCGCCGAAGAGGTGGTCGGGTGTGGCGCCGTCCTTCTCGTAGAAAGTCCAGCCTTCCGCTCCCATGTAATGGTCGACGACTGACACCGAAATTACGTCCTGCAGTTGTTTGAGTGCGCGGAAAATGAGAGTGCGGTGCGCCCAGGGACAAGCATAGGAAACATAAAGGTGATAGCGGCCGGGTTCTGCCTTGAAGCCTGTTTTGCCGGTCGGTCCAGCGCTGCCGTCGGCGGTCACCCAATTGCGGAACTGCGACTCGGTACGGATGAAACGGCCGCCGCTGTCCGCTGTGTCGTACCACTGGTTATGCCACACGCCATCAATCAATAGACCCATATCATTTCTCCTGGACCACGCTGTGCGCTGGTCGACACAAGTGTTCGTTATCGAGTGTTATACCTAGGCTTTTATCGTCTCCGGTCCACCATCGGCCGGTGAACAGAGTGTCACTTTTTGCCCGGCAAATTGGATTTTCGGTTTACGTCTGTTTCGTTTGATGTTACGCGGACAAAAAAGGGAGACTTTTGTGGCAGGAATTCTGTTCATCCGACGATGAAACCCGAACCGGCGCTTAACCAAGCGGCGGAAGTTCCTGTATTGGCCAACGACCTCATCTGGTCCAGGCGATTATTCACCCCTTTTGAAAAAAGATATCCAACATGCTCACCCATGTCGTGACCTACGCACCGGAAGAACCGGTGCATGATGCTGCCATAGAAGACATCAACAAGGAAGCTTTCGGACCGGGACGGTTTGCTCGTGTTGCATACCGCATCCGCGAAGGTGGCCCGCATGATCGCAATCTTTCCTTCGTCGCATTGAACGGCGAGCATGTAGTAGGGTCGGTCCGGCTAACGCCTATCCAGATCGGCACGACATCGGCAATGCTTCTCGGCCCCTTGGCCGTACGTCCTGCATGGAAAAATCAGGGCATCGGTGCTGCGCTGATGCGCGCCAGCATGGAAGCGGCGCGTGTGGCAGGCCACCATCTGGTCATCCTTGTCGGTGATGAGCCGTATTATGCGCCGTTTGGCTTTCGCCCTATCCCGGGTCGTCTGATCGAGATGCCGGCGCCGGTGGACCCAGCCCGGTTTCTCGCCTGCGAACTTACACCGCGCTCCCTGCAGGATGTTCAGGGACGGGTACGCCACGCTGCCATGAGCGAACGGTAGGTGCTATTTGCCTTCGCGGTACCACATGCCGCCCAGCACCAGGATCATTGCTGCGAGGCCGAGGAAGCCCGAAAACAGCGGCAGGCGGTCAACGCTTTTGAGAACCGTCTCGTTGGTTGGGCGCAGTCCGATCCAGTTATCGCCGCTGGCGCTCGCCATGCCGCGAGAAGCTACGATATTCGGAACCTCGATCGTGTTCTGGTCAGCGGTTGCCCGTAGCCGGCGCGTACCACCGCCGGTTTCGCGTGCCAGTGGATCGAGCTTGGCGGTAGTGGAAACATTATCGCTGAATTCCGGTGCATCGACCGGTCCGACATGGGCGAGGGTCGTCAAATCGCCGTTGGCCACCTGATAGAGACCGATTTCATCGGTCGGCACTGAGGCTGTAAAGACGCCGGGCTCTGTTTCGGTAAGCGGAACAGACCTTGTCTTTCCCGATGGCGTGATGATGCTCGCGGGATTGGCTGTCTTCTGCATGGTCTGGCGGCGAATTTCGAGATTGCGGCCGCTGCCGGTCGCTGTCAGCGCTTCCTCTTCCAATTCGGGCTCTTTCATTAGCCAGTGGGCGATGCGCCGGTAGAGCGCGGCGTGCGGGCCGCCGCCTTCGAAACCGCGTGCCCAGAGCCAACCTTGATCGGAAAGGAACATGCCGACCCGACCTTCACCCACATGATTGAGCACCAGCAATGGTTTGTCGCCGGCATCCATAACCGTTGTGCCTTCTGGCTGATTGACGTCAATAACGCGGAACCAGCGACTCCAGTGTGGAGGCTCTTGCGTGCTCCCTTCCAGGCCCCGTGTTACCGGATGACGTTTGCCTTGTTCGCTCAGACGCGGATAGAAGGCCTTTTCTTCGATATTGCCGGTTGGTGTCGCGGGCAATACCGAAAGAAGCGGTGTATTGGCGATCGACATGTTGCCCGCATATTCGGGACCAGCGGCGATGAGGAGCGCGCCTCCCTTTTGAACGTAATCATTGATATAGTCGTAATAGAGCAGCGGCAGAACATCGCGGTGCTGGTAGCGGTCAAAAATGATGAGGTCAAATTGCTCGATCTTATCGACGAAGAGTTCGCGCGTTGGAAATGCGATCAGCGAAAGTTCGTTGATCGGAGTCGAATCCTGTTTTTCGGGCGGACGCAAAATCGTGAAATGAACCAGATCGACGGATGCATCGGATTTCAAAAGGTTGCGCCATGTACGCTCGCCATTGTGCGGTTCGCCCGAGACCAGCAGAACGCGCAGATTTTCGCGAATGCCGTCAACCATGGCAACGGCCCGATTGTTGACTTCCGTCAGTTCGTCTGGGACTGAATCGACGACGATCTCGACAATGTTTACGCCCGCACGGGGCAGCGTAACTTCCAGCGGCATCTCTTGGCCGATGATGGCGTCCTGGCTGTTAATCTCATCGCCGTTGACCCGCACGCGAACACGAGCACGGCCGCCTTGCGGTTCGCCCGATGCTGTCACCTTGTATGTCATTTCTTGCGGCTTGCCGGTCAACCCGAAACGTGGTGCGCGGACAAATTGGATGCGACGGTCGATCTCGCCGGGTGTGCCGGTGATTAGCCCATGCACCGGCGCGTTGAAACCGAGGCCGGCCGTATTGGCAGGGATATCATGGACTTGACCATCTGTGATCAGGATTGCGCCGCCGATACGCGCAGGCGGCACATCACGGAAAGCCCCGTTCAGCGCCTGGAACAGACGTGTAGACGTTGCATCGTCGTTTTCGTTAGCCTGACCGGTCTCGACGGTCCTGACCTCGAATTGCGGCAGCCGGCCAAGCTCCGTCTGCACCTGCTTAAGGGCCGCATCCGTATCTGCCGTGCGATTGCCGATATCCTGACTCTGGCTGCGGTCAGCAATGACCGCAACGACGCTCTTCAGTGGCTCGCGTTCCTCATTCACAACGATCGGGTTGAAAAGTGCCAGGGCAAATGCCGCAGCGGCCAACAACCGGATAAGGCTGCCGCGTTGGCGAAAATAGATTCCGGCCAGTGTCAAAGCAAACAGCGGCACGAGCAAAAGGGCTAGAAGCGTGTTTGAAACGAGAGGCTGGAAGTCCAATGACAGATACATGGCTTAGTTCCCCAAACGTTCGAGGAGGGCAGGCACATGCACCTGATCGGATTTGTAATTGCCGGTCAGCATATACATGACGATATTGATACCGGCGCGGTAGGCATAAACACGTTGCATCGGATCGTTGGGGATCGTCGGGTAGAGTGGAGACCCGTCGGCATTGGCCGCCCAGGCGCCAGCGAAATCATTGCCGGTTATCATGATGGGCGTGACACCATCTCCTGCTCGCACAGGCCGATCGGAGCGTGTCTCGGTCGAGAGCGAAGCCTGCACCCACAAGGGACTACCGCGATAGCGGCCAGGGAAATCCTGCAGAATGTAGAAGGATTTGGTCAGCACGTGGTCGCTGGGTACCGGCTCAAGCGGGGGTATGTTGAGCCCGGCAAGAATGTCACGCAGCCTTTGATTGGCGGGCGTGGTGGAGTTGTCAAAACTGATAGCGGCCGCATCCTGATCGCGCGTATCGAACAGCACTGTTCCGCCCTGCTGCATATATGCATCGATCTTGGCGATCGCCTCGGGTGCCGGCATTTTTGCGGCAGCATCGACAGGCCAATATATCAAGGGATAGAAGGCGAGTTCATCAGTCGCAGGATTGACGCCGATGGGTTCACCGGGCTCGAGAGCTGTGCTGTCGGAGAGGGCTTTCGACAGGCCGAGCAGACCCGCCTTGCTGACATCGTCAACAGCACCATCGCCAGTAATGACATAGGCGAGATGCGTGGCATTGACGGCATCCAGGATGGTTTGATCGCCGGGCTTGCTGTCATTTTGCTGGGCGTGCGCCAAAGAAGGACCAAAGGCAAGAATAGCCGGTAACAGCAGGATGGCCAGCGATGCCGCTGCAGTCGTGCGATATCGGCGACGCAGATGACCACCCAGCCAAAGTACGGCAATGGCATCCAGTGCCAGCAACAGCGCCGCAAGCGCCAAGAGTGGTCCACGCAACGGCAAGGATTCGTCCACCGCATAGCGCGCCGTCATCACTGGAAATGCCAGATCTGGCCTCACCAGTGGCTTGATCTCGCCATCAGGCTTGAAAAGGTTGAGCGCCGTCATGGCGCCCTCAACGCCGTAAAAGCCGGGAGGATTATCGAAACTCACCTGTGGACTTGCACCATTCCTGATGAGAAGCGGTCTGGTATCGCCGTTTGGCGGTGTCAGCGAGCCTTCGGCATTTAATGTGAGATAGGGTGGAAGGACGTGCGAGCCGCTTGCGGTATTATCATTCGCCAATGGTCCAGCGGCGTTGGACAATGAAACAAGACGGTGCAGCATGTCGACAAAACTGCCGCTGATCGGCAGGTTTGACCACGTGGCTTCAGGCGTTACGTGGAACAGTACCAACTGGCCACGCTCGCGTGTCTCGCCGGTTACGAGCGGCGTGCCGTCTGCGAGATTGGCCCAGCTCTTGTCGTAGAGGTCGGAGGATGGCTCCGCCAAAACCTGCCGTGTCACGGTCACATCTTGCGGAGTTGGCAGGCCTGCAAAGGGCCCGTTCTCCGGGAAGGCAGCAACCGGTTGCGATTCTTTCCACGACAACGTGCCGCCAAGGGATCGCTCGCCTTTACGCAAGGTCACGGGCAGCAATGGATCCTGATCGCTGTTACCTGCAAGGCGTGGTCCGGCAAAACGGATCAGCGTACCGCCCTTGTTGACCCAATCTGAAAGTGTTTGCTCAGTCTCCGGCGGTAGTTTACCGATATCCGCCATGATAAAAACAGAGGGTTTCTGTTCGAGGAGTTCGGGAACGGCGCGGACAAGTTCCGGGTTGCGAGGGCGCAGAAGATCGGCGAACGGCTCGAGCGCCCGCGAGATGTAATAGAGCGGTGAGAGTAATGGCTGTGACAGGTCTGCTTCTGATCCGGAAAGCAATGCGACGCGCCTGCGCTTGTTATTATCGTCAATGAGATAGGTAGCACCTGCCTGCGCAGTGCCGTCAACACGCAATGTGTGGAAGTCATTGCGCAATTCGTAAGGCGCGTTGATGACGGCTTCGCCGGTGGTCTCGCCGGCGGTAAAGACCAAACCGGTTTCAGCAATACGCCGGCCCTTCTCATCGAATGCACCTATAGTGATTCCGTTCTGCCCGCGATCATTGCTTGGCCGTACTGCACGAACAGTCAGGCCATTCGCGTTGTTGACGGCCTGACGAAGAGCGACCAGCGATGTTATAGACGGCTGGTACCAGATTATTGATGCGATGCCTGAACCTTCGAGCGACTTGACTGCTTCCGTTGCCTGTGGCGTGTCCACACCATCGTTGAGATAGGCAAGCCTTGTGCCGGACACGTTTGCCAGCGCCGTTTTCAACCGCGCAAACGCGGCCGGCCGGTCAACCGGGATTGGACGCACGGTCATAGCCCGGAGGCGTTCCAGCGCGGTATTGGCATCGAAAGGTCCGATATCTGTGTTGGCTTTTTCGGCCGTACCCAAAATGTAAATCAGCGCCCCGGAATTCTCGGCGTCAGAAATCAAACGCTCAGCAGTATCCTTGCGTGAACTCCATTCCTCGTTCGACGACCACCCATTGTCGAGGACTATTGCGACCGGGTCCTTGCCTGTCAGTGTTTCGGCTCGCGGATTCCATACAGGTTCAGCCAGCGCGAGAATAACGAAAGCCGCGAGCAACAGCCGCAGGAGCGTCATCCACCAAGGGCTTTTGTTGGGCGTCTCTTCCTTCTTGAGAAGTTGAGCAAGGATTTTCAGCGGGGGAAATATTTCCGTGACCGGACGGGGCGGGGTAACTCGCAAGAGCCACCAGATAATCGGAAGAGCGATGAGTCCGATAAGGATGGCAGGCGCGCCAAAGGCCAACGGGAGTGCATTCATGCGCCGTTCCCCTCGTGGCCAATATTGGCGGTCATGTTCATGTGGACTGACACGAGCGCGTCGGAAGCCAGACGGTCAGTGCGGTTGGTGGTATAACTCCAGCCGATCCGTCTGCAAAAGCCGCTGAGGGTTTCGCGCCGAGCGTAGAACAAACGCCGATAGTCGTCGGCATAGTCCTCAGCGCGCCCGAATGTTAGAGACGCACCGGTTTCAGGGTCGACGAATTCGGTGCGCCGTTTGTAGGGAAAATCTTCTTCGGCTGGATCATAGACCTCTATCAAATGCGCACGAGCGCCTGCTTGAACCAATTGCTGGAGAAGAGCCAGCGTATCTTCCACGGGCTCAAGAAAATCGCTGACAAGAACTACATCGGAAAAGCGCCGCACTTTGCTCAGGTCAGGCCTGGCAGGCAGATTTGTCGTGTGCGCGAGCAGGGTCGCGAGGCGTTCCGCTCCATTTCGAGCAGATAAGGGATCTGCCACACCGGGAAAGCCTATTCGCTCACCGCTGCGTGATAGAAGTTCGTCCAGCGCCAAAACGAGTACGAGCGCGCGCGATTCTTTCGACACATGCGCCTGTTCCGACTTGTAGAGCATGGAAGGCGAAGGATCAGCCCACAGCCACACGGTATGAGCTGCTTCCCATTCCTGATCGCGGATATATGTGCGATCATCGCGAGCTGAGCGCCGCCAGTCGATACGCGAGACGGCCTCACCTTGAGCGTATGGCCGAAACTGCCAGAAAGTTTCACCAACGCCACTCTTGCGCCGGCCATGCCAGCCGGTGTTGACGGTGTTGAGAATACGGCGCGCTTCGACCAGAAGGTCAGGCAGCAGAGCGGCACGCTGGCGGGCGCGCGCAAGCGCATCACCTGTCTCGGCTCTTTGAACCTGCGTGCCAATTGCTGCCATTAGAAAGCAACTTTTGTAAGGTTGCCAATAACATCGCGTACATTCATTCCGTCGGCACGCGCAGCGAATGTCAGCGCCATCCGGTGCTGCAAAACTGGTTCCGCGAGAGCCTTCACGTCGTCTACCGACGGAGCGAGCCGGCCATCATAGAGCGCGCGTGCGCGAGCACAGAGCATCAAAGCCTGGCTGGCGCGAGGACCCGGACCCCAGGAGATGAACGTCTTAGCAATGTCATTGTCGGCTCCCGGACGAGCGGAACGAACAAGCTTGAGAATAGCGTCGACTACACCTTCTGGTACCGGCATGCGGCGGATAAGCTGTTGCATATCGCGCAGGCGCTCTGCATCAATGGTCCTTTCCGCTTTGGCATCGGATGTGCCGGTGGTCTCGAGAAGCACGCGGCGTTCAGCTTCGAGTTCTGGATAGAGAATATCGATCTGCATCAAAAACCGATCGAGCTGCGCTTCTGGCAGCGGATAGGTCCCTTCCTGCTCAAGCGGATTCTGCGTCGCAAGCACATGGAACGGCTGGGGCAAATCATGCCGCTCGCCCGCAATCGTAACGTGATATTCCTGCATGGCCTGTAGAAGCGCCGACTGCGTGCGGGGCGATGCGCGGTTTATTTCGTCGGCCATGAGCAATTGAGCGAAAACCGGCCCTTTGACATAACGAAAATAGCGCTTGCCATTGTCATCCTGTTCCATGACCTCGGAGCCGAGGATATCCGATGGCATGAGATCCGGCGTGAACTGAATGCGGCGGTCATCGAGCCCGAGAACAGTCCCCAATGTTTCCACCAGCTTTGTCTTGGCGAGACCCGGGACACCAACAAGGAGAGCATGTCCGCCTGCCAGCAGCGCCACAAGGGTTCGTTCGATGACACTTTCCTGTCCAAAGATAACAGTTCCAATGCCCGTCTTTATCTTTGCAATGTCTGCCAGCGCTTTCTCGGCCTCGGCAATCATTGCCTTGGGATCGGACGGTACCTCAGGTTTAATCATGGTCATGGGTTCACCTCACCGCTGGTATCTGCACAGAGTCTCTCTTAAATGACTCTAACGTAAAACGACTCTAAGTCACTATGACATGCTGACAAGCGGTCCAACGTTGACTATTTCGTGACGTATACAGAAAAAAGGCAGGCCATGGCAGGATCAGAGGACACTCTAGGGGATGCAGCAGGGCTCGAAGCGCTGATCTCTCGTGCTGCTACGCCGGGCAAAGGCCTGCCACCGGTTGATAAGTGGAATCCCGATTTTTGCGGTGATCTCGATATGGAGATCAAGGCCGACGGAACTTGGTTCTATATGGGTACTCCGATAGGGCGGCAGCCGCTCGTGCGTCTGTTCTCCACTGTCCTGCGCAAGGACGCCGACGGAAGGACCTATCTCGTGACACCGGTCGAAAAGGTGGGGATCCGTGTCGAGGATGCGCCTTTTCTGGCGGTCGAACTCGATGTGTCTGGTGAGGGAGATGAGCGGGTCATGACGTTTCGCACAAATGTTGGTGATATCATTGAGGCGAGTGCCGAAAATCCGCTGCGGTTTGTCATCGATACAATCAATGGCGGGCTAAAACCTTATCTCTCGGTGCGGGGGCGCCTCGAGGCGTTACTTGCACGCCCAGTGATGTATGAACTGGTCAGTCATGGCGAGGAACTTACCATCGACGAAAAGCCCATGTTCGCCGTCCGATCAAAGGGGGCAGTGTTCCCGATCATGTCGTCGGGCGAATTGGAAGTACAAAGCCAATGAGCCAGACCAAATCATTGGATGAGGGCTTTTCCGCCCGCGCCTTTGCAAAACGTGTGGCGCTCAAGGGCAAGGAAACACTGGATCAGGATCGCGGCGATCATTTGCTCAATCCTGAACTTGATGCGGTGATCGCAGCAAATCCATTACGCGACGCGGCGGTACTTGTTCCGATTGTCGATCGCGGCGACGAGGCGAGCGTGATCCTCACTCTGCGCAATGCTAATATGCGCAAACATTCGGGGCAGGTGGCCTTTCCGGGTGGTGCGATTGATCCTGAAGACGATTACGAGCCGGAGAAAGCGGCACTGCGCGAGGCGCACGAGGAAATCGGGCTCGAGGGTCGCCATGTGGAGGTCATAGGGCGGCTGCCGCGCTATCTGACCACGACCGGCTATTCGATCACGCCGGTACTCGGACTGGTTCATCCGCCATTTGAACTAACCCCGAACCCTGATGAAGTCGCCGATGTGTTCGAAGTTCCTTTGTCATTCCTGATGAATCCTGGCAATCATCGCCGTGAAAGCCGGATATGGCAGGACAAGGAACGATTCTACTATACGATGCCATTCGGCGATCGCTTCATCTGGGGTGTCACGGCAGGCATTATTCGTACACTGTATGAAAGGCTCTATTCTTGAGCAGGACTGTTTCGATTGCTGACAAGGCCGCATGGCTGAAAGAAAGCTCCGTGCAAAAGCTGCTTGCTGTACTCGCTGCTGAAGGCGAGGCTGCTCGCGTTGTTGGTGGTGCGGTAAGGAATACGCTTCTGGGGCAAGAGGTCAGCGATATTGATATCGCAACGACCTGTCTGCCGGAGGAGACATTGCGGCGCGCGGCAGATGCCGGCTTCAAGGTAGTTCCGACCGGCATCGACCATGGCACGATCACGGTTATCGCTGACGGCCGGCCATTCGAAGTGACGACCTTGCGTGCCGATGTCGAGACCGATGGAAGGCATGCGGAGGTTGCCTATGGCCGCGACTGGCAGGTCGATGCGAACCGGCGCGACTTCACTATAAACGCTTTGTACGTCGAGGCGGATGGTACCATCGTCGATCTCGTTGGCGGGCTGGCAGACATTGAAAGTCGCACGCTGCGCTTCATCGGCGATCCGGAGCAACGTATTCGCGAAGACTATCTGCGTATTTTGAGGTTTTTCCGGTTTTTTGCCTGGTACGGAAAGGGCAGGCCCGAAAGCGAAGGCCTGAAGGCATGCGCGCGCCTGAAGGACGGGCTTGCCCGGCTTTCGGCTGAACGTATCTGGTCGGAACTGAAGAAATTGCTGGCTGCACCTGACCCTTCGCGCGCTCTCTTGTGGATGCGGCAGGCTGGCGTTCTGACAGCGGTTTTGCCGGAAAGCGAAAAGTGGGGCATTGATACGATCCACTCTTTGGTGAAGGCGGAACGGGACCTTCATTGGGAGATAGATCCACTTTTGCGCCTGGCTAGTATGATCCCGCCGCAAGCCGGCCGCATCGCAGAAATGGCGTCGCGGCTGAAACTTTCCAACAGCGAGCGCGCACGTCTGGAGGCCTGGGCTGAAACGGCAATGCCGCAACCGGAGATTTCCGAGACCGGATTTGCGAAGAAACTCTACTGCAGTGATAAACAGGGCATGCGTGATCGCCTTCGTCTCGCGTTGGTTTCCGCACGTGCGGATGCTGTCAATGACAACAATGCGATGATGCGCGCGGGACACCTGTCCAAATTGCTGGAATTTCTTGACTATTACGAGAAGCCAAAGTTTCCGGTATCCGGAGGCGATCTCGTCGCTGCTGGTCTCCAAAAGGGACCAGAAATCGGCAAAGTGCAACGCGCACTGGAGGATGAATGGATCGAGTCCGGCTTCACCCTTGAGCGCGATGCACTGCTTGCCAAAATCTCTAGTTACGCAGGAAAAGTCTGATCAGGCCGCCTGACCTCTCGAGGGCTGGATATTTGCCTTGATGGTTTCGAGCATGGGCTCGCGAATAACCGTTTCACCATGGGTTTCACGCAAATGCTCAGTGGCGCGGCGAATGATTTCAGCTTCGGTGTCGTGACGTGTATGCCACTGGCAACCGGGAACAATGCAATGAAGTTCTTTCATGGCTTTCTCTCCCTGTTGTAAGCCCGCAAAAAATGCGTGCTTTGTTCACAACAGCGCGGCCCCTTCGCCGCACCAGCGGATAGCATAACGCATCAAGCGGCGGATTGATCCCTTAAATATCCAGTCATGGCCATTTGACCGTAGGTGGCATCGACGAGAGAATGGAATCGACATTCCCGCCGGTCTTCAAGCCGAAGATTGTGCCGCGATCATAGAGCAGGTTGAATTCGACATAGCGGCCACGGCGGACAAGCTGTTCCTGACGGTCGGCATCTGTCCAGTCGTGATTGAAATTCTGCCGCACGAGATAGGGGTAGACCACCGAAAAGGCCCGGCCTACATCGCGTGTGAAATTGAAATCGGCAGCATAGCCGCCATTTTCTTCTGAAGAATGCAGCCAGTCATAGAAAATTCCGCCCGTCCCGCGTGGCTCCTTGCGATGAGGAAGGTAGAAGTACTCGTCGCACCACGCTTTGAATTTCTCATGATCCGCGACGGCGGAGTGCTTGTCGCAAACAAACTTCATCGCCTTGTGGAAAGCGAGTGTATCAGGGTCTTCCTGATTGCGCTTGCGATCAAGAACTGGCGTAAGGTCAGCCCCACCGCCGAACCATTGCCTCGTCGTTACCACCATGCGCGTATTCATGTGTACAGCAGGGACAAACGGACTTTGAGGATGAGCGATCAGCGAGATTCCTGACGCCCAAAAACGGGGATCCTCGTCAGCTCCCGGTATTTGTTTGCGGAATTCCTGCGAGAACTCGCCGTGGACCGTGGACGTGTGAACGCCAACCTTTTCAAAAACGCGGCCGTGCATCACCGACATCAAACCGCCGCCGCCCTTGCCATCGTCGCGTTGCCACGGTGTTTGCTTGAAGCGACCGGGCGTACGGTCGGAAAGTGGTCCGTCCAGTTCGTCTTCTAACTGCTCGAAACTCGCGCAAATCTTGTCGCGCAATTCCATAAACCAGGCAGTGGCATCGGCTTTCTTGTCGTCGAGCGCTTCGGGAAGAACGGCGGGGATATCTGGACGGTCCATGGCAAAGAATCCTTTTTCGCCTGGACATTATCACATCAACTTGAAGCCAAAAGGAAGGACCTCCCGCTCATTCGGTCTATCCATAAAAAAATGACTCGTTTTCCGGCTGTACTGCACCTAATCTTATTATCATAGGGTTCAGTGAGGGATACGAGATGGTCTCCAAAGCACCCCGGTCGCAATATCCAAAGCCGCCGCTTGACGGTTTGCGAAAAAGACTGAAGGAAAGCCGCGAAGCTCCGAGCCAGCAACGTGGTGCATTTGTTCGCGAGAGTTTTAAACTGCCGCGTCTCGCGGCGCGCGAAAAGGCACGCGAATGGTTTGAGCAGTATCCCAAAGCCGCCTATTGGACCGAAATTGAGAGCTGGTATGAGCGTCCTGGAGATATCATCGAATTCACGATGCGCCGCTTGCCAAACGCAGATTGAAAATACGATAATTCCGCGATTCAACAATAAAATTGATCTTCTTTTTCAAATAACTGATTGTTTCGGCCAAAAACGGTCCCAGTTTCTGAAAATTCTTCGGATTTTCTTCCATTTCTTCAGAATTTCGAGTGATCGTGGCTGACAGCCATTTCCAAAGACAGTAGAACTTTGCCAGCACCGGAGAATCTTCCGGACGCATAAGAAAATCTAAGGAGGACACAATGCGCTTATCATTGATCTCTGGCGTAGCGTTGGTCGCTGTCATGGCGGTGACGTCGTTTGCCAAAGCCGACATCGTCGTCGGAATTATCGCCCCCGTGACCGGGCCCGTCGCGGCCTATGGCCTGCAGGTTAAGAATGGCGTCGAAAGCGCTGCCGAAGCCATCAATGCAGCAGGCGGCATCAAAGGCGAAAAGATCGTAACGAAGGTCTTTGACGATGCCGGTGAGCCAAAGCAGGGCGTGTCGGTTGCCAACCAGGTGGTTGGTGAAGGCATCAAGTTCGTGGTTGGCCCGGTGACATCCGGTGTTGCAATGCCGGTTTCAGACGTTTTGGCTGAAAATGGTATTGTCATGGTCACTCCGACGGCTACCACACCGGACTTGACGACACGTGGGCTCGAAACCGTGTTCCGCACATGCGGCCGCGACGATCAGCAAGCCGATGTTGCGGGGAAGTACATGCTCGAAAAGTTCAAGGACAAGCGCATCGCTATCGTCTACGACAAAACGCCGTATGGCACCGGTATCGCAAATGGCCTGAAGGCCGTGCTTAACAAGGGCGGTGTCACCGAGGTCGTTTTTGAAGGCATCAATGCCGGCGAAAAGGACTACAGCGCGCTCATCACCCGCATCAAGTCCGAAAAAGCCGACGTGATCTACTTCGGCGGTTATCATGCTGAAGGCGGTCTGATCGCCCGTCAATTGAACGATCAGGGCATCAAGGCTCAGATCATTGGCCCCGATGGCCTGTCGAACACCGAATATTGGGCAATTGGCGGCGAGGCCGCAGCGGGTACATTGTTCACCAACAGTGCCGATCCAACCAAAAATCCCGCTGCGGCGAAGGTCGTGGAAGCGCTTCAGGCTAAAAACATTCCGGCTGAAGCATTCACGCTCAACGCCTATGCTGCCCTGCAAGTGATCGCTGGAGGTATCGAGAAGGCTGGCTCGGCTGAACCAACTGAAGTTGCGGCAAAGATCAAGTCGGGTGAAGCATTCCCGACCGTAGCAGGCGATCTCAGCTATTCCAGCACGGGAGATTTGAACACGCCTGCTTTCGTCTTCTACAAGTGGGAAGGCGGCAAGGCCACCCAGATAGACTGACACGCAAGTCGTGGACTAGGAAAACCCGCCGGCCAGTGATGATCGGCGGGTTTTCATAAAATCAACGAAAAATTGCCGCTGGGCCTCCGCCGTTGCAATGGCAGCGGAAAGCGCCAGATTGAGCGAACGTCCACCAGCAACCATAGGAATGATCAGCCTGGCATCTGCGGCTTGATGAACGTCGTCTGGAACGCCTGCGGATTCGCGGCCGAACAACAGAATATCACCGGGCAAGAACGTGAACTGAGTGTAAGGCTCGGCCGCCTTGGTGGAGAAAAGCAGAACCCGGCGTTTTTGGCCAAGCCGCCATTCCTGAAACTGCTCCCAGTTGGCATGACGTGTCAGCGCCGCCTGTTCGAGATAGTCCATTCCGGCTCGCTTCAGCGCACGATCAGAAATGTCGAACCCCGCAGGTTCGATGATATCGACGCCAACGCCAAAACAAGCAGCCATGCGCAAAATAGTACCGGTATTGCCGGGAATGTCAGGCTGGTAGAGTGCGACACGCAAGTCGGTATATGGTGCAGTCAACGATAGGTCCTCCATGAGTCGATACGGATCGACAAGGCCAATGAGGTTTAACAATGTTTCGCTGGTTTGAAGAGAGGCTTGAACCTTTTCCATCCGCTGAACCGGGTGAGCCGCCGAAAACTCTCGTCGCATTCTGCTTGCATTATACCCAAGGCGCTTGGCCATGGATCGCGCTTATGGCTGTCTGCACGGCTCTGATCGCTGTGCTCGAAGTATCGATGTTCGCATTCATGGGCAATATCGTTGACTGGCTTTCCAATCATTCGCGCGAAACGTTCCTCGCCGATGAAGGCTGGAAACTGGCACTGATTTCCGGTGTCGTGCTGATTGTGATGCCCGGCATTGTGTTGGCCGATTCGCTTATCATCCATCAGACTTTACTCGGCAACTATCCCATGCGTATCCGCTGGATGGTGCATCGCTATCTCATTCGCCAGTCCATGACCTTCTTTCAGGATGAGTTTGCGGGCCGTGTCTCCACCAAGCTTATGCAGACCTCGCTCGCCGTGCGCGAAACGGTGATGAAACTGCTCGACGTCCTCAATTATGTCATCGTTTATTTCACTGGAACACTGATTATCGCAGCGGCAGCTGATTTGCGGCTGATGCTGCCCTTTGTTGTCTGGCTTATCATTTACATTGGGCTGCTGCGCTATTTCATTCCGAAAATACGGGTCATATCCCAACGGCAGGCCGACGCGCGATCGACGATGACAGGCCGAATCGTCGACAGCTACACGAACATCGCCACGGTAAAGCTCTTCTCGCATTCCAGGCGGGAAGAGAGCTATGCACGTGAAGGACTGGAGAATTTCCTGCAAACCGTCCACGGGCAGATGCGGATGGTGACAAGTTTTCACTTCTCGCTCTATGCGATGAATTGCCTGTTGCTGTTTTCGGTTGGCGGCATTGCCATCTGGCTGTGGCTCGGCTCGGCAATCTCCGTCGGCGCTGTAGCGGTGGGTATTGGGCTAGTGCTTCGCCTCAACGGCATGTCGCAGTGGATCATGTGGGAAATGTCGGCGTTGTTCGAGAATATCGGCACCGTCGAGGACGGTATTACGTCCATTTCCCTGCCGCGACTTGTGCCTGACGTCCCGAATGCGCCTGAGCTGAAAGTCAGTGCAGGGGCGATCAGCTTCGATTCAATCGGTTTCCACTACGGCAAAGGGACTGGCATCATCGATCGATTGTCATTGGACATTCGTCCGGGCGAAAAGATCGGTCTCGTTGGACGATCAGGCGCCGGCAAGTCTACGCTGGTCAACTTGCTCCTTCGGTTTTACGACCTCGAATCGGGCCGGATTCTTATCGATGGTCAGGACATTTCGAAGGTCTCGCAAGATTCGCTTCGCGCTCATATCGGCATGGTAACACAGGATACGTCGCTGCTGCATCGCTCAGTTCGAGATAACGTGCTCTATGGACGTCCAGATGCGCCGGAGGAGATGATGCTTCGCGCGGTGAGGAATGCGCAAGCCGATGGCTTCATCGAAGACCTTTCTGACCCTAAAGGCAGGCGGGGTTTTGAAGCCCATGTCGGCGAGCGCGGCGTAAAACTCTCAGGCGGTCAGCGCCAGCGCATCGCTATCGCTCGTGTCATGCTCAAGGATGCCCCGATACTCATCATGGACGAGGCAACTTCAGCGCTCGATTCCGAGGTGGAAGCGGCGATCCAGGACAATCTCTATCGGCTCATGCAGGGAAAAACCGTTATTGCCATTGCGCACCGGTTGTCGACCATTGCGGCGCTCGACCGGCTTATTGTTCTGGACAAGGGGCAGATCGTCGAAAGCGGTAGCCATGAGCAACTCATCGCTGCCAATGGAATCTATGCCGGATTGTGGGCGCGACAGTCAGGCGGATTCCTTGGTCTCGATGATCAGGAAGCTGCAGAGTAAGCCAGAGCAAGTTTAGTTTGACCGTTGGCAGGACTCACCCAAAGGTATCCTGCTCATGACGAATGCTTTGTATTCCACAGCTTCCGAACCCCGAGGAATATCTGACTGATGTGGATTGAATGAGAAGCCTTTACCGCCTGTTCGAAAGCTGGGTTGATCCTTACGCTAATCCGCCCGCGGACCAGGTGCCAAATCAACCCCTGGCATTCATGTGGTTCTACGTCGCCCAGGAAAAATATGTATTCCTGGCTATGCTTGTTTGTGGTGGGCTGATTGCACTTTTTGAAGCGGGCCTGTTCTGGTTTGTCGGAAAAATCATCGACATCCTGTCATCGACCGATCGCACTGCGGGTTGGGACGGATTGGTCGACAAGCACGGCATCGCGCTTCTCCTGATGCTTCTGGCTGTGTTCCTTGGGCGTACGATCGTACTTTCCATGGCGGCGCTGGTCGAAGAGCAGGCTATTGTTCCTGGCTTTAACAATCTGGTGCGATGGCAGGCACATAGCATTGTCTACCGGCAGAGCCTTTCCTTCTTTCAGAATGATTTTTCCGGCCGCATCGTTACAAAGGTTTGGGCGCTCGGGCAGGCCCTCGGGGATTTCATGGTGACCCTGCTTCAGGCCGTGTGGTTCAGCTTGGTCTACTGCGTAACAACCTTGATTCTGATTGGCAGGCTAGATTGGCGGCTCGCATTGGTGGTGGTGATCTGGCTCGCGGTCTTTGGCATAACTGCGCGTTACTTCCTGCCGCGGGTCCGGCGCGCGGCAAGGGAAACGGCTGAATCGAGTTCCGTCGCCATGGGGCGTCTGGTCGACGGCTACAGCAATATCCAGACGCTCAAGCTGTTCGGTACCGCTCGGCGCGACGACGCCTATATGCGCCGTGGTATGGATCGGTGGCTCGTCGCGATCAGTGCGCTGACACGGGGCCTGAGCGGCATACGCATTTCGCTCGCTTCGACGAGCGGGGTGATGATCTGCGTCGTCGCCTATGTCTCGATCGATCTTTGGCTCCGAAGTGAAATTTCGTCCGGCGAAGTGGCATTCACGCTTGGCCTCGTCCTTCGGTTGAGCATGCTCCTGACCCGCATGATGGCAAATCTCAATGGGCTCCTGCGGAATTATGGTACGATCCAGAACTCCATGGAGATGCTGGCACGACCGGTCACAGTCATCGATCGACCGGGTGCTGCAGAGCTGACCGTACCCCTTGGGGCGATCCAATTCGAAAACATCCGATTTCACTATGACAGTTCGAGGAACGTCATTGAAGACTTGTCGCTAGCTATCCAGCCGGGCGAAAAAGTTGGGCTTGTCGGTCGTTCGGGTGCGGGCAAGTCGACATTAGTCAATCTGTTACTCAGATTCTACGATCTTGAAGGCGGGCGCATCCTCGTCGATGGCCAGGACATCTCGAAAGTCGAGCAAGACTCGCTGCGTGCACATATCGGCATGGTCACGCAGGATACGTCGCTTCTGCACCGTTCGGTCCGCGACAACATTCTTTACGGAAGACCGGATGCTTCGCACGAGATGATGCGGCAGGCAGTCGCGAATGCTCAGGCTGATGCCTTCATCGGCGGCTTGAGCGATCCGAGCGGGCGGCACGGCTTTGATGCGCATGTGGGCGAGCGCGGTGTCAAACTTTCCGGCGGTCAACGCCAGCGCATCGCTATTGCCCGCGTGATGCTGAAGGACGCGCCGATCCTCATTCTGGACGAAGCCACATCCGCGCTTGATTCAGAGATTGAGGCTGCGATTCAGGACAGCCTCTACCGCCTGATGCATGGCAAGACCGTCATAGCCATTGCGCATAGGCTTTCAACTATTGCCGCTCTCGACCGTCTGGTTGTGATGGACGAAGGCCGGATTGTCGAAAGCGGCACCCATGAAGAACTGATTGCTTCCAACGGCATTTACGCCGGGCTTTGGGCAAGGCAATCCGGCGGCTTTATAGGGCATGACTAGCTTGGCAGCTTATCCCTGCGACATCCTGCCCTTGTGACGCTGTCTCACTGGACAAGCTCAAGCGACATGCTTAGAAACCACGCCATATGTTGGGGATTCCTCATGGCTCAGTTCTTGGGCCAGTCTTCTATTGTGCTGACAATCTGGACTCTCCCGCTGCGTTGTTATTCGGAAAGGAACAGGCCCCGTGAGCGCACACGATACGACCGAGCCGACACGGCGTGACTTCCTCTATATTGCGACAGGTATGGCCGGTGTGGTCGGTGCAGGAGCCTTTGCTTGGCCCTTTATCGATCAGATGAGACCGGACGCGTCGACGCTGGCAGTCTCGTCTATCGAAGTTGATGTTTCGGCTGTTCAGCCAGGTATGTCCCTGACGGTCAAATGGCGGGGCAAGCCGGTTTTCATTCGCAACCGGACGCCGAAAGAAATCGAGGATGCGAAAAACGTCCAATTGAGTCAGTTGAAGGATCCAATTGCGCGCAATGCCAATCTGCCAAGCGACGCTCAAGCAACCGACACGGACCGCGCTGCCGCCAAGGACAAGGAAAGCTGGCTTGTGATGATCGGCGTTTGCACCCATCTCGGCTGCATTCCCCTCGGTCAGCAAGGCGATTTTGGTGGCTGGTTCTGCCCGTGCCACGGTTCGCAATACGATACCGCCGGGCGCATTCGTTCTGGCCCAGCGCCGGAAAATCTAGCCATCCCGCCACTTACTTTCACTTCCGACACCGTCATCAAGATCGGCTAAGGTTCCACGGGGAGACACGACATGAGCGGTGGACATTCATCCTATACGCCGAGCACCGGCATCGAAAAATGGATCGACGCGCGACTGCCGTTGCCACGTCTGATTTACGATTCTTTCGTCGCCTATCCGGTCCCGCGCAATCTCAACTACGCCTATGCCTTCGGTGGCATCCTGGCGATCATGCTGGTCGCCCAGATACTGACCGGCGTCGTTCTGGCCATGCACTATGCCGCCGATACCGGACTGGCGTTCAACTCCGTAGAAAAGATCATGCGTGACGTGAATTCCGGATGGCTGCTGCGCTATCTGCATTCCAACGGCGCGTCGATGTTCTTCCTCGCGGTCTATGTGCATATCTTCCGCGGGCTCTACTACGGTTCATACAAGGCGCCGCGCGAACTCTTGTGGATCCTCGGTGTGATCATCCTTCTCCTGATGATGGCAACGGCGTTCATGGGCTATGTGCTGCCATGGGGACAGATGTCCTTCTGGGGTGCGACGGTTATCACCGGATTCTTCACGGCGTTCCCCATTATCGGCGACCCGATCCAGCAGTTGCTGCTTGGTGGCTTTGCCGTTGATAATCCGACGCTCAATCGCTTCTTCTCGCTGCACTATCTGCTGCCGTTCATGATCGCAGGTGTTGTCATCCTGCACGTCTGGGCACTGCACGTAACCGGTCAGACGAATCCGACCGGCATCGAAGTCAAATCGAAGACCGACACGGTTGCCTTCACCCCTTACGCGACTGTCAAGGATGCGTTCGGACTGTTGCTGTTCTTGATCCTCTTCGCGTATTTTGTCTTCTATCTGCCAAATTTCATGGGCCATCCGGACAACTACATCCAGGCTGACTCGCTGAAGACACCAGCCCACATTGTTCCGGAATGGTACTTCCTGCCGTTCTACGCAATGCTGCGCGCCATCACCTTCAACATTGGACCGATCAATTCCAAGCTCGGCGGCGTTCTGACGATGTTCGGTTCGATCGCTATCCTGTTCATCGTGCCATGGCTCGACACGTCGAAGGTACGTTCAGCTGTCTACCGACCTTGGTACAAGCTGTTCTTCTGGCTCTTCATCGCCAATGCCATCATGCTTGGCTGGCTTGGATCACGACCGGCCGAGGGCTTGTACACGCTGTTTTCGCAGTTCGGAACGGCTTACTACTTTGGCTTCTTCATTGTTGTCATGCCTCTGCTTGGCCTGATCGAGACGCCGCGGCGGTTGCCGAATTCGATTACCGAAGCTGTGCTTGCGAAAACAAAGAGTGGCGGCCAACCGGCTGGCGTCGCTGCCGCTCCGGAAACCAGGGCTTGAGAATCGTGAAGGGCTCAAACATGAAAAAAATCCTCCTCGGTCTCGCAGCTGCCGGCCTCGGCACAATGCTGGCATTCGGTGTCGCCAATGCCGCCGAAGAAGCACACAATGCGGCTGAACCAACTCACTTCCCGATCAAGGAGCCGGCCGAGGTGAATTGGTCCTTTGCCGGTCCGTTCGGTCACTACGACAAGCAGCAGCTGCAGCGCGGTCTGAAGATCTACAAGGAAGTTTGCTCTGCCTGTCATTCGATGCATCTTGTGGCGTTCCGTTCGCTTGAAGAACTGGGCTATACGGAAGCGCAGGTAAAGGCATTTGCTGCTGAATATGAAGTACAGGATGGCCCAAATGCTGAAGGTGAGATGTTCACCCGCAAGGCACTGCCCTCCGACTATTTCCCTTCGCCGTTCCCCAATGTTCAGGCTGCAGCCGCCGCTAACAACGGTGCGGCGCCGCCGGATTTCTCGCTGATCGCCAAGGCGCGTGCGGTAGAACGAGGTTTCCCACGCTTCGTGTTCGATATCGCCACTCAGTATCAGGAAGGCGGCCCGGATTATATTCATGCGCTTCTCACCGGTTTTGGCGAAACGCCGCCGGAAGGCATGCAGATTCCAGAAGGCACGCACTACAATCCATACTTCATTTCCGCCAAGTCGCTCGCAATGGCGCCGCCGCTGCAGGATGGCCAGGTGACTTATGATGATGGTTCGCCGCAGACGCTGTCTCAATACTCGCAGGACATTGCTGCGTTCCTGATGTGGGCTGCAGAGCCGCATCTTGAAGAGCGCAAGAAGACCGGGTTCCGCGTCATGGTCTTCCTCGTTCTCTTCGCCGGTCTGGTCTATGTGGCAAAACGTAGAATTTGGGCTGACGTCGAGCATTGATCGATGAGAGATATTGGATATTGAAAGGGGCGCGTTGCGCCCTTTTCTTTTGAAGTCAGGACAGTAGATTGTCTGTGTCCTGCGGTCGGCACGAAGGAACAACGAGATGGATTCAACTCTGAAGCAGACGCTGGTCGACGCCATCCGCAACATTCCCGACTATCCCAAACCCGGGGTGGTATTCCGCGATATTACGACATTGCTCGGCAATGCCCGCGCTTTCCGGCGAGCTGTGGACGAGCTCGTACATCCCTATGCTGGCGGCAAGGTCGACAAAGTGGCTGGCATCGAGGCACGCGGCTTTATTATCGGTGGAGCCATGGCGCACCAGCTCTCTTCCGGTTTCGTGCCCATCCGTAAGAAGGGTAAGCTTCCGCACGATACAGTGCGTATTGCCTACAGCCTCGAATATGGCGTCGATGAGATGGAGATGCATCGCGACGCGATTGTGCCGGGTGACAAGGTCATTCTAGTGGATGATTTGATTGCGACCGGCGGCACTGCAGAAGCCGCAGTGAAGCTATTGCAGCAAATGGGAGCGGATATTGTCAGTGCGTGTTTCATCATCGATCTGCCGGAGCTCGGCGGACGGAAGAAGCTCGAAGCTCTCGGCGTCAATGTTCGTACGCTAATCGCTTTCGATGGACACTGAACGTATTCAAGCAGGCAGCGCTATGAGCGCAGCATTATCAAATTCCAAAACCTTTTCGCCGTTCTGATTATAAGCGGCAGAGGACAGCTGCATCATCGACCAGCCGGGACGCGATTGAAGCGCCCGAATGCTAGTCACCGTACGGGTGAAGCGGATCGTATCGCCGGCATAAACCGGTTTCAGCCATTTGAGGTTTTCAAAGCCGGGCGAGGGGCCGAATTGCGGAGGTTGCTCACCTCGCCCGATTGCTGCTTTGACTACGTTCTTGATGTCTTCGACATTGAGGCGCATCCACACGGCGGTTGTGTGCCAACCAGAAGCGCAAAGCGCGCCAAAGTTGCTTTTCTTGGCAGCTTCTGGATCGACGTGAAAGCGCTGGGGATCATACTTTGTTGCAAAGTTGATGATTTCGTCTGCTTCAAAGGTGTGTGTGCCGAGATCGCGTTCCACGCCGATCAACTGTTCGATACTGCTCATGTGGCTGGCCCCCTCAGGGAAAACATCGCCGTGTGCTCCAACTCGCAGACGAGCAAACCATCCTGATTAAAGACCGAGTGGTGCAGCTTTACAAACCCCAGGGAAGGCTTTGACTTGGACGGGCGCCGGTCGAGGATTGTCGTCTTTCCGGTTAGTATGTCGCCCGCAAGAACCGGGCGAACCCACTTCAGATAGTCGATCCCCGGCGCGCCTTGCGATGTAGAATCCAGGAGGTATGCGTCGCACAGCATACGCATGAACATGGAGACTGTGTGCCAGCCTGACGCGGCAAGACCGCCAAGCACACTGGCCTTGCCGGCAGCCTCGTCCAGATGGAACGGTTGCGGATCGAACTGGCTGGCGAAATCGATGATCTCCTCTGCCCTAACGACTTTTGATCCGAGTGGCCATTCGCTGCCAATCGTAAAATCCTCATAGGCGTATCGGGGAGAGTGTTTGCTCATGTTCTGCCTGAAGTTTATGTGTTGAACCTGAACAGCATGATGTCGCCGTCCTGCACGACATACTCCTTGCCTTCATCGCGCGCCTTGCCTGCGTCCTTTGCTGCGACTTCGCCACCAAGGGAGACATAATCATTGTAGGCAATTGTCTGGGCGCGAATAAAGCCGCGTTCGAAATCCGTATGGATGACACCAGCCGCCTGCGGTGCTTTCGAGCCGCGTTCGACGGTCCATGCGCGAGCTTCTTTCGGGCCAACCGTGAAATAGGTGATGAGATGGAGGAGTTTGTACCCGGCGCGGATAAGGCGATCGAGACCCGGTTCGTCCAGGTTCATAGCGTCCAGATACTCCTTCGCTTCCTCCTCCGGCAGTTGCGCTACTTCCGCTTCAATAGCCGCGGAAATGGTGACTGTTTCAGCGCCTTGGCCGGTCGCCATCTCTTCGACGGCTTCTGTATACTCATTGCCCGCCGCTGCATCTTCTTCGGCAACATTGCAGACATACAGCACTGGCTTCGATGTCAGGAGGTTTAACCCTTGTAGAATGGCAAGGTCCTCCGCTGCTATACCGTTCAGCATAAAGCGAACTGGCTGGCCTTCCTGCAAAAGCGCTAGTGCCTGTTCCATGACGGGGAGCACGGTCAGTGCTTCCTTGTCCTTGCTGCTCGCCCGCTTGCGGAACTGCACGATACGGCGTTCAAGGCTTTCGAGATCCGACAGCATCAGTTCCGTTTCGACCGTCTCGGCATCCGAAACGGGATCGATACGCCCCTCCACATGGGCGATATCGTCGTCCTCAAAGCAGCGCAGCACGTGTACGATTGCATCGACTTCGCGAATATTGGCCAAGAACTGGTTGCCGAGGCCTTCTCCCTTCGACGCACCACGCACGAGGCCGGCGATATCGACAAAGCCGATCCGAGTTGGCACAATGTTTGCGGATTTGCCTATCTTGGCAATAGCCTGCAAGCGCGGATCAGGCACGGCAACTTCCCCGGTATTCGGCTCGATCGTACAGAACGGATAGTTCGCAGCCTGGGCCGCGGCTGTTTTGGTCAGCGCGTTGAAAAGCGTCGACTTACCGACATTGGGCAGCCCTACGATGCCGCATTTGAAACCCATAATGTGCGATCCTTATTCTTTCTTGCCGAAGAGCTTGTTCAGCATGTCGGCCATTGGGCCGGATTTCGGTATGTTGACGGCAGGCTTTTGCTGACGAGCCTGCCGGATATGACTTTGGCCAGCGGATTTTGCAACTGGCTTTTCAACCGCTTCCCGCTCGGTCTTGCTGCCGCCGCCGAGAGCTACAGAAACGCGGTTCATGAAACCGGCATCGTCCTTTTTGACGAGCAATCCCGCATTTGCTGCAATCGCGTCGAGCAACGGTTCCAGCCATTCGCTGTCTGCCTTGGCAAAGTTGCCGAGTACATGATTGGTGACCATTTCTTTGACACCGGGATGACCGATACCGAGGCGGACGCGGCGATAATCCTTGCCGCAGTGCGCGTCGATGGACTTGATGCCATTGTGGCCGCCTGAGCCGCCGCCTGTCTTTACACGCACCTTGCCGGCGGTCAGATCAAGCTCGTCATAGATGACGACGAGATCGCTCAAAGCCAGCTTGTAGAAGCGCATGGCTTCGCCGACGGCCTGGCCCGACAGGTTCATGAACGTCTGGGGTTTAATCAGGATGATCTTTTCGCCTTCGATGGTGCCGTCGGCGATGAGCGCCTGAAACTTCTTGGTCCAGGGGGAAAAATTATGGCGGCGGTGTATTTCATCCGCCGCCATAAAACCGATATTATGCCGGTTGGTAGCATATTGGGAGCCCGGATTGCCAAGACCTGCGATGAGTAGCACGCGCCTAGCTCCCAACAATCGACAAGACGATTACTCGCCTTCTTTTTCTTCCGTTGCAGCTTCTTCCGCAACTGCTTCAGTGACTTCTTCCACTTCGGTAGCGTGGCCAACAATGGTGGCGATGGTGAAATCGCGATCCTGAATGACCGTCGTGACGCCCTTCGGCAGGGTCACAGCGGAAATGTGGATCGAATCACCGATCTGCAAGCCGGTCAGATCGATGTCGATCGCTTCCGGGATGGCATTTGCCGGGGCATGAAGCTCAACGTCGTGACGAACGATATTGAGAACGCCGCCGCGCTTGATGCCAGGCGCTGCGTCTTCATTGTGGAAGTGAATTGGTACATGCACGTTGACGATCGACTTGGCCGATACGCGCAGGAAGTCGACGTGTACTGGCTTGTCGCTGACCGGATCAAGCTGGAAGTCCTTCGGAAGGACCTGGATCGATTTGCCATCCAGAAGGATGTTGGCAATCGTCGTCTTGAAACCGCCGCCGTGAATCTTGTAGTACAGCGTCTTGTAGTCGAGGGTGATCGAGATTGGCGCCTGCTTGTCACCATAGATGACAGCTGGCACTTTACCGTTGCGGCGAATTTCCCGGGAGGACCCCTTACCAACCCGTTCGCGCGCCTCGGCCTTGAGCTCGTATGCTTCGCTCATGGCATTTCCTTTCGAGGTTCAAATCTGGAGTGTTTTTCGAGGCCAATGGATGGCTGTTCAAAAAACATGAAGCGGTCGCACGCTCATCCGGAACCGGATGAAATGACCGCTCCATTCCGCGTTGCCTCCAAGGGTGTCTACGCGGATGGCGGCTCTATAACGGAAAGATGATGGATGTGCAAGTTTGTTGCTTGCGCAGATGTGTCCAAGTCCATGCATAGAATATGGATGATTTAGTCGAACAGGCTGGAAACGGACTCTTCCGATGCCGTGCGAGAGACGGCTTCACCGATCAGATCGGAAATCGACAGTACCCGAATATTGGGTGCGGCTTCAATCGCTGGGGTCGGCTGAATGGAATCGGTGATAACCAGTTCCTTGAGCTTGGAGCTAGAAATACGGGCGACAGCCCCGCCAGACAGCACGCCATGAGTGATGTAGGCGGTAACGCTTGTCGCGCCTTTTGCAAGGAGTGCTTCAGCAGCGTTGCACAGCGTGCCACCGGAATCGACGATATCGTCGAATAACAGGCAATCCTTGCCACGCACATCACCGATAACGTTCATGACTTCTGACTCGCCGGGACGATCACGACGCTTATCGACAATGGCAAGCTGTGCATCGATGCGTTTTGCCAGAGATCGCGCACGGACAACACCACCGACGTCGGGGGAAACGACCATGACGTTTGATTTCCCGTAATGCGCACGGACATCGCGGGCGATGACCGGAACAGCGTAGAGATTGTCGGTCGGGATATCGAAGAAGCCTTGAATCTGGCCAGCGTGCAGATCGAGCGTGAGGACGCGGTTTGCACCAGCTTCGGTGATCAGATTTGCCACGAGTTTTGCAGAAATCGGCGTGCGCGGACCTGGCTTGCGATCCTGACGGGCGTAGCCGAAATAAGGAAGAACGGCAGTGATACGTTTTGCCGACGAACGGCGGAACGCATCGATCATGATCAGCAATTCCATCAGATGATCGTTTGCCGGAAAAGAAGTTGACTGCATGACAAAGACGTCTTCGCCGCGGACGTTTTCTTGAATCTCAACGAAAATCTCCTGATCGGCAAAGCGGCGAACGCTGGCCTTTCCGAGCGGAATATTGAGATATTTGGCGACAGATTCGGCGAGAACACGATTGGAATTGCCCGCGAAGAGTTTCATGCCGTATTTTCTCCACGTCTTTTTCAGAGCGCAGCCAAAGTAAAGGATATGGCGGGCCTTTTACTGCCCTTGACGCACATTGCAAGCGGGCAAGCAGGATTCATGCACAATTCATCGAGAATATCGCGTTAAACGTGTAAATATGTCACGTCTTGGCGCCGAATACCCACGCCAGATAACCTTGGATGGCCTTGTCGGCGATGCCTTCCATAACCTTCGGCGGGACTGTACTCCATGGGTCGGTCCCCCCACCCGGAACTTTCTCCTGGCCCTGTATGCGATGCAGGCGCGTACCCGCGGGGTCAAGTACGTCCCATACGTAGATGATCGTCGTCTGGTTGCCGTCGGGCAGGGCAGAAAAATAGCCCTTCATGATATGGGTGTTGTCCGTATCGGCAGCCGTGCCGAGGACGATGCCTTTTTCCTTGGCAAGTGCGGACAGGCGTTGCGATAGCGGCGTAGCCGCTGCAATAGGTGCGCCGACAATGGGCGCAAACCGCAACTTTGCCGTGCGCTGTGCCCCGGGCGTGGCTGGCGTTCCCGTCTGGGTGGTCCCTGAGGCTGTGACAGTCGCACTTGACGGCGCCCGGGCTGAGGGGACCGTGCCCGGCGTCGTCGTTGTCTGTGCATTTGTGCCAGGCGTCGCGGTGGGGGGTGTTGCTGAAGCGCCTGGTGTTGCCGGGGCTCCCGGCGCGGGTGTTGTCTGGCTTCCCTGCGCCGACGGCAGATCAGTTTTCGTAACGCCAATCGGGGATTCTGAACTATTACACGCCGTAAGTGAGAGACCGGCCAGAACTCCGAATACACAGGTCAGTGAGTTGCGAGACTTCATCTTCAGTCAAACCCCGTCATGAGTCACATATGTGCTCATTTGCAAACAGAAACAGACAAAAGTTTTATTTTACGATCAAGTCAAGAGATTGGCGTGAAAGCGGTTCCGCCTGGCCATTGGTCGTAAGATAGGTACGGCCCAGAGTCATGGCCGTGTTGCTATCGGAATCCATAATAATCATATGGGCAAACAATGTCATATCGGGTTGGATCCGTTCGGGATTGCCGGAATAAAACATGGGCATATCCATCCAGGATGGTGTGAAGCGGGCACCAACGGAATAGCCGCAGGCATTGAGCCGGTGTCGGGTCAGTTCATGCGCCTCCATCACCTTGGCGTGAGCGTCGAATACATCGCCGAAGGTGAAATCAGGCGTCATTGCTGCTTCGACAGCTTCAAGCGCTTCGTGTGCCGCGTCGTAAAGCTCCTGATGACGTTTCGATGCCTTGCCGGTCAGTATAGTGCGCATCATAGGGGCATGGTAGTGGCGATAGACGCCAGCCCACTCCAACGTCAGCTGGTCATTTTTTGTGAGTTTGCGCCGCCCGGACTTGTAACGGCAGAGAAGTGCATCCTCACCGGAGCCAATGATGAACTCGTTGGCCGGATAATCGCCGCCGCCGGCAAAGATTGCCGCTTGCATGGCAGCGAGTATTGTACCTTCATCTGCACCGGCCTTTATAAGTTTCAATGCCGCGCCCAGCGCTTCGTCGCTCAACTCCGCCGCCTTGCGGCTATAGACGATTTCCGCTGGGCTCTTGAGGGCGCGGAGCTTGTCGACAATGCCAGATATGTCGACGAGTTGCCCAAATGCGGTGAGCTGTTCATCAAGCTTCCGGCCGTTGGCGGCGGTGAGCCCATGCGTTTGGTATTCGATACCAATGCGGCAACCGAGCAGATCGAGATCGTTGAGAAGTTCGCGTAAATCGGCAGCCGGATTAGCGTTATCGCGGTCTGCCCAGACTATAATATTCTCGATGTTCGAGGTTTGGCGCGCTTGCCTCAAATCGGCAGAGCGGGTCATCAACACGTTGCTGCCATCCGCCTTTACAATCAGGCATTGGAAGAAACAGAAGCCGAATGTGTCGTAACCGGTGAGCCAGTACATACTCTCCTGAGCAAATAGCAGGACCGCATCAAGCTTCTGCTCGGCCATCACCATCATCAGCCGGTCACGGCGCGCAGCAAATTCTTCCGGTTCGAAATGAAGGGCCATACTCTTACTCCGTGATCGTAATCGCTGATATCTGGCGGCCGTAGTCAGCTTCCTTGCGATGGGTCGTCCGGCGGTAGGAGAAAAACTGCTCCTCATCCGCATAGGTGCACTGTTGAAGCCCGGAGGCCTTTACCCCGGTACGCTCAAGCCGCGTCGTGATAAAGGCCCACAGGTCGAACATCTTGTGACCATTATTGGCTGAGTCGCGGAAGAACGTTCGGTAGGAGGGATCAGTTCCAACGAACTGGTCGTAGAACTCTCCTCCCACTTCGTAATTGTCAGGACCGATCGTTGGGCCGAGAACAGCCTGGATCCGGTTGCGACGCGCGCCCAGGGCAATCATCGCATCGACGGTATTTTCAAGAATGCCGCCGATGGCTCCGCGCCAGCCAGCGTGCGCTGCGCCCACCACTTTCGCCTCGGTGTCAGCAAAAAGGATAGGGCCGCAATCGGCAGAAAGAGCACCAATGACGATGCCGGGAGTGGCGGTCACCATGGCATCGGCCTGGGGTCGGTCACCACCAAGCGGTGCCGTCACGGTAACGACATCGGGTGAATGCACCTGATGGACGGTGACCAGATGCGATAAGGGCGCGCCTAACGACTCAGCTACGCGTCTGCGATTTTCCTTGACACGATCCTGATCGTCATTTGAACCGCTGCCCACATTCAAGCCGCGATAGATGCCGTCCGACACGCCGCCTTTGCGGGTAAAGAACCCATGAGCGATTCGGTCTTTTTCAGGGGAGCCCAGCAAGGAGGAACGCAGTGGTGCTGGCTTGTCTGACGTGATCATACCGAATGCCTTTCAAGGGAGCGGATGGTGGTTGAGCAATCGATTGAAGTCAATTGCCAGAATTTATTTCGCTTCGAACGGGAAAACATGCGTTGCCGGATCGCTGACGCACAGCACCTTGAACAATGCTCCCATCTGTTCCGGTCCCGCCAACCGTTCGACTTCGAGGCGAATTTGGTCCCGGACCTCCGCTGATTTGTCTTGGCCCAGCGCTCCGGCGCGATCAAGCAAACCCATCGCAAGCAAAAAGTCGCCTTGGGTCATCGCACTGGTCTTGCAACCTTCTGTACGTGCAGCCAGCGCGAGACCATGGAAGTCTACGTGGGTGGTGAGGTCGGCTGCGCCGGGAATATGTAGGACATCGACAGAATTATGGTGGCTCAGCGCTTGCAAGGTATCGCCAAAGCCCTGTTGCAAATGTCCGTAGTCGAACAACAGCGCTGCACCTCGGTCATGATGAATGCGCGCGGCAATCTTTTGCATGAGGGCATTGCGGGCTGGAGCAATCTCGAAAATACTCCCTTCCGGAGCGATATCGTTACCCGGCGGAAGCAGAGCGGCGTCAATCGAGCCGGAACCGGCAGCAAAGACAAGATTTTGCTCTGCATCGAGCGCGAGCACGCGTTCGACAAAGCGCCCTTTCGTCTTCACGTATTGACGCGAGGGAATGGCATCGAAAAGCTCATTGGCGATGGTAATCAGCGGACCGGACGCTATATTGCTGAAGTTCTTTTCCCAGATGATGGCACCACTGTGCTTTCCTAGCGTCTTTTGCTGAATCCGCGTCAAACGCTCGCTGATTTCCACCATGTGGATTTTAGCGGCGGCGATAAAACCCGGTGCGATCTTGCCGGCTGTGCGGATGAGGTCTTTCATAAGCGTGCCGCGTCCAGGCCCGATTTCGCAAAGGACGAATTGATCCGGCGACCCAAGCGCTTGCCATGTGCTGACACACCAGACACCGATGAGTTCGCCGAAAATCTGGCTCACTTCAGGTGCCGTGATGAAATCGCCGTCCTTCCCGAATGGTTCGCGGGTCGTATAGTATCCCGCGTCGCGATCAAACAGGCACATCGCCATATAGTCAGCAACGCTAATCGGGCCGGTGGCCCTGATCTGCTTGATAATGCGTTGCTTGAGGTTCATCGTCCGGTTGCGACCTCAGGGTTGCGGGCAGACAGGATGAATGCCAACCCGACGAGGACCATAGGAACGGAAAGAACCATCCCCATCGTCAGCCAGCCGCCATAAAGGTAACCAAGTTGCGCATCCGGCTCCCGGAAGAACTCGACGAAAATCCGCGATAGTCCATAGAGCGTAACGAATGTTCCGCCGATAAAGCGCGGGCTTTTCAGCTTGCGGCCGTAGAAGATCAATAGAGCCAAAACCGTGAACAATACGAATCCCTCGAGACCTGCCTCATATAGCTGGCTCGGGTGGCGCACGAACGGCCCACCTGTCGGGAAGACCATGCCCCATGGCACGTCCGTCGGGCGTCCCCATAATTCGCTATTGATGAAATTGGCAACGCGCACAAGACCGAGACCGACAGGTACGCCTGCGGCAATCGTATCGAGCATGCTGTAGACATTGATCCTGCGGGAGCGGGCAAAGAGCACCATGGCAAGAATGGTGCCGAGCATGCCGCCGTGGAACGACATGCCACCTTCCCAGACTTTGAACATGTCGAGCGGATGGGCGATATAGCGGGCGAAATCATAGAACAAAATATAGCCGATGCGCCCGCCGAGCACGACGCCAAGTGCTGCCCACAAAACGAAATCGTCCAGGTTTGCAGGTTTCATCGGCGGTGTGTTGTTGGCCCAGAGCCGGGGCTTGCTGATGAGCTTTTTGGCATACCACCAGGCAAAAAGAATACCAGCCACATAGCCGAGACCATACCAATGGACGGATAGCGGCCCCAATGTGAAAATAACGGGATCGATATTGGGAAATGCGATCGCGGCAAATGTTGGTAGAAGTATTTCGCTCACAAGGCACTCCATAGTCGCGATTCAATTTGGCGGGACCATGCGCGAGGGTAAGAACAGCGTCAAGTTGCTCCTCCGGTAACATTTGTGCGTTGCCGATCCAATGCCAACTTGCTTGCAATCGTCTAGCGCGGCGATTATTTGATTGGAAAATGAGAGAGGTATCCGTCATGACCAATGGATCAAACCGCGTTCTTGATGAACTGGCAAAGCTCGTAACCGACGCTGCGGGTGCCGCTCAGGGTGTGCGCCGCGAAGTCGAGACGGCATTTCGCGGTCAAGCCGAACGCTTGCTCAACACGATGGATGTCGTTCAGCGCGAAGACTTTGAAGCTGTGCGCGAGATGGCTATCCGGGCCCGAGCTGAAAATACCGCGCTCCTGGCACGCATCGAAGCACTGGAGGCCCTTGTAGGCCAGAAGGGTAAGGCTCCGGGCGATACGCCGGAAAAGCCGGCGGCTTCTGGTGGCCGAACAAAGAAGGCTTGATTGCCGAACAAGCACCGAAGCTCGTTCGGAAACCAAAAACTGTAAATTGCTGGCTTCCTCAATCCAAACGCTTTTAAGCGTTAGCATTTCCCGCTAATTTTTGCTCGCCTGCTGCGATCGCTTCTTCTTTCGTGTCGTAAGGGCCAACTTTGTTCCCCTCTTCTTGATCGACGGTAATTACATAATACCACCGTCCATCATCATTTTTCTGAGTTGCGGTCACTTTCGTATTTGGCTCGCTTGTCATCGCTACCCTCCTGTTGTGTTACAAATACAGGCAATCTAGATGATGTGGATATCGGAGATATGACGACCGTTTAACGCCTAGCTGGACGCTTGTCGGCAGGGGTGCGTGAAAGAGATTGCTGTTTGGTTGCCTGTTTTCCGATATTTCGATGCTCCGTATGCCTATCCCCAAAATAAATCTTAAGTATTTATCAACAGGTGGAAATCGCCGAAAATCGTTGTCTTAGAGTCAGTTAAGGGCGGCTCGTGAATCTTTTTCCGAACTTCTGTCCACATCCATTCTCGCCATTCGACCAAAAGGGGACTGGCGCTCGGACTCAGCATCAATACACTGAAATTACAGCATGATTCGTTTCAAGGGTCATGCAGCGGTAAACTGGTTCTTAACCGCAACCCGGCTGGTGCGTTCTATCTGCCGGTGAGTTTTCAAGCGTTTGGTGTCCTTTGGGTGGGTGCGCTGTGCTCCCGCAGCGTTATACGAGATTCGATTTAGCAGGTAGTGGCGATGAGCCTTCTGGAAATAGAGATTGCGCGCGATTTGCATCCGGTTGATGTGATTGAGCATGTGGCCCACACTAACGAATGGGCATTCGAGCGCACCGGGGAAGATGAAATCGCCATTACGGTTGAGGGGAGCTGGACTGATTACCAGATTTCCTTTTCGTGGATGGAGGATTTCGAGGCGCTGCACCTAGCGTGCGCCTTCGACATCGCGGTCAGCGAGCCGCGCGTCAACGAGGTGATGCGCTTGCTGTCATTGGTCAACGAACAGCTCCTGATGGGCCATTTCGACCTCTGGCGGCAGGAGGGCGCGGTCATGTATCGTCAGTCACTACTGTTGTCGGGTGGGGCCGAGCCCACGAGCAAACAGGTCGAGGTTCTACTTTCCAGCGCGCTTGACGCCTGTGAGACATATTTCCAGGCCTTCCAGTTCGTGGTGTGGTCCGGCTCGACCGCGCGGGAATCACTCGACAGCATACTGTTCGAGACAGTAGGTTCCGCCTGAGACAAATAATTCAGGATCATTAGAGTGACGACAATCACCTTCGATGATTTCGAGAAAGTGGATATCCGCGTTGGCACAATCGTCGAGGTCGAAACTTTCCCGGAAGCGCGCAAGCCTGCTTTCAAGTTGAAGATCGATTTCGGCCAAGAAATTGGCATCAAGAAATCATCGGCACAGATCACCAAGCACTACACATTGGAAGAGCTAAGGGGACGGCAGGTCATGGCGGTGGTCAATTTTCCGCCACGCCAGATCGGCCCGTTCATGTCGGAAGTGCTGACACTGGGTTTTCCGGATGAAGAAGGCGCAGTCGTCCTTGCTGCCGTCAGTAAACCTGTGCCGAACGGCGGCAAGCTGTTCTAGAAAATTCCCTTCGCAAACAAAAAAGATGCCGTTGGCCCAACCCTCGCGAGAGGAATTGCGTCAATGGCGTAGTTTGGTTGTCAGCGTTTGGGCAGGCGCTGATCAAGCGTCAGATCGTTTTCGCTGCCATCTCCTTGGCAATGTAGTCTGCTTGCCGAATTGCGAGGCTGACGATCGTAAGAGTCGGATTTTCCGCACCGCCGGTTGTGAACTGGCTACCGTCGGACACGAACAGGTTCTTGATGTCGTGGCTCTGGCCATGTTTGTTGACCACGCCATCCTTCGCCTTCTCGCTCATTCGGTTGGTGCCAAGATTATGTGTTGAAGGATAAGGCGGTGTCGGGAAGGTGCGGGTTGCACCAACAGCGTGGTAGAGTGCCTGACCCTGCTGATAAGCGTGATCGCGCATGGCGATGTCATTCGGATGATCGCTGAAGTTCACATTGGCGATGGGCAGGCCATATTTGTCCTTTTCATCCTTGTGGAGCGTGATCCGGTTGTCTTCCTGCGGCATGTCTTCACCCACGATCCACAAGCCTGCCATATTGACGTATTGGTCGAGCGCCGATGTGAAGGAACGCCCCCAGCCACCGGGATCGAGGAACGCCGCCATGAAGGGCAGACCGAGCGAAAGCGTTTCCATCTCATAGCCGCCGACGAAACCCCTGGTTGGATCATGACGTGCTTCGTCACGGATGATGCCAGCCATGGTGGTGCCGCGATACATGTGCACCGGCTTTTCGAAAGTAGCGTAGACGGAACCCGTTGTATGACGCATGTAGTTGCGTCCGACCTGCCCGGATGAATTCGTCAGTCCATCGGGGAACATACTCGATTTGGAATTGAGCAGCAGGCGCGGGCTTTCGATTGAATTGCCGGCAACGGCGACGATACGGGCTTTCTGCAACTGCTGCTTGCCATCTTTATCCACATAGAGAACGCCTGTAACTTTGCCGCTCTTGTCGTGCTCGATCTTCTGGGCCATGGAGTTCGGACGCACTTCTAGCTTGCCGGTCTTTTCGCCCTTTGGAATTTCCGCATAGAGCGTCGACCACTTTGCGCCCCATTTGCAGCCCTGGAAGCAGAAACCGGTTTGCTGGCACGACATGCGGCCATCGCGCTCCGCGGAATTGATCGCCATGTTACCAGTGTGGCATTCCGTGTAGCCGAGCTTGTCAGCACCTGCCTTCAGCACCTTGAAATTATTGTTGCCCGGCAGACCTGCTATGCCGTTGGTGCGGGTGACACCCATCTTGTCTTCAGCCTTGGCGTAGTAGGGCTCGAGTTCCGCCAGGGTAATGGGCCAGTCGAGCAGGTTAGCGCCCTTGACCTTGCCGTAGTGGGTCAGATCCTGGAATTCGTGTTCCTGAAAGCGCAGGGATGCGCCGGCCCAGTGGGTTGTCGATCCGCCGACGGATTTGACGATCCACGCTGGAAGGTTGGGGAAATCCTTGGCAACGCGCCAATCGCCGGAAGTGGTGCGTTTGTCCACCCAGGCAAGCTGGCCGAAACTGTCCCATTCATTATTGACGAAATCTTCGTATTCGTGACGGGCACCGGCTTCGAGAATAACGACGTCGATGCCTTTTTGTGCGAGTTCATTGCCGAGCGTTCCGCCGCCCGCGCCGGAGCCAATGATGACGACAACACTGTCGTCCTTAAGATCATAAGGTGCAGCCATGGTTTCCTCCCAATAGCCCGAAAATTCTTCTAGTGCCTAAGCCGTTCACAGCCATTCGATGTCGCTGAAGCCGCGCGCGATGTAGCCTCCCTTCGAGTAGGACTCGCCTTCGTAACCAAATAGCGGCCAGATCTCTTCCTGATTGTAGAGGCCGGTGACGAGCCCACCGCGAATTGTTTGAAAAAACGGCGTGTCTTCGACTTTTCGAAGGATGGCAAGCCGGCCATCTTCCCATCCGAGATCGATATAGCCACCCTTGCCTGCGCGCTTGTCGAGATCGGCAATACCATCCTCAATCATCTTCTTGCTCTTCGGATCCGCTCCCGCCTTGGCGTCGTAGGGTTTGACTGCAATGGCATAGAAGCGGTCCGGAACGTGATCATGAGGATAGATATCCCGTGCCAGTTGGATCAGCGTCGCCATTGTTTCTGGCTTGAGATTGGATGTCTCGAGACCCCAGGCAAATTGCGGATGGATGATGGAACTGCCGCTGATAACGAGAATGGCGCCAAGGCTGACCGTGCCGCCTTTCAACAGATCGCGTCGCGATAATCCGTGTTTTTCTATTGGTTCCGGCGTGTCCGGTGCCGCCGCCTTGCGGTTGAAGATGGTAACCATAGAATTCCTCCCTTGCTTGCTACTCGGCATTTCGGCGGGAAATCCGCAGAATGCCCTTGCTGGCTGATGGCGTTCCTCCAACGCCGTTCAACCGGTCTCATATGTACCGGCCTTGTCGTTCCAAAACCTCGATCTTGTAGCCATCCGAATCTTCGACGAAAAAGAAACGCGCCAGCATTGTGCCTTCGCGCTTGAATTCAACGATGTCGCGGATTTTGAGTTGCTGTTCCTTGAGGCGCGCGTGCTCGGCATCGAGATCATCGACGCTGACCGCGAGATGGCCGTAGCCATCGCCCAGATTATAGGGCTCTGTGCGTCCCTTGTTGATTGTCAGTTCGAGTTCGAAATCCGTTTCGCTGTTGCGCAAATAGACCAGCGTAAAGGTATCGAAATCGAGCCTGTCAGCTGCTTCCAGACCGAATGCCGACTTATAAAATGCTCTCGATTTCTCCTCGTCGAGAACGCGGATCATGGAATGAATGGCTTTTGCCAAAAGCTCCTCCTCAACTATTGATACATTGCCCAAAAACTATGGTTGCAGTGTCAGGGCTTGTCGGTGATTATGAGCCTGGGAGAAGAAAAGTGGTGGCAATCGGCTACCACACTGCGATACGAGCGGAATAATTTTTGCCCATGATGCACTGGCGCGCAAAATACCACCTTTGCACATGGGTAGCGAGCTCGTCAGGCACGCTGGAAGGGAGGTTCTTGGAATGTGTAAAGTATTTGCAGAACAGGATCCGCAGGGTTATCGGCAGATCAATCGTTCTGTACGCATTGGCGGACATTCAACGAGCATTCAACTCGAGGCAACGTTCTGGAAACTCCTGGACGAGATCGCCGATAGCCAGAATATGACCACACCGCGATTCATCTCGACGCTTTACGACGAGGCACTTCAGGCGCAGGGAGAGATTCCGAATTTTGCCTCGATGCTCCGCACGACCTGTGCGCTGTACTTGCGTGGCGTCCAGGCTTGCGCAGAAACAGTGACCGTAAAGAATGGTACACTTGTTGGAGACCAGGCTGCCTAGGCTGGAATCCTGACAACCGCCCTCAAACCACCTGCAGGGTTGTCGTCGAGGATAATGTCGCCACCATGACTGCGGGCGATATCGAGTGCTATTGCGAGGCCCAGTCCCGTCCCGCTTGAATCCTGATTGCGTGCCTCATCGAGACGAAAGAATGGCTTGAAGACTTCATCACGCATTTCCTTCCGAATCCCCGGTCCATCATCGTCAATGGTTATGGTCAGCCATCCATCGCGGTGATCGGCAGCAACCGACACGTTTTTCGCGTAGCGGAATGAATTCGACACCAGATTGGAAATCAGACGGGAGAACGCATTCGGGCGAACCTGTATTTCCGGTTCGCCGCGGATTTTCGACGTGAAGCCGCGTTCGAGCAGAGCGCCTTCTTCCTTCAGCTTGCCAAACAAGCGCCCCAGATTAAATGTGCCTGTTTCTTCCTCTGCCTCGCTACGAGCGAAGGCGAGGTAGCCCTCCAGCATCGATTGCATATCTTCGATGTCCTGCTCCATCGCTTCCGTATCGACTCTGTTGCCGACGAGAGCGAGCTGGAGCTTGAAGCGGGTCAGAATTGTGCGCAAGTCATGGCTTACCCCACTCAGCATGGTCGTGCGCTGCTCGATTTGCCGCTCGATGCGTTCGCGCATCACGATGAACGCCGCGCCGGCCCTGCGTACCTCTTCTGCGCCGCGTGGTTTGAAGTCCGGAGGGCCGGCGCGGCCCTTGCCGAAACTGTCGGCGGCGGTAGCAAGCTGTTGAATTGGCTTAATCTGATTACGCAGGAAAAGGATAGCGATGGCAAGCAAAACGAGGGCGGAACCTGCCATCCAGACAAGGAATATTAGAGTGTTGGATGCGTAGGCCTGGCTGCGGCGTGCAAAAACCCGCAAGACCTTGTTGTCAAGCTGGATGCGGATTTCAACCAGATCGGAATCGCCGATCGTGTCGATCCAGAACGGGCGGTTGATCTGCTTGGTAATCTCTTCGCTCAGAATACTATCGAGAATTGAGAAGAAGGGCTTGGGTCCAGGTGCAGGCAGAGGATCGGCGGGCAGGATTGAAATATTGAGCGATAGTCTCTCGCGCGAAATCCGGATCAGGTTTTCGTAGGCGGGATCCTGAGGGTAGGTTTCCATGAGATCGATGATGCCGGCAATATCGCGCACGACGGCTGTCGACAGACGCTGCGTCACGGTCTGCCAGTGCCGCTCCATGAAGACAAATGCGATGAGCGATTGCAGCAGAACCATAGGCGCAATGATGATGATCAGTGAGCGCGCGTATAGTCGCTTTGGCATCCAGTGCGCCAACCAGCGCGTGAACTTTCGCCAAGGCCCAAGCAATGTGCTTCGTCTACGTCGCCAATGGCGCTTCCTGATTGCCAATGCGCGTTTCGCGGTATCCGTCGGTGCCATCTATCCAGTATCCGCTTGCGCATTGAAATGGGCGGATCGCTACTCCACGCTTAGTTTATAGCCGACGCCCCGTACCGTCTGCAACCAAACCGGATTGGCAGGATCATTTTCAATCTTGCGGCGCAGGCGGTTTATCTGGACGTCGATCGTCCGCTCGCCAACATCGCCTTCCTGTCCGGTCAATTCGTGACGTGGCACGGTTTCACCAGCGCGTGCAGCGAAGATTGCCATTATATCCTGCTCACGGTCTGTCAGGCGGATCATTTCACCCGAACGCTTGAGTTCGCGCTTCGCTATGACAAATGTATAGGGACCAAAGACGATCTGCTCGATCTTCGCTTGTGTGGCCGGAGCGCCGCGTCGCAGGATGTTATTGATACGCAGGATCAACTCACGTGGATCAAAGGGCTTGGGCAGGTAATCATCTGCACCTGCTTCCAGACCTGTGATACGGCTGTCAGTCTCCGAAAGGGCCGTCAGCATGAGGATCGGCACATTCTTTTCCCGACGCAGTGACTCTGTAAGCGCAACGCCGCTTTCTCCCGGCATCATCACGTCGAGGATCAGAAGATCATAGTCGATCCCGGCCAGCTTGCGCCGAGCCTCATCCGCGTTGGCAGCCACCGTAATGCGAAAACCGCTGCCAGTCAGATATTGCGACAGTAGATTTCGAATTCGGGTGTCATCGTCGACAATGAGCAGGTGTGGTGCATCGTCTGAAAGCGGCAGTTCGTCACTCACCAATATGTTCCTCCTCTTTCGCGGACATTTACGATCCGCCTTCTCTATGCAATTGGTTCTATCCTGCCTTCGGCAGGCTGTCGATCTGTTGCCATTGGGCGGGATTCACCATCGCCTTAAGGAAATGTTCAATCACCGACCGGTCGGAAAGACCGATCTGCTCCAATGCACTGGTAATGCGGCGTGATTGCGGTGCCGCGAGTTCCAGCGCCAGTTCGCGACCTTTCGGTGTTGGGTAGAGTTCGCGCTGGCGCCTGTCGCGTGGTCCGGGAATCTGAACAACGTGATCCGTATCGATCAGTTGCTTTAGCACGCGGGCAAGACTTTGCTTGGTGATCTGCAGGACATCCAGCAATTCCGCGACAGTCATTCCTGGTTTGCGATTGATGAAATATAGCACGCGGTGGTGCGCGCGGCCAAATTCAAGCTTCTCAAGTATCATATCCGGATCGGCGGTGAAGTCGCGATAGGCGAAGAAAAACAGCTCGATAATATCGAGTTGACTTGCATCTTTTCGGGTCAGGGCTGTCTCAATATGCCGCTCTGGTGTATAAGATTTCATACAGGGTTCCCGCTCTTGTTGAAAATATGTCAGTCTTGTTGACTTAATTTTAGACTGCTGATAATTTTTGGCAAGCTGTTGGCCACACTTTGAATTAAACGAAAAGCCAATAGGTGTTTCTGAGACATTTTTCTCGTTCAAACGCTTATTGTGTTGTGGGCAATGGTACACCAATTGGCAATCGGGACCAGTTGGCGGACATACAGACCCGCAAAATTATCAGGAATCAAACGCCTGGAGGAAAACATGGCATCCGTTCCATTTGATCAGCTTGAAGGTTATATCTGGATGAACGGCGAATTCGTTCACTGGGCGGATGCCAAGATTCATGTGCTTACCCATGGCTTGCATTACGCCAGTTCGGTGTTCGAGGGTGAGCGCGCTTATGGCGGCGAGATATTCAAACTCAACGAGCATACCGAGCGTCTGCATGAATCGGCACACATTCTTGGCTTCAAAATACCTTATACCGTTGAAGAGTTGAATGACGCGAGCCGCAAGCTACTGGCCAAGCAGGGCTTCCAAGACGCCTATGTCCGTCCGATTGCCTGGCGAGGCAGCGAGTCAATGGGTGTTTCGGCCCAGGCAAACAGAATCAATGTTGCCATCGCTATCTGGCAGTGGCCGAGCTATTTCGATCCAGCCCAGAAGCTCAAGGGCATCCGCCTTGATCTCGCCGAGTATCGCCGTCCTGATCCAAGAACCGCGCCATCGAAGTCCAAAGCCGCGGGCCTATATATGATATGCACGATCTCCAAGCATGCGGCGGAAGCAAAGGGATATGCTGACGCACTGATGCTCGATTGGCGTGGACAGGTTGCCGAAGCGACTGGCGCGAACGTGTTTTTCGTGAAGGATGGGGTTCTTCACACACCGAAACCCGATTGCTTCCTCGACGGCATCACACGCCGGACAGTGATCGATTTGGCCAAGCGCCGTGGTTATGAAGTTATAGAACGAGTGATCATGCCCGAAGAACTGGAGAGTTTCGAGCAGTGCTTCCTGACAGGTACGGCCGCAGAAGTTACACCTGTCTCGGAAGTTGGTCCCTATCATTTCTCCGTTGGCGAGATTGCAGCCAATCTGATGAATGATTATGCAGCGGAAGTAATGCCAAAGAAAGCCGCAGCCGAGTAACCTTTGGATAGAACGAAGATGTGAGCTTGATACCTCTGCAGTGAGGTATCAAGTTGTTTGACATTGATTAAAACTTGGTCATCATAACGTTTGTCAGGCATGAGTCTGGCTCGAAACGTTGACGGGGTTCAATCATGGAAGCGCTTCTTCCTATTATTATCCAGCTTATCTCGGGTGGTGTCGGCGGAAATATTGTCGGCGGTCTTCTAAAAAACCTGAGTCTCGGCACAACCGGCAATACTGTTGCTGGCGGCGTGGGCGGACTTATAGGTGGTTACCTAACGCAATTCCTTGGCGCTGGCGGTGCCGAGGTGGTGGCAAACGCGGCAACGTCTTCGGGACTGGATTTAGGCTCCATTATCGGCCAGGTCGCCGGTGGTGGTGTTGGCGGTCTTATCTTGACGGCGATTGTAGGCTTCATCAAGAATTCGATGGCCAAGACCTGATCCAGCCAGGACGCAAACGATTTTCGAGGGCGGTCGATGGCCGCCCTTTTCATTTGAGCGTTTATTGTCCTACATATTGAATTCAATTGATCCAACTAATGCAGCGTATGGGATTTGGTAACATGGGACAATTGCAGGCCGGTATTATTCCTGTCACGGCCTTTCAGCAAAATTGCACGATCCTTTTTGACAGCGACGACAAGCATGGCGTGCTCGTCGACCCGGGTGGCGACAACGATCAGGTACTGAGTGCCATCAAGTCAAACGGCATCACGATTGAGGCGATCTGGATTACGCATGGCCATATCGATCATGCTGCCGGTGCTATGGATATGAAGGACGTGCTTGGGGTCGATATCGTCGGACCCAATGAAGCCGATCGTTTTCTTTTGGACAGTCTCGAATCCAAAGCCTTGAAATATGGCGTTAGGGAGAAGGTGCGCAATTGTACGCCGGACCGCTGGCTGAACGATGGCGATACCGTATCTTTCGGATCTCATATCTTCGAAGTATTGCACTGTCCGGGTCATGCGCCAGGCCATGTTGTTTATTTCAACAGGGCGGCGAAGTTCGCACATGTTGGCGATGTACTCTTCAACGGCTCGATCGGACGAACCGACCTTGAGGGCGGCGATCATGCCGCGCTGATCAATTCCATCAAAACCAAGCTTTTGCCGCTTGGCGACGACATCGGTTTTATCTGTGGCCATGGTCCAGGAGGCCGCTTTGGCGAGGAACGCCGCACCAATCCATTCTTGACGGAAGTATGAAAAAGCCGCCGGAATTACCGGCGGCCCTTCAAAATCAGCGGATCAGAGATTAGTTGGCGTTGCAAAAATACTCGCGTCCGTCATAGCCGCGGAATGTACCGGTTTCGGGGTCGAACGAACGGTAGCGATTTGCGCAATAGCGGTACCAACCGGGTGACCAAGGCTGAGCGGCGCCATAGTAACGAGGCGCCACCTCACGATAAACCCGGACTGGACGCTGGTCGTAGCCATCGTCATAATCGCGGTAAATCACGTCTGGTTCGCGGGGCTGGGCAAGAGCGCCTCCGAGCAGCGCGCCGGCTGCGAGGCCGATTGCACCAGCTGCCCATGCATCGCCATTCCCGTTGTGGTGGTGCCGGTAGTAACGATCGCCACGCCAGCTATCGGCAGAAGCCGAAGTGAGTGGGACCATGGCCGTCGCAAAAGCGGCGGCTGCAAGAATGGCAATCTTCATACTCTTGTTCATTTGTGCCTCCTTTGAAGCATCCTTCGCGAAGCGTGCTTCCGCGTCGCATCATCAATATTGGCTGGAATCATGGGAGCTCCAGCAGTAGGTCTGTTTTATTCGCTTCAGAATGAATGCAAGCTGAACGGAAATCACAGGTAATCGTTCCACCGCCATTCTGACGAGGAGCAAGCACATAACATTTCAGCAAATCCGAGGCGGGAAAGCGGCGCGATTGCAACTACTGCACGGCGCGGCCGTGTATACACCCCACCATGGCGGCAGAGTGGACCCTGCCGCGACATATGGCTTAAGTCAAAACCCCCGGCTTCTGTCGGGGATTTTTGGTGGCTGAAGCCGCCAGAACTATTCAGTGACCGCGATGTTAACGGCCTTCGGCCCCTTGCCACGACGATCAGGCTCGGTATCGAAGGAGACCTTCTGATTATCTGCGAGACCTGTGAGTCCGGATGCCTGAACGGCGGAGATATGCACGAAAATATCCGCTGCCCCATCATCCGGCTTGATAAAGCCAAAGCCTTTTTCACTGTTGAAAAATTTGACCGTACCGGTCTGTGCCATGCTCAGTTCCTTTTCCTTACTTACCGCGTTCCCCTCCGGGTTTGCGGGATTGGTAGTGCCGTTTTCAGTAAGATACGTCCAACGGAGATCATGCAGGCAGTTCTCGAATTCAGGAAAGGAGCCGATCATTGCCGGGATTACTCCCGGCCCGGTATTCTTGCGGTTCCGGCGCGCCGTTCTTCCAGTCTTCCAGTGTTCGCAAATGCCCGAACGCTTTGAGACTGCTAGAATAAGTGTTTTTTGGCAAGCAAAAGTTTTTCTATCATTTAGGCGACTATATCGAACGGCTTTGCAACTTACATACTTGGAGGTAGGAAATTTCGTTTCGCATTCCTGCGACCGCACCTTCGGTGATCACGACAAGCAAGTTGAAGCGGGCACTTTTCTTGCAGCTTTATCGATTACGCAACACGATACAGGCACCGCCAGCGCTGTGGAGCTGCGAACAAATTTGATTGGCCTCGCCGCGATCGTCGGCACCTATACGCACGGCATAGATTCCGCGCCGCCCCATGGCCGTACGATTGCGGCTGATCACAGCCTCATGCTTGTCGAGGATAGCCGGAAAGGCTTGGCGCAGGCGTTGCAACTGCCCTACAGCCGCTGTGCGGCGGAAGTTTCCGGCAATTTGGATGCCCCAAGGTTTTGGCTTGATCTGGGCCATGGAAATGGTTGCAAAGCGGACGATTGGCAGCTTTCTGCAGGCTGCATCAAAGCTCAGCTTGACGCTCAACGGATGAGTCGATATTTCGGTGCCTGCCGCAAAATCATCTGCGGACTTCCCGGTTATATCCAATACATATTCTTCCGTTTCGAGAGGCAGGAAGCCACCGCTCGACAACCATTTTGACACCCGCGTCGGCCCCGCATTGTAGGCAGCCGCAGCCAGCCCCCAGTTGCCGAATGCTGTTCGAAGGTCCTTCAACAGCGCCGCGGAAGCGGGGAGGGCCTCGGTGAAGTCGAATGGATTATTGAGATTCCGCTCTTTTGCTGTTCCTGGCATGAACTGCGCGATGCCTTGTGCGCCAACCGGGCTTGTCGCCTGGACATCGAAGCGGCTTTCTTTCCAGATAAGCCTGGCGAAGAAGTCACGCGGCACGCCATGCCCGTCAGCATTCGTTGCTATGGCCGCGCAGATCTGGCCCACCGTTGGTGTTGGCGGTTTCGCCGGTACCGAAACGGACGGATTATCAGCCGACAATGCCCTTAGCGATGTCAGTAGCAAGAGTGCTGCAACCATACCCAGTTGTCTGAACCAATACACCCTGTTGCCGTTCCCCTTTATGTGTCAGCACGTTGGCATAATGCACAGCCCTATTTCTGATAAAAGATACCCGCGCAATGATTCCATCAATCCGATAACATTACATGACGTCTGAACTTAGTACTGTATGTTTGGCCTGCCAGAGCAGACCAATTTGAGAAGTGAACGGCCCATGTCTTCCTCCATCACCACAATCGGCTTCGACGCTGATGATACACTCTGGCAAAACGAGCAATTCTTTCGAATCTCGGAAAAGCACTTCGCTGACCTGTTGGCTTCCCATGCAGACACGACTGACCTTTCCAACCGGTTGCTCGCTGTGGAGAAGCGAAATCTTGATCTCTACGGTTTTGGCATCAAGGGCTTCACCCTTTCCTTGGTCGAAACGGCGATTGAAGTCACTGAAGGCCAAGTACCATCTTCGGTTATTGCAGAAATTCTGGCTGTGGGCCGGGAGATGCTGCGCCATCCGGTAGAGACCTTACCCCATGTGCAGGAAACGCTCGAGGAACTGACCACGCACTACAGGCTCGTGTTGATAACCAAGGGAGATCTGTTCGATCAGGAGCGCAAGCTGGCGCAATCGGGTCTGGGTGATTTCTTCCATGCGGTCGAGATTGTGAGCAACAAGGACAATGCAACTTACGAGCGTATATTCAAGCGCCACGGAGATGGTCCGACCCGGAGCATGATGATCGGAAATTCACTGAAATCCGATGTGGTTCCAGCGATCGAGGCAGGTAGCTGGGGTGTGTTCGTACCGCATGAGCTGACCTGGGCGCTCGAGCATGTCGAAGCACCCCTTGCCGCGCCGCGCTTCCGTCAGATCGAACATCTGGGTGAGTTGCTGCCGCTTTTGGCGGAGATTAGCTGATTACTCGGCTGCGTGTTGTTCCTGCATTTCTTCGTCAGGGCCATTTGGATCACCCGCCGCGGTTTCGCAGCCGAGATCCGGGAAGGCAACGACACGATTGCCGGTAAAATCGGTGCGGACTACAATCAATCCCTGTTCTTCGAAATAGGTGAGAAGCCGCCGCGCGCGCCGAGTTGAATGAGTGCCGTAGGCTCGGGCCAAGGTTGCGTCCGAAGGGCAAGGACTGGCAGTAACGGCAGCCTGAGCGACAATGAAGAACACACCTTGAACATCGTCCGGGAGGCTTTTTGAGAGTTCGAGCGCCTGCTGCCACGGCTCGCCTTGCGCCGTTTCACCATCGATCCCAGCGCGGGCGACGGCCAATCTGCGACGAAACTCAGGCAATGACAATGGGTTCCCCGGCACGCGGCGAATACGGCAGCGAACGAGAAAATCTTGGTAAAGAACCGCATCGGTGCGGAAGGATGCGTCGGGATCATTGAGCATTTCGTGCATGACCGCGTCGATCAGGCTGTTGCGCTCGGCGTCGTCTATTTCCGGGAACAATGTTGGCGCATGAACCTCGACCTGTGCCATCATTTTGGCTTGGTTGAGCTGGTTCAGAATGTCGGCCGTGGGTGTCGACGTTGGCGGAGAAGGCGTGCGCCGAACGATCGTACGGCGCTCTTCCGGCGCCGGTGTGAAAATCAGGTCATGCGCATCTCCGTCCGGCTGCGGCAGTGGCGTCAGCTTTGGGCTCGACGAGCGGGCTGACGTCTCCACCGGTCCGATGGTAACGGCCAATGGCCTGCGCGACAGGGCAGGGCCTAGGGCAACGAAGTGGCCACGAGCGAGATCGCGGAATTGTTCGGCCTGCCGCCTCTCCATGCCGAGGAGATCGGCCGCGCGTGCCATGTCAATATCAAGAAAGGTGCGTCCCATCAGGAAGTTGGACGCTTCGGCGGCAACATTCTTGGCGAGCTTGGCGAGGCGCTGGGTGGCGATGACACCGGCAAGGCCACGTTTGCGGCCACGGCACATCAGGTTTGTCATCGCACCCAGTGACAATTTGCGTGCTTCATCCGAGACCTCGCCGGCAACTGCGGGCGCAAAAAGCTGTGCTTCATCGACAACGACGAGCATCGGATACCAGTAGTCGCGCTCTGCATCAAACAGACCACCGAGAAAGGCTGCGGCGCAGCGCATCTGCTGCTCGACATCAAGCCCTTCCAGATCCAGCACTACGGAAACGCGGTGCTGGCGGATACGCGCAGCAATGCGGGTAAGTTCATTCTCCGTGCGAGCGCCGTCAACGATCACATGGCCATATTTATCGGCCAATGTGACGAAATCACCTTCTGGGTCGACAACGCATTGCTGCACCCACTGCGCGCTCTGTTCGAGCAAGCGGCGCAGAAGATGGGATTTGCCGGAACCCGAATTACCCTGAACGAGCAGGCGAGTGGCCAGGAGCTCTTCCAGATCGAGCATGGCTTTCGCGCCGGCGGGCGCCGCTCCCATGTCGATATCGACCTTCATCATCTCTCCAGGCGTTCAAGTGATTCTGCGCGCGGTATGGCGCGCAAAACCTTTAGCATTCTTTGCCGTGTTGCGTGGAGGATATGCGCCCTGTTCCGAGAAACTCACAACTGATTTAATCGCTTATTCGGCTGGTACAGGCTCCAGCATCGTGTTTGCCTTGCTGTGTTTGCTCAGCGTCAGCACCAGGAGCGCTGCGATAAGGCAGAGAATTCCCGCTACGAAAAAGGCAGGCAGATAGGTGGCATATTCGGTACGAGCAAAGCCGCCGCCATAGGCCGCTGAAGCTGCGCCTAGCTGATGTCCAGCAAATATCCAGCCGAAGATCAACCCGGCTTTTTCCCGGCCGAAGCGATCCGTTGCCAACTTCACTGTTGGAGGGACAGTCGCGATCCAGTCGAGACCGTAGAACATGGCGAAGAGCGACAAACCATAGAAGGAAAAATCAGAATAGGGCAGATAGAGCAGGGAAAGCCCGCGCAAGCCATAGTACCAGAACAGGAGCCAGCGATTATCGACGCGGTCTGAGAGCCAGCCCGAACCGATGGTGCCGAAAAAGTCGAAAAATCCCATCATGGCCAGGACACTGGCCGCCCCTACCGCTGCAAGGCCGTAATCACCACAAAGCGCAACGAAGTGTGTACCGATGAGGCCGTTGGTGCTCGCACCACAAACGTAAAACGTAGCGAAAAGGACCCAGAAGGTGCTGCTGCGCGACGCTTCTTTCAACACAAGTAGGGGCATCGTAATCAGTGAAAGCAAACCACCAGTCACGGGGAGGGCAGTCGTGATGTCCTTGTCACCGTAGGCGGGGAGACCAACATCCGACGGCCGGTCACGCATGAGGAAAAATACCGCGATCATTGCTACCAGCAATAGAGCGCAGATCAACATGATTGCCGTGCGCCAGCCGTAATTGTCGCTGAGCGAGGCCATTAGCGGCATGAATACGAGCTGTCCCGTGGCGGAGCTTGCGGTCAGCATGCCGAGCGCCAGACCTCGCCTTTCGGTAAACCAACGGGCGGCAACGGTGGCGCCGAGAACCATCGCCGTCAGCCCCGTGCCGAAGCCGACGACTACGCCCCACAAGAGGATAAGCTGCCAGATTTCCGTCATTGCCAAGGAGGCGAACAATCCCGCTGTGATGAGCACCAGCGCCACGCAAACCACTTTCCTGACGCCGAAATAGTTCATGAATGCGGCGGCGAACGGGCCCATGAGTCCGAACAGTAACAACCGGATGGAAAAGGCAGTGGCGATCTGCTCGGTTTCCCAGCCAAATTCCTTTTCTAACGGCACAATCAGTACGCCAGGCGCACCGACCGCCGCGGCCGTTACCAGCATCGTAAGGAACGTAACGGCGATAACCACCCAACCATAATGCACATTGCGGCGGGCGAGCGAAGCAGCGAGAGGGGAGGAGATCATGAGTTGTCTTTCGGAGATAGTGGAGAATCTGCTGCGATTTAGATGATGGTCATCATATTTGACTATTCATGACGATCGTCATATAAATTGTCAATAGTTGTTTTGAAGGGGACCGCAAATGCGTGTCAGCAAGGATCAGGCAGCGGAAAACCGCGCCCGGATCATTGAAGTTGCGAGCCAACAATTTCGTCAGAAAGGTTTTGACGGAATTGGTGTTGCCGATGTGATGAAGAATGCCGGCCTTACCCATGGCGGTTTTTATGGTCATTTCGCATCGAAAGACGATCTCATTGCCGAATCCTGCGATGCCGCAATGAAGCGGTCAGCAGAGAAATGGTCGTCTTATGCGCAGGAAGGTCCGGAACCTGCGCTCGCCGCGATCACATCGTCCTACCTTGCCAAGAACCACAAGGGCGATCTGGCAAACAGTTGTACGATGGCATTGCTGGCACCCGATATTGCGCGGCAAGGCGGGGCGGTGCAGACGCGCTTTACCGAAGGTACGAAAAGGCTGCTTGAGATATTGTCGGATTTGGTTCCAGGGCGATCCAAAGCCAGGAAGCGCCAAAAAGCCCTCGCCACGATGGCGGGACTTGTTGGCGCCGTTGTTTTATCCCGGGCCGTGGATGACCCCGAATTTGCTGACGAAATTTTAGACGCGGGCCAGGCTTTCTTTGGATCGGACGAGCCGGGAGAATAATTCGTAATTACCGTCCCGGACGTCCCGTTTTCCCTGGGCGACGTTTCTTGCGATCGCCTGAATCTTCATAGGAACCCGCGCCAGTTCGTTCGCGGCGAATGATCGTTTGATCGTTGCGGTTCGTGCCGGTGAAAGCGGGCTTTTCCGGAACCGTACCAATCACCGGCTTTTCAGTCCGGCCAACGGTCATCTCGTCAAGTGAGTTCTTGCGGAACACCCCCGGCCCGAGGGGACGGGTCGTGTCGCCGCCCATCTCGTCAAGGTGTGGTTTGCGAAACAGCGCAGAATCCTTGTCGTTTTGATCTGTCACGACGCGATGCATGGCACGGCCGGCATTGTGCCTTCCTTTGGTGCGTCCTGTAACCGGGCTTTCCATTTCGACTTCTCGCGCCATCGGATCGTCTGAAATAGCCAGTTCCATCTCGCGCAAACGCTTGATCTCGTCGCGCAACCGAGCGGCGACTTCGAAATCGAGATCGTCTGCGGCATCTCGCATCTGCTTCATCAAATGTTCGAGATGAGCCTTGAGATTGTTGCCCATCATTGCGCCGGAATCGGTGAAGTCGGAAATATCCGCGCGAACGTGATCGCGTTCATAGACGCTGTTGAGAATGTCGCCGATGTTTTTCTTGATACTGGCGGGCGTGATGCCGTGTTCGATGTTGTAAGCTTCCTGCTTTTCACGGCGACGGTTTGTTTCCGCCATGGCCCGCTCCATCGAGCCGGTGATCTGATCCGCATAGAGAATGACCTTGCCGTCGATATTACGCGCTGCGCGGCCAATCGTCTGGATCAATGAAGTTTCCGAGCGAAGAAAACCTTCCTTGTCCGCATCGAGAATAGCGACAAAGCCGCATTCCGGAATATCCAGACCCTCGCGCAGCAGATTGATGCCGACGAGCACATCGAAAGCGCCGAGGCGCAGATCGCGCAATATCTCGATACGCTCCAGCGTGTCGATGTCCGAATGCATATAGCGGACGCGGATACCCTGTTCGTGCAGATATTCGGTCAGATCTTCCGCCATACGCTTGGTCAGAACCGTCACGAGAGTCCGGTAGCCCTTAGCGGACGTTTCGCGGATTTCGCCCAGAACGTCGTCAACCTGCGATTTGGCCGGACGTACTTCGACTGGTGGATCGATCAGCCCGGTTGGGCGAATGACCTGCTCGGCGAAGACACCGCCCGACTCTTCCATTTCCCATTTGCTGGGTGTTGCCGAGACCGCAACGGTCTGCGGGCGCATGGCATCCCATTCCTCGAATCGCAGCGGACGGTTGTCCATGCAGGAGGGCAGGCGAAAACCATATTCGGCCAGTGTTGCCTTGCGGCGAAAGTCGCCCTTGTACATCGCGCCGATCTGCGGAACCGTCACATGGCTCTCGTCGATAAAAACCAGTGCATTATCAGGAATATATTCAAACAAAGTGGGCGGCGGCTCACCTGGTTTTCGGCCAGTCAAATAGCGCGAATAATTCTCGATGCCAGCGCAGGAGCCAGTCGCTTCCAGCATTTCAAGGTCAAAGGTGCAGCGCTGTTCAAGCCGTTGTGCTTCAAGCAGACGCCCGGCAGCGTTCAATTCGACAAGGCGATGTTTCAGCTCTTCCTTTATTGATTTGATAGCCTGATTAAGTGTCGGGCGCGGCGTCACATAATGCGAATTCGCGTAGATCTTGACCGAACGCAGGTCGCCGGTCTTCTGCCCAGTAAGCGGGTCGAACTCAGTGATCGCCTCGATCTCGTCACCGAACATGGAAATGCGCCAAGCGCGGTCTTCCAGGTGGGCAGGAAAGAGTTCGATCGTATCGCCGCGCACGCGGAACGAACCGCGGGTGAAATCCATCTCGCGACGCTTGTATTGCTGCGCCACCAGATCGGCGAGCAAGGCCCGCTGATCCAGACGATCACCGATCTTCATTTCGAAGGTCATTGCCGTATAAGTTTCGACCGAACCAATACCGTAAATGCAGGAAACCGACGCAACGATAATCACATCGTCACGCTCAAGCAGGGAGCGGGTGGCGGAGTGGCGCATCCGGTCGATCTGTTCGTTGACCGAGGATTCCTTCTCGATATAGGTATCAGAGCGCGGTACATAGGCTTCCGGCTGGTAGTAATCGTAGTAGGAAACGAAATACTCCACTGCATTATTCGGAAAGAAGGATTTGAACTCGCCGTACAACTGAGCCGCCAATGTTTTGTTCGGCGCCAAAATCAGGGCAGGACGCTGGGTTTCCTCGATCACCTTCGCCATGGTGAAGGTCTTGCCAGAACCAGTGACACCGAGCAAAACCTGGGTCTGATCATGATCCTTTATGCCGGAAACGAGATCGTTGATGGCTGTCGGCTGATCGCCTGAAGGTTTGAACTCAGTTTCCATCTGAATGGCGATGCCGCCTTCAGATTTCTCCGGACGCGCCGGCCGATGCGGCTGCCACGCCGTTCCATTCTTGAACAGCGGATTGCCGCTCTCGATCAGGGCGGAGAGAGCAGCGACTGTCGCTGTGGCGCCGCCGGGCATGATGCTGCCTGCGTCTTCCAGATTGATATCGAGTCCGGCCACCGGATTGAGACCCGCTGCAGCACGCGTCTTCGGGTCGGTCGACCCACCGATTGAGGTGCCGCGCGACGTACGCGATGCGTTCGCCTCTTTGTTTCCCGGCTTCTTTGCCTTGGCTACCTTCGGTGGAGCTTTCGCTGTCTCCTCAGTGATCTGCTTCGCCCAATCACTGATTGAGCCGGAAAGCGGAGTGCCTTCCAGCTCAGGTTGCGGCGCTTCGCCGAAACCGTCGGCGTTATATCTGTCAGGAGATTTAACCATAGGTTGAATATGGTGGGAGTCCGGCAAAATGGAAAGACCCGAGTGATGAAAACTGGATTTGCCGGATTGCTCCTGACAGGAGGCTGTCATGAGCAATGCAGATTTATGGGAGGAATATATGCTCGCGATGGTAGCGCAGAAACTCGGGATGGGGGAAATGGCTGCTATTTTTTGGAAGAGTAATCTTTCCTGATTCGTTGATCAGGACGCCGATTTTGGGTTCATTACAGCGGGACGATTTCAGAATTTTGTAGTCCGGGCCTATGGAAATCAGCCCATTGTCGAACATCCAGTGAACTGATTGGAAAAGCGCCATGCCGTTGTTGATGGAGTCTGGACCGAAATGTTCTATGGGTTTGATGTGAGCGCATTCGATTTCAAAACTGCCGTCAGGCGCCTGCATCGATATGCCTGTCATTGCACATCTCATATTATAAGCTTTGCCGACGAGTTGCCGGAAGACGCGATCCCGGAAGGCTCGGGATGTGAGGATTCGGTCGCGCTCGACGGATTCGGGTGGGTCTTCGGCAAAACCATAGGGAGGCGCCGCCATTACCCGCGCTTCTTCGTTGATCCAGTTTTTTCTAAAACCGGCTCTCTCGATCTTTGTATACTCCTCGTTGGAGAGAGCGCGAACTTGCTGCTGGATTGTATGCGAGTTCATTCTGCCATCCGACTGGACCATGCTCTTTTCGAAGTAGAATTTGTTCTCAAACTGCAGGTCGGTAATGCTAAACGGCACTGCCTCTTCAAGTTCCAGATATTGTTCGAGCGATGCTTCGGAATATTCAGGACTGTTCGCTAAAGGGCGTATTGAAGTGATGCGCGCGGTCGCAAAATATCCAGTAGATCCGATAACACGCGTGCCGGCCCGAGGCGCCGGCTGATAATATATGATCCAATCACCCAGCGCGTCGCGAACAATATTCAGATACTTGTTGCGAAACCGATAGCGTTTGTCATGAGCTCCAGGAGCAGCTTCCTCCTCCGTCAATTTGATTTGAAATATAGCGTGCATCCAGCCGGAATTTACCTGTTGAAACTGAGACTTGTTTCAACATGGCGATATCGCGCAGGAAGCGAAACGCACTCGCAATTGTATTTTCGGGTTTCTCGCTCAATCTGAAATGGCAGACGCCGGATGGTTCTCAGCCGTAGCGGAGTTTAAGGCCGAGGATTGTAAGAATAAGCAGGAGGGTTACCCCATTTGCTACCATGACCGGCCATGAACTGATCATCATCCCGTAAAACAGCCAGAGCAGAACTCCGAGCGCCAGCGAAATGTTGGTTACGAGCGAAATACTGTCCGTCTGGCGGTGCCGGACAATCTTTATGATCTGGGGAATCCAGCACAGGGTTGTGATCGCGGCAGCGATGCTACCGACAAGCTCGATATGGATTGGCACGAACGGAACTTTCAAAGGAATGGATATAAATTGATAATTGAACGTATTCGCCTGAAAAATATAGCGGAATCATGTCCCAATGCGCCCTTGTGCGATAAAAATTTGTGTCGCGGAACGGCCTCTTCGTGTGATTTATTCTCAACATGTGTATCCCGCCCATACGATAGCTTGGGGACGAGACAATTTTCCAACAGCTGCGGCTTCAGACAATCAACGGATCACGACCCATATTGAGATGGAGTTCATGTCCCTTATAGGCATTGGCTGCAGCGACCTCCTCGTTCAACTCCACGCCGAGGCCGGGGTCTGTTGACGGAATGACATATCCATCTTCCCATTGGATCGGTTTTTTCAGAATGTCGGCATGGAAACCGCCAAAGGCCTGGATACATTCGAGAATGAGAAAGTTCGGGCTGCACGTCGATATCTGGATATTCGCCGCACCGACAATCGGGCCGCAATAGAGATGCGGTGCGATCTGGGCGTGAAAAGTTTCTGCCATTCCGGCGATTTTCTTGGCCTCCAGGATGCCGCCGACGCGGCCGAGGTTCATCTGCAAGATATTGGCGGCACGATTCACCAGCAGGCGCTGAAACTCATATTTCGTCGTCAACCGTTCCCCTGATGCGATCGGGATGGAGGTGTGCTGCTGCACATAACCCATATTCTCCGGCATATCCGGCGGGACCGGCTCTTCCAGCCACAGGGGATCGTAGGGCTCCAGCCGTTTCGCCAAGCGTACGGCGCTGGTTGGGGTCATTTGGCCATGGGTGCCGAACAGGAGATCAGCCTTGGAACCGACGGCTTCGCGGATCAGCCGCGCGAATTTTTCACCCAAATCGAGTTGTTCGAGGGACAGCTGACGCGGATCGAATGAAGTATAAGGCGCGACCGGATCGAACTTCACTGCAGTATAGCCTTGCGCAACATATTCGGCCGCCCGCTCCGCTGACGCTTCAGCATTCCAGTAGATGGCGGATGTCTCGCCAAGTTCCGGCTTGGGATAAATGTATGTGTAGCTGCGCAGCCGTTCATGCACCTTGCCGCCGAGGAGCTCATAGACCGGCTTGTCCGCTTCCTTGCCAATGATATCCCAACAGGCCATTTCGAGCGCCGACACCGCACCCATGATCGTTACATCCGGACGCTGGGTAAAGCCGCCGGAATAGGCACGGCGGAAAAATCGTTCGATGTGATGGGGATCCTCGCCGATGAGCCAGCGCTCGGCCACATCTTCGATTACCTTGCGCATCACTTGCGGGCTGATGGTTGAGTTGTAGGCCTCGCCATAGCCGACAACGCCGGAATCGGTAGTGAGCTTGACGAAGAGGAACCAGGTGCCACCAAAGGATGGCGGGGGATTGCCGACCACGAAGGTTTTGACATCGGTGATTTTCATGATCCCTCCGGACGCTCGCTAACCCGATCAGACTAGGCCAGAGCATGTGCAATGCCGAAACCGCGCAACGACCCGGTCTGTCGGGTTTCCGACAGTTCTTGCGGTGGCCCCTTTTCAAATCGGCTGCTGCACCGCATCATGCGGCAAATCTGCAATGATCGATGGAGATATCAATTGACCGAAGAGACGAAGCCGCTCGGCGAACTGACCCTGCGTACTCTCGCAATGCCGGCGGATGCCAACGCGGCGGGCGATATTTTCGGCGGCTGGGTCATGGCACAGATGGATTTGTCCTGCGGTATCAGGGCGGCAGAGCGCGCACGAGGCCGGGTTGTAACGGCTGCAGTCAAGGAAATGTCCTTCGCCAAGCCGGTAAAGATCGGCGATACACTCTGCGTTTATACCCACATCGATCATGTCGGCCGGACTTCAATCACCTTGAAAGTCGAAGCCTGGGCGCAACGTTACCTGTCGGATTTGATGGAACGCGTCACCCATGCGGATTTCGTCATGGTTGCCCTCGACAAGGAAGGCAAGCCGACGCCGGTGCCAGGAGAGCGTTAAAGCTGGCTGCCGATCATGTACTTGCCCCAGAAACCGGCCTCGGATTCGATCTGTTCAACGATGTCGATCCACAGGCCGGAGGGATCATGAAACCCGAAACGGCGCTGACCGAAAGGCTCGTCCGTCAGCGGATATTCGATTTTCAGACCAGTAGCGCTGATCTTTTCAAACGTTGCCCTGGCGTCCTCTACCTGCAATTCAAAACACATGCCTGTTCCGCTGAAGCTCTCGGAACCGGGTGGTGCGGAGGGATGATCGGGCGTCATGAAGGCGATGGAAGCAGACTGATCTTCCGCCGAACTATAATCGGATAGCGGTCCATGAAAGCCATTTTCTTCATCCTGTAATTTTGCGGATCACCACATTGAACAGGGTCAGAAAAGACATTGGCAAGGGCTGTTTGTCCGGAGCTTAAATAGGAATAAGTTCTCAGCTGAGAACTTTTCAGCTCGACTTTCCCCCTGTTTTAGGTCGTCCCTGGATGACACTTTCATTCCGATGCAGTTAACTGTCGATCAGTTCCTGCGCCGCTTCAGGAGAAAAGCATTTCATTTTTGGTAAAAAGCATTCCATTTTGAGCAAAAATCGCATGAAAAATTGGGGCAAAAACGTGGCTTTTTTCGGAGCAATTCAAGACTACTCTCGCAAGCGCGATGAAGCGGACAGCGCGAAAGTCGACTTCGTCGAACTCTTTTTCGATCTCGTATTCGTCTTCGCCATCACGCAGATATCGCACTTGCTCCTGCACGATCTGAGCCTCAAAGGTCTCATCGAGAGTGCATTGATCCTTGCAGCGATCTGGTGGGTCTGGGTCTACACGATGTGGTGCACCAATTGGCTCGACCCGGCAACACCGCCGGTACGAATCATGCTGTTCGTGCTGATGCTCGCCGGGCTTGTACTTTCGACGTCGATTCCGACGGCCTTCGGGGCCCGCGGATTGGTGTTCGCTTGCGCTTTCGTCTTCATGCAACTTGGCCGATCAATATTCATGATCTGGGCGCTGCGGCAGCACAACCAGTCCAATTACCGGAATTTCCTGCGGATCACGATCTGGCTCGCCGTGTCGGGCTCGTTCTGGATCGCCGGCGGTTTCGTCGAACCGGAGAGCCGGCTTTTCCTTTGGGCGATTGCACTGGGAATTGAACTGCTCGGACCTGCCTTTGGCTTCTGGACCCCCGCTCTTGGCGCATCTTCGACAGAAGATTGGGACGTGGATGGCAATCACATGGCCGAGCGGGCTGCGCTGTTCATCATTATCGCGCTTGGAGAGTCAATCCTTGTTTCTGGGGCCACTTTCACGGATCAGGAATGGAATTTCATCTCGTTTTCCGCATTTCTGACGACTTTCGTTGCGTCTGTTGCCATGTGGCTCGTTTACTTCAACGTCGGACAATCGGCTGCCCATCACAAGATTGCGGCGACCGATGATCCCGGCAAAATCGCCCGCGTTGCCTATACTTATGTGCACATTCTGCTTGTCGCAGGTATTATCGTCGTTGCGGTGTCGGATGAACTCGTTCTCGCGCATCCGACGGGGCATTCGGACGCTGCAACGATCTGGACGTCAATTGGTGGTACGGCGCTCTATCTGACCGGTAACCTGCTGTTCAAGTTTTATATCGCAGGAAGGCCGCCACTGTCTCATATGATTGGCCTGGGATTGTGCGCGATCCTTGCTTTCTTTGCTGCGGCATTGTCGCCATTACTGCTTGGTGCCCTGACCAGCGGCATTCTTATCGTCGTCACCATCTGGGAATATTTTGGCCGGGTGGAGGCCGACAACCCCGTTGAGCACTAGAGCGCCATAAAAGTTGGATTTAGGAAGGGTCAAAGGTGCCCGCTTCGCCACCCTCCCCACAAGGGGGAGGGTAAAGGCGGCGTCAGCGGCAGGCGCGGTGTCCGCTACGGCGTTGCATCAGATCAAAATGGAAATGCGTGCGGTGAAACCTGTCATAGCCAGGGCCGAGAACCGTGGTGAAATAATCGCAGGCATCCGAGCGGACAGTATTCAACAGCCCGCGCTGGCGGAATGAGAACCAGCCGGGCTTCTGCACCAGGATATCCTTGCCATTGTTGAGCGTGATCTTGTCAATATCGAGTGCATTGCCCTTGGAATGTTCAGACATGCTTCTTCCGCGCTGATTGCTCATTGTCCGGCAGGAGTAGCTCGAAGCCTGATGGATCGTGTTGACACCGGAAAGATAGCGCATACGGGTGGAGGGCACGAGATCGCCTTTGACCCAGCGCGCGAAGGCGAGTGCCATCTGGCAATTCAGCGTGGCACTCGGCTTCAGCCTGATGCGCCCGCTGGAAAATCCACTGACGGTCAGCGGATGGTCGATCCGGCAGACGCCGCTATCATTGATTGGTTGCCGTTCCTGAAACACAACGCCAAGTTGTTTAAGCTGAGTACAGCAGGCAATCTCGCTGCCTGACATGGCAAACGCGCTTTCGCTGCGCGCAATGGGATCGCGGATACCACCCGGATAGCCGTAGCTTTCGGCATCGTCGGAGGCCGGCTCGGATTCCGGCAAAGAGTAGGGTTTCGGCTCCGCGACCTGCGCGGCGTCCGGCACGACAATTGCATCCGGCTGCTGGCTGGCGTTGGGTACAGATGGCACCTCGGGCTCTTGCGCGGCGAATTCGCCCGACTGCGGGGTGGATAGAGGCTGGGTTTCCTCGGTGGCGACCTGCGTGTTTTCTTCGCTTGCAAGCGATTGGCTGGCCACCGACGTGTCCGCGCTGCCGACATCCGCCATGGGTCGCCGCACATCGCCCATACCGCAACCACTCAGCGCCGTGGACGTGAAAAGGACAAGCACGATCGAAAGGCGCCTGAAACGCGCGGCGGACGACAACGCAATACTCATGTCACCACATCCCCTTCGCCCGTTACGCAGGCATATGCACGTAAAAATAGAGGAAAATTGTAAAGGAAAGGTCAGCACCATCTTAAGGTGTGCGTCGGAAATGTGGCGCCATTTTTCCTTGAAGCGGCTTGATTTTGCTGCAATCAGCGGTTCATCTGGAATGGCCGCATAAAGTCTCTACTTCCTCCCGAAAGAACCATTATGCCAACCTGGCTTTCACCCTCAATCACACCGATTGTATTTCTTATCGCGTCGAATGTGTTCATGACCTTCGCCTGGTATGGCCATTTGAAATATCCGACTGCGTCACTCACGCCCGTGGTTTTCATCAGTTGGGGCATCGCATTGGCCGAGTATTGGCTCGCCGTGCCGGCAAACCGTATTGGACACACGGTCTATTCGACGGCTGAACTCAAGACCATGCAGGAAGTCATCACGCTGGTTGTTTTCAGCCTGTTCTCGGTCTTTTACCTGAAGGAATCCTTCACGTGGCAGCACGTAGCCGGTTTCGCATTGATAGCCGGCGGCGCGACGCTGATCTTCAAGGCCTGAGGGTAGCTCGGCTGCGCAAAGCGGGTATCAGTTCGACGGCAATCATCGCCATGAAGATGAGGGCGCAACCTGTCACGCCCTGAAGTGACATGCGCTCACCCAACAATATTGCGCCGAAAAGCGCTGCAAAAAGCGCCTCGGAGGACAGCATGATTGCTGCCTGCGGAGCCGTAGTGAAGCGCTGTCCAACCGCCTGGAGTGTGAAGCCGACGCCGGATGCGATCACGCCGGCAAAGAGGATTTCGGGGGCGGCTGCAACGATCGAGAAGAGTTCAGTGCGCTCGATCGACAATGTCGCCACAAGCCCAAGCATGCCGCAGACCATGAACTGAACAAACGACAACATGATCGGCCTGCCGCTTCTCATGCCGATGCGGTTGATAAAAATGATCTGCAGTGCCCAGAATATCGCGCAGGCGACGATGAGCCAATCACCAACGGTCAGCCCTTCCAGACGTCCGCCGGATAGCAGATAAATGCCAGTAAGTGCCGTCAAAGCGCAAGGCCAGACAACCGGATGCGGCCACTGCCAAAACAGAATGACGGCAAGAAACGGCACCATAACAACATACAAGCCAGTCAGAAACCCGGCGTTCGTTACGGACGTGGTCTGCATGCCGACCTGCTGCAGCGCGGCTCCGGAAAAGAGCAGGACGCCGATGAAGAAAAACCCGTAATAGTCCGCGCGTGTGAGTTTTGCCGGTGCAGCCTTCGCTTCGCGAAAGGCGAGGGGTATGATGGTCAGGGCGGCGAGGAAAAAGCGCAGGGTGACAAACATGAACGGCCCGACGCTGCCCATCGCGCTGGACTGGGCGACGAAGCCAAAGCCCCAGATCGCTCCGGCGAAAAGCAGTAAAGTATTGGCACGTCCGTGCGTCATGAGAATCCCGCGAAATGGAGCGGTCATCCAAGATCCGCATCATCGATTGCTCTCTACCGATTGCGGTTCATGGCGGCAAGGGGTGGTCGAAGCGTTATGCGCGTGTCAGCCGGATGATTTTCCCGTCGCTTTCGTCGGTGAGAAGGTAAATCGAACCATCAGACGCTACGCGCACATCGCGAATGCGTCCGAACTCGCCCTTCAGCATACGTTCTTCGCCTTTTATGGCGCCCTTTTCGTCGCGGTCCAGGCGGACGAGCATCTGAGACTTGAGAGCACCAGCCAGGAGGTCGCCCTTCCATTCGGGAAACATTGATCCTTCATATACCGCGAGCCCGGAGGGAGCGATCGAAGGGTCCCAATAGTATAGCGGCTGTTCATAACCTTTTGCATGGGTGCCCTTGCCGATTTTCGCGCCCGAATAGTCCACGCCGTAGGTTATGACCGGCCAACCGTAATTCTTACCCGCCTGAGGCTCATTGATTTCGTCGCCGCCCTTGGCGCCGTGTTCGATTGTCAATAGCGAGCGGGTAACCGGATCCCAAACCGCGCCTTGGGGATTGCGGTGGCCCTTGGACCAAATTTCAGGCAGGCCTTTCTTGCCGTCAGCGAATGGATTGTCCGCCGGGATGGTGCCATCGGCATTGATGCGAAGGACAGAACCTGCCTCGTCCTTGAAATCCTGTGAGCGCTGCATGGTGCCTTGGTCACCGATCGTAACGAACAGCTTTCCGTCTGGTGCCACAAGGATGCGTGAACCGAAATGCGCGGATTTCGTGGTGCTTTTCTTGACGGAGAGCAGAACCGATACATTGTCGAGCTCGGCGCCGTCTCCATTGCGAACGAGCCTGGCACGCGCCATTGCCGTGCCGGCGCCATTTGGGCGTGGTTCAGAGTAGCTGAAATAGATCGTTCCGCTCTTGGCGAAATCCGCTGCAAGCGCGACATCAAGCAAACCGCCTTCGCCCTTGACGACGACCTTGGGAACATTGGCAACTGGCTTCGATACCTTGCCATCCTTGACGATACGTATCGTACCACCGCGCTCCGTCACCAGGAGTGCGCCATCAGGAAGGAAGGCGAGGCCCCACGGATGATCAAGTCCATCTGCAATCGTTTCAGCAGAGAGGGTCACCGTTTCAGTTTTGTAATCCTTGGCAGAAGCAGTCGGAGCAAAGGCCAGCAGCACGGCATATAAGGTTGCGGATACAACGCTCGCTGTTCGTTTCATTGGCGACGATCCTCCTTCGCTCGATCGAGTGATGCAGCATTTTGCACACATCCCTCAAGCCGGTCGTCTCACAGTGGTGTGAATGGTCCGGCCATCGGCGCTAATTTGCCGGCACAAATTCCGCTCGTGCGACATTTTCCACTTTCTGCGTGAAATCGCCGGAAACGGTGCTATATTAAGGTACGAATGACTGAACGGTTCCGGAGTCTTGTGCTTCGGCGACCGTTTTCTTTTTGTGTCGAGGGGCATCGATCGATCGCCCTTCGACATTGACTACGAAAGGAGAGGGCATGGAAAAGGTCCCGATGACTCAGGCTGGATTCGACAAGCTCAAGGAGGAATTGCGCTGGCGCCAGCAGGAAGAACGTCCACGTATCATTCAGGCGATTTCGGAAGCGCGCGCCCATGGCGACCTTTCGGAAAACGCCGAATATCATGCCGCCAAGGAAGCCCAGAGCCACAATGAAGGCCGGGTCGGCGAGCTGGAAGATTATACGGCCCGCGCAGAAATCATCGATATTTCGAAGCTGTCGGGCAGCAAGATCAAATTTGGCGCGACAATCCATCTGATCGATGAGGATACCGAAGAGAAAAAGGTGTATCAGATTGTCGGCGATCAGGAAGCTGATCCCAAGGCTGGCCGTATCTCCATTTCCTCGCCGATCGCGCGTGCGCTGATCGGCAAGAGCGAAGGCGAGACTATCGAAGTCATCGCACCCGGTGGTGCCCGGTCTTACGAAATCATCGGTTTCAGATTCGTTTAATCCGGTGTCTTTGGATGCCGTGAGCAACGTCGAGGTGATCGCTCCGAATTTCAAGCGCAAGCTTTCCGGGGTCACCTCGACTATCATTCAACTCGTTCCGCTACAGCGGGCCCAAGGTCTGAAGATCGTGACAATGGGCCCCGGTCTGCCAGCAGACCTGCCGAGTATCGGATGGTCCGCGCTCCCGGGATTATGGTTCAAGCCGAAGAACAGGCCATTCCGCATCTGGCACGCTCGCCGCAACAATGAAATGATTGCCGGTATTCTCATGCGCCATGTGTTGCGCATGCGGTTGAGGCTGTTGTTCACCTCCGCTGCCCAGCGCGACCACAGGCCTTTCACCAAGTGGCTGATCCGGCGGATGAATGCCGTGATCGCAACGAGTGGCAAGTCGGGCAGTTATCTGAAGGTGCCGCACACGGTGATCCTGCACGGCATCGATACCGAGCTGTTCCATCCGCCCCGCAACGACGACGACAGGTTTGCAGCGTCGGGACTTCCGGGACGTTATCTCGTTGGCTGTTCGGGACGCATCCGACCTTCGAAGGGCACCGATCTTTTCGTCGATGCGATGATCAATCTATTGCCGCACTACCCCGAATGGACCGCGGTGATGACCGGCCGGACCACGGCTGAATTCAAGGGCTTCGAGCAGACATTGCGCGACAGGATTGCGAAAGCGGGGCTTGAGGATCGCATTTTGTTTCTGGGCGAGGTGCCCGATGTGCGCCCCTGGTATCGCCGGATGACGCTCTACGTGGCACCTTCGCGCAATGAAGGTTTTGGGCTAACGCCGCTTGAGGCGATGGCTTCGCAAACTGCGGTGGTGGCGAGCGATGCCGGGGCCTATGCCGAGATGATCGAGCCGGGAACTGGAACTGTGGTTCCCGCTGGCGATGGTCGTGCACTTGAACAGGCACTTGCGCCTTATCTGGCCGATCCCGCGATGTGCGAAGAAGCGGGAAAGCTGGCACTTGCCCATGTCCACCAGAACTTTCCATTGCAGAAGGAAGCCGGCCGTATTGGCGAAGTTTACGAGCGGCTTTTCGCCGCCGGATTGAAATCGTGAGTGTTGCGGCCTTCATCATCCATCTTGAGCGCGCGGCAAAGCGCGGTGAACACGTTCGCGGACTGTTGGAGCGATTGCCTGTAGCTGCGGAGGTCGTAGACGCGGTGGACGCTCTCAACATGAGTGAAGGCGACATTGCCGCCGTCTATACGCGCTCGCTGCACAGTCCGTATTACCCGTTCGAGCTGCGGAAATCCGAAGTCGCCTGCTTCCTGTCGCATCGCAAAGCGTGGCAGACAATTGTCGATCGCAAGCTCGATGCAGGTCTCATCATCGAGGACGATGTCGAGGTGGACGATGCTTTCGCCGCACAGTTGAAGCTGGCAATCGACACGGTGCAACCACAAGATTATATCCGCTTTCCGAGATGGCCGCGGGGCGAGGCAGGACCCGAGGTCGCGCGCGAAAGTGCGAACTCTATCATTCATCCCGAACTGCCTGGCCTTGGAATGCAGATGCAACTCGTCGGACGCAAGGCGGCGATTGCGCTTCTTGCCGCGACGGAACGCTTCGACAGGCCGGTGGATACGACGATCCAGATGCGCTGGCTGCATCCCATACGTGTATTGTCAGCGCGGCCGATCACCATTCGCGAGATCGATTTCGATCTTGGCGGGTCGGTCGTTCAGGGTAAGAACAAGACGTTGCCTGGACGGCTGAAGCGGGAAGTCCTGCGCCCCTGGTACCGCGTGACGCTCTACCTCTACAGCCGGTTCCGACGTTATTAGAGCACCATCAGCGGTTCATTCTTGACCGAACGGATCGTCAGGGAGGTGCGGACGGAATCGACATTTGGCGTCGAGGTCAATTCCTCGATGACGAAATTCTGAAACGTGCTCAGATCGCTCGCGACGCAATGCAGCAGGAAGTCGGACTCGCCGGAAACCATCCAGGCGCGGCGCACAAGTGTCCAGTTCTTGGTTTTTTCGGCGAAATTCTTCAGGTCAGCATCCGACTGGCGATGCAGGCGGATCATGCAGAACGCGACGATGTCCTGTCCGAGGATCGCGCCATTCAGGATAGCGCGATAGCCCTGGATGATGCCGGCTTCTTCGAGTTTGCGAACGCGGCGCAGACAGGGCGGTGCCGATATGCCGACGCGCTCGGCCAGTTCCACATTGGTGATGCGGCCATTGTCCTGCAATTGTTTCAGGATTTTCCAGTCGATCGCGTCGAGGTCCGCCTTTAAAGGCATATTCTATCCTGTCTCAAGAGAATTGCGGTCACCATAGGCGATTCCCCATGCTGTGTAATCACATCCCGTGACGGTTGCAAACAGGTTCCACAAATCGCGTGGAAACGCCGCTCTTCCGCCACAAGCTGTGGCTAACCCGTCTATGTTGAGCGAAGACCTTGCAACAAAGGGTGCTGAACCACTACTTTATAGTCGTTGAAAGAGCGTGGTAGTTCGTGCCATCTCTAGTATGTCAAACAGATATCACTTCAAGGTCTTGTTATGTCACAGCGCCATGTGCCCGTTCTTATCATCGGTTCCGGTCCCGCGGGCTATACCGCGGCGATCTATGCGGCTCGCGCAAACCTGAAGCCTGTCATCGTCGCCGGCCTGCAGCAGGGTGGTCAGCTGATGATCACGACCGACGTGGAAAATTATCCGGGCTATGCCGATACGGTGCAAGGCCCATGGATGATGGAGCAGATGCGGATCCAGGCCGAACATGTGGGCACCGAGATCATCCACGACATCATCACGGAAGTTGACCTCTCCGTTCGCCCGTTCCGGCTCATCGGTGATGGCGGCACACAGTATACGTGCGATGCGCTGATCATCGCTACAGGTGCGCAGGCGAAATGGCTTGGCATTCCGACAGAGCAAACCTTTATGGGCTTCGGCGTTTCCGCTTGCGCCACATGCGACGGTTTCTTCTATCGCAACAAGGACGTGGTGGTCGTTGGCGGTGGCAATACTGCCGTGGAAGAGGGGCTTTATCTGGCAAACCTCGCCAAGTCGGTCACGATCGTGCATCGCCGCGATCATTTCCGCGCGGAAAAAATTCTGCAGGACCGCCTGTTCGCCAAAGAAAATGTCAAAGTTATCTGGGATAACGTCGTTGACGAAATCACGGGAACAGAAGCCAAAGCGCCCATGCCTGCATCGGTGTCGGGCATACGCTTGAAGAATGTGAAAACGGGTGAAACCACGGAATTGGCAACACATGGCGTTTTCGTCGCCATTGGTCATGCGCCGGCGGTTGAGCTTTTCAAGGGGCAACTCAAACATAAGCCGAATGGCTATCTCTGGACCGCAGCCGATTCTACCGCAACGGATGTGCCGGGCGTCTTTGCCGCCGGTGACGTTACGGATGACATCTACCGTCAGGCGGTCACCGCCGCTGGGCTGGGCTGTATGGCAGCACTCGAAGCCGAACGTTGGCTGGCTGCTCAGGAACCAGTGCGTCAAGCTGCCGAATAGCAGCCGTTAGTATAGAGCCGGTCTCGATGTGCGTGGCCGGATTGGGGGAGAGACTGCGCGATGTCGCTTGATTGGGACAAATTGCGAATATTTCATGCTGCTGCGGAGGCGGGGTCATTCACCCATGCCGCCGAGACGCTGCATCTGTCGCAATCGGCCATTTCCCGTCAAGTCAGTGCGCTTGAGCAGGATGTTGGCGTTCCGTTGTTCCACCGCCATGCTCGCGGTCTTATCCTGACCGAGCAGGGCGAAGTGCTTTACCGCACCGCCCATGAAGTCCTGATGAAGTTGGAGAATGTCCGCTCTCGCCTGACAGAGAGCAAGGACAGGCCGTCGGGTAAATTGCGGGTGACGACAACGGTCGGCCTCGGTTCCGGCTGGCTGATCGAGCGCGTGCAGGAATTTATCGAGCTCTATCCGGAAGTTCAGTTGCAGTTGCTCTTTGACAATGAAGAACTCGACCTGACGATGCGTCACGCGGATTGCGCTATTCGCCTGCGTCAGCCGCAGCAGCCGGACCTGATCCAGCGGCGGCTCTTTACCGTGCACATGCATGTCTACGCGTCACCGGCCTATATCGCCAAATATGGCAAGATCGAAAGTATCGAGGAAATCGATACCCATCGCATTGTCAGTTTCGGCGAGCCCGCGCCGTCTTATCTCACCAATCTCAATTGGCTGGAGGTGATCGGCCGGACGGATGGCAATTTGAGACCCGCTGTCCTGCAGATCAACAACCTCTTGTCGATCAAGCGTGCCATACAAAAGGGTGTCGGTATCGGCGTGCTGCCGGATTATATGGTGGAGAAGGATTCGACGCTTGTCCGGCTTTTGCCGGAGATGGAATTGCCGTCGTTCGACACGTTCTTTTGCTATCCCGAAGGAATCAAAAACGCCGCCAAATTGCACGTGTTTCGAGATTTCCTTTTCTCGAAAGCGCGCACCTGGTCGTACTAAGCTTACTATTCCGGCATTTTCCGAAAAGTTTTTCTTTCTAATGTCATGCCTGTTCGCAGCATGGGTTTGTCCTATGCGCGGGATCAGGCGTGTGAGATTCCAATATTTCGCATGTTCCTGCCGGTATGCACCAAACGCATGGGTGCGTTGCACAATTGGATGTTGCGGGAAACGGTCAAAGGGCTCATATCCACCTCACTTGCCGGTGCGTCTCCTCCTCCCATTGCGCGCCCGCAAGTGTTCCCCTCTGGAGGTATAGCCGGAAACGGCACCTTCAAAACTTAAGGCCGGGCAATTGTCCGGCCTCTTTTCTTTTCAGGGGTATGTTGATTCAATGGTTCGCTTTCATTTTAGATGACGTCATCATTGATCGGTGGTATGTTACAACAAAGTTGTAACGGGAGATCGGTAATGCGAAGTGCTGTCCGGAAAATGGGGAACTCCTCTGGAATCATTATTCCCAAACCGTTCCTTGTTGAAATCGGCTCTCAGCCGGGCGACGAGGTTGATCTGCTTGTTGAAGATGGTCGCATCATCATTACCCCCGTACGTGGTACACCGCGTGCTGGCTGGGCCGAAGATGCGAAAAGAATCGCAGAAAACAACGACGACGCCTTGGTGTGGCCGGAGTTCTCCAACGAAGATGACAGCGAATTGACATGGTGAATCGTGGCGATGTCTGGCTAATCAATTTTGATCCCACCATCGGCAGTGAAATACAGAAAACCCGACCCTGCATTGTGATTTCACCACCGGAAATGCATGATCATCTGCGTACGGTTATTGCTGCCCCAATGACAACGGGCAGTCGTCCTGCTGGCTTTAGAGTTGCTCTGCGGTTTCAAGGCAAGGACGGCCTGGTGCTCCTCGACCAAATCCGTACAATCGACAAGCAGCGCCTGGTCAAAAAACTGGGCCGGGTTTCCAGCACCACGCTCAACACAACGCTTGCGAAGCTAAGGACCGTGTTTGAAGAATGAAAAAGGGGCCATTAGGCCCCTGATTTTTATCAGTTTATTTCTCAGCGAAGGTTGGCGCAGAAGCGTTGAATGCGCTTGCCGGCCTCTTCGAGGTTGGCATCGGACGTTGCATAGGAGATGCGGAAGTTCGGTCCGAGACCGAATGCCGATCCATGCACCGCCGCAACCGCTTCCGTCGCCAGCAGTTCGCTGACGAAATCCTCGTCGGTTGTGATGACCTTGCCGGATGGCGCCGTCTTGCCGATTGCCGCCGCACAGGAAGGATAGACGTAGAACGCGCCTTCCGGCTTTGGACATTCGAGGAAGTTGGTCTGGTTGAGCATAGATACGATGAGATCGCGACGGCCTTCGAACGCCTTCTTGAAAACCGGCAGGTGCGCCTGTGTTCCATCGAGCGCTTCAACAGCAGCCCACTGCGAAATGGAGCTCGTCCCGGACGTCTGCTGCCCTTGCACCATATCCATGGCCTTGATCAATTCGATCGGGCCGGCCGCATAGCCGATACGCCAGCCAGTCATGGCATAGGCTTTCGACACGCCGTTCATGGTCAGCGTGCGGTCATAGAGATTTGGCTCGACCTGCACAGGCGTTACGAATTTGAAGTCACCATAGGTCAGATGCTCGTACATGTCGTCGGTCAGGACCCACACATGCGGATGACGCATAAGGACATCGGTCAGCTTCTTCATCTCGTCCCAGCTATAGGCAGCGCCGGACGGGTTGGAAGGCGAGTTCATGATGATCCATTTGGTCTTCGGCGTGATGACACGCTCCAGATCTTCAGGCTGCAGCTTAAATTCATTCTTCTGCACAGCCGAGACGATGACCGGCGTTCCGCCGCAAAGGGCGACCATTTCCGGATAGCTCACCCAGTAGGGCGCGACGCAGATCACTTCATCGCCTGGGTTCAACGTGGAGAGCAGCGCGTTGTAAATGACGTGCTTGCCGCCGGTGCCAACAATGGTCTGGCTCGCCTTGTAGTCGAGTTCGTTCTCGCGCTTGAATTTGCGTGCGATGGCCTCGCGCAACTGCGGAATGCCGGACACAGGAGTGTACTTGGTCTCGCCGCGCCGGATAGCGGCGATGGCCGCTTCCTTGACGTTGTCAGGCGTATCGAAATCCGGCTCGCCAACCGATAGCGATATGACGTCCCGTCCCTCGGCTTTCAGATCGCGTGCTTTCTGAGTGATTGCAATCGTTGCGGAAGTCTTCACACGGGAAAGGGCGTCGGCGAGGAATGCCATGGTATCGTTCTCCTGAAGCAGGTTTGATTACCGGTAGACGGTTTGCGCGCCTGCTATGTCGCAATGGCCGGCGAATCGCAAGTAAAAGCATGATCATGAGGCTTCACATTATGCACTTTCTGTGCAGGGTGTGACATCGAACGCCGGAAACATCAGCGATGCTCACACGATCCTTCAATCGAAATGATTGGACATATCGTGCAGTAGCGGAAATATTCGCGCCGTTCGATACCTCCACCCTGATGGACATCTGATGCGATTTTCTGCGCTTCCAGTGCTCATGGACTTAACGTCCACTGCGCTCCGGTTCTTGAAAATCACACCATCTGTCTCATCAGGCTGAATTCTCAAAAGGCTCTAACCCGCCGCCACAGGAGACCAGCGCCATGCCGAAATTATATTCACAGCCAGATTCCGGGAATTGCTATAAGCCACGGCTTTTAATGGCGAAATTGGCGATACCTTTCGAGCACATTTCGATTTCTTCAACCGATGGTTCAACACGCAAACCTGAATTCATGGCGAAGAATCCGAACGGCAAGGTGCCATTGCTTGAGCTCGACGACGGACGGTTTCTCGCCGAGTCGAATGCCATTCTTCTTCATCTGGCCGAAGGCAGCCGCTTTGTTCCCGAGGATGCCTACGAGCGAGCGTTGATGTATCAATGGTTGTTCTTCGAGCAATATACCCATGAGCCAAACATCGCGGTTCGCCGGGCGCTGCTGGTGTATCCGGAGCGGGCAAAGGATGCCACGCCCGAACGTCTGGCGGCAACACTTGAAGGCGGCAACAAGGCGCTGCTTGTCATGGAAAGCCAATTGCAGAAAACGCCTTATTTCACAGGCAGTACGATGAGCATCGCCGACATTGCGCTCTATGCCTATACACACGAGGCCAATCGTGGCGGATATGATCTCTCCGCCTATCCATCGGTTGCTAAATGGCTGAGCCGTGTCGCCGGCGACGAAGGTCACGTTCCGATCACATGGCTGCCGGATTGAATGCAAAAAAAGGCGGGATGAAAATCCCGCCTTTTTAAACTTATGTGCGTTCAGAAATCAGACGATTCCCGTATGCGGTTATCAGCCAGCAACGCTAAGGTTGTCAGCAGACGACTTGCCTGAACGACGGTCCTGTACGATCTCGTAATTGACCTTCTGGCCATCATTGAGACCGCGCAAACCTGCGCGTTCAACAGCGGAAATATGGACGAATACGTCTGCACCGCCAGTATCGGGCTGGATGAAACCGTAGCCCTTAGTGCTGTTGAACCATTTCACTGTTCCCGAAGCCATGGGAAGTTCCTTTCAGATATATAAGACAGGCAGCAAGCACATTTGCGGCCCAGGGAATCGAACCTATGCAATGGAGTTCATCAGGAAGCGCAACGGGTTACGCAGGTCGCAAAGTCACTCGACCGATAAAATCGATGCCGATTACATATGACAGAATTTGCCCCAAAACAAGCCGTATTCAAATGGGTTTATCGTCAGGGTTAAGTGCAGCGGGTTGCATGAGCAAATTTTGGCCCTACATTCCCTGTTGAATTCCAGTGCGCTATCCGACGTGTTTTCATAGTAGATGCTAATGTGAACTGGCCGAATCGCGGTCGTCCACGGGGGAGACTCATGGCGGAGCAGAAACAGAGCCGATCCACCGCCACCTCCGTCGCGGGCGAAGTGGAGGCCGGGCTGCTTTCCCAGCTGCGCGTCATTGCAGATATCTACTGGATATCGCCGGTTCGCAACCGTTTGATTCTCATGGTCCTCGGTGTCGTCAGTATCATCATCGTCACATCGGCGGGGCAGGTACTGCTGAACAGATGGAACGTCCCGTTTTATGACTCATTGTCCAGGCGGGATTTCCCGGCCTTCGTCGACCAGTTGATGGTGTTTTTCGCAATTGCTTCGGTTCTTCTCGTTTTCAACGTGGCACAAACCTGGCTCAACCAGATGACGCGGTTGAAATTGCGCGAAGGACTGACCCGGGATCTCGTTGGTGAATGGCTGGAGCCCCGCCGGGCATTCAAACTGTCCAATTCCGGACCGATTGGCGTCAACCCCGACCAGCGTCTGCACGAAGATGCGCGCCATCTGTCGGAGATGTCGACCGATCTCGGGTTTGGATTGTTGCAGGCCTCGATATTGCTGGTGAGCTTCATCGGAGTGCTGTGGACATTTTCCAGTGGTTTCGTCTTCAATATCTCTGGTTATAGTTTCTCCATCCCTGGCTATATGGTCTGGGCAGCTATCCTATATGCCGCATCTGCATCGTGGCTCAGCTGGCTCGTTGGACGTAAGTTGATCCGGTACAACGCGGACCGCTACCAAAAGGAGTCCGAGCTACGTTTTTCGCTGATGCGGGTTAATGAGCATATCGATGCGATCTCGCTCTATAGAGGAGAGGCGGACGAGAATCGCCGGATCGGCTTTGATATTGACAGCCTCCTCGCTGCAATCCGCTTGCTGGTCACGGCGCTGACACAGCTCACTTGGGTCACGTCCGGTTATGGCTGGATCACTATTGTCGCGCCCATTCTTGTGGCAGCACCGGTCTACTTTGCCGGAAACCTGTCATTTGGCGGGTTGATGGCAGCGATCGGGGCGTTCAATCAGGTGCATGATGCCCTGAAATGGTTCGTCAACAATTTCGGCGCTATTGCCGACTGGCGCGCGACACTCTTGCGCGTGACTTCATTCCGGCAGGCGGTGCAGGCAACCGACATCAAGAACAGCGTTGAACAGCGGATCAAGTTCACGCAGTCGGAAACGAACCAGATTGTTCTCGATTCGCTGAAGATTACCGCTCCGCGAGCAACTGTCCGCTTGAAAGAAAAGAAGGCGATCGTCAAGGAAGGCGAGCGTGTCTTGATCACCAGCGAACCGGGGATCGACAGAACACTACTTTTCAGGGCCATTGCCGGACTCTGGCCCTGGGGAGCCGGAACTGTCAGCCTGCCGGCCAACGCAAACATCCTCTTCATGCCGCGCCTGCCTTATTTTCCGCCGGGCAGCTTGCGCGAGGCGATGTCCTATCCCGTCGGTAAAGACGGGTTTTCCGACGAGGAACTTGTCTCGGCGCTGCACGAACTGGGCTTGACCCGTCTTGAAACAATGCTTGATTTCAGGGCACGCTGGGACAGGGAATTGAGCGACGACGAACAACAGTCACTGGCTTTCGCGCGGCTCAAGCTACACAAGCCGACCTGGGTCGTGATCGATGAGGCGCTGGATGGCATGGAGGACGACGCCTTCAGCCGGGTTACGGCTGTCCTCCGCGTTGATCTGGCGAAATCAACGGTGGTGCACATCGGGCGCGAGGACAAGAACGATCACGTCTTCTCCAAGGTACTTCATTTTGTAAGCGATCCGTCCGGGCATGGATTGGAAGAGGAAGGGCTCGAAGGCGTTTGAGCTCGGCTGCTTGGATCAAGCGCTTTTTTCTGCGCCACTCACTTGCCGGTTCACCAGATCGTTTTCACGTGAATATAATCACGTATTTTCTCATCTGCAGTGATCAGTGGCGCAGCGAGTGTGCGTGCCGTGGCCACGATCATGCGATCCGCTGGATCCTTGTGAAACGCGCCGGGCAATACAACAGATTTAGTGGCAACAGCCACGTCAACTGGAACAAATCGTACCGCCTCAATCTCCGCCGCTGCGCCAAGCCATTTGTCGACATCCATCGACAGAACGAGCCTTTCGCGCTCCACGAGCATCGCAATTTCCCAAGCAGAGATTGCCGAGACAATGATCTCACCACCACTGACTTGCTCATGTTCTATCGCTGCGGCGGCGTGCTTGCTCAGCATCGGGTCGCCCGTGATCCACCACACGAGCACATGGGTATCAAGTATGATCACTGCGCCGCATCCCACTCGTTATCAGCGACAGGGTCAGTGGGCCTGTCATACCGCACCACCGATCCTCGCAATATTTCAAGCAGGTCGCGCTTTATCGCGCGGTAAGGACGCACCTCGAGTACTGGTTTGCCGTGATCCGTTACCACCAGGCTTTCGCCCGATGATTCAACTTGTCTGAAAAATTCAAGCGCCTTGGCCTTGAACTCGGACTTCGATACCTGATTGCGATCCATAATTCCAACCATAGTCATATGCCTATGGTCATATATAGTACATCAGGGCTGTTACAGCAATTGGCAGGGTGAATCCGTGAGCGGGATCACCTTGATTTCAGTCAGGATGGCGCAATCAGAGAAAATAATCCTGCAGCGGCCTGACCTCCAGCGATCCGGCTTTCAGCGCGGCAATAGCTTCGGCCACCGCGTCGGCTCCGGATAGAGTCGTGTAGTAAGGTACCTTCTGCATCAGAGTAGCGCGGCGGAGTGATTTCGAATCCGAGATCGCCTTCGCACTATCCGTCGTATTGAACACGAGCTGCACCTGCCGGTTGCGGATGGCATCTTCGACATGCGGACGGCCTTCCTGAACCTTGTTGATCTTCTGTGCTGCAACGCCATTTTCGCCAAGGAAACGGGCCGTACCGCCGGTAGCGAGAATCTTGAACCCCAATGCGGCCAGACGCTTTACCGGTGCAAGAATGCGCTTCTTGTCCTCGTCACGTACCGACACAAATAGCGTTCCGTCGCGGGGCAGGTCGACACCGGCGCCGAGCTGCGACTTGGCGAAGGCCAAGGCATAGTCATAGTCGAGCCCCATGACTTCGCCGGTCGAGCGCATTTCCGGTCCGAGCAATGTGTCGACGCCGGGAAAACGTGCGAAGGGGAATACGGCTTCTTTTACCGCGATATGCTTGCGTCCGGTGGTCGAAGGTTTGCCGCCATAATTGGCCAGTGCTTCATCCAGCGTTTCGCCAGCCATGATACGCGCCGCAACCTTGGCAATCGGCGTTCCGATGGTCTTGGCGACGAACGGGACTGTGCGTGAGGCGCGCGGATTGACTTCGAGCACATAGATCGTGCCGTTCTTGATGGCGTATTGCACGTTCATCAGGCCGATGACGTTGAGTGACTTCGCGAGTGCAGCGGTTTGCTTTTCGAGATTTGCAACCGTTTCAGCCGAGAGTGAATGCACCGGAAGCGAACAGGCGCTGTCGCCCGAATGGATGCCTGCCTCTTCGATGTGTTCCATGATGCCGGAAATCCAGGTGTCCTTGCCATCGCAGAGGCAGTCCACGTCAACCTCGATTGCTTCGCTCAGATAACGGTCGAAGAGAAGCGGGTTTTTGCCGAGCAGCGTATTGATCTGGCCGGTCTTGTCGTTCGGATATTTCTGCTTGATATCCTCGGGCACGAGTTCCGGCACCGTATCGAGCAGGTAACTCTGCAGGCCGCGTTCGTCGTGGATGATCTGCATGGCTCGGCCGCCCAGAACATAGGACGGGCGCACGACGAGCGGGAAGCCCAGTTCACCGGCAATGGTGCGGGCCTGTTCGACTGAATAGGCGATGCCGTTTTTGGGCTGACTGAGATCGAGCTTGATCAGAAGCTTGTGGAACCGGTCGCGGTCTTCAGCATGATCGATCGCATCCGGAGACGTGCCGAGAATCGGAATCCCGGCTTTCTCGAGAGCGTCGGCAAGCTTCAACGGTGTCTGGCCGCCAAACTGGACGATGACGCCGTGCAGCGTTCCAGCCGTCTGTTCAACGCGCAGGATTTCCAGCACGTCTTCAGCCGTGAGTGGTTCGAAATAAAGCCGGTCCGAGGTGTCGTAGTCCGTCGAGACCGTCTCCGGATTGCAGTTGATCATGATGGCTTCATAGCCGGCGTCGCGCAGGGCGAAGGCGGCATGGCAGCAGCAATAATCGAATTCGATGCCCTGGCCGATACGGTTGGGACCGCCGCCGAGAATGACGACCTTCTTACGATCGGAAACCTGCGCTTCCGAGGCGAGAGCTCCGGCAAACGGCACTTCATAGGTCGAGTACATGTAGGCCGTCGGCGAAGCAAATTCGGCGGCGCAGGTATCGATGCGCTTGAAGACCGGATGGACGTCCAGTTTGTTGCGCAGCTTGGTAACATCACCGGGTTCGATCTTGGCGAGGCTGGCAAGACGCGCATCGGAGAAGCCCATGCCCTTGAGCATGCGCAGGTTTTGCGCATCCTGCGGCAGGCCATGCTCGCGCACGCGCTCTTCCGTGGCGATGATCTCGGCCATCTGTTCCAGGAACCATGGATCGATCTTGCAGCCTTCGTGAACTTCTTCGACTGAGAGGCCGAGACGCAGGGCTTGGCCGACCATGCGCAGGCGATCCGGCGTCGGTACGCCGATGGCGGCGCGGATGGCATTGTTGTCACTGCCTTCGCCAAGGCCAGGGATCGCGATTTCATCAAGACCGGTGAGGCCAGTCTCGAGGCCGCGCAGCGCTTTTTGCAGCGATTCCTTGAAGGTGCGGCCGATGGCCATGACTTCGCCGACCGACTTCATGGCGGTCGTCAGTGTCGGTTCGGCGCCCGGAAATTTCTCGAAAGCAAAGCGCGGAATTTTGGTGACGACATAATCGATGGAGGGCTCGAACGAAGCGGGCGTCGCGCCGCCGGTGATGTCGTTGTCAAGTTCGTCCAAAGTGTATCCGATAGCGAGCTTGGCTGCTATCTTGGCAATCGGGAAGCCTGTCGCCTTCGACGCCAGGGCGGACGAACGCGACACGCGGGGATTCATTTCGATGACGATCAGGCGGCCATTTTCCGGATTGACTGCGAACTGCACGTTCGAGCCGCCGGTTTCGACACCGATCTCCCGCAGTACCGCGATCGAGGCGTTGCGCATGATCTGGTATTCCTTGTCCGTCAGGGTCAAGGCAGGGGCGACGGTAATGGAGTCGCCGGTATGGACACCCATCGGATCGATGTTTTCGATGGAACAGATGATGATGCAATTGTCCGCCTTGTCGCGGACAACCTCCATCTCATACTCCTTCCAGCCAAGGACGGATTCTTCGATCAGGACTTCGGTGGTCGGCGATGCGTCGAGACCGCTGCCGATGATTTCGTAGAATTCCGTGCGGTTATAGGCAATGCCGCCGCCGGTGCCGCCCATGGTAAAGGACGGACGGATAATGGCGGGAAGGCCAACATGATCGAGCGCTGCGCCGGCCATGCCTAGCGCGTGGGAAACATAGCGCTGCTTGCGATCGCCTTCGCCAAGCTGCCACTCGGTCTCAAGCTTGTCCAAAGCCGCGTCGAGTTCGGCGCCGGAATATCTGGCTTTTACAGCTTCGCGCTGTTCTTGGTGCAACTTGCGGTCGAGATCCTTTACTTCGGTGGCATTGGCCAACATGGATTTCGGCGTTTCGAGACCGATCTTGGCCATCGCCTCGCGGAAAAGCGCGCGGTCCTCGGCTTTGTCGATCGCTTCGGCATTGGCGCCGATCATCTCGACATTGTAGCGCTCAAGCACACCCATGCGGCGCAGCGACAGCGCGGTGTTGAGCGCGGTCTGGCCGCCCATGGTCGGCAGCAGTGCGTCGGGTCGTTCCTTGGCGATGATTTTGGCGACCACTTCCGGGGTGATCGGCTCGATATAAGTCGCGTCCGCCAGTTCCGGGTCAGTCATGATCGTTGCCGGATTGGAATTGACGAGGATGACGCGATAGCCTTCTTCTTTAAGCGCCTTGCAGGCCTGTGTGCCGGAATAATCGAATTCGCATGCCTGACCGATGATGATCGGTCCTGCGCCGATGATCAGAATAGATTTGATGTCGGTGCGTTTTGGCATGGTCAGTTCCTATCAATAGCGGGCTGCACAAAAAACCGCACGGTTTTGACCGTACGGGCAGGCATATAATTCCAAATGCGAGGCTAAGGCTGCCTTATAGGCAAAGGAAGCGCGTTGCGTAACCCCAAAAACGCGCGATTTTACGGTTTTTCGCAGCAGTTTTCTTCCTATTCGCCACGCGACCTATGGCCTGCATTAATCGGTCACGAAAATTGGCTATGTATCCGATGCAGCCGTACGTTGAAAAATTGCATCGTGCGTGAGACTAATATGGCACTATAGTGTTGAAAGTGCAGCGTATCGGTCGGTTGGACCGGCGGGAGATCGGGAGACGGAAAATGCGTTGGCAGGGCCGCAGACAGAGTGACAATGTTGAGGATCAACGCGGCGAAGGCGGCGGCGGGTTTCCCGGCGGTATTGGCCAAGGCGGCGGGTTCCGTTTTCCGGGCGGTGGCATGCGCACGGCGCGGGGCGGCGGATTTTCCGGTATCGTTATTCTTGCGGCAATTTTCCTGTTCCTGAAATTCTGCACGAGCATCGATCCGATGCAGATCCTCGTCGATTCCGGTGGTGGCGGCGGCCAGCTGGTGCCGGGCCAGAGCCAGGCGCCTTCTGGAGATACGTCGGTCAAGAACAACGATCAAATGACGCAGTTCGTACGTACTGTCCTTGCCGAAACCGAGGACGTCTGGAGCGGTATTTTCCAGGCTGAAGGCCAGACATACCCAGCGCCGACCATGGTGTTGTTCAGCGGCCAGGTGCGCTCGGCCTGCGGTTTTGCCAGCGCGGCATCCGGACCATTCTACTGCCCCGGTGACAAGAAGCTTTACATCGACCTCAGTTTCTACGACGAACTCGACAAGAAATTCGGCGCTTCCGGTGATTTTGCCCAAGCTTATGTGCTTGCGCACGAGGTTGGCCACCACATTCAGAACCTGATCGGTGTCCTGCCGAAGTTCAACGCCATGCGCCAGAACATGAGCGAAGCGGATTCGAATGCCATGTCGGTGCGGGTCGAGCTCCAGGCGGATTGCTTTGCCGGTATCTGGGGGCATTTCACCAAGCAAAAGGGTATTCTGGAGGCGGGCGATCTGGAAGAAGCGCTCAACGCGGCACAGCAGATCGGCGATGACACGCTGCAGCGAAAGATGCAGGGCTATGTCGTGCCGGAAAGTTTCAACCACGGAACGTCAGCCCAGCGCGCCAACTGGTTCAAACGCGGCTTCGACAGTGGCAAGCTGGAGAGCTGCGACACGTTCAGCGGCAATATTTAGAAATCAAAACCCCTCCCCGTCGCTTCGCTCCGTCCCTCCCCACAAGGGGGAGGGTAAGGCTGTCGCGACTGTCACCACTGCAGCGTGAAGTAAAAAAATGTAGCAGGATAGAGCGCTGTTACCCTCCCCTTGTGGGGAGGGAGGCTGCGCAGCAGCAGGGAGGGGTCTTTCAATATTACAACCGTCGCAAACTAAACCGCGTCCTGCTCGCTCATAAAATTCAAACCTAGCGCATGCGCCACGGCGGCACTTGAGTGGATGGTCGTCGAATCGAATACCGGCAATGCGAGATTGTCATCGGTTAGGGACAGGCAGATTTCCGTGCAACCAAGAATGACGCAGTCAGCACCGGCATCCTTGCCGCGCTGAATGATCTTTTCCAGTGCTTGGCGGGACTCTTCCTTGACGATGCCGCAGCAAAGCTCATCGAAAATCACAGAGTGTACCTTGGCACGGTCGATCTCGTTGGGAACGACAAGTTCGATGCCGAACTGATCGCGCATATAATCCGCATAGAATCCGTGTTCCATCGTGTAGCGGGTGGCGAGCAGCAACGGCCGCTTCTTGCCTGCCGCTGCCAAAGTGCGGCCGGTTTCATGCCTGATATCGATGAGCGGAACATTGACGGACGCGGCAACCTCATCAGCCACCAGGTGCATCGTATTGGTGCAGATCAGGACGCAGTCCGCACCGGCGCCTTCAAGTCTCTTTGCCGCGTCGGCGAGAAGGGCTGCAGCTTCGGCCCAGCGATCACTCTTCTGCAAGGCAACCACTTCGGCGAAATCCAGCGACTGCATGGCGATTTTGGCTGAGGCGAGACCGCCTAGACGTGCCCGGACCATTTCATTGATCTGGCGGTAATAGACCGCAGTACTCTCCCAGCTCATTCCGCCGATCAGTCCAATAGTGTGCATTGCAAGTTCCCCAAGTGGATTTCTGGCAGGATAATAAATCGGCTTGCGCGCCGAGTGTTCGCAAAGTTTGCGAGGGTTGCTTGCAAGTAGGCAAAAATCAGGCGTACAATTCGTCAAATGCGCTGAAAAATTGCTGGAGAGGCGAGATGCTCGACGATCGTGACCGCAAGATTCTCAATTTGCTGCAGGAGAATGCGTCGCTCGCCGTCTCTGATCTGGCCGATCGGGTGAGCCTTTCGATATCTGCCTGTTCACGGCGCATTCAACGTCTGGAGGACGATGGTTATATCGCCAAGCGGGTTGTGCTTCTGGATCGCACACACGCCGGCCTGCCGACAACGATGTTCGTGATCGTGCGCGCGGCTCGTCATTCGGCTGATTGGCTCGAACAGTTTCGCGCGGCAATCATCGACATTCCCGAAATTGTCGAGGTGCATCGCATGACCGGAACGATCGACTATATCCTGAAGCTCGTCTTGCCGCGCGTCGAAGCCTATGACGATATCTACAAGGCGCTTGTGGAGAAGGTCGAATTCTTTGATATATCCGCCTCCGTTTCGATGGAAACATTGAAGGTAACAACAGCATTGCCGACCCATTATGTGCGCTAGATGCGGAAGTCGGATGAAGGCAAATTGACAGGATCTGTCAGGAGGATTTTGCCCTGAAAGCACTTTCTGGTGGCGGAATGGCGGATTTCCTGATCATGTTCACGTATTGTTTCGCGCTTGCGAAACGAATATGATGATTTTCCGCGTCAATCGCGGACGTAAACGCCATTTGCGAGTTTTCCGATGATTGACCCGATCCTGGCCAAACGCGGCCTGACACTCGTCTTCATGATTCTGCTGCTGGATATTATCGGCATTGGAATCATCGTTCCGGTCCTGCCTGAATATCTTGAGGAACTGACCGGTACGGATGTTGGGCATGCGGCAATCTACGGTGGTTGGCTGCTTTTCGCCTATGCCGGAATGCAGTTTGTTTTTGCGCCGCTGATCGGAAATCTGAGCGATCGCTTCGGCCGCCGGCCGATATTGCTGACGTCGGTTATTACGTTCGCAATGGACAATCTGATTTGCGCGCTCGCGCCAAACTTCGCCATCCTGCTGATTGGCCGAATCCTTTCAGGTATCAGCGGCGGCAGTTACTCCACGGCCTCCGCCTATATCGCCGATGTCAGCACCGACGAAAACCGTGCCAAGAATTTCGGTTTGCTTGGCATTGCATTCGGCATTGGTTTTATTCTTGGACCGATCATCGGCGGCTTCCTTGGCGAGTTTGGCCCGCGCATTCCGTTTTATGGGGCTGCGCTGATCTCATTTCTCAATTTTGTCGCCGCCTATTTCCTCCTGCCGGAAACGCTTGCCGCGAAGGATCGCCGGAAATTCGAGTGGAAGCGTTCCAATCCGCTCGGCGCACTCAAGCAGATGCGCAATCACAAGGGCATTCTGTGGATCGGGCTGGTGTTCTTCATGCTGACGCTCGGTCATATGTCCTATCCTGCTGTATGGGCCTATGTCGGCAGCTATCGCTATGGCTGGAGCGAAAGCGATATCGGCATGTCGCTTGGCATCTACGGCCTCTGCAGCGCCATCGTGATGGGGCTAATCTTGCCTCGCATCGTGTCCAGGTTTGGCGAGTGGCGCACGGCCGTCATCGGTCTCTCCTTCGCCGCGCTCGGTTTCTTCGGTTATGCCAGCGCCTGGCAGGGATGGCTCGTCTATGTCGTGATTGTCGCGACCTGCCTCGAAGGCGTAGCCGACCCGGCGATGCGCAGTATTGCTTCGGCCAAGGTACCTGCCTCGGAGCAGGGCGAGTTGCAGGGGGCGCTGACCAGCCTGTTCAGCATTACCAACATTATCGGACCGCTGATCTTCACGCAGATTTTCGCCATCTTCACCGCCCCGGGCGCATCCGTCACCTTTAGCGGGGCGCCCTATGTGCTTGGCGGGATTTTCGTGCTGATTGGCCTGCTTGCGTTCATCCTGCGCGTCGAAAAGCCATCACTCGCCCGGGACGAGGTTCTCGCACCGGGCGCATTGGCTCCAAACGAGGCAGGATGAAGATCAAGTTGACTAGCTGCGTATGTCCGAACGTTCGGCTACGCCATAATTACAGCCCCAAGTCTGACAGGCCGGGATGATCCACCGGACGCGGTCCGGAACGATCCCAATGGAACTTTCGTTCGGACTCCTTGATTGGCAGGTCGTTGATGCAGGCAAACCGCTTGCGCATCAGTCCGTTTTCGTCGAATTCCCAGTTTTCATTGCCGTAGGCGCGGAACCAGTTACCCGAATCGTCATGATATTCATAGGCGAAGCGAACGGCGATGCGATTGTCGGTGAATGCCCAAAGCTCTTTGATCAGCCGGTAATCGAGCTCGCGATTCCACTTGCGCGTGAGGAAAGCCACAATCGCTTCGCGTCCCTCCACAAACTCTGCTCGATTACGCCAATAGCTGTCGATCGTATAGGCGAGCGATACGCGCTCGGGGTTGCGGCTGTTCCAACCGTCCTCCGCGCCGCGGACTTTTTGCACCGCGGTTTCGTGAGTGAACGGAGGCAGGGGCGGGCGCTGTTCCGACATGGTCGATACTCCTATTTTTCCACGTTCCGTGAAGGGTCGCAGGTAATATATTGATCGCAACAACAACTATTCCAACCGAGGTGATTTTTCTATGTCCTATGAAAAGCGTATTGCGCTCAATGCTCAAGGCCTGACCCTGTCTCGGCTGGTTCTTGGGGCCTGGCGCCTGCTGAACGGTCCGAAGCCCGATGCAGACAGTGTGGCAAGGCTTATCGCTGCGGCAATCGATCTTGGCATGACGAGCTTCGATCATGCGGATATTTATGGAAATTACGGCGTTGAAGAGGCATTTGGCGCGGGACTCAAGCGCTGGGGCGGCAAGCGCGAGGCGATTGAGCTGGTCACCAAATGCGATATCATGCTGAAGTCGGATGCACGGCCTGATAACCGGATCAAGCATTACGATACCAGCGCTGCACACATCAAAGCCTCGGTGGATCGCTCCCTCAAGAACCTGCACACCGACTATATCGATCTATTGCTCATCCATCGTCCCGATCCGCTGATGTACGCGGATGGAACAGCGGCCGCACTTGAGAGTGTCGTCAAGACAGGGAAGGTGAGGGCAGTCGGCGTTTCCAATTTTTCGCCATCGCAGTTCGATCTGCTGGCTTCGCGATTGCCATTCCCCCTGGTCACCAACCAGATCGAAATGTCTGTCGTGAATACCACGCCGTTATTTGATGGTAGTCTCGATCACGCGCAACGCCTGCGCTATGCGTCGATGATCTGGTCACCGCTTGGTGGCGGTAGTCTGTTCACCGGAGATGGGGTGCAAGAACAACGCGTGCGCGAGGCTTTGAAGGCAGTGGCGGACGAAGTGGGTGGCGGCGACATATCGGCCGTTGCTATCGCGTGGCTCTTGCGCCATCCGGCGCGGCTGATCCCGGTTCTTGGCAGTCTCAAGACTGAGCGGCTGGCTGCAATGGCAGCGGCGCTCGATATAGAGCTCGAGCGCCAGCAATGGTTTGCCATTCTAAAGGCGAGCACGGGGAAGGACGTCGCTTAAACAAGTGTGCGTGGTTCGACAAGCTCACCATGAGGGAGGTGGAGCGCCGCATGAAGCCCTAGCACGACCGCTGGAGATTTGCTTATAAGTTCGCAAACTTCCCTCATGGTGAGCTTGTCGAACCACGCACCACAAGAGCCATCCTCAATTATGCAGTTCCCGCTCGGGCAGCGTCTCGAGGCCTTTGCTCTCCCGGATCAGATTGAAGAACCGGCGGAACAGATAATGTGAGTCCTGCGGGCCGGGCGACGCTTCCGGATGATGCTGAACCGAGAAGACCGGACGCCCCACGACACGCAGACCGCAATTGCTGCCGTCGAAAAGCGAGACGTGGGTTTCCTCGACGCCGTCCGGGAAGGACTCCGCGTCGACGGCAAAACCATGGTTCATCGAGACGATTTCGACCTTGCCGGTCGTGTCGTCGCGCACCGGATGATTGGCGCCGTGATGACCCTGATGCATTTTCTTTGTATCGCCGCCGAGCGCCAGCGCCAGCATCTGGTGACCGAGGCAGATGCCAAAAACCGGGATGTCGGTTTTGATAAGTTCCTTGATCGCAGGTACAGCATATTGGCCGGTCGCAGCTGGGTCGCCAGGCCCATTCGAAAGAAAAATACCGTCGGGTTTGTAGGCTAGAACGTCTGCAGCGGTGGCCGATGCAGGGAGAATGGTGATCTTTGCACCGAGACCGGCGATGAGCCGCAGGATATTGCGCTTGATGCCGTAATCGATAGCGACGACGTGGAATTCCGGCGCCGTTTGCTGGTCAAAGCCTTCATTCCACACCCATGGCTTTTCGGTCCATACGGAGCTCTGGCCGGATGTAACCTCTTTGGCAAGATCGAGGTTGAGCAAACCATGCCAGGCAGCTGCGCGTTTTTTCAGCGCCGGAATGTCGAACTTCCCGTTCGGATCATGCGCAATCACCGCATTGGGCATGCCCTTTTCGCGGATGAGAGCAGTCAAGGCACGTGTATCGACACCGGCGAGGGCAATGACGCCGCGCGCTTTCAGCCAATGATCGAGATGGTCGGCGGCGCGGTAGCTGGAAGGTGCGGTAATATCAGCCTTGAAGATCGCTCCAACCGCACCAGCGCGATTGGCCGGGGTCAGGTCCTCAATGTCTTCCTTGTTGGTGCCGACATTGCCGATATGCGGAAAGGTGAAGGTGACGATCTGGCCGGCATAGGACGGATCGGTGAGAATTTCCTCATAGCCGGTGAGCGCGGTATTGAAGCAGACCTCCGCTTCGCAGATGCCCGTTGCGCCAAGGCCCTTGCCTTCGATGACCGTGCCATCGGCCAGGACCAGCACGGCGGTCGGCTTGAATTCTGTCCAGCCCGCGGTCTTTGGCTGTGTACCGGCTTCTGTCGTTGTTGTGGCGGTCATGCGGCACTCCTGAACGTGGGCTTGCGTCGTTGTCGGCGTTGAAAAATGCCGTTCAATATTCCATATGACATGGCTGAACGCGGTGGTGATAAGGCTCCCCACCGCAGCAACAACAAAATGTCTGGGTAAGATCCAGTCCATAAACAAAGCCGCGCCTAAGGTCAATTGCGACACAAGAACTCTTCGTGGAATCATGCCAAGCCGCATGGGACTATGATTGTTTTCGCGTGGGGCCAGCCATAGAGTGCGCGGGACAAGGAGAATATAGATATGCGCGATACGATCGCCGGGGCACTGACCACAGCCATCAAGGCACAGGACAAGCGCCGCGTACCGACGCTGCGCCTGATCATGGCCGCAATCAAGGATCGCGATATTCTCAACCGGGGTACGGGCAAGGACCCTGCAACGAATGATGAGATAAGCTCCATTCTTGCCAAGATGATCAAGCAGCGTGAAGAGTCTGCAAAGCTTTATGAAGAGGGCAATCGGCTGGAACTTGCCGAGCAGGAACGTGCGGAAATCGAGATCATTCGCGACTTCATGCCGAAACAGTTGAGCGAGGCTGAGATTCGCCAGGTGGCCAAGCAGGTTATCGATGAAATCGGTGCGAGCGGCCTGCGCGACATGGGCAAGAGCATGAATGTGCTGAAGGAAAGATATGCCGGCCAGATGGATTTCAGCAAGGCCAGCACCATTGTGAAAGAGTTGCTGCAGTAAGGATACTCGGCATTTATTGTAGCGACTAGCATAAGCCTGACTCATTTGCCGGGAGAGTCTGACTCGTTCCGGCGAGAAGCTCGACTCAAGCCTCTTTTTTGCCGCTGTTCAACGATCTACAAACCGCTTTTGCAGCATTATGGCCGTTTAATTGATTCTCGATGGGGGATTCGATGGCGGCTCGAAAGCGCGGCAATCCGCTTGAGCGGTGGGAGATCGCCACAGGCCATGCTCGACCAACGGGTTTGCTGTTGGAAGATAGCTCGCCTGTCTTAGGTGATATGACAAATCCCATTAGGAACGCTGACCTGACCGGATGTCAAAACAACGAATCCTTTGATTCTCTCAAGCTATATTTTCCGTGGACGACCGGGGCGTTTCCTTTGAACGATGATATCGCCCGTTGTCTTACGTTCAGTGTAATAGCGGCCAGTCAATTTATGCGGGTCAGCGTCATAATCGAGGTCCAGGAACGCCACTCCTTCATGCGGGGAGCTACGATGTTGGATTTGCGCCTGAGGATCGTTGTTGTAGCTGTACCAAATGCGGAATTTTCCTATATCGCGAAACGCCTCAAGAATTGAACGCGTGGAGCGAGAATTGGATTCGGTGGTTTTTAGCGTGATCGACGTCGAAAACAGATTTTGGCGTATCGTTATCACTGCCACGATGGGCGGGGTTTGAAGAGCTGTCGTTGGATCGACCCAGGTGGGGATCAGATGGCCTTCCCAGGTACCATTCAAATCGGGAAAAGTGCTCTTTTGGATATTGGGAAACGTTCGCCAGATCCATGGCCACAGTTTGTTTAAAACCAGTGTCAACATTCCCCCTACGACGGTTACCGTAAGTGAAAGCAGCTTGAAAATCGGTGGTTCATTGCCGAGCGCAAGACCGTAGGCGGCTTCTATTGCAACGACGACTAGAAAGGCCGACGCGATAACAATAGTCAATTGATACCGTTTCGAGAGTAGTGACCACATTAAGCGTTGCCCAAATGAGCCAAGGCGAACTTGGAGAAGCTTCTAGCCGTTTCCAAAGTCCAGGCTTGATTCCCGCCGAACAGCAATTTGACTCCGTTAATCTCAGTAGCGCTATAGGCAAGAAGCGGATTTTCCAGAATTTGGACGATCCGGTTCAATACGCGTTTGACGCGATCATAGCGATCATCCGCGGCGACCATAAACGCGTGGTCCTCGACCAGATAAACCAGACATTCGATGAGGAACGAAGGAACCTTTGCGTTGAAAACACCCCGATCAGCCATATCGGCCCGCAGCCGTTTTACGATGCGGACCGTTCTCTTGAACTGATGGCCAGTGGCCAATCTTTTTGCGCGACCGTTGGCAAGGTGCTGGTCTGGATAATTTTCCGTCCATTGTCCATCGCGTGACAGAATTGCTACGCCCTCAATTCCTGTTACGCCACCAATCAGCGAATTTCCTGTTATGCGATGGAGTCTGAAGGCAGGAACGACATCAACTTCTGCTCGGCTACCATCGAGTCCGCTGACTCTGATGGCCTTATTACCGTCTGCGTTGACTTTGTCTGCGCCAAAGATACGGATGAGATCGGCGATGATTTCTGTCCGCATTTGTGTCGACAATTCGCCGAACGTCGGTTCAAGTGCGACATACCCTCCGTCGCGCCAGGCCGCCTGGGGATCAATCCCATTCAAATACTCTATTTTGATTGCGGGGTGCTGGACACGTAAATCAATGTCAGCCTCCAGACGGGTATTGGTCCGGTTTGTGAAGCTGCCCTGCGGCACGAGCGAAACCCGTTGGGAGGACAACCACGTGTTCTTCGTCAGTACATTATGCACCATGTTCCGAGCACGTTCTATGCGCTGCGTCTCGCTGGTGCTTTCGCTGCGCTCCCAATGGGAAAACCTTTCGTTCCATTCACTTCGAATGCGGTATTGATCGGACAAAAGCCCCAGGAGCCCGCCACCCTTGATGTCAAGAGCAGCAGCAAAGGGCGATACGGGAGTAGGCGAGATAAGGCTTCCGAGACCCAACAAGCCTTCCGACTGTGTGGTATTTGATGTCGGGGCCATTAGAGCGCCAAGGAGGCTCAGGCCACTCGGCTTTGGGAAAGGTGGATCAAAAAGGCTACCCAAATGCAATCTCCTGCACGAACATACAACATGCATACCAAAAAAATGCAGATAGCACAAGATGTGGTAATATTGTACTGGTCCATATCGTCTACGGCATTGCGATAGATCATCCTGTCTCAGCGCGGACTCCCAGCCGGTAATACCGGGACAACGTCCGGACGAACTTGAGGTTGGGCGACATCACCCAAACGTCGCTGGTGACACCTTCCGACGTCCGGAAACGAGGGTGGCCTGAGATCACGCCGTAAAGACAGGGAAGGGGTCTTGTTCCGACGGACCATTGATCGATGAGGGGTGCCGTTGCCAACTCCTTCTTGTCGGGGAAGTTTCCGCTGCGGAGGCGCTTCAAATCGCGGAGCAGATGTTCGAGAGTTTCGATTTCAACATTGAGTTTTTGTGCAGCCTGGTCGGCATCATTGATGATTTGCATAATGGCTCTCCATCGCGGAAGCGAGGTTTCAGAGTTTTAATTGTTGAATTATCGTTGCGGCAGCGTTCCGCTTACGCGCTGATCGATATTCGCGTGGGGCGCATCGGAAAAGGAACGGCGACCAAAGAGAATGAGAAATGGTTCAACGTCACAGGGATGCCCCTCCGGTTTTCGGTTGAGTTGCGAGGATTCGATGGAGATCGGATCCGGACAACCGTCGCTTTCTCAGAAGCTCTTCAACTACGACCTCGAGATCGCCGCGTCGGCTGTTCAAGATATCCTTCGCGCGGCCAAACTGCTCCGCGAGGATGATCTGGACCTTTTGTTGCAGAACGGGATTCAACCTCATCGCGGCAAACAGTTCGGGTTCCGTGTCGTCTGCCAGATAGATGAGGGATTGGCCGTGGCCGTACGATGCTTCCATCGACAAGGCCATCAAGGTCGCCCTATGAAGATCGGACCCTCGGACACCCGCCCAACCGGAACCGTGAACGCCCAACACAACTTGCTCTGCGGCGGCACCTGCGACGTTCATCGCAATCCTGTCCAGAATTTGGGCCGGAAGCCTTTCGAGGTGCACGATCTCATCGAAATGAACAATCCCGCCCTCCTGGTGGCTGGCACCATTGGTTTCCACTGAGTCCGAAAGCCTGATTTCGACGAGATTTCCGATGCCGAGTTCCAGGCCTACGAGCGCGTGCCCGACTTCATGGATTGCGTTGCGGCGCATAAACGAGGATGAAAATTTGAACCGTGCGGGGAGAGATTCAATGAGGTCGCCAACCTGAAGCTTCCGACGATGCCGCCGCGCAAGCCTGCGACTATCTCGGACCAACTTTTCAATAGCGGCACCGGACCAGCTTTCTGCCGCATCGACAACGGCACCAAGTTCCTCATGTTTGAGGTCGTTGCGTAGGTGCCACCGCAGGATGCCGAGGCGCGCGTCCGCATCGGGAAGTGGAATTTCGATATGGCGATCCAGACGGCCGGCTCTGGTCAGGGCGGGGTCCAATCGGCCGGGGTTGTTGCAGGCACCAACCACCACGACGCCCTCACGTTTTTCCGCGCCGTCGAGTTGCTCGAGCAAGCTCGAGACCACCTCAATGTGATACTGCTTGTTGTCGCCGGCCGCCTTGTCCCGGTCGCCAACCGCGTCGATTTCGTCGATGAAAAGAATGCTAGGCGTATTGATGCGCGCCGAGTTGAACGAAGCCCGCATCGCTTTCAACAAATCTCCGAGATGCCCTGTCGATTGCCAACGGGCGAGGGAAGCGATCACGAGATGCGCGCTGCAGGATCTCGCCAGCGCACCGGCAAATGTCGTTTTGCCTGTGCCTGGAGGGCCGCTCAACAAAATACCTCTGTCGATGTCGCCCCAGTTGATTTTTCCCGATCGCCAGTCAGCGAGGTCGACGGCAAGTTCGCGTCCCCATTTTCCCGCTTCGCCGAGGCCGTGCAGGTCCTCCAATCGTGGAAGTGCAGTATCCGTAGTTTGCGCGTTCGAGTCCTGAACGAGACGTTTCATCATGAGGATGGATTTCTTGATGGGGCGGCCCTTCCGCAATGTGGCGGCAATTACCTTCAGTGGCATCGTAGAGATAAAGAAGGCATCGGCATGGGAGATGCGTTCGCCGAGGCAAACATAAACGGCCGCCTGAACATGGAGCGCATTCGGACGCGATACGCTGACAACAGAGTCCGCAACCTGCACGAAACGGTCGGCGAGGGCTGCTTCGCAACTGGCCACAACCACGACCCTGGCCGTGGTCGCCAGCGCCGTCATGATTGCCGCGCTGTCGGGTCGCTTGCCATTGCCGTCGAACGCCTGTTTGAAGGTGGCGCTGTCGTCACGCCCGAAGCCGTAGCCCAGCGCCAGCGCTTCGCTATGGGCAACGTATTCTGAGGCGGCCATGTAAATGTCCACATCCCCGGGGTCGGGAACGACGATGCCCAAAACGACGGGCAGGCCTCGTCTTAGGTGATATTGATCGCGACATGCCTTGACAATGGCGCAATGGGCAAGGAAGCGGCCGACGTCCTTGGCGATTTTTGTTTGCAGGTATTCGGTAAGATTGGTCATGGGAAGCCGTTTCTGAAAGAGGTCGGCAGGTACGGTTCAGGCAGGGAATTCAACCGCGTCTGCGTCTTACCGTCGTGTCGGGATTGATCAGTTCGTCATCAAGCTCGATCTCCAGGAACCGATGCAGGATCAACGAGGCTAGTCCCGCTATGGGAAGCGTTTCCCTGAATGCAGTCAGGCATTCCGACACCGTCATGCTACCCTGCTCGTCCAGGGCAGCCAGCAGGCGCAAGCGATCTCCCAATGGGGTGCGCCAGCGCGCGTAGCGGAGCAGATCTTGTGCGTTCCGAAGTCGGAAGCCTGAATTGATATGCTTCTCCAGAACGAACTCGTGCTGGAATCCGGCTACGAGAGCACGTTCCTTGATCCATCTGACTGAAGCGTCGTCCAACGATTGAAAAACGTCGACGAGAGCCGGACCTGTCGACCGCTCAATCCTGAAATCCGGGACATGGAACGATTTCTTGTCGGTAAGCTCCAACGGAAGGCAAGACCACGAAAGGATGTCCGGATCGAAATCGAGCAAGCACGCGCATTCTCTTGCAAGCGTGTTGCGGAACAGGGGCACGCCAACGCAGCGCACGGTGCCGCGCGGATGATAGGAATGCCGCGCAGCCTCCGTGCGGACGGATGCAAGGATATCGATGTCGATTGGGGTATGAGCGGTCATGAGACCCTCCACATACATACGCAAAATGATCGGCAGCCGCAGGAGCGGTTTAGCGCGAGGTCAGCGTATGAGGTGGATTCCGAGCTGGGTCATGCACGAACAAATAGAGAACAAAATTCATTTGGTCAACAGGTTTATGCAGAAATAGCTTATTCAGCCCAGAAGCGTCCACAGGCGTTTCAGATCCGGTGGCGTGCCCGGTCGTAAAGATCCTCGACGCGGCAGCTGAGATAGTTATCTGGAGTGTCGCGTCCCTCGCTCGACAGCGCTTCGCCTCATCGATCTCAGAGGCCCCAATCTGAACATGAAGTACCCGCCAGATATTGGTTCATGCTAAATGACCATTGAGCGTGGAACGCGGGAGTGCCGCTTTCAGTCAAAACTGCCCCAAAAGTATCAAGGATCGGTTCTGCGGGCAAAATGTTCGTAAGTGATTTGCCAAGGATCGCTGTTGGAAGATCTTTCCTCGCCGATCCAATGGAAGCTGTCGACAGTGATCTCAGTGAAACGCCATCGAGCTTTCAGGCCACGCGAGTCATCACCGATCTGAACAATGTCCTTACCCTCGGCCCGTCCGATCTGGCGCGAGTAATCTTGGTTGAGAGGGTCACTCCAGATAATATGCCAGCCACCAATGCCTGGATCGAAGATGCGCAAAGTCGTACCATACATTGTGGACGGCGCAGGGCGCTTGGGCCTGATCCAGATATCCTGAATGGCGCGACCTTCCAGCACCCATCCGAAATGGATTTCTCCAGTCGATCCTTGGGTTGTGCCGTCGGCGAGATGGCGGATGGTGTCCATTTCCCAGCTTCCGATTAGCCACCCATATAGGTTCATGTCCTTCGCCCGGTCGGGTGGCGGAGCTTCGGATGCGAGTGCAGCGAGAAACGGAGATTTCGTCATGGTAAACTGCCTTTCTTCGCCAGCCGAGGGAAGAGGAGTCTAGCACGGTCTTCCTGACAGCCTTCCTTCAGGAAACCCCCAGTATCCTCGCCGTCTACCGCCGACAGGTGTCGAACCAAACAAACTCATGGCAATCCTGCTAGGGGTATCTATCCGTAGTTGTGCGCAAGTTGTTTATCTCCTTGATGAACGGAATGAGAGAGCGATCGCTTATCATGACTGCTGCCCGGTCAGGATGTACCCATATTCTAGTGCGTTCGTCCTGTTCGGGCCACTGCCACAATTGCTCGGAGACCGCCAAGGCGTAAACGGAAACCCGAATTTGAATCGACATTCTGGAAAGCTCTTTCCAGTAGACATATTGGCCTATCGGATGTTTCGAGACCGTGCCGAGAACGCCGGCTTCTTCCTTGGCTTCCTCTGCGGCTGCCTCCGCGTCGCTCCGCCCTTTCATTCGCCATCCTTTGGGGATGATGTAGCGTTTGGTACGTCGGGTTGTAATCAGGAGTATCTCGACCTGCCCGTCATCGCCGATGCGGTAGGGCAGGGCGGCAACCTGCGGCATCGAAGCCGTCTTTCCGGCACTCTTGGCGTGACGCTCTTCCTGTTTCGTCGACATCTCTTACCTTGATTGGTTCCATCGCCGCACGAACACACCCGGAAAAAGTTCATTATCACCAGATTCTCTTTATCCGTCTAACCATTTTTCGACGGATTCGGATCCGAAGATGCCGTTGACGGACTTACGGCCTTTCTTAAACTCACGAACAATCAGCCCAGTTGAAGTGTCAGGTTGATCCAGCTATGTCGGGTTAAGCCGCCAGCTGATTGGAAGCCCGCTAATGACAATGTGCCCGCCATGCTGAAATGGTTTCGCGCTTTATTGCCACGTGAAGACCGTTTCTTTGATCTTTTTGCACAACATTCGCGCGTCGTCGTCGAGGCAGCGGCATCTCTGAAAGCTCTTCTGGCCGGCGAGGGTGAGCTTGATGATCATTGCCATCGCATCATCGAACTTGAAAGTGAAGCCGATGAGATCACGCGCGAGGTGTTGCTTGCCGTGCGCCGCAGTTTCATTACGCCATTCGACCGCGGCGACATCAAGGATCTGATCCAGTCGATGGACGATGCCATCGACACGATGCACAAGACAGTCAAGACCATCCAGCTTTTCGAGCAAACAAGCTTTCATCCTCGCATGCACGAAATGGGCGTGCTCATCGTAGAAGCCGCGGGATTGATCGCAGAGGCAATTCCGCTTCTCAACCGTGTGGGAACGCATTCGGCCCGGCTGAGTGCCATTGCCGAAGAAGTCGTGCGCGTCGAAGGCCGTGCCGATGAGTTGCACGATGAAGGACTGAAGGACCTGTTCCAGCGCTACGGCAAGTCCGATGCCATGGCTTACTTCATCGGCAGCGAGATTTACGGCGAACTGGAAAAGGTCGTCGACCGCTTCGAAGATGTCGCCGATGAAATCAGCGGCATCGTGATCGAGAACGTCTGATGGATGCAGCGCTCAGCTTTCCCCTGCTGGTGGGCCTGATTGCTATCGCTTTGTTCTTTGATTTTCTCAATGGCCTGCACGATGCGGCCAATTCAATCGCGACCATCGTCTCCACGCGGGTGCTCCGTCCGCAATATGCCGTCCTGTGGGCTGCCTTCTTCAACTTCATAGCCTTCCTGTTCTTCGGCCTGCACGTTGCGGAGACACTGGGGACCGGGATTATCGATCCCACGATCGTCACGCCCCGCCTGATTTTTGCCGCGCTCATGGGCGCGATAATCTGGAATATCGTCACATGGATATTCGGAATCCCGTCGAGTTCGTCGCACGCACTTGTCGGTGGTCTCGTCGGTGCCGGACTGGTCAGGACGGGTTTTGACGCGATCGTCTGGACCGGGCTGCTGAAAACAGTCGGCGCAATCTTCATGTCACCGATGATCGGTTTCTTCCTGGCTCTTTTGCTGGTGCTGATTGTCTCCTGGATTTTTGTCCGGCAGACACCATTCGCCGTCGACCGCACATTTCGCGGTCTGCAGTTTGTCTCCGCCTCGCTGTATTCCCTCGGTCATGGCGGCAATGACGCGCAGAAGACCATGGGCATCATCGCGGTGCTGCTGTTCTCGCAGGGATATCTCGGGACAGAATTCAGTGTGCCATTCTGGGTCGTGATCGCGTGTCAGTCGGCGATGGCGCTTGGCACGCTTTTCGGCGGCTGGCGTATCGTCCATACCATGGGATCCAAGATCACCCGGCTCAACCCGATGCAGGGTTTCTGTGCCGAAACGGGGGGTGCGATCACGCTGTTCGCAGCGACATGGCTCGGTATTCCAGTATCGACGACCCATACGATCACCGGCGCGATCATCGGCGTCGGGGCAGCGCGGCGTGTCTCGGCTGTACGCTGGGGACTGGCGAGCAACATCGTCGTCGCCTGGCTGATCACCATGCCGGCAGCGGCATTTATTGCAGCACTGTTTTATGTTGTTGCCGGGCTCGGTCTGTAAACCGGGAGTGGTAATGACGGCGGCGGCACGAGATGACGGAACGCGTGGGAGCAGAACAAGCTCAGATGTACCGTCAAGACCTCCCCAGCATTTAAGACTTATTGGCGGAGAGACATGGTTGTCTGATTTTGAGCGAAGGTCCGTCTCTTTGATGAATGTCGGGCCTAAGCGGTGCTGTTAATCCCATCCCACGCTATTGGATCTCCAGGTCACCACTTATTGCTTGCACGACGTTACGGGATAGCGTTGACCGCGCGGGCGGCGACGATGACGAGCGTCAACAGCGAGATCGTGCTCTCCAGCATCATCAGCATCTTTGCACGTCTGGTAAGCGGAAGTACGTCGGTTGGACTGAATGCAGTCGCTGTATTGTATCCGAGATACAGATAGTCGAGGAACAATGGCTGCCAGTCCGGTGATGCGACTTCGGGTGCCGCCGCCTGTGGAAAGAGCCAATCCGGCTTTGTTGTCACCCCGTTCACCCGAGCGGAGGGTCCGCCACGGTCGATTTGCCAATAAAGTAATGAGAACGTCAAAACATTGGTTACCCAGATCGCAAGCGATGAGGAGAGCAATGAGACGGCGCGGGTTTCTGGTGGGTGGAGCGTGATGATGCCGATCATGTCTGCCAACTCCGCCGCAGTGTTGACGACGTAGGCTGCGCCAAGAAGCATGATTACGGTTCGCTCAAGGCGCATCCACAACGTGTTTGCAGTGAGTGTGACCACAATCATGGGCACGATCACCACAAGCGCTACGACGTGGGAAACCCACCCCGGCATCGCCTGCACATGTTGGGGCAGCACTGCAAACAGACCGAGCACGACCAGTATTGCGAGCGCAGGAGCCCAGCGTGGTTCGTCGCGGATGGTTTGGCCCGGGCCGTTCATCAGCGCTGGATCGGTCCAGCCACGATATATTCCGTCTCACGGCGGGCGGATCGAAAGCCCACACGCATGGCCAGCTCGGCTTCAAGTCTGATCGGTTTCATATTTCCTCTCCCCCTGGCCATTTTCCTGAGACGTCGCTCGGAAGAGCTGCACCGGCAGCGTAAACCTGCCACGAAGATGCCACAAGGCCACTGGCGTTATGTTGACCTGGTGCCAGGCACCTGTTTGCCGAAGAGATCAATCGGTGCCATGTTGGATGTCAATAAGCTTCCTTTCAGATAGCAGCAGGCAACCCTCGGAAATGCCCTTCGTCGACGTCGAACAGTTGTCAAACATGATCTCTCACGCCGTAGCGCCGGCATTCCTGCTCGGCGCTGTCGCGGCGTTGGTGGCGATCCTGATCGGGCGAATGGCAGGGATAACCGATCGGATCCGGCACCTCAATCAGATCGCCGATGACGACACCGCGCGGGTGTGGCTTAAGGCCGATGTCGCTCGTCTGAAACGCCGCGAGATACTATTGAACCAATCCCTGCAAATGGCGGTGATTGGCGGAATCGGGATCGCAGTGCTGTTGTTGGTTGGTTTTGTGGTTGCCTTTTTGGGTTATCGCCATGAACCCGGAGCGGCCGCTTTGTTTATGGCGTCTTTGTGCTTTTTGGTGGGTGCTCTGTTCCGTTTCCTGCAGGACGTAAGACTTGCCCTGAGCGAACTTGACCATCATCACTGAACACCGATTGATGCCTTCCTAAGGTAGATGGCAGTCGAGCTGGAACGGTGTTACCTTGCGCGCGGGGATTTAATTTGGACCGCGTCGCGTCTTGACGTGCAATGTTGCAGCGGCCGAGCGACGTTGGGGGGAACAAGATGAAATATTCCATTTCGTTGATATCATTGATCGGAGTAGGTCTTATGGCTGCGAGTCCGGCTCGGGCAGCCGACATCACGTCGCCGATGGCACCCGAACTCAAGCAGACCGAGAGGGAGGGTTGGACTTTTGCCATTGCCCCGTACTTCTGGGCCGCGGGCATGTCCGGTGACGCCGGGCTTTTCGGCCTGCCGACTGTACATCTCGACATGGATTTCGGCGACATTTTGAAAAACCTCGACTTTGCCGCGATGGCGATCGCTGAGGCGCGCTACGAGCGCTACAGCATTTTTTCCGATGTTATGTACACCAAGATTTCGAGCGGCCGCGGCACGCCGCGAGGCATCATTGCCGGCAGCGTCGACGTTTCATCCGAAACATTTGCCGGCCTCATCGGTGCCGGCTATTCGGTGCTGCAGAATGAGCGGGGCAATCTCGATCTTGTCGGAGGCTTGAGGGTCTGGCACGCCAGTACGGACATTTCGTTCAGCGGCGGCATCCTCGACGGTCGCGGTCGCAGCGACGGGGCGACTTGGGTCGACGGATTGGCCGGCGTGCGCGGCAAATATTCCATCACTGACAAGGTGTATCTGACCGGGTGGGGCCTTGTCGGCGGCGGTGGCGCGAACGTCGACTGGGATGTTGCAGGCGGCATCGGCTACAGTTTCAACGACAAGGTCTCGGCCGTCGCAGGTTATCGCGCGCTTGGTGTCGACTACAGCGATGATGGCTTCGTCCTCGACGTCGTCCAGCAGGGACCGATCTTCGGCGTCGCCATACGTTTTTGAGGGAGGAACGCGGAAGGACGCAAGGCTCACACGCGCCAAGACGGCGTGAGCCTTACGTGCAACTCAATAGCAAGGTGGAAGGGGATAGTAGCCACATTGCGGGTAGTAGTATGGATTGGCAGCCGCCGCACCTATGGCAGCACCCGCTACCGCTCCTGCTGCTACCGCACCGCTGCCATACCAGGCCCCGTGATAGACCGGAGCATGCCAGTAGGTCCCGCCGACATGGGCAACATTGACGTCACCGACATGGGCGTAGCCTCCATGGAAATCTCCTGCAGCAAAGTCGCCGCCACGGAAGCCGCCTCCGCCAAAGTTCCCACCCCCGGCAAACCCGCCTCCATGGAAACCACCGCCGCCGAAACCGCCGCCGCCACCGAAGCTTCCACCGAAATGATCGATAAAGAGCGCCGCAGGTCCCGAACCACCATCCAGGCTTCCTTCGAGAACCGTAACGTCGAATGTGAGATTGCCGCCGTCGAGCTTCGGAGATTTGAGGGTGACCACAGCGTCACTCACACCTGATCCGTCGCCGCCCAGCACGGATACCGTGGCGTTTGGCGGGTCAATGGCAAAGTTGTCCTTGCCCTCATCCCACTGCATGATGAACTGTTCGGTGGCGACATGTCCTGCGGCCCGCACCGGACGGTCGGCAAAGACGATGGAATTCGCCGACACTCCGCTGAGAACTAGCTTGCCGCCGTCAAGCTTGGCCCCTGCCGAATTGATGACTGCAAGTGACGGCACAGGGCCGGTCGGCGTGACAGTCCCGATGGTCTTTTCCAGCGGTACATTGGGCTTCTTGGCGGAATCCTGGGCGAATGCTCCGGTCGTTGCCAACGCCAAACCTGCGGCAACGGCCATAGAGCCTGCGATGGGATGGTGGATCTTCATAACGGTATCCTCCGAGTTGTCGGGAAAGGTGCCAGTCGACTGCAATGTCCGACGTGCGTCACTTTTCGGGAAAGATCTGTTTCCAGTCGGCCTTCATGTCGACAACGGTCCACTGGTTCACCGCTGCAGCATCGAGGGCCGTGTCGAGGCGACCGAACTCCGTATTCCGGTCGTAGGCGTATTCGCGTTCCGCATCGGTGTGATGGACAATCAGCCCGAAACCGGGTTTGTCGCCCAAAGTCGTCCACTGCAGCATCTCGAGGTCGCCGTCGGAATTGCCGAAGGCAGCGATAGGACGGCGGCCAATGTGCTCGTTGATACCAACGGGTTTGCCGGCCTTGTCATCAATGAAGTTGACTTGCGGCAGCCGCATCAAGGTCGGCGCGCCGTCCTTCATCTCGAACTGCGTCTTGATCGACGAACCCACAACCTGTTCGGGCGGGATGCCGTAGACTTTCTCCGTCCACGGCCGCATCAACTCGATGCCGCCACCCGACACGATGAAGGTCTTGAAGCCGTTGGCGCGCAAATAGGTAAGCAGTTCGAGCATCGGCTGGTAGACGAGCTCGGTGTAAGGCTTCTTGAACCGCGGGTCGCGCGCGGTTGCAATCCAGTCAGTGACGATCTTCTGGAACTCCTCGTGGGTCATTCCGGCGTGCGTCGCCATGATGAGCTCCAACAGACCCTTTTCGCCAGCTGCGGCGAGGGTCTTCATGTCGCCTTCGAGCACCGCCTTGAACGGCTGCGTGTCCTTCCATTCCGGATGCGAAGCGGCCTCGGCCTTCACCCGGTCAAGGGCGAAGGCGAGCTGAGTGTACATCGGATGCTCGACCCACAAGGTGCCGTCATTGTCGAACACGGCGATGCGTTCTGGTTCCGCAACGAAGTCGGTTGAGCCCTCCTTGGTCACCTTCTCGACGAAGGCGAGGACGGCCGCCTTCGGGGCCGTATCATTCCATGACGGTAAGGGATCTGTCTGTGCCTGCGCCATTGCGGTGGCCAGCAAGATGAGAACGCCGGCGAGTACGGTCTTTAAGAGTGCGTTTGACGACAACATGAGGGTTCTCCATCACGAACGGGATCGAGGAGCCGGACGCCCGAGGGCGTCCAGCATTGGAGGATGCGTCAGTCGTGACCTACCTTCATGCTGCGGACCTGCGCCATCACCTGCTCCAGATTGTAGCTTGCAGGGTCCTGGAGCGGCGGGAAGTTGATGTAGGTCTCGAGATGCTTCAGCCACAGCACCTGGCCGATGGGCAGGATGTTCCAGTCATAGACGTAGGCGGTGGACGGTGACGCGATGGAGCCGCCCATACCGAAGAGTGTCTTGATCTGCTGTCCGACAGAAGTCTCGAACGGATCGCGTTTGATGTTGACGACCTGCGTCCAGGAGTAGGGCTGCACGCCTGAGATGAAGCCAGCCGGGTCGTCGGAGACCATGGCGAAATACATCTTCCAGTTCTTGTAACGGACCGCCGACGGCTCCTTGCCGGAATAGTACAAGAACGAGTCGCGCGCGGATGGCGACTTGCCTTCCAGGAAGTCACGCTGATCGATCCCGTCGAGCGTGGTCTTGACGACTTTCGGATATGTTCCCGCCTCGATCTGTTTCTTCAGCTCGTCGCCCTTCGGGCCGCCGGCGATGTTGACCAAGGTGGGCACCCAGTCGAGCGACGAGAAGATGTCGTTCTTGACCGTGCCGGGCTCGATGTGCCCCGGCCAGCGCACGACCAGCGGGGCCCGCATGCCGCCTTCCCAGGTGCTGAGCTTTCCACCCTTGAACGGGGTGACGCCGCCATCCGGGAAAGTAATCGTCTCGGCTCCGTTGTCGGTGGTGAAGACGACGATGGTATTGTCGAGCTGGCCCATGTCTTCCAGCTTCTTGAGAACGACGCCGATATTGTCGTCCATCTGCTTCATGCCGGCTTCGTTCATGCCCCAGTCCTTGCCGCCGGGCTCGCCGATCATATTCAAATATTTATCAGGCAACACCGTCGTGATGTGCATGCGGGCCGGGTTGTACCAGACGAAGAACGGCTTATCGGTCTTCTTCGGGTCGTTACGGTCGAGGAAGTCGACGACCTTGGCGGAGATTTCCTCATCAATAGTCTTTGACCGCTCCAGCGTTAGCGGGCCCTCGTCCTTGCAGGATTGATTTGCCGGGGTCCCGTCGGAGGATCCGCACGCGAGCATCGGACGCGGTGGCGTCAGGCAGGTCGTTGTCTTCGGATCGACAGCGCCTGGAACCTCGGACAGTCCGGGGATAGGCGTATTCATGCAAGGTGGCGCGATCCCCTGCTCTGTCGGCGATTTGTTGATGTCGGGGAAGCTGACACCCTGCATGGCGTCGAGGTGATAGAGATAACCCCAGAATTCCTGGAACCCGTGGGCCGTCGGCAGGGATTCGGTGGTATCTCCGAGATGGTTCTTGCCGAACTCGCCTGTCGAGTAGCCGAGGTCATTCAGGAATCTGGCGAGATGAGGTGTGCCGGCCCGCAGGTAGGACGGGCTTCCGGGAATTTCCGGCAGGACCATACCCACGCGCACCGGCTGCATGCCCGTGATGAATGCAGTACGACCAGCCGTGCAGCTCTGCTCGGCATAATAGGTCATGAATTTCGCACCTTCCTGGCCGATGCGATCGATGTTCGGCGTTTCGCCGACCATCAGGCCCTGGTGATAGATGCTGGGCTGCATCCAGCCGATATCATCGCCCATGATGAAGAGGATGTTGGGCTTGTTTTGCGTCTCCTGCGCCTCGGCGGGCCCAAGAGCGCTGCTGCCCAAGAGAACGGCCGTGGCGGTCAATGCGCCAAGGCCGTAACTTAAGAATTTGCCGTTCATTTGTCAGTTCCTCCGTTTGAACCTTCCAGCCTGACTGCGATCGAACGAGATGATTAACGAGGGCACAGGACAGGACATGCACGTCGCGACCGACGTGTTCACCTTTATGCGTCTGCTCAACCAGAACTTTCTCGAGATTCGAGCCCGCGTGCCTAGAATGGTGCGCAGGTCGCCGGTATCGTACGAAAGAGCGGTGCGAGGTGATATTGTACTTAAGGGCAAATGAGGCGACGTCTTACCGAAAGGGCGCGTGTTCCTGTGGCCCGTCAATTCGACGACCATCCGGCCTGAGGCGCGGAGAGCGGGCTTCCCCTCGGGATCACCTACATACTTCCACGGATAGCGGCCTTCGCACAATCTGCTACTATAAACCCACCTTGTGGGGGCAAGAACGGTCATGGTGCGCAATTGGAAGGTTCGATCGAGCCGATTCGCCCAGAGTTTGGTCGCGTTCTTTTGCTTGGTTCTCCCGCTACTGGCCGCTGGACCGGCAGTCTCGATGGAGATCGTGGGCCGGCTCCCCCGTCTCCTTGTTCTGTACCCGTATGACGAACGGATAGCGGCAACGACGGCTGCCGGTGAAGCGGTGAGAGCCCGCCTTCTGGAAGCTACCGGAGGCAAAGTTGACATTTTCTCCGAATTTCTCGATCTATCGAGATTCCCGGAAAAGGTACACCTTGAGCAAATGGCGCGGTTCCTCACCGAGAAATACGCCGACCGTCGTCCGGATGTGGTGATTGCGCTAGGCGGAGAAGCGGCCACCTTCATCGTTTCAAACAGAACGTCCATCGCTCCGGGCGCGCGGATTATTTCGACCGGCTTCAGCAGAGCCAGCGCTTTGAAGATGAACTTGCCCCCTGACGTGGCTGCAGCCTTCACCGAGTTCGACATCGTAAAAACGCTGGAGATGGCCCGAGGTCTGCAACCGGAAGCGCGCGAACTCTTCATCATAGGCGGATCCGCAGACTTTGACCGGGCATGGCTGACGAGAGCGCGTGCAGCCCTTGCCGTTTTCGCCGGGGACTATGAGACGACCTATCTTGAGGATTTGACGATCGATGAGTTCGTCGAGCGTGCCGCCCATTTCCCCCCCGACAGCATCGTTCTCGCCCTGACCATTTTTAAAGACAGCACCGGCCGTAACTTCATTCCGCGCGAAGCGATCAGGCAGATAGCCGCAACTGCCAACGCACCGTTCTACGGTCTTTATCCGACCTACATCGACTACGGCATCGTCGGCGGCAACATGGTCACTTTCGAGTCGCTCGGTCTGGCCGTTGCCGACCTCGCCCTCAATGCGATAGCCGGCAAGCCGATTGTCAATGCCGACGCTACGCCGACCTATATTGCCGATGCGAGACAACTGAAGCGCTGGGGGTTGTCGGAGAGCCAGCTTCCGCCCGGAACCGTCCAATGGTTCAAGGAGAAAACGCTCTGGGAAGAGCACTGGCTGGCGATCCTCGCCACAGTCGCCATCATCGCGGCGCAAGGCGTCGTCATTGCCGGCCTGCTTGTCGAACGCCGCCGCCGTCGTGCCGCGGAACTGGAATCGCGGCTTCGCCTCCTTGAGGTGGTTCACCTCAATCAGTCCGCGACGGCCGGCACACTGTCCGCCTCGATCGCGCATGAACTCAACCAGCCGCTCGGCGCGATCCGCAGCAACGCCGAAGCGGCGGAGCTCCTGCTTCAAGGCAAATCGCCCGATCTCAAACTGCTCAAACAGATCGTCGTCGATATACTGGAAGACGACGAGCGCGCCGGTGATATCATCGCCCGACTGCGGGGCCTGCTCAAGAAACGCAGTCAGATCGACTGGCAGGAATTTGACTTGAACGAGGTGATCAACAGTTCAATCCGAATTCTCCAACCGGAGGCCGAGCGGAGGAACATTCTGATCACCTCGCACACAGCGTTGAAGGGGCTGCGGGTGCGCGCCGACAAGGTCCACATCCAGCAGGTGATTCTCAATCTCGCCACCAACGCGATGGACTCCATGCTCGATGTGTCGTCGACCGAGAGAAGGCTGGTGTTGCAGACCCGACTGACCAAGGAATCCAAGGTTGAGTTGTCGATTTCGGATACAGGCCGCGGCATCCCCCGCGAAAAGTTAGTCGGGGTTTTCGACCCGTTCTACACGACCAAGCCGACCGGCACGGGGCTTGGTCTTCCCATCGCGCGAATGATCGTCGAAACCTATGCAGGCAAGATATGGGCGGACAACAGCCCCGAAGGGGGCGCTGTTTTCCGCTTTGTGCTCCCCCTTGTCCGGAGTGGGTGCGTCTCATGAACCCAGTCATTCACATCGTCGACGACGACAACTCGTTTCGAACCGCGGTGGGCCGATTGATCGCAGCATACGGCTTCCGCGTGGCGTTCTATGAATCAGGCGATCAGTTTCTTGCGAAGCTGCCGAATTCAGAACCGGGTTGCATTCTCCTCGACCTTCAATTGCCCGGTCTGAGCGGTACCGAGCTGCAAAAGCGTCTTGCTGAAACAGCGCCGCTGCTCCCGATCATCTATCTCACCGGCGAAGGCAACATCCAAGCCGGCGTGCGCGCAATTAAGGCGGGTGCCGAAGATTTTCTGGAGAAACCGGCTTCCGGCCAGGCACTGAAGGAGGCGATCGACCTGGCCCTGCTCCAGTACGAAAGGCGGCGTGCGGAACATGATCGCGTTCATGCTCTCGAGGCCCTCGTGGCGAGCTTGACCCCGCGCGAATCTGAAGTGTTCGGCCTTATGGTCCGCGGCAATCGCAACAAGCAAATCGCCTACGCTATCAGCACGTCGGAGCGAACCGTCAAGGCCCATCGGCACTGCGTCATGGAAAAGCTGGGAGCCAAGTCGCTGGCGGAAGCCGTGTCGATTGCCGAGAGAATGGGATTGTCGGATACTTCGCCCGAGCCAGTGCGCCGCGCTTGATGCTCTTCCCCTTAGGACAGTATACGACGTTGTCCGTGAGCCCTATCATCGGTTGAGCTGGTAACCTTCGGAGGCCGGCTGAAAAGAGGACTAGGTGGAAAAGCTGCCATGGACAATTGCTGTCGTGGAAGACGATCCGAGTATGTTGAGGAGTGTCCAGCGCCTGCTCAATGTCCACGGCTTTACGACAGAAGGATTTTCGTCGGCCGAAGCGTACCTGGACCGCGCCGTCCTCAAAATCGACTGTCTTGTGCTCGATGTCGATCTTGGCGGCATGTCCGGGATCGAATTGCAGCGCCAATTGAGGGATTCCGGCTCAAAACTTCCGGTGATTTTCATGACCGCACTCGAAGACGATGCTTTGGAAACGGAAGCGGCGCGGGCAGGCTGCATTGCGTATCTGCGCAAGCCATTTGCGGCTGCCTCCCTGATCGACGCCATCGACAAGGCGTTGGCCGCTTAGGCGAACGATTGCCTTCCCTTAAGGACAATAGCCACTTCCCGGCCATTCGGTAGACTGCCGCCGGAATCAATCTTGGGAGTGTGAGCAATGAACAGACTTGGTTTAATTGGCGGGGCGATCGTGATCGCTTACCTGGCCCTAACCGTGGTTGGTCGAGCGGATACCATGAGCTATGCCGATGCGGTGACGGCGCTTGCCAAGGATTGTGGCTCGGACATCAAGAAAGTCTGTAAAGGCCTCAATCTAGGCAACAACCAAATTCAGGACTGCCTGCAGAAAAACGAAGCAAAGGTTTCGCCGACCTGCACCTCCACGCTTGGGCAGGTAACCGCTTCGATCCAGCAGCGACAGGCGGCCCAGACCGGGTTCTTCAAGATTTGTGCGCACGATGCCGCTCAATACTGCGGGGGCGTCAAGGGGGAGGGCAACATTCTTGCCTGCCTGCTAAAGTCGAAACGCGTCGATAACAGCAAATGCAACCAGGCTATCACAGATGCAGGTTGGCGGTAGATCATGACCACAATGAGGGGAAAGAAAATGTTCATTCGTCAACTCCGTGCCGGTGTGGCACTGGGACTTCTGCTAGTCGCCGGCAACGCCTCTGCTCAGCAACTCAGCAATCAGCAGCTGATCAGCAGTCTGAGCCAGGTCTCCAAGGCAGCACCCGCCATCGATCCGGCTTTGCTCACTCAGGAAGCCAATGCCAACGTTGGCAAAGGCGTTGCCAGCCAACCGAACTGGAGCCAGCTCGCTAACCTATCGCAGCTGCTTGTCGAGATCGATTTTGAGAACGATTCTATTGCCATCGAACCCAAATCATACCGTACGGTCGGTTTGATCGCCGATGCCCTGCATCATCCCAATTTGATGTTTTACAAGTTCCTCGTGGTCGGACACACCAGCTCGACAGGCGATGCCAAACACAACTTGAAACTGAGTCAGGAACGCGCCGACGCGATTACGGAAGCCTTGGCGACAACCTTTGCCATTCCGCGAGGCCGGCTTTATTCCGTCGGTGTGGGCCAAGAGATGCCCGTCGATCCGGCCAACCCGAAGGCAGCGGACAACCGGCGCGTGCAACTGATCAACCTCGGCCGGATGAAGTAACGGCAAAGCGACATGGTCCCACACTTCAATGCATCGCCGGAGCCGTCTCATCGATGTTTCCTAATGATCGAAAAAGAATAGGAGTTACGAATGACTTTTTTTCATAGAATTCTTTTCTGCACCGCCGTGTTCATTCCTTTTGATGCAAGTGCGGAATCTGCCCAAATTGGAACGCTCGCCTGCGACGTTTCCAAAGGGATAGGAATGTTTGTCGTGGAGAAGCAAAAACTCTCCTGCACATTCAAGCAGGACAAAGGCGGTAATACCGACAACTACACCGGGTCAATCGACGAATTTGGGATCGCGCTCGGCGAAGTCACGTCGGGGCACCTGATCTGGGGCGTTGTTGCGGCGACCAGCGGACTTCCTGCAGGGGCCCTCGCAGGTTCCTATGCTGGTGTTGGAGCCAACGCCTCGGTCGGCCCCGGCGCGGGTGCAAACATTCTTGTGGGCGGCACGGGCAAGGCGTTTTCCCTGCAGCCCATTTCGGTGGAGGGACAGGAGGGCATCAACTTCGCCGGAGGGGTTACGACTGTCACTCTAAATCCGGCACCTTGACCATGGCCATCTAATCCCAGCATCGATGAATTTCGGCTTCGAGGGCGGCGATTATTTCGCAACGTCGGTGGAAATGCGGCCGCGCGCCGGAGGCGCGTTTTCGCCTGTTGCCGATCTCTTCAAGGGCGATTCGCTGGTGATCATCGTATCGGATGAGCGCTGGGCCCGCGGCAGCGATCCCCGGGGTTGCGGGCCTCTTTCTCATTCGCGCGTAGCCGATCGGCAAAAGGATTGAGCGGCATGAAACACGTTGGCATCAAAAACATCATTTCCGCCAGTCCGGAGGAAAACGCACCCCTTGCCGATATGGTCTGGATTCCTGGCGGCGTGTTCATGATGGGTTCGGATCACCATTATCCGGAGGAAGCCCCGGCTCACAACGTGGCAGTCGAAGGCTTCTGGATGGATACCCATACGGTTACCAATCGTGAGTTTGCCAGATTTGTCGAAGCGACCGGGTATGTGACCCTGGTCGAACGCCCCGTCAAATTGGAGGACTATCCGGGAGCCCTGCCGGAAATGCTTGCTCCATCTTCCGTTGCTTTCTGCAAGCCGAAACAACGCGTCGATTTGGGGAATACTCACAATTGGTGGAAGTACATTCGCGGCGCGGACTGGCGGCATCCGCGCGGACCCGCCAGTTCGATAAGCAAGCTTCTCGATCATCCGGTTGTCCATGTTGGATATGAAGATGCAGAGGCCTTTGCCAAATGGGCGGGCAAGGAATTGCCCTCGGAGGCCGAGTGGGAACATGCGGCGCGGGGCGGTCTCGATGGCGCTGAATATGTCTGGGGAAGCGAGATGACCCCTGACGGGCGGCATATGGCGAACACTTGGCAAGGAGAATTTCCCTGGCAGAACGTTCAGCAAGACGGTTTCGAGTGGAGTGCGCCGGTGGGGTCATTTCCAGCCAACGGCTATGGCCTTTTCGATATGGCCGGTAATGTTTGGGAATGGACCACTGACTGGTATCAGGAGCATGGCAAGATAGACAGTCCGTGTTGCACGTTGCGCAATCCGAGAGGTGGAACCGTGGAGGACAGCGCCGATCCGCGTCAACCCGTCATAAAGATTCCGCGCAGGGTCATGAAGGGCGGCTCTTATCTGTGCGCACCGAACTATTGCCGTCGTTATCGACCTGCGGCCCGTATGGCCCAACCTGTGGATACGGCGACAAATCACTTGGGCTTTCGCTGCATAGTGAAAGGGGAACTCTCATGAACATTCTGCGTAGGAAGACCACACACACCGTATCACTTGTCGTCCGCGTTGCTCATCGCCGCGGTGCTGAATGTCGTACAGGTCTCGACGAGGCGAAGACCGACGGCTGGATTGTCGCCAGCATGAAAGACGCCTGGAAGACATCTTCGTGCCGGAATCGAAATGAGTGATCGTCGGAACACTGAACACGTACCACCCCAGAGTCTGAAGTGCCCTGCAATTTATGGTCGACGCAATCAACGGCAGCTGTCTAGAGCGCTGCGATGCGCCGTGATTTGTACGGTTGGAATTGTCCTGTCGGGATGCGCGGGGCGACCTAAGAACGTGTTGTTGCCTGTTGCCGAGACATCCCCGGGGGCAAGCAAGGTTGAAATGCTGGTAACGACAACGCGAAGCCGTTCCAGCGTCCCTGGTCAAATGTTCAGCGGCGAGCGCGGGTTCGCACCTTCCTTTGCCGATATAACGGTATCCATTCCGCCGAGCAAAGTGCGAAAAGTCGGTGAGGTCGCGTGGCCAAAGAAGCTTCCCTCCAACCCGGCGACGGACTTCGCGGTTCTGAAAGCCGATGCACTGACGTTGGACGGAGCAAAGTTACGGCTGAATGCTTTGGTCAAGAAAAATCCGGATCACAGCGTCATTGTGTTCATTCACGGATTCAACAACCGCTTCGAAGATTCCGTCTATCGTTTCGCACAGATCATGCAGGATTCGGGCATACCCAACACGCCACTTTTGGTTACGTGGCCTTCGCGCGGTAGCCTGCTCGCATATGGGTATGACCGGGAGAGTACGAACTACACGCGCAATGCCCTCGAAACGCTGTTTCAGTATCTGGCGAAGGATCCCGAAGTGAAGGATGTCTCTATCCTGGCACATTCCATGGGAAACTGGCTCGCTTTGGAATCCCTGCGGCAGATGGCGATCCGCAACGGCAGACTGCCCCCCAAATTCAAGAACGTCATGCTTGCCGATGCCGATGTCGATGTTGATGTATTCCGTTCCCAAATCGCCGACATGGGACCACAGCGCCCCAAGTTTACTCTTTTCGTTTCCCGTGACGATCGCGCGCTCGCCCTGTCTCGGCGAGTTTGGGGAGATATCCCGAGAATAGGCTCCATCGACCCGGAACAATCTCCATACAAAGAGGAATTGGCTGCGAACAAGATCGCCGTAATCGACCTCACAAAAATCAAAGCGGGCGATAGCCTTCATCACAGCAAGTTCGCCGAATCCCCACAGATCGTACAACTCATCGGTGCACGCATCTCACAGGGCCAAACTCTGACCGACAGCAGGGTCGGGCTCGGCGACAAACTTCTCGCAGCCACGACCGGAACGGCGGCGGCAGCGGGGAGTGCAGCCGGATTGATCCTTTCCGCCCCGATCGCTGTCGTCGACCAGAACACCCGGGAAAACTACGCAAATCAAGTGGCAGGATTGAGCGGAGTGAAGAGCGGTGCAAAACGCACAGCTAATGACTGTAGTGCCACACCCACCTCGACCAAACGATGCGATTAGAAAGGGTCCCGTGTGAGTGAAGAAACAGTGGTGGACCTCGATGTCAATTCGGCCATAGCGGCCGTTGAGCGGGTTGCCGAAGGCTTTGCGGCCGGTCTGCACGCGCGATTTTCTGCTTTGTCGGAGCTACCCAACGAGTGGGATAGCTTGCTGCACTCCATGGCGGCAGTCTCGACATCGCCTTTCTATCTTTTCTCCGCAGTCGCTCTTGTGATCGCACTCACTGCAGGCACGCTTCTTATACTGGAGCGGCAAGTGAAAATCAGGCACGACGCAAGTGCGGGCGGTCGAAAATTTGCAATGGACGTGGCAGCAGCTGCCGTTGCCCTCGCAGTTGGCCTTATTGCCGCCAGGTTCCTTGCGCCGCCTGGCCTGCCTTTGCGGACGCTCAGATTGTGGTCTGTTGCGACGATTGTCGTGTATGGCGTTTTGTGGCTCACCCGACTTGTCTTGATGGCATGGCGGCGGCCTGATGTCCGCCGCCATTCCTTCCATATGCTGGCGCTATCCCGTGATCTGTCGATCGCGATCTGCTGGGCGATAGTCGGCATCGCCCTCGTCACGACGTTGCAGATTTGGGACGCGGCACCTGGTCTGAGGGACTTGACGCGCACGGTTTTGATGGCGGTGCCGACCTACCTCCTGCTTGCGTGTGTCGTGTGGCATCACAAACGCACAATGGCCAGTGCCGTGGCTGGTCCGCGCCCGAGAAGTCACTGGCGCAACAGACTTGCCAGGCGCTGGCCTGCGATCAGCATCGGCTTCCTCCTCATTACATTCATCAGCAGTCAAGCAGCGCTCACGATGGGGACGCCGCTGCCTGGATCGGCGGTCATAGTGACAGTCCTCATGCTGCTTCTGACACCCCATCTTGATGCCATGATCGCCAATTGGGCGCAGCGCAAACTGGAGGCGGACCATATTTCCGTTCCAGCAGCGGCAGCGCGGCAGACAGCCCGCTTCACCATTCTCATAGGCACAGTTGCCATGGTGGGAACCCTGTGGGCAACGCCGCTTGCCATGGGATTGGGCTTCCAATTGCGAAACGTCACGCGCGAAGCATTCGAAATCACCGTGATCGCGCTTTTGGCCGCATTCCTATGGAACATTATCGGTACAGTGACGAGCCGTGCCCTGCAGGGAGCACATCCTGCATTAGCTGCCGATGGCGCGCTGGACGCCCCCCGATCAAGGTTGGGAACAATTGTCCCGCTGATCAGCGCGGTGGGAAAATCGAGCATTCTCGCGCTGGCGCTCCTCTCGGTCCTGATATCTTTTGGTGTCAATGTCTGGCCATTGATCACGGGTCTGAGCGTTTTTGGCCTAGCCATCGGTTTCGGCTCGCAGACGCTTGTGAAAGATGTTGTTTCCGGCCTTTTCTTCCTGATCGACGATGCCTTCCGTTTTGGCGAATACATCGAAACTTCAGGTGCCAAGGGAACCGTCGAGAAGATTTCGATACGGTCCGTGTCGCTGCGCAGTTCGCGCGGGTCAATTGCGACTGTGCCATACGGGCAAATAGGGAAGATCCAGAACTTCAGTCGCGACTGGGTCATCGAAAAGCTGACATTTCGGGTTGCGTTCGACACTGACGTCGAATTGGTGCGCAAGCTCTTCAAAAAAATCGGACAGGACATTGCCGCAGACCCGGAACTCGCCCCAGACCTAATCGAACCGTTCAAGAGCAAGGGCATCGGCGACGTCGAAGACGGGACGCTGATCATCAGGGCCGCGTTTACGGCGAAGCCCGGCAAACAATCAATGATCCGCAGGACAGTCTTGAGGGCCGTGCAAAACGCATTTCGTGAGAACAATATTCAGGCGGTGCCAAAACCAATGACGGCCACGGCTGAACCAGAAACCGCCGCAGGGCAGGGTTGAGATGAACGCGAACTTTGGTTCCGCCATTCCCATCAGGATTTATCGACCTGCGGTAGGTCATGTCGTGACCATCCAGTAGCATGCAACCCAATTGCATCGGCCACCGATAACTCAACTATGCCAGTGTGATCGCGGACCCTGGGGGAATGTGGCGCAGGTAACCGAGCTTTAGTTCGGTCAATGGAACGCGTGGGGGATGCGAGTAGCGTTGGACAAAGCGGTCAAGGACCTGGGGCCTTCCGCTTCGAGTGGTTATCTCCACAGTTTCCATGTCGTATTCCTTCTTATGATTTGAGCGAGGATCTTCCTCTGATACATATTTCGAAAGTTCTCTAGCGGACGAATCTGAACCTTCAGAGGTTCCCGGCTGTTAAAGTCAGGGAAACGTCAAAAGCAACGTCGCCCGGACCAAGGTCGAGTGCTGGGACAACCCATCCGGAGATCGGATTTACACGTGCGAACCACATCGCTGACAAACTGGATGTCTCCAAACGAAGTTGGATACGGCTCAACGTGCAGTGCAAGCTGTTGATTTTAATAGAACTTGCATTCCTCACAGTTTGTTGTTCCGGCAAGTTAAGAATTTGCGAGACTGTTAGAATAATATTCTACGAGAAGCCGCTTTCTGGGTCATTTGTTTTTGAAGAGTTTTTGGCATCCCGGCGCAAATTGCGATTTTTTGTCAACAATTTAAAAAGGATAGAGGGGCTAGCCATGGAGTGCAGAGTGGGCGCACAAGAACAGCCTACTGCAAAGATATTCTAGGATTCGAGAAACTTTGTTAAGAATTTAGCGGTTTACTGACCTTAGAACCGCTCGCTGCGAATCCTAGACGGTCAACGTCAACTCGAACCGAGGGTCTATGTGGGTGCGCGAGTCAACAAAGAGAACGTATGTGCTCGACGTAAATAGAGATCTCAGACTGTCTGTCATCGCTCCCGTCGGCTCGGCAAGCCCTCGAGCCCGACAGAAAAACTTTTCCCGGACGGTCGGAAAGGCTATCCACCGCCAAAAACGAATAAGGCCACCTCATCGGTGACCCCATCCGCGGTCCGTCTGTCGAGGACGGTCCAAACTCCACCTTAGCTCACTACCAAAGAAAGGAGCAGCACTATGGACTAGCGCCAACAAGGAGTCTGACGCCAAAAGGTTTACAATTCCTTACGACCTCTCGTGGCAGACGCTTGTTCGTCGTAGTCAAGGAAGCGGGTTGGGAACGCGTCGGAAAAAGTGTTTGACATCCCATGGTTTGTTCTCTATTTGTTCGCCTTCGCGGAGCCAGATGGCCAGCGAGGACCTGATCGATATACAGGACACCCAGGCGATGACACAGTTTCTGATAACTGGACCAATAGGCGTCATACGCATCGTCTAGAACGGCGGGCACAGCACATGCGTGCTCCGTTCTAGACCTCCAATCTCCAATCTCACATCAGTCTTCGGCGTGGCCGTAACGTGGTCCATGATTGCCGGTTGTTGCCGTGCGTCAGTCCGATTTCTGGTCCAATTGATCAGGGGTATGCATGAAAATCCTCACAACCATCGCTTGCCACCCGAAGTTGTTTGGCTCCGTTCGAATACGGCGCTGAATACCTTCGGCTGAACTTCAGCCTCATCCACACTCCCTGGATTTGAACTCCGTTTTCATGTGAGCGGCTGATCCCGCTCGGCTGCGGCTCAAATCCAACTAAGCATCCAACCTGGTTCTAAGCGGAGCTGGGAACGGGAAAGGTATGTCAAATGCGTATCGACAAATCCGAACTTACTGACGCGCAGCCGTTGAGCTTCGATGAGCTGAAAGAACTTTTGTCCGAAGCGAGGTGGCTCGGAGCACTCTGGGAAGAGTTCGACGACACCGATTTTCCTCTCTTGTCCAAAGAAGAGGAGCCGGAAACATGAACGCGCCTTTCGTCCATATCAAAAAGCGCGCCGCAAAGGTCGGGCGTCGACGGGTGCGCATCACCCGCGGCAAACCCTCCGCGTACATTGGCAGCGGATTTGTGCCGTCTGTTCTTGCTGGCGACAAGGGACAATGTATCTGGTTTGAGGGCGGTCTCGAGCGCGAGATGCTCGTGCAACTCAACACCGATCCAGACATTGTGAACATTGACGGCCACGCACCACCCTTACGCTGGACGGACGGTCTCTACTGGCATGAATTCCGCCCGCAATATGTCGTCCAGCGTCGCAATGGTCTGAAATCGATCGTGGCGATTCAATGGGGGGCGGTCGTGCTGAAATACGGTCTCAGGGAAATTCTGGGCCTGATCGAGCCGTTTGCACGGGCGCAAGGCTATGACCGCATCGAGCTCTGGACTGACAGCCAAATCAGAAACCCGGTCCGCATCGCCAACTCCAACCTCCTGCACAGCGTCGGGTCCGAGGAATTCGAGCCTGCTTTGCTGGAACGCATTCTTCAGTGTGCCCACAAGCTGGGCCGAGCCACCACAATCGGCGAAATCCGACAAAACATGGGACCCCAGGAGCAGCTCTTCAGGGCGGTCGCCAAGCTTATCTGGAGCACGAAATTGGTCGCCGACGATCCCGGACGATTGATCGACAACAAGCTGGGCGTGACAGCCCTTACCCTTCTCAAGAACAACGGACAGGTCAAATGAAACATCAATGGCAATTCATTCCCAACGACGAACTAAGCATGGACAACAAGTACGTCCCGCATCTCATGGCTCAGCAAGGCGACGCCTTCATCATGGATGGAGGCTGGTACGGAGTGCTGGAGCGGGACAAAGATGGCGTTTTGTTGATCTCCAAGGACGGCTCCCAAGTGAAGGTGAAGAAGTCGCACGGGGAGCTGTTCGCCCTTTATTTTGGCGGGCGGTTGCAGATCAAAAGGGCGACCTTCGGGAGGGTATCTCCGGTCATCGCAGACGGTCTGACGAGGCCCCTGGCTTCGTACGAGAAATCCGAGATCGAGATCGCGCTGATGAGGCTGGAATACTGCCGGATCGCCCGTCGACTGCAGGAAAAGGGAAAAGGCAACAGAAGGGCGGACGGCGGGTACACGCGTGCCGCCCGCATCACGGCCTTCCTCCGGCGTCGCCAAAAGGCGGCGGAGTTGAAGCTGCCGTTGAACATGGTGGGACTGGAATACGTCGGCGGCTCGACCCTGAAGGAATGGTACCAGCGTTGGGAATCCAGCGGCTACATGCTGGTGGCGCTCATTCGTCAGAACGGCAACAAGGGCGTACGGGGCAGCAAGCTGAACGAAGAAGTCGTTGCAGTCGTCAGGAAATACATCTGCGAACGCTACCTCACCCTGGAATGCCCCCCAATGTCGGCGGTCCGAGAGGGAATTTGTTGGGAAATCCAGCAAATGAACAAGTCTCGCGATGGGCTGAACCTGCTCCATGAACCGAGCGTGGACTCGGTGACGAAGTGGCTCAACGACAATTTCGATGAGTTCGACATCGTCGCCGCCCGCAAAGGGATGAAGGTTGCAATCGAAAAATTTCGCCAGATCAAGCGTGCGCCGGCGGGTCTGTGGCCCATGCACACCGTCGAGATCGACTACACCTGGCTTGATCACTTCTGCGTCGACGACCGCGGAAATCCCATCAACGGAACTTGGGAAAAGTCCCGGCCCTGGATCATCGCCGCGATCTGCACGCTGACGAGAATGATCGTCGGATATTACATCACGTTCGAAGCTCCCTCGTGGGAATCGGTGATGCACTGCCTGCGGCACATGGTGCTGCCGAAGAAGATCGACGCCAGTTACGGAATCCAATCTCCCTATCCATGCTTCGGGATTTGCGAGATCCTGCGGATGGACAACGAGCGGGCCTTTCGATCCCACTCGATGCAGATGGCGGCTGGAAGCCTTGGATTTGTCGCAGACTACGGCCCGGCGGGACAGTCGAGACTGCGCGGCAAAATCGAGCGGTTCTTTCGGACTATGAACAAAAGCGCATTTGCGTTCGTCCCCGGCAAGTCATTTTCAAATCCCGGAGAACGGGGCGACTATCAGAGTGAAGCGAGGGCGACCTACACCTTCAAACAGCTTCGCAAACACATGGCCATCTGGATCGTGGACATCTACCACAACTCTCCCCATAGCGGACTGATCGGGATGACCCCGCTTCAGAAATGGGAAGCCACAAGAGAATTGGGCGTGAAATTGGCTGAACGGGTGGAGGACCTGGACGCCGTTCTCGCCCTGACCATTCAGCGCACGGTGCAACGGCAGGGTATCCGTTTCCTCGGCCTTCGCTACCAGTCGAACGACCTCAAGAAATTCTTGGACCGCCGCAACGGGAAGGGGATGGAATACGTGGTCAAGGCGGATCCGGAAGACTTGTCCATGTTGATTGTCATGGACGATATCGAAAAGAAGTGGATCTACGTCCCCTGCACGACACCGGAGCTGGTGGAAGACGTCTCCCTGACAGAATGGAAGCGAATTTGCATTCTTGCCCGTCAAATGAACGCCGGCATGGCTCCGTCGCGGGTAATTCTCCTCGAGGCGCGTCATCGACTGGACGACGAAGCTGCTCGAAAAGGCGCGCGCCCGACTAAACGCGTGCAGGTCGAGGAATTGGACTGGTTCCGTGAAAACCCGGACGACGTCGTCTTCGACAACACCATCGACGAGGAAACTCCGAAGGGTAAACGCTCGCTTAAGGCAAAAACCCATGGCGAATTGCCTGTCGCCGACGACACCAACGCCGATGTTCTGAGCTCTGACGGCCCGGTTCCGTCAACGCGGAGCGACGACGTTGTTGATGCTCCGGATATCGCATCTGCCCCGATTTCCGATCCGGAATATCAGACTGTCATCAAGGTCGACTTTGACGACCCCGAGAACTGGGAGGATTGAGAACGTGACCTTGGACATTCACAAGACCTCCGCCAGCGCCCGAGTTCTGCCATGGACGCTGTCGGAGGAGGATGCCGGAGTGGTGCAGCGCTTGCGCCAAATTCACAATGCCCACTGCACCAACGGCAACATTCGGCGCGTCGATCACGAACTGGAGAAACTTCTCAAAAGAGTTGCGGCGACCTGCCGAACCAATATCGATCCCCCCGACATTCCTCCCAATGAAAAGGAGGGATATGCGATGGTGATCACCGCGCCTTCGTTTGCGGGCAAGTCCCATTGCCTCAACCGGATCGCCAAGGATCCCCGGCTCAAACCCTATATGCTGGATGGGGTTCAACGACTTCCGCTTCTTAGGATCGAGGCTCCTTCACCCTGCGTGCTCAGAACGCTCGGTCTGGAGATTTTTCGAACGCTCAACCCGGCGGCGACCAAAGTCCCCGAGAAGGTCCACCTGATCTGGCATGCCGTCCGCCAGTTGCTCATCGCGCATAGTGTCCTGGTGATGCAGATCAACGAGTTTCACAATGTGATGATCGGCCGGACCCAAACGGAAATCGAGGAACTGGTTACGGCCCTAAAATCGGTCATGGTGGGAACCACGATCGTTCAGCCCCCGGACGGTGAGGACGACCGCACCAGAAGATTGGTCGACGATCAGGGCGAACTCTATCCGGTGTTCTTGATCCTGGCGGGCACGCCTTCAACCAAAGAGGTCACGAACAACCGGACCACCGAACACTTTGTCCAGTTTTCGAGGAGATGTGTCGGAGTCGACTTCAGGGAAATTCCCGCCCGCCGCGACGAGGAGGGGAGGCCGAAATTCGTCGGGATGCCGGAATTTTTGAGCACTGCCCAAAAAGAGATGGGCCTCGAAACCGATCCGCGCCTGGAGACGATCGATATGCAGAAACGCTTCTACAAGGCATCTGCCAAGCATTTCGGCCGTGTCATGTGCCTTCTGAAAACTGCGGCGGAGGAGGCGGCGCTGGCGGGAAAGGGTCATGCTCCCTATGAACACTTGGCCAACGCATTCGAAAGGCTTTATCAGACAGGCGACGCCGGCAACTGCTTTTTGGTTGCGGATATCGACAGATGTCCTGCGCCACCAGATCCGCGCTCACTCCGACTCGTGGCTCAGGCGAGAGGGGAACAGCGATGATGGCTCTCCCCGTAAGACCGACGGTCTTTGCCGACGAAGCTGCCTACCTGTTTATGCTTCGTTTGGCGGATCAGGTCGGGTTTCCGTCCGGACGCACCTTCTGCTACGCCCACGGTTTGAATTTTCAGAGCCTCGTAAGCGGGCAGCAATCTGGTAAATTGGCCAAACTCGCCGGACTTTCCGTCGACGTGTTCGATCGATCGACTTTCGTCAGGACCGCGGAAGGGGCGACGCGCATCGGATCGGAAGTTCTTCCCCAGTTCGATTGGTCGCCCCACGCGCTGAAGGTTTGTCCGCGCTGTCTGGAAGAAGATCGCTTCGTTAAAGGCAGACCCGGTGAAAAAACGGAGCACATCCGTTCCTGGTGGATGCTGACACACCTCACCGCGTGTCCATTTCATCGGGTTCGGCTGATCACCGAACCACAACCCGGTTGGGGAAAATTCGAGAACTATCCAATGAGGTTGCTGCGCGACGGCTTTAGAAGCAGGCATCTGTCACTGCATGATTTGCAGATCGTACCTGTCGAGACTGCCGAAGCTGAAAAATACATCCTTGGGCGAATTGGTTTCGCGCCAAGGATTGAGCGGTCCTTCCTAGATGGGATGCCGCTTTCACACGCTATCCGTCTGATGGACCGCATGGGGGCCGTGGCCGCACTTGGGAAGCGTGCTCACACCTTTGGCGGCATCGTGGACCAGAACATCGCTCTCAATCGCGGGTTCGAACTCTTCGGTGGAGAGTGCGAAGGATTCGTTGGAATGCTCGACACGTTGGCACGGGAGGCCCAACGTGTCCGCAGTCATTGGGCTGCGTCTGATGTCTACGGTCGGGCATATCAGTGGCTGAACGAAGTACAGGACGATCCTATTTATCAACCTGTCATCGAGATTGTCAGACGGCACGCTCTCGAAAACATCCCCGTCAGCCCTGACATTCCTCTCTTTGGCCGACCCGTTGGTGAGCGTCAATTGTTCCGGCTGATCCACATTTATCAAGAGTCAGGAGTCCATTGGGACAAGGCGGGAAACATCCTCCGGGCGGTCGGGGAAATCGCTCAGGACGAAACCGATCCAATCTTCAAGCGGGACGAGGCTCTGCGTATTATTGCGTTCCTTAAGGATACGATGAGCCACAACGTGGCCCGCGACTACCTTGGGATGACGATCGCAACAATCAAAAACCTACTGGATGCTGGTTTGGTCGTGCCGAGGATCCGAGCAGGCGAGTCCGGGGTGTCCGAACACGTGTTTCTAAAATCCGAGCTTGATGGAATCGTGGCTAAGGCGAGGGGACGTGCCACCAAAGTCTTCAATGAGCAGACCAGCGTGTTCAAGAACATCATTGGAGCAGCCCGTTATGCATCAACATCGTGCTCCGAAATCCTTCGCATGCTGCTGGACGGCAGGATTTCGTGCGTCGGCATCCTGAAAGGCAAGACAGGATTGGGAGCAATTCTGGTCGACTATAGGTTCGCCCGGCACGCGATCCCGTCCAGACCCGCCGAATATCTCAACATGGACGATCTGCAAAAACATTTGCGTGTGCAGTTTTATACCGCCCAACAGCTTGTGAGACTCGGGTACATCGGAACATGCGAATATCGTGAAACCGTGAGAAAGGGTACGCGGTCCACTTTTATTCATGTCGATGAGGCCAATCGATTCATGAAGGAGTTCGCTTCCGCGCAAGAGATCGCGGAAGCACAGGGCACACATGTTAGAGTTTTGGTTCCAGAGTTGAGAGACCGTGGAGTTTCACTGGCGATGACCAACTCGGATGTCGGACGGTATTATTATCGGCGCGTAGACGTCGAAGGGATTGATCTTCCGAAAGGACGTAGGAGGAGGCGGGGATCGTCGCTCCGTGACGCGGCCACATAATTTTTTTGCCCGAATTTTGCATTGAGTCAGGCTTTCGGCCACGAGGATGCATCTGAGTCAGGCTTCTCCTCGATTCGAGTCAGGCTTTCCACCGAGAACAAAAACCAAAGTGCCCATTTTGCTGGGGTTTTTGTGGGTCACTGAGTCAGCCTTCTGAAAGTGGCTACATTTATAGCCATCAAATGCGGTGCGCGCGGAGCTAACGCGCCAACAAGAAAGTTACCTCGGAGCCGAAGGAGATTTTTGTGTCGCGGCTCCCGGTGCATCCGGCTTCAGATAAACCATCAGGCAACAACAACAGATTACACATCTGTAGCGCATTTTGGATAAAGACGCCGACTATATCGATGATCAGGGCGTACTAGCCGAACTTCGCGATGACCAGAGTGAGTTTGTGCATCGGTGATGCCTTCCATTCCGGAAGGTCAATGCCCCCGTTGCTGAACTGACCCCCGAAAGTTGGACACCAACTTCCGGGGGTTTGCATGTTGAGATATAGCGAAAGTTTGAAGCTATCGATTATTAGCCGGTGCGTGAACGAGAACGAGAGTTACCGTGCGGCAGGCCGGCCTTATGGTATCGATCATTCTACTGTTCGCAGATGGGTAGCGCGCTACAAGGCGCATGGTGCTGTTGGCATTACGAAGAAGAAGCTGAAGCACTACGATGCAGATTTCAAACTATCAGTGCTGCAGCGGATGTGGGAGGATGGTTTGTCCTATCGTCAGACGGCAGTGCTGTTCAATATTCACGGTTCTCAGTGTATACCGGATTGGGAGAAGTGCTATGAGATCGGCGGGATTGATGCATTGACTCCGCGCCGCAGAAGAAAGCCTCGATCGATGCCCGAGCCGCCGGTGCCTAAAGAACCAGACGTTCCACAGAGCGACGAGGCCAAGAGCCGCGAAGAGTTGCTGGCGGAGTTAAATTATCTGCGCATGGAGAACGCCTATCTAAAAAAACTGAAGGCCTTAACGCAAGAACAACCAGTGCTCAGAAAGCACAAATCGTCCAAGCGTTAAGGCCGCTTTATCCATTTGATGAGGTGCTTAAACTGGCAGGCCTTGCCCGCAGTACCTTTTACTACCGGCAGAAAAGATCATCACTGACGAGCAGGTATGCCGCGCTCAAGGAGAAGGTCAAGGCTATCTTCGAGGCTCATAAAGGCCGCTACGGCTATCGTCGGGTAACTGCGGCAATCCGACAGCTCGGGCAAAAGGTCAATCACAAGACGGTACAACGCCTGATGACTGAGATGGGATTGAAGTCGCTGGTGCGTCCGAAGAAATATCGATCATATAAAGGCGGCGCTGGCCAGGTTGCCCCGGACCTGCTCCAGCGGCAATTCACTGCGCACGGAGCCAATCAGAAATGGGTGACCGACGTAACGGAATTCCATGTGAGCGGTGAGAAGCTTTATCTCTCGCCAGTCATGGACTTATTCAACGGCGAAATCGTCGCCTTTGAAACTGCAACGCGACCTGACTTCAAGCTAGTGGAAAGCATGGTGACCAAGGCATTGAGCCGGTTGGGAAACAACGAACGACCAATCCTGCACTCCGATCAAGGGTGGCAATATAAGATGCCGGTCTATCAGCGTCGGCTTCGAACGCACAACATTACCCAGAGTATGTCACGCAAAGGAAACTGCCTCGACAATGCCGCCATGGAAAGTTTCTTCGCCGTGCTCAAATCCGAGTTCTTCTACCTCAGCCGCTTTGACACCATCCAGAGCCTACGGGATGGTCTCAGTGACTATATCCATTATTACAATCATCATCGCATAAAGCTGAAACTGAAAGGACTGAGCCCTGTGCAATACAGAACCCAGTCCTTATTATCCTAGCCCATCAACCGTCTAACCTTTTGGGGTCAGTTCATTGCGAGGGGCACTGGAGACGGGGCTTGCGAGATGCCCCGCACAACAGGACGCGGGAACCGCCTAGATCTGCGGCGGCCCGACCTTCACCGTCAGCTTGTCGAGCGTGCCGGTGAAGCGGAAAGGCACCTGGTAGTCCTTGTCGTCAATGGGCGAGCGGGTGTCGATGCCCACGTCAAAGGATTCGTCGATCGTCGCCACGAACGGGATGGTATGCGGGATCGTCTGCTTGGCGACCTCGGCGCCATCGACGCTCAGGACACCGGTGCCGCCCTTGGCGAAGCCGGGCCCATCATAGGTGAAATCGAAGACGATGCTATGTTTGCCCGGCGTCAGCGCGTCCGTGCCTTCCCAGCGGAACCGCTCCAGCCCCAGAAAGTTGTAGGTGAAGACCGGCTTTCCCTTCAGCAGATAGAGGCCGTAGCCGCCGAAGCGGCCGCCAAGCGTGTTGATCACGCCTTCCCCACCGCCTTCGGAAACCTCAACGTCGGCCGTGATGGTGTAGGACCGGCCCAAGGGGCTAGGTGCGGCGGAGGGCGGCAGGCCGGACAGTTCGCCGGCGTAGGTGAACGTGTCCCGGCCGGCGGTGGCGCTCGGCTGTTGTCCGAAGCGCGTGGCAACCGAGTTGTCCAGCGGGAACACCTGGTACTTCGCGGCCTCCACGAGGAAGAGCTGCTGCATGTCGCGCAGTTTGTCCGGCTCCTTGGTGGCGAGATCATCGAACTGCGAGAAGTCCTTGGTCAGATCGTAGAGTTCCCAATTATAGCCGTCGATCACATCGGGAAGCTTGCCGAGCCCGAGAAGCCACGGCCCGGCTGGCGGCGTGGTCGAGGCGATCCAGCCGTCATGGTAGATCGCGCGGTCGCCGAACATCTCGAAATACTGCGTCGTGCGAACTGAGGGTAGGTCCTTGGCTCCTTTCGACCAGGTATAGGCCATGCTGACACCCTCGATCGGCTTTTGGGCGATGCCGTTTACTGTTTGTGGCGCTTTGATGCCGGTGGCCTCGAGGATCGTCGGCACGATGTCGATCACGTGGTGGAACTGGCTGCGAATGCCGCCCTTGTCGGTGATGTGGCCGGGCCAGGACATCGCCATGCCCTGGCGGGTGCCGCCGAAATGCGAGGCGATCTGCTTGGTCCACTTGAACGGCGTGTCAAAGGCCCAGGACCAGGCGACCGACATATGCGGCGTCGTCATATCGGATCCCCAGGCGTCGTAGTATTTCAGCTGATCCGCGACCGGCATGTTGATGCCCTGGATCGCCGCCAGATCGAAGGCTGTGCCGATGGTCGAGCCCTCTGCGCTGGTGCCGTTGTCGCCCTCGATGTAGATGACTAGCGTGTTGTCGAGCTTGCCCTGGTTGCGAACCTCGTCGATCACCCGGCCGATCTCATAGTCGGCATAAGCGACATAGGCGGCGTAGACCTCGGCCTGACGCGCAAACATCTTCTTCTCGTCGGGAGTCAGCGTGTCCCACTTTGGCAGGTCGTCCGGCCACGGCGTCAGCTGGGTGTTCTCCGGTATCACACCGAGCCGCTTCTGGTTGGCGAAGATCTCGTCGCGCATGGCATTCCAGCCCATGTCGAACTTGCCCTTGAACTTTTCGATCCATTCCTCGGTGGGATGGTGCGGCGCGTGGGTGGCGCCTGGCACGTAGTAGAGGAGAAATGGTTTCTCCGGCGCCGCGGCATCGACCTCGCGCAAGTAGTTGATGGCGTCGTCGGCCATGCCGGTGATCAGGTTGAAGCCGGGCTGGTCCTTCCATGGGAAGATCTGGGTGTGGTCGCGGAAGAGCCAAGGCACCCACTGGTTGGATTCGCCGCCCATGAAGCCGTAGAAATAGTCGAAGCCCATGCCGGAGGGCCACTGATCGAACGGGCCCGACGTCGAATATACGTTGGTGGGGGTGTTGTGGTTCTTGCCGAACCACGAGGTGGCGTAACCGTGGTCCTTGAGGATGTTCCCGATCGTGGCATTGTCCGGACCGATGATCGAATCATAGCCCGGAAAACCGGTGGCTTGCTCGGCGATGACGCCGAAGCCCGCCGAATGGTGGTTACGCCCGGTGATCAGCGCGGCGCGGGTGGGCGAGCACAGCGCGGTGGAGTGGAACTGCGTGTAGCGCAGCCCATCCGCCGCGACCCGGTCGAGCGTTGGTGTCGGGATGACACCGCCGAAGGTGCCCGAGACGCCGTAGCCCGCGTCGTCAGTCATGATCAGCAGCACGTTCGGTGCGCCCTTCGGCGGCACCACGGTGGGCGGCCACCAGGGGGTTGAGTTCTTGGCGTCCAAATTGATGGTCCCGCCGAACGCTGGCGGCACAGCCGGCAGCGACTGGCCGTCGATCGTCGACGTGGCGCTGGATGAACCGGGCGCCCCGGTGACTTCCTGGGCGGCGCCGGGAAAGACGGAAAAACAACCGGCGGCGAGAACCGCGAGGTAGGCGCGCGTTTTCATCGTTAATGCTCCCTGTTGGGCAAATAGCCAAAAAACGGGTAAAGCGAGCGACACCTCCCCGCTCTCAAATGTTCGCTCGTGCGCTGATGAAAGTCCGTAACAGTAAGGCCGGTGTATGCATCAACATAACGATGCGATTGCAAAAGTGTTTCAGACTACTAGCCGCCAGTGAAGTAGGTTACTGTAACATACGCTCCGGCTGGCTGAACGTGGCCGTCGGATCCCGGAACATGACTTCCAGAAGGCGCTACCGCATCTGTGGGCAGCTTTCCTGTCCAAAGCTCCGATTTCAGAGATTGATCTTGCATTGGTACTGGTCCACGATCACCCCAATGATTGTTTGACAGATCTCAACCTGTTGTGGATGCCGGCGACATGACACGAGACACTGCAATCCACCGAGCTTCAGCGCATTTTGATAGCGGAGCCTTTCGCAAGGACCTTGCCCGCCGCATAGAAATGCCGACGGAGAGCCAGAACCCTGAACGCACGCCGGTGCTTACGGAATACCTGACAGGTGAAATCGCACCTGCGTTCGAGGCACTCGGGTTTGCCTGCCAAACGTTTACCAAAGAGGGGCGGCCATTCCTTTTTGCGGAACGTAACGAAGATCCTTCGCGGCCGACTTTTCTTGGCTACGGGCACGGAGACGTGGTCCGTGGTCTCGGTGACGCCTGGGATACAGGCCTTTCGCCCTGGCAACTGACTGAGCGTGATGACCGGTGGTACGGGCGCGGCATCGCCGACAACAAGGGCCAGCATTCCATCAACATTGCCGCGCTTGGCGCGGTGCTTGAAACGCGCGGGAAACTTGGGTTCAACGCCAAGTACCTCATTGAGATGGGTGAGGAGGTGGGTTCACCCGGCCTGCGCGAACTCTGTTCGGACAACAAGGAGTTATTCAGCGCCGATGTACTGATCGCCTCGGATGGCCCCCGGCTTGCGGCATCGCGGCCAACGGTGTTCCTCGGGTCACGTGGTTCAATCACGTTCGATCTGTCGATCGATGCGCGTCAGGGCGGCCAGCATTCCGGTAATTGGGGCGGCGTTCTTTCCGACCCTGCCATCCAGCTCTCCCATGCCATCGCGAGCATCGCCGGCCCCACCGGTCGCATCCGGATCAAGGAGTGGCTTCCTGACCATATCCCAGACAATGTCCGGCGCGCACTCGCCGACTGCGAGCTCGAGAGCGGCCCCGGAATTCCTGAGATCGACACCGACTGGGGTGAACCCGGCCTCGCACCTGCGGAAAAGTTGTTCGGGTGGTGTTCGTTTGCAATTCTTGCCTTCGAGGCAGGAAGCCCCGCGATGCCAGTCAATGCCATCCCACCGAGGGCTTGGGCTCGCGGTCAATTGCGTTTTGTGGTCGGTGTGGACGCGGACAACGTCTTGCCTGCCCTGCGTACCCATCTCGATCACAATGGCTTTGCTCATGTTCGCGTGACCAGGTCGGCCGATGAGATTTTCCACGCTACGCGTCTCGATCCGGATCATCCCTGGGTTCGATGGACGAGCGACTCCATCGAACGGACCACCGGAACCAAGCCTGCCATATTGCCCAATCTCGGCGGTGCACTGCCCAATGACATTTTCTCAGACATTCTTGGGTTGCCGACCGTATGGATTCCGCATTCCTATCCCGCATGTTCCCAGCATGCACCGAATGAGCACCTGCCGTCAGGTCTCATCCGCGACGGTCTGGAGATTATGGCTGCCCTTTATTGGGATTTAGGCGAAACGACCGGTGATCTGAGATAGGTGGCGGGAAGTACCGCCAATTGGCGAAGCCATGCATCGCTTCCGGTTTTTGTGAGTCGGTGAATCAAAATTTTTAGAAATCGCTAGCGTAGAGCTGGTCAATGCGACAATTTGCATAGCTATTATGCAGTTTTGTAAGTTGCCAGATTTTTGTGCGGTGCTATTTTACAGGTGTTGGGTTCTTCTCCTCCCAGATACCCCAACATCGAATGTACTGCACCTCCTCCCGCGGTACATTTACAATCAGGACCGCTGCACCTCCTCCCGCAGCGGTCCTTTTTATTTGGGAGTATCATCGGCCTTTTCAGGCGGCTGTTTCTGGATTGCAAGTTCCTCGACAGCCTCGGTGAGTGTCACCACTTCCTTCTCCCGCATCTGGTCAATCTTCTGGTGCAGCAGTTCGATCTTCTCGTGCAGCAACTCGATCTCGAGTTCGGCTTTGATATTGATACGGTAGTCATTCTCCGCTTCTTTTCGATCGATGTCCTGCTGGCGGTTCTGACTCATCATGATGAACGGCGCGGCATAGGCTGCCTGAAATGACAGCGCGAGATTGAGAAGAATGAACGGGTAGGGATCCCATTCCCGCACATAGGCAGTGACGTTGAGCACAATCCAGAAAAACAGGATTGTCGTCTGGATGATGATGAATGACCAGGATCCCATCGTTGCGGCAACCTTGTCGGCGATCTTTTGTCCCCGTGTGAGCTGGTTTTCGAGGTCGGCAGGTTTAATGTTGCGATCCCGCCGGCGAATTTCCCTTAAATGATGCAGCAGCTTCCGTTCGGTATCCCACAAGCCTTTTTTCACTTCTTCGACATCGGTCATTATTTTATTCCGATCGCTTTGCTCATATTGACGCCTGTCACGCGAAATCCGGAAACATCATAAACATGTTTTGCCCGTGTGTTGTTTTCAGCCACGCGCAACTTGATTTGGGTGAACCCGGTTCTGGCTAGTTCCGATTCCAGGATGGCCAGTGCCTCTTTGCCGTAGCTTTTTCCCTGATGCGCGGCGAAAATATGGAAATCGCTTATGTAGATCGAACGTGCAGGGACATCCGGACGGTACCAGAGATAACCGATGATACTGTCGTCGCTTGAAATGCGATCGATTACACAAAGCAACACTTGCCCTGATGTTTCCACGCCCTGCGGCAGATCCTCATCAATCTCCCGGACCGCTTGCGAGCGAGCTTCGACAGGTGAGAGGCCATAATTGGCAATAATTTCAGCCGCGTAGCCGGGGATGAAATAATCCAGATAGGCCGAATATTCATCGGCACGCATCGGTCTTAATGAGATCATCACGCTGGCCTCTCGTTTTATTGTTCACGCGATCTGTACAGGCAACGTAGCAGTTCGGAACTAGAATGAACTTATCGCGTTCATTGTTGATAGAATGGAGGCGAAAAATGAAAGAACATGGTTGGTCTACTGTCATCGGAATTTTGGCCGGTTTGTCGGTCGGTGCGGGTGTCGGCGAAGCAATGATGGGCAATGTGTTTTTGGGACTGCTTATAGGGTCCGCAATGGGCGCGTTCATAGGGTCAAATACCCACATTCATCGCGATTATTGAACACGAAGCACGCTCGCACAAGCGCGATAATAGCCGCGTGATCAACACGCGGCGATGATGGGCGCATGCGTCCCGCCAAAACGATCAGCTGTGCAAGGCGCGCAAACGTGTGGTGTTCAAAAGGCCCTGTTCTTCGAGGACGGGATAAGCCATGGCGGCCAGCAACGAATTGACCTGTTTCAAATCGCGGATCGTATCGAGGTGAATGGAACTCGTTTCAAGGCTGCGGGTCGTACCTTCACGAAGACGGCGGAAATGCCGCTCGCTGCTTTGCTTTTCAAGATCGCGCAGGTGGTCTTTCTCAAGCACCAGCTGATGGGCCGTTTCGCGATCACGTGATACCAACACATTAAACGCCATACGCGCATTCGTCAGAACCTTAGCGTGGAAGTTGCTGAGTTCCAGCCAGCCCTCATCCGTGAATTTAAGCTTCCGATCCATCTTCTTCTGCACCAGCACCAGCATGTTGCGAACGATGATGTCGCCGACCTGTTCAAGCTTGACGCAGGCGCCAAGCAATTCCTGGGCGCGCGCGACTTCGAAATCGCTCAGCGGCTTGGTCGTCAGTTTGGCGAGGTAGAGTTTGATGGCTGCGTGCTTGCGGTCGACCTTGTCATCAAGGGCCGACAATTCGTCGATGCGCTCCTGTACGGGATGCTCGTAGAGACCGATGATCCCGCGCAACATGATCTCAACAGTTTCGCAGACGCGCACGGTTTCGCGCGTGGCGTTGGCCAGCGCCAGACTCGGTGTGTCGAGCACGCTTTCGTCCAACGCGCTGAGTTCCGCATGATCCAGTGAGCGCGGCTGCTCGATGGGTACATTGAGGGCGACTACAGCTTTGGTGGCCTTGAGCACGAGACTGGAAAGCGGCACGCCGGCAAGCAGAATGATGATATTGAACAGGATATGACCGTTGATCACCTGATCTGCGGGCGTGGAGCCGAGGAAGGCTACCGACGGCTTGAAAGTCAGATAGAGGATCAGGATCACTACAGAACCGGCGCCGCGCATCAGCAGATTGCCCATCGGCACGATACGTGTCTGCGGGGCAGCATTACGGGTCAAAAGCGGCGCGATGAAGGAGGAGCCAAGGTTCACGCCAAAAATCATCACGATGCCAAGTTCCGGCTGGATAAGGCCGCGCGAGGCAAACGTCACCAGCAGCAATACGGCGGCGATGCTGGAATGGAACAGCCAGGTCATCAGCGCTGCAATCAGGAAGGCGGTGACGGGATCAGTGTTGAGATAGCCGACGATCACCGGCAGCAATTCACTGTCGCGCAAGGGTTCGGTTGCTTGTCCGGTCATCTCGAGCGAGAGCACCAGAAGACCGATACCGATGAGGATACGGCCCATTTGCCGCCAGTTGCTTCGTTCGGTCGACAAGAAGATCACCGTGCCTGCAACGAGGCAGAGCGGCACCAGTAAAGTCAGGTCGAAGCTCAGGATCTTGACGACAAGCGCCGATCCGACCTCGGCGCCCCTGACGGCCATGAGTCCCGCGATCCCGCTGACAAAACCGGATCCGACGAAAGAACCGACTAGAAGACTGACAGCCGTCGAGCTTTGCAGGGCGATGGAAAGCATTAGTCCCCACAGGACGGCGAGAACGGGATTGTGCAGGACGCCGCGCAAGCTTTGGCGCATGCGCTCGCCATAAGCGCGCTCGACGCCGGTGCGAACCATGCGTGTTGCCCACAGCAGGAGCGCCACGGCGCCTGCCAGATGCAACAAAATTGCGGAACCGTTCACTTGTTGATGATCCTGACGAGTAGGGAAAACACGGTAATGCAACTACACGATTTTAGTTGCGATTTATTAAGATAACATATCAATCAAAAAGGGAAAAAAATATGTTCCGGCTAAGAAAAAATGTGTCGCTTTTGGCATATTGCAACAATTTTATGATAGTTTTGAATCTGCCAATCGATTATTTGCCGGCTTTGTAAAAGATCAGAGTCCGTCGAGGAGCCATTCGACGCGATGAACAGGGGATGACGTGCTTGTCGGACTTCCGTCGTGTTCTTATTTAATGCAATATGGTTCAAGCCTGATAGATAGAGTTCCAGGCTATCAAAACCGACTTTCCGAAGCGTCAATTTAAAAGAGCGAAGGGCCAGCCGCATGCGATTTCCGCCGTCCTTTCTCGATGAGATCAGGGAGCGTGTACCGATCTCCAGCGTGATCGGAACGCGTGTCTCGTTCGACCGGAAAAAAACCAACGCGCCTAAAGGCGACTTCTGGGCTTGCTGCCCGTTTCATGGCGAAAAGTCGCCGAGTTTCCACTGCGAGGACCGCAAGGGCCGCTATCATTGTTTCGGCTGCGGCGTTACCGGCGATCATTTCCGCTTTTTGACCGAGCTCGAAGGGTTGAGTTTTCCCGAGGCCGTGCAGCGCGTTGCCGATATGGCCGGCGTGCCGATGCCTGCGCGCGACGCCGAAATGGAAATACGCGAGGCCAAGCGCGCCACGCTTTACGACGTCATGGAGATGGCGACCAAGTTTTTCGAAGAGCAGTTGCAGGCAGCTGGCGGAGCCAAGGCCCGTGCCTATCTGCGCGACCGGGGCCTGAGCGCTGCGACACAGCATTCGTATCGTCTGGGCTACGCGCCCGAGAGCCGCAACGCACTCAAGGAACATCTGGCGTCGAAGAATGCCACCAAAGAGCAGATCGAGGCCTGCGGGCTTGTGGTCTATGGCGATGACAAGCCGGTATCGTTCGACAGGTTTCGCGATCGCATCATGTTTCCGATCGAGGATCTGCGTGGCCGGATCATTGCTTTCGGCGGGCGGGCGCTGGCGCCGAACGCTATCGCAAAATATATGAATTCCAACGAAACAGAGCTTTTCCACAAGGGCAAGATCCTTTTCAATGCCTTGCGCGCCAGAAAGGCAGCGCAACCGCAGGCCGGCCAGCCGGCAAAGGCTGTGATTGCCGTCGAAGGCTATATGGACGTCATCGCTCTGGCTCAGGCGGGCTTCACCCAGGCCGTTGCGCCGCTCGGGACTGCATTGACGGAAGATCAGCTCGATCTCCTCTGGCGCATGTCGCCGGAGCCCGTGCTTTGTTTTGATGGTGATAATGCGGGGATCAAAGCGGCGCATCGTGCGATCGATCTGGCCTTGCCCGTGTTGAAACCCGGCTTCTCCTTGCGGTTTGCTGTGCTGCCGGAAGGCAAGGACCCTGACGATCTCGTCAAGAGTTCCGGCCCGCAGGCTTTCCAGGCTGTGCTCGATGATGCACGGCCGCTTGCCGATATGCTCTGGGCGCGCGAGACGGCTGGCGGCGTCTTCGATACACCGGAGCGGCGCGCCGAACTCGAAGCACGGCTGAAACAGATGACGGGGCTGATTGGCGATGAGAATGTGCGCCGCCACTATGCGCAGGATGTGCGCGACCGTATCCAGCAGTTCTTCGGTTCGAACCAGCGCAGCAACAACAACCCACGCGGTAACAACCAGAACGGTTTCGGCCAGCAGAATGGTTACGGGCAGCGGGGCAGGGGCTCAGCCAATGGCCGTCTTGCGGTTTCTGACAGTCTGGCGCGTTCGGTTCTGGTCAAGACCACATCGGCTGCGCCGCCGCTGCGCGAGACCGCTATCCTGATGACATTGTTCAATCATCCGCGTTTGATCGAGGAGGATTTCGAAACGGTGGTGCGGCTTGAATTTAGCCATCCCGATCTGAAGCGGTTTCATACAGCCATGCTCAACGCGATGGCCGAGCACCATGTCGCCAACGGCACCGAGATGCGCAAGGCAATGGTCGATACCAACCATGGTGCATTGATTGAAGCGCTGGAAGCATTGACGCGGCGTGCGCGCATGTGGACCGCGACGGCGGAAGCAGCAGAAGAAGACGCTTTGGAGGCGCTAAAGCAGGCGATTCACTTGCATCAGCGCGCAAGCACACTACATAAAGAGCTGAAAGTAGCTGAAACCGCCTTGGCGAGCGAAGCCACCGATGAAAACCTTAACCGGCTCCTCGATATTCAGAACGATATTCGCAATGCGCAGGCAACTGAAGCGCTGATCGAAGGGTTCGGAATACCGTCAGGGCGATCGGGCAAGGGGTTTTGACCGAATTGATTCGCTTTTTTTCCGCGAATCAGTTGAGTCGGGGTTGACGTGGGTCAATAATGACGGAATCAGAGTGCGCGAATTAAAGATATTTCGTTGACGTTTGCCGGTAAAGCAAAAAAACCGGCAAATTCGGCAGATATGCAGCGTGACGGAATAACAAGGTTAATCCGCCATTAACAGGATTTCGGCTAGTCGATCATTTATACCTTGATGATGTAGGGGAACCGGTGCGCCGCCGCGCTCGTTGTTTTCATGCATGAACAAAGCGCCCATCAGGAACAAAGCGAACACCGCTTGGAGATATAGAATATGGCAACGAAGGCAAAGGAAAACGAGGAAGTAGAAGTCGAGCGCGAAGGCGCGCCGGACGGTCCGCTTCTCGACCTTTCCGATGACGCTGTCAAGAAGATGATCAAGCTCGCGAAAAAACGCGGCTATGTGACGATGGACGAGCTCAATGCAGTTCTGCCATCCGAAGAGGTCACTTCCGAACAGATCGAAGACACCATGGCCATGCTCAGTGACATGGGCATCAACGTTGTCGAAGATGACGAGCAGGACGCTGACGCTGAAGAAACGGACAACAGCGCTGACGAGGAAAGCGACGCCCGTGAACTCGCGGAGTCGACAGGCACCGCTGTAGCGCCGACAACCAGCAAGAAAGAACCGACTGATCGCACCGACGATCCCGTCCGCATGTATCTGCGTGAGATGGGCACGGTCGAACTGTTGTCGCGCGAAGGCGAAATCGCCATTGCCAAGCGCATCGAGGCTGGCCGCGAGACCATGATCTCCGGCCTATGCGAAAGCCCGCTGACCTTCCAGGCGATCATCATCTGGCGCGAGGATCTGAACGAATCGAAGATCCTGCTGCGTGAGATCATCGATCTTGAGACCACCTATGCGGGTCCCGAAGCCAAGCAGGCCCCGGTGATCGAACGCGTCGAGGAAGAAAAGCCCGCCGCGGCCAATGATCGTTTGCGCAGCCGCCGTGACGATGACGACATCACCAATGTCGGCGGTGATACGCCGGTCGAGGAAGATGACGACGAGGATGATGAGGCCAATCTGTCGCTTGCCGCGATGGAAGCCGAATTGCGTCCGCAGGTCATGGAAACTCTCGACGTCATTGCCGATACCTACAAGAAGCTGCGCAAGTTGCAGGACCAGCAGGTGGAAAACCGCCTCGCTGCCTCGGGCTCGCTGTCGCCGAGCCAGGAGCGCCGCTACAAGGAGCTCAAGGATCAGTTGATCAAGGCGGTGAAGTCGCTTTCGCTGAACCAGAACCGTATCGAAGCGCTGGTCGCCCAGCTCTATGACATCAACAAGCGTCTTGTTCAGAACGAAGGCCGTCTGCTGCGTCTGGCAGAATCTTACGGTGTGCGCCGCGAGGACTTCCTCAAGGAATATCAGGGCAACGAGCTTGATCCGAACTGGCTGAAAGCCGTTTCGAACCTCACGACCCGTGGCTGGAAAGAGTTCACCAAGAACGAGAAAGACACGATCAAGAATCTGCGTACGGAAATCCAGAACATGGCGCAGGAAACCGCCATTTCGATTTCGGAATTCCGCCGCATCGTCAACCAGGTGCAGAAGGGCGAACGCGAAGCTGCGCTGGCCAAGAAGGAAATGGTTGAGGCAAACCTGCGTCTCGTTATTTCCATCGCCAAGAAATACACCAACCGCGGTCTGCAGTTCCTCGATCTGATCCAGGAGGGTAATATCGGCCTCATGAAGGCGGTCGACAAGTTCGAATACCGCCGCGGTTACAAGTTCTCGACCTATGCGACCTGGTGGATTCGTCAGGCGATCACCCGTTCGATCGCCGATCAGGCGCGTACCATCCGTATTCCGGTGCACATGATCGAAACGATCAACAAGATCGTTCGGACGTCGCGCCAGATGCTGCATGAAATCGGCCGTGAACCGACACCGGAAGAACTCGCTGAAAAGCTGGCCATGCCGCTTGAAAAAGTGCGCAAGGTCCTGAAGATTGCCAAGGAACCGATCTCGCTCGAAACGCCGGTTGGCGACGAGGAAGATTCGCATCTTGGCGATTTCATCGAAGACAAGAATGCTCTGTTGCCGATCGACGCTGCCATTCAGGCCAATTTGCGCGATACGACAACGCGGGTTCTGGCTTCGCTAACGCCGCGTGAGGAACGCGTGCTGCGCATGCGTTTTGGCATCGGCATGAACACCGATCACACGCTGGAAGAAGTTGGCCAGCAGTTCTCGGTGACACGCGAACGTATCCGTCAGATCGAAGCCAAGGCACTGCGCAAGCTCAAGCATCCGAGCCGGTCGCGCAAACTGCGTTCGTTCCTCGACAGCTGATCTTTCGGATGGCCCATCAAACAAAAAGCCCGGCCAAGTGCCGGGCTTTTTGTTGATCCATTTCGATCATAGCGATGGTTCATCGGCCTTCTTGCCGATCTTTTCCTTGACCATAAGCTTGTCGATATAGGCGAGGAACAGCGCCGAGAAAACGAAGGCAAGGTGAATCACCGTGAACCATGTCAGCTGTTCGGTACTGAACTGTGTCAAGTTCAGGAACACCTGCAACAGGTGGATCGAAGATATAGCGACGATTGTCGATGCGACCTTGATCTTGAGCGATCCCGCGTCGATCGTGCCGAGCCAATGCACTTCTTCAGCTTCGTCGAAGCGGCTGACGAAGTTTTCATAACCCGAGATAATCACCATAACGACGAGGCCGGCGACCAGCGCCGCATCGATCAGACCAAGCATTTTAAGAATCGTATCCGTCTCGTCGAGAACGGTGACCTTGGCGACGAAGTCGATGAGCTTTCCCGCGAAGGAAAAGGCGTAGATCGCGAGGGCGACAGCTAGGCCGAGATAGAAGACTACGAGAAGCCAGCGCGAGGCGAGAATGATGTTTTCGATAAAGATTTCAATGCGTTTCATGAAGTGGGGTCCGGTTGTGAAAAATCGGGCTTAAGCCATCAGATAGCAATGACCGAGCTGAACTCAAGCAATAATCATAAAAAACCCGGACCGAGGCCCGGGTTTTCCTGCTAGTTGTGCTGGCGTCAGTTGCTGGCCAGCGGGGCAACCAGTGGCGTGATGCGGCGAATGGCAACACGGCGGTTCTGCTGTTCCGGGCCATCCGATTTGATCTTCAGATAGCGCTCACCGTAGCCCTGGGTTGCCATGTTTTCCGGCGGAATGTCGAACACGTTGGTCAGCGCCTGCGCCACCGATTCGGCGCGTTTGTCCGACAGAACGAGATTGGCCTGATCCGAGCCCACGGCATCTGTGTGACCCTCGATCAGGAAGGTTTCTGCAGGGTTCTTCTTCAGGATTTGCGCCATGGCCTTTGCAACGCTTTCAATGTGGCTGATCTGGTCCTCGCCGATATCCGCAGAACCGAACGGGAAGGTGATCGTATCGAGGTCGACGCGGCGAACCTTGTCGCGGATGCGGGCCGAGCGCTTGACTTCGTCGATCGAATAGATGCGTTCGACGCGTTCCACAGGCGGCTGCTCAAAGAAGGCGTAGACATCTTCCTCAGGCGCTTCTTCGGCATCCATAATATAATCGCGGACCGGAATGTTAAGCTCGAGTGGCGGCAAATCATCACCCGGGTCACGCCATGCCATACGCTCTTCCCGGTCATAGTCGGGCGTGTATGTCAGCACAACCTCGCGTCCATCCGGCATGACGCGCGAGCGCTGAATCACATCGCCGTAGCGGTTGCGGATCGTGACGATCTGCACGCCATTGTCGCGAACGATGGTTTCACGGGTGCGACTGCGCGGCAGATCTTCGTAATAAACTTCCTTGGAGTTGCGTGACATGCGCGGACGATCGGAGCTTTCGACGTAGATGTTATTGTCCACATTGACAACGGTTCGATCGCCGAACTTCTTTATGACCTGCACGTCGCTTGGACGTTCATCAGGCCGAGGCTCTTTAGTGCGTGTGCCTTTTTCAGTAAGCACCGGTTCGATCTTGACGGGCGTAAGCTCCTGTTGAACATCGGCATCGGTCTTTGGCGGCGCTGCGGGCGCAACGGCCGGCTGCTGAGCAACGGGCTTTTGATCAGCAGGTGTTTCCGCGGTCTGACCGCTTTTATCACCCTTGCCTTTGCCGCGATCCTTGCCTTCACCAGCAGGGGCTGGCTTGGCGCTGTCGAGAACCGGCGCGGCGTTTTCCGGCAGAGGCGATGCTTCCTGTTGCACGGGTTTACCGGTTGCGGGGTCGACGGGCTTTGCCTGCTTGGTGGGGACAGCCGGCTTTTCGCCGGTCGACTGCTCAGAAGTTGTTCTTGGCGTTTCCTGGGCGGGCTTTTCAGCGGTAGCTGGCGCTTCGGGTGCAGGAGCGATCGGCGTTTCCTTGGCAGCCTTTTCAGTTGCCTTCTTTGCGTCCTCTGCGGCTTTGTCCGTTTGTTTGTCCGCCGCCTTCTGGGCGTTGTCAGTCTTCTTGCGCGCTTCCTCTTCTGCAGCCTTTTGCGCTTCAGCAGCCTTGTTGGCTTCCTGTTCAGTCGCCTTCTTGGCCTTTTCCGCTTCCTTTGCGGTTTCCTTCTCGGTGGCTTTTGCGGCATCGGACTCCGCGGCTGCCTTCTTACGCGCTTCTTCTTCTATGGCCTTCTGCTGTTTCGCTGCGTTGTTGGCTTCCGCTTCGGTGGCACGCTTGGCTTTTTCTGCCTCCTGCGCCGCTTCCTTTTCCGCAGCCTTTGCAGCTTTGGCTTCTTCTGCAGCCTTCTGTTTTGCTTCTTCTTCTATCGCTTTTTGTTGCTTGGCGGCTTTGTCGGCTTCGGCATTTGCAGCGCGCTTGGCTTCCTCGGCCTTCTGTTCAGTTTCCTTTTCGGCAGCCTTGGCGGCCTGATCGGCCTGATGTTTCGCCTGCTCCTCAGCCTTGCGCTGCTCCTTCGCCGCGGCATCTGCTTCGTCGTCGGCGCGTTTCTTTGCTTCTTCCGCCTGTTGACCGTGCTTGTGTTTTTTCAACTCCTCGACAGCAGGATCAGCCTGCGGCGCGGCTTCTTCCGCCTGCGCCAGCATTTGCGAAGGCACATTCGTGTTCGAGGAGATAAAGGGCCGGTTGAGAGGGGCCTGTTCGGCCATTGCCGATGGTGAAGAAAAGAGAATCGCCGTCGATGCAAAAAAGAGTGCTGTCCGTTTCATGTTCATCCCTGTCTCGCGTTCCTTATTGTTTGAAACACGTCAAATGTTTGTGATCGCAACCTGTTCCCGCTTTGTGGCAACCGATTGTCTGTTGCGATCCCGGTTAGCAATAAACGAAGGATTGCAGGGGCAGGCTGTATCTCAAGTGAAGACGCTGTTCATCCAGCGTTCATGTTTAAAATATGGACGCCGCGGCGCGCGCGATGTATTTGAGCGCATGCCGAAAGAACCGTTCTGGAAAACCAAGACTCTGGACGAGCTGAACCGCTCCGAATGGGAGAGTCTTTGCGATGGTTGCGGCCGCTGCTGCCTGCACAAGCTGGAAGACGAAGACACCGAAGAAATCTATTTCACAACAGTGGCTTGCACCTTGCTGGACGCGGAAACATGCCAGTGTTCAGACTATACGCATCGCAAGAAGAAGGTGCCGGATTGCGTTTTCCTGACGCCTGAAATTGTCCGGACGGTCGATTGGTTGCCTGAGACGTGCGGTTACCGTCTGATCGATGAGGGCAAGGATCTTTATTGGTGGCACCCTCTCATATCGGGCAGCGCAGAAACCGTGCACGAGGCCGGTATTTCGGTTCGGGGCAGGGTGACCGCTTTTGACCATGAACTCGCGAGTGACGAAGATTATTTTGACCATATGATGCAGGCTGAATTGCCATCCTGAGCGGTTTCGAACTGAACCGCGGGTGAACAATGCATTGAGGATTTGTTCAGATCGTCTGTGGGACAAAGGGCGCCTGTCCGGTTTTCAGAATGTCTGAAACGCTCTCCCCCAATTCCCGGACAATTCAAACAGGAGAGTGCTTATATGGCTAGTCTTTCACTCAAGTTGCTGGCAGTTGGTGCTGCGATCAGCATCGGTGCAATCCTGGGCGCGAACACCTCGTTCGCGGCGCCGATCGCCGCTTCTTCGGGGGTAGTAGAGCTTGGCACTGCATCTGCGCCGCTCGTTCAGGTCGACTATCGCTACGGTCATTATCGCCCGCCATACCGGCCAGCAGCTTGCACACCGGGCCAAGCCGCCAGCAAAGCCAGCCGCATGGGTATCCGTAACCCACGAATTGTCGCTAACCGCAACGTCGTTCGTGTTTCCGGATGGAAGCGTGGTCTACGCACTGCCGTTGTATTTGCCCGTGCTCCGGGCTGCCCGATCATTCGCTAAGGCATCTGACAGCAAACAAAAAGGGTGCCGCTCGGCACCCTTTTTCATGTCTACAGATCGATGTGATCAATTCTTCAATTCGAACGTGACGTTCACATTCACGTTGTAGGTGTTTTCGCCGGCGGCAACCGGAACTGAGTCCGCAGGTGCGGCCGCCATCATCTTCGCACGGCCCATTGGCATGGGACTCGGATTGAATGATTGCTCGCTGATTTCGATGACCTTGCCGAGGCCGACGCCTGCTGCTTCGGTCAAGGTCTTTGCTTTCGCAATAGCACTGGCTACGGCCTTCTTGCGTGCTTCCTCCAGAATGGCATCGGGCTTGTCGTTGGTGAAAGTCAGATTGCCGCCCTGGTTGACGCCAAGCGTCACGGACTGGTCGAGGATCTCGCCGACTTTCTTCAGATCACGCACGCGAACTGTCAGCGAATTCGAGACAGCGTAGCCGACGATCTTCGGAGCTTGGGGCGGTTGAGTATTGTTGTTGTTATCTGGATAGACATAACGCGGATCGATGCTGAAGCCCGATGTCTGCAGGTCGCGTTCGGCGATGCCCGCCTTTTTCATTGCATCAAGAACCTTGGCCATGGCTTCATTGTTGGCCGTCAGTGCTTCTCGCGCGGTCGGCTTTTCCTGCAGCACGACCATTGAAATAATGGCCATGTCCGGCGCGGCAGCCGCTTCGCCCTCGCCAGTAACAACAATGCGCGGACGCGGTGCTTCGTCGGCAAGAGCCGCGAAAGGCACTGCCATCATTGCGGTTGTCGCAAATGCCAGGCTCAGAAATTTCGATGTCATGGATATCTCCCCGAATAAGATGAAGCTGCTGCGTCGCAGGTGATTATGGGTGGATTAGGGCGAAAGGCAAAACTTTTGGCGGCGCCCCGCTTTGTGCATCCAAATGCCTTCATGCGCGTTTCCTTCATGAAAGAAGGAACAGAATCATGATCAGCGAAAGAACAAAGAACAGCCGTGAAAAGACCAAGCGGCGCGAAGGTCCGGCAGGGATATCGATGAAGAAACGGGATTGGACTGATGTCAGTGCGGAGGAAATGCCTGTCGACGACGAGTTGGCAATTCGCGGCGAGCGGCATGCAGCGTCGGAGGATGCAGGTGACCTGTCAGAAGACGACGACGATAACACCTATCAGAACAGCGATGACGCCTTGCCTGATGATAAAGAGGAGGACGAAATCGCTCGCGATCCAGAGCGGGAAGGGCATCGATTCGGCGATTAGACTGGTTGATCGTTTGCGGTGTGCATCCAATAGCCGATTTCCTTCCAGTCGGCGAACACTGCGACGGCACCTTTATCGAGCAGCGTTTGCGCATGTGAGCCATAGGTATGACCGCCGCCTGTGTAGCCGATAGCGATCATGCCGGCGGCGACAGCGCCCTCCACGCCGAACGGCGAGTCCTCGATAACGACGCAGCCCTTTGGATCGGCCTTCATCTCGCGTGCAGCGTGGAGGAACAGGTCAGGTGCGGGCTTGCCATGTCTGACCATGGAGGAACTGTAGATCGCATCACCGAAATAACCCGCGAGATTTGTGGTCTCGAGGCTGAAATGGATGCGTTCCAGCGAAGAAGATGACGCAACGCAACGTGATGTGTTCAGTTTTTCAAGGAGTTCTTGGATTCCGGATGTCGGCTGAAGTGACTCACTGAACACACGCCTGGTTTCTTGCCATATCCCGCCTTCAGCTTTGTCAGGAAGCTGGTGGCCCGTCAGCTCTTCGATTCGCTTGATGATGTCAGATTGCTTCATTCCGACGCATTGGGCGATCGTTCCTTCCGGAAGCGACATTCCCTGATTGGCGTAGACATTGTGATAGGCGAGCGCTGCCAGTGGCTCACTATCCACAAGTACGCCATCGCAATCGAAAATCACCAGATCAAATCGGTTCTGCGGCATTTCCATCCTCTTTCTCAGACGCTTGAAGGGCTTTTACGCGGCCTTGTTACTATCCTTATAATGCACATAGGTCTTGACTAAAATACAAATGTTCAATATTCGATGATTGTAATTGAACGGCTTCGGACTCCCAATCAGAGGCTGGCACAGGGAGGCATTGATGGCTACGAATGTTGCATTGACGGGATTGGCGCGGGACATGCAGGCGCGGGCGGAGACGGGTCGTCCGATCCGCATCGGCCTGATCGGTTCGGGCGAGATGGGCACCGACATTGTCACCCGCGTGGCGCATATGCCCGGCATCGAGATCGGGGCGATTTCCGAACTGAACCTGCCGAATGCCTTGAAGGCGGTCGATATCGCCTATCAGGAGCAGGGTCATTCGCGCGAGGTGTCGAACGCCTCGGCGCTGACGGCGGCGATGGAGGCGGGCAAGATCGCCGTTACCCATGATGCCAATTTGATCCTCGAGAACGAGCTGATCGATGTGGTCATCGATGCGACCGGGGTGCCGGCCGTCGGTGCCGAGATCGGCTTGAGGGCCATGGAACACGGCAAGCACCTCGTCATGATGAATGTCGAGGCGGACGTGACCATCGGCGCCTATCTGAAGAGCGAGGCCGACCGGCTCGGCGTCACCTATTCGCTGGGGGCGGGCGATGAACCCTCGTCCTGCATGGAACTGATCGAGTTCGTCTCGGCCATGGGCCATCCGATCGTTGCCGCCGGCAAGGGCAAGAACAACCCGCTCAACATCGATGCCATTCCCGATGATTACGAGGAAGAGGCCAAACGCCGCCACATGAATGTGCGCATGCTGGTCGAGTTCGTCGACGGCTCGAAGACCATGGTGGAGATGGCGGCGATCGCCAATGCCACCGGCCTCGTCCCCGACAAGCCCGGCATGCATGGCCCGGCGGCAACGCTCGACCAATTGTCCAAGGTGCTTGTGCCGGAAAAGGACGGCGGCGTGCTCTCAAGGGTCGGTGTCGTCGACTATTCGATCGGCAAGGGCGTGGCACCGGGGGTCTTCGTCGTCGCCGACATGTCGCATCCGCGCATTTCGGAGCGCATGGAAGATCTGAAGATGGGCAAGGGTCCGTATTTCACCTTCCATCGCCCCTATCATCTGACCTCGCTGGAGGTGCCGCTGACCTGTGCCCGCGTCGTGCTCTACGGCAAGGCCGACATGGTGCCGCTTTCCAAGCCGGTGGCGGAAGTCTGTGCCGTGGCCAAGAAGGATTTGCAGCCTGGCGACAGGCTCGATGCCATCGGCGAATATTGCTACCACGCCTGGATCATGACGGCGGCGGAAGCGCGCTCCGCCGGTGCCATCCCCTGCGGCCTGTTGCAGGGCGGCAGCGTCACAGGGCCGATCAAAAAGGGTGAGCTCATCACCAGCGCCAATGCCGCCCCCGTTCCCGGTTCCAAGATCGTCGAACTCCGCGCCCGCCAGGACAAGCTGGTTTATGGGGCGTGAGCCTCGGAAGCATCTTTAGACAACCAGACAAGGAGTGCCGATATGGCATCCGTCAGAAGTTCAAGTGCCAAGCGACAAGACGATGGCAGCAATCTTCCGTTCGCGTTCCGGCATTACCCTCCAGAACAGCTGAAGGAAGCCCTGCGCAAGATGTATCTGATCCGCCGCTTCGAAGAGGGCGCTGAGGAATCCTACACGCGCGGCCTTATCCACGGCACGATGCACCTTTCCATCGGCCAGGAAGCGAGCGCGGTTGGCATTTCCATGCCGCTCGCCGAAGATGACATGATCACCTCGACGCATCGCGGTCACGGTCACTGCATCGCCAAGGGTGCGGAAGTCTCGAAAATGTTCGCCGAGTTTTTCGGCAAGGAAACCGGTTACTGCAAGGGCCGCGGCGGCTCTATGCATATTGCCGACGTCTCCAAGGGCAATCTCGGCGCCAATGGCATTGTCGGTGGTGGCATTCCAATCGCTGTCGGTGCGGCTCTTTCAGCCAAGAAGCAGAAGAATGGCAAGGTCGTCATCTCCTATTTCGGCGATGGCGCCAACAATGAGGGTGCCTTTCACGAAGCACTCAACATGGCCTCTGTCTGGAAGCTGCCAGTGGTTTTCGTCTGCGAGAACAATGGCTATGGCATGTCTACTTCAACCAAGCGATCAACGGCCGTGGCGAATGTCGCCGATCGGGCTGGCGCCTATAATATGCCGGGCGTTATCGTTGACGGTAACAATCTCTCCGACGTCGCCCAGGCCTCGCACGATGCGGTGGAACGGGCGCGCCGGGGCGAGGGACCGACACTCATCGAGTGCAAGACCTATCGCCATCGTGGACATTCCAAGAGCGACCGCAATCGCTATCGCACCAAGGAAGAAATCGAGGACTGGATCACCAATCGCGATCCCATTCATCTGTTCGAAGATCAGCTCAAGGAGTTTGGTTTCGTCAGCGACGCTGACATTGAGGCTATTCGTGCGGACGCAGAGAAGGAAATCGCCGAGGCAATTGAATTCGCGAAGAACAGCCCATCGCCCACCCTCGATAATCTGACACGCGACGTTTATACGGACTGAAAAAATACATGAACGAGATAATCCGCGAACTGAGCTATTCGCAAGCGATCCAGGAAGCCATGGCCATTGCCATGGAGGCGGATGACCGCGTGTTCCTGATGGGTGAAGACATTGGCGTCTATGGCGGCGCCTTTCAGGTCACCGGTGATCTGGTGCATCGTTTTGGCGAAGACCGGGTGATGGATACGCCGATTTCCGAGCTTGGCGGTGCAGGCGTGGCAGTCGGCGCGGCTTTGACCGGCATGCGCCCGATCTTCGAATTCCAGTTTTCGGATTTTGCAGCACTGGCGATGGAGCAGATCGTCAACCAGGCGGCCAAAATCCGTTACATGCTTGGCGGCGCCGTCTCGGTGCCGCTGGTGATGCGCTTTCCTGCGGGCTCCGGTACAGGCGCCGCTGCACAGCATAGCCAAAGCCTGGAAGCCTGGTTTGGTCATGTTCCCGGCCTGAAAGTGATCCAGCCTTCGACCCCTTACGATGCCAAAGGCATGTTGCTCGCCGCTATCGAAGACCCGGATCCGGTGATGATCTTCGAGCACAAGCTGCTCTACAAGATGAAGGGCCCAGTTCCTGAGGGCCACTACACGGTGCCGATCGGCAAGGCGGCGGTGGTACGGGAAGGCACAGACCTGACCATCGTTGCGTCTGCAATCATGGTGCACAAGGCACTGGAAGCGGCGCGCGAGCTTGAAAAAGAAGGCATCAATGTCGAGGTGGTCGACCTCCGCACAGTGCGCCCGATGGACAAGGACACGATCATCGCCAGCGTCAAGAAAACATCGAAGTTGATGTGCGTCTACGAAGGCGTCAAAACCCTCGGAATCGGTGCGGAAGTCAGCGCGATGATCGCCGAAAGCGAGGCTTTCGATTATCTCGATGCGCCGATCGTGCGCCTTGGCGGTGCAGAGACGCCGATCCCTTATAATCCGGAGCTCGAGAAAGCTACCGTGCCGCAAGTGCCGGGAATTCTGAAGAGCGCCCGCGATCTCGTTAAAGGGATCCGTTAAGCCATGCCCGTCGAAGTGATCCTGCCCAAGGTCGATATGGATATGGAGAGCGGCCAGATTTCGCGCTGGTACGCCAAGGACGGAGATACGGTCACGAAGGGCCAGGTGCTCTTCGAAATCGAAACAGACAAGGCCGCCATGGAAGTGGATGCGCCATCGTCTGGTATCCTGCGCGACGTGAAGGCACAGGAAGGCGCGACTGTGCCTGTCGGGCAGGCGGTGGCGTGGATTTATGCCGAGGGCGAGGCATATGGTGAAACCGCGCCGGCCAAGGCCGAAACGGAAACGGCAGCTGCCGCCGACCAAGCGAAGTCAGTGGCCCAACCGGTTGAGGTCAAATCGGCAGAGCAGGCTCCTGCCGCTGGAGAAACCAATGGTGTCCGCGCAACGCCCCTTGCACGACGCATCGCCAAGGAAGCCGGTATTGATTTGTCATCCGTTTCAGGGTCCGGACCAAAGGGACGTATCCAGAAGAAAGACGTCGAAGCCGGGGTTTCCAAGTCTAAGCCAGTTGTGCAGGTTCGCTCGCCGGCCGTTCAAGCCGACGCCCCGCTTTACGCGACGTGGTTGCGTGAAGGCAAGAATTCAGAACTTGCGCCGCTTGTTCTGATCCACGGCTTTGGCGCCGATCTCAATAGCTGGAGGCCAATGCTTGGCGGTGGAACACTGGACAATCCGATCCTTGCTATCGATCTGCCAGGCCATGGCGCTTCGACGCACACTATTCCGGATGATCTCCATGCGATCGCCAGCCAGGTAGAACAAACAGTTGCGGCTTATCATTCCGGGCCAATCATATTGGTCGCGCACTCCTTTGGCGGCGCGGTCGCAACGGAAGTGGCTGCCCGCAGTCATCTCGACATTCGCGCGCTGGTCTTGATCGCACCGGCCGGGCTCGGTCCGGAAATCAATGGTGCATTTCTTTCGGGTTTTATCCGCGCACGAACTGAGCCGAGCCTCGTCGCCTGGATGAAGCAGCTGGTTCAGGAAGAAAGTCTGCTGACCAAGCCATTTGTCAACGCCACGTTGGCGCAATCGCAGGACGTGGCACTGCGTGACGCACAACAACTGGTTGTCGACCGCTTCTTCGCCGATGGAACGCAGGTCATCGATATCAGGCAGAGCCTGGCCAATCTGACCATTCCTGTTCGTGTTATTTTCGGAGCGGCCGATCGCGTTATCCCGGCAGCGCATGCAGCCGGGCTGCCGGGCGAGATTGCTGTGCATTTCTTTGCCGGGACCGGGCATATGCCGCAGCTCGAACAGCGGGAAAAGATTATCCGAATCCTGCGCGAAGTCAGCCGGTCGGTAGCGTAGCGTTACCTGACTTCGAGGAAACCATCGCCCGCTGGATGGCGCTGCGGGCGGAAGCCAGGTTGGGCATGATCCAGTTGGGCTCGGCACCGAGGAACTTGTCGAGAAATGCGATGGCATAGTCCGGCATTTCACCAACGTTCTCGCGATACGACCACCATGTGCGCAGATCATCCGCGCATTTGTCGATCTGTGGTGCCGTGCCGAATTCCTGTTCGCAGATCGCGGCGATCGCCCCAACGCAGTAATTGGTATACAAGAAACCCTCAGGCCAGAATGCGATAATATTCTGCATTTCTGTTAGCTGCGAATCGCTCTGTTTCGGCTGGCTTCGCACCTTTGCCGGTGCTTCGGTGATCAGTTCCTTCAGCACAAGGCCCGCGGCAAAGATAATGAAATCCTTACGATCGACCTGCGCGTAGGATTTCTGCTGCTCGACCGTCTCGACCCAGTTGAGGAAAGCCCGCGTCAGCCTGGTTTCATCGATGGTAAAGCGATAGCCATAATGCTCCGCAATCAGCGCAGCATTCTTGCGAAAAGCCATGCGAAACCAACGCAGTTGGCGTAGCCGGTGCCTTAAATCCGGCATGTGGACCAATTCGTCTCTGAACAGAAAATCCATGCCTTCTCACCTTCAAATTCATTGTATCACGTCATACGCTGTGATGCAGCACAAGCCAAGTTTTAATGGCCTTGGAAATCATACATATTGACATTGCGAAAAACAAATGTTCTATATTTTTTCGTTCGATCATAGCATATGTTTGCGATCGGGCGTTGGGAGGTTGAAGACATGGCAATGTGGCAATGGGGATTGCTGGCCCTTGGATTTTTGTGGGCGCTGCAATCACTGGGCGTCTGGTACCAGATGCGCCACTACAGCGATGTGATGAAGGGCATCACTTCCAAATATAATGACGGATTTGTTGGCGCGGGCAATGTTCGCGGCCGTTTTGGCAAAGGCGTGATCGTTCTCATTCTCGTTACGCCGGACCTTGTGGTTCAACGTTTCCTCGTGATGAGCGGCCGATCGGTCTTTGCAAAATTCAAGCGGCGCACGGAATTCGAGGGCATCTCCCTCAGTGCATTGCGCACCGATCCGGTGATGACGGGTGTGGAAGAGCCGAATATCGCCAAGGCGGTGGAGCGGGCAATTGAACAGATAGACAAGGCCAGGGCAGAGCCGAAGCAGCCGGGTCTAGTCGGGATTAAGGCAGTCAACGCATAGGGACGACCGTTTTGGAAGACGGTCGATAAGGAGGAGGGAACATGTCAATTCTAACAATGTTGGCACAACATGCCGACATCGCCGCACACCATATTTCGGTGGCCGGATCGATGGTTTCGGATGCTGCGCTTCATGGCAAACAGGCCATAACTCATGCGGGCAATGATCTCGTGGTGCTCGCTCAGTCGACGGGCGATATTTCCGTCGAGGAATTCAAAAATAAGCTGAAGAACGTCCAGCAGGAAGAGCAACTCGGCTGGCTGACCAGCGCGGGTAAATATTTTATCGGTATCTTCCAGAAGGGTGGCGAGGTTTTCGCCGGTTTCGTTACGGGCATCATCCCAACGCTTGTCGTGCTGATGACCGCATTCTACGCTTTGACCGAGCTTGTCGGCGAAGAGCGTGTGCATGGTATCGCACGAGGTGCAGGGCGCATTGCGCTGACGCGCTACACGGTTCTCCCCGTGCTTTCGGTATTCTTCCTGACCAACCCGATGGCTTACACATTCGGTTCGTTCCTCGAAGAAAAGTACAAGCCAGCCTTCTATGATGCTGCAGTCTCCTACGTACATCCGCCGCTCGGCCTTTTTCCACACATCAATCCCGGCGAATATTTCGTTTGGGGTGGTATTCTCGTCGCGCTTCTCGAATTGGAGAAGAAGGGTGCTGTTCCCACCGGTTATCACATCAATGTCGCGATCTGGTATGCGCTTGTTGGTCTGGTCGTCATCCTGCTCAAGGGCATGCTGACTGAGCGCATCACTGCCATTATGGCGCGCCGTCAGGGCATCGAGCTTTAATTTAAGGGTGGGGAACAGTAAAATGTCAAAGACATACAAACCGGTCAAAATCTCCAGGGGCTCCAACGGTTGGGGCGGCCCGCTCGTCATCCAGTTGACGCCTCAGCGCAACAAGGTTGTATCCGTCACCGGTGGTGGCATCCATCCCGTTGCACGCCGCATTGCCGAACTCACTGGCGGGGAGGCAGTAGACGGCTTCAAGGCACCGCCGGTCGAAGGTGAAATGGGCGTCGTCGTCGTCGATTGCGGCGGTACGGCGCGTTGCGGTGTCTATCCGCGCAAGCGTATCCCGACTGTCAATCTGACGCCCGTCGGTCAGGCGGGTCCCCTTGCTCAGTTCATCACCGAGGACATCTATGTTTCCGGCGTCAAGGAGGGCAATATCGAGCTCGCCGACGGATCACAGCCCGCAGTTGTCGCCGGAACAAGGTCAGATCCGACACCGGCGGAATTAGCGGCCTCCATGGCGAGTCGCACGCAGGCATCTTCTGATGCAGGTGAGGGTGGGTTGATAGGCTTCATCAGCACAATTGGGCGTGCTATGGGCCGTGTGGTGGGCATTTTCTTCAATGCCGGTCGCCGTACCATCGACCAGGTCGTGCGTAACGTTCTGCCGTTCATGGCGTTCGTTACCATGCTCATCGGCTTTATCCTTTATACCGGGATCGGTGATGTGCTGGCCCAGCCCATGGGGCCGCTTGCCAACAACATTGTCGGTTTGCTGATCATCTCGGCCATCTGCGGCCTGCCGTTCCTGTCGCCGATCCTGGGACCTGGTGCGGTTATCGCGCAGGTCATTGGTGTCGCGATTATCGGTCCGCAGATTGCCAATGGCACGATCTCGCCGGCAATGGCCCTCCCTGCTCTGTTTGCCTATAATACACAGGTAGGTTGTGACTTCGTCCCGGTGGGCCTGGCCCTCGGTGAAGCCAAGCCCAAGACCATCGAGATCGGTGTTCCGGCGGTGTTGATCAGCCGCCAGATCATGGGACCGGTCTCGGTGCTGATCGCCTGGGTTGTCAGTCTGATCGTATTTTGAGTTCAACGAAAAGAAAAGAGGTTCGCCATTATGTCAGTCCTATTGAAAACACGGGTAACAGCCGTCGGGCCTGAGGTGGCGGATCTTGCTGAGGGAGGCGTCGTCATCCTGTTTGCGGATGGCGCGCCGCCTGAACTTGCGGAAGTTTCGATCCTGCATGCCGTGGAGGGCAAGCCTTCCGACGCAACGCCTCCGGTAGGATCGGCAATCCGCATCGGTGATGTGTCTGCCAGCATCACCGGTATCGGCGATTATGCCTGGCAGAAGGTCAAAGATATTGGGCATGTGGTCATTACGTTCAACGGTTCCGAACAGGTCGAACGGCCGGGCGAGATTTGCGCCTCTGAAATCGATACGGCCAAATTGGTGTCGGCGTTGAAGGTTGGAACGATGATTACCATCGGGTAATGATCCGAAACAGAATGAACTACCGAAAGAGACCTAAATGGAACGCTCGACTATAGTGCGGGTGCATGACGGATTGCATGCACGGCCAGCCACCCGATTTGTCAAACTCGCCAAGGGTTTCGAATCGGATATCGAGCTGATCAAGGCGGATAGGTCCGTCAGTGCCAAAAGCTCGGTCAAATTGATGCTGCTTGGTGTTAAGGAGAACGAGGAAGTCACCGTCCGTGCGACCGGCGCCGACGAGATTGAAGCCATCGAGGCGCTAATTGGTTATCTCGAAAATCCGCATGCTGGTACAGCTGAAGAGGGTGGCGCTGCAAAAGCGTCCTCCGCCGAATCTGCACCGGTCAAGCCTCAAACGCCTTCTACGCCGTCCATTACGTCGAATGCAGGCAAATTGCGCGGCGTTGCCGCGAGTGAAGGCTTTGCCATCGGACCGGCATTCGGATTTTTCCCCGCAGAAATCAAGCACGAACACCGCCTGCTCGCAGCAGAAGAAATCCCGGCCGAAACGGCACGGCTGACACGAGCTTTTGCCACCGTACAGTATCGCATGGACACCTCACTGGCTGCGACGGACCTCGCAGAAAGTGATCGCGGTATCATCGCCGCTTTAAAGGACATCGCTTCTGACGACGAATTGACCAGCGCGGCGGAAGCGCTGGTGAAGGAGGGGATCGATGCAGTGTCAGCCGTCATTGGCGCCACATCCAGGATTTCGGCCGATTTTGCGTCGATGGATGATCCTTACCTCAATGCCCGCGCTGACGATGTGAACGCGGTGGGGCGGCAGATCTGCCTTGCGCTGCTGGGGCAAGATGATGCCAAACTCGATGCCATTCCACCGGGTGCAATTCTGATCGCCGACGATATCGGCGCATGGGATCTGGCTCGCGCGCCCCTGAAGCATATTGCTGGTGTCATATGCGGCCATGGTGGCGCTACGTCGCATGTCGCGATCATTGCCCGCGCGCACGGTATTCCGGCTGTTCTCGGGCTCGGCCGTGCTGTGCACGAATTGCAGCAAGTCAAGGCTGTGGCGCTTGACGGTAATAGTGGCGATGTCTTCGCCGATCCTGATCAAAGGACGGCTGATCGCTTCCATGAGCAAATCGGCAAGGCAGAAACTGAAAAGCAGGCGCTGAAGGCATATAAGGACATAGTACCCAAACGCGCCGATGGCACGGTCATCGAGATTGCTGCCAATCTTGGCTCGCTGGAAGAAATTGAAGCGGCACAGGAAGCGGGGGCCATGGGCGTCGGCTTGTTTCGCACCGAGCTTCTGTTTATGCGCCATATTCATCTGCCATCGGAAGATTTGCAGGCCGAAACCTATGCAACGCTTGCCAAAGCCTTTGCACCCCATCCGGTGATTGTCCGCACGCTGGATATCGGCGGCGACAAACCGATCTCCGGCGTCGATTTTCCTGACGAGGAAAATCCCTTCCTCGGTTGGCGCGGTATTCGCATGTGCCTCGACCGGCCGGACGTGTTCAAACCGCAACTGCGCGCGCTGCTGCGTGCCGCCGTTCACGGCAACATCAAGGTCATGCTGCCGATGGTCTCCGACCTTGGCGAAGTCCGCGCAACACGAGTGCTGATCGACGAATGCGCGGCAGAACTAAAGGCAGAGGGCAAGGAATACTCGAACTTCGATCTCGGTGTCATGGTCGAGACGCCAGCAGCCGTGATGATAGCGCCAGCTCTCGCCAAGGAAGTGGCATTCTTCTCCATCGGCACCAATGATCTGACGCAATATATCATGGCGGCGGACCGGCTGAATCCGACCGTCGCAAAGTTGAACGACGTAACGCATCCGGCCGTGATGGCGGCGATCGAACTGACGGCAAAAGCCGGCGTCGAGGCCGGCATCATGGTGGGCATGTGCGGTGAGGCAGCCGGTCGCGCCGACCTCATTCCGGCATTCGTCAAGATGGGTCTGACCGAACTCAGCATGAGTCCGTCATCCATCCAGCGCGCCAAGAAATGCGTTCTCGATTTAGGGCAGGTGGGGAATTAAGAAGGCGAAAAGATCTGACAGGGCTTTGACCTTATCCGATGTTTCGAACGCTTGATCGAACTTATCCTGGCGGGCCTGCAGCGCCAGGAGCGCGCTCTCGATGAGTTTTTCCTCGCCCGGTTCATTATCAGCGTAGCTAGCAAGGCCGATCGCGAGCGCGATGGCGGAAAAGCACAGATACTGCGTATCCCGGTCCGGCAATTGCCCACTATAGCCCGGCAGCGGTAAATGCGCCGATTGGTATTGCGATTGCAACTCTGTCGCGAGGTTCGCAGACGCTTCCGCGATGTCGTTCAGATCGCCATCTTTCTTTGCGGCTAACAGCAAATTAGCGTGGCGGCGAATCATTGTGGCGTGCACGGATGCGAATGTTGATTCGTGGATGAGCGCATTGCGCGATCCCAAAACGTTCAACAGGCGTTTCGTCAGGTAATAGACATCGCGTCGGAACAACGCTTCGCCTTTGCTGGTGTCAGCAGGAAAATAGACATCGAGGCTGCGCGCTTCGATGGTCGTCGAATGGGCAGCCGGATCTTGCGAAACCAGAGAGATCGAGATTGTCTCGGCAGCGGTCAAAGCCTTGTCCATAACGCGGGCGGCCTTGCCAAACAGAATATCTGGCAAGTCCTGAGGGGCAGGCTTGCTATCCTGTCGGCTTGCCCTGATCAGGTGGCGCACATCGCGCAACCGGTCCTTCAGACTGACGACGATCTCGCTCGAAATGTCCCGGATCATAGTGGCAAACCTCTGCGCGCAAGTGGATAATCGTTGTACCTTTTTTTCTTGGCTTGCTAAACAACATTCTCGTGAGGTGTAGTGTGTAAGTCGCGCCGTCATCGATGCGGCATTTGCCGCCGCGGGAGAACGGAGCGAGCAAAGGGGGGGACGATTGAGCGACCGACGCAAGCGAACCAACAGCACGACGAACAACACCAAAAAGGCTGGGTTGGATGTGGGACAGCCAGATACCAAGATCAGCCGGATGCGCATGCGCGCCGCCTGGATGTATTATATCGAGCAGATGACGCAGAACGAGATCGCCGAGATTCTTGGTGTCGGGCGTGTGACGATCGTGCGCATGCTGGCCGAAGCTCGGGCACGCAACGAGGTCAAGATCGGTATCCAGGGCTATTTGTCGGATCTCATTGCACTGGAACGGCAGGTTGAACAGCAATTCAACCTGGACAAGGTGATAATAGCGCCGTTGTCCCACCCGGATAACGATCCGATCCCGGCAATCAGCGCGGCGACCGGCGACTATCTCTCCGGGGTCGTTGGCAATGGTATGCGGGTCGGTGTTGGCTGGGGACGGACGCTTCTCAGCACACTGTCCTATCTTGAGGCGCGGGCTCTCGAGGATTTCACGGTGATTTCGCTGCTCGGCGGCATCAGCCAGCCGCGCCGGTTCAACCCGGCGGAATTCGCCTGGCAGTTTGCCCAACTGTTCCAGGGGGACGGTTACCTCATTCCTGCGCCGGCCATGGTGGATAGCATCGAAACAAAAACAGCGTTGATCGAGCGCTGCGGTTTGAAAAGCGTATTTGAGATGGCCGAGGATCTCGATCTCGTTCTGCTTAGTGTCGGCGCTATCGAAACGGCATCGAGCACGCCGTACCGCATCGGTTTTCTCAACGAGGGTCACCAGTCTTCCCTGGCGGAACGCGGCGCCGTCGGCGACCTCCTGTTCCATTTCTATGATAAGCAGGGCCGCCTCGTCGATCATCCGATCCATGATCTGGTGATGTCGGTTGGCATCGACACCGTTCAGCGCGTGCCTGTCCGGGTGCTGACTTCGGGCGGCAAGGAAAAGATCAACGCCTTGTATGGAGCCATGAAGCTCATCCGCCCGACCGTATTCATCACTGACGAGGAAAGCGCCCGGCAGTTGTTGATCATGGCGGAGAAGGAAGGCGGCTAGGCTGGCACAGTCGCCTGCATATTGACTTGGATGCCGAGCAGTCCCTCAGGGACTGACGCGCCATCTTGTCCGAGACGACAGAACCCCAATCCGAAGCGGGCAGGTCAGATCTGCAATAGATGCGGCCTAGACGAGGTTGATGACGACGTCGATATTGCCGCGTGTGGCTTTGGAATACGGACACGTCTGGTGCGCAGCGTCCACCAGGGCCTGGGCGGCTTCGCGCTCCAAACCGGGCAGGCTGACGTTGAGGCGAGCTTGGAGGAAGTAAGCGCCATCAACCTGGCACAGGTCCACTTCGGCGTCGACGGCAGTGTCCGCCGGCATAGTCACCTTCATCTTGCGCGCTGCAAGCCCAATGGCTCCGATGAAACATGCTGACCAACCGGCAGCGAACATCTGCTCTGGATTGGTACCGCTGCCCGAGCTGCCGGGAGCCGAAAACTTGACGTCAAGATGGCCGTCATCGCTGCGGCCAGAGCCGCCGTCCCGGCCGCCGGTTGTATGGGTTTTGCCTGTATAAAGCACATTTTCGACTTGGGTCATCGTATTGGTCCCTTTGCGTGGTTGTGGCGCCGGGGCGGCGCAATGACTGAAGACCAGCCATTTGCGCCGCATAAGGCGGTAAAGACGTATCCCGCATGTGTCTGGATTGACGGGAATTGAAACGAACTGTGTAAGAAAGCCGAACCGGTACATTACGATACAAAGCGGCGCGCCCCGCTTACCGGGAGGAGTATCCCGCCAAGTCGATTGGCATGCGAGTTTAGTTCTGTAAGACCGTGCAAATCGTTGAAAGGTCCAAGGCAAGTTTATGGATGCGAATTGGAGCAGACTGGCAGCCAATAGCTTGTCCAATGAATTGCCAATCTATCTGAATCCGCCAAAAATTGGCTGAGAATGGTGGATCGAGAGCCCGATCTTTCCCGGCAGAGCTGTTTGTAAGCTAATGTGTCCGCACACCTGAAAGTTACATCAACATGCAATTTGGACGGATCGGGACACATGGCCGATACATGAGGGACGTTCTATCCCGGCTATCGAAATTCAATTGAGAGGGAATGGTATGTCAGAAGAAATCAACCACCATCGTCGCGGATTTCTCGGTATTGCAGCGGTAGCCATTGCTGCAACTGAACTCGGCATGATCGGTGCTGCGAACGCACAGGCGAAAGAGACGAAGGCCGCGGCCTTGCCCTCGATCAGGCCCGGGACGAACATCTCCTTCGGACCCCTGAAGCAGATCGACGCCGGCGTTCTCAATATCGGTTATGCAGAAGCGGGCCCCGCCGATGGCTCCCCAGTCATTCTTCTGCACGGTTGGCCGTACGATATCTACAGCTTCGCCGACGTCGCTCCCCTGCTTGCCGGCGCAGGCTACCGGGTGATCATCCCGTATCTACGCGGCTACGGCACCACGCGGTTCCTTTCGAGCGATACTATCCGCAATGGCCAACAATCCGTGGTCGCTGCCGATATCATTGCGTTGATGGATGCGCTGAAGATACCCAAGGCAATCGTTGCTGGCTATGACTGGGGCGCGCGCACGGCGAATATCATGGCGGCGCTTTGGCCAGAGCGCTGCAAAGCGATGGTCTCGGTGAGTGGCTATCTGATTGGCAGCCAGGAAGCGAACAAGAAACCGCTGCCGCCCAAGGCGGAGCTCGCCTGGTGGTACCAGTTCTACTTTGCCACCGAACGTGGCCGCCAAGGCTATGAAAACAACCGGCACGACTTTGCAAAGCTCATCTGGCAACTCGCATCGCCGAAATGGAACTTCGACGATGCCACGTTTGACCGATCCGCTGAAGCTTTCAACAACCCGGATCATGTCGCGGTCGTGATCCATAATTATCGCTGGCGACTAAGCCTGGCCGAGGGTGAGCCGCAATATGACGATCTGGAAAAAAGGCTCGCCAAAGCTCCGGTGATCACCGTGCCCACGATCACGATGGAGGGTGATGCCAACGGTGCCCCGCACCCGGATCCCAAATCCTACAGCAACAAGTTCTCGGGGAAATACATGCACCGGACCATCACGGGCGGTGTTGGCCACAATCTGCCACAGGAAGCACCCCGGGACTTTGCCCAAGCCGTAGTCGATGTGGATACCTATTGATTGGCCTCGATCTGCGTAACCCTGCGGATGGCTTATCCGCAGGCTGGAACTACCGGAACATGATCAACGGAGTTTCCCATTGCGCCGTAAAGGCTTGCCACAGCCGGGCAACGAATTAAATTATGAATTTTGTCATAATCATTATTGTGATAATTAATTTGAACATCGAGCGCTTCTGGTGAAGTCGACCCGCTATATGGAAAGGCACCTGCGATGGATCATATCGATCACATCCTGATCGTCGATGACGATCGCGAAATCCGCGAGCTGGTTTCGAGCTATCTCAAGAAGAACGGCCTGCGCGTCACTGTTGTGCAAGACGGGCGCCACATGCGGGCATTTCTCGATACAGATGCGGTCGATCTCATTGTTCTCGATGTGATGATGCCGGGGGATGATGGCCTGGTTTTGTGCCGCGAGTTGCGAGCCGGCAAGCACAAGGCGATTCCTGTCCTCATGCTGACGGCCCGCAACGACGAAACCGACCGGATTGTCGGCCTGGAGATGGGTGCGGATGACTATCTTGCAAAGCCCTTCGCTGCGCGGGAATTGCTGGCGCGGATCAAGGCAGTCCTGCGCCGGACCCGCATGCTTCCACCGAACCTGCAGATAAGCGAGGTCGGCCAACTGTTGAGCTTTGGCGATTGGCAGCTCGATACGTCCGGCCGGCATCTGCTTGACCGCGATGGGACCGCTATTGCGCTCAGCGGTGCCGAATATCGCTTGCTTCGTGTGTTCGTCGATCATCCGCAACGTGTCCTCAATCGCGATCAACTGTTGAATCTCACTCAAGGACGCGAAGCCGAGCTGTTCGACAGGTCTATCGACCTTTTGGTGAGCCGGCTTCGCCAGCGGCTTTGCGACGATGCGCGCGAACCGGCCTACATCAAGACTGTTCGCAGCGAGGGTTATGTATTCTCGATGCCCGTCGAGATTGCCGAGCTCCGGCAATGACCGGCATCGCGGCAACCCGGCGTTTTCGGCTCTGGCCCCGAACCTTGGGATGGAGGTTGTTCCTGATCCTTCTGGCTGGCTTGACGATAGCCCATGGACTTTCCTTCAGCGTCCTGTTTCTTGAACGCTATATGGCGACAAAGACCGTGATGCTGAACACGCTCGAAAGCGATGTGGCAACCTCGATCGCCATACTGGATCGCCTGCCGGCCGCTGAGCGAGGAGATTGGCTTACGCGGCTCGATCGGGGAACGTACCGGTTTGTACTCGGCCCAGGCTTGGCCGGCGTTCCCGATATGAGCAACCGGGGTGCCGAGATCGCCGCAAAAATACAGGACGCGGGCGGCCAGCGTTTTCCTATCCGGGTCGAATCGATACCGGGGGATGGCAAACGCCTTCAGGCCCACCTGACCTTGAGCGACGGCAATCCGGTGACGATCGATGTGAACCCGGCGCTGATGCCGCTGGCCGAGTGGTTGCCATACGTTCTCGTGGCACAACTTATTCTTCTTATTCTCTGCAGCTGGCTGGCCGTTCGCCAAGCGATACGTCCCCTGGTCAATCTTGCCAATGCCGCCGATGCGCTTGACCCCAACAAGAAAGCGCCCCGGCTGAGCGAAACCGGGCCGACTGAAGTTGCCTATGCCGCGACCGCATTCAATGCGATGCGCGACCGGATCGCACATTATCTTGAAGAGAGGGTGCAGATACTCGCGGCTATTTCTCACGACCTCCAAACGCCGATCACACGCATGAAGCTTCGCGCCGAATTTGCCGAAGACTCGGTCGAGAAGGACAAGCTGGTCCAGGATCTGACCGAGATCGAGCGCCTTGTTCACGAAGGTGTAGCCTATGCCCGCAGCGCCCATGGAAATACCGAGAAATCCTCAAGGATAGACATCGCGTCCTTCATGGAAAGTCTCGTCTACGATTATCAGGACACCGGCAAGGGCGTCACGATAATCGGTAAGATCAACGCAGCAATCGAGACGCGGCCGCACGCCTTGCGGCGCATATTCACCAACCTCATCGACAATGCCCTCAAATTCGGCGGAAGCGCAGAAGTCCATCTGGAACAGGATCTCCGAGGCTCGGTCATCATAAAGGTGCAGGACCGTGGCCCCGGCATTCCGGAAGACCAGCTTGAAGCAGTTCTCCAACCATTCTTCCGGCTCGAGCAGTCGCGAAACCGGGGAACCGGCGGGACTGGACTGGGATTGGCTATCGCACATCAGCTTGCGCTTGCGACAGGCGCCACGCTTACATTGCGCAATCGCGATGGCGGCGGGCTCTCGGCGGAAATCTCGCTCCCTTGATGCGAGGGGATGTGCGCTCGACTTGTATCGCAGTGTAACGGGCAGCTTGCCTTCGACACTTCGTTACGTTTCGCGCCATTCCAGACACATGCGGGATACGTCGGTGAAGCCTTATTCCGGCAACGGCTGGTCATCAGCCGCTGCGCCCCGGCGCTCCATCAATCACCTCAAAGGATATGATAATGACCCTTTCGGTTATTGCTTACCTCGCAGGTGTGCTGACGATCCTCAGTCCGTGCATCCTGCCCGTCCTTCCGTTCGTCTTTGCACGCGCCGAGCAGCCTTTCATCAAAAGCACACTGCCGATGCTCGCCGGCATGGCAATTACCTTTGCCGTGGTAGCCACGCTTGCTGCGGTCGGCGGCAACTGGGCTGTTCATGCCAATGAATATGGCCGCTACGCTGCAATCGGGCTGCTCGCAGTCTTCGGTTTGACGCTTGTTTCGCCGCAGCTTGCCACAGTACTGACGAGGCCGGTCGTTGCGTTTGCAAACAGGCTGCTGAACGCGACCGGCGGACCGCGCTCGGTTCCGACTGCCGGCAGTTCGCTTGTTCTCGGTATCGCGACTGGTCTGCTCTGGGCGCCCTGCGCTGGGCCGATTCTGGGATTGGTGCTGACGGGAGCCGCTCTTCAGGGTGCGAACGTTCAGACAACGCTGCTTCTTCTGGCCTATTCGGCGGGTGCTGCGACCTCGCTCGCCTTGGCTCTTCTGGTTGGCGGCCGGGTCTTTGCGGCAATGAAGCAAACGCTGGGTGCCGGTGAATGGGTACGCCGTGGCCTCGGCATCGCCGTCCTTGCAGGGGTCGTTGCCATCGGACTTGGTGCCGATACCGGTTTTCTCGCGCGCCTCTCCAGCGTTGGCGCGGGCAAGATCGAGCAGGCACTTCTCGATGAGTTCAACGCGAAGAAGTTGGCACCGGTTGCCGCGATTGCAAGCGACAGCGGGGTAATGGCGGTCAAGGCCCCCCAAGGTTTCCGAAGCGATCTTCCGGTTGAGGGTCAGTTTCCTTCGCTCGATGGGGCAGTTGAATGGCTGAACTCGCCGCCGCTAACCACCGAACAGCTTCGCGGCAAGGTCGTGCTGGTCGATTTCTGGACTTTCTCCTGCATCAATTGCATTCACACCGTTCCCTATGTTCGGGCCTGGGCGGAAAAATATAAGGATCAGGGCCTCGTGGTAATTGGCGTGCACGCGCCCGAATTCGCCTTCGAACGCAAGATCGACAACGTCAGACAAGCGATCAGCGATTTCAAGATCGGCTATCCGGTTGCAGTCGATAACAACTTCGAAATCTGGAAGGCGTTCCAAAACAGCTATTGGCCAGCCCACTACTTCATCGATGCGAAGGGGCAGATCAGGTACCACCATTTCGGCGAGGGCGATTATGACACGTCCGAAAAGGTCATTCAGGATCTATTGGCCGAAGCGAAAAGCCAGCAGGCTGATAATCAGGCGATAACCCCGGACGGCAAGAGTGCGCGACCGGTCGCAAACCAAGGCTGACGGAGGATCAAAGTTCTCCCTTGCTTGCCTTGATGAGATTGTCGCGAAGGTTCGCGATAGCCTTCTGCAGGATCGGGAATTCCTCGGGCGTCAGGCCCGAGGCTTTCACCGTCACCTCGCCAAAGCCTAAACCCTTCTCGCGAAGCCGACGGCCAGCATCGGTCAGCGAAATCCGCACGTTGCGCTCGTCTTCGGTGTCTCTTGTGCGCGTGAGATAACCCATGACTTCAAGCCGTTTGAGCATGGGTGTCATGGTGCTTGGTTCCAGAAACAGCTTCTCGCTCAAGCCTTTGACTGTTTGCTGGTCCTCTTCCCACAGAGAGATGATTGTTATGTATTGGGGATAGGTGAGGCCGAGTTCATCGAGGACGGGTTTGTACACCCGGGAGTAGGCGAGATTGGCCGAGTAGATCGAGAAGCACATGAAGTCTGCGAGCTTCGCAGCTTCGGTACGGGGAAGGGCTCTTTTGTTCATCGGATTCTCCGGCAGCAAGCACAATGATTATGACACGAATGATTATCGTACTTGTAAGTGGCTCATCATACAATTATTATAATAATCGTTATTGAACAAAGGAGACTTGTCATGCAGTTTGTCACGATATGCCTGATCGGCATCGCAGTGCTGGTATCGCCATGCACCTATGACACCGATCCTCGCGAACCGTCGGCGGTGGCTGCAATAATCGCCAAAGCGTATTCGCCGCAGGGCTCGACCGAGCTCGTAGCCGCGGAAATCCAATAACGTGACTTAGTACATCACCTCATTTTATCGAAATCAGAGCGTAACAGAATGTGTCTCACAGCTGGAAACTGTTACAAAGCCTATCTCAATCAAATGGAGGACATCCAATGACCGAAGAACGTGCAGTCCTTGCCGGTGGTTGCTTCTGGGGCATGCAGGACCTTATTCGCCGCTATGACGGCGTGATTTCAACGCGCGTCGGCTACACTGGCGGCGACGTGCCGAATGCGACTTACCGCAACCATGGGACCCATGCAGAAGCTATCGAGATCATCTTCGATCCCGCCCGTATCAGCTATCGGCAAATTCTCGAGTTGTTCTTCCAGATCCACGACCCGAGCACGCGTAATCGCCAGGGCAACGACGTTGGACTGAGCTATCGCTCGGCAATCTTCTACACGTCAGATGAGCAAGAGCGCGTTGCAAAGGAGACAATTGCAGATGTCGATGCGTCTGGACTGTGGCCTGGCAAGGTCGTGACCGAAGTCACGCCAGCCGGAGATTTCTGGGAAGCAGAGCCTGAACATCAGGATTACCTGGAGCGCATTCCGAACGGCTACACGTGCCACTTCATCCGTCCGGGCTGGAAGCTCCCGGTTCGGGAAAAGACCATCTGAGCAATCGGACACGGCACGGCGAGAACCACCTTATTGGTGGTGATTGCTATAAAGGGCCGGTGTCTCCACCGGCTCTTTCATTTCGGACGCCTCGGGCCCGAGCAATTTCTGCAGCGGTTCAAGAAGTCTGCCAGAGCGACGACTACGTTCTGCACGAGACTTGAAAGCAAATCGATGCCAATCCATTTAACTCTTAACAAAGTGTCATGGCAGAGCCGGGACGACTGTCGCCGGCGCGCTGGCGGCAGCAGCGAGGGCGCGGCTGTTTGAGGATCAAACGATGGGTTTCATAGACAAGGACATAGTGCCCGTTGATGACGGCGCGCTGATGGATGCATATTCGCAATCCATTGCAAGTGCGGTCGATATTGTCGGGCCGGCGGTCAGCCGAATTGAGCGCGTGGGAGGCAGAGCCGGGCATGGGTCTGGCTTTGCGGTCTCGCCGGACGGGCTGATTGTAACAAACAACCACGTTGTCGATGACGCCAAGGTCGTCCGCATCGCTACACCAGATGGTTTCGTTACAGAAGGGCGGGTACTCGGTCGTGATGTCGACACTGATATAGCGCTCATCCGGGCAAACTCGAGTGTCGGAGCCTGGGCTCGCCTCGGAGATTCCAAGCGTCTGCGCAGGGGTCATATCGCGATCGCGATCGGGAATCCGCTCGGCTTTGAATGGACAGTGACCGCTGGTATCGTGTCGGCGCTGGGTCGCTCGATGCGATCTGCGAGCGGCCGCCTCATGGACGACGTCATTCAGACCGATGCTGCACTCAACCCCGGCAACTCGGGAGGGCCGCTGGTCTCTTCAAACGGCGAGGTCATCGGGGTCAATACGGCCGTTATCCAGGGTGCGCAGAGCATCGCATTTGCGGTGGCTTCCAATACCGCGAACTTTGTGATTTCGGAAATACTCCGCTATGGCCGGGTCAGACGTGCGTTCATCGGAATTGCCGGTGACACAATTGAGCTACCGCGAAGGATCGCTCTCGAGGCAGGCACTGCCCAGACGACATCAGTGCGCGTCAGGCGCGTGGAACCCGGCGGACCGGCCGAGCGCGGTGGCCTGCGGGACGGCGATTACATTCTTGCGATCGATGGCAAGCCCGTCGGTGGTGTTGACGATATCGTAAGATTGATGGATGGCGACAAGATCGGACATAACACTGAACTTCTTGTATTTTCGGTCGCTGGGCGGATTGAGAAAAAGACGTTGCTGCCGATTGCCCGACCATAGGACATCAACACGAGGCCGGAGTACATAAGTCTCTGAAACAATGGTCCATTTGTCAGCGTATCTGGAAACAACGGCGTTGCTGACTGCGAGTCAGATAGATCAGTACAACACATTGCGCGGATACGCAGAAGCGGACCATTCAAAGTGATCTTTCCGGTCCAATGGTTCAGGCACATTCCACCAAAGCCACGTCTTATGGCTGCCAATGATGTGAACTGCCTCCTCCCTGGTGATGCCTGCGTCGAGGAGTAATCGGTCGCTCGGCTTGCTCAAGATATCCAACAACAATTCGTGCTCCTGTCTCGCGGCCCGCCAAGCACGAAAGAATTGTATCAAACGATGTCGGACCTTCTTCATCTGGCGCTCCCGGACAAGGAGACAGGATTCGCCAGAACTTGACATTTAACAAACGAATAGAAATCATGCCTGCCATCTGAAATTTTTATCGGAAGCCTTCATCGTGCACCTGCCGTTGGACAGTGAACTGCTACGTACGTTTGTGGCCGTGGCAGCGACCGGAAATGTCACCCGCGCCGCTGAACAAGTCGGCAGGACGCAGTCGGCAGTCAGCATTCAGATCAAGAGGTTAGAAGAGACCCTGGGCGAAAGCCTTTTCGAGCGCGGTTCACGTGGCGTGACACTGACGCCACAAGGAAGGATCCTGCTTGTCAGCGCCAACAGGATTATTGGTTTGCTGGATGAGACCGCAGCTACGATAAGGGCGAAACCGCTCGGCGGTCCTGTGCGGATTGGTATTCCGGAAGAGTATGGTTACACCGTCTTGCCGCGTGCCCTGGCGGCCTTCGCGAGCCAGCACCCGCATGTGGAGGTCACCGTGAAATGCGGATATTCGGCTGCTCAGTTGGCGGCGATCGACGCAGACGAACTCGACCTCGCGGTAATTTTCGATCAGGAAGAGCCGACGACCGGTGAGGTGCTGTTTGTCGACCCGACGGTTTGGGTGACCTCGGAAGTGCACTGCGTCCATGAGAACGACGTTGTACCGGTTGCGATCTATGAGCGCTCCAGCTGGTGCAAGAAATTTGCTGTCGGATCATTGGAAAAAGCCAAGATCAACTACCGCATCGCCTATAGCTGTGACACCAGCGGCGGACTAAAAATCGCCGCCGTTTCGGGTCTGGCGATCGCGCCGCTTGCCAGCAGCAATATCCCGGCAGGTTGTTGCGCCCTGACGGAAGCAGACGGTTTCCCCCAGATTGATTCCTCGAATGTGGTGCTCAGACGCAATCCCCGGATGAACAGCGCTGCCATCGACGGTATGGCCACAATGATACGTGACGCCTTTCGGCCCATTAATGCTGAAGCCCTGTGAATGGAAACGACGTTTGTCCACATGCTGGGCCAAGCCATTGAATGGGAGAGCGTTTCGCCGAGGAAGTAAAAGGAGAGCCCCCCGAATACAGGTATGAGATTGAACACATTGCCTCGGGAGGGGTTGACGGCGTAGCTCACTCGGAAGCTTATGATGGTTCGCGTACCAAGGTTCGCTGCATCGGGCGGCCGATGGCTGCAAACGAAACCAGCCCAACAAATCCGAGGGCGGCAAAGATCACCAATGTGACGACCGTGCCAACGTGTTGCATCATGAACGCAAAGGCAAACGGAGCGGCCGCAGACGACACTAACCGTGCCGAGGTGACCTTACCCATGCGCTTTCCGTAACCGTTGCTGCCGAAAAGAGCGAGGGGCAACGTGCCTTGGACGATGCTTGAAAGTCCAACGCCCAAACCGAACAGGATCGCAAATCCCACAGCGCCGACCATCCATGTGCCATTCCAAAGCAGCACGGCGATCGACACTGGAACCAACAAGCTGGAAGTCAGCGCCAGGCCAAGCGGCTGAATCCGGTTTCCGGTCAACATGCTGAGCAGGCGGCTTGTGACCTGGGCGGGCCCGAATAGAGTTCCAACAAGAACGCTCACGCTTCCAAGTCCAAGAGCTCCAAGCATCGGCAGCATGTGAATCAAGATGGCTGCGTCGATGAAGCTGATCAGGGCAAGGCCGGACACCATCAAGACGAAGGCCGATCTGGTTCGTTCTACAGGAACGCTTCCCACGACGACATGGCCTGCCGCGGCAGTGACTTCTGCAGAGGAGCTCGAATTTCCCGACATGCGCGACAGCCAAAAATGGACCGGCAAGCATACAAACAGATGGGCGGCGGCGAAGACAAAGTAGACTTCTTGCCAAGTCAGGTCTTGATGGAGCTCCGACGTCAGCGGCCAAAAAATAGTCGAGGCAAACCCCGCGATCAGCGTCAGGTGGGTTATGCTCCGCTGTGCCGTCTTCGGATTGATCTGTACCAGAAGCGCGAACGCAGCATTATAGAGGACGAACGTCGAGGCCAGTTCGACGGCCATCAGTCCTATCCCAAACGTGAATGGGGTAGGGGCGAGCGCACAACAGGCGAGAGCCAAGGCCGCGCCGATCGAGCCGAGCGCCATCACCCGTCCGGCTCCATACTTGTCGATCCAGCTTCCTGCGATCGGCGCGGCAAAGCCCCCCGCAAGGAGCGAAATTGAGAACGCTGCAAACACCCATTCCGAGGACCACCCCACGTCCTTCGCCATGGAGTCTGCAAGAGCGCTGAAGCTGTAGTACAGGGTGCCATATCCGATGATCTGGGTCAGGCCGAGCGCGGTCACGGCGAGGCGGCTGCCGGTTGCAGAGATGGTTGATGTCGTCACTTGTCCTATGCCTCGCAGGTTTCGGCGCAGGTATCGACCACCGGATCGCAGCGTCCCTGACAGCAGTCCTTCATGAGGAACTCGATCAAGCCGGAAAGGGCGGGATAGACGGCGCTGTAGATGATCGAGCGCGCTTCCCGGCGTGACTGGACCAGTCCGGCACGCTCGAGGTGGCTCAGATGGAAGGAGATTTTCGACGAGGACGCCCCCATTGCTTCACCGACCGCGCCAGCGGGCATGCCGTCGGGTCCGGCCATGACCAGCAGACGGACGATGCGCAGCCGGGTTTCCTGGGAGAGCGACGCAAATGCATCGAGGGCTTGCATTTCGTTCATAATTACCTCAATATCTCAAAAGATGTTGAAATAAGGATAGACCAACATGGACGCTATGACCAGCCCATCTGTCACCGATTTTTATGACGACGGTTCCCTTGGAGTTGTGCTTGCGGAACTGGAGCCGCACGCTGACAAATCCCTTGTCATCGAATACGGAGGGCGCACCATTCAACCCGGCTATCACGTCACCGAAGTCAAGGCGGGGTCCTTCGTCACGCTCGACTGCGGCGGCAATCCCGACCAATGGCACGAAACGATTCTGCAGGTTGAAGACATTCCTTCGCAGGATGGCAGCGATTTCATGAAAGTAGAAAAATTCCGCAAGATCCTCGCCCAAGTGGCAACCAGGATCGAACTTGACGCTGGGGCCCGATTGACCTTTGAGGTCGGCGTCCCAGGTACACCTATGCAGGTCTTCGACGTACACGCGCTCGAGGTCGACGGCGAACGCGCCGTCTTGCGCCTCGCAGCGCGTCCTGCCATCTGCAAGCCGAGGCATCGGGCAGTGCTTATTGCGGAAAAGAGTTCATGCTGCGGCATCGCGGCGCGAAACCAGACAGGATGTTGTGCCTGAGATGGCTCTGCGGCTGGCGTCGCACGCCTGTGGTTTTACGGATCTCTCAGCAGCTCTGACTCTCCGTTTCTTCTGAACATACGGCATCCGTCGCCGACCGCAGCTTCGTAATGCGAATCGCCGGGTTGATGTTTGATCGGACCGAGGGGAAATCGGCCGAGGTAACGTTGACAAGACATTAAAATATCTGTAAATCCCGATATATGGAAAAAGATAAAACTATTGAAGCCTTTTCGGCTCTTGCGCAGCCAACGCGCATGGACGCGTTCAAACTCATCGTCATGCACGAACCCGATGGCATCGCCGCAGGTGAGGTGTCCCGGATACTCGACATTCCTCAGAATACGATGTCGACCCACCTCGCCATCATGACGCGGGCCGGGCTGATTTCGTCGGAGCGACAAAGCCGTTCGATCATTTACCGGGCGAGCTTCGAAAACCTGCGCGAGGCGATCAATTTCCTCCTGAAGGATTGCTGTGCGGGGCATCCCGACATCTGTGCGCCGCTCATCGCCGACATCGTCCCATGCTGTTCACCCAAGGAGAACTTCAATGCATGATCGTGTCTACAACGTCCTCTTTCTCTGCACCGGAAATTCTGCACGGTCTATTCTGGCTGAATCCATCCTCAATGCCGAAGGTAAAGGTCGCTTCCAGGCATTTTCCGCAGGCAGCCAGCCCAAGGGCGACGTCAACCCCTTTGCCTTGAAGGTTCTTGAGGCGCTTGGATACCCCACGGAAGGATTTCACTCCAAGAGCTGGGACGAATTCGCGGTTGCAGGCGCACCGCAGATGGATTTTATTTTCACGGTCTGCGACAGCGCGACCGGGGAGGCGTGTCCGATTTGGCCCGGCCATCCCATGACCGCACACTGGGGTATCGAAGACCCCGCAACCGTGGAAGGTACGGATATCGAAAAGGAAAGGGCGTTCTCGCTGGCTGCCCGCTATATGAAGAACAGGATCATGGCATTCCTCAACCTGTCGCACGATTCCGTCGACCGACTGTGGTTGACGACGAAGTTACAGGCCATCGGTCGCCGCGAGGGACTGGAAGCAGAAGAAATCAATCCGGTCGACACAGAATTTGAGACGGCCCTTCAGGCGGCATCGCTTCCGACAGAGGATCTGGCCCACTCAAAAGGGAAGTTCTTCCGTTTCTCCGACCGCCAGGGCAATCCCGTCGGATACGGCGGTATCGAATTCTACGGAAAGGATGCGCTCATTCGATCGATCGCAGTGGCAGCCGAGGTGCAAAAGCATGGGCATGGCAGCGCCATCACACGTCTGTTGCTACGCTACGCCGACATTCAGGGAGCGGAAACGGGCTATCTACTGACAACGAATGCCGCTCCGTTTTTCGGTAGGCTCGGCTTCCATCCAGTTGAACGAACCGCTGTGCCCGCCGCGATCCTGGCAACGCCGCAGGCCACGAGCCTTTGCCCTGCAACGGCGTCTGTCCTGTCGCGGTCGGTTTCCATCTAAGGAAAAGCTATGTCCATTTTTGAGCGTTCTCTCACCCTTTGGGTGGCTTTGTGCATCACCCTCAGCCCGGGTGCGTTCCGGGCCATCGATTCCGCCGAAATTGGCCGCAATCTACCGACGGTGGGTTGATGGCTGTGATACCAGACCTGTCCCGCCGCCTCGCGGCAGAAGCACTCGGAACGGCGATGCTCGTTGCTACCGTCGTCGGTTCGGGAATCATGGCCGACCGACTGACCAACGATGTGGCGCTTTCCCTGCTCGGCAATACGATCCCCACTGGCGCGATCCTGGTGGTGCTCATCACCATTCTGGGACCAATCTCAGGCGCACACTTCAATCCGGCAATGACGATGGTCTTCGCGCTCCGGCGGGACATCGAGGCGAACGCAGCACTCTCATACATCGTTGCGCAGATCGCGGGCGGTATAGCCGGATCGCTCACGGCTCACGCGATGTTCGAGCTCCCCATCGTCGAAATTTCGACGACGGTTCGCACCGGAACGGGACAGTGGATCGCGGAAGCCGTGGCAGCCTTCGGGCTGGTCTTTACCATCCTCGCCGGCCTGCGCTTCCGGCCGGATGCAATTCCCTGGCTGGTCGGACTCTACATCACCGCCGCTTACTGGTTCACCGCCTCGACATCGTTTGCCAATCCGGCCGTCGCGATCGCGCGTGCACTGTCGAACACTTTCGCAGGAATCCGGCCCGTCGACCTACCCGGCTTTATCATTGCAGAGTTTCTCGGCGCATTGCTCGCAATGGCGCTGGCCAGCTGGATGCTGGCGGATCAGAAACCCGCGTCCCAAGCGCTTAACAATCTGAAGGGTATTGAATAACCATGGATGTCACCATCTATCACAATCCGTCTTGCGGCACGTCACGCAACACGCTTGCGCTGATCCGCAATGCCGGCATCGAGCCGACAATCATCGAATACCTGAAATCACCCCCCGCTCGCCAGAAACTTAAAGATCTGATCCGGCGGGCAGGACTGACGGTGCGCGAGGCAATGCGGGAAAAGGGAACGCCCTACGCTGAGCTCGGCCTCGATGATCGGTCGTTGACGGACGACCAACTTCTCGACGCCATGGAGGCCCATCCGATCCTCATCAACCGCCCCTTTGTTGTAAGCGAGTTGGGTGTACGGCTGAGCCGGCCATCGGAACTGGTCCTCGACATTCTGCCCACGCCGCAACAGGGAGCGTTCGCCAAGGAAGACGGCGAAGTTGTTATCGACTCCGAAGGAAAACGTGTTGTCTGATCTGCCTAATGTTCTCCCGGACGCGCTGCAAGCACTGGACCCTTCGAAGCTTTCGGGTCCACGTTCGACCCACCCTCCGCGTATCCTGCTGCTCCATGGCTCGTTGCGGAAGGTCTCTTATAGTCGCCTTCTGACCCAGGAGGCGGCGCGGCTGCTGGAGCATTTTGGCGCGGAAACCCGCATTTACGATCCAGCCGGACTGCCGCTTCCCGACGATGCGCCGATTGATCATCCGAAGGTACGGGAGCTCCGCGAACTGTCACTGTGGTCGGAAGGTCAGGTTTGGACCAGCCCCGAACGGCACGGCGCGATGACCGGCGTTATGAAGTCGCAGATCGACTGGATACCGCTCGCAATGGGTTCGATTCGGCCAACGCAGGGACGCACGCTTGCCGTCATGCAGGTGTCTGGCGGTTCGCAATCGTTCAACGCCGTCAATCAGATGCGGGTGCTCGGACGCTGGATGCGGATGATCACGATACCCAACCAGTCTTCGGTGGCGAAAGCCTACCAGGAGTTCGATGAGCACGGCCGCATGAGACCTTCCTCCTACTATGATCGCGTCGTTGACGTGATGGAGGAGTTGGTCAAGTTCACGTTGCTGACCCGGGATGTTTCCGGATATCTCACAGACAGGTACAGCGAACGCAAAGAGAGTGCAGCCGAGCTCGAAAAACGTGTGAACCTGAAGTCCGCGGTCTGAACTTCTTGTCCGGTTTTGGCGCTAAGCAGCCACTGGTCTGCCCGAGAGCAATCCTCCCGCGGAACAGTGACAGTCAGCCCATTGAGGATTCTGAGTTCGTAAGGGGACTCCATGCTTACGGTTTCACGTCTCTGGCCGGATGCCGGGTACGGCATGAAATCTTCTGATGAGTCAGAAAGCCCAGTCTGAGCCGGGACATTTGGACCTACTGTGCCGACGTTCCTCGTGTATGAAAGCCTTAATAGCTCTCCTCTTGGGCCGCCAGCGGCGCACCAGGGCGATAGAGCGAAATTGGTCGGATTTCATACACCGCGGTCGGATTGGCACGACGCAGGTCGCGCGCGGCCGCCACTGCTGCCTCGAGCGTTGGGCAATCCACAACATAGAAGCCGAGCAACTGCTCCTTGGTCTCGGCAAAGGGGCCGTCGGTGACCATGCCGGCATCCTTCCCACGCAAGGTCACGGCGCGGCGCGTCGGACCAAGCCGTGCGGCCGGGCCCAAACACTTTTCCCCGACGAGGCGATCATTGACCTGGAGCAGTTCGGCCATCAGCGCCGCGTCCTCCTCTTTGGTCCACGATTCGACCACTTGCTCTTCGTGATAGGCCAAGATGGCGTAGAACATGGATTGTCCCTCCTTGTGCATCAATCAAATTCCGCGAATCGAACCTCATTGCATATACTCCGCAGAGTCCAGGTTGACTCGACCGAAACGTGGCAACTCGTTGGATTCGGTTGATTGGATAGGTTCGATAGTCGACGAGCAAGCACTGGCAATATTCGTCGAACGACCGCGTCCCGATTAAAATCAGGTCTTGAGGCGCGAGAGGATGCCTTCCAACGTCTTGACGGCGCTTGCCTTGTCAAGCTTCTGCAAGTCTATGAGGATTTTCAGCCCGTCTTGCTCTTCCCGGATCGCTTTGCCATCTTCGACCATGTCGTCGATCCGCTGGAGCACCCTGTAGTTTCGCACTGGCTTGGCGATGCCCTTGGCCTTTATGGGTTCCCGCTCCTCGGCCAGGACCCTGTCCTTGACTAACGAATAGGCCGCGTGGCTCAAAAGAATGCCGCCAAGCTCGGCATGGGACTGCAGCCTGGCGGCCAGATTCACTTCACCGCCGATGATGGTGTACTCCATGCGGTCTTCGCTGCCGAAATTGCCGACCGTGCAATAGCCCGTGTTGATGCCGATCCGCAACTGGAACGGCTTCTGTAATCCCCTGTCACGCCATTCTGTCTGCAAGTCCCACATCCGCCGCTGCATCGCGATCGCCATGTTGACGCAGGCCATCGCATCCTCCTTGACGCCCCGCGTCTCAGGATCGCCAAAAAAAGCCAGGATCGCATCGCCGATATACTTGTCAACGGTCGCGCCGTGCGCCAAAGCGATCTTCGTCATCTCCGTCAGATAGTGGTTGAGCAGAGCCGTCAGTTCCTCGGATTCCAGATCATCTGTCGTCTCGGTGAAATCGGCGATGTCAGAAAAGAATATGGTGAGCTTCTTGCGGCTCGAGGCTATCCTTACTTCCTGTGTACCCGCGAATATCGATGAATAGACTTGGGGTGACAAATATTTCGACAGCTTGTTCGACAAAGCCTCCAGCGTCTCGTTCTTCTCGGTCACGAGCGCATTCGCCAGCTCAACCTTGGACTTGGCCTTACGGATCTTTGCTTCGGCCTGCTTGATTGCGGTGATGTTCGTGTACACGGCAACGGTTCCGCCCTCTGTCGTCTTGCGCTCGTTGATTTGAATCCAGCGGCCATTGGCTCGCTGTTGTACATGGGGTTGGCCCGGTTGCCTGTGTCTCGCCAGTCGCTCGTCGATCCACTCGTCAACGCGTCCTTTCGCGTCCTCGACAAGGCCTTGTTCCGCCGCGTTGCGGATGAGCATTTCGTACGGTGTACCCGGCGCTGGCGTGCCCAGTCCCGGATAGAGGAGTTCACCATAGGCGCTGTTGCAGACGATCAGCCGGTCCTCCGCGTCGTACAGCGAAAACCCCTCCGAGATTGATTCGATCGCGTCCGTCAGGCGCTGCTCGCTGCGCTGGGAAACGATCTCCGCGTGCTTGCGCGCGGTCACGTCGCTCCACGAGCCGATGACTTCAAGCGGCTGGCCATCCTTGTCGCGGATCAATTGCTGTTCGTCGTTCACCCAGCAAAAGCTGCCGTCCTTCTTGCGGAATCGATACTCGACCGTGTGGCGGCCTTTTTTGTACAAGTGGACGGATTCGGACTCCACCCAGGCCAGGTCGTCGGGGTGCACCCGGTCGCGCCAGAAATCGGCGTTCTCCAGGTACTCGCTCGGCTCATATCCGAGCAAGCTCTTGATATTCTCGCTGATGATGATGGGCGCGTAGTCGCCGGTCGCCTTGAAGCTGTAGATGACCGCAGGCGCAGACGATAACACGCGCACGAGGCGGTCCTGGGAGGCAACCAAAGCTTCGCTGATTTGCTTGCGGGCTGTAATGTCGTTCCACGCACCGACCACCTCGATCGGATCGCCTGCAGCGTTACGCTGCAGCTGCAGATCGTCACTGATCCAGCAATAGTTGCCGTCCTTCTTGCGGAACCGGTACTCGTTGGCGATACGACCTTCCTCGAAAAGCCTCGCATAATCTTTCTCGATGCGCGGCAGATCCCCGGGATGCACACGGCTGCGCCAGAAATCCGGGCTCTCGAGATATTCCTCACGCTCGTATCCGAGCAGGTCCTTTACGTTCGGGCTGATGAACGTCGGCCAAAAGTCGCCCGTTGCTTTGAAGCTGTAGATCACCGCCGGCACACAGGTGAGTAGATATGAGACGCGATCCTGGGCCGCCGCCGCGGCTTCTTGCGCCCGCTTGCGATCGGTGATGTCGCTCCACGAGCCGACGATTTCCACCGGTTGACTGTCTGCGTCCCGGATCAAGTGCTGTGCGTCATTTACCCAGCAATAGGAGCCATCCTTCTTGAGAAATCGATACTCGACCGTATGGTGGCCTTCCTTGAACAAGTGGACAGACTCGGCCTCCACCGCGGCAAGCTCATCGGGGTGCACGCAGCGCCGCCAGAAATCCGCGTTCTCCAGGTATTCCTGCGGCTCGTAGCCCAACAAGTCCTTGATGTTCTGACTGACAAAGGTCGGCGCGAAATCTCCTGTCGCCCTGTAACTGTAGATCACGGCCGGCGAGCTGATCAGCAACTGGGACAGGCGGGCATGCGCAGCCGCCTTCGCTTCCTCCGCCGCCTTGCGCGCCGTAATATCGCTCCATGATCCGACGATCTCCAGCGGCTGGCCCTGCTTGTCACGGATCAGTTGCTGCTCGTCATTCACCCAGCAATAGGAGCCATCCTTGCGGCGAAAGCGATACTCCACCGTGTGGATTCCATTCTGGAAGAATTTGGAAATCGCCTCCTCGACGCGGGTCAGGTCGTCGGGGTGGACCCGGTCGCGCCAGAATGACGGGTCCTCCAGGTACTCGCCCGGCGCATAGCCGAACACGGTTCTGATGTTCTCGCTTACGAACGTGGGCGCGAAATCATCTGTCGCCTTGAAGCTGTAGATCACGGCAGGTGACGAACTCAGCAGCCGGGCCAAACGCTGCTGCGCAGCCGCCTGCGCTTCCTCCGCCGCCTTGCGCGCCGTTATATCGCTCCATGATCCGACGATCTCCAGCGGCTGGCCCTGCTTGTCACGGATCAGCTGCTGCTCGTCATTCACCCAGCAATAAGAGCCATCCTTGCGGCGAAAGCGATACTCCACCGTGTGGATTCCGTTCTGGAAGAATTTGGAAATCGCCTCCTCGACGCGGGTCAGGTCGTCGGGGTGGACCCGGTCGCGCCAGAATGACGGGTGCTCGAGGTACTCGCCCGGCGCATAGCCAAACACGGCGTTGATGTTTTCGCTTACGAACGTGGGCGCGAAATCACCGGTCGCCTTGAAGCTGTAGATCACGGCGGGTGACGAACTCAGCAGCCGCGCCAAACGATGCTGCGCAGCCGCATGCGCTTCCTTCAATTGTTCGCCGACCCTGCTGTCGCGGTCGCGCGTGGCGTCTCTTATGGCCTGCTCGATGACGGCGGCGGTGCCGTCGTTATCGAACTCGTCCGCCGGGATGTGTAGGATATGATGCAGAACGGCCGTCGCGTTCTTGGCGTATTCCCTCGCGGTCATCATGGTGTGGACCCCCATTCAAATGAGGCGTTGGGCTTAATTCTAGCACACGCGGTTCGTGTTAGTCTTTAGCGCGAAGTGGTTAGCTCAAGTGCCCACGGGTATACTTTAAATATTTTCTTCAAAGATGGACGCTTCACACCATCTGCGCCAACGCAACCGATCCCTTCTTTTCCAAGAAATAACCGAGTGCTCCATCAGCTCCGCGGAACCTATACATTGCAGGCGAATGTCCGCTTGCGGCGGATACAGTTGAAAAAGTCCAAAATCGGGGCTTACCGAAAAGTCGGCCATTTCGCGATCTGAGCGAATGTTGCCGTTCGATGCTGCCCCAATTCCGCTACACGGCTCACACGCTGCTTTCTCGCAAAATTGGGAGTCCCCCACGTAAATTTTCTGTGTCGGCCTCTACGGCCCTCCAAAATATCAGACGTTGTAGAAAACCGACTTTTTCAACAGTATCGGCGCAAAGCAGACCTTCACCTTCATCACACAAGCGTCGTTCTCCTTATGTGCTTAGAAAGTTGCATAAGGGCTACACCGGAACACAGCGATGGAGGACCTGCGGGGGATCGATCAGCATTCGTGGGGTGAGGTCAGGCTTCGTTCTTCGAGCCTAAACTGACACGTCGTGGACTTTGCAGCAGACAATGGCTGGAGCTTCGATTTTGAACTGTCGGGCAAGCCGATTCTTCCGCTCCAGTAAAAAATATTTGCTGAACCTTTGCTGGACCACGAGCGCGCTTTGAACATAGCTGCCGCTGAGGCGACCGGGCGGATGGCTCGTAGCCTGTCGATCCCGTTCGTTTTCCTTCACACCGGCTCTGAAAGTCGCATCACATTGTCGTTTTGGAACATGAAATTCGCCATGAGAGCACCAATCGAGTTAGATTGGTACGCTTTGTTTTCCGCTAACTCTGCTGAAGGAATAATCATGAACAGACCAACAACGGCTCTTCTTCCTTTGGTCTTAACTATCGGTTTGCATTCCCCGTTTGCATTTGCCGAAGAGGACAGTGCATCGCAGCGCGCAACCATCAACAAGATCATAAGAGGTGAGGGAAAGCCCGGTGAAACCGCTACAGCTAAGAACGGGGAAGTTATTTACACCGTTCTAGAAGGTGGCATCGTCGAAATCAGGAATTTACGCTACAACACGTTGCAACGTTTCAGTACAATAAAGTCGAACGATAACAACAGGTCAAAATAACGACGCTTATATTTGCCATTGTTCGCAACATGGCTTGCTGACGCGGATTATGCTGTCTGAGAGGTGGGTCCACAGGAAGCTACGCAGGTTCAGCCAACCGGCGCTATTGGCGCAAAGTGGACGCGCTTCAATGTTAATATGGCATTCGGATAATTGTGGTGGAGCGCGACTCGGTGCGCTCCTCTCAGATTCTCGCGAGTTCGACGAGCGTCCTTACGCCTCGCTCCATGCCCTACGGACTGATCCATTCGGGCGGTGAGGGCGTGACCGCAGCGAAGATGTTGGCGCAAGGGAGGCTCGTAAACGACAGAACCTTCCGTTCCCTGATCGTGCAACCGCGCACCGGCCGGCACGCTGGACTGCTTCAATGGCGTCATCGACGATCTCCGCATGCAGAAGCTCATACCGATAGGCCGCTTGATTTCACCCATTCCAATTAATTCATAGCGCTTCTACCCGGCGATTGTGGCCACAAATTATCGCCCGTCTTGGCGTCTATGTTTGATGTCCGAAAGGTGGGATTCTGTTTGCAAGGCTGGCGGCCAGCAAGGGAGACGCACGATGGAACCCGATGATGTAGACACCGAAGATCAAACCGAAACCGAGAACGACGATCTTGATATCGACGTCGGCCAGAATTCGGAAATCGACGACGACGTCGACACAGACGTGGCCGTCATCGGTTCACGGCCCGTCACCGTCGAACTCGATTCGGAGATCGATCAGGCAGGGGAAATGGATCAGGATGCCGACGTGGAAACAGATACGGACGGCTCGGGCGGCCGGGACATCGACGTCGATGTCAATCAGAGACCTGAGGTCGACGAGAGAATCGACGTGGATATCGAGGTCAGCGAAGGGGATGACGGAACTATCCTCGTAGAGATCGGTATCGATGTGGAAGATGATATCGAAATTGAAAGCGATGCGGATGTCGATGTGGGTGATGATGACGAAGACAGCATTGATGCCGCGATCGATCAGGACACGGAAAGTGATAGTAACATCGATGTCGACGTGGAAATTCGCGATGATATCGAAGCCGATGTCGATGTCGATATCGCCTCGCTCATCGGGACCTTAGTGGCAGGTATCGTCGATCTGGAGGATGATGATGACCTGACTGCACTCTATGTCGACCTTGATGAGGCCGCCACTATTGATGGCGATGTCGATGTGATCGTTGATCTCGGCGAGCTCGTCGCCTGAAGTTCCATTCGCCGGAACAAGCAAGCTGGAAGGAGAGCGTGCTCGGCGCCGGTTGCGATCCGCCTGACCATTTCGGTGCCGGACTACCCAAAGTGGCTCACCAGTTGAGGTGAGCATCACCCATTCAGATAAGCCAAGCAGCACAGGGCATCACCGTTTCGGTTGCATGCCAATTGGCAGCTATTTTCCACCACCCTGAAAAGACATGCTTCGGCGCATCGATGGGTACGTTGTACCGCATGGATCGGCGTCAAGCCATCGATCCGCTCCTGGTGTTGGATTGATGGAGCGGGGTTCCTCTAATGTGGGAGTGCAATCTCATGGACGAATTTGAAGACAATGACTTTGAGATAGACATCAATGCTGACATCGATCAGGACCTCGACCAAGATCAGGATCAAGACGTTGACGTGGATACCGACCAGGATTCTGATGTCGGTATCGACAATAACAATGACTCGGATATCGACAATGACTCCGATCAGGATGCAGACACGGACAACGACGCTGACGCGGACGCTGATTCAGATGCGGATACTGACAACGACGCTGATGCAGACGCAGATGCGGACGATGACAGCGACGCTGATGCCGACGCTGATGCCGATGGTGATGCTGATTCAGAGGCTACCGCTGATGCGGACGCCGATGGTGATGCCAGCAACGACAATGATACCGACAACACCGTCGACCAATCCAACGACAATGACGTAGACGTCGATCAGGAACAGAACGTCGACGTGGATGTCGATCAGGTACAAGAAGCCGAACAGAATGCCGATATAGACATCGATTTCGATTTCGACTTCGGTTGATCGCTTCGCTGAATTGCGGCGCCCGGACGTGTCCGGGCGTCGGCTCGGATGACCCTTTCGGCGGATTCCAGCCGTGCTGGAATTATGCAGCTTGGGCACATTCTATCGTTGTGACACTGCATGGAGACACTTTGCCCATGGCTCTCACCTGGATGAAAACGCGCGCAACGACCGAGATAGAGCGCGCATTCGATCTCTGCAAACCGTCATTGCTTCTGGTGTTTGTATTGAGTTTCTTCGTGAATCTTCTAGCGCTCACCGTTCCACTCTATCTCCTGCAGATTTATGATCATGTCCTGTCGAGCCGCAGTCTCGACACTTTGACAATGCTGACATTGATCGTCATCGTAGCGCTGGCGGTGAACGCCACTCTCGACGCGCTGCGACGTTCCATGCTCAGCCGGGTTGGTTCATGGCTGGACGATCGTCTTCAGGCTCCGGTTCTCATTGCAGCCGTACAATCGGCGCTGCGCGGCGATTCAGCGGCGGCGGCGCAAGCCTGGCGCGATATCGGTGGACTGCGCGCCTTCTTCGCCGGCACCGCGTGCACGGCCTGTTCGATCTTCCCTGGACACCGATTTTCCTTCTCGCGATGATTCTCGTGCATCCGCTCCTCGGCATGATCGGGCTTGCGGCATCGGTTGTCCTGATTGCGCTGGCGCTGCTCAACGAAATGGTGACCCGCAAGCTTTTTGCCCGTTCGAGCGCCGCCTGGGTCCAGAGCCAGCACCGGTTTGGATCGCTCCTGCGCAACGTCGAAGCCATCAGCGCCATGGGTATGCTCCCGGGTGTGGCTCGCCTGCTGCACGACGACCAGTTTCAAGCCAAGGAGGCACAACTCGCCGCCTCGGGCCGTGCGACGGTGATCCAGGCCGTCGCCCGCTTTGTGCGGCTTCTCGCCCAGGTCATTGTCATGGCCTGCGCTGCCTGGCTTGTCATCCTTCACGACATCAATCCGGCGGCTATCTTTGCGACCTCGATCCTTCTTGGCCGCTCGCTCGGGCCGGTCGAAGGTGCAATCAACACCTGGAAGGCGGTTACCAGTGCACGCCTGAGCTATGATCGTCTCAGGAGAATATTGGCGACTGCCCCGAAGTCTCGAAAGTCGATGCAGTTGCCGCGTCCCAATGGACAGCTTTCGGTCGAGCAATTGACGTTCCTGCCGCCCGGCGCGGAGGCTCCGGCGCTGCGCCGGCTCACCTTCGTTATCAATCCCGGCGAGGTTCTTGGCGTGGTCGGTTCGTCGGGAGCCGGAAAATCGACGCTCGGGCGTCTCATCGCAGGCACGATCGCCCCCACGGCAGGGCATGTCCGTCTCGACAATGCGGACGTCGGCATCTGGCTTGCCTCTGGCGGTCACCGCTATTTTGGCTATCTTCCCCAGGATATCGAACTGATCGGTGGCACGGTCCGTGAAAACATCGCCCGCCTGCAGGAGGCGCAGCCGGATGACGTGATTGCCGCTGCTTCGATGGTGGGAATGCATGACATGATCATGGGGCTTCCCCGGGGCTACGAGACCGATATCGGCGATGGCGGCATGCGGCTGTCGGGCGGACTGCGGCAACGGCTTGGGCTGGCGCGGGCGTTCTTCGGTCAACCGCGCCTGCTCGTGCTGGACGAGCCCAACGCCAGCCTTGATGCGGAGGGCGAAGATGCCTTGCGACAGGCGATCCAGGAGATGCGCAACCGGGGTTCAACCGTCATTGTCATCGCCCAGCGCCTTGGCATTCTCAACATGGCAGACAAGGTTCTGGTGCTCGACAACGGCACCATCAATGCCTTCGGCAACCGCCGTGACATTGCAGAAAAGATCAGGAACGGACGTACCAGCATTCCGGTCAGGCGGCCGCGGATCACAGCAGCTGCGCGGAGCGTCAAGCGACTGGGCTCCAAAGGGCGGTCAGAACAGTCGGAAACGATGACAAAGGGTGCCGTTGCGGGGGAGAAATCCGGGGGGAACGCGCCATGACTACTTCCAATCACGCCGTGGTGCGCCATCTTGCAGTAGTCGCGGCAAGGCCGCGTATGAGGCCCTTTTATCGTCTGCACCGCTTCGCCAGTCGAACCTTCTCTGCAACCGGAGCAATTGCATGGCGTTCCGGCATCGCCGTCAAACGGCGCCTTGCAAGTATCATGGCAAAGCTCCGCATGAAGCTGTTTGATCCTCTCCGCCTCCTTGCCAAACAAGCCGTTGCTGCCGTTGGCCCTTTCGCGAAAGGCTGTGGCATCGCCGTCAGACACCGCTTCGCGCTGATCCTGTCTCCGTCAGCGGAAATACCGCCCGATCGTCTGCGTCTTCTTCCCGGGAGCGCGTTTTATGCCTCTGGCACGTTTGCAAGCGGCCCCGCCGCCCAGGTCGCGTCTCGTCAGGCGACCAAACCGAAGCCCAGCCTGACACCATTCCACCAGCTGCGCTTCCTTGCCATTGGTGCTTTCGCGCTTGTGGGCATATTTGTGATCGGGCTTGGCGTTTGGGCAATCTACGCCCCGTTGGAGAGCGCCGCGATAGCGGGCGGTGCGATCGTGGCCGAGTCGAGCCGCAAGACCATACAACATCTGGAAGGTGGCATTGTCGGGCGCATTCTGGTAAAGGATGGCGATGAGGTCACAGCGGGGCAACCACTCATAAACCTCGACGACATGCGGGCCCAGGCAAACGTCCTCGTACTCCAGATGCAGCTCTGGGAAGCACAGGCGCTGGAGGCGCGACTGCTGGCGGAACGCGATGGCCAACAGGCGATCCAGTTTCCTCGACCCTCCGGCCCTATTACCGAGAGCAATCCGGAATTTGCGACAATCATGGCCGGGCAGGTCAAGATCTTCGATACACGCCGCAACTCTCCATTCATGCCAGTCCCCCCAAATGCTCGATAATCTTGCAGAGGAAGGGTATGAGCGCAACCCCAAATGCCGCATCACTGCGCCTCAGATCGAGTTCCCATCGATGGCTTCCCTGCAACCTCCATGGCAGGTGGGGGAGAGATTCTTTGTGATGTAGCCCATAACGGTCCAGTCTTAATAACGCTTCTGGCTTATGGCGCGTATTGATCAAATAAATTACCTTTGGATCGACAAGGCAGGATAACGTTTCCGCAACAATTGAACCACATCAGTTCTGTTTGCATCGATCCTGGATGCATTTGAATGAGGGGGGAAGAAATGGTCCAACCGCGTCAAGATATTACTCGGGTGACTCTCGCGGTGCTTTTCATAGGTGGCCTGCTTGTTAGTAGTGCTTGGGTAATGTCTCCATTCCTCCCCGCCATCATTTGGGCTTTGACTTTGGTTATTGCCACTTGGCCATTAATGATTTGGGTGGAACGTCGTGCTGGCAATCGGCGCGGTGTTGCCGTCCTGGTGATGACAATCGTTCTGTTGTTGGTGTTGATTGTGCCATTCTGGCTTGCCATCACTATGATCGTCGACAACATCGACGATATCAAAGGTCTCATACAAAGCGCCCTCACGCTTAGGCTACCTCCCGCTCCGGAATGGTTGGATCGGGTGCCACTTGTCGGGGCACGCGTGGGTGAAGCTTGGAGTAAACTAGCCGCTGCCAGTATGCACGAGCTGGCACCAAAGCTTGATCCCTATGCTGGCGCGGTGGCTCAATGGTTCGTATCCGCAGCAGGAAGTCTGGGCGGCATGTTCGTACACTTTCTACTAACAACCGCAATAGCCGCGGTGATGTACGCACGTGGCGAACAAGGAGCTGCTACAGCAATTCGGTTCGGTCGTCGTCTGGCTGGCGATCGCGGAGAGATGGCAGTGCGCCTGGCCGGACAAGCCATTCGTGGCGTGGCACTCGGCGTGGTGGTTACCGCCGTTGCGCAGAGCGCGTTGGGCGGTATCGGGCTGCTTGTTGTCGGTATGCCATTTGCTTCGGTGCTGACCGCAGTTATGTTTATCTTGTGCCTGATCCAGATTGGTCCGGGGTTGGTATTAGTCCCGGCGGTCATTTGGATGTACTACTCTGGCGATGCGACATGGGCAACGGTACTTCTGGCGTTCACAGTTGTCGCCGGGACGATGGATGGCTTTCTCCGCCCTTTTCTAATTCGCAAGGGAGCAGACTTGCCGTTATTGCTTATTTTTGCGGGCGTCATCGGCGGTTTGGTGGCATTTGGGATGTTGGGAATTTTTGTTGGCCCGACGCTTCTGGCGACCGCCTATACCCTTTTGCAAGCATGGATGGCGGAAACCGATGACGAACAGTCGTCGTCCGTAGGCACCTGATTCGGTGGAGGTGGAAACGTATAAAGTGTCATGGCGAAAGTAAGGTATACTTTCAGCATCAGCACTCCACTGAACCGCGCGGAACAACCGCTATGGTGGCCACCAGTGTGGCAATTAACGCCATGATCGCCGCGCTTGCGCAACGTACATCAGCAAATAGAGCCTCGCGCTGGCGATGACGCAATCCACGAATTCACGTCGATGACCCAGCGGAACAGATCAAAGAAGACCAAGAATCGTATTGTGAACGTCTGAGCTTCAGTCTCCATCGTCTCGGTCATCATCATCATCATCGTCATCGTCGAATCTCGAAGGATCGACGACCGGGAGCAGGAAGACACGCCAGTCCTCGTGACCACCAGGCTCGCCCGACTGGCCAGCCGTCGCTCGGCTAGCTTGCCAGGTTTCGGCCTCCTTCGGGAGCGCTCCACGCAAATTGATTTCCGAGACACCGTCCCAGAGGGAACGGCCTTGGTTTTGGAACACATGCAGGTCCCGCCGTAACGCCTTGTCCGACAGACGCGCCCTGGCATCATCTTCAGTTGCCGCGTCAAAAGCGACAATCCCTCGTCCTGAAATCTCGGCCACGTATAAGGTCATCTTTGATCCTCTCAGAGCTGGGTTTATGGGCCTCCGATGGCTGAAAACGTACAGTGCAAAGCCAGCGCCTTTAGGTCTGGGTTCAGAAGTCTTGTTTCCAGCACACTTCGCACCATGTGTTGCGCTCATCTCAACCTTCGCCCTCCACCAATTTCAATTTTGCTTCAGTAGCCTTCTTGCGTGCAATGGTATCTGTTGCAGCCGCCACGGCACCTGCCGAGTGATCCTCGCCGCCTGCGACCTGCACGGTCGGTGAAGCAAAGCCGACGCCGTTCAACGCAAAGGCTTCCCGGATCATCGCATAGGCGCGACGACGAATGGAGGATTGGTGGCCGGGTTTGGTCATCACGGCGAAGCTGAGGTTGATGCCATAGTCGCCGAAGGCCTCCACGCCCTTCATCTTGACCGTTTCGATGATCTGCGGGCCGAATTCCTCATCTTCGAGCAGCGCCGCACCGACACCCTTCACCAGCTTTTTGACCTTGGCGATATCCGTGTCATAGTTCACCGATAGAAGGAACTTGTCGATGACCCAATCCCGGCTCATGTTCTGCACCGCTCCCAGCGTACCGAACGGAACGGTGAAAATGGGACCGCGATGGTGGCGCAGTTTGACCGAGCGGATGCCGAAGGATTCAACGGTGCCCATGTAGCTGCCGCTCTGGATATATTCACCCACCCGGAAAGCATCATCGGTCATGTAGAAGACGCCGCTGATAATGTCCCTGACCAGCGACTGCGAGCCGAAACCGATCGCGACGCCAAAAATGCCTGCGCCCGCGATCAATGGGCCGATTGCCACGCCTAGTCCTGACAGAACCATCATAACCGCAACAGTCGCGATGAGCACGGCGAGGAAGTTGCGCAGGATCGGCAGCAGCGTCATCAGCCGTCCGCTGCGGGCCAGCGCAGCTTCATCGCCGCCTTCAATGCGGGCACGTTCAATGCGCAGGTTGATGAGGCCCTTGACCATGTGCCAGATCAGGTCAGCTCCCAGCAGGATAACTATGCCGCTCAAGACGCCGCGGATCATGCGACTGGCGGCCTCGTCGTCCATCAGTCCGCTTGCGCGAAGCCGAACGACCGTGGCGAGCCAGGCGACTGCAAGGATGATGATAACTACCCTCGCACCCCGCTCGATGAGCACTTCAAATACGGGATTCCCGGCCTTTGGCGCATCGTCGGGGCCGGAGAAGAACGACTTCACGATTGTGCTGGTCGTTCTCAAGATCGGTGGGAGGATCAGGGCGTATATGCCGACCCACAAAGCAAGGCTCATGCCGGCAACCCACAACAGCCAGAGCAGGCACAGATAGAGTGTGAGCAGCCATTCCTTGACGCGATAGGCCCGGGAAGCAACAGGGGCTTCGGGGCGGCGCCACCCGGTTTCGAGTGCGACGGCCAGAAGACCGAGGCCGAGTATGTAAACGATCAGGCTCTTGACGTTGGGTGTAAAATTGAGCGCCGTCATCACTCGCGCCACCGCCCATCCCGTAAAGAAGATACCTGTGAACAAGGCAACACGGTGATACCAGAAGGCGGCCTTCACGTCATCCATCGGAATGAGACGCATGGTGCCCTGGCTGCCATCATTCAACTGCCGACGGTTTATTCCGAGCAGAATAGCTGTCATTCGCATGATCACGCGCCAGGCGATAAGGGCGACGAGCATGGGAAGGACAAGCATGGCCAGCAGTGGCGGCCATGTGAAGGCGTGGAAAGCCCCGATACTGGCTAACGCAAAGACCACCAGCGGCGCGATGGCGACGAAAATCGAGCGGCCGATCAGGTGATGCCGTGCGGGCGAACCTGCCTCAGTCGTGGCGGGCGCGTTTTGTCGGCTTGCTTGGCTCAGTACACGCCGAAAGACAAGTTCGGCCCCGAAGCCGAGTGCAGCAAATGCGGCGAAGAGCACCAGGATCGCTCCCGGCCCTCGACCGTTGATTTCGGTCATGATCGTAGAGCGCGCGCCCGAAAATTCACCGGGAACTGCCGGAATGGCTTGTCCGATACCGCGCAAGTGCGCTCGAATGGCGTTCGACCAGAGCATGAAGTCGCTCGCTGAAGGCGCAACAGAAATCTCTTCCGCTGGCGGCGCACCCTTTTTGTTGATCCACGCTTTGACTTCCGGATCATCCAGGAGTTTGATCAGTTCCTCAACCTTGGCCGGAGGGGGCGGCGTAGCTGCGCTCTGCGCTTCCGAAGGCGTGAGAAACGCCCACAATAAAGCGAGGCTCAATACGAGCAGGATGCTTACCTTGGCGGTCAAGTCCCGGGTTGCAGCAATGTGCATTCAAATCCCCTGACATGCAGTTTTAACACTATACGCCGGAGCTTCTGCGAAGTCTCCTTTTGGCGGCCCTAAGCAGACATTGGCGGGTGGCTGATGTTGTTGGCGTGCCTAACTGAATACCCACGACCGCAGCGCACTGTATGTTACTGTAACCTACTTCACCGGTGGCCCCTAATCAGAAATACTCCTGCAAGTTGTACGCGTCTACAACCTTCGCGACCTTAAGCGCAAGCGGGCGGCCGAGTACTAGTATAGATGAGTTCGGCCGACCTTGCAGGAATAAAGGAGCCGAAATGCCCGGGACGATAGGACCGAATCCGAAGCTGCTGCTTTCGGTCATGGGTGCGCTTGAGGCAGCGACCGGGTTGGTGCTGCTGGTGACGCCTTCGGTACTGGTCGAGCTGCTGCTCGGTGCCGCGCCCGGTACGCCTGCCGGCGTGACGGTCAGTCGCGTGGCCGGCGTGGCGCTGCTTGCCCTTGGCGTTGCGTGCTGGCTGGCCCGAGCGGACGCGGCGAGCCATGCCGCGAAAGGTCTTGGTCGTGGCAATGTTTCTCTACAACATTGGGGTGGCAGCGGTCCTTGTCCTTGCGTGGTTGCGCCTTGGGCTGTTCGGCATCGCTCTTTGGCCTGCTGCCTTGGCCCATGTTGGACTAGCCGCCTGGTGCGTCGCGTGCATGTCAACGCGAACCCTCAACGCAAAATTCCCTTAGATGAAACTCGCTTTTCCAGCTCGATGTCCGATGTTGGCGCATATGCGCCATCTTGGGCAGCCTCAGCTATGTCCGCTTTCCACCCAAAGCAGAAATTCGCGTCCAGCCCAGTAGGCAACGATGTCGTCAGAATGCATATGACAGGTGCAGCCTGACGGCATGTATCTCTTCACTCTACCGGGCTACAACGGAGAAATTCCCCAGGGCTATTTTCCACCGCGCACTTAGCTGCCGGATCAAAGTAGTAGACTATCCGCACCGACAATAGTGTTATCATTAATTTGACACTGCATTCATCTGGCGTTGGGATCATGCCATGGGAACGGGCGCACGGGTCATTATTGCAATTGCTTTATTTGCGGCCATCGGTGTCGGATGGCTGGCGCTTCAACATTCAAATTTCGAGCGAGACCGCACCATATCGGAGTGGAGATCGCTGTCCGAGACGGAAAACCTCCTGAAGCAGAAGCCTATTCCAGAAGCGTGGTCAGCGGGCGTGTTTGTTTCGGAACGGGGATTAAACACCGCACTGGAAAGCCTAAAAGATGCACAAATTGCCTACGACCCCGAATTTAGGGCAGATGAGGACACCGTCGTAACCCTGCGGGCCGTTACAGTCTACTTTCAACCGGGTATTGCCTTGGCAAACCTTCGCCTCGACGCCTATTCGAAGAAACGCGATCTGACTGTAAAGTTTGATGGCCAAGCCTCCCTCGTTTTCAAAGGCATAGAAGAAGGGGAGAATGGGAACGGGCAAGCCGTCTTCGCGATCTCTCTGTTGAAACTCGATCCCCAATTCGGATGGGGATGGTTCAATATCAAGTTGAGGGGGTATGCTAGCGACCTCATCGAAACGGGTCTCATGCTGAAGTTCACTGAAGCTTTCAACATGAAGCTCCCCTTCAAAAACACGTTCACTTATGATTTGAAGCAAGTTCTCACGAGGACTTTTCCGGTCCGCGATCCGAAAGATGAAAACTGGATCAAGGTTCAGATCACCGTCCCGCCATATGAGCTGTCGCAAAAAATTCAAGCCGCCAACGCTGTCGTCCTCGACGGCGGAATATGGCTACTGACTGATTTCAACGAAAAGCCTATGGCAACCAGTATCGATGAGCCTCCCTCCGAAATTCAGGATGACATCGTCAGGATGCGAAAAAATCTGGAGCAAATCCGGATTCCCAAATTGAACGACGCCGATATAGCCCTTTGGATAAACGGGACCGTTGCTCACCTGCTTCAGGATAGGTTCAACCGACTCCCTGCTGCGAACAGGACCGCAACCGTCAAATCGGTGCAAATCAAAGGCCGGCTTGCTGACCAAAAATGGAGAGACGAAGTTCTCGGCGAGGGTGGGGTTTTCGCCGAGCTTGCTAACCCAGGCGCGGTCGCGGCAACGGTAGTGGTGAATGCAGTCCGCATGTCTTGGACTAAAGGAAGACGCTTGAAGGTTTCGCTCAATGCCCAGGCCGACGCCAAGGCATCCGTACATCTGCATGTCGACCCCTTGATAGGAAGAGGCATCGGCACGACGGTCGGCCTGCCCGGAAATACAGGCATAGAGTCCGGGGTCGATGCAGGCATCGAAATAAGGGAGGTGGGTGGCAATACAGTCGTGATGCTAAAGCCCGACATCGGTTGCCGCGACGTCAAGCTGGCGCTTAAGACAGACGGAAAAGCGAAGTTTGAGGAAGCTTGGGTATCGGTTCCGTCAGTCGGAGCAAACATCACCCTACCGGTCGGCCTGCGGACTGCTCCCGATATCCTGCTCTTCAGTGATTTGCCTTTTCAAAGACAGGGTCGCGGGCCGGATGGCAAACCCCTCAAGGTCAAAAATGGGGCCGACCATTTCCTATTCACACCAGCTTGGACCGAGGTACAGTACGCACTCGTCCCGAAGCGGGTCGAAGGTGACGATGCGGGTCTCTGGATAGCGGCCAAACTGATCACCAAATTCCTTGACTCCGAGACGGCAGGCTACGATCGCGCTGCTGCCGAAAAGAAACTGGCTGCCTCGGCGACCGAAGGACAGGTCAGGGTCAACTGCCCGGGCGAACCCGGCTTTGCCCTGACGATCGGCGATCTCGAGTTCGGCAGCAACGACGAGCTTGTGAAATTCTTCCGGGAACGAGGACTGCCTTTGCCGCAGATACTAGGTGGATTGCCCGGCATTCCCGGCACAGGTCCTACTATACCATCCCCAATATCGCCTACTCCCGGTCCCGCAATTCCGAATATACCGTCCCCTCTACCGCCCACTCCCGATCCCACAATTCCGAATATACCATCCCCAATATCGCCTACTCCCGGTCCCGCAATTCCGAATATACCGTCCCCTCTACCGCCTACTCCCGGTCCCACGAACAATCCGATAGAAACGTTGCGCGACCTCTTTTGACTAAGACGCTTTCGAAACAGCGTTTTGTGCAGGACGACAGGGGCTCGGAAATTCAACACGAGATCGATGAAGAACACTACGAAAGTGTTTGCCTTGGTCGGGTTGGTCTCCACGGAAGCTTGTAGCGCAATGATGGCCACTGTTGGCGCGTTTGCGACCTCTGCTGGCGTCGCGAGTTGGCCCGAAGGTGACATTCGGTTAGGCCACTTGTCCAAATCGAGGCGAGAGGTTCTTCGCGCCACTGGCCGACGAAATCGCACATTGTCGGGGGTTCCCCACAGGCGTATCCTTAAACCAAACTGCAATCGCCCGCATCGTGAGGCGACACACGACTGGCGCGATCGGCAATAGCGCCCCACGTTTCAGAATAGCGTACAGCACAATGAATTCAGTGGTTTCGAAATGATAGCCGGAAGCGTAGGTGGGAGATTGAGATGGATGATCGAACCGTGCGGATGGCGCTGGAGCGCCATTGGGATGCTTCGGACGCGAGCGATTTCAAGGTCGAACATGAAATCTACCGCGAGGATGCTGTCCTTTATTATCCGCAGTCGGGCGAACGGATTCGCGGCCGGCACAACATTCAAGCGAGCCGTTTCGTCCAGCCAAACAAAAAGCGTTTTACGGTCCGGCGAATTATCGGTAGCGGCGATCTCTGGGTCACTGAATTCGTACTTACCTATGACGGCGTACCATCTTATTCGGTGAGCATCATGGAATTCCGCGAAGGACTGGTGGTCAACGAAACGCAATATTTCGCCGATCGGTTTGACCCGGCACCCTCGCGTGCGCATCTTGTTGAGCGGGTGGGTGAAAACACGTCATTGTAAATACACCGCCGAGGAGAACCGGGATCGGGGTTGATGTAGATGAGATTTCAGTACGGCTTGGCCCCCCTGTCTTCGACGACTGCTTTGCGGCCCTAAGCGGTCATTTGAGCCAGTTCGTTTACGCACCTCTCGTTGTTGCATCCAGCCCTTCCACGTAAACTATATCTTGAAGCGGCCGCTGAGTTTGTGCACCGCTACGGGATAACGTTGACCGCGCGAGCGGCGACGATGACGAGCGTCAACAGCGAGATCGTGCTCTCCAGCATCATCAGCATCTTTGCACGTCTAGTGAGCGGAAGTACGTCGGTAGGACTGAACGCCGTCGCCGTGTTGTACCCAAGGAACAGGTAGTCGAGGAACACTGGCTGCCAATCCGGTGATGCGACTTCGGGTGCCGCCGTCTGTGGAAAGAGCCAGTCCGGCTTTGTTGTCGCCCCACTCGCCCGAGCGGATGGGCCGTCACGATCGATTTGCCAGTAAAGCAATGAGAAGGTCAAAACATTGGTGACCCAGATCGCAAGCGATGAGGAGAGCAGTGAGACAGCGCGGGTTTCCGGTGGGTGAAGCGTGATGATCCCGATCATGTCTGCCAACTCCGCTGCCGTGTTGGCGATGTAGGCCGCACCAAGAAGCATGATTACGGTCCGCTCAATACGCATCCACAAAGTGTTTGCAGTTAGTGTGACCACAATCATGGGCACAATAACCACAAGCGCTACGACGTAGGAAACCCACACCGGCATGACCTGCACATGGTGGGGCAGCACTGCCAAAAGACCAAGCACGACCAGTATCGCGAGAGCGGGAGCCCATCGTGGTTCGTCGCGAACAGATTGGGCGCGCTCGTTCATGGGCATTGGATCGGTTCAGCGACGATATATTCCGTCTCACGGCGGGCGAATCGCAAGCTCACACGACCGGCTAGGTCGGCTTCAAGTGTGATCCTTGGTTCCATATTTCCTCTCGTCGCCTAGCCGTTCTCAACGTGAGATCTGATGAGAAACCTATACGTTGCTCGGAAGAACTGCACCGGCAGCGTAAACCTGCCACGGAGATGTCACAAGGCCGCTGTGCTGGGCCTGGCGGACAAGCCCAGTTATCTTGAGCCGATGCCAGCCACCTGTTTGCCGAGATGATCAATCGGTGGCATGTTCGATGTCGACAAGCCACTTTTGGATAGCAGCAGGCAAGTTCGGAAATGCCCTCTCTCACGCTGTAGCGCTGGCACTTCTACTTGGCGCTGTTGCGGCTCTGGTGTGAAAGCGCCAGATCGAGCACAATCGCTTGGCGGAACAGTTTCTCCGCCTCGTTCAGGCGCTGCCGCCGTGCCAAGCAGCGTGGCCGAAATCATCCGGATCGGGCGAGCTTCCCACCCTAAGTCATGACCTACTGCGTCCATGTTTTAGATCAATCAATTCAGTAACAAGGTGGAAGCGGATAATAGCCGCATTGCGGGTAGTAGTATGGATTGGCCGCTGCCGCACCTATGGCCGCACCCGCTACCGCTCCGGCTGCTACCGCACCGCTGCCATACCAGGCTCCGTGGTAGACCGGAGCATGCCAGTAGGTCCCGCCGACACGGGTGATATTGGTGTCATCGACGTGGGCGAAATTCCCGTGGAACCCGCCCCCAAAGTCACCACCACGGAATCCGCCACCCTGGAATCCACCTGCAGCAAATCCACCGCCGCGGAAGCCGCCCCCACCAAAGCCCCCACCGAAATGATCGATGAAAAGTGCTGCTGGTCCAGTCCCACCATCCAGACTTCCTTCAAGCACGGCAACGTCGAAGGTGAGAGTGTTGCCCTCCAACTTGGGAGATTTGAGCGTGACCACAGCGTCACTGACCCCTGATCCGTCGCCGCCCAGCACGGATACCGTGGCATTTGGAGGATCAATGGCAAAGTTGTCCTTGCCGTCATCCCACTGCATGATGAACTGCTCGGTGGTGACATGCCCGGCGGCCCGCACCGGGCGATCGGCAAAGACGATGGAATTTGCCGACACCCCGGTGAGAACAAGCTTCCCACCATCAAGCCTGGCCCCTGCCGAATTGATGACTGCAAGTGAGGGCACCGGGCCAGTCGGCGTGACCGTCCCGATGGTTTTTTGCAGGGGTACATTTGGCTTTTTGGCGGATTCCTGGGCTGGTGCTCCCGATGTCGCCAGCGCCAAGCCTCCGACGAAAGCGACAAAGCCTGCAATGCGATCGATATTCATGTCAGTTATCCTTCCAAAATTAGAGATCTAAGGGCAAGCCGCCTGAGCATCGTGTGCCTCGGCACACGGACGGAAGTGAAGCGGACGCCCCAAGGGCATCCGCTCCCAATGGCTCGCTATTCGCCGGCTCGACGCTCCGATCGCATTTGCTTAACCTGTTGGACGACCTGCTCCAGATTATAGCTGGCCGGGTCCTGCATTGGCGGGAAGTCGACATAGCTCTGGAGTTCCTTCAACCACAGCACCTGGCCGATCGGCAGGAGGTTCCAGTCGTAGATGTAGGCTGTCACCGGCCCGGCAAGAGCCCCGCCCTGGCCAAAGAGGGTCTTGATCTGCTGCCCGACCGAGGTTTCGAACGGGTCGCGCTTGATGTTGACGACTTGGGTCCAGTGATAGGGAACCACCCCGTTGAGGAAGCCTTCCGGCGCATCGGACACCATCGCGAAGTACATCTTCCAGTTCTTATAGCGCACGGCAGACGGGTCCTTGCCGGAATAGTAGAAGAACGTATCGCGGGCGGATTTCTCCGATTTTCCTTCAAGATAGTCACGCTGGTTGACACCATCGAGTGTGGTCTTGACTATCCCGGGATAGGCACCCTTCTCGATTTCCGCCTTCAGTTCGTTACCCTTCGGACCGCCGGCTATGTCGACCAGGGTAGGCAGCCAGTCGAGCGAGGCGAATATGTCGTTCTTCACCGTTCCAGGCTCGATATGGCCGGGCCAGCGTACCACCAGCGGAGCACGCATGCCGCCTTCCCAAGTAGTCAGCTTGCCACCCTTGAACGGGGTCGTGCCGCCGTCGGGGAAGGTGATGGTTTCAGCGCCGTTGTCGGTCGTGAACGCGATGATAGTATTGTCAAGCTGCCCCATCTCATCGAGTTTTTTCAGCACGTAGCCGATATTGTCGTCCATCTGCTTCATGCCGGCTTCATTGACGCCCCAGTCCTTGCCGCCGGGCTCGCCCACCATGCCCATGTATTTGTCCGGCAGCACGGTGGTGACGTGCATGCGCGCCGGGTTGTACCAGACGAAGAACGGCTTGTTGGTCTTCTTCGGGTCATTACGGTCGAGGAAGTCGATGACGTGGCTGGAGATCTCCTCGTCCACCGTCTTCGAGCGTTCCAGCGTCAGCGGGCCTTCGTCCTTGCAGCTTTGGTTGGCGGCAGTCCCGTCGGAGGACTTGCAGGCCAGCATCGGACGCGGCGGCGTCAGGCAAGTCGTCTTCGCAGGGTCGACCGCAGCGGGATCTTCCTGAAGCCCAGGGATCGGTGTGTTCTTGCAGGGCGGTGCGACCGTCTGCTCTGTCGGCGTCTTGTTGATGTCGGGGAAGCTTACTCCCTGCATGGCATCGAGGTGATAAAGGTATCCCCAGAACTCGTGAAAACCGTGAGCGGTCGGCAAAGCCTCGGTGTGATCGCCAAGGTGGTTCTTGCCGAACTCACCAGTGTTATAGCCGAGGTCACGCAGGAACCACGCCAGCGTCGGCGTGCCAGGCCGCAAATACGAGGGGCTGCCCGGCAGCTGTGGTGGGATCATGCCAGTGCGAAGCGGGTGCATCCCTGTCAAGAATGCGTTCCGCCCCGCCGTGCAACTCTGCTCGGCATAATAGGTCGTGAACATCGCACCTTCCTGACCGATGCGATCAATGTTGGGTGTTTCCCCGACCATCAAACCGCGATGATATATACCGGGCTGCATCCACCCGATGTCGTCGCCCATGATGAACAGGATGTTGGGCTTGTTTTGCGCGTCCTGCGCCTCGGCGGGTGCGAGCGCACCGCATAACATCGTCCCGGCTACCAAAGCGCCAAGACCGAACTTCAGGGTTCTCCCGGTCATTTTTAGCTCCTCCGTTTAAGTACTTATTGTTAAACAAGCACCGCGTTTGGCGGCTCGAAATGTCCTTCCCCAGCTGTATAAAACAACGATGTGAGCAATTGCTGATTAAGTGTTCGATGGTACGCAGCGTACGCAAATCGGGCAGTGAGGTGCCGTCCGTTTAAAAACCGCCTAAGTATTTTCTTCGCGGGTATGCCTGCTATTACAAATTATTCGTAGATCAGCTGCCAGTGAAGTACGTAACAGTTACAAAGCACGGACATCTTCGACAAACCCGTAAAGTTTTAATTATTCAACTCCTACAAGTTTAGTCCGATGAACTCTCGTTCTCGCGCTTGGTCGGCATTTCACTTGAGGGATGCTAGTCGACAAGCATCTGCCACAGGCATCAAGGGCACGAAATACGCACTCATCGAATCGACGTTGGTCCCGCATGATGCGACCGACAGGAAGAGCGCAATATCGGCGAGATGTACAACTGGATGCTCGGGCCGCTGCTGAAAAGCCGTGGAGGAATTCAAGTCCACCTTGGTGCGATCGCCTAACCCGCCAGCAGCGAACATGACAAGGTTTTAGGTTTTTGGTACGGACCCGTCGCGATCGGGTGATCGCGCACATAGTTCCCGGCCCCTATCCTTCACGAATGTCCGCAGACGGGCGCAGTAGAACCGACATGGGCTTGGCTTGACGGGCGGGCGAGCGCTTCCGACCACCGCGGTCCTTCGGTTTCGTAGCTATCCTCACCGCTATATAAGAACACAGCCGTAAAATGCTTGTTTCTCAATTAGATTACCTTTGGTGGTTTGCTACCTAATTCCGGATTGATTGGCGGATGCCCGCTGTTGCGCAAAGCGGACATTGCACCGCGTTCAACCTATACGGGCAGGCCGCCAGGAGCTATTTCGGTTGACAGCATGCCTGCACCAATCATCGGTCCGCGTCGGTATCGTCTGAAAAAGTGCAGTCGTCCGATTCCTTGGCCCGCGCCCTGTCAAGTCTACCAAACTCGGTCATAATGCTCACGAGCACGCTGCCTGTCCAACCAAAGGTGAACAAACCCGATATCGCTATGATTGGTCCGAGCAACCGCCACTGATCAGGCAGTCTGATGTTGCCTTCGCCGAGTGTGGTGTAGTTTTCCAAAACGAAATAATAGCTGTCGCGCATCGAGGGTATCAAACCTCGCGCAGATATCGGAATGGCCCAGATGAGGGTTTCGGCGAAATGCAATGTTGCCAGGGAGGCGATGGTTACCGCCAGCAATAGGTTGGGCTGCCAATGTGGCGTGCTGCTTGTCATATGAATCCAGGATTTGCTGAAGCGTCGATTTATGACTCTGATACCCGCGCCATGTACGAAAATGACAATGATCAAGATCAGCGTGCCGACCGCAATTTCCAGAACAGGCTTGGGGGTTGAAAGTTCGTCCATCCTTTTGTCCTTATGAGTTCAAGAAGAGTTGCAGCCTTGGTGCGATGCCGCCTGTGACGAAGTCAGCTTGTCCTAATTAGACGACTCGCAATGCCCGGTCCAATCAGTCCCAAGCTGAAAGTCAGGTGCGAATTTCTGGTGTCAAGCGTACTCCAGACAATCCCCCTGTAACTGTTACGTACTTCCCTTCTTCGGTCTGGAGCGAACCTATGTTGTTTTTCAGTGTATCGCCGGAGCTGCCTCAACGTTGTTCCCAGCTGATCGAAGAAGAATAGGAGTTACAAATGACTTTTCTCCATAAGGTTCTTGGGTGTGCCGCCGCGTTCATTCCTTTTGACGCAAGTGCGGAATCTGCCCAAATTGGAACGCTCGCCTGCGATGTGTCCAAAGGGATAGGAATGTTTGTCGTGGAGAAGCAAAAACTCTCCTGCACGTTCAAGCAGGACAAGGGCGGTGATACCGACAATTACACCGGATCGATCGACGAATATGGGATCGCACTCGGCGAAGTCGCGTCGGGGCACTTGATCTGGGGCGTCGTTGCGGCGACCAGCGGACTTCCAGCAGGGGCGCTCGCAGGTACCTATGGCGGTGTTGGAGCAAACGCCTCGGTCGGCCCCGGCGCGGGTGCAAACATTCTTGTAGGCGGCACGGGCAAAGCGTTTTCCTTGCAGCCCATTTCAGTGGAGGGCCAGGAGGGCATTAACTTCGCCGGAGGGGTTACGACTGTCACTTTAAATCCGGCACCTTGATGTGACCATGGCGCATTCAGCTGGGGGAAGCGAATGCTTGTTGGTAAAGCCGTGGAGCACCTGCGCGCGCAGCTGGTCAAACGGCAGGATCAAGTAACGGGCAATGCATATGGGGGAAACAGAATGCGCACTGCAACTTCAATACCGATACTAGCGATAATAATACTTGCAGGGTGTCAATCGACTGGCAACGACGCTGACGGCGTGCCAGCTTCAGCCGTGCCGCCCGCTATGGATGCGACCGCTACCACGACGGAGGGCGCGCCGGCCGACCTTGCCGATCTGGTAAATGCCTCTGCCGCCGGCGCTCAAGCCCAGATGCAGGCACGCGGTTACGCGTTCACCCAGCAGCAAGGTTCGACCACGTACTGGTGGAATCCCAAAACGACAATCTGCGCAACGACGGTAACCAGCAACGGGAAGTTTCAAACTATCGGAACGGCAACAGCGCGCTACTGCGGCCAGCGATAATCAGAGTTGCGCTATCGAATATAGCTGGACGTCCCCTTTTAGCGGATACTGTTGAAAAACTCGTTGTTGCAGGCGCCTGGGACGCATGATTCACTCCTCTGAGTGATTTGGCAGGGGATCAGGCGATGATGGGATTTCAGGCGGCTCCGGCGCAGCTCTTCTACGATTTCAGCCTCGATGAGCACGTGCCGGCCGATCATCTTCTGCGCCGGATCGACAACCACCTGGACCTCGATAGCGTCCGCACGCAGTTGAATCCCTACTACAGCAGCACGGGTCGGCCCTCGATCGATCCAGAACTGATGATGCGAATGCTGATCATCGGATACAGCATGGGTATCCGGTCGGAGCGCCGGCGTGCGAGGAGGTTCATCTCAATCTCGCCTACCGTTTGTTCTGTCGGCTTGGACTGGACGGCAAGGTACCGGACCATTCCAGCTTCTCGAAGAACCGCCACGGGCGTTTCCGGCAAAGCGATATCCTTCGGCATCTGTTCGAGACGGTGGTGGAGCGCTGCCTGGCGCAGGGGCTGGTTGGGACTGAAGGCTTTGCCGTCGATGCCAGCTTGATTGCTGCCGATGCCAACAAGCAGCGCTCAGTGCCTGGCTTGGAATGGAGTGTCCAAGAGGCGAAGGATAATGCTGGGCGTTCCGTGCAGGAATATCTGGCGGTCCTCGATGATGCCGCCTTCGGAGCGGCTTCGCAGGTGATGCCGAAGTTCATTTCCCCGTCGGACCCGGCAGCCCAATGGACCGGAGCACATAAAGGCCACGCCTTCTTCGCCTACGCCACCAACTATCTGATCGACACCGACCATGGCGTCATTCTCGATGTTGAAGCCACCCGTGCCATCCGCCAAGCGGAAGTTGGCGCTTCACGCACGATGATCGACAGAACCGAGAACCGCTTTGGCCTGAAGCCACACTATGTTGTGGCGGACAGCGCCTACGGCTCTGCCGATAATCTTGCATGGCTCGTCAAACACAAGAAGATTGCTCCGCATATTCCGGTGTTCGACAAGTCCAACCGGACGGACGGGACCTTCTCGCGTGCCGATTTTGTCTGGGATGGCGAGAATGATCGCTACATCTGCCCGGCAGGCAAGGAACTGGCGCAGTTCCGGCGCACCTACGCAACCCCGCGATCAGGCATCACGAGCGAGGGCACCCGGCTTTACCGGGCCGGCAAGAAGGATTGCGATGCCTGCGACCTCAAGCAGCGCTGCTGCCCGAATACATTTGCTCGCAAAGTCCCACGCGATCTCAATGAGGATGCGCGCGATGTCGCAAGAGCTATCGCCGAGACACCGGATTACGAGCGTTCGCGGCATCGGCGCAAAAAGGTGGAAATGCTCTTTGCTCACCTCAAGCGCATTCTAAAAATGACGCGACTGAGGCTGCGAGGCCCATGCGGTGCACGCGATGAATTCCTTCTCGCTGCAACAGCACAAAATCTCAGAAGGCTGGCAAAGCTCAGGCCTTCACGCCTGCCAACGGCCGCCATGGCAATTTGATGGCCTGCGGCACACTCCCATCCAGCCGTGTTAGAGCCAGGGCCGCCTTGCAAACGTCCTGAAAAACCTCGCGCAGAGCGTCGAGGATGCTCAAACTCCGAGTTTTTCAACGATATCAGCGCAAAGCGGACACAATCCTGCAACGTACTCACAGATTTGGAAATCAAGCCGCGGGACACAATTGTCCGGCTTCGAATTCCACAGGGGTCATGCGGCCGAAAATATCAAGAAGTGCTTTGATCCTTCCTGATCTGGTTACCTCCTGAATCGTACCGCCGAAACTCACGAACGGGTTCATGCTATTGGCAACCCAAATGCTTCCGCCTTTCGGAAAACGCATCTCCGTTGTTGCCTTCTTCGACTTGGCCCCTTCCTTGCGGTGAATGCGAGCAGCTCGGGTGTCGTCGAACTGCATGTCGACTTCTGCGAGATAGATTGCTCCGACTATCGCGGTTATGAGCGGGCCTTTCTCCCGTGGATCGGGAGTCCCAAAGCGATCGTCGGCCGATGGCTGTTGGGCGACTTTCTTAGCGAGCCAAACCAAGCTCGGGAAGCATTGGCGGGGACTTTATGGTAATCTGGGTCGAGGTGGACTGGCGCTATGAGCGAGATGCGGAAAATCGCGGCGATCCTGGTCGCGGATGTGGTCGGTTACAGCCGTCTCGCTGGCGCGGACGAGGATCGCATCTTGGCGCGGCTGCGGGCGCTGCGCAGCGATCTGATCGATCCCACGATCGCCGTGCACAATGGCCGCGTGGTCAAGCGCACAGGAGACGGAAGCCTCATCGAGTTCCGCAGCGTCGTCGATGCCGTGCGCTGCGCCATTGAAGTGCAGAAAAGCATGGTTGAGCGCAATGCCGGTCTGCCGCCCGATCGCCGGATCGAGTTTCGCGTCGGCATCCATCTGGGCGATGTGGTCGAGGAGAGCGATGGTGATCTCATGGGAGACGGTGTCAATATCGCCGCGCGCCTCGAAGGCATTTGCGAGCCTGGCTGTATCTGTCTGTCCGAGCAAGCGTACTGGCAGGTCAAGGCAAGGCTCGATCTCGCGATCGACGATCGCGGCGCAATGCAGCTCAAGAACATCGCTGATCCGGTTCACGTCTATTCGCTGCAAGTCGGCGTCCGCGCCCAGGAGCAGCCCGCGGCATCGGCGGACCCCGCAGGGAGGGAAAAGCCTTTGCCGCGTCTCGCGCTGCCCGACAAACCGTCGATCGCGGTCTTGCCGTTCCAGAACATGAGCGGCGACACTGAGCAGGAATATTTCGCCGACGGCATGGTCGAGGACATAATCACCGGGCTGTCGCGGATCAAATGGCTGTTCGTGATCGCGCGCAATTCGAGCTTCGTTTACAAAGGGAAGGCCGTCGATATACGGCAGGTCGGGCGCGAACTCGGCGTGCGCTATGTGTTGGAGGGGGGCGTGCGCAAGGCGGGCGATCGATTGCGCATCAGCGCCCAGCTCATCGAAGCCGAGACCGGCGCGCATCTGTGGGCAGAGCGATACGACGGCGCGCTGGAGGATGTTTTCGATCTGCAGGACCAGATCACCGACAAGGTCGTCGGCATCGTTGAGCCGAGTCTGCAAAGGTCGGAGATTGAGCGCGCGCGGCAAAAGCGTCCGGAAAATCTCGACGCCTACGACCTCTATCTGCGCGCTGTCCCCCACATGGCAACGGTGATGCCCGCGGACGCCAAGATAGCAGCGGGGCTTCTGGAGGACGCGCTCAGGCTGGACCCGAACTACGCCGCCGCCCACGCCCGTCTTGCGTGGTGCCATGAGATTTTCTTCTCGCGCGGCGGGTTCGGCGCGGCCGACAAGGCCGCCGGGATGGAGCACGCGCGCGCTGTGGTCGCGAGCGGCACCGATGACGCGACGGCGTTGGCCATTGCCGCCTTTGCAATTTCCATGCTCAGCAAGGAGCGCGAGGCGGCACTGAGCGCCGTCGAACGCGCCTTGTCGCTGAACGCCTCGTGCGCCACGGCGCTCTATTTCGGCTCTGTTATCTACGCTTTCGCCGGCGACCCCGCCCAGGCGACCTCGAGTGCCAACCGAGCGCTGCGGCTCAGTCCATTCGATCCGATGGCGTATGGAGCGCATCTTGCGCTCGGAGCGGCGGCCGTGGAGGAGACGCGTTACAACGAGGCGGCACCGCACTTCGCCAGGGCCGTTCAAGCCAATCCCCGCTTCAGCACACTTTATTTCTTTGAGGCCGCTTCGCTGGCGCTGGCCGGACGCTATGAAGAAGCGGGGCCGATCGCGCAGCGACTGCTTGAACTGGAACCGGGATTTCGGCTCCGCATGATCTTCGAAGTCGGATTGGTGCAGAATCTCGCCGACAGGTTCGCAGAAGGCGCACGCATCGTGGGATTACCCGAATAACCCGGCGGCGGACAGTCCACCGGCGGACCGGCCTTGCCGAGCCACTGCAGACCGATGTTTGGAATTCGCATGCGTTGGCCTCCGTCGCCGAAGGTCCGCATGTGGCGGATATTGTTGAAAAAGTCGATTTTCTATAGCGTCTGATTTATTGGAGGGCCGTAGAGGCTGATACTGAAAATTGACGGGGGGACCCACCAATTTTGCGAGCAAGCAGCGTGTGAGGCGCGTAGCCAAATTGGGACTGCATCGAGCGGCAACGTCCCCTTAGACTGCGAAATGGCGGACTTTTCGGCGAGCCCCGATTGGGGACTTTTTCAACACTATCGGCGCAAAGCGGACATTCATTCTTTATGCTGTACCGATACCGACTGTTCCGATCGGAAAGCACGGACGGTTGATCGATTGTAGGGGCGCTTTTATCCCAGCATAACAGGTCGTAATATGGTAAGGCCTAACTGACAGCCATCTGTATCGGCTTCAAGGCTGCCACCTGTTCGCTATCGAGGAGACACCCATGGTTGAAAACCAGTCCCCAAGCGGCCCCGACCTGACACAGGGCGTTCCTGTTACTGCCCTCGACGGAGGGAAGCTCCTCGGTCATGTCGGGCAACAGGATGTTCTCCTTTTGCGCGTGGCGGACGAGATATTCGCGATCGATGCTTACTGCAGCCACTATCACGGACCCCTCATCGACGGGCTGGTGGTGGAAAGCACGGTGCGCTGTCCCTGGCACCACGCATGTTTCGATCTGAGCAGCGGCGAAGCTATCCGCGCGCCAGCTCTAAGCTCATTGTCGTGCTGGCGCGTCGACAAGCAAGACGGGAACATCTTCATTCAGCACAAACGCGATGACCAAAAACAGGCACAGCCATCGCAATCGGCCGCGCCGGAAAGCATCGTCATCATCGGTGGTGGTGCAGCGGGTTTTGCCGCGGCAGAAATGCTTCGCCGGCGGGATTTCCAAGGCAGCATTGTTATGCTGAGCGCGGACTCTGCCGCTCCCGTCGATCGACCGAACCTTTCGAAGGATTACCTAGCGGGCAGCGCGCCCGAAGAATGGGTGCCGCTGCGGTCGGACAAGTATTATAGCAAGGCGAAAATCGACCTTCGCCTTCGGGCGGAGATCACCTCCATCGACACTTTGTCACAAGATGTCGTGACTGCCAGCGGAGACAAGATTCCCTATGATCGACTGCTCTTGGCAACAGGCGCAGAACCAGTGCGCTTGACCATACCCGGCGCGGATCAGCCGAATGTCCATACGCTGCGCACGCTCGATGACAGCCGCGCCATCATCGCTGCCGCTAAGAGCGCTCGACGTACCGTCGTGATAGGGGCCAGCTTTATCGGACTCGAGGTCGCCGCTGCCCTGCGCGCACGCGATATCGAAGTTCACGTCGTCGCTCCGAACAAACGGCCGATGGAGCGAGTTCTCGGGCCGGAGATGGGGGATTTCATCCGAGCACTTCATGAAGAGCATGGCGTCATTTTTCATCTCGAAGACACGGTAGTGGCAATTGAAGGCTCAAATGTTCGGCTCCGGAGCGGAGCCGTGCATGAAGCCGATTTCGTTGTTGCCGGCATCGGGGTACGGCCGCGCCTTGCACTGGCCGAGCAGGCTGGCCTTGCTATCGACGACGGTGTCGTGGTCAACGCCTATCTAGAAACAAGCGTGCCGGGAATTTATGCGGCAGGCGATATTGCGCGCTGGCCTGATCCGCATTCCGGTCAAAGCATTCGTGTCGAGCATTGGGTGGTCGCGCAACGCCAAGGGCAGATCGCTGCACTCAACATGCTTGGACGGCAGGAAAAGTTCGAGGCCGTGCCTTTCTTCTGGAGCCAGCACTATGACATCCCGATCAACTACGTTGGTCATGCAGGAACATGGGATGAGATTGTCATCGACGGCGATATCAAAGCGAAGGACTGCACGCTGCAATACAAAAGCGGTGGACGGGTTCTTGCCACAGTCACCATTTACCGGGATTTCGAAAGTCTAGAGGCCGAAGTCCGGATGGAGCGCGAAATCGCTTAAAGTGCCACTCAGTGACCGTCATCCTTTTGCTTATGCGATGATGGCGGGTTTTGGCGCAAAGCGACCGCTGGTTCCCCCACCGGTCTCAGCCCACAGTTCGATCTGTTCTGCAATGTGGATGGCGTCGTGGCGCAAAGCGGACATGGGGAAGGCGAGCGATCGCCGGTGCGTGGAATCGCTGCGTCCAACCATTCGCTTTGGTGGTGGCCGCCATTGAATTTGACGTCGGCTATTGATGGAGCCTTTGGCATTGGTGAGAGGGGCCTCGATGTACGAGCCTGCCTGCCGCCACTAAATGTTCGCTTCTGGCGGATACTGTTGAAAAACTCGTTGTTGCAGGCGCTTGGGACGCATGATTCAATCCTCTGAGTGATTTGGCAGGGGATCAGGCGATGATGGGATTTCAGGCGGCTCCGGCGCAGCTCTTCTACGATTTCTGCCTCGATGAGCACGTGCCGGCCGATCATCTTCTGCGCCGGATCGACAACCACCTGGACCTCGATAGCGTCCGCACGCAGTTGAATCCCTACTACAGCAGCACGGGTCGGCCCTCGATTGATCCAGAACTGATGATGCGAATGCTGATCATCGGCTACAGCATGGGTATCCGGTCGGAGCGCCGGCTGTGCGAGGAGGTTCATCTCAATCTCGCCTACCGTTTGTTCTGCCGGCTTGGACTGGACGGCAAGGTACCGGACCATTCCAGCTTCTCGAAGAACCGCCACGGGCGTTTCCGGCAAAGCGATATCCTTCGGCATCTGTTCGAGACGGTGGTGGAGCGCTGCCTGGCGCAGGGACTGGTTGGTGCTGAGGGCTTTGCCGTCGATGCCAGCTTGATTGCTGCCGACGCCAACAAGCAGCGCTCGGTGCCCGGCTCGGAATGGAGTGTCCAGGAGGCGAAGGATAATGCTGGGCGTTCCGTGCAGGAATATCTGGCGGTCCTCGATGATGCCGCCTTCGGCGCGGCTTCGCAGGTGATGCCGAAGTTCATTTCCCCGTCGGACCCGGCAGCCCAATGGACCGGAGCACATAAAGGCCACGCCTTCTTCGCCTACGCCACCAACTATCTGATCGACACCGACCATGGCGTCATTCTCGATGTTGAAGCCACCCGTGCCATCCGCCAGGCGGAAGTTGGCGCATCCCGCACGATGATCGACAGAACCGAGAACCGCTTTGGCCTGAAGCCACACTATGTGGTGGCGGACAGCGCCTACGGCTCTGCCGACAATCTGGCCTGGCTGGTCAAGGATAAGAAGATCGCGCCGCACATTCCTGTGTTCGACAAATCGCACCGGACGGACGGGACCTTCTCGCGTGCCGATTTTGTCTGGGACGGCGAGAATGATCGCTACATCTGCCCTGCAGGCAAGGAACTGAAGCAGTTCCACCGAACCTATGAGACCGCCAGATCAGGGATCACGAGCGAGGGCACCCGGCTTTACCGGGCCCGCAAGAAGGATTGCGATGCCTGTGAACTCAAACAGCGTTGCTGCCCGAATGCAGTTGCTCGCAAAGTCCCACGCGATCGCAATGAGGATGCGCGCGATGTCGCAAGAGCTATCACAGAGACACCGGATTACGAGCGTTCGCGGCATCGGCGCAAAAAGGTGGAAATGCTCTTTGCTCACCTCAAGCGCATTCTAAAAATGGCGCGACTGAGGCTGCGAGGCCCATGCGGTGCACGCGATGAATTCCTTCTCGCTGCAACAGCACAAAATCTCCGAAGGCTGGCAAAGCTCAGGCCTTCACGCCTGCCAACGGCCGCCATGGCAGTTTGATGGCCTGCGGCACACTCCCATCAGCCGCGTCAGAGCCAGGGCCGCCTTGCAAACGTCCTGAAAAACCTCGCGCAGAGCGTCGAGGATGCTCAAACTCCGAGTTTTTCAACGATATCGGCGCTAAGCGGACACTATGAAATGTCCCCTCTTGGCGCGAAGCGGCGGACATGATGAATGTCCGCACGTGACGCTGCACCCAGTTGTCGCACCTCGCGACATCGATCACTTCGGCAGTTATCAAGCAGAAAGTTGTCGGTTGCCGAGGATCAGGCGTGAGTCGGCCATTCCTCCAGCGTGAGACACACAAGATTCATAGCCAGTCGGCTGTCGGGTCCATGATCAATAATGTCCAATTGCGGCGAGCAAAGGCTTGAGAAGATCAGCGCGGCCGTGAACGTCACCGATTGCGTAGGTGATTGAAGGGGGTACCCACCTTCTTCGCTCCCGGGGGGTGCCCTAGGGAAGACCGTCTTCGTGGCGGACTTGAACCGTACCGCGGCCCGACTACTGAAGCGGCAGAACCATGCCCGGTGCGGTCAGCGGCTCCGCATACGGCGAATCGACTCACACGATTCGCCAATGATCTAAACGTCACCTATACGACTCAAAATGTACACATATGCATCAATTTTCGACAAAATTGACAATCTCGCCGGGCCCTTCCGTATTGTCCTATGGACACGAACCATGCGATGAGGGCGATTCTCCGGGCTGCGCGCGCTTCTGGCCCTGAGCCAAGATGACCTGGCACGGCGCGCCGGCATCAACCGCGCGACGATCAGCCGTATCGAGAACGCTGACGACGGGATCACCCTGTGCGGCAGATCGAGAAGGTCCGCACCGCGCTCGAGCGCGCCGGCGCGCATTTCATAGGCTCGTCCGAATGGTACGGGCCGCACGTCGGAACGTTCCGTAGCGAACCTGCGGACGGCGAATAGCGTCGGCTCCAGACCCCGCTCCGGCGGTGTAATTTAGCAAACCCTTCATTAAACGGCCAAGCCTTCCGGAATTCGTCGGCATGGGGCGCGTCCGCCGCTAAATTGTGGATGCAACCGTGTCGATTTGCGACGAAGTGATGTCAGCAATCGCGGACGACAAAAAGTAGGCCAACAATTGGGACGGCAGATTATTCTCAACGTATGTGCCGCTAACATTGAATCCTTCCTGTGTAATTTAAATTCCTGTCACCGAGCGCCTTGTAAAAGAACAGCATCTATCCGATGGACTCGCCAAGGCTCGTCACGCCAGGTTCCAGTGCCTGTCGCGCCGCGAATCCTCCGCCGGACGGCCAAGCTTTTTCCGGCATACGCGGCAGGTCACGTGCGGTGGCCAGCCGTCGCCGGCATGCACCCGGCGAGCCCCCGATGCGAGCCAAGCGTTGGAACTCTGTTGAAGTAATGTCGACAATTATATACGCCATATATGTCAACAATTGCTCTAACGGAGTATGTAAAGAGTTTCTTTCAAAGACAGTGCCCACAATTATACGTCCGTATCAACGAATACTTTTCGGTGTAATTTGAATTCTTATTGCAGATCACGATGTATATCAGGATTTATGCTTGAATAGACTCGCATATTTCCTATCATTTGTTTAATATATAGAATTGTTACTTGACAATATTTGTCTTGCCTTCTATATTCCCCGTTTCCAATCGACCAGGGAACCGGCACAAGAAGGGAGCGGACGATGATGCGGAACCGGAGAGGAAGACGGAGAAGAGGGCGACGGTACCGGGACATTGCCGACGTGACGCTGCGGCAGCTGAAGACAGAATTCGGGGTGCCGTTCAGCGAACGCCACCTGCGCCGGTTGGTGCAAGATGGGAAGTTTCCGGGGCCGTTGGTGTGGTCGGTGCGCACGCTGCGGTGGATACGCCGTGAAATCTACGCCCACCGTGACGCACTCTCCCGCGGCTGGGGGTCCAGACGATGACGGGGTATCGGCAGCGCGACGGTCTACATTTCGGTGCACCGGTACGGGATGGGCTGGCCGGAGCGGCCACGTCAAATCCGGCTGCTCCGGCGGGCGTCGGCAGCAGCGTCGCGGTTAAACTTGTGAATTGCTTGCATATTCCGGCTTGGCCGGACGGGAAGCAAGTGGTGGGCCCGGAGGGAGCGTCCACCATCCGGTCAAAGCCTTGAAATCCTTGGGCTGAGCCAGAGGCAGGGGAACACAATGTTCCCCTTTGATGCCTGATAAATTCCCTATTCGAGTTCAATAAGCAACCTGCATCTCGGCGGAGATGCCCGAAGCTAATCAAAATCTCCTTCTCCGACGGGCCTCTTGCCCACGCAAACTGGGTAGCCGGTATCCACGCAGCCGCCCGTTATCACGGTGATGCTCGATAAAGCTCCTACGCGACACCGGGGTTGCAGTCACACGGCTGTTTTGTTTGAGATATTCAAGCCGCCATAGAACGGGTTCATTGATTTGTTGTAATCTGCCGAATGCCGCATTGCCAAAATCTGCGTAAACTGGGCAGCGGCTACCGCTCCAACGTTCCAGAAGGGGACAGGCTAGAACTTGCAGCAGCAGTGTCAGGGGCGCAACATTTATACGTGAAGCAGCAACAAGCGCCGTCTGGAACGATGGTAAGTCTCGTCGCAAACGGTTACCGTCCACCACCCATACCATGCGCCCGTAGAAATGCTCCCTAGACATCCTTTCGCTGGGTGAAATGTTCGAGTGTTGGAACTCCAACACGGTTCCTTCTTCTGTTCTCACATCGGCAATGTGTAACTCTCCGTCAGGCGTAGTCTGACGAACTTCTTGGCACTGTACGGGGAACTCGTTTTTCCAAGCGCGATGCCATTCAGTTTCCGGCTCCCACCAGTGGTCGCAGTTCCGAATGCTGACATGAGCCCAGTGCCAAACCTTCCTGGTGCCACATTTGGCTACCACTTCGGCATTGCAGCAAGGGCATTGACCACGCAGTTTTGGTTGAGCTTCACAGCGAAGCCCGTCGACTATTGCGAATTTCATTTTCGATCTCCAAGACATCATATCGCCGCGCCTTACCGACGCGGAATAACAACAATTGAGGATATCTGACGGGCGGCTTGGATACCGCTTAGGGGTTCTTGGCAGTTAGTTGCTGCTCTTATTGCTTCCTTGATCGTCTGGTCCGTCGTGACGATGCGTTGACTATATTCAGTTCACGGCAGAAATCAATTATCTGCTGTGGATGATCTATATGCGTTTTCGTGTGGTGGGCCAAGGCGTTGGTGTCTCTGACGTTTATGCGCAGCCATCAACCGAACAGAGTCTGTTGGTGTTTGAGAGATACTGCCAATCAGTCGAGCAAGGTAACGGCTAGGTCGATGATTAAGCTTTGGGTGGGGAACACTTCGAGATGGCCTTACTGTCTCGACAGCTGCGAATAACGGCTCCGGCGATCTTTACAACTCTTGCGAATAGTTCGTTAAATCCAAGCGATTCGGGTAAGTCAGGCTTTCGAAGCCTCTTTCAATTATAAAGCAAGTGATTCAACAGGGGATGAACCCAAAGCACCGCAGTGATCCGGCGCTTTTTGTTTACAGATGACTGATCGAAACAGAGGACTTTGCTGGCATATGAAAATCGCTCTTCACATAGTTGCGGCTGTTTTACTCGTTACGATGGCGGTTGCGGCATTTTATAGCCCGGAAGGCGCATGGCCACTTTCAATCTCCGCAATTGGTTGTGTCTTTATTGCTAACTTGGATCGGTTCACTGAGGTATCGGCGACTACGAGCGGAATCTCGGCCAAGATCAAGGACGCGAAGACGAAGATAAACGAGTTGCAAAACTTGCTCGAAGTCATATCCGAGTTCCAATTGCACTCGCTCCAATCTATAGGGCGGTGGTCGAGCGGCGATGATGATAACAAGAAGTATTTCCTAAACAGGATCATGGCAACGCTAAGGGAGTCTGGCTTTAACGAAGCGAAGATTCTCGCGATGAAAAGGCAGTATTGGGACAAGTTCGTCCTGTTTGACTATGTGTCGGCAGTTCTTGGAAACGGCTACGTGCCTGAAGGTAGCGATGCCGCACTGCAAGCTGAATGGAAATCGCTCCGAGACTTCAATTCCGTGCCATCGCCCGAGAGGGTTCGAGAGTTCTTGGACAAAACAGGCGACACCGATCCGATTCGACGGCAAATGCTCGACGCCTACACACATTATGAAATGACCGGCGAGCATTTAGATTTTGATCTATGGAAGAAAAGATATGATGTTCCCAAGATCAAGGTTTCGATACCTTAAGGCTTGGATCATTCTGTGAGGGGCAATGGCAAGGACGCGGGAATACTACCTAGAGGATCGACGGTTTACGCCTTCGTCGCTCCGGAGAGTGTCAAAACAGCAAAAAATCGAAGTAATGGTTCAATGGTTTCACGAAAATTATGAGGATCCCGCCGTGCAAACACCCCATGAAAGTGCCGAGGGTGGCTATCAATGGATTTGGGGCGGCCCCTACGATGCAGACGAGGTCATCCAAGAAGAGTTTTCTGAAGTTGCAGACTACGAAACCATGCAAAGAGCAGTCGCTGAAGTTACGAGGGAGGGGCTGTTTGATTGGGCTCCGGTGCACCATAATAACCCGCCGCCCGAGGATGAGGATTTTCGGGATTTTCTTACCGATGAACAGGGCAACGCACTAACGGACGAAAATGGCAATCGCATTGTACTTGGGAGGCAAGAACGCGACTTTCGGGCGGAAATGTTGGGCCGGTTGGATGAGTTGGAAAGCGTTGTCAATAATTACGAGCAAGCGCGGCCGCATAGAGGGCACAACAATCCGCCGGAATTGATAGAAGACGACCCCCTAACGCAACCGCAAATTCAACAAATCATTGAGGCTGTTGTGCAGTTGAGGGCCGAGGCGGTAAAAGGCGAGCCTGATCCACTCAATATCACGGCTCAAGCGTCTATTCTGAGCAGCATAGCTCGCGCTGTCGGGAACTGGATTGCTCAAAAGGCCAATGTCGCCACCGACGCGCTAGTTGAAGCGGGTGTGGTAGCAGGTGTCGTTTGGGCGTATAACCACCCCAATGAGATACAGCACGCCCTAAATCAAGCAGCGTCTTCAGCCAACGCGTGGGCACACCAACTTGGTGTAATCTGGTAGTATGAGCATCGTAACCCGGGGGGCAAATGCGCTTTAGTCGAGGTTTTTTTCGTTTGTGGGTGTTCTGCTCCGCATTGTTCGCAATCTTCGTGATTTATTCGAATTACCAAGCACTAAATCGTGAGTGGGATTATTTGAGCGGGCGTGCCGTAGTCATGGTGCCGTTGCTTTGTGGAGCCACCGGCGACCAAAAAGTCCATGCGTTCGTCATAGAGGGACAACGTCTTGCGGACGGATCATTGATTGATCCAAACAATCCAAATCCATTTGCCACCTGTCTCTTACCTATAGAGCATTTCCGAATTATCCATCCTGAAATGAAGCAACTAAGTGATCGGCAGTTGATGGTCGAGGCGCATAAAGGGCTGAATATGGAGTTCAACGAGAATGCCGTTTCGAGCCTCTTCGAAACAATAGCCAATATTGCCGCTTTAGCGTTGGGCGTTCCCTTGATTGTGATGGTGTTTGGGGTGGCATCGGCTTGGGTTTTGTCCGGATTCAAGAACGAAAAACACATTAGCGAATGAAATATATGCCGTTAAAGAGCGCTAGATTCAAATCCCAGATATCCGATATCTCAAACTGCAACACATGGTGCACACACAAAACTGCTACACGGCAGGGCAGGGTTGTTGGTATAAGTAATTGATTTTATTGGGATAAATGGTGGGCGATGAGAGAGCTGCCACCATCCTGTCAAAGCCTTGAAAACCGGGCATCTGCCAGAGAGCAGGGGAACACAATGTTCCCCCTTAGCGTCCAGAACTAAACCACAACCAAATTGGGAGCTTGTTCATGCCACGCGAGCAAGGAATGCCATCACGATACGGTAAGCAGGTTCATAGCACGCGAGAACCTGTGGGTCTGGATCGACCTCACCGTGCAGCAAAGCGTTGCGCATTGCGTAGAGCGTTTCGACTAGCCCAGCCAACAGGTCTTGTGCTGTACACTGGAACTGCATGATCGAGATGTCCAACGCAGGTCCACCGCCCTGCACTAGGTCAGTCATCGGGCGTGGGTTGCAGGCGTCGTAGAACTGTCGAAGCGCGGTGCGTTGTGGCTCCGAAAGATTGTTGGTGAAGTTTGGATGCTCATAAACATTGTTTGCATCGTATTGCGCCTGCACATGTTGGAACTTGACTTGTGCTGTTCTGATCGAGGTGACGGTGATTTCGTATTGACCGCCCTGTATTTTAGCAGCAACATATCGTTGGCCGCTTCGATCTAATTGGTCACGCTGCCAGTTGATGAGCGGCTTGATACAGACTTCGCGCAGGGAAATACGCTCTAGCCGACCTTTGGGTGTCACCTCGAACTGAATAGCGTCTAACTTCTGTTGTAAGTCACATATGGCGAGCTTCAGGCGTTCAGCTTCTGCTGTGCCGTTGCCGTTGTTCAGCAAGGGTAGCGCGTGCCTACGTAATCTGCTGTTGTGATGGCGAATGGCAAAATCCAGCATCGCGCGTTCGGTAGCTTGACCGCTGTCGTGACGGTACCAAGCATTGAACGCAGCCCAGGCTTTGACGAAGGGGCCAATGTAGTCGATCTCAGCCCGCTTCATCCATTCTTGGGCATGGGGTGGTAGAGCCATCAGCGAGCCTCTTCTGTCTGAGCAAGGTAGGCCATGGCAGCGGCTTCCCCGTCTTCAATCGCGATCTCGACGGCCCGCTTAGCTGCCTCTAGTAGATCGTTTGCGCGGCGCTCCTGACCGAAGGCAGACATAACCGCATCCCGCACTCCCTTTTGCACATCCTCTGGCGCATCCCACACGACGATCCGAGCGATGTCGGTAGGGTACAGTTCGATTTGCCCAGACGAACCTTTGATGTGCCGCTCAATCTGCCATTGTCCCAATGGGCTATTTAAGAAGACGGAAAGGTACACTGGATCAACCTGACTTGTGCGGAGGACTGTGACGTGGTTGTCAGGCAGGGAGCGTTGCTCATGCAGGTACGGGGCAGCACGGCCGATGGTGCCGACGCCGGTTCCGTTCAGTAGAACGTCGCCGGTTTGGATGACGACCGGCGATCCCGCCTCGATCGCTGTTCTGTTATCGCCCAGGACCACTCGATTGGTGCGCACATGCTTAGAGTTGATGACGGGCAGGCCGTCGTCTGCATAGTTCGGTTGCCGCCCTCGCGCGTTAGTTATAAGGATCGAACCCAGTTCGCGGGCACTTCCGGTCTTACGCAGACGAGTTTGGACGTCGGCAAAGAGCGGCCGGAAATACTGAGCGTCGATGCGCCCAGAGCTGAAAGCCTCCCTGGCACGGGCTGTGTAGCTCAATGGCTCGGGCGGAGTCCAATCAACAAGGTCCAGAGCTGACAAAAGCAGAGATTTGGCTTGTTCGAAGGCTTGGCCTGCGGCCCGAAACGCCGTAAGTGAACGCAACGACCATTCATGGACCCGCCCCTCGGCGTGGTCCGATAACCTTACGACTTTCATCTCCCTGATCTTCACGAGGAACAAGTTCGGTTGAACGTTTCCAGTAGTCTCGCGCAGTGACTGCATTCGTCCGTAAGTTGAGTTCAGGAAGACCGAAAGATATTCAGGCGATATCGGCCGTTTTAAGGGTAGCGTTCGTATGATCCCGACGTGTCTGTCGGAGTTCGCGGGAAGGACCTCATTGCGGATGACCGCCGCATTTCCGATAGTGCCAACGGTAGAGATTAGAACGTCGTTCTCGCGGAGTGCGGTCCGTGGGTTCATGGTGTGGGAACTAGACGATATCTCTTCAACTGAACTCAAGTCGAGGAACCCGTTCTTCGGGTGCTTGGCCGAGATCACCTTGATCCCGCTTCCTTCCTCAAAATCTATGGAGGTGTGAATCCCGTCAGTGACATAGCAGAGGTCACCGATGCGCGTGTGATCCTGTGCTTGAATCCGGTGCAGCCGTTCCAGATCGTCCTTTAAGAAATAGGTCGAGTCGAGACGGCCCACCTCATTATCTGTCATTACCTCTGATAGTGTAAGGACGGTGGCTTCAAGCCCCTTCAACAGACCGTTCAAGCGGCCTTCGTCGAAGGGGCTTTCTGAAAAAAACTTAGACCCTCACCCCTTGCAAACTCCTCGAAAGCTTCGGCGATCCCATTCTGCGTGAGCCCGTCGTGGTTGAATAGGTCGTGCTCGACAATGAAATGTCCGTGCGTGTCGCGGAGGAACGTGCCATCGGGGTTCTTGCGATACACCTTGCGGCCCGAGTTATCCACGCTTTCGACCTGCTGGGTGGCGAAGAAGATATTGTAGTCATCGGCCTTCGGGCAGTAGTCGGGCGAGCTTGCATCCTCGTTCCACTTCTGGACGAAGAGCACGCTGGTCTTGGTGCCGGTGTGCGGCTTGAACGTATTCGGGTGGAGGCCCACGACCGCGAGAATGCGGCAACGTTCCATGATGAACCCGCGTAGCCGCTGATCGGAAGAGTTGTTGAACCGTCCCTGCGGCAGCACGACTGCCATCCGCCCGCCGGGCTTTAGGAAGTCGAGGTTACGCTCTATAAACAAGAGGTCGCGTGCTACGGAGCGTTCAAGCTTGCCGTCCTTCTTGTGCGCCAACTCATAGGGCGACAGCATGTCGGACTGCTTAATGTCACCAGCAAAGGGCGGATTAGCCATAAGCACGTCGAAGCTAAAGTTACGGTAGCTGGGCTTGTCCGATGGCTCACCCTTTGCTTTGAGACGCAGCTTGCGCAAACGTCGCCATCCATCGCCATAGGTATCTAACCATTCGTTCTGTTTAGCGGTCTCGTCCCACTTTGGCCAATCGAGTGTATTCAGGTGCAGGACGTTGGTTTCCCCGTCTCCGGCGATCAGATTGAGGCAGCGAGAGACGCGGACGCTCTTTTCGTCGAAGTCGATGGCGAACACGTTATCGCGGACGTAGTCTACGCAACGCGCGGGCTTTTCCTCCATGGTGAAGAGGTGGCTTTCCCCCTTGCCCATGCCTCTAATGATCTGCCGCCAGACGTGGAACATGGCATGCACGGTGAAGCCTGCCGAACCGCAAGCGGTGTCGATTACCGTCTCGCCTTCCTTCGGATTCATCATGCGCACGCACATGTCAATTACCCAGCGGGGGGTAAAATACTGGCCCTTCTCGCCCTTCGACGACTTAGACACCAGGTATTCAAAGGCGTCGTCAATCACGTCGAGGTTGGAGTTGAATAACTTCCATTCCTCCAGCGAGCCAACGCAGACTTGCAAGTGGTCGGGCGAAAGTCGAATACGTTCGTCTTGAAGGAAAACGCCGGGCCATTTCTTCTTGGCATCGTCGAACAGGTTCTGGATCGCGGTTTTAAGCTGGGCCGCCGTGTTCTGGTTGCGGAAGCGCAGGGAGGTACCCCGGCGATGCGATGTCATCTCGTCGTAGAGCTTCGTAAAGATCAGCTTGAAGACCTCCTCAAAGACATCGACTCCCGCATTGGCGAGAACTTCGTCCTCCATGTCCTCAATGAGGTCACGAAGGGAGCGGGCGAACTTACCCTCCTTCACCCGCTCGTCCTCAAGGTTGATCAGGGTCTGGACGGTCCACGGTTGATCCACGACCTGTTCGATTGTCTGGTCTGCACGAGGCAACTCGTGGATTGGCATAAAGTAGTTGGGGTTCTTACGGTGCCATACTTCGGCGAGGATGCCATCACTCCACAATGCCAGGGGTGCACCGGTGGCATGCGCGTAGGACCGAAGCTGTTCCTTACCGTCTTTGTACTTGGCCTGCTTTACTTCAATTATGATGTAAGGAACCGTTGGGCGGTCGGCGTCGAAAACCACAATGTCCGCACGCTTGGAACTGTCGCGTCCAAAAGTAATAGGGTACTCTACGGCTATTCGCGACGGTGCATACCCGTACTCGTTTATGAGGCGGCTCAGCCACAGTTGGCGTGTTCGCTCCTCCGATTTGAGCTGGACCTCTTTGTCGCGAACTAAGCATGTAATGTAGCTTGTCTGCCTACCTTTCACGTCCCGTTGAATAGTTCTGGTATCCAAGGCTTGGTTCTCAGCCTCAGAGAAGAGGACGTATTCATTGAACTCAGCGACAAGCTTCGACTTCATGATTTACTTTCTTCAAGCGCATCCACGCGGATAGGTGGTACGTACATTGGCAGTGATTTGTTTTCACTCTGTAGCGCACTCCGGACAAAACCAACAAGGATGAAAATGGCAATAGGTAACAATAACTAAACCCGCCGGGAGCCGCAGCCAGAGCTGCAACTTTGAGAAGCAGATGACAGGCCGTGGCGAAACCAGAAATTTTTGCGAGGGGGTATTTAACACACTTTGCGTGCCGCTTTCCCCCACACCCCGCCGCAATTGCCGAGTACAGAAATCCCACCTCAGGCATTCAATGCATTCGAACCGGACAACCCATTGCTATGGCGGTACGCATAAGGCCGGATACGGGGAGGACTGTACATAAAGGTATACGCCAACGGACACTCTGATTGGTGCGTTTACAGATGTACGTAAGGGTTGACACGAATGAACGTACGTGTATTCTAACGGACATAACCCTAACGAACGGAAGCAAGTCATGTCCACAATCCTTTATGCGCGTGTGTCAACCATCGACCAGAACATTGATCATCAGCGGAGCCAAGCGGAGACCGCAGGCTTTGTCATTGACGAGGTGATTGCCGACCATGGCGTGTCAGGGGTCAGTACCAAACTTGCCGACAGGCCGCAGGGCAAACGCCTCTTCGACCGACTAAGGCATGGCGACACGCTGGTCGTTCGTTGGGTGGACAGGCTAGGCCGCAACTATCAAGACGTGACGGACACCATCCGGCACTTCATGCGTCAAGGCGTCGTCGTTCAGACAGTCATCAACAATATGACTTTCGACGGGGCAACGACTGATCCGATGCAGCAGGCCGTCAGGGACGCGCTGATAGCGTTTATGGCTGCGACGGCTCAAGCACAGGCCGAAGCGACGAAAGAGGCTCAACGGGCCGGTATCGAGGCAAGGAAAGGTGACGCCGAACGCTACCGGGGAAAGAAGCCCAGTTATGACCGGAAAGGTTTGGTTGTTGTGACGGACATGCTTGCAACAGGTGCAGGAGCATCAGCCATTTCCAAGGCGACGGGCCTCACCCGGCAGACAGTCCTGCGGATCAAAGCGGACCAAGCCGGAGCGGAAAAGGCCTTGGGAAAGTGGGGCATGTAAGCGAAGGAACCAAGGTTTGTCGAAACTACGGCTCTGCCAGCACCCAATGACTTCCGACTATCTCACTGAATATAAACGATATTTAAAACAGGCAATCTTATCTGCACTAGTAATGGCGGGGGGAGGCCTCAAGCCGATCCCGCCGGGTTAGCAATCCGATACCAATCAAGCATTCGCTTCTCATAGCCTGCATACGTACCGGTCTCATCTAGCAGATCGGCTATATCGGCAGTAACGAGCCCGGTGTTCTGTATGACTTCATGTCCTTCAATCGCTTTGACCGTAATATGCTGTCCGGTAGCTGATTGAAATTCCTGAACCATGACTGACTTCAGTTCGTCGGCAAGAGCATAGTGGACAAGGAAACTGTCGTGCACAGGAAGACAGACATACCCCATTTCGATAAATCGGAGCATAACCCGTTGCGCGATGTCGGCATCAATGCGCTGTAATTCCATTCCGTAACCGGTATTGAAAAAATGTTTGATAGGTTCATGTCTCGCGGCAATTGCATCCCGGAACTGTTGCCAATCTAACCCGATGTCATATGCATCGAACTCCGGCGGCTTGTTCATCCTTCCCGTTGCGTTGATCATTTTGTTGAACGTCTGTTTGGTTAGCGAGCGTGGTATCTGAGGTAGTCCGATGTCATAGGCATCACCTTGAAGCGGGTGCCCAACCTGCGCATAGAGTAAGATCGGATGAAGGGTGGAGTAATCAACTTCTACGGTTCGTTTGTCGTTGATTGTTATGAACCGCCTGTATTCCTTCGGTACGCTCTGCCACCAACCTCTGTAGAAGCGACCACCCTGTTCCCAATCACCGTTGTTGAATATCCGTACAAGTGCTCGTTGCGTAAAATCGATGAATGGGCGTTCCCGATCGTCGTGTTCGTAATCCAGCTGCATCCTCAGCTGCAAATCGCGAAACTCAGCATCGGATAGCCGAATGTCGATCCATTGGTTCTGCAGATGTGTATTGATCCGCTGCAAATCAGAGCGCATCGACCGGGTTGCATCGGTATCCTGATATTCCATCGGTTTCTTGGAACTGTCTCGCAGCAAGATGACTTCCATGTCATCAAGCCTGCTGCTGATAGCAGGTATGTTGAGGCAAGCTTGATCTGTCAACAACTGTATCAGGCGTTCCGTGGCTGCTATGCGAGTGACGCGTCCTATACCGGTCTTGCGGTCATGGAAACCGGGTCTGACCACTCGTATGTAGCCGACAGCAACCAGCGCGTAATATGCTGCTGTAAAACTACTCCATTTAATGAATAGGGAGCGATATCGGGTCCGCCGTGAGTAGTGGCCATTATCGAGATGGATGCTGACTTCAAGTTCCGGATCAGTTTTCCATGCAACGTAAAGGTCAAGAACAAGGCAGCGTACTGCCTCGCGGAAACGCTTGGCGTCGTCGCCCTTACGCTTCCGCTGGCGTTGCTCGCGGGCTTCTAATTCGGTCACAAGCTCTGTGAGGCAGTCATTCAATTCGCGATAATCGGACCATCGGTGAACGTCTAATGGCCTTGAGACGGGTCCAACGTTGTGCTGCCCGGCGATTACAGCAGCGGTCATGAAGAGCTCGTTTCTGTGCGTTTGCTTCCTGACCGTATTAGGAAACTAGGATATTGAAATCAAGGCTCGAAGAGTGAGAGGCGTTGCCTACTCATCAATCTCGCAAGCTTGTGTAAAGAACGGTACTGCCGAGAAAATCCCGATACTGGTTTGCGATGGCTACGGGAGATATGCTCTGGTCGTAACCGGCTCTTATGCGGTCGTCGTGCATTGCGTTCACTACGCGCCGGACTTCCTCGTCGTCTGTAAAGGACTTTTGTAGCTCAATCAAAAAAGCAGCGTGGTATTCCTCGTACGTATTGTACTTGCTTGGTCCGGCATGTGCTGTCGGTGCGAACGCTCCTGCCTGAGGCGGTGGCCGGAGCCGACCGTAGGACACTTCTACCGATAAGGTATCCGGTGCTGCCAAGGCGACGGTGCGATACCAAACAGGCATGGTGGACTGCATCCCATCTCTGTAGGCCCGCCCGATGACTGGTAGTTTCTTTCCGCTATGAACCATCCTGTATGCATAATCGGCTTGCTCGATTGCTTTCCGCATCAAGGATGATGAAGTGTCCGTAACGGCGCGATCCGCATAAAAGTTCGCCTCGTCCGCAGTCTCTCCAATGTTTAGTAGTTCCAAATAGACGTATGCCCGGACTGCTTCGGCTCCCATTCTGATCGTAACAAAACGGAATGCCTTATAGCTAGCAAACGCCAGTACCCCCAACAGTATCAGTTCCATGCTTTCATCCCCGTATCGTGACAAATGCGAAATATCCGATTTTTGGATAATCCGATTTTCGGATTAACGCACGATTGAAGGAACAGTCAACTGGTCATGTCGAAAACTCTGCACTCAAAGCGTCATGAACTATTAGTAGCGGCGATTGCTGAGCAACGCCGTGCCAAAGGTCTGTCGCAGGCTCAAGTAGCCAAAACTCTCGGAAGGCATCAGCCTTTTATTGCCAATATTGAGAGCGGCCAACGGCGGGTTGATGTGCTTGAGCTGCTGACGATAGCCCGTATCATTGATCTGGACGTGCACGCCATTATTGAGCGGCTGCAACAAGTTCCGGATTGAAATTCAGTAGTTGCAGCGCAGCGTTGATCTGTTGGAGTTTGTAACCTTCCTTGAAGTACTGTTGCTGCGTCATGCCCTGCTGCTCGTGGCCGATGATTGCCTTTACGATAGGGTCTGGCACACCGGCTTGTAGCAGTCGCGTATTTACTGTGTGCCGTAGACTATGAAAAACACGTGTTTTCGATTTTAGCCCTAGCTTCACTAGCAGTGTGTTGTTGAACCATCTGCTTTGGTGCCTGCCCCATCCATTTTTTGGATCATAGTTAAAGTCGGGGAACAACTTCAGTGCTCCTCTATCTCGCATGCTGTTCACATGATCCAATAATCCGGCCTGTATCAACTGGCTGTGGATGGGAACTAGACGACGAGCAGCAGATGACTTGAGGCTCTTGCGGTCACCTTGCTCGTTCATATCGAAACACCAGATACCATCCTGTTGACGAATATCCTTCAAATGCAACTGGGAGATTTCGCCAAGGCGTGCACCTGTATAGATACCGATAAGCGAGGCCCATTTTTGGTAGTCTTTCGTTACCAACCCTCTTTCGTTGTGCAGTATGGTGGTCAGTATCAGGCGGATTTGCTCATCCGTGTACGGGTCTCGCGCTCCCTCCCTGTCCTTCTTGCCCTGACGGACTGTCAGTCCGGAAAAAAGGTTCGCGTCTGTATGATTGTTCTGTTTCGCCCATTCGAACAAATCGCTGTAGGTCTGAAGGTACTTATTGATCGTCGGCACCCGTATGGTCTCAATGTTCGGTAGGCTCAACACCTCTTCAAGCTGCCTATCTCTGGTCAACGGGTTCTTGTTCCTATTGCGAGGATAGGCAAGCAAGGTTTCCTTTACCCGCTTCACGTGCAGGGCTGTGAGCGTGCGAACATCGGTTTCGCTGCCATGGATTTCCTTTAGTAAGCGAATATGGTCTGCTTTTTCGATGGTGGTTTTTGCAGCCCACGCTTTCCCGACAAGTCTTTCCTTCGTGTAAGCGTCGGCGATTTCGGTGATCGTCATCCCGGCTGGCGTGGCTGTCTTGACTGGTTCGCCCGTGCTTGGTGCAGCACGGCTCTCAAAACTGTAGCTCTGCAATGATTTATCGTAGGCCAGAACAGCTTTCAGATAGTCGCGGTAGGATGGTTTGATCTCCTGTTCTAACCATCCGTATTCATCACTGCCCGTCTGTATCGGAAGCCGGTATTTTTCGATAAATCTATCAAGCAGGTCGTCATCCGATTTGACGAGAGAGAGCGGCGTATCTGTTTTCGCCGCTTGCTTCGCGACCATGATGCTGCTCTTGAGAACCTGCCGATCCACCTCCGTGAGGCGACCCTTCGCATCGATCTCGTTTTGGCTCTGCTCTAATAGCTCGCGGAAATGATCCGTAAGCAAAGTCCGTATTTCGCTGTATTGCATTCCGTGCACAATTCCATGATCGTTCAACTGGTCGCCTATCTGGCTTAGAGAACGGGACAAGCGCAATGCTTTTCGTGGATCGCGGGTACGTAGGGACAGCTTGAGGGTGGATTGTTTGTTCTGTGGATGCAGTTGAGTGGGTATAGGCCATCGCAGGTAGAAAATGCCGTTACGCGACTTCACAAGATAGGCCGGATTTAACAATTAATGTCTCCCTTGGATGTCCCACCAGCGCAATCCAAGGGTTAAGTCTTTGACTTTAAAGAGAATGGTGGGCCCGGAGGGACTCGAACCCCCAACCAAGCGGTTATGAGCCGCCGGCTCTAACCAATTGAGCTACAGGCCCCACCTGAAATCAGACTGCGGAAGGTCCCGCAAGTCTGCCCGCGATCAATAACGGGAAAAATCCCGAATGCAATCCCTGACTTGGCTCATCTGGCTTTCTTAAACTAATTTCCAATGGAAAAGGCATAAGGTCTGCGTCTATGACCGGACTCAGCCATCTTGTTGATTGGCGAGAATCGGGATTAGCATCCGGATCAAGAAACGGATCGGGACGACGATGGCGGATGATGACGCTGACACCGTAACTGGAGGGAGTAGCCGGAACTGGCTCTCGATCATGTCGGTGATCAGTCTTCTCTACTGCGCATGTCTTGTTCTGATCATCGCATTTCTCGTCGACGTTCCAGCAGATGCGAAATGTCTTGGAGGTTATCTCCCTTGCATGCCGCTCGGCGAAATCGGCGACTCGCTCGCTGGAATTTTTGCGCCGCTGGCCTTTCTCTGGCTTGTCGCGGCTGTCCTCGTCCAATCGCAAGAATTGCAGGAGCAGAGGAGGGAACTCAAGCTTACCCGTACTGAATTCGAACTCAGTCGCGACGTCGCCATTGAAAGCAAGAGCGTTGCGGAGGCGCAGGCAAAGGCCGCACATGCCCAGGCGCAAGCTGTAGCGATACAAAACGATATCCTGCGAGAACAGCTCGAAACACAACGGAAAGTCCATCTGGATGAAGACTTCTCTCTGTTGCTCGATCAATTGGACACCGCCCTGCTGACCCGGATCAACGGCAAGCTTGAATTTCATACGCCGCGCGGCGTGATGACAATGATCAATTTTCAGCCTGGTACGCTCCCGGACGAACGGGATCATCGCCTCGCCAATGTTTCGAGTGCCATGATCAAGGATTTCAACATCTATTCAGCGGACTATCTGGCACCCGAAACCACACAATCGCCCGAGAATGCCGATAGCTTGCGGGATGTCCTTCGGATTTTGACCGAATTGTTCAATCACGATGAGACGCTTTCCAGTCACCATCGCATTCTAGGCCAGACCATTCAGCTCGACGATCTGGCCACTCTGCTGGAGACACTTATCGAGCGCATCTCTGTTGCTGGCGAACCACCGAAGATTGCTAGCAGTCCATTTCCGTTTCAAGACCCAGCTCTTTGGCTCTCATCGAACACATTTGCTTGAATCGCGGATGATTTCGGAGCGGGTCAAGGTCGGAATCATTGTGGAACCACAGCATTTGCTCTCTTGTATTGCGCGGGACGACATGTTCGAGAAGATCAAGTGCCTGTTCGGCATCGCCGAGGAGCGAATAGGCACAGGCGATATTGTAATAGGCATAGATATCGTCCGGCGCGATTGCCAGGGCACGGGCGGCCCAGTCACGGGCCCGTTCCCTTTCGCCAAGGTGCGCCAAAGCGAGTGCGCCCCGGTGTGCCGGACTTGAGTTTTCCGGGTGCAACAGAAGCGCGCGTTCGGCTCGTTCAATGCCACGCTGCGCCCAGTTTTCGGTTTCGGTGACTAGTCCCAGTCTTCTGTAGACGGACGTCAGAAGGATCGGCGAGACGTAATCGTCGGGCCGGATTTCTGCCGCCTTGACGAAATACTGAGCGCAGGCCTCCATTTCCCCCTGCGTATAAAGGAGCCGGGCGTAAAAATAATTTGCCTCGTAGAGGTCCGGTTCGAGCTCAAGTGCGCGTTCGAATTCGGTGATCGCCTCCAGATGTCGATCGTTGCTATGCAGGGCGAGCCCCCGGGCCGCGTGCGCTTCGGCGAGCTCCGGATCAAGTGCCAGGGCTCGCGCGCTATTCTCAAGAATGTCGTCAAGCGAGACTTCCTCGGAATGCCACCCGTGTAGAGCCGAGTCGCAATTGGCGATGCCGGCATAGGCGCGGGCGTAATGCGGATCGAGTTCGACTGCCTTCTTGAACATGCGGCGTGCCAAAAGCAGATAGGCTTTCGTCCATTCATGCGAGAACTGCCGTCCCCTTAGATAATAAGTGTAGGCTTCAACGTTCTCTGTTGGCGCGCGTGCAACAGCAGCGCTTTCTTCAGGAAGCAGCTTGACCTTCAATTGATCGACGATCGAACGCGTAATTTCATCCTGAATGGCAAAAATATCGGTCAAGCTGCGGTCGTAGCGATCGGCCCACATATGTCCGCCGTTCTTGGCGTCGATGAGTTGCCCAGTGATGCGGATGCGCTGCCCCGCCTTGCGGACGCTGCCCTCCAGAACGAAACGGATGCCGAGTTCCTGCGCGACCTGCTTCACCTTGACCGACTTGCCCTTATAGGTGAACACCGTGTTGCGAGCGACGACGTGCAGGCCGGAAATCTTGGATAAATCCGTAATGATGTCTTCAGTGATGCCGTCGGAAAAATATTCCTGTTCGGGATCGCCGCTCATATTGGTGAACGGCAGCACCGCGATTGAAAATTCGTTCATATCCTTGGCGGAAACCGCCGCTGGCGGGCGGGGCCGCGTCGTCGAACCAGGATTGAGGACGATGTTGTAGATGCGGATAGGGCGTTCGATGTTCTTGAGGACGTGTTCGCCCAGATCTTCGAACGCAAGATCGAGCCGGCTGCCCACGTGCTCCCGTACTGATGCCGAGACGGAAATGCCACCCGGGGGAGCAACGCCTTCCAAGCGCGCCGCGACGTTGACACCATTGCCGAAAATGTCGCCATTCTGAACAATGACATCGCCGAGATTGATGCCGATGCGGAACTCGATACGGCGATCAGGCGGGACGTTTTCGTTGCGCTCACGCATGCCGCGTTGAATCTCTGCGGCGCAGAAGACGGCGTTGACGACACTGGTAAACTCGACGAGCAGCCCATCTCCGGTCATCTTGACAATGCGGCCCTGATTTTCCGCAATTCTCAGATCGATCAATTCGGATCTATGTCCATTGAGCGCGGCGAAGGTCGCCGCCTCATCGGCACTCATAAGTCTGCTATAACCCGCTACATCGGCTACAAGAATAGTGGTCAGTCGACGTTCCACGCGGCCCCCTGGCAATCACAATTATTGATTATGTGGCTAGTCTATCTCAATCTTTTCACAACGTCGCCTGACTACATTTCTGTATGGACGTCGAAAATGTTCAGTTGGTTTGATCCAGCGCGTGCGGAGCGGGCTGCCCGGCGTTCTCAGCGTCCCCCGCCGGATTGTCCACTAGAAAAACCGCAACAATAGCTGCTACCGCGATGATTGCCGCAATCAGAATCGTTGTTCGTCTCGGCATGGGTATCTCTCCGTCTTGTAACTAAATACGAGACGGAGCCTATTGTTTCAGTTGACACGGTGAGCCAGTTCAGGCCCGTGTAGCTTCGGGAATGGCTGCTGTCTCCTTCGAGAACATCACCACCGCGAAGATCAGTACGCCAACGAGAACGATCAGCGATCCTATCCCGACGAGCGGTTCCAACTGGGGATTGCCCAGTTCCATGAAGTAGAGCGCCGGCAGCATGGCGATAAGGCCGAGCGTGTAGACGATGTAGTGAACCATGGCCAATCTCTTGACTGCCTTGGATGGGTTAAGCGCGTAATAGCCGCCGAATACAGCACTGGAAACCCAACCCAAAAGGTTGAGATGTGCGTGAGCGGCAATCACGGTGTGGTTTCCGGACATTCCCATTTGCAGGCCCATCGCCAGCCCGATGATGAGGCATATGATGGCCGTCTTAAAGAAAAGCTGAGAAATCTGCGGCATTTGGCTCCCCCTGAACCAGGATTCAACTATGCCGCGCACCATACACGCGAGCGGCAGTGGTTTCCAGCAAGCTGAATTAAACATTAAGAATGAGGTTGGAGAGGGTTTGTCAGACGATGGAAGCGGCGATATTTTCCATTGGTGCGCGCACAGTCCAGACAAGGTGTTTGGGAGTCTGTTCAAGAATGCCTTCCCCACCAAGGGACAACGGCGTCACGCGTTCCAGGACGATCTTGCCAAACCCCTGGTTGCGCCCGAGCTTTATAGGAGGCCCGTTGGATTCGGTCCATGCCAGATAAAAAGTCCTGCCGTCATCGCCGACATGCCAATCGACAGTGATATTGCCGCTTTCCGCCGAAAACACACCGTATTTGGCCGAATTCGTTGCCAATTCATGGAAAGCAATCCCCAGATACTGAACGGCATTGGGTTGCAGGACTATGAGGGGACCTGAAATCGCGATACTGGATTCATCACCGAACGGCTTGATTTGCGCCAAAAGCAGATCCGATATGGTAGCTCCTCGCCACTCGGCGTGGACAAGCAGATCATGTGATCGTGCGAGAGCCATGATCCTTTCCCGTACCTGCTGCTCGAACTCGGTGTTATCTCCGGTGCGATTGCCGGTTTCTCGGATCATGGACAGAATGACGGCATATTGATTCTTGACGCGGTGGTTTACCTCGCGCATCAACATCACAATCCGTTCTTCCTTTTCCTTTTTCTCGGTAATGTCGCGGGCAATCTTGGACGCGCCAACAATGCGACCGGTTAAATCCTTGACTGGTGACACCATTAGCGAGACGTGAATACGCGCCCCGTCCTTGCGCAACCGAATTGTTTCATAATGATCTATGCGTTCGCCTTTGCGAACTCTGCCGACAATGGACGCTTCTTCACTCAATCTTTCAGGAGGAATGACAGTGGTGATCGAACGGCCGATCATCTCCTCGGATGTGTAACCGAATACACGTTCGGCACCCTTGTTCCAACTCCGGACGACGCCTGCGAGGGTTTTACTGACGATCGCATCGTCGGAAGATTCCACGATCGCCGCAAGGTGTTGCGCCGACTCTTCATTGCGTTTCTGATCTGTGAGATCGACAAGCATGTTCAGGGCGCCAACAATTTCGCCAACGTTGTCCCGAAGCAAAACGGGGAATGGACGAAATGCGACGCGGCTACCATCGGGTCGCTCGGCTATGGCTTCCAGCCCTCGAATATCCCGACCTTCGCGCAGGCTCATCGCCATAGGGCATTCGTCATGCCGCATGGGAGTTCCGTCAGGCCAATATAATTTCCATGACCCGCACCATTGCTCTTCGCCGATCCGCGGTTCACGCCCCCAAAACTCTGCCGCCGCACAATTGTAGAAAGTAATGATGCCGGATTTATCTGTCGTATAAACGGGGATAGGAAGCGCCATGATCAAGGAGTCACGGCTGAAGCTGTCCATGCTATGCAAAGCTGCAAGTGAAGAACTAAAGTTGCTTTGCGCAATATCCACTATTTTTCCTGCTTCAAGTAACTTCTTGCCAGTGGGGTTCTAGAACCAAGGCCATCAGTTGACAACAACATTTCAACTTACCCCGTACTCCAAACTGTCTGCGATGATTTTGGTTCCACTAATTCATGAGGGATCAATGGAGCAGCTCTTGCGTTTCCATTCCAAGCTTAGTGGATGGAGGAATCGCTGTGATTTATTCCTTAAGATTGGCCAGCCTGCTCTTGGTCGCGCTTGCCCTCTTCGTACCGGGAGAAGATTAAAGGTCCAAAATGCAATGGGCCGGTTTCGCTTGGAAACCAGCCCATACCAACCCGTTGCGCGTTCTGTCAGACGCACATAAATTCTTCGAGTTTTACTTTGATCGGATCAAAACCCGATAGTCAAACTGCAAAGACGATGGCTGCAACTGCCAGCGCGCCAAACAAAATCATTGAGCATGTCATCCAGTTGGAGATATCGCCGTTTTCTTTCGTGTGTCGCATCGCCTGACTCCTCCTGAGCGTAGCCGGATAGGACCGGCGCGTTCTCAAAAAATCATGAACACCCGTCGCTGATTTCACTTGCCAGCGATCGATTCAAATTGTCGTGATCATGTGCGTAACCAAAACCATGGAAGGCTTAGTCCCATCATCCCGGCTTCACTGAAAAGGATTATAGCGCTTTCAATGTAGACTGCAATTTGCGCTGTGCCTTGGTTTCATCACATTTTGATATCGAGTGAAAGGAAAGCGATATGGGTTATGGTTTTACGCCGCGCTTGCCTCGACGAGCTTCGGAAAAGTCATTCGCACCATAGCGCCGCGACCGGTATGGAAGCTCTCAGGGGCATCGAGCATTTCGAGATGTCCACCATGATCTTCGATGATTTTCTTGACGATGGCGAGGCCGAGGCCGGTGCCCTTTTCACGCGTGGTCACATAAGGCTCGAGCAGTTGATGACGGTTTTCAGCGGGCAATCCTTTGCCGTTGTCGAGCACTTCGACAATGATGGACGAGCCGGTGCTGGCAGCGCGAACGAGAATGAAACCCTCCTCGATCGCTCCTGTCTGGAGCGCCGCCTCAATGGACTCCGAAGCGTTCTTGATAATGTTGCCGAAAGCCTGGCCAAGGAGCCGGTTGTCGAAATTTCCGATGAGCGGCTCGTCGGCAAAGTCATGCTCGAACTTGATCTGGTTATTGCTGATTTCTACGAGGAAGGACGCGTCGCGCAGCACATCGCGGATGTCGGTTGCGGCGAGTTGCGGCTTCGGCATACGAGCGAATTCGGAAAACTCATCGACCATACGACCTATATCGCCGACCTGGCGGATGATCGTTTCGGTGCATTGGTCGAAAACCTCGCGATCCTCGATGATGACCTTGCCATAGCGGCGGCGAATGCGCTCGGCAGAGAGCTGGATCGGCGTCAGCGGATTCTTGATTTCATGGGCAATGCGGCGTGCCACATCTGCCCAGGCGGATGAGCGGTGGGCAGCGACCAGATCGGTGATATCGTCGACCGTCACCACGTAGGAGGTGTTCTGTGTATCGGCGTCTTCCCGGGTGATCTGCACGTTGAAAGAGCGCGCAATGCCATTACGGGTAATGCCGATCTGTTGGCGGCTGGAAGACCTGCCGTTCTCACGCGCCGCCTCGAATACAGCACCGATTTCCGGAAGGATATGAATAAGGTTCTTGCCGATAGCTTGTGTACCATCGATCGACAGCATGTGCTCGGCCGGTCGATTCAGACCCGCAATATCGCCTTGCGAGTTGACGCTGATAACGCCGGCTGTCACGCCGGACAGAACTGCTTCCGTAAAGCGTCTGCGCTCATCGATTTCATCCTTTGCCGAGATTAGATCGTTGTGCTGGGTTTTTAACTGCTCAACCATGTTATTGAACGTGTGGGACAATGAACCGATATCGCCATCCGATGCGCGGACGGGCACTGACACGTCGAAATTGCCGGTGGCAACATCACCCGCCGCACTGATCAACAGGCGAATGGGCTTAACCACGCGATTGGCGACCGCAATGCCGGTCCAGACGGCGGTCAGCAGCAGCAGCAGCGTCAGCTCAATATAAAGCAGCGCATAGGCGATCTGGGTATTTTTCCTGTTGCTGGCCAGCGACTGATATTCGGCATTATTGTCGGTCATGATGCGCATGTTATCCAGCGCCGAAGAATCCACAGCGCGGATCGTATAGAGATACAAATCCGGCAGCGCCTGCGTTTTGATGATTGCGCCGACAAGGTTGGTAGCTGCCGGCGGTATCAGCACCGGCTTGTCGCCCGCCGCACTTTTCAACGCCTCTAGCGGCGCTTCGGGAAGGGTATGATCGTTGAAAAGCTGGGCGCTGACGACAACCTCGCCGTTGGATTTGACCAGGGATGCGCCGAGCAGGTTGTTCCGGCCCGCGTCGTAAGTCAGCCAATTGGCGAAGGCCCCGCGATCGAGACTGTAGAGCATTCGCCGCTGGTCAAGATCTATCACCATGGAAAGCGTTGTGGTCAAAAGGCTCTGGGCATTGTCCTCAGTGTAGGACTGCGCGGCTTTGATCGACATGTCGATGATCTGGTTGTTCTCCGGATTGATCCAGGAGTTCAAACGATTGTCGAGAACAATGAGTGAAAAACAGGCGACGATGATCGAAGGGATCGACGCGATTAACGCGAATATGATCGTTATGTTGGTGTGCAGATCCCGGTGCTTTTCCTTGCTCTTGAACAAAAACAGCTTCCGGAGCGTCGCGTAGGACAAATAGATCAGCACCAGAATCGAAACCGCATTGGCTGCAATAATGATCTGCGTCGTCCGTTTCGTGGGCGAGATGTCGGTGATGCCCATCATGATGATGAACGAGACGATCGTCGTCGCCAACGCCAGGAGCGTCATGATCAACGCGCCTTTCGGCAGAACCTGCGGTTTGACTATGGTCTTGCTCATTTGCTGTCGATTATCGGTCACAGCGTTGCTTGTAAAGGAAGCTTGCGTTCCGAGTGTGGTTTGAGGCAACAGGGTCCCTCAGCGTTGCCGATGTGCCACGTGTTTATTTGAAAGGTGCAAGTTTGACGGTACGTCCAATCCTGAAATTTCCGCATCCCGCGCTCCGTTCACCGGCTGAACCTCTTACTGAGTTTGGGGATGATCTTCGCCTGCTGGCTCACGACCTCTTGGAGACAATGCGGGCGGCACCGGGAATAGGTATAACGGCCGCGCATATTGGCGTTTTGAAGCGCCTTGTTGTTCTTGAACTTGATCCGACCAACGAAGCTCGCTTCTACGTCAATCCGGAGATCAAGTGGTCTTCGAGCGAGACCATCAGGCACGAGGAGGGCAGCGTATCGATGCCTGGTGTGTCGGATGAGATTGAGCGGGCTGCCTCCGTCCGAGTTGGTTATCGGGACCTTTCAGGCGTGCCTCAGACAGAGGAAGCGACCGGCCTCCTGTCCATCTGCCTGCAGCACGAAATCGATCAGCTCAATGGGATATTCTGGATCGACCGCTTGTCGAAACTCAAGCGTGACCGCCTGATCAAACGTTATGAGAAGTTGCAGCGCAGTCAGCGGTGAATCGGGTCCTTCCATAGAACACCTTCCGGCTTCTCGACCGGTTCGATATCGAGATTGACGACAATCGGCTCCTGACCGGAGCGGACAACAACACATTCGAGTGCTTCGTCCCGACTGGCGTTGATCTCCTGATGCGGCACGTAGGGTGGCACGAAGATGAAATCGCCGGGACCGGCTTCCGCGACGTATTCCAGCCTTTCACCCCAGCGCATGCGCGCGCGGCCCTTGACCACGTAGATGATGCTTTCCAGATCGCCGTGATGATGCGCGCCGGTCTTGGCATTGGCATCGATGACTACGGTTCCCGCCCAGATTTTTTCGGCTCCTGCCCGGGCGCGATTGATCGCCGCTGCGCGGTTCATGCCCGGTGTCTGTGCCGTGTTCGGATCAAGGGCATCGCCTGGAATAATTTTGACGCCATGCTCTCGCCAGTCGATTGGATGGTCATGAGCGTGCGCGTCGCCGTGTTGATGATCGTCTGACATGAATGCCTCCTGCACCTTAGCGATTGTACGGGCAATGTAGCGAGGAGGACGGAATGACGCCAGAGATCGAACCGCTGTCAGGATGTGCGCGGATCGCCGGTTGCAATCGCGTAGTAAATAATTTCTACTTCTGCGGGAAACATTGGCAAATTCTTCTGCGAACTTGCCGTCCGAGATTGCTAGCATGCGAATTCGACAACGAAACCAGTAGGATACGGATGAGGTCCTACAGTAGCTGCAGGGAAAATCATGATCTTGAAAAATGTCGCCTCAATCGGGCTCGGCGTGTTGGTGGCATTGACGGCGGCGACGTCCGGCTTTGCGCAAACCGTGAAAATTGGCAGCAAGAACTTTACGGAACAATTCGTGGTTGCCGAAATCTATGCGCAGGCGCTGGAGAAGGCTGGTATTACTGTGGAGCGCAGGCTCAACCTCGGAGCAACGCTGATTGCGCACTCGGCGCTGACCAGCGGTGAGATCGATCTCTATCCGGAGTATACGGGAACTGCGCTGGCGGCAGTCGTCAAGGGTGACCTGTCAGGATCGGCCGACAAGATCTACAAGGACGTCAAGGATTACTACGAGAAAAACCTGCAGCTGACACTGCTGGAGCCGACTCAGATCAATAACGGCTATGCCATCATCACGCTTCCGGAAACTGCCGAGAAATACAAACTCAAGACCCTGACCGATCTTGGTCCAGCTTCGAAGGAACTTTCCTTCGGTGCTGAAGGTGGCTTTGGCGAACGCAAGGATGGATTGCCGGGGTTGAAGCAAGTCTATGGCATCGAATTCAAGGATTTTCGCATTTTCGCCAAGCTCGGTATCCGCTACAGCGCGCTGACGAGCAAGAACATCGATGTGTCCTATGGTTTCAGCACCGACTGGCAGATCGCTGACAGCAATCTCGTCGTGCTTGATGACGACAAGCATTTGTTCCCTCCCTACTATCTCGTACCGGTTGTTCGTCAGGATGCCTTGGCCAAGAACCCGAAGATCGCGGAAGTGCTCAACAAAGTCAGTCCGCTGCTCAACAATGAGAACATGCGCGCCCTTAACGCCGCAGTCGAGCGGGACAAGAAGGAGCCAAAAGAAGTGGCTGCAGAGTTCCTGAAAGAAAAAGGTATTTGATTGTAGCCTGGCGGAACCCAACCGTTTCGCCGATCATTTGAACGTGTATGGCGGAGATGACCCCATCTCCGCTATTTCATTGCTGAAGCGACCATGCAGGCAGGACGGCACCCTTGAACTGGGCTCCCAAAAACATTCCGGAAATACTCACCGCGACGTGGCAGCATCTGGTGCTCTCGGTTTCATCGGTGCTGATCGGGCTGGTGATTGCATTGATCCTGGGGATCATCTGCGCGCGCCGGCCAAAGCTATACGCCGTCGTCCTGACGATAACCGGCATTATCTTCGTCATTCCAAGCCTTGCGCTGTTTGCGCTTTTGATCCCTTGGCTTGGTCTAGGGACAAAGCCGGCGCTTGTCGGGCTTTCGTCCTATTGTCTGCTGATCCTTTTGCGTAATGTTGTCACCGGCTTACGCGGTGTTCCCGCAGACGTGCTCGATGCGGCGGATGGCATGGGTTATAACGCCTGGCAGCGGCTCATTCGCATTGAACTGCCCCTAGCGCTGCCGCTGATCGTTTCCGGTATTCGCATTGCACTCGTCACGGTCATCGGTATTGCCACCGTTGCAGCGTTCATCGATGGCGGCGGCCTGGGCACGATCATCCTCATGGGAATCGACCAGAGCTACACAGAAAAAATACTCGTCGGCGGAATTCTGACGGCGTTGATGGCGACGTTCTTCGATGTCCTTCTGAGCCAGGCCGAAAAACTTCTGGTCCGTGGGAGGGTGTGAAATGTTGATTACCGCCTTCACTTGGATCATCAATCACCAGGCTGAATTCTACCAAGCGCTTGGCCGGCACCTTGTCATGTCGGGCGTTTCCTTGGCATTTGCTCTGGCCATTGGTCTGCCGTTGGCGATCCTTATCATCAATCGCGGTGGCCTTGCCTTCGCGGTGATCAACACGATCAACGCTCTGCGCACTATACCGAGCCTCGCCATCCTCGCCATCATGATGCCGCTGCTCGGCATCGGGCTATGGCCGTCGATCGTGGCGCTGACCATTCTCGCCTTGCCGCCGATCCTGCTCAACGCCTTTATCGGGCTGCGCGATGTCGATCCGGATGCTGTGGAAGCTGCAACCGGCATGGGCATGAGCCGGGGTCAGGTTCTGCGCAAGATTCGCATTCCGCTTGCAGCTCCGGCGATGTTTGCCGGAGCGCGTACCGCCGCCGTACAGGTGCTGGCCGGTGCGACGCTTGCCCCTTTCATTGGCGGCGGTGGGCTTGGCGATTTCATCGCCGTCGGCATCAGCATGATGGACATGTCGCGTCTGCTCGTCGGCGCCATTCCGATCGCGCTGCTGGCGCTCGCCACCGAATTCATTCTCGGCCTGGCCGAAAAAGTCTTTTTTGCAGAGAGATCTACCGCATGATCAATATGGAACATGTTACCAAGCGCTATGCGGAAGGCGGCCCTGCCTCGGTTGACGATCTGTCGCTCGTTGTGCCGGAAGGTACGACGACGGCGCTGATCGGCCCGTCCGGCTGCGGCAAGACCACGACGATGCGCATGATCAACCGCCTGATCGACCCGACGGAAGGCAAGATCATCGTCAATGGCGAGGATGTCACCAAGGTCGATCCTGTCGAACTCCGCCGCCATATCGGTTATGTGATCCAGCAAGTCGGGTTGTTTCCGCATATGACGATCGCTCAGAACATTGCCGCCGTGCCAAAACTGCTCGGCTGGGCTGAATCGAAAATCAAAAGCCGGACGGAAGAATTACTGGATCTGGTTGGGCTTGATCCAAACGAAATGCTGAAGCGCTATCCGCGCCAACTCTCGGGCGGGCAGCGCCAGCGTATCGGCGTGGCACGCGCGCTGGCGGCGGATCCACCGGTGCTGCTCATGGACGAACCTTTTGGTGCCATCGATCCGATTGCGCGATCACGGCTACAGGATGAATTTCGCCAGATACTGCGGCGCGTGCGCAAAACTGTCGTGCTCGTCACCCACGATCTCGACGAGGCCATTCGGCTTGGCGATCGGATTGCCATCATGAAAAGCGGCAAGATTGTCCAGTATGATACGCCGGACACGGTGCTGTCGCATCCGACCGACGCTTTTGTCGAAAATTTTGTTGGAATAGACCGTGCGATCAAGCGGCTCAGCCTGTTCACCGTGAATGATGCGATGAACAACAACGCACCTCGCGCAGGTGCCAGTACAGTTTCGCCGGCAAGCAATCTGCGCGACGCGCTGGCATTGATGGTCGCCGCAAATAGCGACGTTCTCGCCGTGGTGGACGAGGGCGGGACAGTAAAGGGCCAGTTGACGCGGGATGCCATCTTTTCGGTCTGATCGACCGCCACAAACGTTGCTCACCTTGGGAGAGTTACAATGTCTATTGCCTATCGTTCATCGGAAGTACCGGCCGTTCTGATCGAACCGACCAATCGGAGGATACGTCTGAAGCTGGGTGACCGCTTCATTGCCGATACGACCGGGGCCATCGTCATTTATGAGAATGGCGGTCACCCTACCTACTATCTGCCGAAAGCGGACTTCATCGCTGGTGTACTCAAACCCTCGACGAAGACCGAGCCGTCGTCGCTTTTCGGAACGAAGGTGTACTGGTCCCTGGAGGGCACGGCACAGGAGAACCAGGCATGGGGCTTTGACGGATCTGCGATCGGACTGTCTGAACTGAGTGATTACGTCACTGTGGACTGGGGTTCTGTGCGCTGGTTTGAGGAGGATGAGGAAATCTTCCGTCATCCGCGCAATGTCTACAAGCGCATTGATACCATACCGAGTTCGCGTTTGGTCGAAGTCTTCGTTGATGGCAAACTGGTGGCCCGGACCGAAAGAGCAATCTTCCTGTTCGAAACGGGGCTGATCGCTCGCTATTATTTTCCGGTCGAAGATCTGGTGGCGGGTGCGCTCATCCCAAGCGATCTGATTACCTATTGCCCTTACAAGGGCGCGGCGTCCTATTACCATTTCGATCTTGATGGCATACGCCATGAAAATATCGTCTGGTACTATCCCGAGCCGATTGCCGAAAGCGGCAAGATAAAAGGCCTGATCTCGTTTTACAACGAGAAGATCGATGAAATCCGCGTCAGTAGTGGCGGTGCCGTATAATGCATATCGGGATTTCGATCACGCCATTCGGTCATCATCCCGCCGCGTGGCGTAAAAAGTCGAAAGAAGCGATTCATTTCAATCAATTGGCAGCACAGGTGAAGAAAGCAGAGGAAGGCGGGTTTGATTTCGCATTCTTCTCCGACCAGCTTGGCCAGCGCCCTCTCAGTGACCTGTCCCCGCAGGCGGTGCCGTTCGAGCCAACGACGCTGGTTGCGGCGCTCGCCACTGTTGCGCGCCGGATCGGACTGATCGCGACTGCTGCAACCAGCCAGCACGAACCATACAACCTCGCCCGCCGCTTTGCCTCTCTCGATACGATCAGCAAGGGCAGGGCAGGCTGGAATGTGGTGGTTTCGCCGGAAGCGTCTGCGCGTGACGAAGAATATCTCGACGTTGTCAGCGGGCTTTGGGACAGCTGGGAGGATGACGCCTTTGTCTATGACAAAGCATCCGGGCGCTTTTTCCTGCCGGAAAAGATGCATTTGCTCGATCACAAAGGCGAGCATTTTACTGTGCGTGGTCCGCTCAACGTCAATCGTTCGCCTCAGGGCAAGCCGGTTATTTCGCACGTGTTGACGCCGCATACCGCGGAGATCGCCGCGCGCTCGGCTGAACTGATTTTCATCGATCTGACATCAACGGATGAGGCGAAGGCGCTTGTGTCGGACTTTATGCAGCGGCTTAAGCGCCATGGCCGTCAACGTTCCGATGTGAAAATCCTAGCAAACGTCATTCCCTTCATTAGCACTACCAGGGCTGGGGCGCAGCAACTCCGTGACAGGCTTGATGCATTGTCGTCCGGTGGAGAAAAGCCTGCTGGGCTGGAACTGATCGGCGCGCCTGCCGAAATCGCAGATGCCTTGCAAAATTGGTCAGGCGTGGTCGATGGTTTTACCGTCCTGCCACCGCTGGCGCCGGAAAGCACCGACGCATTTATCGACCACGTCGTACCGGAATTGAGGGAGCGCGGACTGTTCCGGAGTTCCTATGAGGGCAGCACGTTGCGCGAGCACCTTGGAATACAGCGACCGCAACATCCGGCCAGTCAGGCAGCGGGGCAATCATGATGAGCAAGGCAAAATCTCCGCAGATGAAACTCGGCGCCTTTCTCATGGCTGGCGGCCATCACATTGCGGCCTGGCGGCATCCGGACGCGGTTGCAGACGCCGGTGTCGATATCGATCATTTCATCGCGCTGACGCAGATGGCCGAGGCCGCCAAATTCGACATGGTTTTCTTCGAGGACGCTGCAGCAATTCGCGAACGCAACATCAACACAGCCAGTCAGGCAGCACGTTCAACAATGTTCGAGCCACTCAGCCTGCTCTCGGCGCTAGCGGTCAATACCTCGCATATCGGACTGGTCGCTACTGCTTCCACCACCTACAACGAGCCCTATGGTCTGGCGCGGACGCTGGCTTCCATTGATAACCTCAGCGGTGGCCGGGCAGGTTGGAACCTGGTGACGTCGGCGAGTGAACTTGAAGCGGAAAACTTTGTCTCGAGCGGCTTGCGGCCCCACGCACAACGTTACGAACGCGCCGAGGAATTCGAACACGCTGCCAGAGCCGTCTGGGACAGTGTTGATACCGGTGCCTATCTGGTTGACGGACAGGTCTATGCCGACCCTGCCAAGCTGCATCCCGTCGATCATCATGGCGCACATTTCACCGTCAAGGGTCTCCTCGACAGTCCGCGTTCGCCGCAGGGACGTCCTTTGATGGTGCAGGCGGGCGCCTCGGACGCGGGCAAGAACCTCGCGGCGCGAACCGCCGACGTGGTGTTCGTGGCGGCCCAAACCTTGCAAGAGGCGCAGACGTATTATGCCGATTTGAAATCACGCATGCCGGCCTTCGGGCGTGATCCGGACGATCTCAAGATCCTGCCGGGCGTATCACCGATCGTCGGCCGAACCGAAAGCGAAGCGCGGGCAAAATATGATGCCTTGCAGGAACTCATCCCCGACGAGGTCGGTGTCGCGTTGCTCGCAAGCTATCTGAGCGTCACGGATTTGTCGCAGTACCCGCTCGAAGGACCGTTACCGGAAATGCCGGCTACCGATGGCATCCAGAGCCGTCAGCAATTGATCATCGATCTCGGACGGCGTGAGAATCTGTCCATCCGGCAACTGGCGCGACATTTCGCGGGTGCACGAGGGCACTGGCAGTTGATCGGTACACCGGCGCAGATCGTCGATGAGCTGGAGGAGCGTTTCCGCAGCAAGGCGGCCGACGGCTTCAACGTCATGGGTGCTTATTTCCCCGGCGCTCTTCGGGATTTCATTGAACTGGTTGTTCCTGAGCTGCGCCGCCGTGGCCTCTTCCGTGAAGAGTATGAAGGGCGCACATTGCGCGAGAATCTCGGAATCACGATACCGGCGCGTGCAGCATGAGCAAAGAGAACAGCATGAAACCCATTTATATTGACTATTTGAACGCACTGGACATCGACGCATTGGCGTTGACCGATGCCGAAATACTCGCAGCAATCGAAACCTCTCTTGCCGCACAAGGCAATGGTGAGACTGTTATAGAGCCGCGCGTGCATCTTGAACCGAATGCCTCTTTCCATGGCCATTTCAACGTCTTGCGCGGATACGTTGCGCCTTTGAATCTGGCTGGCGTAAAGATAGTTGGCGACTTCGTCGACAACTACAAGCTGAACTATCCCTCGGAATTTGGCGTGCTCAATCTGTTCGATCCGCGCACCGGCGCACCGCGCGCTATTCTCGATGCGACGGTAATCACCGATATGCGTACCGGAGCGATTACTGCGCTCGGTGCGAAATATCTCGCGCGCAAGAACTCGAAAATTCTCGGCCATATCGGCGCACGCGGCACGGCGTATTGGAACGTAAGGCTGCTCGACCATCTCTACAATTTCGATGAAATTCGCGTGCATTCGCGTCGCCCCGAGAGCCGCAACGCTTTTGCCGAGAAGCTCTCCCATGACCTTGGCAAGAAGATCGTCGTGACCGATGACTGGCGTTCCTGCGTCGAGGGCACTGATATCGTCGTTGAAGCGTCGCGCTTGCCAGAGCCGCATCCAATGCTAAAGACGGAATGGATCAAACCCGGCGCTTTCGTCGTGCCATACGGAACGATGAGCGCAGTAGAACTGTCGTTGACGGATATCATGGACAAGCTGGTGGTCGATGATTGGGGCCAGTGCAAGGGCGGCAAGTTCGGTTCGCTGCGCGCGCATGTGGAGGCGGGCAAGCTGTCGGAGCAGACTTTGCATGCCGAGCTTGGACAGATCGTTGCCGGACACAAATCTGGCCGCGAGAATGATGGCGAGACCATCCTGTTCTGGCACCGCGGTCTATCATTGAGCGATATCGCGCTTGGTTATGCGATGCTGGAAAAAGCCAAGGCATCCAATATTGGCCAGAGGCTGCGTTTTGCATGAGCGCGATTGTCCTCAAGGGATCCGATATCACGGTCGCTGATATCGCAGCGATCGCCCGCAAGGATGCGCAGGTCGAAATCGCTCCCGATGTCTACGATAGGCTGGAAAAGGCGCGAACGATCCTCGATAGGGCCGCAGCATCGGGACAGCAGATATATGGTTTGAATACTGGGCTCGGCGCCAATCTGAAAACCTCGGTGACCGAGGATATTGGTGCATTCCAGCAGCAACTGGTGCGCGGACGCGGTATGGGCGTTGGCCCGTCATTGCCGCGCGATGTCACCCGCGCCATCATGGCCGCCCGGCTTTCGATGCTCGCCGTCGGCGGGTCGGGTATTTCATCGCCTGTTTTCAATGATTTGCTGGCATTGCTGAACAAACAGATTCATCCCGTTGTTCCTTCCATCGGCTCCATTGGCGCAGGTGATCTTGTCCTTCTATCAGCGATCGCACAAACGCTGATCGGCGAGGGTGCTGCTGAGTATCAGGGTAAAGTTTACCCATCCGCTCAAGCGCTAAAAAAAGCCAGTCTTGCAGCGTCGCAGCTTGGCCCCAAAGATGGGTTGTCCCTGCTCAATGCATCGGCGGTGTCGGTCGGCCACGGCGCTCTGGTTGCTGCGGATGCTACCGCACTGCTTCAGTTTCAGCGTCAGGCTGCGGCCTTGAGCTTCGAGGCGCTGGGCGGCAATCCGCTCATTCTGGCACCTGCAATCCAGTCTGCGCGTCCCGCTGCCGGTCAGGTGGAAGAGGCGGAAAAGCTGTTGGCCCTGCTGGAAGGCTCTCCTTTATTCGAGGCAAAGACTGCCATTCAGGATCCGCTCAGCCTGCGCTGCGCTGCGTCCATCCAAGGCGCGCTAGCTCACGCCCTGAAAGCCGCAACAGAAGCGGTCGAAATCGAACTAAATTCAGCGGCGGACAATCCGCTTGTAATCATCGACGAAGACCGTGTGCTGTCGACGGGCAATTTCCACACGCCGTCGCTGGCGTTGGCTTTCGAAACGCTTGGGCTCGCCATCGCGCAAGCGGCGCTGGCCAGTGCGGCGCGCTTCATCCAACTGACGGGCTCCGGGCGCAATGGCCTGCCGCGCTATCTCAGCCCAGTCGGCGGAGCCTCGGCCGGTTTCGTGCCGTTGCAAAAGACGGTGACCGCACTTGTCGGTGCCATCCGCCACAAAGCGAATCCGGTACTGCTGGATTTCCTTGCTGTGTCCGAAGGGGTCGAGGACCACGCGACGCAGACGCCGCTTGCGGTGGCGAAATGCGCCGACATTGTCGATCTGTGGCGACATCTTGTGGCCTGCGAGATGCTCGCTGCGGCGCAGGCAATTGATCTCAAGCCCGGCTATCGTTGCGGCAAGGGAACTACGGAAACCTATGAATACGTGCGCGAGACTTCAGGCAGGTTGGAAGAGGACAGGGCGCTCGGGGGCGATGTGTCTGAACTCGCCATCCGCTTAGCGACGAATTGTTAACCTCAGCTCATAGTATTTAGCTTGACGATCTGGATATCCGCTCGCCAATGTAGAAGGACCATTCGGAAGATCGGGTAATGCCAATCAGCAAGTCGCGAGAATCACCATTCGATACTCGAAATGAGCGCGGAGGTGATCGCCTGCTTCAAATCGAGGCGGTCTATGACAAGGTTCCGGTGGGCCTTTGCTACATCAATCGCAACGGTATCTTCGTTACAATCAATGATCAGCTTTCGCGCATGCTTGGTATTGCAAGCGACAAAGCTATCGGCCAGCCCGTCGAAGACATTCTACCCGATCATGCTCCTCTCTTGCGCGAGAGCCTGAAGGCGGCTCTGGCAGGAGCGACGATTCCCGATCAGGAGGTACAGCGCGCCGAAGAAACCTTCATGGTTTCAGGCGCTCCCGTGACAAATGATCTGGATGAGTTCACCGGTATTTCCGTTGCCTACACCAACATTTCTAATTTGAAGAAGATCGCCCAGAAGCTGCAGGAAATCGAGCAGCGCACGTCCTACGCACTGGAGAGCGCCGGGCAGTGGATATGGGATTTGAACATTGCGACAATGCGTGTCTGGCGCTCGCCGCAATATAGAACACTGCTCGGCCTTGATCCGAACGGCGGAGAAAAAGACAGTGTTGCCTGGGATATCGTTCACCCCGACGACAAGGCCCAGGCCGTTCAGGCGTTTGAAGATGTCGTCAGCGGCCACAAGTCGCACTTTGAAGCGGTCTACCGCGTGCAGCGTGGCGATGGTGGCGACGCATGGATTTTAAGCCGGGGCAAGATCGTCGAATATGGTCCAGACGGTTCACCGCTGCGGCTCTTGGCGACGAGCGTCGATATTAGTGCGCAGAAACTTGTCGAGGAACAGCTCTCGACGACGGTTCAGTTGCGGCTGGAATTGGAACAGAAATTGCTCGAAGCGAACCGCAAACTGAAGAACCAGTCCGAACGCGATCATTTGACCAATCTACCGAACCGCCGGAAGTTCAGCCACCTGCTGAAACGCGAGTTCGTGCGCGCCACCGACAGTGGGGAGACGCTGACGGTGCTAATGGTCGATATCGATCATTTCAAGGCCTACAATGATTTCTACGGGCATCTGGCTGGAGACAAGTGCCTCATCCAAGTGGGACGCGCTCTGAACAAGGTCATCAAACAAAGCGATGGATCCGTTGCCCGTTTTGGCGGTGAGGAATTCGCAGCCCTTCTATCCGGCGTTGCCACGGACCAGGCGTCCGAAATAGCTGTGCAGATGCTCGATGCCATTTCCGCGATGCAGCTTGAACATCGCGACAGTCCGACTGGCATGATTTCGGTCAGTATCGGCATGGCAGCTCTCAACGATGCAAGTCGCGCGACCGTGAAGGGACCCGATGATCTTCTCAACCTTGCCGACAGCGCGCTGTATGAATCAAAACGCAACGGCCGCGGCAGGCTCAGCATCTGGGCTGCCACCAGGGCCGATCCGCACGATGTCATTTAGGGAACGATTGTTTGATCGAAGAACGCAACGGTTTGGACACCATTGCACGCTATGATGGTGAACGAGTTGTATATTTGTTACCGGATAAGTTCATGGCCCGCTCATCGCCTGACACCCAGAATGCGATTACAGTAAAAAAATCGCTATTTCTTTACGGATGTGCGAAGAGCGGAACATTGACTTATTTCAGCGAATAACATCGACTAAAGTAGGGTGCTGTAAATCAGCGTTTCTTGAAAAGCTGGATAGTCATGACGGTCGTGCGGAATCTTTTGTGGGCGCCAACAATAGGCTTATCCTGGCTGTGGGGGTTGGGGTTCTTTTACTCCATTCACGTCACACTGACCTATGGCTGGCTTGGTTTTTTCGGTTTTGCCATAGCCAATGTCGGCGGGCTCTGGCTGTTCGGCTATATTCTCGGCCGTACCAAGCGCTCGCCTGACCAGATCATAAAAGAGATTGAGGGCCGTTACGCCGGTGTGTTCCTGCTGTTTCAGATGGCCGCTCTGGTCGTCACGATCTTCGGGTTCGTCGCCTATCTCTGGCAGCCTATCGTCGGCGAGGGCTCGGCGCTCGGCGTTGCCCTGTTGCTGTTGTTTGCGTGTGCCATCGGCCACGCGCTTTCGCTGCAGCAACTGAAACTATTGCACATCGTGTATACGGTGATTGGCGTCGCTGCCGGCATCGTTTTGCTTGTCGGATTGCGTCAGACGTCGGACTATCCGGGTGTGCCGCTTCAACAGTTCGATAGCCGCTTCTATGGGCTGATCATGCCAACGCTGATCGGGTTCCTGCTCGGACCCTGGCTCGATATCCAGCATTGGCAACGGGCTGTTACCATCAAGCGCGAAGGTGGCGATGTGGGCATGGCCTATGGGGTCGGCGCCCTGATGTTCTTCGGATTTCTGTTTCTCAATGCCTTGACGGCCTCGGCGGTCGGCCCGATAGGCAGCATTCTTTCCATCGATGGCCTGCCGAGCGCACAGGGATCTGTGTCCGCGGCCACCGTGCTGGCGGCAGAAAATGGCCAGCCATATCTGGCCGTTGCCTTTGTCATCTGGACTGTTATTGCCTTGGCTTCAACCGTGGACAGCTTTTATTGCGCAACATCGTGGTTCTTGAAGGGCAAAAACCTGCGCAGCAACAGTCCACTGCTGGCTCTGATTCCAGATAGCGTTGCTTCATCACCGCTTTGGCTGTTGATCGGTGCCGCCTGGATCGCCTTCACCGCTGTGCCTGCGAATTTTTCGCTGATGTATTTCATGATGCCGTTTGCGACCTTGTTCGTCAGTGCGTCCGCCAACCTGGTGTGTGAGGCGCTGGGTGCAAAGCCAAGGTTTGATCCGGTGCTCAGCTTTATGATCGGTTGCGGCTCGTCACTCATATTCATAATCGGCTATATCCAGCCGGTGCCGGGCTTCCTGCTCATCTCGCCGTTCATCGGCTTGATTGGTGCCTTGCCGGTCATCATTGACTTATTCGGACCGGCCTCGAGGGCCATTCCCGTCGAGATAGTCGACCAGCCTATTCGCATGATGTCGCCTTCACCGCTCGCTGGTGTCCCGGGAAGCGACGACATTACACCATCGCATGGTTTCGACGGCGAGTGGTTCGTCATGCAGCTCGTTCCGACCTATGACGATACGAATTCGGTCGGAAATGTCTACTTCGCCAATTATGTCCGCTGGGTGGGCAAGGCACGCGAATTGTTCTTCAACGTCTGCATGCCGGACTTCGACCTCGCAACGACGCGGTTCTATATTCTCACGCGCTCATTCACCCATGATTACCGGCGCGAGTCGAAGGAATTCGAACAGATCACCGTGCGCATCAAGATTGCGCGCCACAACCGGAAGTTCGTGACCTTGCAGCATGAAATCCATAGTGCTGCGCAGGGGCTGCTCGGGCATGGCGAGCAGTCGCTGATGTTCGTCGACCGCGAGCACTACAATCCGCTCGATATTCCGGGTGAGGTGATCAAAGGCTTCCTGGCCTATTGGCCCAAGGATTCGCGCCTCTCTCCGAGCTACCGGCCAGCAAACATTCAGGATGCAGCCGTCAAGCGCCAGGCCTGACGCTTTGCTTTGTTTAGCTGGCGACCTGATAACGATCTCGGTCGAAGGCGAGTAGCTCGAAGGTTTTCTCGACGGGCTCGGCTGGGCTGAACAGGAAGCCCTGCACCTGGTCACAGCCTTCCTTCTGCAGGCAGGCAAGCTGTTCGCGGGTCTCGACACCCTCGGCAGTGATCTTCATGCCCATACTGGCTCCAAGACCCATGACTGCACGAATGATTGCGAGGCTTCCCCTGTTATGGGGGAGGTCGCGCACGAAGGACTGATCGATCTTGATTTTGTCGAACGGCATCTTGCGCAGGTAACTCAAGCTGGAATAGCCGGTGCCGAAATCATCGAGCGCGATGCTGACGCCCATGGCACGGAACTGGCGCAACAGTGAAATTGCCGCGACGTTGGCTTCGAGGAAGACCGATTCTGTAATCTCGAGCTCCAGGCGGTTCGGCTTCAACTTGTTCTTGGTCAATGCATCGCGAACGATCGAAGCAAGGTCAGAATGCCGGAACTGGATCGCCGAGATATTGATCGCGACGTGGATGTCCTGCGGCCATGACACGGCGATGCGGCACGCTTCCTGAATGATCCATTCGCCGAGTGGAATGATATTGCCGGTCTCTTCCGCAATCGGGATGAATATCGTCGGCGAGATGAATCCGTGCACCGGATGCTTCCACCGCAGCAGCGTCTCGAAGCCGACGGTCTTCAAAGTCTGCGCTGAGATGATCGGCTGGAAATGGAGGATGAACTCGTCCCGCGCCAGCGCGCCGCGCAGGTCCATGGCAAGCGCGCGCTTGGCTTCGATGCGCGCATCCATTTCCACCTCGTAAAAACGGAAGCTGTTGCGGCCTTCGTTCTTGGTGCGGTAAAGCGCCAGATCGGCGCAGCGCATGATGTCATTGACACTGTCGGTCGGAGCAATTGCGATGCCGACGCTGATATGAATGTTGATCTGGATACCGTCGATCCAGAAGGGCTGTGCGATGCTCTGGACGAGCTGCTCGGCGAGTTCGGTGGCAGCGGTCTGATCGGCGCCGCGCGCCAGAATGGCGAATTCGTCGCCGGACAGGCGGGCGACCACATAGGTCGCGGGTGCTGCACCACGCAAGCGATCCGCCACCTGTTTGAGCAGCTGGTCGCCGATGCCGTGGCCGAAACTGTCATTGACCGTCTTGAATTCATCGAGATCGATACAGAAAACGGCAAAGCTACGCAGGCCCTTCTCGAGGTCCTTGGTAGCTTGTGAAAGCTGGTCGGTGAACAGTGTACGGTTTGGCAGATCGGTCAGCACATCATAGCGGGCAAGGTAGGACAGCTGGTCGTCCGACTGCTTCGCAGCGGTCACATCGGAGCCGACGCCGCGATAGCCGACAAACTGGCCTGCATTGTCAAAAATGGCCTTGCCGGTAAGCGACCACCAGCGGGTCTCGCCCCTGATGTTGATGGGCAGGATATGATTGCGGAAAGTCGTTCGGTTTTCGATAGCTTGCCAGATCGACCCGACCTTGACGGCTTCTTCCGCATGGGACTGGTCGATCTTGAACAATTGCGCAAAGGGCATGCCTTGCAGTTCTTTGGTCGTCTTTGCGGCAATCTGCGCCAGACGCGGCGATGTGTGCTGAAGCTTGAGATCAGCGTCGGTTTCCCAAATCCAGTCGCTGGCGTTTTCTTCGAAGTCATATAGCAGCAGGCTGATGACTTCCTTCTGCTGCTCCACCTTGATCTGGTCCAACGTGCGCATGACAATAAGATTGCTCATGTGGACAATGGTGAAGAGAATGAAGAGCGCATAGAACGCCAGCAGGATCGCTATGAACAGAAAGAAATCCTCGCCGGTTGAAGCGAGTGCAAAAAACGAACCGGTAATAATCGTGCCTGAATAGGCAATCGCGGCAAGCGGCACCACGGCGACGCCGATGCCGGTCGCCATCAGCCCGGCCGCCGTGCAGGCAATCAAAAGCCTGTGGTAGGGATCGGCATCGAGAAACAGCATCAGGGGAATGCTGGCAAGGCAGATGCCATAGAGTGCGGATATGATGATCAGGTATTTGATCGCATCAAAGCCAAGCTCCTTGACCTTGGGCACCTTGTACCATTGCCAGCAGGCGAAAAGTGAGCCCGCAGTCATGAGTGCGACCATTATCGACACACCGGCAAGATAGGGGCGGGGGCCGAGATCCCAGAAAACGAACGCGACGACAAACACAACGCACATCGCCACGAGAACCGTAAAAGGCGCCAATCTCAGTGCGACGTCCATTTGCTCGGCATAGACACGACGCTTCACTGCCGGGTTGATCGCGCCCCGCATACCGAACATCGACCGGATAGCGTCAAAGGTATGGAAATTGGACAATCGCACGCACAGACCTCAGGCAGGTGAGTTCATCTTTAACCCATGTTAGTTTTTTTACGTTCGGCATTGGTTAATATACTTAGCATTTTTTCTAATAGTTACCAATGTCTTTATGTCCCAATGGCTTACAGTGGTTAAGATGAGTTTTGCGACTACAGGGTATTAGTGACAAAAAAATCCAGAATTTTATTCAACGGTATGTATATCACCAATTTATGCAATCAAACACGAAGTATTTTTCACAAAACAGCATTTTTTTATTTAAATGTATTCGCCCGGTCAATCCGGACAATTCGGCAATTTGCTCAGTATTGAACGGGCATAGTAGCTCTTTAGAATTACCCCAAATTGCCTAGAATTCAAGCTCGCAGATTCGAAACCGAGGAGCACTGCATCGAAAGGTTCATTCAAAGCGGTGCGACCTGGAATTGAAACCAGGCAGCAGGTGCAGTTGTTTTGGAAAGACATTCCCGCAATTGGCCAAAATATGAAATGTACTGCGTGTCGGTGCGGAAGAACATTTTCTATTGTCGGTACGGTCTAAGGGGCCTCCCCACCACAAAATGTTGTCGCAAATCGAGCTGAAATGTTCATGCCTGTTGTCAAGGTCTATCGAAAATCGAAGATGGTCTGTATAGACGACCCTAAAAAGGCAACAGGGCGGATGTGCGAGCTCCGCAAATGAATATGACTGTTCTAAAAAATACGGCAACAAGCACGCCGCAAGTGCTTCCGAGCAATGAAGCGACTGCACCTGAGACGGCCAATCCTATGGTGGTATTCGAACGCGTTGCCAAGCGCTTTGCGGCAGGGAAAACTGGCGCCGAAGTGGTGGCGTTAGAGAATATCGACCTTGTCGTGCCGCGTGGATCGGTAACCGGGATCATCGGCCGTTCGGGTGCGGGGAAATCAACTCTGATCCGGCTCGTCAACGGGCTTGAAAAGCCGAGTTCTGGCCGTGTCCTCGTTGATGGCGTGGATATCGCTGGACTGGACGAGAAAAGTCTGCGCACTGTGCGCCGCTCGATCGGCATGATCTTCCAGCATTTTAATCTGCTGTCCTCGCGCACTGCCTTCAACAATATTGCGCTGCCGCTGGAAATCGCCGGCATGGATAAGCAAGCCATCGAAAAGCGAGTCACGCCGTTGCTTGATCTGGTTGGCCTTTCCGACAAGCGCGATCGCTATCCTTCCGAACTCTCCGGCGGACAGAAGCAGCGTATCGGCATTGCACGGGCGCTGGCCACTGAGCCAAAGCTTCTGCTTTCCGATGAGGCGACATCGGCACTGGATCCTGAAACGACGCGTTCGATCCTTGCTCTGCTCAGAAAAATCAACAAGGAGCTGGGTCTTACAGTGCTTCTGATCACCCATGAGATGGAGGTGGTGAAGGCTATTGCCGATCACGTGGCGGTGATCGATGGCGGCCGCATTGTCGAGCAGGGCTCGACATTCGACGTCTTCACCGGCCATGTGCACGACACAACCCGGGCGCTTCTCGGCGGTCTCGCCGGCATGCATTTGCCGGAGTTCCTGACCAACCGCCTGACTGACCAGCCGCAGCCCGGCTCTCGCACCATTCTCCGCGTCATCTTCAAGGGCGAGAATGCGACAGAGCCGATGCTGGCTCGTCTTGGCAGCGATCTTGGCATCGAGGTCAATATTCTGGCTGGCGCCGTGGATGAAATCGCCGGGCGTCCCTTCGGCATGCTCGTCGTTTCGTTGCGCGCTGATGAGGCAAAAATCGCCGAGGCCCGGCAGTTCCTTGCCGATCATGGCCTGTCATCGGAGGTGGTCGGTTATGTCCGCTGATATTGTTGCTCTCATCATCAAGGCCACAGGCCAGACGCTATATATGGTTGCCGTTGCCGGATTGATCGGTTCGCTGTTCGGTATTCCGCTTGGCGTGTTTCTTGCAACGAGCGGTCGCGGCGAGCTTTTTCCTGCACCTTCGGTCAACAAGGTGCTCGGTCTCATCGTCAATGCGACGCGTTCGACGCCATTCATCATCCTGGTCGTTGCCATCATTCCATTCACGCGGCTTGTTGCAGGAACGTCGATCGGGACCACTGCCGCTATCGTACCGTTGACGATCGCGACCATTCCTTTCGTTGCTCGTCTCGTTGAAACGGCAATCCGCGAGGTCGATCCTGGCCTGACCGAAGCAGCGCGCGCCATGGGCGCGAGTCCTATGCAGATTGTGTTCAAGGTCCTGCTTGCCGAGGCGCGGCCCGGCATTGCTTCGGCACTGACCCTGACGATCGTCAGCCTGATTGGCTATGCGGCCATGGTCGGCGCGATCGGCGGCGGTGGTCTCGGCGACCTTGGCATCCGTTATGGCTACCAGCGCTTCATGCCCGACGTCATGGCCATAGTCGTTGTCGTGCTCATCGTGCTTGTGCAACTCGTCCAGAGCGCTGGCGACCGGCTGGCGCGGCAGTTCGACAAGCGTAGCCGTCCCCGTTGAATTATTATGAAAGCAGGAGTTTGAAATGTTGAAGAAAATACTTGGTGTTGCCGCGTTGGCAGCAGTTCTGAGCGCGACCGGTGCGCTGGCCGAAACGATCAAGATCGGCGTGACGCCGGGCGAGCACGCGCAGATTCTTGAAAAAGTCGCTGAAGTCGCCAAGCCGAAGGGTCTCGATATCCAGATTCTTGAATTCTCGGACTATGTCGTGCCCAATCAGGCGCTGAACGATGGAGAGCTTGATGCCAATTCCTTTCAGCACAAGCCTTACCTCGACAATCAGATCGCCGACCGCAAGTTCGATCTGGTCGACGTCGCCTATACGGTCAATTTCCCGATGGGCGTCTATTCGAAAAAAGTGAAGAGTTTCGATGAGTTGGCGGATGGAGCTACCATTGCGATTCCGAATGACCCGACCAATGGCGGGCGTGCTTTGCTCATCCTGGCTGACAAGGGGGCTATCAAGCTGAAGGATGGTGCCGGCCTGAAGGTCACACCAGCCGATATCACGGAGAACAAGAAGAATTTCAAATTCGTCGAGCTTGATGCCGCCCAGCTACCACGCTCGATTGATGACGTGGACGCGGCTGCGATCAACACCAATTATGCCCTCGAAGCAGGACTTGATCCGATGAACGGCACGATTCTGAAGGAAGGCGAGAAGGCGCCTTACGTCAACCTGATTGCTGTTCGCACTGCTGACAAGGACAAGCCGTGGGTCAAGACACTCATTGAATCCTACCATTCGGATCCGGTGAAGCAGTTCATTCTGGACAAGTACAAAGGTGCTGCTGTTCCGAGCTGGTAATTTTGTCGAAGGCGGTGAGCGCAAACTATAGCAAACCCTCCCGTTGCAGGGAGGGGACAAGCAGTTAAACCCACTTCCCGTCTGCACCGAACAAATGCAGCTTGTCCTTAGGGATGATCTCCCGCAAAGGATCGTCGGTCTGCGAACTTGATCGTCCCGGAACCCGCACCACGACACGCTCGCCGCCGATAATACCGTAGACATAGCTTTCCGCACCAACTGGCTCGAAAAATGCGCAGCTGTTCACTTTCGATGTTCAGATGAGGGTGACACCGGCCTTGCGCATCTTTGATGTCATCGCAGCGAGCGAACCGCCAAGATCGATGCCGCGGCATGCATCGAGCAACACCTCGGCGGCGAAACCGTGCTCCACTGCGTCCAGTGCAGAATAGGCGACGCAATAGTCTGTCGCGAGGCCGACGAAGGTTACATTGGTGATCTCGCGCTCGCGCAAATAACCGGCAAGGCCTGTCGGCGTTGTGTGGTCATTTTCGTAGAAGGCGGAATAGCTGTCGACATGCGGCCGAAAGCCCTTGCGGATCACCAGCTCGGCCTTCGTCCATACAAGATCCGGGTGGAAATCCGCGCCAGCCGATCCCTGAAGGCAGTGTTCGGGCCAGAGCGACTGCTCACCATAGGGCATCATGATTGTTTCGAACGGCGCTTTGCCAGGATGCGACGATGCAAAGCTCGAATGTCCGGGTGTATGCCAATCTTGCGTGAGGACGACGCGATCGAAACGTTGGATCAGCTTGTTGATGATCGGGACGATCTCATCACCGCCGTTCACTGCTAGCGCGCCACCCGGACAGAAATCATTCTGCACATCGATGACGATCAGCGCGTCCTTGGCCATCTCGGTTCTCCAATGAGGTGATGCCGATAAGTATGACCAGTCGAACTATTCCGTCAACACGCGTAGTGAACGTCGCCGTCGATCCAGACATGATCGACGTCGAGGTTGTCGTCGAGATGCACGATATTGGCGGCATAGCCCTGCGCCAAGCGCCCATAATGGTGATCGATGCGAATGCTCTGCGCCGGATAGAGCGAGGCCATGCGCAGCGCTTCGTCGAGCGACAGACCAAGTTCGCGATGAACGAAACGCACGGCGGAAATCATGTCGAGATCGGCACCGGCCAGTGTGCCGTCGTCCAGTGTCAAACGTCCACCCGCGCGTGTGATGTTGCGGCCGTTCAGCGTGAACGAGGTAATGTCAGTGCCTATCGTGGACATGGCGTCCGTGACGAGGAATATCTTCGCCGGACCTTGCTTGGCACGCAGTGCGATCGCCATCGAGGCTTTATCGACATGAAAGCCGTCGGCAATCAACCCAGCGGACAACTCGCCCGATTGCAACACCGCTCCGACCACGCCCGGGCTACGATGACCGAGTTGGCTCATCGCATTGAACAGATGAGTCACCATGGTTGCGCCCGCATCCTTGGCCGCCAAAGCGACTTCATAGGAAGCGCCGCTATGACCGAGGCTGACGATCACGCCGGCATCGACCATCGCCCTGATCTTGTCCACCGGGACCGTTTCCGGTGCAACGGTGGTAAGCAGAACCGGCAATTCCTGCGCCGCCTCGATGATGGCAAGGAGATCGGCGTCGTCCATCGGCCGGATCAGTTTTGGGTCGTGCGTGCCTTTGTGTGTCAGCGATAAATGCGGACCTTCGAGGTGCAGACCAATGAATCCCGCAACTTTTTCCTGCGCCGCAGCCTTGCCGGCAGCGATAGCAGCCGCTGTTATTTCTGGCGTGTCGGTGATCAGCGTTGGCAGCAGGGCAGTCGTGCCGAAGGCGAAATGCGCATCGCATATGGTGCGGATCGCCTCGATGCTCGGACCATCATTGAGGAGCACGCCGCCGCCGCCGTTGACCTGGATGTCGATGAAACCCGGTACAAGCTTGCCGCCTTTCAACTCGACCCGGCGAATATCGCTGGGCAAGCTTGATAATGCTGTGATGCTCTTGATTACATCACCGTCGACAACCACCGCTGAATCGGTGCGCCAGGTTTCGCCGTCGAAAATCTCGGCGCCGGTGAGGGCATAAACGGTACTCATATGGTTTCAGTCACTTTTCGTAAGTGCGGCGGCTCATCGGGGTTCAGTCCGCGACTGCGTGCAAAGCCTTCCACGAAAGCATAGAAGGAAACAAGCAGCGCAAGCGGGTCGGTCAAAGGATGCGATGTCGCCACGAAGGGCAGGGCGATCGCTTTCGATGGTTTGGCCGACGTGAGGAACACAGCGGCGCCCTGCTCGGCAAGGCGATTTGCAGCGTCCACGAGGGAGTCCTCAGCTGCGTCGCGCGCGGCGAGAACGAGGATCGGGAAGCCCTTGCCGACGATTGCCTTCGGCCCGTGCATGACTTCGGCAGCACTGTAGGCTTCGGCGTGGACTGCGCTGGTTTCCTTGAATTTCAGCGCCATTTCGTTGGCAATAGCGAGCGATGGTCCGCGTCCAAGAACGAACAGTGAGTTTTCATCGGTCACGGCGCTTGCAAAGGGCGACCAGTCACAGGCGACTGCCTTGGCCAGGGCGGCGGGAAGGTCGTCGATGGCGGCAAGCAACTTCTTGTCTTCGGTCCAATGGCCGATCAGCGCAAGACCGGCCACGGCCGAGCTGACGAATGATTTGGTGGCGGCGACACTGCGCTCGGGCCCGGCCAGAATGTCGATCGGAAAGTCGCTGGCACTAGCGAGATCGGAGTTGATGACATTGGTGATGGCGATGGTCAGCGCGCCACTTTCGCGGGCTGCGTTCGTCATGCTGACGATGTCGGGACTTTTGCCCGATTGTGAGATGGACAGTGTCGCAGCAGAGCCAAGCTTGAGCGTCACGCCGTAGATCGAAGCCACGGAAGGCCCGAGCGAGGCGACGGGAATACCAGCGGTGAGCTCGCTCGAATATTTCAGGAAGGCACTCACGTGGTCGGATGATCCGCGAGCGATCGACGCGAGGAAAGGCGGATTCTTTTCACGCAACTTCGCGCCGGCCGCAGCAAGTGTGTCGCGCGACGCGTCGAGAAATCGTGCCGTCACATCGGGAATGGACAGGATTTCTTCCCGCATGAGGGTCGTCTTGGTGGTCAAAGCACTGCTCCTGAAATTTCTGAAGATTCGCCGAGTTTCAGCTCGGCGACAAATTCGTAGGCGTCGGCACGGTAGATCGATCGGGTAAACTCGATCACCTTCCCGGATTCGAGATAGGAAATGCGCTCGATGTTCAGGCTGGCCGAGCCGGCCGGAACCTGGAGCAGTTTAGCATCATTCTCTTTCAAGATGGCCGCAGAAATGCGCTGGATCGCCCTGACCGGGCGATTGCCGCTCTCTGCCAGTACCGCATACAGCGAAAGCGTGACAAGTTCCGGGTTTGGCAGCACATGAACGGATAAGGCGGCACGTTCGATCGCCATTGGCGTGTCATTGGCAACGCGCAATCGGCTGATCCGCGCCACCTTTTCGCCGGACGACAGGCCGAGCGTCACCATTTCCTCGGGGGAAGGTGCATAGACGCCGCGGTCGAGCCACGTCGAGCGGACAATCATGCCGCGCCTTGCCATATCCTCGGTAAAGGAAGTGAGATGCGACAAGGATTGCTCGACGCGTGCGGAACGCGGTGCAACAAATGTGCCCGAGCCATGCCGCTGTACGAGCAGGCCGTCATTGACAAGACCCTGGACGGCTTTGCGTACGGTCACCCGCGATATATCCGCCATGACGGCAAGTTCACGCTCCGGCGGCAGTGCATCTCCTGGCAGAAGTTTTCCGTCACGCACGGCATTTTCGATCAGCCGCTGCAGCTTCACATAAAGCGGACCACCGGCAGCAGTACTGTCGTTGAGCGAGGGCAGGATATCGATCAGGCCGTCACCCATGGGTAACCTCCGCCGATGTCGAGGCGAAATTGCGTGCAGCAAGCTGGACAGCGCCTGTCAGCGCGTCATTCAGCGGTGCCTGCAGCATGGCCCGATAATGCGGCGAGAGAAGGGGTCCATAAAAAGCACCAAGGCCACCCAACAAGGAAAGCCGCATGGGGGCAGGAGACATGATGGCGTCAAGCCCTTCTTCGATCTGGCCGACAGTTTTCTGCAAAAGGGCAAGAGCGACCGCATCGTCCTGTGACGCATACTCAAACACGATTGGAGCAAACGTGCCGAAATCACTTGGAGCTGCCGAATGTGCGAATTGGACGATCCGGTGCGGATTCCCGCCAAACCGTTCCATGACTGCCTCTGTCATGGGCGAAGCAGGATGGAACTTGTCATAGGCGAGTAATGTTTCTTCGAGCAGATCCCGGCCAAGCCGTGCACCACCGCCGAGATCGCTTACCTTGAAGCCCCACCCGCCGGCAAAACGAATGTCGTTTCCGAGCCGGGTGACATAGGCCGAACCAGTGCCAAGGATCACCACGGTGCCATCATGATCGCCGAGTGCGCCCTGAAGTGCGATCACACCGTCCGAATAGACGAACGATTTTTGAAACGGCAGCATCGCCTCCAGCTTTGCGCCATTGCCGCCGACATTGGCACCGGCGAGGCCGAGCACAGCGAGAACTGATTTGCTTGCTTTGAAGTCGATTTGTGCAGCAGCGAAAGCTGCCTCTGTTGCATCGAGGATGTTGAGGCGTGCCGTATTCATGTCGGTCATGATATTAGCCGAACCACTCTTGCCGATGCCCAGAACTTCGCCGCTCAAATCGGCCAATGCCGCCCTGCAGCCTGTCCCGCCACCATCAATTCCAAGGAGATAAGTCACGTTCAATCGTCCTCCAGTAATCAGAATACCAATAAAATACCAATAGCCAAGCGTTAATTTCTGTCTTTCTGTGCTTTTCTCAATCTTATTGAATTTATTGAATAAAAATCTATCAGACTAAATCATTGCGGAAATATTTTAAGAATTGCTGGACAAGTGGTATTTTTTTGGCATTAATTATCGCAACGAGGAGTGAGCAGTGGTACTAACCCGCACCGAGCAGCGCAACGACAAGGCATTGGGACTGGACGAGAAGTCGCCAGAAGATGTTTTGCGGTTGCTGCATGAAGCACAGCTTGAAGCTGCCGCTTCGGTTGTGCACGCCACGGATTCCATCGCAAGAGCCTCCCTGCTTGCTGCCGAAACGCTGGCCGCCGGTGGACGCCTTGCCTACGCCGCCGCAGGTAGTTCGGGACTGATGGCAATGGCCGACGCACTCGAACTACCCGGAACCTATGGCATCGCCCCGGACCGTATCGTCATCTTGCTTGCTGGCGGCATCGCCAGTCTCAACAGGCTCGCTGGCGCCTACGAAGATGACACGAACCAGGCTGCGAACGACATTGCAACGGCGGGTCTGGTAAAGGGCGATTGCCTGATCGCGATTTCCGCCAGCGGCACGACGCCCTATGCACTCACCGCTATCGACGAAGCGAAGAAACGCGGCCTGAAAATCATCTCGATTGCCAATAATCCCGGCGTTCCGATGTTTGAAAAGGCGGATGTCGCCATTACGCTGGAGACGCCGGCGGAGATGGTCGCGGGCTCAACACGGATGGGGGCGGGAACCGCGCAGAAAATCGCACTCAATCTGTTATCTACGTTGATGGCCATCCAGCTCGGTCACGTGCATGACGGCTATATGGTCAATCTTGTCGCGGACAATATCAAGCTGCGCGAGCGCGCAGCGCGCATTGTATCGGCTATCAGCGCTTGCGATATCAGGGACGCGGCCAACCTGCTCGAAGCGAGCGGCGGCTCGGTCAAATCGGCGATCCTGCTCGCGGCTGGCGCGACTAACGCCGAAAATGCATCAAAAATTCTCGAAAGCAATCAACAGAGGCTTCGCCCGGCGCTTTCGGAACTGAAAGAGAGTCTTGGTTCTCGTTAAGAATCCGGGCTCTCATTAACGGCACTGCTCAAAAGGGTGCAACAGGAGACTAAAATGGGAAGCACGACTTTAAAAACACTGCTTATGGCGACGAGCATTCTGGCTACGGCCGGGTTCGCTCATGCTGCCGATACCACGCTGACGATCGAAAGCTGGCGCACCGACGATCTGGCCGTCTGGCAGGAAAAGCTCATTCCAGCTTTCGAAGCCAAGAACCCCGGCATAAAGGTGAAGTTCGCTCCGACGCCTCCGACGGAATATGATGCCGCCCTTGGTGCGCGCTTCGATGCAGGCAGCGCCGGTGACATCATCACCTGCCGTCCTTTCGACAAGTCGCTGGAACAGTTCAAACGCGGCAATCTGACGAGCCTGAATGACCTTCCGGGCATGAAGAACTTCTCGGATGTAGCAAAGTCCGCCTGGACGACCGACGACGGAAAGGACACTTTCTGCGTGCCAATGGCTTCGGTTATCCATGGCTTCATCTACAACAAGGACGCTTTCGACAAGCTCGGCATCGCCATTCCTACCACGGAAGCCGAATTCTTCGCCGCACTCGACAAGATCAAGGCGGACGGAACCTACATTCCGATGGCCATGGGTACAAAGGATCTCTGGGAAGCCGCAACCATGGGTTACCAGAATATCGGACCCACCTACTGGAAGGGCGAAGAAGGCCGCGCCAAGCTGATCAAGGGTGAAGAGAAGCTGACCGATGCTGATTGGGTCGAGCCTTACAAGGTTCTTGCCAAGTGGAAGGATTATCTCGGCGACGGTTTCGAAGCCCAGACCTACCCGGACAGCCAGAATCTGTTCACACTTGGGCGTGCAGCGATCTATCCGGCCGGTTCGTGGGAAATAGGCCTGTTCAACACGCAGGCACAGTTCAAGATGGGTGCATTCCCGCCGCCGGTAAAGAATGCCGGTGACGCTTGCTACATCTCCGACCACAACGACATCGGTGTTGGTCTCAATGCCAAGAGCGCGCATGCCGAAGAAGCCAAGAAGTTCCTCGACTGGGTCGCGTCGCCAGATTTCGCCGAAATCTACGCGAACGCTCTGCCAGGCTTCTTCAGCCTGAACTCGACGCCGGTGAAGATGGCCGATCCGTTGGCGCAGGAATTCGTCTCATGGCGCGAGAAGTGCAAGCCGACGATCCGTTCGACCTATCAGATCCTGGCGCGCGGCACGCCAAACCTCGAGAACGAAACCTGGGTTGAATCGGCCAACGTCATCAACGGCACCGATACGCCGGAAGCTGCTGCCAAAAAGCTTCAGGATGGCCTCGACAGCTGGTACAAGCCTGCCAAGTAAGTGATTGATAGCCGGGGCGTTCTTACGATCGCCCCGGCTATTTCTTTATCTGAGCGCAAGGCGCGCCGTTGCGCTATCATTGCTAAAAACGGCAGTCGCAAGCCGCTCCATTAGCGACCAAAAATCATAAGCAGGGGTTCCGGATTTAATGAGCACAGTCGCAGAAGTATCGATCGATCGAGCTGAGGACAGACCCCGTCGGCGCTGGCACATTCTGGTGTTTTTGGCTCCCGCCTTGCTCGTCTATACGGCTGTGATGATCCTGCCGCTCATCGAAACGCTGCGGCTTTCCCTGTTCAACGTCAAGGACAACCAGAGCGTATTCGTTGGCCTCGGCAATTTCAGTGTGCTCTTTGGCGATCCGCGCTGGGCCGCCAGCTTCTGGAATGCGCTGCGCAACAATTTCGTTTTCTTCCTGATCCACATGCTCGTGCAGAACCCGATCGGTGTCGCGCTCGCCGCGCTATTGTCCGTTCCGAAGCTGCGTTTTGGCGCGTTCTACCGGACTGCCATGTTCCTGCCAACCTTATTGTCCTTCGTGATTGTCGGCTTCATCTGGAAACTCATCCTGTCGCCGATCTGGGGCGTCTCGCCTTACCTGATGGATCTGGTCGGCCTGAAAGCGCTGTTCTCGCCATGGCTTGGCAAGCCGGGCAGTGCGCTGATCGCCGTATCGCTGATCTCTGTCTGGCAATATATCGGCATTCCTATGATGCTGATCTATGCCGCTATGCTGAATATTCCCGACGAAGTTCTCGAAGCTGCCGAATGCGATGGCGTGACCGGCTGGAGCCAGTTCTGGAAAATCAAGCTGCCGCTGATCCTGCCTTCCATAGGCATTATCTCGATCCTGACTTTCGTTGGCAATTTCAACGCGTTCGACCTGATTTATACAGTGCAGGGTGCGCTGGCGGGACCGGATGGCTCGACCGATATTCTCGGTACCTTGCTCTACCGTACGTTCTTCGGCTTCCAGTTGCAGATCGGCGATAAATCGATGGGCGCGACGATCGCGACAGTGATGTTCCTCATCATCCTGTCCGGTGTTTGCCTTTATCTCTTTGCCATCCAGCGGCGCATGCGCCGCTACCAGTTCTAGGATCGAGATCATGGCAAAAGCAACCGCATCGCCCGTCCGTACCGGCCTCGTCCATCTGGCGCTCATCATCTATACGCTGATCGCGCTTTTTCCGGTGTTCCTGACCGTCATCAACTCATTCAAGGATCGGGCGTCAATCTTTCGTGACCCGCTCGGCCTGCCAACGCCGGCCACATTCAGTCTCATTGGTTATGAGACCGTCCTGAAACAGGGTGATTTCACTCTTTACTTCCAGAACAGTTTCATCGTCACCGGCGTCTCAATCTTCTTTGTTTTGCTTTTCGGAGCCATGGCTGCTTTCGCGCTGTCGGAATACCGCTTCCGCGGCAATACTCTGATGGGGCTTTATCTCGCGCTCGGCATCATGATCCCTATCCGTCTTGGCACCGTGGCGATCCTGCAGGGCATGGTCGCGGCAGGATTGGTCAACACGCTGACCGCGCTCATCCTGGTCTACACGGCACAGGGCCTGCCGCTCGCGGTCTTCATCCTAACCGAGTTCATGCGAACGGTTTCGGACGATCTGAAGAATGCCGGACGTATCGACGGCCTGTCGGAATATTCCATCTTCTTCCGGCTGGTGTTGCCGCTGGTAAGGCCGGCAATGGCGACGGTTGCTGTCTTCACCATGATTCCGATCTGGAATGATCTGTGGTTCCCGTTGATCCTCGCGCCGAGCGATGCCACCAAGACGGTAACGCTCGGCTCACAGGTGTTCATTGGCCAGTTCGTGACCAACTGGAACGCGGTACTCGCGGCGCTGACGCTGGCGATCGTGCCGGTCCTCGTCCTCTATCTCATCTTCTCGCGGCAGTTGATCCGCGGCATTACGTCGGGAGCAGTTAAATGACGGCACAGAAGCCAATCCGGGTTCTTGTGGCGGGGCTCGGCAATATGGGCCGCAGCCACGCACTCGCCTACCACAACAATCCGGGTTTCGAGATTGTCGGACTGGTCAACCGTTCGGTCGTTCCTCTGCCTGATGAGTTACGCGGTTACACGATCCATCCGTCGTTCGCCAAGGCTTTGGCGGAACTCACGCCAGAACTCGTTTCCATCAACACCTACTCCGACAGCCACGCCGACTACGCAGTTGCCGCTATGGAGGCGGGCGCGGATGTTTTCGTCGAAAAGCCGCTGGCAACGACGGTTGCCGATGCAGAGCGTGTCGTCGCCGCGGCCAAGAAGTACGGACGCAAGCTGGTGATCGGCTATATCCTTCGCCACCACCCATCCTGGGTGCGGCTGATCGAAGAAGCGCGCAAGCTCGGCGGTCCTTATGTCTTCCGCATGAACCTCAACCAGCAGTCGAGCGGTGCGACATGGGAAACCCACAAGTCGCTGATGAAGACAACATCGCCGATCGTCGATTGCGGCGTTCATTACCTCGATGTGATGCTGCAGATCACCGACGCCAAGCCGGTGCAGGTACGCGGCATGGGCGTGCGTTTGACCGACGAGATCGACCCGAACATGTACAATTACGGCCATCTTCAGGTGCTGTTCGATGACAATACGGTCGGATGGTACGAGGCCGGGTGGGGCCCGATGATGTCGGAAACCGCTTTCTTCGTGAAAGATGTGATTTCGCCTAACGGTTGTGTTTCCATCGTCATGGACCAAAACGCCAAGTCGGACGATATCGACTCGCACACCAAGACTTCAACCATTCGTTTGCACTCGGCCAAGACCGGGCCGGATGGCCGCTTTGCCAAGCCCGACGAACTTTTGAACATGGCTGGAGAACCTGGGCATCAGGAGCTCTGCGATCTGGAACAGGCGTTTGTCCTCAAGGCGATCCGCGAAGATCTCGACCTGCACCGTCATATGCAGGACGCTGTGCGCTCGCTCAGCGTCTGCCTCGCGGCAGATGAAAGCGTACGGACCGGCAAGCCAGTTAATCTATGAATTTGAATCAAGAAACGGGAACAAGACATTGGGTTCTTTGAAGATTGAAAATATCCGCAAGTCCTTCGGCCATGTGGACGTGTTGAAAGGCATCGACCTTGAGGTCAAGGATGGCGAGTTCGTGATTTTTGTCGGGCCGTCGGGTTGCGGCAAGTCGACCTTGTTGCGGGTTATTGCGGGGCTCGAGGACGCCACCTCGGGTGACATCCTGATCGATGGCAAGAAGGTCAACAACACCCCTCCGGCCAAGCGCGGCATTGCCATGGTGTTCCAGACCTACGCGCTTTATCCGCATCTCTCGGTGCGCGACAATATGGGTCTCGGCCTCAAGCAGGCGGGAAAACCAGCGGAGGAAATCAAGGAACGCATCGGGATCGCCTCAAGCATGCTGTCGCTGGACGATTATCTCGAACGCCGCCCGGCAGAGCTTTCCGGTGGTCAACGCCAGCGCGTCGCCATCGGCCGCGCCATTGTGCGCGAACCGCAATTGTTCCTCTTCGACGAGCCGCTGTCGAACCTCGATGCCGCGCTACGTGTCAACACGCGTATCGAGATTGCGCGCCTGCACCGGCAACTCAAGGCGACCATGATCTACGTGACGCATGATCAGGTCGAGGCGATGACACTTGCCGACAAGATCGTTGTGCTGAACCAAGGCAAAATTGAACAGGTTGGCTCGCCGATGGAGCTCTATAATTCGCCGCAGACCGTCTTTGTCGCTGGTTTTATCGGCTCGCCGCAGATGAACCTGATCGATGCGGCGAAGCTTGGTCAAACGGGCGCCAAGACCATCGGCATCCGGCCGGAACATATTCAGGTCAGCAAGACCTCCGGCCAATGGAAGGGCTCGGTAATCCATGTTGAGCACCTCGGAGCCGATACAATCATCTATCTCCAGACCGATTTCGGCCCGCTGACCGTGCGCCTCTTCGGCGAGCATAGATATGATGTGGATGGCGTGCTCTACGTCACTCCTGACGCAGGGCGGACGTATCGGTTCGACAATGACGGGCAGGTTATGAAGGGGTGACGATTTACGTCCTCAGAACGGCACGGACGCGACGTTTTGTGGACGCTTCCTTGATGAGAATGGCAACCTTCCGAAGGAATGCGGGACTAAACGCTCCGATCGGTTCGGTTGAAATGAAATCATAGGCCTGACCGACATCGACGCGATTGTATTCATCGAGAATAAGCCACGAAGGAAAATCGAGACCAACGCGGCGACACTCGATTTCGCTTACTGCCAAATGAATACGCGATCGGTCCGGCCTCTGCGATGTCAAAGGAAATAGAAACAGGCTAGCGGGATCCGCTGTGGTCTTGACCACGAGACAGACAGGCCGCGCCTTTCGGCCTGACTCTTCCCTATCATCCGCTTGGCGTGCCCAGAGATAATAGTATCGCAGCACGTCACCCGGCTTAAGCATCGTCGCTGTCGTCGATAATTGCGTCCAAGCCTTCCATTAACTCATTATGGATGTCGTCAGGCGCTTTCTCCAATGTATATGCAACTGCGCGAGAATTTCCGATCAATTGATGATATTTTTCGGCCGTAATGATAACGAGTTTTTCTTTCCCTCGTTTGGTCAGGGCCACGGGCTCAATCAAAGCTGCTTCGAGAATTTCGCCAGACTGGCGATTAATATCGGAAAAAGTAAATTGCTTCATCGCAGGCTCCCTTCTCAATATACGTATTATACGTAAATTACGTATGTTGGCAACTAGTTTTACCGATTCATGTCATGACATCACCATGCGTATGCGCCATAGTCCGGCGCGCGCGGAGTCGTATCCGCGCTATTGATGTATGGACAAGAGCAGGACGAATACCATGAGCTGGACACCGGATTCCAAGCGCTACGACACTATGAAATATAATCGCTGCGGCAGGAGCGGGCTCCATCTGCCGGCCATTTCCCTGGGGCTCTGGCACAATTTCGGCCATGATACGCCACACAACGTCAAACAGGCGATTTGCCGTCAGGCCTTTGATCTCGGCATCACCCACTTCGATCTTGCCAATAATTATGGTCCGCCTCCGGGTTCTGCGGAAGAAGCTTTCGGCGAGATTTTGCGTAATGACTTCAAAAGTTATCGCGACGAGCTGATCATCTCCTCCAAGGCCGGATATAATATGTGGCCCGGGCCTTACGGCGAATGGGGCAGCCGCAAATATGTCATTGCCAGCTGCGATCAGAGCTTGAAGCGGCTGGGCCTCGACTATGTCGACATTTTCTATTCCCATCGCTTTGATCCGGACACGCCGCTCGAAGAAACGATGATGGCGCTGGATCAAATCGTCCGATCAGGCCGTGCTCAGTATATCGGCATTTCATCCTACAATTCCCACCGCACACGCGAGGCCGCGGCTATTCTCGAAGAGCTCGGCACGCCGTGCCTTATCCACCAACCAAGTTATTCGATGATCAATCGCTGGATCGAGGAAGACGGATTGATCGATACGCTGGAAGATCTCGGCATCGGCTCCATCGTGTTCTCGCCGCTGGCACAGGGCATGCTGACCGATAAATATCTCAAGGGGGTGCCCGAAGAGAGCCGTGCTGCACAAGGAAAGTCGCTCAACCCGGATTTCCTCAACGAGCGTAACGTTGCCAATATTCGCGCGCTCAACGAGATTGCATCCCGGCGTGGCCAGACGCTTGCGCAAATGGCGATCGCCTGGGTCCTCCGGAAGGGACGCATTACGACCGCGCTCATTGGCGCCAGCAAGCCGCAACAGGTCGTCGATTGCGTTAAATCGCTCGACAACCTCGAATTCACCGACGCGGAACTTGCCGAAATCGATAGCTATGCAAGCGACGCGAACGTCAATCTTTGGGCGGCATCAGCTGAACGCAAGGGGCCGCAACGCAAGTAAGGCACAACCCTCAATGCAAACCTGAGATTGGCATGGCGGGGCTTATATGCGAAACGTCTCGCCAAGAACTGATAAGGATTGGACCGTTCAATGAAGATTGCGATGATCGGGACCGGATATGTCGGTCTGGTGTCGGGTGTCTGTTTTGCCGAGTTTGGCTTTCAGGTCACCTGTGTCGATAAAAATCCAGCCATTATCGAGCGGTTGCAGGCAGGCGAGGTTACGATCTACGAACCAGGTCTTGATGAGCTGCTCGTGCGCAACGCGCGCGATGGGCGCCTGACGTTCACGACCGAATTGGCGGAAACTGTTGCCGATGCCGATGTTATCTTCGTTGCGGTCGGTACACCCTCGCGGCGCGGCGACGGCGAGGCCGACCTGCAATATATCCACGCGGCTGCCGATGAGATCGCCGCCGCGATGAAGCCGAATGCGGTCATCGTCATCAAGTCGACCGTGGTCGTCGGCACCAATGCGGATGTGCGGGCGCGCATCGCCAAGGCACGGCCGGATGTGCCGTTTTCGATGGTTTCCAATCCGGAATTCCTGCGTGAAGGCTCTGCAGTGGAAGATTTCCTCCGGCCAGACCGTGTCGTGGTTGGCGTTCATGATGATGCTGGCGCAGCGGCTATGAAACGTGTCTACCGTCCGCTCTATCTGCGTGAAACGCCAATGATAGTGACAACGCTGGAGAATGCCGAGATTATCAAATATGCGGCGAATGCCTTCCTGGCCATGAAAGTCACCTTCATTAACGAGGTGGCTGACCTTTGCGAAAAGGCTGGAGGCAATGTGCAGGATGTGGCGCGAGCCATCGGTATGGATAATCGCATAGGCTCGAAATTCCTGCACGCTGGACCAGGATTTGGTGGATCGTGTTTCCCGAAGGACACCCGCGCTTATGCCGCTACCGGGCGCAAGATGAATGCACCGCAGACCCTGATCGAACAGGTCGTGACCGTCAACGAACAGCGCAAGCGTTCCATGGCCGAGCGGGTGATTGAAGCGGCAAAGCAGAGCGGCGCAAAATCCGTTGCTGTGCTGGGCATCGCCTTCAAGCCCAATACAGACGACATTCGCGAGTCGCCGGCGCTGGACATTATTCCGGCGCTGCAAAAAGCTGGCCTGACCGTGCGGGCGCATGATCCGGAGGCACGCGAAGCGGCAGAGTCCGTTCTGCACGACGTTACCTGGTGCAAGTCTGCCTATGAAGCTGTTGACGGGGCAGGGATCACACTGCTGCTGACCGAATGGAACGTCTATCGCGCGCTGGATCTGAAACGGGTTTCAACGTTGATGAGCGGCAATCTCCTGTTCGATCTGCGTAATGTCTTCAACGCGCAGGACCTCGAGGGCTCGGGCCTGGAATACCACTCGGTCGGGCGGCCTCTGGTGGGGGACGTCACGCAAGTATATGACGAGAATTCTCGACGATAGTTCGCGCCGTAAAAGGGTCTGCGTTATGTGACATTTTAATGTCATGAGGCAAGCGTAATGGCCGTCCTATCGAAAGCGGAGACGGTTATGCAGGAGCTGAACGGATTTCGCTATGTGAATGCCGGCAACCAGACTGGTGCCACCCCGCTGCTTCTCATGCACGGGAGCGGCGGCAACGAGAACGATCTAATTCTGCTTTCCGAGACCATAGCTCAAAATAGACCATACATTTCCATGAGGGGAGGTGTCGAGTGGGAGACGGGCTATGCTTTTTTCAAAAGAAACGCCGACAGAAGCCTTGATTACGTTGATCTGAGCTATCAAACGTCCCGTTTATGCGAATTCTTGGCTTCAGCCTTGGAAACGGGCGTCTTAAAATCCAAGCCTATTCTTCTAGGTTTCTCCAACGGTGCGATCACAGCGGCATCACTCCTCTTTCATGCACCATTTCTTGTAGCAGGTGCGATTTTAGTACGGCCTCTTTCTCCAGCACCTGACAAGGATTTCCCTGAGCTCGCTAGTCTTCGTGTATTCATTAGCGCGGGCGAAAAAGACATACGGCGCTCTCCGGGCGATGTGAAGTTGATGTCAGTCCAATTAGAAAGAAGCGGGGCTGATGTCACAACCCACGTACTTCCCACGGGTCATGGTTTGCATGACGACGAGCGAAAACTGATTAGAAATTGGATTGAGACGAAGTTTCCCCTTGCGGCTCGTTAGGTTGAATCTTGTTCCGAACGCCTCACAGTGCCATCTACTCGCAAGTCAATTGACTATTGTGTTGCCTTATACAGCGTTATGGTCGTCTTGCGGCCTTTGCTGTAATTGATGCCGGATACTGTTGCGATGACCGCAACCGACTTCTCGCCTTGCGGCAGGCCCTTGATGAAAGCATCGTGTTCGCGTTCGTCCACGGCTGAAATCGCACAGGCCGGGTCGTCAACTAGATGTTTGGCCGCCCCTGCACCGTCTGTGAGGATCGTCGGGGTACCCGCAAGAAATACCAGGCTCGGCTCGGCATAGCTGGCCGAAGCAAGCACGCTGTTGTCGCATTGCTTGGCGGCATTGAACGCGTTGGCGATGGCAGGACTGAGCCAGATCGGCGTGAGGGCCGGAACGACACCCCATGTCAACAGGACGAGAGTAATAATCGCAAAGGTTGCAGAGGCTTGCAGCGCCCGTTTCAGATTGTGATTCAACACCAGACCGCTGGCAAAGACGCCTGCGGCAAGGGCGGTAAAGAAGGCGATGATCCCTGGGAGCGAGAATGAACCCGTCATGGCATAGGGCAGAACAAGTCCTGCTCCCATAAAGCCCAGCGTTGCCGCAGCGAGGCCTAAAAGCGTCAGTCGCTCCAGCCATATTTGCCAACGTCCGCGATACGGCTGCGTGGCAATGCCGGTGTCGACTGCCCAGGCCATCATCAGTAACAGGGCAGGATAGGCAGGCAGGATGTAATGCGGGAGCTTGGTTGGGATAAGCTCGGTCACCAGCCAGAAGGGTACATACCACGCGGTGAGGAAGGCGAGGCGCGGATCCTCGCGCAGACGGCTCAAGGCTTGCAGACCGCCACGAATGGCAAGAACGCCGAACGGCCAGATGAAGACAACGAAGATCAGGGCGAAGTAGCCGGGCGGTGCGCCATGGCTTTCCTGTGCATCGCCAACCTTCGACAGGAAATCTTTGTTGACGGATTCATTGAAGAACGCGCCGCCGCTTTTCATCGTGATCAGGATGAGCCATGGCAGCACAATCGCCAGCAGGATGAGAATGCCGCTTAGTGGCTTCAACCGTTTGAGCCATCGCCATTCACGGTAAAAGAGGCTGAGCGAGCCCATCGTAAGCAGGCTGACAAAGGGCGTGATCGGTCCCTTTATCAGCACGCCCACTGCGGTTGCCACCCAGAAGATCACGGCCGGTGCCCATCTCTCGGCTGCCTGTTTGCGGCTTGCCATCCAGATCGATGCAAGCGCACCCTGCGCGATCACGACAGTTGCCAGCACCGTCGCGTCAGTCTTGGCCACGCGCGCCTCGAAGCCGAGCATGACTATGGCGGCAAGGGCGAGCCCGGCCATGAAGCCGGCGCTCTGGCCAAAGAGGAATGCGCCGAGAGCAGCTGTCCCCAGCACGGCGATCGTCGCGCCGGTCACTGAAACGAGCCGATAGACCCAGACCGGTGCGTTGTCGTCGTAGCCCATCAGCTTGAGCGCAGCACTCTGCAACCAGTATATGCCGACCGGCTTCTTGTAGCGGGATGCATCCTGAAAGCGGATGTCGACATAGTCGCCGCTCTCGGCCATCTGGTGTGTGGCCTGGACATAGCGTGATTCATCGCGGTCCAGCGGAGGTATGGAAGCGATGCCGGGAACGAAGGAGACGAGGCAAATGAAAATCAGCAGCAAATAATGGCTGGCGCGAAGTTTTGTGCCGCCGCCGGGAGCCAGGTCGGAAGAGGTCATCAACATCCCTTGCTCACGTGTCCTGCGTCATCGCCTTCTTTTCATTGGCGATCAGCCAGAGATTGCGAATATAGACGATGAGGCCCAGCCCCTGGCCGGCAATGAACACCGGGTCCTTGCGCACGATCGCATAGACGAACAGCAGCACACCGCCGAACAGCGAGAAGAACCAGAATGTCACCGGTACGACGCTGCGCTTGGCGCGCTCCGATGCGATCCACTGCACGACGAAGCGCATGGTAAAGCAGCCTTGCGCGAAAAATCCGAGCAGGATCCAGGCATCGAACTGGGCGATGAAGACCGAGTGCAGCCAATTGGTAATAGCATCAGCCATGACTGATCTCCGTAATCGTTGGGACGGTCTTGCGGCGTTTTCGCAGCCACCAGACACCATAGAGGTCGAGAATGCCGCGCAGGCCGCGGTCGAGAATGCCGTAGTTCGACTTGCCGTGCCGGCGCTCGCGGTCGACGACATCGACATGAACGACGCCGTAGCCTTCGCGGAGCACCAGTGCAGGCAGATAGCGATGCCAGCCGTCGAAGAAAGGCAGTTCGCGGAAAAGCTGGGTGTGTATAGCCTTAAGACCGCAGCCGCTGTCGCGCGTATTGTCCTTGAGGATCGCGCTGCGCAGCTTGTTGGCGTATCTGGACGCGATCTGCTTCAGCTTGGTGTCGGTACGCTTCAGGCGCTGCCCGGCTGCAATGCCGATTGCAGGACCGGCGTCCAACAGTGCATCGGCAAGACGCGGAAGATAGGCCGGGTTATTCTGCCCATCGCCATCCATGGTGACCACGACCTTGCCCTTGGCGGCAAACACACCGGAACGCACAGCCGCGCTTTGCCCGGCGGACTTGTCGTGGCGGACATGGCGCAGCGGCTTCCCGGCCTTGATGCGTTCGCCTAGCGCTTCGCCCGTCATATCAGTTGAGCCGTCGTCAACCACGATGACTTCGTAGCTGCGGCCTTCCATGGCTGCATCCACTTCATCGAGGAGAAAGGCTAGATTGGCGGCCTCGTTTCGGCAGGGAATAACGATTGTAATTGCCGGATTGCTCAAGTTGCAAGCTTTCGTATTGTCTCTTCAGGCGCGCTGCATAACATCGAAAGCGCCGCCTTGCCATCCTCATTTATGTTACGAAGCTGTAATGGTCACCTTGTTGATTAACGCTTGTTGCGAATGTCGGTGAGCGTCTTGGCAGGCGTAATCGCTTCGGGATCGAGACGGATTTCGATGATCGCCGGTTTGCCGCTTGCAATTGCCCGCTGCCACGCACCTTCAAATTCCTCAGTTGCCTCGACAGTCTCACCATGCCCGCCATAGGCGCGGGCAAGCATGGCAAAATCGGGATTGGTCAGGTCGGTCGCAGATATTCGCCCGGGATATTCGCGTTCCTGATGCATCCGGATTGTCCCGTACATATTGTTGTTGATGACAAGCACTACGATTGGCAGGCTGTATTTGACCGCTGTGGCAAAATCCTGGCCATTCATCAAAAAGCAGCCGTCTCCTGCAAAGCACACGACCATTCTGCCAGGGTAAAGCTGCTTGGCTGCAACCGCTGCCGGGAGCCCATAACCCATGGAGCCGGATGTTGGTGCCGCCTGTGTACCGAAGCGGCGGAAGCGGTGGAAGCGATGCTGCCACGTGGCAAAGTTACCGGCGCCGTTGGTCATAATCGCATCTTCAGGCAGTACACCTTCGAGGAAAGACATGATCGGCCCCATGGCCACCTTTCCGGGGCCGCTTTTTGGTGGCGTCGACCATGCGAGATAGGATGCATGCGCGGTTTCCGCTTCCCCCGGCCAGTTAACGTGGGACGGTGGCGCAAGGTGTTCGACAGCTTCGGCAAACATGTCGGGTGCTGAGTTGATCGCGAGGCTTGGGCGATATACCCGTCCAAGTTCGTCCGCATCCGGGTGCACGTGGATCAGCGTCTGCTTGGGATAAGGGCTGTCCATCAGCGTGTAGCCGGAAGAGGGCATTTCGCCGAAACGCCCGCCGACGAGCAGTAGAACGTCTGCTTCTTTCACGCGCGCCGCCAGAGCCGGATTGATGCCGATCCCGACGTCGCCAGCATAGTTCGGATGCAGATGGTCGAACAACATCTGGCGCCGGAACGAGCAGCCGACAGGCAGATGCCATTTTTCGGCAAAGCGCGCTATCGACTGAACGGCATTTTCATCCCAGCGCGACCCACCCAGGATCATGAAAGGCCGTTTTGCGCCCTGAAGAAGATCGGCGAGCTTTTCGATACTAGCCGGAGAAGGACACGTCTCGACCGGCTGCCAGACTTGCGAAATCACGGTGTCGACCTTGTCCGTCAGCATGTCTTCCGGCAAGGCCAGAACGACAGGTCCTGGGCGCCCCGAGGTCGCGACCGAAAATGCTCGCGTGACGAATTCCGGAATGCGCCGCGCATCGTCGATTTCTGCCACCCATTTCGCTGTATCGGCAAAGAAGCGGCGGTACTCGACTTCCTGAAAGGCCTCGCGCTCACGTGCGTCGCGTTGCACTTGGCCAATAAAAAGGATCAGTGGCGTTGAATCCTGCTTGGCGATGTGGATTCCGGGGGCGGCATTGGTTGCCCCTGGACCACGTGTGACAAAGCAGATGCCTGGCTTGCCTGTGAGCTTTCCCCAGGCCTCCGCCATCATCGTGGCTCCGCCCTCGGCCCGGCAAACGGTGACGCCTATCTTTGAGTCGTAAAGCGCGTCGAGCACGGCCAGATAGCTTTCACCCGGCACGCAGAACAACCGCTCGACGCCATTAGCCGCCAAAGCCTCGACAATCAATTCACCGCCCGTTTTCATTGGATACGTCCTTCATTTCTTCAAGAATTTCGACGCTGTGCTCGCCAAGACGTGGCGAAGGCCGTTGATAGGAAAGCGGCGTCTTCGACATAACGATCGGCGTTCGCACCGAAGGTATGGTGCTGCCATGACTGTCTTCGAGGTCAAGCCGCAATTGCCGTGACATAATCTGCGGATCGTCAAACATCTCGCCGATCCGGTTTATCGGTCCTGCCGGAACCGCGTTTCGGGAACAGGCTTCAAGCAATTCGGCACGGGTACGTTTCTGCGTTTCGACCCTGATCGATACCGTCAGTTCGCTACGGTTTTCCAGTCGTGCCCTGTTGGTGAGGAAGCGCGGGTCGCTGGCAAGACTATCAAGGCCGACGATCGCGCAAAACCGGGCGAATTGCCCGTCATTGCCGACCGCAAGGATCATATGGCCGTCAGATGTCGGGACGACCTCGTAGGGCGAAATATTCGGGTGTGCATTGCCCATGCGGTGCGGGCTTTTGCCCGTCGCCAGATAATTCATCGCCTGATTTGCCATCACGGCCGACTGCACGTCGAACAGGGCCATGTCGATCATCTGGCCTTCACCAGTCTTCGCCGCATGTGTGAGCGCCGCCTGAATTGCAATGACAGAATAGAGCCCGGTGAAGACATCGGCGACGGCAAGACCGACCTTTTGCGGCTCGCGCTCGGGTTCTCCGGTCACGGACATCAGCCCGGACATGCCCTGAATGATGAAATCATAGCCCGCCTGCGCGGCGTAAGGGCCGTCCTGCCCGAAACCGGTGATCGAGCAATAGACGAGGCGCGGATTTTCGGGGCTCAGGGATTCATAGTCGAGCCCGTATTTCTTCAGGCCCCCGACCTTGAAATTTTCGAGCACGACATCAGCCGTCCGGCAAAGTGCCTTGACGGTTTCCTGTCCCTCAGGTGTGGTGAAATCGGCCGTAATCGAGCGCTTGCCACGATTGCACGAGTGGAAATAGGCGGCAGAAAGGTTTTCGCCTTCGCTGCTGGTGATGAAAGGCGGGCCCCAGCCACGCGTCTCGTCACCTCCAACAGGATTTTCGACCTTGATGACGTCAGCACCGAGGTCGGCGAGAACCTGTCCGGCCCATGGACCGGCCAGGACGCGAGCGAGTTCGATGACGCGCACACCCTTGAGAGGAGCATCAGGCATATTTCAAGCACTCTCCAAATTTATTGTTTGTTTCGAAACTGTTTGCGTCGCCCAATCCGCAAAATCCTGCATGATTACCTCCCGATTGATCTCGTTGAGGCTTTCATGCCGCGTGTCTTCGTAAATCGTTGTCGTGACATTGGTAAATCCGAGTTTTCTCATTCTGTTTCCAAGATCCCTGACAGCTTTGCCCCTCGCAGTAGCTGGATCTTCTGCACCGCCGACGAGATTGAAAGGCAGCTCGCGGGGCACCTTGGCCAGCAACGAATTATCCGCGCCCATGAATATGAAGCCGAAAATATCGCGCCACATACTCACTGTCGGGTTCCAGCCCGATAGCGGGTCGGCAAGATAGGCATCCACTTCGTCAGGGTCGCGCGACAACCAGTCAGACGCCGTGCGCGCATTCTCAATGCTGCGACCCCATTGCTGGAAGGTGAATTTCGGCAGGAGCATACTCGGAACGTCGGATCCCAAAAACATACGCTCGGCGCGCAAAACCCCCTGCGCGATCCGGCCTAGAAGCCCTGCGGAGAAATTGGCATTCCAGACGGCCGCAGCGTCCACTTTGTCCGGATGCTTCAACACGTAACTCATTGCGATCAACCCACCAAGCGAATGCCCGAACAGAATGAGCGGAAGGCCTGGGTGACGGTTGCGAGCAACACTGTTAACGGCATCGACGTCGCCTAGAACATGGATAGATCCGCTGCTTTCCGCGAAACGTCCCGCTGGTGCTCCAGTCGCTTTGGTCAGTCCATGACCCCGGTGGTCGTGGGCATAGACATTGAAGCCTTGCCCGTTCAGGAATTGGGCAAAACGCTTATAGCGCAGGGAATGTTCGCTGACGCCGTGACTGATCTGGACGATGGCGCGCGCTTGACCCTCGGCCGCGGAAAACCGCATGGCAAGTGCCGCCCCTGTCGGGCTTACAACCGTTCCTACGTCTTCGAATGCCATTCTCTGCCTCCCGTCGCAGTTGAAGTGGTGGCGCACGAATAGTCAATGCGGAATAAATCGCGATAAAATCCGCTTAATTTATTTCGTTCCTGCACAATAAATAATCACTTAAAAACCTATGCAATTTTATTTTGCAAAGCCTCTTGCAATCGATAAAAACATGCCGCAGAACTTCACTCCGAAAGAGATTGAATGCACGATTGTTGCAACCGCAGGTAAGCTATCAAATGCCTGGAAGGCGATGATTGGATGGCATCGAGCTCCTGCAAGTTACATGGCCGTTCAGGGGAGAAGAGGACGCTCCCCAAATGCGGCACCAGAGGGGAAACCGGGTGACGGAAATATCCGCGCCCGGTTTCGCTCGTTTTTGGGCTCGCCCTTTCGGATGGAAGGCGCCCGCTTTTCCACTATCCTTGTTGTCCGGATGGCAATGCTGCTGTGCGTGGTTCGACAAGCTCACCATGAGGGAAGTGGTTCATGGCAGGGAGTCAAGATCTGCAAGGTCGGCGACTATCCATGCAATCCTCAATCTCCCTCATGGTGAGCTTGTCGAACCACGCACAGCAGCATTGCCATCCGGCAAATCAGCACCCTTAAAAGCGACCCGATCAAAAATAATCGTGGCTACTTATCCAACACCTCCAAACCTCGGTTATTCTAATCCGGTCCTTTCCATGGGGAACTGCTTCCGGAGCCGTTCGAAGTGGGGAGAGGATCGGCGCCTCCGATGGCGGGTAACGGACCCGCCGTCCGGGGAAGTTCTGTCCAAGGGTTCCCCTGCCGGTACTAAGGCCGGTGCGTGCTGGACGAGCACTGTGAGGGCGGCAGATTGGCTGGGCGCAGTCCTGGCCGCTGGCGTTTCCGACGCGGAACGGACGGGATCAAAAAACGCCGGACGGGCGGTCTTCGGATCGCATTTTTATTCTACCAAGACGCGCTTCGACGACCGCCCGTCTTCCCACCACCATTCAATGGCCAGACGCGAAAGCGGGTGTGGCAAAGGAGTAGCTTAACCTGAGCGGATGCCCGAAATACTCCGCCCATCCATTGCCACAGGAGCCCCTTTCGCCTACATACGGCGCAAATTCATGTCCCTAAAATCCCGAACACCGGAGTGACGCGCGTTATGGCACGCCAATTCATTTATCATATGGCCGGCCTGAACAAGGCATATGGAACCAAGAAGGTTCTTGAAAACATTCACCTTTCCTTCTACCCCGATGCCAAGATCGGTATCCTCGGACCGAACGGCGCAGGTAAGTCGACGATCCTCAAGATCATGGCGGGCTTCGACAAGGAATATACCGGCGAGGCCTGGCTCGCTGATGGCGCGACCGTTGGTTATCTCGCTCAGGAGCCCGTTCTCGATCCCACCAAGGACGTTATGGGCAACGTCATGGATGGTGTGGCCGACAAGAAAGCGATCCTCGACCGCTATAATGAAGTCATGATGAATTATTCCGACGAGACCGCCGACGAGGGCGCGAAGTTGCAGGATATCATCGATTCCAAGAACCTTTGGGATCTGGAATCGCAGGTCGAAATGGCCATGGAGGCATTGCGCTGCCCGCCCGGTGATAGCGAAGTAACCAACCTTTCCGGCGGTGAGCGCCGCCGCGTGGCGCTCTGCAGGCTCCTCCTGTCGCAGCCGGACCTGCTGCTCCTTGACGAGCCGACCAACCATCTGGATGCCGAAACCACGGCCTGGCTTGAAAAGCACCTGCGCGAATACAAGGGCTCAGTCCTGCTGATTACCCACGATCGCTACTTCCTCGACAACGTGACAGGCTGGATTCTCGAACTCGATCGTGGTCGCGGTATTCCCTACGAAGGCAATTACTCGGCCTATCTCGGCGCCAAGTCCAAGCGCATGCAGCAGGAAGGCCGCGAAGACGACTCGCGCCAGAAGGCTTTGGAGCGCGAGCGCGAATGGATTTCGGCGAGCCCCAAGGCGCGGCAGGCAAAGTCCAAGGCGCGTATCAAAGCCTATGACGCATTGGTCGATGCGGCCAATGATCAGCGTCCGGGTGATGCGCAGATACTCATTCCGGCGGGTGAGCGTCTCGGCCAGGTCGTGATCGAAGCGGAAGGTCTCACCAAATCCTTTGGGGATCGTCTGCTCATCGAAAACCTTACGTTCAAGCTGCCGCCCGGCGGCATTGTCGGCATTATCGGCCCGAACGGTGCAGGTAAAACCACCCTGTTCAAGATGATCACCGGGCAGGAAAAGCCTGATTCCGGTTCCATCCGTATTGGTGAAACCGTGCATCTTGGCTATGTCGATCAAAGCCGCGATCATCTGAAGGCGGACAAGAACGTCTGGGAAGAAATTTCCGGCGGCAATGAAATTATCAAGCTCGGCAAGTACGAGATGAATTCGCGTGCCTATGTCTCGGCGTTCAACTTCAAGGGCGGCGACCAGCAGCAGAAGGTCGGCAATCTCTCCGGCGGTCAGCGCAATCGCGTGCATCTCGCCAAGATGCTGCAGGCTGGCGGCAATGTTCTTCTTCTCGATGAGCCTACCAACGATCTCGATACTGAAACCCTGGCGGCGCTGGAAGATGCCTTGGAAAAATATGCAGGCTGCGCCGTGATCATCAGCCACGATCGCATGTTCCTCGACCGGCTGGCGACGCATATCCTCGCATTCGAAGGCGACAGCCATGTAGAATGGTTCGAAGGCAATTTCGAGGACTATGAGAACGACAAGATCCGCCGCCTTGGCCCTGACAGCGTCAATCCAAAGCGTCCGAGCTACAAGCCGCTGACACGCTAGATGTTCGTGGGAGAGTGGAGACGTCCTCCCATCACCATTTTTGACGAACCCATCAGGCTTATTTGCTGGTTTTCGTGGCCTGAATTTCTAGTATGCGGGGAATTTCATGGAGTTGCGCAATGACTGACCTGTTTGAAACCAGAACGGAAATACTCCCCTCGCGCAAGCTTAGCGGCCGGGTAGGCGGGCTGTTCGAAGCTCTCGCAGGCGATTTCGTCACGACGCCTGCAGCTTCGCTTGAGCTCACTTTCGATGGGATCGTTGGCGATTTCCATGCCGGCCCCACGCGTAAATCTGGTGGGCGTGAGCCTTGGTATCCGCGTGATACAGAAATGCGCAATGAGCGCCAGCTTTCCATTCTCGCCTCGGACGAATTGGCGGAAGTTGCTGCTGGAATGGGTCTGCCGGCACTGAAAGCTGAATGGATCGGTGGCAATATGGTCATCGACGGGATCGCCTCGCTTTCGATGCTGCCACCGCGCACGTTGATGTTCTTCGAAGGTGGCGTGACACTGAAGGTCGACGGGCAGAATGCGCCCTGCAAGCTCGCGGGACGCTCTATCGGCGAACATGCACGAACTGAGGATCATATGACGACGGCGCTTGATTTCGTCCGGGTATCGAGGCGCCTGCGCGGCATCGTGGCCTGGGTCGAGAAGCCGGGCACCATTCGCGCCGGTGAAAAGGTCGATGTGCGCGTGCCCGAGCAATGGATTTACCAGGCCTGAGGCTTGCGCCGGGAAACTTTCTGTGGCGAATAGATTGAAGGTCCGGTGCCTGCCGCTTGCGGGAGAATCGGGAAGCCGGTGAGAATCCGGCACGTGCCCAACGCTGTAAAGGGGATGGGCCGCGCAGATGCCACGGATATACCGGAAGGCGCGCGGTTCAGATGAACCTCAGTCAGAAGACCGGCCGGACCTTATAGCTCGAACCGCGCGGACGGCGGGGAGGGTTTCAAGCGTTGTTGGGAGTAAACAATGCACGATGTTTCATATGGTCCGGTCACCGCTGATTGCTTTTCCGATGATGAGCGCGCTGCGGTCTATAAAGCCATCTATACAAGGCGCGACGTGCGCGACCAGTTCCTGCCGCGAGCGGTCCCCGAGGATGTGCTGATGCGGCTGCTGGACGCTGCGCACCATGCGCCGTCGGTCGGGTTCATGCAGCCGTGGAACTTCATCATTATCCGGGATGAGGCGCGAAAGGTTGAAATTCATCGCGCTTTTTCTCGCGCCAACGAGGAAGCTAAGTCGCTGTTCAGTGACGAACGGCAAGCGCTTTATGCTTCGCTGAAGCTCGAAGGTATTCTCAAAGCGCCGATCAATCTGTGCATCACCTGCGATCGTACCCGCGGCGGCAAGGTCGTTCTCGGCCGGACACATAACCCCCAGATGGATCTCTACAGCACGGTTTGTGCCGTACAGAACCTCTGGCTAGCAGCGCGCGCCGAGGGCATCGCCGTCGGTTGGGTCAGCATTTACCACGATCAGGATATGCGCCGTATCCTGGGCATTCCGGGTCATGTCGAGATCATTGCGTACCTCTGTATCGGTTATGTCGATGAACTCTACGACACGCCGGAACTGGAAAGGCGCGGCTGGCGTAACAGGCTACAGCTGGAAGAACTGATATTCGAAGAAGCGTGGCAGGGAACCGCCGAGATTAGCTCGGATCTTCCTCGTCCGGGTCCAGCAGGCGTGTTGCCCGCCATTCCGTCAACTTCCGATTGATGGCATCGAGTACGAAGAATCGCGCGGAGTCCTTGTCGTACCCCTCGTCGCGCAAGGCATCGTAATCCGTATGCTGGTGCCGGACATGCGCCACGGCCGCGAGCCAGACGGCGATGGGGGGCGGCAGGCCTCTCATATGCGGTGCGCCGGCGGCAGCTCTTATCGGTTCCGAATCCGAATAGGGTACCGCCGGGAGAAGCAGCGTCAGCGCCTTGTTGATTGCACGCTGGCGGTTTGTTCCTGTGCTCATGCGGATTCCTTGCGTGATTCTCGGTCCTATTTCAGACGCGGCAAAATTTGTCGTCAACGGCAAAAACAACTTGCCAAAATTTTATTTCTCACATAAACATATCTTTATGTCTTTTGAGGTGAATGATGGACAAACGTGATCTCAATCTTGATCTGATGGTCGATACGCTGAAAGCGGCGGCAGAGCCAAGCCGTTTACGCATTCTGGCGCTGTTGTCTCGCGGCGATCTGACCGTTTCAGACCTTACGACTATTCTCGGCCAGTCGCAGCCTCGTGTATCGCGTCATCTCAAGCTGCTGTTTGAAGCAAGCCTCATCAATCGCTATCAGGAGGGTTCCTGGGCTTATTTCCGTTTGGCGGAATCGCTGATCGTCGGCGACATTGCCCGCTCCCTTTTGGATCGTCTCGATTATTCCGATCCTTTGCTGGATCGTGACCTTGAACGACTTTCCTCGGTGAAACTGCAGCGGCGCGAGCGTGCGGCTGCCTACTTCAGTGCCAATGCCACAAGCTGGGACGCGATCCGTTCGCTGCATGTCCCGGATGGCGCGGTAGAAGACGCGCTTGTCAAGATCGTCGGTCGCAAGCCCTTCCAGGCCATGCTCGACGTTGGGACAGGCACAGGCCGTCTTCTCGAACTCTTCGCACCACTTTACGTGCGGGGTGTCGGCATCGACATCAATCGCGACATGTTGACTATTGCCCGATCAAACCTCGACCGCGATGGAATTACCAACGCACAGGTTCGCCACGGCGACGTCTATTCGCTGCCGGTCGATCGGGAATCGTTCGATCTGGTGACCATTCACCAGGTCTTGCACTTTCTCGACAATCCGGCCGAGGCAATTCGGGAAGCCGCGCGCGCATTGCGGGCAGGCGGGCGAATGTTGATCGTCGATTTTGCTCCGCATGAACTTGAGTTCCTGCGCGACAATCATGCGCACGTGCGTCTGGGCTTCAACGACGGGCAGATGCGTGACTGGCTTACCGAAGCTGGTTTGATGCTCGAAGAGAGCCAGGAACTTGAGCCGAAGGACAAGGACAAACTGACCGTCAAATTGTGGCTGGCACGCGACCCACGCCTGCTGATCGCTGATCCCGATTTATCCTCCCGCGTCACGGAGAGTGCATGATGAGTTTTTTCCGCCAATCCCGCCGTTCCGATCTCGGCACCAATATTCGGGTTTCATTCGAATTCTTCCCGCCAAAGACCGAGGTGATGGAAGAGCGGCTTTGGGAAACGGTGACGCGCCTTGCGCCGCTTCATCCTGAATTCGTGTCGGTGACCTATGGTGCTGGCGGCTCCACCCGCGAACGTACTGCCCGTACGATCAAGCGCATCCTGACGGAAACCGACGTCAATGCCGCCGCCCACTTGACCTGCGTCGATGCGACGAAGGAAGAGGTGGATACCGTTGTGCGCGAATTTGCTGCCATGGGCGTCAAGCGCTTTGTGGCGTTGCGCGGCGATCCGGTCAATGGGGTTGGCGCTTACTATAAACCAACTCCAGGTGGTTATGAAAACGGCGCTGAACTCGTTGCTGGTCTCAAAGCCTTCGCCGATTTCGACATCTCCGTTTCCGCATATCCGGAAAAGCATCCGGAAAGTCCAGACTTTGCTACCGACATCGACATGCTGAAGCGCAAGGTCGACAATGGTGCGACGCGTGCGATCACGCAATTCTTTTTCGAGAATGATCTCTATGAGCGTTATGTCGAAAAGGTTCGCCGCGCTGGCATCTATATTCCGATCCTGCCCGGCATTCTGCCCATCCATAATTTCACGCAGGTTACCAATTTCTGCTCGAAGGCTGGAACGCACATTCCCGCATGGCTTGCCGAACGGTTTGATGGGCTGGAAAACGATCCACAGACGCACGCCTTGGTCTCGTCAGCGGTTGCCGCCGAGCAGGTGCTCGACCTGGTCGAGCGTGGTATCCAGGATTTCCATTTCTACACGATGAACCGGGCTGATCTACCCTTTGCCATCTGCCACTTGATCGGCATTCGTCCGGGTAGCAATGCGGTGGAAGCCAATCTGGCTGGTGCTGCTGCCTGAATGAATTTAGAGCCTTTCATGCCTAAATAGAATCGTTCTGCCGGAGGGAATTCGTGGACAAGGTCGAGGGATTTGGCGAGGCCGATGCCTTTCCATCGGACGATGCCGGAGCCCGACGGATTTGGCCCGAATTCACCCGGCCCACTGGTCGAACCGCATTTCTCTCGAAATGCGGATAATTCGACCAGTGGGTTTGAAAGCTTGTTGGTTTGCGGATGCAAACCAACGGCTGGGTTTCCGGCTGGCGGCCAACCACTTTGTCAGGCGGCATCGGACGATGGAAAAGCATCGGCCTCGCCACCTTCCGCGTGGATTGTCTCGCCATCCGCGAAACAGAACTGTTTCTATTTAGGCATGAAAGGCTCTAGCAACGGAAACGGCCCGGTTGCTATAACCGGGCCGCTCCACTTTGTTTCACTCGCTTAACGGTCAGAGACCATCTTCGTAGCGCTCTTATTTAAATTCAGGGTATTAGTCCTACGACCATTGCACCAATAAATGCGAACGCTGCACAGATCATAAGGACATTCATCGATCGAGTTAGTCCCATCGTTTGTCTCCTGCAGTTAACCGCTCTAGCATAGCGCAAATTTGCCACATAAAAAGCCCAAATATTACGGTCCTGTGACATGGCCCGTAGAAATTTTTTGCCCAATAATCTTAAGTTTTTGAATTTAAACCCATTTAGTGCGGCATAAAAATATTCAAATCACGATAAAATGTTCGCATACTCGGTATATTTTTGCAGTGCAGCAAAAAGGTCACACCCTATGAGCATTACCAAATTCTGCCACATTTAAGACAGGATTAAGCCACGGATTTCGAGCTATGGGACTAAGGATATATTGAAAACTTTAGGCTTTTTGCTGCTTTCGCAGGACGGCGAGAAATCTGCCATCGATCGTCAACAATCCAAGAGCAATCAATGCCATACCGAGGAAGTCGTGGGCGGCCAGATGTTCGCCGAGAAAAATTGTTCCAAGCAGAATGGCGCTGACCGGGACGATTAGCGTGACGAGCGAAGAGTTGGTCGCACCTGCGGCTCGGACGATTGAAAAATACAGGATGTAAGCGAAAGCAGTCGATAGCAGGCCAAGGCCGAGGATGGCGGACCAGACGCCGTTGTCGATGGATGCCACATCCGGAATTCCGTCATAAACGAGCACGACCGGAATCATGATTAGCGTCGATGCGGTCATCTGACCGGTGGATGTTACGGTGGGTGGCACACCCTTGAACCGCTTGGCGAGTATGCCGGCAAAGGCATAGGAGAGGGTCGCGCCGATAACCGCTATTTCCGCCCAAAGCGGACCACCCAAACCGGTCAGAACGCCGGGCCCGATCATAACCACAAGTCCGAATATGCCAAGGAGAATGCCGCCAAGCTTGTTTGCCGTGACCTTCTCGTCAACCGTAAGCACTGTCGCGATGAGCACCGTCCAGATTGGCGTCATTGCGTTGAGGATCGACTCGACGCCTGCGCCAAGGACTGTCTGGCCGATGAAAAGCAGCGAGAAGGGGATGACGTTCATCAGCAGTCCCAGACCAGCAAAGCCGAGTGCATGTTCGCGGTAGTCCCAAAACTTGATGCCGCGACCCAAGAGATAGAGGTGCAATGCCAAGGCAGCTATGATCACGCGAAACAGGACGAGCGTCAGCGGTGGTACAACCTGAACTGCGATACGGGCAAAGAAAAAGGAACCGCCCCAGATTGCGCCAAGCAGAAGCAGCTGGAACCAGACAAAACCGGACATGGCGAGGGGATCACGCGGGGTCACTTCAGCAGTGGACACAAATCTCACCCTTTCAAGTAAAGTGCAGTGGAAATCGCTTCTACGCGCGTGCCGATATAAAGCCACCCGTTTCTTGCAGCAATATCCGACTTTCGCCCGTCACTTTCAGTTGCTAAGACTTCCGGATGAAGCAGAACATACAGATGCAACGATTCGCCTCGGCCCGTGATGCAGCGCTTATCCTGCGGCCAGATCAACCCGTCTATTGCTTCCGGCCGCAAGTTCTGGTCGACGACGCGCACCAGTTCATGAAGATGTTCCCGGGCGAGACGGCTTATGCGGTCAAGACCAATGGCGAAAATCTTGTGCTCGAAACTCTGGCACGCAATGGCATCAGCATTTTCGATGTGGCATCCCCGGGAGAGTTCGAAGCGGTGCGCAAGGTCGCACCAGACGCGCAGATGCTTTATATGCACCCAATCAAGGCGCAGTCGGACATTCGCCTTGCTCTCGAAACCTATGGCATTCGTGTTCTGGCGGTGGATCATGAAGATGAGATCGCCAAGGTGACGCGTATCGTGCGCGCGCTGGACATCGATCCGGCCAGCATAACTCTCTATGTGCGGTTGCAAACCAAGGGACACGCCGCATACGAATTGTCGAAGAAGTTCGGCGCAGCACCGGCACATGCGGTGGAGCTTCTGCAACGGTCGGACAAGATCGGTTATAAAGTCGGATTGTGTTTCCACGTCGGCAGCCAGATCGAAGACCCTGACACCTATGAACGTGCATTGCGTTCAGCGGATTGGGTGCGGAACCGTGCGGGCATGCCCTTTGCGGGTCTCGATGTTGGTGGCGGTTTTCCCGCCGAGTATGGCCATGATCCCAAGCGCAAACATGTCGAGATGCCATCACTCGGCCAACTGATGTCGCGGCTGCGCGGCGATATCGCGGAGTACGGTTTCGGTGATTTACCTTTGGTGGCCGAGCCGGGCCGCGTTATCGTCGCTCGGGCGTTTTCATTGATCGTGCGTGTTCTTTTGCGCAAGGGCAGACGGCTCTACATCAATGACGGTATCTGGGCTTCCCTGTCGGATTCATGGACCGGCAAAATCACGCTACCTGCCCGCTTCATCCCCGATCCAGCCAAAAAGCATCGAAATGGCAATCCCAAGGAAATCGTGCCGTTCCGGGTGTGCGGCGCAACGTGCGACTCCGTCGATATCCTGTCACGCCCGTTCTGGCTGCCGGAAACGATCGACACTGGCGACTGGATCGAGATCGGCCATATCGGCGCCTATTCCCTGTCGCTGCGCACCCGCTTCAACGGCTTCTATCCCGACACTTTTGTCGAGGTTGAGACGCCTTTCGATGAAGGTGATCGGCCAGAAGGTTTTGCCTCGCTCGAGACGATGGCACCGGCGCAATAGGGTTACAGCTTGCCGAGGAGTTCCGGTGTTGGCCATGCATCGGCGGGCAGACCAAGGCGAATCTGTTCGTCGCGCACCGCATCGCGGGTGAGAATGCCGAACACGCCATCGATCTTCGGGCCCATATCGTGGCCGCGCGCCGCAAGCTTGTTCTGCAGTTCTTTCATTTGATCGGGATTGAGCCCGGCTTCAGGATTGGTCGGTTCGAGCGGGCCTGCGCCGGCCAGGCGGGTGGCGAAATAGGCCGCTGTCGTTGCATAGATGATCGATTTGTTCCATTCGACAAACACGTCGAAGTTTGCGTAGGACAGGAAGGCGGGGCCCTTGCGGCCCATTGGCAGCAGCAGTGATGCATCGCCATCGTCGGGACCGAGCGGTCCCTTCATACCGGTAACGCCCCACGCGGCCCATTTGGAATGGGGCAGGCGGTTGGTGCGCATGGCGTTCTCCCAAGGCAGTTCCTCCGTGAGCTTTACTTCCTCCAGCCACGGCTCACCCTTGCGCCAGCCAAGATCGTGCATCACACGCGCAGCGGTCATGATCGCATCCGGCACGCTATGCTTCAGATCGACCTTGCCATCGCCATCGCCATCAACGCCGCGCTCGAGATAATCGGTCGGCAACATCTGCATCTGGCCGATCTCACCCGCCCAAGCGCCGGTCGTCTTCGCGTCTACGACACCGCCGTCGAAAAGCTTCAAGAGAGCGATGAGCTGCGGTCGGAAAAGCTCTGGCCTGCGGCAATCGAATGAGAGGGTGAGGAGAGCGTTGAGCGTGTCAAAATCACCCTGAACCGCACCGAAATCCGTCTCAAGTCCCCAGAAGGCCGCTATCACCGGTCCGGGAACACCATATTCCGCTTCGGCCTTGGCAAAGGTATCTGCGTATTTCTTGAGGTTCACCGCGCCCTGTTTCAAGCGATAGTCGGAAACCATGCGGGAGGAGAAGGTCAGGAAAGTCTGATTGAAGACTCCTTGGGCGCGATCACGTTCCAGCACCTTGTCGTCCATTGAAGCCTTGAAAAGCTCATTGATGCCCTTGTCGGCGACGCCTGCTGCTTTTGCCTCGACAATCAATCCATTGAACCACGGCTCCAGTTCACCACCGCAGGCGGGCTTTGCCACTACCGGTTGCGTCGGCGCCACCTGATCCAGAGCATGGGCAGCGCTGGATATAACAAGAAGGCTAGCGGCAAGAGCAATCGATAGTTTGTTCATCAGGGAAATCTCGTTGATAACGGGCGCATCCAGTACACGCGGATTTTTCCTGCTAATGCACGAATATATGGATGGCGTGAAGTCAAAGAATGGCGAGAAAACACCGAGTCCGAGCTTTATCGCACCTTGTTGCGCACCAGCCACTGTTTCCAGGCGCTTTCATTGCCCGCAAAAACGTTGATGTCCGCATCGCCGCGGATGCCGGGGACTGCTCCGGTCCCGGTATATTGCCAGAACGTCCAGGGATGCGGCCCGTACTTCTCATCGGGATGACCCGCAACCGAGCGCAGCCAGAACGGATAATTGGCAAGTTGCCTCAGATCGTTATCGTCGAAGAAATCGACGGTCGTATAGATGATCGGGCTCTTGCCATAGTGGCGCTCGAGAATATCCATGAAGGTCCGCATTTCGCTGCGCACGACGGCGGCGTTGGGTCGGAGCTTGCAGGTTGGAGAAGCGGCGTTCCACTCCATGTCGAGAACTGGAGGCAACGCGCCAGGATCGTTAGGGACATGCTCGATGAACCAGCGAGCTTGCTCCTTGGCCGTGCGGCAGAAATAATAGAAATGATAGGCTCCGCGCGGAATACCGGCAGCGCGTGCCGCTGCCCAGTTTTCGGCAAAACGATCATCGAACCGGTTGCCGCCCTCGGTCGCCTTGATGAAGGTGAAGGAAATGCGATTTCCGCGTACAGCCTGCCAGTCAACCGTGGATTGATATTTGGAAATGTCAGTTCCGTGGATCGGGTAACGCCATGGCGTCTTGCCCGTCCACTCATGCGGGTCGCGATCGCCGAAACGTGGCGCGCTGACTTTGCCGGATGGGGCGGCAATCTGTTGAACGGCCACAGGTCGCTTTGCTTCGGAGAAATCATAATCCACCGTGGTGCAGCCGGCGAGAAGGAGTGTCAGCATGCTGGCTGCAAGTCGTTTCATAAAGGCGTTCCGTAATCGAATCGTGGCGGGGCAACTGATGCATCCATACTGATGCGTCATTATGCTTAACAAAGTGCTTTTCAACTTTCACCAGCAGAAAATAAAAAGGCGGAACCGTAAAATACCCCATATTCCCGGGCTTTTCGGCGAATTGCTAGAATTTAGCAATTTCACCAGTTCGGCCATTTCCCATTTTTTCAAGTATTTTATTGGCACGAAATTGGCACAAACCCCCTGGTCATTCGCCGATCTTGCGCAGGAATTCGGCCAGCCGCGCATCCATCAGGTCGGAGGCGATGCGATCGCGTTCCTCGTTCGAAGCGCGCACATTGGCCCTAAGCGGTCATAACCATGAAGCCACGACAGGCATATTGTCCCCCGTGGAAAGTACCAAGTTCATGGGGAAGGCGAGCGATCGACGGTGCATGGAATCGCTGTGTCCAACCATTCGCTTTGATGGGCCATATGATCGCAGAGAGGACATTGCACATTTTCGTTAGCATCAGGTGCAGGGAAAGGCTTTCGCGCGAAATATGACGCGTGGCAGTTGGGGCAACGGGGCCCGGTTTCAGGAACATAGGACATCAGGCAAATACCCTTTCAGGTAGATTCGCATTCCAGATAACGACTCGACCCGGACAATTGGGGGAACGGCCTGGTAAAATGAGAGACCGTGCTCCTCGCGATGGGAGACGGGACGCAACTGGGGCACTTGCGGTTGCCTTCGCCTCTGTATTGCTGCGCGCAACATGCGTTTAGGCCGCCTTGGCTGTATTCTCCATAAGATAGATCAGTCCGGGTTCAACGATCCATTCCCCGGTGCGAAGGGATTCGACATCGAAACGTCCGTCGCTGCAGCGCGGTGCGACACCAGCAAAGTGATACCGCGACCCGTTTCGGTCCACCACCGTTTCCGCAATCGGCTTTCCGCCAAAGTGGCCGATGATCCCGCCCTCTGACTGAAGATCTGCAAGGATGAAGTATTCTATTGGAAAACTTCGGCTAACTTTTGGAGCCAGTTTTAGCCTAATCTGATTTTTACCCATTTCATCACCGATCGGATTCATGCGGGCGGTTGTAGAACGAAGCGTCAGCCCGCAAAGCAGGTGACTGAGATAATGTCTGACCGCATATGAATTCGAGACGGAATCAGTCCAAATTATATAAAAAATCTATGTGCCGTTGTAAGGAACGAGTGTTCATCCAAGAACGCCTCTCTTATCAGGACCATGGCAGGCCGGCTGCACTGAGGTGCAACCATAGTCCGTCTTTGAACAATGAGCTGCGCGCATGGAGCAGTTGCTGGAGATATTGACCTGTCAGCATCAGCGCGTTCTGTCGGACGTATGAAACATCCTCCTTGGCTGCTTGCGCGTTCCCTAAGGCTTCGTGCCCGGTCATGGCCAGGTCGCGAGCGTCGCGAAACCCGCGCAGGGGATCGTTCAGCCAACCGTTGAAACAAGAATGGAAGTTTATCCAAGCCAGGCTCTCACGAACCAAGATATGGCCGGGATCCATGATGAGAAGTCTGCCAGGTTCTTGTCTTGTCCTGCATGTTTCCCGTTCCTTTTCTAAGACCTATAACTGAAGACATGAGAACGTGTGGAGCCCTATAAGAGGGGTGTCATTCAGCGCTCTGCGGACATTTCAGGCCGTAACCAGCAGCTTGAACAGAGTCTTCGCGTTGGCGTAATTGATCGACTGGTGCTCGTCGTTCGTCAGGTCTTGGTAAGTGTCCGGCTTGTGGGTAAGCACTTCAAATCTTGGCATGAGAAAAGGACCGTCGGTGAGGCAACGTCGGCCAGAGCGAAGAAAGGGCCGCCGCATATGTGATCCGGGCGCCTTGAGTTCTTATTGGCACAATATTGGCACAAGCTTAAATCACCTGGCAAAAAGCCCGCCAAATATAGGGTTTTTGGCAAAGAGTCACACTGCTTAACATGACCGGATGCGCTCATGTCACGCGTTTGTTGGCAGACATCATGTGCCATTTTGTTAGCTGCACGAATTCTTGGCGCATGTTACTCGTTGCAACCTATGTTTGAGACGCATTGGCTTGCAGCATTGCCATTTGGGGACAGGAAATGATCAGAAGACTTGGCTTGCTGGTTTTACTCGTTGGCCTCGTCGCGTTCGCAAACGCCTTTTTGGGGTCCTGGGTAACGATCGACCGGAATGACCTTGGTGTTTCCGTCGGCCAGACCGGAAGCTGTATCCGCCCGACCATCCCGAGCTTCTGGCGAAATTATCGCGGCTTTCCCGACTACGACAATGAACTCATTTCCGATTATTTCGGCATCTATGCTGCCTATGCGTCGAATGTTTATCAACCGATCCCGCGCGAGCGCTTCAAACTGCAGCCCGACTACTTCGGCTGGGCTCCGCAAGGCGAGCCGATCGTGAGGCCGGGTGGTTTCTACGCGGAAGTCTATTACCGCCGCGCCGCGGATCGCCTGTCGGTGATGATGGTTTTTAGAGGCAAGGACAGTTCCACGAGCTTTACCGATCTCATCAGCGAAAACACTTATTTTACGCAGATGATCAATCCCTGGGATCAATATCGCACCGCACGCAAGGAGTTCGCCAGAGTGCGCAGGGAAGCTCAACAAAGTGCGGCGGATCTGCCGGTCGAATATATCATGGTCGGGCATGGGCTTGGCGGCGGGCTCGCGCGCCACATGGCTGCGGCGTTCCCATGTACGGCTGCGATTGTATTCAATTCGACTTTTATATCCAACAATCGCCGTCTGGCGGAGCCTTATGACGGGCAGGTGGTGGATCTTTTCGCCGACAATGCTCTTCCGTCAAGATTGGCAATCCTGTCCAATCCGCGAGCATTCTTCCGGATTTCGCGCGTCCACCAATGGTACCGCGTGCGCAACGCTGGAGACTTCGCCGGTCAGCAAGGCATGCAAAAGGCTGCTGTTGCGATGGCCCGGATATCCGTTATGTGCCTGCTTCGCCCCGATTGCGAGTTGAACAGGACCACCAGCGGCGATGCGCAGGAGGCAAATCCGCAAAGCACACGCTCGGCGGCGGACATGTCGATGCTCTATTGCCTTGCGGGTCCTAACTCGGAAGGTTCCAAAAGCGATCTGTGCAAGTAGGGCTCGTTCATTTCCTGCGGCGAATAACCGAAATCCAGGCAAAGCCGCGGTAAAGCCGCTCAGCTTCGCTTTCACATTTGGTTTCGACAGCGATCGTATCAGCCACATCGAACAGATCGTTACGCGGTGTGACGTGATACCACTCCAGCCATTTATACAACGCGGTCCTGGTAAAGCCGGGCAGGTCTCTCAGATCGCCGAAGTCGACGATATGCAAGGCACCGCCGGGTTTCAGATGGCTCACGGCCTCGCGCATCACAGCCTGCCACTGTGGAATCATCGAAACCGCATAGGAAATGAAAATCCGGTCGAATTCATGCCGTCCGAAAAGCGCTTCCGGATCGAAATCCGCAGCATCGGCGTATGCGAGGCGCGCCCGTTCACCCAGTCCGGCTGCAACTATCTTCTTGCGGGCCGTCGCCAGCATTTCATTTGAGATATCAATGCCGTAGAGCGAAGTCTTCGGATAGGCTTCGCCTGTTAGAACAAGGTTGCGACCGGTGCCGCAGCCGATTTCGAGGATGCTGCCTCGCTCCGGAGGATTGAGGCCGGCGATCATGGGATCGCGACCAAGAAGGTAATACTTGCGTGTGGCATCGTAGAAATGACGCTGATGCCGGTAGACCCGATCCATCAGCGGTCCATGTTCAATCTTGGCAAACATCGGGCTAATCCTTGAGCGTGTAGAGATGAAAGCCGCCATAGATCGACGAGCGGTCGCGGGCGTGAAGTGCAAGCGACTGTTCCTCTTGATAGGTCCAGCGATCAAGCAAGGCATCGCTGATACGACCTGGCAGAATGGTTGGCTCGGCAGCGGTGCGGAAGATAACGCGCGCGGCGGGAGCAGCAGTGCGAGTGATTTCGTGCCAAAGTTCGTTGAGTTGGGTGTCGTTCATCCAGTCTTGCGCGTCGAGGAGAATGAAGCGGTCGACGGATGAGGCGGGCTTGGCTGCAAGGAATTCCGTCAGGGATGCGTTGACAACGCTCATCCGCCCGGCGCGGTCGCGCAGGGTGGCGAAGTTGTTGCGTGAGAGATACGGAGGCAGCGGACCGGTTTCAGCATTGTCGCTATAGCCACGACCGAAAGCCTGCCAGGCAAAATAGTTCTCCGAAAGCGGAAAGCCGCAGGCTAGTTTTTCGAGGCGGCCGCGCAGCACCTGCGCCATGTTGCCATTTCCGGCAGTGGCCAGCGCATCATATTGCTGCGGCGGAATACCAAGGCCGAACAGTGACGATTTTCGTTTCGTTGCCCAGCGGATCATGCGCTTGTCAAAAAGCGGGGCGAGGGCGCTGTCGAAATAGGCGCGCTGCTCCTCCATGGTCGCCGATTTCAGAATATCGCGCGGATCAATGCCGTAGAGCTTTGCTATGCGATGCCCCATGCCGATAAACAGGCCAAGCAGACCGTGGCGATAGAGGTCGCGCGAGAAGATCGTGATGCGGCGACGCCCGGACAACATGCGCTTTTCCCAATAGGCACGGCTGATTGGATCCAGATGGTGGCGAACGAAGCGCTCATAAGCAGCAAGGTTGGCCTTGTCGTCTGCCGCGCCATAGAAGCGATAGAACGCATCGTAATTGGGCAGGTTTGCCACTGCGGCGAGCTTCAGTCGGTTGAACGCGACGTGGGCCGTATTCAAATCTACGGCCTCGACACTGGCCGGATCAGCAGTCAGGTAGGACATGGCATTGCACCCGCCGGATGCAATGGTGACAATATGGTGACCGGGACGAATCTGCAGCGCCTCCATATCGACTTCCGGGTCTTCCCAGATTTGCGGATAGACAAGCCCCTTGAAGACATGGGCGAAAAGCCGCTCGGACATTCCCGCACGCGACAGAAACCTGTTTTGCCGGACCGCCTTGTTAAGCTTCGCGTTGCGCGGGAGAGGGGCACTTGTGGATTGTCTAGCAAACGGCATCTAATCGAATCCCCTTTGTTGGAAATTCCTGCCCGCCTAACATTTCGATGTAACAGGCCCGTGACGGTGCCGGTGGAACAAATTGCCAAGTTGATTCAACTTTTAGGAGCAACTCATTGGGATTGCTCGTTCGCGCTATGTGACAGCGTTGCCGCATGAGTGATCAAATTCGGCTAATTCCTTGTATTTCCCGATTTTCCTCGAATCCACACTGATGTGACGATTTTGTGCTGGCGATTTCATTACTAGGCCGGGTGATGCTGTCAGCGCAGGTCCAGCCGCAATAGTTCGTCGTCATAGGATTGTCCATTGACGCGCAAGGCATCCTTTTCAAAGCCAAAGACAGTGAAGCCTAGCCCCAGATAAAGCGTGCGTGCCGATACGTTTGCCGCCATGACCGTTGCATGTAACGTATCAACATGCAGGCGAGCATAGTCGATGACGGTCTCCGTCAATCGCTTTCCGAGGTTATGCCCGCGCCAATCGGGATCGACGAACACACCCCAGAGCAGGCCCTTGTGCCTTTGTTTGACCTTGGTGTTCATGGCGAACGCGGCAACGCCGAGAAGTACATCGTCGGCGAAGGCGCCAAAGGCGGCATTGGGCCGGTCATCGAGGCGGTGGCGGATCTCCTCGATACCGAGCTCGCGTTCCTCTTCGTAGCTTGAACCGAAAGCCTCGGGCGCACTGCGCAACCCATGCAGGCGCAGTGCGTGGAAGGCCTCGGCATCGGCGCCATCCAAAATCCTTATGGAAGGAATGACGGCGCGCACCATCGTCAGGCTCCGATCTTGCCGTAGCCACCGGGCGTTGGCGTTGTAAGGATAACGGCTTCGCCTGCCTCAAGCACCGTCTGGTCGCAGGCTTTCAAGGTTTCGACAGTTCCATCTTTGCGGCGCACTTCAGTCTTACCCACTTCACCGTTACCGCCGCCATCGAGGCCCTCCGGCGGACGATTACGATGCGATGAGAGGATCGAGCAATCCATGCGCTCTAGAAACCGGATAGTGCGCTTGGTGCCGCCGCCGCCGGGGTATTTGCCACTGCCGCCTGAGTTCGGCCGGATATGGAAATCCTCGAGCAAGACGGGAAACCGCATTTCCAGAATCTCCGGATCAGTGAGGCGCGAATTCGTCATATGAGTGTGGACGCCGGATGTTCCGGCAAAGCCCGTCCCATCGTTGAAATGGCCAGCAGGCGAGCCTGAACAGATCGTCTCGTAATACTGGTACTCATCATTGCCGAAGGTCAGATTGTTCATCGTCCCTTGCGAATTGGCCATCGCACCCAAAGCCCCGAACAGCGCATTGGTGACGTGCTGCGATGTTTCGACGTTACCGGCCACAACCGCTGCCGGATAGACCGGCTTGAGCATCGAACCGTCGGGAATGATGATGTCGATCGGCCGGAGACAGCCTGCGTTCATAGGAATCGCACCCTCGACCATGACGCGGAAGGCATAGAGAACCGCTGCGCGTGCTACCGGTTCCGGCGCGTTGAAGTTGTTCTTCATCACCGGCGAGGTGCCGGTGAAATCGACGGTCGCCCGGCGCTCTTGCTTTTCGACCGTGATCTTGACCTTGATCGTCTGACCCGTGTCGGTCGCATAGGAACATTCGGAATGTTCCGGCAACCGGTCGAGGACGCCCCGTACGCTTTCCGCTGCGTTGTCCTGCACATGGCCCATATAGGCCTCGACAACATCGAGTCCGAACTGCGCTATCATTTTCTTTAGTTCATTCACGCCCTTTTCATTGGCGGCGATTTGGGCCTTCAAATCTGCGATGTTCTGATGGACATTGCGCACGGGCCATGGATGGTTGGTCAAGAGTTCGGTCAGTTCCTTTTCCCGGAAGCGGCCGCGTTCAACGAGACGGAAATTGTCGATCAAGACGCCTTCTTCATCCACAGTCGTCGCCAGCGGCGTCATCGAGCCCGGCGCCGATCCGCCGATATCCGCGTGATGGCCACGGGACGCCGAATAGAACAGGATGTTCTTACCCGCTGCATCGAAGACTGGCGTAACGACGGTGATATCGGGAAGGTGTGTCCCGCCATTGTAGGGCGCATTCAGCGCGAAAACATCGCCGGGATGAATATCACCTTCGTTCAACTTGATGATCGTTTCGACGGAACGGTCCATCGACCCAAGGTGAACCGGCATATGCGGTGCATTGGCTACCAGCGCGCCATTGCGATCGAATACCGCGCAGGAGAAATCCAGCCGTTCCTTGATGTTGACCGAATAGGCGGTGTTCTGCAGCGTCAGACCCATCTGTTCGGCAATCGACATGAACAGGTTGTTGAACACTTCCAGCATGATCGGATCAGCTTGCGTGCCAAGCGCTGCAGCGCGCGCCTTCTTCTCGATCCGCCGCATCAAAACGTGGTTGAGCGCGGTGATTTCCGCCTGCCAGCCGGGTTCCACAACGATCGTCTGGTGGGTCTCGATGATCAGTGCAGGACCGTTGACCCTGTGTCCTGGTTTGAGGTTGGCGCGCGGGAAAGTGAGAGCATTGTGGAAGGCTCCACCTGAATAGAGCATGCAGGTTTCGCTCGGCTCAGGCTTCGAATTGTCTTGGCGTTGCTCGCTTTCAACCTGCTTGTGCCCGCGACCGTCGGAGCCCTCGACACCGACGGCTTCGACGACGATGCCTTTATTATCGTAGATGAAGCCAAACTGAGCCTTGTGCGCGGCTTCAAAGCCGGCACGGGCTTCATCGATCGAGAAACTGCTGAAATCGATCGGGATTGTCGTATCTGTGCCGTCATAGCGCAGATGCAGGATGGGGCGTGAAGTGATGTGCTCTCTTGGCACGCCCTGTTCCGCAATCTCGGCGACAACGGTTTCGGAGAGGCGGTCGGAAAGCAGGCGTATGTCGCTCACGGTTTGTGGGGAGAAGACTTTCACTAGCGCCTGCTGGCGTGAGGCGAAAATGGAGGACAAGCCGATACCATAGGCGGAGAGCAGGCCAGAGAAGGGATGGATCAACACGGCTTCCATGCCAAGTGCATCGGCGACAAGACAGGCATGCTGGCCTCCTGCACCACCGAAACAATTCAGCAGATACCGGGTGACGTCATAGCCGCGCTGCACGGAAATCTTCTTCACCGCATTGGCCATGTTTTCGACGGCGATGGTGATGAAACCTTCGGCGACCTCTTCCGGTGTCTTGCCTTCGCCAATCTCAGCGGTGAGGGCGGTAAATTTTTGGACGACGATCTCGCGGTCGAGCCGCTCATTTTGTCCGGGACCGAAAATCGCGGGGAAGTACTCGGGCCGCAATTTGCCGAGCATGACATTGGCATCGGTCACGGCCAGGGGGCCACTGCGACGATAACAGGCAGGACCTGGATTGGCTCCGGCGGAATCGGGACCGGCCTGAAATCGCCTGGCGCTATAGTGCAGGATGGAGCCACCGCCCGCCGCTACCGTATGAATGCGCATCATCGGCGCGCGGATGCGAACGCCCGCGACTTCCGTATCGAAAGCGCGCTCATAATCGCCTTCATAATGCGCGACATCGGTCGAGGTGCCGCCCATGTCGAAGCCGATCACTTTGTCGAAACCGGCGAGCTTTGCCGTCTCGACCATGCCGACGACGCCGCCCGCCGGGCCAGAGAGGATCGCATCCTTGCCTTGAAACAAATCTGCCGCGGTCAAGCCACCGGAAGACATCATAAAGGAAAGACGCGGCGTAGACCCGTCGTTGGACTTGCCACTTATGCCGAGTTCGCGCGCAACGTGTTCAACGTACCGGCGGAGGATCGGCGAGAGATATGCATCGACCACTGTCGTATCGCCGCGACCAACGAGTTTGGCGAGCGGCGAGACTTCATGGCTAACGGAAACCTGGCCGAAACCTAGATCCCGCGCGATTTTGGCTGCTGTCTGCTCATGTGCGGGGTAATTCCAGGCATGCATGAAAACGATCGCCACCGCATCGATGCCCGCTTGCTTGACTTCAGCTAATGCGGTGCGGATTTGATCTGGGTCGGGAACGATTTCCACCGCCCCGTCTGTTCGCACGCGTTCGTCGATTTCGATCACGCGTTCGTAAAGTAGTTCTGGAAGAATGATTTCCTTGGCAAAGATATCCGGCCGCGCCTGATAGGCGATCTTCAACGCATCACGAAATCCTTTGGTGATGACGAGCGCCGTTCTGTCACCCTTGCGCTCAAGCAGCGCATTGGTTGCCACGGTCGTTCCCATTTTGACTTCGCCAATCCGCTGCGAGGGAATGGCATCGCCCTTATTGACGCCAAGCAGATCGCGAATGCCCTGAATAGCCGCATCGCGGTAGGCTTCCGGGTTTTCCGATAGAAGTTTGTGTGCACGCAGGCGGCCTTCAGGATCGCGTGCGATGACGTCAGTGAACGTGCCGCCGCGATCGATCCAGAAATCCCATTTGTCGCTCATAATATTCGTCCGATCTCAAAATTGGTGATTTGCAAAAATTAGGCGGTCTTGTACCGCGGGGTGACAATAGACAGGCCCGGCTGGCAAGTGCAATCGGCTGTGGCATTTGGAACAAATTTTCTGCGTATGTGTCGTTATCCACACAGGAATTAACCGAAAGCGAAAACAAAATCCAAATCTGCCTTGTTTCCGATAAGGTGGAATCGAGGGGCCATTTAGCATTTTCGGAGAGGAAACCATGAAGAGTAAATTGATTGTTTCGCTGGCGGCGGTTTCGCTTCTGGCGCTGGCCGGTTGCGGCGAGAGTGAGCAGAAATCGGAACAGCCGCCGGCAAAAGCCGAACAGCCGACACCCGCGCCAGCTCCGGCCCCAGCGCCCGCTGCTCCAGCGGCCACGGAAGCGCCGGCAGCGCCAATGAACGCAGAAGAGACTTTGAAGAAGATCAAGGATCAGGCTGCGACCATGACAGCAGAACAGAAGCAGGCTGCAATCGCGACTGCACGCAAGGCGGCTGAGGATGCTGCAACAGCAGCTGGTCAGACGGCGGATCAGGTCAAGGCGGCTGCGGACTCTGCAGAAAAAGCCATCAAGGACGCGCTCGGCGTTCAGTAAGGCATTATACCCATCAATGAAGCGGCCAGCTTTGCGCTGGCCGTTTTTGCCAAATGCAAGCAATGCTGCGTCAACCGGTCCCGACAAAACGCGTTTTTCGACACAATATCGCTCTCGCAATTGCGAACGAATTTGAATAAAACGAAGGTATGTCGATTTGGCGCCGTATCAGCGACTTCATTACCAGTACTGCGATCGATGCCTTTTCGAGCATCATCGAAGCGGTGCGAACCGCGTTCGAAGGTGATCCGGAAACGCGGCGGCGCGTAGCATTTTCCATCGCCATGATTGCACTGTCGGCCAAGATGGCGAAGGCCGACGGCGTCGTGACGCAGGTGGAAGTCAATGCCTTTAACGACATTTTCCACGTGCCGCCACAATATCAGGATCAGGTGACGCGCCTCTATAACCTCGCCAAGCAGGATGTGGCAGGCTATGAGGCTTATGCCGCCCAGTTGGCTTCGCTGTGCGGCTCGGGCAAGCCCAATTGCAAGATGTTAGAAGACATCCTCGACGGGCTATTCCACATTGCCAAGTCGGATGGTGCTCTGCACGACGAGGAATTGATATTTCTCGGCACGGTCGCTGAAATTTTTGCGCTTGATGAGGAAAAATTCGATCGCATCCTGGCGCGGCACGTCGGGCGCGGTCAGGCGGATCCCTATCTCGTTCTCGGCCTTCCGCGTGATGTCAGCTTTGAAACTGCACGCAAGCAATATCGGGCCCTGGTTCGCGAGAACCACCCAGACATGCTGATTGCACGCGGCGTGCCGGAAGAGTTCATCGCCATCGCTAACCAGCGTATCGCAGCCATCAACGCGGCTTGGGATAAAGTCGAAAAAGACCTCAAGGCATATGAGCGCGTTTGATCCAGACCATCTGCGCGCCGATGTACATGCCTCGCCGAATTTCGGTCCGCGCAAGGACGGCAAGCGTCCTTCTTTCCTGATCCTGCATTACACCGGCATGGAGACGGGCGAGGCGGCAGAAAGCTGGCTCGCCAATCCGAAAAGTGAAGTTTCAGCGCATTACATCGTTTATGAAAATGGTCGCGTCGTTCAGATGGTGCCGGAAAGCGAACGTGCCTGGCACGCCGGGCAAAGTTCATGGAAGGGCGAGACCGACATCAATTCCCGCTCAATCGGTATCGAAATTGTCAATGGCGGTCCGCTGCTGGAGTTTCCTGATTATCCCGGACCGCAGATCGACGCACTGATCGATCTTTGCAAGGGCATTGTTTCGCGCCACGGCATACGGCCGGAAAGTGTTCTGGCGCATTCGGATATCGCGCCGGCGCGCAAGATCGATCCGGGCGAAAAATTTCCATGGCCAGTGCTTTACGACGCAGGTGTCGGACATTGGGTCAGCCCTTCGCCTGTGCGCGGCGGACGGTTCATTTCGCTTGGTGATCAGGGTCAGCCAGTCGAGGCGCTTCAGTCGATGCTGGCGCTTTATGGCTATGGTGTTCCTATCGATGGCGTGTTTGGACCTTCGACACAATTGGGCGTTTTGGCCTTCCAGCGCCACTTTCGCCCCGAAAAAGTCGATGGAGTCGCGGACATGTCAACCATCGAAACCCTGCATAAACTACTTTCTGCCCTACCGACGCTCGTCGCATAAGTCGTTGAACAAAAAAGTCTTTTCCTGACCGACTTTGTGCGTTGCAGCATATATATTTCAATGGGTTACACAAAGTTATTTGGCCGATCAATATTCGGCTGCATTGGGCCGTCAAATCCTTGCCCAGTGTTCCGGCTTTTGCCCTTGTGTTTTTTGGCACGGAACGATCCCGGCGCGCACGTTCGTGCGGCCCAAGCTTCTAGACGGAAAAAGATGACAAAAAAATTTGGTATGATTTTCGCCCTCCTTGGGGCGATGGCCTTCTACGGCTCAAATTCAGCACTCAGCGCCCCAAAGGAGCCCACAAACCTCTCCGACTACTTCAAGGCAAAGCGGGCCGAGGCGGAAAAAGAGAAAGCCGCTAACAAGTCTACGAAGTCAGTGCAGGCAACGGACACAGCCAAGCGCAATGTAGCAAAGGCACCGGCGGTCAAGAAAAATGCGGTCAAGCCGCAGCGGGTGAGCAAAAAAGTTTCAACACACAAGCGTCCGGTGGTTCAGGCAAAAGCCCGCGTCAAAACTGTCGTACGCAACCAGACCATAGGCCGTGTCGATACGATGACCACTGGCAGCGTTGCCTCCGCGATGGGATCGACGAACTATTCGACGATCATCAGCTCCTACGCGTCGTCCTATGGCGTTCCCGTGGCTCTGGCGAATGCGGTCGTCAGGGTCGAAAGCAACTATCGGGCGGACATGACCGGCAGCGCAGGTGAAATAGGGTTGATGCAGATCAAGCTCGAGACAGCCCGCGGTCTTGGTTATACCGGTTCGCGCCAGGCGCTCTACAATCCGGAAACCAATATTCGCTGGGGCATGAAGTATCTTGCCGGAGCGCACAAGCTCGGCAATGGCACGACCTGCGGTACGATCCTGCGATACAATGCCGGTCACGGCGCGACGCGGATGAACCCGGTTTCCGCCAACTATTGCAGCAAGGTGAAATTGCAAATGGCTTCCATGTAAGGTTGGCCATCTTCCTGTTAAATCCAAAGGCCGGATAGTCTCCGGCCTTTTTCATTTGCGTTTTTGCTCCGAAGCGCATTTATACGCATCGCCAGCTGGCCGGGCAGCCGCGCATGTCATAAGCCGAAAGGCGGCATGTGAGGAAAGTCCGGGCTCCATGGAAACACGGTGCCGGATAACGTCCGGCGGGGGCGACCCCAGGGAAAGTGCCACAGAAAGGAAACCGCCCCGTCTTTCGTTGCGCCGGATACGGCTCGTATAGGACGCAAGGAATGACGGGGTAAGGGTGAAAGGGTGGGGTAAGAGCCCACCGCGCAACTGGTAACAGTGGCGGCATGGCAAACCCCACCGGGAGCAAAACCGAATAGGGACGGCGTGCCGGGCGAAAGTCTGGCGATCAGTTTCCGGGTCAGTCGTCCGGGTGGGTTGCAGGAGGCGGGTGGCAACATCCGTCCAAGATGAATGGCTGCCGCGTTGGACGAAAGTCCAGCCATACAGAACCCGGCTTACAGGCCAGCTGGCATTTTCAATTCATTGATTTCGCTGCGTTCGTGCGGTCCTGCCGTGCGCGCTCGGTTACAACTTCCCAGAGAGTCCTAACCCTTCATTAAGCTTAATGAGCGATAAATTCAGAATCGCCGGAAGTGTGCCGGAATCACGGCTCATTCCCACCCTGTGTCTTGTAATCCCATTGACGCCCATAGTGCCCCATGATATCGATTGATTTCATCAGTAGCGTTCAGTCGACACGGTGTTTCCCGAAATACGATTTGGCATGCCAAGGCTGGCGTTCGGCTCAGTTTGCCGGTGCTTGGACTTCTATTGGTGGGGCTCGCGCTTCGAAACGATCGAAGGGCGGAGCAGAGGTTGAGATGGCAGAAGCCCTAGGGGCGGAAACGGCGGTATTGCGTTTTGAACCGGTTCCTCGGACATGTGACGAACAGGATCGATGCGAAGGGGCGGGTGTCCGTTCCGGCGCACTTTCGTTCGATCATCCAGGCGGCCGGTCACACGGAACTCTACGCTCTGCGTTCTCTGCATCTGCCTGCGCTCGATGCAGGCGGGCCGGAGCTCTTGACGCGCTTCGACAAGCGGCTGGACAGCGAGGATCCATTCGCGGAGACAGCGGACGACATGTCATTTTATCTCCACGCGGATGGCGGTTTTCTGAAGCTGGACGGGGATGGGCGGATAACGGTTACGGATTTCATCCGCGAGCATACGGGCATCTCATCGGATGTGACCTTTGCGGGCGCCAACACGCATTTTCAGATGTGGCAGCCGGACCAGTTCGAGGCGCATCGGGCAAAGGTCCGGCAGCGACTGGCGGAAAAGCGCCGTCAGGAAAACCTGCCCCCGAGGAACAACTGATGGCGGGTTCGCCAGATGCCGGTGACGGCCGCCACGTTCCAGTCCTGCTTGATGAGGTGATTGCCGCCCTCCAGCCGGAAAAGGGTCAGCTGATCATCGATGGCACGTTTGGCGCTGGCGGCTATACCAGACGCATCCTTGAAACCGGGGCTTCCGTCACGGCTGTCGATCGCGACCCATCGGCTATCCAGGCCGGCCGCGCCATGGAAAAAGACTATGCCGGGCGACTGACTCTTGTGCAGGGTACGTTTTCCACACTGGATCAAGTGGCTTTGCTTGGGGTGCCGGATGGTATCGTGCTCGACATCGGTGTTTCGTCCATGCAGATCGATGAGGCTGAACGCGGCTTTTCATTCCAGAAGGACGGCCCGCTGGACATGCGTATGTCCAGCTCTGGCCCAAGCGCCGCGGATGTCGTCAATCGTCTGAAGATCGGTGATCTGGCGCGTATCTTCAATTTTCTCGGCGAGGAGCGCCATGCGGGGCGCATCGCCCGCATGATCGACAAGCGCCGCGCAACTGAACCATTCAACCGCACTCGGGACCTTGCCAATGCCATCGAGGCGCTTGTCGGCAGAAACCCTAAAGTGCCGATCCATCCGGCGACACGGGTGTTCCAGGCCCTGCGTATTTTCGTCAATGACGAATTGGGCGAACTGGTACGCGCGTTGCATGCCGCTGAACGGGTCCTGAAACCCGGCGGCCGGCTTGTCGTCGTCACGTTCCATTCGCTCGAAGACCGTATCGTCAAGCGCTTCTTCTCTGACCGCTCAGGTACTGGCGGCGGCTCGCGTCATCTGCCGCAACTCGAACGGCGTCTGGCGAGCTTCACCCCTGTTGGCAAAGGCATCGTCACACCGACCGAGGCTGAGGCTGCCCGCAATCCGCGAGCGCGCTCGGCCAAGCTGCGTGGTGGAATCCGCACGGGTAATCCGCCGCTTGCCGAAGATCATTCGATCTATGGTTTGCCCAATCTGCCCACATTCCATGAAACGGCGAGGAGCTGATCCGTGCTGCGTACCTTTGACATCATATTAATCGGGCTGATGATCCTGGCGGCCGCTGTGACCTACAAGATCAAGCACGACGCTGAAAAGCAGATGACGCAGGTTACCAAGCTCCAGCGCATGATCACGGATGAGAGAGACACGATCGACCTGCTCAAGGCTGATTGGAGCCTGCTGACCCAGCCGAACCGTCTGCAAAAGCTGGTTGAGACGTTTCAAGGTCAGCTTGATCTGCAACAGGTGGAAGCGCAGCAGATCATCAACATCAATGAGTTGCCGCAGCCGAAACCTGTGTCGCAAGATTTCGACGACGTTGCGAACATCATCACCGAGGCAAATGCGGGTGAAAAAATCAAACCAGACACAACCATGACCGGCAGCATCAACAAACCGAAGGTGGCGCCCAAGCCACCCAAGCGAATTGTTCCGATTGCAACGCCAAAGGGAGCGGGGCTCTATTGATGGCTGCGATCTGGATCAAACGGAAGAAGGCTGAACTGGTAACGGGCATCGCGCCTGTTTTCGCGCTGGATGCCAAGAAGAAGAAATCGGGCAATCGCGCCCGCAATCGTGTTGTCATGGCCATAGCCTGTTTCGTCGGCATATACGGGATCATCGGCGGACGGCTCATTTATTACGGGATGCAGGAAGACACGACGGGCTACAACGGCCCGACCGGGGCGGTGCTTGCGTCGCGTCCTGATATACTCGACCGGAATGGCGAAGTGCTGGCCACCGACATCAAGACCGCCTCGCTCTATGCCGAGCCGCGCAAGATCGTCGATCCGGATGAAGCCATTGAGTTGCTTTCGACGGTTCTGCCGGATCTCAATTTCGAACAGACCTATAGCCGCCTCAAGAGCGGGACGGGCTTTGCCTGGCTCAAGCGCGGATTGACGCCTCAGCAGAAGAGCCAGATCATGGCTCTGGGCATTCCAGGCATTGGCTTCCGCACGGAGAAATCCCGTTTCTATCCCGGCGGCCCCACCGCCTCGCATATTTTGGGTCTCGTCAATATCGACAATCAGGGTATTGCCGGCATGGAGAAATACATCGACGAACAGGGGCTATCCGACCTGCGCGATGTTGGTCTTGCCGACAGTCGCTCCCTTGAGCCGGTGAAATTGTCGATCGATCTGCGTGTCCAACATGTCGTGCGCGATGTCGTCGTGACTGCGATGCAAAAGTATCGGGCAATTGCAGCTGGCGCCGTGGTGCTCAATGTCCATACCGGCGAAGTGCTTGCGATGGCCTCGGCGCCGGATTTCGATCCTAACAATCCGTTCAACGCGCTGGATAAAGACCACCTCAATCGTATGTCCGCTGGTACATACGAGATGGGTTCCACCATCAAGAGTTTTACCACAGCGATGGCGCTCGATTCCGGCAAGGTCAATCTGCAGAGTACGTTCGATGCGAGACGCCCGATCACTATCGGCCGGCAGACGATCCGCGATTTCCATGGGAAAAATCGCATCTTGACCATGCCGGAAGTCTTCATCTACTCCTCGAACATCGGCTCGGCCAAGGAAGCGGACGTTGTTGGTATCGAAGGACACCGTGCATTCCTGCATCGCATGGGTCTTCTTGATCGAATGCAGACGGAATTGCCCGAAGTCGCGCGCCCAATGGAACCGAAGGTTTGGAAGAAAGTGCATTCCATTACGATCGCCTTTGGTCACGGCATGGCTACGACGCCATTGCAGACGGCGGTTGGTGCAGCCGCCTTGATGAATGGCGGCAAGCTCATTGAGCCTACCTTCCTGCCACGCACGATCGAAGAGGCCGACAAGGTCGCAAAACAGGTGGTGAGCGAAAAGACCAGCGAGGATATGCGCTATCTCTATCGTCTCAACAGTGAAACAGGATCGGGTGGTTCGGGTTCACGCGCCAATGTCAAAGGTTATCGCGTTGGCGGCAAGACCGGTACCGCGGAAAAAGTGATCAATGGCCGCTACTCGAGCGACGTACGCTTCAACGCCTTTGTCGCAGCCTTTCCGATCGACAAGCCAGAATATGTGGTCCTGACTATTATCGATGAGCCTAAAGCGGAGGAAGGCAAGGTTGGCGCCACGGCAGGTTTTAACGCAGCACCAATGGTTGCAGATATCATTCGTAGATCGGCATCATTCCTGGGGGTTCAGCCTGATTTCCGCGAAGAACAAGAATCCGCTCCATTGATGGTTAATTTTGATCAATAAAGCCATAAAACGCGAATCACCAATGCGTTTTAGGTGAGTTCTAGATGAAGATGGGTCCAGTCCGGCCATGAAACTGAAAGATCTGAACGGCATTCCAGCCTTGGCTATCTCCGAACTCGGAGAGAAGACAATCCGTGGCCTGACGTCGGATTCTCGTCAGGTCGAGCGCGGATTTCTGTTTGCGGCGCTGAAAGGCTCGAAGGCAGACGGAGCTGCCTATGCTGCCGATGCGGTGGCGCGTGGCGCAGCCATTATCGTGACTTCGCGGGGAGCAAAGCTCGGCAATATTTCCGTACCTATCATTTATGTCGATGATCCGCGCCGGACATTGGCATTGGCTGCCGCCAGTTTCTACAAGCTGCAGCCGGATGTGATGGTTGCCATTACCGGCACCAGCGGCAAAACTTCCGTCGCTTCGTTTACGCGTCAGATCTGGGCGCAGGCGGGCTTTGCCTCTGCCAGCATTGGCACGACGGGCGTCGTCTCGCCGAAACGCGATGATTATGGTTCGCTAACGACACCCGATCCGGTCGAACTCCATAAATTGCTGCGCGAACTGGTCGAAGAGGGCGTGACCCACGCGGCGATGGAAGCATCTTCCCATGGTCTCGACCAGCGCCGGCTTGATGGTGTCAGGCTTTCGGCAGGCGCCTTCACCAATCTCGGCCGTGATCATATGGATTATCATGCGACCGTCGAAGAGTATCACGCGGCGAAACTGCGGCTATTCACAGAGCTTCTGCCAAAGGGCGCACCTGCAATCATCTTCGCCGATGATCCCTTCTCCAAGCCGACTATCGCCGCAGCTACCGAGGCTGGTTGCACGGTTTTGACCGTTGGCCGCAAGGGCGATTTCATTACCTTGAAGCGGGTGGAACATGAACGGTTCCGCCAACACGTTGAAGTGCATATTGCTGGCGAAATCTACGAGATCACCTTGCCGCTGGCTGGTGATTTCCAGGTGGCCAATGGCCTGGTCGCGGCGGGCCTTGCCATTGCGACGGGCGTTCCAGCTGCTGCCGCCATGCGTGGCCTGGAACGGTTGAAGGGCGCGCCGGGACGGCTTGATCTCGTGGGTGCAACCGAGGATGGCGCTCCCGCCTATGTTGACTATGCCCATAAGCCCGACGCTCTTGAAAACGTGCTGACCTCGGTTCGGCCGTTTACTACGGGGCGGGTCATTGTGGTGTTTGGCTGCGGTGGTGATCGCGACAAGGGCAAACGCCCGATGATGGGCGAAATCGCCACGAGGCTTGCCGATGTCGTCATTGTGACCGACGACAATCCACGTTCGGAAGTGCCTGCCACCATCCGTTCGGAGATTCTTGCAGCGGCTCCTGGTGCGCGGGAAATCGCTGACCGTCGCGAGGCAATTCACGAAGCCGTGGCCATGATGAAGACTGGCGATACGCTCATCGTTGCGGGCAAGGGGCATGAAGAGGGCCAGACCATTGGCGATGTTGTGCTCCCATTCTCGGACCATGTCGAAGTCGCCCAGGCGCTTAAAGACAGGCTCGCACGGGAGAAAGGTGCATGAGCCTGCTCTGGACTTCCGATGCAATGGTCGAAGCGATGAATGGCAGGCCCGTCGGCAAACTGCCCGAAGGGATCACCGGGATTTCCATCGATACGCGCACCTTGCAATCTGGTGAAGCGTTCTTTGCCATCAAGGGAGACGCCCTCGATGGCCACGACTATGCAACGGCTGCCGTAGCGGCTGGTGCTGCGTTACTGGTGGTTGCAGAAGCAAAGCTGCCGGCGCTCGGCAAATTGAAAGCGCCGATGATCGTCGTTGATGACGTGCTGGCGGCAATGACACGGCTTGGCATCGCATCGCGCGACCGCTCGCATGCACAGATCATCGCTGTCACGGGATCGGTTGGCAAAACAACCACCAAGGAAGCGCTGAGGCATGTTCTCTCTCAAGCCGGCAAGGTGCACGCATCGGTGGCCTCTTTCAACAACCATTGGGGTGTGCCGCTCACGCTGGCCCGCATGCCAGCGGACACCGACTATGGTATCTTCGAGATTGGAATGAACCATCCGGACGAAATCCGGCCGCTGGTCAAAATGGTTCGCCCGCATGTTGCGATGATTACCCTGATTGCACCTGCCCATCTGGGACACTTCAAGAATCTCCAGGAAATTGCCATTGCCAAGGCCGAGATTTTCGAAGGAATCGTGCCCGGCGGCTATGCTTTGCTCAATCGAGACGACAAGCATTTCAAGTTGCTTGAGAAAATGGCGCGGGACGCCGGGGTCGAGCACATCAAAAGCTTCGGCGAAAACGCGCGAGCCGACTACCGCCTGATCAAACTGAAGCTTCACGGTGAATGCTCTTGCCTGACAGCGCGTCTTGATGGCGAGGAGGCCGTCGTCAAGGTCGGTGCACCCGGCAGGCATATCGTACAGAATGTTCTTGCTGTCCTTGGGGCCGCTCACCTGACCGGTGCAGATATGGCCAAGGTCACCTTGGCACTTGCGTCCTTGCGTCCGGAAAGCGGGCGCGGTGCACGCCATACGCTTGAAGTTGCCAATGGCACGTTCACGCTGATCGACGAGAGCTACAACGCCAATCCCGCATCGATGCGCGCTGCGATAGAACTCCTGGCCGCTGCAACGCCTCAAGGCAAGGGGCGACGAATTGCGGTACTTGGCGACATGCTGGAACTGGGCAAGCAGGCACCGAAGCTGCACGCGGACCTTTCTTCGGTGATCCTTGCCAATCCTATCAACATGGTTTTTCTCGGTGGACTCGAGATGGCAGCGCTCAAAGCGGCCATGCCGGTTGAATTTCATGCCGAATACAGGCAGAGCGTAGACGAATTGCAGCCGCAACTGCTGAACACGATCAGGGCGGGTGACGTGATCATGGTCAAGTCATCCAAGGGGACCGGATTCGCGCGGATCGTGAAAACGCTCTTGCAAAAATACAACACCGTAGAGCCGCTCGGTCCTGCCGAGTAGCCTGCGGTTTATGGGGAAATAGCTAATGCTCTACTATCTCGCCGGTCTGGCGGAACATATCCAGCTTCTCAACGTGTTCCGCTATATCACGTTCAGGACCGGCGGCGCGCTGATCACATCGGCGCTGATCGTTTTTCTGTTTGGCCCGCGCATCATCGACTCGCTGCGTATCCGGCAGGGACGCGGCCAGCCGATCCGCGCCGATGGTCCGCAGACGCATTTCAAGAAAGCAGGTACGCCGACAATGGGCGGCTTGATGATCATGACGGGCATCGTTCTTTCTTCCTTGCTCTGGGCCAATTGGTCGAACGTCTATGTCTGGATCGTTCTGCTGGTGGCTTTGTTCTTCGGAGCGATCGGCTTTTACGATGACTATCTCAAAGTCAGCAAACAGTCGTTCAAGGGCTTCTCCGCCCGGGCGCGTCTCGGCATCGAATTCCTGGTTGCCGCGATCGCCGGCCTTGCCATCATGCGGGCCGGGCAGGAGCCCTTTTCCTCGTCGCTGACGTTCCCGTTTGCCAAGGAACTCATCCTCAATCTCGGCATATTCTTCATCCCCTTTGCCGCCTTCGTCATGGTCGGCGCAGGTAACGCGGTAAATTTCACCGACGGGCTGGATGGTCTGGCTACGGTGCCAGTGATGATTGCGGCCGCCTCATTCGGCGTCATCGCCTATCTTGCAGGTAACGCGATTTTTGCCGATTATCTGCAGATTCACTTCACTCCGGGTACAGGTGAGCTCGCTGTCGTGCTTGGCTCGGTTATCGGCGCCGGGCTTGGCTTCCTCTGGTTCAACGCGCCTCCTGCCGCTATCTTCATGGGCGACACGGGATCGCTCGCACTCGGCGGTCTTATAGGAGCCGTTGCTGTCGCTACCAAGCATGAGATCGTCCTTGCCATCATCGGCGGCGTCTTCGTCATGGAGGCAATGTCCGTGATCATCCAGGTGGCATCGTTCAAGATGACCGGCAAACGCGTGTTCCTCATGGCACCTATCCACCACCATTTTGAAAAGAAGGGCTGGACCGAGAGCCAGGTCGTGATCCGCTTTTGGATCATTGCCGTGATCCTGGCGCTGATCGGCCTTTCGACACTTAAACTGAGATAGGCTTTTTAATGATCGCTGCCCACTCCATGAAGGACCAGACCGTTGCGCTCTTCGGGCTCGGCGGTTCGGGCGTTGCGACCGCGCAGGCGATTATCGCTGGCGGAGCGAAAGTTATTGCTTGGGATGACAATCCCGAGAGTGTAACGCGCGCCCAGAACGCAGGCATCGAGACGGCTGATTTGCGGAAAGTGGACTGGAAGCAGTTCTCGTCATTCGTCCTGTCGCCCGGCGTGCCGCTGACTCACCCGCGTCCGCATTGGACCGTCGACCTGGCAAGAGCTTCAGGCGTCGAGATCATCGGCGATATCGAGCTTTTCGTGCGCGAACGCAATCTGGCGGATAAGAACAGCCCGTTCATCGCCATCACAGGTACGAATGGCAAGTCTACGACCACGGCGCTGATCGCCCATATCATCAACAGTGCGGGCCGCGACATGCAGCTTGGCGGCAATATCGGTACGGCAGTGATGACACTCGATCCGCCGGCTGTCGAACGTTATTACGTGGTCGAATGCTCATCCTACCAGATTGATCTCGCGCCTTCGCTCAATCCCACGGCAGGTATCCTCTTGAACCTGACGCCGGATCATCTCGACCGTCACGGCACGATGCAACATTATACCGACATCAAGGAACGTCTGGTTGCCGGGAGCGACACCGCTATCGTCGGCGTTGATGATAGCTTCTCAGCAACAATGGCCGACCGGCTGGAGCGGACAGGGAAACCCGTCATCCGCATTTCGAAACGCATGCCGATTCGCGATGGCTATTTCGCCGAAGGCGTCGACCTGATCTTTGCGCGAAATGGTGACAAAAAAGTTGTTGCATCGCTTGCGGGCATCGGATCCCTGCGCGGCGAGCACAATGCGCAGAATGCATTGGCTGCTTTCGCCGCCTGCCGTGCAGTCGGCCTTTCTACCGAAGAAATCAACGCCGGGTTGAGAACGTTTCCTGGTCTGGCTCACCGCATGGAGCAGGTCGCGCGACTCGGCAAGACTTTGTTCGTCAATGATTCCAAGGCAACAAACGCCGAGGCTGCTGCCCCCGCTCTGTCATCGTTCCCGCGCATTTACTGGATTGCAGGCGGCCTTCCCAAGGAAGGCGGCATCGCTTCGTTATCCGCCTTTTTCCCGCGTATCGCCAAGGCTTATCTGATCGGCGAGGCGGCACCGCAATTTGCGGCAACGCTAGGCGGCGCCGCACCTTTCGAGATATCCGGAACAATCGGCGCAGCGGTGGATCATGCCGCCCGCGATGCAGCCAAGGACGGTTCGAGTGAACCCGTGGTCCTGCTGTCGCCGGCCTGTGCCAGTTTCGATCAGTTTCAGAATTTTGAAAAACGCGGCGAGGCATTCCGTTCCGCCGTCCTCGCGCTTGCGGGCGCATCACCTATTGGAGGGCTCTTGAATGGTTAGTCGTGTTGACCGTGGTCCCGTTGCCGACTGGTGGTGGACAATCGATCGTTTTCTCCTTGCCGCCTGCCTGGCGCTGATGGGGCTCGGGATTCTGCTGTCGTTCGCGGCGAGCCCGGCAGTCGCCGAACGCATCGGCCTCGACAGCTTTCACTTCGTCAAGCGGCAGGCGCTGTTCATGGTGCCGGCAGTCATGGTGATGTTCGCTGTCTCCTTCATGGCGCCAAAAACCATTCGCCGCTTTGCCATGATCATGCTCGGTATTTCGCTTGTCGCGATGGTTGGCGCCCTGTTTTTCGGGATCGAGGTCAAGGGCGCGCGGCGCTGGGTCTCGCTTGCCGGCATATCCATTCAGCCATCCGAATTCATGAAGCCGGCGTTTGTCATCATCTGCGCATGGCTGTTTGCCGAAAACGAGCGCCGCAAGGATATCCCCGGCAACTTCTTCGCGATGGTGCTGTTCGCGGTTGTTGCTGCATTGCTGGTGGCGCAACCGGACCTTGGACAGACCATCCTGACAGCTGTTACCTGGGGCGCGATGTTCTTCATGGCCGGTGTGCCATGGTTCTGGATTATTCTCCTCGGTGTCCTGGCAATTGGCGGGTTCTTCGGTGCCTATACAGTATTTCCGCACGTGGCTGGCCGTATCGACCGCTTTCTGACTGGCGAAGGTGATACTTTCCAGGTCGATGCGGGCCGTGAAGCGATTGTCCGGGGTGGCTGGTTCGGCCAGGGGCCGGGCGAGGGCACGATCAAACGCATCATTCCGGACAGCCATACCGACTTCATCTTCTCTGTGACGGCCGAAGAATACGGCATTGCGCTCTGTCTTCTGATCGTGCTGATTTTTGCCTTCATCGTTATCCGTGGCCTGTCGATCGCCTTGAAAGAACGCGATGATTTCACCCGGCTTGCGGTTTCGGGTCTGGTAATCCTGTTTGGGTTCCAGTCGGTCATCAATATGTCGGTCAATCTGCACCTGATGCCTGCGAAGGGTATGACGTTGCCGTTCATCTCCTATGGTGGTTCGTCCCTGATTGCAGTGGCGATATCGACAGGACTTTTGCTGGCGCTGACGCGCCGCCGCCCGGAAGGTCGCCGATCGGCGACACTGGCCCATTCGAAGTTGCATTCCATGGCTCGTGCGACCTGACCGATGTCCAAGGGGGTTATCTTTCTCGCTGCCGGCGGAACCGGCGGTCATCTGTTCCCGGCCGAGGCGTTGGCACATGAGTTGATTGAGCGCGGGTGGGAAATCCATCTGGCGACCGATGATCGCGCCCAGCGCTTCACGGGCGCATTTCCCGCCAAGCAGATACATGTCGTGAGGTCTGCCACAATTGCCGGGCGCAATCCGCTTGCATTGGCGAAGACCTTCTGGACTTTGTGGCTGGGAAATCTCGATTCCCGCAAGCTTTTCCGGGAACTGAAGCCGAAACTGGTTGCCGGATTTGGCGGCTATCCAACGCTGCCGCCGCTTTATGCAGCGAGCGGCATGAAAATACCGACACTCATCCACGAGCAGAACGCGGTTATGGGCCGTGCCAACAAGGCACTGGCGGCGCGGGTGAGTGCAATCGCGGGCGGCTTTTTGGCCAACGATACTGGACCATTCGCGCAAAAGATTATTGTCACCGGCAATCCCGTGCGCCCGGCAGTCTTGGCAGAAGTCGGCAAGCCTTATAAGGCGTCACAGGCGCACCAGCCATTTCATTTTCTGGTTTTTGGCGGCAGCCAGGGCGCGCAGTACTTTTCCACTGCCGTTCCCGCTGCCGTCAAGCTGCTGGGGCCGGAGGATCGCGCACGTCTCGTCGTGACGCAGCAGGCTCGCGCGGAAGATGAGTCATATGTCCGCTCGGCCTATCAATCACTTGGTATCAAGGCGGAAGTGGCCCCCTTCTTCAATGATATGCCGCGCCGCATCGCTGAATCCCATTTCGTTCTTTCGCGTTCAGGCGCATCCACGGTTTCCGAGATAGCGGCCATCGGCCGGCCGGCTATTCTTGTGCCGTTCCCGCATGCCCTTGACCATGATCAGGCGGCGAATGCAGCGGCGCTACAAGCTGCCGGTGGAGCGGACGTCATCAAACAGTCGGAGTTGTCACCGGAGCGTATCGTTGCGATCCTGACGAGCGCTATGAACGAACCCACCCGTCTGGCATTTATTGCGGAAAAAGCCCGCACCACCGGCAAACCTGAGGCCACAAGGTTGCTTGCGGACCTCGCAGAAGCTATTGCGTCCGGTCAACGTATTGAAGATTTCAAAAAAGGAGTGCGTCCATGAAGATGCCGCTCAACATCGGCCTTGTTCATTTCATCGGTATCGGCGGTATCGGCATGAGCGGCATTGCCGAGGTCTTGCATAATCTCGGCTACAAGGTTCAGGGCTCCGACCAGGCGGACAGCGCCAATGTGCAGCGCCTGCGGGAAAAGGGCATTGAGATCTACGTGGGCCACAAGGCTGAGAACATAGACGACGCTGAAGTCGTCGTCGTCTCAACTGCTATCAAGAAGTCCAATCCTGAGCTGATAGCCGCTCGTGAGAAGCTGCTCCCGGTCGTGCGCCGGGCAGAAATGCTGGCTGAGCTGATGCGCTTCCGTAAAGCAGTTGCCATTGGAGGTACCCACGGCAAGACGACGACGACCTCCATGGTTGCTACTCTGCTCGATGCGGGTAATCTTGATCCAACGGTCATCAATGGCGGCATCATCAATGCCTATGGCACCAATGCGCGGATGGGCGAAGGCGACTGGATGGTCGTCGAAGCGGACGAGAGCGATGGTACGTTCCTGAAACTTCCTGCCGATGTCGCCGTCGTTACCAATATCGATCCCGAGCATCTTGACCACTACGGCACTTTCGACCGGGTTCGCGAAGCCTTCCGGCAATTCGTTGAAAACGTGCCGTTTTACGGTTTCGGCGTCATGTGCCTCGACCATCCGGAAGTACAGTCGCTCGTATCGCGTATCGAAGATCGCCGGGTCATCACCTATGGCGAAAATCCGCAAGCGGATGTTCGTTTCGTCAATCTCGTCGTCGATGGCGCAGCCTCGCGTTTCGATGTTCATATTGCCAAGCGCAAGACCGGGGAGATAACCGAGATCGCAGGCCTGCGTTTGCCAATGCCCGGGCGCCATAACGTTTCCAATGCCACTGCAGCGATTGCCGTGGCTCATGAACTCGGCATATCGGCCGAAGACATCAAGAAAGGCCTGTCTTCTTTCGGCGGCGTCAAACGCCGGTTCACTCATACTGGTTCATGGAACGGTGTTGAGATATTCGACGATTACGGCCATCATCCCGTTGAGATCAAAGCAGTTTTGAGGGCCGCGCGGGATTCTGCGAAGGGCCGCGTTATCGCCGTCGTCCAGCCGCATCGCTTCACACGGCTTGCCAGCCTGTTCGATGAATTTGCCGCCTGCTTCAACGACGCCGATACGGTTATCCTTGCTCCTGTCTATGCGGCCGGCGAGGATTCGATCGAAGGCGTTACTTCGGAGGCGCTGGTTTCGCGTATCAAGACTGCCGCACACCGCGACGCACGCTATATCGGCGGGCCGCAAGAGGTGGCTCCCTTGATCGCCGAGATCGCCAAACCGGATGATTTCGTGATCTTTCTCGGCGCGGGCAACATAACCCAATGGGCCTATGCCTTGCCAAAGGAACTCGCAGCGCTCTAGATTTGGCGGTTGCTCCGACGGGGATGGTTCGGGCGGGAAGGATATAATGTCTTCACTTATCGATGGCGAAGCCCTGCTGAAAAAGCTGGGAAATCGGTTCTCTGGTCTGCGCGGACGGCTGACGCCCAATATGGGCATGGAAAAAGTCACATGGTTCCGCGCCGGCGGCCCCGCTGAAGTCATGTTCCAGCCGGCGGATGAAGAAGATCTGTCGGCGTTCCTCAAAGCCGTCCCGCAAGAATATCCGATACTGACAGTCGGCATCGGTTCCAATCTTCTGGTCCGCGATGGTGGCATTCGGGGCTTCGTCGTGCGCCTGTCGGCCAAAGGTTTCGGCGAAGTCGAGCACGTTGGCGATACACAATTGCGGGCCGGAACGGCTACACCCGACAAACGTGTGGCGGCCGCGGCGCTGGAAGCGGGCATTGCCGGTTTCCATTTCTATCATGGCATTCCTGGTGGCATTGGCGGTGCCTTGCGTATGAATGCCGGCGCCAATGGGGTCGAGACCTGTGAGCGGGTGGTTGAAGTGCGCGCGATCGATCGCAAGGGCGAGGTTCGAATTCTTTCCAATGCCGACATGGGCTACGCCTATCGCCATTCGGGAGCGGCCAACGACCTGATCTTCACCTCGGCTCTGTTCGAGGGCGTGCCGGGTGATCGCGGCGAAATCCAGACGGCGATGGATGCCGTGCAGCAGCACCGTGAAACAGTGCAACCCATACGGGAAAAGACCGGCGGTTCCACTTTCAAGAACCCGGAAGGCTCATCGGCTTGGAAAGAGATCGACAAAGCTGGCGGGCGCGGTCTGATGATCGGTGGCGCTCAGATGTCACCGATGCACTGCAATTTCATGATCAACACCGGCACGGCCTCAGGGCATGATCTTGAGACGCTTGGCGAGACGATCCGCTCGCGGGTCGTGCAGAATTCCGGTATCCGCCTGCATTGGGAAATCAAGCGCCTCGGGCTTTTCCGCCCCGGTCAGGAAGTGCACGAGTTCATGGGCCAATTGCTTTAGACTGGATCCGGCGATTTTATTATTTTCATCTCGCAATATTTAGTTTTAAGTGGTACTGAAATATGGTACTAAATTTATGAAGCGAAAGCACCATGCTACCTTGTCCCAGATATTCAGCCGTCCGACGAGTGGTTCGGTTCGCTGGGCGGATATCGAGGCGTTGTTTGTTGGTCTTGGTGCTGAGATCAGTGAAAGAGAAGGTTCGCGTATCGGCGTTTTTCTGTTCGGCGAAATCAGGGTGTTTCATCGCCCACATCCTTCGCCGGATACTGACAAGGGCGCAATCGCAAGCATCAGAAAATGGCTGGAAAGCCACGGAGTGAAACCATGAAGAATGTCATCGACATTGATGGGCACAAAGCAATCGTATCGCTTGATCCTGAGATTGGTATGATCCGGGGAGAGTTTCTCGGGCTATCCGGTGGCGCGGATTTTTATGTGAAAAGTGTTGATGATTTGATTATTGAGGGCCGCAAATCTCTTAAGGTTTTTCTTGAGATGTGCGCGGAAAGAGACATTCCTCCATTTCGCGAATTTTCCGGACGTTTCAATGTACGACTTGATGCGCAAATTCACGAAGCAGCAGTCCTAGCGGCAGCGGCAGAAAACAAGAGTCTGAATGAATGGGTGGCTGAAGCAATCGAGGCAGCTGCTCGCGCCGAATAATTCCCCTCCTGACACATTTTTTTACCTGAATTTCCATTGTTGAATCATTGGGGACTTGTCAGCGAATCAACTCTCTGATTCTTTAGGGACAAGCGTTAACTGATTTGAGTCGGCTGGTTTTTACCAGTCTCGGGTATCTGCGGTCCTGGCCGCCGGATGTGTGGAGACTCATGTCTGTTTTCGGCTTCGATGGGGAAGTGTACGAGGGGTTGCCTTCATGGCGAAAAAGCATGTTGCGGTGCTGATGGGTGGCTTTTCATCGGAGCGTCCGGTGTCGCTGTCTTCCGGCAACTCTTGCGCCGATGCTTTGGAAGCGGAAGGCTATGCGGTGACCCGCGTCGACGTCACCCGCGATATTGCCAGCGTCCTCAATGAACTTAAACCCGACGTGGCCTTCAACGCCTTGCATGGTCCGTTCGGCGAAGACGGCACCATCCAGGGCATTCTCGAATATCTCGAAATTCCCTATACGCATTCCGGTGTGCTTGCGTCGGCTCTCGCCATGAACAAGGAGCAGGCGAAAATCGTCGCTAAGGCTGCTGGCATTCCTGTGGCTGAAGCCAAAGTCATGAACCGCCTGGACTTTACCTCGAAGCACCCGATGAAGCCGCCTTACGTTGTAAAGCCGGTAAGCGAGGGTTCCAGCTTTGGCGTTGTCATCGTCAAGGAGGATCAATCGCATCCACCGCAGATCATCACCTCTGCAGAGTGGAAATTCGGCGGCACCGTCATGGTCGAGCGCTACATCCACGGGCGTGAATTGACCTGTGCCGTGATGGGTGATGTGGCCATTGGCGTGTGCGAAATCATCCCGGTCGGGCATCAGTTCTATGATTATGATTCAAAATATGTTGCAGGCGGATCAAATCATGTTGTTCCCGCTAAAATTTCACTAAAAATTTACCAAAAAATACAAACACTGACACTCAAGGCGCATCAGGCAATTGGATGTAAAGGGATTAGCCGGTCGGACTTCCGTTATGACGACCGTTTTTCCGAGGATGGCGAGCTTATCTGGCTGGAAGTCAACACCCAGCCAGGCATGACTCCCACCTCTCTCGTGCCTGATATCGCCAAAGCTGCGGGGCATACCTTCGGTGAATTGTTGAGTTGGATGGTGGAGGACGCATCGTGTTTGCGTTGAAGGGCAAAAATGCGCACCCGCGTGGTGCAAAGCCGGTGTCTTCGGGCAGGTCGGCTGCTTTTGGCCGCTTTCGCATTGTCCTGCCGAAGTTCCTGCGCAAGCCTGTGCGCGTCGTCTCTCGCATGGTGGAGGGCGAAGTTTCCATTCCGAACCATGTGGGAACAATCGGTGCCATCGCTTTCTTGGCTTTGACCGGTGCCTATGGCGCGATCCTTGGCGGTCATGCGCCCGAAGTCGTCAAAGTCACGACCTCCACCTTCGGCTTTGCTATTGAAGACGTGAAGGTTGTTGGGAACATGGAGACCTCGGAAATTGATGTTCTTGGCGCGCTTGGTCTCGATGGTGAGACATCGCTGGTCGGTTTGAGCGCTGCGGATGCGCAGAAGGCCGTAGCGGGGTTGCCTTGGGTCGAATCCGTCGACGTGTTCAAGGTCTATCCGAACACGATCCAGATTTCGATCCATGAGCGCACCGCCATGGCGGTCTGGCAGAATGGCGACCAGCTTTCGGTGATCGATGCCGATGGCCGCGTAATCGTACCGTTCAACGGTGGCCGCAGCGCTTCATTGCCGCTGGTGATCGGTGCAGGCGCCGACAAGCAGGCGAAGCTGCTGCTGACACAAATGGCGGCTTTTCCGCAGATCGCTGGCGAGGTCAAGGCGTATCAGCGGGTGGGAGATCGCCGCTGGGATCTGCTGCTGAAAAACGGCGTAAGTCTGATGCTGCCGGAATATCGCATCGATGAAGCTTTGGCTGACATCGCCAATATGGACAGCAAGGCCGGGCTTCTGTCCCGCGATATCGCGTCCGTTGATATGCGTCTGACAGACCGCGTGGTTGTGAGGCTGACACCAGAAGCAATGGTACAGCGTGTTGAGTATTTGAAGGCCCGTGACAAGGCGCCCAAGCGTTCGGAGAAGCGTGCATGAGTATTCTGAACGGAAAAGGCACGTCGACTGGAGCGCCCTCCGCCAAGCGGACGCGCTCATTGACAGTTCTGGACATCGGTTCGAGCAAGGTTTGCTGCATCATCGCGCGTCTGCGTCCGCGTGAGGAAAGCGCACATCTGCCCGGCCGTACGCATCGCATTGAGGTTCTGGGGATTGGTCACCAGAAATCGCGCGGCATCAAGTCCGGCGTCATTGTCAATCTGGACGCCGCCGAGCAGGCAATCCGTCTCGCAGTCGATGCTGCCGAGCGCATGGCAGGCCTCACAGTCGACTCGATGATCGTCAATATTTCGTCCGGCCGTCTGAAGAGCGAGAGCTTTTCCGCCAGCATCAACCTTGGCGGTCATGAGGTCGATCAATCCGATATCCGCCGCGTGCTCGCGGCGGGTGCCAAGCAGGCGCTGGCCACCGAACGTCATCTCGTGCATTCGCTCCCGATCGCCTATGGTCTTGATGGTGAACGGGGTATTCGCGATCCGCTTGGCATGATTGGCGATACGCTCGGCGTCGAAATGCACGTGTTGACGGCCGATGCAGCGCCTTTGCGCAATCTCGAGCTTTGCGTCAATCGCTGCCATCTGTCGGTCGAGGCGATGATTGCAACGCCCTATGCCAGCGGTCTCTCGGCGCTTGTCGATGACGAAGCTGAAATGGGAGCAGCCTGTATCGACATGGGTGGTGGCACGACGACGATTTCCGTCTTCTCCGAAGGCAAGTTCATTCACGCCGACGCCATCGCCATTGGCGGCAATCACGTGACCATGGATGTTGCACGCGGCCTTTCGGCCCATATGGACGATGCGGAGCGGCTGAAAGTCATGCATGGTTCAGCGCTCCCCAGCGCATCCGATGACCGGGATATGATCAGCGTATCGCCGCTCGGCAATGACGCACGGGATGTTCCCAACCAGTATCCGCGTGCTGTGCTGACCCGCATCATCCGTGCCCGCGTCGAGGAGACGCTGGAACTGGCGCGTGACCGCCTCAACCAGTCCGGCTACGGCCAGATTGTCGGCAAGCGTGTCGTCCTCACTGGCGGTGCCAGTCAGTTGGCGGGATTGCCGGAAGCGGCGCGCCGCATCCTGGCTCGCAATGTGCGTATTGGCCGTCCTCTCGGTGTCACGGGGCTTCCCGAAGCCGCCAAGGGTCCGGCTTTCTCTGCAGCGGTTGGTCTTCTGATTTATCCGCAAGTGGCAGGAATTGAAGAGCGTTCTGTAAAGGCTGGTTCATCTTCGCTGATGACAGGCACAGGTGGGCGTTTTCAGCGTATCGGCCAATGGCTGAAAGAGAGTTTTTGACTACTGCGCCACGCGTCCTCCGGGACGCGTAAAGGACGCAGTAGCACTTTAAATGGCGCATGAACCTTTCCAAAAATCGAAAATGATTTTTGGGGTCATGCGCAATCGGGGAAACCCAAAAAAACACCGCAGCGGCGAGGCGGTAGAGACGAAAAGGAACGAAACAAATGAGTATCAATCTGCAAAAGCCGGACATTACCGAGCTTAAGCCCCGGATCACCGTATTTGGTGTTGGCGGTGGTGGTGGCAACGCGGTCAATAACATGATCAATGCCGGTTTGCGCGGTGTTGAATTTGTTGTGGCCAATACTGACGCACAGGCGCTGTCGCAGTCGAAGGCTGAACGTCTGGTTCAGCTCGGTGCTGCAGTGACCGAGGGTCTTGGCGCAGGCTCGCAGCCGGAAGTTGGCCGCGCTGCTGCCGAAGAATGCATCGACGAGATCAATGATCACCTGCAAGGGACGCATATGTGCTTCGTCACCGCCGGTATGGGTGGCGGCACAGGTACCGGCGCTGCTCCTGTCGTTGCTCGGGCGGCCCGCGAAAAGGGCATTTTGACCGTTGGCGTCGTGACCAAGCCTTTCCATTTCGAGGGCCAGCGCCGCATGCGCACAGCCGATATGGGTATCGCCGACCTGCAGAAGAACGTCGATACCCTCATCGTCATTCCGAACCAGAACCTCTTCCGCATTGCCAATGACAAGACGACCTTCGCCGATGCATTCGCGATGGCCGATCAGGTTCTCTACTCAGGTGTTGCCTGCATCACCGATCTGATGGTCAAGGAAGGCCTGATCAATCTCGACTTCGCCGACGTTCGTTCGGTCATGCGCGAGATGGGCAAGGCGATGATGGGCACCGGCGAAGCGTCCGGCGATGGCCGTGCGATGGCTGCCGCCGAAGCTGCAATTGCCAATCCTCTACTTGATGAAACCTCCATGCGTGGCGCCAAGGGTCTGCTGATTTCGATCACCGGTGGCCGTGACATGACGCTGTTTGAAGTCGATGAGGCTGCAACACGTATCCGCGAAGAAGTTGACCAGGATGCCAATATCATCCTCGGCGCAACCTTCGACGAAAGCCTCGAAGGCATCATCCGCGTTTCTGTCGTGGCGACTGGCATCGATAAGCAGATTGGAGAGTCGGCGCCCGCGCCGATCGAATTTCGCCAGCCTCTGAAGCCCATTGCCAAGCCCGCACATCAGGCCGCCGCAAGAGTTGAGACAGGTGCCCGTCCGGTTGTTCAGCAGCCGGCCGCTCGCTTGGCAGATCCGGTAGCCGATGCGATCCGCGCTGCCGAGCAGGATATGGTACAGCGTGCGCCACAGCCGGTTGAGCAGGAATTCCGCCCGCAGAGCCGCATTTTCCAGGCTCCTGCACCAGAAGTCTTCGATGCCCCGCTCGCCGCGCCTCAGGCTCCGGTGCATCAGCCTGCACCGCAACCACAGATGCAGGCTGCACCTGCACCGCAGGCGGTCGCTCCACGCATGCCGAATGTCGCAGATTTCCCACCAGTCGTTCAGGCGGAACTCAATGCCCGTGATATGGGTGCGCGTGACAACAGCCGCGAGCCTTCCTATGAAAGCCAGGAAGACCGTGGGCCGATGGGTCTTCTGAAGCGCCTGACCGCTGGTCTGACACGCCGCGAAGACGAGACAGCCCGGCTCGAACCAGCGCAGCCGCGGGAACCCGCCATGCGCCCGGCCGAACCGCGCCGTCCGCTTTCGCAGGATGCGTCGATCTATGCGCCGCGCCGTGGACAGCTCGATGAGCAGGGCCGGGTACAACCGCAAGCACGGCAGGCTTCTGAAGACGATCAGCTTGAAATCCCGGCGTTCCTTCGCCGCCAGGCCAACTGATCTGATCACGGATTGTTAACGGATATGAATTCCGCCATTGCCTCAATGGCGGAATTTTTCTTGCAAGCCATTGAAAGGCCAAAGAAACGACTTAGCTGGTGGCGTAGTGGTTTCGTTACAAACGTCGCAAAACCGTGATTTTGCTTCAGGGGATGCCGACTGTATCTTGCGCCGCAAAACAACGATGAGCGATGCTGATTCCACAACGTGCAGCGCCGCAAGTTAAATGTCGAAACCGGATAGATTATCCGTGGCGGTACATGGGCACGAGGTTTTAATTGCGCGATTACCAGACAACGATTGCCGAGCGGATATCGCTTTCAGGAGCGGGGGTGCATAGCGGTGCACCGGTGACGATATCATTCACGCCGGCCGACCCTGATACGGGCATCGTTTTCCACAGGTTCGACGGAAGTGGTACGAGCCACGAGATCAAGGCGCTTGTCTCCGAGGTCGGGACGACTGATCTGTCGACCACTCTAGCCAACAGGGCAGGGGTGACGATCAGCACAGTCGAGCATGTAATGGCAGCCATTGCCGGTTCCGGCATCGACAATATGATCATCGAGATCGACGGCCCGGAAGTGCCGATCCTCGACGGAACATCATCCGTGTTCCTTGATGCATTCGAGCAGGCCGGTTTTGTACGGCAGGCGGCAAAACGCCGTTTCATCCGCATTCTCAAGACTTCACGCATCGAGGCCGGCGCGTCTTGGGCGGAATTCCGCCCCTATGACGGTACCCGCTATGAGATCGAAATCGATTTCGAGACGCCGGTCATCGGCCGTCAGAAATTCGCAAGCGATATGGATGAGGCGATCTTCCGCAAGGAAATTTCGCGGGCGCGCACATTCGGTTTCATGCGCGACGTGGAAAAGCTCTGGGCCGCAGGTCTTGCGCTCGGGTCATCGCTCGATAACTCGCTGGTCATCGGTGATGATAATTCCGTCATCAACCCGGGCGGCCTGCGCTACAAGGATGAGTTCGTCCGTCACAAGGCACTCGACGCAATCGGCGATCTGGCTCTGGCTGGTGCGCCATTCATCGGCTGTTTCCGCTCCTATCGCGGCGGGCACCGGCTGAATGCAGCCGCCTTGCGCGCACTGCTCTCAGATCAAACGGCGTTCGAGATTGTCGAAATGGCAGGCAAGCGCGGTCAGTCTCGCGGCGCCTCGCTCGTTGCCGTGAACGCTCCCGTCTTCGCGCCCTGGGCGATCTAACCTCTACCGGTACGCCGGTATCGCATTGTGCACCGCTTGCAGCATGATCGATGCAAGCCGCGCCGTTGCCGGCTCTGATTGTGCTTCCGAGCGATGAAGAACAAGCCCGAGAGAAGGTAGCGGCGGCAATCCGCTGTCGGTAGGCGCCAAGGGTTGTACGCTTGCAGGTAGCCCGATCGGGGTGCGAATAGTTACGCCAAGGCCCGCGACGGTTGCAGCCCACAGTCCGGCAAGACTTGGACTAATAAAGGACAGCCGCCACGGAATGCCGGCGCGGTCGAGCGCGTTTGTGGCCGCAGTGCGCAAGAGGCATGGTGCTTCCAACGACGCCAACGGCAATGGTTCGTCCGCCGATGCTTGCCGGTTCCGCGTCTCCCCAGCCGGGCCAACCCAGCACATCGGCACGTCCATGACCCGCTCATAGTGAGGCGTCGTCACAGATCCGTCGCTCCACGCCAATGCCAGGTCGAGACGGCCGGAGGTTACGCGATCGATCAATTCCGCATTGCGTGCCACCCGCGCCTCGATCCGTACCTTTGGATGAGCCCGGGCGAACTGTCCGAGGACCTCCGGAAGAATGGTCTCGCCGAAATCTTCCTGCAGTCCGAGCCGCACCCAGCCTTCAAGCTCGGTGCCGTGGATCGCCGTGGCAGCTTCGTCGTTTAGATCGAGCAACCTGCGTGCATATGCCAGCATCGTCTCACCAGCTTCGGTGAGGGCCAGCCCGCGTCCTGCTTTGACGAAGATCGGCGTTTCCGCCTGCTGTTCCAGCTTTTTCAATTGCGCGCTGACCGCCGAGGTGGAACGGCCCAGCCGGTTCGCTGCCTTGGCAAAACTGCCAAGTTCCATGCCGGTGGAAAAAGTGCGCAACACATCTAGATCGAAGGTTATCCGTCGCATTTTAATTATCCATATTTTTGGAATGATTGATCCATAATTTTCTGATTTTCAGGATGATCATGCCGTTCTATAAAAACGCCGTCAAGTCATTGAACCTCGGTATGCATTCAGTTCGAAACGATTTTATGTGAAATTATTCAATTCAATATAAGCACCACTTTCCCAACTAACACATTGAAAGTTAAGTGGATGTATCAGTCAATTTTTCCATTCAAGCGTTAAAAAGTGAACATTGGTTATTCGCTAATTTGTCGACATAGCGTGCTCGATAAAGCGCACTTGGAAGAGGTTGGCCATAACTGAATCAATTTCTTGGGGAAATATAACAGCGGAAATCTCTGTGCTTCGAATAGATTGCTCTTATCGCGGAGATCCAGGCGGCGTAACGGCATCGTATATGCGTATCTTTCCGGCATACCAAAAATCCGCTCGCGATATTTTCTCTTTTCGGACTGGATTTCGCGCCGGTCTGGTCCATCCCATCTTCTGCGGTTTTTAGAAGAACGTTCGGGTTGGAAGGGATGATTGTTTCCAACAATCGACCCGAAAGAGATGCTGTCGAATGCAAGGAAGAACATTATGAGAAGTTGCCAAAAACGCTTGCGGTAACTTCCTGCCTGTTGCTGTCGGCGACGAAGCCCTCCACCCAATTTTTCCATTTATCGACGGCGGCGTATTTCCGGAATTAGGTAGCAACCGCCACCAAAGTCGGCTTTTGACCCCGAGGCAGCTATTTGCTGTGCGTTCCTTTACAATGGAAGGACGTCCTTGCCTATGCTGCGGCAATTGGTGAAGGACACCGACGGGGGCCTTACGCTCTATGTCCAGAACGAATCTCCCGGCAAGGACAGGGAGCCGACGCCCAAGGGCATTCATCACTTTCATGCGTCTCTCTAGCGGAAAGACGAAGCGCTGGAAGGCAAACTCCGTCAAAGGAAAGGCTGCCTTGCAGCTCTCACGAGAACTCGGCGTGCAATACAAGACGGCCTGGGTGCTCTCCCTGAAGATCAAGGAAGCCCTCGGGTAGCGAACGCAACGCACGCGTGTTAGAATCTGCTTCTTGCAATCGATTAACTGATCGGTCAGGTCAACAATGCTAGGATCGCGCGAATGGCGCACAACGAACAAATTACCCTGACAATCCACGGCCTCGATCAGAACAAGCGAGACGTTGATGGGGAGGTCTTTGCCAAAAAACTCACCGCTTTGATGGCTGGCTTGGCTGCGGCTGACATCGCCACGAATGGCAAACGTAAGCACAAATTTTTCATTACAGAATTGAAAAAGAACACCGCTACAGCGAGTTTTCGCGAACAAGTAACTGCTGATGGTCAAACGCAATCCGGCATTGTGTATTTTCGTGATGGTTTGAGAGCAATTAGAGAAGGTGCTCCCGAAGCGAAAATACTACCTAAAAAAGTTGTGGAACTATTGCGCGGCTAAACGATGGCATTGGCACAAGCTTCAAGTTTGGGGAAATAAAAATTGGAGCAGGAGATGTTATTCTCATAGACGCGTTCTTGGCGCAAAGAGCCCAGACCGTTCTTGAAGAAATTGAACGAGAAGAGAAAGACCAGCAAACATATTTTACCGGAACAGCGCACACAACTTTTGATGGCGTTTTGAAAGCCGTTGACTTGCGTGGTGGACACCAGAAGGCTGTCCTAGTTCTTACCGCAGGAGCGTTAGAGATAGAGTGTGATGTAGGGCGGTTGGCTGTAGATCAGCTTAGAACTGCTTTTGATCGACGTGGCCTATTTCAAGGCTTGGCACATTACAAAGCAGAATTTCCGTTACCGACCAAGTTTGAGATATTCCACTTCGACGAAATAACGGCCGGAGAACGCCTTAGCCGCTGGGTGGGGACTTTCAATATAACGAGTGCGGATTTGGATGATGATTGGGGTAATAATTGAGTCCTCCAAGCAATCTGTATTGGGATACGTGTGTGTTCATTGCATTTCTCAACGGAGAGCGAGAAGCCTACGGACGAACCATAGACGATATCGGTCAATATCTCGACGAAGCTAAAGCCGGCTGCGGTGGGTTCAACCGGTCAACGCAACATGATTGATTTCATGAAGCATCCGGAGGCTCACGATGGCGAGAACAGGTCGACCAGGTTTAACGCAACAACAGAAGAAAGAGCTTTGGCAACGCTGGAAAGATGGCCAGTCTCTCAGTGATATCGGGCGTGCGCTCGGCAAACATGCAGGCTCTGTTCACGGCGTCTTGTCCGCGACAGGTGGAATTCAGCCGACGGATCGTAAACGATCCTCGCGGTCACTTCGTTTATATGAACGCGAAGAGATTTCCAGGGGGCTGGCTGCGGGCATGTCCGTTCGCAGCATAGCTGCAGGGTTACGACGGTCAGCATCCACGGTAAGCCGTGAGATCAACCGTAATGACGGACGAAGGCACTATCGAGCGGTAAGAGCTGACGAACGCGCCTGGCAACGGGCTTGCCGTCCCAAACCCTGCCTGCTGACCCGGAACCAGGCATTGTGTGCTATCGTGGCCGGGAAACTGGCGTGCCAGTGGTCCCCTGAACAGATCGCTGGATGGCTAAAAGTAAAATTCTCCCACTGCGACGAGACGATGCTCGTGTCTCATGAGACGATCTATAAAAGCCTTTTCATTCAGGCTCGCGGTGTCCTGAAGAAAGAACTGCTCGCGCACTTGCGAACGAACCGCATGATGCGACGTAGCAGGAAATCGACGACACAAGGTCAGCCACGCGGTCAGATTATTGACGCCGTTTCGATCCGGGAGCGACCTGCTGACGTTGAAGATCGTGCAGTTCCTGGCCACTGGGAGGGAGACCTTCTTTCTGGAAGTGCCAACAGCCATATTGCGACTCTCGTCGAGCGGAAATCCCGGTACATTGTTCTTGTGCATGTGGCTGGAAAGGACACCGACAGCGTCGTCGGCGCTTTGACCAGAGAGGCGTTAAAGCTTCCCGAGAACTTGATGATGAGTCTGACTTGGGATCGTGGTAGCGAATTGGCGCAGCACAAGCGATTTAGCCTGGCAACGAATGTGAAGGTCTACTTCTGCGACCCTCAAAGTCCGTGGCAGCGCGGCACCAACGAGAATACAAACAGATTGCTGCGACAATATTTTCCGAAGGGGACCAGCTTGTTAGGTTATAGCCAGGCTGATCTGGACGCGGTCGCGATGCGACTGAATACTCGACCTCGCAAGACACTTGGCTTTCGATCGCCCGCTGATAAACTCGCCGAAGATGTTGCGTTGACCGGTTGAACCCACCGCGGCCTTTTTTAGGATATCGCGCTCCGCCTTCAGCTTCGCGACCTCACGACGTAGCCGCTCGATCTCAAGCTGTTCCGGCTTCATCTGTCCATGCCCTGGAAAGGACTGGACCGGATCGGAGCCGTGCTCCCTGATCCATTTGCGCAGCATATTCTCGTGAACTTCAAGGTCGCGGGCAGCCTGCGCAACAGCCACGCCACGCTCCTTCACCAACTTCACCGCTTCAAGCTTGTATTCGCGGCTGAACTTCCGTCTTTGCATTCATACTCTCCGGTTTCATGCAGAACACCTTAACTCAGTGTCTATGAAACCGGCAGCAGGCCATTCTATCTCAACTATTCGAGAAAACAGCTAAGGCAACTTTTACCCAACGCTCTTACAGCGGGAATGAACCTCACGGACGTCTACAACTTCAATCGCACATCATTATCCATTCGAGAGATTTCAGACCGGCTCCTTATTCAACGGGAATACGTCCACGTAAATCGCGTATATTTCCAGTTAATTAAAGCCGGCGTTAAGCCCTTGCACGGTCATTATTTCCCGCGGTTAGAGGCCGAACAGCATTTCGGGCTCTCAACATCTATGTGAATCGGTTTTTTGATCAGAGAATCGATTTTCTGTCTCTTCGTGAATCAAATTTTTTTCAAATCGAGACTTTTCAGGTGATTAGCTGAATCGATTTGAACTGATTGCATACTCGGCGCTATAGAAAAAGGATAGTTCCATGCCCTTCATCCGCATTTCACTTCTCGAAGGAAAATCCCCTGAATACCTGAAAGCCGTTTCCGATAGCCTGCACAGAGCCATGGTCGAAGCCTTCAATGTTCCGGCTGATGACCGCTTTCAGGCTATTCATCAGCATCGTCCTGGCGAATTCATTTTCGACCGGAATTATTTTGGCGGACCGCGCTCGGACGATTTCATTGTGTTCACGATATCCATCGGCAGACCCCGTGATGCTGCAACGAAGCAAGCATTCTACAAACGCCTGGTCACGTTGCTTGGGGAGGCACCCGGCGTCAGACCGGAGGACGTCATGATAATCATAAGCACCTCAACCCGGGATGAATGGTCTTTCAGTAATGGTGAGGCCCAGTTGCTTGAAAACGCCTAGTTGAACAAATAAGCGAATCTTGGAGATTTCCGGCTCATTTTCGGCTCCGCCACAAAATTGGACGATTACATGGCAATAAGATTGCTGATTCTCGTCGCTTGTGGTTTATGACCGCCCAACCGACGGTAGATTGACTATGCCTAGAGTGTGAGCCGCAAACGTGATATCGGGTTTGCGATCATTGCTCTTAAATTATTATATGGGGCCGGAAACAGCATGGCGAATAGCAGAATGTCGATGAATACAGGCTTTGGGGCCAAGGCCAGGATGGCCTTTCTTCTCCTTCCAGTCGCCAGCGCTATCGCCATTTCCGGTTGTGCTTCGAAGGACGATGACATCGATCTCAATGCTTATGTCGACACGATTGAACCTGCAGATGTCCTTTACAATCAGGCTCTTGCTAATCTGAATTCCGGCCGTCTCGATGAGGCTGCCAAGAAATTCGATGCCGTCGATCGCCAGCATCCCTATTCGGAATTCGCCCGCAAATCGCTGGTGATGGGCGCTTTCGCCAATTACCGTGCCGGCAAATATGATGAGTCCATCGCGATGACCAAGCGCTACATTGCGCTTTATCCGACGCAGCCGGAAGCAGCCTACGCTTACTATATCACTGGCCTTTGCTACTACCGCCAGATCCCCGATGTGACACGCGAGCAAAGCATGACTCGCCGCTCGATTGCTGCGTTCAACGAGGTGGTCGAACGTTACCCCGACTCCGAATATGTCGAGGATTCCAAGCAAAAGATCCGTTTCGGCCGCGACCAGCTCGCCGGCAAGGAAATGCAGGTCGGCCGCTACTATCTTGAGCGCAAGGAATACCTGGCAGCGATCAAGCGCTTCCGTGGCGTTGTCGAGCAATATTCGAACACGCGTCAGGTTGAAGAAGCCTTGGCTCGCCTGACCGAAGCCTATTATGCTCTCGGCATAACCAACGAAGCGCAGGCAGCGGCGGCCGTTCTTGGCCAGAACTATCCGGATAGCGAGTGGTACAAGGATAGTTACAAACTGCTGCAGAGCGGTGGTCTTGAGCCGCGGCAGAATTCCGGCTCGTGGCTATCGAAGGCTGCAGAGGCTATCACTGGTGGTAAAGACGGCGTCTAACCCACAATAACCCATAACCTGAGCAACCATGCTTTCGCATCTGTCGATCCGCGATATAGTTCTGATTGAACGGCTCGACATCGAGTTTCGCGAAGGTCTGTCGGTGCTGACCGGCGAGACAGGTGCCGGTAAATCCATTTTGCTCGATGCTTTGTCGCTGGCGCTAGGGTCGCGGGGCGATGCTTCGCTCGTGCGTCATGGCGCTGAGCAGGGGCAAGTTACCGCCGTTTTCGATGTGATGGGCGGCCATCCAGCGCGTGCGCTGCTGCGCGAGAACGACATTGACGACGATGGCGATATCATCTTGCGCCGGGTGCAGAATGCCGATGGCCGCAGCCGCGTCTTCATCAACGATCAGGCGGCAAGTGTGACGCTGCTGAAAGAGCTTGGCGGCAGATTGGTGGAAATCCACGGCCAGCACGACGATCGCGCGCTTGTCGATATCGATATCCACCGTACCTTGCTCGATGCTTTTGGAGCGCTCGAAACCAAGGCGACGCTCGTCCGGACACTTCACAAGACCTGGCGGGATACGGAACACACTCTGGTCCGTCACCGTGCCAAGGTGGAAGCGGCGACGCGCGAGTCCGACTATCTCCGCTCCTTAGTCGAAGAACTTGCCAAGCTCGATCCGGAACCGCTGGAAGAAGAGACGCTGGCGATCAAACGCACGGATATGATGCGATCCGAAAAGATAGCGGGCGATGTCAACGATGCTAACGAGGTGTTATCAGGCAACGCCTCTCCCGTGCCGTCACTTGCCAGCCTCGTCCGCAGGCTGGAGCGCAAGGTGCCGGAGGCTCCGCAGTTGCTGGAGCCGGTCGTCAAGGCCATCGATGAGGCGCTGAATGCGCTGGCGGAAGCACAAAACGGCATCGAACAGGCGATCCGCGCCATCGATTTCGACCCGCGTGTGCTTGAACAAACCGAGGAACGGCTGTTCGCGTTGCGTGCCGCCGCGCGCAAGTATTCCGTTGCTGTCGATGACCTTCCCGCATTGCGCGACCGGATGGATGCAGACCTTGCCGATATCGACGCGGGGGCCGAGAGGCTGGCAGCGCTCGAAAAAGAGGCGTTGGCAGCGCGCGACGCCTATGATCTGGCGGCGCTGGCACTTTCAAACGACCGCCACGAGACCGCCGATCACTTGAAACAGGCGGTCATGGCGGAGCTGCCGGCTCTGAAACTCGAGCGGGCAGAATTCATTGTCGAAATGACCACGGATGCCCAGAATCGGACAGCCGATGGCATCGATACGGTCGAATATTGGGTGCGGACCAATCCAGGCACCCGCGCCGGGCCCATGATGAAGGTCGCGTCCGGCGGTGAGCTCTCGCGTTTCCTGCTGGCGTTGAAAGTGGCGCTTGCCGATCGCGGCTCGGCGCCGACCCTGGTGTTCGACGAGATCGACACAGGTGTCGGGGGTGCGGTAGCCGATGCCATCGGCCAACGCCTGCGCCGCTTGGCGGGTACTGTTCAGGTTCTCTCCGTCACCCACGCGCCGCAGGTTGCAGCACGGGCTCAGACACATTTCCTCATCGCCAAGGCAGCCGCCGGCAATGACCGCGTGGCGACATCCATTCGCGCGATGGAAATCAATGATCGGCAGGAAGAAATCGCCCGCATGCTCGCCGGCGCGAGTGTCACCGAAGAAGCGCGCGCCGCAGCGGTGCGGTTGCTTCGGGAAAACGCTGCCCTCGCACCTTAAGCGCCGAAGCCCCTGAGCGCGCGGTATTGACGGCATTCCAGTGGTTTCTCACTGGTCACTTATCCACACTCACTTTTGCGGCCGTATCATTGTCTCAACGCAACGGGACAAGACACGATGAACCCTCTCAATTCATTGGAATACCGCAAGGTCTTCAACAACTATCTGCGCCGGGGAACTCCCATTCGCTTGTCGCTAAAGGCGGAAGACCTGGGCCATCAGACCACGCATTATATCTGGCGCACGCGCGGAGATCCGCAGGTACGCCCCTCCCATATAGAAAATAACGGGAAGCTATTCGAATGGGACAATCCACCCGAAACCGGGCATCCGGGAGAAGATTATGGCTGCCGCTGTATAGCTGAGCCCTATGAACGCGGCGAAGGCGAATATGCCTATCAGACAATCACCAGCGACATCAATGACTGGCCGGATCAATGGTCGGACGTAGACTTGGTTTGGCACTATTATTTCGGTCATGGCCGAGGACTAACGTTGGCCGAAATAGGACATTTGGCCGGCGTAATCGACTATTTCTTCTATACATTAAATATCTATGATCGTATCAATGCACAAATTGCAGATGCGGCAAGAAAAGTCTCGTCGGGTGATTTTCATTGGAGCTTTACAAATTCCTATGACTTCGTGCGTTATCTTTATGTCTTTGGAGGTAGTGTAGTTAGTGGTGATTTTTCCGGAAATGTTCTTCATGAGAATGGAGTGATGATTATCGAAGGCGAGATATCATACCAATATTCAGATGAATTTACCGATCCTTTTGATATACGCGAAGTCGAACTCGGCTCATCCACCCTTAAACCCTCCTCTTCGCAGTGGACAGAGGCAGGAGGTACACATTTCCCGATCGTTGGTTCTTGGGTCACTAGCTTCAAAAGTGAAGTTAAGTTGAATGCAGCCGAGAGTATGTTTCAATAGCTAGACAGATTGGGACTTAGCCAAATATCCATGAAAAAATGGTAAAATATATACATTCCTAATACCCATGTCGGAATGCTCAGCACTAGCAGAACAGTGCTGATCCATTCACCGACTGATTCATCCGTTTCTCGAATTCGGCGACGGTGCCAGATGCGCCATAGTGATTCCAATCCTCCCACAAATCCAATGACCGGAATCCAACCCAGCAGCAGGAAAAAACCTGGGCGACCGCGAGGGACCAGACCTTTGCATTCGACATGCTCTTGAACGAAACCATCTCGAAAGTGTGATTGGCAGGAATTGTAAGCGTGCCATCCTAAGGTTTGATACCAGCCTATCGCAGTAACGAGTAGCACATACCCAAGGCCAATGGCCGCCACCAATCGCCCGGCACGCAACCAAGATTTCGCCTCAGGCCCGACACTGAAAACCAGCGCAGGCGGCAGGATGATAAAAAGCCAGAACCAATAATTCACCAAGATGCTGGAATCGCTTTCTCTTCCGCCAAAGGATGGATAACGTTGCACGGATGACAATGCGCAACAATTAGACGTTAGATATGGCAGATACTCCCGTAGAACACTTAAGCGAGGCGGATGCCGCCGAAGAGCTTGGCCGCCTTGCGGCCGAGATTGCCCAGCACGATTACCGCTACAATACGGAAGATGCGCCGATCATCTCGGATGCCGAGTACGATGCACTGCGGCGCCGCAATCTCGCAATCGAACAGCGTTTTCCGCATCTGAAGCGCGAAGACTCGCCGTCGAACAAAGTCGGTGCCGTCGCATCGGAAAAGTTCGGCAAGGTCACCCATTCAATTCCAATGCTGTCGCTGGATAATGCCTTTCATGACAGCGATGTCGAGGATTTCGTCGGCCGCATCCGCAGGTTTCTCAAGCTCGGTGCCGACGCGAAGATCGGCATCACGGCGGAACCCAAGATCGACGGCCTGTCGCTCTCCCTGCGCTATGAGCTTGGCAGGCTGGTGACAGCGGCAACCCGCGGCGACGGCACCACTGGCGAAAACGTCACGCTCAATGCCCGGACAGTTGCCAGTATCCCAAATGTGCTGAGCGGCAAACCGCCCGAGGTGCTGGAGGTGCGCGGCGAGGTCTATATGAGCCATGCGGATTTCGCTGCGCTGAACGAGCGGCAGGCCAAGGATGGCAAGCAGATTTTTGCCAATCCGCGCAATGCAGCGGCGGGTTCCCTGCGCCAGCTCGATCCTACAATCACTGCTTCACGGCCGCTGCAATTCTTTGCCTATGCCTGGGGGGAGGTCAGCGACATGCCCGCCAAGACGCAAATGGGCATGGTCGAAGCGTTCAAATCCTATGGCTTTCGCGTCAACCCTCTGATGCAGCGGTTCGAGACGGTCGAAGCTCTGGTGAAGCACTATCACCAGATTGAGGAACAGCGGGCATTGCTGGGCTACGATATCGATGGCGTGGTCTATAAGGTAGATGATCTGGCGCTGCAGCAGCGTCTCGGCTTTGTCTCGCGCAGTCCGCGCTGGGCGATCGCGCATAAATTTCCGGCTGAGCGGGCGATGACGATCCTCAAGGGCATCGACATTCAGGTTGGCCGCACCGGCGCGCTGACCCCGGTTGCCCGGCTTGAGCCTGTCACAGTCGGCGGTGTGGTCGTCACCAATGTGACGCTGCATAATGAGGACTATATCAAGGGTATCGGCCAGAATGGCCAGCCGATCCGCGAAGGACGCGATCTGCGCGTCGGCGATACGGTGGTGATGCAGCGTGCGGGCGATGTCATCCCGCAGATCGTCGATATCGTTGCTGACAAGCCGCGCGGACCCTCGCCCTATGTCTTCCCGAACACATGCCCTGCCTGCGGTTCGCACGCGGTGCGCGAGGAAGGCGAGGCAGTGCGTCGCTGCACCGGTGGGTTGATCTGCCCGGCGCAAGCTGTCGAGCGCATCCGGCATTTCGTCTCGCGCAATGCCTTTGATATCGAGGGGCTCGGCGAGAAACAGGTGGAGTTCTTCTTCAAATCGGACGACCCCGCGCTGCATATTGGCACGCCCGCCGACATTTTCACTTTGAAGAAGCGTCAGGCCGGTTCGCTGACGAAGCTTGAAAATATCGATGGTTTCGGTGCGACGTCGGTCAAGAAACTTTATGACGCCATCGACGACCGGCGCGAAGTCTCGCTCAGCCGTTTCATCTATGCGCTTGGTATTCGTCATGTCGGCGAGGTCAATGCCAAGCGGCTGGCAAAGGCCTACCGTTCCTATGATGCGCTCGCTAATGCAGCGATGGCGGCCGTGCCACCCAAGGATAAAGCCGACAAGGGTAACGACGCGTGGCGCGAGCTGAATGAAGTGGAGGGCATCGGCAGTATCGTTGCCGAGGCGCTGGTCGATTTCTATGCCGAGGAGCACAATCGCCAGGCGCTTGACGCACTTCTTGCCGAAGTGACACCGCTCGACGAGGAAGTGAAAACTGTCAGTGACTCGCCGGTGGTCGGCAAGACCATTGTCTTCACGGGCTCGCTGGAAAGAATGTCGCGCGACGAAGCCAAGGCCATGGCCGAACGCTATGGCGCCAAGACGGCAGGTTCCGTTTCGAAGAAAACCGATCTCGTGGTTGCAGGACCCGGCGCTGGATCGAAACTGACGCAGGCGCAGACTCTCGGCATTGAAGTGATCGATGAGGATTCCTGGTTTACACTGGTGGGCGCATGACCGAGGTTGTTTTCAAAGGCTTTGGCGACAAGGCACTGCCCTTTCTCAAGGCGCTCGATTTCCACCAGAACCGCGAATGGTTTCTGGAGAACAAGGATATTTTTGAAGCTCATCTTTACGAACCGCTGGGCGACCTGGTCGAAGATCTGTTGGCTCGTTTTGAGAAAGCTGGCCTGCCTTTCCGGGGCGACCGCAAGAAATCACAGTTTCGTATCAAGCGCGATGTGCGCTTTTCCAAGGACAAGAGCCCCTATAACCGGCATCTTTCGGCATTGCTTTCGCCCGATGGCAACAAATGGGCCGAGAGTGGCTGTTTCTATGTCTGCATTGGACATGAGGACTATCGCGGCTGCTATGCTGCCGTCGCCTGGTGGCAGCAGAAGCCGGAACTCCTGCTCGCCATGCGCAAGGCTATTGTGGAGAAGCCAGAGAACTACCGTGCCATGGTCAAGGCGCTCAAGAAGAACGGGCTGGAACTCAAGGATACCAATTGTTTGAAGCGGACGCCGCGCGGGTTTGAAACGGTAACTGATCCCGATTTGATCGAAGCTTTGCGCAACCGGAATTTCGTCGTCCGCCATCCGATCGATCCAGCTGATATCACCTCGCCAAAGCTTGCCGATGAACTCCTCGATTTTGCGGTGCGGGCCAAGCCGCTGATCGATTGGGGCAGGGCGATCGAGGGTACTGCAACCTCCTGATCCATTATGCTCGCGTGGGTGGAAAATCGCGTGAGCCAGATTGTGATAACGCGCATTTAATTAATGTTGACTTTTATAGTATACTTTTAGTAGTGAACAATTGTACAGCGTGAACACACGCTTTTCATTCGCTCAGCAAGCCACTGACCCACCACGATATTTTCGTGTGGCGTAAGCCAGCCAGGCATTCTCTTTTGGGTTTGGGGAACTGGGACATGGCTATGAAGACTCTGCTTGCGCGCCTTATGTGTGGCGGCGCCGGTACGTTGGTGGTGGTTGGGTTGAGCACGGGCGCATCCATTGCGCAAAATACAACGAACGCCGGCGATAATATCGAACTCGAAACGATCGTTGTAAAAGGCGCCAGACCGAAGGCGGCCGAGGGAGAAAAATCTCCGCTGACAACAACCACCGACCGGCAGGTTATCCAGGAGCGCATGGTCGAAAGTTTCGAGGATTTTGGCCGCCGCGTCGATGCCGGGGTCAATTTCAATACCCAGAACAATAGCATCAACCTGCGGGGCCTTGATCAAACCCGTGTTCTGACGACGATCGATGGGATACGCGTTCCATGGCTGACAGACCCCCGTAGCAATTCGGGCGGGCTGAACGCTGTGGATTTTGACGGACTTTCCGCGATCGACATCACAAAAGGCGCCGATTCCAGCCGCTACGGTTCAGGCGCATTGGGCGGCGTCGTGCAGCTGCAAACGCTTGATCCGGAAGATCTTTTGACTGACGGACGCAATTTCGGCGCTATAACCAAGGGTGTCTATGACAGTGCTGACCAGAGCTGGCGTACGAATGCCGCGGTCGCAGCGCGCGCCAATGACACGGAATTCCTGATCCAGGGAGGGTATCGGCAAGGCCACGAGATAGACAATCAGGGCGATGTTGGTGGTTACGGTGCAACGCGGACCGAAGCCAATCCAGTCGATTTCGACCAGGGGAACTTTCTCGCCAAAATCTACCAGAATTTCGATGGCGGCCATCGTTTTGGAATCACCGGCGAATATTTCAAGCGCGATGCCAATATCGACGACAAGATCGGTTCGACCGCGAGCTATATACCGGGCAGTCTTGAATCGGGCGACAATGTCGAGCGCAAGCGGATATCCGCGAGCTATGACTACATTTCCCCGGACAGGACCGGCTGGATTGATGAGGCGCATGCCATAGCCTATTGGCAGCAGCAGATCCTGACCAAAACCACTGATGGCGTGCGTGTGCCTGATGCTCGAGCGCGAATAATCCGCGGAGACCCATTCTTCTACGGTTACCCGTCGGGCATCTATCAGCGCGATAATGAGCTGAAGCAGGACAGCTACGGCTTCACAGGCAATGTTCTGAAAAGCACCGAGATCGGCAACCTCTCGCACACGTTCCGTGTTGGCGGAGAAATCTATCGGCAGGACCTCCACCAATATTCAGCAGGCGTCGACAATTGTCCGGATGTCGATTGGTCCATCATCCCGCAGCCGTTCGGTCCGCAATCATGCCGAATGCTGCACAGCAATTCATCCGATATGCCCGACGTCGAATCCCTGGCGGTTGGTTTTTATGCTGAGGACGATATCGATATCCTGAACGGCCGTGTAACACTCACACCCGGTGGGCGTTTTGACTGGTACGAGCACCGGCCGCAGTCGACTGCCGCTTACGAGGATGGTCCCAATTTCGACGGTACGTTGCCTTCCTCCAACAGCGATTCACGCTTCTCTCCCAAGCTTCGGGCAACGTGGCATGCTGCTCCCGACCTGGACTTCTACGCTCAGTGGGCACAGGGCTTCCGTGCTCCGACCGCTTTGGAACTCTTCCAGAACTACGGTGCGCCCGGCTCCTACGCCAGAATCGGCAATCCTGATCTGAAAGCCGAGACCAGCAACGGCTTTGAAATCGGTACCAAATTCGAGAACGAAACCTATGGTTTCGGCGGAAGCATCTTCAACAATTATTACCGCAACTTTATCGAGGAAGTAACGATCGCCCCTCCAGGCGGCGAATATCCGGTTGGTGGCATCACCGGCTACGCCAATCTTGATCGCGTGCAGATTTATGGTGCGGAATTGCGTGGCCATGTGAACTTCGCCGAACATTGGCGCACCTGGACCTCAGTGGCGTGGACAGTAGGCAAAGATACTGAAAATGACGAATATCTGAATTCGGTTCCACCGGTTCGTGCCATCGTCGGGTTGGGATACGCGGTCGAGGATTGGGGCAGTGACGTTTCGCTGACCATGGCCTCACGGCGTGACAAGGTCAGCGATGGCGGCTTTGTTGCTCCCGGCTATGCTGTCGTGGATACCACCTTCTGGTGGGAACCAAAATTCGCCAACGGAATGAAACTCCAGGCGGGTATCTTCAATGTCTTCGACACGAAATACTGGAATGCGCTCGATGTTCCGGATGGCATTTCTCCTGCGATCGCGGATCGTTATACGGAGGTTGGCCGCAGTTTCCGTGTTTCGTTGACGCAGAAGTTTTAAAGAAAACAGGCTCATCAATCCCGTCGGGCAAATCGCCCGATGGGAAATTTTGTCTACTCAAGCCACTCGGTTATGAATACCTCATTGGCGTGAATATCGATTGTTTCCAGCCTACCCGGCCCGATGTTCTCGAACTTGTGGGGTGTATTGGCGGGTGAAACGACGATCTGGCCCTCATGCGCATCAATGATCTCGTCGCCAACAGTAAAACGGGCATTGCCTTTGCGGACGATGAACGTTTCCGTATAGGGATGGGTGTGAAGCTTCGGCCCGCCGCCAATCCTGTCGCTGCTGTAGAAGACCACCGACACGTTGGTGCCATAGGGCTTGCCGGTGATTTCACCTTGCCAGTGTTCCGGTCCTTCCGCCCAGACATCGCGATCGATCACATGCGCCATGAATGCTCTCCTTCTTACCTCTGATCCAGCGTAGCCATGGTGCAGAGCGGTGACAAGAATGGGTGTCCCATAGCCAATTGCAGCAACATTGATGATATCAATCAACAAATGTGACGTGACAGCCCGGCGATCCTGTCCTAGAGCAAATCGATGGACGAACAAATATATCAACGGGAATCGGTTTCCGCCGATTCGGGCCGTTCAAGCACGCAATTCTGGGAAGGTTTCGCCAAAGGCCTGCCCATCATGGTCGCCTCGGCGCCTTTCGGCCTTCTGTTCGGCGCGCTGGCTGTCGACAACGGATTCAGCGTATTCCAGGCAGTGCTAATGAGCGCGGCGATTTTCGGCGGCGCGAGCCAGATGGTCGGTATTGAGCTGTTCGGCCACAATATTCCTGCCTGGTTGATCGTCTTTTCCATTTTTGCGGTCAATTTTCGCCATGTGCTCTATTCGGCTGCGGTGGGGCGGCGCATCGGCCATTTCAAACCGCTGCAGAGCGCTCTCAGCTATTTCCTGCTCACCGACCCGCAATATGCGGAAACCGAAAAGCGCGCGGAATCTGGAAAACCGGTGACATTCATCTGGTATCTCGGCGTGGCCACGCCGATCTACGTAATGTGGGTGACGGAAGCCGGGATAGGGGGACTGTTCGGCAATCTCATTTCGGACCCGCATGCACTCGGTATCGATATGCTGCTGCCGATCTATTTCCTCGGCCTGGTCATGGGGTTTCGCAAGCGCGATAACTGGGCACCGATCGTCATCGCCAGCGCCATTGTTTCAATCATCGCCTACAAAACGATCGGCTCGCCTTGGCACGTCAGTATCGGCGCCCTGGCTGGCATTCTGGTGGCTGTCATTGTTGCCAAGCCGGAAAAAGCGCGGGAGCGACGCTGATGTCATCGATAACATGGATCATTATCGCCGGCGCAGTTCTGACTTTCCTGACACGTATCGGCGGTCATCTGGTGCTGTCGCGTTTTGAGCGTATTCATCCTCGCGTCGAAGTCGCGCTCAATGCGGTGCCCGCTGCCGTGCTCACGACATTGGTTGCTCCTGCAGCTGCGGAAGCCGACTGGCGCGGACTGATCGCGCTTGCCTTTGCCGGTCTCGTGTCACTGCGGTTCAACGCGCTGACCATGTTTCTCGCCGGCGCAGCCGTGATCATCCTGCTGCGCCAGTTCTCCTGACTACAGACCGTTAGAGATCAAGTGGTCTCAGTTCCCGTGACCGAAAGGCTCTGTCGCAGCGATCAGCCATTCGCGTGCTGAGCCATTAGTGTGCGGCAGCAGCGCTTCGCGAACCCGCGCGTGATAGGCGTCCAGCCAGATGAGCTCCTCCCGTACCAGCAGGCTGGTGTCGATCAGCCGCCTGTCGATGGGGCAGAGCGTGATCGTTTCAAAGCCCATCATGGCGATGTCGCCACCTTCCGGCACTTCCGGCTCGGTGACGATCAACAGGTTCTCGGTGCGGATGCCATATGCGCCGGGCTTGTAGTAGCCGGGCTCGTTGGAAAGGATCATGCCAGGCAGCAATTCCTGTACACCACGCTTCGATATGCTCTGTGGCCCTTCATGTACCGAAAGGAATGAGCCGACACCGTGCCCGGTACCATGGCCATAATCATATCCCTGCTTCCATAGAGCGATGCGCGCAAGCACATCGATATCCATACCGCGTGTTCCCTTCGGGAAGCGAGCAGTTGAAATGGCGATCATGCCTTTCAGCACCAGTGTGAATTTGCGCTTCATGTCGTCGGTCGGCTTGCCGACGGGTAGCGTGCGGGTGATGTCAGTGGTGCCATCGCGGTATTGGCCGCCGCTGTCGATCAGGTAAAGTTCGCCGTCCTGCAATTTGCGGTTAGACTGCGTGCTGACCCGGTAATGCGCAAAGGCGCCATTTGGTCCCGCACCGGAAATGCTGTCGAACGAGAGATTTTCCAGCGGCATCTGGAAGCTTTCCGCCACAGTCTGGCGGGTTTCTTCCAGTTTCGTCGCCGCAATGATCTCATCAATCGTGCCCGGCGCCTGCTCATCGATCCACGACAGGAACGAAACCATTGCCACGCCGTCGCGCTCGTGCGACTTGCGTGCGCCTTCAAGCTCGACTGCATTCTTGACGGCGCGCGGCAGACGCGCCGGATCAAGGCCGTCCACGACCTTTCCACCGGCCTTTTCAATGATCAGACGCAGTTTTTCCGCCGTTAGCGCCGGATCGAGCATCACGGTCTTGCCCTCAGCGGCAAAGGCCGCAACGTCGCCTTCCAATGCTGAAGGGGCGCGCAATGTCGAAAGCTGCGTCAGGTAAGCTTCGGTCTCGATCGGCAGCTTGCGCTTGTCGATGAAAAGTAGTGGCTCACCCGATGCCGGAATCAGCGCGAAGGCGAGGGGAAGAGGCGTATTGCTGACGTCATTGCCGCGAATATTGAAAGCCCAGGCAATAGAGGATGGATCGGTGAGAATCGTCGCGTTGGCTTTTGCCTTGGCAACGGCTTCGGCAAGTTCGTGCAGCTTCTGGCTGGCGAGCTTGCCCGCATATTTCTCGGGCTGGATTGTCACTGCTTCGAGCGGTGGGGCCGGTTGATCGTCCCAGATCAGATCGACAAGATTGTCCTTGACCGCAACGAGACTGCCGCCGTTCTTCTCCAAAGCCTCGCGCAGCGACTTGGTCTCGCTGATCGTGTGCAGCCAAGGGTCGAAACCGATGTTGAGCTTCTTCTCGACATTGCGCAGCCACACTGGAGGCGGCGTATCGACCAGACTTTCGATTGTGAAGACTTCCGGGTCGGTCTGCTCGGCTGCCTGCAGCGTGTAACGCCCGTCAACGAACAGATAGGCTTTGCTTTTCATGATCAGCGCAACGCCCGCAGAGCCAGTGAAACCTGTCAGCCATGCCAGACGGCGGGCGCGGGCGGGCACGTATTCACCTTGGTGCTCATCGGCACGCGGTACAAGAAAACCGTCAAGGCCAAGGTTTTCGAGTTCGGCTCGCAGCTTGGCAACGCGGGGTGCGCCGGTGGCAGGATTGCTTGCGACCTCAAACGACTGGAACATGATGACTTTGACCTCTGCTGTTAGAGGCCAAAACCTATCTTTCTGTGTTCGTCTGCGCAATGGAGGAGTGGTCTTAGCAACCGGATTAATACGTCGCTTTAGCTTTTAGGTGCAGCGTAACCCAGCCCTCGCGGCGCAGCGTCTTCTGATGGAACAATCCCTGGACGCGGTACGAGGCGAGAACCTTTTCCCGTTGCGTTTCCAGAATACCTGAGAGGATGAGTGAACCGCCCCACGCGAGGTGTTTGCGCATCTCGGGTGCCAGCTGCATCAGCGGCCGCGCCAGAATATTGGCGACGATGAGATCGAACGGTGCGGCAAAGCGCATCGATGGATGATGAAACCCCGTTGCGGTTTCGGTTTGCACCCTGGCGGCAACACCGTTCTTCACCACATTTTCCTGCGCCACGGCGACTGCGACCGGATCGATATCCGTTGCAAGAACCGGGATAGGCGCAAGCTTGGCGATGCCGATGGCGAGTACGGCACTGCCGGTTCCAAGATCGAGCGCATTGCGCGGATGCTCGCGCCGGATCACTTCGCTGATCATGTCGAGACAGCCGGACGTGGTGCCATGATGGCCGGTGCCAAACGCTTGCCCCGCATCGATTTCGATGCCTAGTTCGTTGACGCGGCGCTTGTCGCGATCATGCGAGCCATGCACGAAAAAGCGTCCCGCGCGCACCGGCCTCAGCCCTTCCAGCGAATGCGCTACCCAATCGATATCCGGCACCTGTTCTCGCATCAATTCAAGGCTGAAGGTGTCGCTGCCGAGAACATCGCGAATGCGGGGCTCAATCTCGTCGGGTTCGAATGTGTAGACCGAAACCTCGAATATTTCGCGATCTTCGTCGATTTCGGCGTTGGAGACCGGCAGACCGTCCTCCTCGAATTCACGTTCGAGCATGGTGAAGACACGCTCGGCTTCGATCTTGCCGGCAGTGACGAAAAGGCGGGTCTGGGTGGTCATTCAGGAATGTACTCTAGCTCTTGGCGAGACGTTTCAATTTCTCGACAGCCGTATCAGGATTTTCGCCATAGGCAATGGTGCCGAAGAAACCGCCCTTGCTGTCCAGAAGAAAGATCGAGGCGGTGTGGTCCATCGTATAGTCGCTGCCTTCGACGGGAACCTTGCGCGCAAAGACGCTATAGCCCTTCAGCATGGCAGCCATTTTATCAGGATCCCCCGTCACGCCCATGATGCGGTCGGACACATTGCTGACATAGGATTTCATGACCGGGACGGTGTCTCGCTCCGGGTCCACCGTGACGAAATAGGCATTGATGTCCGCGCCCTCCGTGCCGAGCTTCTTCAGCCAGCCGTCTAGCTCGAACAGTGTCGTCGGACAGACTTCCGGGCAATGGGTGAAGCCGAAGAATATGGCGGATGGCTTTTGCCGGAATGCCGCCTCCGTGATTGGCTCGCCATTCATCGTCGTAAGCTGGAAGGACGTGCCGAACGGCCCCTGATTGCTGGCCGTCATTTGGCGTGACGACTGGAAGGTGATCCAGCCTGCAGCCGCAGCAAGAAGCGCAATCGCCACGATCAAAAAAGGCAGCAGACGTTTGTTCATGGATGATTACTCAGGGACGGCGAGGCGTCTACATGCACCAGGCCAATCCCGCGTTGATGAGGGAAAGGAAGATGGAATCGCCCTTGTTGAACCACGCGGCAAAGGTGAGCCCCGAGGCTACGGATGCTGCGAGCGCAAGTGCTGCGTAGAGCATCATTCTCGGTGTGCTGATGGATGATGATGTTTTCATCGCTTGATTATAGGATTTCGGCTGGGTTTATGCAAAAGAATTGCCCGAGTTACATTAGAGAAAACATCATGGCCGATACCAACGATCCGCGCTTCCAGAACGACCAACCACGCATCCATCCGAGCGCGCAGCTGAAAGGCGTCAAGCTTGGCAAATATGCCGAAGTGGGCGAGCGCGTCATCCTGCGCGATGTGACGGCTGGTGATTTTACCTACTTCGAACGGCACAGTGAGGGCATTTACGCCGATATCGGGCGGTTTTGCTCGATTGCAGCGAATGTTCGCATCAATGCGCTCGAACATCCGATGGAGCGGTTGACGACGCACAAGATCAGCTATCGGCCGAATGAATTCTTCAAATATCAGGGCGTCGACAGCGCTTTCCGTGCGCGCAGGCAGGCCAAGCGCGTCAGCATCGGCCACGACGTATGGATCGGCCATGGCGCGGTGATCATGCCGGCAATTCAGATCGGTCACGGCGCTGTCATTGGCGCCAATGCGGTGGTGACCAAGAATGTCGCGCCCTATACGATCGTCGCGGGTAATCCGGCGCGGCTCATCCGCCTTCGCTTCCCCGAGGAGATTGCCGTGCGGCTGCGGCGGCTCGCTTGGTGGGACTGGCCTCCGGAAACTGTCTTCGAAGCCATTCCGGATATCCAGTCTCTGAGCATTGAGGCTTTCCTGGACAAATGGGAACGTTAGCCACTAGCCGCCGTTTCGCTTGCAATCATTCCGCATAGTATCCAACTGTTGTCTTGCCCAATTTCAACCCTCGGGAGTTATTCTGATGAAGCGCACGCTTGTTGCACTGGCCCTTTTGGGCGCAGCCATCCTGCCCGCTCAGGCCGAAGAAGTCGGCAAGGTCGGCGTTGACTGGCTCGGCAATGATATCGTCATCGATGCAGTTGCCGATCCAAAAGTGCAGGGGGTTACCTGTCATCTCGCATCGTTCTCGCGGGGTATTATCGACAGGCTGCAGAAGGGCAACTGGTTCGAGGATCCGTCCAACGCTTCAATCTCCTGTCAGCAGACCGGTCCGATTACCATCGACGATATCAAGCTAGGCGAAGGTGGAGAGCGGGTCTTTTCCGAGCGCACCAGTCTGATCTGGAAGAAACTTGTCATCACCCGCATTTACGACAAGGCGAACAATTCACTGATCTATCTCGCCCATGCCACGCAGGTTCAGGATGGCTCGGCCAAGACGTCGATCTCGACCATCCCGCTCTTTGCGGGAAATGTCAGCTGGACAAAGGGCAAGCCGGAATGACAGGCCGCTATCCACGGCGCTGCCCTTAAACCAGGGGCGGTCGCTTATACTATTGACGAATATCAATTTCATTTTCACTGTTGCAGAATAAATCAAGCTTTTCAAAGGTTTGATGATGAATTTTCGCATAAAGAATCATAGGCTTGGTGCCGGTGCATCGAATGTGGATTTCATCGGTTCGCCCAATGTCGGTGGCGAATTGAAACCCAGATTCCTGATCATCCACTACACTGCGAGCGGACCGGACACCGATATCGCCAAGTATTTTTCACAGAAAGCAGCCAACGTCTCGGCCCATCTCGTCGTCCGCCGCGACGGGTCGGTCACCCAATGCGTGCCTTTCAACACCGTCGCCTGGCACGCGGGCAAGAGCCAGTGGACAGGCAAGAACGGCGCGAAATATTCGGGGCTTAACAGCTCGGCCATTGGCATAGAAATCGAAAATTGGGGACCGCTTAACAAGAGTGCCGGAGGCTGGGTGTCGTGGACGGGCGCTGCTGTCGACGGAGCGAAGGTCATCGAAGCCCGCCACAAATTCGGGGTACCCAATTGCGGCTGGGAAGTCTTCACCACGGCGCAGATCGAGACAGTGATTGCCGCTGCGCAAGCCATCTGCAGCGAATATGCCATCGAGGATATCATGGGTCATGACGATATCGCGCCGGGCCGGAAATCCGATCCTGGTCCGGCGTGGGACATGGAGGCGTTCAAGGCGAAAGTAAAAGGCGAGGCCGATAGCGGTGACGCGGTGATGGTGGTCCGCTCGAGCAGCGGTCTTAACATTCGCACGGGTGCCGGTGCATCGTTCCCGGTGGTCAGACCTGCGCCGCTAGCCGATGGGACAAAAGTGCTGGTGCACGAAGCCAGCGGCAAATGGCGTTATGTGTCGGTGCTCACGCACTCGGGACAGCCGGACTTCTCCGGTTGGGTGCATGGCGATTGGCTCTTTGAGGGGTGAGGGCGACGGCTTCGAACAAGATATTTAACCACTGGAATATTCGTGGTAACGTAACTACATTGCTATACGAGGTGCCATCATGACGATCACAACCCTTTCGAGCCGCCAGTTCAATCAGGATACCAGCAAGGCGAAAAAAGCTGCTAAGTCCGGGCCGGTATTTATTACGGATCGCGGGCGACCGGCGCATGTCTTGTTGACGTTTGAGGAATATAAGAAAATCCGTGGTATTCGAATGAAAATCGCTGACTTGTTGGCGATGCCGGGGGTCGAAGACATTGAACTCGAGATACCTCAGATGCGCGATCTCGCACAATCCGCTGATCTTTCCTGATGTATATTCTTGATACCAATGTCGTATCTGAATTGCGCAGAATCCGCAGTAATAAAGCTGACCCCAACGTTGCAGCTTGGGCAGAAAGTGTCGATGCTGTCGATTTATATCTCTCGGTAATTACGATCCAGGAGCTCGAAATCGGCGTATTGCTTACCGAGCGCCGCGATAGATCACAAGGGGCTATATTGCGCGCATGGTTGGACGACCATGTCCTGCCTGCCTTTGCGGACCGCATTCTGGCCGTCGATGCCACGGTCGCCCAACGCAGTGCCGGACTTCATGTGCCGAACCCGCGTCCAGTTCGCGATGGTCTTATCGCTGCAACAGCACTCGTTCATGGCATGGTTGTTGTTACGCGGAATGTGTCGGATTTTGAGCCGACCGGTGTCGGATCGTTCAACCCATGGACTGAGCGGTAACTCAAAGCCCTTTCACAAAACTATCCAGCACACGCTTCTGGCCGGCCTTGTCGAAATCGATCGTCAGCTTGTTACCTTCAATCGATGAGACATTGCCATTGCCGAACTTGATGTGGAACACGCGGTCGCCCACATCGAAATTCGAGGGCGTCTCGCTGACGGATTTCGCCACGAGTTCACCATCGATGGTTCGGCCCTTCACTGAGCCACGCCCTGCGCCAAGAACAGAATCCGTTTCGCCGTAGCCGATGCGCTCCACCTTTGCACCGGAACGCGAGCCCCAATTGTTGCGGGTTGCATCGGAGCGGTTTTGCTGGGCACGCTGCCAGCCGGGTGTCGAATAGGTGTTTTCGAAAGGGTCGGCGCGGTCGAAGCGCGATTGACCATAACCGCCGCCACGGCCGCCATAGCCGCCGTAGGAGTCGCCGCCGGCTACCACTTCCACATGCGCTTCGGGCAATTCTTCGAGAAACCGGGAAGGAATCGTCGATTGCCAAAGCCCATGAATGCGCCGATTGGAAACGAACCAGATGTGCAGGTTCTTCTTGGCGCGCGTCAGTCCGACATAGGCGAGGCGGCGTTCCTCTTCGAGGCCGGAGCGACCACCTTCATCCAGCGCTCGCTGATGCGGGAAAAGTCCTTCTTCCCAGCCGGGAAGGATGACAGTTTCAAACTCAAGGCCCTTGGCGGAGTGCAGTGTCATGATGTTGACGGCATCGAGGTTCTCGTTCTGCTCGGCATCCATGACCAGCGCGACATGTTCGAGGAAAGAGCGCAGCGACTCATATTCCTCCATCGAGCGGATCAGTTCTTTCAGGTTTTCCAGCCGGCCCGGCGCTTCTGCCGAGCGATCCGCCTGCCACATGGCCGTATAGCCGGATTCGTCGAGAATTTTCTCGGCGAGTTCCGTATGCGGCGTCGAATCGATCAGCGATTGCCAGCGCTGGAAATTTTCCACCACTTCGCGCAAAGCTGAGCGTGGCTTGGGTTTTAGCTCTTCGGTCTGGATGAGATCGGCGGCCGCGTCGAGCATGCTGATATCGCGCGCCCGCGCATAATCATGCACCTGTCTTATTGCCGCTTCGCCGAGTCCTCGCTTTGGTGTGTTGATGATGCGCTCCAGCGCGAGATCGTCGGCGCCCTGCGCCACGACACGGAAATAGGCCAATGCATCGCGGATTTCGAGACGTTCGTAAAACCGTGGACCACCGACGACCCGGTAATTCAGACCAAGCGTGACGAAACGGTCTTCGAATTCGCGCATCTGGAACGAGGCGCGCACCAGGATCGCCATATCGTTGAGCTTGTGGCCCTTGCGCTGTGCTTGCTCGATTTCCTCGCCGACGGCGCGGGCTTCCTCCTCGGAATCCCAGGCGGCATGCACATTGACCTTCGCATCTTCCGCATGGGGCGCATCGGTGAACAGGGTTTTGCCTAGACGCCCTTCGTTGTGCGAGATGAGGAAGGAGGCAGTGCCGAGAATATGCGCCGTGGAACGGTAGTTCCGCTCGAGGCGGATGACCACAGCACCAGGAAAATCCTTCTCGAAACGCAGGATATTGTCGACTTCCGCGCCGCGCCAGCCATAGATCGACTGGTCGTCATCGCCGACACAACAAACATTCTTCGAACCCTGGGCGATCAGCCGCAACCACATATATTGCGCGGTATTGGTGTCCTGATACTCGTCGACGAGGATATAGCGGAATTTGGCGTGGTATTCTTTCAGCACGTCCGGATAGGCCCGGAACATGCGGATCGGATGGCAGAGAAGATCGCCGAAATCGCAGGCATTGAGCGTCTTCAGCCGGTTCTGGTAGGCGGTGTAGAGTTCGCGGCCCTTGCCATTGGCAAAGGCGCGCGCATCACCCTCAGGTATTTCCGAAGGACCAAGGCCCTTGTTCTTCCAGCCGTCGATCATCAGTGCGAACTGCTTGGCAGGCCAGCGCTTGTCGTCAAGGCCTTCGGCCTGGATGATCTGCTTGATCAGGCGGACGACATCATCCGTATCGAGAATGGTGAAATCGGATTTGAGGCCGACCAGTTCCGCATGACGCCGCAGCAGCTTGACGCCAATGGAGTGGAACGTGCCGAGCCATGGCATGCCTTCCACCGCGCCGCCGACCAGAACGCCGATGCGCTCTTTCATTTCGCGCGCAGCCTTGTTGGTAAAGGTCACCGCCAGAATCTGGCTTGGCCAGGCTTTGCCCAGCGAAAGGATATGCGCGATGCGCGAGGTCAGAACGCGGGTCTTGCCGGTACCAGCACCAGCCAGGACGAGCACCGGACCTTCAGTCGTTTCAACCGCCAGTCGTTGTTCAGGATTGAGGCCACTCAGATAGGGTGGTGCGCCACGCGCCTGCATGGCGCGCGCGGCTATACCCGAAGGCTGGCGCGGCACATCAGCTTCGTCAAAAAAAGGAATATCGTCAGGTAATCCGGACATTTGTCCCCAATGTAGTGATTCGGTACTGAAAAACCAGAAAAATGCGATACAAAAAGAGAACGGCCAAGTTTAGGCAGCATCTTTTGCACCTAAACTTGCAGTTGAAATATTCAATCACCGATATTGCGTCCTTTTGATTTAGGGCATACCCATTTTGATTAGAGAAGATTGTGGCAACCGCCAGCGCGTTCGCGGCTGCATGCCAGCGCATTCGATCCTGATTGAGCTTGGAAAAGGACTCCCACCCCATGGCAATCACTCCGACCGCCCTTGTTTTTCTCCTGATCGGTGCGGCGCTTGGTGTCGGTGGTGTCTGGCTCGCGGTGCTTGGCGGCAGCTGGTACTATATTCTCGCTGCATTGGCTTTCCTGATCACCTCCTATCTTCTCTTCCGAAGGCGCGCATCGGCGTTGCTTGTCTACGCGATCCTGGTGATCGGCACGCTTGGCTGGGCCGTCTGGGAAATCGGCCTCGACTGGTGGCAGCTTGCACCGCGCGGCGGTGTTATCATGCTGCTCGGGCTATGGTTACTGACACCGTGGATTCGGCGCGGACTGAATACAGTCGCAGGCAAGCGGTCCTCCTGGGGTCCGGCGATCCCCTTGCTGATCAGCGTGTTGGCGGCGTTGGCCGTTGCCGGTTATTCGATGACACAGGATCCGCTCGCGACGACGGGCGAACTCAGCAAGGAGGTCATCGCATCCGAACCAGACCTTGGCGGCAATGTTCCCGCCGACGATTGGCACCAATATGGCCGCACCCCCTATGGCCAGCGCTATTCGCCGCTGAAGCAAATCACGCCGGATAATGTCAGTACACTGCAGGTTGCCTGGACCTACCAGACCGGCGATGTGAAGTTGCCCGAAGATATCGGCGAAACCACCTACCAGGTGACACCGTTGAAGGTGCGGGACACTCTTTATCTCTGTACGCCGCACAATTGGGCGATCGCGCTCGATGCGGCAACCGGCAAGGAAAAGTGGAAATTCGACCCGAATGTCGGTCTCAATCCCGATCGCCAGCATCAGACATGCCGCGGGGTTTCCTACTATGCTGATCCGGCGGCTAGTCCCGGCCAGCCCTGCGCCGAACGGGTCTATCTTCCGACCTCCGATGCTCGGTTGATCGCTCTCGATGCGGCTACTGGCCAGATATGTCCGTCCTTTGCCGACCAGGGCACCCTGCATCTTGAAAAAGGCATGCCATATAATCCGGCGGGCTACTATTATTCGACATCGCCGCCGGTTGTTGCTGCGGGCAAGATCATTGTCGGCGGTGCGGTCAATGACAATTACTCGATCCACGAACAATCCGGCGTTATTCGCGCCTTCGATATCAATACAGGCGCACTCATCTGGAATTGGGATTCTGGCAATCCCGCTGTGACGACGCCTCTGCCGGAGGGGCAAACCTACACGCACAATTCACCCAATAGCTGGTCAGTTTCCAGTGTTGATGAGAAACTCGGTCTGCTCTACGTCCCGCTTGGTAACCAGACGCCGGACCAGCTTGGGGCAGGGCGCTCGGAGAATGTCGAGAAGTTCTCGTCATCGATCGTGGCACTTGATCTCAACAGCGGCCAGTTGCGCTGGGTGCGGCAGACGGTTCACCATGATCTCTGGGACATGGATGTGCCCTCGCAGCCGTCGCTTGTAGATATCAATACGGCGACCGGCGCTGTTCCGGCGCTGGTCGGTCCGACCAAGCAGGGTGATATCTATGTTCTGGACCGCCGCACTGGCGAGCCAATCCTGCCGATAGAGGAAGTGCCCGCGCCGACAGGTGCAATAGAGGGAGATCATACCGCTCCGACACAGCCAGTCTCGGACCTCAGCTTCATGCCGGGGCCTTTGACAGGCAAGGATATGTGGGGCGTCTCGATGTTCGACCAGCTAGCGTGCCGCATCGAGTTCCTGAAGTTGCGCTATGAAGGCCGTTACACGCCACCATCGCTGCAGGGCTCGCTGATCTATCCGGGCAATTTCGGCGTGTTCAACTGGGGCGGCGTTGCTGTCGATCCTGAGCGCCAGATCATGTTCGGCATGCCGACCTATCTGGCCTTTACCTCAAGACTCGTGCCGCGTGCCGATGTTCCCGCTCCTGGCGTTGGCACCAAGGGCAGTGAGCAAGGCCTCAATCGCAATGAGGGCGCGCCCTATGCGGTTTTCTTGGGGCCGTTCGTGTCGCCGCTTGGGCTTCCCTGCCAGGCTCCGCCATGGGGCTATGTGGCCGGCGCTGACCTGCGCACCGGCAAGGTTGCATGGAAGCATCGCAACGGGACCGTGCGCGACTCGTCCCCGCTGCCATTACCGTTCAAGGTCGGCGTTCCGGGCATTGGCGGTCCGATCATCACTGCGGGCGGCGTTGCCTTCCTCGGTGCTGCCGTGGATGATTTTCTGCGGGCCTATGATGTGACCAGCGGCAAACAGCTTTGGGAAGCACGCCTTCCGGCAGGGGGCCAGTCGACACCGATGTCCTTCGCTTTGAATGGCAAGCAGTATGTGGTCATCGTTGCCGGCGGGCACGGTTCGGTTGGGACCAAACCCGGTGATTATGTCATTGCCTATACCTTGCCGAAGTAGAAAACTTCGACAGCGTCGGGCCGCCGCTGTCAGAAACCTTTGAGAATTCAGCCTGATGAGGCAGATGGTGTGGTTTTCGAGAACCGGAGCGCAATGGACATTTTCGTCCATGAGCACCGGAGGCGCAGAAAGCCGCATCAGATGCCCATCAGGGTGGATTGGCAAAGGTTTCTTAGCGTTGCGGCAGCTTCAATGGAGCTGCCGTTTTTACGGTTCGGATGGCGAAATTCGAGCGGATGTCCGCAACGCCCGGCAAAACCAACAGTTTCTCGGTCAGGAACCGCTCATAGGCGCTTAGATCCTCGACAACCACCTCGGCGAGAAAGTCCGCCGTTCCGGAGATGAGGAATGCGGCTGTCACTTCCGGCATGGCAATAAGCGCCGCCTGTTGCGCGTCCGAATTTTCGCGGCTGTGCTGCCCGACCTTGATTTCCACGAACACAGTTAGCCCCAGTCCGACTTCCTTTCGGTCGATATCCGCACGGTAACCACGGATAACGCCGGCTTTTTCCAGATTGCGGATGCGGCGCAGGCAAGGCGAGGGCGAAAGGTTCACCTTCTCGGCAATCTCGACATTTGTTGCCCTTGCATCCTCCTGCAGCGCTTCGAGGATCCCGATATCGAATTTATCCAGATTTGGCATAAACCGCCTCTTATCTTTATTAAACTTCCTGAATATTGCTGTAACAGTAGTCAGAGTAGCATCAACTTGCAAGGACATGCTCGTGCCATCAGGACTATCCTGCCTTTCATCCGAAGATGTTCGGGCAATTTTGAAAGGAAATTCCGATGGTTGCTCTCAGCTCAGAATTCAGGAAATCCAATTCCCTCGCCACAGGCTACGCGGGTGCACTGGTCACCGTTTTCATCTGGGCCACGTGGATCATTGCCACCCGCCACAGTAGCGGCACCCATCTTGGCACGATCGATCTAGGCCTCATCCGCTATGGATTGCCTGCACTGGTCCTCGCGCCGGTCTGGCTGAAGACGGGCCTGATCCCTCGCGACGTTCCGCTCGCGCTGCTGACGATCATGGTCTGCGGTGCTGGTGCGCTGTTCTTTCAGGTCACCACCTTTGCCATTCATTCGACACCCGCCTCGGCGGTTGGCGTATTGCTGGGTGGCTCCATGCCGCTTGCTGCCGCGCTGATCGGTGTTCTCCTGTTCGGTGAACGGCCTGATTTCACGCGCTGGCTGGGCCTTGCCTCCACCGTCGCCGGTCTTGCCATCCTTCTCGTGCTCGCGCTGAACAATCATGAAATCACATGGGTCAGCTTCGTCTTCCTGCCGCTTGGTGCACTGCTCTGGGCTGGCTATACGCATGCGTTCAAACGCTCCGGTCTGACCGCACTGCAGGGTGGTGCGCTGATCGCCGTCTGGTCTTTCCTCATCCATGTTGGCCTGGCACTTGCCTTCGGCACCACGATCCTCGAAGTTCCGCTGCCCGAACTCGGTTTGCAGTTCCTGAGCCAGGGTGTCCTGTCGGGTCTTGCCGCGATGCTTGCCTATGGTATTGCCGTCCGGTCGCTCGGTGGCAGTCAGGCAGCCGCATTCAGCGCGCTGACGCCGGTGCTGGCTGCGCTTGGCGGTGCCATATTCCTTGACGAGCCGGTCGGTGTCTGGGAGATTGTGGCAGCACTCATCACCGGACTTGGCGTTGCCCTTTCAACGGGTATCCTTTCGCATCGCATCAGGGGCTGATGCGGAAGGACGCGCGCCTCGTCCTCCACCGGTCCGGAGGAAACAAATGGACAAGCCGACAATCACTCAGGCGATGGTCGAAGCCTATGATGAATACACCCATCTTTCGCTCGACCGCCGCGCCTTCATGGACAAATTGACAAGGCTTGCCGGCTCCGGAGCCGCTGCCGCCATCATCGCCCCGATGTTGGCGGCAAATTCAGCACAGGCCGGGATTATCGCGGTCGATGATCCGAGGCTCCGCACCAAGGATATCGTTTTTTCGTCACCTTCAGGTGACATCAAAGGCTACCGGGCGAGCCCGGCCGAACGTTCGGGAAAACTCCCGGCTGTCATCGTTATCCATGAGAATCGCGGCCTGAACGAGCATATTCGCGACGTTGCCCGGCGCATGGCGCTTGAAGGTTTTGTCGCGCTGGCACCCGACCTGCTGTCATCTGCTGGCGGTACACCGGGCGATGAGGACAAGGCGCGGGATATGATCGGCGCGCTCGACGGAAAAACGGCGATCGCGGAAGGCGTTGCCACCATCGAATATCTCAAGCAGGACAAAGGGACGAACGGCAAGGTTGGCGTCGTCGGTTTCTGCTGGGGTGGTGGTGTGGTCAATGACCTTGCCGTCAACGCGCCTGATCTTGACGCCGGGGTGGCGTATTATGGCCAGCAGCCGAAAGCCGAAGACGTTACCAAAATCAAGGCACCACTGCTCTTGCACTATGCTGGCCTCGATACGCGGATCAATGCGGGTATCGATGCCTACAAGAAAGCCCTTGAGGACAACGGCAAGAGCTTCGAGATCCATATTTACGACGGCGCGAACCACGCCTTCAACAATGATACTTCGGAAGCCCGCTACGACAAGAAAGCAGCAGATCTTGCCTGGAGCCGGACGGTAGCGTTCTTCAAGAAGAATCTGGCATAGGTCCTGACCCTGGAAGCATCAAAAAACAAAAGGGAAACCAATTGCTTGCGGGATCGTTCTAAGGCCATTACTTCTGGTTGAAAGAAGGAATGACCCGATGCGAATTGTTACTCTCGCTTTGAGCTTTGCGCTTTATCTGCTGGCAGGTGTCCAGTCGAGCTTTGCGCAGGAGCCGGTCTTTCCGGGCGGCTCCGGCGTTGGGCTCGTGCCACCGCCCGGTCTGACCCTGTCTTCCAGTTTCAGCGGGTTCGAAGATGCCGCCAAGGGTACGTCTATCGTTCTGACTGAACTCCCGGTGGATGCCTATGCTGCGCTTGCCGCAAAATTCAATCCGGAGGGGTTGCGTGAGACAGGCATTGAGGCCGGGCCGCCGGAAGATTGGCCTGTCGAAGGCGCTGTCGTATCGAAACTCATTCGCGGCAGCCAGGTCGCAGCCGGGATCAAATACCGGAAGTGGGTCGTGCTGGTGGGTGCCAAGTCGACAACCGCGATGGTGACGGTACAAATTCCCGATGGCGTCCCGGGAGGCTTATCCGACGCGGATGTCGAGACGGCCCTGCGCACGATTGCAATCCGCACGCCGCCGAGCCTTGACGAGCAGATTGCCGCCTTGCCATTCAAGCTGTCCGACACGGCTGGTTTCCGGCCAGTGCGCGTGATAGCGGGGGCAACCTACCTACTCACCGAGGGGCCGAATGATGTGGCGACAAACTCGACCCAGCCCATGATCATCATCGCGTCGAACCTTAATACAGCGCCCCAAGCCTCCGCGCGGATGGATTTCGCCAAGCAGGCCTTCGCCTCATTGACTGGTATCAAGGACGTGCAGTCGGACAACGAGACGAGTTCGGAAGCAGATGGCGCCGAGTGGGTCGAAATCGACGGGAGCGCCAAGGATTCTGCCGGCGGTGATCCGCTTTACGTCGCGCAGATTGCTCGTTTTGAAACAAGCCGTTACGTGCGGGCAATCCTGATCGTGCGGGACAGCGAGAAAGACAGGTTCTCCGATCGCTTTCGAAAACTAGCCAAATCCATGACGATCAACTAAAATTGGCTATGGAGAAAAGCTACCGACTCACCAAGAATGAGATACGGCCATTAATCCGTAACTATGGCGGCTGTATCGCGACGGATACGATCACGATCGATGGCTATCCGGTCCGCTTCATGTACCGCGAAGATCCCGACAACGAGATGGATAGCGGCTGGCGTTTTCTCTCTGGTTTTGAGAGCGATGACTATATGGAAGACCCGGAAAACAGCGGCATCTTCGACGTCAATACCATCGCCAATTACGATCCCAGTATCATTCCGCTTCTGGATGCACCGGTCGGCAGCGTATTCGAAAAGACTGGCGAGCAGGAACGCTTCATCGCCGTCACCGATTGGCAGCCGGGCGAGTTTGATGAGGACGATGACGACGATTAAGCCCGGCCATTTCGCTTGCGGTAAGCCCTCAATTAATCACATAGAGTTACAACTGGACAAGACGTGTGCATTCCCCGAAAATGCATGTGTAGAAGACGAATATTGAAGGGGTGAGACTGGAATGGCATTGGTAGACGCGGGAGCTTTGCTGCGCAACGAGAACGGTATCGCAACTGTCGTTTCGATCCTGAAGAAACGTTTTGGTGACAATGCGCAGTCGGGCAAATCCATCCGCGAACAGCATGCCCACACGACGAGCTATGTGCCGAACCAGGCACCGGATCTGGTCGTCTTCGTTGAGTCTGTTGAAGATGTTCAGGAGATCGTGCGCCTGTGCGGTGAATGGGGTGTCCCGGTTATCGCGTTTGGAACGGGCACTTCCCTCGAAGGCCATGTCAACGCACCCGCCGGCGGCATTTCCATTGATCTTTCGCGTATGAATCGCATTCTCAAAGTTTATAGCGAGGACCTGAATGTCGTTATCGAACCGGGTGTAACCCGCAAGGAACTCAACGAATACCTTCGCGATACGGGCTTGTTCTTCCCCATTGATCCGGGTGCCAATGCCAGCCTCGGCGGTATGGCGGCGACGCGTGCTTCGGGCACCAACGCTGTGCGTTACGGTACGATGCGTGAGAACGTGCTGGCGCTGAAAGCTGTCATGCCGGATGGCCGCCTGATTACCACGTCGAAGCGGGTAAAGAAGACCTCGGCGGGTTACGATCTGACGCGTCTGCTCGTCGGCTCGGAAGGCACGCTTGGGATCATCACCGAACTGACGCTGAAGCTTTATGGCATTCCGCAGGCGATTTCCGGTGGCATATGCGCTTTCCCCGATCTCGAAAGTGCCTGTAATGCGGTGATCGAGACGATCCAGATGGGCATTCCTGTTGCGCGTATCGAACTGGTCAATCAGCTGGAAATGCAGGCGATGATCGTCTATTCCAAGCTGGATTATGAGCCTGCACCCTATCTCTTTCTCGAGTTCCACGGCAGTGAAACCAGTGTGGCCGAACAGGCGGAGCTCTTCGGTGAAATTGCCGCTGCCAATGGCGGCGGCGAATTCAAATGGACGGCCAATGCGGAAGAGCGGGAAAAGCTCTGGTCGGCGCGGCACAATTCCTATTTCGCCTGCATGACGCTGGCGCCTGGGAAGCAATCACTTTCGACCGATGTGTGCGTGCCGATTTCGCGGCTGGCGGAATGCATTGTCGAGACCGAGAAGGACATCGAAGAAAGCGGCCTCATTGCGCCGATCGTCGGTCATGCCGGCGACGGTAATTTCCACGTGCTGGTGCTCTTTGATGAGAAAGATCCAACCGAAATCCAGAAGGTCGAGGCGTTTGTCGAACGCCTCAATCTCCGGGCGATCGCGATGGATGGAACCTGCACGGGTGAACATGGCATCGGCCAGGGTAAGATCAAGTTCCTGCGGGCAGAGCTCGGCGGCGCTGTCGATGTGATGGAAGCGATCAAGCGCGCAATCGATCCGGGCAATATCATGAATCCCGGCAAGATCTTACGCATTTAGGCTCGCAGATTGATTCCGGGCACTAAACCATTGTGTCAACGTTGCAAATTGACCAGAAAGACTGTCATGTCTTGTCGTCGCCAAAAACTGGTGCTTATCGTGCCCGGCACGTATCGATCGGAGTAGGACACTGGCACGCCTGTTCGTATTTATCGGCGGAATACTGGTACTGGTGCTGACTGCAGCGCTGGTCGTGCCTTACTTCGTCGATTGGGCTGGTTACCGGTCCTCCTTCGAACGCGAAGCCTCGGCGCTGCTTGGGCGGCCCGTGACGGTCGCAGGCAGCGCCAGCGCACGGCTTCTGCCGTTTCCGTCGGTGACGTTTTCGGATGTCAAGGTGGGCGATCCGGGTTCCGAGCCGGTAATGACGATCGAGAAGTTTTCGATGGATGCCGAACTTGCGCCATTCGTACGTGGCGAAATCCTCATCTTTGACATGAGGCTCGAGAAGCCGACGGCAAAGGTGGCGATCGACAAGAACGGCATCATCGACTGGGCGATCCGTCCGCGCGCGCCTTTCCATTCGGCGCAGGTCAGGCTTGAGGATATGCGGATCACCAACGGATCGGTGATTATTCGCGATGCCTCTACGGGTACCACCCGCTCCATCGACAATCTTGATGCATCATTGTCAGCGACGGATCTCTCCGGGCCGTGGAAGTTTGATGGCACGCTGCTGTTCAACGGTGCCAAGACGGCTGTTTCCGCTTCGACGGGGGCTGTGAAGCCTGATGGAACGCTGAACGTGCATGCACGAATTTCCCCGGACCGCATCCCGGCGGCGTTCGAAACCGACGGCGAATTGACCGTGAATGAAGGTGTGCTGAAATATGCGGGCAATATCGACATTCGTTCGGCCGACGAAGTGGCCGCTGCCGACGGTACCAAGTCTGCCGGGAAAACCCAGAAGCCGCTGCTTTCCAGCGTTCGCGTGACGGGCCGCTTTGAGGCCGACCATGCGAAGATCAACATTCCCGAATTCCGTATGGAGCAGGGCACCGTCGATGATCCTTATATCGTCAACGGCAACGCACTCTTCGACTACGGCAATGATCCCCGTTTCGAAATCAAGGCGGACGGACAGCAGGTCACCTTCGCCAACCAGAATGAACAATCCAAGGGCACAACACCCAAACCGGCCACGGCGTCAGAACGGATGGGCGTCTTCCGGCGTCTGATGGATCAACTGCCGATACCGACGGTCCCTGGCACGATCGATCTGAAACTTCCAGCAATCGTCGCCGGTGATACGACGATCCGCTCGGTAACAATCGATGCGGCGCCGTCGAACGGAGCGTGGCAGATCAATCAGGTCAAGGCGGAACTGCCGGGGCGGACCCAGTTCGAAGCCAAGGGTACGTTGCAGGTTGGCGAGGGTTTTGGCTTTGACGGGCGGTTGCTCGTTGCCTCGCGCCAGCCCTCCGGACTCGCCGCATGGCTGACGGATTCGGTCGATGAGTCGATCCGGCGCTTGCCCGGAGCGGGTTTCTCTGGCGATGTGAGCCTGCATGACGAGTTGCAGAAGGTCGATAATCTCGAGCTGGCTCTTGGCGGTGCATCGCTCAAAGGTTCGCTGGTGCGTAGCGCCAAGGGCGAATCCCTGCCGCTGACACAGCTGACGCTCGAGGGTGGGGCGCTCGACGCCGATGCGCTGGAGGCCTTCGCGGCGATCTTCGGCAACAATGGAAAGCCATCCGCAGACGGTTCGCCGCAATTGCGCGGGCAGGATCTCGACGTGCATCTGAAGGCCGGACCGGTCACGCATGATCGGCTGGTTGCGGAAACTCTGGACACAACTTTCCGCTTGCGCGATGGCGTTTTCGATATCGATCGGCTGACTATCGGCAATGTCGCAGGTACCACCATCACAGCAACCGGCAAGCTTGAACCTTTCAGGGCCGAACCCTCCGGCTCGATCGACTCGACGATCCTCTCCGATAATCTCGCCCCCTTTGTTACGGCGATGGCTACCCGGTTTCCGGATTTTCCGTTCATCAAGACCCTCAGTGAAAACGCCACCAGATTCCCGGGGCTTTTCGAAGAAACCAATCTCAATGTTCTCGCCAACACTTTGCATGGAAAACGTGGATCTGAATTCTCCCTGAGCGCGGCCGGGAAGACTGGCGGAATGAATGTGACACTTTCCGGCACGATGACGGAAAACGCTGACAAGTTGCGTACGCTTGAGCTGACGATGGATGCGCGCAGCGGACAGGCGGAGACGCTGATGGCGTTGATAGGGCTTCCGGCATTGCCGCTCGGCATGGCAGGAGAACTGGAGGGTGATCTCGCGTTGAAGGGTAATGAGAAGGACGGCCTGCAGACACAGCTTTCGCTGAAGTCCTCCGATGGACAGGCGCTCGTCGACGGTAGTTTTCGGAACATCGGTGGCGAGTTGAGCGGCGAGGGCCGCGCCTCGATCAAGGCCGCGGATCTTGAATCCTATATCGCGACTGCGGGCTATTCATTGCCCGGATTTGGTAGTGGCATGCCGGTGGACATCGCCAGCAGTTTTCAGCTTTCGAAGGGTAAACTGACCTTGCCCGATTTGAACGGCGAAGTGAGCGGTACGAAGATCGCAGGCCGATTGGGCTTCGATGTCGAGAACGGTATACCCGCGGCGCAAGGCGACCTGACACTTGCGCAACTCAATCTTCCGTCGCTGGCGGAATTCATGCTGGGCACGAATGCGCTCGATACTGACGGACGCAATGCCTGGCCGAAGGAGAGCTTCGCGGCAGCACCGCTTTTTCCGGTCAACTTCAATGTGAAAATCAATGCCGCGGAAGCCCCTGCGGGGATTCTCGGCACGATCGGTAAATTCCAGACGAATGCTGTCTTGAAAGATGGCTCTCTTCGTCTCGACGATGCGAAAGGCGATCTGCTTGGTGGCCAGGTCCACGGCATGTTCGAGTTGCGCAACACCAGCGGCACAGGTCTTGCAACCGGACAGTTCACGCTCGATCAGACGGCTCTCGAGTCGCTCTACAAGCCCGATGAGGACCGGACGCCGCTGAAAGGCAAGGCGAAGATATCGGCCTCTGTCAATGCGACTGGTACGTCAATTGCCGAGATGATGGAATCTGTCGCCGGTTCGGGCGTGGTTTCCGTCGCCGATCTTGCAATCAACGCAATTAATCCCGGCGCGCTGAAGCCAATTCTTGCAGAGGCGGATGCCATGGAGGGGCCGGTAGCTGCTGCTGCGGTGACTGCCACAATTGGCAAATATTTGCATGAAGGCACGTTTAATGCCGGCGCTGCGGAATTTGCCTTCACGATTGCCGGGGGTATGGCGCGGACGTCAACGTTCCAGCTCCGGAGCGAAGCTGCAACACTGGCCGCCGATCTGCGGCTCAATTTTTCGGATATGAGCGTCGCGTCGCAAGGGCGTTTTGCCTTTGATCCCGGCAAGGCCGTGGTTGCAGGAGCGGATCCCGTGGTGGAATTCAGTCTGGCCGGTTCGTTGGAAAATCCAAAATTGGCATTGAACCGGCAGCCGCTGGAACAGTTCCTGACACAGCGCACGCTGGAGCGCGAACAACAGCGCGTGGAAACCATGCAGGCCGCGCTCGTCGAAAAGCAGCGGCTGCGCCGCGAGGTGCAACTCTATAACGCTCGCGCGGAAGAGCGCGTGCGGCTCGCGGAAGAAGCCCGGCTCAAGGCCGAGCAGGAAGCGCGTGCAGCTGCTGAACGCGCCGAAGCCGAAAGGCTTGCGGCAGAACAGCGGGCTGAAGCAGAAAGGCGGGCAGCCGAAGAAGCGGCGCAAAAGGCGATCGAACAATCCCAGCCGGCTCCAGCCCCGGCACCTGCACCAGCGCAGCAGACCCCATCCCAGCCGGGTGGAGCCGCAGCAGCACCGCAAGGCGCCGGTGCGCTCGACAAGCAATCCGTCGATGAATTCCTGAAAACGCTCGAGCCCAAATCCCTGGAGCCGAAAATTCAGTAACGCCGGCAGTGATCCACGTCGCTATTGCTGGTTGTATGCGTCCTTGAGCTTCTGGATATCGATTTTTTTCATCTGCATCATTGCTGCCATGACGCGGTCAGCTTTCGCCTGGTCCTTGTCCCGCAGCATTTCGGGAAGAATAGTAGGAACGATCTGCCATGACAGGCCAAATTTGTCCTTAACCCAACTGCAGGGGCGAACTTCCCCGCCATCGGCTGTCAGTTTTTCGGTCAGGCTATCCACTTCTTCCTGAGTACTGCAGTCAATGGAGAGCGAAATACCCTCGGAAAATTTGAAATCCGGCCCCCCATTCAAGGCAATATATTCCTGGCCCGCAAGTTGGAAAGTGGCGACGAGCAGCGAGCCTTCCTTGGTTCCCCCCTCTTTGCCCCAGTTGGTCGTATTGAGAATTTTGCTGTCCTCGAAAATGGGCATGTAAAAATCCATTGCCTCCTCGGCGTTTCCATTGAACCAAAGGCAGGGGGTGATCTTTTGTTTGGCAGGCATCGTTTTTCCCTTTCATAGCGGTTTGCACTATCTATAAGACGAATGGGGATTTGCCGATCCGACACGGCAGGACAAATTTTTATCGCATGAGCAATTGATGAGTCAAAACAGGCGCCTAGACGCGATTACTGTTGTCGTTTCTCACCCAGTCCAGCGCATAGATGCGCAGCGCCGATGACAGGTTGGAATTGCGATCCCGGCCTTCATCGATTTCGGCGATCAGACCCGCAAGCGTCACCCCGCGGCTTGTCGCGATCGATGCAATGATTTCATAGAAAGGGTCTTCGAGCGAAAAGCTCGTGCGGTGTCCGTGAATGGTGACAGATCGTTTGCGGACGCGGCTCACTTGCCGTCCGTGTCGGATTCCGTTGGGGAAGGGTTCTTTTCGAGGCGATTATCGTCAAGAAAGCGCGCCGTCTTGCGATTGGTTTCGCGCTCGAACTGCCTTTCGGCCCTGGTCCGGCCGAACAGGATCCTGTTTTCAGCCGCGGTCTTGTCTCTGGCGTCCTTGGCCTTGCGCTTCTTGACCAGTCGCAGATTGACGATCTCGGCCATGGTCGAGCTATTTCTTTTTGCGGAAGGAGTCGAGCGATACGACCGACGCGGTGGATTTGTCGCCGCTCTCCTCGGTGCCCGCTTCCGGTTTTTCGCCTGCCTTGGCGGGCTTCTTCACGGTTTTAACCGGTGGCTTCGGCTTGGCGCTGGGCGTTGCAAGCTTGGGCTTGTCGGTCTGCGGGACGGGAGCAATGCTGGTGATGCCCTGATCATTGTCGCCAACGGTCTCTTCGACCTCGACATCGAATTCAAGTTCGAAATTCACGGATGGGTCGTAAAAGCCGCGAATCGCGGAGAAGGGCACGACCAGGCGTTCGGGTACATCGCCAAACGAGAGCCCGACTTCGAACAGCATATCGGTGACCTGCAGGTCCCAGAACTGATGCTGCAAGACGATCGTCATTTGTTCCGGATATTTTTCATGCAGGCGTGTCGAAATGCGAACGCCCGGCGCACCCGTGAGAAAAGTCACGAAGAAATGATGATTGCCGGGAAGACCTGCCTTGGCGACTTCGCCAAGCACCTTACGGATAACGCCGCGAAGCGCTTCTTGGGCAAGTATATCGTAGCGGATCATATCTTGTGGCATGCACTCTTATCCCATGGATTCACCCCTCCCTGTCAAGCGGAGATGGCGATCATCATTCAACCATTATGGCGCATGGCTAGCGGAATTGCGACCACTTGTCAGCCGCTCAAAAAAATTTAACGTTTCCCGAGAAAATTGACGGACGTAAAATACGATCTAAAGTTTCGTTTACGGCAAATTTTAAGGTAAAATACCGATATCAGCGAGTATCAGCTGACGACAGCGAGCGCCGCCGTTCGCGGCGCGGTTTCGCTTGCCGGCCCTGCATAGGCGCGGATGAAAGTCTGCACCGCGTTGCGTGCAGCGCTTTCGAGTTCTTCATCAGTCGGCGTTCCACCGAACAGCATGATCATCTGTAGATCGGCGTTGACCAGGGCAAGAAACTGCCGGGCAGCCAGATCGAAATCGTCGATCCGCAGAACGCCCTTGTGGCTGAGGCGTGCAAAGAGTGCGCCGAGAGCCGTACCAATCTTGCCGGGGCCATGCTGGCGCCATGTTTCAAAGAGGTGCGGATAGCGCTCGCCCTCGGACTGCACAAGCTTGCGGAGGAATTTACCATCCTGATTGCACAGGCAGTTCTTTGTGAGACGAACGGCAAAGGCGGTCAGATCGTCTTCAAGATGGTCCGACTTGTCAGGAAAGGTCGATAATATCGAAAACAGCATGGCATTGGCACGGTCCATGACATCCTCGACCACTGCCGTGAACAGAGTTTCCTTTTCGCGGTAGTGGTTGTATATAGTCTGGCGGGAAACGCAGGCCTCTACGGCAATTTCGTCGATACTCGCTCCTGAAAAGCCTTCACGGCAAAACACCTCGGCGGCAGCATCCAATATTGAAATGCGTTTTGAGCATTGACCGCGCTGGGTGTGGCCGGTTGCCTTCGGTTCGTTGCGATTTTTCATAGAGCGAAGATAATGCGTCTTGACGTTTTAGACAATAGTGTCTAACTTTACAGCTGTGTCCAAATTTGTTGACACAGCGTTTTGCCCTTGTTGATGTGCTTTCCTCCCAAGCTCGCGCACTCATATCGGCTCCCGAAATCAGTTTGAACCCCTCTTGAGAGCGATGTGGCGCGAAGACAATCCGGTTTTTGCGCCGCGGTTTTCTGAAAGATCACCATCATGACGAGCTCCTTCTTTCGTACTGCCCTCATCCTCGGTCTCCTGACAGCCATCGGTCCCTTCGCGATCGATATGTATCTTCCGGCTATGCCTTCCATTGGTCAGGATCTCGGCGCGGAGAATAATGCCGTGCAGATGAGCCTGCTCGCCTTCTTCATTCCATTTGCCGTCGCCCAGCTCTTCTATGGCCCGATCTCGGATATGTGGGGCCGCAAGGCACCGCTTTATATGGGCATCGGGCTGTTTGCAGTGGCAAGCATCGGCTGTGCGCTGGCAAGCGATATCGAAACCCTGATCGCTTTCCGCTTTCTCCAGGGTATCGGCGGCGCTGCCGGCATGGTTATTCCGCGCGCTATCGTTCGTGACATGCATACGGGCGTACAAGCCGCACGGCTCATGTCGCTGTTGATGCTCGTCTTCAGTATCTCCCCAATCCTTGCTCCGCTGACGGGCAGCGCCGTCATTGTGCTCTTTGGCTGGCGCGGCGTGTTTTGGGCGGTGATGATCGCTGCGTTTCTGGGTCTGATCCTGCTGTCGACACAGTTGACGGAAACACGGACCAAGGAAGCACGCTCGGAAAGCGGTCTTGGCACTGCGTTGGCGGCCTATCGTCTGCTGTTAAAGGACGGTAACTTCCTGACGCTCACCTTCATCGGCGGCCTTGGCCTCTCCAGCTTTCTGGTCTATCTGGCGAACTCGCCCTTTGTGCTGATCAACCATTACGGTCTGACGCCCACTCAGTACAGTTTTGCCTTCTCGATCAACGCGGTATCGTTCTTCGCCGTCTCGCAGCTGACGGGTTGGCTCGGGGCTCGTTTCGGCCTCCTTCGCGTGATGCGCACCGCTGTGACAGGCTTTTCGCTCGCCATGGCCTCGATGGTCGTTGTCATGAGCCTCGGCTTCAACCAATTGCCGGTCATGGCGACGTTCCTCTTCATCGGCTATGGCTTCCTCGGACTTGTCCTTCCGACAACCGGTGTGCTTGCCCTTGAAGACCACGGCGAAATTGCCGGCACGGCATCGGCACTGATGGGAACGCTGCAGTTTGTCACCGCTGCTGTCGCCATGGGTATTGCCGGCGTGTTCTTTGACGGCACCGCCTTGCCAATGGCGGCGGGCATTGCCCTTTGCGCCGTCGGTGCTTTGATCGTCACGCAGACAACGATCGCCCGTCGCCGCGTTGTAGGGGCGGAAGCCGCTGCAGAATAAGAGCTCTGATCCTCCATCAGAAACGAAGAGAAAGGCCCGGGATATCGTTCCGGGCCTTTCTCTTCAATCAGTACCCACGGCAAATCGGCTGCGCCATGAATTCGGCGAGGACTGTCCGTTCGTTCGCATGGGCACGAGCGACGTAATGGGAGACATGTTCTGCCGCCAGGGCTGAGCCCGCGATCAAAACAATCGTCGCGGTGCCCAAGGTTGTAGCGGTCCGGACTCGCGGCCACCAGTCAAGCACGGTCTTGAACCGGGTTCGCCACGCCGTGATCAGGGCAATCAGCAACGCCGTGAGCGCGCAACACATCGGCCTGTCTCACTTATGGGCGGAACAAGCGCAGTCGGCCGCGTGATAACGGCCATTATTGCCGACCATGCCGCCTTTGCCGTACATCGGCCTCGGCCGCGCCCAATCGACGAGATTATAATGCGGTCCGGTTTCGTTGCGGCCTTTCGGCATGACATCGAGATATCCGTAAATACCGAGGAACTGTTCGCCGCCACGGCTAAAGGCCGAATAGGTGTGATAGATCTGGCCGTCATCGTCCTTGTAGAAGACGCTCTCGCCGGACAGGTCTTCCAGGCCAGGATCTATGCGCTCGAAATTGTAATAGGCGTTCTTTTCCGCGACTTCCTTCGGCGTGAAGGACACGTTGAAATCATAGTTGAAATCGCTGTGGAACGATGAAACCCAAGGAAAACGCCAGCCCATGGCTTTGCGTAGTGTTTCGATTTCTCCAATCGGCGCCCGCGCGACAGCGACGTAGGAGACGTCATTGTTTTGAAGATATTCTAGCAAGCCCTCGACGTGATCGACCTCGAGCGTACAGCCGACGCATTGCTGCTCCTGGCCCGGTCCCATCATGAAATGCTTGATGAAAAGCTGGCTGCGTCCGTCGAAGAGATCGGAGAGCGTCATTTTGCCCGATCGGCTATCGAAGGTATATTCCTTCTCGACCTTGACCCAGGGCAGGGCGCGCCGTTGTGCGCTCATTTCCTCCTGGGCATGGGTGAAGGCTTTTTCCCTGGCCAGCAGCGCGACCCGCGCCTTTAGCCACTCATCCCGTGATACGATCTCATGTTGCATTGCTTCCTCCTGTTGCGGAATGCTTCATTGGGAAATCGGTTCATTCTTGTGCGAGCAACTCTTCCAGCCGATCGAAGGCGCTGTTCCAACCAATTCGATGACCGTCGCAATTTTCAGGTGTATCGAATTCGCTTTGGCGAAATGTCATCAACGTCTTGCCGTTCTGGCCTTCGAAATTGATGTTGACCAGCGTTTCAAGGCCTGGTCTGCCGTCCGCCTGATCCCAGGCGAAGGTGAATGCCAGGCGCTTGCCCGGCACGATCTCGCGATAGACGCCGCCATGCCACAGCTTCTCGCCGCTGGCCTGGGAGTCTAGGCAAGCGCGCCATTTGCCGCCCGGCCGAAGATCGGCTTCGACGTAGCTTGCCGGATAATCGCGGGGTCCGAGCCACTGCAGCATGCGTTTTGGATCGGAGAAGGCATCGAACACCAGCGTGGGCGGGGCATTGAAGATGCGCGTTATGGTCAGAACGCGCCCGGCTGAGGTGTTCGTTTCAATGTTTGTCTGGGCCATCGTGGTCTCCATTTGTCTGAACCTCCTGCAGATATTCTTCCAGCCGGTCGAAACTTGTCTCCCAGAAGCGCCGGTAATGTTCGAGCCAGTCCGTCACTTCCTTGAGCGGCGCCGCATCGAGACTACATGGCCGCCATTGCGCCTCGCGACCGCGAATGATCAACCCGGCGCGTTCGAGCACCTTGAGATGCTTGGATACCGCCGGTCCAGACATGCGGAAGGGCTCGGCGAGTTCCGTCACCGAAGTAGTGCCCAGCGCGAGCCGTGCCAGGATTGCCCTGCGTGTCGGGTCTGCCAGTGCCGAGAAGATATTGTCGAGACGATCGGGTGTCATTTTAATGCTGAACCATTCGGTTATTTAACTATTTGGTTTGATACGCCACAATGAAGCGCACGTCAAGCCTTGAGTGAGGCCGAATGCGGGGAAGGGGACTAATGGAGGGGGAAAGTAGTGAAGGCTTCTGTTGCCAGGTGCCTCCGAACCCCGCCTAGAAGTGCGAACCCCTAGGACTTGATTTGAAGCTATCGCACCGCATTAAGCGGCGAGACGTACTTCCGCATAGTTGTCGTTTGCAACTACAGATTTAGCCCGATAACGGTGGTACAATGCCGGGCAAAAGTTCGATCTTTACACTCTTGTCGATCCTATTTCGCCCCCGCCACAAAGCAGCGAAACCAGCTGCGTTGTGGTGGAGGCGCCGGGTACCGCCCCCGGGTCCAATGAGCTTATTGCATCGTCCGTTTATCACCATAGCTGACCGGAGCCAGCAGCCCTTATATAGGAGCTGTTTAGTCGAATTGAAAGAGTGGCCGAATTGAAACAGTGGATTGACTTGGAACTTATGCTGGGGAATGTTTCAAGGTGTCTAAAGAGCCATCGCCTCTTGCATCTGCCAATTTGTGCGATGTCTTCATTGTCAGGGAGGTTGCAATGCCACGCATTGAGCCTAGCAATCAGGGGATTTTTCGATGAGTGACTATCTAAAGGATGTTCGTCATTACGATGCGGCTGCCGACGAGGCGACTGTCGCGAAAATCGTCAAACATCTCGGAATTGCTCTGCGCAACAGGGATTCTTCGCTGGTTTCCTGCACGGATCCGGACGAATTGAAGCGTGTTCGCACCAATTGGGTCGAAAAGAAGCTCGGTTTCACCGACACCGCAAAGGCCGATGCGGCGATTGAATCCGTTTGTACGGCCATGAAGGCGGACAACACCAAGAGCCGTGTTACCTTTTACTACCTGACCGCGAAGGCCCTCGGCGCGCTGGGCAAGCTCTGATCATTTTCAACCGGCAATCCGAATCATCCCCGGCGAATCACCGGGGATTTTTCATTGGGCGCATCGATTTGATCAGCGCGGCCCTGTGGATCACGGACAAGTTTTAGTGTTTCGTTAGCCGAATCTGCTAAAAGAAATTATGCGCACTTATCTAAATTTACTCCAACATGTGCTCGATACCGGCGTCGATCGCGGTGACCGGACCGGCACCGGTACGCGGTCCGTTTTCGGCTATCAGATGCGATTCGATCTGGCAGCGGGTTTTCCCGTGCTGACAACGAAGAAACTGCATCTGAAATCGATCATCCATGAGCTTCTGTGGTTCCTGAATGGCGATACGAACATCGCTTATCTCAAGGAAAACGGCGTTACCATCTGGGATGAGTGGGCGGATGAAAACGGCGATCTTGGCCCGGTCTATGGCGCTCAATGGCGCTCATGGCCAGCTCCCGACGGCCGGCATATCGACCAGATTGCGAATCTTTTGAGTCAGATACGCAAGAATCCTCATTCAAGACGTTTGATCGTCTCAGCGTGGAATCCGGCGTTGGTCGATGAGATGGCACTGCCCCCCTGCCACTGCCTGTTCCAGTTCTACGTGGCCGATGGCAAGCTCTCCTGCCAGATGTACCAGCGCTCGGCGGACATCTTCCTCGGCGTGCCGTTTAACATTGCCTCCTACGCGCTGCTGACGATGATGGTGGCGCAAGTGACAGGTCTCAAGCCGGGGGAATTCGTCCACACTCTCGGCGATTCCCATCTCTATGCCAATCATTTCGAACAGGCGAAGCAGCAACTGACCCGAACGCCCGGCCCACTGCCGACGATGCAGATCAATCCGGATGTTACCGATCTCTTTGCCTTCAAATATGACGATTTCCATCTGATAGATTATGTCGCCGAGGCGAGCATCAAGGCACCGATCGCGGTATGACGTTATCCCGTGGTGATCTTCAGGAGATAGCGCAAACGAAACTTGATGACGCCGTGCTCTTATTCGAACATGAACGTTTCAGTAATTCCTATTATCTGTTTGGCTATGCCGCTGAAATAGCCCTAAAAGCTTGCATCGCTCGTAGTTTCTCACCTGAGACAATTCCAGACAAACGATTTGTCAATGAGATTTACAGTCATGATCTTGACAGACTCATGCGCCTCGCCAAGCTCAATGTCGTACTCGAAGATGAGCGGAATCTGCGACCAAGGTTTGGTACCCATTGGTCAGCTGTTTCTGAATGGTCTGAAGAGACTAGATACGATACAATTGATGTGTTTCGTGCTACAGACATGCGTCGGGCAATGTTGGACCAAGACGATGGAGTTTTTCAGTGGCTGCAGAAACATTGGTAAGATCGGATGTGGATGCCGGACTGAAACTGATCGAGATTCTCGATCATGGTGGTTTCGGCGTTGCCGCGGCACTTTGGGTCTATTTATCCACCGATGAAAGATGGAAATTGCTCATTGCCTATGAGGGCGAGAGAAGAGATATTAGCAAGAAATCCTTGGAAGCTCATACGTTGGTCCATGAATGGCGCAAAGCGCATCCCCATGATTCTGCCCTGCGTTTTCCAACTTTTCATGTTACCAATTCTACTGATCCGCTCATCGCTGGTTTGAAACGGGAGACCCATGTCGAAGGGACGGGCGAAGTGCGGGTTCAAAACTGGCTAGTCGATGGTATCTACGTCGAGGATGCCCTTATCCATAGACTGGCAGCCTAATTCATATGATCAGTTTTGTTGTTGCGATTGCCGAAAATGGCGTGATCGGCCGTGAGAATGGCTTGCCGTGGCGGCTGTCTTCGGACCTCAAGCGTTTCAAGGCCACCACGATGGGCAAGCCCATCATCATGGGGCGCAAGACATGGGATTCGTTGGGCCGGCCGCTGCCGGGCCGTACCAACATCGTCATCACTCGCGATCCGGCCTTTTCCGTTGAAGGCGTGATTGCCGTCCGCTCCGTCGATGAGGCGCTGATGATCGGCGGCAGCCATGCCGGCGCCGACAAGGTCAACGAAATCTGCATCATTGGCGGCGGCGATATCTTTCGCCAGACATTGAACCGCGCCGATAGGTTGTATGTCACCTGGGTTCTCGCCGAGGTCGAGGGCGACGTTCACTTTCCTCCAATCGATCCGAAAATCTGGGCGGAAATCTCCAGCGAAGATTTTCCGGCGGGTGAAAAAGACAATTATGCAACGCGTTTTGTCATCTACGAGCGCCGTTGATATGCTCGGCTCGATCGCAAGCGGTATGAAAATATCGTGATAAACAGCCATAATCGTTTGGCTTTTTACCAATTCCGCTTGAAAAGCTTCGCTACGCGTTGAAAGCGCGGCCCGCCATCCCTATAAACGGGATATCGGACTAGCGGGAGGACGCCACAGGGTGGCGCTTTTCGTTCAAATTAAGAGGTAGGAATGCCCTGGAGTAATCAGAACGGCGGCGGCGGCCCATGGGGCGGCGGCGGTAATAATAGCGGCGGCGGTGGCCCTTGGGGTCAAAAGCCGCAAGGGGGCGGAGGCAAAAATCCTCCAGACCTCGAAGATATATTCCGCCGTGGTCAGGATCGTTTGCGTCAGGCGCTTCCGGGTGGGACGGGCGGCAGTCCGGCGATCTGGGGCTTGGCTGCTCTGGCGCTGGTGGCTTTCTGGCTCTTCCAGTCCATTTACACAGTCCAGCCGGACGAGCGCGCTGTGGAACTGCGCTTCGGCAAGCCGAAGCCGGATATTGCCGAGCCAGGCCTGCATTTCCATTTCTGGCCGATCGAATCCTACGAAAAGGTCGAAATCGTCGAGAAGCAGAAGAACATTGGCGGGCAGGGTGCCCGCGGCGCCAAGGAAGGCCTGATGCTTTCCGGTGACCAGAACATCGTCGATGTGCAGTTCTCCGTGCTTTATCGCGTCTCTGATCCCGTCGCCTATCTGTTCCACGTCGAGAATCCTGAGAACCTCGTGCAGCAGGTCTCAGAAAGCGCCATGCGCGAAATCGTCGGTCGCAGCCCGGCCCAGGACATTTTCCGTGATAACCGCGCTGGCATCGCCAATGATGTGCGCGGGATCATCCAGAAGACACTCGATGATTATGGCGCCGGTATTGCGATCAATGCCGTGTCGATCGAAGATGCGGCGCCGCCGCGCGAAGTGGCCGACGCCTTCGATGAAGTTCAGCGTGCCGAGCAGGACGAAGATCGTTTCGTCGAGGAATCCAACCAGTATTCCAACCAGAAGCTGGGTCAGGCCCGCGGTGAAGGTGCGCAGATCCGCGAAGATGCAGCTGCCTACAAGAACCGTATCGTCCAGGAAGCAGAAGGTGAGGCGCAGCGCTTCACATCCGTCTACGATCAATATGTCAAGGCGCCGGAAGTCACCCGCAAGCGTCTCTTCCTCGAGACAATGGAGCGTGTACTGAAAGATTCGAACAAGGTGATTGTCGATCAGAGCGGACAGGGCGTCGTGCCTTATCTGCCATTGCCGGGTTTGACCGCTAAGCCTGCCCCCGCCACCACCACAGAGGGGACAAAATGATGAATCAGAACCGTGTTCCTCTTATTGTCGGCCTGATCGCGTTCCTCGCCTTGCTGATCTATTCATCCCTCTTCGTCGTCAGGGCCGGCCAGCAGGCTATCGTCCTGCGGTTTGGCGAGATCGTCGATGTGAAGGCCAATCCCGGCATTTATTTCAAGTTGCCTTTCGGCTTTCTTGAGGCCGATAATGTCCAGATGATCGAAGATCGTCTTTTGAGCTTCGAACTCGACAATATCCGTGTTCAGGTTTCGGGCGGCAAGTTCTACGAGGTCGATGCCTTCCTTGTTTACCAGATCACCGACCCGCGCAAGTTCCGGCAGACTGTCTCAGGCGACGTGACGTTGGCCGAGGCACGCCTGCGTACCCGTCTCGATGCAGCGTTGCGTGGTGTTTATGGTTTGCGTGGCTTCGAAGCTGCCCTGTCCGACGAACGTGCAGGCATGATGCATGAAGTGCGCGAGCAACTACGCCCCGACGCGGAGTCTCTCGGCCTGCAGATCACCGACGTGCGTATTCGGCGCACGGACCTGACGCAGGAAGTCTCGCAACAGACTTTCGACCGCATGAAGGCCGAACGTCTGGCGGAAGCCGAGCGCCTGCGTGCCCGCGGCCGTGAAGCGGCACAGCGCATCAAGGCGATCGCCGACCGTCAGGTTGTCGAGATCATCGCCGAAGCCCGCAAGGAATCGGAAATCGCCCGAGGTCAGGGTGAAGGCGAGCGCAGCCGCATCTTCGCTGATGTCTTCTCGAAGGATCCGGATTTCTTTGCGTTCTACCGGTCGATGACCGCCTATGGCACGGCTCTGGAAAATACGGGAACAACGATGGTGCTTTCACCGAATTCCGAGTTCTTCCGTTATTTCCAGAATTCGAATGGCGAGTTGCCTCCGGTGAGCGGCGCGACGCCGCCTGTCAGCGGGACGCCTGCTCCGGCAGCGCCTGCACCTGCCCCTAAATAGGGGCGGGCCGAAGCATGATCGATTTCATCGATGCCGTAGGGCTGTTCCTCGTATTCGAGGGACTGCTCTACGGCCTTTTCCCCCTCATCGCAAAACGCGTCGCGCGTGACGTCAGCGAACAGCCGGACGGGTTCCTGCGCATCGCCGGCGTCGCTTCCGTTGCTGTCGGCGTGGCGGTAGTGTGGCTCGCGCGGGGCTCGTCAATCTAACGTCAACATTGATGCAGCGTTATCTCTCCCCTTGCGGGAGAGAAAGCGATTTCAGCATCTTGAGCCCTTCGCTCAAATGCTAGAAATCGCAAGAGAGGGGATTTTGCGCAGTAGTTTCCAAATCCCCCTCCAGGAAAAATCCTTTCTCCCCCACAAGGGGGAGATAACCGCTAAGCTTGTTTCTTGCCCAAGAGCTGGAGACGTGACGGCGGGGCGCGAACCCGCAACCTATCCGTCCTCGAATGTGATGCCATCCGAGCAGAAAACGAATTGCTCTTCCGATTGAGCTACGCCACGTCCACGATGCGAACGGCATCGATGAGTACCAATTACCCTGTTCAAACGGATCATTGTTGACGCGAATCCTCCAAATTCGCTTCATTGGCGTCAACTTTGTGTCCGTTGGGCTCTCTGACGACAGCCGAACTCTATGACCAACTGGAGCATTCTCGCTTCGTGGTCCTCATACCCTCGCATTTTTCCATCCCAATCCATCTTTATTTGGGATGCCCACATTATGAACGGACCATGCGCCTTGTCATCGGGACAATCACCTAGAATTATGCGATGTTTCGATCACAGCGGTTAGGGGACTGCGCGATCGATCCAGTTCTCGTGCAGATTTTGCCTCGCGCTACTGCGGGGGACTTGGGCATGGAAGCAGCATTGCTGATTCGCGAACTCGAAAAAACGAGAATAGATGGCGCGGTGCTGGGTTCGGGTCATGTCGACTATGATGACCACCGAAAAGTATGGAATGCCATAGCGGACAGGCGGCCCGCCGCCATCGTGCGTGCGCAAAATGTGCGAGACGTAACAAAAACCATTGCAATTGCTGCGAAGCGCGAGGTTTTGCTCGCCGTCCGAAGTGGTGGCCATAGCCTGCCAGGTCTGTCGACATGCGACAATGGCATCGTGCTCGACCTGTCTGCGATGAATGAAGTTGTCGTTGATCCCATCGCACGGACTGCTGAAGTGGGTGGTGGCGCACTCCTGCAGCATCTGGATGCAGCCGGATCTCGTGCTCGCCTCGCAACCCCAGCGGGCCTGGTGTCGCATACGGGCGTTGCCGGGCTGACCTTGGGCGGAGGCATGGGATGGTTGAGCCGCCGCTTTGGCCTGACAATCGATAACTTGTTGGCGGCCGATGTTGTTACTGCTGATGGCCAATTGATTCAGAGCAGCGCGGATACCGAGCCAGACTTGTTTTGGGGCATACGCGGCGGGGGCGGCAACTTCGGTGTTGTGACCAAATTCAGGTTTCGCATGCATTCGTTGGGTCAGGTTGTCGTTGGAATCTGGGAATATCAAACCAGCGATTGTCAGGGCGCTCTTCGTGGATATCAGGAGCTAGCGCACAACGCACCCCGCGAGCTGACAACTTCATTTACATTGACATCCAGCAGCCTTGTTGTGACAGCAGTTTGGTCAGGGTCGTCTGACCGGGCCGACACTATCCTCGCCCCGTTTGGCCGCCTTGGCCGAGCCGTGTCGGGGTCGCACAGCTCCATGGCATAATGTTGACCTGCAGAAGCGGAACGATGACCATCTATGCTGGGGCCGGCGCTGCTACGCCAAGGGTGGCTATTTTAGCGAAATCAACAGCAACGTGATCGAATGTATGAAAGACTCGATAGCGTCATCCCCTTCGCCGGACTCTGAAATTTATGTGATGCAACTTGGCGGTGCCATAGCCGACGTTGCGGAAAGCGCCACTGCCTACAGCGGACGGGAGGCATCGTATTATTGGATCGCCGATTCAATATGGGACGACAAGACCGATGATCCGCGCTGCATAGCATGGGCACGATCAACTGCCGCGCGTTTGGCCGCACTTTCACTCAGCGGCAATTACGTCAATGAACAGGCGGATGCGGGCAAGGATGTTGCATTTAGCGCCTATGGTGCCGAGAAGTATCGCAAACTGGCCAGGCTCAAGGCGCGTTTCGACCCTACCAACCTTTTCCGGCTAAACCAGAATATTGAACCGAAGCCGTAGCTATCCACGCACCCGAGTTCCGCCAATTCATCAACTCTTGAATTGACTGATCCGAAATAAGTGCTGCAATAGCTACTCGGTCATATTTATGTCACCTCTCGCCGTTCTGTTGTATTATTCTGAATTCGATAAGGGCCCGAACGCATGCTTTTCAAGACTGGTCGCCTCGCTCTCCGTTCCGCAACCGCGGCTACCGCGCTGATTGCGCTGACCGCGACAAGCCTCTCGCCGGCATTTGTCGGCATCGCTCGAGCGCAGGTGCAAGCTCCCGCCGTGCCGAACAGCCTGCAGCCCCGGGCGCAGGGTCCGGCCTCCGTGGCCGATCTCGCGGAAGGGCTCCTCGATGCCGTGGTCAACATCTCGACCTCGCAGACAGTCAAGGGACAGGATGGGGAATCAGGCCCGGTGCCGATGCCCAAGGTTCCGGAAGGCTCGCCCTTCCAGGAATTCTTCGATGAATATTTTGGCAAGCAAAAACCGGGCGAAAACAACCCCTCGCACAAGGTGCAATCCCTGGGTTCCGGCTTCGTGGTCGATGCGGCTGAGGGCATCGTTGTCACCAACAATCATGTCATCGCCGATGCCGACGAGATCGAAGTCAATTTCAATGACGGTTCAAAGCTGAAGGCGACCCTCGTTGGCAAGGATACCAAGACGGATCTTGCCGTCCTCAAGGTCGATCCGAAAAGACACAAGCTGGTTGCGGTCAAATTCGGCGATTCATCGAAGACGCGTATCGGCGATTGGGTCATGGCGATCGGCAATCCCTTTGGCCTTGGCGGCACCGTGACCGTCGGTATCGTCTCGGCGCGCAACCGCGATATCAATTCCGGTCCTTACGACAATTTTATCCAGACCGATGCCGCGATCAACCGGGGTAATTCCGGTGGGCCGCTGTTCGACATGTATGGTCAGGTCATCGGCATCAATACCGCCATCATTTCGCCGACCGGTGGATCGATCGGCATCGGTTTTGCTATTCCGGCCGAACTTGCCTCGGGCGTCATCGCGCAGATCCGCCAGTTTGGCGAGGCACGGCGTGGCTGGCTGGGCGTGCGCATCCAGCCAGTGACTGACGATATTGCCGAAAGCCTCGGCATGACCTCCAGCAAGGGCGCGCTGGTTGCCGGGATCATCGAGGGCGGGCCTGTCGCCAATGGCTCGATCCTGGCCGGTGATGTGATCACCCGTTTCGATGGCAGGGAAGTCAACAACGTCAAGGATCTGCCGCGCGTCGTCGCGGAGAGCCCGATCGGCAAGGAAGTCGATGTCGTCGTTATCCGCAAGGGCAAGGAGCAGACTGTCAAGGTCACGCTCGGCCGTCTCGAAGACGGTGATCAACAGGCTGCCAAGAAGGACGACCAGACGACCGGCGAGGACGGAGCCGTTCAGGGTGTCGACGTGCTGGGCATGACCCTCGGAAAGCTCGATGAAAACACCCGCAAGACCTTCGGCATTGCCAAGGAGGTCGAGGGCGTGCTCGTGACCGAAGTGCAGAATGGGTCGGTCGCCGCCAGCAAGCGTATCGCGGCAGGTGACGTCATCGTCGACATTGCGCAGGAGACCGTCTCGACGCCCAACGACGTCGCGGCGCGGATCGAAAAGCTTCGCGACGAAGGCCGCAAGAATGCGCTGCTGATGTTGGCGTCGAAAACCGGGGAACTCCGCTTCGTCACCCTTCAAATGGACTGATTGAGACGGATGGATGCAAGCAACCGTACCGCAGAGTACGATCTAACCGTACCGGACGGTACGGCTAGAGACTATTTGGATGAACTCAGGCACATATAAGCCGGCATTTTTCATTCAGAGGATTCAGGATCGCATGCAAGTTTGCGCAAGAACTATCCAATCTTGCACAAGAACTTGCGAATCTTACGCAAGAGTTGTCGATTCTGGCTCAAGTTTTTCAACCATTGCGCGAAAAATTGGTGTAACGACGCGAGTTCAAGCCACGAAATCGGTTTTTCGATAGCCCTGGATATAGAGGAGGGCGGTCAGATCACCGTGGTCAATCCGCACCTTTGCCTGTTCTGCAACTATCGGTTTTGCGTGCAGGGCAACACCTGTTCCCGCCAGTTGCAACATGCCGAGGTCATTGGCGCCGTCTCCCACGGCGATCGCATCCAGGGGTGACAGGCCCAAACGTTGGCAGATCGAGGTGAGTGCTGCGACCTTTGCCTCGCGGCCGAGGATCGGTTCCTTGACCTCGCCTGTCAAGATTTTTCCGTTATCAATCAATGTGTTGGCATTGTTCTCATGAAAGCCGATCATGTCGGCGATACGCTGGGTGAACACGGTAAAACCGCCCGAAACGAGCGATGTGTAGGCGCCGTGTTTCTTCATCGTACGCACCAGTTCGGGCCCGCCGGGCATCAGGGTGATGCGACCGGCGATCACTTTGTCGATCACCGTATAGGGCAGGCCCTTCAGCAGCGCTACTCGTTCGCGCAGGGCAGGTTCGAAGGCAATTTCGCCATTCATCGCCCGTGCTGTGATCGCCGCCACTTTGTCGCGCAGGCCGGCTTCTTCGGCCAGTTCATCGATGCATTCTTGCTGGATCATGGTGGAATCCATGTCCGCGATCAGGATTTTTTTGCGTCTAGTGTCTTGATTTTGCACGACAATATCTATGGGCGCGCCATCGATCGCACGGGCCAGTTCTCGATGCGCTTCAGCGGCATCGGTGCCCTCTCTCAATGCCAAATCACAGGCAACCCCATCGGCCAACCAATAAAGACCTGTTGCATTGACCGCCGCCGAGGCTTTAATCCCGAGCGATGGTGCGAGGTTCGATGTGGCGGGATTGGCGATGAGCGTGGCCATCAAGGGCATAGGGCGATTTCCGATTGGGCGTTGACGTGACGAAAAGACAGATAATCCTGATAGCCGGACCGACGGCCAGCGGCAAGTCAGCGCTTGCGCTTCGTTTGGCGGATGAAACCGGCGGCGTGATCGTCAACACGGATTCGATGCAGGTTTATGACGTGTTGAACTTGTTGACTGCACGTCCCGGTCCGGATGATCTCACGGCCGCGCCACATTATCTCTACGGGCATGTTTCGCCGAGCATCGCCTATTCGACCGGACGCTGGCTTACTGATGCCGAAGAGGTTCTGAATAGGTCTGAACTAGCTGAAAAGACTATGATTTTCGTTGGCGGTACCGGGTTGTATTTTCGTGCTCTTCTCGGAGGACTTTCGGCAATGCCCGACATTCCGGCGGATATCCGGACGTATTGGCGTCAGCAGGATGCGGAGCTGGGCGCTGAGAAATTGCACGCAATTCTCAATGAGAAAGACCCGGTGGCAGCGTCTGCATTGCGTCCGACCGACAGCCAGCGGATCATTCGGGCGCTCGAAGTTATTGATGCATCGGGCCGGTCGATCATCGAATGGCAAAAGGCAACCGGCAGGGCACTCGTCGACGCTGAAGCCGCCCGCAAGATCGTCATCGAGCCCGACCGGAAATGGCTGGGCGCCTGCATAGCATCGCGCTTCGAAGCCATGATGAAAACCGGTGCCATTGACGAGGTGAAGTCATTGTTATCATTGGGACTACCGAGTGAACTCCCGGCTATGAGAGCGATCGGAGTGCGCGAGATTGCCGAGGTCCTTGCTGATCGGCTCGGTGTGGAGGAGGCGGGGGAACTCGCGACCATCGCCACTCGCCAGTATGCCAAGCGGCAGATGACATGGTTCCGTAACCAACTTGGTGACGATTGGGAAAGACTGTATTATCCGTGACTTAGGTCTTGTCGTTGCGAAATGTACGGATCAGGTCGCTGGCACGGAACCGATCGGTACTTTCCAGTTGCGGTTTTGACGGCTCCTCTTTGCGAATTGCCGCATCGATATTGCGCCACTGTGTCCTTACAGGCTCCTGAGCCAACGGAGCCGTCGGGCGCTGACCTGCGATGGGCTTGCTGATGCTTTCGATAGCGTCAAACGTGTCATCGTCATTGCTGGTGATTTCCGCAGCATTGAGTTGACGCATCCGCATCAGGATTGTGTCAAGAGACAGATGAGAATCGCCGAGCCGTACTGTTTCCTGGCGTTTGGCCATATGCGCTGCTGGCAATTGCTCGGGCGCGATCGTCTCGAATATCATACGCATCGGCGTCGGAACGGCTTCACCAAAGGCGATTGCTTCGCGGTTGGCAATCGACGACAGGAACCCGATAGTACTCTGGGATGCGCCGGTAATAGCGCCGCGAATAATCTCCTGATCCCGCTCATTACCGAGGCGCATGGCGAAAACCGTGCTGCATTGGGATAGGATCGTCGCGTCGAGTTCGCCCGGTCGCTGCGTGATAACAGCGAGATAAACGCCGTATTTGCGGCCTTCCTTGGCAATACGGGCGATGGCCTGGCGCGTTGGCCAGAACCCTGCATTGGTATCGGCTGGAATGTAGCGATGCGCTTCCTCGCAAACGACGAGTGTCTGCACCCGGCCATCGCTTGAAACCGCAAGGTCGAAAGCCATGCGGCACAACACCGAGGCAACGGAATTCACCACTTCCGACGGCAATCCGGCCAGTTGAAAGACGCAAATGGGCCGATCGTTCTTGGGTATCCGGAAGATATGCCCGATCGTCTGGCGCATCGTGTCCATTGTCGTCGGGGCGGAGAACATGAAGCGATAGCGCGGATCGGCAACCAGCGCTTGCAAACGCTGTCTCAACGCTTTCATTGTCGGCCGATCGGTCTTGCCTTCCAACTGGCCGATGCGTTCGTCGATCAGCTTGATAAGATCGGCCATACGATACGGTGTCGGCGTATCGGCAGTCATCGATGAATAATCGCGATCTTTTTTTAAAAGAGACGCGGCGGTTGTGGCTTCGGAACTGGCGAAACGTTCCCTGGCGATCGGGATCAAATCGCGTAAAGCATCGACTTCCGCGGGTACGGTAGGCCTTCCCCGAAAGACGGCTTCGGCAAATTCCTCTAGCCTGAACAACCAGTAGGGCAATTCAAACGTGTTGTAATCGATTGAAATCGCGTGCTGGGGAAAGGCGCTGGCAAATTCGTTGTGGGGGTCAAGGATCAGCACGCGTAAATCGGGTCGCTGGGCGATGATCTTGCGCAAAAGCAGGGAAACGGCGCTCGATTTGCCGACGCCGGTGCTGCCGAGCACAGCAAAGTGTCGCGAAACCAGACTATCGATCGATATCAGCGCTGGAATCGATGCATTTTGCGACAAATGCCCGACTGATACGGTGTTTTTCAGGCTCGTCGTATAGATCGTTGCGAGATCTGTTGCGCGGATTCGGTGCGCTACGGCGCCCATGTGCGGATAGTTCGCGATGCCGGATGAGAATGTCAACGAACCATCATCATGCTCGTTAACCTGTCCGATGAGTTCGACATGGACGCGAATGCTCTGGTCGGTTTCGACGACCCACTCCGCATCGTGTACATTGACTTCGTAGACGAGCCCGACAACACGTGTGGTTCCGACCTGGATAGAGATCAATTGGCCGACCGTCCAATAGTCATCAGATGCTGCGACAGACGGTCCGGTCAGGGCATAAATGACAGCTTTCTCGCCATTGCATTCGATGACATGCCCATCGGTCCGATTGCGGACAAAGGGTCTGGGTTGTTCAGCAGGCAATGCTTCAGCGCTCATTTTTTGTGACCATTCCTGGAACTGACGGCAGGTTTGTTGGCAAACTTGTCGGGTCACCGTAGTTTGAAGGCATTGAGATTATCTTAGCGCGATAATGACAATTGTTTTGACCAGCTTCAGCGCGGCTCAATTGATTTGCATTTTTGCCGTTGACGAATGGAATTTGCTAAATTATCGTCCGCGCCCATGAAAACAGTTCTTATCGTCGTGGGATCGCGTATGGGCAGGGTGTAGTAAGCACCCGGCGAAAGCTCCCATGCGCGAAACACAGGCTCCTTCGGGGGCCTTTTTTATTTCCAACATCTCAGCTAAACGAAAACACCTTCTGAAGGGCCGAGTGCCGCAGAATATACGGGAAGAGACCGATGACCGCAGAAAAACAGGATAGTGACAGCCACTCATCGCAACGACGTGAAATGACCGGCGCCGAAATGGTCGTCCAGGCTCTCATCGATCAGGGTGTGACCGATATTTTCGGATATCCGGGCGGCGCTGTGCTTCCGATTTATGACGAACTCTTCCAGCAGGACAAGATCAACCACGTTCTGGTTCGGCACGAGCAGGGTGCGGGCCATGCGGCGGAGGGTTATGCCCGCTCGACTGGCAAGGTGGGCGTCATGCTGGTTACGTCAGGTCCCGGCGCAACGAACGCGGTAACGCCGCTGCAGGATGCGCTGATGGATTCCATTCCGCTGGTCTGTATCAGTGGTCAGGTTCCAACAAGTCTGATCGGTTCGGACGCCTTCCAGGAATGCGATACGGTTGGTATTACGCGCCCTTGCACCAAGCACAATTGGCTGGTGAAGGATGTCAATGATCTGGCGCGTGTTCTGCACGAAGCTTTCCACGTTGCCAAAACCGGGCGTCCGGGTCCCGTCCTCGTTGACGTTCCGAAGGATGTTCAGTTCGCGACCGGCATGTATACACCGCCGGAAATCTCTCCGCGCACCAGTTATCATCCCAAGATCCAAGGCGATATCGAGGCGATCAAGCAGGCCGTGGCCCTTATGCTGACGGCAAAGCGCCCTGTTATCTATTCGGGCGGCGGTGTCATCAATTCCGGCAACGAAGCAAGCAAATTGTTGCGAGAACTGGTTGAACTCACCAATTTCCCGATTACCTCGACACTGATGGGCCTCGGCGCCTATCCGGCATCCGGCAAGAATTGGCTCGGCATGCTCGGCATGCACGGAACCTATGAAGCCAACATGACCATGCATGATTGCGACGTCATGCTGAACATCGGTGCGCGCTTCGATGATCGTATTACCGGCCGCATCAGCGGTTTCTCGCCGAATTCGAAGAAGATTCACATCGATATCGATCCGTCTTCGATCAATAAGGCGGTTCGGGTCGATGTTCCGGTCATTGGCGACGTTGCCCATGTGCTCGAAGATATGGTTCGGCTGCTGCGCGCCTCTTCGACAAAGCCTGACGAAAAGGCGATCGATGCATGGTGGTCGCAGATCGACAGATGGCGCTCACGTAAATCTCTGTCCTATACGCGCAACAAGGACGTGATCATGCCGCAATATGCGTTGGAGCGGCTCTATGCGCTGACCAAGGATCGCGACACCTATATCACCACAGAAGTCGGCCAGCACCAGATGTGGGCAGCGCAGTTTTACCATTTCGAGAAGCCCAATCGCTGGATGACATCGGGTGGCCTCGGCACGATGGGCTATGGCCTGCCGGCTGCGTTGGGCGTGCAGATCGCGCATCCGAATTCACTGGTTATCGACATTGCCGGTGATGCGTCGGTGCAGATGACAATGCAGGAGATGAGTGCAGCGGTTCAGTATGAGGCGCCGATCAAGATCTTCATTCTGAACAACCAGTATATGGGGATGGTGCGCCAATGGCAGCAACTGCTTCATGGCAATCGCCTGTCGCATTCCTATACGGAAGCTTTGCCAGATTTCGTCAAGCTCGCGGAAGCCTATGGCGGTCACGGTATTCGCTGCGAAAAGCCCGGTGACCTCGACGATGCCATTCAGGAAATGATCGACGTCAAAAAGCCAGTTCTCTTCGATTGTCGCGTGGCTAATCTCGCAAACTGCTTCCCGATGATCCCTTCCGGCAAAGCGCATAATGAAATGCTTCTGCCCGACGAGGCAACGGATGATGCAGTCGCCAACGCTATCGATGCCAAGGGCAGGCAGCTCGTTTAAGCAACCGGAGAAAATAACAAATGAACGCTCAAAATCTGGCCTCCGGCTCGGCATATTTCATTGCCAAGGAGACTGAACTACCAGTTACGACAGTCCTATCGGTTCTTGTTGACAATGAGCCCGGCGTGCTTGCCCGCGTGATTGGCCTTTTCTCGGGGCGAGGCTATAATATTGAAAGTCTTACGGTTTCCGAGACCGAGCATGAGCAGCACCTGTCGCGTATCACGATCGTGACGCGCGGCACGCCGCATATTCTGGATCAGATCCGCCACCAGCTGGAGCGCATTGTTCCAGTGCATCGTGTGGTGGATTTATCTGTGCGCGCAGATGAACTTGGCCAGAGTGGTCCGATCCAGCGCGAGCTAGCATTGGTCAAGGTCGCGGGACTTGGCGAACATCGCAACGAAGCATTGCGTCTGGCCGATGCATTCCACGCCAAGGTGACGGATGCAACGACGGAGCATTTCATCTTCGAGATCACCGGCAAGGGCTCGAAGATTGACCAGTTTATCGCGATCATGAAGCCACTTGGCCTTGTCGAGATTTGCCGGACGGGCGTTGCCGCGATGAACCGCGGCCCCTTGGGTATGTAGAGCCCATTACTCTCAATAAGCGTTGTCGGGGATGCGCAATTGTATCCCTGACAAGTTCGCGATTGAGCCAAGACTCGCTGAACCCTATGAGTGGGTTTTCATAAGGTTTGGTTTCACGATGACTCTCGAAATTTTTCTGACGCTCCTGGTTTTCGCTTTCGTTACATCGATAACGCCGGGACCGAACAATTTCATGCTGCTGACGTCGGGCGTCAATTTCGGCTTCAAACGCACAATTCCGCACATGTTCGGGATCGGTTCGGGTTTCTTTAGTCTACTTCTTGGAGTCGGTCTGGGACTGGGCGCTTTGCTGCAGACATTTCCGCTTCTCTATACGATCCTGAAATTTGCGGGCGGCGCCTATCTGGTTTATCTCGCCTACAAGATCGCCATGTCTCGCTCTCTCAATACCGTTGATGGCAAAGCGCGGCCGATGACGTTCTTGGAAGCTGCGGCGTTCCAGTGGATCAACCCGAAAGCCTGGGTGATGGCTGTGACGGCGATGGCGACCTACACCTCGCCGCAGGCCTACTTTGCGACAGTTTTGATCGTGGGCGTTGCTTTTGCCATCGTTAATATCCCATCAGTTTCCAGTTGGGCAGCCTTTGGCCAGATCATGCGCGGCTGGCTTACCGATCCGTTGCGGCTCAAATGGTTCAACATCACTATGGCCGCCTTGCTCGTAGCCAGCCTATGGCCGATGTTAAAGTGAGCTTGCGCTAGCCGCTGTTGGCGCATAGGATTTTCTGATGCCACACCATCATGACGACCACCACGATAATGAACTCGATCCCATGGCCGCGCGCGTGCGAGCCTTGGAAACAATTTTGACCGAAAAGGGCCTTATCGATCCGCGGGCTATCGATGTGATCGTCGATACCTATGAGACGAAGATTGGTCCACGCAATGGAGCCAAGGTCGTGGCCAAAGCCTGGTCCGATCCGGAATATGCCGATTGGCTGAAGCGCGACGCAACTGCAGCAATCGAGTCGCTGAGCTACACCGGGCGGCAGGGCGAGCACATGCAGGCGGTGTTCAATACGCCGGACACGCATAACCTCGTCGTCTGTACACTTTGCTCCTGCTATCCGTGGTCGGTGCTTGGCTTGCCTCCCGTCTGGTACAAATCCCCGCCGTATCGGTCCAAAGCGGTTATTGACCCGCGTGGCGTCCTGGCGGAATTTGATTTGATCCTTCCCAAAACAACCAGGATCCGGGTTTGGGATTCGACTGCCGAACTGCGCTATCTGGTTGTGCCACTGCGTCCCGCAGGTACAGATAGCTTGAGCGAAGAGCAACTGGCTGAGCTCGTCACACGTGATTCGATGATCGGAACCGGGCTGGCGCTTGAACCGGAGGCAGCATGAACGGCCCGCAGGACCTTGGCGGACAGATGGGTTTTGGTCCTGTTGCGCCCGAGAAGAACGAGCCGCTGTTTCATGCCGAGTGGGAAAAACGGGCAATGGGCATGACGATCGCGGCTGGCGCGATGGGGCACTGGAATATCGACGAGAGCCGCCACGCACGCGAATGCCTGCGCCCTGCGGATTATTACTCGTCCAGCTACTACGAAATATGGACGAAGGCGCTGGAGGTGCTGCTCAAGCGTCATGGATTTGTCCAGCCACAGGAACTCGGCGAAGGCCACTCTCTCGGCACAGGAACCCAGCCCAAGCGTGTCTTGAAAGCAGAAAATGTCGCTGCTGTCCTTGCGAAGGGTGGTCCCTGCGATCGTCCGGTGGCAGGGGAGCCGCGCTTCCAGGCTGGTGATCGCATCCGCACGCATAACTTCAATCCGGAAACACATACGCGCCTGCCGCGCTATGCACGTGGCAAGTTCGGTGTTGTCGAAGCTGTCCGCGATGGCTTTGTCTTTCCCGATACCAACGCCCACGGCAAGGGCGAGAACCCGCAATACGTCTATACGGTGGTCTTTACTGCGCCTGAAATTTGGGGCGATGGAGCCGACCCTGCTTTGACCGTCAGCATTGATGCATGGGAGAGTTACCTTGAGCCTGCGTGAGCTGATAACTTACTCACGCGGAATACCGGCAAATGGTGATGCGCCGGTATTCGCGGAACCTTGGCAGGCGGAAGCCTTCGCAATGGTGGTCGCCCTGCATGATCGGGGTTTGTTCACTTGGGAGGAATGGGCGAACGCGCTTTCAGTAAAAATCAAGCGTCCCGGCGCGCTGGATGACGCCAGTGATTATTATCATTGTTGGCTTGAGGCGCTGGAATTGCTCATTGCCTCCAAGAATGTTGCGGACAAGCATGATATTGATCAGTTAGCCGCCGCCTGGCAACGTGCCGCTCATGCGACTCCGCATGGACAACCCATTACACTTGAAAATGATCCGGACCGGGCCTGAAGATGCAAATATTGCTGAGAGTACGCCAGATCGGGACGTTTTTGCAGGTTTCCGCGTTGATACTTTTCGCCAGCCATGCCATGGCGCAAGACGATGCCTGGCCAACACCCAGCGAAGAGGATTTACGCAAGGTCATCACTGGAGCAACGCTCACAGGTGAGGTCAAAGCAGAGCCGCCGTTCAATTTCACAGAATTCCTCGGCCCGGATGGCAAGTCTCGCGGCAAAATGATCGAGTGCTGCAAGCCAGAACAGGTTGCGACGAAGGGCATGTCCTACGCTGGCGACTGGGCGCTGGAGAAAGATAGTCTTTGCCTGACATATGAGGGCGAAGAACAGAAGATTTGCTGGAAGTTGCAGGTCAAAGGCGATCGGTTTCGCATGATTGACCAACAGTTCGGCCGTGTTGGCGAGGGGCAGATCCGTCCGGGAAACCCGGATAACCTATAAGTCTAATGCCCCCTGCGTCCATTTTCCTTGCCCTTTGACGGCGAATCCTGTCACTCAGGACCATGCAATTATCACCACAACAGGATGAAGCGCTTCGAGCCGTTTCAAAATGGCTGAAAGACGGTCGCAGCCCGATTTTCCGGCTTTTCGGTTATGCCGGTACCGGTAAGACGACGCTTGCCCGCTATTTTGCCGAACATATCGAAGGCGACGTTCAGTTTGCGGCTTTCACCGGAAAGGCGGCGCAGGTTTTGCGTTCCAAGGGTGCCGCCAATGCCCGCACACTGCATTCGTTGATTTATCGGCCACGGGGCGAAGAGGCGGTCGAGAATGAAACCACTGGCAAGACCAGCATCGCTCCGACATTCTCGTTGAATCGTCAAAGCCCTGTGTCTAAGGCGAAGCTTATCGTCGTTGACGAATGCTCTATGGTTGATGAGCAATTGGGACGCGATCTCATGAGTTTCGGAACGCCCATTCTCGTGTTGGGCGATCCGGGACAATTGCCTCCAATTTCCGGCGGCGGCTTTTTCACCGAGCACGAGCCTGATTTTCTCTTGAGCGAAATTCATCGCCAGGCCCGCGATAATCCGATTATTCGTCTGGCGCTGGATGTTCGCGAGGGCCGGGAGTTCACCTTCGGCGATTTTGGTGCGGCAAAGGTCATTTCCAAGGCCGATGTGACGCAAGAACTGGTGCTGGATGCCGATCAGGTACTGGTTGGCACCAACCGCACGCGCCGGCGCTACAACCAGCGGCTGCGTGAACTAAAGGGGTTTTCAGCGTCTTTTCCGCAAGCCGGCGATAAGCTTGTATGTCTGCGCAATGACCCCGCCAAAGGCCTTCTTAATGGCTCGCTATGGAAGGTCATGACCTCGTCGCGGGAAACGGTCAAACCTGGCATCAATCTTCTGGTCGCTCCGGAAGATGAAGAGCCGGGCAGGGGCGTTGCCAAGATCAAGCTGCTGAAGGCCCAGTTCGACGATCCGGACGCGGAGATTCCCTGGCAGACCAAGAAGCGTTTTGACGATTTCGATTACGGCTATGCCCTGACGACGCATAAAGCGCAGGGTTCGCAATGGGACGAGGTCGTGCTTTTCGATGAAAGCTATGCTTTTCGCGATACGCGCGAACGCTGGCTTTACACGGCGATCACACGCGCTGCCGAGCGCCTGACTGTGGTGCGCTAGATCATAGCTTTCAGGAAAATTTAACAGCCTGTCAAAAGACTTCGCTCGTCTCAAATCGCTTTTTGGGTTTCAATGAGAAAGTGAGGAGCGAGGCTGGCGGATGACCAACAACAGCGCGACGAAAATCGAATGGGATCTGCCCCACGCATTTGACTATCTGGGGCAATCCGTTCGCTTTGGCATCGTCGGTAATGGGGCACCGTTGCCTATATAAGGGGCATCCTTTCAGCCATTACCGCAGGAGAGCCTGAACTCTATTGCGCACCTTGGCGCGGTAAAACCGGGCAGGCAGCGTTCTATCGGCAAATTGCGCAAATGGATCAGCGCTTTACTGATGATATTGAAGGCAAAATTCCAGGTATTCGCTGTCCGGTCTCAATCCTTTGGGGTTAAGAGGATCAACGGATCCCGATTGAGCGTGGACGTCAGCTTGTTTCGCTCATACCAAACGCGCAATTTCACGCCATACCGAGGGCAGGACACCTCGTTCAGGATGATGCCCCGGGGGCGATTGTTGCCGGGTTGAGCAGGTTCCTGGTTTGAAAAAATCAGACCAAACAAGCCGATATCCCGGATTCCGATTCATGAACGTCTCGATCTTTGGGATTAGATGAAATAGCAATGTTTAATGTCGCATTTCTCCTGTAAAGAACATGCAAGTGCTTCCGCGTACGGGTTTCAATCATGACCGCATCTCTCTCCGTTAACCTCAACGCGATCGCAATGTTGCGCAACCGGCGCGATCTGCCCTGGCCGAATGTTATTGGTCTTGGACGCATCGCTTTGGCAGCGGGCGCGTCCGGTTTGACGGTACATCCGCGCCCTGACGAACGACACATCCGCTTCTCAGATCTGCCGGCGATACGGGCTCTCATTGATGATGAATTTCCCCAGGCCGAATTCAATATCGAAGGTTATCCAACGGCAGAATTCCTGGATATCGTCGCAAGGAATGAACCAGAACAGGTAACGCTGGTTCCCGATGATCCGGCACAGTCGACATCCGATCATGGCTGGGATTTGAAACAGCATGCCGGCTTCCTGGCGCCGATCGTGGCAAGTCTGAAACACCAGGCCATCCGTGTTTCGTTGTTTGTTGATGCGGATCCAGAGGCTCCAGCCGCCGCCAAGGCGCTTGGCGCCGATCGGATCGAGCTTTATACTGGACCCTATGGCGGCGCCCATGACGATCCTCGCCGCGAGTCCGTGGAGCTTGCAAAGCTCGAATTGACGGCTGCAGCGGCGGCAAAAGCAGGAATTGCGGTGAATGCCGGGCATGATCTGACCGTCGCCAATCTGCCGGCCTTGGTCAAAAAAGTGCCAAATCTTGTTGAGGTTTCAATTGGTCATGGGCTGACGGCAGACGCTTTGGTACATGGAATGTCTGGAGCTGTGGAAAGATTTCTCGATGCGCTCAAGGTCTAGTCCTTTGATTCGGGTGCAGGATTTGCTTTGCCATGCATTTTTGCATATCGTGGGTAAAGAGCTATGAAAAAATGGTGATTGATATTGCGGTGCAACACGACTACCTCGTCCGCCCACGCTGTCAGAGCGAGGGAAAACCTGTATGAGTGAACAACAATTGGATGACGAGAACTGTTATAACGGTCCCGTCGTTCATGAACCGGAACTGCATCACAAAGAAGCCTTTCCGGTGCTTGTTATTGGTGCTCTCGGCGTCGTCTACGGTGATATTGGCACAAGTCCAATCTATGCTTTTCGCGAAGCGCTCCATGCCGCGTCGCTCGATGGGAGTTTGAGCCGCACTGACGTGCTTGGCGTCGTTTCGATGATCTTCTGGGCACTGACAGTCATCGTTACCATCAAATATGTTCTGTTTGTTCTGCGCGCTGACAACGACGGCGAGGGCGGCATTTTATCGCTGATGGCCTTGGCACGCGCGAGTTTCAAGACCCGACCGCAACTGATTCTGGCCCTTGGAATCGTTGGTGCATCGCTTTTTTACGGCGATGCAGTGATTACGCCGGCAATTTCCGTGCTCTCGGCTGTTGAAGGTCTTGAGATCGTGACGCCGGCGCTCGAGCCATTTATCGTTCCGATCACGCTTGTCATTCTGTTGACGCTGTTTTCAGTTCAACGGTTCGGTACCGCGCGGGTTGCAATAATCTTCGGGCCGATAACGCTGCTCTGGTTCGTGGCGATTGGTTTTTTCGGTCTCTGGCATCTCGCCGATGATTTGAGCGTCTTTGTCGCTGTCAACCCAATTTATGCAGTCGACTACATCATCAACAACCCACAAACTGCATTCCCCACGATCGGTACGGTGTTTCTTGCTGTGACGGGCGCCGAAGCGCTTTATGCCGATCTTGGCCATTTCGGACGCAAACCCATCGCGACGGCATGGATGTGGATCGTTTTTCCTTGTCTGCTACTGAATTATTTCGGTCAGGGCGCTTTTATTCTGGCGAATGGCGATGCCGCCAAAAACCCTTTCTTTGAAATGTTTCCGCATTGGGCGCTTCTGCCGATGGTTCTCCTCGCCACAATGGCCACCGTTATCGCCAGCCAGGCTGTCATTTCCGGTGCATATTCGCTGTCGCGACAGGCGGTTCAGCTCAATCTTCTGCCTCGTCTGAATATCGAACATACATCTGAAAAGCAGTCAGGGCAGGTCTATCTGCCACGCGTCAACGTGCTTCTCGGACTCCTGGTCATATTGCTGGTGCTGGGCTTCGAACGCTCGACCAATCTCGCATCGGCCTATGGTATCGCAGTTACTGGAAATATGATCGTAACGACGACGCTGCTGTTCTTCGTTATGAGCAGGATCTGGAAGTGGCGCCTGTGGGTAGCTGTATCGCTGACGCTTTGCTTCATGATCATCGATCTGACCTTCATCAGCGCCAATCTCATCAAGGTTGTCGATGGTGGCTGGGCGTCGCTGGTGGTCGCATTCCTGATTATTCTGATTATGGCTACCTGGGTTCGCGGCAGCCGCCAGCTCTTCGAGAAAACCCGCAAGGGCGAGGTTCCGCTTGACCTGATCTCCAGGAAAATGGCCGAAAGCCCGCCGACTCTTGTGCCCGGCACCGCTGTCTTCCTGACGGGTGATCCCAAGAGCACGCCGACGGCGCTGATGCATAGTCTCAAGCATTACAAGGTCTTGCACCAGAATAACGTCATACTGACCGTAATAACCGCTCCAACCCCGCTGGTAAAAAAGAGCGAGCGGGTGCGTATCGAGCCTATAAACGACCTCTTCATGCGCGTTACTTTGACGTTTGGTTACATGGAGCGCCCGAATATTCCACGTACACTTGCAATTTGCCGGAAGCAGGGCTGGAAGTTCGATATCATGACGACTTCTTTCTTCCTGTCGCGACGTTCACTGAAGGCTTCAGCGCGGTCCGAAATGCCGCGTTGGCAGGATCGGCTGTTCATCGCGCTGGCGCGCACAGCCAGCGATGCGACGGAATACTTCCAGATTCCGACCGGACGCGTTGTCGAGATCGGCACGCAGGTGAACATCTAGCGAAGCCGGCGAGTTCAACCCGGTACAACTAAAACTCAATCGGCGATTGAAATTCTTGCGCCAGAATCGCACTTTCTTGTTCCATTTTCGGGCATCCTTGTGTGAGATTCGGATAAACTTGCGCAAAAAGTTGATCAGAACGACCCGAAATATTTCTCTCTTTCGACTTGTCAAATCTCCTTCGCCCTATTAAAACCACTGCCGTAACGTACGGTACGGTACGGCAGGGAGTTGGAGCGTGCAGGCACCAGTTGAGGTCAGCGAGAATGCATTGACGGAGCGTCAGAAGGACGTTCTCGATGCGGCCCTTGCGCTTCTGGTTGAAGCGGGCGACACGCTGACCATGACCAGCGTCGCGCGCCGCGCCAGCTGTTCCAAGGAAAGCCTGTATAAATGGTTCGGGGATCGTGACGGATTGCTGACGGCTACCGTGCAATGGCAAGCTTCCAAGGTGAGGGGCGTACCGGTGGACCCGGAGGCGTTCGGCCTTGCCTCCCTGACCGCGGGTCTCCAACGTTTTGCCTCCGATTGGCTGCATGTTCTCTCCGGGACAATTTCTGTGGCGCTCAACCGGGTGGCGGTCGGTCATGCCGGCAGCGACAAGCACGACCTTGGCGCCATCGTTCTCGAGAACGGTCCCTTTGCCATGGCACGACGTTTGAAGCCATTGCTTCGACTCGGGCGCGACACTGGCCTGCTGCATTTTCAGGAGACGGACGAAGCGTTCCGTACCTTTTTCGGACTGGTTGTCCGCGACGTGCAAATCCGGTTGCTGCTTGGCGACCGGCTCGAATTGACTGATGCGGCGATCGAACGGGATGCCCTTCGAGCGACACAACAGTTTCTGGCTCTCTATGGAGCTCACACGGCCGGGGACGGCCACCAGATCCCGGCATCGGCTTAAACACAGGAAGGAAGAAATCAATGCGTGTATATTATGACCGCGACGCGGACATCAACCTGATCAAATCGAAGAAGGTTGCAATCATCGGCTATGGTTCTCAGGGTCGCGCCCATGCGCTCAACCTCAAGGACAGCGGCGCCAAGGACGTGCGCATTGCGCTGCGTCAGGGCTCTGAAACCGCCAAGAAGGCACAGGCCGATGGCTTCCAGGTCGTCAGTGTTGCCGAGGCAGCAAAATGGGCCGACCTCATGATGATGGCGACCCCGGACGAACTGCAGGCCGATATCTACAAGGACCATATCGCCGACAATATCCGCGACGGCGCCGCGATCGCTTTCGCCCATGGCCTCAACGTGCATTTCGGTCTCATCGAGCCGAAGAAGACGGTCGACGTCGTCATGATCGCACCGAAGGGCCCAGGCCACACGGTTCGCGGCGAATACCAGAAGGGTGGCGGCGTTCCTTGCCTCATCGCCATCCATCAGGATGCTTCCGGCAATGCCCATGACCTCGCTTTGTCCTATGCTTGCGGCGTCGGCGGTGGCCGTTCAGGCGTTATCGAAACCAATTTCCGTGAAGAGTGCGAAACCGATCTTTTCGGCGAACAGGTCGTTCTCTGCGGCGGTCTGGTCGAACTGATCCGCGCCGGCTTCGAAACGCTGGTCGAGGCTGGCTACGCGCCGGAAATGGCCTATTTCGAATGCCTGCACGAAGTGAAGCTCATCGTTGATCTGATCTACGAAGGCGGCATCGCCAACATGAACTACTCGATCTCCAACACGGCGGAGTGGGGCGAATATGTCTCCGGCCCACGCATCATCACGTCCGAGACCAAGGCCGAGATGAAGCGCATCCTGACGGACATCCAGACCGGCAAATTCACATCCGACTGGATGCAGGAATACAAGGCCGGCGCATCGCGTTTCAAGGCGATACGACGCAACAATGACAAGCACCAGATCGAAGAAGTCGGTGAAAAGCTGCGCGGCATGATGCCGTGGATCGGCAGCAACAAGCTGGTTGACAAGGCCAAGAACTAAAAGACCAAACTCTTTGAGCCTCGCGTTAAATCAAGGCCGGTGGAGCGCTCCACCGGCCTTTTTTTGTTAAGGTACTGATATTGTCGTGTGGCTCGAGCCAGCAAACACACGTTAACGATTCGGCCAACCATCAAAGATCGCAGCGGCGGCGCGGGCCGGTGAAGGGCTGGTAGGTGTTGTCGAAAGCCCGGTAGGATTGGTATTGGGCCCGGCAACGCTCTGTTTGCGTGCGGCCGGATGGACCAATGGGACGGTGGACGCGAAAATCATAGCAGCGAGCAGTACCGGTACAGTCGGGTGAAGCGATGTTGGCCGGGGAGCCGTTACCAAGAATCAGCGGCTTTCTGGGTACGGCGTCGAGACCACGCGGGGCCGGACGGTAGGTCTGGATTTCCTGTGCGGATGCGCTGACAAACTGCGTTGCCAGAATTAAGCCGAATGCCGCAAATATGATCTTCAAGGCTTTCATTGTCGTCACGTCCCGATTTGATATGACTCATATAAGGATTTGTCGCGCGGATCGCCACTGGTGGCAGCCGATCAATGCGGCTAGGTTCTCGTCAAGAGGAACGTCGTTCCCGTCATATGGTTCAAACGCCCGAGTTTTGCATGTCCGTTCGCATCGCCACTTTCAATGTCGAAAACCTCATGAATCGTTTCGATTTTTCGGGATTCAAGAACAATCTCAACAAGGACCGGACATTGCAGCTCTTCCAGATCGAAGATGAGGAGCAGTACAGGCAGCTTGAACAGGCGCGAGCGATCGCACACGCCGACGATACGCGGCAACTCACCGCGCTGGCAATCGCTGAAACCCATGCGGATATTCTTTGCCTGCAGGAAGTCGACAATATCGGCGCGTTGAACGCCTTCGAGTTCGGTTATCTGTTCAAAATGGTTGGCGAGGGCTACCGGCACAAATACATGGTCGAGGGCAATGACAGCCGCGGCATCGATGTGGCGGTGCTGATGCGCGATCAGACGCGATACGGCGAGCCTATCGAATTCGTCGACATGACCAGCCACGCGCATATCACCTACAATGATTTCGGCATTCACAATCCCGAACTTGCCTTGCTCGGGATCGAGCCGCATGAGCGCATCTTCAAGCGCGATTGCCTTGAAATCGATGTGCGCATCGGCGGCAAGCCGCTGACATTGTTCGTCAGTCACTTCAAATCGATGGGATCACCGCGCAACGGTCTGGACGGGCGCGCATCCACCATGCCGGTGCGGGTGGCTGAAGCGACGGCAGTACGACGGATCATCGAAGACAAATTTGCTGATAGCGGTGGCGCGGCAAGCAAGCGCTGGGTAATCTGCGGCGATTTCAACGATTATCGCGAGAGGGTGATCATCGGTGGGGATTCGCTCGTCGGATATACGTTCGCGCCGGTGAGCGAACCGGCAAGCAGTCTCGACATTCTTCTGGAAGGAGGGTTCTGCGAGAATCTGGTGGAACGGAGGCCGGTGATGGACCGCTGGACGCTCTATCATACGCGTGGACCAGAAGAGCGGCATCTGTGCCAGCTCGACTATATTCTTGCGTCACCGGCGCTGGCGCGCAGCAATGCCGATGCGCTACCCGATATCATCCGCCGCGGTCAGCCGTACCGGACAATCTTCCCACCGGATCAGAAGGTGGAGCTTTTTCCGCGCATCGGCTGGGATCGCCCCAAGGCCAGCGACCATTGCCCGGTTGCCGTCACATTCAATGTGGTCTGAATAATGCATGATATTCCAGAGAAGACCGTGATCCCGCTCAACAATGCGGCGATCCGCATTGACAGTGCACCGCTCGAATACGGAATTTCAAATGAGGCGGCAATTGCCGCCAACTGGGTGAGCGCAACAGCAGCCAACCCGGCCATATTCAATGGGCCGTTTTTCATGGCGGAGGAGGCAGGCATCGCCGACGAGGCGTTCCAGGCGCGATATCAGCGCACGCGATTTGCGACGATGATGCACTGGAAAGCTGATCCAACCAGCGCAAAGCCCTGGCACATTTTCGCTGTGGGGGTCATCGTTTCGGGGGATAACAGATTGATTACCGGGCGTATGGCCGCTTCGACATCGGCGGCGGGGCGCATCTATTTTCCGGCCGGTTCGTTTGACGAAGACGATGTGGCGGGCGATTTCATCGATATTGATGGCAACATGCACCGGGAAGTCGAAGAGGAGACTGGCATCAAACTTTCTCAAGCTCGAAGTCGCGACGGGGATATTCATCTCGTCAACGTCAGCCGAAGCATAGCACTGTTCCGGCGCCACTATTTCGATGCCAGCGCGGATGAACTGCTTGGGCGCATCCGAACCCATATCGCCGCCGAGGAGAATTCCGAGCTCGACGACATCACCGCGATTTCCGCTGCGGGGGAAATGGGCGAGGCGACGCCCTGGACGTTTCGCACATTTGCCGACTGGCACTTTCGCCAAACCTGAATGTCACCGTCACAAGGTTTGACTTGTGCAGGCGCTGCCTTACTCTATTTTCTCCGGACGTTAATAGGGAGCAAAGCAAATGGCCGGTCGTCGCTACGAGGTCTATGATGTCTTCACCGACAAGGTACTGACGGGGAATCCATTGGCGATCGTGCACGACGCCGAGGGCCTCGATGATGTTGCCATGCAGGGGATCGCGCGGGAGTTCAATCTTTCCGAAACCGTTTTTGTCCTGCCTGCAAAGAACCCTGCGCATACTGCTTGGGCGCGTATTTTTACGCCGGACTATGAAATGCCATTTGCGGGGCATCCAACTGTTGGAACCGCGGTTGCGCTGGCTCAGAACCGCTTCGGCGAAATCAAGGGTACCCAGGACGCTCTGATTATTTTGGAAGAGCAGGTCGGACCTGTCCGCTGCGGGGTCAAACTGAGTGAAAACGGCGCGTTTGCCGAATTCGATCTGCCGAAACTGCCGCAAGAGATCCCCTACAAATACGACAAGATCGCCATCGCCAACGCGTTACGGCTTGAGCCAAAGGAAATCGGCTTCGAGAATCATGTTCCGAGCATCTGGGATGCCGGCGTACCGTTCATGCTGGTGCCGGTGCACGGACTTGAGGCGGCGGGGCGCATCGTTATCAACCAGATCGCGATGAAGGATGTTGCACCGACGATCGGCCATCGCCAACTGCCGGTCTATGCCTATTGCCGCGAAACAATCCTGCACGACAGCCATTTTCACTCACGTATGTTCGTGAGTGATGAGGGTACCTATGAAGACCCGGCGACGGGTTCTGCAACCGCGGCGTTTGCCGGTGCAATTCATGCGTTCGACGAGCCACTGGACGGCGTGCTGCGCCTGTCGATCGAGCAGGGATACGAGATGGGACGGCCGTCGCGCCTGCGGCTCGAGCTCGACATTGTGGACCAGAAGCTGATCGGCGGACGCATTGGCGGCTCGGCAATCAGGGTCGCAGAGGGCCGGTTGTTTGTCTAACTCTCAACCTGACGTTGTTGCTGTGCCCAGCCGTCATAAAGTTTACAAGAAGGGCTGGACAGGCAAGATTTGCCCCGTTATAGAGCCCTCACTTGTCGCCGCCAAAACGGCTGACGGGCACATAGCTCAGTTGGTAGAGCAGCTGACTCTTAATCAGCGGGTCACAGGTTCGATCCCTGTTGTGCCCACCAAATCAAACCCCAAGTCTTTCAAAGGCTTGGGGTTTTTCCTTGCCTAAATGCACCGTGAACACAAAGAGAACGTGGGACGCTTGTGGGATGATATTTTACCGTCCCACGTCCCACGTGGGAAAATTAGCGCTTAGAGCATCCCGTGTTGCGGTTCGCAGGGTCATTGCGATATTTGCGGCGCGGAAGCTCACACCGAGCGCTTCCGAGTTCTTTGTGCAGCAAATTGAGCAGATATCCATGTGACGATTGCAGCCTGGCCATTTCGTCGGGCGTCGCAACCTCGTGAACGTAGGAGAGTATCTCAAGGATCGCCGAAGCTGATGCAACAGCGACCTCGATATTCGAGCAGTTGGGGATGTGCATTTCATTTCCTCAGGAGGTTTTGTTTTTGGGGGGGGGGCTGGTCGCCACTCTGTCAAAACTGGCGGCCGAGCATAACGGGTTGACAGACCATGCCTGAGGACATGGTAAGCCTCTCGGCTTCCCATTACGCCCGACCATAGAAAAACGCGCCCCCAACCGGCGGCGCGTTCGGACGTCCCAGGTACGAACCGGCTGTCAATCCGGACTTCTGTTGTGAAGTGGTGAAACCGTAGAAATATTCACGATTGGAGTCGAGTTGGCATTGGTTATTGGGTTAACAAAAGCAGACTGGATTGCTCAGCTTTTATCTCTATTTTTAAGAGCGTCGGCGCGGCTTGCTCTTGTGCCAGTGTTCGGCCTTTCCGGTGGATGGTGGACGCAAGCGGTTCGGAATGACGAATATCCCTGCCTCTTCGCATGCGTCTATGAAAGCCGCTCTGGCAGCTCCAGGCGATAGCTTTCGCTCTAAGGTAGCGTAGCAAGCCCGTTGCGCCGCGTACCATTTCTCTCCGGTCTTGACCGGCCAGTGATAAAGCAATTGCTCTGCGGCTTGGGATATGTGCGTGATCGTCCGGTAATGACCTATCTTCTCGGTCTGGAACGTCACGTCCTCGATCTGGATATCGTCAGGATCAAGCATATGAAAAACTCCCGCTCGATGGCGGGAGTTTGATGGCAATTCAGGAGATCGTCAACGGTGCTTGGATTTACGCTTTTCACTCATTTCGGCGGCTATAGTGTCCGCTTCCTTCACCGCCTTGCGTGAGGCATAGGACAAGTCACCAAAACCCGAAACACTATAACCGATCAACTGCGCAAGCTGTTCGTGGTCTTCGCGGGGAAAATCCATGACGGCTATCGCATTCAAGTCAATCGATCCGTTGTCGACCAGGTGCCGAACTATTTTGTTCTCCTTGAAGCGGATCACGTCACCAACCCATACGATGGGCTGCATCGGGTGCTTTGCCTTCGTCATCGTGCGTTCGCCTCGTTATATACGCTCGCAAAAGCTTCAACTGCTGCGTCGATATCCTGCCGCATTGTTTGCAGATCCTCCGGCTCGAACACTAGAAATATGTCATTGTCGTCAAACAGACCGTCGCGACCTTCGGCGTCATTGATTGCATACGAAGCGCCGCGCTCAAGCATTTCATCCAGGCGCGCCATGGCCTCGCCGCTGTCATGGGCAGAGATCCAGGTCCATTCTCTGGAGAAAAAATCGTTCTCCAGGCTATCGCCCTTCACCTGAATTTCATCGAACGCAAAGGGCTGACCCTTCGCAAAGATAATTCCGGCCGGAAGCTTCAGAAAATCCTTCCTATTGTAAATTTTCATCGTGCGTTCGCCTCGTCGTAATAGGTCACGAGCTTGGCGATCGCGGTGCGAGCCAGCTCCGGATGCATTCCAAGATAGTGCTTCAATATCTCGTCAACGGATTTTTGACTGTGGCCGGTGATGGCCATGATCTCGTATTTGTTGCAGCTCGCCAGCGCCAACCAGGTAACGGCCGTGTCGCGGAGATCCTGATCGCGAAAATCGAGCAGGGAGGCCATAGGCTCTATCCCTGCAGCTTTAAGCGTCTCTTGGATATTCAACTCGCCAAGGATCGCCTTAGCGTCCTTCGAAGGCTCGCCCTTTGCATCGCGCTCAACGTCTCCGGTGGCGATCGCAATGCGCAACACGCGGAAAACCTTCCGGTACCAGTCGCTATTCCATGGGCTGCGTAGCTTTTCGCACAAAAGGACGTGAGGATATTTGACCTTCCATTCTTTCCGGCGCGCTCGAATATTGGCCAGGCGCGTCAAGACCTCGGGCGCGATCGGGATCAACAGCGGCTGCTTGTTCTTTTTGTTCTGCGTGAAAAGAATGCCAGCATCCGTCACCTGGCCGCCGATGAGCGCCAGGCGGTCATTCTGTCGCTGTCCGGTGAACAACCCGAGCATGACGCTATCGGCCATATCGGGGAAGCCAAGCGCATCCATCCCTTTGATGAGGGTTCGCATCTCCTCCATGGTTCCGTATCGAATGCGGGCCTCCAGAACGGGCAAGGTTTCCTCTCCCCAGCCTTTCATCGGATTGACCGGCACGAGGGGAGGGTTTTGCTTGCAACCGAAACTGAACGCTGCAGAGAGGGTTGCACGAACGGCGCGCGCCTGGGCAAGCCCATGCAGGACCTCAATCCTGTCGAGAATGCCCGCGATCGCTTTCGGCCGTAGAGCGGCCGCCAGCTCGTTCCAGATCCCGCCCTCGTCAAATCCCTCGATGATCCTGGCCGCGCCCTTGTAGTAGCGCACAGTGTTCTCAGCGAGCGGTGCGCGACGCTTCTTGCCGTCGCTCTTCCACTCGCCGTTCATGCGCGGATCCGTAAACCAGAAATCGAACAGCTGACTGACGGCCGTCAGACCGTCCGTGCGGTTTTTTCCGACTTGCTTGCGGATCTTGCGGGCGCTCGTGCCGTCCGCGAGTTGCTGCCGCCGATCGGCGATGTCCTGCTCTCTATTTTTAGACCAGGCTATCGCCTCATCCAGGGTAAGCCATGCGCCGATCGGGAGGCCTGTGCGGTCAAACGGAGGGTGGCGAAGATCCTCGCCTTTGTAACCTAGCGTTCTTTGAGCTGCAGAAGGCCAGTAGCGAGGACGGCCGTCCCGCCATGTGACAAGCGGTATTTTGATCGTTACCTTGCCCATGGGGCGCTGCCTCCCAATCTGTGAAGTTCCGGCAAACATGGCTAGCAATCCTTTGATTGTCAAAAACGGGGTGGAAAAGTGTCCGGTGGGTACGCTGGCAGGGTGGACCAATCCCACCGGACTATCATGCGTAAGCCTCCAGAAATTTGGCGATCGCGCCGTAAACCTCACTCTTTCCCTCGTCCCGCAGGTGTTCTTGCGAGAGTTCCATTGTGATTTTCGCTGCATCGAGCAGCTGCTCGACCAGGTCAGTTTCAAAAAATCCGTTGAGCGCTTCGCCCTCGATGGCGAAGCGTACTAATTCGGCCGTTGCGTCTGCAGCCTGGCTGGCTGCAGACAGTGCAAGGTCTTTTGGTGTGCGCTCGAAAAGCTCGTTCATTTCTCGCGCCTTGCCATTGCGACGTTGCTTATGATGAAGCCGGCAAAAACAATGGCGAGCATGATTACGCCAAAACAGTAGATCATAGCGCCTTCGCCTTCTGGTTGATCTGATCCAACGCCATCTTGCCGAGTTCGGTCAGGCGAAGGATCCAGCGGCCGTTGACCAGGACCTCTTTGACCAGGCCATGCTTTTTTAGCGAGCGGACGGTGGATGCGCCTATGCATTCACCCGCGCCAAAGTAATCGCCGCTGCGCTTTTTCACGGTGAACATATCGACGTGCCAAATGATTTGGCGTTGGCGCGCCGTGAGCGATTGGCGAGGATCCACGACGAAGGGATTTTCGGAGAGGGAAAGCGGCGTCATCGCTGAGCTCCGGCATATCTATCGTCCAACATCTGCGCTGCAGCGGACACTGGGTCGATACTCGTCACAATTTCCAGCCGCGGCTCGCCGGTGTCCCGTCCTGCGTTGGTATCAATCCACCATTCAACCGCGGCGCGCGACCAGGCGTTGCAGCCTGGCAGCTTTTTTGGGAAGCCGTGTTTTTCGAGTTGCGGGCGCTTGCTGCGAAAGTGGGCTTCACTGCAGCTAAGCATGTGGGCTATGTGGGCAGCACTCAGAACTCTGCAGCCTTCTTCTGGCCGCTCAAACATTTTACGCAACGCTCTTCCGCCTGATGTTGCGGGCCTGCCGCTCACATCTTGCGTAATCGTGTTGATAGCATTCATGGCAAATCACCTCTATTTCCATATGAAACGATGTGATTTATGGTGAAAGTTATGTGATTGTCAACGCATTGCATATGCAATTAGTCACACGTGAAACGCGCGATATATTTTAAATTTTGAAATAGTTGGGGAAAGAGTGTGATTTCTACGCTGCAGCTCGACCGCGTAGCATCGTCCTGGGAGAGAAGCGAGCCACGACAACGCCAACCACAATCACGTTCTGGCCGTCAACGGCGAGGGGCTTGCGCAATTCCGCATCCATTGAGCCGGTCAGCAGGAACGGCGGCTCGTAAAGCCGGAAGATTGTTTCCGGCCTACCTCTGTTCGCCCTATCATATTTCTGTGCACAAACGATATCGCCAGGCATGGCGGTCGCATTGTTATCGACAGTCAGCAGATCGCCACGGAAGAGCCTAATGCCTTCCAGTGTATCATTGCCAATTTCCCATATTTCAACGCCATTCCGGCCGGTTTTCAGGGCCTGCAGGGCTGCGCGAACGGGTGATGCTTCGACGCCTTCAAGCTCATAAGGCCGTGCTTCCGGCTCTGCGAACTGCGCCATTTCTCTCAGGCGCTGTTCGATCGGCGAATGCGCCAAAGTCTTTTCGATCTTGCGGATGGTGCGCAGCGAAAGAGCGTGCCCCTCGCGGCCTTCCGGAGAAAGAAATCGGGTCAGCGTTGAAGGGTGAATGTCGGCGCGGCGCGCAAGCTCGGTTGCGGTGATGCTGTGCTTGGCCAGCAATTCCTCTAACCACGTCTTCTGGTCGTCTTCTGAGTTATCCATGTGACGATAATCGTCATGAAGGCGTATGATTGTCATTTTGATACTCGTCACTTGACAATGTGATACAAATCACAAATGCATGTGAAAATCAAATGAATGCAAGTCAGCAATTTGATTTTGCCGATAAGCAGATGTGATGATGCGGAGCCCCGATGATTACTTTTCAAGAAATCGAGGCTACCCGAAAAAGTCTAAATGTATCGCAGTATGAACTTTGCAAGGTAGCTGAACTTCACCCTTCTACGTACACCCGCCTAGTTAGCGGCGACAATATTGCTCGTGGCCGGACGCTTCGTAAGCTCCATGCTGCGCTCGATAAGTTCAAATTCGGAGAGGTGGCATGATTGCGCTCTCCGACACCTTCGGGCGCTCCAGCCCGTTCAAAGATCTGAAGCAGCTTATGGAAAGCCTCGTTGGCGCGATGAACCTTGCGTTCATTCAACAGGGCTTTGGCGGTGGTGCGCTTGTTGAGGCGCGGCTTATCGACGGTCATGAGCCTGGATCTCGGGTTGCCACGATCGCCTGTGTTGCTTCACACGAGCAGCTGACGGTCAAGCTGGTGAGTGCCTACCTCAAGGAACAGAAGAGGAAAGCAGAATGATCATGGCTTACCTCGCGATTATCACCGGCACTGTCGCCGTCTATTTCGGCCTCTTTTGGGGCGGAATGGCTTTGGTCGATTATCGATCGGCGCTTTACCGGCACGCTGCCCGATCGGCGCTCTATGCCGCTCTGTCGCTCGCTTTCGGATTGAGTGCCGTCACATCGTCGGCGGTCGATGCCCTGCAGCGGGGAATGTTCCAATGAGCGATCTCCTGCCAATCATCGACCAGATGCACAATGCCGCTGACGATCGCGGCCGTGCCGATCTGCTCCTCCGCGTGCCGGATAGCATCCTGCTCACATATTCTCATGTGTTTGAGGAAGCCTGCGCAAAGGCCGGTTTTGAACCTGGTCAAGCGTTCATCAATAGCCGGATCACGCTGATGCGTGCCGTTCGGGATGGTGACGGCCTATTGCCCAGGCGGTTTTCAGCCGAGGCGGAAGCCTTCCGTATTGCCTTCATTCGTTTTGTCGCCAATGGCGACCTCGCCATTTCTCCGGACGATCCGGAGAAGGGTCCGACTGATCTGTAAATCGTAAAGCGTTTTTGAGTTTTCAGCCGTCGCGCGTCGTCCTCCTCCCAGGCGCTGCGATTGCTGAATGCGGACCGGCGCGCGCCGCAATGCGCCGGTCCGCTCCCTCTGTGCGGCTCAATAGGAGAATGACATGGGAAGTCTCGAAGTATCTGACGCGGAAAGCGCAGCAGTCCAGAAAACAGCAAACCGTGTTTCGCTGGACAGCATGAAGGAGAAAATTGATCAGGTCAGTTTTCTCAACCCGCCGATCCATCCCACCATGACGATTTGCGTCATGCAGCTGAAGAACGGTTTCGTCCTGGTCGGCAAATCGGCCCCTGCAGATTCCGAGAATTTCAACGAGGAGCTGGGGCGCAAGTTCGCCGAGGAAGATTGCATTCGCCAAATGTGGCCACTCGAAGGATACGCGCTCCGCGAGCGCCTTTCAGCGACCGAATAAGAATACCCCAGGGCGGTCTGGTCCGGCTCGCGAGGCCGTCAGCACCCTATGGGGACCTTAGAAGGTAGGAGCCCTGATGCTCGCCGCCCACCCCACTTTCAGAATGGACACCATGATCACACAATCGGAATTATTAGCGGGCGGCGTTTATCGGGGAGCTTACCGTCCCGATGTTTCTGCAGATCTCGCGCGCCTGGAAAAGAAACGCCTGGCGCTCGGAATATCATTGAGCGTTCTGGCGGCTCGATCGGCCATCAATATCAAGACGCTGTATCGAATGCGCGTCTCCGGCCGTGGGTTTTATCGCCATATTCGCTCGATCACCTTCGCTCTGCGTTCGATCGAGAAAGAGCGAAAAGCCGTGCTGGAAATGTTTCCTATGCACGTGACGCTGCCCGCGATCGAGGACATGGATCCTGACCAGCTGGCGCGCCCGACGAAAAAGGCCCGCGAAGTGACGCGGGCTGCGTCCCTGGCACTGCGGGGGATCCAAGCTGCAGTGAATGTATCCATCCTTCCAGAAGCCGATCGCAAGTCGGCTGCGCTCTATCTCCTCGTGACCGGCGGCAACGTACCAGGCGCGATCGCGGCCTCGATCGCCGGTTGCACCAAACAGAATATTTCGAAGCTGCTCCGATCGGTCGAGGAGCGGCGCGGCAACAGCGGCTTTGACCGCGAACTATCAACCCTTGAACAGCAACTTTTCGGCGAGGCACTTTAAATGGAAGATCCCGTATTCACGGCGGAAGAGCAGGCAACAATCGACGCGGCGAGGGCCGTCCGAGAGGAAGCGGAAGCAAAGGAAAAGGCCAATACAATCGACGGCCAGGCCGAGATCATGCGCGAGGCGATCAAGGAAGCGCTCAACGAAGCAAACCGGACGATCGTGGCCAATGGCGGCAAGCCTTCGATCGATGCCGTCATAAGGGCAACGGTTTCGATCCAGGCTGATTTCATCGCCATGCAGCCCGATCGGCGCGCACGCCGCATGCAGATCGGCGAAATCGTCACCAATCTGCCGCGCTTCATCTCCTTGCGTGTGGGGGCGCAGTGACCTCTCGCTTTGCGCTCGCCAAGGAAAGAATTGTCTCTGATCTGGAGAATGTCATTGCTGACATTTTCGGCGCTCATGCAAAGCGCAAGGATAAGAACAATTCCGGCTGGAACGTCAGCAATCCTTGGCGAGCGGGATCCAAACCCAAACAGATGATTATCTGGCTGCGCGGTGCCAGGCGCGGCGGGTGGACCGATTTTGTGTCCGGTGACAAGGGCGATGCGATCGACCTTGTTGCCTACGTCCATGAAGGTATCGTGCATTCTGATAGCCGGATCCGCGCCGTTGAATGGGCAGAGGATCGCTATGGCCTGAAATCGCTGGCGCCGGAAACGCGCGCCGCCATGGCTGCGACTGCCAAGGCCAGCCAGGAGCGGCTTGAAGCCGAAGAAAACGACCGTCGCCAAAACAATCGAGAGCGCGCGCGAAAGATGTTCTACGCGGCCGACGCCAAGATCCTTGATACGCCGGTCGAAGTTTATTTGAGATCTCGCGGCATTGAGCTCAACGAAGTTCCCAACCTCACGCGATCTTTCCGCTATCGGGAAAAATGCGAGTATTGGCTTGGATCCCAGCGCGACGGGGAGGGCCGCAAGATTGGCCGCTCGCCGGTCTATCCCGCGATGGTTTCGGCCATGGTTTCCGCCAACGGCACGCTCAACGCGTGCCACATGACGTTTCTGTCACCGGACGGCCGCTCCAAGGCTCCGGTTGAGAAAGCGAAGCTGATGTGGCCGGAGGTCGCGAGCTTCGTTGTTCGCGTCACCAATGGCCCTTCCGGCATGACGGCCGAAGATGCAGCTGCAGCGGGGATCTCCGGCCTGGCGAGCATCACCGAAGGCATTGAGGATAGTTTCTCGATCGCGATCGCCACGCCGGAGCTGCGTTGCTGGGCTGCAGGATCTCTATCCGGTCTTCTGTACGTGCCGGATCATCCCAGCGTCTCGGGTTGGATCATTTTCAAAGACAACGATTGGGGCAAACCCCAGGCGGCCGCGCTGTTCAATCGCGCGGTCGCTCGCTTCCGATCGTTTGGCAAACCGGTCGAAGTCGTCGCGATGCCGGCCGATTGGGGGAAAGACGTAAACGATGCACTTAACCAGGAGAACGACAATGGCCAGGATGGACATTCTTGAGATCGATGCGGCGAGTTTCGCCGGACGGGTGGCGCACGTCGCTGCCTCAGAACTGCACGGATTGGTTTCGTGGGGAAAGACGGGCGGTATCATCAATTGGTATGATCGCGGCGGATCTGAATTGCCTCCGGAGCAGATCAATCTCGATATAGATGCAGCTGCCGACTACGTCACAACGAAGCATTGCTCGGGCGAACAGCTCTGGCACAAGATGCTTTTGGAAAAGCGGGCCTCTCCAACTAAGCCGCACCAGATCGCATTCACGGATCTGCCGTTCTCGGTGCAGCTCGCGTACAATATTTTCGCCCAGGTGTGCGACATGGCCCACGCTCGGATCCAGACGGAACAAAATCGCGCCGAAAACGAGCTCGAACTGGCAACGCGGCCGGACGTTCCTTTGAAGCTTGAAGACAGCATTTTTGAACCCGAGGAGCACATGGGCACGCTGCGGCCGGAGGCGGTGATCGCTTCTGGCCTCGATGCCGTGAGGCGAGATCTGGAAGAAAGGGATGCTCTGCTTCTGCAGGCGGAGGCGGACGTTGCAGCAATCACTGGATTGGACAATCTGAATGGTCAAGAACCTGACACTGGTATCTCATCTGCGGGCGCGCCGGATCCTGCCGGTGAAGGCGATGCAGGCGGACCTGCAGCCGGAGAGGATGGCGGATCCGTGGGCGATCCAGCGCCTGGTGCTGGTGAAGGTTCCGAAGCGCCAGGCGCACCATCTGCAGAAGCGGATGCGGTTGCCGCTGATGCGTCAGCTGATGCAGCTGCACCCGCTCCAGTCGCTCCCGAACAGAATACTCCTGACGCTGAGCCTGTAGGTGGATCGCCGCTGGCGATCGGCTCTGCGCCTCCGGCTCCGAAGCCAAATCGGGGCGGTCGCGGCAAGAAAAAGCAGAAGTAAGCCGCACTCGGTTTGAAATTGACCGGACAATTGTCAACCGGAAGGCCCGTTGCAGGGCTTTCCGAGACAGCAGCAGAAATTTATTTTGATCAGGGTATGCAATGGCGGCGGTTGAAGAAAAAACCCAACCAAAGGGGAAAAAGAAGGTGGCGGCCGTTATCGGCGGCGCTGTGTCCAAGATCACGCTGGCGCAAAAGCGCCGTGATGCGGTCTATCCGCCGAAAGGACAGCCGTGGGACGGCGTTCGTCCGGGTGAGTGGCGGCAGGATGCAAGGCTGGATGAAACGGGCTTCCTGCCGGAAAACTGTCCTGTGCGGCCGCTTGGCTACCAGGGCGAGGATTTCTATTTTGTCGATACGCGCGGCCAGGTGTTCAACACCGGCGACAAAGCCATGGGCGTCGAGCGCGTGCAAAAGCTGTTTTCGCGGCATGAGGATTTCCTGACCTGGGCGTGGCCGTCTTTCAGCCAGAAGGGCGGCATTACCGGCTTCAAGGCGGAAGAAGTGCGGCGCGATCTGTTCGCGGCCGCCGACAGCCGTGGTCCCTGGTCGATGACTGACATGGTGCGCGGCCGTGGGGCCTGGCGCGATAGTGAGGGCCGCCTGATCCTGCATTGCGGCGATTATCTTTGGTACAATGGCGAGCTGCACGACACCGGCGAAGTGGGCGATTTCTTCTATGCCCGCCGTCCGGCGTCCTTCCTGCCCTGGGACAAGCCTGTCGAGATCGAGGACGATGACAATCCGGCCGATGCAAATCCGGCCGTGCGGATCATCCAAATGCTGCGGACGTGGAATTTTGCGCGCGGCGATATCGATTGCATGATCCTGCTCGGGTGGATGGGCGTGGCGCTGATGGGTGCCGCGCTGGAATGGCGGCCGAGTGTATTCCTCGTCGGCGATGCCGGAACCGGCAAATCCGAGCTGACCGGCAAATATGGGTTGCTGCGTGCGATCCTCGGCCGCGCCATGATCTCCACAACGAATGCCTCCGAAGCCGGTCTTTATCAGATCGTCGGCCATGACAGCCTGCCGATCTCGATCGATGAGCTGGAAGGCGAGGACGGCATTGAGCAATCGCAGAAGATCATCAAGATGGCACGCGATGCCGCGTCCGGATCCGTGCGCATCCGTGGCGGCCAGGATCACAAAGGCGTCGAGTTCAACGCGCAATCCGCCTTCATCTTCTCCGCGATCAATCCGCCGCCGCTGCCTGCAGCGTCCCTGACCCGCCTGGCGATCATCCAGCTCAATCCGCTCAAGACCACAGACGGTAAAGCGCCGGTGCTGAAAGCGCCGGAAACTGTCGGGCCGCAATTGCTGCGGCGCGTGGTCGATCACTGGCAGGATCATCCGCTGATCTATGAGAACTATCGCACCGTGTTGCGAGCGCATGGCCATGACAGTCGCGGCCAGAATACTTTCGGCATGTTTCTTTCGGCCGCGCATCTGCTCCTCGGCGATGAGGGCATGAACGCATGCAATTTGCCCTGGGAAGATCTCGACTATTGGGGCGAGGCGCTGGCGGCCGATATCCTGCCCGAGCTGCAGGACAAGAAAGCGCCCTGGCTGGATTGCATCGAGCGTATCATCACGCGCCAGCTCGACGCCTTCACCAAGGGCGAGCGCCACACGGTTGCGCAGATCCTGGAGGAGCTGGAAAAGAAAGAGGGCGGGATCGGTTTCGATGAAGCCGCAAAGCAGCTCGCAAACGCGGATATCGGGCTGATCAAGCCAGTGAAGGTCGGCGGCGGCAAGGAGCCGCTGGGATACACCATTGCCATTCCCAACCAGAGCGACACCCTGGCCCGTCTTTTGGCCGGTACACCCTATGCGCAGCACGGATCCTCGAACGGCTCCTGGCAGTGGGCGCTGAGGCGAGGGCCGGAGGATATCATGTGCACTGACAAGAAGGTCAACCGTGTGTCGATCGGCGGGCACCAGCGACGCTGCACGCTGGTCAATATGGGTGTCCTCAAGAACTGGCTGCGGCTCAACGGATGAGGCTCCTGCGCGTCAACGACCCGCCAGCAACGAGCAGCTGCACCACATCGGCGACTATTCACCGGTGCTGGGCGGCTGCACGTTGCGAACAGGCGGGATATTCAGCCAGGCGCGGCCATGCCCGTCTTGCCGCGCTACAGCGCGGCTCCGCTTTTCTTCTCCCTTCCAAGAGGCGATTGGTCCGGATCGGTGCGAAACCCCGCACCCTTGGCCCGCGCCAGCGTGGCTTTTTTTATTTTTTCCCAACCCTCACCCCTTTCGAAACAAAAAAGGTTCCGGTTGACGGCGGGACAAGCCTGCTAGCGTCGGGCGTGGCGGGATTTTTGACACCTTCAAGGGTATGGGGTGTCTAAGGTGTCTAGCAAGTGTCTGGCACCTAACGCATTGAAATCACTTCACTAATCGGAAAACTAGACATGGTAGACACTCAAGACACCGGCTCTCTCATATATGTGCATACGCGCGCGCGTGTATGGATAGATATGTGTCTAAGTGTCTATGGTGTCTATTTCCTACCTATCCTTCTGAAATCATTCAACAAAACAGCTAGACACTTTCCTAGACACGGCTAGACACCGGCGTCTTTCGCAAACCTATTAAATATTCGGTGGCTCAAATGGCAGGTGATTTCGATCTATTCGATGATGGCGATACGGGTGAGAACCCATACGCCGACGCGGGAAATCTGCGGGCGCGCGACGAGTTCGACCTGGCCGAAAAGCGGAAAGAGCCAGTGGCAGAGCGCCGCGCCGGTCGGCCGAAGGGCGCGACCAATTACAAAACCAAGGATTTCGAGAAGTTCTACCAGGCTCGCGGCTTCAAGGATCCGCTGGTTGCCCAGGCGAACTACCTCACTGCGGATCCGGTCGAGCTGCAGGCTTGGTTCATCGAGCATGAGCGGACGATGCATGGCATCGGCGGCAAGATGGTGGCCAAGGCAGTCCCGAGCCTGTTCGAGATCATCAAGGAACAGCACGCGGTTGCCGATCGCCTGGCTCCATATCTGCATGGCAAGAAGCCGGTGCAGGTCGAGATCATCGATGAGCGGTTGCCGACGCTGATCATTGACCTCGGGACAAACCAGCTCGAACAGGGCCAGCGGATCGCCGATGGTAGGATGATGAGTATCGGCGCGCCGGTGGATCTGGAAATCGTTGAAAATCAAGACGTTATCGAGGGCGAAAAGGTTGCGTCCCACGAGCGCCCGTCCCACGAAAGGGGCAAGTGATTGGAAACGTTGGGGAATATGGTGTCGATAGCGCTGATCAGAAATCAGCAGGTCGAAGGCTTCGAAGGCCTGTCCCGTCCTTTTGGCATTTCGGGCGCGCGTGGGTTTGGCGGCGCGGCGCGGCGGGCAGGCGGGGCGGCGGGCGCGCCTGGCGGGCGCGCGGCGCAGGCGCTCCCCCGAACCGGCCCCCGCCCCCCCGTACAGGGGGATGCTTTCGCACACCGTTATCGATTTTTGCAAATCGCGTCAGCGGGCCAATTAAATAGCGCAGGGGCAGGGGAAAGCGCGATCCGCAGGCGGTCGGGTTCGGGGTTTGGGGAGGCGGTATCTTGAGCCAGCATCTAGCGGAGATCGTCAGCCGCGAGGATATGCGGCTCTTCAGCGAGGAGGAGGTCCGGAAACTTGTCGCCAAGTACGAGATCGCCGAAAACTTCGATCCGTACCGGTATGTGCCGCCAGGGCCGGTCGCGCAAGCCTTCATCCTCGATCGTACACTGACAAAAGCCATCATGGGACCGCTCGGCGGCGGCAAGACCACGACTTGCGCTTTCGCGCGCATCACGGCCGCGACATGGGCACCGGTGGCGCGGCACCCGATCGACAAGAAACCGACGCGCATGTGCCGCTGGATTGTCCTGCGCGATACCTTCCGGTCGGTGGAAAAGACGGTTCTGGAGAGCTGGAGGCAATGGTTTCCGAAGGGTTATCCGGGCTCCAGCTGGGCGGGCGGCAATGATCGGCCGGTAACACACACGCTGCGTTTCATCGGGCATGACGGGATCCGCATCGAGGCGATCACCGAGTTTGCAGGGTTGGGTGAAAACTCGATCGAAACCCTGATGAAGGGCCGTGAATATTCCGGCGCCTGGCTGAACGAATTGGACACGCACGCGCCAGGCGCGCTCGATGACATGGAGCAACGCGTCGGCCGCTATCCGATGCCGGATCTGCTCATCGATCCGAACGCCAAGCGCATGCGCTTCGTCATTGGCGACATGAACGCGCCGACGATCGACAACTGGACCTATGCCGTCTTTGTCACCACAAAATCCCCCGATCGCGTGCTGCACCGCCAGCCGTCCGGCCGTGGCGCGATGGCGGAAAACCGTTTCAGCCTGGAGCCCGATTATTACGAGCGCATCATCAACAACCAGGAGGAGCATTTCGTCAAACGCATGGTCGATAACGAGTTCGGCTATTCGAGATCCGGCAAGCCGGTGCTGGCGTCCTTCTCGTATTTCAAGCATGTGGCGGGCGGTCCTTTGCAGTTCCGGCCGGAATTGGACCTGCATATTGGTATCGATATTTCGACGGGCGGCCTTTCTCCTGCTGCGATCTTTGCCCAATCCTGGATGCCGCGCATTGCGCTCCTGGACGAACTGGAGATCGGGACAGGCGTCGGTCCGGCGCGCTTCGGCGAAGCTCTCAAAATGAAGATCGACAGTGATTACAGCCACGCGCGCAAAATCAAGCTGTGGATCGATCCCGCAGCTCAACATGGCGGCGATAGTGAAGGCGGCCAGCTGTCGGCCTTGGAGATCCTCAGTGTGATCCTCGGCCTGCCTGTCTACATACCCGCCAATGGCTCTAATGAAATCAGTCTGCGCCTCGATGCCGTGAGCGCGGAATTGCGCGGCTATCATGAGCCGAATTCGCATCTGATCGTCTGCCCGCAAAAGTGCCCGAAGTGGATCCAGGCGGCGAGCGGGAAATACCGCTTCAAGAAAAAGCCTGCAGGATCCACCGATGAATTCGAGGATCTGCCGGAAAAATCGCATCCATGGTCGGATATTCAGGATGCGGGGCAATATGTCATCCTGGGCATTCGCGGCCGCGCGGGCGCAATCCGAGGAGCTGGAACGGGCGAACGGCAATTGCCAGGCGGCGGATCCGGCTGGGGAAGCAAACCCCGCGGTTCGAGCGGCTTTGATCCGCATCGCTCCGGAACACGCGGCCGCTGATGCTCACGATCACGTCACCGGCCACGATCTTTGATTTTGCGGAAATGTCCGGCGCGACTTCCCGCCTGTATTGGGCGGTTGCGCGGGAAATGTGGGCCAATGGCGACAGCTGGGCGGTGCGCGACGGCGATGACCTGGTTGCGCTCTGCGGGTTCTATCCGCTGCCAGACAACGAGGCGGAAGCGTGGTTTAACGTCCGGCCGGAGCTCGCCAAGAACATGCTGCAGTTCGTCCGTGCCATGCAGTTGACTATAGCTGCCTCGCCATATCGTGGCATTGTCACGGTCTGTACCTCTCGCGCTGGTGAGAGAATTGTAAAGGCCTGCGGCTTTTCGTTCGTTCAACCATGTGAATTAGGGGGTCTCTGGAGATGCCACAAATCTTCCAAAGCAACAGCGGCAGTGATCTAGCGAAAAAGCAGAACGAAGCCACGCAGCGTAAGAGCCTCGCGGATCTGGCGCGTCAGCAAGGCGAGGTCGATCAGGCAACCGCCACCACATCGCCGAAAAAGACTGGCGGCCGGCTCCTCACATTCCTGTCCGGATCCGGACAAGAAACCCTCGGCTAAGCGCTGATGTTTGAAGTCAGCAAGCTTAAGTCCAGGCGCACCGCCGCGCAAAAAGAGCGTGACAGCTTTCAGCCGTTGCTGGATGAAGCCTATCAATTCGCCATTCCCTATCGCAAATCGACGCGCAACACCGGCCTTGGTGAAAAGCGCGTCGACCAGGTGTTTGATCACACCGCGATCGACAGCGCCTTTCGCTTCGCCGGTAAAATCCAGCAGGATCTTTGGCCAGCTGGCCAGGAGAACTTTTCGCTTGAGCCTGGTCCTATCGTTCTCGATCAAAAAGAGAAGGAAAAGCTGGCGCAACAGCTCGAACCGATCGGCAAAGTGCTGCAGGCGTTTTTTGATGACGGCGATTGGGATCTCGCGTTCCACGAAATGGGGCTCGACCTGTCGGCCGGTACCGGTGCGATGCTGCTCAACCCATCCGATGATCCGGATCGGTTGTGGGAGCCGATCTCCGTTGCGATCGAGGAGCTGTTGCTGGAAAGCGGACCATACAATCGCTTGAGCGGTATTTTCTGGTGCCGCAAAATGACGATCCGGCAATTCACCGAGACCTGGCCGGAAGGTAATTTCGGATCTGTGATCCAGGAGCTGCTGCGCACAAAGCCGGAAAGCGAAATCGACGTCCATTGCGATACGGTTTACGACCCGAAGAGCCGCCGCTGGCATATGCTTGTTTGTTCGGACAAGCAGGAAAGCATCGTTTACTCGGCGCAGTCGCGCACCTGCCCCTGGCTCATCCCCCGCTATTTCCGCGTCCCTGGCGAAACCTATGGTCGCGGTCCTGTCATGTTGGCCATGCCGACAATCAAGACCGTGAACACCGCCGCGCGTCTGCAGCTGCAGGCGGCGGCCATTGCCATGCTCGGCATCTATACGGCCGTTGATGACGGCGTTTTTAATCCGGATCTCGCACCGCTTGAGCCTGGCGTTTTCTGGAAAGTGGCGCGCAACGGCGGCGCGCTCGGGCCTTCCGTCAACCGCTTTCCGGATCCGCGCCTCGATCTGTCCAACCTGGTGCTGCAGGATCTGCGCATGGGCGTGAAAACGACCATGATGGATCAGGCGCTGCCAGCGGACGGCGCAAGCGTCCACTCCGCCACGGAAATTCTGGAGCGGGTCAAGCGTCTGGCCTCCGATCATCTTGGTGCTTATGGCCGCCTGATCAAGGAGCTGGTCATACCAGGCGTCAAGCGTGCCATGGAGATCGCCTACAACAAGGGTCTCATCCCGAATGAGATCCCAATTGATCAGTTGCTCGTGCGCGTTCGGGTGAAATCGCCGCTGGCGATCGCGCGTGAAGCGCAGCGCATCGAAAAGGTCGTGCAATGGCTGCAGATGGTCATTGCGATCACGAGCGCGGCCGGAAATCCGCAAGGCCTTTCACGCATCGCCCATATCGACCTCGCATTGACGGAGATCGGGCGCGATCTCGGCGTGCCCATCAAGTTTATCGTCACCAAAGATGAGCGCGAAGCGATGGACAAGAAAGACGCCGACGCGGCCGCCGCTGTAGCTGCAGCCAGCGTCGCCGCACAAACCGCTGGGCTCGATCCATCGGCAATACCAGGAGCTATGGCATGACTGCGAATATGCAGAAAATTATCGAGGGTGCTGCCAAGGGCGGCTGGGATTGGTTCGAGCAGGCGGATCCGGAGATCCAGAAACGTTTGGGCCTTGTCCAGGAAAAGGAGAGCGACGACAGCAAGGCGATCGCTCATGCCTGGGCGCATTTTGCTGCAACGCCTGGCGGTGCAAAGGCTCTGCAGGCGCTGTTTGACCGGACGCTCAATCGCACCGTGTTCTTTGTGCAGCTCGGCCTGGACATTCAGTCCATGGCTGTTTTCGGCGCGTTTCGCGAAGGCCAGAACGCCCTCGCGCACGAGATTGCCAGGCAGATCGCGCTTGGCATGAATGACGATCAACCCAAACCAAGAGATGTGACATGAAAGCTCTTCTTGACAGATATGCGGCGCTTCGCGCGCCGGAAGGTGGCGGCAATGGTGGCGGCGACGGCGGTGGAAACGGCGGCGGTGGCAATGGCGACGGCGACGGCGGTGGCGGTGGTGGTGGCGGCGGCGCGCTCACACTACCGGACGGCTTTCCCGACCAGTTCAAGGGCGCAACCATTGAGGAAAGTCTTGGCAAGCTCCTCGGCGGGTTTACTGAAACCAACACCCGTATGGAAGGCCTGCGCACCAAGCTCGGCCAATTGCCGAAAGCGCCGGATAAACCCGACGCCTACACCTATGAGCCCAGCGAAAAGGTAAAACCATTCGTCGGCGACATTGCCAAGGATCCAGTTTTCGGCCAGGCGCGCACCGCGTTTCACAAACATGGTGTTTCGCAGGATCAGTTTGCCGGAATCATGGAAGATCTCTATGCGCCGCTGATCGAGCAGGGATTGATCGCCCAGCCATTCAATCCGATGGCGGAAGTTGAGACCTTCATGACCGCGAACGGCCTCGATCGCACCGGCGCGCAGGCGGCACTCGTCGAGGCGGAAAGCTTCGCAAAGGGTCTTGGCGCGCAGCTGAAAGGTGTGCCGGAGGCGTTGAAGCCCGATGTACAGGCGGCATTGATCAGCCTGACCGATACGGCTGCAGGCAACGTCCTGTTGCGGGCGCTTTCCGGCCGCCTGCAGGAAAACGGCATTCGCATCACCGGCGAGCCCACCATCCAGGGCGAGCTGTCGGCGGAAGATCTGAAAAAGCTCGACGCGGATCCGCGCATTGATCCACGCAACCGCGAGCATAAGGATCCGGACAAGCGCTTTGATCCGGCGCTCCGCGATCGCTATGATGCGGCTTACAAAAAGCAGTCTGCAAAGCAATAATCTCAACCTATCGATCAGGGCGGCGGGTCTTCGGGCGCGCCGCCTTTTTTTGTGTCCAGTTGACCATAGTTCGGCGGCCCTAATGTTTTGGCAACAACGGGCGGACCTGCAAACTCGATGGCCTCTCCGGCTCAACCGGACCTGTCGGCAGAATGCGGCCTCTCCTCCTCGGTGTTTTCCCCATTTCGTCAACATCGGAGACAACAAATGTCCGCACAAGCTCCAGCCTGGTTCGCCACACAGTACGCCAGCCGCGCCATGCATATCTATCAGCAGGAAGGCAATCGCCTGCGCCCCACCGTCACCCCAGCCACCCGCATCGAGGGCGCTGAAAAGGCCGTCTTCTGGCTCGCCGGAAAGAGCAAGGCCGTAAAGAAAACCCGCAATCAGCGCAATGTCCCGAGCAACAGCGGCCGCAAGCGGTTCGAGGTACCGTTGACGACTTGGGTCGTTTTCGACACGGTCGAAGAATACGACCTCGACCGCATGAATGTGGACGAAAAGGAAATCGTCTATCAGTCCGGCGCTATGGCGCTTGGCCGTTCCACCGATATGGAAATTTATGCGGCCATGGCGACCGCCTTGCCTGCAGCCGGAGCTGGCCTCGATTTTTCGGCCGGTGCTTTCAATGCCGCCCAGGCGTTGACCCTGTGCGCCGCGCTGCAGGGCGATAAGGTCAAATGGAATGGTGAAGTGTTCTGCGGTCTGCCCGCATTGCAGTGGAACCAGCTCCTCGCCAACAAGGTCGTTAACTCGTCCGATCATGTCGGCGGCGATCTTCCGTTCGTGAAAGCGACCGATACCCGCTTCTGGAACGGCGTCAACTGGTTCCTCCTGGTCGAGGAAGATCCGCTGGACCTCTATCCCGTTCCCTCTGCCAACAAGCAGGATCTGTTCATCTGGCACAAGTCGGCCATGGGCTGGGCAAACCACACCGACATGCGGGTCATTCCTCAGTGGGACAACTACGAGGATTGGTGGACCATCAACATGCAGGCGAAGGGTTGCGCCACGCCTATGCAGGAAGGGAAGGGCATCAAGCGCTTCACCACTTCCACCAACAGCGCGATCGCAATCGTTTAATCGGGACGGGCTTCGGCCCGTCCTTTCCCTTGGCCATCAATTCAACGGAGCAAAATCATGGCCTATAACGCATATGGTTTCAAAACCATTTCTCACATCGGCTCTGTCGATGGATCTGCTGGGGCCAACCGGTCGCTGCACGCCTATGTCACCAACGATGACACCGCCGCCGTCATCACGGCCGGTTATTTCAACAGCCTGGCCGGTCGCCTGAAAACTGGCGATATCATCATGTGTTCCCTCGATCTCGACGGCACACCGATGCTGCGCAATTACATCGTCGTCACCAACACCGGCGCGGTGGTCACGGTCGCAGCCCAAAACGTCGCTTAGTTTTGGCTCGCCGGAGCCGCCCTGGTTTCATGTCACCAGGGCGGCTCATGGCATTTTTCTCAACCATGCACGGTTTTTCAAAGTGAGGCTCCATGGCTCTCCTCGTCCCGCTCGATATCATCAACGCCGCTTGCGCGCGGATCGGCGTGGATCCGCTTGAGAACTTTGAAGAGGAAACGGACGGCGGCCAGGCCGCCTCTTACATTTATGAGGACGTGGTTGATTTCAATCTCGGGCTTAATCCATTTTATTTTGCGATGGAGTATCGCCAGCTTTCCCGCATCGACGGTGCTACCCCGTTTTCCGGCTATGAATTCGTTTTCGATATCCCTGGCGAGCGGCTGGGGCCTCCCTTGTACCTCTCCGATGATGTGACGGATCCCGATCGGCGTTTCACGGAATATGCGCTGAGCAATGGCCAGGTGCATGCGTCCGTCGAGCCTCTTTTCGGAAAGGTCAAGTTTCGGCCGGATCCGCACCTTTGGATCGCGACATTCAGGACATGCACCATTACTGCCTGCGCATCGCGCCTGGCGCTCGCCCTTGCCTCCGATCGCGCGCTCTACAACGAACTTGACACCGAAGCCTATGGCACACCGTCAGAACAGCGGCGTGGCGGCCAAATGCGGGCGGCAATCTCCGAAGACAGCATGGCACAACCGCCGCGCCGCAGGGATATGCGCAACAATCCTCTCGAACGCGCCTGGAGATCGTAGATGGTTGGCCGTCCTGGGCGTCTGCAATCAGCATGGACAGCGGGAGAACTGGAACCGCTTCTGCATGAGCGCACCGAAATCAAGTATTTCGGCACCGGCGCGAAGCGCATGGAAAATGTCGAAATCGCGCCACAAGGCGGATTTCGCGGTCGTGACGGATTGCGCAGGATCGGTGCTGTAGCGGCAGACGCTGCGAAAATCTTCCCTTTCGATGCTTCAAACGGCGCATCATATGATCTCGTCTTCAGTCCGAACAATGCGCAAGTCTGGTCTGCAACAACTTATTTGTTTGACATTATCGGCATAGGGCTGACTGCGACGATGCTTCCGGAATTCACGGTCGCTCAGCAGCTCGATACCATGCTTCTCTTTCACAACGATCTGGAGACGCGCCGGATAAAGCACCTCGGGCCCACAAATTGGGCTGTCGACAATGCACCTTTCACCGGCGTCCCAAACTACGACTATGGTGGCGTCTATACCAACGGTGTGCCTGCTGTATGGGAATTGGAGTTCGTCGGCTTGTCCTTCACTCCAGGGGCAGAAAGCGTTTTCACGCTGACCGTTTCGGGGCAGGAAACCGTTTCGATCGAATACGGTTCCGATATGCTCATTCTCGCCGCGCGGGTCCAGGCGGCGGTTTTGGATTTGCCGAACACCGCCGCAGGTATCACCGTTCTCTCGTCCTCCGGCGACGCCACTGGCAAGAAAATCCTGATCACTTTTGGCGGAGCAAACAACAGCGGCGACGGGTGGGCGATTTCGGCACGCGTTATCAATAAAGCTGACGCGGCCGTGCTTGCGCTCAAGATTACACCAGGTGTTGCGCCTGGTGAACCATTGTTCTCGGCGGCGCGGGGCTATGCTCATTGTGGCGTTTTCTATGGACAGCGGCTGTTGATAGGCGGCTTCAAGAGCCTGCCGAATGCCTGGATGATGTCAAAAGTCTCCGAGTATTTTAACTACGATGATCGTTTTACAGAGGCGAACGGTCCGGCGCTAATCCCGATGGACGTGCCAGGCGGAGAGCGTATCGAGCGCCTGGTTAGCAGTCGCAGTCTTTTGGTGTTCACCACGAAGGCGGAATATTGGATCGCCGAACGCGCCCTGAGTAAAACGCAAGCACCTAACCATGTGCAATCGTCGCGCAACGGGACACGGCGCGGTGTGCCGGTCATCGAGAATGAGGGCGCGGCGATCTTCTGCCATGCCAACGGCGGCGTGCTTGGTGAAACCCGATACACCGATGTTGAGGGCAATTTCGTCTCGACAGATATTTCGCTTCTCGCCTCTCATCTGATCAGGGACGTTCGGCATCTGGCCGTGCGCCGCGCCACCATTTCCACCGATGGAAATATCGTCGGCGTTGTCACCGGTCCAGGAGAAGCGCGGCTTGCGACGATCCTGCGCGAACAGGACGTGACGGCATTCGCGCGCATGACAACCGACGGGCTTTTTCGTGCGGTCAGCGTCAACGGCCGCAATGAAATGTCCTGGCTTGTCGATCGGCCGGCTGGTCGCCAGCTGGAGCGCTCGGAAGATGGATTGCTGCTCGATGAAGCCATTGATTTCAGCTACGGCACGCCGCAAACCTTTGTCAGCGGCCTCGAAATATTCAACGGCCGCACGGTCTGGTGCATCGGCGACAGAAACGTCTTCGGCCCTTTCGTCGTTTCCGGTGGCGTAATCAGCCTTCCCCGAGCAATTTCATTTGCCACGGTCGGCACGTGGAAACCTCCCATTGTTGAGACATTGCCGCCGCCGCGCACGATCGGTCCAAATCTGGTCATGAAGCGCAAAGCGCGCATTCATTCGGTGCAATTGTCCGTTCTCGATACCACGTCGATCGCGATCGCCGTCAACGGCAAGCCGCTCAAGGATTTGAACCTGGTGCGCTATGGCGCGCTCGCAGACGTGCCGGAGCTCGATGCGCCATTCACCGGCACGATCCCGATCCGTGGCCTGACCGGTTACGTCGATGAACCGACTGTGACCATCAGCCAGATCCGGCCAGGACGTTTCACCGTCCGATCAATCACCATTGAAGCGGCATTATAAAGGGGATCGCCATGGAACTTGCCACCGCCGCTTTCGGCGCATTATTCGGATCATCGGGCCTAGCAGCTGCAGGCGCTACTGCAGGCGCTGGGGCGGCGACGGCGGGCGCTGGCGCTGCCGCCGCTGGCGGTCTCGCTTCCGCATCGTCCGGCGTTCTCTCTGTCCTGCAGGGTGTCTCCGCAACGCTGGGTATTCTCGGCAAGATCGGCGCCGGAAACGCCGCCGCCGACGCGTCCAATCAACAGGCTGATCAGGCTGAACTCGAAAGCAGCCAGGAGCAATTGAAACAGACCCAGCGACAGACAGTCATGAAACGCGAGCTTGCGCGCGTTCTTGGTGAAAACGATGTGACCTTTGCTGCAGCTGGTATCGACCTTTCGAGCGGCATTGCACAGTCGGCGGCCGCCAATGCCACGAAGCGCGCAACCGACGAAATTTCCGTTGACCGTGCCGATAGTGATTTCCGCCGCGCCCTGCTCAAGCAGCGGGCCAGCGGTTTCCGCTCACAAGCCAGATCCTCACGCACAGCGGGGCTCTTGGGCGCGCTCGAAACCGGCGCTGGATATGGCATCGATCTCGCCAAAAGGGGTTAATCATGGTCAATCGTCAATCCAGAAGCCCAGGCGAAATCCGCCGATTTGATGAAACTGCGCAGATCCGTGGTGACGTTCCTTCCTTCGCGGTCGATACCGGCGCGGCCGCTCGGGCTCTCTCCGGTCTCGGCGACGGTCTTTCCGATCGCCTTCGCCAGCTAGCTGACAACGCTGCAGCGCGTGAAGGCGCGCTTGCTGGCCTCGCGGCCGGACAGCAGTCCGGAGCGTCGTATCTCGCTGCCCGAGCGGTCGAGGAGCGCGCTGGTGCGCGGGCGCAGTCGATAGGAAGCGGCAAGCCGTACAAGGTTGCGGATCCGGAAAACACTGATCTTCCGGCCTACGCGCGGGCCTTCCTCAACGCGACTGCAGGCGGTGAGAGTGGCGGAGCGTACAATGTCCGCTATACGCCGAATGGACCGGCGTATTTCGATGATCTGTCCAAGCATCCACGCATTTTCGTAGATGGGCCGGACGGCAAGACATCGGCGGCCGGTCGCTATCAGTTCGTTGCCACGACTTGGGATGGCATCGGAGGTGGTGACTTCTCTCCGAAAAACCAGGACGCCAATGCGTGGAAGCTGGCCCAGCGCGATTATAAGGCCAACACTGGCCGGTCGCTGGACGCGGATTTGCAGAAGAACGGTTTGACGCCTGGCATCACCAGCGCGCTCTCTTCGACATGGAAGGCATTTGAAAGCAACACCGCCGATCATATCGCCACCTATAACGACAGCTTGGCGCGTTTTGGAAACGGTGCAACGGCTCCGGCCGCGCCGGTGGATCCGCTCATTACCGGAGCGACACAACCGCAGCCAGACACGGCTGACGTCAAGGGCCTAATCGCTCCTGGCAACATCGATCTTACCAAGCGTCCGGTGGTGAAAAATTCCGACGGAACGATCAGCACCGTGCGTTCCATCTCTTTCGAAGACAGCGACGGCAAGGAAACGTTGATCCCAACGGTGGCGGATGACGGGTCGAAGATCCTATCCAACAAGGAGGCAATCGAGCAGTATCGAAAGACCGGAAAGCATTTGGGTAAATTCGACAATCCAGATGATGCGACCGCATACGCTAAGTCACTGCACACGCAGCAAGAGGCGCTGTACGCCGACAAAGAGGGGCGGTCTAGCGAACCTCTTTCCACCCAGCCGCTGCAGCTGCGCAATGATGGCACTATTCGCGGTGAAGCCTTTGACCAGGCGGCAACCAACTCCTATTCGTGGCGGCTGCAGCAGGGCATGTCCACGGATATGCAGAATGCCTATCAGGAATTTCAGGACAATCCCTCGGGCTTTCAAAATGCGCTCGGGCAGATCCGCGATAAGTATCTGCAGGACGAAAGCTTTCAAGATCCGCAAATGCGCGAGATCTTTGACAAGCAGTTTGCCGATCGCTCCGAAGCCTACGTGCGTGCTGTTTCCGCCGAACATGAAAAATTCCTTCGCCAGGACGAACAGGCGGCGGCGGCCGAAGGCATCATGGCGCAGACAAGCGACATTGAGCGCCAGGCCTATGTGCTGGGTGGATCGCCCGATGCAGACCGGATCATCGGCGGCCAGGTCGATCGTGCCTCGCGCTCGATCGACAATGCGGTGCAAAACCGCGTCCTGACACCGGCGCAAGGTGCCGAAGCAAAACGCAATATCGCAGAGACGGCGGCAAAGTCGCGGATCCAGGGTGTGTTTTCGCAGCTCGATAGTGCCGAGAAAAAAGAGGCCTTTGCACTTGGCGTCCTGGACGATTGGTCGAAAGGCGAGGGGCCGCTGGCGAATATGCCGTTTAACACGGTCAAAGCCCTGTCGGAAACGCTCTATCGTGACGCGCGCCAGCAGGCAAACGAGGAGAAGGCCAGCAATAGCGTTGAGCGCACGCGCGTCACCGGTCTGATCAATGACGATATTTCTTCCGTTGCCGCGACCGGCAAGGGGCTCAGCACCGACGAAAATGGCATCACGCCGGACCGCGTTGCAAAATTGCTCGGGCCGGAAAAGCTGGCGGAATGGCAGGAAAAACGCGCCTTTGCCGGAAAGGTTTGGGAGGCGTCGGCAGGTATGGAGGCCGACACCGAAGAGGAAATTTCGACCAGGTTGGCGACACTCGCGCCGAAGGCGGGAACGCCGGGCTATGCTGACCAGGAGAAGATTTTTGACGAGGCGGCGAAACGTGCGGCCGCGATCGTCAAAGAGCGCGCAACGGATCCGGCGCTTGCCGTCCAGACCAATTTTCCGGAAGTGAAAGCACTGGCGGATGCGGCAAGGCCAGATGACCCCGCCAGTTTGCAAGCCCTGGTTGCCGCTCGCCTGCAGGCGCAGGAAGCGATCGGCGTGCCGGATCTCGCGCAATCACCGTTGACCAATGACGAGGCATTTAACCTGGCTCGTGCGATTTCCACTGTCCAGGATCCGCGCGCCCAAAATCAGGCGGTGCAGCAGCTCGTCGGCCAGGTGAGCAACGCCTATGGTCCGTATGCCGAAAAAGCATTCTCCCAGGTGATGCAGGCCAAGGGTGTTGACAAGGAGCTTTCCACGCTCGGCACGGCGCTCTTTTTCAAGCTGAACCGCGGCGAGCGCCCGACGCGCGCCGATCAGCGCAACGTCAATGTTCTGCAAGAAACAGCGGCGGCGGAAAATGGCGTTTCGGCCCGCAAGCCCGACGCTTGGCCAATTCCAGGAAGCGCCGCGCGCACCCGCATCACGCACAATCCGCAAGAGGCCGATCAGTTCGATGCGGTTTATGGACCAGGTGCGGCCGCGGAAGTTTTGCGGATCAACAAAATGCCGATCGGCGAGTGGAACCCGATCTATGGGGATGAAGGGGCGAAATAAATGGCGGACAATCCTTATGCGGTTTTGGCGAACGAAAACGCTCCTGCGATCGCACCGGCCGGTGAAACAAATCCTTATGCGGAGATCCAGCGCGACGATGTTTTGAAGGAAGCGCCAGACCCGAGCTATGTCGATCGTTTCAAACTGAATGTCGAGGCGGGCAAGCGATACAATACGGTTGGTGGTGCCCTGGCTGATGCAGTCGGGCCGCAAGCCAAGTTGGACCGGCAATGGTTCGACAAGAGCTACAACAGCTTTCCGGAATGGAGCGGCTTTCTTGAAGGATCGACCGCACTCGCCGGTCAGCTCGTCGGCACGGCCGCCAGCCCTGAAAACTTCGTGCCGATCGGCCTGGGTGAAAAGATTGTTGCACTGTCCGGCAGGGGTGTCAGCGCTCTATGGTCACGAGTATTCGCCGGATCTGTCGACGGCGCCGTGATCAACGCTGCGACTGATCTTGCAATCCAGGGTGTCGAGATCCAGGCAGGCCATCGCGAGAGTTTTGATCCTGTCCAGTACGGCATCGGGATCCTGCTGGGTGCTGGCATCGGCGGTGCTGGCGGCGGTGTCGCTCGGGGCATCGAGAAACTTGCTGCAGGATCCGCCGCGAAAATCGACGCACCTGCGGATCCGGCGCGCGGCATTGAAGCTGATCCGATGAATGGCCGGACCGTCACCATTGCCGATGACCAGGCGAATGCGCCCGCTGGCATGGTGCGCGTCGTTCTGGAAGACGGACAGAGTACGCTTGTCGGAGAAAGCATCCTTTCTCCTTCCGGCCCAAAAACGCCAGAGCGAGTCACAGGCGCGCAAACCGCCGCTCCGGCGTCGCCGCAGTCGTCCCAGCCTGCAAACGCTGCTGTAGCGCGGCCTGTGCCGCAAGCGGAGCCGGTTGGACCTGTTGCGCCCCGTCAAGTTCCCGCTGCAGAGCCGGTTGGTGGCGGCGCAATCCCACGATCGACACCGGACGCCGCCGCTATACCCGATGTCGTGGGGAATGATGGGCTTACGCTGGTGCACGGCAGCGGCAACCCCAACCTGACGTTGAAGGACATTGAGATTGTCCGGACCGGTCAGAAGCAGGCCAAGAAGGGCAGGACCTACGGCGGTCTTTATACCCACACCGAAGGCGATGCTGCACTGGCCGAAGGTTATTCCAGGGCGGAAGGCGGTTCGCCATCGCTTTATGACGTCAAGGTCAAGCCAGGCACGCGGATCCTGAATGCCGAAGGTGACGTCACCCGATTGAGTGCCAAGCGCATTGAAGAATTGAAGGCGCAAGGTGTTGGCGTCATCGTTGGCAAAGATCCGCGTGGCAGATCCGAATGGGTCGTTATCGACAAGGATGCGATTGATTTCGTGTCGCCTCGCAAGCCAGGGGGGCAATCTTCGCCCGTTTCCGCTGAACCGATCGGCGAGCGGCTTTCAAACCAGGCTGCAGCAGTCCGCGGGCTTTCCGTGCAGGAAAAGCGGATCCTCAACGAAGAAGCGCCTTCCCCAGGCAAAGCACCGCAAAAGCCGCGATCGCTTGCCCGCTGGCTGGCCGAAAATGGCGGCATTCAAAATCAGGGCGGCGAGCTGGGCGCTCTCGATCTCAACAAGGTTTTTGTGCCTGGTGCTGGACGCCTGGTGCGCGAAGGCGGAATGACGCTCGATCGCGCGCGGGAGATGGCCGCGCAAAACGGTTATCTTTGGGAGTTTGGCAGTGTTGACGACGCCACGGCGAAAACGTCGGTTGCCGATTTCCTTTCTACGCTTGAGCGCGACGCGCGTGGCGAGAAGGTTTATTCCGAGCATGATCGTGCGGCCGTCGAAAACCTTACGGGACACGAGGACGCGACGGCCGCGCGTGCCAGCCTGCGGCAAAACCTCGATCAATTGTCCCAGGAGATCGATGCCGCGCTCCCGGATGAAATCGTTGTCCGTGCGGCCGAACATATGGACGATGGATTTTCTGCTCCGGACGCTCTTGAGCGTGCGATCATGGAAGACTACTATGCAAACGGCGCACCGATCGCGCTTGAGAGGTCCGATGGCACAGAAATCCCATTCTTCGATGACGGCGCAGGATTGCCTGCGCAACGCCAAGCGGATGCGCGCGCAAGCGGAGACGGCGAGCCCGCTCGACCAGGAAACGCTGTTGCGGACAGCGGGCCAGCTCGAAGCGCTGGCCAAGATCAGATCCGGACAGAGCGCACAGACGCCGGTCAGCAAACCTTAATCGACGGCATTGCGCCGATAACCGACGCGGACCGCTTGGCGGCTCGCGCGGAAAAGCCGTTGCGTGGTGGCGACAAAGCGCCAGGCGGTCTTTTCGATGATGCCGCCCGCGATCAAACCGATATCAGCGAGTTTATGAACATGGCCGCACCGCATGCGGCCGCTCGCAATCGTCCGGTTGCCGGTATCGCGAAAGTGGCGGTTGAGAATATCGCACGTGTACGTGAAACGGCGGAAGCACTGGCCAAGGCGCTTGATGTTTCCGCAACCAGGCAGGGCCGGATCACTGGTGGCAGTCGTGTCCTTGGGACTTATGGAACGCGCTCCGGCGTTGTTCGGGTCCGTTCGCTCGATGACTTCGACACGCTCACGCATGAATACGGTCATCACCTGGAAGCGAAGCTAAAGGATCTCGGACCGCTCAAAAAGAAACACGCGGCCGAGCTGGAGCCTATGGCCTATGCCGGAGCAAACAAGAAGCATTTGCTTTCCGAAGGCTTTGCTGAATTCTTTCGGTTGTGGGTGACAAACCGTCCAGCTGCAGAGAAGGCTGCGCCACAATTTGCGGCCGCCTTTGATCAGTCACTGAAAGCAAATGTTCCGGATATGGCCGCCGCGATCGACGCGGCGCGCGATGCCTGGACCACGTTTCTTGATGCGCCTTCAACTGTCGCCGTTGCCAGCACGATCGTTTCCGCAAAGGAAAAGGGCTGGCTCGGAAAATCCAAGGAGGCGCTGCAGCAATCCGGTGTGGCCGGAACGATCGGCGAAGTGCTGCAGCGCTTCTACACGTTCACGTTTGATGCTTTGAACCCGATCAATCGCGCCGTAAGGGCGTTGAGTGATCTGCATATGCAGAACACCGGAAAGCCGATCAATATCAAGGTTTCCGACGATCCGCATAAGCTGGCGCTCATGTCGCGCGGCGCATTTTCGGCCGGTCACATGGATCTTGTTCATGGCGTTGTGCCCTATCGCGCCACCAATCCCGCAAGCCCGTCACTGCGCGATGCGTTGATTGAAGCAATGGGAAAGCCGAATTTCCTGTCGAAATGGGAGGACGGCAGCGCCCGCGATTTTGGCTCCTATCTTTGGTCGCGCCGCGCCCTGGGTGAATGGGACCGTTACGACCAGGGATCAATCCCAAATCCACCCGACAAGCTCACCAGGGGCGATCATCTGCAAAACGTGGCGGATCTTGAGGCGGCCAATCCGCAGTATGTTTCAGCAGCTGACAAGGTGCATCAATTTGCCTTGGAGATGTGGAAGAAAAAGCGCGATGCCGGTCTCATCACTTCGGAACAGTATGACGAAGGTCTGTTGATCCGCGACTATGTGCCTGGTCGTCGTGATTTCAGCGAGACGGCCGATGGGCAGATCTCGGGCAAGCCGAGCGGCGGTAAAGCCAAGAGCGGCTTTGTTCGGCGTTTTGGCGGATCCAAAAAGGACGTAATCAATCCGATCGAAAGCCTGATTTCCGATGCATATGAAACGTCAATGGCGATCGTTCGCAATGATGTTATCAAGACTTTGGACCGGCTGGCACGAAATGCCGGTGTCGGTGCTGGTGCGATCGCCGAGCGTATTCCGGTCAAGGAGCTGCGCGGCAGCGTCGTCGATCCTTTGGAAGCCATCGAAAGCGCCGCCAAGAATGCCGGACTTTCGCGGCCGGATATCGTGGCATTGCGCGATATGGTCGAGGGTGCGATCGGCGATGAGAAGGCCAATATTTTTCGGCCGGCTATGATCAACGAGAAGGGTGAAGCGATCGCGTTCTTCCGCGACGGCGGCGAGCTGCGCGCGTTGCGCCTGGCTGACGGCAAGTTTGGCAAGGAAATGTATCAGGCCTTGACCGGCATGGGGCCTGTCGAGAAAAACTTTTTCATCGAAATGCTGGCTTGGCCAGCCCGTATCCTGCGCATCGGTATCACCGCCGCGCCGGAATTCATTCTCGCCAATGTGATCCGCGACCAGGTTCTGTCAGCCGTTTTCTATGGCAAGCCGTTCAAACGTCTGGCGTCAACGTTGAAAGGCGCAACCGATGACGTGCTTGGCCGCGACACCGCGCGGCTCTATTCCAGCGTCTACGGCTTATCGGGCGGCGCTGAAACGGCTGGCCTGGCGGAAACCATGGTCAAACGGGATCTCCAGGGGCTCCGACGCAAAGGGTGGGCAACGCAGCGCCTTTCCAGCTTCTCCGGAATTTTCGAGGCGACAGAGCTCGCAGAAACAGCAACACGGATTGGTCTGTTCAAAACGTTCGTCGATGAGGCAAAAGCGAGGGGCCTGGATAATTATGAAGCCGCGATGGAGGCAAGCTGGCAGGCCAGAAGCTTTATCGATTTTGATCGGCGCGGATCCGGCATGGGTGCTGCTGCAAAGATAATACCGTTTCTCAATGCCTCGCTGCAGGGCCTAGACAAATTCCGGATGCACATGCTCACGCCCGTCGCCAAGAAAATGATGGGCGAAACATTAAACGTCGAGGAAAGCCGCGCCCTGGGGCAATCGGTAAAGAGCTGGGCGCGCCTTGCCGCATTGGTGACTTTATCGACTTCTCTCTATGCCCTGATGAGCCGCAATGAGGATCAGGACGAAATTTCGGTGCAAACGAGATCCACGCACTGGATGGTGAAGTGGGGCGATAAGTGGATTGCGGTTCCAAAGCCGCACGAACTGGCTGTATTCGCCAACCTCGGGGAGGCGGCCTATGATGCCATATCGAGAAATGACGCAACCGCCTTCAGCAAATGGGGCGATAGCCTCTTTTACACGCTCACACCGCCGTCCATCATTGAGGGCAATCCGGCAATCAGCAGCTATTTCGAGATGAAAGCGAATAAAAGCTTTTTCACCGGCGCGCCGATCGTGCCCGAGCATCTGCAGGGAATGGAGCCTTTTCAGCAATACACGGAAAAGACTTCGAAACTTTCCAGGCAGATCGGCGGCATGTTCGGGCTCGCGCCGGTGGAATGGGATCATCTGATTTTGGCACACACCGGCAGTATCGGGCGCGGGTTGCTGTCCCTTTACGATATGGCGCAGCCGGATGCGCCAGGTTATGCCCTGGATGACGCTCCAATTTCTCGCCGGTTCATCAAGGATGCATCTCGCGGATCTCAATCCGTCACGCGGTTTTGGGAAATGGCAGCGCAGAGAGGCGGCGAACTGGAAGGGAAAGCCGCAACATGGCGCTCGCTGTTCGAAACAGGCGATGCAGCTGGAGCGGCCGATTACCTGGCGAAACAAAAGGATGAGGCGAAGGCCTATATCTCGATCGCCATGATGGACGCGAAAACCGCGCGACTGCATCCAATGGTTCGCGCACGAGGAGCTGTTCAATCGATCGGTGCTGTCCGGCGCGACCTGACGGCGAACCGGCTGACAGATCGTTATGGTGATCCGATCGAGATCTCGTCTGCAGCTCGCACCGCTGCAGACGATATTCTTTCAAAGATGGCGATGGCGATCGAGCGCAATGCCCTGGTGGCGATTGGAGAGCCAGGCTGGTCACAGCGCGCGGAAATTGATGAGCAAGGGTTCTACCGCGAGCTGCAGGCGGTATCGCCGGAATTGACGCAACGGCTTGCGGATGCCTATGCCACGAAGAAAGTGTGGGATTGGGATGCGGTGAAAGCGGCTTGGCCGGATCTCCGATCGCGCGCGATCGCGGAAGGATCGGAGGCCATTACCTTGGATCTCGTGCGGACGGTCGAGGCGGAAGGCAATCCGCTTGAAGGCGGCGTGAAGATCAAGCGCAAACAAAAACCAGCTTTGATCCCCGCGCCACAATAGAGTTTACCCTACCTCGCCTGCCTCATGATGCACCCAAGATCGATTTTGGGGTGCATCATGAGCGTCATATTTCCAATAAATACGGATGTCCGATTTCGCCAGATTATTGCATCTGCCGGTCAGACCCTTTTCGCGATCGCATTTCCGTTCCAGGACGACGCCGATGTGACAATCGAAAAGATTGATCTCGCTGGGAACAGAGCGGTCCTCAGCTATCCAGGCAACTACTTGATAAGCGGAGCCGGATCACCGTCCGGTGGAAGTTTCACGCTTACCGTGCCCGCTCTTGCTGGCGAAAAATACCGGATAGTCGGCACAGCAATCATTGATAGACTAATATCCGTTGTTAGAAACGGGCGCTTTTCCAGCGATGCTATCGATAGTGACTTGGATCGAAGCCGAATAATTCAGCAAGAGCAGGAACGCGATATTGATCGTGCTCTGAAGTTTGATTTCGGCACATCTTTCAGCCTGATTGCTGCACCCATTGACGGGGCTTCTTTGGTTTGGAGGCTTGTCGGCCAGTCTTGGACTATCGTAAATGGTCCGGACACGGAATTTGAGGCAACGGCTTGGCGGCAAGCATTGGCTGAAGAACAGGCCAATCGCATCGCGGGTGATGATGCGCTGCATCTGCAAATCGACGGAATTGTTCCAACAGTCACAAATCTAACCGCGCAAGCTGCCGCATCGGCCAGTTCGGCGGCGACCTCGGAAGCTGCAGCCAATCAGTTGGTTCAAGCCGCAACAGCTGGCTTCACTGGTTTTCCCGACGGTCAAATCTATGACTGGGGCCGTGTGACCGAAACTATCACATATTTCAACCAAAATTGGGGTCGCGTTACCGACCCTGTAACACCTTAAAAGAGGCGATCAAATGGCCAATCAAATTAGCATCCGTAAGGGTACAGCCGCCGAGATCGCCGCATTCACCGGCGTAATGGGTGAGTTGGTGATGAACGAGACAGACGTTACCGTACACGTCCAAGATGGTGTTACGCCAGGTGGCAAACGCCTGGCCAAGTATTCCGAACTTCCAAATTTCGGCAATAATGGTGTGTTTGACCAGACACCAACCGGATTTTTCTGGGATCCTGATGGCGCGCGCATTCACCGTGTCCACGACCGATTTCTTATAGACGAGGCCGCTGCTACCTTCGACGGATCAAACAACGAGTTTGGTTCGTATGTCGCCACGGTGGGCGGGACTGGCTATATCGACCGTTGCGCTACGTTTGCATCATATTCCTCTCGCGGCGGCATCGGTGGCGCTTTCGCGTCTCGGGTGCATGACATTTACAGGTCATTCCCACTTCAGCATCCCGGTCCGGTACCGTCTGTTTGGACTTCAGGCGGCACGGCAACATTGGGTCAACGTGTGGCCTATGGCGGGCGCGTTTACAACATCACGACAGGCGGCACTTACTCGACGACACCACCCGCCCACATAACGGGATCGGCGGCAAACGGCACTGCGACGCTGCAGTTTGTTGATTTCACCTATATGACATCGGCGGCGCTCACAGCATTTGCTATTCAGGATAGTCCTGATCCAGATACCTGCGCCTTTGCCATGTATGCAGAGGTGGTCAACACGGAACCCACTCCCTCCTACATCGCGGAGTGGAACGCCAAAAATAAGACTGCTCTTAATCCCGTCAATGGGCCGTATAGCCGTTTTGCGATGTGCATGGGGCTTGGCCTTGCTGCCGGTGGTGATCCAAATGCGGGCGCTCCAACCAATCCATCCTCGTCGGCAATTTTGATCTATCGGAACGGCCATACGTGGAATACTGGCATTGTCTTTGATGCTATCGGCATTACGGGTACGGATGGTGTTACCGGATTTGGAACCGCCATTAAGATGGCGCGCGGCCATGTCGTGACGTGGCAGTATGCTGGCAGTAACAACGGGTTCGATCTCGTCTCAACTGTTGACACTGCAAACTCAAAGCAGACCTTGAGCATTGACAACACAGGCGCTTCGTTCCTCAACAATTCCGGCCTTGCCAACTTCAAGGTTACTGCCGTAGCGGGGACGGTAACGGGTCATCTTGAGGCTGTGGGATCTACCGCCGCACAGCCTGCGCTAAAAGCAGATGGCACCGCCGCAAACATCACGATCAACCATCAGCCCAAAGGTACGGGCACGAACTACTCAACGGCGTTCTGGGCGGGAAATGCTGACGGATCATTTGGTGGCAAGTTGCAGATGCGCGGGAACTTCGGTGCAAGCTATGTCTCATTCCGCCAAAACGGCGCAAACCTCGAAATCTACGTAGATGCTACCTTGTTCAAGACAATCTAAAGGACCGACCAGACATGGCACAGATGCCGCAAATGCACGTACTCAATATCACCGATGAACAGCTTAACATTATCGCGACGGGCTTGAGCGAACTTCCATACAGGCTCGCTGCTCCCGTATTTGCCGCGATCAATGCGCAGATAAACGAAGCTCAAGCAAAAGTGGCGGCTGTCAGACCGGACGGAGAATGACGGATAGCTGATATGGGTCTAGGGTGCTGGTATCGTATTCCAGCATTTCCCATCCTTCGCGATTGAAGAATTTCAGGTCGATCGAGGCATCACCATAGGAACCGTCAGACCACGAATGCGGCAAGAACGCAAAGCCGTGGTTCTTATGGTCGGCCTCGGCTTGAATTATTTGTTCCGGGGTAGCCGTCCCCCAAGGCAACCGCCAGAATTCAATAGGGCGGATGGTGAGGACATAGAGACCGTCAGACTTAATGACCTTGCGAACCGCCCTGAGCGCGGCCGTCGCTGCTTCCTCTGATAGATGCGTAAACACCGAAAAAGATATCGCGAGGTCAAAGCGTGTTCCATCAACGGGCAGATCAACCGGGATCGGCTCACTCAATACCAGATGACCAGGAACCCCCGCCTTAGTTGAGTGCTCCAGTGCCTGAGGCCAAGGGTCAAGGCCCCACAGATTATCAGGGTTAGTGAAATACAGCATGGAGCGGATGTTGCGGCCATATCCAACACCGAGATCAAGAATCGTCGCGCCCTTGATGGTGCGGTTTGTATGGCGCGCGATGGCGGTTTCAACGACCCTCGCGAACGCTGCGGTCTGCGCGAACAATGTGACACCGGTCGCGCCTGTCATTCCGAGCTGAACATCCTCGGGTGCCATACGAGGTAGCACCTTTGACAGATGCGGATACGTTTCGTTGGGCATAGAGATCATCAGAAGCCCGAAATCCTCCAAACTGAGTTTCCGCAACGTTGTGAGAATTTCGGGTAGCGGCTTGCCATGAAAGGCGAACGACTCAGCCTTGTTGATGATTTCGTTTGTGAAAGAAAATAAAGTCATACCCACTACCCCCAGAACTGACCCGCTGATATTTCGCCAGCACGTTACATATTGGAAAGTCTGGCGCAACCCCTCTACCCTCTTGTCAGTTGACCGTTGTGGCTTCGCGCTATTCTCGGGGCATCTTCAAAGAGGTGCACCATGGCTCGTGAAACCCTACCTGCAGCGCTACAACTCCTGTTCGGAGATGAGGGCGGATACTCCAACAGCAAATCAGACAGCGGCGGCCCGACGAAATACGGCATCACGCACAAAACGTTGGCCGCCGATCGCGGCGTTGCATCGGTTAGCGCCGAGCAGGTGATGGCAATGACACTGAAAGAAGCGACGGATATTTATCGCAAATCGTACTGGTCACAATCGGGTGGCGATCTTTTGCCGATCGGGCTCGACTATGCGGTCTTCGACTTCGGGGTTAACAGTGGACCGGCCACGGCCGTCAAAAAACTCCAGGACGTTCTAGGTATTGCGCAAGATGGGATCATCGGCGTTGCGACTGTTTCTGCTGTCAGCTCGTACAAAGGCGGACTGCGCAAATTGATCGTGGATTATTGCAACCGCCGCATGAAATACCTTCAATCGCTTGGCGGAAAGACGGGATTTTCCGCTAACGGCCGTGGCTGGACTATTCGTGTGACCGGCGTAGATCCGAAGGGCCAGTGGAAGTCAACGCCTGGTGTCGTCGGAAACGCGCTTTCCCTTGTAGCAAAAGAGCCGGCCTGGCCAACTGCCGTTCCGGATCCGGCCGGATCCGCCAAAGCCAGCCAGAAAGATCTGTCCATAGTTGAGACGATCAAGAAGCCGGAGGCGTGGGGGCCTGCAGCTGGATTGCTCACAGCATTGACCGGCCTCGCAGCTGGCACCGGCCCTGTGCAGTGGGCTTTGGGCGCAGTGATGGTTCTTGGTGTCGGCTATGGCATTTATCGCCTGGTGCAGCGCGATCGGGAGAGCGCTTGATGCTCTCCGCTCTCAAGTATTGGCAAATAGGGGTGGGCGCAGTCCTGGGCGCGCTGCTCTCTGCAGGGCCGGTGTACCTCTATGGGACAAGCCAGGGTCGCCAGCAAAGCGCCGTGGCGGCCGTGAAAGAAACTGCGAAGGCCTATCAGGAAAGGGCAACCACCGATGAAAAAATACATTCTCTGGATCCTGTTGCCCTTTGTGTTGAGCTTGGCGGCCTGCGGGACGAATGTGCCGCCCAGCTGCGCGGGATGGAAGAAGATCCCGATCAAGCCGGTGACGGCGGTTTACCTGGCCGGAAATGATGTTCCAGCTGGGCAGGGTATCGCCTCGCATAATAGCTTTGGCAAAACGAGAGAGTGCTGGTGATGGTGGACGTTCGCACACAAAATATCGCTGACAGTGTTTTGCTTAGGGCAATCGCGAGGGTGTCAATGGCGCTCGCAATTCCTCTTATCTCTTCGATCGTCTATCTTGGATCCGGATGGCTCAATAATAAATTTGATACCCAGGAGAAAACGGCGGAGCAGGCTGTGTTGATGCAGACGAGCCGGATCGATCGTATCGAGACAACCGCGACCACGGCAATCGAGCAATCCGCGAAGGTCAATGAGCGGTTGATGGTGGTCGAAACTAAGCAGGTGACGGCCGATGCGACGGCGGCAAATTTTCAGAAAGACACCTTGATCCGGCTCGATCGCCTGCAGGACAGTATGGTCAGCATGTCCAATGCGATCGCGGCGTTGACGGCAACGATGCAGGCGCGCGAGGATTACGATCGCCGCAAAATCAATCCTCCATAAACCATGGGAAAAACCGCTGATTTCCTATTGCTTTCCCACGGACCCCCACTATAAGCGATTGAAAAGGTTAAGGGTGGCGAAAACTCTTAATCAGCGGGTCGTAGGTTCGATCCCTACTGTGCCCACCATTCTTTTGAAAAAAGGGCCGCATGGCCCTTTTTTCATGCCTGCAAAAGCTAGAGGAGATTTTCCATGAGCATTCGCCGTATTGAAGTTGGTCCGCGCATGAGCCAAGCCGTTATCCACGGCAACACCGTCTACCTGGCCGGTCAGGTGGGCGGTCCGGGCAAGAGCGTGACCGAGCAGACCAAGGATGTTCTGGCTTCGATCGATCGCCTGCTCAAGGAAGCCGGTTCCGACAAGTCCAAGCTGTTGCAAGCCATTATCTGGCTCGACGACATGAAGGACTTCGGCGAGATGAATGCCGTGTGGGATGCTTGGGTCGATCCGGCAAACACTCCGGCACGCGCGACCGGCGAAGCCAAGCTCGCAACGCCGGAATATAAGGTCGAAATCATCATCACGGCTGCAATCTGAGATCATCTCTGATTCGGCGTACGTCGCGCGAATTTCGCTGCTGGCGACAGAACACAAAATCATGCTGCCCACGTCAGCAGAATAGTTGGCGTGGTGGCATACTCAAGTAAATTGCTTGAGCGCACTGGATTTTTGGCACGGAAATGAATAGAGTCCGCGCTTCTCCGGATTGCCGTAGTGGCAATTCTTCAAACGCTTGTCTGATTGTGGTCAATCGTCTCTCCGCAAGACGAGGCAAGCATGGGTAAGGAAAACGATTGCAAGTTCTCGTTCGTGATAACAATGTTGAACAGGCCCTACGGGTCCTGAAGAAGAAGATGCAGCGGGAAGGTCTCTTCCGCGAAATGAAGGCGCGCCAGGCTTTTGAAAAGCCATCCGAGCGCCGTGTCCGTGAAAAAGCAGAAGCCGTTAGCCGTGCCCGCAAGGCTGCACGCAAGCAGGCTCAGCGTGAAGGCCTGTTGCCAGGTCCGAAGAAAAAAGAACGCGTTGCCCGCCCAGCCGGTAATAACGGCAGCGATTTCAGCAGATAGTCCGTGACCGGCCCGTCCGGTCATTTATAAACGCGACAGAACCCGCATGGTGCAGGCCGTAGCGGGTTTCGTTTTGAAGACCTTTCGATAACTTCACTCTGATGGCCATCTGATGCGATTTTCTGCGCTTGCCTAGGCTCACGGACCAAAAAGTCCGCTGCGCTCCGGTTCTCGCAAACCCCACCAGCTGACTCATCAGACTGAATTCTCGAAAGTCTCGGCGCCGAGAGAATCCGACTTTGGCCGGTTACCAAAAGGTGCCTTCTTGTGCAGTGCGGCAACGACTCCCTATTCATACGGTCACAAGATTCATCTGTATGGAGACGCGTTGAATGGCACTCAAACTCAACATCATCATCGCCAGCACGCGGCCGGGCCGCGGTGGTCCGGCAGTTGCAAACTGGTTCAATGAATTTGCCAAGCAAGATGGGCGGTTTGAACCTGTCCTCATCGACCTTGTCGACGTTAACCTGCCGATCCTCGATGAGCCGAACCATCCCAAGATGATGAAGTATGAACATGCCCACACGAAGAAGTGGAGCGCGATCATCGATTCTGCTGATGCTTATGTCTTCGTCACGCCGGAATATGACTACAACGCCCCGCCGTCTTTGATCAACGCGCTGGTTTATCTGTCGAATGAATGGAGCTACAAGCCCGCGGGCTTCGTCAGCTATGGCGGCGTATCGGGCGGATTGCGTTCGGTCGAATCGGTAAAGGGTTTGGTTGCCGGCTTGCACATGGTGCCGATTCCAGAGGGTGTTCCCGTGCCGACCTACAGGCAATTCATCAATGACGAAGGCGTGTTCGAGCCCAATGATCTGATGGCAACCGGCGCAACGACCATGCTGACCGAATTGCTCAAGTGGGCGACGGCTCTCAAACCTTTGCACACGTCGTGATCTATCGACCCGCTTGACAACTGCGTCGCCAGCGGGTCACATAAACTCATTCACCAGGGGAGTCCCGACAAGGGGCTGAGATACTGCTGGCTTTTGCAGCGCAGTGACCCGTTGAACCTGATCCAGTTCATACTGGCGTAGGGACGGTGCAAAAGTCTTCGCATAGAGTGTCTTGGCACTCGGTCTCTACTCAGACTCGCGAACTCCTTTCATCCTTCCGGCACAGAACTGGGTTTCCATGCAAAAAAGCAAAGGAACCTGATGATGACCGTATTTGATCCAACTGTTTCAAGCACCCCACCCGTTTCGGCAGGACCGCTGCCTGCGTCGACCAAAATATACAAAACCGGACACATTCATCCCGATATCCGCGTGCCCATGCGCGAAATCGCCGTTCACCCGACTGCCGGTGAGCCCAACGTCACGGTTTATGATTCCTCTGGTCCGTACAGCGATCCTTCGGCAGAAATCGATATTGCCAGGGGTATCCCGCGTGTTCGCGAAAGCTGGCTCGCCGCGCAGGGCGATACCCATTCCTATGACGGTCGCCGTGTCATCCCGGCGGACAATGGCTTTGCCACGGGCGAACGGCTGACACCCGAATTTCCTATCCGCAACAATCCGTTGAAGGCAAGGGACGGCAAGGCTGTCACCCAGCTTGCTTATGCAAGGGCTGGCATTATCACGCGGGAAATGGAGTATGCCGCGATCCGCGAAAATCTGGGCCGGGAGAGTGCAACGAATGGTGTCTTGCGCGACGGCGAATCGTTCGGTGCATCAATCCCCGATCATGTGACACCGGAATTCGTCCGCGAAGAGATAGCGCGGGGACGGGCGATCATTCCAGCCAATATCAATCATCCCGAGCTTGAGCCGATGATCATCGGCCGTAATTTCCTGGTCAAGATCAACGCCAATATCGGCAATTCCGCAGTGACTTCCTCCATGGCCGAGGAAGTGGAAAAGATGGTCTGGGCCACGCGCTGGGGCGCGGATACGGTGATGGATCTCTCCACCGGGCGCAATATTCACAATATACGCGAATGGATTATCCGGAATTCGCCGGTGCCGATCGGTACGGTGCCGCTCTATCAGGCACTGGAAAAGGTTGATGGTATTGCTGAAGACCTCACATGGGAGGTTTATCGCGACACGCTGATCGAACAAGCCGAGCAGGGCGTGGATTATTTCACGATTCATGCGGGTGTGCGGCTGCATTGTATACCGCTGACGGTGAACCGTGTGACCGGCATCGTATCGCGCGGTGGTTCGATCATGGCGAAGTGGTGCCTGCATCACCATCGCGAAAGCTTCCTCTATGAGCATTTCGAGGAGATCTGCGATATTTGCCGAGCCTACGATGTAAGCTTTTCGCTGGGCGATGGTCTGCGTCCGGGCTCGATCGCCGATGCCAATGACGCGGCGCAGTTTGCTGAACTCGAAACCTTGGGCGAACTCACCCAGATTGCCTGGGCCAAGGATTGCCAGGTGATGATCGAGGGTCCCGGCCACGTACCGATGCACAAGATCAAAGAGAATATGGACAAGCAGCTCGCGGTTTGCGGCGAGGCGCCATTCTATACGCTTGGACCACTCACCACGGATATTGCGCCTGGTTATGATCACATCACGTCCGGGATCGGTGCCGCGATGATCGGCTGGTTTGGAACGGCGATGCTTTGCTATGTGACGCCGAAAGAACATCTCGGTTTGCCCAATCGTGATGATGTCAAAGTCGGCGTGATCACCTACAAGATTGCAGCCCACGCCGCCGATCTCGCCAAGGGCCATCCAGCAGCGCAGCTTCGCGATGATGCCCTGTCACGGGCGCGTTTCGAGTTTCGCTGGGAGGACCAGTTCAACCTGTCGCTCGACCCGGAAACGGCGCGTCTCTACCATGATGAGACACTGCCCAAGGAAGCGCACAAGGTGGCGCATTTCTGCTCGATGTGCGGACCCAAATTCTGCTCCATGCGCATCTCCCACGACATCCGTGCCGAGGCGCAAAAGGAAGGCATGGCTGCCATGGCGGAGAAATTTCGCGAGGGTGGCAATCTCTACATGCCGCTGAACAATGGTGCCTGAAGGAATGAACGTTCTCGTACAGGGCGCCGGTGTCGCCGGTCTGTCGGTCGCCCATGAATTGACGTCACGCGGCGCGCGCGTGACGGTGCTTGAACCACAGCAGGGCAGCCGCTCGGCGGCATCCTGGTTTGCAGGGGGTATGCTTGCGCCTTATTGCGAGCGGGAAAGCGCGGAGCAGCCTGTTGTCGAACTGGGCTTGGGCGCGGCGGATTGGTGGGAAGCAGCGCTGCCCGGTTCGGTGACACGCAATGGTACGCTGGTTTTGGCTCCATCACGCGACATTAAGGAGCTTGAACGGTTCGGATCGCGAACGTCTGGCTTTGAATGGGCTGGAGAGGAGACCATTGCAGCATTGGAGCCCGATCTGGCTGGGTGCTTCCGCAAGGGGCTATTCTTTGAGGAGGAAGCGCATCTTGATCCGCGCCACGTGTTGATCAGTCTAGCGGCAAGGCTGGCGGCCGCCGGCGTCGTGTTCGAAACCGATTTGGCGCAGACAGCGGCGGTTGGCTTTGATTGGACCGTTCAGTCCACGGGCTATTCCACCCAGGATCAAGCCATACGCGGCGTGCGCGGTGAAATGCTGATCTTGCGCACGTCCGATATCTCCTTGTCACGCCCTGTCCGGCTCGTTCATCCGCGCTTTCCCATCTATATCGTGCCGAGGTCCGACCATGTCTTCATGGTGGGTGCAACGATGATCGAAAGCGACTCGATCGGTCCGATCACCGCACGCTCGATGATGGAATTGCTGAACGCGGCCTATAGCCTGCACCCTGCCTTCGGTGAAGCAGAGATTGTCGAAACAGGGGTGGGAATTCGTCCCGCCTATCCGGACAATCTGCCGCGTGTCGTCCGCGAGGGCAACACCATCAGCATCAACGGGCTTTACAGGCACGGTTTTCTGCTGGCGCCGGCCATGGCCATGCAAGCGGCGGACATGATTTTGAATGAAAGGAGCGCAAGCCAATGAAACTGCTGGTCAATGGAGAACCGCACGATGTGTCGGCGCAATCGCTCGATGCTTTGCTTGCCGAACTGGAATTCGAAGGCGAATGGCTGGCGACGGCATTGAACGGTGAACTCGTGCGGTCACCGGAACGTCAGACTTGTCGCCTGAACGAGGGCGACCGGGTCGAGATTCTTACTCCACGGCAAGGAGGCTGAGCATGCTGAAACTCTATAATACCGAGCTTTCGTCCCGGCTTTTACTGGGAACGGCACAATATCCTTCGCCTGCCATCCTGATGGACGCAATCAATGCATCCGGCACGGAAATCGTCACTGTCTCGCTGCGGCGGGAAATGGCAGGCGGCAAATCTGGCGACAAGTTCTGGTCACTGATCCGGTCGCTTGGAACGCATGTGCTGCCGAACACGGCGGGATGTCATACGGTGAAAGAAGCTGTTCTCACGGCGCATATGGCGAGGGATGTTTTTGCGACCGACTGGATCAAGCTCGAAGTCATCGGCAATCATGATACGTTGCAGCCCGATGTATTTGCGCTGGTCGAGGCCGCCCGGATATTGTCGGATGATGGATTCAAAATATTCCCATATACGACAGACGATCTGATTGTTGCCGAGCGTCTGCTGGAAGCGGGATGCGAGGTTCTGATGCCATGGTGCGCGCCGATCGGTTCGGCTCTCGGGCCGCTCAACCTGCATGCACTGCGTTCGTTACGCGGCCATTTTCCGGACATTCCGATGATCGTCGATGCGGGTCTCGGGCGGCCATCCCATGCCGCGATTGTCATGGAACTCGGGTTCGATGCGATATTGCTCAATACCGCCGTGGCAAAGGCCGGCGATCCGGCGGCAATGGCGGGGGCTTTCGCCAAGGCGGTGGATGCGGGACACGCGGCCTTTCACGCGGGCATGCTCGAGCCACGCGATGTCGCCGTACCGTCAACGCCGGTGATCGGCCGGGCGGTGTTTACGTGACGCTCTTGGTCGCGATGACATAAAGCCATTCAGTTGGCTTTCCGTCATAGGCGCTCCCAGCCTCTTTACTGATCCGAATGTCACTCCAACCTTCGCCATAGGCAACCTGAAGGGCTTCCGCCGATAGGTAGTTGTAATAACGGCCAAATTTGTCACGTCCTTCCTTTGTCCCACCTTTGTAGCTCGCGAAGAAAACGCCACCCGGCTTCAGCGCGCCGTGCACGAGCCGGAGTATCGCGGGAAGATCACTTCGCGGAACGTGCAAGAGGCAAGCGTTTGCCCAAACGCCGTCATAAAGCACCTTATCGTCGAGCTGATCGAAATGCAGAACCGCGACAGGCCGACCCAGTCGCTTTTGCGCCTCCGCAGCGATTTCCGGTGACCCATCGGTCGGCGTAACGTCGAATCCGCGGGCGAGCATATATGCACTGTCGGTACCCCCGCCACATCCCAGTTCGAGAATCGAGCTACCCGGATTCAAAAGCGCGAGGAAAGTATCCAAACGTTTGTATGACCGCGCCTCCACCCCGTTGATATAGGTGACCGCTTCACTTGCATAAAAGTGCAATGTATCGGGGTCGCTCCCAGTCATTCCGCGGGCCTTTTAGCTTTCCAGCATCTCGGCGACTTTGCGATTATCGCCATGAACGAGGCAATCGGCGATGGTCGTCTTGTCGAGCACGGCGCGGGTGACATTGGCGACTTCGTTGAAGACATGGCGGATTTCGCAGGTTGCTTCGTCCTGGCAATCCTCGCAGCGGCGATAGGCGATCTTGCTCAGGCAGGGCAGCGGAGCGATCGGACCATCGATGAGGCGCAGCACCTCGCCGAACGTAATGTCTTCGGCTGGCTTGAGCAGCAGATAGCCGCCCATCTTGCCGCGGCGGCTCATGACGATACCCTGATGTTTCAGATCGAGCAGTATCTGTTCGAGAAATTTCTTCGGGATATTCTGTTCTTCCGCGATGTCCGAGATGAAGAGAGCTTTCCCGGCGTCTGCCCTGGCCAGAACGACGAGCGCCCGCAGAGCATATTTGGCCTTTTGCGATATCATTTTTCTTTGCCTGACTACCAGTGTGGTGCAGTCATAGTCCCTCGCACCGCATTTTCTAGTGCAAAAATGTTAAAAAATAAGTTTTTTTGCGGCCGAGAAATGTCTTAAAAATGGTGTGTAAGGCGCTGAAAAATAATAATTCATTAAGAACTTCACGAAGACGGCGGTGCGGCAATGGTGAATCCGATACACGATTAAACAGGTAGAGATTATTGACAAATGATTTCAAGCCGTCATCATCAGGTATCGGTTGACCCAAAAAGGCAACTGCACTCTGCAACCGGATTGTTTGATGGAGGTCGCAATGTACAGTGAAGTATCAGGCATTTTTAACCGGGCGGAACGCCTGTGGCGGGAAGTTTTCACAGCTGAAACTCTCGACCGGAATGCCAGCGATCCCAAGCAGCGCGATCGCGAGGAGGCTTCGGCCAAGAAGAACCGTAACTGGACCGAAGAGGATTTCCTCTGGTGCTGGCAGCATCGCGGTTTTTGGTGACAGTTTCATAACTTTTGACCGCTAAGCAAGCGGCTTAGCCGGTGGCAAGCTGCTTGCTGTTGACGCGGTTTCATTTTTCCCGGACGTCAGCTGCTGGTTACTTTCGTCGAAATACCGTTTTCGGTATCGCCGATCGTCGCTTGCGCCTCATCAACATTGGCTTTGATTGCTGTTGTGACGCTGATTTTAAAGTATTCTCTCGAACGTAAGCAGATGAGTTAAGCAGCTCGCTGAGTACGAAAACCATCCTGCGGCCGCCGCATGGAATCGGCCAGGATATGCGCTTCCGGCCATGAGCCGAAGCCGCTCTCAATATTGATATGTCCGGCGTTTTTCATATCGACAAAGCCTGAGCCCCAAACTCCGGCCAGAGCTTCCGCTTTGTTGAAGGACATATAGGGATCGTCGCGGCTGGCGACGACGATCGACGGGAAGCCGAGCTTGTGGCGCGGCAGAGGGGCAAAGCTGCGGAACTTGGAATCCTGAACGGCCATACGTTCGGCGTCGGCTGGTGCAACCAGAACCGCGCCCGCGATATGCGCTGCCGATGGCCGGCTGGCGAGATGCGTAACGAGAACGCAACCGAGACTGTGCGCAACGAGGACGGCACCGGGTGTTTCGGCAAGGGCCGCTTCGAGAACGTGAAGCCATTGGGAAAGCACCGGGTTTTCACAATCATCCTGTTCGACAAGGCGCGCCGTTTCGTCCTCCAGCAGCCATTGCTGTTGCCAATGGCCTTTTTCGGAGCCGCGATATCCCGGAATGATCAATGTCGTCATGCGCCACCACTCCTTTTGTGCAAATTGCCTCGGAGAAGAATTCGTAATGTGGCCTCAAAATAGGGTGGCTGCATTGATCCATGAAGGAACAGTGCACTAATCTCAGTCAGATATGGAAAATATTCCCTGCGCGAATTGTGACTATCGTGAAATTGGCAGTTAGAGCCTTATGAAAGCCTCTAGGTTTCGCCATCCTTCTTGTACCAGCGCAACAGCAGTTGCGAGCGCTCGAAGTACAGCACGACGAGCAGCGACAAGGCGAAGGGAATCAACAGATAGAACAGGCGGAAAATGATAAGTGCTGCCAATACGTCCGCTTGATTCATATCGGGCAGTCCGGTCAGGAAAACCAGTTCCAGTACGCCGAGGCCGCCGGGCGCATGAGAGATCAGCGCCGCGGAAAATGACACGAGAAAAATCCCGAGAATAACAAGGAAGCCCGGATTGCCCGCGCTGGGCAGGGTGAAATAAATGATTGCAGCAGCCCCGATAAGTTCCAGCGGACCGACGATCAATTGCTGGGCGACGACTGCCAGACGCGGATATTCGAGTGTGAAGCGGCGGATGCGCAACGGTTTGAAACGCAGCCAGCTGCCGAACACATACAATAATACGAGCGCCAGTGCGCCGAAACCAAGGACGTAACTCAGGGAAAGCGGCAGCTCGGCATTGAAACGCTGCAAGAGCTGGGGCTCGATGAGGAGGACGACTGCACTCAGCGTCACTACCCCCAATATGAAGGTGAAGGAACAGAAGGCGATAAGCAGGGCAATCTCGGGACCGCTCATGCCTTGCGTGGAATAAGCGCGGTAGCGGACCACCGCTCCCGACAGAACGGACGCGCCTATATTGTGCGAAAGCGCATAGGTCGTGAACGAGCAGAGAGCGATAAACACCCAGGAAATCCTGCGGCGCAGATGCAAGAGCGCGATACGGTCATAACCGGCCAGAGCCGCATAGGCGACAAGGGATCCAAGCCCTGCCAGGACCCAGCGATGTGCCGGAATGGCATAAAGGCTGTGGATCACGTCATCCAGCGAGATGCTCCGCAGCTCCTTGTAGAGGAGCCATACGGAAATCCCGACGGCAGCCAGACCAACAACCGGCCATACGTAATCCTTTAACTTCATGCTTTTTCCTGCTCACCCATTCTTACTCTATACCGCTTTTGTTGTTTTTATTCGGTCTGGTCCCTCTGGCTTCGGGTCCTCGAGGTTAAGGATGTGGGCGACGATTCCGCGGGCTATTTCACGTTCGCCCATGATAACTGCGTCCGCGCCGAGATCCTGCAAATGCTGCACTTCCGCATCTGAGTGAGCCCGCGCCAGAATGCTGATGACCGGATTTGCCGCACGGGCCTTGACCACGATCTGTCCGGCTTCAAAAGCGTTCGGGATGGCGATGATCAGCTGGCGCGCCTGGGCAAGATTGGCGGCGGCGAGGATATCGCCATTGGCTGCGTTGCCGACGATCGTTTCAATGTTTTCGTCATGCAGTTTCGCCACCGTTTTGTCGGCGTCCTCAATGACCAGAAACGGCTTGCCGACTTCTTTAAGCGCATCGCCGACAAGACTGCCGACACGGCCATAGCCCACAAGAACGGCATGATCGGTAAGCGTGGTTGGGCGAATTTCTTCGACATCGGGCTCTTCTTCGGCTGGTGCATCCGCCTCTGCGGTAGGCTCCTCAGCTGTGGGCAAACGCTTTTCGAGCCTCGGCTTCAGATATGTGACCGCTGCAAACACAAGTGGATTGACGAGTATCGAGAGAATGGCGCCACCGAGGATCAAATCGCGACCCTCTTCGGGTAGCATACCCAGCCCGACGCCTAGTTCGGCGAGGATGAAGGAAAATTCGCCGATTTGCGCCAGACTGGCGGAAATGATCAGAGCCGTGCCTGTTGGATAGCCAAAGGCGCGAACGATGAAAAATGCGGCGAGCGACTTGCCGACAACGATGATTGCGAGCGTTGCAAGCAGCGGCAGTGGATCATTGACGATTGTCATCGGGTCGAACAGCATGCCGACGGACACGAAAAACAGCACCGCGAAAGCGTCCCGCAGCGGCAGGGATTCTTCAGCGGCACGGTGGCTAAGCTCGGATTCGCTCATGATCATGCCGGCAAAGAAGGCGCCGAGCGCCAGCGATACGCCGAAGAGCTTGGACGCACCGAAGGCAACGCCCAGCGCAATCGCCAGCACCGCCAGGCGGAAAAGCTCGCGCGATCCGGTATGGGCAATTGCATGCAGCGTCCAGGGAATGACCCGGCGTCCGACGATGAGCATGATGGCAACGAAGGCTGCAACCTTGCCAAGCGTCAACGCTATGACACCGCCAACGCCAAGATTGAAATAGGAGGCGAGGGGATCGCTTGCTGCATGTATCGCGCCATCATTTGCGCCGCCGCCATTTATAGCACCAGCGATCGCGGGCAGCAGAACGAGCGCCATGACCATGGCGAGATCTTCAACAATGAGCCAGCCGACGGCGATGCGTCCGCGCTCGGTCTCGATCAGGCGGCGCTCCTGCATGGCGCGGAGGAGGACCACGGTACTCGCCACCGAAAGCGCGAGACCGAAGACGAAACCGGCCTGCATGCTCCAGCCGAGAATCCAGGCAAGGCCGGCGCCAAGCAAAGTCGCTACCAGAATCTGTACGATAGCGCCGGGAATTGCGATGGCGCGGACCGAAAGAAGGTCTTTCAGGGAAAAATGCAGTCCGACGCCAAACATCAGCAGGATGACGCCGATTTCCGCGAGTTCGGAGGCCAACTCCTGATCGGCGACAAAGCCGGGAGTATGGGAGCCGGCCAGGACACCGGCGACAAGATAACCGACAAGGGGAGGAATACGCAGACGGTTGGCAATCGCACCGAAAATGAAGGCCAGAACCAGACCTATGACGATTGTCGCAATCAGCGGCGTTTTATGAGGCATATGTCGGCGTCTCCTCCGTCGGAATATTTAAAGGATAAAAATCGTGGTGCTGCGAACAATTGTTGTCGCAGCAGTATTGCGTACCGGAGATAGCTTGCAAACCGATTTCGTCGACCCTGCGGCGCAGGAAACGTGATTTTTTCCCTGCGCCGCAAATAGTTAGCGTTGAACGCTAAGTTGGCCGCCGATCAGCTCTGGATGATTGGCTTTTCGCCTGAACCGATGCGCGAAGCGTGGTTCTTCTCCCACCAGGTTCCGAGCAGCAAGAGAATCGGCGCTGCGATGAAGAGCGACGAACTTGTGGCGATGACCACACCGAAGAGCATCGGCAGAGCAAAGTTTTCCACGGCCTTGCCACCCCAGATCGCCATCGGAAGCATGGCAAGGAACACGGTGAGCGAGGTGTAGATACAACGCGCCAATGTCTGGTTGATACTCAGATCGATAATCTGGCGCAGCGGCATCTTCTTGTGGATGCGCAAATTCTCACGCATGCGATCGTAAACCACGACCTTGTCGTTGACCGAATAGCCGATGATGGTCAGCAGCGCGGCGATGGCTGTGAGGTTGAAATCCAGCCCCATCAGCGCAAAGAAGCCAACGGTCTTCGTGGTATCGAGGATCAGCGTGGCGATTGCACCAAGTGCGAAGTGCCACTCGAACCGCCACCAGATGTAGAGCAACATGGCAAGGCTGGCGAGGGTAACGGCGAGGACACCCGACCGGGCAAGTTCCTGGCTGACCTTCGGCCCGACGACTTCCGAACTTTCTATCTTCACACCGGGATCGAGCTGCTGAACGGAAGCCCTTACCTTGGTAACAGCCGCGGTCTGCGCCTCTTCACCGCCGTCCTGACGCTGGACGCGGATAAGCACCTTGTTGTCGCCACCGGCTTGCTGAAGCGCAACCTCGCCAAGTCCGAGGCCTTCAAGTGTCGAACGCATGGTTGCGAGGTCTGCGGGTTTCGATGTCGTGACTTCAACCTGGATACCGCCCTTGAAGTCGATACCGTAATTGAGGCCGGGATGGATGAACAGAATGATCGAGGCGATCGACAGGAAGATCGAAACGCCGATACCGAAGAAACGGGCGTTCATGAAAGAGATATTGGTGTTTTCCGGTACGAGCTTGAAGAGGTGTTCGATACGGATGGTCTTCATCTTCCGGCGGCGAACGATAGTGGTCATCATGACACGGACGACGGTGACTGCCGTGAACATCGAGACGAGCGCGCCGATGATCATGGTTATGGCGAAGCCACGTATCGGGCCGGTGCCGAACAAGAAGAGCAGAAAGGTCGCGATAAGGTGTGTGGCCTGCGAATCGATGATCGTCGAATAGGCAAGCTTGAAGCCGCGATCGACCGCAGCCATCGCGCCGATACCCTTACGTGCTTCTTCACGGATGCGCTCGTTGATGAGAATATTCGCGTCAACGGCAAAGCCGATACCGAGGATGATGGCTGCGATGCCGGGCAGGGTCAGTGTCGCTCCAAGCAAGCTCAATATGCCGAATGTCAAGATAACGTTGAGAGCAAGCGCGAAATTGGCGATCAGGCCCCAACCGCTATACAGGATGAATATGAAGCCCACGACGAGCGCGAAGCCAATGAGGCCCGTGAGAACGCCCATCTTGATGACGTCGCCACCAAGATCCGGACCAACGGTACGTTCTTCGATGACGGTCAGCGGTGCCGGCAAGGCGCCGGCACGAAGCAGCGCTGCGGTAGTTACGGTGTCCTGAACGGTGAAGTTACCGGTGATCTGGCCGGAGCCGCCGGTGATGGGCACCTGGATGACTGGTGCGGTCAGCACCTTGCCATCGAGTACGATGGCGAAGGGGCGACCGACATTCTGGCTGGTGATATCGGCAAACTGTCGTGCGCCGATATTATCGAAGCGGAATGAAATGATCGGCTGGTTGGTCTGCTGATCGAAGGCCGCGCGGGCATCGGTCAGACGCTCACCGCTAAGAGCCACGCGATCTTCAACCGGATAGGTGATGCTGGGGTCTTTCGCATCCGGCAAGATGGATACACCGGGAGGCGGTGCTGCGCCGGTATTGCGATCGGCAACCATATGGAAGGTCATCTTGGCGGTACTGCCGAGCAGGGCGCGAAGCTGGCTCGGATCCTGCAGGCCCGGAAGCTGGACGACGATGCGGTCAGAACCAACCCGCTGGATGGAGGGCTCGGCAACGCCAACCTGATCGACGCGGCGGCGGACGATCTCGAGACTCTGCTGCAGGGCATTGTCGAGCTTGTCCTTCATGCCGGCTTCGGTCAGCGTCAGGCGGATCTGGTTATCGTTCGTGGTGATATCGATATCACTGACGGGCGCTGCGAAACCGACCTGTGCGACCTGGGTCGTCAGATCGCGCAAGGCGGCAACAGCTGCGTCGCTCTGGGTCGCGTCAGCCAGCGTGACAATGACACTGTCACCTGCGACGCGGACAGATTGCGGCTGGATTTTTGCCGTGCGCAGATGACCGCGCGTATCATCGAGAATAGAGCGGATACGGTCTTTCTTGAGTGCCGCAGCATCCACTTCGAGAACCAGATAGGAACCGCCGCGAAGATCGAGGCCCAGGGCGACCTGTTTCTTCGGGAACCAGCTCGGCATGGCTTCGAGCTGCGCTTTGGTAAAGGCGTTGGGAAGGGCGAGGACAATACCCACCAGGATAATAGCAATGTAGGTCCAGAGGACCCATCTCGAAGTACGCATATCTCATATTCCGTTATGAAGAGCGGGCGCGCTGCCGAGAACTGATTTACGAGTCTGCCTGGCGGCCGCCGGAGTTTGTTTTCGTCGTTTCCCTATTGGAAACGGTGATGTCAGGCCACGGCAAGAGGTGGAGCGCGGGCGCTGAAAACAGAATTGCGGTCGAGCGCCAGACTCGATCCGGACTCAGCTGAAATGACGCTTTTCCAATTTACAATAACCAGCGCAGGCTCGGCAGGAACCAACGCATTCTCTGGCCCGCTATCGGACCGAAGGCCACTCTTGATCTTCAGATGCAAAGCTTCAAGCGCTGCAACGCGCATCGGCCTCTGAGCAGGAGTGGGCTGATTGTCGGCTTCGTGGGCCAGGCGCGTTTCATTGCGCGTAGGCGTTCGGGCATCCTTTGCCGCGATACTGGTCTCCGAGCCAGTCATATAGACTGTGCCCAGGGCCGCGCTGATCGTCGAAACGAGCCAGAAAATAGAAATCAGGAGCGGAGCAACGCTGCGCTTTCCTGTTTTGCTATTTTCCTGAAGGCTCATACGATTATCCAATATCAATTTATCGCGGTGCAAAGCACCTCGCTGCGACTCTATTTATGAAGTCTGAAAGCTCGAGTCACTTAAAATCGTCGCGCACCAGCACTACTGACCGGAAAATATGTCGTTTTGCAGGAAACGGGTGGAACGAATTGGCCAAGGTAGACACTCTGGTTTGAACTTTGGTTCGCAATGGAGAAGTCATCATGGCTGACGCAATCGGCAGCGTATCAACCATTCGGTGGGATACGATCGAAGCGGAGCTGGATAATTTCGGCTGCGCCATTTTGAAAGGTGTATTGTCCAAGACGCAGTGCGAAAGGATAGCCGCGGGTTACCCGGACGACAGCCAGTTTCGCAAGCGCATCGTCATGGCGCGGCACGGATTCGGCCGGGGCGAGTACAAGTATTTCAGTTATCCGCTGCCAGATATCGTCAGCGATCTGCGCCAATTGCTCTATCCACCCCTGGCCAGGATTGCCAACCGCTGGAACGAATTGATGGGCATCGACGTCCGCTATCCTGACCGGCATGAAGCGTTCATCGAGCGCTGTCACGCGGCGGGGCAGGACCGCCCGACGCCGCTGCTGCTCGAATATGGCGAGGGCGACTATAACTGCCTGCATCAGGACATTTACGGCGCCCATGTCTTTCCGCTGCAGGTGGCATTCCTGTTATCCAGGCCGCAGGAGGATTTTACCGGCGGTGAGTTCGTCCTGACGGAGCAGCGGCCGCGTATGCAGTCCCGTGCGGAACTCGTGCCGTTGCAGCAGGGAGACGCGGTGATTTTCCCGGTCAGCCAACGTCCGGTGAAGGGCACGCGCGGCCATTACCGCGTGAACATGCGCCACGGTGTCAGCCGTCTGCGCAGCGGCAAACGCCATACGCTCGGCATTATCTTCCACGATTCGAAGTAAGGTGCATTGATATTCGCGCCAAGACGGCCTGCAAACGGCGCTTTTCTGCGATCCGGTGCTCATGAACCCAAAAGTTCACTGCGCTCCGGTTCTCAAAAATCACCATTTTCGGCTCGCCCTGACCCGAATCTCAACGCACCTTGGTCTCCCCAGTTGCATCGGTACGTGAAGAACAGCATTGTAGCCTGAAATTTCGCATGGGGCCTCGATGGATTATCTGATTTTCTGGGAATGGCTGAACTTTGCGGCGCGTTGGCTGCATGTGATCACGGGAATCGCCTGGATCGGATCCTCCTTCTATTTCATCGCTCTCGATCTCGGATTGCGAAGGCATGCAAACCTCCCGCAAGGCGTGAACGGCGAGGAATGGCAGGTTCACGGCGGCGGCTTCTACCATATCCAGAAATACATGATCGCGCCGCCTCATATGCCGGAACATCTCATCTGGTTCAAATGGGAGTCCTATTTCACCTGGTTGTCCGGCTTCGTGCTGCTTTGCATCGTTTATTATGGCAGTGCCGATCTATTTCTGATCGACCGCAATGTGCTCGATGTTTCGACGCCTGTGGCTATCCTGATCTCGCTCGCGTCGATCTCAATCGGTTGGCTGATTTATGATCTGCTCTGTAAATCTCCGCTGGAGTCCAATGATACCGTGCTGATGCTCATCCTCTACGGCGTGATTGTTTTCATGGCCTGGGGCTACACGCATCTATTCACGGGACGCGCCGCACTTTTGCACCTTGGCGCATTCACCGCGACGATCATGACGGGCAATGTGTTCCTGCTGATCATCCCCAATCAGAAAAAGGTCGTTGCCGATTTGATTGCGGGCAAGACCCCCGATCCGAAGCTCGGCAAGCAGGCCAAGCAGCGCTCGACGCACAACAACTATCTGACGCTCCCCGTTATCTTCCTGATGCTGTCGAACCATTATCCGCTCGCTACCTCCACCGAATTCAACTGGATCATTGCCGCGCTGATATTCATCATCGGCGTCCTCATTCGGCATTATTTCAATTCGAGGCATGCGGGCACCGGCAACCCGCACTGGACATGGTTGGCGAGCACGATCCTTTTCATCATTATCATCTGGCTTTCGACGGTTCCCAAAGTCCTGACGGGCGAGGAGAAGGTTTCCCGTGCCGCCGAACCTTTTCTGGCTGCGCAGAATTTCCAACAGGTCCGTGATACGGTGATGGGGCGTTGTTCCATGTGCCACGCGGCGGAACCTTCCTGGGAAGGGATCATGATGCCGCCAATGGGGGTACGCCTCGATACGGATGAAATGATCGCGACCCATGCGAGCCAGATCTATATTCAGGCGGGTGCAAGCCATGCCATGCCGCCCGGCAATCTGACGCACATCACCGATGACGAACGCGCGCAGATCGTCGCGTGGTATCGCGGTGCGACGGCAGGAAAAGTGACGCCATGACAGAGTTATTGTTGCGTGGTCGTATTCTGACCTTTCACGACGAGCCACTGCATGGCGAGGCAAGCGCCGAAACATTCACTTATCTCGAGGATGGCGGGCTGCTCATTCGCGATGGCAAGATCGTCGCGATAGATGACTATGCAAAGTTGCGGGCAGGCGAGGGTCGTAACGTCGAGATCATCGATCACCATCCGTATCTGATCATGCCGGGTTTCATCGACTGCCATATCCATTATCCGCAGATGCAGGTGGTCGGCTCCTATGCCGGTGCGCTGATGGAGTGGCTCGACAGATACACCTTTGTCGAGGAGCAAAAATTCTCCAATCAGGGCCATCCGGAAAGGATCGCCTCTGCATTCTTTGACGAGCTGATCCGTCACGGGACCACGACTGCGGCTGCCTATTGCTCCGTGCACAAGGCATCGGTGCAAGCGTTCTTCACTGAGGCGCACCGGCGCAATATGCGCATGGTTGCCGGCAAGGTGATGATGGACCGCAACGCGCCGCCCGGCCTGCTCGATACACCTCAATCTGGCTATGACGACAGCAAGGCGCTGATCGAGGAGTGGCACGGCAAGGGACGTCAACTCTACGCAATAACACCGCGTTTTGCGCCGACCTCGTCACCAGAGCAGCTGGAGATGAGCGGTGCACTGGTGCGCGAATTTCCGGACATGCATGTGCAGACGCATCTGTGCGAGAACACAGCCGAGATCGCCTTCGTTGCGGAACTGTTTCCGTGGAGCCGCGACTACACGCAGGTCTACGAGCACTACGGCCTGCTGGGCCCGAAGACGCTGCTTGGCCATTGCATCCATTTGAGCGATGCGGAAGTCAGCACCATTGCCAATAGTGGATCGATTGCTGTGTTCTGCCCGACGTCCAATCTTTTCATAGGGAGTGGGCTGTTCGATCTGGCGCGACTTCGGGCATCGCATGTTCGCAACGCGATCGCGACGGATATTGGCGGCGGCACGTCCTATTCCATGCTGCGCACGCTGGATGAGGGCTACAAGATACTCAACATTCAGGGCCAGCGTTATCACCCATTGCGCTCCTTTTATCAGGTGACGTTGGGAAACGCGCGGGCTCTATCACTTGAAGATTCCATCGGCTCATTTGTGCCGGGCACCGAAGCGGATTGCGTCGTTCTCGATGCCCGTGCTACGCCCGCTATGCGCATCCGCATGGAGACGGTCGAGACGCTGGTGGAAGAACTCATGCTCATGCAGACCATAGGCGACGACCGAGCGATTGCCGAGGTCTATGTTGCGGGCGTCCCGGCGAAAAGCATTTTGGTGAATTGATTATTCTACGCGGTAGCCGACTTCTTCAGCCGCGTGCCCCAACGTCTGCCAGAACGAACGGGCAAAGGTGCGGAATACATAGAGATCGAAAGTCTCATCATCGATGCGCTGGATATTGGTATGAATATCGTGATGCAGAGTGGCGCGCCCATAGGCGATAGGGAAGGCGTGCTCGGAAAAGTCGATGGCAAAGAGCTTTGACAATACCCATTCCGAACGTGGTCCGCTTATGCGGATGACGGTGCGGCCATGAGTGAGGTCGATGATCGTCCCGAGTCCCGGAGAGATAGCGGAGCGCAGCCGGGATTCGAGATCCGGTGTTGCGCTAACCACGAAGTAGCGGCCAGGCGCAAAACCAAAGACAGATTTTTCGCCGGCGACGCGGCCAAGACCGGGTTTGTTCTGAAGAACAAGACCCGTTGCGCTGCCGATTGCGGTCAGCACGGTGGGTATAGTATCGGGCCAGGCAGTAACCTGAATGATCGAGAGGTTTTTTCGCTCACGCGGTGTCACGCCAATACCGGCTGCGGAATTCCCGTGGTCGCCCGGAATGAACGTTCTGCCGAGTGGAGATTGAGGCTCAGCCATGCATCCGGCTCCCTTCTGGATCGAACATGTGGTGGCTGACGATTTCCACGGCGCAATGTTTGTCGCGGAGTAAGTCCGTGGCGAAGGCGCGGTTGCCAATCATCGATGTCCCGTGCTTGACCAACGCCAGCGCGATATATTTGCCAAGTGCCGGCGAATAGCAAGCGGCGGTGACGTGACCGAAACTATCCGCGGGCTCTCGAGGACGGGGATCTGTCACGATATGACTGCCGCCGTTGATCGATTGATTGTCGAGCGAGATCAACCCAACGAGCGACAAGCGGTTTTCATCCTTGAGACCCTCGCGGTTGATCATGGCGGAGCCGATATAGGGCTTCTTCTTCGACAGCATCCAATCGAGATGCAGGTCATGCGCACTCGTCCTGCCATCGATTTCCGCGCCGGTGACATGGCCTTTTTCGATACGCAAGGTACCGAGCGCCTCGAGTCCGTATGGGACAATGTCGAAAGGCTTGCCGGCGGCGAGAAGTGCTTCCCAGACATGCGTGCCATATCCGGCACCGCAATAGACTTCGTAGGCGAGTTCGCCGGAAAATGACAGGCGGCAGATCATTACTGGCACATCGGCGATCTTGCCGTGGACGATACCCATGAAAGGCAGGGTCTCGTTATCGACTTTGGTGCCGGTTACACAGGCTTCAAGCACTGCACGAGCCTTCGGGCCCGAGATAGCAGAGCCTGCCCAAACATCCGTGACCGAGGTCAGATGCACCCGCAGCTCCTGCCAGACGCAGTCGAGATAGTATTCCAGATGCTGCATGACGGGGCCGGCATTGGCCGTGGTGGTCGTCATCAGAAACTGTGTTTCGCCGAGGCGCCAGGTCGTGCCGTCATCGAATGCGATGCCATCTTCGCGCAGCATCAGACCGTAGCGGGCCTTCCCCACAGGCAGTGTAGAAAACATGTTGGTATAGACCCGGTCGAGAAGTTCCGCAGCGTCCGGGCCCTGAATGTCGATCTTGCCAAGCGTGGAAACGTCTACGATGCCGACGCTCTCACGAACTGCTCGCGCTTCACGTGTATAGGCCTGCTCGATTGTTTCGCCGTGGCTGGAATAGATCATTGGGCGATGCCAGAGGCCCGCCTCATAGGTTTTTGCGCCGTTTGCCAGATGCCAGTCGTGCATGGGCGTCAACCGGTGTGGACGCAGGTCGCCGTAACGTTCACCGGCCAGGGTACCAAGGGAAACCGGTGTGAAAGGCGGGCGGAACCGTGTCGTACCAGCTTCAGGGATCGAAATTCCGCGCACGTCGGCCATGATGGCAAGGCCGGGAACATTGGAGGTCTTGCCTTGATCGGTCGCCATGCCTAGCGTGGTGTAACGCTTCAGATGCTCGACCGAGTGAAAACCTTCGCGGTAGGCGAGGCGGATATCGTCAGCAGTGACATCATGCTGAAAATCGACGAAAGCCTTCTGCGATTTCACGGCGGGTTCGATTTCAAAAACCGGGGCTGGAGACGAATCCAGCATCGGTGCCTCGACCGGCGGAAGTACAAGTCTGCTCTTGGCGGAGCCTTTGGTTGCAGCGTCGGACATGACACTGATCGTATCCATGTATCCGGCCGCAGAACCAGTCATCACCCAGTTCTGGTTTGGTTCCGGCGGCAGGAACGCCTGAATATCCTCGTCCCATTCCGGTTTGCCGCCTGCCTGGCTGGCCAGGTGGATGGCAGGAGACCAGCCGCCCGAAACACCAAGACAGTCGGTCTTGATTTCTCGCGGCACACCCGAAACCCGGCCGGTTTCAGCATTGAAATGCTGAACTGAGATCGAACTCAGCGTCTTGCCAGCATGGGTCGCGGTGACCGCGTGGCCGAGAAGCAGTTCGGCGCCGGCGACGCTGGCGATATCCCGGCAGGTACCGGAAACATCGGACCGCACGTCAATGATAGCTGTAACGTTGACGCCGGCAATGGAGAGGATCCGGGCCGCATCATAGGCGCTGTCATTATTAGTGAACAGGGTGACGTTGTTTCCGGCTGCAACGCCATATTCTATCGCATAGCGGCGCACCGCGTCAGCAAGCATTACACCGGGACAATCATTGCCGGGGAAGACTATCGGGCGCTCGAATGCGCCGGTCGCCAGAATCACTTTGCCGGTGCGGATGACCCAATGGCGCTGACGTGGCTGGCCCTTCGTCCGGTTCGGTTTGAAATCCGAGACATGTTCGACCGCTGTGAGAATATTGCCGTCATAGTAACCCCAGACAGATGTGCGCGTGAGGAACCGGACATTGGGCATATTCGCCAGCACTTCCGCTTTTTCGCGGGCCCAGACGGCAGGATTGCGTCCATCGATCATCTCACCGGAAGCAAGGAGCGAACCGCCTGGTAATGGACGCTCTTCGGCGATGATGACGCGCGCGCCCGTCGCCGCGGCCGCTTCTGCCGCAATCAGACCGGCGGGTCCGCTACCGACGACAAGGACATCGCAAAACGCGTTCATGCGCTCGTACCGATCTGGGTCGGGGGCCGTGCCTGCTTTGCCAAGTCCAGCGGCGCGGCGGATGAACTTTTCGCAGAACATCCAGAAGCGCGTGCCTTTGAGCGGGCCGATCGCTGGGCCCATGAAGGTCTTGTAGTAGAATCCTGCAGAAAACAGCGGGCCGGCCAGTTGGTTGACGGCCATGAAGTCATGTTCCAGCGAAGGAAATCGATTCTGACTTCGGGCGACCAAACCATCGAAAATTTCAAGTTCCGTGGCCCGGACATTGGGTTCGCGCACATCGCCGGAAAGAATGGTGACGAGCGCATTCGGTTCATCGCTACCGGCTGCAAACACACCACGCGGGCGGTGGTACTTGAACGAACGACCGAATAGCGTGATGCCATTGGCAAGAAGAGCGGAAGCGAGTGTATCACCTGGATGACCGCTATAAGCCTTGCCGTCAAATGTGAATCTGATGGATTTGGAGCGGTCGATACGTCCGCCCTTTGAATGCCGCGAACTCGTCATGAACGCCCACCAATCACTGCGTCGCGCGCAAATGCGACCGAGGAAATCGCATGGGTTGCCATATCGCGCGTGATGACGAGATGCTGGCGGCAACCGCCGCCATGCAGCCAGAACTCGCGATGCAAACCGCCGGGATTGGTGCGATCATAGATGTAGGAATTCCACGCTTCCTGATTGGTCGATGCCGGATCGGGTCGCCTCCGCGTCGCATCGCCTTGATAGGTGAATTCGATGACGTCCCGCGGTCCGCAATAGGGGCATTTGATTATCATGTTCTCACAATCTCGGCGAATCGTAGGTTTAGCAAGCTGGATGGACAGAAGATTTACCTCAAAGCAATCAACAGAATGTGCCGGGACTGGTCAAGATCAAGGAGGCTACAAATCACGACTCTGCACATTTAAAAATACTTCCCACACCCAATAATCTTCTTTTTTATAGTGTGATACTATTGAAAAAGCATTTGGGTCATAACGATAACGTCAAGCAATGTCGCTCCGCCGACTAGTTTAGATGGGGTTGATGTATTGCATCTTGATCATGCCCGTATGATCGGGCAATCCTCACTTTGAGACGGTTCGTAAATGGATACGGGCCACGAATTTCTCGTTTCATTCATCGATCTATTTTGACGTTTGTTGCAATAACCATGCTTGCCTCCCCGCTCCAGGCGCGAGGCAACGAGAGACGTAAACCGCCCGATAGTGCAACAGACAAGGATCAGGACTTGGCATTTACACGAGGAGTCGGAAAGAAATGAAGCCCCCAAAATTCAATTCAGTTGACGAATATTTGGCCTCACTGGACCCTACGAAAGAAAGGACCCTCAGGTCCGTAATTGATGTGCTTCTTACCCAATTTCCGGAACTAGAGTCTAAAATTTCCTGGAACGTACCCACCATCCACAGGAATGGGAAATATGTAGTTGGCGTTTGTGCATACAAGCATCATCTAACATTTTCACCCTTCAGTTCTCGTGTAATTGAAGACTTCAAAGTGAGGTTGGGGAAATTTGTCGTCTTTAGGAACTGCTTTCAGATCCCTGTCGATTGGGAAATCGATAGAGAATTAGTGAAGGATATGGTCCGGGCCAGACTAGCCGAGCTGGATTAAGAATATCTTTGGCAGACACACGCTAGCATTGTCTCCAGCGGATTTTGGCCTTGCGAGTGGATTTGGAATGCAGGAACGGATGCCGGCCTCATGCAGGCTGGTGCGGATGATTGATGATTGGTACCTATCGCAAGATAGAAAAACAGCCGAATGAGGTGCACACAATATGAAAAAGAGCGCAACGACCACGGGCGAATCCCCTTCTCGGCTGATCGACGCGAGGATCAAGGAACTGGACGACTGGAGGGGCAAGACGCTCTCCAATGTACGCGCTCTCATCAAACAGGCTGACCTTGAGGTGGTGGAGGAGTGGAAGTGGAGAGGCGTTCCGGTTTGGTCTCACGATGGACTGATCTGCACCGGCGAGACATACAAGAGTGTCGTGAAATTGACTTTCGCCAAGGGCGCTTCGCTCGAGGACCCTTCAGGACTATTCAACTCCAGCCTTGAGGGCAACGTCAGGCGCGCTATCGATTTGCATGAGGGTGATGAAATAGATGAGGATGCCTTCAAGACGCTCATACGCGCCGCTGCGGCCCTGAACAGGTCCTGACCCTAATGCTGTAAAAACAACTGGCCGTTCAGTTGCCGTTCAACTTGATGCCGTTATAACTGTTATTGAAGAGCCCATTGAGGCTCCGTAACAGAGGCGGTGGAAGCACCGTAAAGATATGAACAAGTTTGTTGTTGCCGTTCTTCTGTCTGCCATTTCAGCTGGATCGGCATTTGCCGCCAGCGTCAAGAACGATGACGCCAGCGCCCAGACCATCGTTGTTACTGAAGGCTCAAGCAAAACCGAATTGCAGGTTGGCGCCGGCGAGAAGATCGAGTTCTGCAACAGCGGTTGTTTTGTGACCTTCCCCAATGGTGACCGCGAAGCCCTGACAGGCGGCGAGACCGTTGAAATCAAGGGTGGTAAGGTTTCGATTAAGTAAGCTTAGCGATTTGCTACATTACATACGAAGTTTACGAACCGGCTGGAATCAATTTTCAGCCGGATTTTTAATGCTTCATTCACTGTCGATACTATTTTTCAAACTATCGTTCACGCGGTACAGCCAGCTTCACTCTTCATTTTTACTTTCCCGATAAGTCCCTGACTGGTAGGCAATATTCTTGCCGGCTTGAATAGGTGCATGACTTCAGGGATGTGTTGTGGTGGATGCTCGTTCTGATAACAAGGCTATTGATCTCGTAGTTGATCTTGACGGCACGCTTATAGCCACTGATCTTCTGTGGGAAAGTACGTTTCAACTGCTCAAACAGAACATGCTGTATCTCTTTCTTCTGCCTTTCTGGGCGCTGAAGGGTAAAGGCTATCTCAAGCATCAGATATCGCTTCGTGTCGCGATCGATCCGGCGATACTACCTTACCGGGGGGAATTCGTCGCTTACCTGCGCGAGGAGCACGCCAAGGGCCGCCGTTTGGTGCTTGCGACCGGCGCCGCACGCAATTTTGCCGAAAGCATTGCCGCATATCTGGGTTTTTTCGATGCGGTCTACGCGACCGACGAAAGCCGCAATCTGACGTCCGCACACAAGACAAAATTTCTGCTCGATACATTTGGTGACGTCAAATTTGCCTATGCGGGAAACAGCAAGGCAGATGTTCCGGTGTTCGATGCGGCAAGCGAAGCCGTAGTTGTGGCGCCGGACCGGGCGGCAGCAAAATGGCAGCGCGTTCATTCGGCAAGATTGTTCGAAGCGCCGAAGACCAACTGGAAAACCTTTGTCAGGATGCTGCGTGTGCATCAGTGGATGAAGAATACGCTGATTTTTGTTCCGGCCATACTCGATCACGAAATTACGGACTGGCATATTCTTATCCAGGCAATCATTGCCTTCTTCGCTTTCTCATTTGCCGCCTCGGCAATTTATATTGTCAATGATCTGTTTGATCTTCCTCTGGATCGCCAGCATGCAAGGAAGAGGACCCGCGCCTTTGCCAGCGGTATATTCTCCATCTCCTTCGGCTTGAAGGTCGCCGTTTTTTTACTCGCTCTTTCCGGTTTGCTGGCCGCGCAATTGTCCTGGGTGTTTGGCGCCGTGCTGGTGGTCTATCTCATTTCAACCACGGCCTATTCGTTGTCGCTGAAACGCATGCTGCTGATCGACGTTTTGACGCTGGCTGGTCTCTATACGCTTCGCATTCTTGCGGGATCGGCGGCCAACCAGATTGAAGGCTCATTTTGGCTATTGGCGTTCTCGTCGTTCTTCTTTCTTTCCCTCGCTCTCGTCAAACGATACGTCGAACTGCAGAACACTGCGCTTGTCGAAAAGAACCGCATTGCGGGCAGGGGATACCGGCAGGCCGATCGTGAAGTCGTCGCCCAATGCGGCGTTTCATCGGCCTTTGCCGCTGCGCTGGTCCTCGCGCTTTACGTGAACAGCGAGGCCGTGGTCAGTCTTTATTCGTATCCATGGCTGATTTGGCCGCTGTGTCCGATTGTGCTCTATCTCAACATCCGCATCTGGATCCTGGCGCATCGCGGTGAGATGCACGACGACCCTGTCGTTTTCATCATCTCGGATTGGCGCAGTCAGATCGTGATCGCCATCGGTGCGGTGCTGCTGCTCTATGGTGGCATGCGCGTATGACTGCTGGCTATGACAGTTTCGGACGTATCGACAGACATTTGCGTGCGGCGATATCGCTTGATGCCGTGCGACAGCTTTTCGACGATGGACACCCGCAACCGGGCGGCTTTTTGCCGTTCGGCAACGGCAAATCCTATGGCGACAGCTGCCACAATGATCGCGGTACGCTGGTGGATATGCGAGGAAGCGACAAGCTTATCTCATTCGACCCGCAAACGGGCCTGCTCACTGCGGAAGCCGGCCTGATGCTGTCGGATATAATCGCGATTGCCGCGCCGCACGGATATTTCCTGCCGGTTACACCCGGAACACGTTTTGTCACTCTGGGTGGCGCCATCGCCAACGATGTGCACGGCAAGAACCACCATCGCCGTGGCACATTCGGTTGCCATGTCGAGCGTTTCGATCTTCTGAGGTCTGACGGCATCGTGGTCACCTGTTCACCCGGGATGAATTCAAGGTTGTTTGCAGCGACAATCGGCGGACTTGGGCTAACTGGCATTATCCTTTCCGCGACCATCCGATTGATGAAGGTCAATTCGCTGGATGTGATTGAGCGGATAAGAGCGTTCGCCAGTCTCGACGAATATTTCGATCTGGCGCCGCAGGCTGACAATGACAATGAATACGCCGTCGCCTGGGTCGATCAGTTAAGCTCAGGGAACAGAGCAGGGCGCGGTGTTCTCATTACGGGAAATCATGCGGGCAATGGAAATTTCGAAGCCAGAACGAAGGAATCCAAAGTTGGCGTACCTTTCGATCTTCCCATATCGGCGCTGAATTATCCGAGCCTCAAACTGTTCAACGCTGCCTACTATCATTTGAAAGGCCGGAAGCAGGAGCCGCACCTTTGCGGCTACCAGAGCTTTTTCTATCCGCTCGATCAGGTATCGAACTGGAACCGTCTTTACGGAAAGGCCGGGCTCTATCAACATCAAAGCGCTATCCCAGAAGAGTGCGCGCGTGTGGTCATACCGCAAATGCTGGCTGCAACGCGGGAGGCTCGGCAAAACTCGTTTCTGACAGTGCTCAAACGCTTCGGCAATGCGGCTTCGCCTGGCATGATGTCGTTTCCGCAAGCGGGCTATACGCTGACGGTGGACTTTCCCAATCACGGTGCTCGTACTCTTGCAGTGCTGGAACGTCTCGACCAGATGACAACCGATGCTGGCGGGAGGGTCAATCCTTACAAGGATCAACGGATGAGCGCCTCAGTTTTCAAATCCGGATTTCCGAGATGGAAAGAACTGGAACAGGAGCGGGACCCGGCATTCAATTCCAATTTCTGGGCGCGTTGCACTGGCATGGGAAGAGTGAAGTGAATCCGTCCGATGTTTCAAATTTTAGCAATGTGCTTGGGGTCTTTTCAACGCAGCTTTGCTACGCAGTCGATGGGCTAAAGGGGCCGCTCTGACATGACAAAATACATTCCGTTCATCCTGTTTACGGTCATGACCAACGCGGCGGCGCAGGTCATGCTGAAATACGGCATGATAACGCTCGGACCGGTCAGTTTCAGTGCCGATACGATTATCCAGCGAATATTCCAGATCGTCTTCAATCCTTGGGTTTTTGCTGGATTGACCATGTTCGTCATCTCCATGGCGTCCCATCTCTATGTGCTTTCCAAGGTCGATCTATCCTTCGCCTATCCGTTCCTCAGCCTCGCCTATGTGGTCGTCGCACTGTTCGCCTGGGCGGTGTTCAAGGAGGAACTCGGAACATTCAAGATAGCGGGCATCGCCTTCATCATGATCGGGACCGTTCTGATTGCCCAGAGCGGACGCCACGAAACGACAGAACCTGGCGAGCAAACGCCCCCCGCCTCCACAACATCTTCGTGAGTGAGTTGAATAAATGAGACACATTATTTTTGGTGGTGACGGTTTCGTCGGACGGCATCTCGCGCCGAAGCTGGTTGCCGGCGGCGAGGAAGTCATTGTTGCGGACATCTTGAAAAGTGATCTGTCTCACTATGGCGATGCGGCATTTGTCAAATGCGATGTGACCGATCCCAAGTCCATAGCAGCGGTTGGAATCAAGGCTGACGACATGGTCTACAACCTGTCAGCCAAGATGCTTTCGCCATTGCAGGTGCGGGCGAAGCGGCATGATTTCTTCTTTCCTGTCAATTACTTCGGTACCGAGAACATCATCAAGGCGATGGACAAGGCGAGTGCCAAGAAGCTCGTTCACTACACGACCGATATGATTTATGGCCATACCTACGTCTGGCCGCAGACCGAAGACCATCCTGCCGCACCGCTCGGCGAGTACGGAATGTCAAAACTCAAAACCGAGGAATTGGCTGCAGAATGGCGCATGCGCGGGATGAATATTTCCCTGTTTCGCCCACGCCTGATCATTGGGCCAGGCCGTCTTGGTATCCTGGAAAAACTGTTCAAACTGATCGATTACAACCTGCCGATACCGATGATTGGCTCGGGCAAGAATCCCTATCAGTTCATTTCGGTCTTCGATTGTGCCGAAGCGGCGCGTGCGGCATGGAAGGCGGGCGTGCCAAACGAGGCGTATAATCTTGGCTCACTCAATCCGCCACCGGTGCGAAAACTACTGGGCGATCTGGTAAAATTTGCCGGATCGAGATCGATCCTGCTGCCGACACCCGCTTGGGCGGTGAAAAGAACGCTCGACTTCTTCGACTGGATGAACAGGCCGATCATGGATCCGGAGCAATATTTGATCGCTGACGAAATGTGCGTACTCGATGTGTCGAAAGCGGAACGTCAGCTGGGCTGGGTGCCGCAACACCGCGATGAGGATATGTTGATCGCGGCTTACAAGGAATATCGCAATATTAAAGACGGTGAGACCGTGCGGCAACCATCGTCCATAGCGGCGGAATAACGGGGAATGGCGATGAACAAGGTTACTACGGCGGTACAGCACGAGGCGGTGCAGGGACTTGTACGCAAGCCAGATTTGATCTCGGTCGAAGAGGCCAAGGTGATGACGCTGCCGCGCATGACCGAGCTTTTCACCAAACATCTCAATCCCGGTCAGCTGCATTTCATGAAGCTGCTCGGTTTTCACAAGGTGAAGATCGAGCGCGCGGAAGGCATGCACTATTACGATCAGAACGGCCGCGCCATTCTCGATTTCTTCGGCGGCTTCGGCTCGCTCGCTTTCGGTCATAATCACCCGCGGATTGTCGAGGCGCGCAAGAAATTCCAGGACGAGAAGCGTCAGGAAATAGCCATCGCTTTCATGTCGCAATATGCGAGTGCCCTGGCGCATAATCTTGCAGCTTGCTCACCCGGCGATCTCGATATGGTGTTCCTCGGCTCGTCCGGCTCCGAGGCGATGGAGGCAGCGATCAAGGTCGCCGAGCGCGCTGCCGGGCCGAAGAAGCCGAAGATCGTTTACGCCGAGAATTCCTTTCACGGCAAGACCAAGGGTGTGCTGTCGATCACGGACGGGCAGCTTTATCGCGGTGACTTCAAGCTTGTCGATAATACAATCCGCGTTCCTTTCGGCGATATCGATGCCATTGAAAACGCCTTCCGTTCCGATCCGGAAATCGGGGTGATCGTTCTGGAAACCATCCAGGGCGGTGGCGGCATCATTCAGGCGCCGAATGAATATTGGCAAAAGCTGCGTGCGTTATGCGATCAGTATGGCGTCCTGTGGGTCGCTGATGAGGTTCAGTGTGGTTTTGGCCGCTCGGGCAAATTCTATGCGTTCGAACATGCAGGCGTTGTCCCGGATGTGACTGCCCTTGCGAAATCACTTGGCGGCGGCAAGGCGGCCGTCGGCGCGATGATCGCCCGGCGCGAGGTTTATATGAAGGCCTACGGCACGCCCAAGACGGCAATGATCCATGCCATGGCCACCTTTGGCGGTATTGGCGAAGCCTGCGTTACGTCAATCGAGGCGATCAATATTCTCTATGACGAGCATTTGATCGATAATGCTGCGGCAACGGGCGACTATCTGTTGCAAAAGCTCGAAGAGCTCAAAGCCAAATATCCGACGATGATCAAGGATGTGCGCGGCAAGGGCCTGATGATTGGCCTCGAGTTCCATGATTTCTCCAAGACTGTTCCCGTGGTGTTGCGTCCGGTTCTTGCGGTGCTCGATGACAAGCTAAAAGGGTCGCTCCCGGGTTTTATCGGCAGCCACCTCCTGCGCGACCATGGCGTGCTAGTCGCTTTCACTGAGTACAATCGCAATGTTATCCGCCTTGAACCGCCGCTGATTTGCGGCCGGGAGCATGTGGACGAATTCATCAAGGCGCTCGATGAAGTGCTTTCACGGGGTATCGTGCGCATCGTCAAGGATTTCGTCAAAGCGCAGGTAAAGTAAGATCAGAGCTCTATGAGAAAGCCGGGGATTGGCCTGGCTTTCCGCTGTCAGGGTTTTTCGAAGAGTTTAATATCCGGCCTGAGCAACAAATCCCAACAATCATTGAGTTTTACGATTATCCGGTCCGCCAGAGCTTTTTCGTAGACCTTCTGCAGCGAAAGCCGGGCGCTGGTCGTAGGACATGATGGGCGCAAAACGCCGTCGGTTGCACGGAGCGACGTTTCTTCTGCTTGCGTCAAACCGCCGACCGTACGGAACGGGTCAGCGCCGATCTGGATATCTCGCGTTGCGTCACGATCGAGAATCCACGGAAACGGATTGACGAAATCCAGCGTCATCAAACGGTTCAGATGAATGCCGTTCTGGCTCTCGAACTGTTTGAGGGCTTTGACGACACGATCGGCGGAGATGACCCAATACATCTGGTAGTCGAGCTCGGAATAGAGCTGCCAACTCGGCAGTTGTTCCTTCTCGGCAAGCTGGCGATAAGCTCCGGCATTCAGCGCGTAATGGGATTCCAACAGATTTACCCGTTCCATGATATCTCGGCGGGTGGAAACGAGGCCCATCGTTCTCACATCCGTGACTGGAGCCGCCACATAGGTCGGCGCGACCGCGACAAAGCGCAAGGTTCCCTGCATAACCTTGGTAATCGTTGGAATCGCGGTGAATGCGACGAGGCAATAGACAATCAGCCGGTGTCTTTCGGTCAATGCCGGTGTCTTGCGCAACATTGCAAGCAGCACCGGCCAAAGAAAGATGAACTCCTGACTGCCGGTATTCTGAGTCTCAAGGAATATGCCGGCCACCAGCGTGACGCAGATCCATAACCAATCCCGATCCAGCAGTGCTGCGACGCTCGCGGTTGTCGGCTTCTGACGCAGATCGTGCAGACGGTCCACAAGGGTAGCCCGGTCGAGCCAGAGCAGGAACAGGATCAGAACTGCCGCCGCAAGGATAACGTCGAGTTTGATCGAGAAAACGGTCAGGAAGCGAGGCAGAAGCAAGCCTTCGTTCAACTGGACCAGTGCTACGATGCTTTCGATATAAGCAGATACCATTCCATGGTTGAACTCGAGGAGTAAGAGTGCCGCGGCAAAGATGCACATGGCCAGCAATACATGCCGCCACATCAGACGCCCTGCGAGAATCGCGAAGAGACCAATCAGTCCACCCGCCAGAAATCCGGTGATCTTGGTCAGGAACAGCGCCAACATTGACAGTGCAGCAATAACAGCAAGCTTCCTGCCGTTCGGCACAAACACCAGCGCGCTCACCAAGACGTAAAGCAGGAGCGAGGTATGACGGTTGTAGATGCCGAACCCATTGACGCCCGGATAGGAATGAAAGCTCTGCGTGTTGGTTGGGCAGAGGGCGAAGATCAGAAACGGAATGAGGACAGCAAATGCAATCTTCCGGCTGTGACCGTCGATCGCGGCAACAACAACAGCCATCAAGGGCGCTGCAGAAATCAACACCGACCATTGTGCAATTAACGTAGGCTGGCCGCCGGGAAAGAGTTTCTGCAACCAGTAAAACTGGTAGTAGTCCAAGGCGCCGACGGGGGCGAGGAAATCCACAGCCGGTATCTGGCCAAGTTTTATGCGCTGGGCTGCATCGAGATAGATATAAGTGTCCCAGTACATCGGGCCGATTGGGACGACCAAAGGCAGAGATAGAAGAACAGTAACAAATACGAGAACGAGGACGAGCAACACCAATGGTGAGAATATTCGGGCCGAAATTCTCGTGGAGCTTCTGGAAATATTCGACATTCGACTTCGATTCAGGTTCTGCGGCGCGAGAAGACTATCTTTAAAGGTCCAATCCTCCACATTGCGTTAAATGGGGATCGAAATTGCCGAGCGCTTCCATAAAATACCGCCAGTTTAATGCGCGTCGCGGCGTGTTTTGGCCATGTCGCAAACAGGCCTTAGCGATGGACATACGAAACGCCATAGTGCAAAAAATTGTTGGAAGCCGTTCCGGCCGTCGATCGATACCAAAGGACAGAGTGAAATGAAGACTGAGGCGCGTGTTGTCGTTATCGGCGGTGGTGTGGTGGGTGTTTCGACGCTCTATCATCTGGCCAAGAAAGGCTGGAGTGATGTGGTTCTTATCGAGCGCAAGGAACTGACATCTGGTTCGACCTGGCACGCCGCCGGCCTGCTGCCGTTGTTCAACATGAGCTATTCGGTTGGCCAGATCCACAAATATTCGGTCAAGTTCTATCAGGAACTGCAGGAAGAGACCGGCATGAATGTCGGCTTCACGAATTGCAGCAATATTCGTCTGGCCCGCACCAAAGATCGCTGGGACGAATATATGTATTATGCCGGTGTGGCCGAGACCATCGGCGTTCCGGTCAAGCTGCTGACACCGGAACAGGTCAAGGAAATCTGGCCGCTCGCAGAAATGGACGGCATTCTCGGCGCGATCCAGCATCCCGAGGATGGCTATATCCAGCCCGCGGATTTGACGCAGGCACTCGCCAAGGGTGCGCGCGATCGCGGCGCAACGATCTATCGCTACACGACCGTTCTCGGCATCGATCAATTGCCGTCTGGCCAATGGCTGGTAAGGACTGACAAGGGCGACATCACCGCCGAACATGTGGTGTCGGCAACGGGCAACTTTGCCCGCAAGACCGGCAAGATGGTCGGCCTCGATGTGCCGGTTATCCCCGTGGAACATCAGTATATTGTTACCGAGCCGCATCCCGCTATTCTTGAGCGCAAGGCCAAGGGCCTGCCGGAAATGGGCGTTCTGCGCGAGAGCGATAGTTCTTGGTACATGCGCGAAGAAAATGGCGGCTTGCTGCTCGGACCTTATGAGCGAGGCGCGCCGGTCTGCTATGTCGATGGTCCCTCGGACGCCAGCGAATATGAACTGTTCCAGGAAGATCTGGATCGCCTTGAGCCCCATATCGAAACGGCTATCGCACGTGTTCCGGCGTTTGGCGAAGTCGGTATCAAGAAGGTCTACAATGGCGCTATCGCCTATACGCCCGATGGATCCCCGATCATTGGACCGGCTCCGCGTCTGAAGAACTTCTGGTTGAATGAAGGACACTCCTTTGGTGTCACTGCGGCCGGCGGTGCCGGTTGGCAGCTGGCCGAATGGATCGTCGAGGGCGAACCCTCTATTGACATGATGGGCGTCGATCCGCGCCGCTTTGGCCCTTATGCGACCGAAGGTTACCTCAAGGAAAAGAATGAGGAAGCCTATGCCGAGGTCTTCTCGGTTCACTACCCGGACGAGGAGCGTGGCGCTGCCCGGCCATTGAAGCGTTCGCCTTCCTATGACCGCCAAAAGGAACTGGGCGCTGTATTCGGCACTGTCTATGGTTGGGAGCGTGCCAACTGGTTCGCACCGCAAGGTTACGGGCTTGATGTTGCCAAACTCGACAAGCCGGATGTGCTGATGAACCATAACCATCCGAAGCCTGATGCCGATGGCAAGGTCAAGGAACTCTGGTCGTTCCGTCGTTCGAACTATTTCGAGCATGTCGGTCACGAGATCAAGAATGTGACGAACAATGTCGGGCTCCTCGACATGTCGGCTTTCGCCAAGATGGAAGTTTCCGGTCCTGGCGCGCGCGCGTGGCTCGATTCGATCCTCGCCAATCGCATTCCGAAGAAGCAGGGCCGCATCGCGCTGTGCCATCTCCTGACACCATTGGGCGGCGTTCGCTCGGAATTCACGGTCTATGAATGGTCGCCGGGCAAGTTTTATCTCGTTTCGGCGGGTGCTTACGAAAACCACGACCACGATTATCTGCATAAGCTCCTGCCGAGCGATGGTTCGGTCACCTTGCGTCCGATTACGCAGATGTACGGTGTTCTCGTGCTGGCTGGACCCAAGAGCCGTCAGGTTCTGGAAAAGCTCACGCGTGCCGATCTGTCCAACGAGGCATTTCCGTGGCTTTCCGGCAAGGAGATCAGCGTCGGCACCGCAACGGCGCATGCACTGCGCGTCAATTTTGTTGGCGAACTCGGCTGGGAACTGCATCACCCTATCGAACAGCAGAACACCATCTATGATCTGCTGCTTGAGGCCGGTGCGGAATTCGGTATCAAGCCATTCGGTATCCGCGCCATGACCGCCATGGCGGTGGAAAAATCCTACCGCTTGATTCCGCGTGAATTGTCGATCGAATACAACGCCTTTGAAAGCGGTCTTGATCGTTTCGTTCATCCCAACAAGGGTGACTTCATTGGCCGCGATGCTGTGGTCAAGGCGCGCGAAAACGGCTTGAAATGGAACTTCGTCACGCTTGAAGTGCACGTTCCGGGTGTCTCGGACGTCGATGCGCGCGGCAGTGAACCGATCTATGTGAAAGGTGAACTTATCGGACGCGCAACCCATGGCGGCTATGGCTGGCGCCTCGGCAAGAGCATTGCGCTTGCCATGGTGAAGCCGGACTATTCCGCGCTGGGTACTCAGGTTGAGATCAAGATACTGGGGAAGACCCACAACGCGACTGTGATTCCAGAATCACCGTTCGATACTGAAAATGAGCGCTTGAAGGCTTAAACGTCAGCGTTTATCTCGAAAATGGCGCCCCAAGGGGGCGTCATTTTTGCTTTGGCGGCTTTGTTCAACAGAATGTGATCGAGCTTGAAGTCGCTTTGCGTTCTAGCGATTTGAGTTACACTCCTCGCATGTCATCGCGCACGAAGACTCTTTGTAGTTTTCTGTCACTGGCGGCTTTGTTGGCCAGTTTTTCGACGCGCGCACAATCAGCTGATATCGACGTCGATGTAGAACTGGTTCTTGCGGTCGATGCTTCCCGCTCTATGGAAACCTTTGAACAGAAAATCCAGCGCGACGGCTATGTTGCTGCGCTCCGCCGCAAGGAAGTGGTCGACGCTATTCGTGACGGTATTCACGGCCGCGTCGCAATTACCTATGTGGAGTGGGCCGGATCGAACGTGCAACGTATCATTGTTCCGTGGACGCTTGTTGATGGCGTCGACTCCGCCGAAAAACTGGCAACTGCCCTCGATCAACCGATTCCGTCAACGCAAAGCCGAACCTCTATCTCCGGCGCTATCGATTTCAGCAGCACCCTTTTTGACAATAACGGCTTCAAAGCGCTGCGAAGGGTTATCGATATTTCGGGCGATGGCGCGAATAACAACGGCCGCCCGGTGGCCGAGGCGCGTGATCAGGCGGTTGCCAAGGGTATAACGATCAACGGTTTGCCGCTGATGACCCGTGGAGATTTCTACTCAGACTGGGCGGTGAAGGACCTCGATCTTTACTACAGTAGCTGCGTCATTGGCGGGCCGGGCGCTTTTATGGTCCCGGTCAATTCCTGGGACCAGTTCCCCGAGGCAGTGCGCCGTAAACTGGTTCTGGAGCTAGCCGGTGGTAGCCCCACGATGCAGAAAGCAGATTGGCTGCCTTCACAGAAATTGCCGCTAATCCTGGCCCAGGACAAGCCGGAGATCGATTGCCTGTCCGGAGAGCGTATCTGGCAGAAGCGAATGCAGGACTGGGAATCCAGATAAATTATGCTGCCATCAACTGCTTGCGATCAGCGCGTTCCTGCTGCGGCGAGCGCCCGTAAAGTTCCCGGTAGCATTTGGAAAAATGCGATGCGGAGACGAATCCGCACGCGACTGCCACTTCCACGATCGGCATGGACGACTGGATGAGGAGGTGACGCGCACGATCGAGGCGGATTTCAAGATAGTAACGGGCGGGGGAACGGCCCATTTCCTGCCGGAACAGCCGCTCGATCTGGCGGCGTGACAAGCCGACATGGTCGGCAATCTCGATCAATGACAAGGGTTCCGAGAGGCGAGCTTCCATCAATTCGATTATGGTCAATACCTTGGAGTTCTGGACGCCGAGACGGGCACGCAGTGGCAGTCGCTGGCGATCATGCGGACTGCGTACGCGGTCGGTCAGCGCTTGCTCGCAAACGCGATTGACGATGTTGTCGCCAAAGTCGTCACCGATCAGCTTCAGCATCATATCGAGAGCGGCAGTACCGCCGGCGCAAGTGTAAATATTGCCGTCGACTTCGAAGAGATCGGCATACACATCGGCCTTGGGAAAGGCTTCGGCGAAACCTGGCAGGTTTTCCCAGTGGATTGCGCAGCGCTTGCCCGAAAGCAGGCCAGCTGCGGCAAGAATATGTGCGCCGGTGCACAAGCCGCCGACGGCAACGCCGCGATTGAACTCCTCGCGGAGCCAGGCAAAAACCGATTTGTTCTGGAATTTTTCGACATGCACACCGGAACAGACGAAAACCATGGAAGGCCGTTCTTCACCCGTCAAGTACCGGCGCTCATCTTCCAGCGATGAATTGGCTGCGCATTCTACGCCATTTGATGCTGTGACGGGCTTGGCATCCACGGAAGCCAGACGCCAGCGATAAGCCTCGTATCCAAGCATGCGATTGGCGATGCGGAGCGGTTCGATGGCTGTAGCAAACGCGATCATCGAAAAGTTCGGCACGAGGAAGAAAACGAAAGAGCGCTTATTGAGACCGATGTGATCCATTGATTCTAGGTTCCCGTATCTGGCTTTAAGGCCATGTCGCAACTGAAGTAACAACTTCAACTTACGGGCGTGGTCTCGAGAGCTTTTTTTCAGATAGAACCATAGAATTATTCTAAATGGAAGGGAGGGAACCTGTGTCGCAAAAGCGCAGGTATCACATATAATAAAAGGGAGCAGATGGACTGTTATCTGCTCCCTTGAGTTGACTGGTTCATGATTTTAGGACCGCGACTTTTTTAGCTGATTGCATTCGCCAACCTGCCGTTCATAAAGATCCGGCCAGCCAATGTCGCAACGCATGTATTCCGGCAATCCATCAAGTGCCAGTTCCGTAGCGCGCAGGCGGCGTTCACGGATGAAAATCTCGCGTCCTGTTCTAATGCGTGCGGCCAGGCGATTCGCGCGATCGACAACTGAAGTAGCAATGCGTTCTGCGAAACTTCTCGTGTCGCTCTGGTATAGTTCATCACAAGTGCTCATTTTCCTTCTCCTTCTTTCGGCGGGGCCACAATTTTCATTGGCGTCCGTTTCATGATCTTGACTATCGCCCGAAGTTGATGTTCAATCAAACGAAATTACGAAACACTATGTTTCAGAAAAATTGATGAAGGAGAATGCGCCATGTCAGCCCCGATGCATCATCCCATTCCGATCCTGGACCTCGATGTCTTGCGTACCTTTGCGATGATTGCCGAGACTGGCAGTTTTTCGAGCGCAGCCAATGCGGTGTTTCGCACCCCCTCGGCTGTTTCCATGCAAATCAAAAAGCTGGAGGAAACGTTGGGCCACGTGCTGCTCGAACGGGACGCGCGTTCGGTAAAACTGACACCGAGCGGCGAAGTTCTCCTTGGCTTTGCAAGGCGCATGCTGGCGCTCAATCGCGAAACGGTTGCGAAGTTCATAGCGCCGACGGTTTCCGGTGTTGTGCGGCTTGGTGCGCCGGACGATATCGGCGAACGGGTGCTTCCGTTTGTCTTGAAGCGTTTTGCGGAATCTCATCCGGACGTGACCGTCGATGTGGTCATTGATCAGAGCAACAATTTGCGCAAGCGCCTGGACGAGCAACGGCTTGATGTCACTCTGGTCAACGTTAATGAGACGCTGGCCAAGATGGATGACATAGAAGTTCTCATGACCGAGGACATCATCTGGGCGGGTGCCAAATGCGGCACAGCCCATGAACGTAATCCCTTGCCGCTTTCCATGTGGGAAGAGGGGTGCATCTGGCGCGCCAACGCGATCAGTGCGCTTGAAAGTGCGGGCCGCGAATATCGCGTTGCCTATATGAGCGCCCATACGATGGGTCAGCGTGCGGCAATCGTCGCAGATCTTGCCGTTGCGCCTTTTTCGAAATTCCTTCTGGAAGACAATATGGTGCAGCTCGGCGCTGAGCACGGTCTGCCACCACTTGGCGAATCCAAGCTCGGCATGCTTATTGCGAAGAATGCGGGTGCGCATGTCAAAGCTGTCGCACAGCATCTACGGGTTTATTTTGAAGGGTATGAGCGGACTGGCAAGCTTAGCTGCTAGAGACTTTTGCCAATCCACCCTGATGGCCATCTAATGTGATTTTCTGCGCTTCCGGTGCTCACGGACCAATACGTCCGCTGCGCTCCGGTTCTCGAAAATCGCACCAGCTGACTCATCAGGTTGAATTCTCAAAAAGCCTCTTATCTGCTTGCGCAGTAATCCTTCAATGCTCTGACAAGGTCCACACTCGTCTGCTTCTGTGATGCGGTTTCGAATCCGAGCCGCCTTGCCGCTTCGCTGATCACGGGCGCGGTCACGGCGCATGATGAATGGATTTCGTCAAACGGAATGCGATCCAGCAGCAAACTGACATTGCTGATGTTGATGCCGGAGCCGGGCATGATCTTGATTCTGCCTGCGGCAAGTTTAAATGTCTTTTCCAGATCATCCATCCCCTCAGGGGACGTCAGTGCGCGACCCGATGTCAGGATGCGCTCGAATCCAAGATCGACGGCCATCTCGACAGCTTCAGCAAGATCCGGGACGAGATCGAATGCGCGATGCAGCGTAACGCCCAGACCGTTGCATTGTCTGATGAGGCGTTCGAGTGTCGTGTGGTCGAGCTGACCGTTGGCAAGATTGGCACCGAAAACCACACCAGCTAGCCGGGCGGAACGCACGACATCGATCTCACGCAGCATTGCGTCAATATCGGCTTCAACAAAAACGAAATTGCTCGGGCGAGGACGGATCATGGCGTATATGGGGATAGGGGAGACAGCAGCCTGTCCGATCAGTCCCGGTGTTGGCGTCAGTCCGCCCAGTTCGAGCGCCGAACAGAGTTCAATACGGTCCGCACCACCGGCGATGGCCGCCGCCAGCCCCTCGGAGCTGTCGACACAGACTTCCAGAAGGATGCTCATTTGGCCATTTCCATCAACCCGAGGACACCTGCGCCAATGAGGCCGGGTTCAATCTTCAGTTCTGCCGGGATGACCAATGGTTTATCGGTTTTCCGCAGAATGCGCGCGCGAACCGCTTCATCCAGTCGCTCGATAAGGCGAACAGAATTGGCGAGCCCTCCACCAACGGGCACGATGGATGCGCCGACGACGTTGATCGTCATCGCAAGTGGGCCACTGACGATATCGATGTAGACTTCAATGGTGCGTTCGGCTGCGGGGTCGCCGGCATTCCACGCCGCGATAATCCCGGTACTCGGCAGATCCACACCATGCAGGTGGGCGTGCAGTCTTTCCATGCCGCGGGCCGCGCCGACTGCATCGACGCAGCCGACCTGGCCGCAGCCGCAGGCATAGCGCGGAATAGCGACAGGCGGATTGCCCGCCAAGGTTGCCGAGACGGGTCCATGGCCCCATTCGCCAGCGAAACCGCCAGCGCCTTCGTGAATCTTGCCGTTGATGACAATGCCACCACCGACACCTGTGCCAAGGATGACACCGAATACGATACGGTGGCCGCGTCCCGCGCCAACAACGGCTTCGGATAACGCAAAGCAATCGGCATCATTGGCGACGAGCACCGGCCTTTGCAGCTTTTCGCTGAGATCAGCGACCAATGCACGGCCATGAATGCATGGAATATTGGCGCAAGTGATCTTGCCCGTATCGGAATCGACAACCCCTGCGATGGAAATCGATATCAAGCTTTTGGGGTCAGCACCGCCGTCTGCTGCGATCTTTTCGATAGCTGACGCGAAGGCATCAAAGTCTAGTAGCGGTGTCGGAACTTTTGGCAGCGGTCTTATATCTTCAGGCGAGTAAGCAATTGCGCCTTTGATGGCAGATCCGCCAATGTCAAAGCAGGCTATCATGAGAAATATTTCCGGAATCAATCATCGTAGATGTGTGATAGCGGAAATTGAGTGCCGGACAAAGCTATTCGCGGTTGCGGCGCGTTGCCCGATCTTCGCGAGACCGGCGACGTGGGGTTGCATCGCCTGCCACACCATCCTCGCTGACATTCTTGCGCGGTGGCAGGGTCACGGCCTTTGACAGCTTTGGAAAGGGGTCGATCTTGTTTGGCATGGCCATGGCATAGACGAAGTGTTCCTGGAACTTTGGCTCCAATGCCGTCTCGATCTTCTCGATGCGCGTGACCGTATCCTCGATTTCGCGGCGATAGTTGCGATTGAGCAAGGCCATCCGGGCGCCTGTGCCAGCCGCATTGCCTACGGCCTGGACCTTATCGAGATCGCAATCGGGGATGAGCCCAAGAACCATCGCATATTTTGGATCGATGAAGGATCCGAAGGCCCCGGCAAACCTGATCTGGTCGACATGATCGATGCCAAGCTTGTCCATCAATAGCTTGATACCAGCATAAAGCGCGGCCTTTGCAAGCTGGATCGCGCGCACGTCGTTCTGGGTGATTGTTATGGCTGGCGAACCTTCGTGCAGAAGATACGAAAAAGTCCGACCGGTTGCTCTGACGCGCGGGGATTTTGCGACGAGACTGCCATCGACAACGCCGTCTTCCGAAATGATCCCGGAGAGGTACATCTCAGCAATGACCTCAATGATGGCGGAGCCGCATATCCCTGTAATACCACTGGCTTGCACGGCTTCGTTAAAGCCCGGCTCGTCTGACCATTGTTCTGTGCCGATAACGCGGAAACGCGGCTCCAGCGTCACGGGATCGATACGCACGCGCTCAATGGCGCCGGGCGCGGCGCGCTGACCACCGGAAATCTCTGCACCCTCAAAAGCGGGGCCGGTAGGTGAGGATGCTGCGACTGTCCGCTGCCTGTTACCCAGAACAATTTCAGCGTTGGTGCCGACGTCGACGAGCAGCATCATCTCGTCCTGGCGGTGCGGGCCTTCTGCCAGTGTTGCAGCAGCAGCATCGGCGCCGACATGTCCGGCAATGCACGGCAGCATGTAAACCCGCGTTCCAGGGTTCATCGGCAAGCCGATTTCGGAGGACTTGAGATGGACTGCGCCGGAAACGGCGAGCGCAAAAGGTGCGCCGCCAAGTTCCGTTGGGTCTATGCCAAGGAAGAGGTGATGCATGATTGGATTGCCGACGAAGACCGCGTCAAGAATGTCCTCGCGGGCAACACCGCCCTCAGCGCATACTTTATCGATCAAGCGGTTGATCGCTTCGCGCACAGCCAAGGTCATGCCCTCGCGGCCATCGGGGTTCATCATGACGTAGGAAACGCGACTCATCAGGTCTTCGCCGAAGCGTATCTGCGGATTGGACGTACCAGCGGAAGCAATGGTGCGAACCGAGAGGAGCGACGACAGATGCATCGCGATGGTCGTTGAGCCGATATCGCAGGCAATGCCGTAAGCCTCGTTCTTGAGGCCCGGCCAAAGTCCGATCATCGTTGGACGCGCGGTTTCCTCGTCGTAGTGAATAGCGGCGGTCACGCCCCATTCACCCTTGCGCAAAATTCTCTGCACATTGGCCAAAAGGTAGGTATCGACTTCCAGATCGCGGACACCCCATTCATTTTCAAGGGCAATCTTCAGACGATCGAGATCCCCAAGCGGCTTGTGCATATCGGGTTCTTCCACCTCGACATAGCACATGCGAACAGCCGGGTTGCGCTCGATAATGCGCGTATCGGCGTCCTTGCGCACGACCTGGGCATTGATCTGAACGTCCTGCGGGACGTCAACCACAAGATCCCCAAGGATTGTCGCGGAGCACGAAAGACGCCGACCTTCCTTCAGGTCGCGTTTTTCGGCGTAGCGCTGTTCTTTCGGGCCAAATTCTGAAATGTGATCGTTGGAGGAGGTTATGCCGTGCTTGGCAAAACGGCCTTCCTGCACCTCGACCTGGCAGCGCCCGCAAATGCCGCGCCCGCCGCAGACACTTTCGACATAGACGCCGAGGGTGCGGGCAGCTTCCAGAACCGCGGTTCCAACAGGAAAACGCCCACGCTTGCCCGACGGCATGAAGAGAACGAGCGCTTCCTTTGCCGATGCCTCTGGTGCTTTGACGGGTGCGTTCACGAGCGATACTCCAAAACTTTCAGGCGAGGGGCAGCTTAGCCGTCCACCGCCTTTCTATGCTGGTCAGTTTGCGTAACGCAAACCGTCAGCCTGCGGCGCCGCGCCGCGCCTCGCGTCCGCCACGACGGCGCCCGCCGCCAGCGGAATCTGCAGGGACGGATACAGCGGGAGCTGCTCCTGCTGCTGCCGGCTGGTGGTCGCGATATTTCTTGATCCAGTAGGTGCAATTGGCGTCTGTACCGTTCAGAACGTTGGCTGCATGAACGGCTTCCATTTCCTGCGGACGGCAGGGATTCATGATCGCCGAGGTCATGCCAGCGCCAATCACCATCGGGATGAAGCCGGCATTGATACCGTGACGGTGGGGGAGACCGAAGGAAATGTTCGACAGGCCGCAGGTGGTGTTAACTTTCAATTCTTCGCGCAGGCGGCGCAGCAGTGCGAAAACCTGACGACCGGCATCGCCAAGCGCCCCGATCGGCATGACCAGCGGATCGACGACGATGTCATGGGCAGGGATGCCGAAATCGGCAGCACGTTGCACGATCTTCTTGGCGACTGCAAAGCGGACATCCGGGTCCATGGAAATGCCGGTTTCATCATTGGAGATGGCAACGACTGGAACATTGTACTTCTTGATCAGCGGCAGAATTGCCTCGAGTTTTTCCTCTTCCCCGGTCACGGAATTGACCAGGGGACGGCCTTTGGCAACTTTCAGCGCCGCCTCGATGGCAGCGCTTACCGAGCTGTCGATCGATAGCGGTACGTCCACCAAATTCTGAACGATTTCAAGCGTCTGAACCAGAAGTCCCGGCTCTGTCGCATTGGGATCGACCGCGGTAACACCCGCATTGACGTCCAGCATGGTCGCGCCCGCAGCAACCTGTTCCAGCGCGTCCCTGATGACCGTATCGAAATTGCCGACGATCATTTCGGCGGCGAGCTTCTTGCGACCGGTCGGATTGATCCTTTCGCCAATCACGCAGAAGGGCTGATCAAATCCGATGATGATTTCTCTGGTCGCCGAGGCAACGATCGTGCGGGTCATTCAGGATATCCTCAATTGCTGGCTGCAGATGCGTATTGGCCGCTATCTACGTTCCATGAGCCGCGATCGACGAGCCACTCGGACGATTTCTTCAATCCACCAAACGGGAAGATGTGGATTTGCTTGATGACCGAGGTCGGACTGGAAATAACATGCTGCTCGATTGGTCCAACGACACCTTCCGGCGAATGGCTGGTGGCGAGGGCGGTCAGCGACAGTGCATTCTTCTTCAGGAAGCTGATCGAATTGCCGACGCCGCACATGGCAGCATATTTGATCAGGGTGGTGATTTTGGCAGGGCCTGCAACACCGAGATGCACAGGCAGGTCGACGCCATGCTGGCGCAGCGATTCCGAATAGCGGATGAAGCGGTCAGCATCGAAACCGAACTGGGTGACGACGCGCAGTTTGGCGCCGGTGCGTTCACCGAAATTCTTCTTCAGGCGCAGTGCTTCGATCGCAACCGCTTCGGAGAATTCCGGGCTGCCTTCGGGATGACCGGCGACACCCATTTCGGTGATGCCGTATTTGTCGAAGAAGCCTGTTTCCAGAACTTCCATCGTGGAGGAGAATTCACCAGTCTGACGCTCGAGACCACCGCCAATGACGAGAACGTCAGTCACGCCAGCTTCCTGCGCGGCGCGGCGAACGCGGGTCTCAAGGGCTCCTTTGGACGACAGACGGCGCGAGGCAAAATGCGGAACTGGCTTGTAACCAAGATCATGAATGCGCTTCGCGGCCGCCGTCAGCGTATCGACGCTGTCGGTTCCCATGTCTGTGATATAGACGCGGGTGCCAGCCGGAAACAGACCGGGCAAATCCTGCGATTCAATAGCCTGGCGTGCCGCGACTTCAATGGATGCTGCGATTTTGCTCATTTGATCCTGCTGGGGCTTCGCTTTGAATTCATGAATTGTCATGTCCACCTGCCTTTACGAGCGCCACAAGGCGTTCCCGATCATATTCATTGTCAATACGGGCGAGGGCTGTGTCAGCCTCGGTCTCCAGATCGTCACTCACAGGCACCGGAGTGCCGCGGCGCCATTCCGCCAGATAGGCATCGGAATCTTTCGCGCCAATGCGCATCGCACACATGTCGATGGCCTCGGTAAAACGAATCGGAAGCTCGCGCTTGGCTGCCTGGCGTCCTTTTTTGACGGTCACTTGAGCGGGAATGTCCCGCCAATAAACGACAATGAGATCAGCCATGCAATTCATCCTCCGACGAGGACCCTTTTGCCGGAAAATCAGGGGTTAAGCTTGCTATCTCACGACGCGCGCGCACTCAAATGCGACGTGTGCCATTGGTGTTTTTGCGACAGGTAATTTTCTTAGAAAGGCCAGAAACTGGCGGCGTAGGCGAGAACGCTTGCGGCAATGAAAGCAAAGCCCGTGACAATGCCGATCGAGACGACACCCAGCACCAGTCCGCCAAACATCAATCTGCCGTCGCGCTCGCACAGCGCAATGCCGATGATAGCGGTGGCCAAAGCCGGCAACCAATTGGAAAGCGGCATGGGCAGGACGACCGACATGCCGAGAATGGTGGTAAACGCACCCAGCCAGCGATCACCCTGTCGTCGTCCGAATGGCCAGTTGCGCGGTCGAATGTACCTTTCCAGCCATTTCAACCAAGGAACAACCTTGTCGGAGACCAGACGGAAGCGATCCGGGGAGATGGTTTTCGTTCGCATGAAAGCCGGAAGCCAAACAGATTCGCGGCCCATTACCATCTGGACCGAGACCAAAACGAGAGGAATTCCGGTTACGACGCCAGTACCCGGTGGCAAGGGCAGGAGATTCAGAATGGCGAAAAACGTCAGCAGTGCAGCGAAGCTGCGATCGGTGAAGGCGTCTTCAAGCTCAGTGAATGACACGGGCGCGGTGGCGGTCAGCGACAAATCCTCGAAGACCTGTGAGAGCGGGCGGGGGTCATTATCCGCTGTTGAATGCACAGCCGCTTCTTCCGGCTTCATTTTATCTTCTGCGTCGATAGCGGCCATCTTCTCGTCTTCGTTCACATTTTGACGCATATGGCGCGACATCGGTGACATTGCAATGACGAAAAATGTCAGCGCTTCAGTTCAAGTACATCCACGAGAGATTCGCGGGCGGGTGCAGGGAACTCGATTCGAAACTCATTTTTTGCCGTTCGGTAAGTATAACCTGCCTGGTCGATGTCCGGACCGGCGCCATAATTCTTCGGCTTCTCACCTGCAACATAGCCAACGCCAAGGTAGGTCAGGCGTTTATCGCTTTCAGTGTAGAAACGACCCTTGGTGCGCTGGGAACCGCTTGTTTTTTCAAGCATCCAGCCTGACCCATCGTCGGTGACACGGCATTTGAACCAGCCATAGATCACCAGCGCCGGTTCGTTGCCAAGCTTTGCCGTTCGACATTTCCATTCGCCAGTCATGTCGAAATCTTCACTGAAGGGCAGGTGGGGCTTGGCCAGGATTTCCTCCAACCGTTTCACGTCGGTTGGAGTGCCGCCTTTTCTTGCTGCATCGATTGCCTTGTTCCTAGTGTCTTCATAGCTGTCGAGACGGGCCTGATCAGACTTCGTGATAATTCGCGTGATTGCCCCATCCGCGTGGGCAAAACCTGCACAAGAAACAAGGAGAATCGTGGCGATAGCGGCGCGAAACATCGTGAAATGGCTCTTTCTGGTGCTTTATGACGTCATATGTGGTGAGCGGCGGCGGTCAAAGCTGGCACAAGATCACCGTAACCAGTAAGGCGCCGCTCATAGGCAAGGCCGAGGAAGGCTGCAGCCCGTTCGGCCTTGAGGCTCAGTTCAGGATCATCTGTTTGCGCCATATAAATCATTTTTGTGTAGTTACCGAAATACATGTCACGCAATTCCGGGTGCCGATCCAATCCCAGCGGCTTGACCATAAACGCTTCGAAATGGCGGGCGAGGAAATCCGTCATGAAAAACGACGTCATGTCGTCGTCCCACTGTGACGCGAAGGCTTCATTACCGACATAGAACGAAAAGCAATGCGGACCGGCGATACGTTCGACGCCGTGTTTCTCACAGACGCGATCAAGCATGCCACCCGTACCGCAGTCTGCATAGCCGACAAATATGCGTGTTATGCCTTCCGCTTTGGCTTTGACAATCGCTCGATTGACCGATGGCGCAATCTTGTCGGGATAGTGGTGATAGATCGCGGGGAGGCACTTGAGATCAATATGGTCGAGGCCAAATTGTTCACGTATCGCCAGGATTTCGCGCGCAATCATGCCGCACGCAATGACCCGTACGGTCTCCGGTGATTTCGTTGACTTTTGGCTTGCATTCATGGAACTGATTTTACTCCATCGCGTTGTTCCAGCGTTGGATTTAATTCTAGCAGAACGGGAGATACCGTCCATGAAACTATCACATATCGCTCCGATTGCCGCTGTGCTTGCAGTCGTCGCACTTGCCGGCTGTGCCAATACCATTCGTGGCATGGGTCAGGATACGGCCAACACCGTAAACGCAACCCAGAGCGCTGGTCATCGCGTGGCAAAGGCTGCCAATTAATTAACGCTTAAGGCCGTCTCGGGCCTCAGCCGTTTATTGATTTATTGCTAACAAAACGGTCGCATGCTTATGCGGCCGTTTTGCATGCCATCAAGCTCCCGAAAGCTGATTGTGCTTGCGTTTCATGTAAGCTTTGGCGGTCTCAACCGCAACCGCCGCATCCCGGCAATAGGCGTCGGCGCCGACGGCCTTGCCGAACTCTTCATTTAGAGGTGCGCCGCCAACCAGAACGACATAGTCGTCACGGATGCCCTTTTCCTTCATCGTGTCGATGACGACTTTCATGTAGGGCATGGTTGTCGTGAGGAGTGCCGACATGCCGAGAATATCGGGTTTGTGCTCTTCGATCGCTGCCAGATATTTTTCGACCGGATTGTTGATACCAAGGTCGATGACGTCGAAGCCTGCACCTTCCATCATCATGCCGACGAGGTTCTTGCCAATATCGTGGATGTCGCCCTTGACCGTGCCGATCACGAGCTTGCCCTGTTTGGGCGCGCCGGTTGCCGCAAGGAGAGGACGCAGGATAAACATACCCGCCTTCATCGCGTTGGCTGAAAGCAGCACTTCCGGCACGAAGAGAATACCGTCGCGGAAATCTTCGCCGACGATGCGCATACCCTCGACCAGAGCTTCGGTCAGAACGCGGTAAGGCACCCAGCCGCGCTCGAGGAGGATATTGGTGCCTTCCTCGATTTCTTCCTTCAGCCCGTCATACAGATCGTCATGCATTTGCTCGACGAGTTCATCGTCCGAAAGCTCCGAAAGAATGATTTCATCATCGGCCATGGGTATGCTTCCTCTCAAGCGTTATGCACATGTCACTAACATAACTGGTGTTTGTTTAACATATCGGGCAAGTTGCTGAAAACGCACCGCTTAAATGCGACCTAGTAAATGACGAAAACGACCGGCTGTTTGTCTCCGATGCGCCACCCGGTGCCGCACACGGAAACGCCCCTGCAACTGCCAGGGTTAGATTTGATTTGCTTAAGAAGAAGTCTGCGCTTGTGACGCGCTGAGGAGACAAGAAAATGATTGAGGAAACGCCAGTCGATGCCCCCGCGGAAGCGGAGACAAGCAGTGGACGTCGCGGCCGCGGCGCTGGTGCGGGTGCTGCTGCACGGCGCGCTGCCCGTTCTGGTGGGGGTCCCGGCAAGTCGCTGACCTATATCACGCGCAAGATCCGCACCTATGAAGTGTTGGATGAAGAAGGTTTGGCGCTGATCGAGGCCAATGCGGATACTGTGCTTGAAGAGATCGGCATTGAATTTCGCGACGATGCGGAAGCCTTGGCACTGTGGAAAGAGGCAGGTGCCGATGTCAAAGGCGAGCGCGTGCATTTCCCTAAAGGCCTTCCGCGTTCCCTGCTGAAGACTGCTCCGCCAATCTACACGCAGCATGCGCGCAATCCGGAGCGTTCTGTTCAGATTGGCGGCAACGCCACTGTCTTCGCACCCGTTTACGGACCGCCCTTCGTGCGTGATCTTGACGGCAATCGCCGCTACGCGACAATCGAAGACTTCAACAATTTCGTCAAACTCGCCTATATGGCGCCGTCCATCCACCATTCGGGCGGTACCGTATGCGAGCCGGTCGATGTGCCGGTCAACAAGCGCCATCTTGATATGGTCTATGCTCACATCAAATATTCCGACAAGCCGTTCATGGGTTCTGTCACAGCGCCGGAACGTGCGGAAGATACGATCTCCATGTGCAAGCTGGTGTTCGGCGAGGACTATCTTGATCAAAATACGGTTTTGACCAGCCTGATCAATGCGAATTCTCCCATGGTGTTCGATGAAACCATGTTGGGCGCCTTGAAGGTATATGCGCGCAACAATCAGGCTTGCATCGTTACGCCGTTCATTCTCGCAGGCGCCATGAGCCCTGTGACAGTGGCAGGCACGCTGACGCAGGTTCTGGCCGAGGTTCTTGCGGGTGCGTCTTTCACCCAGCTGATTCGTCCGGGCGCTCCGGTGATTTTCGGAACATTCGCGTCGTCGATCTCCATGCAATCAGGCGCGCCGACCTTCGGCACACCGGAACCCTCGCTGGTTTCCTATGGCGCCGCGCAACTGGCACGCCGTTGCGGATTGCCTTTCCGCACCGGCGGCTCGCTCTGTGCTTCGAAGGTTTCCGATGCACAGGCAGCCTATGAGAGCGCCAATACCTTGAATTCGACGCTTCTTGCCGGGACGAATTTCGTGCTGCACGCGGCAGGTTGGCTCGAAGGCGGTCTGGTTTCGTCTTATGAAAAGTTCATGATGGATATCGACCAGCTCGGCATGGCTCAGAAAATCGCGGAAGGTGTTGACCTGTCCGAGAATGGTCAGGCAATGGATGCTATCCGGCAGGTTGGACCCGGCAGCCACTATCTTGGTTGCGACCACACTCAAGCCAACTTCCAGACAGCGTTCTATCGCTCGAATATTGCCGACAACAATTCCTACGAGCAGTGGCTGGCGGAAGGTGAGAAGCGTGCCGACCAACGCGCAAATGAACTCGCCCGCCGTTGGCTGGAATCCTATGAAGGACCTTATCTCGACCCGGCCATCGATGAATCCCTGAAAGAGTTCATCGCCAAGAAAAAGGCCTCGATGCCCGACGCTTTCACCTGAAAGAAGCCCGAAGACGGCCGGGCTAAAGTGGCCGATTTGATTCACAAGGAAGTCTGGGCCTCTGCTGTGAAGGGGTAAGACGCCAGATGATCAATGCTGTCTCCACTCTCGATCAAATTGCCGCTGCGCTGGAACCATACGGTCTTGTTCTGCGCGGCGGATTTGTTTTTGACGAGGCTAATTCAGCTCCGCCGCCGATAGAGGGTGTGAGAGCTAAAAGCGTGGTGCTGGTCGGCCACTACGGCTCATCCATATGGCCACATTTTATAGAATGGCGACGATATCGCCCCGACGAACCGGATCCTCTCGATGCATGGTCGAAGGAAGTCCTGACTGGCGTTGCAGGGAAAATTGGCGCCAAGGCAGTGTTTCCCTCCGACACGCCCTATTTGCCGTTTCAGCAATGGGCCAAGCGCGCTGAAGGCTTGCTTGCTTCCCCATTGGGGCTGTTGATCCATCCCGAATATGGCCTTTGGCACGCCTATCGCGGGGCGCTGCTGTTTGATCGCGCGCTCGACTTTCCTGGCTGCGGTCCGCAACGTTATCCCTGTGACGATTGCCAGGATAAGCCGTGCCTTTCGGCCTGCCCCGTGAATGCCTTTTCCGATGGCAGATATGATGTCGTCCGTTGTCGTGCCCACCTTGCTTCTGGAGAAGGGGGCGCCTGTCTGAATGGCGGTTGTCTGGCGCGCCGCGCCTGTCCTGTGGGACGCGAGCACGCGTACAATGCGCCGCAGATGCGTTTTCACATGAACGCTTTTGCGCAGGGCTGATTTACCTCTCCGGCAAAAAATATAGAAGCTAATTCAAATTCTTAGGCGCGGATCTCATTAAAAGATATATCGTTGTCTTGATAAAAGATATATCTTTGTGTAGATATAGCTCATGAAAGATATAACTAGGAGATATTCCATGTACGGTCATTGCAGAAATTACCACAGCCACGGCGGCGATCACTGGTCGCGCGTAGAGTCAATGTCAGGTTCGCAGGAGGGTGGCGGCCGCTTTGGCGGACGCGGTCGCGGCGGTCCGTTCGGACGGCATCGAGGCGGCCCATTTGGCGGGCGGGGTCCACGCATGTTCGATCCAGGCGCATTGCGCCTTGTCGTCCTCGGTTTGATCGCGGAAGAGCCGCGTCACGGCTACGACGTCATCAAGGCGCTAGAGGCGAGGTTCCAAGGCGCCTACAGCCCTAGTGCCGGTGCGATTTACCCGATGTTGCAGATGATGGAGGAAACCGATCTTGTCACCTCCACGACAACCGGCAACAAGCGGCTCTATACAATTACAGACCAGGGGCTTGCCTATCTCGACGAGAACCGGGCGGAGTTAGACAAGATCAACGGCCAACTCGACAACGCCTCAGGCGAGATACGCGGTGCCGCTTTGGGTGAGGAAATGCATGCATTGAGCTTCGCACTTCGCTCGAAGCTCCGCAGTGGCTCGCTAACAGCAGAGAAGGCCGAGCAGTTGCGCGAAATCCTGAAAAGAGTGCGCCGCGAGATTGAGGACCTCTGAGAGACTATTCATAAGTCCATTGTGGCGGTCATCTGGCGTAGTTTTCTGCGCTTCCGGTGCTTACGTACGCTGCGCTCCGGTTCTCGAAAAAGCCGGCGGTCAAACTGCCGGCTCTTCGTCATACTTGTCTATGCGCGCCGTCCGCGGCGTTCCCGCTTTGGCATATCGTCCGCGTGAGCAGCAAGCTTGTTGCGCATTGGTCCGATGGTCTCGACGATTGTCTCGACAGAAGGGCGCGCGCCATGTGTATGACTGTCGAGCGCTTTGCGCATCGCCGCCAGATGCTCGAACGACGTGCCGCAGCAACCGCCAATGATCTTTGCGCCGCCATTAATGGCGAGATGAGCATAGTCAGCCATCAGCTCGGGCGTGCCGGAATAGTAGATTTCGGCGCCACGAAATTCCGGGATGCCGCAATTGCCTTTGATGACGATCGTAGCGGACGGATCAGCCTCGCTCATGTCGAGGAGGGACGCCAGAATATCCGAAGCGCCGACGCCGCAATTGGCGCCAACGGCAACCGGACGTTGCGCAAGACCATCAACCACGCTGTGAATGTCCTTCGGCGGCAGGCCCATCATGGTTTTGCCCGCCGTATCGAATGAACCCGTATAGACGTAGGGCAGGCCGACTTTGACAGCGGCCTCGGCGGCTGCACGTATTTCGCCGGGGGCTGACATCGTCTCGATCCAGGCAACGTCGACGCCGCCGGCCTTCAAGCCTTCCAACTGTTCGGTGAAAGCCGCAACCGCATCTTCTTCGGTCAGTGCGCCAAGCGGCACCAGCAATTCGCCCGTTGGGCCCACTGATCCAGCAACAATAACCTTGCGATCTGCCGTGTCGGCAACGCTGCGCGCCAGCTCTGCGGCCTTTTTGTTGAGTTCGAATACGCGATCCTGTGCATGATGCAACTTCAGACGATGCCGTGTGCCTCCAAAAGAATTGGTGAGGATGATATCGGCTCCAGCATCGACAAACCCTTGATGCAGCGCAATGATTTTTTCAGGCTGCGCCTCGTTCCAGAGTTCCGGCGCTTCACCAGCCTCCAGCCCAGTCGCGAAAAGGTTTGTGCCTGTCGCGCCGTCGGCCAGCAAAACGCCCTTTTCGGCAATGAGATCAGCGAGTGGGTTTGCAACGGTCATGGCACATTCCTTTGGATCAGCTAAATAACGATATAAGGAAGTCTTTATATGTGGTCAATCATCTTTTGCGACAAGGCCTGCCGCATGGTCAACTGACCTTCAATGATGAAATATACGCAGCCACTTCGTGGGCATTGACTTTGGCAACCCGGATAAGTCCGTCAAAATGCCGTTGCATGGTCAGGACTGCCTCAGTTGTGTACAGGACCAGATACATTTCCCCGACAAATATAGCGGCGCGGTAGGGGCCGAACACCGTATAGGGAACAGAAAAGCGCTCGCGTCCGTCAAAGAGATAGAGCCGGAATGACGGATAGAGCTCATCAATTAATCCGGCCATGTGGTTGAGCTGTTCGAGACGCACCTTGCGTGGAAGGTCGCTCCAGATGCTGCAACCGGCCGCGAAGTCATTCAATGTCTGGAAAGGCATGCAGACTTCCATATCCGTGCCCGGCTGGCGATTATAGTCGAGCCGGAATGCGGTCTCGCTCAGCTGAATTGCCGGGTCGCGGTGGACCATAGAGGTCTCGTGAGCAACGACTGCCTGCGTGCGCAACAGGTCGGGAATACGGGCTGGTACATAGCGGATCTTCGTGCCGGTTGCCTCCGCATGCCATTTTACAAGCAACGTCTGATTGTCAAACCCTTGCTCGATTTCGAGACTTGGGCGCAGTTCGCCGGTAATCCCCTCATCTTGGCTGAGGCCAAGCAGCCAATCAAGCGACACGGAATGGCGCTCGGCAATGTTAAGCAGAGTCTCGACGCGCGGCAGACGTGTGGACTGGCCCGACAGGAGCTGCGACAAGGCCGAACGATCAATGCCGACCGACGCCGCAAATGAAGACTGGTTTTCCCCACTCCGCGCAAGAAGGCTTTTGATGCGCTCCTGAAACAGGCGAGAAAGGTCGCGTTTGTCCATATTTGCGTCTCATTGTTTATAATGCACAACAATTGCGCCATTTGGTGCGCAAAATCAACACTTACTCACAAGAATCGCATTGCTGACAGCTCCTGACAGTGAGACCATGAAAATCATGGAATCAGAAAGACATACCGAAATACTCTCTTCACAATCCCAGCATTCGCGAAGGCGCACCGGCATTGAATGGCCAACCATTGCCCTGATGACAGCCTGCTACGGACTTTGGTTTTTGTCCGGCTATTACGTCTACGATACCATGCCGATTGTTGCTCTGGCCGCGATGGCTATATCCGTCGCGTTGCATTCGTCATTGCAGCATGAGGCCCTCCACGGTCATCCGACGCGGAGCGGGGTTGTAAATGAAATCCTAATCTCGCTGCCGATTGGTCTCGTCTTTCCTTATCGCCGCTACAAGCATCTGCACCTCAAGCACCATGCGGATGAACGGCTGACAGATCCCTATGATGATCCGGAAAGTTACTACCGCGCCATGGGCGATTGGGAAAAAATGCCGGCGTTTGTCAAATCATTGCTCAACTGGAACAACACGCTGGTTGGCCGGATCGTCATCGGACCGGTGCTAATGGTTGTGGGCTTTTTAATCGCTGAGGTGACGTTGGTTGCAGGCGGCGACCGGAAGACGCGCACGGCCTGGCTTTTGCATTTCGCCGGACTTATTCCGACGCTCAGCATTGTGTGGTTTGTCTTCGGCATTCCGCTTTGGATTTACACGCTGACAGCTGTTTATTGGGGTCTGTCGATCATCTCGATCCGCAGCTATTGCGAGCACCAGTGGTCGGAACGTCCGGACGGGCGGACGATCATCGTGGAGAAATCGCCGTTAGCTCTGATCTTTCTCAACAACAACTTGCATTTCGTCCATCACAAGCGGCCAACCGTGCCTTGGTATGATCTGCCGGAGCTCTATCGCGAACAGCGCGAGGAATGGCAGCGGATGAATGGTGGCTATGTCTTCCGCAACTATTTCGAGATCTTGCGCGCATACGCATTCCGCAAAAAACAGGAAGTCGTTCACCCGGTTCTGCGGCGTGAGCCAGCGCCGGGGCGGGCCTTCCGGCCACGCCGCCATGGCATCAGTCTGCAGGGTGGCTCCACAATGCCTATTCCCGCCGAGCCGCCGAAAGAGTAAACAAACCGCATGACTCTCGTGGCGGCATTGCCGATGTATGACTGGTCGGAACGGCGCGCCGAAGTTGACGCGCAGTGGATGGTATTGCGTGACATCTTGCGATCGAACGGTCTTGATGCCCCGGATTTTCTGGTGCGCCGCAATGCTGACCTACCAGTGGTTCCCGGTGGCATCAAGGATGCAGCGGGCAATGTCATCGCCCCGGATCCAGCTGTACTTCCACCCGACGAGTTGGATCGGCCGACGCTATGGTGTCACCCTGATTTGCTCTTTGCCCAAACCTGCTGGGGCCCGCTGGAATTGGGCCTTCAAGCGCATGTTCATGTTGTCGGGCAGGATGACTACTCGGGCGTTGATGGTGGAGATGGCGAACTTTACTCAAGCGCACTGGTTATGCGGCGCGGCGCGGGGATGCCTGTCGAGGCGCCACTCGGCGGAGAGGCAAGGCTGCCTGTGGAAGTGATGCGGCAGAAACGGTTCGCGTTCAACAGTCACGACTCGATGTCCGGCTATCTCGCTCTTCAGCGGGACCTTGAAGCTCAGGGAGAGACACTCGATCTGTTTGTCAGCCATACGGAGACCGGCGGGCATCGCCATTCCATCGAGGCCATTGCGTCTGGCCGAGCAGATATCGCTGCGATCGATTGCAAATCCTGGGAACTGGCGCAGCGTTATGACGAAGCGGCCAGCGCCTTGGTCGTTGTCGGCTGGACGGGCAAGCGCAAAGGCCTGCCCTTTATCTCGGCGTTCGAATTACCCGCGCATCTTTTCGCCTGACGGATCAAACGGCGGTTCGAGATTGATCCGGGCAGCCCGGCGAACGCCGAGGATCTCCACTTCGAACAAGCCTTGAACTTCGCTTGTCGCGAGTTCTGCCGGCAAATAGCCCTGCGCCATGGACTGGCCAACATAATGGGCGTAGCCGCCGGAAGTCACCCAACCAACGACGCGCCATTCGCCCTGTACCGCGCCGATATCGCCGGCGTTGGCAACCACTTCTCCCGTCCCATCAAAACGTGGTGCGCCGACGCCATGGCTCGCCTGCACGACGCCATAATCCTTGGAGACCTTGGCCCAAATCGGCTCATCACCCATAACATCGGCGGCGCCGTCGCCATGGGGTATGTCGATCAAGAAGGAAACTCGGCGCAGTTTCGTGCTGGTGCCAGCGTCGAATTCCGCCTTTTCCCTGGCCGCCGCTTCCCGGCCGATGAAATCATTCTTGGAAAGCTTGATGAAGCGGTCCATCGAACCTTCGTATGGCCCGTAGATTGGACGCAACTCACGGAACCATGTCGGGAAGTTCTTCTCGAGCCGCATGGCGAGCAAGGCGCGCATGCCAAAATCCACGATGTTGTATTCGGCACCGGCCTCCTTGATCGCCTTGTACACAAGACGCTGATAGGCCGGCTCCATCCAGATTTCGTAGCCGAGGTCACCAGTATAGGAGATGCGGTTGACCTTGCATGGTGCACCGCCGACAGCTATTTCGCGGAAGTCCATGAAGCGGAACGCTGCGTTCGAAACATCTTCATCGACGAGTTTGGCGAGAAGATCGCGCGCTTTCGGGCCGGCAATCGCGAGGCCTACGAGTGTCTGGTCGAAGCGGTGGATGCGTACCGAACCGTCCTTCGGCTGCTGTTTCTGGAACCAGCGCATGTGATAGCGCTGGGCGGCTGACGATCCCCAGATCAGGAACCTGTCGTCGGCAGCCTTGGCGATGGTGAAATCGCCGATCAGCTTGCCTTCCTCATTCAGCATGGGCGTGAGGACAAGACGCCCGGTCTTGGGCATGGTGTTGGTCATCAGCCGCGACAGGAACGCTTCCGCGCCGCTGCCCGTCACTTCATATTTGGCGAAGTTGGCGATTTCCGTAACACCGACACTTTGGCGTGTGGCGCGAACCTCGTTGCCGACATGCTCGAAATCGTTGGAACGATGATAGGAAACGATATCGCGCGGTTCCGTGCCCTTGGGCGCGAACCAGAGCGGCGTTTCAAGGCCCCAGGAATCCCCCATGACGGCATTCTGCGCGAGCATTGTATCGTAGAGGGGCGTGGTCTGCTGCGGACGCGCCGCCGGCAGTTCCTCGTTGGGGAAACGAATGGAGAAACGGCGGGAATAGTTTTCGCGAACCTTGGCGTTGGTGTAGCGCAAGGTTGCCCATTCGCCGAAGCGAGCGACGTCCATGCCCCAGACATCGAAGCCGGGTTCGCCATGCACCATCCAGTTGGAAAGAGCGAGGCCAACGCCGCCGCCCTGGCTGAACCCGGCCATGACAGCGCAGGCCGTCCAATAGTTGGTGAGGCCCGGAACCGGACCGACCAGCGGATTGCCGTCTGGTGCGAAGGTGAACGGGCCATTGATGATCTGCTTGATGCCGGCCTTTTCGATGCCTGGAAAATGCTTGAAGCCGACTTCGAGGGAAGGGGCGATACGATCGATGTCCGGTGGCAGCAACTCGTGGCCGAAGTCCCATGGGGTGTTGACCGGAGACCATGGCTTCGCTGCTTTTTCATAGGTACCAAGCAAGATGCCATTGCGCTCTTGGCGGGTGTAGATCTCGCCTTTGAAATCCATGACCCCGATGAGTTCGCGTCCGGTAGACTTGTTGAACTCCATGACTTCCGGCACGTCCTCGGTGAGAAGGTACATGTGTTCCATGGCGAGGACCGGCAATTCAAGGCCGACCATGCGCCCAACTTCGCGCGCCCATAGGCCACCGCAGTTCACCACGTGCTCGGCTTTCACCGTACCTTGCTCAGTTATGACATTCCACGTGCCATCGACCTCCTGCGTCAGTTCAACGACGCGGTTACGCAAGCTGATTTCTGCACCAAGCTTGCGCGCCGCTTTGGCATAGGCGTGGGTGGTACCGGAGGGATCGAGATGGCCTTCGACCGGATCCCACATGGCGCCGACAAAGTTCGTCTCGTCCATCAGCGGGAACATCGCCTTGGCTTCGGACGGCGTGATCAGTTCGGTATCCATGCCGAGATAACGGCCGCGGGCGTGAGCGAGCCGCAGAAAATCCATGCGCTCGGGCGAATCCGCCATCATAACGCCGCCTGTCAGATGCAGGCCGCAGGACTGGCCGGAGAGTTCCTCGATCTCCTTATAGAGGCTGACGGTATAGGCCTGCAGCTTGGCAACGTTTGGATCGCCATTCAGCGTATGGAAACCGCCGGCTGCGTGCCACGAGGAACCGGATGTAAGTTCCGACCGCTCGATCAACAGGACATCAGTCCATCCGGCACGGGCAAGATGATAAAGAACGGAACATCCAACTACACCGCCGCCAATGACCACTGCTTTAACGTGCGATTTCATACTCTTGTGCCTCTTGTATAAAAATGTGATTCAACGTGTTGAGAGTTTGATTCAAACGATCAGAAATCGGTGGGCGCGCCGCCTTCGGCCTTGCGTCTTGCGACGAAGGCATTGATTTCCTCTTCGATCGCCGGATCGATTGCCGGCTTCACATAGGTAGCCAGTCGTTCTTTCCACACGCGATTGGCTCGCTCGATTGCCGTTGGTGAACCAGCTTCTTGCCAGCTTTCGTAGTTGCGCCAGTCGGAAATGATCGGCGCATAGAAGGCTGTCTTGTAGCGCGACTGTGTGTGGGGCGTGCCGAAGAAATGGCCCCCAGGACCGACATCGCGCATTGCATCGAGCCCCAGCGCATCCTCGGACAAATCAAGCGGCGTCAGGAATTCCGCGACCATTTGCAGGAGGTCGAAATCGAGGATCATCTTTTCATAGGAACAGCAGAGCCCGCCTTCCAGCCAGCCTGCCGAGTGCAGCATGAAATTGCCGCCACCCTGAATGGCGCCCCAGAGCGAAAACACCGATTCGTAGGCTGCTTGTGCGTCGACCGTGTTGGCTGCGCAGACATTGGAGGTGCGGTAGGGGATACCATAGCGGCGGGCCAATTGGCCGCCGACCAATTGTGCCTTCATGTATTCAGGCGTGCCAAATGCCGGTGCCCCGGACTTCATGTCGACATTCGAAGTGAAACCGCCGTAGCCGACTGGCGCACCCTTCTTGACCATCTGCGTGAAGGATATACCGGCGAGTGCCTCGGCGTTCTGTTGAACGAGCGCACCAGCAATCGTCACCGGGGCCATGGCACCTGCGAGGGTGAACGGCGTCACGATGACAATCTGGCCATTACCAGACATCTGGATGATGCCTTCCATCATCGGAATGTCGAGCTTCAACGGTGAATTGGTGTTGATGATCGTGTAGCAAGACGCTTCGTTCTGCAACTGTTCATGACTGACGCCGCGGGCGAGGCGGGCGATTTCTATGCCGTCCTGATTGCGTTCCTTGCCCAGCGAATAGATGTGAAAAGCCTTGTCACTGATCGTCGCAAGATCACGGATGCATTCGAGATGACGGACGGAAGGATGAATATCGATCGGCTCAACCGGATAACCGCCGGTCGTGTTGATGATATTGTGCATCTGCGCCAGCTTGACGAAGTTGCGGAAGTCCGCCTGATTTCCAGAGCGCCTGCCATTGTCGGTGTCGGAGCAGTTCGGCGCCGATCCCATTTGCGCGAAGATCAGATTGTTACCGCCAAAGCGGACATTGTGTGCCGGATTACGGGCATGCAGCGTAAATTCTGAGGGTGCATGACCGACATATTCGAGGATCATGTCCTTGTCGAAATGCACACGCATCGTGCCGGGGGTTACATCGGCACCGGCCTTTTTCATGATCTCGCGCGCACCGTCATGCAGCACGTCAACGCCAATCTCCTGCAACACTTTGAGCGATGCATTGTGGATTGATTCGAGTTCATCATCGGAAACGATCTTTGTCGGTGCAAACGGAATTTTAAGCTGCCGGAACGGTGGCTGATCGAAAGCACCGCTTTCAACGCTACGCGGGCGCGACCGACCGCCGCGTCTGCCATGATCCCGCAATGATGCGTTTGTGTCGATTTCAACTGCAGGTTCACTCATTGCTCATGCCCTCATTCGCACCCGTGACAGGCGATTATGCACTATCGCGAGAGGAGAGTGCAGCGTGCGCGGCGTGAGCGACGCCAAGCGCAAGGGAAGCGACACCTGAATGCGTCGGTTATTCCGCTGCAGCCTTGGATGTCAGATGGCTAATCGGTGTGACCATCGCCTGAATCAAACTGTTCATGCTGATGACGCCAGTGGGTCTCCCATTGTCATCGATAACCGTGGCGTATTGCTGGTTGGCATCGGTCATTGTTTTGGCTGCTTCCTCGAGGATCGTGCCCGTCTTGACCGTCACGCCGCCTGTTGAAGCTGGTGCTCCCGATTGCGTGGCAATGGTATCAACCATGATGACGCGTCCGCGATTCACTTCCTTGACAAAGCTCGAAATGTATTCGTCGGCAGGTTGCAGAACGATGTCCTGGCCGGTACCCTGCTGAACGACTTCACCATCGCGCAGGATCGCGATGCGATCACCAAGGCGTAACGCCTCGTCGAGATCGTGGGTGATGAAAACGACGGTTTTCTTGATTTCCTTCTGCAGGTCCAGAAGGACAGACTGCATGTCCATGCGGATGAGCGGATCGAGTGCCGAAAAAGCTTCGTCCATCAGGAGGATAGGGGCGTCGTTGGTAAGCGCGCGAGCGAGACCAACACGCTGCTGCATGCCGCCTGAGAGCTGGTTGGGATAGTGATCCTCGAAACCTTTCAGTCCGACTCGGCCAATCCAGCGCCGGGCCTGTTCTTCCTGCTTTTCACGCGACAGACCCTGGATCTCAAGGCCATAGACGGTGTTATCCAGCACTGTACGATGGGGCAGCAAAGCAAATTTCTGGAAAACCATCGCCGTCTTGTGGCGCCGGAACTGGCGCAGATCGTTCTGGTTCATCTTGCACACATCGGCGCCATCGATGATGACTTCACCTGCCGTCGGATCGATCAGCCGGTTGATATGCCGGATCAGCGTGGATTTGCCTGAGCCCGAAAGACCCATGACCACCTGAATGCAACCTGCAGGCATGTCGATATTGATGTCGCGCAAGCCAAGAACGTGCCCATGCTGTTCGTTCAGTTCGGTCTTCGACATGCCTTTCTTGACGGCCTCGACATAGGCTTGCGGCCTCTGCCCGAATATCTTGTACAGGTTTTTGATCTTGATGCCTGCTCCCTGAACCGAACGATCAGCCATGGACAACCTCCTGGTGCTTCTGAAGACGCTTGCCATAGGCCTGACTAACGCGGTCAAAGATGATGGCTATACCAACAATGGCAAGGCCGTTGAAAAGTCCAAGCGAGAAAAACTGGCCGTTGACCGAACGCAAGACGGGCTGTCCGAGACCCTGAACGCCGATCATCGATGCGATGACCACCATGGCCAGTGCCATCATGATTGTCTGGTTGATGCCAGCCATAATCGTCGGAAGGGCGAGCGGAATCTGAACGTTCCTCAAACGCTGCCAACTCGATGAGCCGAATGCGTCAGCGGCTTCCAGCACATCCTTGTCGACGAGCCTGATGCCGAGATTGGTCAGGCGTATCATCGGCGGGATCGCGTAGATCACCACGGCGATGAGGCCTGGGACCTTGCCAATACCGAGCAACATCACAACCGGAATCAGATACACGAAGCTCGGCATTGTCTGCATCACGTCAAGGATCGGATTGACCATTCGCTGGAAACCGTCAGAACGCGCCATGATGATGCCGATCGGGATACCAATGACGATGGAAACGACCGTGCCAACGAAGATCATGGCGATGGTTTTCATCGCGTCGCTCCACATATCGAAATAGCCGATGAGGAGGAGGGTAATGATTGTACCCGCGACAATTGTCCAGTTACGGCTGGCAATCCATGCAATGCCGCCAATGAGAACGAGCATGATCGGCCACGGTGTTGTCGTCATGAAACGCTCGGCCTGGATAAGAAAATACTGCAGGGGCTGAAAAAACGACTCGATAACATCGCCGTATTGACGGGTGAAGGCTTTGAAACCTTCATCCATTGCTTTCTTCAGATTGCGCAGCGTGTCATCATTCATATTCGGGAATGAGTAGAACCAATCCATTTGTTGGTACCCCCTTCTATATTCAGCCGGAACGTTATGCTCTCGAATGACTGAAGTGGTTGAACGTGATGGCGTTCAACCTATCCAGAGTGGGATACGGCGAAGGTTTGCTTCGCCGTATCTGACTACTATTGTACAGCTGCTTTGATTTTCTCAGCGGCTTCAGGAGAAACCCACTTCGACCAAGCCGCCTCATTGTTCTTGAGGTAGTACTTGGCGCCATCTTCGCCTGTCGCCTGATTGTCGACCATCCAGGCAAGCAGCTTGTTGAACTCTTCAGTCGAAAGCTGCCGCTTTTTCAGATAGTCGAACGCCGGACCTGAAGAGTCAGCGAACTTCTTCGTTACAACCGTATAAATATCGGATTTCGCCCATCCATTGGGTTTTGGATCCGGGCAGTCGGCAACGACAGTGCACCGTTTCCATTCCTTTTCGTCAAACGGCACGCCATTGTCCAGCTTGACCATAGGATATTTACCGAGGATAGCGGTTGGGCCCCAATAGTATCCCAGCCATGGTTCCTTGCGCTCGTACGCCTTGGCGATCGAGCCATCGAGACCGGCAGCCGAACCTGTATCAACAAGTGTGAAGCCGTTTTTGTCGCCTCCATAGGCTTTGTAGAAATTGGCCGTCGTGATCTGGCAGGCCCAGCCCGATGGACAATTATAGACCGCCCCTTTTTTCGGATCCTCCGGGGAGGGGAACAATTCAGGATGTTTCATTGCATCTGCGATCGTCTTGATGTCGGGATGCTCATCAGCGAAATATTTTGGTATCCACCAGCTTTCGGTGCCGCCTTCGGTGATTGCAGGCGCTGCAAAGACCAGTTTGTCTTCCTTGACCGCCTTCTCAAGCTGGTCGCGGACGGTGTTGAGCCAGCCCTCCGGCGCGATGTCCGGCTGTCCCTTTTCGATCATCGATGTAAAGGTCGGAACCGTATCGCCAGCGACCAGTTCCGCATCGCAGCCGTAGCCTTCTGTAAGGATAAGCATGTCCAGATTGGCTAAGGCCTCGGCCGATGGCCAGTTCATGTTGGCGATTGTGACGGTACCGCATTCCGCGGCCGATGCTGATCCGGCATAGCCGAAGAGACCAGCGGCCAATATAGTTGAAGCGAGTAGCTTCTTCATGTGTTTTATCTCCCACTCTTTTTGACAGTTCACCCGAATACGAATTCTAACTTGGTACTGTCCTACCCAGTTGCTCGCTTACGTGCCATTTGGCATCTTTATCCCGGCAGAATGCAATGCTTTCCTTGAATAAATGCGGTGCATCGCGACAAGGCCTGTCGATATAGCGACGCCAGGAGAATGAATGCGGTGCCAATGTGACAATGCTCATGGCGGTATCGTAACAAACCAATAGATGAAAGATCAACGCTTTAGGCAATTTCCTTTGTCAATTCACTTGAAACGGTCATGCCTTGCCTGGTTGTGATGTGTGCCGCGATTGAAGCTCTTCTGTTCGCGCCACGCTATCTTTTCTTGACAAGCGCCTCGATCTTCAGGACCGGCAGGCGAATTTAGCAGGACTGCCATGCAAACTTGCTGGAGCGAATGCAGTAAAAGCGACACGCCATGGCGAATTTCCCTGATCAAACTTTAGGCAAGAAGCGCATTTGAAGGGCAACAACAGTTTTCTCTTCGAGGTGCAGAAATGCTCTACATTTTTAACCGCAATAATCGCGTACACATTTCGTGGAATGCTACTGAAAAGCGCAACGCGCCTTCCAGTAATGCGAAAAGCGGCATTGCCTCAGCGGTCTCGTTCATCTGGACGCGTTCGGCCGGCTGATCTCCCAACAAATTCGTCCTGGAACCGCTGCCTGTCAGGTGGCGGTTTTTCTTTGACCTCAGAAAAATAAAAAACCGCCCTGTCCCAATTGGCGCAGCGCGGTCTTTTTTCCAATTACATGTGGTTTTGCCGGATGATAGGCCGGCAGAAAATGCGACTCCGGTACGCAGTACCTGATCCGGAGCAGGAGAGCAGGGTCTTGATCTGCTCACCCGTAAAGTTTTAACCGGACATCGTTACCGCGAGGTTAGCGAGAGCTTAAGCAAATCTAAATTTCGGGATTTTCTTGGTGTTTTCCGTCGAATGTTCAGCTCTCGCGCTTTGACTCGCGCAAGAAGTTGATGATCCCGGAGAAATCCGAGCCCTCGTTGCCCGCTGCGCCAAATTGAGCGTAAATCTCTTCGGCGTGGGCGCCGAGTGGTGTCGCTGCACCAACACTCTTGGCGGCTTCCTGCGATAATTTCAGGTCCTTCAGCATCAGTGCTGCCGCAAATCCGGGTTTATAACCATTATTGGCGGGGGAAGTCGCAACGGGGCCCGGAACGGGGCAATAGGTGGTTAGCGACCAGCATTGACCGGACGAGGTCGATGCGACATCGAACAGCGCCTGATGTGACAGGCCGAGTTTTTCTGCCAGAGTGAAGGCTTCGCTGACGCCGATCATCGAGATGCCGAGGATCATATTGTTGCAGATCTTGGCGGCCTGACCGTTGCCAGCCTCGCCGCAATGGACAATGCGGCCCGCCATTGGCTTCAGGATCGGTTCTGCAGTGGCGAATGCGTGAGCGCTCCCGCCAACCATAAAGGTCAGCGTGCCCGCGGCTGCACCACCGATGCCGCCCGAAACCGGCGCATCAACCGACAACAAGCCGTTATCTCGCGCAATTTTGTGGGCCTTGCGGGCGGAATCAACATCAATTGTGGATGAATCGATGAAAACGGTGCCGCTTTTGGCGCTCTTTGCAACGTCTTCATAGACGGACAGCACGTGTTTTCCCGCCGGCAGCATCGTAATGACGACGTCGGCATCAGCGACGGCGGCACCGGCGCTTGCCATGATTGTCACACCATTGCCTTGCGCCACGTCAAGATTTTCCGGCAAAAGGTCGAAGCCAAGGACCTTGTGTCCAGCCTTGACCAGATTGGCAGCCATTGGATTGCCCATATGTCCGAGACCGATAAATGCAACTGTCGTCATCGCAGCGTTTCTCCCTGATAAGTTCATTGACTGGTCATATGCCGCGCGATGATGACCCGCATGATTTCGTTCGTGCCTTCCAGAATCTGGTGAACACGCAGGTCGCGCACAATCTTCTCGACACCGTAATCGTGCAGATAGCCATAACCGCCATGGATTTGCAGTGCGTCATTGGCGACGTTGAAGCCGGTGTCGGTGACGAAGCGTTTCGCCATGGCCGACCATTTCGATGCGTCGTGGGTCTTGCGGTCGAGCTTCGAGGCAGCGGTATAGAGCAGCATGCGCGCGGCGGACAGCTCCGTCTCCATATCGGCAAGCTTGAATTGCAAGGCCTGGAACTGGTTGATTGCCTTGCCGAAAGCCTTGCGCTCAGCGGCATAAGTGACCGCCTTGTCGAGCGCCGACTGTGCGCCGCCAAGCGAGCAGGCGGCGATATTGAGGCGCCCGCCATCGAGCCCTCCCATGGCGATACGGAAACCGTCGCCTTCCTCGCCAAGCCGGTTTGCCACAGGAACCCGGCAATTGTCGAAAATAACCTGCCTGGTCGATTGGGCGTTCCAGCCCATCTTGTATTCGTTGGCGCCAAAGGAAAGGCCCGGAGCATCCTTCGGGATGACAAGCGCCGAAATTCCCTTTGGCCCATCCTCACCAGTGCGTACCATGGTGACGTACAAATCTGAATCGCCCGCACCGGAAATGAACTGCTTGGCGCCGTTCAGCACATAATGATCGCCATCGAGCACGGCACGGGTCTTCAGCGCTGCGGCATCCGAGCCCGAATTGGGCTCGGTCAGGCAATAGCTGGCAAGCCACTCCATGGATGTCAGTCTCGGCACGAAGCGCTGACGCTGCTCCTCATTGCCAAACAGATCGATCATCCATGTTCCCATATTGTGAATCGATATGAACGCCGAGAATGCCGGGCACGCCGCCGACAACGCTTCGAAAATCAGCACGGCATCCAGCCGCTTCAGCCCCGACCCGCCCACATCTTCGCGCACATAAATCCCGCCCATGCCCAGCGGGCCGGTTTCACGAATAACGTCTGCCGGAAAATGTTTGTCACGATCCCAGGCGAGCGCATTGGGCGCTACGCGGTCTGCTGCAAACGCCCGGGCCATGTCCTGGATTGCCAGTTGATCCTCATTTAGCTCGAATTGGCCGGACGCCGAATCCACGAGCGTATCCATGCTAACCTCCCTGTATTCTGGTTACCATCACTCTATCCCATGCGCCAAGTGGCGCAACGATTCAGATGAGCTTTGGATGGGGCTAGGAAGAGAAAGACATATCCGCTACTCAAAGCCCATGACACGCGCAATCATGTTGCAGGGAACAGGCTCTGATGTTGGGAAATCCGTCCTGGTGGCTGGACTTTGCCGGCTTGCTCGCAATCGCGGGTTGAAAGTACGTCCCTTCAAACCGCAGAACATGTCCAATAATGCAGCGGTCAGCGACGATGGCGGCGAGATTGGCCGGGCGCAATGGCTCCAGGCACTTGCATGCGGCGTACCATCATCAGTGCATATGAACCCGGTCCTCCTGAAACCGCAGTCGGAAACCGGCAGTCAGATCATCGTTCAGGGCAAGGTCTGGGGGCAGGCAAAGGGCAGTGACTATCAGAAATTCAAGGCGCAGCTTCTCGATGCGGTGATGGCGTCCTGGGATATCGTACGCGATGGCGCCGATCTCGTTGTCGTCGAGGGTGCGGGGTCACCGGCGGAAATCAACCTGCGCGCCGGGGACATTGCCAATATGGGCTTTGCCACACGGGCCAACGTGCCGGTCGTTCTGGTTGGTGACATCGACCGGGGTGGCGTAATCGCGTCGATCGTTGGCACGCACGCGATCCTGCAACCCGAGGATCGCGACATGATCATTGGCTACATCATCAACAAGTTTCGCGGCGATGTTTCGCTGTTCGATGATGGGCTCAAATCCATCACCGAATTTACCGGCTGGCCGTCGTTTGGTGTTGTTCCGTGGCTGCGGGATGCCTCGCGTTTACCGGCGGAAGACTCCGTTGTCCTGGAGCGGTTGGTCAAGGGTGAGGGACAAGCGCTGAAAATCGCGGTGCCAGTGCTTGATCGTATCGCCAATTTCGACGATCTCGATCCGCTGATGGCCGAACCGCAGGTGGATGTGATCATGGTGCGGAGCGGGGAGAGGCTACCGCCGGATGCGGGATTGGTAATTATTCCGGGTTCCAAATCGACGATTAGTGATCTTCTACGTTTCCGCGAGAATGGCTGGGACCGCGATCTCGACATGCACAGGCGGCGTGGCGGCCACATTATCGGCATTTGCGGCGGTTACCAGATGCTTGGCCGGACGGTCCGCGATCCCGATGGAATTGAAGGAAGTGTCACGGAAGTCGAAGGCCTCGGCTATCTCGACATCGAGACGGTGATGGAGCCAGAGAAGACCGTGCGCAACGTCGTGGCGCACTCGCTACAGTTCGACCTGCCGTTGAAAGGCTATGAAATTCATCTTGGCAGAACAACTGGGCCGGATTGCACGCGTCCGACGTCCCGCATTAATGGCATCGAAGATGGCGCGATGTCCGCCGACGGTAAAGTTTTCGGCACATACATGCATGGACTGTTCGGGGCGGATGCCTTCAGAGCGGCATTGTTACGATCTATGGGAATCGCTGCCGACACCGTTGATTACAACGCCGGCGTGGATGCCGCTCTCGATTCGATAGCCGGCCAACTGGCGGAAGTCCTCGATATCGACGCATTACTGATGCCTAAACTGCGTTGATGACGCGGCAACTGTTGTTGCTCTCGCAGTTTCGTTTGACATTTCCGGCGCTTGATGAATAACGTCCAACCCATGATTGGTTCCCGTATCGGCCAAAGGCCATGGGATCAAAAGGGAATGCGACGGCCGTACCCATCAGGGCGGCCAAACCGCAGCCGACCCCGCGACTGTAGAGCGGCGAGGGTCAATGTCAGCGCCAGAAGCGAAAGCCGATGGCAGCCACTGGGAAACCGGGAAGGCGGCATTGATCTTGCGACCCGCGAGCCAGGAGACCTGCCAGTCATAGGGCAATAGTGCCCAAAACCGAAGGGGATTGTCCCTTCTGGCCCTGCACGGAGGTTGTTATGGCTGCTGCACGTACTTCGACGATTTCTCTCCCGCTCGCTTCGCGTCTGACGACGGCGGTGTTTTCGCTTATGCTTGGTGTATTCATCATTTACGGTGTCGGTCTTTCCCATTCCGAAACACTGCATGACACAGCGCATGACACCCGCCATTCATACGGATTCCCTTGCCATTGAGTCTGGTACTGGCTGAATAAACAGATTCAGCCTCCAGCGCTTACGCATTGAAAAATTACGGTTTGTTTGCCGGGGGCGTTTTTGCGTACCCGGCAGCTTGCTTTAGGATTTGGGAGCAGATTCATGTTGGTCAAATATCTCCTGGCTACGATCGTAGCTGGTTTGTTTGCCGGTATCCTTTTGACGCCGGCCATGTATGTGCGGAACGTTCCGCTTATTCTTCATGCCGAAGAATATGAAAATGCCGGTGGGCATGAGCACGCAACCGCTGAGCCGGCTGCGGCAACGACCGCGGAAAGTACCCCCGCTGCGATGGTTGCGCATGAACACGCAGAAGAGGCCAGCCCGGCACTGCCATTCGGACGCTTTGGCAATACCCTACTGATCAACCTCGTTGCCGGCGCGGGCTTTGCGCTCGTTACAGGTGCCGCGGCACTTTTCCTTGGCCGCAAGATCACGCTGCAGAACGGTATCTACTGGGGTCTTGCGGGGTTCTTCATTTTCAACCTTGCGCCCGCATTCAGCCTTGCACCGGAATTGCCAGCAATGCCTGCTGCCGACCTCGCCGCGCGGCAGGCGTGGTGGCTTATCACGGTTGTGCTCACAGCGGGCGGCGTCTATCTCATCGTTCTACGCGAGGAAATCTGGGCCAAAGTTCTGGGCGTCGTACTGATTGTCGCCCCGCATGTTTACGGTGCGCCGGAAGTTGAAGACCTTACATCGGCAGTACCACCCACACTGGCTTCAGAATTCGCCGTGTCGACTCTGGCGACCAATTTGTTCTTCTGGGTAGTTCTTGGAACGGCGCTCGGCTTTGCCATCCAGCACTATGCGGCATCGGAGCTGGAGGGTTGATGTCGACATTGGAACGCGGGGTCACCTTTGTGTTGGGCGGCGCGCGTTCCGGTAAATCCTCCTTTGCGGAAGGTCTGATAGAGGCATCTGGCATGGATGCCGTCTATGTTGCCACCGGAAGGGCCTGGGACGAAGAAATGTCGGAGCGGATCGGGCTGCACAAAGAGCGGCGCGGTGCCTCCTGGGTGACGATCGAAGAACCATTCGACCTTGTCGGCACCTTGCAAAACGAATGTGCGGACGGCAAAGCGGTGCTTGTGGATTGCCTCACGCTTTGGCTCACCAATCTGATGATGGCCGAGCGCAATATAGAGGCGGAGACGGCGAAACTTGTTGCGGTGCTGCCGCTCCTCAAGGGCGCCGCGGTATTTGTTTCCAACGAGGTTGGTCTCGGCATTGTTCCCGAAAACCGCATGGCGCGCGAGTTTCGCGATGATGCGGGCCGCCTCCATCAAGCCGTGGCTAGCGCTGCGGCAACAGTCTATTTCGTGGCAGCAGGACTGCCGCTCAAAATGAAGGGATAAGAATATGCAGGGTCACAAGATGCTTGATCACAAGATTCCGGCAACGGTCATCACCGGCTTCCTCGGTTCGGGCAAGACGACAATGATCCGCAACCTGCTCGAAAACGCCAATGGCAAGCGTATCGCGCTGATCATCAATGAGTTTGGTGATTTGGGTGTCGATGGTGGTCTGCTCAAGGGTTGTGGTATCGAAGCTTGCCGCGATGAGGATGTAATCGAGCTCAACAATGGCTGCATCTGCTGTACGGTGGCTGACGATTTCATCCCGACAATGACCAAATTGCTGGACCGTCCTGATCGCCCGGATCACATCGTGATCGAGACATCGGGCCTAGCCTTGCCACAGCCGCTGGTCGCCGCCTTCAATTGGCCCGAGATCAAGACGCAGGTAACCGTTGATGGCGTGATTACAGTGATCGATGCTGCTGCTGTTTCCGAAGGACGCTTTGCCGATGATCACGACAAGGTGGATGCGCAGCGCGTTCGGGATGAATCGCTCGACCATGATAGTCCGCTGGAAGAATTGTTCGAGGACCAGATCCGGGCGGCCGATCTGATCGTTCTGAATAAGACCGATTTGATCAGCAGCGAACAGCTCGACGGGGTCAAGGGCGATGTGCAAAGCCGTTCGTCGCGCTCGCTCAACATGATTTCGGCGAGTTTCGGCAAGCTCAGCAATGAGTTGCTGCTCGGTCTTGGTGTTGGTACCGAGGAGGATATCGTCAACCGCAAATCGCAGCATGAGATAGAACATGCGGCCGGTGAGGAACATAATCACGATGAATTTGAGAGTTTCGTCGTCGGTCTTGGTCCGGTAGCCGAGCCAAAATCTTTCGTTGAGAAACTGAAGGCTGTGATTGTTGATCACGATGTCCTGCGGCTTAAGGGTTTCGTCGACGTGCCCGGCAAGCCAATGCGGCTTGTGGTGCAAGCGGTAGGGTCGCGGATCGAACATTACTTCGACCGCAGCTGGCATCCCGGTGAGCAGCGCCAGACGCGGCTGGTCGTCATCGGCCTGCATGATATCGATACCGTCGCCATAACCTCGGCAGTAAATGCAGCCGCCGCTTGGTCATAGGATACTGAATGCACCTCCTGCTTGCCCAGAAAGGCACGATAGCCGAAGGCACCGAGGCGATTGATCTCGGCCAGACGCCGGGAGATGTGCTGTTTCTCTCTGCCGCTGATACCGAACTCGCGAGTCTAGCCTCAGCACGGCAGCAGGGCGATGGCGCGGTGTCGCTGCGCCTCGCCAACATGATGGCGCTGTCGCATCCCATGTCGGTCGATGCCTATGTCGAGCGTACGGCGCGTCATGCAAAGCTTATCATCGTGCGGATTATCGGTGGCGAGAGCTATTGGCCGTACGGGCTCGAAGCGTTGCATGCCTGCGCAGTCAATCACAACGTTCAGCTCGCCGTTCTTCCGGGCGACGACAAGCCGGATCCGGGGCTCGACCGGTTTTCCACCATTTCACGGCAGGATCGCGATGCACTCTGGCACTACCTACTTGAGGGTGGAGCGCAGAATGCGCAGCGCTTTCTCGACTATTGTGCAGCGCTGATCAGTAACAGGGATAAACCGCAGGAAGCGGCGCCCTTGTTGAAGGCTGGATTGTGGTGGCCGGGCAGCTCAGCGCCGTCGCTTACTGAAATGCGGGGGCACTGGCGGGAAAATGCGTCGGTGGTCGCGATCTGCTTTTACCGGGCGCTGGTGCAAAGCGGGCAGACCCAGCCGGTAGAAGCGTTGGTCGAGGCGCTGAAGGCAAAGGGACTGAACCCGTTGCCGGTATTTGTATCGAGCCTGAAAGACCAGGTGTCAGTGGCGACACTGGAGGCCATTTTCAGCGAGGCGCCGCCTGCTGTTGTGCTCAATGCGACGGGGTTTGCCGTGTCCGCACCAGGTGCTGCCCGCAAGCCAACCGTGCTTGAACATGATGGCGCGACAGTGCTGCAGGTGATCTTTTCCGGATCGAACGTCGAGCAATGGCGCAATTCGGATCAGGGACTCTCGGCCCGCGATCTCGCCATGAACGTGGCGCTGCCGGAAGTCGATGGGCGAGTGCTCTCTCGCGCGGTTTCGTTCAAATCGGCCCAGGTCTATGACGAGGCGGTCGAAGCCGATATCGTCACGCACGAACCGCAGCCCGATCGGGTTGAATTCGTTGCAGCACTGGCGGCAAACTGGGCGCGGTTGCGGGCGACGAAGCCCGGTGCGCGCCGCGTTGCGCTGATCATGGCCAACTATCCGAACCGCGATGGCCGGCTTGGCAACGGCGTCGGGCTCGATACGCCCGCCGGCTCGTGGCATGTGCTGAACACAATGCGCGAGCGGGGCTATCCGGTTGCCGATATTCCGGCCGATGGTGAGGCGCTAATCAACCATTTGATGGCCGGGCCAACCAATGCGGCGAGTGATGGACGGGAAATTCGCGAAACCATTTCCTTGAATCAATACAACAGCTTCTTCCAGTCGCTTCCGAAGTCGATTCAGCAGGCGATTAGCGCGCGCTGGGGCGACCCTGAGGCCGATCCCTACTTCATGAAGCTGGAGCAAATGTTTGCGCTGCCGCTTGCCCGTTTTGGGGAAACGCTGGTCGGCATCCAGCCGGCACGCGGCTACAATATCGATCCCAAGGAAACATATCATTCGCCGGATCTCGTGCCGCCGCACGGCTATCTGGCGTTCTACGCCTATTTGCGTGAAGTCTATGGCGCGCACGCTATCGTCCATGTCGGCAAGCATGGCAATCTCGAGTGGCTGCCGGGCAAGTCGCTTGCCCTGTCTGAGATGTGCTACCCGGAAGCGGTGCTTGGGCCCATCCCGCATATCTACCCGTTCATCGTTAATGATCCGGGCGAGGGTACGCAGGCCAAGCGCCGCTCGTCCGCTGTCATCATCGATCATCTAACGCCGCCGCTGACGCGCGCCGAGAGCTATGGTCCGCTGAAGGATCTAGAAGCGCTGGTCGATGAATATTACGAGGCATCTGGCGTCGATCCCCGCCGTCTCGTGCGGTTGAAAGTCCAGATACTCGATCTGGTGCGAGACATTGGGCTGGACAGCGATGCGGGCATTCACGATCATGACCCGGACGATCTCGCCTTGCAAAAGCTCGATGCCTATCTTTGCGATCTGAAGGAAATGCAGATTCGCGACGGGCTGCATATCTTTGGTCGGTCGCCGCAAGGGCGCCTCCTGACGGATCTCGTCGTAGCGTTGGCCCGTGTGCCGCGTGGGTCCGGCCACGGTGCCGATCAAAGCTTGCAGCGTGCGATTGTGCTTGATCTCGGACTTGACGGCTTTGATCCACTCGATTGCGATATGGCTGCTCCGTGGAATGCCGCGCGTCCCGAGATATTGCAGGCCGTTTCAGATGATCCGTGGCGTATCGCTGGCGATACAGTGGAACGTGTTGAGCTTCTGGCTGCGAACTTGGTGTCCGGGAAAGTCGAGTGCCCCTCGACTTGGGCCGCGACAGCCGCAGTCCTTGATGGCATCCGCAGTGATTTGCATCCTGCCGTGGCTGCCTGCGGCGATGCCGAGATGACCGCCTTGCTGACGGCGCTCGATGGACGGTTTGTTGCGCCCGGACCTTCCGGAGCGCCGACGCGCGGCAGGCCAGATGTGCTGCCGACCGGACGTAATTTCTTTTCCGTCGATACCCGTGCTGTGCCAACACCCGCTGCTTGGGAGCTGGGTCAGAAATCCGCCGAGCTTTTGATCCGCCGCTATACGCAGGATCATGGCGAATGGCCGACCTCGTTTGGTCTCACCGCTTGGGGTACGTCCAATATGCGCACCGGCGGCGATGATATCGCCCAAGCGCTGGCGTTGATCGGCGTCAAGCCGGTATGGGATATGGCTTCACGTCGCGTCACCGGTTACGAGATCATCCCACCTGTATTGCTTGGCCGACCGCGCGTCGATGTAACTTTGCGGATATCCGGGTTCTTCCGTGATGCGTTTCCGGACCAGATCGCGTTATTCGACACCGCCGTGCGAGCGGTTGGTGCACTTGATGAGGATTTGCAGGATAATCCCATCGCTGCGCGCATGCGCAATGAACAGAAGCGGCTTGTTGCGGACGGTATCGATGAAAAACTGGCCAGGCAGCGCGCAGGATTCCGCGTGTTCGGTTCCAAGCCGGGTGCTTACGGTGCCGGGCTGCAGGCGTTGATGGACGGACAAGATTGGGCCAAGCGCGACGATCTCGCTGAGGCGTGGCTCGTTTGGGGCGGCTATGCCTATGGCGCCGGCGAAGAAGGCAAGGCGGAGCGAGGCTTGCTTGAAGAGCGATTGCGCACGGTCAATGCAGTTGTCCAGAATCAGGACAATCGCGAGCACGACCTTCTCGATTCTGACGATTACTATCAGTTCGAAGGGGGCATGTCGGCGGCGGTGGAACTGGTGTCCGGCGAGCGGCCAGCCATTTATCACAACGATCATTCGCGTCCGGAAAAGCCGGTCATCCGCACGCTGGAGGAAGAGATCGCCCGTACGGTGCGCGGCCGTGTGACCAATCCTAAGTGGATCGCTGGCGTCATGCGCCACGGCTACAAGGGCGCATTCGAAATGGCGGCGACGGTCGACTATCTTTTTGCCTTTGCTGCCACGACCGGCGCTGTTGGCAACCATCATTTCGAAGCCGTCTATCAGGCATTTCTGGTGGATGAAGACGTGCGGGTGTTCCTGCGTGAAAAGAACCCACACGCTTTGCGTGATATCGCGGAAAAACTGGAAGAGGCGGTGACGCGCGGCTTCTGGACGCCGCGTTCCAACTCGGCGCGATACGAACTCAGCAGACTTGCTGCTTAAGAATAGGATTCGGGAGGAGAGGCCAAATGGCTGAAAAATCACAGAAATTGCAAAACCTGACCGAAGCGGAAATCAATGAGCGCCATGCTGACAAAATGCGCAAAAAGAAGGCGGTGCGCGACAAGATCCTGGCGACCAAGACCGACGAAAAAGGCCTGGTGATCATTAATACCGGTAAGGGAAAAGGCAAATCCACGGCTGGTTTTGGCATCGTATTTCGGGCGTTGGGTCACGGCATGAAGATCGGTGTGGTGCAGTTCGTCAAGGGCTCGTGGGACACGGGTGAGCGCTGGGTTCTGGAAAAATTTCCCGAGCAGGTCACGATCTCCGCAATGGGCGAAGGGTTCACCTGGGAAACACAGGACCGGGCGCGTGACATCGCCATGGCGCGCAATGCCTGGGAGCAGGCGAAGGCGATGATCCTCGACGACGAAACAGAACTCGTACTGTGCGACGAGCTGAATATCGCCTTGCGCTACGACTATCTGCCGGTTGAAGAAATCATCGAGGTCTTGAAGCAGAAGCCGCACATGAAACATGTGATCATCACTGGCCGGAACGCCAAGGATGAGCTCATCGAGTTTGCCGACCTTGTCACCGAGATGGAAATGATCAAGCATCCCTTCCGCTCGGGGATAAAGGCCCAGAAGGGCATCGAATTCTAGTTGTATGGATGCGCATATCGACCTGAGGCGTTTCGCTACTTGAATTCGACTGTCTGTACTGCAATCAATCAGTACAGACAATTTGGGGGTAAAATGAGCGAAAGCATTTTTGATCGGATCACGGCGTTCCTGGGTACGAAAAGTGCAGTGCAGAAGGTCGCCGATGATCCGGTGCTGACAGCAGAGCTTTTATTGCTGCTGCATGTCGCACTGGCAGACGGCAAGACCGAAAAGAAGGAATACGCCGCGATTCTGCGTATCGCTTCCAACGATTTCGGCATTTCATCTGAGGAGTTCGGAGAAGTCGCTGAATATCTCAAGGATTTCGGCTATGAAACAACGAGCACACAGGCAGCGCTCGCCTTTGCTGACGTGCCATTTGAACGCAAAGTGTTACTGCTGCGCCATCTTTTGGCGATTGCGAATGCCGACGATGAACTGGACGCCAAGGAAGCCAATCTGATCCGCAAGACGGCCGATCTTTTGGGAGTGACGCCGGAAGAACTGCACAAGAAGCACTGATGGCGCAGCCACTTTATGCACTTGGGTTGGGTTGTGAGCGAGGATGCAAGCCACAAGAATTGTTGGAGCTTGCCCGGAAAGTACTGGAAGAAGCCGGGATTGGCGCGGCTGATTTGACCGGTGCTTATTCGATTGATCTGCGCCGCCGAGAACCCGCTCTTGCCTACGTGTCGCAGCAATTGGACGTTCCTGTCAGTTATTTCAGTGCTGCCGTGTTGGAAGAGCAGACACAGCGGCTGCTCAACCCGTCGGAGCGCGTTTTTGCCCTGACAGGATGTCACGGTGTGGCCGAAGCCGCCGCACTTGCGGCCGTGGGTTCAGACGGCGTACTGGTGATCGGAAAGACAAAAACTGCTCATGCCACTGCGGCGCTTGCGGTGAAGAGATAAACGGGTTCAAACAATGACAGTCCATTTTATCGGCGCAGGCCCCGGCGCACCTGACCTCATCACTGTGCGCGGATTGAAGCTTATCCAGTCCTGCCCGGTCTGCCTGTACGCAGGATCACTGGTTCCGCCAGAAATGGTCGCGGAAGTGCCCAAAGGCGCACGGGTGGTTGATACATCATCACTCACACTCGACGAGATCATTGCGGAGTTCGAACGGGCCGATGCGGAAGGCAAGGATGTGGCGCGGGTTCACTCCGGCGATCCGTCGATATACGGCGCGGTAGCAGAGCAAATGCGCCGCCTTGATGCCTTAGGCATCGATTATGATGTGACGCCGGGCGTTCCGGCATTCGCAGCCGCCGCTGCTGCCTTGAAAAAGGAACTGACGGTTCCGGAAGTATGCCAGACCATCATCCTGACGCGCACCTCGATGAAGTCATCGGCGATGCCGGACGGGGAGGACCTCGCAACGCTGGGGAAATCGGGAGCGACGTTGGTTATCCACCTGTCGATTCGCAATCTGGCTCGTATCGAAACCGAACTTACCCCGCTCTATGGCACTGATTGTCCTGTAATCGTTGCTTATCGCGTGGGGTGGCCGGACGAACAATTTATTCACGGAACGCTTGCCGATATTGCCAGCAAGGTGAAAGCCTCAGGTTTGAGCCGCTCGGCGATGATTTTTGTCGGACGCGGTTTGGTGGCAGATACGTTCCGTGACTCCGCCCTTTATCACAAGGATCACAGCCATACGCTGCGCTCACGTTCGGAGTGAACCGAAAGTTGTGTCGATGAAATGACTGACACTTTCGATATCCGGCAGGGTGTTTGTGTCGGGACGGTGTGGCCGGTCGATCATGATGACGGGCAGGCCGAGGTCGCGGGCGGCCCTGATCTTTGTGTAGGATGCAGAGCCGCCGGAGTTGCGACAAACGATATGGGTCAGGCGCTTCTTCGTCAGAAAGGCGGCCTCATCTTCGACCTTGCCGGGCTTTGACAGCTCCAGCTCGAAATCGATGAGATCGAGAGGTATTTCCGGCGGATCTATCATACGCACGACGAAATGCACGTCACCACGGCGGGAAAATGGTGCGATGTGTTGCCGTCCAAGCGCGAGCAGCACGCGTGCCTTTGCCGGAATGGCCGAAACTGCCCGTTCGAGTGATGTGACACTTGTCCAGTTGTCGCCCGGCTTCGGGTGCCACACCGGGCGTTCCAGCCGGACGAACGGAATATTGGTCGAAGCCACCGCAAGGAGGGCGTTATCCGATATCTGGGTTGCGAATGGGTGGGTAGCGTCGATAAGCAGCGATACATTCTCGCGTACGATGTAACCAATGAGCCCTCTTGCGCCGCCGAAGCCGCCGATGCGCACTTCGCCCTCAAGCTTTGCCGGATCGCGCGTGCGCCCTGCCAGAGATGAGATCACGCGATGGCCTTGCACCACAAGCCGGGCTGCGAGTTTTGAGGCTTCGGCAGTGCCACCGAGAATGAGAATCGGACCATTAGACACGGGAAAGAACTGTACCCTTGCGATCGGTAACGATGACCTCTACTTCGACCGGCGCGCCCTTGAGTGTGGCAAGAGCTGTTTTCTTGGCCTTTGCGGCTATGGGACCGGCGAGATCAACTCCCAGAGATTGTGTCAATTCAAGCACTTCCTGCGCGGTGTTGGCATTCAGAATCCGCTCTCTTACATTTGGATCGAGCCCTAGTTTTTCCGCTTCATCGGCAAGAAAAGTCATGCTGACCTGGCTGCGTCCTGAGTGAAGATCAAGTGCGCCTTGAGCCAGTTTGGTCAGCTTGGCGAAGCCGCCGGCGATGGTCAGCCGGTCGATGGGATGGACCCGCAGATATTTCAACAGTCCGCCGGCAAAATCACCCATGTCAAGAAGCGCAATCTCCGGCAGGTGATAAATGGCTTGCGCCGCATCCTCGGAGGTGGAGCCGGTTGCGGCGAGAACATGCTTGAGGCCTGCCGCACGTGACACGTCAATGCCGCGGTGGATGGAGTGTATCCAAGCCGCGCACGAAAAGGGATGGACAATGCCCGTGGTGCCGAGGATGGAGATGCCGCCAACAATACCAAGACGCGGGTTCCAGGTTTTCTTGGCCAACTCTTCGCCCTCAGGCACAGAGATCGTGATGACGAGATCTGCCGGAAGATCATATTGCGCGCAGATTTCCTCGCAAATCCGGGTCATCATTTCGCGCGGTACGGGATTGATAGCGGGTTCTCCAGGCGAGATGGGAAGACCGGGCAGGGTGACCGTGCCGACGCCTTCGCCTGCAACAAACTGGATGCCGCTTCCGGGCGGCGCTGGAAACACCGTCGAGATTATCGTGGCACCATGCGTGACATCGGGATCATCACCGGCATCTTTGACAATACCTGCCATGGCGTAACTATCGCCGATCGATTCGATCGCCAGCTGGAAGTGCGGAACTTCACCCTTAGGCAGGATAATTGCCACCGGATCGGGGAATTCCCCAGTGATCAGGCCGATCAGGGCAGCCTTTGTTGCTGCGGTGGCGCAGGCGCCAGTGGTCCAGCCCCGGCGCAAAGGCCGTTCGCTCGTCTCGTCGGGTTTCCGCTGTCCTGCATCAGGTTCGTCGCTCATGTGCGTCTTATAGACCAGCTTCTGCACCCGTTGCATGATTTTTCCGATAAGTTCATGCTTGCGGTCAGAAAAATTGTGCTATGCGCAAAAGATCGGGGTTGAGCGATGGGCGCAATGAAACTGAAATTGCCAAAGTTTGAAGCGGGACATGTCTGGCTCGTCGGGGCAGGACCGGGCGACCCTGGCCTTTTGACGCTGCACGCGGTCAATGCACTCGAACAGGCGGATGTGGTTGTCTATGACGCGCTGGTTAACGAGGATTGCTTGTCGTTTGCCGGTCCGGCAGCGACACTTGAATTTGCTGGCAAACGTGGCGGCAAACCATCGCCACAACAGCGTGATATCTCGTTGCGCCTTGTTGAGTTGGCGCGGTCGGGCAAGCGTGTGCTGCGATTGAAGGGTGGCGATCCTTTTGTATTCGGGAGAGGCGGCGAAGAAGCACTGACGCTGGTCGAACATAATGTGCCATTCCGCATTGTTCCCGGCATTACCGCCGGGATCGGTGGTCTTGCCTATGCGGGTATACCTGTCACCCACCGCGAAACGAATCAGAGTGTAACCTTTCTGACCGGGCACGATGCCACCGGTCTTATTCCCGATTCGATGGACTGGAGCAGTATCGCCAAGGGGTCTTCGGTCATCGTCATGTATATGGCAATGAAGCATATCGGTTTGATCGCTTCGCGGCTGATTGCAGCGGGCCGTTCGAAAGATGAACCGATGGCCTTTGTCTGCAATGCTACAACGGGCGAGCAGCAGGTGCTGGAGACGACGCTGGAGAATGCCGACGTTGATGTCCAGCAGTCGGGTCTGCGGCCGCCCGCCATCGTTGTTGTAGGGCAAGTTGTACGTCTGCGCGCCGCTCTCGACTGGCTCGGTGCGTCGGAGGGCCGGGTGCTCACGCAGGACCCGCTCGGAACCCGCAAGGAAAAGGATGCGGGATGAAAGGCGTACTGATCGCCGCTCCATCCTCGGGTAGTGGCAAGACGACCGTCACTCTGGGACTTTTGCGTGCACTGCGCAATCTCGGGGTGGAGATTGCACCGGCAAAGGCGGGTCCCGATTACATCGATCCCGCCTATCATATGGTGGCGAGTGGTATTCCTTGCGTCAATCTCGATCCCTGGGCTATGCGGCCAGACCTCATAAGCGCGCTTGCCGCCCGTCATACTGAAGGCGGTAAGATGCTTGTCGTCGAAGGCATGATGGGCCTGTTCGACGGTGCTGCTGATGGCGGCGGTTCCGCCGCGGACCTGGCGACGCATCTGTCGCTCCCGGTCATTCTCGTTTTGGATTGCGCGCGGCAATCGCATTCGATCGCTGCGCTTGTTAGCGGCTTCCGTGATTTTCGCCGCAACGTAATGATCGCGGGCCTAATCCTCAATCGGGTCGGCAGTCCGAGACATGAGGCCATGTTGCGGTCGGCGCTGGATCCCATCGGCATACCGATCCTTGGTTCATTGCCTCGCGACGAGAGACTGCAATTGCCGGAACGGCATCTCGGTCTCGTTCAGGCGGGCGAGCATCTTGATCTTGAAGCCTTTATTGACCATGCCGGTTCGCTCATCGGTGAGAAGATTGATCTGAAGCGCATTCAACAAATCGCTGGCCGGTATGGTTCCACGGAATCCATGGCCAATGTCGCTCGCATTCCGCCTCTTGGCCAAAGGATAGCGGTCGCTCGCGATAACGCGTTTGCTTTTTCCTACTGGCATCTGTTGGACGGTTGGCGGCGGCGCGGTGCCAATATAAGTTACTTTTCGCCCCTTGCGGATGAAGCGCCGACTGGGGACAGCGATGCAATCTATTTGCCCGGGGGTTATCCAGAGCTTCATGCTGGACGCCTCGCACAAGCGGTTAACTTTGCTTCTGGCATCAAGAACGCCGCGGCCAGGGGTGTCCCTATCTATGGCGAATGCGGGGGATACATGGTGCTCGGGGAAAGCATTGAGGATGCGATGGGCGCAACTCACCAAATGCTCGGACTTTTGCCGGTCGAGACCAGTTTTGCGAAACGCAAGATGCATCTCGGATATCGACGCATCGAGCCGCTTCCAGCTTCGCCCTTTCAGGCAGCCATGACCGGTCATGAATTCCACTATGCCAGTATCGTCCGGGAGGGAAATGCCGCGCGGCTCTTCCGCGTCCGTGACGCCTTGGGCGAAGATTTGGGCGAAGCCGGGCTGCGCGTCGGACCGGTCTGCGGCTCCTACATGCACCTAATTGATTTGGCGGGATAATGCAGATTGAACATGGAGGCGCGCTCGATCGTGCCATGGAACGCTTTGGTGGAACACCAGGCGACTGGATCGATCTTTCGACCGGTATCAATCCGGAAGTATTTCCGCTGCCGCCGATTGGTCTTGAAATCTGGAATCGCTTGCCGGACGAGAAACTGCTCACGTCAACCCTTAACGCGGCCCGAGAATATTATGGTGCGGGGAGTGAGGCTGGAATTGTTGCAGCGCCCGGCACACAGTCGCTGATCCAGATATTGCCAGATGTGATGAGCAAGGGCGAAGTGGTGATCGTCGGTCCGACCTATCAGGAGCACAGGGCGTCTTTCCTTAACGCCGGCTGGCTGATTTCGAACTGTGCAAGCATCGACGAGATTCCGCCCTCTGCAAAGGTTGTGGTTATCGTCAATCCGAACAACCCGGACGGGCGGATTATCCCAAGGGAACCGTTGCTTGAACTCGCTAAGCGAATGGATAGCAGGGGCGGAACTCTCATTGTTGACGAAGCTTTTGCCGATCCGCATCCTGAGGCGAGCGTCGCAGCCCAAGCAGGTATGAGTGGGCTGATTGTTCTCAAATCCTTCGGCAAATTCTTCGGTCTTGGGGGGCTGCGTTTGGGCTTTGCGCTGACGACGCGAGATATTGCACAGGCGCTCAAGCACCGGCTTGGCCCTTGGGCGGTATCGGGTCCCGCGCTGATTATCGCAACCCACGCGTTCTGCGATACGAACCGCCTCGCGGACTATTTAGCGCGGTTGAGGTCCCGTCGCGAATTGCTAACAATTGTTCTGGCTGAGGCAGGTCTTGCCGAGACTGGTGGGACGATGTTGTTTTCGCTGATAGAGTTCAGGCAGGCTTATCTGCTTCACGAAGCGCTATGCAAAGAACATGTTTTGACCAGAAAATTTGACTATGCGCCACAGTGGTTGCGTTTTGGTCTGCCATTGGATGAAAATGCAGCTGAGCGATTGCAGCACCGTCTCGGTATTGCCTTGGACATCGCGCAAAGTTGATATTTGATTCAAGAGGATCGAATCATCCATGGAAATCAATCTCTTGATTCTGTTTCTTGCCTTGCTCGCCGATCGCACTTTCGGTGACCCGGACGGGTTGTGGCGGAAGATTCCCCATCCTGTGGTTCTATTTGGCAAGGCGATCGAATTTGCTGACAAACAGTTCAACAAGGTTAGCGATTCGGATGATGAAAGACGGCGTGATGGTTTCCTCGTCATGCTGGGTTTGCTGGTGCTCTCAGCGGTCATTGGCTTGCTTGTGCATCTCGCGCTGCGGACAATTGAGCCGTTTGGCGGTTTGATCGAAGCGCTGATTGTCGCGGTATTTCTGGCGCAAAAAAGCTTGGGCGACCATGTCGAGCGTGTCGCAGTAGCCTTGCGCGAAGAGGGTATCGTCGGCGCCCGGCGTGCTGTCTCGATGATTGTCGGGCGCGATCCGGAAGTGCTGGATGACGCGGCCGTCAGCCGTGCGGCCATCGAAAGTCTTGCCGAAAATACCTCCGATGGCATCATTGCGCCAGCATTCTGGTTTGCTTTGCTCGGGCTTCCCGGGCTTTTTGCCTACAAGATGCTGAATACGGCAGATTCGATGATCGGACATATGAACGATCGATACCGTGATTTTGGCCGGTTCGCGGCCAAATTCGATGACGTCGCCAACTGGATACCTGCAAGATTGACGGGCCTTCTGATCTCGGCAGCAGCTTGGATCGTACACGGGTATGATGCGGCGCTTCGATCATTCAATGTGATGATGCGTGATGCGCGGCTGCATCGCTCGCCCAATGCGGGTTGGCCTGAAGCGGCGATGGCCGGCGCTATCGAAGTGGCGCTTGCAGGGCCGCGCATCTATGGTGGCGTGGTAGCCAACGAGCCGATGCTGAACGGGGCAGGGCGCCGCGATGCCGGAGCCGAAAACATCGAAGATGCGCTCAATATCTTCAGTGTTACGACCGGAATTTTCACAGCCGCGATCCTGGTACTCTTCCTGATCGGACTGCTTTTTTAGTCTCCTTCATTGAAATTTTGGGTCAAGCACGTCGCGCAAACCATCGCCGAGCAAATTAAGCCCGAGAACGGTGATGACGATGGCGAGGCCGGGAAACAGCGCCATGTGTGGTGCTATGCTGATCATCGTCTGGGCTTCGAAAAGCATGCGCCCCCAACTTGGCATGGGAGGTTGAGAACCAAGCCCAACATAGGAAAGACCCGCTTCGGCGAGAATACCGAGCGAAAACTGGATCGTTCCCTGCACGATAAGCAGGGGCGCCATATTGGGTAAAATGTGGTCGAGCGTGATACGCGCCGACCCCTTACCGATAGCGCTTGCTGCAATGACAAATTCCCGTGGCCAAAGCGATAATGCTGCGGCACGGGCAACGCGGGCAAAAACCGGAATATTGAAGATACCGATGGCAATAATTGCGTTGATCGTGCCGGGGTCAAAGACTGCGGTGATCATCACCGCGGAGAGGAGCGCTGGAAAAGCGAAGATCAGGTCGTTGAAACGCATCAGTACCTCGTCGACGACGCTGCCACTGGCTGCGCCCCAAAGCCCAAGCGGAACGCCGATACCTGCGCCGATCGCTACCGAAACGAAGGCCACAGCGATGGAATTGCGGCTGCCGACCATGATCATCGAAAGAATGTCGCGGCCAAAATGATCGGTGCCGAGCCAATGTGCAGAGGACGGTGGTTTCAACTTGCCAGCAATATCGAATGCACCGACCGCGTAAGGTGTCCAGATGAAGGATATCAACGCCATCAGCGCGATAACGCCTGTGATAGTCAGGCCGATGACAAACGATCTGTTCGCAAGCGCTTTCCCGATATTCTCTTGCCACGCAGCGTTCATGGACGGCTCCGCAGACGAGGATCGACGATGGCGTAGGAAAGATCGACCAGCAGATTGACAAGGATTACGGTAGCGACAAGCAGCATCACTACGCCTTCGACCACGATCAGGTCGCGCTGGGTGATTGCCTGGAACACCAAACGACCGAGGCCTGGCAGGTAGAAGACGTTCTCAATGATGATTGTACCCGCGAGCAGGAAGGCGAACTGCAAGCCTAGAATTGTCAAGACTGGAATGAGAGCATTGCGCAAGGCATGGCGGTATAATACTTGACGCCCGCTGAGCCCCTTGGCTCGGGCCGTGCGAATGTAATCCTCGCCGAGTACATCCAGCAAGGCGGAACGGGTAACGCGGGCAAGGATCGCCGCTTGCGGCAAGGCGAGTGCAATCGATGGCAGGATCAATGATTTCAAGCTGAGACCCACTCCTGCGCTCCAGCCGGGGAAGCCACCGGCCGGAACAAGCCGCAGCGTTACGGCGAAAACATAGACCAAGAGCAAGGCGAACCAGAAATTCGGAATAGCGACACCCACCTGTGCAACAACCATCGTTGCCGCATCGGAGGGCTTACCACGCCGCGATGCGGAAAACAGTCCGACCGGAATGGCGATCAAGGCGGACAGCGCCAGGGAAATCACGGCGAGCGGCAATGAAACGGCAACACGCTCCTTGATGAGATCAAAGACGGGAACCGAATATGTATAGGACTTGCCCAAGTCCCCACCAAGCAGTCCGCCGAGCCAACTGAAATAACGTATAATCAGCGGTTGATTGAGCCCCATCTGCTCTTGCAGAGTACGAACGGCGTCCTCTGTGGCATTCATCCCCAGCATCAGTCGTGCCGGATCGCCGGGCACGACTTCAAGCACAGCGAAAACGACGATGGATGCAGCCAGCAACGTGAGGATGCCGATCGATATGCGCTTTGCGGCATAGCTCAGCATAGGGTGGCCATGCCGTGCCCGGTGATCATCAGTCTGCCCACTTCACAGCAGTAAGATCATTGGCCTGAATGGGCCCGTTTTCCCAAAGCCCTTCGACCTTCGAATCCCAGATACCGGTTTTCGGCAGCTGGAAAAGAAAAGCTGCAGGTACATCGGTTGCCAGGATTTTCTGGGCTTGCCGGTAGAGTTCGATACGCTTGGATCCATCAGAGGTTGCGTCTATCAGCTTGATCACGTCCTTGAAGGCGGCATTGTCATAATTGAAGTAGTAGTCGTCGCGGGCAAAAATGTTGAGGTCATTCGGCTCGGTGTGTGAGACGATCGTCATGTCGTAGTCTTTGTTCTTGAAAACTTGATCAAGCCACTGCGCCCATTCAACCGGAATGATTTTAGCTTCGATACCGATTTCGCGCAGTTCGGCCGCGATGATTTCACCGCCGCGCCGGGCGTAGGTAGGCGGCGGAAGTTTCAGCGTTGTCTTGAATCCGTCAGGATGACCGGCCTCCGCCAGAAGTTTCTTCGAAAGTTCTGGGTCATAAGCAGTCTCGGATGTGAGATCGAGGTAGGCGGGATGGTGCGGCGGAAAGAACGAGCCGATCGGCGTTCCCAGTCCGAACATCGCGCCGTCGATCAGTGCCTTGCGATCAATGGCGTGGGCAATGGCCTGGCGCACCTTTAGATTATCGAAGGGTGGCTTCCTGTTGTTGAATCCAAGGACCGTTTCGCCCTCGGTCGTGCCGATGACCACCTTGAAACGCGGATCGGCTTGGAATTGCGGAATGGTCTCGTAGCTTGGGAAAACCGGAAAAGCTTGCACATCGCCGGCCATAAGTGCGGCCGTTGCCGCTGCGGGATCAGGAATGACACGGAAAGTGGCCTTTTCTAACGAGGCTGGCGCGCCCCAATAGTCCGGATTTTTGGTGATGACGATTTGCGATCCTTTGGCCCAGCTATCGAACTTGAAGGGCCCGGTCCCGATCGGCTTTTCCTTGTTGGTCTCGGAACTCTCGGGCGCCACGATTACGGCATCTCCCCAACCCATATTGTAGAGGAAATCGCCGCTTGGTTGCTTCAAGGTGACCTTGACCGTCAGGGGATCGATCACATCAACTGTATCGATTGCGGCGAACAGACCCTTTTGCGCGTTGGTGGATTTGTCGCCGCGAGCGCGATCGAGCGAAAACTTGACGTCATCAGCGTCGAACGACGTGCCGTCGTGGAATTTAACGTCCTTATGCAGCTTGAATGTGTAGACCTTGCCGTCGTCCGATTGCGTCCAGCTTTCGGCGAGCGCGGGGAGAACGTCGCCCTTGGGACCAATCCGTGTCAGGCCCTCAAAGATGTTGGCATAGACGATCTCGTCGATTGCCGCCGCTGCGCCGGCTGTCGGATCGAGGTGCGGTGGCTCCAGCACGATGCCGAGCACCAGGCCGGTCTTTGCGGCGTAAGATGTAGTGTAGGAAAATAGTGCGATTGCCACGCCGGCGACGGCTGACTTCCAGAACTGCATTCGATGACTCCCCAACACTTTGCCGTTTAGGCTGATCCCGTCAGTAACACTTTCAAACCGAGCGCCATGACCTTGGCCGACTCGATCATATCCTCGATGCCGACATACTCATCCGGTCGATGCGCTAGGTCGAGTATGCCGGGCCCGTATGCGATACAGTCATGTAACAGCCCGATGCGCGCGATGTGCTTTTGGTCGTAAGTGCCGGGCGAAATCACATAGTCTGGTTCCCTGCCGAAGACAGACCGGATTCCCTCGGCGACCGCAGTCACGACCGGTGCATCGCGTTCGGTCATCAGCGGCTGCACTTCCATGATGTCGCGGATGTTGTAGTGAAATTTCGGCCGCTCCCACTGCAGCCTGTCGAGGATCGAAATGACCTCGCGCTTCACCTCGGCAATATCCTCCTCCAGCAGGAAACGCCGATCGATCGTCAACCGGCAGGAATCAGGCACATTGGGCGAGGGTAGCCCGGAATAGTCATCGGTCTGGCCTCCATGGATAGAATTGATGTTCATCGTCGACCGGCGCGCGCCCTCCGGAACGACGGGCATGCGCGTCACTTTCTTGTCGAGAGCCGGAAACAACTCCTTCTCGAAGGCGTCGAGCACCGCGCCCATATGCCGGACGGCGCAATCACCAAGAAACGGCATCGAGCCGTGAGCGATTTCGCCCTTGGTCTCGATCTCCGCCCACCAGACGCCGCGATGACCAAGGCAGATGCGGTCCTTGTTAAGTGGTTCGGGGATGATAACGTGATCGACACGCGGCTTTGAGAAGAAGCCCTTGCTGGCGAGATAGGCAACGCCACCAAAACCACCGGATTCCTCGTCAACCGTGCCGGATATTTCAATGGCACCGGAAAAATCCGGATAGACCTCTAAAAAAGCTTCCGCCGCGATGATGGAGGATGCAAGCCCGCCTTTCATGTCGCAGGCGCCGCGACCGTAGATCTTGCCATCTTTGACTACGCCTTCGAATGGATCGACGGTCCAGCCTTCGCCGGTATCCACCACATCGATATGCGAATTGAAATGGACGGTCTGTCCATGGGTGCGACCATCGAAACGGGCGACGACATTGGTGCGCGGGTAGCGGTCCGTATCGCCGGGCGTACCTTCGCCGCGAATCAACTGGGTCTCGAAGCCGATTTTCTGCAACCGCTTCGCGAGATATTCGGCGCAAGGTGTATAGGCCTCACCGGGGGGATTTATCGTTGGAAAACGAATGAGTTCACGCGTCAGCGCGATCAGGTCGTCACGGCGTTTTTCGACAGCGCGGGATAGCTTTTCATCCATTCGCCCATCAAATCAGCCGATGTCCCGATTTGGCAAGAGGCAAGTTCTTGCCAATCGCGAATGGCTTTTTCCTCGAGGGATGTCGTTTGTGTGTTTGGTGGTTTGGAATTGTTCTTATAAAACCATTCGTAATGCATGTAATCAACGGGGCCTTCGAAGAATGAATTCAGAACCAATCCTTGCTTTGTCGGAGCCGGTTGGTGATGAAGTCCGCAAAACCACCTGCTATATGTGCGCCTGCCGTTGCGGCATCGATGTCCATCTGAAAGACGGCAAAATCCGCTATATCGAAGGCAATCGCGATCATCCTATCAACAAAGGTGTTCTCTGTGCGAAGGGTTCCGCCGGGATCATGCAACATTATTCGCCGGCACGGCTGCGAGCGCCATTGTTGCGGACAGGACCACGCGGTTCGGGCGAATTCAAGGAGATCAGCTGGGAAGAAGCCTTGTCGTTGGCTGTCGATTGGCTGCAACCCGTGCGCGAGACCGCTCCACAAAAATTGGCTTTCTTCACCGGCCGTGATCAGAGCCAGGCGCTGACCAGTTTCTGGGCGCAAAATTTCGGCACCCCGAACTATGCCGCTCATGGCGGCTTCTGCTCGGTCAATATGGCCGCGGCAGGTATCTATACGATCGGTGGCGCGTTCTGGGAGTTCGGCGCGCCGGACTGGGACAAGACCAAACTGTTCGTGCTGTTCGGCGTGGCGGAGGATCATGACTCCAATCCGATCAAGATAGGCATCTCCAAGCTGAAAAAGCGCGGCGCGCGTTTTGTGTCGGTCAATCCGGTCCGAACTGGCTATTCCGCCGTTGCCGATAACTGGATCGGGATCAGGCCGGGCACCGACGGCTTGCTTATCCTTGCCGTCATTCACGAGCTCTTCCGTACCGGCAAGATCGATCTCGATTACCTTCAGCGTTACACCAATGCGCCATGGCTGGTCATCGATGATGAGGGTACGGACGATCATGGCCTGTTTCTGCGCGACGATCTCGGCAAGGCACTGGTGCGCGACCGCAAGTCCGGCGCGCTGGTGCGGTTTGACGAGCCGGGACACGTCGCTGATCTCAATGCTGATTTCGTTACAGAGGATGGCCGGAAAGTTCGCAGTGTCTTGCACTTGATGGCTGAAAAATATCTCGATCCGAAATATACCCCGGAAGCAGTCGCGGCGGAAACGGGGATCGCGGCGGCCACAATTCGTGGACTGGCTTCGGAAATCGCCCGCGTGGCTTTCGAAGAAGAGATTATCGTCGAACAACCATGGACCGACATGAAGGGCGAACAGCACGAGGTGATGATCGGCCGGCCCGTGAGTTTTCATGCCATGCGCGGCATCTCCGCTCATTCCAACGGCTTCCAATCTGCGCGCGCCCTGCATGTACTACAGACGATCATTGGCTCCATCGATTGCCCCGGCGGCTATCGCTACAAACCGCCATATCCGAAGCCCGTTACAGCCCACCCCAGACCGCACGGCAAGGCGGAACATGTGAAGCCCGGCCACCCGCTGGCGGGGCCGCATCTCGGCTATCCCCTCGGACCTGAAGATCTGCTGGTTGATAGCGAAGGCAAGCCGCAGCGCATCGACAAGGCGTTCTCTTGGGAAGCGCCGCTTTCCGCCCACGGCATGATGCACATGGTGATCGCCAATGCCTGCGCGGGCGATCCCTATCCGGTCGATGTGCTGTTCCTCTACATGGCGAACATGGCGTGGAACTCGTCGATGAACACCCGCGGCACGATCAAGATGCTGGAGGAGCGCGACGAGGCGACAGGCGAATATAAAATCCCGAAGATCATCTATTCGGACGCCTATTCATCGGAAATGGTGGCCTATGCCGATCTCGTCCTGCCGGATACGACCTATCTGGAGCGTCACGATTGTATTTCTCTGCTCGACCGGCCGATCTCCGAACCGGATGCTGCCTGCGATGCGATTCGCTGGCCGGTGCTGAAGCCGGATCGCGATGTGCGCGGTTTCCAGTCGGTGCTGATTGACCTCGGCGCTCGCTTGAAGCTACCGGGTTTTGTAGATGAAAAAGGCGTGGCGCTGTACAAAGACTATGCCGACTATATCGTCAACCATCAGCGCAAGCCTGGTATTGGTCCGCTGTCTGGGTGGCGCGGCGAGGATGCTGGTGATGAGGGCAGGGGGGCCCCCAACCAAGACCAGTTGAAGAACTATATCGATCACGGCGCATTCTGGATGAAACACATTCCTGAAGAGGCGTTGTATTTCAAGCACCACAATGCGGCGTACCAACAGTTCGCCATCGATATGGGCTTTTTTGATGCACCTCAGCCGGTTACGATTCAGCTTTATGTCGAAACACTGCAGAAGTTCCGCCTATCGGCGCTCGGTATCCGACAGCCTGTCGCTCCTCAACAATACAGGCAACGCCTGTTCGATTGTTTCGACCCGTTGCCGGACTGGTACCGTCCCTTTGAAGAACAGGGCGTCGATATCGCAGAGTTCCCCTATCATGCGATCACCCAGAGGCCGATGGCGATGTATCACTCCTGGGGCTCGCAGAATGCGTGGCTGCGGCAGATACATACGAAAAACCCGCTCTATGTTCCGGGCGCGATTTGCGATGAGCTTGGGCTGAAGGATGGCGATTGGGCGTGGATTATTTCCCATCACGGACGTATCAAATGCGAAATCGCGCGGACCGATGCTGTGAACGGCAAAACCATGTGGACATGGAATGCCATCGGCAAGCGCAAGGGTGCTTGGGCGCTCGATCCGAATGCGCCGGAAGCGACCAAGGGTTTTCTGCTGAACCACCTCATCCATGAACTGCTGCCGCCAAAGGCCGATGGGATGCGCTGGTCGAATTCCGATCCGATCACCGGGCAGGCAGCCTGGTACGATTTGCGCGTGCGTATTGAGAGGGCTGAGGCGGGTGCGGAGATCAGCGAGCCGCATTTCGGTACGATCAAGCGGCCCGGCAGCCAGCAACAGTCAGTCGATGAACTACGCTATGGGCAGGAGTGGGCGCCAAAATGACCAGCCTGCCGCAAAATCGCACGTCGAAAAAGCTTGGCCTGGTCATCGACCTCGATGTCTGTGTGGGCTGTCATGCCTGTGTAATCAGTTGCAAGGAGTGGAATACCGGCGGCTATGGCAGTGCGCTGTCGGACCAGCATCCCTATGGCGGGGATGTCTCAGGCACTTTCCTCAATCGCATTCACAGTTTCGAGGTCGTTCCGGAAGGCGGGCAGATCATCGGCGAAGCCGGCGACGCACGCGTGGTACACTTCCCCAAATCCTGCCTGCATTGCGAGGATGCGCCCTGCGTCACGGTCTGTCCCACCGGTGCCTCATACAAACGTGCCGAGGATGGCATCGTACTGGTGGATGAAGACAAGTGCATAGGCTGCGGACTTTGCGCGTGGGCCTGCGCTTATGGTGCTCGGGAGATGGATCTGGCGGCCGGTGTGATGAAGAAATGCACGCTGTGTGTCGACCGCGTTTACAACGAGACATTGAAGCAGGAAGACCGCGTGCCCTCCTGTGTCAGGACCTGTCCGGTCAATGCGCGGCACTATGGCGATCTCGGCGATCCGAATTCCGATGTGTCGATCATGGTGGCCGAGCGCGGTGGTTTCGATCTCATGCCAGAGCAGGGAACACGGCCCACCAACAAATATCTCCCGCCGCGGCCCCGCACGTCCTTAAGCGATAGCGCGCCGATCATTCCGCTTGCCGAGAATACCGAAGACGCGCGCGGATTTTTCGCTTGGCTCGACAAGACGCTGGACCGGATTTAGTACATGCATCCAGCGTATTCTATCATTGTCTTCACGACGCTGTCAGGTCTGGGTTACGGACTTGCGATTGTGCTGGGCGTAGGTTTTCTCGACCCGTCACTGCTATCGACCAAGCTTGCCTATTTCACATCGCTGGCATTGATCAGCATCGGACTGACAGCATCGCTTTTGCATCTCGGCAATCCGCAACGTGCATGGCGCGCCTTGAGCCAATGGCGCTCCAGTTGGTTGTCGCGCGAAGGGGTCATGGCAATCGCAACATTTGTCCCGCTGACGTTAAGTGAAGTGCTGGCGGTCTTTGCCAACAAACATGATGCGATTTTGGGGATTATCACCGTTCTCGGTGCGCTGGTGACAGTCTATTGCACGTCGATGATCTACGCGTCGCTCAAGACAGTGGACTCATGGCATACGAACCTGACGCCGCTGTGTTTCGTGTTGTTTTCGCTGGCCGGTGGATTTTTGCTGGCAAGCGCTTTCGCGGGCGGAAATGGCCTGATCGTAGAGTTTTTGGCGCTGCTGTTTGTGCTGTTGGCGTTGATTGTGAAGATGGTCTGGCGCAAACGCGCCGCGAGACTCGTACCGATTTCGACGCCTGAGAGCGCAACAGGTTTGGGTTTTATCGGCAATGTACGGCTGTTCGAGCGGCCGCATGCGCTCGACAACTACCTGACGCGCGAAATGGGTTTTCGTGTTGCCCGAAAACATGCGGCGAAGCTTTGGGTAATCGCCTTTGTTTTCGGAGCGATCCTGCCCATCCTGGCGCTATTGCTGGTTCTAGCGATCGGGGGTGGGCTGGCCGCGCAGATCGCGCTCATTCTCGGCGTCATCGCGCATTTGCTGGGGATTTTTGTCGAGCGCTGGCTGTTCTTCGCCGAAGCCAAACATGCGGTCATGAATTACTACTGAGACTAGCTGTTCCAGCGCTTGTGGAACCACATCCATTGGCCGGGGTATTCGCGTACCCAGGCCTCGACCTTATCGTTCAACGCCTGAGCGGTTGCAGCCAGATCAACTGCACCTTTTTCGTCCTGCGGCAGTTCCATCTTCTCCTCAAGCTCCAGCCGGAACCGCCCACCGGGCAGACGCACACAGCGCGCCGGATAAACGTCGCAATCGTATTGACGCGCGAGTTTCGCGAGAAGCGGATTGGTTTTGCACGGGCGATTGAAGAAGGTCGAAGCGATGCCGCGTTTGAATTTTTGATCGACCAGCATGCCGACATTGCCGTTATTGTTGAGGACGGTCGCGAGCGACCACGCGGCGCCGGCCTTCGACGGGACCAGATGCCCCATGTTGGTGCGGCGCGCCCCGAGAATTTTCTTGGCAACATATGGATTATTCGGCGGGCGGAAGAGGGCGGTCACATTCAGGTCAAACGTTGCCGCACAGATCGGCAGCAGCTCGAAATTGCCGGTATGACCTGTGAAGAATATATGCGGCCGATCCTTCTCGTCGCGTATGCGTTCGAATATTTCGCGACCCTGAACCTCGATCAGTCCGGGCGTGTCGCTGTGCGGATCATAGTCGAAGATTGCGTCCAGAAAGACATATTCGGCAGTAAGCCGTGCCATGTTGCCCCACATATCACGGGCGATCCGCTGCAGTTCCTCTTCCGGTTTTTCCGGATAGGCCTTGCGCAAATTGATCATCGCCACGCGATGACGTCCCATCAGAGGGCCAATTTTACGTGCTGCCGCATCGGTAAAATCCATGGCCGCCTTTGCGGGCAGCAAACGGAGCACTTTGAGGATACCGAAAATGACAAAAGCCGACAGCCAGTAGTTGAATTTCTTCAACTTCTGGCTCCAGCGAAACAGAGCAAGCTTCAGCTTAAGATTCATTGATTACGCTCAGTTGACGCGCAGGATGATCTTGCCAAAGACGTCCCGGCCTTCCATCCGCTTCAACGCCGTATCGATATCGTCGAAGCCCACTTCCGTATCGATTACCGGATGGACAAGGCCGCGCGCCATCTTCTGCATGGCATCGGCCATGTTTTCCATGCGGCAGCCAAACGAACCGAGAAGTTTCAACTGCTGCTGGAACAACATCATCAGGTTCATGCTGGTGGAGACGCCCGATGTCGAGCCACAGGTAACGAGCCGACCACCGCGCCGCAGCGATAGCATGGAACCGGCCCAAGTATCGGCGCCGACATGCTCAAAGACCACATCGACGCCCTTCTTCTTGGTCAGCTTGCGCACGACGCCCTCGAAGCGGTCCTCGCGGTAATTGATGACGTGGTCGGCGCCAAGTGCCTTGGCCTTGTCGATCTTGTTGTCGGAGCCGACGGTAGTGATCACTGTGCAACCGATCTTCTTGGCAAGCTGGATTGCCGCCGAGCCGATGCCGGAACCACCGGCATGGACGAGAATCGTTTCTCCCGGTTCGAGCTTGGCATTATCGAACAGCATGTGCTCGACCGTTCCGAACGTGACTGGTGCAACGGCCGCGCCTATTTCATCGACACCTGGAGGCGCAGGGACGAGCAGGCGGGCTTTTAGATTGACTTTTTCCTGGGCAAAGCCGTCCAGATGGAAGCCGTGCACGCCAGAAACATGCTCGCAGAGATTGTCGCGCCCTTCGCGGCAAGGGCGGCAAAGACCACAGGTCTGCGCGCCATAGATCGAAACCAATTGACCAGGCAGCAAATTGCTGACGCCTTGGCCGATCGCATCGACGACACCGGATGCTTCCGCACCGATCGTCAGCGGCATCTTGCGTTTGGCAAAGGCCATGCCCCGCCAGCCCCAGACGTCGATGTGGTTGAGCGCAACAGCCTTGATATTGACCGTCACTTCGCCCGGACCGGGCGGGGGCGGGGGCGCAATATCGACGATCTCGAGCTTGCGGTCTTCAATCAGCTGTAATGCACGCATATCCGTTTCCTTATTCAGGCCACGGATTAGTTCGGTTCTGCCGTCATGACAAGACACGTATTTTGCCCGCCGAACCCGAATGAGCTGGAAAGCACCGATGAGACGCTTGCCTCGCGCTTCACGTTGGGAACGACATCCATGACAATTGCCGGATCCGGATTGTCGTAGTTGATCGTCGGCGGGATCGTGCCGGTCTGAATGGTCAGCACAGAGAATACGGCTTCGATGGCACCGGCGGCAGTCAGTGTATGCCCAATCATCGACTTGTTTGACGACACGGGAAGCGATGAAATGCGGTCGCCAAAAACAGTGGACAGCGCCAGATATTCCATTTTGTCGTTTTCCGGAGTCGATGTCCCGTGCGCGTTGATGTAGTCGATCGCGTCTTCCTTGATGCCTGCATCTTCCAGCGAGGCGCGGACTGCGCCGATGGCAGGCGAACCGTCCGGCTTCGAACGGGTACGATGGAAGTCATCGGCCTTTTCGCCGCAACCGCGCATGATGCCGAGAATATTTGCACCGCGCGCAACGGCCGATTCGAGCGATTCCATCACCAGCGCGCCGGAACCCTCGGCCATGACGAAACCGTCGCGGTCCTTGGAAAACGGTTTTGCAGCCTTGTGGGCCGGCTCGTTGTGAGTTGAGAGGGCAGAGAGCAACGAGAAACGGACCAGCGCTTCGGCGGAGACTGAACCATCAGTACCGATCGACAAGACGCGGTGGCTTTCGCCGCGACGGATCGCTTCCACGCCGAGCTGAATAGCAGTTGCACCCGAAGCACAGGCTGTGGAAAGCGTAACCGGCAGGCCGCGCGTACCGAATGTATCCGCCAGGCATTCTGCAATGTAGCCAAATTCGACGGTGTTGAACATGTCGACCTGCGGGCCGCGACGGCATGCGGCTAGCAGCAGATCATATCCGGGCTCGCCTTCGGATTTTACCAAAGCGTCGAGAGCGAAACGGTTGCGCCATTCGAGCTCCACCGGTGGTGCTGCCAAGAAAAGTGGGCCGCCGAAGTCATCGATCGGAAATCCGGCTTGCGCTATCGCTTCCTCGGCTGCGAGCGAGGCTAGCTTCTGCGACAACGCCGACGCACCCTTGGTACTTTCCTCAAGGAAATCGACAGTCCCGGCGATCTGTGTGCGCAGATTATCGAGGGCAAAACGTGTGATCGTGTGAATGCCGGAGGTGCCGGAAGTCAGTGCCGCCCAGTTCTCTTCCTTGCCTTGTCCCAGTGAAGAAACAACCCCGAGACCGGTGATGGCAACAAGGGGACGGCCGAGATGATCAGTGTACTTGGACATGGAAATATCCCTTAAACTTTGACCAGGCGGGCAACGCCTTCGCCGCGGGTCCCGCCAATGGAAGTTGCCAGCGCGGTGTCGATGCTGGACGGTCCAGCTTTTTCGTTTTCGGCATCGACTGGCGGGAAGGCAGAGCCCTTGAAGACGCTCAGTGCCGCAAGCGCGACGACAAGAGAGAATTGCGCCTCGCGCACATGGCCGAGTTTGCCCGCCACGCCACGCACCACCGAACTCGAGAATGTATCGAGCGCTGTTTTTTCGGCTGCCGTTATATTTTTCGCGCCGGTGGCGCCTGAGATGATCAGATCGGCAGCCTTGTCTGCGCTGGCGGCACCGACCAGCTTGGCGACCGTTTGGCTCAGATCATCACGGCTGCGGCGAATTTGCGCGCTGTAGATGCCGTCAATGGCAGCATAAACGCGTGCGCCACGTTTTCTTGCATGATCAGCACTTTCCAGGACGAGGAATGCCCCGCCCGAGCCCGTGACGATACCGCCACCTGCTGTACCTTCCCGCTGCCAGAGAGGCGCCCAACCATCGGTCTTGAGCATGCCGTTCAATTCATAGCCAAGCAGCATATCTGGATGTTCGGAATTATAGGCACCGCCAACGAGCGCATGTGTGCTCTGGCCGGAACGAATGCGTGCAACCGTCGTATCGATCGCTGAAATGCCTGCACCTTCTTCTCCCATGAAGGTGCGCGACGAGCCTGTTACTTTATGAACAATAGAGATGTTGCCGGCCAGCAGGTTTGAAAGCTGTGCCAGGAACAGTGTAGGTCGGAGTTCTGTCGTCAATTTTTCATTCAGCATCGTGCCGAGATCATTACGGACACGCGCCTCGGCCAGAATCTGCTTGTCAACGGTAACGTCCCGTTCGCCGCCGCCTGCTGCGACCACCATATCCATCGTGGAGCAGAGCGCTTCGTCGTCCTTGATACCCGCGTCTTGGAGCGCGAGGCCAGCCGTATAGGTTCCGATACGCTGCCAGGTTTCCATTTGCCGCTGGTCACCGCGCTTGGGAATCTGATTGTTCCAGTCGACTTCGCCCAGGGGATGGACGGTGTAGGGTTTGAACGTCTCGCTGTCGATGCGAGGCTCAGCCTCGCCGTTGAAGGCCTGCCAATGGGCATCGACGCCTTCGCCCAGTGATGAAATCAGTCCGATACCAGTGATAACGACGGTGTTGTTCTGCATTGTCTCGCAACACCGTTTATACGGTGTACCCGGTTAGGTAGGAAAATCAGGCTTTCTTGGCGGCGACGAGTTCGTCGATCTTGGCGCACAGGTTTTTCAACACGAAGTATTCTTCGGTCGGAACCTTGCCGTCATTGACTTCCTGCGTCCACTGTTCGAGTGGGATCTTGATACCGAAGGCCTTGTCGATCGCAAAAACGATATCGAGGAAATCAAGGCTATCGATGCCGAGATCGTCAATTGTATGACTCTCCGGCGTGATGGAGTCGCGGTCGATCTCGCTGGTTTCGGCAATGATATCGGCGACCTTGTCGAATGTATCGGACAATTGATTTTCCTTTGCTTATCGTGCCTCGGACGAAGGCACTGATGTCTAATGAAGCCGGTATCTAGCGTTTTTCACGGCTTAGGGAAAGACCAAAGCTGCGCTGTGATTAGTCGAATATGATTCTTCCGGCGATGTGGATCGTTTCACCTTCTTCAGCTTTAGAAACCACAACGGCCTCGGTTGGGCGTGGAGTAATGCCTGTCAACGCTATTATATTGGCGCGGTCAGCCATCATTACCAGATTGCCTGGACCCCTGAATGCGGCGATCGTTGCGCGAATCTGCTCGATCTGGGATCGTTTGGCAGCTTCGTCAGCGGGCAATGGATCGAGCGGCTTGAATATCTCGGCGGGGATTGAGTTGAACGACAGCCGCGCGGTTTCCCGCGCATTGCAGGTCGAACTGGTGAGTATCTTGTCGATTCGCACGCTGCGGGCAGCAAAGCGCGCCCCGAGTTTTTGGGCCAGTTGGCGTCCACGATCGGAAAGCGTTTGCGTAGCGGAACAATCGACTGAGTTATCCAGGCTGGGACTCAAGGTACCAGAGGAGTCGGCACCTTGAATGAGGATAGTGTACCCGCCTCGCTGCACTCTCGCCCAGGCAGCATCTGTTGCGTATGCGTGCGGAACTGCAAAAAGTACGCTTAGCAGCAGCGCAAATACAGAAATTGCCCAGGGGCGGAATTGCTTCAACATCACTCTCCTTAGCAGTCGAGATGGTGATTTGTTCAAGAAAAATAAAGTGATGGGGCCGTAACGTCTTGCACTGCCTGATTTGCCAGCCTATTGCGGAAGGCGATGGGTCTCGTTCAAACAATCATCGTCGTTTTTGGTGTGATTGCCATCGCTTACGCAGCAGCACATTTCAAACTGCTGGATGAGCGGGTGGGTGACGGGCTGTCTGATTTCGTTTTCATGATTGCGGCACCCTTGTTGCTTTTCAGGACTATGGTGACGGCTGATTTTCACGGCACAGCACCGTGGTCTTTGTGGATCGCGTACTTCATTGGTGTGATTATCGCCTGGGCCGCGTCGGATATTGCGATCAAATTGTTTTTTGGCAGGGACAACCGCGCTGGCGTCGTGGCGGGTGTTTCCGGTGCATTTTCCAACCTTGTCTTTCTTGGCATGCCGCTCATGCTTGGAGTCTTCGGTCAGGAAGGCTTTGCGATTCTGTCCCTCATCGTTGCGATCCACATGCCGATCATGATGGCCGCGTCGATCTCGCTGCTGCATGAATTCGCAATGCGTCGCGACGGTGTGTTCAAAGGCGAGAGCCATTGGGCAGCGGTTGTCACCTCATTCTTTAAGAGCTTGCTGCACAATCCCTTTGTTTTGGGAATACTCGCCGGTTGGATCTGGCGCTTGGCGGGTATTCAGATGCCCGAAGTTGCCGACTCATTGATCCAGACATTGGGGAGCGTTGCGGGGCCGGTTGCCCTGTTCGCGATGGGCATGGGGCTGAAGAAGTTCGGCGTTTCCGGCAATATTGCAGCGGCGCTGACGATGTCTGCGATCAAGCTGTTCCTCATGCCCGCCGTCGTGCTTGGCGCGGCTTGGTTCATCGGACTGCCGCCATTCACCGCAAAAATTGCCGTGGCTGCTGCTGCGCTTCCCGCAGGCGTTAATTCCTATCTCATTGCCACGCGGTTCGGTACCGGACAGGCTCTGGCCTCGAATTCCATGGTCATGGCGACGGCTCTCTCAGCGCTGACATTGGCGTTCTGGATCTCAGTCGTGACGCGCATATTCGGATAGTTGCAGCTTTGGCCAAAAAGGAGCAGGGTAGGAAATCGCCTTCACTAGGGCGCATTGCCTCGCGCAGTGCAGGGTTATCCTTCACGGAACTCACGAACAACAATAACCCTTCGAACACAGGGAGAAATATGATGTTGCAGAAATCCAGCCAGTTCATGAAGCAGGCAAACCTCATCAATGGTGAGTGGGTGGCGGCCGATTCCGGCAAGACTATCGACGTCATCAACCCTGCTACGGGTTTGAAGATCGGTACCGTGCCAAATTCGGGCAAGGCCGAGACGCAACGCGCGATCAATGCTGCTGCTGAGGCTTTCAAGACATGGCGCAAGACATCCGTGCTTGAACGCTCGAAACTGATGCGCAAACTGCATGATGCCATTCTGGATAATCAGGATGCGCTCGCCGAATTGCTCACGCTCGAACAGGGCAAGTCTCTTGCCGAATCCAAGGGCGAGGTCGGCATGTCGGCTGCCTATATCCTCTGGTATGCCGAGGAAGCACGCCGCACTTATGGCGATGTTGTGCCTTCGCCATGGGCGGATCGGCGAATTCTTGTGACGAAGGAACCGGTGGGCGTCATCGCTGCAATCACACCTTGGAATTTTCCGTCCTCTATGCTTGCGCGCAAGATTGGTCCGGCACTGGCGTCCGGCTGCACGGCGGTGGTCAAGCCTGCCACACAGACACCTTATTCAGGTCTGGTCTGGGGCGCGCTCTGCGAAGAAGTCGGCATTCCGAAAGGCGTGGTCAATATTCTCACTGGTTCTGCCACCGAAATTGGCGGCGAGATCACCAGCAATCCGCTGGTGCGCAAGATCACCTTCACCGGTTCGACGGAGATCGGCAAAATCCTGATCAAGCAGGCTGCCGATACTGTCAAGAAAGTTTCGATGGAGCTTGGCGGTAACGCACCGTTTATCGTTTTCGATGACGCGGACGTCGACCGCGCCGTCGATGGGGCGATCATTGCGAAATTCCGCAATTCCGGTCAGACCTGTGTCTGCACCAACCGGTTCCTTGTGCAGGCGGGCATCTACGACATATTCGTCAAGAAGTTCGCTGCCGCCACGGAGAAGCTCAAGATCGGCAATGGTCTTGAAAACGGAACGCAGCAGGGCCCGTTGATCGATGAAAAGGCCGTCGAAAAGGTTGAAGAATTCATTGCCGATGCCAAACAGAAGGGCGGCAAGATCATTACCGGCGGTAAGCGTCATGCGCTCGGCGGAAGTTTCTTCGAGCCCACCGTGATTGGTGACGCGACGCCAGAAATGCTCTTCACCAAGGAAGAAATCTTTGGGCCAGTCGCACCGGTCTACAAGTTCGAGACCGAACAGCAAGCAATCGACCTCGCCAACGATACGCAGTTCGGGCTTGCCAGCTATTTCTACACGCAGGATCTCGGCCGCGTATTCCGCGTTTCCGAGGGGCTGAAATATGGTCTGATTGGCGTCAATGAAGGCATGATCACCACGGTGGAAGCCCCCTTCGGCGGCCTGAAGGAATCGGGTCTCGGCAAAGAAGGCGGCCATCAGGGCATCGAAGATTATCTCGACACAAAATATGTCTGCGTTGGTGGTTTGGGGCTTTAGGTTAAATGAATACAGAAGTTTTTGGCCACACGCCTGCGGGCGAGGCAGTCCACCGCATTACAATTTCGGGTGGTGGACTAACCGCCAACGTGCTGACATGGGGAGCAGTCATTCAGGATTTGCGCCTCAAGGGGCACGAACATCCGCTGGTGCTGGGCTATCGGGATTTTGCCGATTATCCTGCGTACTCCCCGTACCTCGGCGCGACGATCGGCCGTTCCATCAACCGCATTCGTGACGGTGAACTTACGATCGATGGCAAGACCTACGCGCTGGAGAAAAATTTCCACGGCCGGCATAATATTCATGGCGGTAGCCACGGAGCGGGCAAGCGCGTCTGGGATGTCGTCGCGATCGGACCGGATTACGTCACGCTGACGGTCCAACTCGGTGATGGCGAGATGGGTTTTCCCGGCAATCTGACGATCACGTGTACCTACATGCTGGAATCAAAGGGAACGCTTGTGATTCGTCTGGATGCGGTCACAGATAAGCCGACGATCTGTAACCTTGCACATCACAGCTATTTCAATCTCGATGATGGCGGCGCAACCGAGGCGCTCGACCATCAGGTCAGGATCGATGCCGAGGCCTATCTTCCCGTGGATGGTGATCTTCTTCCCGACGGACGCGTTATGCCGGTCGCCGGGACAGCGCACGATTTCCGCGAATATCGAGCCGTCCGGCACGAAGTGGAGGGCAAGCAGGTGGTCTACGACAACAATTTCTGTCTTGCCAGCCAGCGCCGTCCGCTATGCCTTGTCGCTTCGGTGAAGGGCGCCCATTCTGGCGTGGAGATGAATGTATCGACGACCGAGCCCGGCGTGCAATTCTACGCGGCGAACACATTGGGTGGAAAACCACCCATTGGCTTGACCGGCAAGACCTACGACAACTACGCAGGCCTTTGCTTCGAGGCACAGACCTGGCCTGACTCCACGCACTTTCCTTATTTTCCACGGGCCATCCTGCGTCCCGACGAAGTCTACAGCCAAATGACCAAGTACAGTTTCAATAGGGCGAAAGGCTAGGCTTTGAACGCTTTGCGCGCTTCGTCCATCGGGGCGAGCGCGCCATGGAACTCTACCACCCGTGCAGCGACTTTGTGTGCGTTGGTTGCTGCGGTGACCGGATCGAGACCAGCGAGGCGCGAGGCAATATAGCCCCCGTTGAAGCTGTCGCCAGCGCCCGTCGTGTCGACTGCATTGGCGCGCGAGGCGGGCACCTCGGTGCGCGTTCCACCGGCAATGACGAGCGCCGGCTCCGTTCCATCCTTGACGACGATCTCGCGCACGCCATAGCTTGCGATGCGGGCAGCGGTATCATCGGGCGTTGCGTCGCCGAACAGTGCATTCTCATCCGGAAAAGTTGGTAGAGCGATGTCGGTGACGTGAAACGCATTGCTCAAAACCTGCCGCGCGGTATCGGCATTTTCCCACAGGCGGGGGCGGTAGTTGGCATCGAAGACGACGAGCGAACCTTGACGTCGTGCATTACTGACGGCGTTCAGGACATTCTGGCGGCTTTTGGGGCTTAGAATACCCATCGTGATGCCAGAAAAATAAATAATCTGCCGACCGTCGAGACTTTTCGCCAAGGCATCTGGATCGTCAGCGAGGTGCCGCGCTGCAGCGTCGTTGCGCCAATAGGTGAATGAGCGCTCGCTGCCGGTTAGCGTGATGGCATAAATGCCGGGGCGCGCGCCAACGATGATCGGGCTATGGGCGGTGTTAATGCCGTTATCACGCAGGAATGTGCGCTGTTTGACCGAGAAGGGATCATCACCAAAAGCGGTAACATAATCGACAGCGAAGTCCGCTTCAGTGAGGGCGCGGACATACCATGTGGTGTTGAGCGTGTCACCTGCAAAACCCATGCGCCACTGATCGCCATTGGCGCCGGACAATTCGATCATGCACTCGCCAATGGCTGCAAATCCGCTCATGAAATCCTCCACTACTCCGGTCGGCTGCGACTGATATACGAGTGTATTGCTGCTGTCATTTCATAAAAACGCGAACTGTCATAATCACTTCGTCATGCCATGTTAGTCGGCGAATACGTCTTGAAGGAGAATTGAATGTCGCGAATCACGACGATTGAACAGCTGGAAGCCATCTATGGCGGCGGCATCACCGATGCATCTACAGCCAAGGTTGCAGCTCGAATCACGCCGGAATATCGGCAGTTGATCGAAGGCTCACCTTTCGTGGCGCTGGCGACAAGTGGTCCTGAAGGTCTGGATTGTTCGCCGCGTGGTGATCTTGCGGGTTTCGTGCGGATTCATGACGAACGGACCTTGATGATGCCGGACCGCCGCGGCAATAACCGCGTTGACTCGCTCCGCAACATTATTCGGGACCCGCGCGTCGCATTGCTCTTCCTCATTCCCGGGCTGACCACAACGTTTCGCGTCAATGGGCGTGCATTTGTCGATACCGATCAGACACTGCTTGATAGTTTCATCGTTGATGGCAAAGCCCCGCGTTCTGTCACTGTCGTCGAAGTGGAAGAAGCCTATTTTCAATGTGCCCGTGCGTTGATCCGCTCGGAATTGTGGAATCCGGAAAAACACCGCTCTCCGAAGGACTTTCCAACGCCCGGCCAGATACTGGCTGCTCTCAGCGAAGATAGAGTAGGCGGAGAGATGTATGATCGCGAATGGCCGGAGCGCGCCGCAAAAACAATGTGGTAATTCAGCCAGCATTCTTATTGTTGTCGATGGCAATTTCCATCCGATCAGCTGCAAAGCGGGTCTTTGAATATTGAATTGGATGGCCTTCGACATCGACATTGATGGCGGTAGCGACGAGGACGATTGCACCAGGCGAGAGTTTCAGGTGCCGTAGCTCCTCTGCTTCGGCATGGCGCGCTGCAATGACTGTCGATTTGCGCAGATAATCGTCAATTCCCGCAGCCTTAAGAGCAAATGTTATCGAACCGGATGAACGATAATCCTCCGCAACATTTGGTACGCGTGCTGCATCGAACCAAGCCGTAGCGCAGGAAACCGGATTGCCGTCGGCAGTATGCATCGTGTCGATCCTGACCACTTGCCCCGACTGCATATGCAGCGCTTCAGCAACTTCGGCAGGCGCTTCTTCAACGCGATGGGCAAGCAGTATACCCCTGGTTTCACGCACTTGGGTCGACAGGATTTGTGAAAAACGCGTGCGCTCGCCGATGCGGTAAGTGAGCTTCTTGCTGTTGGCGACAAAAGTACCGCGTCCCTGTTCGGCTCGCAGGACACCCTCCTTGGTCAGTGCCGCTATCGCACTGCGAATTGTGTGGCGATTGACCGCGAAACGTGTCGCCAATTCGACCTCAGGCGGCATGCGCGTGCCATTTGCCAATTTTCCCGCCGAGATATCGCCCCTGATCTGATCCGCGATCTGACGCCAGATAGCTACCCCGCTGTTGCGTGTAATGAATCGCGCCGATGTCACGCTTTGTCATGCTCCTGTCATTGACCTGATTTATAAACATATATATTGTCTGATTGTATAGATAACTAGACAAATTTCAGTGAGGTGTCAATGGGCAACGAAAATTCAAGTGCCACTCCAATTGCTGGCGAACCTGATTTCGGGCGCAAGGCTGCCATGGCCTTGCTGGCGCAGGCAACTGTGCAGGAGATGAAGGATTTCTGGACGCATTGGGCGGACAAGCCGCAAATCGAGACGTTGCGTGGGCCGGAAACGGGCCTCGTGATGGTGCGTGGACGCATCGGCGGTGGCGGCGCTCCTTTCAATCTCGGTGAGGCGACTGTGACGCGCGCAACGGTGCGGCTCGGCAGCGGCGCTGTCGGTCATGCCTATGCGCTCGGACGTTCGAGCGAGAAGGTTCGTCTTGCGGCCATCTTTGACGCGCTCTGGCAGGAACCGGCCTATCGTCAGGCAGTTGAGGACATGATCCTTGCTCCCATTGCGCAACGTCTCAATGACAATCTCGAAGACAGACGAGCCGAGACGGCCGCGACCAAGGTCGATTTCTTCACAATGGTGCGGGGTGATAATTGATGCGCGCAGTGACACAGGTTTATGAGGGCGGCTTCAGCGATGCAGTCTTCAATTCGCAAGAGGTCTTTCGGGCTCTGATGGACGCCATGGCCAATCCCGGCCGCGTCATCGAGATTGGCAATCTTACGGCTGCTCCATCGCCGATTTCCTCTGTTGCAGCATCGGTGGCAGCTACTCTGTTTGATCATGATGCGATGGTGTGGTGCGACAAATCCATCATCGGCTCGGAGGCTGCTATTGGCTGGCTGAAGTTCCATTCTGGGCTTGAGCTAACTTCGAACCCATCGGACGCGCAATTTGCCCTGATCAGCGACATCGAAACGATGCCGTCGTTCCAATCGTTTGCCAAAGGAACGTCGGAATATCCGGATCGCTCGACCACAATTATTCTCCAGATCGACGGTTTCAATGGGCCGGAAGAACTGATGCTGAAGGGTCCGGGCATCAAGGACACGCAAGCGTTCGCGCCAAGCCAATTGCCAAGGATGTTCGTTGATCAATGGGCAGCAAATCGCGGCGCGTTTCCGCGCGGTATCGACCTGATTTTCGCGGGCAAGCACGCGCTCGCAGCCTTGCCCCGCACGACCCGCATTTCGAAAAAGGAGGCGTGAGCCATGTATGTTGCAGTCAAGGGCGGTGAAGCAGCCATCCGCAATGCGCACAAACTGCTTGCCGACCGCCGCCGCGGCGATCGTTCAGTGCCTGCAATTGGCCTCGATCAGATCGTTGAACAACTTGCGTTGGCAGTCGATCGTGTCATGGCGGAAGGTTCGCTCTACGACACCGAACTCGCGGCGCTGGCGGTGAAGCAGGCGCGTGGCGACATGATCGAAGCGATCTTTCTCGTTCGCGCCTATCGCACCACATTGCCACGGTTTGGCTATACCAGGCCGGTCGAAACAGCGCAGATGGCGATCGAGCGGCGCATATCGGCAACGTTCAAGGATTTGCCAGGCGGGCAGTTACTCGGTCCGACATTCGACTATACGCATCGTCTGCTCGATCCCGAACTCGCCGAAGATGGGGCCGTCGAGACGCCCGATCGTCGTATTGAAGCGTACGAACACACGCCGCGCGTCACCGATATTCTCGGCCACGACGGCATGATTGAAGCCGATGGCGACATGCCCGAAGGCGTGGAAACAGGCGACCTCACCCGCGAGCCAATGTCTTTTCCCCTCGAACGCGATTTGCGCCTACAAGCGCTGGCTCGGGGTGATGAGGGATTTCTTCTCGGTCTCGCCTATTCAACACAGCGAGGCTACGGACGCAGCCACCCTTTTGTTGGCGAAATTCGTATCGGCGAAGTCGAAATCGAGCTTGAGGTTGACGAACTTGATTTCCCGCTGACACTTGGCCGCATTCGCGTCACCGAATGCCAGATGATCAATCAGTTCAAGGGCTCATCCAAACAGCCCCCGCAATTTACCCGCGGCTACGGCCTCGTATTCGGCCAGAGTGAACGCAAATCCATGTCGATGGCGCTGTGTGACCGGGCATTGCGGGCGAGGGAACTCGGCGAAGACATTACCGCTGCCGCGCAGGACGAGGAATTCGTCATCTCCCACAGCGACAATGTGCAGTCTACAGGCTTCGTCGAGCATCTGAAACTGCCGCATTACGTTGATTTCCAGGCGGAACTTGACCTCGTACGCCGCATGCGTGGCGAGCATGAACGCCGCGAGACCGAAACCAAAGAGGCAGCAGAATGACCGAGCTTGCGACCTATAATTTCGCCTATCTCGACGAACAGACGAAGCGGATGATCCGCCGCGCCGTTCTCAAAGCCATCGCCATTCCAGGTTATCAGGTGCCGTTCGCTTCTCGCGAAATGCCGATGCCCTATGGTTGGGGCACTGGCGGCGTGCAGGTGACTGCCGCGGTGATAGGCCCGAACGACACGTTGAAAGTAATCGATCAGGGTGCGGACGATACGACCAATGCAGTGTCGATCCGTGCCTTCTTCCAGAAGGTTTCCAATGTTCGGGTGACCACAAAAACGACGGAGGCGACGATCATCCAGACGCGCCACCGCATTCCCGAAACTGCGCTGCAAGCTGGGCAAACGCTCGTCTATCAGGTGCCGATCCCGGAGCCGCTGCGCTTTCTTGAACCGCGCGAGACCGAGACGCGAAAAATGCATGCGCTGGAGGAATATGGGCTGATGCATGTGAAGCTTTATGAGGACATCGCCCGCCACGGCCGCATTGCCACGACCTATGCCTATCCGGTGAAGGTAGAGGGCCGTTACGTGATGGACCCGTCGCCCACGCCAAAATTCGACAACCCGAAGATGCACAACTCTCCAGCGTTGCAACTGTTCGGGGCAGGGCGCGAAAAGCGTATCTACGCCATCCCGCCCTATACGGAAGTTGTCAGCCTCGATTTCGAGGATCATCCATTCGAGATACAGACCTTCTCGGAGCCCTGCGCGCTCTGCGGCGCCAAGGGCAGCTATCTTGATGAAGTCATTCTCGATGACAAAGGCGGCAGCATGTTCGTCTGCTCGGATACGGATTTTTGTGAAGACCGTCAGGCAGAGGGCCATCGCGGTCTTCTTTCGGCCAATCCTGCGGAGGCAGCAGAATGAACGATACACCACTCCTGAAAGTCAACGCTCTGTCGAAGTTCTACGGAAGCCGCATTGGCTGCCAGAACGTTTCCTTCGAGCTGTGGCCAGGCGAAGTTCTCGCCGTTGTCGGTGAATCTGGGTCAGGCAAGACGACACTGCTGGATTGCCTGGCGACGCGCTTGGCGCCTTCCACCGGCTCGGTCGAATACCGGATGCGCGACGGGCAATTTCGCGATCTCTACCGCATGAGCGAGGCCGAGCGGCGCTTTCTGATGCGGACCGACTGGGGTTTCGTTCATCAAAATCCGGCCGATGGATTGCGCATGACTGTTTCCGCTGGAGCCAATGTTGGCGAACGGCTGATGGCCGTGGGCGACAGGCATTATGGCAAGATTCGCGCGACTGCTACCGATTGGCTGGGTCGCGTCGAGATTGCCGCCGACCGCATCGACGATCAGCCGCGTGCCTTTTCCGGCGGCATGCGCCAGCGGCTGCAAATCGCCCGCAACCTCGTCACCAACCCGCGGCTCGTGTTCATGGATGAGCCCACAGGTGGTCTTGATGTGTCGGTCCAGGCAAGACTACTCGATCTTCTGCGCGGTCTCGTCAGCGATCTCGGTCTGGCGGCCATCGTCGTCACCCATGATCTTGCGGTGGCGCGTCTGCTCTCGCACCGGATGATGGTGATGAAGGATGGCCATATTGTCGAGACAGGGCTTACCGATCGCGTTCTTGATGATCCGCAGGCGCCTTACACCCAGCTTCTCGTTTCCTCCATCCTGCAAGTCTAGGAGAAAATCATGCCGACACCTCTCGTTGTTTCCGATGTCGCCAAGAGCTTCACCATGCATTTGCGCGATGGTATCCGTCTGCCTGTCGTGGCAAATGTCTCCTTCTCCATTAAAGCGGGCGAATGCGCCGTGCTTGGAGGGCCTTCCGGGGCGGGCAAGAGCTCGATCCTGAAGATGGTCTACGGCAACTACGCCGTGGATCGCGGTCAGATCATCGTGCCCTACCGCGACCGGCTTATTGACGTTGCCGCCGCCGATCCGCGCACGATGCTCGGCATTCGCCGCGACATGATCGGCTATGTGAGCCAGTTTCTGCGTACAGTACCGCGCGTTTCGGCACTGGATGTTGTTGCCGAACCCCTCATTGCGCGGGGCATCGACCGCACAGACGCACGGGCTAAGGCCGGTTCGCTGCTTGCAGGGCTCAATTTGCCTGAACGGCTGTGGTCATTGCCGCCCGCGACGTTCTCGGGCGGCGAACAGCAGCGTGTCAATATTGCCCGCGGCTTCATCACAGATCATCCGATCCTGCTTCTCGACGAACCAACCGCGTCGCTTGATGCCAAGAACCGCGATGTAGTGGTGTCGATGATCCAGCAGAAGAAGGAGGCGGGCATCGCCATGCTCGGCATCTTCCACGATCAGGATGTACGGGAAGCCGTCGCCGACAGGATCATCGATGTCACGGCATTTTCTGTACCGAATGGCGTAGCGGCCTAAGTTCACCACTGGCTATTCGATTTTTTAAACCACCGGTTTTCGGGAGCGGATCACGCAAATTTGTGTGCCGCTCCCGTTATCATTTGCACCCTCCAGATAGGGTTTTCCGTGGATAACACACGGCCTGAGAATACGATCCGCAGTTGTCACGTAACTGAAATGAAAATGCCATCGCAGGTTCACACAATCCCTCTAGGACGGATCAACGGCCAAAAGGGATCGACGAATGCTGAAGATTGAAAACGTGACGCGGCGCTTTGGCAGCAATATCGCCATCGACAACGTCAATGTTGAAATTCCGCAAGGCCAGATGGTTGGCATTATTGGCCGATCGGGCGCAGGAAAATCTACGTTACTGCGTATGATCAATCGGCTTATTGATCCTTCCGAGGGCTCGATTCTGTTCGAGGGAACCGATGTCGCCAAGCTGCGCGGGTCGCACTTGCGCAATTGGCAGCGCGATTGCGCGATGATCTTCCAGCAGTTCAACCTCGTGCCGCGTCTCGATGTTCTTACCAATGTGCTTCTTGGCCGTCTAAACCATCGTTCGACGATTAAAAGTCTTCTCGGCATCTTCTCCAATGACGAACGTGCCATGGCGGTCGCCGCTCTTGATCGGCTGGATATCGCCAAGACGGCCCTCCAGAGAGCCGGCACATTGTCTGGAGGCCAGCAGCAGCGCGTCGCCATAGCTCGCGCGCTGATGCAGAACCCCAAAGTCATTCTTGCTGATGAGCCTATCGCTTCGCTTGATCCGCGCAATGCGCAGGTCGTCATGGAGTCGCTGCGCGACATCAATGAGAAGGAAGGCCTGACCGTTATCACCAATCTGCATACGCTCGATACTGCCCGGCATTTTTGCAGCCGAATCATCGGCATGCAGGGCGGCAAGATCGTCTTCGATGGCGGTCCGGATGATCTGACTGAACTAGCCGCCCGCCGCATTTACGGTGCGGACGGCCTCAAGGATGCGTTTTCAGAAGCCATTACATCGACGAGTATCGTACGCGGTCCGCAGAAGCCAATCCCGGAGTTGGAGGCCATTCTGGCCGCGCGTTGAGCGTAAAGAGATCGTCTCGCCCACGTTACGGGCTCATACGAAACCGATCACAAACTCATTGGACGTTTGACAGGAGAGAACCATGTTGTTCAAAAAAGCCCTTCTCGGTGCTATCGCGCTCAGCGCGATGTTCACTGGTACAATGGCCCGCGCTGAAGACCTCAAGGAATTCCGCATTGGCATCCTCGGCGGCGAAAACGAAACCGACCGCTTGCGCAATTTCGGCTGCCTTGCGGATCACCTCAAGCAAACCTTTGGTTTTGAAAAGGTTTCGCTGTTTCCCGCAGCTGACTATGATGGCGTGATCCAGGGCCTCCTCGGCGGTACGCTCGACTTCGCCGAACTCGGTGCTTCCGGCTACGCTGCGGTCTACATCAAGGACCCGAAGGCCGTTACACCAATTCTCACCACCCAGCAGACTGACGGCTCGACCGGCTACTATTCCATTGGTCTCGCCCGTAAGGATTCTGGCATCAAGACGATCGCCGACGCCAAGGGCAAGATCCTCGGTTACGCCGATCCGGATTCAACCTCCGGTTACCTCGTTCCGTTGACCCAGATCCCCAAGACCACTGGCATGCCGAACGACAAGTTCTTTGCCAAGACACAGTTCAATGGCGGTCATGAGAACAATCTACTGGCCGCTTATGACGGCAAAGTCGACGTTGCTGTAGACGATTCCTCGGGTCTCGGCGATTTCAAGGATGGCTACACCTCCGGTACGTTCCGCAAGGAAGTCGATAAGGGCGCCGTTGATCCGAGCCTGCTGGTCGAAGTATGGCGTTCGCCGCTCATTCCGAATGGCCCGCTGGTTGTTCGCAATGGTATCGGCGATGAATGGCATGCCAAACTCGCCGATTTCTTCCTGAAATTGCCAACCACCGACAAGAAGTGCTTCGAAGCTGTCGAAGGCGGTGACTTCAAGGGTTACCATCCTGTGAAGCCCGAGTTTTACAATGCGGTCATCGATATCCGCAAGAACGCAATCGGCGGCTAAGGCTGGCGATCATCACGGGGTGGCTGGTGACGGCCACCCCTTTTTTGTGCGTACCATGCGGATCAACTCATGACGTTTGCTGACACTCAGCCGCAACTACAAAGTTCGCACGACATAGCCGAGTCGTGGCGAAAGGTCGTGGCACGTCGCCGGATGTATACGGGCCTCGGACTGCTCGTGCTGTTCATCGGGTTCGTGGGCTCCGTCCGTTTTGCCGATGAAAGCAATGCCGGCCATTTCTTCGATCGTCTCCCCCACCTCTTCGATTTTCTCAGCTGGCTCGTACCCAAGGACTGGAGCGATGTGTGGCGGGCACTCTTCGATATCGCAAGCCCCAACGACAAGGGCGGTCAGGAGTTCAATTTTGATCTAGGGCGGGTCTATATCTGGGGCGATTTCTATATTCCCGAGTATTTCGAGCTGATGATCATTACGTTCAACGTGGCGCTGGTTTCGACCATTATCGGGTTCATTTTCGCGGTTCCACTCAGCTTCATGGCTGCGCGCAATCTTACGCCCGCCAATCCAATCCGCATCGTGGTCAAGCGTTTCATGGAATTGCTACGCGCCTTTCCAGAGATCGTCATTGCAGGGCTTTTTTCCGCCATTCTTTCGATTGGACCGATCGCCGCCATCATCGCGATAAGCCTGCATTGTATCGGCGCGCTGGGTAAACTCTTCTACGAAGTTGTTGAGAATGTAGATATGCGATCGGATGAGGGCATGCGATCCGTTGGCGCCAGCTGGACGGAACGCGTTCGGTTTGCCGCATTGCCGCAAGTATTGCCGAATTTCATGTCCTATGCACTGCTGCGGCTTGAAATCAACGTTCGCGCCTCGACTATCATTGGCGCCGTCGGAGGGGGCGGCATCGGTGAAGAACTGAAGCTTTCGATCTCACGCGGTTTTGGCGCCAAGACTTTGGCGCTCGTGCTGCTGCTCTTTGTCACCATCTTTGCCGTTGATCAGTTTTCTGCATGGCTGCGACGCCGGCTGGTCGGCGAAAACGCCTTCCTTCTGAAGCATTGAGGATGCCATGACCCTTATCGACGCAAGCCAGGCAGAATCAATCCAGGGACGTTATCCCGAGGTCTTCCAGCGCTCCTTTTTCAAGCGCTTCGCGCCTTTGTTAATGGTTATCAGCCTGTTCCTCTACGGTGTCTACGCCGTCTGGTTCTTCGAGGTTCCCAAGGCCATATCGGAAGGCCATTGGGAACGCGTTGGCATCTATCTGAGCCAATGGATCAGCTACGACGTGCAGGCTGAATTTAGGCTAGAAGGCGACACCATCACGCCGAAATATCCACGGTTCTCACCATTGGGCAATGATCCGAACCCTGACTGGGTGAGGCAGAACAGCGATCGAACCATGACCGTTGAAATTCGCGGGCCAGACCGGGCAGTGACTTTCAGCGACACTGAAGCAACGCTGATCGCCCATGGCGAGTCTGTGCGGGTGGAGCTATCGGGCGGGAAACCTGTTGTCTCAGGCAATTTACCATCCTGGGTCAGCGTCTATGATGAAGATGTCGTTGCCGATATGGGCTTTGCCGGAGAAGTGCGTGTCGAGGCTGACCGCGTCAAGATCCGCAAACGTTTTCTCGGCTGGGCCAATTTCATCTTCGATCCGCAATCACCCTTTTTTGGAAAATCGGCCGGCGAGGTGATAAGTCTCATCACGACTAGGCCCCAGATCGAGCCCGGAAGATCAAACCTGTCGCTGGCAGTCGACAACTTCCTCAACAATGGCGAATGGCAGCACGGGGATGTTTGGGTCAAACTCCTGCAGACCATCATCATGGCGTTCCTTGGAACAATTTTAGGTGCGGTTGTCAGCTTTCCATTGGCGTTCCTTGCTGCCCGCAACATCACATCAAGCCGCTTTGTCAATCAATCGTTCAAGCGCTTCTTCGATTTTCTGCGCTCGGTCGACATGCTGATCTGGGCGTTGTTCTTCACCCGCGCATTTGGACCGGGCCCGCTTGCGGGCAGTGCTGCGATCTTCCTGACCGAGACCGGTACGCTCGGGAAGATTTACTCCGAGGGGCTTGAGAACATCGATGACAAGCCGCGCGAAGGTGTCCAGTCGACCGGTGCAAACCACGTCCTCGTCCAGCGCTACGGTGTGATGCCGCAGGTCGTGCCGGTCATGATCAGCCAGACGCTGTACCAATGGGAATCGAATATCCGCGGCGCGACAATTATCGGTGCGGTTGGGGCCGGCGGTATCGGTCTCAAGCTCTGGGAAGCGATGCGTACCAACAAGAACTGGGAAAACGTCGCCTATATGGTTCTGCTCATTCTTTTGGTGGTGTTCATTTTCGATGGCATATCCAATGCACTGCGTTCACGGCTGATCGGAAGGCCACAGCATTAAATTGGCGACGTTCAAAGGCTTGTCATAATCAAAGCGTAACGCGAGGATGTTCCGGAGGAATCAGCATGCGCTATGCAATTTATTTCACGCCGCCATCAAGTGACCCGCTTCTGAAAGTCGCGGCGAACTGGCTTGGCCGAAATGCCTTTACCGGTCAGCCGGTGAGGCCGCCGCAGATTCGCGATCTGGCTCATGAGGATTTCACGCTCTTGACGGCATCGGCACGTCGCTATGGCTTCCATGGTACCTTGAAGGCCCCGTTTCATCTTGCCCAGGGCTTTGAGGAAAAAGAGCTTTTGTCGGCTCTTATGCATTTTGCCTCATCCATTGATCCAGTCGAGATTCCGAAACTGCAGATCGCCAACCTCGACGGATTTTTTGCACTGGTTCCGGAAGAACCGTTGGCGCGCCTCAATCAGCTGGCGAATGACGTTGTCGTCGCGTTTGACCGCTTCCGTGCTCCTCCAACTGCAGAGGAAATCAAACGGCGCAATCCAGACAGAATGACAGTGTCGCAGCGGCGAAATCTCGAACAATGGGGTTATCCCTATGTTTTTGAGGATTTTCGTTTCCACATGACGCTTACCGATACTGTGCCAGAACGCGACCGCCCTAAAATCGAGCGGATTTTGAGCGAATTCCTTGAGCCGGTTCTGGAAGAGCCTGTTGAAATCAATAATCTGGCACTTTTTACCGAAGCCGAGCCCGGTTTCCCCTTTGAAATACACTCGCTGCATCCGCTTGCAGGAACCAACAGAAGAAAGACTGCCTAAAAATGTCCGCCGAATTGATCTTGAACAACGCGAAAATTGTCCTTGAAGATGATGTCATCTCCGGGACGGTTGTGATCAGAGATGGCAAGATTGCCGATATCTCTGAAGGTTCTGTTTCTGGCGGCGAGGATTTCGAAGGCGATTATCTCATTCCCGGGCTGATCGAACTGCATACGGACCATCTCGAGGGTCACTATATGCCGCGTCCACGGGTTCGCTGGAATCCGATTGCCGCAGTGCTTGCCCACGATGCACAGATCGCCACGTCGGGTATCACTACGGTCTTCGATGCCTTGCGGGTCGGGCTCGATGAAGATGCGGACATGTCCGCGGACGAAAGCCGCAAGCTTGCCGATGCGATTGAAGACAGTGTCGAACAGGGCCGTTTGCGCGCCGATCACTACATCCATCTGCGTTGTGAAGTGTCGGCGTCTGATTGTCTCGAGGGTTTCGCTCACTTCGACAATGACAGCCGCGTCCGGCTGGCCTCTTTGATGGATCATGCACCTGGTCAGCGGCAGTTCGTCAGTCTGGAAACCTATGCCTATTATTACCAGCGTAAGCTGAAGCTCTCGGACAAGGAATTCAATGCGTTCTGTGAAAAGCGTATGGCAGAATCTGCGAAGAATTCTGGACCTCAGCGCAAAGCAATTGCCGAGCTATGCCGCGCGCGCGGGATTGTTTTGGCCAGCCATGATGACGCGACGCGTGCCCATGTGGATGAAGCGGTGGAGCAAGGCATTCACGTGGCAGAGTTTCCAACGACGCTCGAAGCTGCCGCCGCCTCGAAACAGGCCGGACTTTCAGTGCTGATGGGTGCACCGAATGTGGTACGCGGCGGTTCGCATTCGGGAAATGTGTCTGCACGGGAACTGGCCGAACATGGTCATCTCGATATTCTATCGTCCGACTACATCCCCTTCAGTCTTATTCAATCGACCTTTTTCCTCGGCGAAACCGTCGAGGGGATCACGCTGCCGGATGCGGTGCGTCTGGTGACCAAAAACCCTGCAGAGGCCGTAGGTTTCAAGGATCGCGGTGTAATCGAAATCGGCAAGCGTGCCGATCTCGTGCGGGTTCGTGTCGATGAGCATATTCCAGTGGTGCGTACAGTCTGGCGGGAAGGTCGCCGGGTCGTATGATGGCGGGAATGATAGAGCGCGCGCTCAACCCCGCATCTGCACCACTGCGCAACGGTGCCTTCGTTGCTGTTGTCGGGCCGAGCGGCGCCGGAAAAGACACGATCATTGATTTCGCTCGCGCTGCGCTTAACGATCAGCCGGGCTTTCATTTCGTTCGCCGCGTGGTGACCCGTCCGTCGTCGGTAGATGCGGAAGATCATGACACTCTGAGCGAAGAGCAGTTCCTGGCGGCAAAACGGGCAGGGGAGTTTTCGCATTTCTGGGAGGCGCACGGCCTTCATTATGGCCTGCCGAAATCTGTTGACGACGAGATCGAGCGCGGAGCCGTGGCGATTGCCAATGTCTCGCGCGGCGTTTTGCCTGCGCTCCGCGAAGCCTATGCCAATTTCATCGTGGTTCACATCACCGCGTCGCATGAGGTTCTGGCGAAGCGGCTCGCCTCGCGCGGACGCGAAGACGCTGCTGAAATCCAGCGCCGTCTGATGCGGGCCGCCCCCAATCCCTGCGATCCGGAGGATGCGATCATGATCGACAATTCCGGGGCGGTTTCAGATGCTGGTGACGCGTTCGTTGCAATTCTCAAAAAGTCCGCGGCGTTTGCTGCTGTTTCAGAACAGATTTAGCCCCGGTCTCCTGGCCGCAAGAAACCCGGAGGCAATTGCCCCCGGATCGCTTTATCTGTCCTCTTCAGAAATCACGCTGGAAGCGAATGGTACCGCCGAATGCGTCATCGCTGCCGCCATTAAGAATGGCTTGATCCTTACGGGCACCGTCAAACTGGGTGTAGTCGATTTCGGGAGTGATCGTGAAGCCCGGGACAAGTTCGTAAGCCACGTTGAGAGCGAGAGCGTATGTCCCTTCAGATTCATAAGCAGCCTGACCGTTGATCATCGCCTTGTCGGAAACCTCGGCGGCAAAACCACCCCATGCCGCCCAGTCGCCCTCCCATAAGCCATACCAGTTCTTGTTGATATTGGTCACGAATGAGTTCGGGTCATAATCGGATTGATAGGCTCCCATTACCCAGGCGGAGATCGTGTCGGTGAACTTCACATCCAAACGCGCCTTGACGCCTATGGCCTCTTGCACGGAGTCGTAGCCGATAATACCGGAGATCGTTCCCCAGCCCTGTTCGAATTTCGCGCCTGCGAGGACATGGGGCATGTAATCGTCGATCGTGTAATCATATCCCCCTTCCTCTGAGCCCTGTTCAGCGGCGATGATGGCGGAGAAACCGTTGCCAGCCTTGTAGGTATAGCTGATCTCGTTACTGGAGAAGCTATCACTGCCATACTGGATCACATCGTCATTGATGATATCGCCTGCGTAGCCGACCCATGAACCGAAGATAGCGTCGTTGACGCCGATCTGGAAACCGCCGAGCTCAATATATGCCTGATGAAGAGTAGCGCCATCGTCTTCGCCGTTGGTGTACTGGAAACGGCCGTCAACATAGGAGCGCAAGGTACCGAGTTCGGTTTCGGAGCGCGCGTCAAAACGAATATCAGTACGAGTGCTCTTGCTCCAAGTGTCGTGCTCGCCGCCGACGTGACCGCCGACATAGACATCGTCACCTGCGGCTGCATCGTAACGCAGATAGCCGCCGACCTTAAGGCAAGTCTCGGTTCCGGGGATATAGAAGAAGCCGGCGCCATAGGCATCACAGACTTTGACGTTTTCGACGGGCTCTGGCTCGGCCACAACCACTGCGTCTGCAGCGCGTGCGCCCGATGCCGCTATGAGGGCAGCAGCAGAGCCGAGGAGAAAGCTCTTGATATTCATTTCTGATCTCCGATTAAAAAGAGTCACAAGCTCATGTCCCCAACCGATGCATATTCCTGTTCGCTGGCAGGCGCAAAACCGAACTATTATCGAACTGAGGGTTCGGAAATTGTTGTTGCGATTTTACAACGCGACCCAAAAACGGTGTGGTTTCCAACGAGGGATCGGTATAGTCGGCGGATTGGACAATTGCCGCTTTGCGTTTTATGAGGACGTCCAGATGTTGGTAAGCAACGGCTGGCACACTACATGAGCCAAGCAGACAACCGGACGTTTCCATAGTGATTAACCAGGCTGATACGAGCGAAAACTACAAGCGCTACCGTTTCGCGGTAGCGCCGATGATCGATTGGACGGACCGGCATTGCCGGACCTTCCACCGGCAATTCACGCGCCATGCCTTGCTCTATACGGAGATGGTCGTTGCCGATGCTGCGATCCACGGTAATCGCGAGCGCATTCTTGGGTTTGCCGAAGCGGAACATCCCGTTGCGCTGCAACTCGGTGGGTCCGATCCTATCAAGCTGGCTGAAGCAGCACGCATCGGCGAAGCCATGGGCTACCAGGAAATCAATCTCAATGTCGGCTGCCCATCCGACCGCGTTCAATCGGGCACATTCGGTGCTTGCCTGATGAAAACGCCGCGCGTTGTTGCGTCAAGTGTTGAGGCGATGAAGCAGGCGGTCGCAATTCCCGTGACGGTCAAGTGCCGCATCGGTGTCGACGACCAGGATACGGAAACGGCTCTTGATGAACTCGCCAGGGGTGTATTCCATGCTGGTGCTGATGCGTTATGGGTGCATGCCCGCAAGGCATGGCTCAAGGGGCTTTCACCAAAGGAAAACCGCGATATTCCGCCGCTGGATTATGCTCGGGTCTATCGTCTGAAACAGCAAAATCCGAGTCAATTCATTGGGATCAACGGCGGTATTCAGACGCTTGATGAAGCGCTTGACCATTTGAATCATGTTGACGGTGTCATGCTTGGCCGCGCGATCTACAACAATCCTATGCTGCTGCTTGGCGTCGATAGAAATATATACGGCAGCGAAAACGCGGTCCCTTCATTGGATGCGATCATCGATCACATGTGCGATTATGCGGATGCTCATATAGCGCGCGGCGGTCGATTGTCGCACATTACACGGCATCTGGTAGGTCTGTTCCATGGCGCGGCCGGCGCACGGCGCTGGCGGCAAATACTGTCGACGGAAGCCAATCAGACAGATGCAACCAGTGCTGTGATCCGCCGGGCGTATGCGGCGATCGGGATCGCGCCGACGGAAGAAGCGGCTTGAGTTAGTCCGAAAGAACCAGCCGGTCGCCGCGTACGGAAAAGCCGCTGAGCGTATTCAGGAAATTCATGCCGAGCAGACTGCCTGCCATTTGGCCATCCTGGGTCACCATAGCACGAATGTTACGGCGTTCGATGGCACCTATCTTGATGGTGTCCAACGTGATATTGGCCGCGGTCGCCATGCCGTTCGCGGTCATGATAGGCGTTTTGTAGGAGAGCTTGTGCGGATTGAGCCCTGCCCGGCGAGCATCTTCCGCCGAAAGCACGATCGACGAGGCGCCGGTATCAATGATGAACGGTATCGTCGCACCGTTTACTTCGCCACGAACCTCGAAATGACCGCTATCGGCCTTGGCCAGCGTCACTGTGATTGTTCCATTACCATTACGATTGGAAATAGGGCTTCCGGGAATCAGTCCAGCCGTTATCCGGTGTCCGACATCCTGCAACTCATAGCGGTATTGGTAGCCTGCAACGATCGCCAGAAAAATGACGACCCAAATCGCCATACTGCGCAGAAAATGGCTGAGAGGAATGCCGGAACCGAGCAGAAACGAGCCGAGGACGACGCCCCAGATGCCCATATAGGCGAAACGGGCGAAATCATCGTTCGCCATACCCAAAGTTGAGCCGCTGTCATTGTTCGCCATCAACAGCAGCAGGGTTGCGCCAATCAAGGCAATGATGATCCAGAACAGGCGGCTCATTTTCAATCAGCTCTCTTGCTTTTCGCGCGCCATGCGGCTGCGCCGCGTTTCGCGGCGCGGGCGTCGCTCAACGGTTTCGAGCCGCTCGGGCAGGCCCGCCATGACGCTGCGGCGAGTCTCAGGTGACATGATCGACCATGCACCTATTTCCTCGCGCGTACGTCCGCAACCGAAGCAAAAACCGGTCTTCATATCGATGGCGCAGACGAGGATGCAAGGTGACTCGATGATGCTCATGTGGGAGATTTGGTACGGTTAAAGTGCAATGACAAGCCCGAGCAGCAGTGAAATTGTCGTGAGCTGCTGCATGGCCCCCAATGTGTCACCCGTCTGTCCGCCGATCTTTTCATGGCAGAGCCAGGAGAAACCGGGGAACACGAGCGCAGTCAAACATGCTGCGATGACGATTGCTAGTGGCCCGCCAGCAGTGCCATAGCTGATTGCAAGAACGACAGCGCCAAGGATCAGGGCAAAATTGGCAGCTTCGGCAGTTGGCATTCCTGATTGATCGCTGACGCCGCCCGCCCGTGCGGATGGCAGGCTCTGCCAGAATTTTGCCATCACGGAGCGGCTGGCGGCTTCTGTCCCTATGACGACAACTACTGCATGGAATACACCGACCTCGTCGAGTATCGTGGTAAGCAACGCTGTCCGCAAGAACACAGAGATAATCAGTGCAAGTACACCGTAAGAACCCGTCGCCGAATCCTTCATGATCTCCAGCCGCCGATCAATCGACGTCCCGCCGTAGAAGCCGTCAGCTACATCAGCAAGCCCGTCCTCATGCAATGCACCGGTGGTGATGATCAATGCGACAACAACCAACGACGCTGTGACGATCTCGGGCAGATCAAGGGCATGGGCGATCAGCAGCACGAGCGAGGCGGGCAGGGCGATGAGCATACCTGCCAGGGGAAAGCCGCGCACCGTGCTACTGAGCGCGCCGTCATAACCTTCAAACCAGCGCTGCGGGACGGGCAGTCGTGAGAGAAAGGCCAGCGCCCGCATCGTGTCATTGACCAAATCCATGCTGCAACCTTTGAATCACTGAGGTCGCGACACTCTGTGCCGTGCATTGACCTTTGCGTTTTCTCTCCCAGCGCTTATAGGACGGGGGTTCCTAATTTGCCATGAAGACTTGATCGCAGGGGATATCATGACCACCGGCTTGCCATTTGACGATTTCCGCACACTCATCGAGACATTGCCCGGACCGGACGAGGCCGCTGTTGCCGCTGTGCGCAAGCGCGACGCCACACTGACCAAGCCGCCGGGAGCACTTGGACGGATGGAAGAGATTGTCGAATGGCTTGCCGCATGGACCGGGCGTTCGCGCCCGCAGATAACGCGGCCACTGGTGGCGGTTTTTGCAGGCAATCATGGCGTTACCGCCAAGGGCGTTTCGCCATATCCATCCTCTGTCACGGCGCAGATGGTCGAAAATTTCGCTGCAGGCGGCGCTGCGATCAACCAGATCTGCATCGCCAATGATCTCGGGCTGAAAATCTTCGATCTCGCGCTTGAGTATCCGACTGCCGATATCACCGAAGAGGCAGCCATGGACGAAAAGACCTGCGCAGCGACCATGGCGTTCGGCATGGAATCGATCGCTGGCGGTACTGACCTTCTCTGCATCGGCGAGATGGGGATTGGCAATACGACGATTGCCGCCGCGATTTTCCATGGCCTCTATGGCGGTACTGCGGAGGAATGGGTTGGTCCAGGCACCGGTGCCAACAGCGAGGGAATGAAGCGCAAGGCCGATGCTGTGCGCACAGCAGTCGCACTCCACGCTTCGCATTTGAAAGATCCGCTCGAAGTGCTGCGACGCCTCGGCGGCCGTGAAATCGCGGCGATGGCTGGCGCTATTCTTGCGACACGCGTCGAAAAAATTCCGGTGATCATCGACGGCTATGTCGCCACCGCCGCTGCGGCGATCCTGCATGCCGCGAATCCGGAAGCGATCGACCACTGCCTGTTCGGCCATGTCTCAGCGGAGCCGGGCCATCGCAAGGTTCTGGAGAAGCTTGGAAAAAAGCCATTGCTCGACCTTGGAATGCGGCTCGGCGAGGGCACCGGCGCGGCACTTGCGGCGGGCATCGTCAAGGCAGCTGCGCTCTGCCATAGCGGTATGGCGACATTCGATCAGGCCGGCGTCAGCAATCGCGACTGAATAGAAAAGGCCTGCGAAAGCAGGCCCTTTTTCAAGTGATAAGAGTTTAAAACTCTTTGCCGATCCTGGCGTCGACGGAGTGGTTGCTTGCGCCACGAATGACGAAGAAAAGGAGGATTGCCGTCCATCGGATCGACTTCTCCGAACCGCTCCAGCCTTGCCCCTGCACGAAGCCGTGGAAATATATGGTGACTGCAAGCACGATTGCCGTCGCGAACGCTGCAGGGCGTGTGAGCAGGCCAATGGTAAGTAGAATGCCACCAAAGAACTCGGTTGCGGCGAGAAGCGGCGACCAGAACACGCCCGGGTAGAAGCCGAGGCCTTCGACCATTTCCACCGAGCCCATCGGATTGACGATCTTGCCCGACCCGTGCACGACGAGTGCGGCACCGGCGACAACTCGTAGGATTGTTTCCGAGACTTGGCCCAAAGCGGCATAGATGCCACCAAGAGCGGGGATGATCAAAGGACGGTTATTGCCGTTTGAATTCATTGAGAAATGTTCCCGTTCATTGTTGCGCTGCCATGAGCAATGCAGGGCCGCTCACCGACGAGCAAATAACAATAAATTGAACTTGAGTATTCTAGGCAGCTTTTTTCTGGAGAGGCTTGTTGTGCTTTGACTGGGTGCCCTGAAGGACACGGCTGCGCGGGAAGGTCGCCAATGCTTCCGTGCCTTCGCGTAGCTTGGAGAACAGATGGAATTCTCCATCATGGACATGAACGAGTGCCTGTACGATGGGAAGACCGAGACCAGTTCCCTGTTCGGCATTTTTGATTGCAATCGATCCTTGACCGAAAGCTGAAAGAACAACGGGGATCTCTTCCGGCGGAATTCCGGGTCCGGTGTCGCGAACGGAAATGTACTGCCCGCCTCCCGCAGTCCAGCCCACTTTGACGTAGATCTTGCCGTTTGGCGGCGTGAACTTGACCGCGTTGGCCATGAGATTAAGCAATATTTGGCGAATCGAGCGCTCGTCAGCCTTGAGGCGCAGCATTTCGTTCTCGAACTGCGGTATAAGGGCGATATCCTTGTTGCGGGCCTTCAAATTCATCATATGAATACATTCGCTGGCAATGTCGGTCAGCAACAGCGGCTCATCATTGATCGAGTATCGACCGGCCTCGATTCGGCTCAGATCGAGTATCTCATTGATGAGATTGAGCAGATGTTCGCCAGAAGCATGAATGTCGCTGGCGTATTCGCGGTACGTCCCGTTCTGGATCGGCCCAAGCACTTCCTTGGCCATGACCTCCGAGAAACCAAGGATGGCGTTGAGGGGCGTGCGCAATTCATGGCTCATGGAAGCAAGAAAGCGCGACTTGGCGAGATTGGCTTCCTCCGCACGCCGTCTGCCTTCGTCGGACATAGCGTTCGCCGTTTCGAGTTCGGCGATCAGCGCATCTTTTTCGGCCTGCAATGCCAAGGTGATTGCGACGGATTGATTGAGCCGCGTTGCAACCAGATAGAAAAAGGCGAGTCCGGCGATCAGCATGATTACCATCGTTGCCTGCACCGGATTGTCGAAATGCTTCCACGCCAGCAATGTGTAGCTCAGGACGGGCAAGGTAAATGCCGCCAGAATGGCTGCACGCAATGCCGAGGAAATAATCGCGGTAATGGCCATCACCAAGATAATGACTACGGCCTTGATCACTGGAAACAGATTGGTGCCACAGGCTGTGCAATCGAGGAAGGTGAAGTAGGCCCATCCAAGACTGGTCATGAAATGACCGCCCAGATAGATCATTTGCCATCTCCGGATTTCCTCGTTGGCCAGGCCTGTTTTTTCCAGGTGGCGTGCCAGAAGCCCCAGAATGGCATAAAGTCCGATGGCGAAGCCTGCCCACAAGACGATCGTTCTGTCGAAGCCGGTGAACACGCCTATGACGACAATCATGGCTATTAAAAGTGGGATAGTCGCTGAGTTGATGATCAACGCACGCGTATGCATGAAGAGCAGTTCGCGATCGAAATGATGGATACCTGCGCGCTCCATCAGGCGGTCACGCGCTCCGCGCATGACGACAGTGAGATCCTTGTTGCGCGGCAATTTGCGGCGATCAACAATATTCTTGTCTGCACTTGTCGCGTCGAGTGATGCCATGCGCCTCGTTCCAGATGGCTATAGATCTGCACTTGTGGCAGCATTGCATCGCAAGCCTATTCACAAATGATTAACACACCATCAAACCAATGCAGAGAATGCAATCAATCGGATTAGCTCCAAGGGCGTATATGAACCTTCTTTTTCCGATGAAACGACTATGAGCAGAGGGTACCGCAGTTATCGCCATAGATGGCGTCGCACGCCGCCGGCACCGCGTTCATTTGGGCGCAAAGTGCTGGATTACAGCCTGATGGTGATCTTCTTTGTGCTTGTCGCCCTGCTGGTGGCAAAACTCAGCCAACCCAAAGCCCCTACGCAGTTGCTGGCGGGCAAAGCCTATGTCATCGACGGCGATACGCTTTCAATTTCCGGGAACCACATTCGTCTCGAAGGCATTGATGCTCCTGAACTCAACCAGAATTGTGGAGCCAATGCCTGCGGACAAGTATCCAGGCAGACATTGATAAGGCTGATTCAGGGCAGACCGGTCCGTTGCGAAGGGAACGGTCACGATAAGTACAGTCGTAGCCTCGCCATCTGTTTTGTTGGGGAGACAAATCTTAATCGTGCAATGGTTGAGGCTGGACAGGCGATCGCTTATGGCGATTATCGTGATGTGGAATTGCAAGCCCGAAGGGACAAAAAAGGTCTATGGTCCGGAGTATTTGAGACACCGCAGGATTGGCGCAGGGAGCACGAGCAGGTGCCGGAAGCGCCGCAAACGCAACCGCAATCCAACCGTGCCGCGGACCTGATTGACCAATTCGTCGGCTGGATCATTGGCTTAGTGGGAGGACTCTGGTGAAACTTTACGATGGAGGGCGCGCGCCCAATCCGCGCCGTATTCGCATTTTCCTTGCAGAAAAAGGTGTCGAGGTGCCCTTGATACCAATTGACATGACCGCCATGGAACACAAGACGCCCGAGTTTACAGCGCTCAATCCATTCCAGCGCCTGCCAGCGCTTGAGCTCGACGATGGCACGGTCATCAGTGAATCCGTAGCGATTTCTCGTTACTTCGAGGAGCTATATCCGGATCCGCCTTTGTTCGGCACCGGCGCCATCGGCAAGGCGCAGGTTGAAATGTGGAACCGTCGCGCGGACCTTCACCTGCTCACAGTAGTGATGGCGGCATTCCGGCATACGCACCCGGCGATGGTCGAATGGGAGGTTCCGCAAATCCCCGCTTGGGGCGAGGCGAACCGGCCCAAGGCGCTGGCTTCGATGAGAATCATGGATCGTCAACTCGAAACGAATGAATTTATAGCCGGCAACGACTTTTCGATTGCCGATATCACGCTGCTTGTGTCGATCGACTTTCTAAAACTCGCCAGGATCCAAATGCCTGAAGAGCTGAGTAACCTCCGCCGCTGGCACGATGCAGTGTCGAGCCGCCCCAGCGCCAAAGCGTGAGATTTGAGCGACTTGCCGCCATTACTTGATACCTTGTCATCGCAAATCAAGGCGTGCCGGATATGCCGGGACGCCCCGCGGTATGGCGTGCCTCTGCCAGATGAACCCAATCCGGTGTGCGTGCTCTCGTCAACGGCACGCATCGTCATATGCGGGCAGGCGCCGGGCATTCGCGTGCATAACACCGGCTTGCCGTTCAATGATCCGTCCGGCGTCCGACTGCGTGATTGGCTCGGCGTTGATCGCGAAACATTCTACGATCCGGACAAGTTCGCCATTGTCCCGATGGGCTTTTGCTTTCCGGGCTATGACGCGCATGGCAGCGATCTTCCCCCTCGGCGTGAATGCCGCGAAACGTGGCACGACCGTGTGTTTCGGTCCATGCCGCAGATCAAACTTGTCCTGACGATCGGCCAATATGCGCAGGCCTATCATCTCGGAAGCCGCCGCCGCACCAACATGACCGAAACGGTGTTGAACTGGCGCGATTACTTCGAGCCAGAATCGGGCCCGTCAATTCTACCACTGCCGCACCCCTCCTGGCGCAACAGCTCTTGGTTGAAAAAGAATCCGTGGTTCGCGCAGGACGTTCTCCCCTTGCTTAAAGAGAAGGTCAGAATTCTAACTTCATAGCTTTCAGAATGAAATTTTTTCCGAATTTGAGAAGTTTAGAATAATTTTCTTGTACGCTGCCAGATTATCAGACCATAAAGTATCCCATTCCAACGCATAACCCCAAAATCGGAATCGGTTTTGGAAGGGATTATGCGTCGATTCAAAGTGTTACTGCGTCCTTTGCGCGTCCAAAGGACGCGCGGCGCAGTAAAAGGATAGCAAACATGGACAGACTCGACCGAAAGATTCTTCGCCTCCTGCAAGAGGATGCAACGCTTGCCGTAGCAGATGTCGCCAAGAAAGTCGGGCTTTCGACAACGCCTTGCTGGCGTCGCATCCAGAAGCTGGAAGAGGATGGCGTGATTCAGCGCCGTGTCGCTATCCTCGACCCTGTTCGCGTCAATACACGCGTCACGGTTTTCGTCTCTATCCGCACCGGGTCGCACAGCAATGAGTGGCTGAAGCGCTTCTCCGAAGTTGTGCAGGAATTCCCGGAAGTGGTTGAATTCTATCGCATGAGCGGCGATGTCGACTACCTCCTGCGCGTCGTCGTGCCGGATATCGCTGCCTATGATGCGGTCTACAAGCGGTTGATCAGCAAGATCGACATTCGGGATGTATCGTCTGCGTTCGCCATGGAACAGATCAAATACACCACCGAATTGCCGCTCGATTACATGAGCATCGAGAAAGAATCGAACTGAGTTTTTCAGTTCGAACCTGCGCGATTGGATTATTTCTCCAGTCGCGCCAGCAGGGATGAAGTATCCCAGCGCTTGCCGCCCATGACCTGCACATCCTTGTAGAACTGATCGATCAATGCAGTCACAGGCAATTTGGCATTGTTACGGTCGGCTTCCGCAAGACAGATACCGAGGTCCTTGCGCATCCAGTCCACCGCAAAGCCGAAATCATACTTTCCGGCATTCATCGTCTTGTGGCGGTTTTCCATCTGCCATGAGCCGGCGGCGCCTTTCGAAATCACCTCGATGACTTTTTCGATATCGAGACCGGCTTTCTTGCCGAAATGAATGCCTTCAGCAAGGCCCTGGACAAGTCCGGCAATGCAGATCTGATTGATCATCTTGGTCAATTGTCCGGCACCGACCGGCCCCATCAGACCAACCATCTTGGCGAAGGATTCGATGACCGGCTTTGCCTTGTCGAATGCATCCTGCTCGCCGCCAACCATGACGGTGAGGGCGCCATTTTCCGCGCCCGCCTGACCGCCGGATACTGGAGCATCGAGAAAGTGGAAGCCACGTTTGCGCGCTTCCGCGTCGAGTTCCCGAGCAACTTCGGCTGATGCCGTCGTGTTGTCGATGAAAATCGCCCCTTTCTTCATCGAATGAAAAGCGCCGTTTTCACCAATCGTCACCGAGCGCAGATCGTCATCATTGCCGACACAGGAGAAGACGAAATCCTTGTCCGCCGCAGCTTGTTTTGGCGTTGGGGCATGGGCGCCACCAAATTGCTCGGCCCATTTCCTCGCCTTCTCGCTGCTGCGATTGAAAACCGTAACGTCATGGCCGCCCCGCGATTTCAAATGACCCGCCATCGGGTATCCCATGACGCCAAGACCAATAAAAGCGACTGTTGCCATTCCCTAGTTTCCTCTGTCAGATAGGCCATGTGTTGAGTATCGGGGGACGTTAGGACAATGCGGCGGATCATCAAAGGCCTATTGTGGATTGTTTTCTCCCTCATCCCCATCGCATTGCTCGGCGCCGTTCTCGGTTACGTCTGGCTCGCACGCTCGGTAGCTCCCGCAACCGGGGAGATGGTTCTTGCGGGCTTGTCCGCGCCGGTCACGGTCACACGCGACAAGAATGCCGTCCCGCATATCAGCGGTGACTCGGTCGAAGACGTTCTAACCGCTCTTGGCTTTGTCCATGCGCAGGAACGTCTCTGGCAAATGGAAATAAATCGCATGGCCGGGCAGGGACGTCTGTCCGAGCTTTTTGGCGACAAGACCATCTCCACTGACCGCTTCATCCGCTCGATCGGACTCTATGAATCCGCCCAAAGCTCCCTCGCGTCGCTCGATGAGTCAGACCGGAAGAAGATCGACGCCTATGTGCAGGGAATCAATGCGTTTATTGCCGGCGCAGGGCCGACCTTCGGCTCCAAATATTCGCCGGAATTCGTTATCCTTGGCCATTCACCTGAAAAATGGACTCCCGTCGATGTGATCGTGACGCTGAAACTGATGTCCGTGACGCTCGCCGCCAACATCGATGACGAAGTCTTGAGATTGAAGTTTGCCCGCCTTGGCATGACCGATGCGGAAATCATCGATTTGCTACCGCCGGTGCCGGGTGATACGCCGCCACCGTTACCGGACCTGCGTCAGGTTCTCGGGTTACCAAGCGGCACACTCAAAGCCGGGGTAGTTGAGGCCGAAAAACAGTTTGCCCTGTTGAACGACATCATGTCCACCGGCGCCTCGAACAATTGGGTGGTTGGCGGCGCCCGGACCGAGACCGGCAAGCCGATCCTCGCCAATGATCCTCATCTTGGGTTGACCGCGCCGGGCATCTGGTATCTGGCGCATCTTCAGGTCAAGAACAGCGACGGTTCATCGAAGAACCTCGTCGGTGTGACCTTGCCGGGAGCGCCGCTTGTCTTGCTTGGACGCAACGACAAGGTCGCGTGGGGGTTCACAAATACTGGTTCCGATGTTCAAGACATCTTCGTCGAGAGGATCAATCCCGCCAATCCAAACGAATATCAGACACCCCAGGGTTTTCAGCCGTTTGAAAAGAAGAACGTGGCAATCAAGGTCAAGGGCGGGGACACCGTCAACTTCGACCGCCAGGTCACACGTCACGGTCCGGTCTTGCCTGCCGACTACCGCGGGGTGGACCATTATCTGCCGGATGGTACCGTTGCGGCCCTCTCGTGGACTGCTTTGGCTGGCGACGACAAGACGATCTCTGCCGGCTTGAAGCTTTGGGACTTCGCCAGCGTCTCGGATTTTCAGAACGGTATGCGCGATTTCGTGACGCCGATGCAGTCTATCGTGATTGCCGATGTCGATGGAAATATTGGTCTGATCGCGCCGGGCAGGGTGCCGGTGCGCGACCCGGCCAACCAGATCATGGGGCGAGCTCCTTCGCCGGGCTGGGACGCGATCTATGACTGGAAGGGCTTTATTCCCTACGAGCAGTTGCCGCGTATCTATAATCCCGCAGACAACGTGTTGGCGACGGCCAATACGAAGATAGTTGATGCGAGTTATCCGCATTTCCTGACATTCGATTGGGACGAGCCTTGGCGTTTCGAACGGATCAAGACACTGATCTATGGTGCGAACCAACAAACGCTTGAAACCAATGGCAAGGCTCAAGGTGACGCCTTGGAGAATGCCTACGCGGCCCTGGCTCCGGTCATGCTCAAACTGGTCGATGGCCGAAGTGGTGTGGACCTCGATGTCATCAAGCAGTTGCAGACGTGGGATTTTGTCGAGGACCGTACGCGCATCGAGCCGCTTTTATTCAACGCCTGGCTAAGGATGGCGACGAAGCGAATTCTTGAAGACGATCTTGGCGAGGCTTTCCCCTCCTACTGGCAAGGACATATCGATGCCATGCTGCGCTGGCTTGGACCAAATCCCGCTCGCGATTGGTGCGATGATGGTCGCACGCCGGAGAAAGAGAGTTGCGGCGATATCCTGGCTTTGTCACTCGCCGATGCGATCAAAGACCTCAATACACGCCTGGGCTCGGATCGCTCAAAATGGAACTGGGGCACGCTGCACTATGCCTACGGGGCGCATCGCCCATTTGCGCAGGTCAGTCCGCTCGACCAGCTTTTCAACGTTACCGTGCCCACATCGGGTGGTGCCTATACTCTCGATCGCGGCAAGTCGTCATTTATGGACGAAAGCAATCCGTTTCGGGTTACCCACGGTACCAGCTATCGTGGGCTGTTCGATCTCGCCGATCTCAATCGCTCGACCTATATCCAGACGACCGGCCAGTCAGGAAACGTGTTCTCATCCAATTATCGCGATTTTGCTCCGAAGTGGGCCGATATCGAGGCGATTACCATTCCCACCGACGAGCGAACCTATCAGGAAGGCTTGCTTGGCGTGTGGCGTCTGAAGCCGAAAGAATGATTTCTCAGGTCAGGGCGGTCATCACTGTCTTCTGGTAGGCGGGCCGCTCTTTCAAGCGTTCATACCAAGCTTCAAGATGAGGATGGTGCGGGCGCTCAATCGGCATTTCGAACCAGGCGTAGGTGAAGCAACCAAGCGGAATATCGCCCACGCCGAATTTCTCGCCGGACAGGTAGGGCTGCGAGGCAAGTGTAGCATCAACAATGGCAAACAGCCTGCTGCAGTCCTGAATGCCCTTTCCCTTGGCTGCATGATCCTGTTTGTCGGGTGTCAGGCGCACAACGTTCCAGAAGACATCACGGAACGGGCCTGCAAGCGTGGACGTTGCCCAATCCATCCAACTTTCGGCTTTCGCCCGCGTCGCCGCATCGTCGATGTAGAGCGTTGATTGACCATATTGGGCTGCTAGGTAGCGAACGATCGTGTTGCTTTCCCAGAGCACCAGATCCTCGTCTTCTAGCGTCGGCACCAACCCATTCGGGTTCATGGCGCGATAAGCAGGATCGGACACGACGCCATAGGCGCCGCCAGCAGGAATGTTCTCGTATGGAACGCCGACTTCCTCGACCGCCCAAAGCGCTTTCTTGACGTTGGTCGAGTTTGTCCGGCCCCAGATTTTTAGCATGGTGGATTCTCTTCGATGGGTTTGATCTCAGCGTATGAGATGGCGCGTGATGCGACGCTCCAACCAATCCCAGATATGCCGCAGGATTTCCACCAAAATCAGATAAATAATCGCAGCCCAGAGATAGGCCTGGAAATCAAAGGTCCTCGAATAGGCAAGCCTTGTGTAACCCATGAGATCGTAGACAGTAATCAAGGCCACGATGGCCGAGCCCTTGATCATCAGAATGATCTCGTTGCCGTAGGGCCGCAAAGCGACGATCAGGGCTTGCGGCAGGATAACCTTCCAGAACGTAACGAATTTGGAAACGCCAAGCGATGCCGCTCCTTCCCATTGTCCAAGCGGAACGCTACGGATTGCACCGCGCAGTATCTCAGCCTGATAGGCTGCCGTATTCAGGGCGAACGCCAGCAGGGCACAGTACCAGGCTTCGCGGAAGAATACCCACAACCCGACAGATTCGAGCTGTGGCTTAAACGAGCCGAGGCCGTAGTAGAATAAAAAAACTTGCGCGATCAGAGGTGTTCCGCGGAAAAAATAGACATAGGCATAGGCAATGGATGAAGCGATGGGGTTCTTGCTCATCCGGCCTAGGGCTACCGGTATCGAAATCAACGCACCGAGAAGGATTGAGGAGCCGACAAGACCGATCGTGGTCTTGAGGCCAGCGAGATATGTGGGGCCGTACTTCTGAATGAGTTCTATGTTCCAGGCGCTGTAGAGATAGACGAGCAGTCCGATCAGAAGGGCCGTCCAAAGACCCACAAGCAGATGGCCGACAACTCGACCTCTAGTCCATTTTTTGGGCGGTGCGGGCGGGCGCATAACCGTTGCGGGCCGTGCATTGATGAAGCTTTCCGTCATCACTTTACCCCGCTCTTGGCTGATGAGCGTTCGATCGCGTCGATAACAAAGGATGAAAGAATGGCGAGCACGAGATAGATCATGCAGGCCGTGCCAAAAAACAAAAATGCGTGCTTCGTGACGCGGGCAGCGACGCCTGTCTGGCGCAATATGTCGGCAAGCCCGATAGCGGAAACGAGAGCTGTGTCCTTGAGCAGGATCATCCAGAGATTGGCGAGTCCCGGCAGTGCGATGCGGATCAATTGCGGCAGGATAACCATGCGCATCGTCTGACCGTTGGAAAGACCAATGGCGTAGCCGCCCTCATACTGGCCTTTCGGTATGGCGCGGAACGACGAGAGAAAGACTTCGCTGGCATAGGATGAAAATACGACCCCCAGCGCGAACATCCCGGCGATGAATGAATTGATCTCGAGCGTGCCTTCGTAGCCAAGCAGTTGACCCAGCTTCTGAATGCCGATCTGCGCGCCGAAATAGACCACGAACAAGGTGAGCAGCTCAGGCAAACCGCGAAAAATCGTCGTGTACATGTTTGCAGCAAGCTTGACGGAACGTTCGGGCGATTGCTTGCCGAGAGCGACGAAGAAGCCGATCACCAACCCGACCGGTAGCGTGGCGAGCGCCAGACTGACCGTTACCAGAACGCCGCTTGCAATGCTCGGACCCCAACCGCCCTCGCCAAAACCCAGTAACGCTATTGAGCCTTCCATAGGCAACTTTCATATTTGCGGGCTGTTCCCCAATGGCTCTTTTTCGAGCCTACCCGTCATTTTTGAAACCAAAGCCGTGGATGGCGGCTTGACCGCCATCCACATTTCTTATCAATTCAGCGCGTTGGGCTCAATCCTCGCCGCCATAAACGTCGATCTTGAAGTACTTATCGTTGATTTCCTTATACTTTCCGTTCGCGCGGATCGCTGCAATGGCTGCGGTGAACTTGTCTGCCAGAGCGGCATTGCCCTTTTTCACTGTCACACCGGCGCCTGGGCCGTGGATCGCGGGATCAGGCGTAATCGTGCCAAGCAGCTTGCAGCATGAGCCAGCGTCGCTATCGAGCCACTGGCCGAGAACGACCACATCGTCCATCACGGCATCGATGCGGCCATTGGCGATATCAAGTTTGTACTCATCAGACGTCGGGTACATCTTGATTTCCGAGCCGCTATATTTGGCTTGGGCGTAGTTCGAATGGCTGGTCGATCCTTGCACACCGAGAGTTTTGCCCTTCAGGGCTTCTGGTGTGATGTCCTTGACGTTGGAATCTTTCGGCACGGCAATGGCGGGGGGCGTATTGTAGTACTTCTTGGAGAAGTCGACTTTTTCCAGACGTTCGGGCGTAATCGACATGGACGCGATGATCGCATCGAACTTTCCGGCCTGTAGTGCTGGAATCATGCCGTCCCAATCCTGGGATACCCAAGTGCATTCGGCCTTCATTTCTGCGCACAGCGCGTTGCCGATGTCGATGTCGAAGCCCTCCAACTTGCCACCCGGGGTGAGATTATTGAAGGGCGGGTAAGCTCCTTCGGACGCGATTGTCAGTTTCAGTGCGTCCTCCGCGTGCGCCGCGCCCATGGAAAAGGCTAGAGCTGCAGCGGAAATCGCGAGTGCGAGACGCTTAATGATACGCATTTATTTGAACCTCTCTTTTACGGCCCGGCTGTTCCCCTATTCTTTTGGACAGCCTTCCGGGCAAGGTCGCAGTTTACGTCACTGCTCCTGACATGGATATTCCCACTAGTTTTCTTTTAATTGCAACCGGGAATCGTGCGTCGTCAAACAAATCTGACGGTCAAAATCACATAATTATTTTGGACCTTATACTTTTGTTGCGCGCGTGTTGGTTGAAACGTCATTTTCTGACGCGTCTACCGGGAAAGGCTTGTTTCGCGTTCGATCAAATCGGCCAAGGCAGCAACATCATCAAGTTCGTAGACGGGCACGTTCTCGTCCAGGATGGGGTAGTCGCTGGCGATTGCAACGATAGTTGGATCGCCTGTCGTCAATCGTTCCCCTGACCTGCCTTCCGTCCGGCGCGTTTCGATCTTCTTGTGGCTTTCGCGTTTGTAGCCCTCGACGAGGACAAGGTCGCAGGCTGCAAAACGAGCAACGATATCAGCCAGCGTTGGCTCGCTTTCATTGGCCAGTTCATGCATCAATGCCCAGCGGCGATCCGAGACAATTGCCACTTCGCCAGCGCCTGCTTTGCGGTGGCGGTAGGAATCCGTTCCCTCCTTGTCGATGTCGAAATCATGATGGGCGTGCTTCACAGTTGAAACTTTCCAGCCCCGGCGTGTCAATTCGCCGACGAGTTTGACGGTCAACGTGGTTTTTCCCGAGTTTTTCCATCCGGTTATCCCGAATATGCGATGCGTCATGGTATGGCGTTCCATCTTTGCCGCGCCTCGGCAATATCCTCGGGTGTATTGATGTTGAAAAACGGGTCGAAGGATGCGCCGGATTGCGTCGTCACAATGGGAAATTCTGCAATCTTGTGCGGATGCCCTTCGATCCAGGCAACAACGCGGCGGTTCTTCTCATCGCTCAGCCAGCGGCGAAGATCGCTCTTGAGGAAAACTGGCCAGAGGCCGAAAACCGGGTGCAGCCTGTTTCCCGAAGCCGCGACTCCGATATGTCCCGCAGTATCGGCGACGGCGTGGCGAAGCGTATGAACCAGATCGTCGGGAAAGAATGGCGTGTCCGTCGCCACGGTCACAATGTGGGTAAACGGAAGCGCCTGATTGTTCGCCCACTCCATTGCAGCCAGAACGCCGGCAAGGGGACCGGCAAACCCGTCAATGTCGTCTGGGATCACAGGAACTGGCAAATCCGCAAAGAGCACCGGCTCGTTATTGCTGTTCAACGCCACTGGCTCGATCTGACGTGACAGACGCGCATAGACATGATCGATCACGCGCCGGTCGCCAAATGGCAGCAGGGCCTTGTCCACCCCATCCATCCGTCGCGATTGTCCGCCAGCCAGTATTATACCCGCAATTCGCACGTCTATACTCCATCAGGTGACGTTGCCGCCGCTGTCGTGGTTGCGACCGGTTTCAAGCGGCCGACAATGCGCTCACGGTAAAGCGTATAGAGCCCGCTGCCAATCACGATGATGGAACCGACGATCATCGGGACATCCGGCAGGTCGCCGAAAAACAAAAATCCGAGCAGGATCGCCCAGATAAGGCTGGTGTAACGAAATGGAGCAACAAAGGCTATTTCGCCTTCTCGCATGGCCAGAATGATGAAATGATACGCGACCATGACGCAACAGGCCGCAAGCGTCAGAAGCAACGTGTTTGTCAATGACATGGGCGTCCATCCACCAAGCGGACCGATCATGCCTATCCCGGCGAGGCCGACACCTATGGAGGTCAGTGCGGAGATCATCAGTACTGGAATAGTCCTTGGGACCTTGCGCGTCGCGAGATCACGCATTGAAGCAAAAATCACCGTGACCACGATCAGAAGAATGTATGGACTGACACCGTTGTGGCTCGGCCGGACGATTATGAGTACGCCGATGAAGCCGACAATGATTGCAATCCAACGCCGCCAGCCAACCGGTTCACCGAAGAACAGCGCAGCTCCGAGGGTCACCACCAGGGGCAGGGCCTGCAGAATTGCCGAGGTCAATGCAAGGGGCACGTGAACCAGAGCGACAAGAAAGCTCACCGTGCCGACCACTTCGCCGATGACCCGCAAGATGGTCATTTTATGCAGGGCTTCACGGAGCGGAACCAGCATGCCCTTGTGCCAGGCGAGTGCGAGGATCAGTACCGTCGAAATCGTGCTGCGTACCAGCATGACCTGACCCATATTCATGTCTTCCGCAACGAACTTGACCGTCGCGTCATTGAAAGTGAAGCTTGCCATGCCGATGGCCATGAAAAGACTGCCACGCAAATTGGGAGATAGCGCCAAGATGGTCATTTCCGAATGAGGACGCGATTCTCCTCCAGAATCGCTTCGGTCGATATATCAACCTGCGCTGCTCAGTGCATCCGGAATGTTAGGAGAGGCTTAGCCGCCTGTGACGCTCATATGGCGAGAGACGGCAGGGCGATTGTGACGGCGGTCGATGATGAAATCATGGCCCTTCGGCTTGCGGCCGATTGCTTCGTCAATGGCATTGTTCAGAAGTTCATTGCCCTCTGACGCGCGCAAAGGTTCGCGCAGATCAGCCGCGTCTTCCTGGCCCAGGCACATGTAAAGCGTGCCGGTGCAAGTCAGACGTACACGGTTGCAACTTTCGCAGAAATTATGCGTCATCGGCGTGATGAAGCCGACGCGCCCGCCGGTTTCCTTGATCTCGACATAGCGGGCAGGGCCGCCGGTCTTGTAGGCGATGTCGTTCAAGGTGAATTCTTCGCTGAGTTTGGCCCGAAGCAGCGACAGCGGCAGGTACTGGTCTGTGCGATCGAGATCGATTTCGCCCATCGGCATGGTTTCGATCAGGGTCAGATCCATGCCGCGCCCATGGGCCCAGCGGATCATCTCTGGAATCTCGTGATCGTTGAAGCCCTTAAGGGCGACTGCGTTCAGCTTGACCTTGATACCGGCTTCTTGAGCAGCTTCGATGCCTTCCATGACCTGGTTGAAGTCACCCCAGCGGGTAATGGCACGGAATTTGTCGGGATCCAGAGTATCGAGTGAAACGTTGATGCGCTTGACGCCGTGGCCAGCCAATTCAGGCGCAAAACGTGCCAGCTGCGAGCCGTTTGTGGTGAGCGTCAACTCTTCAAGTGCACCCGACTGCAGATGACGCGAAAGCTCGCCGATCAAATGTATGATATTCTTGCGAACCAGCGGCTCGCCGCCGGTAAGGCGCAGCTTTTTCACACCTTTTTCGATGAAAGCCGTGCACAGCCGATCCAGTTCTTCAAGCGTCAGGAGATCCTTTTTCGGCAGGAACGTCATATGTTCCGACATGCAATAGGTGCACCGGAAATCGCACCGATCCGTCACAGATACGCGCAAATAGCTGATCGTTCGCCCGAAAGGGTCGATCATGGGGGCCTGATGTGCCGTTGTGTCGAGCAATGCTTTGTGGTCCAAGAGCGTCCTCCTACAGAAGAGATAGGATGCCGGCTGCCAATTGTCCAGTCACGGGCGCACACGTTTTCGAGACAACCGCCGAGCCGTTTGCACGCAGTTTTATTCAACCCTGCGTTTGTTGCCGACAGCATCGAACAAAGCGGACAATTGGCCGTTCGAAAGCGAAACAGTCTGCGCTGAGCCAGCCGGTGCATTGGAGAGGATGGGCCACTTCAACCGCGGTAACGGGCCTTGCTTTCGAAACTTGGAGGTGAACTATGCGGTATCTGCCGTTTAGTATCGCCCTGGAAATGAAAAGAACCCGGACTGGCTGGTCAGTCACGATCCGGGTCGATTCAACTTCTAGGAAAGAGGGGCGGGCGAAAGCTCGCTCCTCACTCCAGAAACATATCACTTTTCACAACATTTCCAAGTGCCGTCATTTGCCCGCTTGCGACCTCCAGCGCCTGTGCTTACAGAAGAGGGAAATGAGGAGCGTTCGCATGACCGATGCCTGGCCCAAAGAACTGCGCGTAAGCAAAGACCGCCGATCACTCGCGGTTACATTCGACAATGGCGAAAGCTATGTGCTTACAGCGGAGCTTTTGCGCGTTGCCTCACCTTCGGCGGAAGTGCAAGGGCACTCGCCGGAACAGCGCCAGACGGTACCGGGCAAGGTAAATGTTGAGATCGCCAAGATGGAACCGGTTGGCAACTACGCGGTGCGGATCATTTTTGACGACATGCACGATACCGGCCTGTTCAGTTGGGACTATCTGATCGATCTTGGCCGCAACAAGGATACACGTTGGCAGGCCTATCTCGATGAACTCGCCGAAAAAGGCTTGAGCCGCGAACCGTTTACGCCGCGGCGAGTGACTTGACCTACCTGAGGACGATGACCTCCGTTCCAATATCGACATTGGCGTAGAGGTGTTTCACATCGTCATTGGCCATGCGGATGCAGCCTGACGACATGGCTTGGCCAATCGTCCAGGGTTGGTTGGTGCCGTGAATGCGATAGACCGTCGAGCCGATATACATGGCTCTCACGCCGAGCGGGTTGTTTGGTCCGCCTGGCATATATGGCGGAAGGACGCGCCTTTCTTTGCTTCGCGGGAGCGCATGATAGCGGGCGGGGTCCAGCCGGGCCATTCCGCTTTGCGGGAAATCCCGTTGCTACCGCTCCAGGTAAAGCCATCACGTCCAACGCCGATTCCATAAGCCATTGCGCGGCCAGGTTCGATGACATGAAGAGCCGGCGCTCGCTGGTATTTATCACAATGGTTCCAGAACCATAGGTTGTAGAGAACGACACAGGTTTTCGCGCAATAGGCGAGTGATCCGATCGATATTTGCCGGCTTGGCGTTCAGGTTGGCCCGCGAGAAATATTCTCTTGATAAGACTATCCTGCGCGTTTGCGGGCGCTGTTAAAGAACTCATTCCAAAAAATACCAAACACAACAACGACATGCCAAAAAACTTGTTCATCGCATCCCCCAATTCGATGTCGTGAGTCGCTTCTTCTGTGACATTATTGCAAGTTTTAGAAAAGAACTGGTTTGGTCAACTATTTGTGTGATGAATCGACATGAAAGTGGAGATGAACCCAGGTAAATGTGTCAAAACCGGCACACAGCTTAAAATTGTGCGGCGGCGAGTTAATATTTGGGGCGGGGCATTGTTAAAAGAATCTAAATACGATGCGGTCAAACTGGCTACACACCTCATCGATGACCCATGTTCATCCGTGGGCAACACAGTTCCAGCTGGGCGCGCATCATGAATTCCTATTCCAAAAAACATGCAATCTTTCTGGCTGCGATGTTGTCGGCCACGGCCGTCTCGATGTCGCCGGCTTCGGCAGCCAATAACCTGATGGAATTGCTGTTCGGCAATCGCCGTATCGAATCCCGGCCTGTCGATCAGACCCGCCAAAGGCTGGAGGACGACCAATCTGTCAAGCGCGCGAGCGTCCAGCGTCCGGCTGCCCCTATAAAGCGCGTGGTCGTCACTGCGCCCACAAATTACGACTACAAGCCTGAAGGCTTGGTTCAGGTGGATTTTTCCAAAGTCGATACACAGCTCACGGCCTCTGCCGATCATAGCATGGATGCGTCGCCATCGATGGCCATGGATGAATTCGGTCTGAAGTTCGATCATTTGAAAACCGCTCATGTCCTGGCGGAAAAGGAAATCTCTGATGCCATCGTCTCGTATTATGCGACGAAACAGCGGCCGATCTGGACGGCATCCTATGATGTGACACGACAAGCCAAGGCAGTCGTAGCGCTTTTTGCAAAGGCTGCCGAAGATGGTCTTGATCCACAAGACTATGCGGTTACGGTGCCGAGCGACGATTATGACCGTGCCAATATTCCAGCGCGGTTAAAGGAGCTTGCAGATTTCGAATTGTCGATGTCGGCACGGGCGCTGCGCTATGCCCTGGATCAGGGCGAGGGGCGCATTAATCCGAACCGCCTCAGCGGGTTCCATGATTTCGCCACGGGTCGTGTCAAGCCGCGGGAAGTGATCGATCAGCTTGCTTCCTCGAACGGTCCCGCCGCAACGCTTATTGGTTTCGAACCGCAGAATAAATGGTATGCCGAGCTGAAACAGAATCTGCATGAGCTTGGCGACACCAACGAACCAACTGTGAGCATTGTCCCCGGCACAATGATCCGCCCTGGTGAAACGAACCCGGAAATCCGTAACGTCGTGGCGCTGATCAGGGCGAAAGCGCCAAAGGATTATCTCGCGAAGCACGAAACCGTACTGGCGGCGCATGAGAACGGCGATGTCTATGATGATAGCCTCGTCGAAGCCATCAAGGACTTTCAGAAGGCACAGGGGCGCAAAGGCGACGGAATAATCGGCAGCAGCACCATCAAGTCGCTTCAAACTGAAACAACCTCGTCAAAACGCGACCGTATTCTTTATTCGATGGAGCGGCTGCGCTGGTTGCCGCATGATTTCGGCAAGCGTTATGTCTTCATCAATCAGCCTGCCTACCGGGCCCAGTATTTCGACGACAACACAGAAAAACTGGCAATGAATATTGTCGTCGGATCGCCTACGAACCAGACCTATTTCTTCGATGATACGATCGAGACTGTTGTCTTCAATCCATCCTGGGGGGTGCCGCGCTCGATCATTCTCAACGAGATGATGCCGAAAATACTCAGCAACCCGTCTTATCTCGAAAACAGCGGATACGAGGTCTATGACAAATCGGGCCGTGTGGTTCCATCGAGCTCGATCAACTGGTATCAGGTTGCTTCAAATGGCGGCGGGGTCGGCATTCGCCAGAAGCCGAGCCTCGACAATGCTCTTGGGGAACTGAAGATACTCTTCCCAAATAGCCACGACATTTACATGCATGACACGCCGGCCAAATCCTATTTCAAGCGGGACATGCGGGCATTGAGCCACGGCTGTATCCGGCTGGAGCGTCCGCGTGACATGGCTGCGGCTGTGCTCGGCGTTCCGGTCGAAGATTTGAAGCAGTATTTCGGCAAAAACGAACGCAGCGTCAAGGTAAAGGACCAGCTGCCCGTCTACGTGTCCTATTTCACAGCATGGCCGGATGCGACAACAGGCGAGATCAAGTATTATGATGACGTCTATCAGCGCGATGCCTATCTCGAAAAAGCGTTCGTCAAGACACGCGCCGTCAGGCAGGCAGCAAGCGTTCAGACCGCGACGCTATAAAGGCAAGGTCATTCGTCGGACTTGATCTCGAAAGGCGGCAGGCTTTGAAACGCGAGTTTCAAGGCCTGCGACCAGCCATCGGAAATAATTTCATAGTAGGGATCATGGCGTTCGATGCGCTTCTCGAAGCCAAGCTTGAGACTGTCCGACTCGTAAAATTGCAGATCTAGCGGCAAACCCACCGAGAGGTTGGATTTCAACGTCGAATCGAAGGACACCAGCAATAGCTTGGTTGCCTCCTCAAAGGTCATCGCCGGATCGTAGGAACGCACGAGGATCGGTTTGCCATATTTATGCTCGCCGATCTGGAAGAAGGGCGTATCAGGCGTTGATTCAATGAAGTTTCCCTCGGGATAAATCAGAAAAAGTCGCGGATCGCCGCCTTTGATCTGACCGCCGAGGATGATCGAGGCGCCGAACGAATCCGCACGCTGCCCGCCGGAATCCACCTCGTCGATGACATGTCTTATCGTATCGCCAACAAGCCTTGCCGTCTGGAACATCGACGGCATTTCGTAGATCGACGGCGACCGTTCCGATGGCTGCTTGGTGCGTTCATTCAGGATGCTGATGACGGCCTGGGTTGTTGCTAGGTTGCCAGAGGAAAGCAGCGTGATGACGCGGTCGCCTGTCTTGGCCCACGTATACATTTTCTTGAACGTAGAGATATTGTCGACACCAGCATTTGTTCTCGTGTCAGACATGAACACAAGGCCGCGGTCCAGTTTGAGCCCCACGCAGTAAGTCATAGCGAATCCCGAATTCCGATAGCAGAGCGATTACTGCTCTACATTGACCTCTACGGCAAGTGATTCAATGCCCGGTCCAAAGCGTATTCCGGAAACTGGTGCCGCTTCGCGGTAATCGAGGCCGCAAGCCAGACGCACGTAGGTTTCATTCGGACAAATATCATTGGCCGCATCGAATCCTACCCAGCCTAGTCCTTCTATATGGGCCTCGGCCCAAGCGTGGCTTGCCGTCTGTTCTATCGTGTTGTTCAGCATGAGATACCCGGATACGTAGCGGGCCGGGATGTTGAGCAGGCGAGCGGCCGAAATGAAAATGTGCGCATGGTCCTGGCAAACACCATTGCCGTTGAGGAGGGCTTCTTCAGCGGTCGTGTTGATAGTGGTCGTGCCGGGCGTGTAGGCCACTTTCTGATGCAACAATCCCATCAGATCGTGCATGACTGCCAGTTTGTCGTTCTTGGCCGGCAAGCTTGCTGCCAATTCACGGATCGCATCTCCGGCTTTGGTCAGGTCCGTTTCGCGCTCGTAGAGCCATATCGGCATGAAATTATAGACCTTGCCGAGTACACCGGTACGGTCCTCGGTTTCGACGTGCCCTTCGGCGTGAATAACGAGTTCCTCCACGTCGCGATCAAGCCGTATCAATATGGTGCGATTGCCATAACCGTCGCGGTAGTTCGCTTCCTGCGTTGCGCCCTGGACGTTCAGCGTCCAATCGATGACCTTCTGGCCCGGACTGCTCTGCGGATGCATGCGCAAGCGCAGCACCGAATAGTGTACCGGAGCGTCGTAATGATAGCGGGAATTATGCTGGATGTTCAAAAGCATGATGTTCAATCGAAATTGTAGGCTTCAGCGATCTTACTGCTCAAGCTGTTCGTCTGATAAATGAGATCACTCAGGAATTCGTGCAGCCCATTGTCGAAAATGGTCCGGATCTCGTTGTTTTCGAGCCGTGTCATAATGCCTTCCGACATGTCATGGCATTCGTGCCGTTTGCCGTAGTCGTTTGCAAGGTATTTCAGATTATCCACGATGTTTGAGTAGCAAAAGTTCAAGGATCGCGGCATGCGAGAATTGAGGATCAGATAATCCGCAATGTTCACGGGATTGTACTCGACATCATAAACCCAGCGATACGAGCGATGGGCGGAAACGGAACGCAGGATTGATTCCCACTGAAAGTTGTCGAGTGTCGTGCCGACATAGGAAATCGACGGCAGCAGCACGTAATATTTGACATCGAGAATACGCGCTGTGTTATCAGCCCGCTCGATGAATGTGCCAATGCGCGCGAAATTGAAAATCTCGTTGCGCAGCATGGTCCCGTGAAAAGCACCGCGAATGATCGCGGTTTCACGCTTGATCTGATCGAGCACGCGTGGAAGATCAGTTTCTGGGATCGCTGAAGCCAGGGTCGATTTGAGCACCATCCAGGTTTCGTTGACGCTTTCCCAGGCCTCACGCGTAAGCGCCGTGCGCACCATGCGCGCGTTGGAGCGTGCAGTTTCAACGCAGGACATAACGCTCGAAGGATTGCTCAGATCGCGCAGCAGGAAATCCGACACCAGGCTCGCGTTGTATTCCTTGTACTTGTTGTCATAGCCGATCTTGACGCCGGCGCTCATCAGTACCGATGACCATTCTTCCGGCGCGTCGGATGTCTTCGTCAAGGCCATACGCAACCCGGCATCGATCAGGCGCGCCATATTCTCTGCCCGCTCTATATAGCGGAACATCCAGTAGAGACCATTTGCGGTTCGGCCAAGAAGCATTTTTTGGTGGTATCCCTCTTTGTCGTTCTGGAACCGTCTTGAGCGGTTCTTATACCCCTCAGAACAAGTCTAATCGTCCAGTACCCAAGTATCCTTTGTACCACCTCCCTGGCTGGAGTTGACGACCAGCGAGCCCTCTTTCAGGGCAACGCGCGTCAAACCACCCGGCGTGATGCGTATGCGGTCGGAGACCAGAACGAAGGGCCGCAGATCTACATGGCGCGGCGCGAGGCCCTTTTCGGTCATGATCGGCGTGGTCGAAAGCGCCAGCGTTGGCTGTGCAATGTAGTTTTTCGGGTTGGCCTTCAATTTGAAAGCGAAAGCCTCACATTCCTTCTTCGAAGCAGCCGGACCGACGAGCATCCCATATCCGCCGGAGCCGTGAACCTCCTTGACCACAAGATCGGAAAGGTTTTCGAGCACATATTTGAGCGTGTCCGGTTCCGAGCAGCGGTGGGTCGGTACGTTCTCCAGGATCGCCTTGCGGCCGGTATAGAACTCGACAATTTCCGGCATATAGGAATAGAGCGCCTTGTCGTCGGCAATCCCGGTGCCCGGTGCATTGGCAATCGTGATGTTACCCGAACGATAGACATCCATGATCCCGGCAACGCCCAATGCTGAATCGCGGCGAAAGGTGAGGGGATCGAGGAAGGAATCGTCAACTCGCCGATAGAGGACGTCGATCGCGCGGTTACCCTCGGTGGTACGCATGACCACCTTGCCATTTTCGATCTTGAGGTCGCTACCCTCGACGAGTTCGACACCCATCTGGTCGGCAAGGAACGCGTGTTCGAAATAGGCGGAATTATAGATGCCCGGCGTCAGAACGGCGATGGTCGGCGCGCCCTTGCATCCGGGCGGAGCAACCGCCGCCAATGACTGGCGCAGCAGCTTCGGATAGGTTTCAACAGGACGTACCTTGATCTGCTGGAATAGCTCCGGAAACAGTTGCATCATCGTTTCGCGGTTTTCAAGCATGTAGGACACGCCAGAGGGTGTGCGCGCATTGTCTTCCAGAACGTAGAATTGGTTCTCTTCGGTCCTTACTATGTCGACGCCGATGATATGCGTGTAAACATTTCCCGGCGGTCTAAACCCGACCATCTCCGGCAGATAGGCATCATTGTGTGTGAACAATTCGCGAGGAATGCGGCCAGCGCGGATAATCTCCTGGCGGTGATAAATATCGTCAAGAAACGCGTTGAGCGCCATGACACGCTGCTCGATACCTTGCGACAGGCGGCGCCATTCATTGCCGGTGATGATGCGTGGAATAATATCGAAGGGAATGAGACGTTCGGCGGCTTCTTCATCGCCATAGACTGCGAAGGTAATCCCGGTCTTGCGAAAAACGTTCTCGGCGTCGAGCGACTTTTGAGCCAACCGCTCAGGGTTCTGGGTATCGAGCCAGCATTTTAGCTGTTCATATGGCGGGCGCACGTCACCGCCGGTTTTGATCATCTCATCAAATGGCTTCACTCAAAATCCCCTTCATATAAGCGTCATTCAAGCGGGTTCGGCAAAAAATGCAAGCACATTCCATTGTCCGGGGGCATGTGTTGCAGCACAGCTCAAAAATTAGGCACCTATAATGGGATCGAGGCAAGCGCAGTGCGATCTTCGTCTAATGGGTAGGCGGTTCGGGTCCTTGTACACTAGCCAAATAAAAAGCCCGGCTACCGATTGGCAGCCGGGCTCTGGAATCATTTCGCCGTGCTTAGTATGGAGAAACACATTGACGACGGGGGCCGTTGTTGGGCTGGTACGTATTGTCATAGGCCCGGTACGACCGATAACGATTATAGCACCATTGTGTATGTGAACCGTCGGCGCGATAAACCGGGCGAGGAGCAATAGCGCTGCCGACTATGACACCGGTGCCGAAAGCGGCCAGCGGAAACCATGCGCCGTTATAGTAACGGTAGCCGGGGCGATAATAATTGTAACCTCGGTGACCTCTGTACCAATATCGGTCTCCGCGATAGTAGCGGTCTCCGCCATAGTAGCGACCTCCGCCGTAGTAGCGACCTCCGCGATAAGGACGTCTATATTGTACCTGTTCGATGTTGGGGCTGCTGGTTTCAACACTCAAGGGCGAGAGCGGCGCCGAAAAGGCAGGCATGGGTCCGACCGATGTCATGCCCACCGACATCGCAAGAGCGGCCAGTATTGAAGTTAGTTTCCTCAATTTTTCCTCCTGGAATTCCGGGACTGTGTGCCCCGATTTCAATGTAAGAGCAAAAAACCTCGGATGGTAGGCCAAAGCCGCCTAACACCTGTAGCTGGTTAACGCGCTGATAAAAAAATCGTTCCAATTCAGTCGGTTCAGGCGCTAACCGCACCTATCAAATCGTCTGCAAGCTTTACCTTCAACTCACGATAGTGTGAGATGATCCGGCTTGGCTCATAGGTTGCAACCGGTAGATCCGAATAGCCGAAGTCCACTGCGATTACGGGAATTCCCGCAGCCTTTGCCGTGTTGATATCCGTTTGGCTGTCGCCGATCATCACTGCACGTTCGGGATCACCGCCAGCTTTGCGGATCGTTTCAACCAGATGGCGCGGATCGGGCTTGCGGTAGGCAAAAGTATCGGAACCGCAAATCGCACTGAAGCGGGACGATTGGCCAAGGCCCGCCAGGAGGTTAACCGACAGGCCTTCAAATTTATTGGTGCATACGGCAAGCAGGTAACCGGCGCTAGACAGGTCTTCCATGGCTCGTTCGGCGCCTTCATAGAGCGCCGAGTGGCCGGGCATGTTGGCACCGTAATGCTCGATAAAGATATCAACCAGCCAGTCGAGCTGTTCCGGGCTCAGCAGTTTTTGCTGTGCCTCGAATGCGCGCTCAATCATCACGCGTCCGCCTTGCCCGACATAACGGCGCAGGGTGACTGGATCGACCTTTTGCATGCCTGCTGCATCAAGGCAATGATTGAGACTATCGAGGAGATCCGGGGCGGTATCCACCAGAGTTCCGTCAAGATCAAATACGACAATGGGTTTGGACATCTATATTCCTGTGGCATCCGTGCCGATGGCGAAACCAGATTATTACCGGTTTCGTGAGGTGACCTTCCCACACTGAAGTATAAGGTGGGCTCAAAATCAAGCGACGAGCCTTGACCCGGTTGCCTGACGTGTTAGGGAGCCCAGTGTCAAGTCAAAGCGAAGACAAGTCAAAGCTACAAGAGGGCGCACCATCCATGGATGCCAAATCGCTGAAGATCAAAGCTGCTGCCGAGGCCCTGACCTACGTCAAGGACGGCATGCGCCTTGGAATTGGAACGGGCTCGACCGCAGAGGAATTCGTGCGGCTTTTGGCTGATAAGGTCGCATCCGGAATGAATGTCATTGGCGTACCCACATCCGAGCGCACCGCGGCTCTCTGCCGCGAACTCGGCGTCAAGCTCACCACTCTGGAAGAAACGCCGCAGCTTGATCTTACGATCGACGGTGCCGACGAGGTTGACCCTGAACTTGCATTGATCAAGGGCGGGGGCGGCGCGTTGCTGCGGGAAAAGATCGTCGCGGCAGCTTCGAGCGAGATGATCGTGATTGCTGACGAATCGAAGCTGGTGGAGGCGCTGGGTACTTTCCCGCTGCCCATCGAGGTCAATCGTTTTGGACTTGCGGCGACAAAACTTGCTATCGAGCAGGCGGCTGGCAAGCTCGGACTTGTGGGTCCTGTTACATTGAGGATGACGGGAGACGAAGCATTTGTTACAGACGGCGGACATTTGATCCTGGATGCATCTTTTGGCCGCATTCCGGATACAAGAGCTTTATCGAACGCTCTGCACGCCATACCTGGCGTGGTGGAGCATGGACTTTTTCTGGGACTGGCGCGCGTAGCCATTTTGGCCGGTGCTGACGGGATCAGAACGCTGCTGAGCCGTGCGTCTGCTTAGAGGCACAAGAAGCAGGTGCACTTTGAATCTGCGCAAAGCCTTCTGAAAATCGATGATTTTGGGTTATGCGCGACAACGTCGAAAACGGAGCGATAAATTCATGAACCGAGCAACTGGCTTCCGCCGCTTGATTGCACCTTTGTCTATCGTAATCATGCTTGGCGGTCTCTGTGCCGCCCAGGCGCAGGATGCGAACAACAACAATAATATTACAGCATCGCATCTCGCAGCCGCCCGGGCTGCTATTTCCGCAATCAAGGCAACGGACCAATTCGACTCGATTCTGCCAAGCGTTGCACAGCAGCTGAAGGGCGAGTTGATCCAGAAGGATCCCAATCTCGAATCTATCATCAGCGCAGCCGTCGACGAACAGGCTTTGGCGCTTGCAGCACGCCGCGCCGACCTCGAAAATGAAGCCGCCCGCGCCTATGCTGTGTCGTTCAATGAAGAAGAACTGAACGCGATCACCGGGTTTTATAATTCCACGGCTGGTAAGAAGCTTTTGTCCGAAGGTCCGATCGTTACGCGTGAAGTGATGAAGGCAGCTGGCATCTGGCAGCGTGGCATCGCGCGCGACCTGGCCCAGGCCGTTGCCGAGAAGGTTGTCGCTGCAGCCGCCGCTACAGCCCCCGCGCAAGCTCCAGCCGCACCCGCCGAACCGGCTCAGCCAAAACCCTGAGTGCTGCCTTAATTCGATATTCTGCAAAGCCCGGCCGCAAAGCCGGGCTTTGTTCTTTTAAGTCGCCACTATACAACCCATATGAACTGCTCATCAGATTCGGAGTGTTTCCACCATGCCAAGCTATGACTACGACCTTTTCGTCATCGGGGGAGGGTCGGGCGGTGTTCGCGCGGGCCGGCTTGCCGGTGCCATGGGCAAGAAGGTCGGGCTCGCCGAGGAATACCGGATGGGCGGTACGTGCGTAATCCGCGGCTGCGTTCCAAAGAAGCTTTTTGTATACGCGTCGCAGTTTTCCGAACATTTCGAAGCTGCTGCCGGGTATGGCTGGAGTTTTGGTGAAACGAAGTTCGATTGGCCGACGCTGGTCGCCAATAAAGATCGTGAGATCGCGCGACTGGAAGGGTTGTATCGGCAGGGACTCGATAATTCCGATGTCGAGATTTTCGACAGCCGCGCAGTCCTTATCGATTATCACACAATCGAAATCCTCAAGACTGGCAAGCGGATAACTGCAGACCAGATACTGATTGCAACAGGCGGTCATCCTAATCCGCATCCGGCTCTGCCTGGGCACGAGTTGTGCATCAGTTCCAATGAGGCATTTCATCTGGAGAAATTGCCAAAGGCCATCATCATCGAGGGCGGCGGCTATATCGCTGTTGAGTTCGCGAATATTTTCCATGGTCTTGGCGTTGAAACGACGCTGATCTACCGCGGCAAGGAAATCCTTTCGCGCTTCGACCACGATCTTCGCCAATTGCTTCACGCGGCCATGGTAGCCAAGGGTATCCGCGTACGTTGCGTGGAGGTCATCGAGGAAGTGAAACGCCAGGATAATGGCCGGCTCGCTGTCCGTCTTTATGCGGGCGATGAGCTTGTTGCCGACCAGGTCATGTTGGCCATCGGCCGTGCACCAAACACGAAATCGCTTGGCCTGGAACAGGCAGGTGTAGAAATTGACGAGCTCGGCGCTATCAAGGTTGACGAGTATTCGCGCACAACCAGGGCCAACATCTGGGCTGTAGGCGACGTGACCAACCGGGTCCAGCTGACGCCCGTCGCGATTCACGAGGCCATGTGTTTCCTCGAGACAGCATTCAAAAACAATCCCACCAAACCCGATCATCGCCAGATCGCTACCGCCGTTTTCTCGCAGCCTGAAATCGGTACCGTAGGACTGACCGAAGAAGATGCGGCCAGGGAATTCAAGGAGATCGAGGTTTACCGCGCTCTTTTTCGCCCGATGCGCAACACGCTTTCCGGCGCCAAGGACAAGATGCTGACCAAGCTTATCGTCGATGCCGTCAGCCGAAAGGTCGTCGGTGCGCATATATTGGGACCCGATGCGGGCGAAATGGCTCAACTTTTGGCCATTCCCATCAAGGCAGGGTGCACCAAGAATGATTTCGACCGCACAATGGCGGTGCATCCTACTGCTTCTGAAGAACTGGTTACCATGTACAAGCCAAGCTATAGGCTGGTGAATGGCGAGCGTGTTGATTGATGAATGAATTCGAAAACCTTGCGAAAAGCGGCAAGCTTGTCGCTTATTTCGGTTATGGCTCGCTGGTAAACCGTCAAACATTACGGACTAACATCGTGCATGCCATGCCGGCCAAACTTCACGGTTGGCGGAGATTGTGGCGTGCCAGTCCAAGCGAGAGCGAGCTCCCCACAGCGCTCCTCTCGGTCTGCCGGGACGAGAGCGCCAGTGTGGATGGTCTTTTGGTTTTCGACTACCAGGAAAACCTTCCAGCAGTCGATCTGCGCGAGCAAAATTACGACCGCCGCAACGTCCTGCCTGAGGACATCGAGACTGCAACGCCTTTTCCGGAAGGCGTGCCGATCTTTGTGTATGAGGCGCACGAATATGTACCGGTTCGTCCAGAACCGCCGATGATCCTGCAATCCTATTTGGATGCGGTCATGCAGGGTTTTCTCGTCGAGCATGGTGAAGAGGGGCTTCGGCACTTCGTGCTTAAGACAGAATATTTCAACACACCGATCTACAGGGACCGACCGTCGCCGACCTATCCACGCGCCGTGAAACTCAGCGACAAGGAAATCGACATGTTCGACCGGTTGCTCGTAGAGATTGGTGCGAACTTTACCGATGCGCCAGAAATAAATGATGCGACTGCTGCTAACGTAAAGTAAGATCAAGCTTAGTCGCGTTCGTCGGTTTTTACTTCCATTAATAGCCGCCTGGAGCGCGACAACGGGCTCATCTACGTTGACGTCAACAGGACTGGCGTATCCGTTGTAATTGGACTATACGAGCGCCTTCCGGAATGACCGGATATTCTCAATGCTACCAATGTGGAAAGCAAGTAACAGGTGCAATAATGACCAAGAACTGGACACCGACTTCCTGGAGAGGCAAACCTATCAAGCAGGTGCCTTATTATCCGGACGCTCAGGCTGTGAGCGATGTCGAGGCCCGTCTTCGTACTTATCCGCCGCTGGTTTTTGCAGGTGAAGCGCGCAAGCTCAAGAAGCAGCTTGCGGCTGTTTCCAAGGGCGAGAGCTTCCTGTTGCAGGGCGGCGATTGCGCCGAGAGCTTTGCCGAACATGGTGCGGATAATATTCGCGATTTCTTCCGCGTCTTCCTGCAGATGGCCGTTGTTTTGACATTCGGCGCTTCACAGCCCATCGTCAAGGTTGGCCGTATTGCGGGTCAGTTCGCCAAGCCGCGCACCTCTGATACCGAAACCAAGAACGGTATCGAGCTCCCGATCTATCGCGGTGATATCATCAATGGTACAGAGTTCACCGAACAGTCGCGCACGCCGGATCCTGCCCGCCAGGAAATGGCTTATCGCCAGTCGGCTGCAACGCTGAATCTGCTGCGCGCTTTCGCCCAGGGTGGTTATGCCAATCTGGAGAACGTCAACCAATGGATGATGGGTTTCGTTGCCGACAGCCCGCAAGGCGAACGCTACGGCCAGCTGGCACGCCGCATCTCCGAAACGGTTGACTTCATGCGTGCAGTTGGCATCACCGCAGAAACCAATGCGCAGTTGCGCGAGACGGATTTCTATACGAGCCACGAAGCCCTGTTGCTTGGCTACGAAGAAGCCCTGACCCGCGTCGATTCAACATCTGGTGACTGGTACGCGACGTCCGGACATATGATCTGGGTCGGCGATCGCACCCGTCAGGCGGATCATGCCCATGTAGAATACTGCCGCGGTATCAAGAATCCGCTTGGTCTGAAATGCGGCCCGTCGCTGGAGGCCGACGATCTTCTTCGGCTGATCGACCTGCTCAATCCTGCAAACGAACCAGGCCGTTTGACTCTGATCGCCCGCTTCGGTCACGACAAGGTTGCCGACCATCTGCCGAAGCTGATCCGTGCGGTGCAGAAGGAGGGCCGTCAGGTTGTCTGGTCCTGTGATCCGATGCATGGCAATACCATCACTGCCAATGGATACAAGACGCGGCCTTTCGACCGTATCCTGAAGGAAGTCGAAGGCTTCTTCGAGGTTCATCACGCCGAAGGAACTTATCCGGGCGGCATCCACATCGAGATGACCGGCAACAACGTCACGGAATGCACCGGCGGTGCGCGAGCGATTTCGGCAGAAGATCTGCAGGATCGCTACCATACCCATTGCGATCCACGTCTCAACGCGGATCAGGCACTGGAACTGGCGTTCCTCGTTGCTGAACTTCTCAAGAAGGAACGCGACAGCCATCCGGAGAAAATGGCCGTCAACGCCTGACCTCAAAGTATATCTGCAATAAAAGGCGGTCCTTCGGGCCGCCTTTTTCAATTTCAGTAATCAAGGCATTGGGGCTGGAGTTTTGCGTTTCGGGATTCTATCAAGGTTGTATGGACATAAAACCCGTACGCCGAATCCGCCTGTCAGCGTCTTTCCGTTCGTTCATTGAGAATGAGGCCTCCGGCGGTATCATTCTGATGGCGGTCGCGGCTCTGGCACTGATTGTCGCCAACTCTCCCTTAAGCGAAGATTATTTCGGTCTCCTGAAAACCTATGTTGGTGGCCTGAGCATCCTTCATTGGGTCAATGATGCCTTGATGGCCGTTTTCTTCCTGCTCGTTGGCCTCGAAATCAAGCGCGAGATGATCAGCGGCCAATTGTCGAACTGGTCGCGCCGCGCATTGCCGGGTTTTGCCGCTGTGGGCGGTATGGTCGTTCCGGCGCTGATCTTCCTTGCCTTCAATGAGGGTGAAACAGTTCGCGGCTGGGCCATCCCGACCGCCACCGATATTGCCTTTTCGCTCGGCGTTCTGTCGTTGCTCGGGTCGCGCGTTCCGTTGTCAGTGAAGGTCTTTCTGACCGCGCTCGCCATCATTGATGATCTTGGCGCGGTCATCATCATTGCCTTGTTTTATTCGGAAGGATTGAACATCCCGGCCTTGGCCGGGGTTGCTGCCGTTTTCGCTATTCTCATCGCGATGAATCTTCTCGGCATGATTCGGCTTTGGGCTTACCTCATTCTCGGGGTGATCCTGTGGATTCTTGTTTTCAAGTCCGGCATCCACGCGACCATTGCCGGCGTGTTGCTGGCCCTGGCTATCCCCATGCGCGGAGCGAAGGGCGAGGCCGATTCGCCGCTGGTTGAACTTGAGCATGCTATCCAGCCGTGGGTTGGCTTTCTTATCGTGCCGATCTTCGGTTTCGCCAATGCCGGCGTTTCCTTCAGTGGCGTGTCGCTTTCAAATCTCGCCGATCCGGTTCCGCTCGGTGTCGCGGCTGGCCTGTTTGTTGGCAAGCAGATCGGCGTGTTTTCCTTTGCCTGGCTGGCGATCAAGCTTCGTCTCGCCGAACGTCCTGTCGGCGCAAGCTGGCTTCAGATGTATGGCGTGGCCACGCTTTGTGGGATCGGCTTCACCATGAGTCTGTTCATCGGCCTGCTTGCCTACGCGAATTCACCTTTGCTGCAGGATGAGACCAAGCTTGGCGTGCTGCTCGGTTCGCTGCTGTCTGCTGTCTTCGGGGCTTTCCTGCTCAGTCTGTCGTCGAAGCGTCCTGCAAAGACGTGAATACGAAAGGCGTTGCCCGCGGCGTCGCTTATGTTTCGTCTTCAGCAACAAGGAGGTGGCGATATGGAGTTGCATCGGGGTTCATGCCTGTGCGGCAAGGTACATTTCAAAACGCGCGGAAAGTTGCGCGGCGTCGTCTACTGCCATTGCTCGCAGTGCCGCAAACAGTCGGGCCATTTCTATGCTGCAACCAATGTGCAGGACGATTCGATCGACATTTCCGGTGAAGACAACATCAGTTGGTACGAGGCAAGCGACTTCGCCCGCCGTGGTTTCTGCAAGAATTGCGGCTCGGCACTTTTCTGGAAGCACAAGGATCTTGATTATATTTCGGTGATGGCAGGATCGTTCGATCGCCCGTCCGACCTGCATGGCGAAAGCCATATCTTCGTCGACGACAAGGGCGACTATTATCAAATCCACGACGATCTGCCGAAATACGCGAAGAGCGGCGGTGGTGTTGTGGTTGCAGGGGACTGACAGGATTGACGCGGGCCGTTCTCGCTTTATAGCTGCCTTTTGTGGAAATACGGGGGCGGGCATGCGGCGTCTGGTACTGGCATTCATCAACTCCATGCGCGCGCTGAAGCATCTGGCGCAGCATGAGAAGGCTGTTCAGCAGGAACTTATGCTGTTCATTCTCTCCATTCCTGTTGCGGCGTTCATTGCCCCGACAGTTCTATCCTTCCTGCTTTTGACCGGATCGGTGCTGTTTCTCATTATGATCGAGGTACTCAATACCGGTATCGAGGCAGCCTGTGATGCAGTTTCACTGGATTTTCATCATGAAATCCAGATCGCCAAGGATTGCGGATCGCTTGCTGTGCTGATCTCGGTTATTCTTGTGGCCACCGTCTGGTTCTATACCGTGTGGAGCGTGTTTTTTTCCTGATCGGCGCTTGATCAAACATTGTTTTTCCATCAACGAAACGATATATGTTCAATATGAGCAAAAATCCAGACACTCTTCGTATCGCCATCGCTCAGCTCAATCCCGTGCTGGGTGATATCAAAGGCAATCTTGCAAAAGCCCGTGAGGCTCGCGCCGACGCTGCGCGTCAGGACGCCGATCTGATCCTCTACACCGAGCTTTTCATTTCAGGTTATCCGCCGGAAGATCTGGTGCTGAAGCGGGCCTTTATCGAAGCATGCGAAAAGGCGGTTCAGGATTTCGCCTTGGATACGGCGGACGGTGGACCCGGTGTGATTATCGGCACGCCCCTGAAGCGCGAATCTGGCCTGCATAATTCTGTCATGGTGCTGGATGGCGGCAAGGTGATTGCCGAGCGCTTCAAGGTCGATCTGCCCAATTATGGCGAGTTCGACGAAAAGCGAGTGTTCCAGGCTGGCCCGATGCCCGGCCCCGTCAATTTTCGCGGCGTTCGCATTGGCATTCCGATCTGCGAGGATATCTGGGGCGATCATGACGTCTGTGAAACCCTGGCCGAAAGCGGCGCGGAAATCCTCTGTGTGCCGAACGGCTCGCCGTATTATCGCGGCAAGGTTGACGTCCGCTATCAGGTAGCGCTGCGGCAGGTGATCGAAACTGGTCTGCCACTGATTTTCGCCAATCAGCTCGGCGGGCAGGACGACCTGATTTTCGACGGCGCTTCCTTCGCCTTCAATGCCGGCAAGAACCTCGCATTCCAGATGTCGCAATTCGAGGAACAGCTCATCGTCACCACTTGGCGGCGTGGGTCAAATGGCTGGGCCTGCACCGAAGGGCCGATGTCACGCATCCCGGAGGGCGAGGAGGCTAACTACCGAGCCTGCATGCTGGGTCTGCGTGACTACGTCAACAAGAACGGCTTCAAGGATGTTGTGCTTGGCCTTTCTGGTGGTATCGACTCAGCGATTTGCGCCGCGCTCGCCGTCGATGCGCTGGGCGAAGAACGCTTGCGCGCTGTCATGATGCCCTACACCTACACATCGAAGGATTCTCTCAAGGATGCTGAAGACTGCGCCAAGCTTCTTGGTTGCCGTTACGACATCGTGCCGATTTTCGAGCCGGTGCAGGGTTTCCTCAAGGCGCTTGGGCCAACATTCGAAGGCACCAAGGAAGGCATTACCGAGGAAAACCTGCAGAGCCGTGCCCGCGGTACCATCCTGATGGCGATCTCCAACAAGTTCGGTTCCATGGTCGTCACCACCGGCAACAAGTCGGAAATGTCGGTCGGCTACGCCACGCTCTATGGCGATATGAACGGCGGCTACAATCCGATCAAGGACCTCTACAAGATGCAGGTCTATGCCATGTCGGAATGGCGCAACAAGAATGTTCCCGCAGGCGGCCTGGGCCCGTCTGGCGAAGTCATTCCGGTCAACATTATTCGTAAGGCACCATCGGCAGAACTGCGCGAAAACCAGACCGACCAGGATTCTCTGCCGCCTTACCCGGTTCTCGACGATATCCTCGAATGCCTTGTCGAACATGAGATGGGTGTCGATGAAATCGTTGAACGCGGTCATGACCGCGCGACGGTCGAGCGTATCGAGCATCTGCTCTACATTGCCGAATACAAGCGCCGGCAGTCTGCGCCAGGTGTGAAGGTGACAAAGAAAAATTTCGGCCGCGACCGCCGCTACCCGATCACCAACCGGTTCCGGGATCGGCGAACTGGTTCCTGATGCCGGTGATTTTTAGACACAAGGGTTTCAAGTTTTTCTTCTATGCAAACGAGGGCAATCCACGTGAGCCAATGCACGTCCATATTGAGAAAGACAATATCGAAGCCAAATTCTGGCTGTTTCCTAATGTGCATCTAGCCTATAATGATGGTTTCAATGCTAAAACTCTGCGTGAGTTGAATGAACTCGTGGAGCAACGGCATAAAGTTATAACAGGAGCGTGGCATGAATTCTTTGGTGAAAGCTGAGAGCGTCCGCTTCGACGACGACAGTATGTGGCTTGAACTGTCGGATGGACGAACACTTGGTGTTCCACTGGTGTGGTTTCCGCGCCTTCTTCATGCGACACCCGAGCAACGCAGTGATGTACGAATAAGCTCGCGTGGCCTGCATTGGGAAACTTTGGATGAGGATATTTCGATTGCCGGGCTTCTGGCCGGCTATGGTGACCAGACTAAACCTCGCCAACCCACCAGAGCTGCATGACCTGTACTGTTGCAATCTGGCCGCACCGACATTCTAAAAGCGGCAGCTTAAAAAACAGGCGCTTGGCGGCTTGGAGCGATTCACCTATAAGCGATCTTCCGGCAATAGCGACCGGGAGGTTCTCGAATGGCAGCTTTTTATAAGTCCCTCTGGGCAGGCGCTCGTTCCTGACACGTGATGATGAAGAGCCTTTCGGCTCTTCGATTGACTTCACCGGTCAAGGTAACTCATCGCCAATAATGGCATTTCCTGTATTCAGGCAAGTCGCCAGATCATTCATGCCGTACTGATTCCATCGTCCTTTTTCACGGCATTCTCGTTTGCATTTTCTATTGGGGCCGGTGCGCATTGGCATCGGACAATCGTCATGGCTTTTTTTAGATTCGACCTGCGCGGCGGCGCATTCCGCAGCGTTCTTGGATTCACCTGGTTACACTGGCAAAGGCAGCCGGTGCGTATCGTCGTCATTGCTGGTGCAGTGTTGCTCTCGACACTGGCCGACGTGTTGACGCCGCTCTATTCGGGCCGGCTGGTCGATGCTGTGGTCAATGGCCATGCCACTGAAGCTGTCGTGTGGGATGCTGCAATTGCAGCGTTCTCGACGCTGCTTGCCCTATCGCTGGGTGCGATCGTCCTGCGGCACATCACCTTCATGCAGATCGTTGATCTGACATTGAACATGATGACAGAAATTGCCTCGGGGGCTTTCTACCGCATCCAGCGTTTCTCGACCGATTGGCATGCCAACAGCTTCGCAGGTTCGACCGTTCGCAAGGTGACGCGTGGTATGTGGGCGCTGGATTTGTTGAACGATACGCTGCTGCTGGCGCTGTTTCCGTCGGTGATCATGCTGATCGGTTCGACAGCGCTGATGGCCTGGTATTGGCCGTTGATGGGCCTCATCATCGGCATTGGATCGCTCCTGTTCGTTGCGGTGACCGCATCGCTGTCACTCGGTTACGTTGCGCCCATGGCACGTCTTGCCAATCGTTGGGACACAAAGCTTGGCGGTTCGCTGGCTGACGCTGTCAGTTGCAACATGGTGGTGAAGGGCTTCGGTGCGGAAAGCCGTGAAGATGCGCGTCTCGCCAAGGTTCTGACCAAATGGCGGGACCGGACGGCGCGCACCTGGGTCCGCGGTACATGGAACGGCACGACGCAGGGCACGATGCTGCTCTTGCTTCGGGCGGCCATTATCGGCTTCGCGCTGGTCCTGTGGTCGAAGGGGCAGGCGAGTGCGGGTGATATCACTTTCGTGCTCACCTCCTTCTTCATCCTGCAGGGTTATTTGCGGGAAGTCGGCATGCACATCCGCAATTTGCAGCGCTCGGTCAACGACATGGAGGAGCTTGTTGATATCCAGAGTCAGCCGCTTGGCATTGAAGACCGGCCCGGCGCAAAGCCGATCCGGATCAGCAATGGCAAGATCGAGTTCGACAATGTGACGTTCCATTATGGCGCACATCGCCTGCCGCTCTATGACCGGTTTTCGGTGACGATCCGGGCAGGTGAGCGCGTCGGTCTGGTTGGTCATTCCGGTTCGGGCAAGACGACCTTCGTCAAGCTGATCCAGCGTCTGCATGATCTGAAGTCGGGTCGAATCCTGATCGACGGTCAGGATATTGCCGGGGTCACACAGGCTTCGCTACGACAGCAGATCGCCATCGTGCAGCAGGAGCCGATCCTGTTTCACCGGTCTCTGGCGGAGAATATCGCCTATGCGCGGCCCGGTGCCACGCAAGATGAGATCGAAGAGGCTGCAAGGCAGGCCAGCGCACATGACTTCATCTCGGCATTGCCGAAGGGGTACAGCACGCTGGTCGGTGAGCGCGGTGTCAAGCTTTCCGGCGGTGAGCGCCAGAGAGTGGCAATTGCCCGTGCTTTCCTCGCGGATGCTCCGGTTCTCATTCTGGACGAGGCGACTTCCAGCCTTGATTCGGAATCGGAAGTCTTGATCCAGCAGGCGATGGAACGGCTGATGCTGGGGCGGACGACACTGGTGATCGCTCACCGTTTGTCGACCGTGCGCTCTCTCGACAGGCTTCTGGTCTTCGAGCATGGCCGTATTGCCGAGGAGGGTAACCACGAGGCATTGATCGGGCTCAATGGCGGTATCTATCGTGGCTTGTTCGAATTACAGGCGCTCGAACTGACCAAGGGGCTTGTCCTCAACGATGACTAAGATATGGGCCGCATGTGAGCGCGGCCCATATTGCCATTCAGGGCAGCATCCGATATGCCCCAAGCATGACCATTACCGTCCGTTTTGCACCATCTCCGACTGGCTATATCCATATTGGCAATACGCGCATTGCCTTGTTCAACTGGCTTTTCGCCCTGAAAAACAATGGCCAATTTATCCTGCGCTTTGACGATACGGATACTGTACGTTCCAAGACGGAATATGCCGAGGCGACGATCGCTGACCTTGACTGGCTGGGCATTAAACCGGCGCACATCGAGTATCAGTCGAAGCGTATTCCGATCTATGACGCTGCGGCCGAGAGGCTCAAGGCAGCGGGCGTGCTTTATCCCTGCTACGAGACCGCCGAGGAACTCGAGCGCAAGCGCAAGCTGCGCCTGGCGCGGCGCCTGCCTCCAATTTATGGCCGGGACGCCCTGAAGCTGACCTCTGCCGACAGGGAAAAGCTTGAAGCCGAAGGGCGCCGCCCGCATTGGCGCTTCCTCCTGCCAAACTTCAAGGACGACCCGTTTTCGGTAGCGAGGACGGAAGTTCACTGGGACGATCTTGTGCGCGACCGGGAAACGGTTGATCTCGCTTCACTCTCAGATCCGGTTTTGGTGCGGGAAGACGGCACCTATCTCTACACGTTTACTTCGGTCGTCGACGACATCGACATGGAAATCTCCCATATCATCCGGGGCAACGACCACATCACCAATAGTGGCGTTCAGATCGCGATTATCGAGGCTCTGGGGGCAAAGGTTCCCGAGCTCGGTCACATCAACCTCCTGACGACGGCGTCAGGCGAGGGGATTTCCAAGCGTACCGGTGCGCTCTCGATCGGCAGCTTGCGTCGTGACGGCTACGAGCCGATGGCCGTGGCCAGCCTTGCCGTGCTGATTGGAACTTCGGAGAATGTCACCGCCATACGTGACATGGACGCCCTTGCCGAGATTTTCGATCCCGCGGCAACGTCAAAGTCCGCTTCGAAGTTCGATCCGGCTGAACTCGACACGCTCAACCGCGCACTGATCCACGCAATGCCGTTTTCTGACGCCAAGGACCGGCTCAAAGAGCTTGGTATTGAAGGCGATCAGGCCGAGGCATTCTGGCTCGCAGTGCGAGGCAATCTTTCGCGCGTTTCGGATGCGGAAGGTTGGTGGAAGATCATCAAGGACGGTCCCGCTACGGATGAACAGCTTGCCGAAGAGGACCGCGATTTCGTTCGTGCTGCCTTTGATCTGCTGCCGCCGGAGCCGTGGAACCGCGAGACCTGGAAACTATGGACCGATGGGGTGAAGCTCCAGAGCGGACGCAAGGGCAAGCCACTGTTCATGCCATTGCGTATCGCGCTTACTGGGCTGTCTTCTGGTCCGGAGCTCGCAGATTTATTGCCCCTTCTTGGTCGGGAAGGAACGTTGGCCCGACGACCCTGACCTTGCGGTTCGGATCGATGGGCTTGTCGCCGCTGAGCGGCTGCGGCAACGGTGCTTCGGTCTTTGCCGGCGCGGGTTCACCTAGCTGAATGATGGATGAGGGTTTCTCCGCCGGTTGAGGCGCGGGCACTGCTGGCTCGACTTTGGTTTCTACGGGTTTCACAGGTTCGATAATTTTGGCAGGCTCTCCGGGCTTTCCTGTGGCAGATGTCGCCGCGGCAGGATTACCCAATGTGCTGAAATTTGCGGCCGATCTCTGGCAACCGCATTGCGGCGTTGCATTAGCTCCTACCTTCCTGAATTTGAAGGCATTCGGCAGGTCCTTGTAATCCTCGCCGCTTAATGAGGTCATCCTTTCAGGATTTGGATTGTCCGTGGGCTGATAATACAGCTTTGCCCCGGGACACTGGGACTGACACTGCGCCTGATCGCGTGAGAAATTCTCCGCACCGGTTTCATAGGAGAGCGGGAAATAGTAACCGTCGCATGTGCGCACGCAAAGCGTCTGGTACCGGCCACCATAGACCGGAGCTGTGCTCATTTCCGGCTCGACCGGTTCCGGCTCTTTCCCGAGAACTTCGTAAGGTTGCGGACGTGCCGTGTCGCGCCGTGGCTCCTCGTGCACGCGGTCGTCCACCACCGGGCAATCATTGGCATCGAGCGCTGCCTCGACGCGGTCACGCCGCAGGGTGAGTTCGAAATCGTCGACATCCGCGTTGCGGTTGAGTTCGTCGAGACGGTCCTGCATGCGCGCGCAAATATTTGAATTTCCGGAAGAAAGTTGTGTCGCCGCCAGGATGGCTGCTGCTGTTATGAAGGCGATCTGAAATGTCCGGTACATGCGGCGGCCCAAGATAGTCATGTGCATTCGAAGCGGGTGAATGCGCAAGAACCAGCCATGGTCATGCGGCAGCAATAAGACAGACTCTTGAACCTCAATCAATGCGTTGTGATGCCTCCACGACCGCCAGTGCCGTCATGTTGACGATACCGCGCGATGTCACGGATGGCGTCAGGATATGTGCAGGCTTGGCGGCGCCGAGCAGGATCGGGCCGACATGCAAGGCATCGGTGACAGATTTGACAACATTGAGCGTGATATTCGCTGCATCCAGATTGGGGAAGACCAGCAGATTGGCTTCGTCGCTCAGCCGCGAATGTGGAAGTACGCGCTCCCGCAGAATTGCCGACAAGGCGGAATCGCCATGCATTTCGCCGTCCTGCTCCAGTTCCGGTGCCTTGACGCGCAGAATTTCCGACGCGGTCCGCATTTTTGCGGCGCTCTCGGAATCACGCGAACCAAAGTTGGAATGGGACAACAAGGCCGCCTTGGGCTCGATACCGAAGCGGCGGATTTCATTGGCAGCCAGAACGGTCTTCTCGGCGATTTCCTCGGCAGTCGGATCGATGCTGACATAGGTGTCGGTCAGGAACAGCACGCCGCGTTGCGATATCAGCAGGCTCAGCGCCGAGAAATTGCGAATGCCCTCCGACTTGCCAATGATCTGGTCAACATTGCGCAAGTGCCGCTCGAAACGGCCCTCAAGACCGCAGATCATCGCGTCGGCTTCACCGCGAACGATTGCAAGTGCTGCGATGACAGTACCACTGGCGCGGACCATGGTGCGAGCCACTTCCGGCGTTGTGCCGCGTCGCCCGGTGAGATTCAGCAGCAGGTCGACATAATCGCGATAACGCGGATCATCTTCGGGGTTGATAACATCAAAATCAGTGCCGATCTTGATCTTCAGCCCGTAGCGCTGCAAGCGCGTCTCTATGACCTGCGGGCGCCCGATCAGTGTGGGGATGGCGACGCCTTCTTCCAGCACCACCTGCGCAGCACGCAAGACTCTTTCGTCTTCGCCATCTGCATAGATGACGCGCTTCTTTTCCGCAGTTTTTGCCGCCGTGAAGATAGGCTTCATGATCAGGCCGGAGCGGAAGACGAAGCGATTCAACCGGTCGAGATAGGCATCGAAATCCTCGATCGGACGTTCGGCAACGCCGGTATCCATTGCAGCTTTGGCGACGGCCGGCGCGATGCGAAGGATCAGGCGCTGATCGAAGGGCGAAGGGATGAGATAATTTGGCCCGAACGTCGGCGTCTCGCCGGAATAGGCGCGGGCGGCAACGTCCGATGGTTCTTCGCGAGCAAGTGCGGCAATAGCCTGCACTGCTGCCATTTTCATTTCCTCATTGATCGCCCGAGCGCCGCAATCGAGCGCGCCGCGAAAGATGAAGGGGAAGCAGAGGACGTTGTTGACCTGGTTGGGAAAGTCCGAACGGCCGGTGCAAATCATTGCATCGGCGCGCGCGGCGCGCGCCTCGTCCGGCATGATCTCCGGATTGGGATTGGCCAGAGCCATGATCAGCGGGTTCGGTGCCATCTGCTGCAGCAGTTCGGGCTTCAGCACACCGGCGGCCGAAAGGCCAAGAAAGACGTCAGCCCCGCCAATGACATCAGCGAGAACCCGCGCATCGGTTTTCTGCACGTAGACCGATTTCCAGCGGTCCATCAGCGTATTGCGGCCTTCATAGACAACGCCATCGAGGTCACAGACCCAGATATTCTTGCGATCAACGCCGAGCTTCACCAGGAGGTTAAGGCAAGCGAGCGCCGCAGCGCCGGCTCCGGAAGCGACGATCTTGATCTTAGAGAGATCTTTTCCGGCAAGTTCCATGCCGTTGAGAATGGCCGCGGCAACGATAATCGCTGTGCCATGCTGATCATCATGGAATACCGGGATGTTCATTTTGGCGCGAAGTTGTTCCTCAACTTCAAAACATTCCGGAGCTTTGATATCTTCGAGATTGATACCGCCGAACGTGGGCTCGAGAGCCGCTACCACATCAACGATCTTGTTGATTTCCTGTGCGTCGATCTCGATATCGAACACATCGATATTGGCGAATTTCTTGAACAGGACGGCCTTGCCCTCCATGACGGGCTTGGACGCAAGCGGGCCGATGTTGCCAAGACCGAGGACGGCTGTACCGTTGGAGATAACCGCCACCAGGTTGGCGCGGCTGGTATAATCGGCGGCCGTTGCAGGATTTTCGTGAATGGCAAGACATGGTGCAGCGACGCCGGGGGAGTAGGCGAGAGCAAGGTCGCGCTGATTTCCAAGCGGCTTCGTCGCCTGGATTTCCAGCTTACCCGGCTGAGGAAAGCGATGATAAAACAGCGCGCTTTCTTCCAGGTCAGAGTTGCTGGGCATTTTGTCCTTGGCCATTGACGATGTCCTCCGGGGATTTGGCTCGCGCGTTTATACACTGGCGTTTCAAATTTTCCAGCACGCTAAAATGTCATCCAGAGGCATAACCGAACTCGATTTTGTTACAAGTGCTTATCTTGCCGAACCACGCACTTTTCTGCGCCGTCATAAGACTGTGACATGAATCAGGTTTGTGTCAGCGCAAATGGACGCGCTTTGCGTCAGCTGAACGGAGATCAGCAGCATGGTCGAGATCGAGGCCCGCAAATTCCGCACGCTTTTCCTGTCCGATGTGCATCTCGGCTCGAAAGGTGCAAAGGCCAGTTTTCTGTTAGATTTTCTGAAATACCACGATGCCGACACGATCTTTCTGGTCGGTGATATCGTTGATGGCTGGCGCTTGCGCCGCAATTGGCATTGGCCGCAAGAACACAACGACATCGTGCAGAAGCTCCTGCGCAAGAGCCGTAAGGGCGCGCGTATCCTCTACATCGCCGGTAATCATGACGAGTTTCTGCGCGATTTCCAGGGAACGCATTTCGGCGGCATCGAGGTCATGGACCGCATCATGCATGAGACTGCGGATGGCCGGAAATTCCTCGTCATCCATGGCGACCAGTTCGATGTGGTCGTGCGTAATGCCCGTCACATCGCCTATCTCGGCGATTGGGCTTATGACGCGGCGCTCGCAATCAACACAATCATGAACAAGGTCCGGCGCATGCTCGGCCTGCGCTACTGGTCGTTCTCGGCCTGGGCGAAATTCCGCGTCAAGAAGGCCGTGAATTTCATTGGTTCGTTCCAGACGGTGGTCTCGGATGAAGCGCGGCGCATCGGTGCGGATGGTGTGATCTGCGGTCACATTCATCATGCGACGATCGAGCAGATCGACGGCATCGAATACATCAATACGGGCGATTGGGTGGAAAGTTGCACGGCAATCGTCGAGCACTTCGATGGTCGCATGGAACTCCTGTCATGGACGCATCTGATCGGCGAACAGGCCGGCTTCGCGCCTGTCGTCCGGCTGGATGACAAGCGTCCAAAGGCGGCGAATGCAGCCTGAGGGTCAAGCAAAGCGCCTGGTCATCGTCTCGGACGCCTGGCACCCGCAAGTCAATGGTGTGGTGCGCACACTGACCAAGCTGCGCGAGCAGATGGAAGCGCGCGGCTATGAAGTGACGATCATCTCGCCAGCCGATTATCGCTCCGCGCCTTGCCCGACCTATCCGGAAATCCGTCTGGCATTGACGCACCCGTCTGCGATCAGGGCGCGGATCGAAGCGCTGCAGCCGGCTTTCGTTCATATCGCGACCGAAGGTCCGCTCGGTATCATGGCACGGCGTGCATGCCTGAAGAATAATTGGCGCTTTACCACGAGCTTTCATACGCGTTTTCCCGAGTATCTGCGTGAGCGGTTGCCGGTTCCGCTGTCGTGGTCGTACGGTTTCCTGCGGCGTTTCCACAATGCTGCCGAACATTGCCTTGTCCCGACGCAATCTATCCATGACGAACTGGCTGAACGCGGCTTCGAGACGCTAAAAGTGTGGACGCGCGGCGTCGACCGTGAACTCTTCCGGCCGCAACCGGAGGTCGATCTCAAGTTGCTGCGACCGATCTTCCTCTGCGTCGGCCGGGTGGCCCCTGAAAAGAACCTTGAAGCCTTCCTGTCTCTCGATCTGCCGGGCACCAAGCTTATCGTCGGCGATGGTCCTGACCTGGACGAGTTGAAACGGAAATATCCGGAAGCGGTATTTGCCGGAAAGAGAGAGGGCGAGACCCTTGCCCGCTTTTATGCAGGGTCCGATGTCTTCGTGTTTCCCAGTCGTACCGACACGTTCGGTCTGGTGCTGCTCGAAGCTATCGCCTGCGGACTGCCCGTTGCGGGTTATCCCGTACCAGGCCCAAAGGACGTGATCGGCGCATCAGGTGCTGGCGTCCTCTCGGATAGTTTGCAGAAGGCCGCATTGGGTGCGCTGGAGATGGGCCGGGTCGATCCAGATGTCAGGCTCAAAGGCTTCAGCTGGGAAGCCTGCGCCGACATTTTCGAGAGCGTGCTGACGACGATTGGCGGTGCGAGGGAACTGAAATCGCGCAAAGTAAAGTCCAGTCGGGCGATGCCGGCGCGGTAGTGTCGCGTTAATTGCGGATGACCCCCAGCGCTTCTAGGCGCTTGGCGAATTTCGTGATAGTTGCGAATCTCAGGCAACGCAGTGTTGCGATTCCGCCTGAACCGCTCGATCTTCCGAAAGTCTTTCCCATGACGGCCGCTGCAGCGGATACCAGCCAGGACATGCCGTCGCGCTTCGAGCTGCGGGTTGCATTGGCTTATTTTGCTATTTTCATGTCGAGCGGCTTGCATTTGCCCTACTTCCCGCTGTGGCTGGAGTATCGCGCGCTGACACCGACGCAAATCTCCATCGTTTTGTCGATGCCACTGTTCGTGCGCGTTGTCGCAGCGCCGCTCGTCTCGATGCTCGCCGATCGCTCCAATGATCGGGCGCATATATTGACCATGGCGACGGTTCTCGCCGTTATCGTTGCGGCATTTTACTTCGTACCGTTCGGCTTCATGGGAATTCTGATCGTTTCGCTGATGCTTGCCCCACCGTGGACATCGCAGGTGCCGCTGGCCGATACGATCGCTCTGTCAGGCGTCCGCCGCTACGGCGCCGATTTCGCCAGGATGCGCGTCTGGGGCTCGATATCGTTTCTTCTCACGTCCTTCATAGGCGGTGTGTTCATCCAGCATGTGGGTGAACACATCATTCCCTGGGCACTTCTAGGCACCCTTGCCGCAGCATGCGGCATGAGTTTCATCGTGCCGCGCATCGGCAAGCCGAGGCGTCTTTCGCCGCTCTCGGATGTGGATATCGCCGATGCAGGCAGGGCGCTGCGCAGACCGGCTTTCGTCACCTTTCTGATTGCCACCGGCATCACCCAGGCCAGCCATGCCTATGGGTACAGCTTTTCAGCGATCTACTGGAAATCGATCGGCATGGAGGAAACCGTCATCGGTGCGTTCTGGTCCATCTCCGTGGTGGCGGAAGTCATCATGTTTACGTTTTTCCGGCGGCTGTTCGGCCGTCTTCATCCGGCCAAAGTACTGATCATCGGTTCGGCAGCAGCGATGTTCCGTTGGGCGGTGTTTCCGCTCATTGCGCCCGCCGGTCTTGGCGTTGGCGGATTTCTCGTTGTCCAGAGCCTGCATTCCTTTTCATTCGCGCTGTCATTCCTCGGCATGCAGAAGATGATTGCGCTCACCATACCCGAGGAACGCGGCGGTACGGCGCAAGGTCTTTCGACGTTTTTCATCGGTACATCGCTCGCCATCGCCACCATGGCGTCCGGTCCGCTCTACAGCGCCACCGGCATTTACGGTTTCTACGCAATGGTTGCGCTTGCCGCTTGTGGCCTCTCCCTGGCCGTTGTCTCGTTAAGGCTCGAACAGCGGGAGGTCTAACCCCATAGTTCGGATCTGGGCGGCGAGATCTGGCTGCCATCAAAAACCAGCCCCGGCTCGCGGTCTTCCTTCAGGATCAACGGTCCATCGAGATCGACGAAATCCGTGTCCTGTGCCACCAGTATCGCTGGCGCCATGGCCAATGATGTCCCGACCATGCAGCCAACCATGATACCGAAACCAAGCTCACGGGCGCGCTTCTGCATGCGCAGCGCTTCCGTCAGCCCGCCGGTCTTGTCGAGCTTGATGTTGATATTGTCATAGCGGCCAAGCAGCATGTGAAGATCATCTGTACCATGGGCGCTCTCATCGGCGCAGATCGGCACCGGATGCGGTATTTTAGCGAGGATGGCATCGCTTCCTGCACGCAAGGGCTGCTCGATCAGAACGACACCGGCCTTTGCCGCCGCCAGCATGTTCTCGACGACGTTATTGTCCGTCCAGCCTTCATTGGCATCGAGAATGATGCGGCTTGAAGGCGCAGCTTCTGCGACTGCTCGAATACGGTCGACATCGTTCTCGCCGCCCACCTTGACCTTGATCAATGGCCGGCCGGCGAAAGCGCGAGCCGCGACTGCCATCGTCTCCGGATCGCCAAAGGAGACAGTCACCGCGGTTGTGAGTTCGCGCAAGGGAGGCAATCCGGCAATATCAGCGACTGACTTGGCGCTCCGCTTTGCCTCGAGGTCCCACAAAGCGCAGTCGACGGCATTACGGGCGGCACCGGCACCGATCAACCCCGGTAAATCATCTCGTGCAGCGCCATTTACCAAGGCCACGCGCAACCCTTCGATCTCGGCGCAGACCGACTCCAGACTTTCGCCATAGCGCGCATAGGGCACGCATTCGCCGCGCCCGGCGAACCTGCCATCGGTCAGCGTACAGAGCACGATAGCGGCCTCGGTTTTCGAACCGCGGGAGATTGTAAACGTTCCGGCAATCGGCCAGCGCTCCACCGTAATCTCCATTCTCAGGACCATATTTCACGCCTTAATTGTTCAAGTGACAGGAAGCACGAGACTCGATATGTGTGTGTGATGTTGACCGATAGAGCAAACAATTCAAGTGCTTCTACCGCAGCGCCGCCTCACGTTGAATTCAGCAAGGATGGCGATCGCGCGACGATCACGCTATCGGGTGCATGGACCACGCGCAATGTTCGCCGTGTCGATGACCGCATGCGCGAAATTGGCCACGACAAGAGTTTTTCCAGCGCTGTGATCGAACTTTCCGGCATTGAATTGCTGGATACGGCGGGAACGTGGCTGATCGAACGCTTACGCACCACGCTAGAAAAGGCAGGCAAGCAGGTCACGGTCGAGGGGCGATCCGAAAGCTGGGGCGCGTTGTTCGATGCGGTCGGCGAAGCAGCATCCGCACCTGAGGAGCCCGTCCATATCGAACGGCCATCGCTGTTGATCAGCTTTTTGGCAGCGATTGGCAGGACTGTATATGCGTTTGGCGACGACTTTATCAAAGCCATGCATATCCTGGGTGCAACCGTGCGCGGCGCCCAGATGAAGGGCAGTGGTCGCAGCGGTATCAGGCCAGCAGCGATTGTACACCAGCTCGACAGCATGGGTATCGGAGCCGTGCCAGTGGTTGTGCTGATGTCGACGATCATCGGTGCGATCATCGCGCAGCAGGGTGCATTTCAGCTTCGCTATTTCGGAGCCGAGATCTTCGTTGTCGATCTCGTCGGTATTCTGGTGTTGCGCGAGATCGGCGTGCTCCTGACCGCGATCATGATTGCCGGCCGTTCCGGCAGCGCCATCACCGCCGAAATCGGCTCGATGAAAATGCGCGAGGAGACCGACGCTTTGACCGTCATCGGTCTCAATCCTGTCGGCGTTCTCGTATTTCCGCGTCTGGTGGCGCTGGTGATCGCCCTGCCGTTGTTGACGATCATCGCAGACTTCTCGGCTCTCGGCGGTGCAATAACAATCACCTGGGCTTATTCGGGTATCACCCCCGATGCTTTTATCCAGCGGCTGCGCGACGCAATCGATACGTCAAGCTATCTGGCCGGTCTGATCAAGGCGCCGTTCATGGCAATGATCATCGGCATCATGGCTTCGGTGGAAGGTATGAAGGTTGGCGGCAGCGCCGAGTCACTCGGCCAGCGGGTGACGGCATCCGTGGTGAAGTCCATTTTCGTTGTTATCGTGGTCGATGGCATTTTCGCAATCTTCTACGCATCAATCAATTTTTGAGCCAAGGCGAATGACTCCGGCAACAAACAGACAACCTGACGCTGACGCACACGAGGTCATCCTCTCGGTGAAGGATGTCAGCGTCTCTTTCGGCAAGGCGAAGATTCTCGATCACCTCTCACTTGACGTCTATCGCGGCGAGATTCTCGGCTTTGTCGGTGCGTCAGGCACCGGCAAGTCGGTGCTGATGCGGGCGATCCTCGGCCTCAACCAAAAGCAGAGCGGACAAATCAAAATATTCGGCCATGATATTGATCGCGCCTCGGAGCAGGAAAAGCTGGGCGTCGACATGCGCATGGGCGTGCTGTTTCAGCAGGGCGCGCTTTTCTCGGCATTGACGGTTCTTGAGAACATCCAGGTGCCGATGCGGGAATATCTCGATATTCCGCAAAGGCTCATGGATGAGCTCGCACGGCTGAAAATCGAGCTGGTCGGCCTCAAACCCGATACTGCGGAAAAGTTCCCGTCGGAGCTTTCGGGCGGCATGATCAAGCGCGCCGCACTGGCCCGCGCGCTTTCGCTCGATCCGGAGATCGTCTTTCTCGACGAGCCGACTTCGGGTCTCGATCCGATCGGTGCAGCGGAATTCGACGAACTTATCGCCAATTTGCGCGATACGATGGGTTTGACGGTCTATATGGTGACCCATGACCTCGACAGCCTGTTCGCCGTTTGCGACCGAATCGCGGTATTGGGTAAGAAGAAGGTTCTCGTTGAGGGAACCATTGAAGATATGCTGGCGTTCGATGATCCGTGGGTTCAGGAATATTTCCGCGGAAAGCGCGCACGCCAGATAGTATCCAATGGCAATAACAGGCGGCGGTCGACCCACGAACAGCCCAAGGCAGAGCAGGATCAGACGAAGTAATCTATGGAAACGAAAGCCAACTATGTCCTGGTCGGTGTCTTCACGCTCGTAGTGTGTATCCTCGCCTTTGGATTCGTCTATTGGATCGCCCGCTATGGCGATCGCAGCGAAACCGCAACGCTCGAAATCCGCATCGTAGGCTCCGTCACCGGACTGGCCGAGGGCAGCCAGGTTCTGTTCAACGGCATCAAGGTTGGCAGCGTGCGGCGCTTGTCCATCGATGCCAACAATCCCGATGCGGTTATCGCCCAGACGGAAGTCAACGCGACGACTCCGATCACCCGATCCACCCAGGCGACATTGGGCTTTGCCGGCCTGACCGGACAGGCCTTCATCGAACTCAAGGGTGGAAAGCTCAACGAGCCTAATCTATTGGAAGAAGCTGCGAAAGATGATCAGATCGCCCGTATGGATGCCGATCCTTCGGTGGTGAACAACCTTTTGCAGAAGGCGCAGACAATTCTTGAGCGTGTGGATAGTGCAGTGGGTACCATTGAAAGCTTCATCACCGAAGTGAAGGGGCCGCTGGTCGACACGGTCAGCAACACCAAGAAGTTCACCGACGCGCTCGCCAACAATTCCGATGTCATCGACAAATTCAGCCAGAGCGCTGAAGATGTTCAGGCTGTGGTAAAAGAAGCGCGGCAAATGATGACCCGCCTCAACACTGCATCGACGCGGGTCGATGGCGTTCTCGCCAAGCTCGACAAACAGCTATCGGATCAGGACGGCAGCGTCGTCAGGGAAGCGCAGGATACGCTCAAATCCTATCGTGCAGTCGCCGACAATCTGAATACCCGGCTCGGTCCGATCGCCGACAACATCAACCGATTCTCCGGACAGGGCCTGCGGGACGTGCAGGCGCTCGTAAATGAGAGCCGTCAGTCAGTACAACGCATCGAACGGGCAATCACCGATCTTGAAAGAAACCCGCAGCGCGTGATTTTCGGTGGTGGCGGCAGCGTTCCCGAATATGACGGACGCACACGCCGTTGACTTTGCCCGATTCGCATCGCATGAGAGTCAATGGGTTGTCACGCTTCGCAGGGACGGGGGCATTGGTGAGTTCAAGAACGACAGTTGCCGGTCTGCTGATGGCTTTGTCCGTTTCAGCCTGCGCCAGCTCTAAAAAGCTTGATACGTTCGATCTTTCCAGTGCTTCGCCTTCCGTGTCTTCAGCGAAGAAGCAGGGGCGTCAGATCCTGATCGCGGCGCCCTCGGCGCTCAAGGCGCTGGATGGCGAGAATGTCGTTGTCCGCTCCGGCCCTAATTCGATTTCCTATCTCAAAGGCGCACAATGGGCTGATCGCCTGCCGAATATCGTGCAGTCACGTCTGCTCCAGGCGTTCGAAAGCACCGGCCGTCTCGGCGGCGTCGGTCGTCCGGGCGATGGACTCGCGATCGACTATCAGGTGATCAGCGACATCCGCACTTTCGATATCGACGCGTCCGCCGGGGAAACCGCTGTCGTCGAAATCGCTGTCAAGATACTGAACGACACGAACGGAACCGTGCGTTCGTCGCGGGTTTTCCGCTCAACGTCACCGGTGGGTGGGCCGGTAAGCGGGCAAGGCAATGCGCTCTATATTGCCGCGCTTGACAGGGCCTTTGACAGTGCCACGAGCGATATCGTCAAGTGGACGCTTTCGGTGATTTAGGCAGGGTTATCTCCCTGTTCTTTTTAAAATTTGCAATCATTGTGCGTGGTTCGACAAGCTCACCATGAGGAACGTCGGGGTTCGCAGGGAGCTAGGAACCGCTACGGTTGCCGATTGTAATTGCAAATAACCACCTCCCTCGTGGTGAGCTTGTCGAACCACGCACAATGATTGCAGTGTCCGTCCTGGTTCTCCCCAACAAAAAACGCGGCCGAAGCCGCGTTTTTCACATCCATATACCAATTCTTACTTCAGCCGGTTACTCGCGTGCGCCAGCATCGTATAGACCTTGCCTGTATCCGACGTCAGGTAGTTCTGCGCCATGACATTGTCGCGGTCATTGCGGGAAACGTCTTCGAGCAGGCGTTCGAAATCATCCATGTAACGGTCGACGGCGCGCTTGAACTCGCTGTCGCCCTGATACTTGCGCTTGATCTCATCGAATGTCTGCTGACCCTTCAGCGTATAGAGACGGCGGGTGAACACGTTGCGTTCGCCAGCGCGATAACGCTGCCAGAGTTCGACCGATGCTTCATGGTCGATCGCGCGGGTGATGTCGATCGACAAGGAGTTCAGCGATTCGACGACCTGGCCAGGTGAGCGTCCGCCAGTCTCGGGTGCCTTCGCCTTTGGCTCGGCTTGTGCCTCGTCGCTCGATGCGCGGCGCAAGAGATCCGAAACCCAACCATTACCGGCAGGGCGTGCAGCCGGAGCTGCGCTGCCACGAACATCGAGGGTGCCGCGCATTGCAGGTGCCTGTGCCGGTGTAGAAGCCGGCGCAGGTGCGGATGCCCGCGGGGCCGCCGCCGGTTCGGTACGCTGCGGCTGTGCTGCGACGGCCGATGTCCGAGTGGGCGTCGCTGCGCGCACTGCACGGGCCTCGCCAACATCGGTCAAACGGCCGGATTTCTGAACGATTTCCGCGAGTTCCTTCAAAGCGTTGATCTGCTCGGACACAGCTTTGCGCATTTGCGCGGTCGACTGCTTGGCTTCTTCCGGCATGTCCATGACGCCGCGCTGCAGCTCGGAACGGGTTTCCTCCAGTTCCGCGCGGATGGCAGCGGAAGAGCGGCGAATTTCGTCCGTTGCATTGGCGAACTTCTGCGACGCCTGTTCGACGACTTCCGAGATCGAGTTGCGGATCTGTTCGGTTGTCTGTGTTGCCCGGCCTTCGGCACGGTCGAATGCCGAGGAAACCAGCGACTCGAACGAACGCATGGTCTTTTCGACGCTTTCCGATTTCGCGATCAAACCGGCCGCAAGGCTCTGCAGCGCTTCCTGACGTTCGTCGAAGGTAGATGCGAGGTTCGATTGCGACGCATTGATCAGTTCGGATGCCTTGTCGAGCATGCTGCCATGTTCTTCGAAGCTCTTGGCGATGGCGGAAATGTCCGTCAGCGTCGAGCTCGACAGTTGCGACAGCTTGCCGAGATTGCCATCGATAAGGCGGGTCGACGTCTGGAACGACTCCGCCGCCTTCGTTGCGTTTTCGGCGAAGGTCGTCGTCGTGTCGAGCAGACGCCCATCGATGTCGCCAAGGTTCTTGGTAGCCATATCGATCAACTCGCCGAGCTTCGCGTTGGAAGCGGAGAGCCGGTCGATCAGATTGCTGACGTCGTCGGTGAGGCCAGCCTTTGCAGCCTGAACGGCGGTGATGGTCTCGGCCGTGCGGCTGGCGATGGCATTGATCAGGGCCGCGTTTTCGACTCGCAGGCGCTCGGTTGCCGCAGTTGTCGCCTCGACCAGCTGCGAAGCCAGCGTACGGCCATTGTCAGCGAGGCTGTCCACAAGCGGCTGTGCAGTGTTGTCGAGAATGCCTATGATCTCCTGCGAGCGGGCAGCGAGAACTTCGTTGAGTTCGCGCGTGCTTTCCGCAAGCTTCGACGCAGTCGAATCCGTTGCCGCAGAGAAGCGCGCTTCGAGCGCTTCCAGATTGGCTGCGGCTTCGCGGGCCCGTTCGCCGAGACGCTTTTCGGTTTGCGCAAGGCTTTCGTTCATGCGCAGGCTGAATGCCTCGCCGTGGCCGTCGAGCGCTTCGCCGGCCTTCTGTGCTTCGCCGGTAAGGGACGAGGCGGCTTCGGTGATCTTGTCCCGCAGGCTGCGTGCCACGACGGTCGCACTCTGTTCGAGCGACTTGCGCACATTTTCGACGCCCATCGCCAGAGCGTTCTGCATCGTCGATGTGCGTTCGTCGATGGTTCCGCCATGGTTGTCGAAGGCCTTGGCCAGCACTTCGGCACTGTCCTGCAGGATAGCCTGCAGTGCAACCGTGCGGTCGCTGATGGCGCTTGCCTGGTTGTCCAAGGTCTGGCCAATGGCGGCGTTGCCCTGTTCCATGGCGGCGCGGATGCCGGCAATGCGGTCATCGAGCATGCCTGCATGTTCGTTCAACGTGTCGCCGATGCGGGTGTCGCTGTCCGCAAGCGCAGCCCGGATTGCTGTCGCGCGTTCTTCGAGAGCGCCGACATGCGATGCGAGTGTTTCGCCAAACTGGCTGTTGCTGTTATCGAGCGTGGCGCGGATGTTTACAGCGCGTTCCTCGATATCATTTGCATGCCGGTTGAGTGTATTCGCGATCTGGCTGTTGCTGTTATCGAGCACCGAACGAATGCCCGAGGTGCGCTCCTCAATGTCGTTTGCATGCTGGGCAAGCGTTTCACCGATGCGTGCATGGGTGTTTTCGAGTGCGGACTGGATCCCCGCAGTGCGCACGTCGAGCGAGGTCGCATGCGAGGCGAGGGTCTGGCCGATGCGTTGATCACTGTTGCTAAGCGCCTGCTCGATACCGGCGGTGCGATCCTCGATGGCGCTCGCATGGGATGCCAGGACATCGCTGATGCGCGCATCACTGCTGGTGAGCGCGGACTCAATACGGTTGGTACGGTCGTCAACCGAGTCGATGAAGCCACCCAGCGTGTCGTCGATGCGCGCACCGCTGGAGAGCAATGTCGACTGGATTTCCGCATTGCGAGCATCGATAGCCTGCGTATGCGCCGCCAATGTCTCGGCCAGCTTGCCGTCACTGCTCGACAGAGCCAACTGGATTTCCTGGTTGCGCTCGTCGAGGCTCTTGGCGTGATGATCAAGGGTTTGCGCAATCTTGGCGTGCGTATCGACGAATGCGGCGCGCATGCCCGACGTGCGATCCTCAAAGATCTTGGCATGTGCGTCGAGCGTCTGGCCGATCCGCGAATCGTTGGCCTGGATTGCCGCTTCAATGGTTGAACTGCGCAGATCGATGGTACGCGCATGCTCGTCCAGCGTTTCGCGGATTTTGGCATCCGTATCGGAGAAGGCGGCGTGCATGCCCGATGTACGGTCTTCGATCGCCTTGGCGTGCTGCTCGAGCGCCGAGCCGATGCGCGCATCGTTGTCGTCGAGGGCAGAACGCAAGCCCGCAGCCTGGCTTTCGAGGGATGAGCCATGGCCTCCGATAATCTGGCCGATGGCGGCGGTGCTGCTTTCGAGGATGGTCTTGAGGTTCGACGTATGGTCGCCGATCTGGCCCGCCTGTTCGCGAATGACGTTGGCCGCACGGTCTGTTTCGACAGACAGTGTTGCGGCGAGTGCCTCGCGGCTCTCGACCAGCTTGTCGGCAAAGGCCGCCGCATTGGTGGAGAGGAGGCTGCCGACGGAGTCAGACAGGCTCGACAGGTCGTTGCCGATCTTGGCCTTGGTCTCATCGATGATCCCATCGATCGAGGCGCGGCCGTCGGTAAAGGTTTTGGCGATATCGCGGGTACGCTCGATCAGTTGTTCGTTGATCTGGCGGGCGCGGGCTTCCAGCGCAGAATTGAGGCGCTCGGTGCTTGTATCCAGCGATTGCGCGCGCGTCTCGAACTCGGCGAGCAGTGAACGGCCACGTTCGTTGATTGTGGTGTCGAGTCCAGCGAGGCGCGTATCGAATTCGCCGACCAGCGTCTGCGTGGCATTGCCGAGCAGCGACAGCATGCTGTTGGTGCGGCCATCCAGCGTATCGGCAAGTTTCATCGTTACGGCATCGGTCTGTTCGGACAGGGCCGCAATGCGCATTTCCAGAAGATTTGCAAAGGCTTCGCCGGAAGTGCTGATCTTGTGCGAAATGTCGTCGGAACGCGAAACGATCGATTCGGAGATATTCTGTCCGCTTTGCGTCAGCCGGTCGATGAGCGTTTCGCCGGACTGGCTGATGGACATGGTCAGGTTGGTCGAAGCATTGGCGAGATTGTCGCGCAATGAATCCCCCGCTTGCGACAGTTCATCTTTCAACTGCTCGTGCGCGCTCGAAATAGAAGCGCGGACGCGTTCGGCATGGCCAATGACCGATTCGCGTTCGCCGCCGAGGCGGTCGACGAGGGTACGGATGCGATATTCGTTGTCCGTATAGACCCGTTCGAGCTGGTTGACTTCGGTCTGCACGAGCGTTTCGAGTTCGACTGCACGGGCGAGGGTCCGTTCGACACCTTCGCTCATGGCAGCCACTTCGCGGCGTACGGCTTGGCCAAGCGAGGCGACACGGTCCGAGGACATCATTTCCGGTTCGGACAGGCGCATCGCAGCTTCGGCCATTGAGCGCGCGGCATATTGCATTTCCTGGGCGCGGCGAATCATGACTGCAAAGGCCCAAAACAGCATGATCGGCACAATAATGGCGACGACCATGGCAATTGCATGCGGTGCTGCGGCAAAATCTGCGAATGAACGGATTGACCGCAGCTCGGAGCCATAAAGCGCATTGCCGAGCGCAAGCACTGCCGCCGCCCAAAGGACGCTGACGATCACTGTTGTCAGGGCATAGGATTTTGGCGCAGGCACGGCACTGGCCGGGCGCGTTATAGTCGTCGTCTGCAGCAAATCATCATTTGCCGGCTTGAAGGTCTGTGCGGGCACTGCCGGAGCCTTGGGCGGCGCTGGCGGTGCGGCAGGGATGGGGTTGGCAGCTTTGATCTGCGGCTTTGGTGCAGGCAGAGGAGTAGATGGCTCAGCGGCGACAGGCGCCTTGATTTCCGGCGCGTTCACAGGTTCCGGAGTTGCAGGCGGGGTATGTTTTTCCGCTGCCAATTCCTGAGCTGCCTGCGATATCTGCGCTTCCAAATCAGTGAAGGACAAGAGTTCGTCATCGATAGGTGACAAATCCATATCCATTCCAAGCGTGGACTCATCGAAATCAATTTCAAGAGCCTTTTCAAGAGCTTGGCCTAGTTCATCTTCGGCCTTCACTGCTTTGCTTTTCGGGGCTGTGGCCATGTTTACCTCACAATATTGGGCGGTGACCACATGTGAAGCCCACCGCACCATACTCTTTACACCGCTACTGTATCGTACTGGCACATGGATTGGAAAGAAACAATGGATTCGGGAAATGCTTAAAAGTTTAAACACAAGGTTAATTTTTTCAGGTCGAGCGAAATTTCATACGAACACCAAAATTTACCGTCTGTTCACCATAACCGGCCATTTCCCCGCAACGCTTGCCACGTTTTAACCTTGAATCAGAGACATTTGAGTAAAGTTGTTAGTTCAATTGTAAAGCGTTCAGGAGAGTACCCAATGGCACAACAAGCATCGATGGCCTTTGCATCGCCGGGAGGCGAAAAGTCGAAGCCATCGCGCAAGCGGCCAATCGATCTCGTCCATTTGACACGCGAGACGTTTGGCAACAGGGCCCTCGAAACCGAAATCCTCAATCTGTTTTCCCGCCAGACATGCGGCATCGTTGATCGGCTGGCTCACGCCAACACTGACGAGCGCGTTCGTCTCGCCAAATCGTTGAAAGGTTCGGCGCGTGCGGTCGGAGCGTTTCGCGTTGCCGAGATGGCCGAAGCCATCGAACAGGCGCCAAGCGATTTGAAGAAAGTCAAGGACATGGCGCCGGTCGTCGATGATGTCCGCGATTATATAGCCGCTATAACGCGCTAGTATCGAAGTCGGTCGAAACGCTCAACGTCCGCCATTTGCGGTCGGCCTCGATCTTTGCCAGGTCGTTCTTTTCGACCGCGTTCGCAGCGTCGCTGCCGAGTAGCAAGCGTAACGGTGGTTCCTCGAGGCTGGCTATGTGAAGGACGGCTGTAGCTGCCTTGACAGGATCGCCTGGCTGTTTGCCGTTGTAATCGCGCTGGAAACGGGCCACTACGCCCACTGTTGCATCATATTCGGGACGTCCATCGCGGATCGTCGTCGAAGCGCCGGCAAAGTCGGTACGAAAACCACCCGGTTCGATGATTGTCACCTTGATGCCCAGCGGACCAACTTCCTTGGCCAGCACTTCCGAGAAACCCTCGACGCCCCACTTTGCGGCGGAATAGGGGGCGCGGCCCAGCGCACCAATTCGGCCGCCGACCGAAGAAAACTGTATGATGTGGCCGGATTTCTGCGCACGCATCACCGGGATCGCAGCCTTGGTGACGTTGATGACGCCAAAGAGATTGGTCTCGATCTGCGCCCGGAATTCGTCAAGGCTGGTGTCCTCGATTGCATTGACATTGCCATAGCCCGCATTGTTAACGAGAACGTCGAGCCGCCCGAACGTATCGACCGCGCTTTTTATCGCCGCGTCTGCCGCTTCCGGGTCTGTCACGTCGAGTGCGAATACGCGGACCTGGTCGCCATAACGCTCCGCCAGGTCGGAAAGCTGTGAAGGATTGCGCGCCGTGGCGACGAGCTTGTGGCCTGCTTCAAGCACTGCCTCTGCCAACGACCTGCCGAGGCCGCGGGAGCTGCCCGTAATCAACCATACCTGTACCATGGATGTCTCCTTGATTTATCGGAGGCGATATAGGCTTTATTGTATCTCCTTGAAAGAAGGCACCCGTTGGAACTATACATACCTGTTGGTAACTGAGGAACTGAAATGACCGTCCAACCTCCACAGCAAGCCATCGACTTTTGCGCCACCATGACCGATGAACAGGATGAATTTGCGCGTGAAATGTTTGAGCGGGTCTCGGCCAAGTGGCCGCTGCGCACATTGCAGATATTGCAAGCTGCAGGCGGGCCTTTGCGGTTTTCCCGCGTGCTCGAGCGGGTAGGCGGCATCAGCCAGAAGGTATTGACGCAGACCTTGCGCATGCTGGAGCGGGACGGGCTGATCACACGAACGCTTTATCCCCAGGTACCACCGCGGGTTGAATACGAACTTACGCCGCTCGGCTATGAGCTTCTTTTGCAAACAGTTCCGCTCTGGCACTGGATTATCGAGCACCTTCCGGCATTCACCGCCGCGCGCAATGAAGCTGTAACGCCCACATCCGCAAACTCCGACCCGCGCTAGCGGCTGCGTCAGGGAATGCAATTGACTTGCCCGCCAAAATCCCTATGTGAGCGGTAACTTTCCTGCTTTGGGGCGAATTTTTATGGCAAAGATCACTTTTGTCACTCACGACGGCGCGCGTATTGAAACGAACGCGGAAAACGGCTCGACCGTAATGGAAAATGCCATCCGCAATGCGGTGCCGGGCATCGATGCGGAATGCGGCGGTGCTTGTGCTTGCGCCACGTGCCATGTCTATGTCGATGAAGAATGGACCTCCACGACGGGCGAGCCGGAAGCGATGGAAGAGGACATGCTGGATTTCGCCTATGACGTTCGCCCGAATTCGCGCCTGTCCTGTCAGATTCGCGTTTCTGACGATCTCGATGGCCTCGTCGTCCATGTTCCCGAGCGTCAGGCCTGATAATATCGGCTGATATTTTCTCATCTACCGATTAGAATAGCTGCCGTTCCAGCTGTTTCAGGCCGCGGTGGAATGCGTTCTCTTGACCTTCGCGAGTGCAATCGTTACGCGCTGTGCAGCCCGTGCGTCCTGAACGCCCAGCCATTACCCTTTTTGTCTGCACGGCATGCAGAAGTCCTGGCATGAGGAATTTTCGATGAGCGAAATTATCAAAACCGATGTTGTGATCATTGGCGCGGGACCTGTTGGCCTGTTCGCGGTGTTCGAGCTTGGCCTTTACGATCTCAAATGCCATCTCATCGATATTCTGGACCGTCCGGGCGGCCAGTGCGCCGAGCTTTATCCGGAAAAGCCGATCTACGACATTCCGGCTTGGCCTATTATCAGCGGGCACGATCTCACCGAAAAGCTGATGGAGCAGATCAAGCCGTTCGCGCCGCAGTTCCATTTCAACCGCATGGTAACGAAGCTCGAGCGGCAGGCGGACGGTACATTCCATGTAGAAACCGACGAGGCGGAGGTGTTCGAAGCCAAGGTTGTCGTGATCGCCGCCGGCGGTGGCTCGTTCCAGCCGAAGCGCCCGCCGGTACCGGGCATCGAAGCCTATGAGGGCAAGAGCGTCTTTTATTCCGTGCGCCATATGGAGGAATTTCGCGATCAGGACATCTTGATTGTCGGTGGCGGCGATTCCGCGCTGGACTGGGCGCTGAATCTGCAACCGATCGCGCGCAGCCTTACCGTTGTCCATCGCCGTGCCGAATTTCGTGCTGCACCGGACAGCGTCAAGAAGATGTTTGAACTGGTTGAAAGTGGCAGCGTGCGTTTCGAACTCGGTCAGGTTTCCGGGCTCAAAGGCGAAGATGGCCAACTTTCGCACGCAACGATCAAGGGTGCCGAGAGTGAAATCGACATTCCGGTTACGCGCCTGCTGCCGTTCTTCGGCCTGACAATGAAGCTCGGACCGATCGCCGGTTGGGGGCTTAACCTGCACGAAAATCTCATTCCGGTGAGTGTCGAAACCTTCGAGACATCGGAGCCTGGCATTTTCGCTATCGGTGACATCAACACCTATCCCGGCAAGCTGAAGCTCATCCTCTCGGGCTTCCACGAGGCGGCGCTGATGACCCAGGCGGCCAAGCATATCGTCAGTCCGGGCGAGCGCATTGTGTTCCAGTACACTACATCATCGACTAGCCTGCAGAAGAAGCTCGGCGTGAACCAGTAATCAGGGAGTTTTTGCGAACTCGCGTTGCAACCGGAAAACCAGAAGCCGCTCGAATCGGCTGTCGAAATTGACGGCCTCGACGCGATCAAACTGGATTTGCGCAAGATCGTGCTGCCTCATCAGCTTGGTCGTCAAACCATCGATATCGGCTTTCAATGCGGTGCAATCGCTGCGCCAGGGCAGCGCCTTGATCGCGCGCTCCATATCGCCCGCTGCCGTACGAGCAATGACGATGTGGCTTTCCTCGTGCCGCTTGATGTCTGCGGATAGCGTATCCCAGATCAGTGCGAGATCCGGCTTCGCCGTGCGCCGCTGTACCCAGCGCGGCAGGTAGATCTGGGCATGAACGACGATGTTTGCATCAACAACACGGCAGTTCTTGCCGTCCGAACCGTATTTTATCCTGTTGGTGAAGCGCATCTTCGTCATACCGGGATGACGCTGGCCCGTTTTTTGCAGAACCGGTCCACGGCGATACAGTTCGCGATCAAGATCGGCTGCCGTGCGGCCGTTCAGCGCGAAATATTCGTATTTGCGCAGGACTGTTGCCGCGTTGGCGGCGGGTACAGCCATGAGAAGCGCCATACCGAGGGATGCAGCTTTGGCAAAAATATGCATTTGGTATTTCCTTTTCAGCCAAGTCTGCCCGATCCTGACACTATCGTCAAAAACATTGCGGATGAATTGACGTTACGCACGTTCTGATCAAAAACAGGACAAGGATTTGTGAAGTTCAAGGAGCGCGCCGATGCAAAGAGAATGGAAACTGGCACATGGCCGGTCTCTGACGTTAGGCGACCGCGCGCTGATCATGGGCGTCCTCAACGTCACCCCGGACTCTTTTTCCGATGGCGGTGTGCATTATTCTCTGGATCAGGCTCTGGAGGGCGCGCGGGAGATGATCGCTGAGGGCGCGTCGATCATCGATGTGGGCGGCGAATCGACCCGTCCGGGCGCCACACGCGTCGAGCCTGAAGTCGAGCAATCGCGCATTCTGCCGGTGATCGAAGCGCTGGTAAAAGAGACGGATATCATCATCTCCGTCGATACCTACCGTGAGGAAACCGCCCGGCTCGCCGTCGCTGCCGGTGCCCATATCGTCAACGACGTCTGGGGTGTGCAGCGCGAGCCTGCCATAGCCGATCTCGCGGCAGAAACCGGAGCCGGGCTCGTCATCATGCATACTGGACGCGAGCGGGAACGCGATCCGGATGTCATCGTCGATCAGTTCGCCTTCCTCAACCGTTCACTGGAAATTGCCAAGGTGGCTGGCGTTTCGCGCGACCAGATCGTGCTCGATCCCGGCTTTGGCTTTGCCAAGGATACGGCGGAAAACATTGCCCTGATGGATCGTTTTTCGGAGCTTTCGGCTTTCGGCTATCCGTTTCTTGTCGGTACATCGCGCAAACGTTTCCTGCGCGCGACCTCGGGCGGTGAGCAACAGGAATGGGACGTCGCCACGTCCGCATCGTCAGCGATCCTGCGGATCGCCGGTGCGGATATTTTCCGGGTGCACAACGTCGCGATGAGCCAAAGCGCCTTGGCACTGGCGGATGCGGTATTGAAATCGCGCAGAGAGAGGAAATGACAGCTCCGAAACACAAGGCGTGGCTCGGGCTTGGCGGCAATATCGGCGATCCAGTAGCATCAATGGCCAAGGCATTGCGTGCGCTGGACCAAACCGGCGATACGCGGGTTCTGGCGGTCTCGCCGATCTACAAGACTCCGCCATGGGGCAAGACAGATCAGGCATGGTTTCACAATGCCTGCGCCGAAGTCGAGACCTCGCTCGATCCGGAAGCGCTACTCGCAGCTTGTCTCGATGTGGAAAAGCGCTTGAAACGCCAGCGGCTCGAACGTTGGGGCCCCCGTATCATCGATATCGATGTACTGGCCTATGAAGGTCTGGAAGAATTCGAAAGCCCAACGCTCACCTTGCCGCACCCACGCATGACCGAGCGAGCCTTCGTGATGGTGCCGCTCGCCGATATCGTGCCGGATCTGGTGATCAGCGGTAAGACCGTCGTGCAATGGGCCGTCCTTTGCGACAGAACCGGCATAGAAATAGCCCGCAGCGATGCGGGCTGGTGGAAATGAACGAGCTCTAATTATTACGACCATACCTATTTATTATTCCATGAAAGGCATAATATTGCTATGCTGTGGCCAGTCGAATATACGGACGAGTTTGGACAATGGTGGGAAACGCTTAGTGAAAGCGAGCAAATCAGCGTAGCTGCACATGTAGGCAAACTTGAGCAGCGTGGACCTAATTTGCCTTTTCCGTATTCAAGCGGGATCAGTGCTTCGAGACACGACCATATGCGAGAGTTGCGGGTGCAATCCAGCGGCAAGCCAATACGGGTATTCTATGCTTTCGATCCGCGTCGATGGGCAATTTTGCTTATCGGTGGTGATAAGACCGGAGATAAGCGTTTTTATGATCGGATGATTCCGGTGGCCGACGATCTCTACGATGTTCATCTCGCGGAACTTAAAAAGGAAAAAGACAATGGCCGGTAGACATTCATTTGCAGAATTACGGGCGCGCATGACGTCAGAAGCACAAAAGCAAGTGGAGATTGCTTCCTTGAGTTTGGAGGAGGAGATGGATCTTGCCGAAGTGAGGCGTGCAATGAAGTTGTCGCAGGATGAACTTGCGCAAACGCTTCAAGTTGGACAGGGATCGGTCGCCAAGATTGAAAAACGGGCCGATATGTATGTCAGCACGCTCCGCCGATTTATTGAGGCAATGGGCGGTGAGCTAGAAATAACGGCAAAATTTGGTGGCCATAGCGTGAAGATCAAGAGCTTTAGCGATTTGTCTGAAAAGCGCGGGATTGAACGCTAGTTCTTCGCAATACTGCCCACAGCGGTTGCATCAACACGCTTCAACGTCATACCCACGACCGGGATCAACTCTGCATCGAGCCGCACCGAAATCGTGACGTTCATCGTGTTGTCATCGTTGAATTTTGCCTGCATGGCGCCGCTCAATTGCTTGCGGCTGATGGCGAGCACGACGCGGTTGCCGGAGACATTGCCGCCGGTGATGTCGAGACCCTTACCGGCCGAACCATCGAGGAAGCTGCCCTTGTAGCTGTTGCCGGCGCGAACGATCGTTGCCTTCATCGGCTGGTTGAAAATGCCGACGCGGCAGCTGCCGTCCAGCGTCATGCCGGCCTTTTCCTCTGGCGTAGTTCCATCGAGGGTGCAGACGAATTTCGTGCCCTTGTACTTGCCGGCAACAATCTCGCCGGGACCGACCCATTGACCTTCCACGGTCTGGAAGAATTCGGCGTCCTTGTCCTTGGCTTGTGCCGGCAACGCCAGAAACGCGCAGGCGAACAGGGACAGGGTAGCGGCTGCTGCGCTTCTTTTCATCGACAAGACTCAACACAAATCATTGGAATGGGTTACTGAGGCGATCATCGTCCGGAATGGTTAATGGATGGTTGCCATTCTCGGCTAAATTGCAACCCCATGAAGACAGGAACCTCGGCGCTATGGCTTTTTTGCACCACCTATACGCGCCAGATCGCCAATGAAATCGCCGATGCTCGGGCGCTTTTCCGCATTGAACGGGAAGGGTCGCACGAGATCCATAGCGGAAATGCCGATGCGGGCGGTCATCAACCCGTTGATCACACCTTCGCCGAGCCGCGCTGAAAGCCGTGCTGCCAAACCGTGGCCGACCAGCTGCTGGATAATGCTGTCGCCCATCGCCACTGTGCCGGTGACGGCAAGATGCGCGATGACATTGCGTGTCAGCTTGAGAAAACCGAGGGTGCCCGGCCTGCCGCCGTAGAGCTCGGAAAGCCGCCGGATGAGACGTGCCGATTCGAACACCACATAGCCGATATCGACAAGTGCACGCGGACTGACCGCAGTGACGATTGAAACGCGCTTGGAAGCGGCAAGGATCATCTCCCGCGCCTGCCTGTCTAAGGGGCGTAGCAGCTCCGTCTCGGTAAGCCGGATCAAGTCGCGCCCGTCGATCACGTCATCGCGCAGATCGTGTAGCAGAGCGCGGCCTTTGGCCGTAGCGGGCAGGGTTTCGGCAATGGAGACGAGCTTGCCGACAGCAGTTTTCGCCGCGCGAGCGTCGTTGTCCGAGGCAGCCTTGGCAGCTTCGTCGCGCAAATGTTGCACCGAGGCGAGGCGGCGGAGCGCCAGTCCCTCGCGGAGGACAATGGCAATCAGCGCGAACGCTGCGAGGACACTGACGCCAAGCGCCACCCAGCCAAGCCATGGCGCACGCTCGAACAGCGTGCGAATGAGGTTATCGGCCCATAGACCCAGCGCCAGCGAGACCAGCACGCCAAGTGCGCCGGTGAGCAGGGAGGCAAAAGAAAAACGTTTCTTTTGCGCCAGAGCAGGCGGCGGCGTCAGTGCATCGAGTTCGCTCGCCGCCTCCGAATCGAGGTCGAACACATCGACGGCTGCCGGTGTGATGACCGCGACATCCTTGATCGCGGTCGGTTTGCGCTGTTGCGCGGGCGTGGCCTTGCGCAGAGCCTCTGTTAGCTCCGGCTGTTCGACACGAAACGAGGCTGGCTTGCGAGGATTCATGCGAGGCGATCTCCGATGAGGAATTGTAGCGCGCGATCGAGCCTTATATGCGGCAAAGACAGAGTGAGGCCTTCAGCGGTCTTTTCCAGCCGGGGCGGGCGGAAGCGGACGAAACGGATGGCCGGGTCTTCAGAAATCGATTCCGGATGTTCAAAGATTGAGTCCGGTTTTGCCGGCAAGTCACCGGGAAATATGGCTGTTTCGGTTTTGCCGTCGAACTTTTCGCCGTTGATGGTTTCGCCTTTCAGCGGCGTTCCGATGATGACCGGCAGCGTTTCCTTGCCCTGCGTCACCGTCGCCTCGCGCGTGGCGCGGACTGCTGCCATTGCCAGCACATCGACGCTTGCACCGGAAAAATCGGCACGGCTGACAGCGCGATCGACCAGGCGCCGGACGATGGCCTGCAGTCGATCATGGCTCTCATGGTGCAGATGATCGGCCTTCGTTGCTGCGACCAGAATGCGGCTGATGCGCCGTTGCACGAGGCCTGTCAGGAAATTCGTGCTGCCGGGACGAAAGCAGGAGAGGATTTCGGTCAGCGCGCGTTCCAGATCAGCCACAGCCGAGGGTCCCGCGTTCAATGCCTGCATGGCATCGACAAGGACGATCTGCCGGTCGAGCCGGGCAATATGCTCGCGGAAAAACGGCTTCACAACATGGGTCTTGTAGGCCTCGTAGCGCCGCTCCATCATCGCCGCCAGCGAGCCGGGGCGGGGCTTCCCGCTTTCGAGCTTCGGCAACGGGGCGAAGGTAAGCGCCGGCGAACCCTCAAGGTCGCCGGGCATCAGAAAACGGCCGGGCGGCAGCGTTGACAGTGCTCGCTCATCGGCCTTTCCTGCCTTCAAATAATCGGTGAAGCTTTTTGCCAGGCGCTGTGCTGTCATCTCGTCCGCAGGAGCATCCGCGTCTGCGCCGTCCGATACCTTGAACCAGTCGGCCGCGAGGTCGCGATGGCTTTCAAGCTGCGCCAACTCAAACGAATCTCTGGAAAACTCCGCATAGGTTTTACCCAGCAGCGGCAGATCGAGCAGCCATTCACCGGGATAATCGACGATATCGACGGAAAGCTTGCCGCCCGAGAACATGCGGTTCCACATCGAGGCGGATTCATACTCGATCGTCAGGCGCAGTTCGGAGATTGCCCGCGTCGAGTCCGGCCAGATGCGCTCGTCGATCAGCGCCTTCAGATGATCCTCATACTGAAAGCGCGGGACTGCATCGTCGGGCTGCTCCTCGAGATAGGCGCGGGCGATACGTCCGGATTTCTGCGCCTCAAACAGCGGGAGGCGGCCGCCATGGATCAAATTATGCACCAGTGCGGTGATGAAGACAGTCTTGCCGGCACGAGAAAGGCCGGTGACACCGAGCCGTAGCGATGGGGACATGAGTCCGCTGGTGCGGTCGGCCAGCGTATCGAGCGCGATTTTCGCTTCGTCGGTAAGTGTCGTCAGTGTTCCCAATTCAACCGTCCTATGGCCGCGCTAATCTCAGCCCATTTGGGTGGGCAATGCCTTAATGGCAAGCAAAAGGTGGTCAGAGATGTTCGGAGGGAGAAAAGAAAGCCTGCAAGGTGCCGGTTCCCGGGCGGATTTCTGCAAGCGGGCTGTCAAACTGGATAACAGCAAGGGCGGCAGTCGGAAAGCCCGATACGAAGGTCGCATGGCTGGGAGGATTGCCACGGCCGGCGAGGGCTGTGGCCAGTTCCTCCATCATCGGGTTATGACCGATCAGCATCACGGAGTTGGCTGCTTCGTGTTCGAGCCCGGCCATGCGAATCGCCATGAGATAGGCGTCAGGACCGGCCGAATAGAGCTTTTCGGAATCTTCTAGGATGAAAGGAGATTGGATATCAACGTACTCAAGGGTTTGTCGCGCCCTGATCGCGGGTGAACACAAAACGATCTCCGGTTTCAGTCCGGAGCGCCTGAGTTCCTCACCCAGGACCTTGGCGGCTTCGATGCCGCCCGTATCGAGCGTCCGGTCGAAGTCTTTCTGGCCGGGGGACGGCCAGACTGCTTTTGCATGCCGGAGCAAATAAACCTGGCTCATCCTGCAACTCCCCTGATGATAATTGCTTCAACAGGTGCCACGCTTCCCCGAAAGACGCAAATGTTGGATAAATCCTCTGCGGCAAATATGACGATTATTAAATAATTGTGCAAAACAGGCCTGTAGAATTTCTGGGCGGCATGCATTTTTGCAAGGCAGACTACAACCAATAGTAGAGCCTTGGAGCTACAGAACACCGGAATTTATCATCATTTCCTCGTATTTTTGTTGAGAGAATCGATGAATCTTGGCGGTTTTGCCGATAATTTGAGCAAAAAAGCACGGTTTCTTTCTTTGATTTACATGTCTTTTTGTAGTTGTGCGCCAATCTGACACGACCTATATAGGCCTCCTCGCGTCTCATAGGTGCAGGGTGATTCAAAGATGAATAAACTTATCGATCTTGACTACAAGCCCACGGATGACGAGCCCTTCATGAGTGATCGGCAGAAATCCTATTTTCGTGAAAAACTGATCAACTGGAAAAATGATATTCTGCGGGAGGCGCGTGAAACGCTTGAGATCCTGCAGCAGGAAAATGCCAATCTGCCGGATATCGCAGACCGTGCATCATCCGAAACGGACCGTGCCATTGAGCTTCGGGCCCGTGACCGCCAGCGCAAGCTGATCTCCAAGATTGATGCTGCCTTGCAGCGCATCGACGATGGGACCTACGGTTTTTGCGAGGAAACCGGCGATCCGATCAGTCTGAAGCGTCTCGACGCGCGCCCGATCGCAACCTTGTCGATCGAAGCTCAGGAACGTCACGAACGGCGCGAGAAAGTCTACCGCGACGACTGAGCTGCAATCCGAATTAAAGAAAAGGCCCGGTTTTCCGGGCCTTTTTGTTTTTGTAGTGATTAAAGCAGCTCCAGGGAGACCTTTTCAAGAATTCAGCCTGATGAGGCAGATGGCGTGGTTTTCGAGAACCGGAGCGGAGTGGACTTTTTCGAAGAAGAGTCGGTCCGGCACCCATTGCAAGCGAGGCGCTCCAACGCATTGCCGAACTCTACAAGATCGAAGATGAGATACGCGTCGGACGCACGAAGAGCGCAGTGCCAACCGTCAGGAAAAGAGCCGCCAGCGGAAGTTGGCTTAGGACTTCGACACTATACCCAAGCTGAGTACCCACATTTCGCGATAGCAGAAGTCGGGGTCGGAAATCAGGCGCTCCGGCTCTTCGCCGATCGCCTTCCATTGGTGATGATCCGCTTCTGGCAAGTCGCACGTTCGGGCAAGCCCGGATAAGAATTCGAGATTGTTGCGGATGTATTCGCGCTCCACGGGCCTGAGTGGCTGACGGCGCTCTGCTAGCGTTGTGATGGCAGAGACGTTCTCAAGGCCCGCCGCTCGAAACCAGGCTGACACGCGAGTTCCCCTCATGGCGCCGGACATCTGTATATCATCAGATAGCGCATCGAGCAGACGCCACGTCAGTTTAGGATCCTGCGGCTGATACTGCCAAACCGAGATATCGACCTCCTTCACGGCAACAAGTCCGCCCGGTTTCACGACGCGGCAGAACTCCTCGATTACTTGGGTTAGCTCTTCGTCACTCAGATACTGGATGACGTTCGCGCTCCAAACCGCATCGAACGTGCCCGTCTCATACGGCAGCGCGGTGATGTCACCGGTTCGCGCGCTTATCGGACAGGTAAACTGTTGGCTTGCAATCAAGCCTTCGATTGCCTCAACATTTTCCCGTGCCAGATCTAGAGCCTCGATATGTCCCTCGACGCCCAGCAATTCCGCCATTAAAGGCAGGAAGACCCCATTCCCTGCACCTGCGTCAAGCACTGACCAGCCAGGTCGGATGCCGGCGGCACGAAGAGTGGCATCATACTCGTCCTTTAGCGCCAGATAATGAACGTCAAGATGTCCGCCGGCGCTGAGCTTGTGCCCAGCCGATGTAATTTGTTCGGAATTTGAGGCGTTGTTCATTTTGTCTACTGGGCCTTAGGTCCGAATAACGGCGTTCATGGGCATGGCCTTGTAGCGCAGGTTAGTCTGCCTTGCGCCATCCGGCTCGCACCTCGTATCGCTATATGAGTGTCGGAAGAAAATACCGCTTATCCAGGATTGTCAACGGCCATCCGAACGGCCGGATCGACGAGCTCCTGCCCTGGGCCTACATCCGCACTCCCAAGCTCAAGGCCGTGGCCTGAGAACACCGCTTACGGATTATCGAAGGGTCTCAACGTTTCTCGGGTCGAGAAAGATCTCCCAGCAGCCGTTCCATCTCGTCTTCGATACTGTCCTGTTTCTTAGGCTTTTCTTCCTTGCCTGGCGCGATATTGAGCTCACTTCCGAGATCTGTTTCGAACGCGTCGCTGAAGTCCATATCACCCAAGGTTATTTCAGATTCTTCCGTTTCCATGGGAGCGTCGAGCATTTGTTCCTCGGCGGTGGTGGCCGCCGGTTCGTTGCGCACAGCGAAGGGGAATGCGGCGGCAGTCGTCGTCCTGGTTTCCGCAGGCACATCCCCGGCTGGTTCTGGCGTGTCGATCTTCGGTTCGGCGCGAGGTGCAGTTCCAAAGGAGGGCGAGGCGGTTCGCTGCCAGCCATTGTCCCGGGCAGGCGCGCTTATGATTGGAGGCTCGATCGGCGCGGCAGGCGTCGCTGCCGGAGCTCTTGAGGCTGGCGGAACGGGTTGCATCGGCGGGATAGGTGGCAACGGGGCCGCCGATACCTCTGCCTGTTTCGGTGGTTCAGGCGGGCGCATTTCCCTTGGCGGCTCTGCCTGTTGTGGCGGTGCCGGACGAAGCGGTATCTGCGGCGCTGGCGCTGCCTGAGCAGGTGGAGCAGGGGTGTGAGCCGGTGGCGCTGGAGGTGCGACACGAGGCGGCGTGACGGGCTGGGCGCGAGGTGCTTCCGCCGCCTTCGGTTCGGGCCTCGATTCAGGCTCGGGCGTCGTTGCGGCCGCTGCCGGCTCAACCCGCGGCTGCCGTGCGAACTGGCGAATATTCTGCTCGATGACCACGTCGCTGGGGCCGCCGATCAGGATCAGGTGCTCGACATCGTCGCGGCGGACGAGTACCAGCCGCCTGCGATTATCAACAGCCGCTGCATCGGTAACCGAGAGGCGCACCTGCCGGTTGCGCCCGCCCGCGACGAATGTACCGCCCGTCACCCGCCGCAATACCGCGAAGACCAGGAGAAGCAGGGCGATAACCAGAATGAACAGAAGAATAAATCCCACGATGGGGGCAGCGCTTTCGCCAACAATAGTGGCAAGCCAAGCGTTCATGACAAATTCTCCTCTTTATGCGACAGCGCGAAGATTGAAATCGGCGTGAATCACGTCGTAGGGGACAAAAACTTTTTTGTCCGCAGACCGCTCCACAATGCCCCAATCTATGAGGATCGCCACATCATCGTGAACGCGTCTCACGTCGCGCTGCAGTGAGCGTGCAAGACCACGAACACTCGAAGGTCCGATCTTTTGCAAATGCTCGATCAATTCCCAGCGCTTCTGACTAATAACCGAAAACAGTTGAGCCGGGGAACTAAATGTAAAGGTGGCAACGGGATCTGAAGGCGTACCCGTTCGCATCGCCTGCGCTGTCCGCGCAAGAGTTTCCGCCAATACTGCATCCGCATCACTGCGTACCTGGACAAGCGCTTGCTTCATTGCTGCGGTCTCCTTTTCAAAAGTTCTGCTCTGAAGTCGTCCAACAAGGCCTCCGGTGTCGTAAACCGATACGGATATTCTTTGCCGTCAAGATGGCAATGATCTCCTTTGCCCCGTTCATTATCAAAGCCGACTATCCTCTCATTGTTCCAGCCGAAATAGAGGCGATACTTGAAAAGATGTGTGCTTCCCGGCACCGGTTCTGGAACTTTCCAGATGACGATTTCCATGACCATACCATCTGGAAAAACCTGTTTTGATCGCTCAAGTAAGACAGCATCCATGTTGACATTTATGTCATCGGAATGACCGTTGTCAAGAATGTCAACAGCATGGAGAGTTCTGGCCCTGTTGGCGGAAGGACAGCTAAACCGTGGAATAATCGCGGTCATATAAAGGATGGGGTTTATGCCGCGGCAAAGATATGATCCAAACGATTCGAGAATGAACATCGGCTTGATGCAATTGCGCCGGTGACGAAGAAAAGGGGTTTGAGACGCATGTCTCAAGAAACGAACAGCGATCTTTATCCAGAACCGATCATCGCGAACACGAAATCGAACAAGGCGGGCCTGCGTCTGGTTGTCCTTGGCTTGCTGCTGATCGGCGTTTCTGTCCTCTATTTCATCTATCGCGATCAGCTCGGACAGCAGTTCCTGCTCGGCCTTCTCGGCACGCTGGCCATGACCGGCGTGTTCTATCTATTCGGCTCGGCAATCAATGTCATCCAGTTCACGCCCCGCGGCACCAGCGACGAACTCACCCGCGCCTTTGTCGATACTTTTCCGGAAGGCACAGTCGTCTGCGACCAGAAGGGCCGTATCGTCTATGCCAACAGGGCCTATGCCGAACTGACCGGCGTCACCAATTCCAATGATGTGCGGGCGATCGAACATATTCTTTCCAGTGAGGCTGCGGCCTCGGACCCGATTTACCGCCTCGCCAATGCCGTGCGCGACGGCGTTTCCGGCCAGGAGGAATTGCGCCTGTCGCGACCGCTCGATCCATCGCGCGAACCTGTGCCGACGTGGTACCGGGTCAAGGCGCGGCCGGTCGCGGGCATTCCCGACCAGACGACGCCAGTCTATGCATGGCAGATCGCCGATATTTCGGCCGAACGCGCCGAACAGGAGCGTTATTTCCAGGACATCCAGGAAGCCATCGATCATCTCGATCATGCCCCGGCGGGCTTCTTCTCCGCCGATCCGGATGGCCGCATCATCTATATCAACGCGACGCTGGCCGAATGGCTGGGCGTCGACCTGACGCGGTTTACGCCCGGCTCGATGATGGTTCGCGACATCGTCGCGGGCAATGGCATGGCGCTGATCAACGCAGTCAAGACCGAACCTGGTACGAGCCGCAACACCGTCATCGACCTCGACCTTGCCAAATCCAATGGTCAGAGCCTCGCCGTGCGCTTCTACCACCGCGTGCAGGCGCAGCGCGACGGCAGGCGCGGCCCAACCCGCACCATCGTGCTCAACCGCGCCGAGGGTGAGGACAATTCTGCGGCGCTGCGTGCGGCCGAAGTACGGTTCACGCGTTTCTTCAATTCCGCGTCCATGGCCATCGCCGCGGTTGATGCAACCGGCAAGATCTTGCGCACCAATGCGCGATTCCTCGGTCTTTTCTCGCCCGTCGTCGATCGCGACGACATCGACCGCCGCATCCCGCTTGAAACTGTCGTGCATGAGCGCGACCGCGAAGCTTTCGACCGGGCGCTGGCTGCGGCATTTGCCGGCAAGGCGGAAATTTCCCCGGTAGACACCGTGATTCCCGGCAATGAGGATCGTCATCTGCGCTTCTATGTCAGCCCGGTGTTCGACTCAGGTTCGGAGGATGGCGCCGAGGAAGCAGCCATTGTTTCCGTCGTTGAGACCACCGAACAGAAGGCGCTTGAGGCGACCATGGCGCAAAGCCAGAAAATGCAGGCTGTGGGACAGCTTGCGGGCGGTATCGCACATGATTTCAACAACGTGCTGACCGCGATCATCATGTCGTCCGATCTGCTCTTGACCAATCACCGCGCGTCGGATCCGTCCTTTGCCGATATCATGAACATCAAGCAGAATGCCAATCGCGCCGCTTCGCTGGTGCGGCAGTTGCTCGCGTTCTCGCGCCGCCAGACCTTGCGGCCGGAAGTGCTTAATCTGACCGACGTGATTGCCGATGTGCGTATGCTGCTGACGCGACTTGCCGGTACGCAGGTCAATCTCAAGATCGAGCATGGCCGCGATTTGTGGCCGGTGCGCGCCGATCTTGGCCAGTTCGAACAGGTCGTGGTCAATCTCACGGTCAATGCCCGCGATGCGATGCCCGAAGGTGGCAAGCTGACGCTGCGCACGCGCAACGTGAATCAAGCCGAAAGCGCCGAACTCAATTACCGCGATCTCGTTCCGGGCGATTATGTGCTGGTCGAGGTCGAAGACAGCGGCACCGGCATGACGCCGGAAGTGATCGAGAAGATTTTCGAACCGTTCTTCACGACGAAGGAAGTTGGCAAGGGAACGGGTCTCGGTTTGTCGATGGTTTATGGTATTATCAAGCAGACCGGCGGCTCGATCCACGCCGAGTCTGAGCTTGGCAAGGGCACGACCTTCCGCATTTTCCTGCCGCGTTACGTGGAGGAAAAAAAACCCGATGTGCTGAACGCCGACGGAGAAATCGTTCCGGCCGAAATGCCGAAGAAGGAGAAGAAGACGGAAAAAGCCACCGATCTCTCCGGTTCCGCAACCGTTCTCCTGGTCGAGGACGAGGACGCAGTCCGCATGGGCGGGGTTCGCGCACTGCAATCACGCGGCTACACGGTGCACGAGGCATCCAGCGGCGTCGAAGCGCTCGAGGTGATGAAGGAACTTGAAGGCAAGGTGGATATCATCGTTTCCGATGTGGTCATGCCCGAAATGGACGGCCCGACGCTGCTGCGCGAACTGCGCAAGGATTACGGCGATGTCAAATTCATCTTCGTCTCGGGTTATGCGGAAGACGCCTTTGCCCGAAACCTGCCGGAAGATGCCAAATTCGGCTTCCTGCCGAAGCCGTTTTCGCTGAAACAGCTGGCAACGGCGGTCAAGGAAATGCTGGAGAGCGAGTAAACTACTCGTGACCGGACCGGCTCTACACGTTCACGTTGTAAAGTGTAGCTTGACGGGATACGCTTGCTCGTATAGCTCTGGTTATGAAGATCAGAAATGTGATCCATAAGGGACTGCGACGGTTTGTCGAAAACGATATTTCTGCAGGATTGCAGCCGGCCGTTGTTCCCAAGATCCGTAAAATCATTACCTTTCTCCAGGATATGGAAAGGGAAGATGAGTTGTATTCAATTCCCAGCTGGAAAGCGCACCAATTGACTGGCGACCGCAAAGGCACGTGGAGCCTCTTCATATCGAAGAATTGGCGTCTTACGTTTTCCATAGATCGAGATGAGATAGAGATCACTGATCTGGACTATGAAGATTACCACTAAGGAGGCAGCGATGAACGCTTCAGCCGGCATTCGTATCAAGAATCCGTCCCATCCGGGCGGTTTTGTGAAGACTGAAATTATAGAGCCCCTGGGGCTTTCTGTGACAACGGCTGCGAGCGTGCTCGGAGTGACGCGCCCCGCTCTGTCAGCCCTTTTGAACGAACATGCGGCCTTGTCGCCGGAAATGGCGTTACGTCTTGAGAAAGCATTCGGCGTATCGATGGATACGCTTATGCGTATGCAGAACAGCTATAATATCGCACAAACACGTATGCGTGAGGGTGATATCAAGGTCACACCCTACAAAGGCAAGTCGACTGATCGGCAGACGCCGATCTGACGAATTGGCGCTTGAAGGAAACTTGCTCTAGGTAACTCCACCCGCCTCCGCTGCTCCGTTCAGCCATCCAGGCCCTCGAACAACGCCGTCGACAGATACCGCTCGGCGAAGGAAGGGATGATCACCACAAGGTTCTTGCCCTTGTTCTCCGGACGCCGGCCGACCTCGATCGCCGCCGTCAGCGCTGCACCCGAGGAAATGCCAACCGGCACGCCTTCGAGCCGCGCCACCAGGCGGGCATTGGCGAAGGAATCCTCGTTCGAAACCTGCACGACCTCATCATAGATGTGCGTATCCAGAACTGCGGGAGCGAAGCCTGCGCCGATACCCTGGATTTTGTGCGGGCCGGGGTTTCCGCCGGAAAGAATAGGCGAATCCTTCGGCTCCACCGCGATAACGAGAACACTCGGCTTGCGTTGCTTCAACACCTGTCCGACGCCGGTTATCGTGCCGCCGGTGCCGATGCCGGCAACCAGAATATCGACTGTGCCGTCGGTGTCGTTCCAGATTTCCTCGGCGGTGGTCCGCCGGTGGATTTCCGGATTGGCCGGATTGTCGAACTGCCCGGGGATGACCGCATCTCCAATGGTCTCGACCAACTCGTTGGCCTTGGCGATGGCGCCCTTCATGCCCTTGGCACCTTCGGTCAGGACCAGTTCCGCGCCCAGAAGTTTAAGCATCTTGCGGCGTTCGACCGACATGGTTTCGGGCATGGTGAGGATCAGACGGTAACCCTTGGCGGCGGCCGCGAAGGCGAGCGCGATCCCGGTATTGCCCGATGTCGGCTCGACGAGCGTCGTTTTGCCCGGTGTCGCCTTGCCCTGTGCTTCGAGCGCCTCGATCAAGGCGACGCCGATACGGTCCTTGACGCTTGAGATCGGATTGAAGAATTCGAGCTTGGCCAGAAGATTGGCGCCGACGCCCTTTTCCTTGGCTAGCTTGTCGAGGCGAATAATGGGCGTATCGCCGATCGTATCGACAATGGAATTGTAGATGCGGCCACGGCCGGGCTTGCGCGCGCTATCATTGCTCATGAAATTCTCCTGATCCTGTTTGGGTGGTGAGCCGATCTTATGGGCCGCGCCCGAAAATTCATAGTCGGGCCCATGCGCAAACCAGCTTCCGATTGGAAGGAAATACTATTATTTGCCTACAGCCGTAACATTATTCCAGCTCAGGAGGAGCGCCCGGCGATGGCGAGCGCAGCGCCTGCCATGAAGGCTGCGGCGGTGCGGTTCAGCCGCTTGAGTGCCCGCGGCGAGGCGAGCAGTCCGCGCGCCTTCGCTGCCAGCGCCAGATAGGGCACCAGCACCACAAGCAGTACCAACACGGTCAGTGCAGCGAGGATCGAATAGTCGGCAAGAGTGATCGTATGCAGGTCAACGAGCGTTGGCGTCAGGGCGATATAGAAAAGCATGGTCTTTGGATTACCAAGTGTCACTGTCAAGCCAGCCACAACGCTGGAAAGCGCACCGCCACGGCTTTTCTTGGCCTCGATCTTTTCCGCCGATATGCCCGATGTCCAGAAACCCCAGGCGAGGTAGGCAAGATAGGCAACGCCCGCCCATTTGATCACGAGGAATACAGTTCCGAATGTCTGCGCCACCATGGCGAGGCCGAGCACCATTGCCGTGAGATAGGTGAGGTCGCCCATGATCAACCCGAGCGACATGAACAGCGATGAGCGAAACCCCGAGCCGAGCGCCCGCGCAACGAGGGCAGTCATCCCCGGTCCGGGGATGGCGGCGGCGATGGCGAGGGCACCCGAATAGGCAACAAAACCGGCAAGTGTCATGATCGTTCTCTGTCAGCGGAGGTTAGCGGAGGTTAGCGGAGGCGGAAGATACTCTGAGGTCCGGCTTCTGTCCATGGACCGTGAAAAGAACCCGATTACACCTTGAACACCGGACTTCGAATCTATAGTTTAGAATTATTCTAATTTAGGATCACGTCATGCTCAGCCGTTTTTTTGGTGCCCGCCGCCACGCCTTTGAATCCCTCTCCGAACAGCAATTGCTGGCTCTGGCCATTTCCTCGGAAGAGGACGATGCGCGGATCTATCTCGCCTATGCGGATGGCTTGCGCGAGGATTTTCCGCAAAGTGCCAAGGTTTTCGACGAGATGGCGGAGGAGGAAAATCGCCATCGTCAGGCATTGATCGATTTGCATCAGGAGCGTTTCGGCAATCAGATCCCACTCATCCGCAGGGAGCACGTACGCGGTTATCTCGAACGCAAGCCCGACTGGCTGGTTCGCCCGCTCGGCATCGACAAGGTGCGGGAGATGGCCGAGAAGATGGAAGAGCAGGCCTATCGCTTTTATACGGAAGCGCTGAAACTCGTGCGGGATGCTTCTACACGCAAGCTTCTCGGCGATCTTGCCATTGCAGAGAAGGCGCACGAATCACTGGCGCACCTGCTCGGTGTGCAGCATACGCCGGACGATGTGCAGGAGGTCGAGAAGCAGACGGAGCGGCGGCAGCTCATCCTGACCTTTATCCAGCCGGGCCTCGCCGGTCTGATGGATGGCTCCGTCTCGACCCTGGCGCCGATTTTTGCGGCCGCCTTCGCCACACAGGATACATGGCAGACCTTTCTCGTTGGCCTGTCTGCTTCGCTCGGCGCCGGTATTTCCATGGGCTTCACCGAAGCTGCGCATGATGACGGCAAATTGTCCGGGCGTGGCTCACCCTTAAAGCGCGGCCTCGCCAATGGCCTGATGACGGCGATCGGAGGTCTCGGCCACGCGCTGCCCTATCTCATTTCGGATTTCTGGACGGCAACGACAATCGCCGCGATTGTCGTCTTCATCGAGCTCTGGGCCATCGCCTATATGCAGCACCGCTTCATGGAAACGCCATTCTTCCGCGCTGCGATCCAGGTCGTGCTCGGTGGCGGGCTGGTGCTGGCAACAGGGATATTGATCGGGAATGCGTGATTCGATCCTTGTAGAAATCCACGCGATTCCATGACAATTCAGGCGCATTTTTGAAGGGAAAAGGGCGAATTTTCGCCCTATTCCTATTCCGAAAAGATCTTTTTACCCAACTGGTTAAGGCTAATTTTCTATGAATTCATCTGATTTTAACCAACGCCGTTCAGGAGGCGTTCATCTTTATGCATTAAATTTTAGCTAATTGATCGCTATCGGCCTCGTCCGGTATGCCAAAAGCAAGAGACCAAAAATGATGACCATGATTATCCAGCTGCGCGATACGCTCCGCGTCGTCCGTGAATTCATTGCCCCGAGCTACCGCCCCGAGCGCCACTATATGCGTGGTCCCGGACCGGCCTGTGCCCAGCGCAATCACGGCGTTCAAGCGTGATGGTACATTCGCGCATCAAGCGGAGCTTCATCACGGGCACGCAACCCATAATCACGTATAACGGACGCAATCCGCAGCCGGTAATCGGCAAAGATCCCGGCGCGGCCGTCACGCTGAGCCAGGCGATGTTCCTCGGTCTGGCGCCAAGCCGCCACTGACGCTTCATCGCGCCAGAAAGACAGGGAGAGATAGCGGTTCTCGTTGGCAAGGCTGCGAAACCGCTCCACGGAAATAAAGCCGTCCATCGTCTCCAAAAGCGGCTTCAGGTCCGCTGCCCTGTCGAAATAATCCTTGCCGCGTCCCTCGGCCGGCTCCACCTCAAAAATCACTGCAATCACTTGATCAGTCCTCCATTTGTTCCCGTCACGAGGCGCAGGAATGCACGGTCCTCGCGCCGGATAAAGCGCTTTTCCTTGGAAAATTCGTAGTTGGCACGGCCAAGGGGATCGGCCGTGAGCCGCGCGCGATAGGCTTCGTACGCGGCCAGATTCTCGATGTTGTAGGCGGCGTAGGCGAGCGTGGCCGAGCCCTCATGCGGCGCATAATAGCCGATGAGATCTGCGCCGCAACGCGGTATCGCCTCGTTCCAGTTGCGCGCATATTCCTCGAAAGCGTCCTTCTGATAGGGATCGATTTCATATTTGATGAAACAGGTGACGGTCATTTCGGTCGCTCCTTCGTTGTTGCTGACCATCGGTATAGGCGCCAATGAGCGCTTGATACTTCGATCGTTTTCGAAGCATCATCGTCTGTGTTGGATCAGTCTTGATTTGCCAACAAACACGGAAGCGACCATGTCGAACAATGCGAGATTTGCGGAAATAGCGGCGCTTGCCGGTGACCCGGGCCGTGCGAGCATGCTCAATGGGCTGATGGATGGCCGTGCGCTGACCGCATCGGAACTGGCGCAGCTCGCCGGCATCACCCCGCAGACCGCCAGCAGCCATCTGACGCGCATGACGGCGGCCGGGCTTCTCTCGGTCGAAAAGCAGGGCCGGCATCGCTATCACCGGCTGGCTTCGCCCGCCGTCGCCCAGATGATCGAGAGCATCATGCGGCTCGCCGCGCCGGAAGTCACTGCCAAGCCCGTCCGTACCGGACCGCGCGACGCGGCGTTACGAGCCGGGCGCACCTGCTACGATCATCTGGCCGGACATCTCGGGGTTTCGATCACCGATGCGCTGATCGATGCGGGGCATCTCGATCTGAGGCTCGATGCGGGAGAGGTGACGGATAGCGGACTGGCACTGTTCGGCCGCGCCGGTATCGATATCGAAGCATTGACAGCCAAGCGCAGCCGCATCCTGTGCCGGCCATGCCTCGACTGGAGCGAGCGCCGCCCGCATCTTGCCGGGGCAATAGGCGCGGCACTGTGCAGTCACTGTTTTGACAATGGCTGGATCAGGCGGATTGAAGGCACCCGCGCCGTCTCTGTTACGCCGAACGGCCAGAGGCAGCTGCGCGAGACATTCGGTGTCACCCTCTCCTAGACATGCCGCGTGACGCCGCCATCGATCCGTATATTCTGGCCGGTGATATAGCCCGCATCGTCGGATAGCAGGAATGCTGTGGTCTTGGCGATCTCCGCCATCGTCCCAAGCCTTTTCATCGGAACAGTGTCTTCGGTCCCCGGCTTGTGATCCAGACTATCGATGAAACCCGGCAGAAGTGCATTCATGCGGATATTGTCGGCGCCATAGCGGTCGGCGTAGAGCTTGGTGTAGGCGCCGGCGGCTGCGCGATAAGCGCAGGAGACCGGGAAAACCAGGCTTGGTTCGAAGGCCGCGAACGTTGTGATGTTCACCCAGGCGCCTTTGCCCTGCTTCAGCATATACGGCGTCACCAGCCGCGCCATGCGCACCACGCTCAAAACCATCAGGTCATTGCCGATCGCCCATTTTTCATCCGTGATATCGAGAAGGTCGCCCTTCGGCGGATGGCCGGTATGATTGACCACCGCATCGACGCGGCCATAGGCCTCGACGGTCTTGGCGACCAACTCCTCCAGGTCTTTTGCCTCGCCGGCAGAACCCTTGATACCGACACCGCCAAGCTCGGCGGCAAGTTCGACCGCGCTGCCGGATGGCGACATCAGCCCGAGACGATAGCTGCGCTCGTGCAATTCCCGGGCGATGGCAGCGCCCATGCCACGCCCGCCTCCGGTGATGATTGCAACTGGTGCTTGTGAGGTGTCGGTCATGATGCTCGCCTTTCAAGATTTCGAATGGCGCGAAGCATGTTTGATCAAGGCCAACAGCGCAAACGAATTCAGGTTGCTGTGATGCTCAAATATTTTGAACAACCTTCAGAAAATGAGTCAAAAGTCGTATTGAAATTGTTGAAATAATTGTGAGAAGTTATCGGCTGGAGCTTCAAGAAAGAACATGACGATGGCGATAGCTTTTGATACTCTTGGTTATTCAAAACGGTTGCGTGAGGGTGGCATAGACCAGCAGCACGCCGAAACCCATGCCGAAGCTCCGAGGGACTTTATCATGGCCGAACTTGTTACCAAATCTGATCTGGCTGCGGCGGTAGCGGTCATAAACCTCACACTGACATTACGCCTCGGCGCCATGATGACGGTTGGATTTGGTGTTCTGGCAACATTGATCAAGCTGCTTTAGCCATGTGTGGGCGGATTGATCCAAAAGTCCTATTGAAATCCTGCAACGAATAGAGAATGATCGCTGCCATGACCATTCGCTCGATCATCGTGATGGCTATTTCCGTGCTCCCCGTCAGGGGTGGTGGAGAGCTATTGCGCTGAAATCGACGCGAACTTTCACCAAACCCTGCCACTGAGGCGTGCAGGGTTGGTCTTGCTCTCCTCAGCAAAAATGGAGAGCCAAATGCCTGAACGGCCCATATCATCATCTGACGCCGGCGGATTTTCGATCCGGTCCACCCGTGTCACGGATTTCGAACAGATAACAATTCTATCAAACCTGCCGCTCTACCGCGCCGGAACCTTGCGGTTGCCCTATCAAAGTCTGGAACAGACGCGCAAATGGCTCGAGGGTCATGGCACGAGCACACTCAGCATCGTTGCCGAGATCGAGGAGCAGATTGTCGGCCTGGCCGGTTTGCATCGGTTCGAAGGACGTCGGTTGCATGCGGCAGAACTTGGTATTGGTGTGCATGACGCGTTCACCGGCGGAGGCATTGGCAAGGCGCTGCTCGGCGCCCTGATCGATGCCGCCGACAATTGGCTGAACATCAAGCGCATCGAGTTGACGGTCTTCACGGACAATACCCCTGCCATCCGTCTTTATGAAAAATTCGGATTCGAGACGGAAGGATTGCTGAAGGCCAACGCCTTCAAAGAGGGGCGTTATGCCGATGCTTATGCCATGGCGCGAGTGAGGGGAATTTAACCCTCATCCACTCCAGGATTCTCAGCGTCGTATTAATCCAGTGTGACGCCCGTACTTTTCACGATGGGCTCCCATTTCTGGATTTCTGCCTTTACGTGCGACGCGAGCTGGTCTGGTGTCGAACCGACAATCGTTGCACTGAAGTCTTTCATACGTGAAACGACGGCAGGATTTTTCAGTGCAGCATTGGCTGCCTCGTTGAGGCGAGCCACAACCTCGGGCGGGGTTCCCGCGGGGGCAAATAATGCATTCCAGGTATAGGTCTCATAACCTGGCACCGTCTCAGCCACCGTTGGTATGTCGGGAAAGGAAGGGGCTCGATCCTTCGTCGTAACACCGAGGGCTTTCAGTGTGCCGGCCTTTATATGAGCCGAGGAGGACGGCAAGTTGTCAAACATTATGGAGACCTGATTGCCAAGGAGATCATTCAATGCCGGCCCGGCGCCCTTGTATGGAATGTGTTCCATGGAGACCCCGGCCATGCTTTTGAAAAGTTCGCCGGATAAATGAAGCGGAGTACCATTTCCCGAAGATGCATATGAATATTTGTCAGGGTTGTCCTTAAGCAGCTGAACAAGCTCCTTTACGTTGTTAACCGGCAATTGTGGGTTGATAACCAGGACATTGGGAACAAGCACCAAAAGCGAAATCGGCGCAAAATCAGCGACAGGATCATAAGGTTTCGATTTCAGCATGAGTGGATTAAGTGCATGGGTTGCAACTGTTCCCATGAGGATCGTGTAACCATCCGGATCCGCTCTGGCCACCTGACCAGCTCCGAGATTTCCGCCGGCACCCCCGACATTCTCTACGATAACTTGCTGTCCAAGCGCGGTCGACATGTTTGCTGCCACCAGACGGGCAACGAGGTCAGTCGAGCCGCCAGCCGCAAAAGGCACCACAAGCGTGACCGTACGATCCGGGAATGTTTCCGCTGAAGCTGGTAATGCCGATGCGATCGCCGAAGCAATCGCCAATCCTAGAACAACGCGTCTGTTCAATGCCACAGTGTACCCTCCCGGTAAGTCTGGTTCATCCTATGTTTAATGGTTATCTCGAGAAGCATCGTCGAGCAGACCATAAACGCAATAAGGTATATGAAGGTATTTCAAATCGCTGCGCAAGCTAGTGGTCAAAATCTGACGCTTGGTACCGGAGTCGTAGACCCGCTTAGGGTGGAAAGCGGGAATCGTAGGCCCTCCCGCTGGATAACCGCAGCGCGAATGATTTGAGACGTCGGCTCAACTGACATTTTCCGGGCCACTCCTGCCGCTCGAAAAAGGATCTTCTGCCGCGACGAAGCAATGAAAGCGGTCGTTGGTCACAGGTGGGGGAAAAACCTTGGCTGGCGATCGTTTAGGGAAGCATTATAAAAGGATCAAGAAAGGGGGCTTTCCAGCATGACCGATACTACCAAAATCCTGTGTTGCCGCATCTCTTGGATGCCGGAATACAAATCCAAAGAGGAAAAGGCTTTTTCCTATCATTGATACATTCTCGACCAGAATACGCCCTATGAGGCCTTGAACTTTTTGGCAGGCGATGACGGGCAATTTCGCGGATATGTACCCGTCGGCGGCGATGCAGACGACAATTTTGGTAAGATTAAAATTGCCCGTCTCGGAGGGGCTCGCGGAGCAGATCGGGTGGAGGGCGTTACCGTTGTATTCTGCGCTCCTCATCAGCACGAGGGTGGGTTGCGCATCGTTGGATTCTATCGCAATGCGACCGTGCTGAAAGAGCCAGAGATTTCCGATCTGCCCGACCGTACCCGCGTCGCTCGCGTGATCTCGGAAGATGCTGTGCTGATCCCTGAGGCAGGCCGCATTTTCACCATTCCGGGTCGGCATGACGGCGGCTTCGGCCAGTCCAGTCTATGGTACGGGCTGAATGAAGGTCATCCCTTGCGCGACCACATCCTGCGTTATGTCGAGAATACAATGGAACTGCCCTCTTCCCAACCAAGCGTAATCGAATACCGCCACCGCAAGACACATGAACGATGGGAAGGTCGCGGCGACACTCGAGGCTTTATCCATCAAAAGGGATTTCGCTGTGAAGCCTGCAACTATGCCATCTCCCCAAAAGACCAACTGATCTGGGGAACCGGATTTGAGTTGCACCATCTCGTGCCTTGGGCCGAGATGCAGGAAGGCGTGGAGCGGGAGCTCGTCGCAGATGACTTTGCCGTCCTGTGCGCTACCTGTCACCGTGCAATTCACCGGTCAGACCATGTGTCAGATGTGAGGGCGTTTCGTTCACGGGTTCTGGCGAAACGTGGTGTTTGAGTGAGGGATGGCGAAGAGGCTCGGCATCGGTAGCCGGACGCATAAAGGTGCCCGCTGAAGCATTCGCTTTAGCAGCCTAACGTGTGCAGGTTCCGCTGGGTCGATACATCCGCAAAGACCGCTGTTGGGTGCATAGCGATCGTTGCTTTCACTTCATCGCCAAGTCGGCCTGCGGTCAACCAATCGTTGGGCTGGCTAGCGCAATTGGTCCAAACCAAACGGATTTCAATTGAGCCTTCACCCTTCGTTTTTCTTTACCCTTCTTTTGCCCGAATCACTCGTATATTCCGTGCCACATCCAACCGGGGACCTGATTCCATGATGAAGAGATTTGCCATCGGCTGCCTTGCCGCGACCTTTCTTGCGGGCTGCACCACGACCGACCCCTATACGGGCCAGCAGAAAATGTCGAACACGGCCGGCGGTGCCATGATCGGTACGGCGGTCGGCGCGCTGACGGGGCTAGCGGTTGGCGGCGGTGGCAAGTCCGGCCGCAATGCCGCGCTGATCGGCGCGGGTATCGGCGCGCTCAGTGGCGGTGCGATCGGCAATTATATGGATCGTCAGGAATCGGAACTGCGCGCACAGTTGCAGGGCACCGGCGTTTCGGTGACGCGCAATGGCGACCGGATCATCCTCAACATGCCGTCGGCGATCACCTTCAACACCGATCAGGACCAGGTGAAGCCGGAATTCGATGCAACGCTGAATTCCGTAGCCATTGTCCTGCGCAAGTTCGACCGGACGATTGTCGATGTGGCCGGCCACACGGATTCGACCGGCAGCCTGCAGCACAACCAGTTGCTGTCCGAACGCCGCGCCCTGTCGGTTTCCAATTACCTGACGCAGCAGGGCATCGACAACCGCCGCTTCGACGTTCGCGGCTATGGCCCGACGCAGCCCGTCGCGACCAACGCCACCGAAGCTGGCCGCGCGCAGAACCGCCGCGTCGAGATCCAGATTTCGCCGCTTACCGAGTAATCGCCAACGACACGGCGATCTGTGCCGCAAGGCGCGCATTGTTCTCAACGAGAGCAATGTTCGCCTTGAGGCTCTCGCCCTTGGTGATGTCGAGAAGTTCCGAGAGAAGAAAGGGCGTTACCGCTTTGCCGGTGACGCCTTTTTTCGTGGCACGGGCAATCGCTTCGCTGATGTACCCGCCCATGATCTTCGCCGGGATTTCGCTCGTCTCGGGGATAGGATTGGCGATGAGCATGCCGCCGACAACGCCGATGGCATCACGCGCCGCCTGAAACTTTGCAATGGCATCGGCAGTATCAAGGCGTAACGGAGCCTTGATTGAAGACTGCCGGGACCAAAACGCTGGCAGCACATCCGCGCCATAAACCACGACCGGCACGCCTTTGGTTTCAAGCACTTCCAGCGTCTTTTCAATATCCAGAATCGCCTTGGCGCCTGCCGAAACGACGATGACAGGTGTGCGGCCGAGCTCTTCCAGATCGGCGGAAATATCGAAACTCAGCTCCGCGCCCTTGTGCACGCCGCCAATACCGCCCGTCGCGAAAACCTTGATGCCGGCGAGGTGCGCGGCGAGCATCGTCGCCGCAACAGTCGTGCCGCCAGTTCGCCCTTCTGACAACGCAAAAGCGAGATCGGCGCGCGAGAGCTTCATCGCACCCTTGACCTGCGCCAGTGCTTCGCGTTCGTCAGAGGACAGGCCGATTTTCAAACGGCCGTCGACAATGGCGATGGTCGCTGGAACCGCGCCTTCTGCCATGATGATCGCCTCGACATCGGCGGCCATGCGGCTGTTATCGGGATAGGGCATGCCGTGGGTGATGATCGTACTTTCCAGCGCAACCACCGGTTTTCCCGTATCGAGCGCCTCTTGAACCTCAGGGGCAACGTCCATGAAGGGGTTCAAAACTTTCGTCATTATTATTGTCCTTTTTATTCGAGCGCAGTTGCAGCCGGTATCCACGCAAGCGCGCTGTCGAATTCCTGTCGTGTGAAGCGAGCGCTGACCGAATGGACTGTCAGCGTCAGCATCGATGCTGCCAGACCCTCGCGGACGGCTTCCCCAAACGCCAGCCCTCGCATGAGCGCGGCAATCGTACCGCCCGCCAGCGCATCGCCCGCCCCGGTGACATCGGCGATTCCGTCAACCGCGGGCGGATGGATCGAAAACACCTCGTTGCCGGAAAAGGCGAGGGCGGCATCGGCGCCATTGCTGACGACGGCGCCCTTGAGGCCATCGTCGCGCAACGCCTTATATATGTCGCTCAGTCCGGCATCGGGACCAAGCCCGGTCAGTGCCAGCGCTTCGCGCCGGTTCATGAACAGGCAGGCGAGGTTGCCCAAGATCGGCGCCAAGCGAGGCACCTTTGCCGGCGAGATCGCCAGCGCAAACAATGGCCGTTCACCGGCGAGCTCGGCCAGCCGCTGCAGCGCATCCGAAGGCAGGTTGGCGTCGCAGAAAACGGCATCGGCGATTGCAATTGAATCGCGCACCTTGCGGCGAGTCAATTGCCGCGGCAAAGCGAACTCATAAAGTTCCATGTCGGCAATGCCGGCGACCACATCGCCATACTCATCGAGAATGGCCGTATAGCTCGGCGTTGCGCGATCCATATAGACGACCGAGCCATCCTTGATCCCGGCCGTGTGGATCGCCGTGCCGATCAATTCACCGATCCTGTCACCGCCGCGTACCGAGAGAATCTCGGCGGCGATACCGCGCTGAACCGCCAGCCGCAGCGCATTGAAAACGCCGCCGCCCGGCTCCTCGCGCATGATGCCAGGATTGGACGCGCCTGGTACGAAGGGCACGAGGCTCTGGCCACGCCGGTCGAGATGAGCGCCGCCGACAGCGAAAAGCAACGGCTTGGTGACTTGGATCATGGTTGATTGTGTGTCCGGACAAAACTTCAAGTTGTGGGCATGCGTGCCCGCGCTTCTCTCTAGAACGCTAGAGGGCGCGGTGCAATGACAAGAGCGATTCGAGACGTTGAGCCTCACTTCAGTCAGAGACGCGGGAACGCCGCTTCAGGAGATGTGGACAGAACGCCACGCCCACCGTGAGAACATTTTGCGAACATTTTTCTGTTATCTTTATTTTACAATGACTTATGCCTGTTGCCAAATGAGAACAAAACAGATACAAATAAATTCAGATACAGGAACAATCCGGACTTCATGCACAACACAGGGGTAGTGTAACATGGCTCAAAATTCGTTGCGGTTGGTTGAGGGTAATTCGGTGGATAAAACGAAAGCGCTGGATGCGGCATTGTCCCAGATCGAGAGGGCCTTTGGTAAGGGCTCGATCATGCGGCTTGGACGCAATGAGCAGGTGGTGGAAATCGAAACGGTTTCGACCGGCTCGCTGTCGCTGGATATTGCCCTTGGCGTCGGCGGTTTGCCGAAAGGCCGCATCGTCGAGATTTATGGGCCGGAAAGCTCCGGCAAGACGACGCTTGCCCTGCATACGATCGCCGAGGCGCAGAAGAAGGGCGGCATTTGCGCCTTTGTCGATGCCGAACACGCGCTTGATCCCGTCTATGCGCGCAAGCTTGGCGTCGATCTGGAAAACCTCCTGATCTCGCAGCCGGATACCGGCGAGCAGGCGCTGGAGATCACCGATACACTGGTGCGTTCCGGCGCGATCGATGTGCTGGTCGTCGACTCCGTCGCCGCGCTGACGCCTCGTGCTGAAATCGAAGGTGAAATGGGCGACAGCCTGCCGGGCCTTCAGGCTCGACTGATGAGCCAGGCGCTGCGCAAGCTCACCGCCTCCATTTCCCGTTCCAATTGCATGGTCATCTTCATCAACCAGATCCGCATGAAGATCGGCGTCATGTTCGGCTCGCCCGAAACGACGACAGGCGGCAATGCGCTCAAGTTCTACGCATCGGTCCGGCTCGATATTCGCCGCATCGGTTCGCTGAAGGAACGTGATGAGGTCGTCGGCAACCAGACCCGCGTCAAGGTCGTCAAGAACAAGCTGGCTCCGCCCTTCAAGCAGGTCGAATTCGACATCATGTATGGCGAAGGCGTTTCCAAGACGGGCGAGCTTGTCGATCTGGGCGTCAAGGCCGGTATCGTGGAAAAGTCCGGCTCCTGGTTCTCCTACAACTCGCAGCGCCTCGGCCAAGGCCGCGACAATGCGAAACTGTTCCTCAAGGAAAATCCGGAAATCGCCAACGAAATCGAACTGGTACTGCGCCAGAATGCCGGTCTCATCGCCGAGCAGATGCTCGACAAGGGGCCGGACGATATCGAGGACGATAATAATCCCGACGCCGCTGAAGGCTGATCTGCCAAGCAAGATCGTTTCGGTCTTTGACGACAAACCCGCAACCAGTCTGGCTGCGGGTTTTTGTTTGGTTGCGAGAGGGAGGGTCTTCTTTTGCCAACCACTCTATCCCCTCATGCTGAGACTCCATCCCCTCATGATGAGCCTGTCGAACCACGCACAACCTCTATGCGTGCTTCGACAGGCTCAGCATGAGGGAGGTTTGAACCCGGCCTCAGGGATTTTCTGGACAGTTCGCAGCCCTGTCGTTACAAGCGTTGCGTTCTGCCCTTTCATCATGAGATGGGGCCAATTCCGTTTCGGACAATGCAGGTAAGAAGGCAATAAGATGAGTGGCGTCAACGAGATCCGGTCGACATTTCTGAACTATTTCAAGAAGAATGGCCATGAGATCGTGGCGTCGAGCCCGCTTGTCCCGCGCAACGATCCGACGCTGATGTTCACCAATGCGGGCATGGTCCAGTTCAAGAACGTTTTCACTGGCATGGAGCAGCGTCCTTACAGCCGCGCCACCACCTCGCAGAAATGCGTGCGCGCTGGCGGCAAGCACAATGACCTCGACAATGTCGGTTATACCGCGCGGCATCACACGTTCTTCGAGATGCTCGGCAATTTCTCCTTTGGCGATTACTTCAAGGAAGAGGCGATTTCGCTCGCCTGGAACCTGATCACCAAGGAATTCGGCCTGGCCCAGGACAAGCTCACTGTCACCGTCTATCACACGGATGATGCCGCTTTTGACCTCTGGAAGAAGATCGCCGGTCTGCCCAAGCATCGTATCATTCGGATCGCCACCAGCGACAATTTCTGGGCTATGGGTGACACCGGCCCTTGCGGTCCTTGCTCCGAAATTTTCTACGATCATGGCGAAGATATCTGGGGCGGTCCTCCCGGCAGCGCCGATGAGGATGGTGATCGCTTCATCGAGATCTGGAATCTCGTTTTCATGCAGTTCGAGCAGGTGACGAAGGAACAGCGCATCGATTTGCCGCGTCCGTCGATCGATACCGGCATGGGGCTGGAGCGCCTTGCTGCGGTTTTGCAGGGCAAGCATGACAACTACGATATCGACCTGTTCCAGACGCTGATCCACGCTTCGGAGGAAGCAACGGGTGTAAAGGCGGAAGGTCCGTTCCGCGCCAGCCACCGCGTCATCGCCGATCATCTGCGTTCGTCGAGTTTCCTTATCGCCGATGGTGTGCTGCCGTCGAATGAAGGCCGCGGCTATGTGCTGCGCCGTATCATGCGGCGTGCCATGCGTCATGCGCAGCTGCTCGGCGCCAGGGACCCGTTGATGTATCGCCTGCTTCCGGCGCTGGTGCGCGAGATGGGCCAGGCCTATCCTGAGTTGATCCGCGCGGAATCGCTGATTTCCGAAACGCTGAAGCTTGAGGAAACCCGCTTCCGCAAGACGCTCGAACGCGGCCTTGGCTTGCTTGGCGAAGCGACGGAGACCTTGGGTGAGGGCGACAGCCTCGATGGCGAAACTGCATTCAAGCTCTATGACACATTCGGCTTCCCGCTCGACCTGACGCAGGATGCGCTGCGCCAGCGCGGCATCAGCGTCGATACGGACGGTTTTGCCGCTGCCATGGAACGGCAGAAGGCCGAAGCCCGCGCTCATTGGTCCGGGTCGGGCGATGCGGCAACGGAAACCGTCTGGTTTTCGGTGCGGGACAAGGTCGGCGCCACGGAATTCCTCGGCTACGAAACGGAAAAGGCCGAAGGCGTCATCACCGCCTTGGTACAGAGCGGTGCGCTTGTCGAGACAGCCAGCGAAGGCGAAGCCGTGTCGATCGTCGTCAATCAGACGCCGTTCTATGCCGAATCCGGCGGCCAGCAGGGCGATACCGGCACCATCTCCGGCGATGGCTTCACGGTGACGGTCACTGACACACAGAAGAAGAACGACGGCGTTTTTGTCCATATCGGCACCGTGACCAAAGGCACTGTGAAGGTGGACGCACCAGTCGAACTCACGGTCGATCATGCGCGCCGTACCCGCATCCGCTCCAACCATTCAGCAACCCACCTCCTGCATGAAGCACTGCGCGAGACGCTTGGCACGCATGTCGGGCAAAAGGGTTCGCTCGTCGCGCCGGACCGGCTGCGTTTCGACTTTTCGCATCCGAAGCCGATTTCGGAAAAGGAACTTGCTGTCATCGAGGATCTCGCCAACGAGATCGTCCTGCAAAATGCGCCGGTAACGACGCGTCTGATGGCCGTGGATGACGCGATTGCCGAGGGCGCGATGGCGCTGTTCGGCGAAAAATATGGCGATGAGGTGCGCGTGGTTTCCATGGGCACTGCGCTGCACGGCGATAAGGCCGGCAAGAGCTATTCGACCGAACTTTGCGGCGGCACGCATGTGCGCGCCACCGGCGATATCGGCCTGATCCGCGTGGTTTCCGAAGGCGCCGTCGCCGCTGGCGTGCGCCGCCTCGAGGCGCTGACCGGCGAAGCGGCCCGCCGCTATCTCGAAGAGCAGGATGAACGCGTCAAGGCAATCGCCGGCGTGCTCAAGTCCACTCCTACGGATGCGTTGTCGCGTGTTTCGGCGCTCATGGATGAGCGCCGCAAGCTTGAGCGCGAATTGACTGAAGCCCGGAAGCAACTGGCACTGGGTGGCCCGGCTTCCGGTGGCGCGCAGTCCGAAACGGTCAATGGCGTCGGCTTCATCGGCAAGGTGGTCAGCGGTGTCAATCCGCGTGACCTGAAGCCGCTCGCCGACGATGCGAAGAAGACCGTCGGCTCCGGCGTCGTCACCTTCATTGGCGTTTCGGATGATGGCAAGGCCAGCGCCGTCGTCGGCGTCACCGATGATCTTGTGGGCAAGTACAGCGCCGTCGATCTCGTCCGCGTTGCCTCCGCTGCACTCGGCGGGGCAGGCGGTGGCGGCCGTCCGGACATGGCGCAGGCCGGCGGCCCGGATGGCTCCAAGGCCGAGGACGCCGTATCAGCCGTACGCGAGGCCTTGGCGGGATAATATTTATCATCAGCCAGCCGCGTGTATTACGCGGCTGGTAATCTATCTGAGGTTGTTATTGGACAAGCATTGGTATTTGATACTTATTGATGAGTTGGCAGTACTTGCTTTGTTTTTACATCCTGTGCAATACTTTAATTATACAAGTTGTTTGGATCATTTTTAGAGAAGTTTATGGACGCAGCATAGCACAGGATGCAGCTGGTGATCTGCGTTTGCCGGGGACATGCGAAATTGTACGCGCCTCCGAATGCCTGTGAAGCCGAGAAAGTAGCAATTCTGGTTTTGATTCTAGCTATCCGGGGCCCCAGTTGGAACGCTTTTTCGGCTTGCCGTTCGTAGCAATAATCTTGAGTTCATGTATCACGCAGTCTGCAATAGTGAACGACGTTCACATGGGCGACAAGACTGCTTATGGTCCAGTCGTTACGGCCAATTATGCAATATTCACCTTCTTGCAGGTGCGCCCTTTTTATTCCACTAAAGCCGGGTACGGCTTCAAGACGGTGTATGCGAGTTTCGACAGAGTTTCTTTCGACCAAGCGTGGAGCTTTGGAAAAGAACTTGAGTACGTTAAGGGAAGCACTGAAAGGCAGCCTTGTTTTCAGGCACCGTGTATGGTCACCACAAACGGCATCGTTACACTGAGCGAAGAAGACTTCCTGGCGGCTGCAACAAAGGGGTATGAGTTTGAACTTGTCGGCAAATCAGGCAAGGTTACTGGTAAAGCAGCTGCTCTGGCTTTTCGAGAAGCGCTGAAACTCAAAAGCAAACTCGGTCCAACGATTGCGGCTCCAACGATCAACGCCGCCCCGGCAGATCTTGGCGCTCAAGATTCGTCTCGGAAGTTCGACGAGATTTTGTAGGTGGGCATGAGAAACTACCCCGCGCGAAAGCCCCGCGCTGCCGCAATATGCATTGGTGCGATGGTATAGCGGTTCAGCCCCGCCATGACCGTCGGGTCGTTCTCGGCAAATTGCACCGCCTCGTCATGGCTCAGCACTTCGAGGAGCGCGATGCCGAACCAGCCATCTGGATCCTGCACGGGGCCATAGGCGAGAACGGTTCCCTCCTCGAAATATTCGCTGACATAGGTCACATGCTGGCGCATCAGCTCCTGTTCGTCATCGTCCATATCGTCGGCAAAAGTCGGGCGCGGCGGGATCAATCGGAAAAAGAAATGCTGCGTGGTCATCGTTTCAGTCCCCTTGGTTCGATGGCGCTGTGACGCTCAATCATACCGCAGGAAGATGAGACTTGCGATCCGGTAAATACTTGACGCTGTTGCGGCGGCTATTTCCGGATGTGATCCATTTCGCTTTTGATGAGCTCACCAAGACGCGACATGCCGGTCTCGATCGCCTGCGCATCGGGCAGGGAAAAATTCAGCCTTATCGTGTTCCTGCCGGTGCCATCGGCGTGGAAAGCGACGCCCGGCACGAAAGCCACGCGGATTTTCTCGATCGATCGGGCAAGCAGCGTTGCCCCATCCATATGGCCGGGCAGCGTTATCCAGACGAACATGCCGCCTTCCGGCTTTGTCCATGTCACGCCATCCGGCATATATTGCGCCAAGGCTTTGAGCATATGGTCGCGCCGCTGACGATAGTGGGAGCGTGCTCGTTCCACCTGCGCATCGAAATGGCGCTCCGCCACGTGATGGATGACCATCTGGTTGATGGTCGGACTGTGCAGATCCGCCGCCTGCTTGATCAGAACCAGCTTGCTGATGACCGGCTGCGCCGCGCAGATCCAACCGACACGCAAACCCGGCGTAAGGGTTTTGGAGAAGCTGCCGGAATAGAGGACGCGCGTGCGGTCGATATGGCCTTCACGTTCGATATCCAGCGCAAGCAGCGAAGGCGCGTTCTCTCCGTCGTAGCGCAATGCCCTATAGGCGGCATCCTCGATCAGCGGGATATCGAGTTCGTGCGCCAGCTCAACCAGCTTCATGCGGTCGCTGCGGCCGATCGTTTCGCCGGTCGGATTGGAAAAGTCGGCGGTGAGGTAGGCGAGCTTGACCCGTCCGCCTGCCGCGTGCGCATTGGCCTTATAGGCCGCCGGCGTCATGTTGCCGCCTTCAGGGATCAAGCGGTCATAGCGTGGCTCATAGGCATTGAACGCCTGCAGCGCGCCGAGATAGGTCGGCCACGTGGTGAGGATCGTGTCGCCCGGCGAAATGAACAGCTTGCCGAGATAATCGAGCGCCTGCTGCGATCCGGTGGTGATGATGATGTTGTCGATGCTGCAAGTGACACCGAGGGATGCCATGTGCTGCACCAGCCATTGGCGCAGCGGCTTGTAGCCTTCGCTGACCGAATATTGCAGTGCTGCGTCCGCGCTGTCGTTCAACACGGCGCTATAGGCGTCTTTGATCGCGTCTTTTGGAAACAGCGCCGGATCTGGAATGCCGCCTGCGAAGGAGATGATGTCCGGCTGATCAAGCAGCTTCAACAGTTCACGAACTTCGGAAGCGCGCATCTTGCCGGTGCGTGCCGAATACCGGGCATCCCAGTCGCTCATTTCATTCCTCCGCAATTTTGTGAAGGCACTCGACCGCAAATTCGCGATTATGTCAACAATGCTGTCGTATTTTTATTGATTTCGGAGACTTCGCCGTCGGAGCGCTCCGTCAGGCGGCTGCAGCGGTCAGTTTAAGACCGAGCGCCTTCATGACGCTGAGGAGAGTGGTCAGTCGCGGGTCACCTTTTTCGCTAAGTGCCTTGTACAGCGCTTCCCGCGTAACACCGGTATTGCGTGCCAGCTCAGTCATTCCCTTGGCGCGGGCTACGGTGCCGAGCGCATGAGTAATCACCTTGGGATCCCCGTCCTCAAAAGCTGCTTCGAGGTAAGCCGCAATCGCTTCGGGGCTTCCGAGGTAGTCGGCGCTGTCCCACTTTGTCGTTTTGAGGGCCATGGTGCTCACTCCTTTGCCAATTTCTTCGCGGCGAAAATATCGCGGCTCTGTGATTTCTTGTCCCCGCCACAGAGAAGGATGACGATCGTCTCTCCTTGCTTGACGAAATAGACGCGATAACCCGGGCCATAATCAATGCGAACTTCGCCGATACCTTCGAAGTATTTCACGTCGCCCATCAATCCAAGAGCAATGCGGTCGATACGAACCTGAATGCGCGCCTTGGCGTGGAGATCGCGTAAAGCGTCAAACCACTCAGAGAAGACGGCGGTCTTGCGCACTTCGATCATGTGTAATCTATAGTTCACATTTAAGGGTGCGTCAATACGCTAAAAGATACCTCGCACCAACAAAAAACCCCGGCGAACCGGGGTTTTTCGTTGCATCAGGTGCCAGATCAGGCGGCCATGGCTTTCGAGAGGTTCTCGTTGATCTTGTCGAGGAAACCGGTGGTCGACAGCCAGGGCTGATCCGGACCGATGAGCAAGGCGAGATCCTTGGTCATGTAGCCGGCTTCGACGGTATCGACGCAGACCTTCTCGAGTGTGAGAGCAAAGCGCTCCAGCTCTGCATTGCCGTCGAGCTTGGCGCGATGCGCAAGGCCGCGCGTCCAGGCGAAGATCGAGGCGATGGAGTTGGTTGACGTCTCTTCGCCTTTCTGGTGCTGGCGATAGTGGCGGGTCACGGTGCCGTGCGCAGCTTCGGCTTCCACGGTCTGGCCATCCGGCGTCATCAGCACCGAGGTCATCAGGCCGAGCGAGCCAAAGCCCTGCGCCACGATGTCGGACTGCACGTCGCCGTCATAGTTCTTGCAGGCCCAGACATAGCCGCCGGACCATTTCAGTGCGGAAGCGACCATGTCGTCGATCAGGCGGTGCTCATAGGTGATCTTCTTGGCCGCAAACTTGTCCTTGAATTCCGCGTCGAACACTTCCTGGAAGATATCCTTGAAGCGGCCGTCATAGGCCTTGAGGATGGTGTTCTTGGTCGACAGATAGCAGGGTACGCCGCGGTTATAGGCATAGTTGAACGAGGCATGGGCGAAGTCGCGGATCGACTCGTCCAGATTGTACATGGCCATGGCAACACCGGCGCCGGGTGCGTCATAGACTTCGTGTTCGATGGTCGCACCATCCTCGCCGACGAATTTGATCGACAGTTTGCCCTTGCCCGGGAACTTGAAATCGGTTGCGCGGTACTGGTCGCCGAAAGCATGACGCCCGACGATGATCGGCTGGGTCCAGCCCGGAACCAGGCGGGGAACGTTCTTGGCAATGATCGGCTCGCGGAAAATGACGCCGCCGAGAATATTGCGGATCGTGCCATTGGGCGACTTCCACATCTTCTTCAGGCCGAATTCCTCAACGCGCTGCTCGTCCGGGGTGATGGTGGCGCATTTGACGCCAACGCCATATTGCTTGATCGCATTGGCCGCATCGATCGTCACCTGATCGTTGGTCGCATCGCGGTGCTCGATCCCGAGGTCGTAATATTTCAGGTCGATGTCGAGGTAAGGATGGATCAGCTTTTCCTTGATATATTGCCAGATGATGCGAGTCATCTCGTCGCCATCAAGCTCGACGACCGGATTTGCAACCTTGATCTTTGCCATGGATAGTCAGCCTCTTTTTTGCTGCGTCTGGGGGTGTCAGCACTGGATTAAAGTGAGGGTTCGCGCCCCTATAGCACCGTGGTTGCAGAACGCAAAGACAGTTGCTCAAGAAGAGGGAAGGTTATCGTGAACGTCGATGCCGATTATCTCCCCCTTGCGGGGGAGAATGGATTTTCTTGGGTTTAGCGCTTGCTAAATCCTTAGAAAATTCAAGAGAGGGGATTTTCCGTAGTATACCGCATACGATCCCCTCTCTGGCGATTTCTAGCACTTAGCAAGAGCTAAGATGCTGAAATCGCTTTCTCCCCCGCAAGGGGGGAGATAACCGGCATCGACCCTTCGCGCACTCACTATCGATGCGCAGCATTGCTCATCAAAAAAACGCGAGCTATGAGGGCGGAACGTCAGCTAAGGAATGGACATGGCCGGTACAGACAGACAGCGAACTCTGATTGCCGAAGGCCCGGCGATCATATTGGTCGAACCGCAACTGCCGGAGAATATCGGCATGGTGGCGCGGGCGATGGCAAATTTCGGTCTGGCGGAGTTGCGCCTGGTCAAGCCGCGCGAGGAATTCCCCAACGACAAGGCACGCTCTGCCGCAAGCAAAGCCGACCACATCATCGATACGGCAGAGGTCTTCGACGATCTGCCATCGGCGATCAAGGATCTTCACTTCGTCTATGCGACCACGGCGCGCGAGCGTGACGCTTTCAAACAGGTGCGCGGCCCGGTCGAAGCAGGCCAAACCCTGCGCCAGCGCTTCAACAAGGGCGAGAAGACCGGCATTCTTTTCGGCCGCGAGCGCTTCGGCCTCAATAATGACGAAGTCAGTCTTGCGGATGAGCTGGTGACCTTTCCGGTCAACCCGGCATTCTCGTCGCTGAACATTGCACAGGCGGTTTTGCTCATGTCCTATGAGTGGATGAAATCAGGTCTGGAGAAGCATACCGACACTGCCTTTCGCGGGCCGGAGCTCGAGCCCGCACCGAAAGAGCAATTGCAGGGCTTTTTCAACCACCTCGAAGATGCCCTTCAGGCGCGAGGCTATTTCCGGCCGATGGCGCGCAAGGAGATCATGGTCAACAATCTGCGCGGTGTGCTCACAAAGGCAGGCTTTTCCGATTCCGAACTGAAACTTCTGCGCGGCGTTCTCGTGTCGCTCGATTATTTCAGCCCGAAGACCCCGCGCGGCTCCGGTGCACCGGAAGGACGCAAGCGCGAGAAACCACCAGCGAAAACACCCAGCGGAGAATCGCCAAGCGATGAATGATTTGGCAGCCGACCGGCCGATCATTGCCTTCGACAGTGGGATTGGCGGCCTGACCGTTTTGCGCGAGGCGCGGGTGCTGATGCCGGACCGGCGCTTTGTCTATGTCGCCGACGATGCCGGTTTTCCCTATGGCGAATGGGAGGAGGGCGGGCTGCGCGCGCGCATCGTCGATCTGTTCGGCGGCTTGATCGCGGAACACGACCCGGAAATAGCGATCATCGCCTGCAACACCGCCTCGACGCTGGTGCTCGAAGATCTGCGCAAGGCCTATCCCGAAGTGCCCTTCGTTGGCACTGTCCCGGCGATCAAACCGGCGGCGGAACGCACCTCGTCAGGGCTTGTCACGGTGCTGGCGACGCCCGGCACCGTCAAGCGCGCCTATACCCGCGATCTCATCCAGTCATTTGCCACAAAATGCCATGTGCGTCTTGTCGGCAGCCAGAATTTGGCGCGTATGGCCGAGGCGCATATTCGCGGCGACCACATCGATGACGATGCCATAAGGACGGAGATCGCGCCGTGTTTCTACGAGAAGGACGGCGAACGCACCGATATCGTTGTGCTCGCCTGCACGCACTATCCCTTTCTCGCCAATGTCTTCCGGCGTCTTGCGCCTTGGCCGGTGGACTGGCTCGATCCGGCTGAGGCGATCGCCCGCCGGGCGCTGTCTTTGATCAAGCCGAACGGCACCGGCACTGAGCCCGAACACGGCGACGACATCGCGGTTTTCACCTCGGGCAATCCGGATTTCTCGACGCGGCGCCTCATGCAGGGTTTCGGCCTCGACACGATCTGAACGGATCGCTGCCTAAATTATAATCTTTTCAAATAGTTGTTAAAAAATAGGCTATCTACAACTTTAGCCTAATTGCCTTACAACGCAGCGTTGTTCATTGATTGCTTTTTTAGCAATTTTTGAGAACCAGAATGAATTTACGCACCCTCGGCATTTTCGCCGTCCTTTGTCTTTCAGCCTGTAACGGTTCGAATTCTCCGCCCGCCGATGATACATCGCCCAACGACACGTCGCAAAGCACGTTCGGGCCGACCGATGCCGAGCTTGCTGCTTACAAAGCGGACGGGATTGTCAAGGCTGATGCCGAGGCTGCTGCCATCAAGGCGAAGGCCGAAAGCGATGCAGCGGCCCTTCGCGACAAGACGCAGATCGACATTACGGGTCTGCTGGCGAATGCAAAAATGAAAGCGGAAGCGGATGCGGCGGCTTTGCGGCAGCAAAGGTTCGACGCGCTCGAGGAAGAGCTGGCAGGTATCAGAACCACGAAGACCGCGGCGCTGGACTTCGAGATTGAGAATCTGCGGACGAAGAAGACCGGTGACCTGACAACCGAGATCGAGAATATGCGCACGACGAGGACTGAAGCGCTGGGCATCGAAATTTCCGGTCTGCGGACGACGAAAACCACAGCGCTCAATACCGAGATCGAGAACCTCAAGACAACAAAAACCACAGCGCTTGAAAGCGAAATCGCCAATCTCAAAACCAAGAAGACCGGGGACCTGACGACCGAAATCGCTGAATTGCGGATCACAAGGTCCGGCGAACTCGATACCGAGATAGCCAACCTCAGGATAACAAGGAATGGAGAACTCAACACCGAAATCGAGAATTTGCGGGCAACGAAGACCGCTGAGCTCAACACCGAGATCGAAAATCTCCTGACAACGAAAACCACCGAGTTGACCGCAGAGATATACGCGCGAAGGGCTTCCGCACGAGCAAAGGCCGGTCACCTTCTTTTTCAATGGCGGGCCCGGAGAACCATCGATCTGGCTGCACATGGGTTCCTTCGCGCCAAAGCGTCTCAAGACGGGCGAACCTGTCATACCTGACGCCGTGCTCAAAAAGCGGCCAAGCAGTTTTCCCTTGATTGACAGTGAAGAGTCACTTCTGGACAAAACGGATCTGGTCTTTGTCGATCCTCCCGGTGCCGGCTATTCGCAAGCGATCAAACCGCACATAAACAGGGAATTTTGGGGCCCGGAGGTCGATGCAAAGATCGTCCGTGATTTCATCGTACGCTATGTGAACGTCAACAACCGCCAGCTTTCGCCGAAATATATTTATGGGGAATCGTACTCGGGCATTCGCGTTCCGATATTGTCCAGGCTGATCGAGGAGGGCGGGAAGAGCCAGTTCGACCCGGATCCGTCCGGAAAAGACCCCGTCGTTTTATCGGGGATCGTCCTTAACGCGCCTATATTGAGTTACGTCTCGAATTGCCGTTATGGCGGCGCGTCTTGTGCCGGATTTGTGCCTGCTTTTGCCATGCTCGCTGACGTTTTCAAATTGTCGACGGTGAACGGTCTGGCGACCATACCAGGGTCAGTGGATACATTGAGAACATTCGTGAGCGGAACCTATAGTCCTGCACTGGAGAAGTTTCTGAACAAAGCCAAGCCTTCGGAATGGACAGACTATGCTGCAAGCACAGCCGGCAAGCAGTTCCTGCAGGATATGCAAGACAAGACCGGTATTTCCAGTGACTCCTGGAAGACCAATCCTAACAAGAAAAACAGCGATTTCATGTTCTTGACCAAGAAGGATTACGCTTACAACTCCTACGACGCCCGTATGATAATTCCGAAGATCAATGGCTTAGATCCGTACGATCCGAGCTATTATGAGGACGCGGCGTTCGATAAGGGAATTGCCGATCTTTTGCCAGATTTTCTCAACTACCGTGCCATGACAACCTACATGTCGAGCAATGTTGCTGGCGGCACCAGCCCCGCAAACAAAAATTGGAACTGGGGTGCAGGTCGAAACACTACAAACAGCCTTCCCGCCCTCTCGGCCACTTTGGGCTACGATCCTTCCCTGAAGGTGCTCGTCCTCCACGGCTACTACGATCTCGTCACGCCGTTCTACCAGACAGAGCTGGATTTAAAGAGCGTCGGCTTGGCAGACCGTGTTCCGGTCAAGAATTTCAAGGGCGGGCATATGACTTATGTCTCCGAGGAAGCGCGCGTTCCCATGAAAGCAGCGCTCGATGAATATTACGACGCGCCTCACTATAGCCCCCCGCCAGCAATTGCCTTGAACTAGGAGTATCTCATGCGGTATTTTGATTTGGTTGCTGCGGTCCTGCTCACTATTGCAGTCATCATCGTTAATCTTTCGCAGGTTAGCGCCAGCGAGCGGTTGGGCTTTCCGCCGCCCGATCCGCCTGGAACGGTGCGCGAGCCATTGACGCAACGAAGCCTGCAAAAGGAGGTCGACAACGATTTGAGGGAGCGTTTCGAAGCCGCAGCCGGGCACTCGAACCATCTTCTCACCGCGCAGGGTGCGAAAGATGCTGGCTGGGGCTTCATCGCCGACCATTTTGCCGAAATCGATCGTGACCATGACGGTTATCTCCAGTTCAGCGAGATTTCCAACTTCATGGCCGCGCGGTCTCCCTTCGTGAAAAGCAAGTCGAAGGCGCCGCCGAGCGTCCAGACAATCGAGTGAATTCGAGCGCAAATTGGGGGAGGGGTGCCCGGCTACTATCTTTCAGGCGCTACGCCAGCGTCTCAGCCTCGATCTTCCCTTCCGCTCCGCCGAGTTCCTTCCTGATCACCGGCGCGACCTTGGTGCCGTAAAGCTCGATTGCCTTCAGGGTGTTCGCGTGCGGCAGGCTGCCAAGATCGATCTGCAACATGAAGCGGTCGTGCTGGAAATAGCTGTGCTGCAGCATGATCTTGTCGATGATCTCCTGCGGCGAACCGATCAGCAGTGCGCCGCGCATGGAGCGTCCAGCTTCGTATTGGTTGCGGTTGCTCGGTGGCCAGCCGCGCTCGCGGCCGATCTTGTTCATCACAACCTCATAGGACGGCCAATATTCGTCTGACGCTGCCTGCGAGTTCTCCGCAACATAGCCATGTGAATTGATGCTGACTTTCAGCTTTTCCGGCGCGTGTCCGGCCTTGGCGCCCGATTGGCGATAGAGCTCGACCAGCGGTGCAAAACGGTGCGGTTCGCCGCCGATGATCGCAACGGCCAGCGGCAGGCCGAGCGTTCCGGCGCGGACCACAGATGCCGGGGTGCCGCCGACGGCGATCCAGACGGGCAGGGGATCCTGCAGCGGGCGCGGATAGATCGCGAGATTGTCGATCGGCGCACGAAAATTACCACTCCATGTTACGCGTTCGCTGGCGCGCAGCTTCAAAAGCAGATCGAGTTTCTCGGCAAACAGTTCGTCATAGTCGTTGAGGTCGTAGCCGAACAGCGGGAAGGATTCGATGAACGATCCACGCCCGGCCATGATTTCGGCTCGGCCCGACGAAATCAGGTCGAGTGTCGCATATTCCTGGAAAACGCGCACCGGATCATCCGAACTCAGGACCGTCACGGCGCTGGTCAGGCGGATGTTCTTGGTGCGCGAAGCACCAGCCGCCAGAGCGATCGCGGGTGTGGAAATGACGAAATCCGGGCGGTGATGTTCGCCGATGCCAAACACATCAAGCCCGACCTCGTCGGCGAGCACCATCTCCTCGATAAGGTTCTGCATGCGCTGATGCGCGCTGATGGCAACGCCGGTCGAAGGATCGGGGCTCATTCCTGCAAATGTATAAATGCCGAGTTCCATGGTCGTACCCTACGTTAAACTTTGCTGGCATAGTTAAGCGCAGGATGAGGCTATGTGAAGAACGCACGTCGCGGTTGCCGAGGCACCAAAAGGATACTGGGATTGCGTCGTGGCATTTGTAGGCAACAACGATGCCGCATCTTACCCTCCCCCTTGTGGGGAGGGCAGGAGCGAAGCGACGGGAGGGGTCTTTAAAATCACAAAAAATGCCCCTGCCTGCTGCTACGCAGCTTCCCTCCCCACAAGGGGGAGGGTAAGGGGAGCCCATCTCAGTAAGCCACAGTAAAACGCTGCTTTATATGCTTTGGCGTTTCCGCCTCATCCAGAATCGCCACCGCCAGATCGCTGACGCTGATCGCGCTTTTGCCTTCGGCATCGAAAACCGGATGGTCCTTGCCGAGGCGGTACTTTCCCGTTCGCGCACCGGGAGCAAGACCAAACGGCGGCGATACAAAGCTCCAGTCCAGATCGCTTTCGTTGCGCAGATCGTTCAGCGCCTGGCGTGCGCCCAATGCACCTTCCTTATATTCGGCCGGGAAGCCATCGCCATCGACGAACTGGCCGCCGGCCTCATTATACAGGCTCCCGGCGCCACCAATAACGATCAGCCGTTTGATGCCAGCCTGCTTGGTTGCCTCGGTGATCGACTTGCTGGCCGCGATATGCACCGCCTTGATATCCGGATTGCCCCAGCCCGGATTATAGGCTGAGATGACGACGTCATGGCCCTTGAGTTTGGCTGCGAGGCCGGCTGTGTCGAGCGCATCGGCCCCAACCGCCGTAACGGCATTGAGCTTTTCCACCTTGTCGGGGCTGCGTACCAGGGCGGTGACGCTATCGCCGCGCGACACAGCTTCCTTCAAAATCTCTGTGCCAACAAAGCCGGTGGCGCCAATCAATGCAATTTTCATAACTCGCTCCTTTGATGCGGGTACGCATCGTTTTCTGGTTACTAATAATAACTATCTATGCTAGAAGCCGGGTCGAGAGAAGTACGCACTTTTTCCGTTTTAGGGCACATGGAAGTAACCACCGCGAGCGAGAGGCCGATATGAGTATTCATGCGAAAACCGAAGGCAAAGTACCACTGCTTGAATCGATGCCGGCCATGCAATCGGACGGTGCAGGCGGGTGCCCGATGCGCGAAGTGCTGGATATTGTCGGCGATTCGTGGAGCCTGTTGACGCTGATCAACCTTCAGTCGGGCCCGCGCCGCTTCAATGTTCTGCGGCGGATGATTGAGGGCATATCGCAGCGCATGCTGACCGTGACGCTGCGTTCGCTGGAGCGCGATGGCCTGGTCAGCCGTACGGTCAAGCCGACTTCGCCGCCGGAAGTGACCTATGCGCTGACGAAGATCGGCCATTCGATTGCCGTTCCCGTGGGTGCGCTGGGTGAATGGGCCGTGGCCAACCGCGATCATCTGCGGAAAGCGCGCAAGGTGTTCGATGAGGCGAGGGAGGAATAAACTTGCTCTACTGGCAGATGCGCGCCTCACATTTTCTTCCATGACAGCCCAAATCCAGGTGCAGATTGCCTTGGTGCGCGGCATCGCCGTCCGGACCGATCACGGTCATGAAGCGGTCGCAGCTCGCCTTGTGCAGCGCGCGCCAGAATGTCTGTTCTTCCGGTTTCCCCTTCCATCCTGACGTCAATTCCGTCACCTTGCCGTTCTTGAACTTGAACGCGACGATATCGACGGCATTGGCAAAGGCGTGCTCGGAAACACGGCCCTGATGGCCATTGTTGACCTTGCGGCATTGATAGTCCGAGCCGGTGGTTATGCTTTCGATCTCTGCGCCGAAATCCTTCTGCGCTTCTTGCTGTATTTCAACCACCCAGCTCGCCAATGTTCCCGCCATTGCACAATTGGTAGTGATCGCCGCGGCGAGCTTGACCGCATTATCCTTGCCGATGGCGGTGATCTTCAGGGGTGAGCGTTCGCCGCAGACACCTTCGGAAAGCGGTGGAATGATCTCGCCCTGAACCTCGCCGTTCATGATGGCAGGACAGGCATTTTGGTAAACCCGATCCGGCGAGGTCGATGGTTCAGCCTTCTCGACGCTTTCCTCATGCTCGGTCTTTGGCTGTTCCTTGGCAGCGCTATCGGGCATCGGGCCCTGTTGCTCAGCCTTGGGTGGTTCTGGTTTGGGGGGCTCCACAGGTTTCTCCGTCGGTTTTGCCTCGGGCGCGGGCTTCTGCTCAGGAACGGGCGTTGTCTGCGGGTCAGCCTTTTGGACCTCTGTCGCAGGCTTTTCCTCGGGCTTCGGCGTCTCCGGCGCGGTAACTGCGCGAGGATTGGCCTCCGGTATCGGTACCATGGCCGGCAAGGGCGGGCGCATGCTCTTTGCCTGCCTCGCGTGGTGACCACGCCGATGCCGCGCATCCGCATCACTGGCCGAACCGATGATTATGGTGCTTGCAATACAGGCTGTGAGGGATAGAAGAACGATCGCCGAGCAATGCGACTGCCGCGAGAATAGGGTCATTACCGGCTCTACTCCTGTTGAGCGTCTACCCTAACGTGTGAAATACGGCATCGGTTTCAATTTATATGATCCGTTGAAACATGCGGGTCTGGCTTGACATCACCAAACCTTCACACTAGAAGCCACCCCAGCGCAGGGCTTAACGGCTCTGCGTTTCATTTGACGTGTCCCGTGAGTGATCTCGCAAAGCGTGCGTGGGTCATTCTGTCAGTCTTCGAAAACGGAAGGCAGAGGAGGGCGCGTTTCCTTGAATCGAAGTGTGAACTTCGATTTCTAATTGTTTGAAAGGAAATGCGATGAGCAAGCGCGAATCGTCCAAGTATAAAATCGACCGCCGTCTTGGCGAAAATATCTGGGGCCGTCCGAAGTCCCCGGTCAACCGCCGTGAATATGGTCCCGGCCAGCATGGTCAGCGCCGCAAGAGCAAGCTCTCCGATTTCGGTGTGCAGTTGCGCGCAAAGCAGAAGCTCAAGGGCTTCTACGGCGATATTTCGGAAAAGCAGTTCCGCAAGACCTATGAAGAAGCCGCTCGCCGCAAGGGCGACACCGGCGAACAACTGATCGGTCTGCTCGAGTCGCGTCTGGATGCGATCGTGTACCGCGCAAAGTTCGTTCCGACGATCTTCGCAGCGCGTCAGTTCGTCAACCACGGCCATGTCAACGTCAACGGCCGCCGCACCAACATCCAGTCCTACATCTGCAAGGCTGGCGATGTGATCGAAGTCCGCGAGAAGTCGAAGCAGCTCGTGATCGTTCTGGAAGCCGTTCAGCTGGCTGAACGCGATGTTCCGGAATATCTCGAAGTCGATCACAACAAGATGGTTGCCAAGTACAACCGCGTTCCGGCCTTCTCCGATGTGCCATACGCTGTACAGATGGAACCGAACCTGGTTGTCGAATTCTATTCGCGTTAATCAGTATTGAGTTTTAAAAGAAGCCGCCCGGAGAAATCCTGGCGGCTTTTTTTTCAACCGGAGTTTCGCATGACCGATCTTCAGGCCATCGTCGATAGCGTTTATAGCGATCTTGCCGGCAGGATCGGCGAAGGCAAGCTGGCGGATTACATCCCGGAGCTGGCGACGGTCGACCCAAAGCAGTTCGGCATCGCGCTGGTCACGGTCGATGGCAAGATCCATACGGCAGGTGATGCGGATACCGCTTTTTCGGTCCAGAGCATCTCGAAGGTCTTCACGCTGACGTTGGCGCTTGGCAAGATCGGCGACGGCTTGTGGAAGCGGGTCGGGCGGGAGCCGTCGGGCAACGCGTTCAATTCCATCGTCCAGCTCGAGCAGGAGAAGGGCAAGCCGCGCAATCCGTTCATCAATGCCGGTGCGATCGCAGTAGCCGATGTGGTGCTAGCCGGACACCTGCCCAAGGAAGCGATTGGCGAGATCGTGCAGTTTATCCGGCACCTCGCCGATGATGAGAGCATCGCCATCGACCACAATGTTGCCCGCTCCGAGACGCAGACAGGCTATCGCAATGTGGCGCTGGCGAATTTCATGAAAGCCTTCCGCAATCTCGATCATCCCGTTGAACATGTGCTCGGCGTCTATTTCCACCACTGCGCCATTGCCATGTCGTGCCGCCAGCTTGCACATGCCGGGCTCTATCTCGCTTCTGCCGGGCGCAATCCGCTCAATGGCGGCAGCGTCGTCTCGGCAAGCCGTGCCCGCCGCATCAACGCGCTGATGCTGATGTGCGGGCACTACGACGGCTCGGGCGATTTCGCCTATCGCGTCGGCCTGCCGGGCAAGAGTGGCGTCGGCGGCGGTATTCTCGCCATCGCTCCCGGCAAGGCTTCGATCGCGGTATGGTCGCCGGGCTTGAATGAAGTCGGCAATTCATTGCTTGGCTCGGCGGCGCTGGAACTTCTGGCGCAGCGCACCGGCTGGTCGGTGTTCGGGCAATAGAGCAAATCCAGGAAAAGTGTGAAGCGGTTTTCCGTCCGGAGTTGCGCAGGAGTTAGGGACAGAGCGCTTGCGTTGCTGCCGTTTGCGATGCAAGACAAGCGCGATGAGGTGTTCACATGACCATTCATGAGCCAGATTTAAGTGACGTGGCCGGTTGTCACCCGATGTTTCTCGGCGTGCCGTCCAATGTCGAGTTCAACAAGCTGCGCAAGCGGCTGTTGCGCAACACGCGCCAGGCGCTTGAGGATTTCGCCATGGTCAAGCCGGGCGAGCGCTGGCTGATCGGGCTTTCCGGCGGCAAGGATTCCTATGGGCTCCTCGCGCTGCTGCTCGATCTGAAATGGCGCGGTCTGCTTCCTGTGGAACTCCTCGCCTGCAATCTCGATCAGGGACAGCCGAACTTCCCCAAGCACATCCTGCCGGATTTCCTCAAAGCAAACGGCATCGAACACCGTATCGAATACAAGGACACCTATTCCATCGTCACCGAGAAGGTGCCGGAAAACCAGACCTATTGCTCGCTCTGCTCGCGCCTCAGGCGCGGTCATCTTTATCGCGTAGCGCGCGAGGAGGGCTGTTCGGCGCTGGTACTCGGCCATCACCGCGAGGATATTCTCGAGACCTTCCTGATGAACCTATTCCACGGCGGGCGCCTCGCCGCCATGCCGCCGAAACTGCTCAACGACGAGGGCGATCTCATGCTGCTGCGTCCCTTGAGCTATTGCGCAGAGGACGATCTGGAAAAATTCGCCGCGGCCATGCAATTCCCGATCATTCCCTGTGACCTCTGTGGCAGCCAGGACGGTCTGCAGCGCAACATGATGAAGGCGATGCTGTCGGATATCGAAAAGCGCATGCCCGGCCGCAAGGAAATCATGATCCGCGCGCTGGCCAACACCCGCCCGAGCCATTTATTGGATCGCAAGATCTTCGATTTTGCCGGGTTGTCCCTGAACGGAGCTGCAGCAAATGATATTTGATGACAAGGCGATCGACTGGCTGAGCGATCTGCTCGCTTCGGTCGCTGTTGAGGAAATCATGCCGCGGTTCCGGTCGCTTGGCGTGGACGATATCCGGCAGAAGACGTCAGCGTTGGATCTGGTCACCGAAGCCGATGTCAACGCGGAACGGGTGATCACTGCGCGGTTGCGCGAGCGCTATCCGAATGCGTTTGTGCTCGGCGAGGAGGCTTGCGAGGCTGACGTGTCGCTGCTCGGCAAACTCAAGGATGCCTCGCTAGCCTTCGTGCTCGATCCGGTTGATGGCACCTATAATTTTGCCACGGGCGTTCCACTTTTCGGGGTCATGCTGGCTGTCGTCGTCAATGGCGAGACGGTCGCCGGCATCATCCACGATCCGGTCGGGCAGGACTGGATTATCGGTGTGAAGGGGGCGGGGAGCCATATCCGCTCCGCCGCGAATACAATTCGCGAGGTCTCCGTCGCACCTCCTGTGCCTGTCTCGGAGATGCTGGGCGCCATATCATGGCAGTTCGTGGCGGAACCGCTGCGGACGACGCTGGCGCGCAATCATGCCAGGTGCAGGGCCTCCTTCGGCTTCCGCACCGCTGCCCATGAATATCGGTTGATCGCCTCGGGTCACGCGCATTTCGCCATCTTCAACAAACTGATGCCTTGGGATCATCTGGCAGGCGTTTTAATCCACCAGGAAGCAGGTGGCTATGCGGGCCGCTTCGATGGTTCGGCTTATCTACCGCACCATATCGACGGCGGTATCCTCATCGCTCCAAACAAGGCTAACTGGGACGATCTGCGCGAGACGCTCTGGTTGGAATAGACGGACTTGTTCTGCGGCTGGAACCAGTTGCCTGCACCCTCGCTTGTAGATATACAAATTATATGTATAATGCAGAAATTATTGCGAGGACATCGATATGGAAACAAAGACCGTTTCAACAGCAGAATTTATCCGGAATTTCGGACGATATCACGACGAGGCGCAGCGTGAACCTATCAAGCTGACCAAGCATGGGCGCGCCTCCGTGGTCGTCCTTTCTGCAGAAACGTTTGATCGCCTGATCAGCAATGACAATCCAAGACGCGCCTATGGGCCGGGTGAAACTCCCCCTGAACTTGCCGAGCTCCTGGTGAATGAGCTTGACCGCCAGTCGGCCGAGTATCAGGCCGGCAAGGATGACTGATCGTTTTCCAAACGGATCAATCGTTACCTATCCATATTTGTGGCGCTGGCAAGAGAACGAGGGACGGGAGCACAGCGAGAAGGACCGTCCTGTTTGCCTCGCCATTACCATGGCAGATGCGCGTCAGAATATTACCCATCTGGTCATCTTGCCGATCTCAGGGACGCCGCCTTTTCAAGGTCAAGCCGCCTTGGAAATCCCGCCACTCGAAATCCGGCGTGCGGGTCTCTCCATGCTCAAGCGCGGCTGGATCACGGTCGGCGAATACAATTATGACATTGCTGAGCGGTCCTATTTCTTTGAACCCAATCAGATACCGCGTGGACAGTTCGGTCCCAGTTTTCTCGAAGAGATACGACAGGCTTTACGGCCGATATTGATTGCCAGACAGGGCCGAGTCGATCGCACGAAATGAAATCAAACCGGCTTGTTCTGCGGCTGGAATAGTTTACCCCGTTCAGCGATCAGAACGAACACCAGACCGATCAGCGACAGCACGAAAAACCCTGTCACCAGCGGCAGGGTCGTGCCGTTATAGGCCTGACCGATCAGCGCGCCGATAGCGCCGCCGCCGGCTGTGCCCATGAAGCCGAGCACGGATGATGCCGTGCCGGCAACATGCCCGAGCGGCTCCATCGCCAGCGTATTGAAGTTCGAACCGATCCAGCCGAACTGGAACATCGCCAGTGAGAACAGCACGAGATAGAGCACGAACGGCGTCGGCTGCGGTCCGAAAAGGGTAAGCAACAGCCAGATGCCATTGATGGCCAAAAAGGCCAGCAATGCGCCATGCGACAGGCGACGCATGCCGAAGCGCCCGACAAAGCGCGAGTTCATGAAGGACGAGAACGACATGGTGATCGCGACCACGGAGAAGGCCAGCGGGAACCACACACCGAGATCGTAGATCTCGACATAGATCTGCTGTGCCGAATTGATGAAGCCGAACATTGCGCCGAAGATGAAGGCGCTTGCCAGCGCATAGCAAAGTGCAACCCGGTTGGTCAGCACGATCCTGAAGCCCTTGGCAACCGATACCACTGTGAAAGGACGCCGATCAGCCGGGTCCATGGTTTCCGGCAGGCGCAGGAACATCCAGATTGCGACTGAACTCGCCATCAGCGCCATGAAAATGAAGATCAGGCGCCAGTCACCGAACAGCATCACGATCTGACCGGTACCGGGCGCGATAACCGGCACGATCATGAACACCATCATGATCAGCGACATGGCCTCGGCCATCTGCCGGCCGCCATAGACGTCGCGGACGACCGAAATGGCGATGACGCGGGTAGCAGCCGAGCCGATGCCCTGCAGCGCCCGGAAAAACAGCAGTGCGCCGAAACTCGGGACAAAGACGCAGGCCATAGCCGAAGCGATATAGATGATCAGCCCGCAGAAAATCGGAACCTTGCGTCCAAAACGGTCCGATAGCGGCCCGAAGAACAGCTGCGCGACGGAAAAGCCGAGCAGGTAAGCCGAAATCACATATTGCCGATGGTTCTCGCTGCTGATGCCAAGGGCGGCGCCGATCTGCTGCAAAGCCGGCAGCATGACATCGATCGCCATGGAATTGACTGCCATCAGCATGGCCATCAGGCCGATGAATTCGACTTTACCCATCCCCTTGAGGCGTGAGGGAGATGTGTCGGCGGAGGCATCCATTTTCAAACCTGCAAAGCAAAGCAAAGGCGTCGGAGCGGCCGACGCCTTTAACTTGAAGATTCCGGATTTCCCCGGAACCGATTGGAATTAGAGCGTAATCAGGCGGCCTTGATGGCAACGCCCTTTTCGCTGAGGAGAGACTGCAATTCGCCCGCCTGGAACATTTCGCGGATGATGTCACACCCACCGACGAACTCACCCTTCACATAAAGCTGCGGGATGGTCGGCCAGTTGGAATAGTCCTTGATGCCCTGACGAAGTTCATTGGAGGAAAGAATGTTCACGCCTTTGTAATCGACGCCGATATAGTCGAGGATCTGCACGACCTGACCGGAGAAGCCGCACTGCGGAAAGCCGGGGGTGCCCTTCATGAAGAGAACGACGTCGTTGCTCTTGACCTCATTGTCGATGAATTCGTTGATACCGCTCATTTCGGGTTCCTTTCGCGGCCGCGAGGGAGGAATCACGGCCAAAAAAACGCTTTGAGGTCAATCTACCTCAATTCTTTGCCCAGAAAAAGCACGATGGGCACGTGAACGCAAGTAACTTGTCTATAGTTGGGAGTGCGGGGCTCGACAATCAATAAGGGGATTTCTTGCCGTTGCTCCATCTTGTCTGGGAGCCAAGTGGAATCCCATGGCTTTCAGGACAGCCAATGTTGTCTCCAGCGTGGGATTCCCGGTTTCGCTCAGGCATTTGTAAAGATGCTCACGTGCCAACCCTGTTTGACTGGCAATCTTGCTCATGCCTTTTGCACGTGCCACCACGCCAAGGGCAGCTGCAATAAACTTTGCGTCACCGGTCGCCATAGCTTCGGTCAGGAATATTTCCACGGCCTCGTCGGAGTCGAGCATTTCCGCAGGGTCGAAATCGTAGAATTTCTCAGCCATTGTCATCTTTCCACTCGGCGGCGATTTGTTTGGCCGTTCTAATATCTTTTTGTCAAAGGATAGATGCTGGAAATAGCCGGATTTTAATCCGGCGCGCTGGTCTGCAAGGCGAGGGCGTGCAGGACGCCGCCCATATTGCCCTTCAGCGCATCGTAGACCATCTGGTGCTGCTGCACCCGCGACTTGCCGCGAAAGCTTTCCGCGACGACTTCAGCGGCATAATGATCACCGTCACCCGCCAGATCGCGGATTGTTACCTTTGCGTCCGGAATGGCGTCTCGAATCATTTTTTCGATATCGTGCGCGTCCATTGCCATGTGTCGTTCTCCTCAAGCGGCCTGTATTCTATCTTCTGCCTGACCGCTCATATAGTCAGGGAACCACGATTCGTGGGCTTTTGTCAGGTCCGTTACAGATATGGTGAGATGCCGTCCGATCGTCAATGCATTGCCGCCAACTGTTCCGAGTTTGCGGAACGGAACACCGCATCCTTCTGCGTTCAGGGTGATGACGTTGGCCATGTCCGGAGAGGCGGCGACAAGATAGCGCGCCTGGTCTTCACCGAAAAGCAAGGCATGCGGATGGGTTTCACCGATTTCGACGCTCGCCCCCTTGGCTGAAGACATGCACATCTCCGCCAAGGCGATGGCAAGGCCGCCATCGGACAGGTCATGGCAGGCGGTCACCTGGCCGTTCCGGATGGCAGAGCGGATGAAATCGCCGTTGCGTTTCTCGACGCTGAGATCGACTGCCGGCGCAGGGCCATCGGCACGGCCATGCAGGTCGCGCAGGTAAATCGACTGGCCGAGATGGGTACCATCACCGCCGAGCAGGATCAGCACATCGCCATCGCGCATGCCGCCGATCTTCGCGGTCTTGGTCCAATCGGGGATGAGGCCAACGCCGGCGATGGTTGGCGTCGGCAGGATCGCCTGGCCGTTGGTCTCGTTGTAAAGCGAGACATTGCCCGAAACGATCGGGAAGGCCAGCGCGCGGCAGGCATCGCCGATGCCGCCAATCGCCTTCACCAGTTGCCCCATGATTTCGGGCCGTTCCGGGTTGCCGAAATTGAGATTATCAGTCGCTGCCAGCGGTTCGGCACCGACGGCAGTGAGGTTGCGCCAGCATTCGGCCACCGCTTGCTTGCCGCCCTCATAGGGATCCGCCTCGCAATAACGTGGCGTCACATCCGACGAAAACGCCAGCGCCTTGCTGTGATGGCCATCGACGCGCACCACACCGGCGTCGCCGCCCGGTACCTGCAGGGAGTTGCCCTGGATCAGCGTATCATACTGCTCGTAGACCCAGCGGCGCGATGAAAGATCGGGTGAATTGAGCATTTGCAGCAGCGCTGCGCCATAATCCTCGACCTCCGGCACATTGGCGGCAGGCAGCGGCGCATGCTTGCCCGGTTCCATCCACGGACGGTCATATTCCGGAGCCTGATCGCCGAGATCCTTGATCGGCAGGTTGGCGACTTCCTCGCCATCATGCAGCACGCGGAAGCGCAGGTCGTCGGTCGTGTAGCCAACGATGGCGAAATCCAGCCCCCATTTCTTGAAGATGCCCTCGGCCTCTTCTTCCTTTTCCGGGCGCAGCACCATCAGCATGCGCTCCTGGCTCTCGGACAGCATCATCTCATAGGCGGTCATGCGTTTTTCGCGCACCGGCACTGTATTGAGATCGAGCTCGATACCGAGATTGCCCTTGGCACCCATTTCCACCGCCGAGCAGGTGAGACCCGCCGCGCCCATGTCCTGAATGGCGATGACCGCGCCGGACGCCATCAATTCCAGCGAAGCTTCCAGCAGGCATTTTTCGGTGAAGGGATCGCCAACCTGTACGGTCGGGCGCTTTTCCTCGATGGATTCGTCGAATTCCGCCGATGCCATGGTCGCGCCGCCGACACCGTCGCGTCCGGTCTTGGCACCGAGATAGACGACGGGCAGACCCACGCCCTTGGCTTCGGACAGGAAAATCGCATCGGTCTTGGCAAGACCGGCGGCAAAGGCGTTGACGAGGATATTGCCATTGTAGCGCGCGTCGAAATTGACCTCGCCGCCAACCGTCGGCACGCCGAACGAATTGCCATAGCCGCCGACGCCCTCGACCACGCCGGCAACGAGATGACGCGTCTTCGGATGCGCCGGTTCGCCGAAACGCAGCGCATTCATCGCTGCGATCGGCCGTGCGCCCATGGTGAACACATCGCGCAAGATACCGCCGACGCCGGTCGCCGCACCCTGATAGGGCTCGATGTAGGAGGGGTGATTGTGGCTTTCCATCTTGAAGACCACGCAATCGCCATCGCCGATATCGACGACGCCGGCGTTCTCGCCCGGGCCCTGGATGACCTGCGGCCCAGTGGTCGGCAGCGTACGCAGCCACTTCTTCGAAGATTTATAGGAGCAATGCTCGTTCCACATGGCGGAGAAGATGCCAAGCTCGGTAAAGCTCGGCTCGCGACCGATCAGATCGAGGATACGCTGATATTCGTCCGGCTTCAGGCCGTGCGAAGCCACGAGTTCCGGTGTGATCTTGACAGTATTGGAAATGGTCATGGGTCCTGGAATATCCGTGCGTGGGAAGAGCTTTTGGCCTTCTTTAGCTTATGTAGTCCTGCGGCGCGATAGGAAAAAGGGCTGAATCAACAGAGAGAGTCGCGGGTGGAGGATGCGGCGCTTGTCCGGGCCTATCGCCCGGCGTAACGTTATTCTCACAAGCAATAATATGGCTCAAGGGGGATTCAAATGACGGGCAGACTGGCAGGCAAGGTGGCAATCGTTTCCGGAGGCGCAACCGGGATGGGCGGCGCGGCATCGAAACTTTTCGCTGCCGAGGGCGCGAAAGTGGCAATCATCGACCGCAACGAGCAGGCGGCTGCTGCCACCGTAGCGGAAATCACTGCAGATGGCGGTGTGGCCAGCTATTTCGTTGCCGATGTTTCGGATGAGGCACAAGTGCAGAAGGCCGTTGCCGGCGTTGCCGGCAAATTCGGCAACGTCACCGTTCTCTTCAATCATGCCGGCACCATCGTCATCAAGCCGTTTCTCGAAACGACAGTCGAAGAGTGGGATTGGCTGCATGCGGTCAATGTGCGCTCGATGTATCTGATGACACGGGCCGTCATCCCGCAAATGCTAAAGGCGGGTGGTGGTTCGATCGTCTGCACATCGTCCATTTCAGCCGTGGCGGCAACGCCGATGGAAGTCCTGTATGATACGACCAAAGGTGCGTGTCATATGTTCGCGCGGGCCATCGCCGTCGAGTTTCGCGACAAGAACATAAGGTGCAATGCGGTCTGCCCGGGGTTCATCCGCACGCCGCATGGGTTGCGCGAGGTGGACGAATTGCAAAAGCGAGGTGTGGACGTCTCGGATGAGGCGATGAGCGCGGCGCAGGGGCGCATCGGCGAGCCGGAGGAGGTGGCGCGCGCCGCACTGTTCCTCGCCAGCGACGAAGCGAGCTTCATCACCGGCACACATCTCTTCGTGGATAATGGATTTACAGCGATCTGAGGCGAGGACGTTGCCGTATGCCGGTACAGTTCCTGAACTGGAACTTCCGGCTTTCCCGTGCCAGACTGCGGCTGGGCACTCCAGACGAACACCTGAATACCGGGAGGTAGGACAATGACGGTTTACTTGATCGCGGACGTGAAAGTGACTGATGACAAATGGGTGCCGAAATATGCAGCCGCGGTGCATGATATCGTGCACAAGCACGGCGGCAAGTATTTGTCACGCAGCGGCAACATCAAAGTGCTCGAGGGCAAGCCGCTGGAGACGACGCTCATCGCCATTTTGCAGTTTCCGACCGCTGAAGCAGCCGAAGCCTTCGCGAATGATCCCGAATACGCCCCTTTTGCGAATGCCCGTCAGGATGGCAGCGAAAGCCGTTTCCAGCTCATCGACGATACCGATATAGTCGGGACTATCCCGTATTTGGGCAAGGGCTGAGGATAGAGGGCGCTACTCGGCTTCCAGCTGAACGCGCAGGCGCGAACCCGTCGCCTGCGCCACCTTCGTCAAGGATTTGGTCGAAGGCATAGTTGTGCCTCTCTCCCAGCGCGCCACCATTGCCTGGGAGGAGCCTATTTTTTCCGCCAACTGTGACTGAGTAAGTTTGGCGCGATGGCGCGCTTCGGCAATAGCAAAAGCAATCTCCATTTCGGGGCTGATCTTGTCATAAGCTTCGCGAAATGCAGGATCGGCGTTCCAGCGTTCTTTCAATGTTTTGAAGGGAATGGTCATCAGATCACGTCTTTCGCTCTTTCTTCCGCCAGATCAAGCCACCTCTGTGGGGTTTTCTGGCCTTTCTTCATGAAGGCCGCCACAATGATAATTCTGGATCCCCGGGCGGTCACATAAAGAGCCCGGCCATCATTTCCGCTCGCACTTGGGCGCATTTCCCAGAGCTTGCCTCGCAAATGTTTGACATGTGGCTCTCTCATTTTGGTGAGGCCAACTACCTCAATTCGTTCAATGATTTTGACGAGCGCGGCACGAACTTCAACTGGCCATGCATCCAAATCACCGGCGACGGCGTTGTTGAGAACTTCAACGCGCCATCTCATGGCACATCATTTAATATCAAAAAAAGCATAAATCAATCTCTTTAAAAACGACCGCGTCAGAATATGAACGCGAGCTTATCTGTTCGACGGTCGAAATGATATCTCAAGAATAACTATCATAACTCGCATTTTCCGTTTCCATCAGCCGCCGCAGGATGCTGAAGCCCTGTGTCACCTCATCGCGCGTGTTCGGCACCGTCAATCCGAGGCGCACGCGGTGGAATACCTTCTCCGTGCGGCCCGGCTTGAACTCGTCTTCGTCGTCGATCAGCACGCCCTCATTGAGCGCCGCGCTCTTGAACGTGCCTGACAGCCACGGGTCGGGCAATTTCATCCAGAGAAATGGCGAAAGCGGCTGCGAGGAGAACTCCATGCCGGCAAAAACCGAGCGGGCGACCGCCTCGCGCGCTGCGATCTCGGTACGGACCTTGGCGCGGATCGTGTCGGCTTCGCCTGAATTGACCAGTTGTGCGCCGAGTTCCGCCATGATGAAGGGCATGCCGCCGGTGACCATCTTGTGGGCGGTGTGGACGCGTGCTGCCAGATGCGGAGGGCAGGCGACCCAGCCGCCGCGCACACCCGCAGCCACGGATTTCGACAGGCCGCCAATATGAAATGTCCGCTCCGGAGCGAGATCGGCGATCTTGACATGATCATGGCCCATCACCGAACCGTAGATTTCGTCCTCGATGATCCAGACATTGTGCCGCCGCGCGATCTCGACAATCGCCCTGCGATGTTCTTCCGGCATGGTCGTCGCCGTCGGGTTGTGCAGTGACGGCATGAGAAAGACCAGCTTCGGATGCTGCTGCGCGCAAAGCCGCTCGAAATCGTCGGGCGTGGCGCTGCCGTTCTGCGTTTGCAGGATGATGCTGCGCCGCCCCATGAGATTGACGCTGCGCGCCGCCGAACAATAGGTCAGGTCCTCGAAGGCGACCCTGTCGCCGGGAACTGTGATCGCCGCGATGACCGCAAGAATCGCCGAATGCGCACCAAGCGTCGGCACAATCGAGGCCGGCTCCGGAGCCCAGCCCGCACCGGACAGCCATTTACTTCCCGCCTCCTGCCATGATGCGGGGAGGGTGCGGGAATAGCTCGACATCTCGCGCGGGAATTGTCTGGTGATCTCCGCCAGCAGCCGTTCCATCGCGTCGGACTGGCCGACCTCGATTGCAGCCGTCGAGTCCATGCGAATCTTGCCGGGTGTTGCCACCGGACCGCGCGTGCCGCCAAACGGCTCCGTGTGCGGTGGCGCCTGAACCAGCGAAATCTGCTTGTGATCGGTCACATAGGTGCCGCGCCCGACTTCGCCGCTGACAAGGCCGCGCTCGCGGATGAGATTATAGGCCCGGCCGACAGTACCGATCGTCACGCCGATATCGAAGGCGAGATTGCGCTGCGGCGGCAGTTTGGTGCCGGGCGCGAGAACGCCCTCGGCAATGTCGGTTTCGATCCGCTCTGCCAGTCGCAGATAAAGCGGACCCTTGCCTTGTTCTAGATCGGGGAGCCAATTTGTCATGGTGACAATTGTAATATTGCGATTCCAATTGAGTCAATACATAGAACAATCGTCTGAAATTCGAGTCAATGTGGCTTGAAAGGATCGATATTATGAGCACAATTGATACAATCAAGACGGAATGCCTTGCTGAAGGCCGTGGCGGTAGCGCTGAGAGGCGCGCAATGTCAGGTACAATCCCGGCTTTGTTCGCCTGGTTTGGTCGAGCGATGTTGAAGCGCCGGACGCGCATGCATCTGAGCGAGCTCAACAATGATCTGCTCGACGACATTGGCGTTGATCCGGCTGACGCAAGGCGCGAGATCAAGCGTTTCTTCTGGGATTGAATGGAGCATCTTGTGTGGGACGATGCCGGTACCGATATAGAGGTCGATCGCTCGTCACATGGAGGCGAATATGGGTCCGATTTATGTAGATCCCAGGCCAGATCATCCGGGCCTGGCATTATTTCAATACGAAACACTCACCCGTGTCGTGGCTTGGCTTGAAAATGCAGTCATGAAGCGCCAGACGCGACTTCAACTTGGACGTCTTGGTGATGACGGGCTGAAAGATCTCGGCCTGACACGCGATCACGTCGAAGCAGACCTCGAGAATTACTTCTCCGCTTGAAAACTGACATCTCGCCGAGCGGCGTTCCGAGAATTCAGTCCGATGACCATCGGGGTGGATTTATCAGGACGTCGCCGAGCAGGATGTCTGCCCACCGGCCCACCGCCGCACATCGGCGGCGATGCGATTGCTGGCGGAATTGCTCATGAGCGGACCGAAGGCTTCGACCTTGGCCGGGTTGCCTTCCGCGTGCACGACGAGAAGCGGGCGTCCGCCCGGATTGCTCGCAGGGACGACCAGAATGCGCGGGCGTCCCGAATAGGAATTCAGTTCCGGCGCCAGACGGTAAGGCTTGAAGCTTGAATCGCCCGATTTGAACCAGCAATTATTGGCGGCGATCGCCACGCGCTCCATCGTTGGCAGGGCGGCTTTTTCCGATGCGAAGGCCAGCGAGCCAGGTCCGGGTTTGCCTTTCGACTGGCATCCGGCAAGCGCCGCGAGCGAAATTATTACGGCGATTGCGATCGTCGGCGTCTTCATGCTTCATTCTCCACACCTGCGCCGTGAGCCCCTTGGGCGAGCAAGGGACGCAGGTGCACTTTAAATTTGCGCTTGGGTTATGCGCGATAAGGGGAAATTCAGGCGGACTCGAGTTCACCCTGGAACACTTTGAGCCCGTCCGTCATCTCGTACCAGACCAGCGATAGCACCGGATCCTGAATAATAAGTTGCTGAAGGGCATCGAATTTCGGATAGGGATCGAGCAGGTCTTCGCGGCCGGACATGACGCGGAAATTATTGAAGGCGAAGCGTGTCGGTGTCAGCCAGGCGTCTGCCAGAGTCATCTGGTCGCCCAGCGCGTAAGGGCCGTTGCCGATGCGCTTCTCAATCTCGGTCAGGCCGATTTCCATCTGCTTGAACAGCTTGCTGATGCGCGCATCATCCTTCGACTTCATGAAGAACAGTTCGAAAAGTTCCATCACCGGCGCCAGAACCTCGAGTTCGGCGGTGCGTGCCGTCATGCGCACGATGGCGCGATCGCGGGAATCTTCGGGGAGCAAAGATGGCTCGGGGAAATGCTCTTCCAGATATTCAGCGATCACCGAGGCCTCGATGATGGTAAGGCCGGAGCCGGTGATCAGCACCGGAATGCGGTTGAACGGCGAAATGGCGCGGAATTCTTCCGGGATTGGAAAACCCGGCGGCGGCGCGACTATCTTGATGGGGGCTTGCTTGTAATAGGCGATGCTGCGGATGATGGAGGAGTAGGGGGATAGCGGCCGCGAGTAGAGTTTCATGTCTGGTTCCTCCATTTAAGCGCAGTTTTTGGTGTCCGCAGACACTGCTTCGGTCGAGCCTATAGCAATGTCCGCAGAGATCAAGGAAGACATCTCTTCCTTCCGGCTGCCAGATCAGAGCCTTGACAGGAATTGAGCAAAAACCATCGAGCCTTCCGGCCAGGGGCCGTGGCCGGATTCCGAATTGAGGTGGCCGCTATCGCCGGCATCAACGATCATCGAACCCCATGATGCGGCGAGTTCGTCGGCCACCTCGTAAGAGCAATAATGATCGTTGCGGCTGGCGACGACGATGGATGGAAAAGTGAAGGGCTCAAGCGGGTAGGGGCCAAATGTCAGCAGATGCTTCGGCCGGATCTTCGGGTTGGAAACGTCCGGCGGCGTTACCAGGAAGGCGCCTTTGACCTTGTCGCCAATCTCGGGAATGGCGTGGATGAAGGTCGGCACGCCGAGCGAATGCGCGACCACGACCACCGGGCGGGTTGCGGCGTTGATGGATTTGACTACCTCCGCCACCCAGTCTTCGCGCACGGGCTTCGCCCACTCCGCCTGCTCGACGCGGCGGGCGGTGGAAAGCTTTGCCTCCCAGCGTGTCTGCCAGTGGTCGGGGCCGGAATTGGTATAACCGGGAACGATGAGAATATCGGTGTCTTTGACTTTCATGCGCCGTATTTAGGAAAATTGCGGCGGGATCGCAATACAGCACGGTGAGCAGGTCGCGACAGCCGATGCCGACTATCTCTCCCCTTGCGGGAGAGAAAGGATTTTCTTGGATTTGGCCCCTTTGCTAAATCCTTAGAAAATCCCAGAGAGAGGGGATTGTTTGAGCATGTTGAACATATTCGCCTCTCTTGCGATTTCTAGCACTTAGCAAGAGCTAAGATGCTGAAATCGCTACCTCTCCCGCAAGGGGAGAGATAGCCGGCTTCTGCTATTTGCCGGCACTTTGCACGCTCGAGCTTCCAGATACTACCCTTCTTCGGATTTGCAGTAATGGTGCATTTATATGCACGAATGTCATTGATCTTCGTGCCAGATTGGTGCATTATATTGCACTAACGATGGATTGAGATGCCCAAGCCAGAGATCAACACACGCAAGATCGTGGCGCGGCTGGAAGCTGAGGGGTGGGTCAATGTCGGTGGCGGCAATCACGACCGCTTTATTCGCAAGGATAAACCGGAACTGATGATTCCGGTGCCACGTCACCGGGAATTATCCCCCGGAACTGCGAGATCTATCGCAAAAGCAGCGGGTTGGATGTAAGCGATCCGTTGTTGGCCTATAGGCCACGACTGAAAGGAACATAGCAAAATGACCTATTATGTTGGAATCTTGGATGGAGTTGACGCTGTCTGGGGTGTACGCATTCCCGATGTACCGGGCTGTGTTGGTGCGGGTGCAAGCCCGGAACAAGCAATTGCTGACGTGACAATCGCACTTCGCGACGTGATGGCTCATAAGCGCGGCGGTGGGTTCGAAATTCCGGCTCCAACTTCGATTTCGGCCATCCTTGCATCAGGTGAGCTTGAAGCCGGCGAAATGGCCGTTATGATTCCACTGGCTCTCGATTCAGGACGAACAGTACGGGCCAATCTCACAATGGATGCAGGATTGCTGGATGCTATAGATGAGGCAGCGACGCTACGAGGGGTGACTCGTTCCGCGTTTATAGCGAGCGCTGCGCGGGAAAAAATTGAGGCAGCGTGATTATCGTCTTTGGGACAATCGATCAGAAGAAATTGCAGTAAACAATCCCCTTCGATCAGTTCACTATTTGTGAACATGCTGTTCGATCCTGCTGGGCTTGTCTCCAGCGTGGATAAAGCCGACCTTATCCATAACGAAACTGATATGTTGCGAGGAGATGCGGATGAAGCTCACACGCCGGGATGTGGTTGGTGGTGCAGCGGCCTTTGTCGCGACGGCGGGAACAGCCCGCGCGGAGATAAAGATGGATAATATACCTTTTGCAGCGACAGCACCGACCCATGTGTCGAAGGTTGGCATCAAGGCCAAGGACGCCGATGCGCTGGCGAAATATTATGAGGACGTTGTCGGTCTGCGCGAGATTTCGCGCAAGGGCCAGTCGGTTATTCTTGGTGCGGGCGAAACGCCGCTGCTGGAGATCGAGCAGGCGCCGGCTGTTCGTGCCGATGATCCGCACAGCGCCGGTCTTTACCACACGGCGTTTTTGCTGCCGGCGCGTGCCGATCTTGCCCGCTGGGCGAGGCGGGCGATCGACAAACGCACGCCGATTGTCGGCGCTTCCGACCATCTGGTCAGCGAGGCGATCTATCTGACCGACCCGGAAGGCAACGGCGTCGAGATCTACGCCGACCGGCCGCATGAGAACTGGAAATGGAACGGCACTTCCGTGCAGATGGGCACCGAGGCGCTGGATGTCGGCAATCTGCTCGGCGAACCCGGCAATGAGGTGCCTTTTGACATGGCGCCGGATGGGACGATGGTTGGCCATCTGCACTTGCGCGTCGGCAACGCCAAAGAGGCCGAAAGCTGGTGGCAGAATGAATTGGGGTTGCAGACGGTTGCGGGGTTTGGCGGCAGCGCGGTGTTTATGTCAACCGGCGGTTACCATCACCACGTCGCAGCGAATTCGTGGCAGAGCCGCGGCGCCGGCCGGCGCGACAACGACCGCTCCGGATTGGCGTGGGCCGAGTTCAGCTCCTCCGATGCCAAGGGCGAGCGCGAGATCGTCGACCCCTGGGGTAACGTCATCCGCATTGTGCCGATGAAGGGTTAGTGGGCGCTTACGTGCTCCCTCGTTGTCAGCCACCTCCATCTCCAACAATCGTCGAGCACTTCCTTCTCCGTCATCCTCGGGCTTGACCCGAGGATGACGGAGAGGGAGGCGCCCGAGGATGGAGAGGTGGGTGCCCGAGGATGACGGAGAGGCGGGTGCTTGAGGACAATGGAGAAGTGCTGGCAGAGAGTTCAGAGAGAGGCGCTCCGTACCCGCCGTTACGGCGTTTCAACCCGTTACAACTCCAACCTGTAAAATCCCGGAAAAATTAATCGAACGCTCGTTCAATTAATTTCCCGAATCATCCCGTTTTTACTGGCGGTTTTTTGCCGTTTCGCCGTGCGAAACCGCTATTCCACCGCATGAATTGCGCAAACCCAAGCGACTCTCACACAAGAACATCCGATTCCTATGCAAGAATCCTCGAATCCGGGATGCTTTTATCAACCTGAAGCTTTAATTTAGTTGTTGCCAGTTGAGCCAAACACCCGCTTGAAGATCGTGTCGACGTGTTTGGTGTGATAGCCAAGGTCGAACTTCTCGCGGATCGTCGCTTCGGGCAGGGCGGCGCGAACATCGGCGTCGGCCAGCAGTTCTTCGAGGAAATCGGCGCCGTGTTCCCATACCTTCATGGCGTTGCGCTGCACCAGGCGGTAGGAATCCTCGCGCGAAACACCAGCCTGCGTCAGCGCCAGAAGCACGCGCTGTGAGTGGATCAGGCCTCGGAATTTATTCATGTTTTTCAACATGTTATCTGGATAGACCAACAGTTTTTCGATGACGCCGACCATGCGTGCCAGCGCGAAATCGAGGGTGATCGTCGCGTCTGGGCCGATCATGCGCTCGACCGAAGAGTGCGAAATATCGCGTTCATGCCATAGCGCGACATTCTCCATCGCTGGCAGGGCAAAGGCGCGGACCATGCGGGCGAGGCCGGTCATGTTCTCGGTCAACACCGGATTGCGCTTGTGCGGCATGGCCGACGAACCCTTCTGGCCCGGCGAAAAATACTCTTCTGCCTCAAGAACCTCCGTCCGCTGCAGGTGGCGGATCTCGACGGAGAGCCGCTCGACCGACGAAGCGATAACACCAAGGGTTGCAAAGTACATGGCGTGGCGGTCACGCGGGATCACCTGCGTTGAAACCGGTTCTGCCTGCATTCCCAATGCTTTGGCGACATGTTCTTCCACGCGCGGATCGATATTGGCGAAGGTGCCGACCGCACCGGAGATGGCACAGGTTGCAATCTCCGCGCGTGCTGCGACGAGGCGATTGCGGCAGCGTTCGAACTCGGCATAGGCCTGGGCCAGCTTGACGCCGAAGGTTGTCGGCTCGGCGTGGATGCCATGGCTGCGGCCGATGGTGACCGTGTCCTTGTGCTCGAAAGCCCGCTTCTTCAGGGCCGCCAAGAGCCTGTCCAGATCGGCGAGAAGGATATCGCTGGCGCGCATCAATTGCACATTGAAACAGGTGTCGAGCACGTCCGACGAGGTCATGCCCTGATGCACGAAACGCGCGTCGGGACCGACGATCTCGGCTAAATGTGTAAGGAAAGCAATGACATCGTGCTTGGTCTCGCGCTCGATCTCGTCGATACGATCGATGTCGAAAGTGGCCGCGCCGCCCTTTTCCCATATGGTTTTCGCCGCTTCCTTCGGGATGACACCAAGCTCCGCCAACGCGTCGCAGGCATGCGCCTCGATTTCGAACCAGATGCGGAATTTCGTTTCCGGGGACCAGATGGCGACCATTTCGGGACGCGAATAGCGCGGGATCATATGTTTTCCTGTCCTTGTAGGCTTTAGACGCGGTCTATCAGAGCGAAGCCGATCACTCAACGCACCTTTTGTCCACTTTTTGCTATGGGGCGCGCCTATCGTTGCTTGGTGACCGCCAGCCAGCGGTAATCCGGGCCCTCGAAACCTGTTCCACGGACCGCAATCATCACCGCGATTACCGGTTTTCCGCCGTCTGGATATAGGGTCTGGACCGCGCCAATACTATAGCCTAGCGGACAGCCGCGACTGGCCGGAACGGCACTGTCTTCGTGCAGAGTTTCAGGTTTGGCGTCCGGCTTGTCTTCGACAAGCGTCAGCCGGAAGCCTTTGATTTCACCGAGATTTTGGCACGTTTCACTCGGCGGAACAGCGATCTCTTCGAGCTGTAAGGTCAGTGCCGGATCGACAGCGGGAAACACGAATCTCGGGTTGATTTTCACCTTGAACGGGTCGGCCGAAAGCTCCGTTACGGGGTTCGATGCCACGGCATTACCTGCATTGGCGCGCAGTTCTTCATCGCTGAGGGAAGTCACGCCTTGCGCATCGCGTCCCGCCTTGTCGCGGGCGTTTTCCACCGATGAATTTTCATCATCCAGCCTGACCCGAACCGGCGTCTTCGCTAAAAACTTGTCGGTTGCCGTGTCGATATAGAACCGGTTGGCGTAGGGGAAGCCAGAGCCGTCCTGCACGCCATATTCCTCAAAGGCGAAGGTTCTGCCATCCTTGGAAAAGCCAATGATATCAAGCTTTGCCGCGTCTCCAGCCCATGCTGTGACTGGCAGGAACGCAACAAGCGAGGCGAGAAAAGCGCAGCGGAAAACCATCACGATCCCCTGCGGATTGAACTGCGGAGGAGGTCGATATTGACCTTGTAAGCCGCCTCTGTCCCGCCCTTATAGATGGCTGATCCAGCTACCAATGCGTTGGCCCCCGCGGCCACGGCCAATGGTGCCGTCCCCGCGGTGATACCGCCATCGACTTCGAGATCGATCGGGCGATCACCGATCATCGCCTTGATATTCTTGATCTTTTCCAAGGTTTCCGCAATGAATTTCTGCCCGCCAAAACCGGGATTCACCGTCATCACGAGGATAAGATCAACGTCATTCAGCACATATTCGATAGTGGATTCCGGAGTGGCCGGATTGATGGCGACGCCGGCCTTCTTGCCGAGTGTGCGGATTGCCTGCAGTGAACGATGTAAATGCGGTCCGGCTTCCGCATGGACGGTAATGATGTCCGAACCGGCTTTGGCAAAGGCCTCGAGATAGGGATCGCAGGGCGAAATCATCAAATGCGTGTCGAAAACCGCGTCCGTCAGCGGTCGGATGGATTTCACCACTTCCGGGCCAAAGGTGATGTTGGGGACGAAATGCCCGTCCATCACATCGATATGGATCCAGTCGGCGCCCGCCTGCAAAACAGAGGTGACTTCCGAGCCAAGCTTCGAAAAATCCGAAGCCAGGATGGAAGGTGATATGACGAGCGGACGGCTCATGATCTGTCTCCGGTAGAAATGTTGTGGGCGCCGGTTATCACGCGCGGCAGCATGGCACAATCGAAACTGTTCAGCGAAGCGAGCGCCAGACCGGGAAGGGATCGTTATCCGCAGGTGTAGCGGCATGGACGCCGCGTGCTACGGCGCGCGCCATGGTCGAGGCTGCAGCGGCACAAAGGTCAATGAATTCAGCTATTTCCGGCGTTCTGCCGCTGGTTCCTGTAGCCAGAGCAAACACAAGATCGCCGTCGAAAGGCGTGTGGGCAGGCCAGATTGCGCGGGCATAACCATCATGGGCGGCGATAGCGAGACGCTTCGCCTGGGCCTTGGTGAGCATAAGATCGGTGGCAATGACGCCTATGGTCGTATTGGCATCCCGCGCCGCATTGCTGAACTTTGTTCTAACCTCGACAGCGTCGCTGGGGAGAGGGTGCGGCAGGCCAAGCCCGCCGAATTCGCCGCCGATTTCGAAGGGCGCCGCCCAGAAATGTCTGCTTTTTCCGACGGTTACCGAGCCGAGCGCATTGACCGCGACGAGAGCGCCTATGGTCGTGCCGCTTTCGAGCAGCGATGAAGCCGAGCCGAGCCCGCCTTTCAGGCCTTTGACCGTTGCGCCGGTCCCAGCGCCGATGGTTCCAAGGGCGAAATCGCCAGATGCCGCCTGTGCGGCCTCATAGCCAAGCTCGCGATAGGGCGGGTAGCGTCCCCAGTCCTTGTCACCGCCATTCAGCATATCGAAGAGAACCGCGCCTGGAACGATCGGAATACGCTGCGTGCCGACCTCGAAGCCAATGCCCCTTTCGCGAAGAACCGCCTGAACGCCGGAAGCTGCGTCGAGCCCGAACGCCGATCCACCCGACAAAACCAGCGCGTTGATCGCCTCGACCGTATTGTGCGGCTCAAGAAGGTCGGTTTCCCGTGTTCCCGGTGCACCGCCCAGCACCTGAACCGCCGCCGTTGCCGGGTTTTCGCACAACACGACGGTGCTGCCCGATTTGATCTTGTTGTCCGTGGCGTTGCCGACTGTCAGCCCGGCGACGTCGGTGATCAGATTGCGCGGGCCGGCCTTCATCGCCATTCAGTTTGTCTCCAGTACGAACTGCTTCCCGTCATATTTCTGCAGGCGGTAGCTATCGGCGATGCGCTCGCCACGGGCGTTGAACTGTATCGTACCAAGCGCGGTTTCAAAGACATTCTTGCGCAGGAGTTCCGTCAGGGATCCGGGCTGTGATTGCGCCGCGGTCAGCACCTGAAGTGTCACTTCTGCAGCCGCATAGGTTGGTATTGTATAGCCTTCCGGGACTTTTCCGGCCAATTCGATCGCATTTTTGGCGTTTCGGGCGCTTTCCAGCGTTTGCGGCTCGCGTGGCGCGATCATCAGTGTTCCGATGGCAAGATCGCTGCGGTTCCCGGTAGCGTTCAACGCTTCGCCGCTGACGATGACCAGCGGATAGGCGAGCGCCACAGCGCTTCGGCCTATGGCGGCAACGTCGTCGCGTTCGCCGCCGACGAAAACCTGTGTGGCGCCGGCGCGTTTCAGCCGACTGACCAGTGCATTCTGATTATCGAGACCGGGACGGTAAGTATCGGCAAAGACCGGCTTCAGGCCCTTTTCTTCCAAACGGGCCCGCACTCCCGCCGCAAGTTCCCGCCCGAAGATCGTGCCGTCATCAATGATGGCAAAAGGTTCCGAATGCCAGAGTCCGGCGAGGGTATCACCGGTTTCGTTAGCCTCATTGCGGTCGGACGGCGCGATCCTGAAGACCGGATAAGGCTGATCGGCGCGCAGTTCTGTCAGTGTTTGCGCCCGTATTGCCGGGGTAATGATTGGAATGCCCTTCTGATTGAGGATAGGCAGAGCTGCTTCGAGCGATTCAGCGCAAAGAAAGCCAATGACTATCACGACATTTGCCTGGACCAGCTGTTTTGCTGCCGCCTCGCCGCCTGCCGCGCTGCATTGGTCATCAGCAGTTGTGATCGAGACAGCCTGGCCGCTCTTGTTCGCAGCAATCGCAATCGTCGCACCATCGACAACTTGCGTTCCCAGGCGCGCAAAGGGACCGGAAAGCGGCGCGATAACGCCAATCTTGTCTTCCGCATGTGCGACACTACTGGCAGCCAAGCAAAGGCCAAATGTTGCGGCGCGTATCATGGGGTTCATTGCGAAAATGCCGTTTCCTCTTGGATGGGAACCACTAGAGCAAGTTCTGCTCTACCATGTTTTCGGTAACCGTTTCCTTCACTCTGCGCAATCTCGCGCTATATAAAAGGAAGTTATCGGAAAAAATGATCTGCCCCTATGGTTGGGGCGAATGTTGCGATAGTGATGGTTCGGACAACGGAAATAGAATTGTGCTAATTGCCAAAGATCAGAAAATAGAGCCGCTCGCATTTCGCAATGCCATGAGCCATTTTGCCGAAGCGGTTCATATCCTTACCACGGATGGCCCGGCGGGCCGCCGCGGCGTTACGATTTCGGCAGTATGCTCGGTTTCCGACGATCCGGCGACCATGCTCGTTTGTCTCAACCGCAATCATGACTTCAATCACCTGTTCATCGAAAATCAGGTTTTTGCCCTGAATACGCTGTCCTTTGAACAACAGGCACTTTCCGAAGCTTTCTCCGGTAAGGGCGATCTATCCCAGCAGGACAGGTTCGCGCTAGGGCATTGGCAGACACTGCAAACCGGTGCACCCGTGCTCATGAACGCCTTGGCGAGCTTCGATTGCCGCATCATCGCAACGCATGATGTGGCAACGCATTATGTTATCTATGGCAAGGTCACCGCCATCAATATAGGCGATCCTGGCCGATCATTGATCTATCTCAATCGCTCCTATCGCAGTGCAGGGGACTAGGGTCAGGATGGCTGAACTGCCGCAATCGATCGAAGATACCCTGGCTCTGCTTGAGGCTGGCGGATATGTCGCGGACCGTGCGCTGGCGACGGTGCTGTTCCTCAGCCTACGCATGAAAAGGCCGCTATTTCTCGAGGGCGAGGCGGGAGTTGGCAAGACCGAGATCGCAAAAGTGCTCGCGGCAACCCTGGACCGGCCGCTGATCCGCCTGCAATGCTATGAAGGGCTCGACGTTTCTTCTGCTGTCTATGAGTGGAACTATGCGGCGCAGATGATCGAGATTCGTCTGGATGAAGCCAGCGGCAAGGTGGATAAAAAGACCATCGAACGTAATGTTTTTTCAGAGAAATTCCTGATCCGGCGGCCTGTTCTGCAGGCACTGTCAAGCGAACCGGGCAAAGCGCCGGTCTTCCTGATCGATGAACTTGACCGGACAGATGAAGCCTTCGAAGCCTTCCTGCTTGAAGTGCTGTCGGATTATCAGGTCACGATTCCCGAACTTGGAACCATCCGTGCTGCCGAACCTCCGGTCGTCATCATAACGACCAATCGGACGCGCGAGATTCACGACGCGTTGAAACGCCGGTGTCTCTATCATTGGGTAGACTATCCCTCCGCCGAGCGGGAGCTTGAGATCGTCCGCCGCAAAGTTCCAGCAGCCAATGAACGCCTGTCGGATGAGATCGTCCGTTATGTACAGAAGCTGCGCGATTTGGACCTGTTCAAGCTTCCGGGGGTTGCTGAAACCATCGATTGGGCTGGCGCTTTGACCGAAATGGACAAGCTCGCGCTCGATCCGGAAACGGTATCGGACACCATTGGCGTTCTGCTCAAATATCAGGATGACATAGCCCGGATTTCCGGCGGTGAGGGACGACGTATACTCGACGAAGTCAAGGCGGAACTGAACGCGGCGTGACATGGAAGCATTCGCCTCAGCACCCGAGATAGCACGCGCGGACAGCCGCCTCGCGGACAATATCGTTTATTTTGCCCGGACCTTGCGCAAGGCCGGATTGCGGGTTGGTCCGGCTTCCGTTCGGGACGCGATCGAGGCGGTTTTGGCCGGTGGTATAGGCTCTCGGGATGATTTCTATTGGACACTGCACAGCGTACTGATCACCCGGCACGAAGACCACGCGACATTCGACGAGGCCTTCCGGCTTTACTGGCGCTCTCGCGAGCTGATCGAGAAAATGCTGGCCATGTTCTCGCCCGTCGCCGTGGCCCGCGAACGATCGAAGCCAAAGGCTGCCGAGGCTCGAGTTGCCGAAGCACTGTTCAAAGGCAGCTCGCGCAACCAGCCTGGAGAACCACCGCCCGAGATCGATGTGGACGCACGGTTCACATTTTCCGGCAAGGAAGTGCTGCGGACCAAGGACTTCGCCCAGATGTCGGCCGACGAACTCAATCAGGCGCGCCGGGCGATGGTTGAGCTGACGCTGCCCGTCGATGAGGTCGAGACCAGACGTTTCCGCAGCGATCCCAAGGGCACGCGGATCGATCCGAGGGCGATGATGCGGGCGAGCCTAAGGACTGGTGGCGATCTCATTTTGCCAAAATTCCGGTCACGCCGCGAGGTGCACCCGCCATTGGTCGTGCTTGCCGACATTTCCGGTTCCATGAGCCAATATACCCGGATTTTCCTGCATTTCATGCATGCGATGATGACGAAACGCCGCCGGGTCCATTGCTTTGTCTTTGGCACGCGGCTTAGCAATATCACGCGATCCCTGCGCTATCGCGATCCGGATGACGCGATTGCCCATTGCACCGGAGCTGTACAGGACTGGTCAGGCGGTACACGCATTGGCGAAACCCTGCGGGAATTCAATCGCCACTGGTCGAGACGTGTACTCAGCCAAGGTGCAGTGGTGCTGCTCATCACCGACGGGCTGGAGCGGGAGGATACGGGCGGCCTCGAAGTGGAGATGGAGCGGTTGTCTAAATCCTGCCGCCGGTTGATCTGGCTTAATCCATTGCTGCGCTTTGAAGGTTTCGAGCCGCGTGCACGTGGTGTAAAAGCCATGCTACCCTATGTCGACGATTTCCGCGCCGTTCACAATCTGGATGCACTGGATGATCTATGCAGGGTACTCAGCCGTCCGAGCGAGAAAAACGATGATCCTAAACGCTGGTTGCAACGCACCTCTTTTTCTGAAGGCGGCTTGCACCCATATTGATGCCGGAGGCATGATCATGGCTACGCAAAATTCCACAGAACAGACACTTGATCCACTGATGATAGCTGAAAGCTGGATGGCTGAAGGCCGCGACGTGGCGATTGCCACTGTCGTCGAAACCTGGGGCTCGGCACCGCGCCCGGTCGGCAGCCATCTGGTGATCGATGAGGCCGGCAATTTCGAAGGGTCGGTTTCTGGCGGCTGCGTCGAAGGTTCGGTAATCGCCGAAGCCATGGATGTTATCAGCCAGGGCGCACCGCGCATGCTGGAATTCGGTGTCGCCGACGAAACAGCCTGGCAGGTTGGTCTGTCCTGCGGCGGGCGTATCAAAGTCTACGTCGAACGGCTGGGCTGAGCATGGATCCCTATTGTCTCAAGAAACTCAATGAAGAACGGCAAGCCCGCCGCGCGGCATTGCTGCTGACCGATCTTGGCGACGGGCGTGACCGCGTGATCAAGGAGGGCGACCCGGTTGCCGGTTTGCTCGGCGATGCGGTCAGGCAGGCGTTCCTGTCTGGAAAATCGGCAGTCGCCGAGATCGAGGGCCGGTCGTTCTTCCTGAACGTCCATGTGCCGCCACCCCGGCTTGTGGTGATTGGCGCCGTGCATATCAGCCAGGCTCTGGCTCCCATGGCAAAAATCGCGGGTTACGATATGGAAATCATCGATCCGCGTACGGCGTTTGCTACATCGGAGCGCTTCCCCGACGTCAAACTCTTTGCAGAATGGCCCCAGGATGTGCTCGAAACGCGCCCGTTCGATCCCTATACGGCGGTTGCTGTCGTCACGCACGATCCGAAAATCGACGATCAGGCGCTGGAGCGCGCTCTAAGGGCTGGATGCTTCTACGTTGGCGCACTGGGCAGCCGCAAGACCCACGCAAAGCGCGTCGAGCGGCTCAAGGCACTAGGGCTCAGCGAGGATCAGATAGCTCTGATCCATTCGCCGATAGGTCTTGATATCGGCGCGGCCAGTCCCGCGGAGATTGCGGTTGCAGTTATGGGTGAAATTATCAAGGCATTCCGTGCACGAGGGCTCCAAACCGCGCGGCATTTGGAAAAGACAGCATGATTTTTGGCGAAATCCCTCTCGAAGATGCGCTTGGCGCCATCCTTGCGCACTCGACCCATGCGGGCCTGCTGAAGCTGAAAAAGGGCCACGTGCTCACCGTAGACGATATTGGGCAATTGCGCGAAGCAGGAGTGACCCACGTCATTGCAGCACGCTTGCAAGATGCTGATCTCGAAGAAAATGAAGCGGCCAGGCGAATAACCCAAGCTTTGCAGTGGTTTGGCGTGCGGGCAGGGCCAGCATCAACGGGCCGTGTCAACTGCTACGCGGAGATAGCCGGGCTTTTCACGGTCGACGTGGACTTGATCAATGCCATTAATGCGGTCGATCCTTCGGTGACGATCGCAACGCTAAAAGCATTCGATCGGGTTGAGCAGCAGCAAATGGTTGCGACCATCAAGATCATCCCCTTTGCCGTCCCTGCGTCTGTAATTGGCAAGATTGCCGAATTGGCAACGAATCGCACAGCCTTCGGGGTGCGAGGTTTCGCCGGCTCGCGTATCGGGTTGATCCAGACGACGTTGCCGTCCGTCAAGGCAACTGTACTCGACAAGACCCGCCGTGTTATCGAAGCGCGGGTTGCGGCGAACCACGGATTTGTCATGTCCGAACTGCGCCCGCCCCATGCCAGCAAACCGCTGGCGGAAGCGATACGTGAACTGCAGAATGCAAATGACTTCGTTGTTGTCTTTGGCGCCTCCGCGGTGGTCGATCAGAATGATATCGTACCTGCGGCGATCAGGGAGGCGGGCGGAACAGTCAATCACATCGGCATGCCGGTCGATCCGGGAAACCTGTTGATCCTTGGCGAACTCGACGAAAAGCCGTTGATCGGCGCACCGGGTTGCGCACGTAGTCCGAAGGAAAACGGGTTTGATTGGGTGCTCGACCGGCTGATGGCCAATATTCCCGTGACCAAAACAGATATTGTCGGAATGGGCGTCGGAGGTCTGTTGATGGAAATTCCGACACGTCCGCAACCGCGCGATCCACGCCCGACGGCGGCGCGGCCCAATGTTGCAATCGCGTTGTTGGCCGCCGGTCAATCGACCCGCATGATGGGACCGAACAAACTGCTGGCAACCTTCGATAACGTGCCACTGATACGTCGTTCGGCGCAGACAGCGATCGAGGCAGGGGGACGTCCTGTCGTCGCCGTGCTCGGGCATATGGCAGAGCAGTGCAGTGCGGCACTGGACGGGCTCAACGTGGTGATCGCCCTCAACAAGGACTATGCCAGCGGGCTTGCTTCGTCATTGCAAACCGCGATCAGGAACATACCGTCGTCAGCTGATGGCGTGATGATGCTCCTGGCCGATATGCCCGCGCTGTCCACAGCCGATCTGCAGAATATGGTCAGGCGTTTTCAAAGTGCTGGCGGGCAATCCGTGGTGAGAGCGACTTTTGAAGGCAAGCGCGGCAATCCTGTTATCTTGCCGCGTATCATGTTCGATGAGGTATTCACGCTTGCCGGCGATGTCGGTGCGAGGCACCTGATCGAGCGCGGCGATGTTCCGGTGATCGACGTGGAACTCGGCGAGGCGGCTGCCCTTGACGTCGATACGCCCGATATGCTGCATCGCGCGGGTGGTACTATCACAGAGCCCATCCGATAGGAAATTTCGCTTGATCAGGTCTTTTATTCTCGGCGCGCTGGCTTTCGTCTGCCTTTCGGCCTCCGCGTCAGCATTGCAGCTTGAACCTTACAAGGACGATCTCTTTGCCTATCCCGGTGTTTTGAAGACTGGTGATGGCGGTGATTTTGTCGTCGTCGATTACAACGAAATGCGCGATATTAACGGCCGCGATCAGGTGCCGGAACGGCGTGTCAAACAGAACTACATCTCATTGCAGCCGAAACGTTCGCAAAAAGACCTTGTTGTCACCACGAACAACGGTCCGGTAAAAGTCATGGCAGTCGGTAAGCTCGCCGGCGCGTCTATCATCACCATTTATCTGCACGGCCAGGGCGGTAATCGCCAGCAGGGTATGAACGACTTTACGTTCGGCGGTAACTTCAATCGCCTGAAAAACCTGATGGACCGCAATGGAGGACTCTATATCACGCCGGAATTCAGTGACTTCGGGGACAAGGGCGAAAGCGAAGTTGCGGGTGTGGTAGATTATTTCAAGGCGCAATCGCCCCAAGCCAAGCTCTTTGTCGCCTGCGGATCGATGGGTGGAGCCTTGTGCTGGAGGCTCGCGCGGGATGCTCAAACATCCAGGAACATCTCGGGTCTGGTCATTCTCGGATCGCTGTGGGATGAACATTTCATCGGGTCTGCCCCGTTCAAGCGGCGTGTACCTGTCTTCTTCGGCCATGGCAGCCGCGATTCGGTTTTTGCTGTCGACAAGCAGGAAGCATTCTTCCAGAAGATACGGGTATCGGCACCGGGCTATCCCGTGCGGTTTCACCGGTTTGAGAGCGGCAACCATGGTACACCGATCCGTATGACTGACTGGCGCAGCGTGCTCAACTGGATGCTGTCAGTGTCTCCCTGAAGGCTGACGCGCCCTTGTGGCAATAAAGTCCCATTGTGGCAGTTGTGCCACTAGACAAATGGCGAAAAGCGAATAGTTTCCGGCCTATATCCAGTCCTGCGATGAGACTTTTCGGAGAGAACAATGCGCCTGCCTACCCATATTTTGAACCGGATTGCGCCTTTGGTAATCCTTATTCCACTGGCAGCATGTTCTACGACCGGCGCGCCCAGCATGATGCCGACCATACCGACGTTTGCACCCATACGACCGCCTGTGAACGCCGCTCTGGCTCAACCGTGCATTGCGGCAGCGTCTTCCAAATACTTCATGGGCGAAAGCAACATCAAAGCCGTTGATGCCGAACCAGTGGGTGGCGGGTTAAACCAGGTGCGCTTGAAGGTCGATATCCGTGACGCCATGTGCACGGTTACCGACAAGGGCAAAGTTCGTTCCGTTGTCGACACGATGCCGAAGAGTGCCGACCAGATCGCTGCAGAGGAAGCCGCGGCAAAAAAGGCTGCTGGTGAGCCGGCGCCGGTCAAGAAATCAAAGAAAAGCAGCTGATATTGCATCCAGCGGGATTGAACGGCGCGGTCAAAATCGCGCCGTTTTCATTTGGATAGCAGATCTGGTGGAACGAGCACCTGAAGTTCACCCGCGTGAATCGTGATCTTGACGTCCTTCGGCAGAGGGATCAACTCCCCATCGATGGTGGCTTTCGCGCCGCGTCTCAGATGCGGAAAGTGCAGTTCAACTTCCTTCGCGAGAATTTCGTCGACGTCGGGATTGCGGCGCCACGATCCGGTCAGAACGGTGAATGCCAGTTTCATCAGTGCGGCGGGCGTCAATCGGCCAGCAATGTACACGCCAAGCTCACCGCGATCGACTGCGTCCGGTACGGGCAACATGCCTTGGCCATAGGGGTTGTTTGAAATCGAGATAGCGGAAACGGTTCGCTCAGCGGGGGCTCCGTCGATGACCATGCGTACGATGAAGCGCGGGGGATTGCCCATGGCTTTGGCAAAGGCGCGTATGCTTGCGAGCCGTTTGCCCCAACGGGAGCGATACTCCAGCGTGTTGCGCAGCTTGATCATCCGCGGCTGGAAGCCGATCGAAAACTGATGCACAAAACTCTCTTCATTGGCAGTGGAGATGTCGACGGCCTGTATCGTACCACTCGCGAGGCTTTCCAGTGCTACATTTAGTTCCAACGGGATTTTCAACGCCCGTGCGAAAAGGTTCATTGTCCCGGCGGGAAGAACAGCCAGCGGCACCTTTGCCTTCCACGCCACATCAGCAGCGGCTGAGATAGTGCCATCGCCACCGCCGGCCATCAGCACGTGCTCGCCGGCCTCAGAGGCGACGCTCTTGAGCGCTTTCACAATATGTTTTCCTGCTACGATCTCGCTTTCGAACGTATGGCCATGCTTTTCAAAGATTTCCTTGGCTGTTTCAGCAAACAACTTCATGTCCATGGTGCGAAATGTACCGCCATCGCGGTTGAAAACAGCATGGACTTTCATGTCGGATCCTTGATTGAGTAGGCTTGGAGTTTGACCAGAAATGATCAATCGTCCCGACAGAAGCAATGCCTCAGGTCTTGTTTGGTTCCGGTTTCCCGGGGAGATGAGGGCTCGCAAAGCCCAGTTTTAGCAGCGAATCCTGTATTTCCGGCGCGCTCATGAAAAGTTTCCATAATAATCCGCTCCGGTGGTTTTCGATCATGGCGATGACTGGACCCTGGTCTATGGCAAGATAGGTTCTGGCGAACCATTTGCAGGCAGGCGAAAACGCATCAACGAAGCCGAAACGGCCGTTGATCTTGCCATGCGGGAGCGTCAGGAAATGGCGCAAGGCTCGCATGGATTGCTCAGGCAGATAAGGCAGGCTGCTGAGGGCTGCCGTAGGCGCAATGAGACCAAAATCCGAGCCGGGCGAACTAATCATATAGCCTTTGGGGCCATGACTCGATGACAGGCCCCAGCAATCCTGACCATAGCCGATATAACCATGGGGGTTGTAGACGCTATGCAGGTAGTTGATCTGCGCGTGGTTGCAATTCTGCAACCAGTAATCAGCATATTGGTCTGCAAGGCCACGGGGATCGAGACCGCAAAAGGAATAATGAGCAAAGAACAGAGGACCACCGAAGTCAGGACCCAAGGGTAGCGTCACGCCGTAATAATCGCGGCCATTGAGAAAGGCGCCGTTTGCCGCAAAGCCCTCGTGATAGATCTCGGGGTCGATACCATAGGCAGACGATGCGGCAGCCAGAACGTAAGTGATCAAAGCTTCGTTCCAGCCCCGGATCGGCACATTGCGCGCCCAGCCAAATTTTGGACTGTGATGCCAATAGAGAACCTTTTCGCCCGGTTTGATGTGGGAATTCCACTGGACCGATCGCCAGAGCCGATTGATCCGGCCACGAATGGCGATGTCTTCAGGGGCGTTGGAAGCAAAATACTGCCGGACACAGATCAGTCCTTGAATAAGCAGCGAGGTTTCCACCAGATCGCCGCCGTCATCCAGACGCGTGAAGGGCACGGTCGTACCGTCCCTCCCATTGATGAAATGGGGAAAGATGCCTTGATGGCGTGTTGCGCGTTCGAGCGCCGACAGCATCTTGTCAATGCGGACGACGGAATCATCGCGTGTAGTCCAGCCACGCTCAATGGCAACGAGTAGAGCCATGAAACCGAAGCCTGATCCGCCAATAGCTACAAGGTCATTGTTTGGATCAGAGGTTCGACCGGACCGGTCACGCGCAAGACCGCTTTGCGGATGAGCCCCCTCCCAGAAATAGCGGAAACTCGCCCGTTGCACCTGCTCCAGCAGGAAGTCATCGCTGTCGTCCGCATTCGGCGGATTTCGCAAATCAAGTCTCTGATGCATGGGAGGGTCAGAATTCCTTGTAGAGGGCGTTATGCCGCTGCATATGACGGGTTGCATCGGCCGTTTGTCTGATCTCTATAACACCTAGTATGTGTGATGCTGCCTGAGAAGACAGAGATAGAGGTTAACCAATAAATTAGAGGTGAAGGCGTGAAAATGCAGAAAGATCAATTTGTTTTCGACCCGCTTCCGCAAGCGTCTTTGCGGGTGATCGGCTCGGACAAACTTTTTCCGGTTCATCGGATCTATTGTGTCGGGCGTAACTATGCCGATCATGCCATTGAAATGGGGCATGATCCTGACCGCGAGCCGCCGTTTTTCTTCCAGAAGAATCCGGACTGCCTTGTCACTGAGGGTCGCGATTTCCCCTATCCATCCGCGACAAGGGATGTGCATTTCGAAATGGAAATGGTTGTCGCACTTGGAAAGGGTGGCTCTGACATTGCTGTTGAAAATGCGCTCGATCACGTATTTGGCTATGCAGTCGGTCTCGATATGACCCGCCGCGATCTGCAAGGCGAAGCAAAGAAGCTTGGACGTCCATGGGAAGTCGGAAAGGCGTTCGAAGCTTCTGCGCCCTGTTCGGCTATCGTGCCTGCTACAAGCATCGGCCATCCAGCCCAAGGTGCCGTCTGGTTGAAAGTCAACGGAGCGGAACGACAGCGCGGCGACCTCGATCAATTGATCTGGAAGGTGCCGGATGTAGATGCCCCCGAAAGATCGGACAGTTTCACGGGTTGATTTGGTCAGCGATGAACTCTCGGGGTGAACGATATCCGAGAGCTTTGTGCGGGTGAAGAGCATTGTAGTGCTCGAACCACAAAGGCAAGGATTTAATGACGGTTTTTGCGTCTGGCGCTGGATTAACGTCGGCGTAGTCGCGCTTGAAGGTTTTGACGAGGGCTTCGGCCATGCCGTTCGATTCCGGGCTTCTGACCGGAGTGGTTCGTGCTTCCATGCCAATGTCCTTGAGCAGGGATTTGGTGTCTTTGGCAATGAAACAGGAGCCATTGTCCGTCAGCCATTCAATGGAGTGCGGCAATGTATTGACCTGGCCGAAGCGGCTTTCGACAGCAAGGATGGCGAGGTCCTGCACGTCTTCGCTCTTGATCCCTTCTGTGGTTGCGACATGGCCGATCACTTCCCGATCGCAGCAATCGAGAGCGAAGGCGACACGGACTTTTTCGCCATTGTCGCATCCGATCTCGAAGCCGTCGGAACACCACCGCAGATTGGATTGGTCAACGCTGACACGGCCGTCATGCTTGCGGCTTTCGTGATTGCCGGTATGGCGCTGAAGCAAGAGGCCATGAACCTTCATCACCCGGTGAACCCGCTTGTGATTGGGCCATGAACGGTTTTCCGCCTTGGCATTTCGGCGCAAAACTGCATGAACACGGCGATAGCCGTATGTCGGCATGGCACTAATAATGGCTTTGATCTCTTCGACCAAATCAGCATCGGGTTGTGGCGGACGGCCGCGCCGCATGGCCGGTCTGCCGGATGAGCGTTCGGCAATATTAGAGCGGGAAACATTCAAGATATCGCAGATGGGGTTCATCGGGTGCCGTCCTTCGGCCACGACAAGGACCGCAATGTCTGTTTTTTTGAATCCGTGGCGACCTCAAGGGCATCCTTGAGGATTTCCGTTTCCATGGTTTTCTTGCCTAGAAGCCGCTGAAGTTCACGGACCTGGTTCTGAAGGGCGCGGTATTGCGAAGCTGGCACAACTTCTTCTTCCGATCCCGTTGCCATCAAGGCACCCTGAGCTGCCAGCTTGCGCCAGCCAAACAGCTGATTGGGCGCAACACCCCGGCGACGGGCAACGAGACTGACCGTAGCGCCAGGCTCGTAGGTTTCCTGAACCATTTCCAGCTTCTCGGCTGTCGTCCAACGACGGCGCCGTTCCGGTCCGTTCAAAATCTCAATATGGGGCATGCGACTGGTCATATTCCTAACAATACTCCTACCACTTAATTAAGTGTGAGGGACTGTCCGGATAATTCGGGGGCTATTTCACCGGAGACGATCGCCTATCTCTCGACCCTGTTTAAACTGCAACCCGGTGATCTCGTCTATACGGGTACTCCAGCGGGTGTAGGGCCTGTCGTGCGGGGTGATGAAATGATGGGCCGCGTGGATGGAATTAGCGAAATACGGGTGCGTGTTGTTTGACGCCGATGCTTCGTCAACGAATGAAATAGTTGCTACTGTCAATTTGCAGAACAGGCAAAATAAATTTGATCGCATTATTTTCAGTAAACGACACAATGTTTCCGACGAATAATTGCGGTTTAGGCGAGAAATCGAGGTTTCGGTAGGAATTTTCCGTTGTTGCGTTTAATTGCGGGGATAGTGTTTCGGCTTAGTATAAACTGGTCAACATTCCGTGAAGAACCTGAGTGTTGTCTTTGAAAATAAATGGTCTATTGAGGAGTCTCTTTAGTCATAATTCCGTCATCCAGAGCAACCCTTCATGAACCACCGCATTCTTTTTGGCTCCTATCCAATTCCGCGTTTCGCCGGGATTGCCAGCCATAATTTTGTCGTCTGGACCGATGAAACGGACAGGCCGCTCTATGAAATCAATGGCGGTGCGGCCAATGCGGACGGCAGTTTCAACTATTGCGCGATCCGCGGGCCGCTGACCGCTGTTGTCACTGATTATGCGAAACGCGATCTCGTCTACTGTCCTGAATTCTATGTGCGTCCTACGTCGCGCACGACGTTGCTGATGGAAGGCAATTTTGCATCCATTGCAGCGCGCTGGCGTGCAGCTGTCGATGTTGCCGAGCGAATTCGGCTTTCAAAACTGCGTTATTCCTTTCTCATCCAGAACAGCAATTCCGTGGCAACGGCTATTGCAGAAGGCATGGGCCTGAAACCACCATCGGCAGCCGTTGGGCGAGTCAAAGCGCCAGGAAGCCATCGCCATCTGGTGTTGGATCCGGCTTAAGTCGAAGTTGCCATAGCGCCAATATTCAAGTAACAGGTCCGAAGTATTTCAACCGGCGTTGATCCGGACGTAGTCTAGTTTTGCCTGTGTTCTCGGCGCAATCCCGCCATTATTGCAGGGCCAATGACGCCGTCCCAATTTCATGGTGAAATCGGCATTGTTTTAATCCGTTTCTGGCTTCGGAACACATCATGACGTCTATTCCTGGCAACGAAAAGCAAATACGGAGGATTGAAGCTCGCGCGCAGTCAAGACTGCCGTGGGGCAAGAAAACAAAATCGGCGTTGTTCGCTTTTTTCGGAATTGCCGTTGCGGTGATCGGCTTGCTGGTTCTGGATCACCTTTCGAGCGGCATTTCGTTCCACGATGTCAAACAATCCATCCATGCCATACCAGGCAGTGTTCTGTTGACCGCGCTTTTCTTTACATTCGTGAGTTTCGCGGCCGTTGCGCTCTATGACGTCGTCGCGGTTGAAACGATTGCACCGGGGCGGGTGCCCTATCACATATCCGCCATGGCGGGTGGTGCGGGATATGCAATCTCCAATGCGCTCGGGTTTTCGCTGCTTACCGGCGGTGCGCTTCGCTACCGAGTCTACGCTGCCGAGGGCATCGATATCGCCGATATCGGCAGGATTATCGGCACCTCCTGGATGGCGATCTGGTTTGCCTTCACCATCCTGATTGCGGTCGCCCTTGTCATCGATCCATCGCGGATTCCATGGATCTTGTCGTTCGGACCGGTTGTCGATCAGATGATCGGCCTATTGGTCCTCCTTGCTGTTGCGGTACTGTTGTACTGGCTTTCGCGGCGCGAGCGCACGCTCAATATTGGCCGGCTATCTGTTCGCCTGCCTTCGTCGCAGGGCGCGCTCATGCAAATCCTGGCGGGCCTGGTCGATGTGGCCGCTGCTGCTGCAACGCTCTATGTTCTGCTTCCCACAGGCTCTGTGAACAGTATTCCAGCGTTTGCTCTTGTCTATGTGGTAGCGGTTGCTCTCGGTATTATAAGCCATGCACCGGGCGGCATCGGTGCGTTTGAAGCGACCATTGTTGCGGGTCTGGGTCTGGGGCAAAATCCGGACGCTATAGCGGCGCTTGTCGCATATCGCGTCATCTACACCCTCATACCGTTTCTGTTGGCAATAGCCGGTTTCGTCGTTTCCGAATTCCTGCGCCGCCGCCATCTGATCGCCGGCCCAACCATTTCAGCTGTGAGAATGTTCGAGCCGCTCATCCCGCCGCTTTCGGCTGGTATTGCCTTCCTTGGCGGCATCGTCCTGCTGATTTCAGCGGTCATTCCCGATCTTCACCACCGCCTGGAAATGCTTGCTGACATATTGCCGATGCCGTTTCTGGAAATGTCTCATCTTGGCGCGAGTTTCGTTGGATTGGCCTTGCTGATCGTTGCGCGCGGCTTGGCACGGCGTCTCTGGCGAGCTTGGTTCCTGGCGCTGGTCCTCTTCAGCCTCGGGTCAATCTTCGCGCTGACAAAGGCCCTGGCTTGGGAAGAAGCTCTCATACTGGCTCTGATGGCCGGTACGCTTCTGCTGTTTCGCGATTCATTCTATCGCAAACCGCTAGGGGAGCATTTCAGCTTGTCCTGGGGCTGGTTGGCCAGTGTCGGCACAACGGCGTTTGCTATTCTCTGGCTCGGTCTTTTTGCCTATCGGCATGTGGAATACGCGAATGAACTCTGGTGGGAATTTGCCTGGGATGCCCAGGCATCGCGTTTTCTGCGTGTCTCGGTTCTCGTCCTGACGTTTCTCGCCGCGATAACGATCAATACAATCATCAATGGTGTTGGCCGCGGTAAACTGCGTGCGCAGCCTATTCCAGAACAGGTACCTGATTTCGTTGCTGCGTCCCCAAGAGCTTCCGATGCGCTTGCGCTGCTTGGCGACAAGCGCTTCCTGATGGACCCCAAAGGAAAAGGCTTTGTCATGTATGCCCGTTCGGGCGGAAGTCTGGTTTCGATGGGTGAGCCGGTAGGCAGCGATGACGCGGTGGCAGACCTCGCCTGGGCGTTTCGAGGGCTGGCCGATCGTACCGGTACGAGAACGGTATTCTATGGCGTAGGTCCGGAAAGACTGCCTCTGTTCCTCGACATGGGGTTAACGGCGCTGAAGCTTGGCGAAGTCGCACGGGTGGACCTCAGCGATTTCTCGCTGGAGGGCTCCAAGCGCCAACCACTGCGCTATGCGGCCCGTCGTCTGGAAAAGGAGGGGATCAGTTTCGAGATCATGTCGAGAGACCAGACGCCGGACATCATGGATGAGCTTCGCACTGTATCCGACGCCTGGCTCGAAATGAAATCCGGTTCCGAAAAGCGTTTTTCGCTTGGTTCATTTGAAAATGCGTATCTTTCCCACTTCGATATCGCAGTCCTGCGCAAGGAAGGCACGATCGTGGCCTTCGCCAACGTCTGGCGCGGGGCGGATAATCAGGAAATTGCCGTCGATCTGATGCGGCATGTACCCGATGCATCCAGTGTCATCATGGATGGTCTGTTCGCCAATCTCCTGATGGCTGCGAAGGGTGAAGGCTACCGCTGGTTCAATCTTGGCGCTGCGCCGCTGTCAGGCCTTTCCGATAGCCATCTGGCCTCTCGATGGAACCGTATCGGCTCGTTTATCTATCGTCGCGGCGCGGAATTTTATCGATTTGACGGATTGCGCGCTTTCAAGGATAAGTTCGGCCCGAAATGGACACCCTACTATCTGATTTGCCCCCCGGGTCTCGCGACACCTCGTTCGCTGATCGATGCGACGAACCTGGTGAGCGGCAGCCCCTTCGAGGTCTTTAAACGATGAAATTTCTACGCAGGCCCTACCTTCTCGCCATTCTTGCACTTCTTGTTGTCAGCATCGCTCTTTCCGCCACGCTTCACTTTCTCCCGCGGTTTGGTTTCGGGCCATTGGGCAAGCGAATCCTGATTTCTTCCGAGCGCCTGAATGACGTGCCGCTGTTGCAGCCAGCCGGCAAGCCGACGGGCATTGCCATCCTCGTGTCGCAAAAGGGCGGTCTCGGTGCTGATGATGAAGCTTTGACAAAGCTATTGCTGGACCGCGATTTTCTTGTGCTGACGGTTGATCTGGAAAAATGGCGCAAGGAACTCGATCAGGATACGGGGGATTGCACTTATTTCGTTTCCGATCTTGAAGGTGTGGCAAAGGAAGCTCAGCGTCAGATTGCTGTCGACACCTATATGCATCCAGTGGTTATTGGTATTGGCGAGGGTGGTGTCATGGCTTACGCGTCGATGTCCGATGCTCCGGCCGCCACGCTTGCCGGTGCGGTAGCGGTTGATCCATCGGTGGCGCTGAAGACCAAATTGCCTTCATGCGAAGGTGCAGATTATGAAGCCGTTCCGGGCGAGGGGTTCAGCTATTCCTATGACGCTGATCTGCCTAATCCGGCGACCATTGTTCGGGAAAAACCCGACGCTGATCCCAAAGGTCCTCCAAGCGCCGGGTTCTTCCTGGCGCAGGAAAAAATTGGCGCGACCAAGGCTGAGCGTTTTGTAATGGCGGCTGACGCAGCAGTCGATATCGCCAAGGAAGACGCTTCGGCGGAGGCTTTGCCGATCATTGACATTCCCGCAGGCAATGGACCGGCGAAATATGTGGCTGTATTTTTCTCCGGCGACGGCGGCTGGCGTGATATCGACAAATCCGTTGGTGATATCATCGCGAAAAAGAGTGTTCACGTGGTCGGCGTAGATTCGCTCCGTTATTTCTGGTCGCTGCGCAAACCGGAAGACATTGCAAAGGACATTACAAGGATTGTCGCCAAGGCCGATCCCACGGGCAAATTGCCAGTGGTATTGCTCGGCTATTCCTTCGGCGCCAATACCATACCGTTTTCCTGGCCTTTCTTGCCGAAGCCGTTGCAAGACCGTGTCTCCCTTGTCGGCTTGATCGGCACGGAGGAAACCACGCCATTTCAGGTTTCTGTCGGCGCGTGGCTCGGATTGGGCGGCGACAATGAAGTAGCGCCCGCAGTCGCGAAGCTGCCGCTGGACAAGGTCCTATGCGTCTATGGTTCGGAAGAGGACGATACAGCCTGTACAGCTCCGTCTCTGGCTGCGGTCCAGAAGATTCAACTGGAAGGCGATCATCACTACGACGAGAAGTATGAGATGCTTGCTGGCAAACTGATGGAAGCGGTTGCAGCGCGACAGCCGAAGTAACAATTTATGTCGCAGCCTGCGCTTCTATCCGTGGGCTGCGACCGCTACATTTCGCTCAATCCGCTGAAAACTAGACCTGTCACGCTTTCCTTTGCCGAAGCCTTGATGGCGGCGATTGATGCGCTGACACGGTTTAGGTCCACCTGCATATGACCTTCCGCGATTTCCAGCACTGCAACACTGCAGCGCATCAACGGAAATAGACGTTCGCCGCCTGTCCGGTCATGGGCGAGGATAACACCAGCCGCGCGATCTTCCGGGCTGTAGAGTTCGCGGACATTGGCGCTGAAATCCCGTAACAGTTGCGTCAGTATTGGTTCCAGCTCACCGCGTGTTCCTCCTGTTATGCCAACGAAAAAGTCATCGCCACCAACGTGGCCGAGGAATTTATCCTCTCCGACGAAATGATGCCTGAGCAAAGAGGCAAAAAGGGCAATAGCGAGGTCGCCCTTCTGAAAGCCATAATGATCATTGAATGGCTTGAAATTGTCGAAGTCGAAATAGCAGAAATACCGTGTGTCAGAGCCGTCACGCATGACATCCTGAACATAGTCGCGAATGGATCTGTTACCCGGAAGGCTGGTCAGCGGATTCTGATCCTGAGCGGTCTTGAGCAACTTCTCATTGATGATTTTCAGAAGCGACGAGGCTGAGAGAACGCCGGCATAACGAAGGTTTTCTGTCAGGATCACGCAATCGCTGCCATTCATGCCAGCGAAAATTTTCAGCATCTGCTCAGCAGGCGTATTGATATCTGCAATGGGAGAATCGGTGACGAAATGCGCGATGCCGCGCTGGTAGATGCGGTTCTTCAGCAGGTCACGACCGAACGGGTGATAAATTCTGCCCTTGACATGATGCTCATGCAGTACGCCGCGTGGCTCGTCATTAGCGCCGAGGATCGGGAAAAAGCTCTGTTGCGGGTTCTTGCGAAAAAGCTCGAAGACCTTGTCGAGATCATCATTTTCCCGCACGGCAGGCAGGCGTTGTACCTGCGCCCTGATCAGGATGCTGTCCAACGTTGTTGTCTGCCTACGCAACGACCCTGCCTGTTCGAGATGAGGATACGAATCCTGCAATTCGCCAAAATGCGTGGTAGGGCGTGCGATGAAATATCCTTGTACGAGATCGCAGCCAAGTTCCCGGCAGATTACAAATTCTGCTTCGGTTTCAACCCCTTCAGCGATGACCCTGGCGCCAAGCATATGCGCGGTCTGAACGATCTGTTTGACGATGTGCCGTTTGCGCGGTGTGGCATCCAGCTTCGACACGAAGTGGCGATCGATTTTGACATAGTCCGTTGCATAGTCGCAGAGCAGCTTAAGGCCGTTGAAGCCGACACCAAAATCATCGATGGCCAGTTTGAAACCGGAATGCCGGAGCTTTTTGATGAGTTCGAAGAATGCCGGATCCTGCGCGTTGTCGAAGCGTTCAGACAATTCGAAGCAGATTGAGGAGGGGCGTATCCCCGCCTTGGTCAGGTGATTGGTGAGGCGTTCCACGGTATCGCTGCCGAGGCCAATGAGCCTTGCATCCATATTGATAAAGAGCATTCGCTGGTTATAGCCGGGCAGTCCGCCAAACCCGGCAAAGGCGCGACTGTTGACCATTTGCTCGAGCTCCAGCAATTGACCGACGTCGTGAGCTTTGTCCAGAAGTTCCAAAGGCGATTGGAAGCCCAGGCGGTCATAGCCACGCATCAACGATTCATAGCCAAATGTCGCGCCGCTTGCGGCTTCAACAACGGGCTGAAAGGCGGTTTCGATGGCCAGTTTAGCGAGTGTAACGAGCTGATCATCGCCGAAACGACGCAAAACCAACATTTCGGCTGGGCGGAAACTCATGGGAAAACTCCGGGGAAGAGGTAATCATTTAGATGTATATTTTCCCCTGACCCTTCAATTTTCCGTTTCCCCAATGTGACAGTTTTATGAAGTTACAGGCCGCCCGGCAGTCGGCGCAACCGAGACGGCGATGCGTATGCTTATTTCGCCATGCTCAACGCAGATGCTCGATGATACTTGTTGCCCAGAACCAGCAGTTCTTCGAAGTGGTTCATGTCGTTGAAGCTGCAAAAGGCAGGCGGTTGAATCTCGATGATCGGTGCCGCTTGTTCGAGATGGGAGAGACAATCATCGAACAATTCCTGCCATGCGGGCAGGCGGTCATCGGCCAACCAATCGATGGGATAGGCAAAGGTAATATGAAAGACGTACGTATCATGATCGGGGTGACGATATCCGAATGGCACAGCTAGAGTGTCGCGCCATGCCTTGATGACTGCCTCGTCCCCTAGGGTTGCTCCCTTGACCGTCAGGCCCACGGGCGTGACATCGATAACTTTGATGTTGAATGAGCCACAGCCTTCAAATTCTTCCAGACGGTTCAGATAGAGACGAGTCATCGCATCGATGCTGGTGCCGAGCGGAACATCTTCGGGCCAGTACGGCAACGCACGGCGATATTCGATGATGCCTTGAAACAGGGTCATGTGCAGACTGGATACAGGTGTGAACGTTAATTTGCTGGCATCGGGCATCGATAGCATCCGATCCCTCACCCCGAGCACAGCGCGTTCCGAAGTAGAACCCCTCACCAGATGACAGACAACGGTATTGCCCGGTTCCGGCAGGAAGGTCCCGTTCGCGTTATAGCGCGTTCCCAAATGTCTGGGCACGTCGGAATTGCCGTTGGCTGCATATCGGGCGAGGGATGATGGTTTAATAGATTGGGACATGCAAACTCCTAGCATGTGGTGCACTTTGAGGGGAATCAGAAGATTGGGAACCGGTGCGAATCGCATGGTAGTCGCAATGTGTCAGATGTATTTGTCGGCGATATGAACGCAATCGGACGCCGCGAAAATCACTGGTGTATGCCATTCGCGACTATCCTCTTAGTGCGATAATATAAGTTGACACTTTTCCTCATAAATGGTTATCGGGGAGCGATTGTAGCTGTTCAAGCCGCATGCCCATAAAACGGAGGTCGCCATGAAATTTTCTCTATCATCCCTGGCTGGAGTTGTGGCTTTCGCCGCCGGTCTTGCGGGCTCGACAATGCTGGCAACGGCACAGAGCGAGTCGGAAGGCATTGTTGTCTACAACGCACAACATGAGAGCCTGACCCAAGCTTGGGCTGATGGTTTCACCAAGGAGACCGGCATCAAGGTGACCCTCCGCAATGGCGGTGACATGGAATTCGCAAACCAGCTTGTCCAGGAAGGTGCTGCCTCGCCTGCGGACGTATATCTGACCGAAAATTCACCGGGGATGGCACTTGTCGACAGAGCAAACCTGTTCGAGCCTCTGAATGCCGATACGCTTGCCCAGGTGCCTGACAATTATCGCCCGGCAAACGGTCATTGGGTTGGCGTTGCCGCCCGCTCAACTGTGTTTGTCTATGATAAGACCAAGCTGACCGAGGACAAGCTGCCAAAGTCGATGCTGGATCTCGCCAATGCGAGCTGGAAAGGCCGTTGGGCCGCATCGCCGTCTGGTGCCGATTTCCAGGCAATAGTCGGTGCGCTTCTACAGCTCAAGGGCGAAGAGGCGACAGCTGCCTGGCTTAAGGCGATGAAGGAAAATTTTACTGCCTACAAGGGCAACAGCACAGCTATGAAGGCCGTCAACGCTGGTCAAATCGAAGGCGCAGTTATCTACCACTACTACTACTTTGGTGATCAGGCTAAGACCGGTGAAAACAGCAAGAACGTTGCCACGCACTATTTCAAGAATGAGGATCCGGGTGCATTTGTCAGCGTCTCTGGCGGTGGCATCTTAGCGTCCAGCAAGCACAAGGATCAGGCACAGGCGTTTCTGAAGTGGATTACCGGTAAGGGCGGTCAAGAAGTTCTGCGTGATGGTACATCTTTCGAGTATGCGGTAGGCGAGGGTGCGGAATCGAATCCGAAGCTCGTACCGCTTGCTGACCTGCAGGCCCCTAGAGTCGAGCCGTCGAAGCTCGATAGCAAAAAGGTCATCGATCTCATGACCGCTGCTGGTTTGCTCTAGCCGTAACGCACCGGCCGAGCTAACAGTTCGCCAGCAACATCCCCGACGTGTCCGTCGGGGATGTTGTTCAATTCCAGGCAGCTCCAGTGCAGTCTTTGAGTGAACTGCAGCTGCAACAATGAAAGCAATTTACGTTGCCGCCAAGCCAGTCAGTTTACCAGCCAGGCGAACTTCTCCAAGCTTCCCACACGCTCATCCGGCGCCGTGGGATATCGCATGCGCCTGTGGTTGTGGCAGCTGCGATTGTTTCGCTTTTCTCGTTGCTGCCCGTCGGGTTTGTCATCTGGATAGGTATCCAGACCGGTTGGGAAACCACCTCCGCCTTGATTTTCCGCCCCCGAGTTGGTGAACTTCTAATCAATACCGTTCTATTACTAGCAGTCACCATTCCGATCTCGATCGTGCTTGCAGTCACGCTTGCATGGTTGACGGAGCGCACGGATCTCCGTGGCGCGCGCATCTGGGCCTGGCTCGCTGTGGCGCCGCTTGCGGTGCCGGCCTTTGTTCACAGCTATGCGTGGGTAAGCTTCGCGCCGAGCCTGCATGGGCTTTTCGGCGGCGTTCTGGTGTCTGTTTTGGCGTACTTTCCATTTTTGTACCTGCCAGTCTCCGCGCAGATTCGTCGCCTTGATCCGGCAATTGAGGACGCGGCTGCTTCGCTCGGCAATGGTCCTTGGCGGGTCTTCTTTTTCACCGTACTCCCGCAGTTGCGTCTCGCCATTTGCGGGGGCTCGTTGCTCATCGGGCTACATCTCCTCGCCGAATATGGCCTCTATGTCATGATACGGTTCGACACGTTCACGACGGCGATCGTTGACCAGTTCCAATCGGCCTTTAATGGCCCTGCCGCCAATATGCTTGGTGGCGTGTTGGTTGTCTGCTGCTTCGGACTTTTGGGCCTTGAGGCACTTTTGCGAGGCAATGAACGTTATGCGCGGGTTGGCTCCGGTGCTGCACGTAATCCGGTCAAGCAAAGATTAGACTGGCTGGCGATTCCGGGCTTTCTGATTTGCCTGCTCACGGCTGGGCTGTCTCTCGGTGTTCCGTTTGTCACCCTCGGCCGTTGGCTTGTCATCGGCGGAACCAGCGTCTGGCGCCTGGATTTGATCGGCATGGCTTTCGGCCAAACTGTAATCTTTGCTGTCGCGGGAGCTCTGTTGACCACCATAATCACAGTGCCAATGGCTTGGCTTTCGGTCCGCGCGCCGGGCCGTTTTCAACGGATCATGGAGGCGTGCCACTACTATGTAGGATCGTTGCCAGGCGTCGTGGTCGCACTGGCGCTGGTGACAATCACGGTGCGTGTGGCTCTTCCCTTCTATCAGACAGTATTGACGTTGCTGCTTGCCTATGCCCTGCTGTTTCTTCCCAGATCGCTCGTTGGTTTGCGTGCAAGTATCGCGCAAGTGCCTGTAGAGCTTGAGCAGGCTGCCATGGCTCTTGGGCGGTCACCCGTGCAAGCCGTGACGCAAATTACCATGCGGCTTGCTGCGCCCGGCGTTGCAGTCAGTATGGCGCTGGTGGGGCTCGGGATAACCAACGAATTGACCGCGACACTGATGCTGGCGCCAAACGGCACCCGGACGCTTGCCATGCAATTCTGGTCGCTGACCAGCGAGATCGACTATGTGGGCGCGGCACCATACGCGCTCATGATGGTGCTCTTGTCACTGCCCATGACACTTCTGCTTTATGCACAATCGAAAAGAATGGGCGGGCGATGACCTTTCTAACTGTCACGGGCGTCAGCAAGCGCTACGGAAAAGTTGTCGGCCTCGACAATGTCAGTATCGATGTTCCGGCAGGGAGCCGCACCGCTATCGTCGGATCCTCTGGGTCGGGAAAGACTACGCTGCTGCGTTTGATTGCTGGATTCGAAATACCCGATGCCGGTCGTGTCGTGTTGGACGGAACTGTTCTGGCGAACGGACCTGCCGTTGTACCTGCACATCGTCGCAGTATCGGTATCGTCGCGCAGCACGGTGCTTTGTTTCCGCATTTGACTGTCAGCGACAACATCGGGTTTGGACTCGAACGAAATACTCCGCAACGCGACCAGCGCATTCTGGCCCTGATGGATTTGGTCGAACTCACGCGAACGATGCTGGATAGACGTCCGCACCAACTGTCCGGCGGTCAGCAACAGCGTGTCGCGCTTGCTCGCGCGCTTGCGAGACAGCCGAAACTGATGCTTTTCGATGAGCCGTTTTCCGCCCTCGATGCAGGTCTCCGCGAAGGTATCAGGACATCGGTGGCCGAGGTGCTGCGCACTCAGAAGATCACTGCCATATTGGTCACCCATGATCAGGCCGAAGCTCTTTCGTTTGCCGATCAGGTCGCGATTTTGCGGGAAGGCAAGCTTCTACAAGTCGGTGCGCCGCAGGATCTTTATTTGAACCCACGCGATCCATACACTGCCGCCTTTTTGGGGGATGCCATTATCTTGGGTGCCGAACTGAACGATGGTTGGGCTGTTTGCGCACTCGGCCGCATCGAAGCCAGTTCACTGCGTGCAGGTCCCGCCAAGATCATGCTAAGGCCGGAACAGGTGGTTCTTTCTCCAGTCTCTTCTGACGCCAACGATGATGCAGGTAGCGTTTACGGGGATATCACCCGAATTGAGTTCGGTGGTGCATCGTGTTCTATCGCCATTTCGCTAACTGATCGTAGTCACGACGTACTGAATACGCCTTCGTTGGTGATTAGGACGACAAGTATGAATTTGCCGCCGGTAGGGAGTCGTGTTCAGATAGTCCTGCTTGGTAAGGCACATGTCTTCGAGTAAACTTAGGTGCGAGGTCGTGATCTATGGGCAATATATTCAGCTGGTTGAATGAACCGGCGACCTTCAGCGGCAATGCTGACGGATTGAGCCTCACCACCAGGGAAAAAACCGATTTCTGGCAGCGGACGTTTTACGGTTTCGAGCGTGACAATGGCCATGCCTACCTGACGCCGGTCAGTGGTGATTTCACGGCCAGCGTCACGGTTTGCGGTGACTATCAACAACTCTACGACCAAGCAGGGCTTATGCTGCGCATCGACCAATGCAATTGGATTAAAACTGGCATCGAATATACGGACGGGCTGATGCATTTCAGCGTCGTTGTTACCAATAGCACGTCGGATTGGTCAGTTATCCCGCTCCACGGTTCGAGTAAAGATGACGAGGTATCGGTGCGGCTGACGCGTCACGGGGATGCGGTACGGGTGCAGTTTTCGATCAATGGTGCAGCATGGCAACTCGCCCGTTTAGCGCCATTCTCAACCGCCGACGCTTCAGTAGGAATCATGGCCTGCTCGCCGGAAAGAGGCGGCTTCGAAGCCGTGTTTCGAGAATTCAGCGTTGGCCCTGCTATTGCGCGTAGTCTTCACGACTAGCGTCCGAACAGTTCCGGCCGTTTTTCGCGTAGATGCAAGAGCATTTTACCCATCTGGGCGATATGGGCCTCCATCGTTTTTGCAGCCCGGTCGGGATCTTTATCGGCGATGGCCGAGATAATCGCTTCGTGCTCTGCCAAAGTTTCGATCATCCGGGTTTCGTAGTGGAGCAGAAGGCGTCTCACACGATCGATCTGGCTTCTTTCTTTTGATGCGATTTCACGCAGGCCCACCAGTCCTGCCGCATCGCAAATCAGATCGTGCAGGGCTTCGTCGAGTTCATAGAACTGTTCGAAATCCTGCTTGTCAGCGGCTTTGCGCTGTCGTTCCAGATTCTGCCGAAAACGAGCGATGGTTTCAGGGCTGGCACGTTCAGCGGTGCGGCGAATTGCGGCCGTCTCAAGCGCCACGCGGACAAATTGCGCCGTTTCGATTTTGTCGAGCCATAGCCGCGCAACGAAGGTCCCTGTTTGCGGGTAAATCTCAACCAAGCCTTCATCCGCGAGCCGGTTTATTGCATCGCTCACCGGGGTACGGGAAACGCCCAACTGCGCAGCCACAAGTTCCTTGCGGATGGTTTCGCCCGGTGACAATTGCGAAGAAATGATCGCTTGCCTCAGTATAGTGTAAACTTGGTCTTTGCGCGTGACCGAGACAACTTTTTGCTCCTTGAAGTTTTTGCTCGGAGAACGAAGCTGCAAGTTCAAAACTCCCCATTGTGGTTGCGCAAAATGCTGGTGAAACGCTCGAAACTAAACTATTTGACTCTGATCCAATAACATCTAACATGTTACACGCTAACTTGAAAGAATGTTTTGGGAGGAGCATTTTGGATAGTCAGTCCCCAATCGTCTCGTTGCGCGGGATCAGCAAATCCTTTGCTCACGTAGTAGCGCTACGAAGCATCGATCTCGATATACACACTGGCGAAATCCATGCCGTCATGGGTGAGAACGGCGCAGGCAAATCAACACTCGTCAAGGTTTTGAGCGGCGTTCATCGCCGAAGTGGCGGACAAATGACTGTTCGTGGACGCGAGGTCGATTTTGCGACGCCCAAAGAAGCGGAACGCAACGGCATCGCAATTATCCATCAGGAGCTCAATCTCATTCCGAGCCTCAGTGTTTCAGAGAATATTTTTCTGGGACGGGAACCTCTAAAAGCCGGATTGTTTATCGACTACGCGGAAATCGAAGCCCGAAGTGCAGAAATTCTCGCAAGGTTCGGCATCGATATTGACCCGCGTGCGGACGTAGAAAACCTGCGTGTTGGCGAGCAGCAACTGGTGGAGATTGCGCGAGCGCTTTCCCTCGATGCGGATGTGCTCGTACTTGATGAGCCTACATCTGCTTTGTCGGAAGCCGAGGCCCAGCGCCTCGCGAGCTTCGTCCGCGGGTTGGCGCGTCAAGGCGTGGCAATCGTGTACATCTCGCATCGCATGAGCGAGGTTTTTGCTCTGGCCGACAAGATCACTGTGCTGCGCGATGGTAATTTTATTGCAACGCGGCGGTCTGGTGATATCAGCGAGCGTGATGTGATCCGGATGATGGTGGGACGTGAGCTAAAAAAGCAGGAAGCAAATGCATCCGTTTCGAGCAATCCGATCGTCTTATCCGTCAGAAATCTCGGTCTGCAGAGACCGAACTCGCGCGGCCGGATTCATAGTGTGGTCGATGACGTGAGTTTCGACCTTCATGCGGGTGAAATACTCGGCATCGGGGGGCTGCTCGGCTCGGGCCGGACCGAAGTGCTGGAACTCATATTCGGTGCAGCGATCGGCAAGCGCTCGGGTTCGGTTCAACGCGCCGGAGTCAGTTCCCATGCTCAATCGCTGACACCGCGTGGATCGGTCTCCAGAGGTCTCGCATTTCTCACTGAAGATCGCAAGGGCACGGGGCTTTTGATGCATGCAGATATTCGATCGAACGCTGTTCTGCCTTCGCTGCATGGATTGCGCCGCGCGGCTGGGTGACGCGATTTCAGGAGAATGCCGTTGCCAACCGGATGATCAGGGCGATGCGCGTTCGCTGCCAGGGTCCCGATCAGCAGATCGATGAACTGAGTGGCGGAAATCAGCAAAAGATCGTTCTTGGCAAATGGCTCGAAACGAAGCCAAGCGTCGTGCTGCTCGATGAACCGACGCGAGGGATCGATGTCGGTGCGAAAGACGAGATCTATGACCTTCTGAGAAAGCTTGCCCAATCAGGGGTGGCGATCGTGATGGTCAGTTCGGAGTTGCCCGAACTTCTCGCACTTTCGAACCGCATACTTGTGATGTGTGAGGGAAGGGCGACGGGAATCATCGAAAGCCATGAGTTTTCGGAAGAACGGGTAATGGAGCTTGCGACACCCCTGGGAAATGCGCTCAAGGGAGAGGCTGCATGACGAATATAAGCGAGCAGATCATGCCATCATCAAACAGCACGGAACGATTGAAAAACGCTCTGAAGGCCACAAAGCTTTATTGGGGCCTGGTGCTGCTTTTTCTGGTGGGGGTGGTTTCCTCACCTGTCTCATCAAAAGGCCATAACATCTTCTTATCCTTTGGAAATCTGTCCGATGTTTTTCGGCAAATTTCTGTCACAGGCATCACGGCCGTCGGAATGACATTGGTTATTCTCATCGCCGGGATCGATCTTTCAGTCGGTTCGGTGTTGGCACTGGGATCGGTCGTTTGCGCCATGCTCTTAACCAATTAAGGTTGGTCCTCCGCCTACCTTCTCGGTGTTCCTGCAATATTTCTCCTGGCATTCTTGCTGGTGTTCGGCATTCTCACATTCGGTATCAAGCTACAGGCGGGGCACAGCCTGCCCGCCACGTCAAAGTTCGCTCTGATTATTGCTATCCTTGCAGCCTTAGCCGCAGCTTTTGGGGTGGCGTTGAGTTCCGACGGGAAGGCCGGGGTTCTACTCGTTCTCCTGGTCGTGCCGGCGGTCGGCTTCATGCTTGGCACCATCAACGGGTTGATCATTGTCGGTGGCCGCTTGCAACCCTTCATTGTCACCTTGGCCATGATGGTCGCGGGCCTCGGGATCGCACGATTGACCGCCGGTCAGAACACTGCTGTCTGGCCGGTTTATACCGGCAGCAATGCAACGGAAGATTTCGAGGCGCTGCGTTCGCTGATATTCGGGATAATTCCGGTACCTGGTGTAATCTTCGCCGCCATAATCGCGCTGTTCTGGGTCATCCTGAAGTTTACGAAGTTCGGTCGCTATATCTACGCCATTGGCGGCAATGAGGAAGCGGCTCGTCTCGCCGGTGTGCCTGTCTGGCGTGTAAAGATCACGGTTTATGCCATTTCGGGCTATCTGGCCGCGCTCGCCGGCATTCTCTATGTTGCCCAGTACCGGCAGGGAAAACCAGATGCCGGCATGGGGCTCGAGCTCGATGCCATTGCAGCCGTTGTGATCGGTGGCACAAGCCTCATGGGCGGTCGAGGGTCGATGATCGGAACGCTGGTTGGTGTCCTGATATTCGGCTTTCTCAGCAATATCCTCCAACTTAACAATATCGATAGCAACACCCAGCTTGTTCTGAAAGGCGCGATCATCATCATCGCGGTTCTGCTGCAGGAGCGGCGTTCAAGCGGCTGGTTGTTCTTTCTGTCGCAACTCAGGGCAGGTGATGTGCTGGACAAATCCGCGCCCAACCCAATCAAGAATCCGCAAGGACCCGGCGACTGACACAGCAAATAAAGCACAAAGGGAGAGAGACAATGAGCATTACCCGTAGACAATTTGCCAAATGGGCGATGGCGACAACATTGATCGCGCCACTCGCATTCAATGCGTCCATCGCGGATGCCAAGGATAAATATGTGATTGGCTTCAGCCAGACGACAACTGTTGAGCCATGGCGTGTCCAATTCAACAAGGACCTCGAAGCTGAAGCCAAGAAACACGCCAATGTTGAACTTCTGGTCGCAGACGGGCAGGACAAGACTGAAAAGCAGGTCGCGGATGTCGAAAACTTTATTCGTCAGGAAGTCGATGCGATCCTGATTTCTCCGAAGGAATCCGCAGGCCTGACGGGCGTTGTCGAGAAAGCCATGGATGCCGGAATCCCGGTCATTGTGCTGGATCGTAATGTCGACACAGAGAAATACATGCAGTGGATTGGTGGCGACAACGTCGTCATCGGTGAAGCGGCGGGCAAATATGCCGTTGAACTTCTTGGTGGCAAGGGCAAAGCCAAGGGTACAGTCGTCGAAATTTGGGGCGGACTCGGGACCCAGGCCAGCCACGATCGGAGCAACGGCTTTCACAAGAACACCGACGCTGAGCCCGGCATCAAGTATCTCCTCGATAAGCAATCAGGCGACTGGAAGCAGGATCAGGCCTATAACATCATGGCGACGGCACTGCGCAACCATGAAGACATAACGCTTGTCTATGGTCACAATGACCCGATGGCTTATGGAGCCTATCTCGCTGCAAAGGACGCTGGCCGCGAGAAGAATATTCTCTTCATCGGCGTGGATGGACTACCGAATGAAGGCGTCCAATGGGTGAACAAGGGGGAATTGGCGGCGACATTCCTCTACCCGACGCCGGGAGCCGAAGGCTTGCGTCAGGCTCTGAAAGTGCTAGCTGGCGAGAAGGTGGAAAAGAAGATCGTCCTCGATACGGAAGCCATTACCAAAGAAAACGCTCCGGCTATCCTGAAAGCCAACGGGCTGTAACAATTGAATAAAAATGGCAGGTCGTGCTGATCGTGCGGCTTGCCAATCTTTACCCTATCCTCCGTTTTTTGTGCCGAATTCTGTTTTATCGCAGCAATATGGTGGTAAAATACTTATTGCGATCACGATGATGTTCATGCTGCAATCGATTCTGCTCTTGTGGCATTGAAGTGTAGGAGTAACGAAATGAACGTTTTTAAACCTCTTGCAGTCACAGGCGCACTTCTGATCTGTCTATCCACGCCATCCAGGGCAGAACCCCTGAAGACGATGGATGACGTCGGGCGTGCGATTGATACCTGCTGGAAAGCGCCGTCAGACTCCAAAGGATCCGTGACGCTGAGCTTCAGCTTCAAGCGTGATGGAACGCTGATCGGCAAGCCCCAGCCAACGAGTATCGCTGTCGACGGAGACGATAAGGTCCGTCAGCAATTTATTGCGTCGGCGATCGATGCGCTGAGCAGCTGCACGCCTTTGACTTTTTCGTCAGGACTGGCAGAAGGCATCGCTGGTCAGGTATTCACCATGCCATTCACTGCGCCAAAAGATTCGGACAGTGGTCCGATGGTTACGACGCAGTGATGTCATCTTGACGGCTCGACGCGCCAGATCGCATTGCCAACATCGTCAGCAACTGGCAGCGCACCAGTTTTATCGATTGGGACGCTGACCAAGCGACCCATCGTCCGCCTTCAGCGAGGGCCCATTCGGGTTGCGCAATCCCGCCGCAAACATTCTTTTCTTATGGCTGGTCAGATCAATTTCCAGAACAACCGCGCGGTCTTCCTCCACCGCCATGCCGTTTTCCCCAACATTGCTGTTAGAGCTTTTTGCCATCTGGACTTGGACACAGATCAAGGGGCTTCGCTTACCAACCTGGTATTCGGAGTATGGTCGGCCTTAGCTGAATCCATAAAACTTGCACCTACAAGCCAGCATACCCCAAGAACCAGAACAAATAGAATGGCCAGGATCAGGAAATCTCTGGGTTCAAGTTGTCTATGATGAGCTCTACGCATCTGATTGCCATTGTGTTGACTGTGCTCGCTAAACCCTAAGTAGAGTGAATTAAATTCGTGTTAAATTTGGGCGAAGTATATGCGTTGCTACAAAGGGCCTGCTTAATGCTTGCCGCTCTCCAGTTTCATCGTTGCTAGCGCGCAAGCGGTCCGCAGTTGACAAGAATTCTCCTGGACGCGAACGGCGCTTGACTGGCGGGTGAAGGGAGTTAGCGATTGGACACGACGGTCGTAGATATGAGCCGCCCCAGACCATCAGGCCGGGATAGAAGCCAAACAGTAGATGACTGAAGACAGGGCTTCCCACACGCAGCTGTGTAGCGATCGCTCCGGGCTTGCTAATCGATTGGTTCGCCCGATACACCATCATCGTATTCGGCGTCGCCGGAGTCCTGTAAACCACGGACTCTGTCCGCGGCCGCATTCGATAAATGCGACCAGATTTTTGCGAGACTATCTGCCGCTCTGCGATAGGATTCATCCAGTTCCAACCCATTCATGAGTCCGACCAGCTGGTCGAAATCCTGGGCACCCTTTCGAATGACCGCATGCAGGCGCAATGCCTGTTCGAGCGTAAGGCCGGGTTTTTCCAGCGCCTTAGGAATCTCCTTCACTAACCGCTGAACAAGGTCAGCATGGCCTTTCAATCGCGCAAGCCAGTCGTTTACCATGCTTTCCCTTTGTATTAGGCCAGAACCGTATTTTCGGTTCGCGTTGCCAATAACGTTTCTTGGCTCTTTCGGTAAAGTTCCTATCCAGTTCAACCACACCGTCGTCGGGTTCGATTCCAGCCTTATCGAGCAGGGAACGAGATGCAGAGGTGTACTGATGGCCTTCAGATGTCCGAAAGCATCCATCAGCCGCTGGGTGGCAGCACCTTCCTTCATCAAAAGTTTGGCGCTATCTTCCGAGAGCAAGACTACCACTGCGTCGAATAATTGCGAGGGTGATCCGAGCAACTGGCCATCGGCTTTCGTTTGTTTCCGTCCGAGCGGTTAGCGCCGCTGCATCGCTTCCATCAGCGATGAGAATCCCGACTTTTCGGCCATCGAGCGTATTGATCATGTTTGAATGAATGCTGAGAGCGGACGTGAATGCCCTGATTAGTAGTGAGATGGTCGGTACCGCGCCATGCGGTCCCTTTTAAGGCACATGCTGGTGGGTTTCTTTTCTGTGCCATGATCACTTTTGATCTTGGACAGCCGGTCCGCGGAACTCAAATTGAACTTTTGCGTTCAAATATTATGACAAGAATGGCTTTTGAACACGTCACCATCACAGATCGCATGCGCCGCGTAAGAAACGTGTCATGCGTAGAATCGGCTGCTGAAGTTCTTGCAAAATACTGGCCCAAAAACTGCGGTGAAAAATATGTCACGGCGCAGCAAGCTTGCCTTGACGCCTATGCAGGGCGGCTGGATCCCTTAGAAGTCAGGAATGCCTTTATCGAAGCTGCGAAAGAGGCATCGATTTACATCGACGAGCGCCACCGTTAGCCACAATCAAACCGGCGCCTTCCATCGTGACTGCTCAAACAATAATCAAAGAGCATCCCGATGGAAAGAAATTCGTCTCCGAACAATATATTTTCATAAATATAACGCTGGCTATCTGTGAAGCGTCGATATATTCAGGAAAACATTTCGGACGCCTATCGGAGGTTGAATATGGGCATTCATCGTCGTCAATGGATAAAAACGACTGTCGCCGCATTTGCGGCAGCATGGCTTGGTACAACGACGCTGCTGGCAGTGCCGACGCAAGCGGCGGAGAAGGTTACTGTCTTTGCGGCCGCTAGCCTTAAGAACGCAATCGACGACATAACAGCCGCATGGCAGAAGGAATCTGGCAAGGAAGCTACAATCTCCTACGCCGCGAGTTCGGCTCTGGCCAAGCAGATCGAGTCTGGTGCGCCTGCCGATATCTTCATTTCGGCTGATCTCGACTGGATGGACTATGTTGCGAAGAAGAACCTGATCAAGGCAGATACCCGCAAAAATCTCTTGGGCAATCGCATCGTTCTGGTTGCGCCGAAAGACAAGGCAGAGCCAATCGAGATTAAGAAGGGTTTCGACCTCGCGAAACTTTTAGATGGCGGTCGTCTCGCCATGGGGGCGGTTGATTCCGTTCCTGCAGGCAAATATGGCAAGGCCGCTCTGGAATCCCTGGGTGTGTGGCCGTCAGTGGAAGGCAAAATTGCCGGCGCCGAAAGCGTGCGTGCTGCGCTTCTGCTTGTATCGCGCGGCGAAGCGCCCTATGGCATCGTCTATCGAACCGATGCGGCTGCTGACAAAGAAGTCAAGATCGTCGGCACTTTTCCCGACGACAGCCACCCTGCAATCATCTATCCGATTGCTATCCTCAGCGAGAGCAAGAATGCTGACGCGGTGTCGCTGTTTGATTACATCAAATCAGAAAAGGCTGTGCCATTCTTCGAAAAGCAGGGATTTACGGTACTCAAGTAATCCTGCGGGCTCCCGAGCCAGCACCGGCGGGAGCCTTGCAAATAGAATATAAGCGGGCGGGGGCCTGACGTTTTGGACTGGTTCTCATTGAGCAATGAAGAATGGACTGCAGTTCACCTCAGCCTTCGAATTGCGTTCGTCGCGATGCTTGCCAGCCTGCCTCTTGGCATCCTCGTGGGTCTATTGCTGGCACGAGGAAAATTCTGGGGCAAATCGATCCTCAATGGTCTGGTCCATCTTCCTTTGATTCTTCCTCCCGTCGTCACCGGCTTTATTCTTCTGATACTCTTTGGTCGACGTGGCCCGATCGGTGGGTTTCTGGCCGAACATTTCGGTATTGTCCTGTCGTTCCGCTGGACGGGCGCAGCATTAGCCTGCGGGGTGATGGGTTTCCCGCTAATGGTCCGCAGCATCCGGCTGTCCATAGAAGCAGTGGACCGGAAACTTGAAGATGCCGCGGGAACGCTCGGAGCAAGTCCGTCGTGGGTATTTGCGACGGTGACCTTGCCACTCATCCTGCCAGGGATCATTGCCGGCATGATCCTCTCCTTTGCCAAGGCAATGGGCGAATTTGGTGCGACGATTACATTCGTCTCCAATATCCCGGGAGAGACACAGACATTGTCCGCTGCAATCTACACCTTCACGCAGGTACCGGGCGGCGATGCGGGTGCATTTCGCCTGACGATCATATCAGTCGTCATTTCCATGGCGGCTTTGATGGCCTCTGAATTCTTGGGCTACCTTGTTGGACGCAGAGTGGACATCCAATGACGCTGACCTTTAAATCAAAACATACGCTTGGAAAATTCGTCCTTGACGCAGCTTTCGCGTCCGACCGGGGCGTCACGGCGTTGTTCGGACGTTCCGGTTCTGGAAAAACGTCGATCATCCGCATTATCGCGGGACTTGCACAGCCCGATCGGGGCAGGATCGTCTTTGACGGCGACGTACTGGTTGATACGGAGAAGGGAATATTCGTTCCCAAACACAAGCGCCGTTTCGGCTACGTATTTCAAGAAGGGCGGCTTTTTCCGCATCTGACAGTTCAACAAAATCTCAATTACGGCCGCTGGTTTACTCCGAAACCTCGACGAGCGGACGATCTATCGAAGATTGTCGATCTGCTCGGTATCGGAGCGGTTTTGGACCGGCGTCCGGGCAAACTATCAGGTGGAGAAAAGCAGCGTGTCGCCATTGGCCGTGCCTTGTTGTCGTCGCCGCGCCTGCTGCTGATGGACGAGCCGCTCGCTGCGCTCGACGATACGAGGAAGATGGAAATTCTTCCCTACCTCGAAGCTTTGCGGGATGAAATGAAGATCCCGATCATTTATGTCAGCCATTCGGTTTCGGAAGTGGCGCGCCTTGCGGATCGCGTCATCGTAATGAGCGATGGCAAGGTAGCTATGGCCGGTACGGCCGCCGATGTCTTGAGCCAAACCTCAATTTCAATCGCAACAGATCGACGCGAAGCAGGTTCACTAGTGGAGGGAAAGGTCGTAAATTACGATCCAAAACACAAGCTGGCGACGATCGGGTTCAAAACCTTGCGAATCTATGTCTCAGGTACCGAAATTGCAGAAGGCAAGGCAGTTCGCGTCCACATTCTTGCCAAGGATGTCATGCTCTCCAGGGTTCGGCCCGAGCAGCTGAGCGCGCTCAACATTCTCGAGGGGACGATAAATACCATCGGGTTTGACAAGGCGGGCACAGTCGATGTTCAGGTCGATTGCCAGGGAACGGCAATATTGGCGCGAATTACCGAATTATCCTGCGAAAGGCTTGGTCTGCAGCCGGACATGCCGGTCTTTGCGATTATCAAGACCGCCGCATTGGAGCCTCATTAATATCGGTCTTGGATGCCGAGGACGTGCTCGGGCTGCGATTGGCGTCAAGCCAGGCAATATCTGAAGCAACTGCGGTTTCGATTTTCTCTTCCATGGTGCGAAAGCGGCTGAGCAATTTCTCGCCGAATTCGGTGACCACAGCGCCGCCGCCTTGTTTACCGCCGCGCTGAGAGTCCACGACCGGTTGGGAGAACATTGCATTCATCGCACTGACCAGAAGCCAGGCGCGGCGATACGACATATCCATGGCACGACCAGCGGCTGAAATGGAGCCCGTTTCACGAATGTGCTCGAGCAATTGCATCTTTCCACGACCGATTTTCTCCTTGTCCGGAAAATCGATACGCAAAACTGTTCTCAAATTTTTACTTGAAGATGGACCCATTGTCGTGACCGCACCGTTGGACTGTCGCATTTATCTATAGCAATGCGCATAGGGATGTACACGGCCATCTGAACTCTATGCCTAATCCCGGTGGCCGGTTGTAATTTCTAGACGCGATGGTGATAACGTAGATTTTGATTTGTCATAGGAAACAAGTTGCCCAAGGTCAGCCAAGGAGAAGACTCGATGCAGAATTTTCACGGCCTTATCGTTCCCGAGAACCTCGCTGAAGCAGCGTTGCCGCAGACAACAGCTCTCATTGTCTACGACATGCAGATTGGCATACTGCGCCAATTGAAGGATGGCCCAAAGGTTTTGGAGCGCGTGCTGCAGGTTCTGAAAATTGCCCGTTCGGAAGGGATACGCATATTCTTCATGCGCCATATGTCTTTGCCGAAACGGATGGCTGGCATTTTCCAGGTCCGGCAAATGATGGCTTGGCAGCGCAAAACGTCGGCGGACGACGTGGATCCATGGTTTCTGCGTGATAGCCCAGGTTTCGCACTTGCCCCGGAACTCGAGGTGCGTGAGGACGAAGCGATTTTTGACAAAATCACATTCTCAGCCTTTGAGGGAACGCCTCTGGCGATTGCCATGCGCGACTGTGGTCTGAAGAGTTTTATTATCTGCGGCATCGCCACTGAAATCGGGATTGAACCCACCGTAGGTCATGGCGCTGACCTTGGACTTATTCCGATCGTGGTGACCGATGCTTGCGGCGGCGGTGATGCAGAAGCGGCCGGCCGTGCGATGGAAGGCATGAAGTACAAGGGCGACGCGATGTTTTGCACGATTGAGGAGCTGTCGGCTGTCTGGGCTAGTAGATGAACTGTGGAAGAAAAATGGGGGCGGCCCAGGAACGCCAAGGCAGTGTGCGATTGCGGTAGTGAGGGTGTTTCTCACCTGCACGAGGGGTTTTGACACGCGGGACTGAGCGATATCGAACTCTCGATATCGCTCAGCGAATTCGGACATGACGGGCATTTACTCCGTCAGGATGGAATTACTTTATTACTCCTCATCCGCCACTCAACTGCACCCGGAAGTATTTCCTGTTATTTATGAGGGGGTAAGGAATATTCGTATGTAATACAATGGCTTGGGCTATTCGTACTCCGTAAAAGTACTCGTGAGGTGGACTTCATCGTAGAGGTTGCTGGCTGTTTCATGTACGCCGCTAGATTTTTTTGTTCGACGAGGAAGGAAGATCAACGAACCCGCTCGCATATTAGAGGCAGACTGCGGGTTTCATATCCATCGCCCGTTCTTCGATTTAACCGCAGCCGCCGGTATCTTCGGAGTCGACGTCGACTTGTCCCTCCACGCAAGATTGACCGGATGCACCGTTGATTGTGACGAGCTCCACGGTGCCAAGTCCGAGATGATGCCGGGCTATGGCATGTCCCGCTTAATGCACGGCACGACGCCATCGCGACGCTTCCGATCGCTTTGGCTTAGCGAGCCACGATTCAGCGCATCGAGACGGGCGACGAAGGCATCGCTTGGAAACAAATCGAAAAAGTTCGACTGGCTTTAGAGGATTCGGGAATTGAGTTCTTGCCGCCCGCCCAAGGACGGGGTCCAGCTGTCGCAATCAAAAGAGGCGTGAAAATCACAAAGCCCAAGGATTGATCACGAGCTAGCTAGTGATCAGAATCGCTGCAGAAGCTGTCGCTGTTATGGGGCCGTCGTTTCTCCTCACGCAGCTACGCCCGCCGCCGCGCCTTTTGGCCCTGTGCCACTTAAACGACTTGCCGGAGGGCGGTCCGCGTTCCGGCTCATAGACATGGTTGCCAGTTTACTTTGCGACAGACAACGGAACATTAACTACCTGCGCATGTTGTGCTCTAGAGAACGGAGTCAATCGTGATGGAATGAATAGCAATGCGAAGAAGATCATCATTTTCGCATGGGTCAATGATGCAGAAACGTTGAAGACGCGCGGTTCGAAAACTGATGCGTATCAGGTTTTCAAGGACATGGTGAACAGCGGCAATCCTCCTGACGATTGCGTGACTCTGGAGAAATCTGCGTCCGACAGAAAAACTGTCGGCTGAAAAAAGCCGCCACTAGGGCCAAATCGTAATACGGCCGCGCGAGTGGCTACATAATCCCGCGCCTTTCGCTCAGTTCTCTCGTTCGGGGAAAATGCGGACATAGGTGCGTGTTCCCGGTTGTCCGGTACTGCATTCAATGTGAATCTGATTTGACGTGATCTGGCCAAGCGCATCGCCGGCCGCATCGGCAAGACAGGACCTCGCCAACTCCGCGTTTTGGTCCGCCCCGAGTAGGCCGCTCCGGCGAGCCCGAGGATCGTCCACCACGATTCCGGCGGTTCTCCTCCGTCGTTGTACGAGATGTCGATGCCGTCGAACTGCCTCAAGGAATTGGTCCTGTCGCAAATAAAATGGATGTCTTTGAAGTCCCCGATCGCAAGGAAGTATATAGCGTCAGTTCTGTTCGCTATCATTGCACCCAACGCGCCGACAATACTCTGTGCCATTGCCGCGCAAACGGCGTTCTGTTCAGGATCGATCGTTCGCGCATGGGAATGTGTCAGCGTCCCGAGAAACGTGGCGACAGCAACCGCGAGATGCGCAGTCCTCCGTTTGATCACATGTTCCCCTGGGCCGTCCGAGTGTAAAAGGATGATACCAAAAGCGGGTTGTGGTTCAAGTGCAGGTACGGCCTGAAATCCCGGCTCAGTTATTCTGCGGCGACCAGCGAAATTGCCACGTCAGGATGCGGCATGACGTCAGCGACCGTGTCATGGACCATCAACTCGGCACGACCGTCCCGGATTTCCAGCACATGGGAATAGAAGTCGGTGCCGTCGGCAGCTTTGGGTGGTTCTTGTTCGTGCATGACGCTGATGACGATGATCGTGCGGCAGTGGTTTTTGATGGCTTGATGGAAGGCGGTCTTCGATTCCGGGTCAAGTTGTCCGGTTGCCTCATCCAGGAACAAGATAGCCGGTTTGTGCAGGAGTATGCGTGCGAGCACCAGTTTCTGTTTCTGTCCGCCGGAAAGGGACTCGTCCCATGAACTGCCGTCGCGGGCATCCTGTTCCAAATGTTCGATGAACTCTCCCATGCCCGCACGGTAAAGAGCGGCGGCCACGGAAGCATCGGTGAATTCGCTTTCGTCCAACGGGAGGCATGCAAGCTGCTTTAATGAAACGCTCGGGAGCTTGACCTCTTGGGCGGCATACATGATAGACGCGCTTTCGGGGTAAATGACATCCCCGCGTCCGTAGCCCCAGAGACCGTTTATCGCTTTCAAGAGGCAAGTTTTGCCGGTACCCGAGCCGCCTTTCAGATAGGTCCAGTCACCCTTCCTGAAACTGACGTTCGCCACGGTCAAAAATGGGGCGGCATCCCGATCACGGTGCATCAGTTCAAGATTGCGAACGCTCAGTCCGAAACGGTCATGTTGGGTCGAGTATCTGAACTCACTGACGCCGTTCGATTGATAGAAGGCCGACGGATGTCGAACCACCGCGACTGCCTCCGCCATTTCCGTAACGAGTTTTGCGTTCCCCTTCAGGTTGGCGATCGCCGGCATCACTTGGATGAACCATGAGCATTCGTTGATCATGGAGCCGACCAGTTCCGCGCCGGTAATGTAGGTCTTGAGGCTGACGGTGTTGCCCATGTAGGGCAGGAGCCCCGGCAGATACGCGACGATCTTCGCGCCGAAAAAATTGTAGATCGACGAGAATGACATATAGAATGCATCATACTTGTTGAAGCGTCCCCAAGCGCTGTCCACGCCGGAGTAAAGCTTCTCGTTTACGGACTTCTGCACATTTTCGCCGCTCGATGCCGCAACGTGGAAACTGCGACGCAGGAACGTCGTCAATTCCTTTCTGTAGCTTCCTTCAGTCAGCTGAATCTGGATCGTCAGCTTCTCAAGCACCGCTCCGATCCTTACGGCGAACCAGGTGTTGAAAGGCACGTAGACGACGATCGCGGCAAAGGCGAGCACCGCGCTGCCGTAGCTTCCGAGAAATTCCAGACCCACGACCTCAGTCGACATCTCCAACAGCTTCTGACCGACGAAAAGGACGGACATGGCGACGCTCAGAATTCCCATGGCCAGACCGATCGCGCCTCCGGTCATCGACTTTATCGATTCCTGCATGCGTTGATCAATGGCCTCAGGCATCTGTATGCCGTCGTCCGCAGCCGATCCCTGCTGCAGGTGATAGTGGGTGTGGTTGTTGTCGAGCAGGGCCTCATTGAACCTGCCGTTCAGCCAGCCGCGCCATTTTCGATGAAGCGTCGTCGACAGTAGATGGCGAAAGCCGATGAAGCCCGCCTCTTTCATGACCATCAAGAGGACCAGAAACCCGGCCTTCGCCATTATTGCAGTCACAGGATTGGCGACGAAAGGCTCGCGGATGCCGACGATCGAGTTGAGAAGTTCACCCGAGGCCACGGCCATCCACACGCTGGCCTTGCTTGCGGCCGCCGTCAGCAGCCCTATGGCGACGGTGAGAAGCCAAGCCTCCATCCAGCGATCCGAGAACCAGTAGGCTCTCATCAACCCCCAGAATGTGCGCATCGACGACACGGGACCGCTAACCGGATTGTTCCGGACTCGGCTGTTCCCCCGTTCACTTCGCTGCTCCAACTGGACACCCCCACTTCGAATCGCTCAAAACGGTAACATAGTCTTGCGCATTGAAACACCGGGTGATTAGATTTAGCTCGCAGACCGAGTCAAATCTGCAACAGGAACCATTTTAGCTGATCCCGGCGTTGCTCAATTCCCCAATTGGAGTAGTCCCGATGGCACCTCGATCGTTTTGGAAGGTTATTTGAAGCTTTCCTCGTCACTTGCCCTGTGGCAATGGTGCCTGCAACCAGACGTCAGCTCTATGCCTTGGACAGCGCGACATGTCCCTAGCAAAGAGGTTGATCGCTGTTCCCCGTGCAAGGCGAAGCAATCCTCGCATCCCACTTCCGGCAGGATGTCGCGCCGCTGTTAGGTCCTGCCGAGCGAATCTGATCCACCTATGACGTGAAAGTACCCCGCTGGCAGCGCCTGCCACGGCTCGAGGAGGAGCCATCTCTCACCAAGCCAATATCTATATATGGTATCTACCTGAGCGACCGGATAAGTATTTCAGCTTTTTCTGTTTCATGCTCCGTCTTCGTAAGCCTTCAATCTATTCGACATCTCGATGTATTCGAGCTCAGCCTCAACCCATTTTTGTTTGATATCAATCGCCATCTTTTGATAAATTAGCGTAGTCGTCACCGGATTGGTATCGACGATATCGTAGTAGTATTTTCCTTTTAGTATGCGTATAACTCTCTTTATTTTATTTTTACATCCTACCTTAGAATTCTCTATGTTTTTGCTTAATCCTTTACTCTCCAAATACGTCCTGCCCACTCCAGCTCGTCGAATTACCTCTTGGATGTTAAGGGTTCCGTATGGATAGTTACCGTTTCCATTCTTGACCTCTTTCATAATCGATCTGAGAGCCCAATCGATTTTCGCCAACGATGATAGTCCATCTGGAGCTGATGGGACGAACATCCGTTTCACGCGGTGCTTCTGCTTGGTTGGAACCACCGCTGTAATATTGCGGGAACCACGTTTGTAACCCTTTTCATGCATTTGAGGTACTCCATATGCCGCGCATGTGGGGAAATTCTTGCAAAAATTCATCTCGGACATCGTCCCAGCGGTGTAAATTTGCCAAGATCTGACCGGCGAAATTGACCGCCTGCATCACTCTACCATCCTCGATCGCATGGTCATGATCTTCGCGCAACATTTGGAGCTGCTGGCGGCATTGAGATTTTCCCAGATCTAGTTCCAACCGATGGAGGCAAGTGGTTCTACAGTTTCCAGGATCCGCTTCGCCCCGTGCCTGCGTGCACGGTCCAAATTGTCCGGGTGCCTTCGTACAAAGTACGCCTGGTCGAACCCGGATCCATGCGATCCCATTCGCAGTAAGTATCTTCGCAGCCCTTGTAATGTCATCAGTTCCGAACGTGTCAATGCCCAACCGCATAGCCATGCCGTTAAGTCCTGATAAAAGGTTGGGCTTTGCCGGGCCCCCAGCCTTGTGATCAAGTACCTCTGATATTGCATCTTCGGCCATTGCAATCGACGCTTCCATCGAAACCCGCATAGCTTCGGACGCGAGAACACCGTCCGACAGCATATAGTGCATCGTTGCCTCGACGTCGGCATGACCGAACAGATCATAGAGAACTTGTACGGCGTCGACGACGGTCAAAGCGATTAAGTGAGCCATTGTATGACGCCAACGTTGGGCTTGGGCCCAGCCTTCACTTTTATCTGCTAAATCAAGATTTTTTACCGCCTCAGACAGGACCATCGACATATTGGCCAAGGGATACCCTCGTTTTGAGTCTTTGTAGTCCGAAAACTGAACCCAAATATGCTTCGTTCCATCTGGTCTTATGACATCGGCCAATGAATCTTGAAGTAAAAGCGCTCGCACCGCCATGGGATGAAGAGGCCAGTCACGGGAGGCTCCTCCAATCACATCAACGTGCTTGTATGTTTGCGAAACCAGTTGGTTGTTGGCTAACGCATGTTCCGATGTTGCGTCGGCCCCAGCATTCTCGCTGTGCCTACCTCCAGTACAAAACGCGATCTTGTTAAAGTTGAGGGCTTGAATGATCCCCACGACCAGCAACAGCGTAGCGTATGTCGGTGGCCATCTATTTGAGAATTCGTAGTATTGGCGGTGGGTTCGTTGTTTAATATTGAATGGCAATTTCATGATCGGATTGCCGAAACTATCTAGCCAATCAAAATTTTGAATGATGGCGTTTCTGGCATCTTTCAACGATTGTGGAATATTGCTTTTAGAACCAGACCATTTTGCGTTTATTTCTTCAGTCATCCTCCAGCATTCGATAACTGATTCAGAAAGATTCTCGTTCATCCAGATCCCACGAGAAATAATTTCAGTTACGTACTCGTTGCTATATGCCTTTTTTTTCTTAGCCTTCGCGCGCATTTCCGATGCGCTCGCCATATCCGGACCAGCGACTGGTCCGGCTGCGCAACGAGCGGCTCAAGGCGTCCAAGACCGACACCTCTATTAAGTTGAGAGAACTTAACGCCCTCACGCTGTCGGGCGGTGGCAGCAACGGGGCTTTCGGAGCCGGAGTGGTTGTCGGCTGGACCAAGGCCGGGACCAGACCGAAGTTCGATATCGTCACCGGGATCAGCGCAGGCGCGCTGATTGCGCCCTTCGCCTTCCTTGGACCAGCTTATGATGCCGAGATCGAGGCAGGTTTCACCACGGTCACCGATGCCAACATCTACATAAAGCGCGGACTGCTCGCGGCACTCGCCGACGGGGCATTCGCCAGCAATGCACCGCTGGCCAAGCTGCTCGACGAACACATTACCGACCGCATGCTTGATGAAGTCGCGCGGGAGTATTCCAAGGGACGTCGCCTGTTCGTCGGTACGACCAACCTTGATGCCGATCGGGCTGTCATCTGGGACATGGGAGCGATTGCAGCGAGCAGGCGGCCGGATCGCATGAAGCTGTTCAAGGAGGTCATCCTCGCCTCCACGTCCGTTCCTGGTATCTTTCCACCCGTCAACCTGGAAGTGACCGCAGCCGGCAGGACCTATCACGAGATGCATGTGGACGGCGGCACCGCCAACGAGGTCTTTCTCATGCCAGCCGGGCTGACGCTCGGCGAGCTCGACAAGACCTTCCACACCAGGGTCAAGGTACGGCTGTACGTGATCCGCAACGGTCGGACCACGCCGGAGTACAGCTCGGTCAAAGCCGGCCTGCCGGATATCGCCGAGAAGGCGGTCTCGTCGCTGATCAAGGCGCAAGGCATCGGCGACCTCTATCGGCTCTACGCGATCGCCAAACGTGATGGGATTGACTACAACTACATAGACATCCCGACGGACTTCACCCTTAAAGCGAAGAGCCCCTTCGACAACACGTTCATGCGCGCCCTGTACGCAGAAGGCTACGAGATGGGCCGCAACGGCTGCCATGGAAAAAGGCACCGCCCGGATTTTTGAGATGAGCTTGCCAATGAGGTGCGGCCATGCGTTGACGACCTCCGAAGTCATCGTCCGACTAAGGGGCAGGCTCATTGAGAGAACAGGTCACCCGATGACAATCGCCATCAGGTATTTGTCAAACATTCGTAGGCCTCGCCGCTGCAGTGCCCTTCCGCGAATAGAAGTAAGCACCATGGGGATTGCAAGAATCGGGGGCACGAGCGTCCTACCTGTGGCAGAGGTCTCCAAGAAGAATGCGCCGGCTGAAGCCATATTTCTATTCGTTCCGAGACCGGGAGCCGAACGCCACTATGTGACCGAAAGCGTCGTCCCTCCGATCGGAAATTGAAGACGGGGCCGCCGCGCCCGGACGGTGGGAAGCTGAAATTCATTTGCGAAAGTTCGATTAGCCGGGTGCCACAAACAAACAATTTTTGGGACCATATCTATGTGCTCCACGAACCGTCGAACACATGCTGAAGCGCTGGGAGGGTTTCCAGTCGCATGGCCGAAAGTTGTTCTGACATGTCAGCTTCTTCAAAAACCGTCAGTTGAGCCTCCCTCTCGGGTTGCTGCAATACCTGATCCACCAAGGGCGCATCGTTAGCGCAAGTGGAATGGTATGTTGGGTCATTTTGCTTTGAATTGTTTTCCATTTATTTCCTCCACGATCGGATTTGTCGTCAACGCTTGTCCTCGCTTATGGACAGGGTGCGAGCGTCCTGATCCTCGAGGCCGATTTCACAACGCAACTTCGCTCAGTTGGTTGTGTTCCCGGCCGTTGGGAAAAACGCACCTGCATAAACTCAGCGACGCTCATCTCAGGCGCATCGGAACAATCCGATGCACCCGGGGTTGTGTGGGTGGGATCAAAATAACGGGAATTGGAGACATCTGATGGAAACTGCCGGAATTGGTTGGATCGCAGCCATCATCATCGGCGGCATCGCAGGCTGGCTGGCCGAGATGTTCATGAAGAGCAACATGGGCGTCATCATGAACGTCGTTCTGGGGATTGTTGGAGCACTTATTGCCAACGCGCTGTTGTCCCTGTTCGGCGTGGTCCTTGGCGGCTGGCTCGGCTATCTGATCGCGGGCTTTATTGGTGCCTGCATTTTGATTGCCATCGCCAGGATGTTTCGACGATCTGCAGCATAGCGGGAGTGAATAACGCTAGCCAATGACCCTTGGATTGCAATTCGATCTTGAACGGTTCGTGGAGGCGCAGGAACCCATCTTTCTGCAGGTCCTCAAAGAGCTGAGGGCAGGTCAAAAGCGCAGCCATTGGATGTGGTTCATCTTTCCACAGTTGAAGGGCCTCGGGTATTCATCGACGGCCCGATTTTATGGCATTGTGTCGCTTGGAGAAGCGCGGGCTTATCTGGGCCACGGCCTTCTTGGACCGAGGCTTGTCCTCTGCACCGAATCCCTGCTCGGCCATACCGACAAATCCCTCAATCAGATACTGGGATCACCCGACGACCTGAAATTCCGATCGTCGATGACGTTGTTCTCGCACGCGTCCAGTGATCCCTTTATCTTCGATCGGGCGCTAGATCAGTTTTGCGGCGGCCATATGGACAGCCGGACCCTGGAACTCTTGCGTTCGGGTTGAGGCCGCCCGCCGCCTGCCAGCGGGTAGTACGGGCAGTGCGGCGATCTTTACGGATCATGTTAATGCAGCCCATGTGATCGAAAGGTGTTTCTTCGCCAAGTCGCCATTACAAACTACGTGAACCCGTTTTGAACTGGAGAGTCTGGACGGCTCATGGACACAGCGTGCTGTTAAGCCCAACTTACCTATTAGACGCCAGGCGTATCGATAGTGCGCCATGCGACATAGTGCTGGCGGACTATCGGTTGAACGTGAATTACCGCACGGCCGCCAGACGATTTGCGTGGAATCCGTCGGATTCGCGTCGCCGAGCAAGGTGTTATAGGGATGGGCAGATCAGCTTGCAGGTCGCGGAATATCGTCCGGAAGAGCATTATGAGGCTGTGAACAACAAGTGGATCTGCCTGTGCACGCCGGACGGCCGTTAAAAAAATGCTGTTGTTCAGTTGTTGACGGTGTTTGCTCTACTTGATCCAATACGACCACGATGAACCACAGCGGTGGCGATCGAGCCGACCTCCTCAGTGGATTGTTGCGTATTCAGGGCATTGCCAACGAAGAGGGGAATGGCTCTGGTTTTTAATTTGATGAACGCAAGCTGACCATCTTTGTGACATCGTTAGCACGGTAAAAAAACGTGTCCTGCCTGCGAATTGGATGAAGCGATGGTGATGACTTTGTTGCCGGCACTATTGATCGGAATCATCGCAGGTCTGCGTGCAATGACAGCTCCGGCGGCAGTCAGTTGGGCAGCGCATCTCGGTTGGCTCAACCTCGGTGACAGCTGGCTCGCTTTCCTCGGCTATACGTTCACGCCGTGGATATTGACCGTATTGGCGATCGCCGAATTGGTCACCGACCAATTGCCGTCCACGCCAAGCCGTAGAGTGCCGATGCAATTCGGTGTGCGGATTGTTATGGGAGCACTCTGTGGTGCTGCCAGCGGTATCGGTGGTGGTACGCTGTTTGGCGGCCCGATCGCAGGGGCAATCGGTGCCGTCATTGGAACTCTGGAGGGTGCCGATGTCCGCGGGCGGCTCGCCAGAAGCTTTGGGCAGGATCGTCCGGCCGCGCTCATCGAGGACGCCGTGGCCATTGGCGGCGCATTTCTGATCGTGGCTACGTTGCCCTGAGCTTCGCTCAGTGGCTGCACTCGCCATAAAAAGCAGGGCCGAATCAACAAGCGCCGTCGAACGTTTAGACTCCGGAGGGTGTTCATGATGTTCGAAGACAGAGTCGATGCAGGCAAACAATTGGCCAAAGCCTTGAAGGGCTACCGCAGCCCAGATGTCATTGTATTGGCCCTTCCACGGGGTGGGGTTCCCGTTGCGGTTGAAATTGCAAGGGAGCTCGGCGCGCCGCTTGATGTCCTCATCGTGCGCAAAGTCGGTGTTCCGTATCAACCGGAGCTCGCCATGGGGGCGGTCATGGACGGCTCCCATGCGGTAACTGTCCGTAATGACGACGTCATTCGCAGCTATGGAATCTCTGAAGAAGAGTTCCAGAATGAATGTGCGAAGGAGATGGAGGAAATCGATCGCCGTCGTCGGCAATATTTCGGGCGGCGGGTTCCGATCGATATCGTCGGACGTACGGTGATACTCGTCGACGACGGCATCGCCACAGGAGCAACGGTCCGGGCGGCGATCGTCGGTCTGAGGCAGGCCGGACCGCGTAAGATCGTTCTCGCCGTGCCGGTCGGAGCGAGCGAAACGATTGAAGCGTTGAGGCAAGATGTCGATGAAATGGTCTGCCTTGAGGAACCCGCGGCGCTCGATGCGATCAGCTTGCATTATGGCGACTTTCCGCAGTTGACTGACGATGAGATCCTGGAATCGATATCGTCCCTGCGGTTGGCGTGAACTGGCGCAGAGGAAGCAAAAAACACCGTCAACATCACTGATCGAGGAACAGGATTGTCGTGTATCAACCTTATGTGACGAATAGGCCGACTAAGCTGCTTTGGTGTGCCTGATGTCCCCGTCGAGCTCATCCTGCTGTTCCAGAGTGGCGTTGCTGAAATAGAGCTGCAATCGGGTCGAATTGTGTGACAATGCCAGCGACGCAGTTGCTTGCGTCAACGATCGACATATGAGACAGCCATATCTGCCGTCGGCGCGGTGGCTCGAAACTGTCTAGATTTCATTGCTTTAGGGACGAGTGAGATCCGGGCAGGGCGAGCTGTTTCTCATGGCTTGACTGACGATAAAGACGATGAAGTAACGACGGCCTCATGCCTAAAAATGCGCCGTTCTAGAGCCGCAAGGAGGACCGCTTCAGTGGCTCCCCTGATGAAACGAGTGCGGGCAAGCATCTCTCATCACAACGGATCTGCGCTAGTCGGCCAGTTTATCCCATAACCACGCGATCAGATTCCGCCGCCTGTTGCCAACTGCCTTGCGAACGTAGGGGGCTGCCGTTGCCGCGGTTACGGTCACTCCGAAATGGCAATAGCATAGAGCCCTGTGCAATTGGTAATCGGTCAGCTGGAAAAACCGCTTTGCGTCGCCATAACTGTCACCTTCCAATCCGGCCGCACGTAGAATGGGGTCTTTGAAAGCCACCGAGATCGGCGATCCATCGGCGCGGATACACTCTCGCTCCTTGGACGGCAGGTTTTCTGTCTGATACAGCGTCACGAGACGCTGACCGGGGTTCAGTTCAAGCAGTTCCGCCCAGCGCTCAATGCGTTTATTGCGAGACAGGGGCGGCTGGTCCCTCGCGACATCGGCAACGGTTTGCAATTGTTCGAGTGCAAAGTGCTTCATTTTCTCCTCCATTGAATGTGCGACATTAACCACGGGTGGTCAAAAACGTTCCCTTCTGCAGGCGCGCTGAAAGAGACAACCTCGGGAAGAAAAGCTATAATCGGCTGCCAGCGCTGTGCATCCAAAATTGTCTGCCTGGCAACCAATATCAATCAAATATTCATAGTCGACTTTCTAAAGCAAACTCCGGCAGGCGTGCCGCCCCCTCTAAATGTCGGACGTAATGATCAAGTAGGATTGGTCCACCTACGGCGCTCCAGTCAATCGCGAGGTAGAATTGACACCCGCCCGTGAGGCCCAGCATCAGGGTTGGAGAGGAGACGCCAGGCCTCCGCTGAAATCCCGGGGTGGTGGAGTACCTCAGCCCACAAATTATATCCCTCTGTAGATTGCCTCGACAGTAGCTAATTGGGTTGAACATTTAACGCTAAGTTATCAATTTTCCGGGAAAACATCCCGAAATGATGCGCCGTAGGGCGTGATAAATTGAGATAGCTGGTACCAAGCCCGACCTCAGCCGAACGTGGGGCCCATCGGACGGGAATCCTGAAGCTGGATCAATTGGACGTCCTATGACCGCATCATCAAGTCGTTGGAAAATGCAGCTTCGGTTTCCCTGCGCGCCAGGATTAGCGGCACACATTAACAGCTCGAACCGGTGTCGGATTGGCAAAGTCTCGTTCGTCCTAAGGGCCTATATTCCGGCAATTTAGGAGGATCACGACCATGCCGAATACCATAAGCTTGCACCGCGTTCTGGCAACCAGCCCAGACAAGGTTTATCGCGCTTTCATCGAGGCGGACGCGCTCGCCAAGTGGCTTCCACCCAACGGTTTTGTTTGTACTGTGCATCACTCAGAACCAAAGGTCGGCGGCAGGTTCAAAATGTCCTTCCGGAACTTTACAACTGGCAAGTGCCACGCGTTTGGCGGCGAATACATCGAGCTCGTTCCAGGTGAATGCCTACGCTACACGGACAAATTCGACGCCCCCAACCTTCCCGGCGAAATGGAGGTAACTGTGACGCTGAACAAAGTGTCGGTCGGGACCGAGCTCCATATAACGCAGGCAGGCGTGCCAGACGTCATTCCACCTGAGGCTTGTTATCTCGGTTGGCAGGAGTCGCTGAAAAACTTGGCAAGGCTCGTCGAGCCGGAGATCAACGAATAGCGCATCAAGTCAAGCAAAGGGTGGCAATCGGATCGCGTCGCTCAATTCTGTCGAGGCGGCAAGTCTGCCCTGGCCCATACTGATATTCTCTGGTGACACAGGTGATACGCCGGGATGGAAACGTTTGGACGAGTTCCTCAAATCCCGGCTCCAGCACCTGGAGCCGGTCTTGGCAGGACGCGAATGGCTGGCCAGGTCCTTCTCCGTCGCCGACATACTCATGGCGGATGTGCTGCGCCTTGTCGATCGGTTCGACGGGCTGGCGGGACATCCCGGGTGTCGTGACTATGTCGAGCGCGCCACGGCCCGCCCGGTCCTTCGTAAAGGCACACGCAGACCAGATGGCGCATTTTGCTGCGGCAGACTGAGCATCACGTGGACCAAAAGCTGACAGTTGCGAGCTGTGCACGACCGCTGTTGGCTTATAGGAGCCATTCAGACGAGGTCCTTGTTCCGACGTAGTCGAACATCGTCGCAGTTCGGAACCAGATATAGGCTGATGCTGTCCGATCCGCTTTTTCACGGCCTTTGTCTGCGTCCCTGATGACTGATCAGGTCACTCGACGTTGGAGTCCTTGCAGCGGTACGTAAATTTATATTCTCCTTCAGGCTTTCCTGGGTTCCTGTCGCCCCCTGGGTTATGATAACAAGCGCCCCATCTGATCCGGGCACGCCCACCAACGCTCAAAAGCTGCAATCCCGCCTTTGCGGCGATCACCGTGGCCGGATATAACCGATCACCTTGGTGCTGTACTACGCTGGCACAATTCAATGGTTCATCGGATGTCTCCTCGAAGCAGATTTCGATGACCACTTCGCGATCACAGGTGTTGACGAAAAGCCAACCTTTTTCGTTTTCGGTTCCGATTACGCAGCTCTTGGCAGCGTCGCCAAAAGAGGGGGTAATTTGGCCGAAAAACAGGATAAAGGCGATCACGGCGAGCGTCTTGCATTTCCTCAAAAGGCTCATGTGACTCAAGCTGATGCGCCCCCGATTCGTCAAAATTGATTTTTGGGGCAGCCTACGACGACTATTTCATCTTGGCCATACGGCAAACTTCGGCTGAGTAAGTCTTGCCTTCGCGCATTGCGGACTTCAATCCAGCGTAGCTACACGCGCCTCTCATGAATAAGATGTCATACCGATTTCATATGTGCCGGATTAGGGAGTGCTGAATGAAACTTCACATTTGCACCTGGTCGGCCCAGAATATCGGTGTGGGTTGAATGCCGAACATGCCGAAACCATGGCGCGAGCAGCCCGAGAGGAGGATCTTATGGGTGAGGATCATGTTTACAAGAAGATCGAACTCGTTGGCAGTTCAACCGATTCGGTTGATTCAGCGATCAAGAATGCCATCGCGCGCGCATCCCAGAGCGTGAGACAACTCGACTGGTTCGAGGTCGATCAGATCAGGGGGCACATTCAAGATGGCAAGGTGGCCCGATTCCAAGTCGTCCTTAAAGCCGGCTTCCGCTTGGACTAAAGAGCGGGCGCGTGCCTTTCGATATCAGCGCGATTATGAATACCCAGCAGTTGGGGATCCACCCTAAGCGCACTTTAACCGTCGCTGGGCCGTGTGCTTTGGAGCGGGCGTTGTGAACGCAGCAAAAGACCGTCCAAGTGGTTGCTTCGGCTTGGAATAGGGTGCCGTTCAATTCATCGCGCATAATTACTTTGAGCTGGTCAACGGCGTCACCGACAGTGACCGTTTTTGGCGCGACGCGGACAATCGCCTCCACAAATTTACTGCCCCACGTTCGATCCCGGGCCACTTTGCTCCAGCCGTGGCTCTGCCCCATCCAAAGGCCGATGAATGTTGGCGCGATGGCGCGCAATCACATACATGCCACCTGCGATCACCAGTAACCGATAGGGCAGCGGTTGCTCGAAGCTGAAGACGAGTGCGATTGCAGTCAAGGCGGCGAGTATCGAACTGAGGGAAACAATTCGAAAAATAGCCAGCACAGCGCCCCAAACCGCCACCGCGCCTAAGCCTACGGCAAAGACATCGCCAGCAACACGCCGAGTCCCGTTGCAGCGGATTTGCCGCCTGTGAAGTTCAACCAAATCGAACGGCCATGCCCCAACAACACCGCTAGTCCAGATAAGCAAACAGCCCAAGGCACCCATGTTTGAAGATCAAGCGCTGTGTGTGGCGTGAAAGACGGTAACGTAGAGAACCAAGGATAAAACCAGCGAGCAAAGACAATCGCGGCCACACCTTTTAGTACATCTACGAGAAGCACGACCAACGCTGGCCATTTGCCTAGCGTTCGCAGTACGTTCGTTGCCCCGATTGATTTGGAGCCGTGCTTTCGGATATCAATGCCCCGAAGCAGTTTACCCGCCAAGTAGCCCGTGGGCGTAGAGCCGAAGAGATAAGCAATCATCAATCCAACGGCATTTCCTATCCAGAATGCCATGGAACCTACTCTTCCTCGCAGATCATCATCATTATTGTACCCCTGTTAGCCGCACAGTCGTCCGGCCAGCATCAAAGTCAAGCGCGTATATCCTCGCATGACCGCTTGTGGCGCTAAGCGGACATTAATCATATCGTCCGCTGCCGGCCCGGTGCAGATAATAGGACGAGCAGATCGTTGGGTCTAATCTCTCGATCGTGCCAGACGATCAATGGTAATTGGAAGATCCCGCATCCGTTGCCCTGTTGCATGGAATATAGCATTTGCGATCGACGGAGCGACCGCGACCGAGCCGATTTCGCCCACACCTTTCACACCGATCGGACTGACTTTGTTATCAGTTTCTTCAACGAACAGGACTTCGATATCATAGACATCGGCGTTCGATGGGATGTGATAGTCTCCGAAACTGTGAGCCATGCATCGCCCTAGATTATGGTCGATGGCCGCGTCTTCGTAGAGGGTCTTGCCGATCCCCATGACGGACGCACCGATGATCTGGCTTCGGGCTGTTGCAGGATTGAGGATGCGCCCCGCGGCGACCGCGCATACAAGCCGGGTGACCCGAACGACCGCAAGTTCTTCATCGATGCGGACCTCGGCAAAAACCGCAGAATGAGTGGCGCTCGTGTATCTCTTGCCGAAGGGAAATTTAAGGATGGTTGCGGTGGCGCTCAGATTATGGCGGCCCGACAGTTTCAATAAATCAGCGAGAGCAGCCGGAGAAAGCAATTCGGTTGCTTGCCCATTTCCCACAATCCCGGCTTGCTTCGCACACGACAGGATCGTCTTCTTCAGCTTGTCGCAGGCCGCTTGGACGGCAGAGCCTGAGGTTGCGGCAGTCCATGAACCTCCTTGAATGGGATTGAAAGGCAGGGCGGAGTCACCAAGCTTGACAACCACTCGTTCCATGGGCGCTCCGAGCGCATCGGCGGCAATTTGGGTAAGGATCGTGTAGGTTCCGGTGCCGATGTCCGTAATAGACGTTGTCACTTCGAACCGGCCATCGGCAAGAAGGCTGACCTTGGCACGTGCGGGCACGGGTGACATTGCCGCCTCCCAAACCCCGGTTGCCATACCCCACCCAATCAGATCTTTCCCCTTACGCATCGATCGTGGCGCGTGGCTGCGCTTCGCCCAACCGAAGCGCTCGGCACCTTGAGCATAGCATTCGCGGAGGGCTTTGCTGCTGAACGGGCGGTTTTCGCTCTGATCGCGCTCCGTGTAGTTTGCGAGGCGCAGGGCAAGCGGATCAACATTGATGGCGTAAGCCAGCTCATCCATCGCGCATTCCAGCGCGAACATACCGGTGGCCGCGCCGGGTGCGCGCATGTCGCACGGCGAAACGGTGTCAAGTTTTGCGAGTTCGTAGGCGAGTTTGACGTTATCGCAGCGGTAAAGGCTCGCCGAGAAATTCAGCATCGGATCTTGGGCGTCCTCGTTTCGCGACGTGGCTGCAATGGCTCGATGCTTGATCGCGAGCAGGCGGCCGTTCTCGTCGGCACCGAGGGAGACGGTTTGTATGGCATTAGCGCGGTACCCGAGCGCGAACATGTGGTCGCGCGCGAGCACCAGCCGAACGGATCGCTTGAGCGCCTTAGCTGCCAGAACCGCGAGGAAAACGGATTGCTGAGGTCGAAGACCGAGACCGAACGCGCCGCCGACAAAGCTGCTTACAACACGCACTTTGCGTCGAAACAGGCGGAAGGCGACCTTAAGAAAAATCTCCACGCTCTTGGGGCTCTGTGTCTTGTCATAGACTGTGACGGTCTTGTTGCTCCATTCAACCGTTGTTGCGAACAGTTCCATCGGATGATGGTTTTCAGCAGCGGTCGTGTAGGTTGCCTCAACCTTGACGGGAGCCTCCGAAAATGCGCGGTCAGCATCACCGGCGGGCTGCGGTGTTGGAGCAAGACCGAGCCGATGTCTCGGGGGCTTATAGGCTCTTGATACTTCTGCCGCCAAGTCAGTCGCGTGTTGCTCGCGGTGATAGGAGACGCGGACCAACGCCGCCGCATCGCGTGCCGCTTCGTAGGTGTCGCCGACAACGAGAGCCACCGGCTGGCCGCTGAAATGCACCCGATCATTGTACAGGGGCCGGAAGGGTTGGCCGGGCGGGCCAACGGGATCCTTGTAGAGAAAGCTGAACGGCCAGAACCAGGGGCGGTTTTTATGGGTGAGCACCGCGACAACGCCGGGGAAGTTTTTTGCGGCTGCGCTATCGATCGAGATCACCCGGCCTTTTGCGATCGATGCAGATACGATGGCGGCATGCAGCAGATCCGCAACTTCATATTCCGCGGCGTATTTTGCCTGACCCCGAACCTTCAGCGGCCCGTCAATCCGAGGGATGCTCTTGCCCGTGATAGCAGGTCCCTGATCCATAATTGGCTCTTTCAATGGATGTGCTTGTCGGACTGCGACTGCGGCATTCGCGACGCGGCCTGTTCGAGCGCCCGAACGGCAGTTCTGCGGGCGAGTTCTATCTTGAAGCCATTCTCCGACAGCGCATCGGACCGTAACAGCAGCATCGACGCAAACTGATCGAAATTTCCGCGGGATGCGGGTCGCCCGACAAGCACGACTTCCGCAGCCGTGTCCCGCCAGGGTTTGTGCGCCACACCACCCAAGGCCACATGCGCCGTCGAGATCACGCCATCATCGATTGTCAGCAACGCTGCAGCCGATACGAGCGCAAAAGCATAGGACAAGCGGTCGCGGATCTTTAGATAGCTGTATCGCTGAAACTCGGGCGCAGGGGGCAACTCGATTCCAAGAATGATCTCGTTGTTTCGCAGAGTTGTGTCCTGCTCGGGTGTATCGCCGGGCAGTCGATGAAAATCTGCCAGCGAAATCGAGCGCGCTCCGTTAGGGCCTTGCACGACGATCATCGTTCCTATCGCGGCAAGAGCGACACACATGTCGGAAGGGTGGGTGGCTACGCAGTCCTGGCTTGCGCCAAGAATGGCGTGGTTCCGATTTAGTCCATTCCGCGCAGGACAGCCGGTGCCGGGTGTTCGTTTGTTGCACGGTGTCATCACGTCATAAAAATAGGAACAACGCGTGCGCTGCAGCAGGTTGCCACCGACTGTGGCAGCGTTGCGGAGCTGCGCAGATGCACCCGCGAGAATGGCGCTCGCCAGCAAGGGATAACGGTTTTCGATGACTGGATGGAAAGCCACGTCCGAATTCGTCACGAGAGCGCCGATCCTGAGGCCCCCGTCCGAGGTTTCGCTAATATCCCGAAGCGGCAGGTCGTTAATGTCAATGATGGTGGTCGGGGTCGCTACATCGTACTTCATCAAATCGACGAGGTTGGTGCCGCCTGCCAAGAGTTTTGCGCCAGGCTCGTCAGAAAGCCTCTCGATAGCTTGACTGATGCTCGCCACGCGCAAATATTCAAAACGTCTCATGGCACCGTCTTCCGCTTGGGAGCTGCAATGACCTCTTCGATCGCATCGACAATGCCAATGTATGCACCACAGCGGCAAAGATTGCCGCTCATTGCCTCTCGGATCTCGTCACGCGTTTTGGCCCTGCCTTCCGAGATGAGGCCCATAGCCGAGCATATCTGGCCGGGCGTACAATAACCGCACTGAAGGGCGTCATGCCGCACGAATGCCTCCTGTAGGGGATGGAGTTCGTTGGGCGTACCAATTCCTTCAATCGTTGTGATTTCGGAGCCATTGCGGCTCACGGCGAGCACCAGGCAGCTATTGATACGCGTTCCATTGACGAGGACCGTGCATGCGCCGCACTGGCCGTGATCACAGCCCTTTTTCGTGCCTGTAAGGTGAAATTCCTCACGCAGCAGATCAAGCAATGTCACGCACGGTTCAATACTGGCGTTGCGGGCAACGCCGTTGATGGTCAGTGTCACGTGGAGTGCTGTCTTTGACCTCGCTTCCATCTTCGTCCCTTTGGACTCGAGCTCGTATCGATGCGGGTAAAAAACTCTAGGCGCGCATCAACGCTCTGACAAGTTTGAAAGCAGACCTTTATGCAAACAGCGAGTTGACCCCTTAGCCCTGAGCGAAGCAAAAGCCGCGAACGCTATATCGCAAGCACTTTTAGCAGCCAGCCAATTCTCCCCGTCTGTTTCGAGGCAAGGAATCTGCGAACATAGCGCGCAGTGGTGCCTGAGCTCATGCCTGGACCAACATGACAATAGCAGACCATCCGCGGCGCATGAAACTGGTCCTTCGCCAAGCGAGCGTCCGGTTTTGGCCCGAAGCGGACACAGTGGCAGACATCCTGAAGCGCGATCGTTAACCCGTCGTTATTTCTTCTGTAATCACCTCGAAGCGAGTTAGTAACGATGGACCAAAACTGGTCGATATGGCCACGTCGGTTGCGTCACGCCCGGTGGCCATGAGTATGCGCCCTATGCGCGGCGTGTTGAAGCGGGCATCGACAGTATGCCAGTGTCCGCCAAGATAGACTTCGAACCATGCGCTGAAGTCCATGGGATCTGGATTGAATGGCACGCCGATGTCGCCAAGATAGCCCGTGCAATAGCGCGCGGGAATGTTCATGCAGCGGCACAGGGTGATGGCGAGATGGGAAAAGTCTCTGCATACACCTGACTTATCCGTATATGCGCCATAGGCTGTTCTTAGGGGATCGGCTTTCTGATAGTCGAAGGTTATGTGGTCATGGACGTAGTCCCGGATGGCCTCGACCCGTGGCCATCCCAACGGTGTTGATGAGAACCGCGACCAGGCAAAGTCGCCAAGTCGGTCCGTTTCGCAATAGCGGCTGCCAAGGAGGAAGACGAGGACATCGTCGGGTAAATCCTTGATCTCGTGCTGGGCCGCATTTCGGGGAATGAAGTTGGGCTCGCCGCTGTCATAAATTTCGAATTCAGTGGATATTGTTGTCAGCCCGCGCGGGGCAACAATACGGGTGCAGGCATTGCCAAAGCCATCCCTATAGCCCCACGCATCGATCGGTTGGTTGAAGGTCAATTTCTGTTCGGTCAGAAGATCGACGCGACGGGAGGGATGAATATTAAGCACGAGCAACATTGCTGTCGGTTTCGGGTACTCGTAGCCCAGCGTGAACCCTGCGCGTATCTTCATCGTCTCTCCTTGATCCGGGAACGCTAAGAAGTCGCGACGGTTCCCTACAAGCCCTCGATCATAGTTCTTGTGTTCTCTGTTGTGACATTCACCTGCACCGACATTCCATCATAGTCGGAGGCGGCACCGTCGTAACTTCCCGTCAATGGAATGGCTTGCCGCGGGTCACGGGCAACAGCCACCCGGATCAAATCCCTGTTTCCGACTATCCCATTCGTTGGATCGAATTCCACCCATCCGGCTCCGGGGAGATAGATTTGGCACCACGCATGAGTCGATCCGCCACCGCGAGTTATCGAGCCATCGCGACTTGGTACGTAAATGTAACCAGTGACAAAGCGCGCCGCTAAACCCAATGAACGGGCGGCCTCCATCATCAGCACGGCAAAGTCCCGGCAGGTGCCTCGCCGTAGTTGCAACGTCTGAACAGGGGACTGCGTTCCCCGCGCTGCGCGACGCTCATACACAAAGCTCTCATGAATTCCGTAGCAGAGCGTCATTAGCAGGTGGCCCGTTTCCGTAGGATGGCCGACCCGAACGAACTGTCTGGCCCAGTGGCCGACTTCATCGTCCTGATCGGGATAGTGACGTTCAATTGTGTGCTCCAGATCGGCAATCTCATCGTTATCATAAGCGAAGGGATAGGTGAGCGCCTCTTCATCGATCTGCAGATCGAGCGCGACGTCCGGCGTGTGGTCGAGGCGAATATGACTTTGAAAGCGCAACTCGGACGCAGCTGCAGAGATTTCCGCGAGCGCGACACAATTGCCGAACACGTCGTGAATCCAGCGTATTCGTGTGGGTTCCGGTTCGACAACCAATGTCGCCTCAAGCAGGCGCTGGTCAAAACTGTCTCGCGGACGAAACATCAAACGATGCTCTCCGAATGCGACTGGTCTCACATAGCGATAGACCGTCGAATGTCTCACGGAGAAAATAGTCATGGTAATCTCAACGCGGAGAAAGTTTCAGTTTTATCAGATTTTTCTACTTGTGTTCAGTGCCTGGTGCAACGAGCCAAAACGAAGACGATAGTGCGCCGGGGACAAGCCCGTCTTGCGGCGGAAAAGGCGGCCGAAGAAGCTCGTGTCCTCAGATTACGCGCCCGAAAGCTGGGGCTTTTCGACAAGGCCGCATAATAATTTGGCATTCATCTCGTTGGTCGCGGCCGATTGGCAGGCCCAGCCTCCTGGAACCCCCGATCGCTTTCCAGGAGCGTTTCATCATGGCTGACGACCAGCAGCCCGCCGACATGGGCCCGCAGCCCTGCCTCGACCGCTTCGATCGAATCTATGTCCAGATGGTTGTCGGGTTCCTCGAGGATTAGAGAGCCGGCGTTGACCCGCCCAGAACGCATCCGTAACTGAGGCTGGAATGCAACAGCAGCCACCCCTACACCTTCTCGAATTATGTCGAGTGGCTGGCGATAGCGTATGCGATCACGCTAACGACTTCGCCAGCGCTAAGTCTTCCTTGCGGATTCACCTCTGATGGACGCCCGGTAGGATTGCAAATGGTTGGGCGCGCGCGTGCCGAGGGACGTGTCCTGGCTGCAGCGCGTGCCCTTGAGCTCGTTCTGAATCTGCGCCGAATGACGCCAATCGACCCACGCTCACCTGACTGAACCTGGTTTCAGGCTTGGCGGCTCTCCACCCAACTCGGTCCTTCCAGATTGAGTGATCGGGGCAGGTTGAGCCGAGTGCAGCTATTGTAGCCGATGTCCACTTTGCGCCAATAGCGGCAGTTGGCAGGGATGCAAAGTCTAAGACGTCCCTTCACATTTTCAGCTTAAGATTGGAACGGTCGTTGATCGTACCCATCAAGGAATTGTCCCCTGAGCGCGTCGTCAGAAGAATGCCGATGCCATTTCCGGAGACCCTTCCAGCGCGTGCGCAAGATATTCCAACCCGAGTCTTAGCTGTGGTCGCGATATCGGCCCTCCCAAACACACCCTAGCGGCTTCTGCCGGGGTTCCGCCCACTGTAAAGGCATCGCTTGCCAAGACCCCAATACCTGACGCGCGCATGTGATTTATCAATCCGGACCTGGTCCAGCCATTGCTCAACGGCAGCCAAATATTGAAACTAAGCGGATCCGCTTTGAAGCTTCCCGGAGCAAGCATTTCAGCGGCCATTGCCTGGCGGGCCCCGGTTTCCTTCCGGATAAAGCGCAAGATCATATCGGCCGTTCCGTCTTCGATCCAGCGCGTGGCCAGAGCAACGGTCAACGGGGAGGCCATGACGTTGGAAGCTTTCATCGCGCTTACAAACGGCCAGATCGCGCGAGTATCAGGGGCCACAACGTACGCCAGCCGAAGGCCCGCACCGATGCATTTCGCCAGGCCCCCTATATGCCACACCAGGTCGGGTGCGATCGTGGCGAGCGGGGCGGGGGCATGCACGGGAATGAAACCATAGGCGTCATCCTCAACAATGGGGACATGGAAGCGACGTGCAACTGCACATATCTCCGCTCGTCGTTCTTCAGGGATTGTGATGGTGGTCGGATTCTGCAGGGTGGGATTGAGGTAGAGGGCCTTTGGAGCCATCTTTTCGCAGGCATCCGAGAACGCATCCGGCAATATGCCCTTTTCGTCCATTGGCAGTCCATGCATGTGTAAGCGCAGCTGTGCCGCAATGGAGCGAGCACCAGGATAAGTTATATTTTCCGACAGGATTGTCTGGCCAGGTTTGGCTAGCATGCTAAAGATCGCGAGTATCGCAGGGTGCGCCCCCGGTGTGACAAATACCCGTTGCTGCGAGGGTACAAGTCCGCGGCGACTTAGCCATGCCGAAGCCGCTTCCTTGTCCTGAGCAGAGCCGCCGAAGCTCTGATAGCGGAGCAGGGGCACCATATTCGCGGCGACAGTCGATAGCCCCTCACGCATTCTGGCAATCAAATCAGGATCGTCCGGTTCAGGTGGGAGATTCATTGATAAATCTATCAGTTCCTGCCGCTTTGGATCTGGCGTGCCGATAGGGAGGATCGACAATTGCGCTTCGGGCGTCGCGAGCACAAAGGTTCCTCGCCCGATGTGGGCGTCGACGAGCCCGCGTTTCCGCGCTTCGACGTATCCCCTGGCCACTGTCGTGAAGTCTATGTCGAGCCGCCTGGCAAGTTCACGCTGCGGCGGCAATCGATCGCCTGCACGCAGTCGACCGCTGCGCACATCCGACGCGATGGCCTCTGCGATAGCCAGATACAAAGGCCCAGCACTGACTGACAGGTCGGGATTCCACATTTTCGACATCCCTAATGGGTTGATCGGATTGACTGTATATTGCGGCTGCCTCCAACTGTCACGCGGAAATGAGGAGTCGGGAAAACTTAAGCATTCGACTAGGTGTTCGAATGAGCCGTAGCACATTGACGGTAGATTGAGCGCATCGATCCAGTGCATGTGTGCACAAAAATGCTTCAGCGGAATATTCTCCGACGAACAGCACGAGTCTCGATGTTCAATATTTCAGCGGACAATGAATGCATAATTGAATGGAAATTGGATATAATTGACTGCTAATTAGGCACATTCAATTTGGCACGGTTATTGCAACGCTCCTGTTGCGTATGAAACGCTCGTTCAAATTTGTCAGGAGCCGCCAATGCCCGCAGTTACCAAGCCAGCCCACGAGAAGGGTGATTTCTTTGTCGACTATGAAGAGAAGGTCTTTGAGGACGTTCAAGCCAAGGATGGCGAGAAGGCCCTTGTCACGTTCCATACCGTTGCGTTTGAGGGATCGATCGGGTTCGTCAACCTGCTGCAAGCGACGCGCTTGAAGCGCAAAGGTTTCGAAACGTCGATCCTGCTTTACGGGCCCGGTGTGACGTTGGGCGTGCAACGGGGTTTCCCGAAACTCGGCGATGAGGCCTTTCCAGGTCATCTCAACTTCAACAACCAGATCAGCAAGTTCATTTCCGAAGGTGGCAAGGTCTATGCCTGCCGTTTTGCGCTGCAGGCCCTTTACGGCCACGGTGAGCCTTCTTTGATTGAAGGCATTCAGCCGATCAGTCCGCTCGATGTCCTTGACCTCATTCTTCTCCACCGCCGCGATGGAGCTTTCGTGCTCGATACCTGGACCCTTTGATCGGATTTTTTCAGCAGAGAGGGCGGGCAATGTCCGTCCTCTTGATCGCCGCTTTCAAGGAGACCTGCAATGTCTAATACACCAACAATCAGGGCAGCTGCTGTGCAGATTTCACCTGATTTGACATCGCGCAGCAAGACAATGGTGAAGGTACTGGACGCCATCCGCGAGGCGGCTTCCAAGGGTGCTGATCTCGTGGTCTTCCCCGAAACGTTTGTCCCCTGGTATCCATATTTTTCGTTCGTCCTGCCTCCCGTACTTTCCGGGAAAGAGCACATCCGGCTGTACAAGGAAGCCGTCCCTGTTCCGAGTGACGAAACAAACAGCGTAGCTGCCTGCGCCCGCGACAACTGCATCGTTGTAGTCCTCGGTATCAACGAGCGCGATCACGGTTCGCTTTATAATACGCAGCTGATTTTCGATGCTGATGGTCGCCTCGCCCTCAAACGCCGGAAGATCACTCCGACTTTTCACGAACGGATGATTTGGGGGCAGGGCGACGGATCAGGGCTGCAAGTGGTTGAGACGGCAGTTGGCCGTGTAGGCGCGCTTGCCTGCTGGGAACACTATAACCCGCTCGCCCGCTACGCGCTGATGGCGCAGCATGAGGAGATACATGTCGCGCAGTTTCCAGGCTCCCTTGTCGGCCCGATATTCGCCGAGCAGATCGAAGTCACGATCCGGCACCACGCGCTGGAAAGCGGCTGCTTTGTCGTCAATGCAACCGGATGGCTGACGGATGAGCAAATAGCCTCCGTCACCCCGGACCAAGGGCTGCAAAAAACACTGCGGGGCGGCTGCATGACCGCCATCATATCCCCCGAGGGAAGCCACATCGTGCCGCCGCTGACAGAGGGCGAGGGCATACTCATCGCCGATCTCGATATGAGCCTGATCGTCAAACGAAAGCGCATGATGGATTCGGTTGGTCATTATGCCCGGCCCGAACTCCTGCAACTCGTTCTCGACAATCGCCAGACACAACCCATGGCAGAGCTTCCAGAGGCCTTTTCCAAAACCAACAAAGGGACACAGAACGATGCAGAAGACGACAGCGCTGCCAACGGAGCAACTGATCAACGAGTTGCAGTCCTTCGGCGTTAGGCTTGTTGATCCAAAGGTTGGCCTCGAAAGCAGGCGCGGCGGAGCAGGACCGTCGGACCATAAGGCTGTTACCATTGACGGGATGACCGTGATGGTGCCCGTGCACACGGCCCCAGCTTTCGACAGTCCCTATCTGATTGAAAAGCCCGACGGTGACGGCAGGAGCCAAATCAGCCGCGATGGCACAGTCCTTGGTGAAGTCACGTTTCCGCTTCGACCCAGGTTCTACGAACGATCGACTGCGGATGGCATTCCCTATTCGAAGATCGCCGTTCTGCATGGACGTGATGTCCTTGCGACAACCATTCTGCAAACCTGCATACGCTATCAAAGCCGGACCAAGACCTGCCAATTCTGCGCAATCGGACAGTCATTGGCTGCTGGCCGCACGATAGCCCACAAGACGCCGGACCAATTGGCGGAAGTCGCCAAAGCGGCGGTTGAGCTCGATGGCGTCAAGCACATGGTCATGACCACGGGGACGCCCAAAGGCGACGACCGTGGAGCATCGATCCTTGCCGACAGCGCGCGAGCCATCAAGGCCGCGGTCAACCTGCCCATTCAGGCACAATGCGAGCCACCGGAAGACGATGTCTGGTTTGCCCGTATGAAAGAGGCAGGTGTTGATGCTCTTGGCATGCATCTCGAAGCCGTCACGGCGGAGATACGGGCGCGCATTATGCCCGGAAAGGCGCAAGTCAGCCTGGAAAAATACTTTGCTTCGTTCGCGGCCGCCGTTCCCGTGTTCGGGCGCGGCCAAGTCTCCACCTACATTCTTGCGGGGCTGGGTGACACCCGCGAAGCGATCCTAGACATTTGCGAGCGTCTCATCGCCATCGGGGTCTATCCCTTTGTTGTGCCGTTCGTACCGATTGCCGGCACACCACTCGAAAGCCATCCCGCGCCGAAACCAGACTTCATGCATTCAATCCTTGGACCGCTGTCAAGCATGCTGGTCGAAAACGGACTGAAGGCCGCCGACATCAAGGCTGGCTGCGGCAAATGCGGGGCTTGTTCCGCGCTCTCGACCTACGAAAGGATGTTGACCAGATGATCCTCGAACCATTCAGTCCCTTTTCCGTAAGCGAATTCCAGGTGAAATTCGCTACGTGCCGCTGGGAGCGGGAGCAGGCACATGGGTTGCGTCGTTCGGTTTTCTGCGACGAGCAGGGCATTTTTGCCAATGATGACCGGGACAAGACCGACGATCATGCAATCCCGATCGTCGCACTGTCCATGCTCGGTGTCACCGCTGACGCGGTAGTGGGAACCGTCAGAATCCATGAAGAGGAGCCCGGCATCTGGTGGGGATCGCGCCTCGCAGTGGCAAGGGATTTCCGCAAGATTGGGGCATTGGGAGCGACGCTGATCCGCCTGGCGGTCTCGTCAGCTCATGCGATGGGTTGCCAAAGGTTCTTCGCCAACGTGCAGAGCCAGAACGGTCCACTCTTCACCCGGTTGCATTGGCACACTCAAGGTGAGTTCGAGATCCACGGCCGACCGCATCTGCGTATGACCGCAAACCTCGATTACTACCCGCCTTGCTTGTCGCCGGAGACAGGATTCGTCGCCCTCCCGCGAAAGGCTGCTTGATGAAAACTGTTCCGGATATTCACTCCCTTGCGCAGACATTGGCAGCCAGCAGGGGCGTTGCGGCCAAGCAGGATATAGGCGCGGCGGCTGCGGCTCTTGGCCTTAAGGGGCAGGGAATTGCTGTCGGCGACGATTGCGCCGCCATTCCGGATGGTGACGGCTATCTGCTCTTTGCCATCGAAGGCTTTATGAACGAGTTCGTGGCGGGTGATCCGTGGTTTGCCGGCTGGTGCGGCGTCATGGTCAACATTTCCGACATTGCCGCAATGGGCGGACGGCCAGTCGCCATCGCCGATGCGATCTGGGCCAACGGCGAAAGCCAAGCCATTCCCGTGCTCGAAGGCATGCGCGCAGCTGCGACGGCGTTCGGCGTGCCCATCGTCGGCGGCCACACCAACGTCCAGACCGACCGCGGCCAGTTGTCGGTCGCCATTCTGGGCCGGGCGACGAAATTACTAAGCAGTTTCGATGCCAAACCGGGCGATCGGCTGATTGCAGCAATCGATCATCGCGGTGGTTATCGCGAACCGTTTTCCAATTGGGAGGCGGCAACGAAAGCTCCCCAAGCGCGATTGCGCGGCGATCTGGAGATACTGCCACAGATAGCCGAGTGCGGATTAGCCGTCGCCGCCAAGGACATCAGCCAGGGCGGTATCATTGGCACGAGCATCATGCTTGCAGAATGTTCCGGCGTCGGCATCGAGATCGATATAACCGCCATTCCCGTGCCTGACGGCATCGAGCTCGAACGCTGGCTGCTAACATTTCCAAGTTTCGGCTACCTTTTGTCGGTCACTCCCGGAAATGTCGATGCTGTCATCAGTCGTTTCACCGATCGCGGAATAACGACCTCGGTGATCGGTTCCGTTCATTCGGGCAGTGAAGTCACGATCACGGACGGCAGTTCGCGCGCCTTGGTCAGGGACCATCAGACCCAGCAGCTGATGCGGCTTTCGGTGCCCACCCAAGGCGGCGAGGAAGCGGCATGAAAAGCTTCCTGCACATTGCGATGTTGACCCATTCCACCAACCCGCGAGGTGGCGTGGTCCATGCAATGGCACTGTCCGATGCTTTGAGTGATCTGGGACACCACTTGAGGCTCTTTGCTCCAGATTCCCGTGGCACAGGTTTCTTCCGCCAAACACGATGCAGCGCGGTCGGCATTCCTGTGGGCCCCGCAAGCCTCGATATCACGGCAATGGTTGAGCAGCGGATCGCCGAATACGTTGATTATTTTGCTCAAGCGGGAACGCAGGATTTTGATCTATTCCATGCCCACGACGGCATCTCCGGCAACGCCCTGGCGACATTGAAGGAGCGCGGGCTCATCAACGGTTTTGTCCGAACGGTTCATCACATCGACAGCTTTGTTGATCCGACTCTGATGGCCCTGCAGGAACGATCGATACTGAGCGCGGATGCACATTTTTCAGTCAGCCGAAAGTGGCAAGCGGCGCTGCAATCCAGTTATGGAATTCAGGCCGAAGTTGTAGGCAATGGCGTCGACCTGGCGCGCTATTCTCCGGCAGCGAACCTCAGCGACCACGAACTTCGCAAGCAGCTCGGTCTAGGGCCGGGACCAGTCTTTTTGAGCGTTGGCGGAGTAGAAGAGCGCAAGAACACCCTGAGCATTCTTGAGGCATTTCTTGAGTTCAGAAACGTGCGGCCGGATAGTCAGCTTTTGATAGCAGGCGGTGTTTCTCTCCTGGATCACGAGACTTACCGCGCACGGTTTGATGCATGTCTCCGGCTGGCCGGACCAAACGCATCGAATATTCATATTCTCGGTCCGATAAACGACCGTGACATGCCAGCACTCTATCGGCTCGCCGATTCCCTTATCTTCCCGTCAATCAAGGAGGGTTTTGGTCTGGTGGTGTTGGAGGCCATGGCGAGTGGGGCTCCTGTCGTGACGTCGGCCATCGAACCGTTCACCGAGTATCTCGAAGAGCATGATGTCATCTGGTGCAAACCCGACAACTTGAGAACAATCATCGATGCCATGGAGCTGTCGTTGAATACGGCCCTTCGCGAAGTGGTGATCCCCCGCGGGCTTTTGGTCGCCAAGCGACACGATTGGAAGGCTGTCGCCAAGTCTCATCTTCGCATCTATCACAGCCTTGAGGAGTCCGCCTATGCCTGAGATGCGCTTCATCGTGATCTGGCCTAATGGCGAAGAAGAGACCTGCTATTCGCCATCACTTGTCGTGAATGACTTTCTTGCCGAAGGCGGGCGCTATCCGATTGCCGAATTTCTTGTTCGCACCACCGACGCGCTGACCATCGCTAGTGACAGGGTTCAGGCTAAGTACGGTTTCCCCTGCTCGCTCGCCTTTCACCAACTTGAGCGCATTCGGGCGCGGGCCCAGTCCTTCGCGGGGCAACCCGACGCTACGGTCCTTTGTCAGAGCTTCATCATTTAGAGGAACCCAGATGGAACGCACAGATCTACGACCTCATTATCCCGTCATTGTCGTTGGCGGCGGCCAAGCCGGGCTTTCCGCCAGTGTGCATCTATCGCGCGAAGGCATTGACCATGTGATCTTCGAAAAACATACGATCGCTCACACGTGGAAAACGCAACGCTGGGATGCCTTCTGTCTGGTGACGCCGAATTGGCAATGTCAGCTTCCCGATTTTCCCTATCCAGGAGATGAGCCACACGGTTTCATGGTGAAGCACGATATCGTCGCCTACGTGGAGGAGTTCGCGAGGAAGATTTCTGCTCCTGTGTGGGAAGGTGTCGCCGTTTCGCGCGTTTCGCGGGGTGATGATGTATTCAGGGTAGAAAGCAGCGTTGGCGACGTCACCGCCAACGCCGTGATCCTGGCTGTCAGCGCATATCATACACCCAACATCCCACGGATCGCCGAACGGCTTCCGGATAGCTTGACGCAAATCCATTCTTCGCAGTACCGCAACGACAAACAGTTGCCGGAAGGTGCCGCAATGGTGGTTGGCTCAGGTCAATCGGGGTGCCAGATTGCCGAAGATCTTCATTTGTCCGGGCGTCAGGTGCATCTGGTCACCGGAAGTGCCCCGCGTTGTCCTCGCTTTTACCGTGGCCGGGATGCGGTCGATTGGCTCGCGGACCTTGGCCAGTACGACCTTCCGGTCGAGGACCATCCGCTTAAAGAAAAAGTTCGAAAGAATGCCAACCACTATCTGACGGGTCGCGATGGCGGTCGCGATATCGATCTGCGCCAGTTCGCGAAGGATGGAATGAAACTATACGGCCGGCTGACGGAGATTTCGAATGACGGCATGCACTTCAACGACGATCTTGTCCGCAACCTCGATTCGGCCGACGCGGTCTACAATGGAATCTGCGGGCTGATTGATCGACACATTGAAAACGAAGGCATTAACGCACCTCCAGGCAAACATTACGAGCCTGTATGGCAGCTGGATCAGCATCTACAGCTCCTCGATCCCGTGGCCGAAGGCATTACGAGTATCGTCTGGAGTACTGGTTTTCGTTCGGACTGGTCATTCGTGGAGCTCCCGATCTTCGATGGAACTGGCTATCCGGCACATCGTCGCGGCGTCACGAGCATGAAAGGCGTATATGTGCTTGGCATGCCTTGGCTTTGGACATGGGGATCCGGTCGTTTCCTTGGCGTGGGTAAAGATGCGGAATACGTAGTCGCCAATTTGGCTAACAGTCTTGAGACACCGATGCGGCGTGCTGAGGCACGAGCCGAGATTCGAGTGTGATGAACATCCGTCTGGATTCATCGCTTGAGTTCCGATGGGAACAAACGGAGCTTGACCGGGCCTTGTCGCCAAACGTCCTCATGGGCATGCCACATCTCACGCCTTTTGGCCTGTCTGAAAGCTGGCTGCTTAAGGAGCTTGGTCACCGTCATTGGTTGCTGGTGGCACGTGCCGCAAACATGGAAGATGCCGACTTTCGCGACCGCGGGGGCAGGGAGGTTTATGCCGCGATATCGGCGCTTTCCATGAAGGGCGTAAAGCTGCTGAGGATAAAGGCCAACTCTGTGCTGACGATTTCTTCGAGTGTTCGGCGGATTTCCCGCACCCAGTGCTGGAGTCGCCACGATTTGGAAGCGAACGGAACGCCAGCCGGCTCAGTGGAAATGATCTCGACGTTTGTTGTTCGGGCTCGTGAGGGTGACAATCATTCGATCGCGCGTGTCTCGATCGACGGTTTGCCGGAAATCGACCAGCGAGGTTTTCCCCAGGTTGCAGCTGCATTAAGAAGCAAAACCGCTGCTGTTCATTTCGGTTTCCACTTAGATCAAACCGAAGTGCGCGCACGGAAAACATTTGAACCCGATGTAGTTCGGGATTTTAATGGCGCGGGGCTCCTTTACTTTTCAAACTTCCCAGCCATAGCCGACGGCATTATCAGACAAGAACTCGGATTCTACCCAGCACAATTGGAAAGTTTCGATCGTGACGTCTTTTATGCAGGAAATTTGAATGCCGGGGACATTGTCGATGTGGAGCTTGTGAGTGCCAAACTGGCCGGGAGGGATTTCGGTTCCTACGTGCGTATTCTGCGGCACAACGGAGCGCAGATCGCGAGCATATACCTCCGCGGAAGAACCTGCGGTTAAAGATTGTTGAAGCCTCCAGTCGAACGACGACGTCCTTGATTTCTGCATCGGACGTGTCTTGCGGTCCAGTCTCCGCAGCCGAATGAACTGCGTCCGCTTATTCAGGAATGTACTCCTTCCTGTTCGCGTGCTCGGTAGAGGGCATCGATAGCCGTCTGAATGTCCACCAGATTCTTCAGCGGTCCAGGGTTTGCACCGTTCTGTGCTATCTGTAGGATTTCCTGGCGACGCGAGGAAATCAATTCCTATATCGCCGCATCGATTTCCTTGACGTGCTGTGCTGCCATAAGCCTTGGCATGACTGAGCAGCAAGTGATGTAGGCATTCGATGGCCGTTACGATGCCAGGATTCAGAAGGACTTTATGGGCGGTGCCCGCAGCGGGGTGAATGGCACTTCTTCGCTCTTCATCAACGGAACAAGATATGACGGGAACCGGGATGTCCTCAGCCTCCCTCCGTCGCACCGCGTATGTTCTATATTTGTTCCGTTATCCAAAAGAGTCAAGATGCGCCTCAAATAGCACGTTCGTGCTGAAATTGAGGTAGAGCCGCGGATGACTGCGCCTCTCCATGTTTAGCTCCTCGTTTGCTGATGGCTGCGTGTGTAGTACAATAATTTCAGCCGTCGGAAGATTTTGACGGGCGATCAAGAGGTGGCTGCGTCGTGCTTCGGTCACCTGTGTCATCGCGGTGAATCCAGTGGGAAGCGACAATGGCCATATTTATGGACCGCCATGATCTCCAGGGAGCTACTGCGGCCGAGATCGCAGAAGCGCATCGCAAGGATCTGGAAATTCAGGACCGCTATGGCGTGAAGTTCCTGACATACTGGTTTGATGAGCAGCGCGGCACAACTTTCTGCCTTATTGATGCGCCGGACGAAAGCACCGTGCAGTGCGTGCATCGGGAGGCGCATGGACATGTCCCGGGAGAAATCGTGGAAGTCGCTCTATCGGCGGTGGAGGCATTCCTCGGCCGAATTCAGGATCCGGATCCGCCACCCGGCCGCTTATCTGCAGGAGTGGATTCAGGACATCGAGCGATCATGTTCACCGACATCGTGGGGTCAACAGAGATGACCGAGCGTCTTGGCGATCGCAGAGCTACCGAGCTGGTTCGGGCTCATGATGCCATCGTGCGCAGGTGCCTGAAACATTCAGGCGGGCGCGAAATAAAGCACACTGGCGACGGTATCATGGCCTCCTTTGCATCCACACCTGAGGCCATTGGCTGCGCTACTGTGATCCAGCAGCAGTTTCTGCGGTTCAATAACGGCAACTCAGAGCCAATTCATATTCGGATCGGCCTTGATTGCGGGGAACCGGTTGAGGACAGCAACGATCTTTTCGGCTCTACGGTTCAACTTGCTGCCCGCTTATGCTCAGCCGCCTCGGCTGACCAGATTTTCGTTTCCGAAAATATACGCCGCGAATGCGGACACCAGGATATCTTTGAAATGACCGAGCCACTGAGCCTAAAGGGCTTTACCAGCCCTATCACCGCATTCGCATGCGTTTGGAAAAATCGCGCGTAGAGTCCCTATTTCTTTGGCTCGTTTCTTGCGTCCAAGAATGGATCGCGACGCCGAGCGATGGCGACTGGTAACTGCGGCGTTGCCGCACCATGGGTGCTCGCAGGGATGCGGATTGTTCCTCGTGAACTTTTCTTCGAACCTCCGAATCTGAGCACGAACCAGTTGAGCTCCGGATGGCACCGGAGCTCACTTGCAGATCAGGTTATGCTCTGTCCGCCGTCAACAACGATCTCTTGGCCGTTTACATACGAGGCTCTATCGGAAAGCAGGAACAAAGCGACCTGAGCCATTTCGACGGGCTCGGCAAGCCGACCAAGCGGAACTTAACGGTGAAGGAAGGTATTGGCTTCTTCGGGGGTACGGCCTGCGGCAATTCGTTGGAGGGAACCGGCCTGACCTTTCACCGATCCAGACGCAGGATTTCGCCCTGATCGAGCCGTTAAGGCATTGCATTCGGTCGGGATGCTCCGCGTAGCATCAAACTACCTCTCCTCACCAGTTGAGACGACTTTCATGAAACATGCACTCATCGCTGGCGTTACCGGAATCGTGGGCGGCCATCTCGCGGAACATCTCCTCGACGTGGGAGGATGGACGGTTTCTGGCCTGTCACGATCCGCATCCCGTTTGAATGGCGTGAATTCGCTAAGTGCGGACCTGAATGATCCTTCCAGTCTCAAGTCCGTTCTGACGGATCTGCAACCCACGCATGTCTTCATCACCACATGGTCGCGGCAGGCGACCGAAGTCGAGAATATCCGTGTTAACGGCGGCATGGTCCGCAACCTTCTGAAGGCGGTCGAGGGCCAAGGCGTGGAGCACACCGCTTTGGTCACAGGAACCAAGCACTATCTTGGACCATTCGAGGCTTACGCCAAGTCAAAGCCTGAAACTCCCTTCCGTGAGGATCAGCCGCGGCTTCCTTTCGACAATTTCTACTACGTTCAGGAAGATGAGGTTTTCGCGGCGGCAAAGCGGGATGGTTTCACTTGGTCCGTGCACCGGCCTCATACCCTGATTGGATATGCAGTAGGGAATGTCATGAACATGGCGGCCACCCTCGCTGTGTACGCTTCGATCTGCAAGGAGACAGGTCGTCCATTTGTCTTTCCAGGTTCACCACAGCAATGGGAAGCGGCCATAGATGTGACAGACGGTCGAATTCTTGCGAAGCATCTGCTTTGGGCGAGCACGAATCCTCAAGCCAAGAATCTCGCTCTTAATGTGGTCAACGGCGAGATTTTCCGATGGAATTGGCTGTGGCCGCGATTGGCTGCCTACTTCGGTATCGAGGCAGCACCCTATCCGGGTAAGTCAGGGCCATTGGAGACAAGCATGGCCGATACAGCACCGATCTGGGATGGCATTGTTGCCAAATACGCCCTTGAGCCAAATCATCTTTCCAAGGTTGCATCCTTCTGGCATACGGACGCTGATCTCGGCCGCGAAGTCGAGACTTTCAATGACATGACGCTGAGCCGGAAGCTCGGCTTCCTCGAATATCAGGATACGGTTGCGTCCTTCACCGACGCCTTCGATCGGTTGCGTGCGGATCGCATTATCCCCTGATCATAACGAAAAAGGAGGCAAGTCGACATTGACTACTCCCACAGGCTTGGGTCTCGGTCTCTGACGACTGCTCATGGCGCAAGCCGGACGTGCGGACGCCGGTTCCCGCTCGTCTGCGCCGACGAAGTTAAGGAAATTGTGGTCACCATAGCCGCCGTTGTCATGAATATCGAGGTGGTTGGGCGCATGATCCGTAAACGGAATGCCGCCAGATGGATCATACTCGTAAAAGTATCCCTCGGCGTATGCAGTCAACGGTAGGCTCGACAGCCCTATCACAGTGATAAAAACCAATGGTTTGATAGACATATCACATCTCCTGGACGAAGTTGTTGCGCGGCGCTTGGCGAAGTATTCCGGTAATGGCAGCACATTTCATCCTGACCTCGACCCAGTCGTGAAGGCTCACCACCTCATGGGGAAATCACTTTGCACCAAATATCGGGCACGATCGTGCGCCTTGCCGGAAATGGGTACGCAAATCACGGTCTGCAATTCAGTTTGTTGTGACCATGGTGTGAAGCGTACGGCCCCGAGGATCGCGTGGCCAAGCGACACCGTCTAATTGCCTTCAATGCCGGATTGATCCAGTGGTTGGGTTTGTCCGGGTTGGCCCTGAGGTTCATCCCGCGATAAAAAGGCCAGTGCCGCCAATAGTGCGAACATCGCGACCAACACGGGGAGTATAACGGATTGCTGCGTCATAGAGCACCTCCGGTATAGTTGGAGATAGAGACTGGCAATTTCTTTATAGCATTTTGATGTCTTTCCGATTCTTCACCAATCGAAAAAATATTTGTCCTTTCCCATTCTGCAATTGTTCGTTCTCCGATCGTCGGCGTGTGCCGCACGAAGTGAGGCGTTAAACGATGCCAAGAAGGATAAATACGATGCTACCGCGCTCAATCCATCATGGAACCCTCCAACATCATCATATGCGGCAGGGTTCACTGCCACTGCCCTACAAAAAAGCCACTAAATCCAGACGTGCGCGCGCTTCCGACATCATCCTCGGTATGACGCTGTTGATGCTGTCCGCCTGGCTTGCCGCATACGCGATTGGTCACATCGTCACAGCGATCGGTTGACCGGCTCAGCTGCACTATGCCACGAAAGTGGCGCAGGAGCGCAAGAGCGTGAAAACTTGCTGACGTTCCGCCACCCTGCAATTGGAACCGGCCTAACTCGGTTAAAGGCAACTTGACCTCGCGGGCGAGTGCATCGGAAACGACAATTTCCTGGTCGAGCCGCTTGGCGAGGTCCAAAAGCCCACTCGCACCGCGGGACCGATGAAGTAAAATTCAACCGTCGCGCCGCGTCGACATTGCCGTACGTTGCTCATCGCCACGGCAAGGTCCGGTAGTGGCGGCGCGAAGTCGACACTAATGAATGTCCGGAAGTGGCGCGAAGCGGACAATTGTGATTGGCCGCTTCTGGCCGACGCAGCCATTTGCTATGCGGCCCTTGGCCATGGAGCGCCTCGGTGCAACCATGGACGAAGGCCAGTGAACCGCGCGCCGCTAAAGCGGAAGGGTTGATGGAGCCATGTAGCAACTAAGGTTCGGTGTGTTGATACCAGTGTATGATTTAAAACACCCGCATTTTCGCACACTATGGTCCCTGCGAAGCAGCCTACAACAGTGGCAACCCGCTTAAACAGGGGTTCAACCGATGACGATAGAAATGTTCTTTTCCGCAGGCGCGTCCGTTGCGATGTCCTATTTCCTTTGCTTTGTTTTCACGGAGCAGCGCTCATGCCTCCGCAGGATTGGGGCGCGGCTCGACCGGGCTCGTCTCAACTATCCATTGCATTACGGCAAGCTAAGGATGGCTCCACCGACATCGCACCTATTCGACCCGCGAGCTTGCAATAGACGAGGGTAGGTCGATGAAATTTGGACATTCGATAGCTATCGAGTTGCGCGAATGGACTAACGGGTGCAAGACATCCGAACAATTCCAAGACATCCTGAGTCGCTTTGAGTTTGCTGTGCCAGTCAGATTATCGGCTAACACTCAAATCTAAGGTCGTTCAATGTATATCGAAGTCCGAGACGCGAACTTTCTGGTCCATCAGAAATTGCATCTGATCGCGAGTACTGAAATTCGTTTCAATCCTGACCCTGAACGACAAAGGATTATCGGTCACCGCGTCAGATGTTTCAAGGGCAAGCTCGTATCGGGCGAGTTGATCGAATTAACAGTCGCACCAAGACTAGAACTGGACTCGGAACTGAGGATTTTTACCGAGAAATCGGCAAAGTTTCATGCTGAAATCTGGGTCACAGATGGCAGTGTGCGCGCAGATGTTAAAGTGAACCACAACTCTCCCACGCTAGTAACAATCGACGACGAATTAATGGCCGTCCTGGTCGAGCTGCATCATACTGCTGTTGTGGCGAATAGGCTCCCATTTTCCTTTGACGGCAGCCATGTCTCGAGGGACGAGGTCAGCTTTTTGCGTCAAAGCAGACTTTGGTGACGGTTGTTACCGAATTCTGGGAATTGAATTGAAATGAACAACGGGCGCATTTTGGCAATATGAGCTGCCCATTTCCACCAGTGACAATTGAATCGCGCCGCTTAGGCAAGCCCAAGAATATTTGCTCAGTTACCGAAGCTGCCGAGTTTTTGTTGATGAAATGGCCCGTACACGAAGGCCAAAAATTGAAGGCAGCACGCCAGCGGTGCTTTGATGCCTTGGACGGAAAAGCATCTGCCGCCGATGCTCGCTCTGCATTTATCGAAGCTGCCAAGGAAGCTCATATTTTCGTCGATTATGTGAAGAAGGGCAAATAGTTCGAGGTCAGACCCATTCGAACCGGATTGCCATCACTTCTCTGGCAATCCAATCCTGGCGAGATCGGCAAGTTCATAGGCAAATGTGCATCTGACCTCGAACTCCGCGTCTCTGCCGTCGGGTCCTTCTGTGCGGACGAAGAAGCGACCCTCCCGCCGGGAGAACGTCGCCACCATGCCAAAATCAAAAACATTGCTCATGCAGCAGCAATGTCCGGTGTTGGGCGCATAGCAGACACACCAGCCACCAGAAAATCCGTGCCGACTTATCCACCCCATAAACACTTGAGAGATAATGCTTCCAGTCGAAAAACTGGAGGCCCAAAAATGGTTCCCTTTGAAATCGCGTTCTACATCACCGTTTTCCTGACCGTAGCCAGCGGGCTAGCAGCAACATGTATTGTCGTTTTTGGAGATACGCGCAGGAACCCTGGCCAGCGAGCTGTCGCCGAGAAGTTTGCGGAGATTGCCGCGTTTGGAGCTGTGACGCTGGCTTCGTTACTTGCTGTTTCGTTGTAAACGGCGTCTAGCTGTCTTTTAAGCAATGTGGAGTTCCAAAATGGCCCACCTAAATGCTTTTGGTTTCGACCTCTCGGATGAAGCCGCCAGAGCCACCTTGCCGCTCCGCTATCCGGCCTATTGGCAGGTCACCCAATATGGCAGGGCAATCGGATACCACCATTATGCTTTGGACAGAAGTTTTTGGGTAGCGCGCCTTCGGCAAAAAAATGGAAATTATCGACAACGCCGAGTAAGTGCCGTGAAAGAAGGCGAATGTGAAATTGGCTTGAACTTTGATGAAGCGCTGCTGAAGGCTGAGGAGTGGTTCTCACACAAGCGCAATTACTTGGAGTGTATAGACCCAATTCCAATCGGAAGTAGGGAGGAACTTATCTTTTGTCCTGCCGGGCAGATTTTCACCCTTGGACATGCATTGCGCGACTATGTCGAGTGGAAGCGCATAGCTGCAGCGCGATCGCACTTTCTGACGCTTATTTCTCTAATCAACTTCCACTTGGTTCCGAGAGTTGCGTCCATCGGTGCGGAGCAGTTTAACGGGGAACTTGTAAGACATTTTGTGCGCGACGTGCTCGAGACGCCACCCCGTTACGGCAACAAACCATTAAAGCCTAAACGCCCGATCAGCGAGATGACGGAGGACCAATTACGAAAAAGGAAAAAGACGGTCAATACACTACTGGGGATACTTCGGGTCGCCGTTCAAATGGCATGGGAGAATGGTAAAATCGACTCTGATCGCGTATGGCGCTGTATACGTCGATTGCCCGTTGTTGATCGTCCTCGCATTCTGCACCTAACTCGCTCTGAATGTCATGAACTGCTTGGCCATTGCGGTAAGCACCTGTACAGCATTGTGCTCGCCGCGCTCTACACAGGCTGCCGGGTGACCGAACTGCTACGCATGACGGCAGGCGACATGGGACGAGATGGACCGCGAGTGTACGTCACTCCCGTCAAATGTTACCGGGAACGATTTGTTTTTCTGCCGGACGAAGGGATGGATTTTTTCCGAGATCTTGCGGCGGGCAAAGCGGCGAGCGATTTATTATTTGTGAACTCCCGCGGGCGTTCCTTTTTCAACTACAAGGAGCTGTTTAGAAAGGCGGTCGCTTTAGCGGGCCTGCCAAAGGGCTTCTGCTTTCATAGCTTACGCCACACCTACGCCAGCCAGCTCATTGCGGACGGCGCTCCTTTAATCGTCGTTTCAGAGCAGCTAGGACATAGCGACTGCAATACCGTTATAAGAACATACGGTCATTTGGCACCACAGTTGAGGCAGTCCGAGGTGAATTTGCGCTTTGCAAGTCTTTTACCCTCAGCGGCGACTAGCGCCTGTTCTCACACACCGGGGCCACCTACTCTGACTAATGGCGGATGACCAATCGACCGCGATGAATGGAACGCTCATTGGTGTGATCCCGCAGATGTTTCTCGTTCTCGAAATGAGTTGGCCTTCCAGCGCCGCCAAAACCTCTTAAGCTGGACTGGGGTAATCGTGGTTATAGTATCGATTGGCTGTCAGACCATTCCTACGCCTAGATGATCGCGATCAGCACCCGCACCAGAAGCCGGAGTCTTAAGGGGTGTAGTAGAAGGCAACATACGCAATACCAACAATGAACATTGCAAGCCCCACCCACGGCGCGGCATAAAGGATTTTGCTGAACATCAGGCGCGTGCTCCCTAGATGATCGCAAGGCCGCATGGGGCCTCTGTGGGGAGGAAAAGAGAGGCGTTTGCGTCTCCACCTCTCAATTAGGCCGACCGCTTAATCGGGGGATGATTTGGTCAAGGTTGGTACCTCGCGGTCAGTACAGAGAGAATACACCCGTTCCGGGTTGCGGTATGTGTGGCAAAATGGTCAACCACCGTTTCTCCTTATGGTGTCGTGGCCTTCTGGGTGCAGACCGCGCTGTCTTCGAAAAGGCACCATCCGTAGTGGTTGTCGATAATGCTGTTCACGCAGAAAAATATAACGCCGAGAAGAATGGTGTAACTGAGGAGCAGCGGAATGACCTCGCTCCATTTGCCTCGCGCTCTTCCGGCTTCGAGGTCCCGGACATACTCCTGCACGTTGTAATGGACAAACCAAGCGATCACGGCAAGCATCAGGCTGAGCTTGATTAGAGCACCGAAGTCGGTTCGCGGTCTGGGGTACTCCCAGACCTGTGTCGCTGCGCCAAGGCAGACGAGAGCCAGACCCGCAAAGATGACTGCAGACTGGTAGACGTGAACTTCCATCCATCGCCAGAACCTAACTTGACGCGTGTGTGTTCTCTCGACTTCGTTGTGCTCCATGAACATTCTGAAATAGCCCCCGAATTATCCGGACAGTCCCTCACACTTAATTAAGTGGTAGGAGTATTGTTAGGAATATGACCAGTCGCATGCCCCATATTGAGATTTTGAACGGACCGGAACGGCGCCGTCGTTGGACGACAGCCGAGAAGCTGGAAATGGTTCAGGAAACCTACGAGCCTGGCGCTACGGTCAGTCTCGTTGCCCGTCGCCGGGGTGTTGCGCCCAATCAGCTGTTTGGCTGGCGCAAGCTGGCAGCTCAGGGTGCCTTGATGGCAACGGGATCGGAAGAAGAAGTTGTGCCAGCTTCGCAATACCGCGCCCTTCAGAACCAGGTCCGTGAACTTCAGCGGCTTCTAGGCAAGAAAACCATGGAAACGGAAATCCTCAAGGATGCCCTTGAGGTCGCCACGGATTCAAAAAAACAGACATTGCGGTCCTTGTCGTGGCCGAAGGACGGCACCCGATGAACCCCATCTGCGATATCTTGAATGTTTCCCGCTCTAATATTGCCGAACGCTCATCCGGCAGACCGGCCATGCGGCGCGGCCGTCCGCCACAACCCGATGCTGATTTGGTCGAAGAGATCAAAGCCATTATTAGTGCCATGCCGACATACGGCTATCGCCGTGTTCATGCAGTTTTGCGCCGAAATGCCAAGGCGGAAAACCGTTCATGGCCCAATCACAAGCGGGTTCACCGGGTGATGAAGGTTCATGGCCTCTTGCTTCAGCGCCATACCGGCAATCACGAAAGCCGCAAGCATGACGGCCGTGTCAGCGTTGACCAATCCAATCTGCGGTGGTGTTCCGACGGCTTCGAGATCGGATGCGACAATGGCGAAAAAGTCCGTGTCGCCTTCGCTCTCGATTGCTGCGATCGGGAAGTGATCGGCCATGTCGCAACCACAGAAGGGATCAAGAGCGAAGACGTGCAGGACCTCGCCATCCTTGCTGTCGAAAGCCGCTTCGGCCAGGTCAATACATTGCCGCACTCCATTGAATGGCTGACGGACAATGGCTCCTGTTTCATTGCCAAAGACACCAAATCCCTGCTCAAGGACATTGGCATGGAAGCACGAACCACTCCGGTCAGAAGCCCGGAATCGAACGGCATGGCCGAAGCCCTCGTCAAAACCTTCAAGCGCGACTACGCCGACGTTAATCCAGCGCCAGACGCAAAAACCGTCATTAAATCCTTGCCTTTGTGGTTCGAGCACTACAATGCTCTTCACCCGCACAAAGCTCTCGGATATCGTTCACCCCGAGAGTTCATCGCTGACCAAATCAACCCGTGAAACTGTCCGATCTTTCGGGGGCATCTACACATTCCCCGCCTAGATTGTTATTCCTTGATCGGTCGGAAGTCCACGTGAGGTGTGGTAGGGTATTTCAGGAGAACTGAGATGCCCCATCAAGGGATGATCGCGTCTTTCAGGGTGCTGATTGACATGCACTTGGACCACATACGGCGCGAATTACGAAACCGCCTACGGACTGAAGCTGAACGGAAGCAAGCCTACGGACTGAAGCTGAACGGAAGCAATTCATTCGCAGGGAACGGCGCGAGATCAAAAAATTAGAGGCGCTCATAATGCAGCTGGAAGAGGGCCTAGATGGTCCCGACCACAAACCACACTAGGAGCCTTGGGGTGGGGTTCACTGCGACAGGCCCTTACGTCAGGCTAAAATGGATTGCCAACGTGAACGAGACGCCGAGCACGAGCACGGCAACCGCCAGCGCATTTATTATACGATCCATGAGGGCAGGCCTTCGGTTCGCGGTAGTCCCGGGGGAGAAGGGGCCGGAGTGCGAAGCAAGGGCACGGGGAGAAACGTGTTGGGATGGTGCTTCAAGCTACTCCGGCCAGTATTCCTGACTGCAATGGGGGTGTTCGGCAGTCAGTCTCGGGAGGATACAACAACGTTAGTTGTCGTACAACCTGGGGACCTGCGACAAAGGACCTCCCTATCTCAAGTTGCATCGTGCCCTCAGACTGAACCAAGCCGTTGCACTGGCCTTGGCCGTCTGCCCGTAGTTCGGGCAACTTTTCACTTTTGCATGGGACAAGAGGGCCAAGAAGAATTTTGCGACAACTACCTCAGCTCCGGAGCGGTTTCGTCCCACATCCTCGCATATGCACCGCCTGTTCCAAGCTCCGATTGGGTGTTGGGTTCGACAACGGATGTAGATTGCTGCAACGACCCAACGTCTGCGCCCCCAATGGTGAAGGGTTGTTGCATTTAGATCGAGAGATTACCCTGCGGTTCGGCACCAACATTTCTATTGAGCTGAAGACATGCGCGAATTGGAAATTTCCAATCAGGAACTATCAGCCTTGGCGGACGAAGCTCTGGATCTCGCCAAAACCTATTGGGCGTCTCTTGAGGAGCGTCCGGCGTATCCGTCGACCAGCGGCAAACAAACGACGGAACTCTTCTCGCGGCCTTGGCTGGAGGAGGGGCGTGGTCAGGACGTCTTGCAGGACTTCAAGTCAATCGCCGAGCATGTGCGACCTTCAACTGGCAGATTCTTCGGCTATGTCGTCGGTTCAGGCGAACCGATAGGGGCGCTCGGAGAATTGCTCGCTGCAGTGCTTAATCAGAACGTGACGTCGTGGCGGTCAGCCCCGGCGGCGACATCCATCGAACACGCGGTCATCGGGTGGTTGGCGGAAGCAGTCGGCTGCGCCGGATTCACGGGGAGCCTGTGTGGTGGCGGCTCGGCGGCCAACCTCATGGCGTTGGCGATGGCACGTGAAGCGAAAGCCCCCGCCAATGAAACGGGCGCGCGGCTGCCCTGCGTGGTTTATGCCTCCGAGCAAGTTCACATGTCCATTCCGAAGGCTGTCGCGCTGCTGGGTATTGGTAGAAAAAATCTTCGCTTGATCCCTGTCGACGGCGAATTCAGGATGCAGGTAGACGCCCTCCAAGCAGCCATTGCGGCCGACCGCGAAGCTGGAAACACGCCCATCGCCATCGTGGCCACGGTCGGCACCATCGTCTCCGGTGCGATCGATCCCATGCACGAAATCGCCGATATCGCCAGGAGCGAGGGACTATGGCTCCACGTCGACGGTGCGTACGGAGTACTGGCAGCGTTGGCGTTGCCGGAGAAACTCCGGGGACTATCTTCAGCGGATTCGCTGTCGCTCGACGCGCACAAATGGCTGTATCAGCCGCTCGATTGCGGCTGTCTGCTGCATCGTCATCCACAGATCGCACGCGCAACCTTTTCGCACAGCGACGACTACGTCAGGACGCTGAGCGAAGATCCTACGGAGGCGTTTGCTTTTTTTGAGGAGTCATTCGAACTCTCGCGGCGTTTCCGGGCGCTAAAGGTTTGGATGTCACTGCAGTATCACGGACGCCGTGCCTTTCGCGAAGCCATCGCGCGCGACCTCCACCATGCCCAGCTGCTGGCAGAGACAATCGCATTGCATCCGGAGCTGGAACTGCTTGCGCCCGTTCCGCTAAGCGCAGTCTGCTTCCGCCACCGTGCGAAGGACAACGAAGCGATTTTACGAGGTGTGATCGCGCGCGGCCGAGTGTATCTGTCCAATGCAACAATCAATGGCCAGTTCGCGCTGCGGGCCTGTTTCGTCAATCACCGGACGAGCACAGCTGATGTGAGAACGATTGTGTCCGAGGTTATCGTCGTCGCCGACGAACTCAATCGTTGATCAGCCGTTGTATGGCGACTACGCATGACGGCTGAGGGCAAAGATTTAATGGCGGGATGTTCCGTGACGGCATATCGTCCGCCTCGGATTGTCGCTGGTGCGCAAGCTTTTGGGGGGACCCGTCATGGCTAAAACCGCTGCTCATCTTGATTTCAAGTCGGCCTTCAAGATGAAGCCCGATCCAAAAGAAGCTCTCGTGTTCAAGATCACGGCGCTAAAGGGTGTTTCGGCATCTGATGCGGTTAGGACAATGCGGCGTATAACACTTGCGGAGCAGTTGGTAACAACGATGTCGGTGGGAGGCAGGATAAAGATTCTTGCTGAGGGAGATTCTTGGATCAACATCCTCTGGCCCGAGTCAAGCGCGTTGGGATACGAAATGACCTTTGTTAACGCCCTCGCCAAAGATACGGCAAAGTACGACACACTTAATATTGGTTTTCCGGGCGACACGTTCGCGGAAATTACAAAAAATCCGCCCCAATACAAGCAACCGATTTCGGGAGGACAAAGGCAGTTTTTCATATTTTCAGGTGGCGGCAACGACTTCCTTGGAGGCGGCAGCCTGGCCAAGTACGTCAAGCGCTTTTCCCAAGGCGGAGGCTCCAGTGATCCGCGTGACTACATCAAAGAGAATGAGTTCAAGGTAATCCTGAACGGACTCAAAGCCGGATACAGACAGATGGTGAAGAACGTCAACGTCTGGTCAAGCGGCTACACCCATGTCCTGCTGCAGGGGTACGACTATGCGCATCCGCGCAACAACGGACCATGGCTGGGCAAACCGTTCAAGGCACTGGGATACGCCTGGGACAGCGATATCGCCAAAGAGATCGTGAAATACTCCGTCGACAGGTTTTATGAATTGCTGGCGGGAGTCGCGGATTCATCCGCAAAGGTAAATCTTGTTGATGCAAGAAATTGCTGCCAGGGCAATTGGCATGATGAACTTCACCCCAACGAAAAAGCTTCAAAGAAGATCGCAAAAAAATTCGATGCGGCAATCGACCAAATTCTGGCCGTGTCCTGACACTTCCAGAACACCACGCCCATCAATTGATACATCCTGGGAAAACCTTGAGTTATCCGGTGATTGTGATCGCTCTATAATCATTGATCGACGCAGCGGCTTAAGCCGGCACCAATGCATCCAGCTCCGGCAGCAGTACAACGCTTTCCTGCTCGTTCGGGTCGGTGCGGGCGATGATCGCGGTGCAGGGCGTGCTGCTGAGATTGGCGGGTAGATGCGGAACGCCGGCCGGAATGTAGAAAAGCTCCCCCGCATGCACCACGACATGCTCCTCCAGTCGATCGCCGTACCAGGTATGCGCCTCGCCCGACAGCACATAGATCGCCGTCTCGTGAGCCTCGTGCAGATGCGCCTTGGCGCGCGCGCCTGGCGGGATGGTCAGAAGATGCATGCAGATACCCGTGGATCCGACCGTCTCCGCCGCGATACCCTCGAAATAGTTGAGCCCCTGCTTGCCGCCATAGGTGTGGTGGGGTTTGACAATACGGCAGGTGGGCTTTGATTTTGCGTCCATCACTATCCTCCATGGAAATCATGACCGGGCTTGAACACTAACATAAAGGATTGGCAGTAGCGGAAATCAAAAGCTTTTGACCCAACGCCGCCTTTCATGGCAGTTGCTGCCAAATTCCGCAAAATTCGAAATTCGGCGTAGGAAGGTTCTTACAGGTCACTCGGCATCGATTTCCATTGCCTGCCTTTGAACCACTGTCGGATTTCCGGCGTACGTGACCTTGCCTTTATTATAGAGTTTCGCCCACGCTGATGACCCGTCCAACGTATAGAGAATTCTGACGAAGCTGTCCGCGCAGTTGTGAGTCTCGCAGGCGTAAAAGACTTCAAATCTTTGCCCATCGACTGACACGATTATTGATGGTCCCGCGACGAGATTTCCATCATTTGGTATCTCTTTCATCCAGTCGGGCAGGTCTTTCTGCGTTGAAAAAAGCGCGGCCAGTGTGGCCTTGTATAGGGGCTTTTCCTTGAGCACGTTGAACAAATACGTCCCTCCACCCGCTTCCACTTTCGGCGTGGAGGCGGTCCCTCTGGGTGTCAATCTGGGTACGTCGGCTGGCCGAGAAACGTCAGCAGAATTCGTCGCAGGTGCAGCGCCAGAACACGATATCTCGGCACTTGCGCGAGCGGCATCATTTGCCTTTTCAACCGACACCCGTCCTTTGCCATTGATTAGGGCAGTGGTGACCAATCTGCTCCCCTTATCGGTGGAAACGCGAACGATAGCAGCGCAAGGCTTGCCCGAGTCTAGAATCCACTCGATTTTGGGACCAAAGACTTTGCCGGAGCCACCAACGGCTATCGCGATGTCATTTGCATTCAAAGGAGTTCCGGAGACTTCATCACCGCGGCTGCCTGAAGCTTTGCCGAAAACGAGGATGGCCCTGCCGTCGACATAATGCAGGACGGCAGCGATGCCGCCAGGGCCCTTGCATAAATGGACGAATTCGTCGGGACTCGTGTTCAAGGCTCGGCATTTGCTGACGTCGGTATAAGTGTGATCGTAGCCCGCGAATGAGACGCCAGGATATGCGAACAACATAGTCAGCAATAAGCCAACTAAAATCAGACTTTTGTTCATATCGAGTCCCGTTACTCATTCATAACCGGAACATTGAACCGGATACCGATGAAGATTTCATCACTATGCGACGCCACCGATGGACCTTTCAGGCATTCTATTCCTGTTGCAGGAATAGGCATACGTCTGGACGCAACTTGACAAGGCTCCGCTGATCAAGGTTCAGTTGCCCGGCAACGCGGAGAAAGACCATTAATCTACATCTGACCGACGTTACACTCACGAGCTATACAAACGGTGAGATCGTCATAGGTCCAAATCGAATGAGTTTTGAGGCCATGACAGAGTTAATCAAACCTGTCATCGGATCGGAAGTAGATTTCGACAAGATGGTTGAAGAGCTCCTGAACGAGGGTCGATCGACGATCAAACCTAAAGATCGTCCAGGCAGCGAGGTTACCGTCGCGATGGTCCAGTCGTCATAGTTTAACGCTTTCGAACTTGGTCAGTTTGTTAACATTGCAAGCTGGCAGTCGCAAATGTCCAGGTGCAAAAGCTGCGCGGCTTTCGCTCATCCATGGCGGGAACCATGCCCGAACGCCATCGCCTCAATCTGCCAACAGGGGCCGGAGCGCATTTCTATACGTAAAGCGAGATACTTCTCGGCAGCTAGTGTTTGAGAATCTGCTGACCGACATAAATATCGGCTTCCTTCGCAGCCTCGATAAATGTGTCGCGCGCTCGGGTGCAAGTGATTTTGCCGTGCAGCGCCTCTATGCAAGCCTGCCGGGCTGCTGAAAGCTTTTCACCGATTGGAAGCGGCCAGTGGTACAACAGAAATTCTGCCGCCTCATCGATAGACGAAATATTCCGCGTTTTATCGGCATCGCCAGTGAGGACCGTCACGTATGGGAATGGCAAATTACGCATGGCCGAAAAACTCGCAACGAGGATTTCCGGCTCCGGCAGACGTCGCCGCCATCATGGCTGGGCTAAGGATTACCAGGTGTGGGTGTTCGTTCTCTAACGTAGATATCAGCCTCCTTCGCCGCCGCTATGAACGCGGACCTCGCGTGCCGCGTGGTAACCCTGCCTCCCAGTGCATCAAGACAAGTCTGACGGGCGGCTTTGTATTTTCTTCCTCTCTCGTCGGGCCAGTGCTGCAGAAGGAATTCCGTGGCTTCTTCCACCGATGCAACGTTCAGCATTTGCCCGCCAGGTTGGGCCATGATTGTCACGTGATGAAAGGGCAATGCGCGCATGCTCAGAAACGCGGGAAATCATTTGCAGTTCCAAATGATCAGCATACGGTTCAGGAGTCTGGCTTTGTCTTTGGGAACGGATGTGGGAAAAAAACTGGACAGCAACTCGAATGTAAAACCTGTCAAATTATCTATCTTACCCTCACCCGAGACGTGGCTCCGAGCACGCCAATCCATTGCAGTGCATGCGGCAGCTATATGGGTGCATGGGCTGAGTTTGAAGCGGATTTCATTGCAAGCGGCGAAAACGGCGTGTTCGAAATGCACGACGGTCAAATCATTCGGATCGAGTGACGCAAGCGACCAAAAACTTGTTTCCACGAGCCTAAACAAAGCACGCCATCCATACTAGCGGGCCAGATTCCGGGAAATGGAGATGTGATCTTTTCGGATACCATGTTGATCCAGGCGAACACAACTCCAACCGCAACCACCTGTTCGAAAGCGCGCCTTTGCACCAGTTTGTGTTATTGTGAGCGCGGGGAACTTCGACCCAAACAAGGGGACGGTCATGGACCGGAAGCTTGCTGCCATTCTTGCCGCCGATGTCGTTGGCTACTCCACGCTGATGGAGCAGGACGAACAGGGGACCTTCGAGCGTCTCAGGGCCGGGCGAAAAGAACTGTTCGACCCCGAAATCGCCCGCCATCATGGCCGCATCTTCAAACTTATGGGAGACGGCCTCCTGGCGGAGTTCGGCAGCGTCGTCGATGCGGTCGAATGCGCGGTGTGCCTGCAGCGGGGCCTGGCGGAACGCAACCTTAACATCTCAGAGGACCAGCGCATTCAGGTGCGCATCGGCATCAACATCGGTGAGGTGATCATCGACGGAGACGACTGCTACGGCGACGGCGTCAACATCGCCGCGCGGCTCGAACAGCTCGCCGATCCCGGCGGCATCTGCGTGTCGGCCAAGGTGGCACGCGAAGTGGAGAAGAAGCTCTCCTTCGGCTTTGAGGCAATGGGCGAGCAAAAGGTCAAGAACATCACCGAACCGATACAGGCCTTCCGCGTCAAGTTTGATGGCATTCCGTTACTGCCGAGACGCGCCGTCAAACAGGGAAAATATTGGTCCGCCGTCGCGGTCGGCGGCCTCCTCGCTCTGCTGATTGCGGGTGGTGGTGGTTGGTACGCTCTGCAGCGTCCTGCGGCCATGGCGCGCGAGCCCTCGATCGCGGTCCTGCCCTTCGCCAACATGAGTGGCGATCCGGCCCAGGATTATCTCGGCTCCGGCATCGCGGAGGACATCATCACTATGCTGTCCTCCTTTCCCGATCTGCGCGTCGTCTCCCGCTCCTCGAGCTTCGCCTATGACAAGCCGATGAAGGTGCAGCAGGTCGGGGAAGACCTGAAAGTCAGCTACGTCATCGAAGGAAGCGTCAGAAGAGCGGGCGATAAGGTGCGCGTCACCGCCCAGCTCGTCGATGCATCGACGGGAGAACATGTCTGGGCCAATCGCTATGACGAAGAGGGCAGCGACGTGGCCCTCTTGCAGGATAACGTGGCCAACAGGGTGAATGATACCGTCGCCGGGTTGAGGGGCGAAATCAGGAAGAAGGAGGAAGCCGACGCCTGGAGCAAAGCCGCTCCCGTGCTGGAGGAATACGACTACTATCTGCGTGGCCACCAGTTGTACTTTCGCTTCACCAAGGAAGACAACGCCAAGGCGCGCGCAATCTGGCAGGAAGGGTTGGCGCAGTTTCCCGACTCCGCACTGTTGCGGACGAAAATAGCCTTTAGTTACATTCATGATATCGGGTGGGGCGGCACCGACGATCCCTGGCGCGATACGGAACTGGCGTGGAGGCTCGGTACGGAGGCGCAGGCCATTCCACATAAATCGCGGCTGGAGACCTTGTTTTGCCACTGGGTGATGACGGCCTTGTACCAGTGGCATGAGGGCGATTTCGCGCGCTCGGTTGTCGAGGCCGAGGCGGCGGCCAGCCTGGTTCCCTATGATGCCTGGGCCCGCGCCGACCTTGCATACTATCTGGCCGCTGCCGGCAAAACAGACAGGGCGATCGAGTACTTGGAAGATTCGATCCGGCGCGATGCCAAGAACATGGACTGGTACTTCGGAAATCTGGCTATCGCCTATTATTTCGCCGACCGTCCGGCGGATTCCGTGGTCATGCTCCAGAAAATGAAAGCACCATGGGACATCAATCTGGCAGCAGCCTACGCGCGTCTCGGCAAGCTCGACCAGGCACGTGCCAGCATTGCAAAGCTTCTCAAAGACAAACCGGACTGGACCATCCAGAAGGAAGCTGTGTTTCCGACAACGAAGCAGCCACAATACGTCGAGCCGCTTCTCAAAACCTACCTTGCAGATCTCGCCACGGCGGGGCTGCCGGAGAACTAGCATCGCTGCGGACTGATTTTACAGGTGTAATTGATACGGAGGGTGGCAGGAAGCCGAGTGACAAGCTTGATAGTTTGCTGCTGCTGATCCGCATCGCCCTGCCACCTATGATCGATATGGGGACTTTCTCGGTCCGGAGATGCTCGTTGATAGTGATTTGTGGCCAAAATCTATCACGGGATTTCGATTTTACACCGATCCTGGCCCGCGATAGTTTGGCTCGGGATTCAAACGCGTATCAGGGAGGAACGCTATGAAACTCAAGCTTGGAATGGTGGCGGCGGCTTTGGCGTATTCAGTTGTGGGGCTTCATGCACAAGACACCGCCATGAGTTTCTTCGTCACCAGTGCGAATCCTGGAAAGGGCGGCGACCTCGGTGGCCTCGCTGGTGCTGACGCCTACTGCGCCAAGCTCGCGACAACCGCTGGGTCGACAGGCAAGACTTGGAAAGCCTACCTTTCGACGGACACGGAGAACGCGAAAGATCGCATCGGCAAGGGACCTTGGCACAACGCCAAGGGCGAAAAGATCGCCGACGATGTTGCGTCTCTGCACAGCGATAAGAATACCCTGACAAAACAGACTGCTCTCAATGAAAAAGGCGAAGTGGTCAACGGTCGCGGTGACACACCAAACCGCCATGACATCCTGACGGGTTCGAAGAGCGACGGTACCGTTGCGCCGGAAACCTGCGGGAACTGGACGATGGGAGGTTCGGAGGGTGCCGCTTTCGTCGGCCACAGTGACCGCACGGGCTTGAACGACTCCGCTGAGGCCAAGTCGTGGAATTCATCACATACCACGCGCGGCGGCTGCACGCTGGAGGCCTTCAAGACTACCGGAGGCGATGGACTCTTTTATTGTTTCGCGGTCGATTGACCAGAATAGTGCAAGCAAAGAGGACGAGCACTCGATAGCAGTGGCTGGCCGTGCTCCTCAAAGCGGCGACTGGCCGCCCTTTCAGGTGTTCCGACACCTGTGTCCGATTCGGTCCGAGCACAGTGCAATGACGCGGCCGGCGTCATAGACCGTGGCGAGTGCCAACACACGCTTTCCCCAAATGTCTTCGGGATTAGGCTGGATCGTGGGGAATAGGCGAGAGCTCGGCCAGACCGCTCACCTCGTCCAGAGCCTTGGCCGTGAAGTCGCAAGCAGGTTTCCTTCAATAGGCCGGCGGCTAACCTTTCCGGCTGGACGCCGGAGAGGTGTTGCCATCGAGTTGCTACCAAGCCTGTTGTGTCGGCAGAACGAAGAGCTCGGCAACGTTCACGTGCTTGGGGGCATTGAGGGCGAAAAGGATCGTATCGGCTATATCGACTGCCTTCAGGAATTCCATCTGGCCCTTGAGATCTTCCATTTGGTCCGCATAATCCTTGTCGGAGATATGTTCGAAGAGTTCCGACTCGACTGCGCCAGGCTGGATGCAGGTCACCCGGATACTGTGCTTGGGTGCCAGTTCCATGCGCAAACCATCGCTGAAAGCGGTCACCGCGTGCTTTGTGGCGCAGTAGACCGACAGGCCCTTGAACACCTTGCGGCCGGCAATGGACGATGTGTTTATGATGTGGCCTGAGGACTGCCTTGTCATATAGGGCAGTACAGCAGCCGTCGTATTCAGGAGACCCTTGACGTTCACATCGACCATGCGATGCCATTCGTCGGTTTTAAGACTATCCACGTCCGAAATTGGCATCAGTCCTGCATTGTTGAAGACGATGTCGATGGTACCGAATTCCTTTGCCAGTTTTTCAACGCCGGCGGCGACGGAGGCTTCATCCACCACATCCATTTCAATGGCGATGGCTGTGCCGCCCATGGCACGGATCTGATTTTGCAGATCCGTCAGGCGATCGATACGGCGCGCGGCCAAACCGACCTTGACACCGTTTTCCGCCAGCTTGAGCGCAGTTGCTGCGCCGATACCGCTGGACGCCCCGGTTACGAGCGCGACTTTTCCCTTGATAGTCATAATGCTTTCCTTCGTGGTTGTGCCACGCCCGGCGTTTGCCATGGGCTGGCTTGCTTTTGACGTAACCACATTAGGAAGATCAGCATCGGCCCTCGCTCGGGGCCTTGCTCGAACTGTCGGACTTTTGCTCAAAAATGCATCGCGAAAAGGGATGATCGGTTAACCGCGGTACTCTGTCGGCGAGACACCCACTGTGCGCCGAAACACCTGCGCGAAATGGCTCGGGCTGGAGTACCCGACATCGAGTCCGACATCGATCACACTGCGGTCGGTCTCACGCAACAAGCGTTGCGCTTCCTGGATGCGAAGCTGGATGAAATATTGGGAAGGCGAAAAACTTGTCGCCTTCTTGAACAGCCGGCTGAAATGGGAAACGCTCATATCAGCCTCGCGCGCCAGTTGGCTGAGACTGAATTCCTTGTCAAGTTGAGCGGCCATAAGTTCGGTCACCCGGCGCAGTTTGAAAGCGGGGAGGGCGTTGCGCCGGCTGATACGCCTCTCGTCCAAAACCGCATAATTGCGGACAAGATGCACCGCCAGGCTTTGAGCGATGCCTTGAACGAATAGTGGACTTGGATCGTGCCCGGACGTCAGTTCTACGCGAAATTGTTCCAGCAAGAGCGAGAGGATACGGTCCTGTTTGCCGGAGATATCGAGAATTTGAACCGCTTCGATCGAAGTGCCAAGGGTCTCAGCAACGGCTTGTTCGAAAATAGGCAAACCAAGATAAAGATGCATCACCTCGAACCGTTCTGGTCCTGTGACCTGCCAACGCATCTCGTAGGGGGTGTCTGAATTGGTCAGGAAGAAATCACCGACCTTCACTTCGTTGGAGATCCAGGTGCCGCCGAGCTCGCGTTCGTCGATGATGGCGGATCCGGACAAAATCCAAACAATCAGCGGTTCAGCCACAGCTGGCACGATCAAACTCTCTCCCACTTGTTGATGGGAGAGGATATGGACGAGAACATCACGCCATGCTTGGCCACTGCTGCCAGCAAGCAATCTGCCGTGGATATGTCGTCGCAAATTTTCTGCGGACGTTCGCTCCGGGACCAGGATATTGCCTCCAGGCGTTAAAGGATCTTGAACATCACTCGAGCAAGTCACTGGTGGATGTTCTAACAAGCTAGGGTCAACAAAAGCAATTACGGAGCTGCCAAAATCGCTGTGGCCCCGACCGATCGCGGGTGCGATGGTCTCGGGCCAAGACCGTGAACCTACGGAAACAGGGACTATAGCGAGAATGGCCGCCCAACCAGGGAACCATTAGTTCAGTTTTTCGCCAGAGTAGTGAGTGATGGTGGTGTGTTGAGTGGCATCAGCAGCTCAACTCTTTGGATTGCACCGCGTAACTAAGCTCAATGGGGGCTGGCAGTTGGCCGGATGACGATCTCACTTACGTCAACGTCTTCCGGTTGGCTGACGGCGTAAAGGATCGAATTGGCAACGGACTCGGGGCTTATCGTGATTGCGCGCCAAGCTTTCATCGCGTCTCGAGCCGTAGGATCACTTATCGTGTCAGCGAGTTCCGATGTCGTCGTGCCGGGAGAGATTATCGTTACGCGGATTTGATCGGTTTCCTGACGCAGTCCATCAGAGATCGCGCGGACCGCGAATTTGGTAGCGCAATAGACTGCGGCTGTAGGGGACACGCTGTGACCACCGATTGAGGAGAGGTTGATGATCTCTTGGACATTCTATACTCCGTTTTGTGTTTTGCCCGCCGGAAGCGAGCGGTGAGGCAGGGAAATGCTCGGCGTCAGGTGGGGAAATTGGCACTGAGCTGACCTCCGCCCAAGCGTCAAAGTTTGCGCGCAGCGCATTAAGCCGTCATTTGCGGCGAAGGATCATGCCGCCATGGTGAAGGGTGTTGGCATCGACGAAATCGCCGTCGGCGGTAAAGCCCGTATCGTCCCAGTACTCGATATGATTGCCGGACACTTCGTAACGACCCCGATAGGCGCTCTCCATTTGGCCGCGCGCCTCGTCATAACGGCCATTGGGAAGGAGTTCGTGGCGAACATGGCCATCATCGGTGACCCACATGCCGACATAAGGATGCTGTGACATTGTTTTCTCGCTTGCACGCTGTTTGGCCGATATGGCTCGGTTCGCGGTTTCTCCTGATGCTGACGCGGTTGCCGCGCCAACTGCCGTGAACGCGATCACGAGACCGAGTGCTGCGTTGTTGGGCTGTGTCAGCATGGTCTGCTCCTTTGGTTTGAACGAGTGAGCGATCTCGGTCTCCGCGTCGCCAATCGATCGTGACTACGAAAATAAACCTTCTGTTTGTCGGTATCGATTTGCCAATCCAAGACAGCTTGTTTAGGTTATCTAACCAATGGCGGATGATCTCGAAGGCATTTCAGTATTTCTGGCAGTGGCCGAAGCGCGGAATTTCCGCGTCGCAGGCGAGCGGCTCGGCGTCACGCGCTCTGCGGTGAGTCAGGCGTTGCAGCGTCTCGAAGATCGGATCGGGGTGGCTCTGGTTCAGCGCACGACCCGCAGTGTTCGTTTAACCGAAGCCGGCGCGACGTTCTACGAAGCTGTTTGCCCTTCGGTCATGCAGGTCCGAGATGCTCTGCAGGCTGTGCGAGAGACGCAGACCCGTCCAAGCGGAATCCTGAGGATCACCGTATCCACAATCGCTGAAAGCTTCCTGTCCGGTACGATCCTCGCTGGCTTTCTGGAAACCTATCCGGAGATAAAACTCGACATTACCATCACCGACGATGAATTCGACATCGTTGAAGCAGGCTTCGATGCTGGCGTCCGGCTTGGAGAGGTGATCGAGCAGGACATGATCGCAGTGCCCGTCTCATCGCAACAGAAACAGTGCGCCATTGCATCGTACAGTTATCTGGCACGTCGGGGCCGGCCCGAGCATCCCCGCGACCTGCCGACCCATGTTTGCATCGGATGGCGGCCGCGTCCCGACACTGCGCCATATCGCTGGGAGTTTACCGAGAATGGTCGTGATTTCGATGTCTCTGTCGATCCGGCGGTGACAACCAACGATATGGGAATGATGATCCGCATGGCTTGCGCTGGAGCCGGGATCACTTTCGGCATGGTAGATACGTTCCGATCCTACATCGATCGGGGCGAACTGGTGCCGCTGCTTGAAACTTTTTGTCCGCCGTTTCCAGGATTCTATCTCTACTATCCTAAACGGCAACGACAGCCGCTAAAGCTCCGTGCGCTCGTCGATTATGTTCGCAAGTCCAGTAAGCTCTAGATACCAGGACTTTGTGCCTCGTCGTTGGTCCAGTAACGTGTCTGTTGCGGTTAGTATCGGATCGTATCCAACAAGCGAAGGTCGACTTTTGGCGCAAGGTGGATATTCAATACGTTGAAATCGGACTTTTTGAGACAGAGCGCGTTAGAACACCGACGCGACTTTTTTCCATGTAGATTATAGTCATTTTCAGTTCAGCTATCGCCGAAGGCAGGATTCTGACGAAGGGAAGAGATCGATGGAATTGTTCGACCTTAAAGGACAAGTAGCGATGGTTACGGGTTCGGGCAGCGGCATCGGCCAGGCTATTGCGATTGGTTTGGCCGAGGCTGGAGCCGACGTAGCCTGCTTTGGCCATCTCTCAAACGGCGGTTTGAACGGAACGGCGGATAAAATTCGCGCTCTTGGCCGCCGAGCCTTAACGCTCGAAGGCACCGTAACCTCTGCCGCGGACCTGAAGGGAGCGATCGATTTGATAGAAAACGAGCTTGGCTCTTTGACGGTTGCTGTCAACAACGCAGGTGTTGGTGCTGGCGGAGATGCCGAGACGCTTCCACTGGAGAACTGGCAACGGGTCTATGATGTAAATGTAACGGGTGTTTTTTTGTCCTGCCAAGCGCAAGCACGCGTAATGCTTCCCCGAAAGAGGGGCTCCATCATTAACATTGCTTCAATGTCAGGCTCGATAGTCAATCGTGATTTGAAACAAGCCGACTACAACTCATCCAAGGCTGCGGTTATCCACCTGTCAAAAAGCCTGGCGATGGAATGGATTGATCGAGGTATCCGGGTCAATTCGATCAGCCCGGGCTACACGCTGACACCCATGAACCGTCGAGCTGAAGTCGCTGATCAGGTGAAAATATTCGAACGGGACACTCCCATGGGCCGCCTGGCAGTTCCCGAAGAAATAGTCGGTCCTGCCGTTTTCCTTTCAAGCCGGGCTTCATCATTCGTAACTGGTATCGATCTCGTCGTGGATGGCGGTTTTATGTGTTGGTAGCCGCGCGCGTGACAATCTATTGTCTTCTGCAAGACATTCACCGGAAAGTACGATACGGTTAAATTGCTTATGCGTTATCAGCACCGACTGGCGTGAGTTGCGGAAGTGCTGCGGAATCTCCGCCAACCCCGAAAGATTGATTTGTCACATGTTTCAGAGGCTAGAAATCGACGCTTCCAGCTGATTCTGATCAAACCATCGCACTATGACGACAACGGATATGTGATCCGTTGGTGGCGAGCCATGATTCCCTCGAATTCGCTCGCTGCTCTTTACGGCATTGCCGTTGACTGCGCAAATCGTGAGGTACTCGGTTCGGATATTGCCATTGATATCACGGTCATTGACGAGACCAATACGCGTGTCAATATTCCGGTGCTCTTGGCTCAATTTCGGCGAAACGACAATTTTGGAATGGTCGCTCTGATTGGTGTCCAGTCCAATCAATATCCGCGCGCCCTCGATATTGCCCGCCCGTTCCGAGATGCATCGCTGCCCGTCGCCATGGGAGGCTTTCACGTGTCGGGTTGCTTGGCCATGCTTGATGGAAGCGCTGTCGGGCTCGACGCATGTCGCAAGATGGGCATTGCCATGTTTGCCGGCGAGGCCGAAGGCCGGCTGGAGACCGTCCTGCGTGATGCTGCGTCTGGCTGTCTGCAACCGCTTTACAATTTCATGAATGATCTGCCTGGTATTGAAGGTGCCCCCGTACCGTTCCTGCCCAAACGTTATATCGAGCACACACTCGGCCTCAGCGCGAGCTTCGATGCCGGACGCGGTTGTCCCTATCAATGTTCATTCTGCACGATCATCAATGTCCAGGGACGCAAATCGCGCTTCCGCTCGGCTGATGATGTCGAGAAGCTGGTGCGCCTCAACTGGGCGCATGGCATCCACAAGTTCTTCATTACCGACGATAATTTCGCGCGAAACAAAGAGTGGGAAGCGATCTTTGATCGGCTGATAGCGTTGAAAGAGAAGGAAGGAATCCCGCTTGGTTTGATGATCCAGGTCGATACGCTCTGCCACAGGATCGAAAACTTCGTGGAGAAGGCGAAGCGTGCTGGTGTCACCCGCGTTTTCATCGGACTGGAGAACGTCAACCCGGACAACCTCATTGCGGCAAAGAAGGCCCAGAACAAGATCACCGAATACCGCAGGATGCTGCTGGCGTGGAAGGGTCAGGGCATCATGACGCTGGCTGGCTACATCCTCGGCTTTCCCGCGGACACGCCCGAAACAATCAGACGTGATATTGCGATCATTCAAGAAGAGCTCCCGATCGATGTCATTGAGTTTTTCTGCCTTACACCGCTGCCGGGATCGGAGGATCATCAGGTCCTGTGGAAAAGCGGCGTCGAGATGGACACCGATCTCAACATCTACGATGTAGAGCATGTCTGCACTGCCCACGCCAAGATGAGCAAGCGTGAATGGGAGGCCATTTATCGGGAGGCGTGGTCGCTCTACTACACGCCGAAACACATGAAGACCCTGCTGCGTCGTGCGATTGCAACTGGCGTTCCGGTGGGCAGTCTTGTCAAGGTGCTTGTTGCTTTCGCCACGATGGTCCATCTCGAGCACGTGCATCCATTGCAGAGCGGCATCCTGCGTTTGAAACGTCCCTCAGAAAGACGACCCGAAATGCCACGGGAAAATCCCTTGATCTTTTGGCCTAGCTTCGTTTGGGGAACTCTTGCCAAGCACGTCATCCTCGCCGCTACGATTGTCCGGCTGGTCTCGACGGCACTCTTCATCTCGCAAAGCCCGGACTCAAGGAAATACCTGGATCGGGCTTTGATGGCCGTCGGTGCTGATGGCGACGAGAAACTTGACCTCTTTACCCAAACGACGGGTGGCAGCGCGGCGGTGAACCATATGAAAAAGATCGCGCGGCTGACACACCCAGGTCGAGCCATCTGACGCGCCCGTGTTTGCGGTGCTGCAGAGTGGGTGGAACTGAAACGAGACTTTAGTCACCAAGGCGGTCAGGATGGTGTCTCCGAATGAAGGACGGCCACTCTTCGCAAGTATTCAGGTCCGTCAAGTATCGACAGCTGGCGAACGCACTTGTCGGCGACGCTCCAGGGATCTTGCTTTGTGACGCGCTTCGCGAAGTTCGCTTAGGGTTGGCCGCCACCAACCTCTGGAGAAATCTTTCGGCTCCGGATCCTGCCGCGCGGGCCAAGTCGCGACAAGTTCGGACAACGTCGCTGTGCGCCACGTTCCCCAGATGTAACTGAACCCATCAGAGACAGAGTGCGGGTAGAAAGTGACCAATGTGGAATCGTCCGCGAGTTCCCCAGCGAACTCGGTGAAGACAACGATGCCGTATTGCTTCGTTGTCACTGGTCGGTCGATCGGCGGGAGTTCATCTTCGACAGCAAGCGGGTACCTCCGCCGCCGCTGCTCTGCAGACCGAAGTCGGGCGAGCCGTTGCTCCGGAGAGTTTCGTTCCGCTTCGCGTCTTCGCTTCCTTTCCTCTGGTTCGTTGCGGCGAGCCGCCGCCTCAATTATCTGCCATCTCTGCTGAAGTTCCTCATAGGATCGAAACGGAATCCGCCACGCCCTGAGGTCGTCGTCCCAATGGGACCACGGAATTTTTCGCAACGCGGCAAGGACGGTCCTCGAATAGGGCGTTCGGATCCGCATGTCGTCGGCCACCTCGAGGTAGGGACTTGCGATTGGATCGAATTCATAGGCGTCGCGCCCTTTGATATCCGCATAGACACCCACTTGCTCGGCCTCACGCGCGAGCCAGCGGTCGACCCGGCGCTCTGCCGTTTTGCCAGGGACAAACCAGGCTTTGTGCTCGTCATTCCATCTTGCCCGAGGAAACGCCTCGCGAAAGCGTTCCACCGTCATCCGGTCATAAGGAAATGCAGCTGCAACACCGGGCGTTTCAGTTTCGGGCGGAGGATGATCATTGACTTTGTTTGCCATGAGGCGCGGCTCGACAATGGTTGCGTCTGAATTAAAACGCGTGTCGAGCCTCAATGGTTCTTGGTTGAGTGGGAGAGGGCGAAAGCCCGATCCTATTGGTCGCACGTCAAATGCTGCGACATGCATCGAAAATTCCTGTCAGGCGTTAACGGGATCATCTCCACAATGGAGAAATCCCATACCAACACGTGAATTGATCATACGGGAAGCTTAGTACTGCGAACGCGATGTTAGTTCCAGAATTGGAAGACTCTCCCGAAACGATTGGGCATCAGGAATATTTGTTCGGCATGGGAAAATCCGGCTTGACGGCCCATCGCCTTCCGGGTGTCGGCCGATTCCGGGAAGTCGGCCAGCCTCATATGAGCTTCCATCGCCGCAAATTCCTCGTCGGTTATTGCGGCGCATACGATCCGATATGTCGAAAATCGATCAAGCCATTCGGCCCGGTTCTCCCCCTCAAGGAGGGTGGGTTCCCAGATCAAAAACAGACCACTTCGGGTCAATGTATCGTGCACATTTTTCATCAGTCGGACCTTTCCTTCCGACTGCAGATGATGAAGCGACATTCCAATCCACACGACGTCTACGGAATCGGACCAGTCGGCCATTGCCTCGACGAAATCGCAACACCGCAGGTCGACAGGACATAGCAAGGACTTCAGCGCTTCTCTTGCAAGCTCCAATGACTGCAGCGAGAGGTCGATCCCGTAATAGTGGTCGATGGCGCTTCCCTTGAGCGCCGCCGCTGAGGCGACTGCATCCCCACAAGCGACATCGAGAAACTTGAACGGCTTCAGCATTTCTTGGGAGAGCAGGTTATGAAGCAAGCCATAGACCTCATGATGAAACATGAGGTTTTCGCCGACGATCTTCCGGTAAGTCGCCAAGTGTTTATTGAACATGGCTTGTGCATCGTCGGTGCTAATCGAAGGAGCGCTTTCAACCAAACTTTGATCGGTTTTCATTAGTTTCCCTCCCCAAAAAAGGGTCCGCCTTGCAGTTAAGGTTCGGTGCCCTTTGCGTATAAATGCAGCGCGCGAAACCGCAGTATGCGCCGGCGTCGGTACGCCAAGCTCGTTCCCAAGCGCGTGCATGCGTCCCCCCCGAAAGCCATGCAAGTTCCAGCGACCTGCCTTGCAAAAGGTCGTTGGCCCTCGATGAAAGCGTATCGGGCGGTAGGTTTTGCCACAGCGATTGGGCGTGCGCTTCATATCCGTCCTGCATCGGATGGCCAGCTGCCGATGCCACCGCCATGCCCTCGTCCCGCAACTGGTCGAGGAATATCCGGGATTCAGGGTCGGTCAGGATCGATCCAATTCCGGCGCGTATCAAGCTGGTCGCACCTGAAAAGGCGCAGAGTGTGACGAACTTGGTCCAGAGCACCTGATCGATGTCTTCAACCGTCTGCAATCCAATGCCGCCAGCCTGGGTGCAAGCAGTTTGCAGCGCGCCGATGATCGGGTCATTTCGTCCCCCTATATGGAACTGCGTCGCGCCACCCACATGCACGATCACACCGGGCTGTTTGAGATAACCTGAAATATAGGCGGCACCACCGACAACCTGCAAAGGCGGCACAAATCGAGCAAGGGTCTCGACGCTGTCGATGCCGTTCTGCAGGGTCACCACTCTCGTTCCCTGTCCGACCATCGGCACAATTGCTGCGGCCGCTTTTTCGCTGTCGTAAAGCTTGACGGCGAAGATCACGACGTCGACATAGCCGATATCACGAGGCGTCTCAGTAGCAGTGACCTGCCGTAGGTTGATGTTGCCGAGCGGGCTTTCCAGCTGCAATCCATGGCTTCGCATTGCTTCGAGGTGGGCACCACGCGCAATAAAGGTGACATCTTGGCCAGCCTGGGCGAGTCGCGCACCAAGATAGCCGCCGATAGCGCCCGAACCCATGAACGCGATCCGCATGGTCCTCCCCCTCCGACGACAATCTCGTAGCTATAAAATCAATATAGCAGTTCTGCCGCCTTAGAGCACGATCGAATGGGGCCTACAGTGCCTGTGTTGCACGACGCCAGTAGATCGATCAATGGCGGCGCAGCGGTATCAGCGTGTGGCTGACGCGATCTTTCAATAGGACCTGTCTCGGCTGAGTAAGTCTTGCTTTCGCGCATTGCGGACTTCAATCCAGCGTAGCTACACGCGCCTCTCATGAATAAGATGTCATACCGATTTCATATGTGACGGATTAGAGAGTGCTGAATGAAACTTCACATTTGCACCTGGTCGGCCCAGAATGTCGGTGTGGGTCGAACATGCCGAAACCACGGCAAGAACAGCCCTGGAGGAGGATCTCACGGGTGAGGATCATGTTTACAAAAAGATTGAACTCGTTGGCAGTTCAACCGACTCGGTTGATTCAGCGATCAAGAACGCCATCGCGCGCGCATCCCAGAGCGTGAGACAACTCGACTGGTTCGAGGTCGATCAGATCAGGGGGCACATCCAAGATGGCAAGGTGGCCCGATTCCAAGTCGTCCTTAAAGCCGGCTTCCGCTTGGATTAAAGAGCGGGCGGGGCCCTGACGGCGGGGCGATCAGGACAGCTGCAAGACAGCGCTCCATGCCCGGTCTTTCCCGGAGTGCAACGGACTCCAGCCGATACCTTACGGGAGGGCAACCGCCGACGGAATGTGTTTGCAGAGGTTTGCCCTGTGCTATGTGCTTGTTCGGCATTACTTTCATCGATCGGGAGTTCAACGATCTCTGAGAAACACGAGCCCCCCCGACATTGATGAGATGACATAAAAATTGCGCTTTGAGCATTGTGCTATGGGTGTGTAGTCAACTTATGCCGTAAGGATGGGGAACCCGGCGAATTTAAACTAGCCGACTCCACAGGTCATAGGCGACCCTAAGGCTGTGAGACACGCGGCAACAGAAAAAAGAAGGTGTGGGGATATTTTGTCTACTTGGAATCGGGATGACACGGACCAAAATTTCTTGGATCACCAGGCTCCGCCGATTTATCAATATTTTCCATGAGTTAGCTGGGTTCGCGGTTGTGTCCCGTTCACCCCCGCGATCTACCAACCGATGTTTGCATCGGATGGCGGCCGCGTCCCGACACTGCGCCATATCGCTGGGAGTTTACCGAGAATGGTCGTGATTTCGATGTCTCTGTCGATCCGGTGGTGACAACCAACGATATGGGGATGATGATCCGCATGGCTTGCGCTGGAGCCGGGATCACTTTCGGCATGGTAGATACATTCCGATCCCACATCGTTCGGGGCGAACTGGTGCCGCTGCTGGAAACTTTCTGTCCGCCGTTTTCAGGATTCTATCTCTACTATCCTAAACGGCAACGACAGCCGCTAAAGCTCCGTGCGCTCGTCGACTATGTTCGCAAGTCCAGTAAGCTCTAGACACCAGGACTTTGCGCCTCGTCGCTGGTCTTAGCGGCCATCGCGTGCTGAATGGCGGTTGGAATCGAATCCTATCACCTAACGAACATCGACTTTAAAACGAGCTCCGAAATATCCGGAAATGGCGTTTGCGCATCGCGCCATCTCCAGCTTCCGCATGGGCAGGGGTTGCGTTATGCACTGAACATCAAGGTCGAGCATGCCGATCACGCCCCAATCTTTCGCAACAGCACCATCGCAATAAAGTGGTCGTGCCGCTGTGGATTTGCCGCAAGCCGATCCGAGAAGCGGTTAAAAATCTCATCGACCAACTCCACACGGTCACGCGCAGGATCGATTGAATTCACGATTGTTGGACCTGAAAAGGCTCTCATCATTCCAGTCCAACCCCTGGCAAGTTGGGCCGCATCGCCTGAACGCTCGAAGTCGCCCCAATGAACGTCTGGCCCTTCCAAGATTTCAGCCTGCTCGATCTCCAGCCCGGCGAAGCGCCCACCTTCGGAAAAAGGCGCGTGGATGTCGACAAGTCGACGCGGTGCAGTCGGAACGTTGATCCGCAAAATTTCGTGGTCGGAAAATACGCCATCGGACCTCATATCGCAAAATGTTCCCCACAATTCTCCTGTAAGCCATTCCCACCCAATCCTTTCCGGCAGGCTACCGGGGAACAGGGACAGAAGGCGACCGCTCGGACGCAGCTCCTGTGATCGAAGCTCTAAGAAAAGTCGCCAGTCTCGAGCCTGCTGCTCGATCACAGCAGCACGAACTTCGGGGATTTTGCTCTGCATGCCGAACACCTGGTCTGGTGCATCGATTGGATTTTGGCTCATCCACTGGATGGTCCAAGAGTTCCAGCCGAGATGAACGCGCCCCGGCGGCATCAGCAACTCAAAGTACGTACGTCCTATAGCAGACGGGAAGATGCCGGATGTACCACGCAAGTAGCTGGCGGGATCCTCGTTAAGCGTCGTGAATAGGGACGCGAAATCATTGGATGGCAAATCTGTATGGATGACCTCCACCATTCGCTCGGTGCCCGCTCGTTCCCGCAACACTCGTATCGCCGTCGAAACAGGTTCCATTGAATTGCTGCCCTGCGAAGAGCCGTAGTCGGCTATGACCAGCGTCTCATCTCCTAAGTCGACGGATTGGGCCGCCTTTTCCCAGAGCGCCAGCGCGCTGGCGTTTCCAGCTGCTTGCATAGAGGAGTTCCGGTTATAAAAGCCATGTCCCTCCATGGGCGCGATGTTAGAGCTAACTGCATCGGGCATGTCGCATCCCCCATGTGTGCAATAGGCGAGTGTATACCCTTTGCTTGCGCCAGCAAATCTCAGTAAGTGCCGCAGAAAATAATAAGCAAATTGCTTCGTCATGGCGACCTGCCGTTCAGTGCAGTCAGTGATTTCCTGCGAGCACGCGTGGCAGCTTTGCGTTCGGCGTCTCTATCTTCTCTCAGGTAAGCCGACCGCTTCGCTTTACGAAGGGGGTGCCTTGGCGCGTACGACGGTCACCCTGTTCAAGGTCTGGAGTCTCGCCGATGCCGAAGCGTGCATTCTTCTCGGTGGCATGTCGCCCCGCACCTGGGCACGCTGGGAGGACGCTCAGCGATTAGTTTGGATTCTGATGGATCATCCGGAAATAGTGCTCGGCGTGCTGATAATAGTTTTCCGCTTCGATCTGGTTTCCGATACGCGCTTCGTCGCGAGCCTGTGAGAGATAGCGTTCATAATTGACGTGCGCGCCTTGATGGCCATTTGACCGCGCATTGATGTTTTTCGTGGTGGCACGCTGCGATTGCACGCGCGGTGCCGTGGACGGTTTTGATTGGCTTGTATTCATGATGTCTTGAGCCGCTTGGCGGCTCACTCCTTTAGCGTCGTTGGTCTGGGGAATTCGTGGCAAGGTCTAGTCAATTTGCTCCGCGACGATCGCGCGCATTTCCTCTCGGGTGAACCCGGAGGGCTGTGGTTTCCACGCGGCTGTAGTTCGCGTTGACAACGAGTTTTGATTGGTTGGTTCGTATGACCGTGGCTTGATCACGGCTATTTTAGATTCAGTTTTTTGCATATTGGTCCATTGGTTGCTGCGGATAAAACCGCGCTACACGTCGGTTAAAATATGTCGAGTGCGAGCACGCGAGGGGGCGCTGCAAAATAGCAGCGATCAAACTGTGAATTGGTACGGAAGGTAAGTCTGCGCTCTATATAAAGGGCTTGCAAAACTGGCCGAACTCTCTTTGTCGACATCACATATATGGGTATGCAATGCGGCTTTTACAAGTTGTGCGAACCGAGCCGAGGAGCAAGGCCCGTATTGGAAAATAGAGTCGACATCGAGTAGTATCGTGGCGACTTTTCCATGAGGACCACGAAAAATGGCAGCTGAATGGAGTTCAAGATTGAAGGGGCATGCGGACCTTGTTCAGAATCTTGTCCAAGAAGTGCCCAAAGCGCTGGGTCGCCCAAGTCTCACACTTGACCAAGCGGCACGGCTGCACGAGGTCATAGAAAAAGGTATTCGCGATTTTGACGAGGTCCTGCGGCTCATGGATCAAACTGACGCCGATGAGAAATTTCGTGAAGCTGCAGAAAGTCTGGCACGAAGCTGGCAGCATCTGTGTGATACTGCCGAAGATAAAGTGCGATCAATGAGCGAACCGGATCAATCTGCTGAAAATGTTGGCGAGGACCTATCGGCTCAACTCAACGACAATGATGAAAAAGAACGGGCTGATACCGACCGGAAACAGTAGGGATGTAGACGGTGCGGACACCTAAGCGCACGAGCCTCTGGCCCTGAGTGCCGCCTCCAGCCTAAGTGTCTCGTAAGCTTCGACGGTCAAGTTCCTCCGCTTCTTGGCGGGTGACGCCAATATCTGCAAGCAAATGATCGCTGAGCTTGTTGACATGCTGGCGGCCTGCCCGGTGAGACCAATAACTAATATATGCTTGCCATATTTTGGTCAGCACACCCATCCCGTTCCACGAGATACGATCATCGTAGGCCCGGTATCCTGACTCGAGCAATGTGCCACGTTGTTTGCTGTTGAGTGCTTCATAGGTCATGTGAATATCTCCTCCTGTTGAGAGGAGCCTAATACCGCTGCTTGTTCGGCACTAAAGTCGAAAATCCTGAAAAGCGGTCGAATCTGCCATGCGCAGCTCGAATAGTCGTTCAATGTCGTCAAGTGGAATTCTGCGGCGATACCCTTGGTGAATAACCAACGGCGATCAATCACCTTGCCCGACAAGGTGAAAACGACGGCACCTGTATAGTGCAACGTCTCGGGAAACTTCGGCCTTGGTGAACCATGCGCGTGGGCGTTTGAACCCCAGATGTTCCGAAAAACACATGCGAAATCCATAAGAGATGGCGTGGCGTGATTGCCGACTAAATCGTTACCAGGGAATAATGCATCGAAGTCACTGTCCAAACTCCCTGTCGGCAAACCCAAACTCTGGTGTAGGCAACTTTTGCCGAAAACGTTTCTCCGTAATAGGTTCCGCCAATTCTGGCGCGCAAGGAAACCGAAGCTGCATTCGTCATCGGCTTGATGATGCGATCATAAACGTCGAGTTGATCAAGCTTGAGAACTCCCGTCCGATAGGCCTCAAGTTCATGAGACTTGTCGGCCCGCCGACCAAGGTGGTCGATGGAAGTCATGTCATCGGCGAGCAAGGACTCCAGCGCCTCAACGCCACCAGCCAGCATGGCTAACCTCAGTTGCTCCTCCAAAGTGTCGATGGTTGATTCATCCGTCATGGTCATCGATACTCGTTCCAATTCTCCCGGGTTACAGTTTGTAATCGACGAGATCAAAGTTTAGAGAGAGACCTTCCTCGGCGACAACTTTCCCAAAATATTATGGATATTTTGTTCTTCGAACGACTGCCTTTCACCGTGCTTGTAGACATTTACCACTGTACGACAGACATCACCTCGAGAATGGTTGGCTTCGAACGTACCACCCGCAACCGTCAATGTAGTAGGTGGCCGGCCATTCTCGCAAGCAACGCAACCAATTCCGCCTGCCGATGGGTGTCGGTTTTGTAGAAAACGGCCTTCAGCTGGCACCTTGCGGTTTCGTAGCAGATTCCCAAGTGATCCGCGGCGACTTTCAACTCTTCGCCTGATGAAATACGACGCGCCAGCATCGCCTCGGCGGCCGTCATCCCGAAGCAGGTCTGCAAGGCAGTCGCCGGGGATTGGGGATAGGTGTCCGGATCGATAAAGACGACAACAATGTGACAGGATGCGAAGGCATTTGAGGTATTTCCCCCGAGACGCGACGGGTAAGCCAGCAAGGGCCTGCCCTGAAGGCGGGGCAATGCGATAGGACTCCACATTGCTGGCGAGTTTGGGTTTCGCAGCAACTCCTGCAATGCGCGCCGGAGGGCATCCGTGGCGTTCCTGTCCACACAAGCCAAATGGCGGCCTGTCATCTGAATGTCTCTACCGAACATCTTCTCTGCAGGCTCGTTCACCAGGATCACGGCGGCGTTCCGGTCAAGCATGACTGCAGGCGTGCCGCTTGCGCTGAATGCATCCATCGCGCCTTCGGCCCGTGCGAAGCTCAGCATTCTCCCAAGCGCGGCCGCGGAACCCAATTGCCTTGAGCAGTCGGCAAGGCTCTGCATTTCGGATGGCGAAAAAGGGCCTTGCTGGATCGATCTCTGGATGGACAAGCACCACAAGTCGTCGCCTGCCGCCACCTTCACGCCTGCAAACCACCGCAAACCGAAAGGAGCGAGGAATTCCTGATAGTACGGACGCTTGGCAATTTCCTCTGGTGTCAGAACGTCCAGTTCGCTGACAACTCCTCGGCGCACCATGAGAGGTGCTAGGCTGTACCGCTCGTCCCGGTCAATCCAGCCATCCCTGACATATGTCTCGAACGCTGGACCCATTTCGCGACTGCGCGGTACGCCGGGCAGATGACCATTCATGTCGAAGAGCATAGCCCCGAAGCTTCCAGTAGCTGTTGCTGCTACATCCATTGCCGCTTCCCAGCGCGTCGGATCGACCGCCGCTTCGGCGAAAGCATCGTTCACTGCGTCGAGATTGAAAGCCGCGCCCATCTCCATCCCCCAACCCCGACTTTATATTAGCGGATTGGAAACTTCGAGTCCTCCGAGTTCGAGGGAGCCTAGTCAATACGATTACAGTTCGTGACCCAATCGGACATGCGACCAATCCCTTGTTTGAGACAAGGCGGGCCGCATCGGAGGCAATATGGTGTCGTAGCATCGTACCTTACCGTCAGAGAAAACGCGTGGAAGTAATGCCGATCGAACAATCCGGCCCGCCGAAGAAAGTCAGCGAATTCGTTTGGATCGGCCTGCTTGACCCCACTCCGGAAGAACTTGAAACGCTCCAGAAAAAGTTCAAGCTGCACGAGTTGGCGGTCGAAGATGCGCTGAATCCCCGGCAAATGGCAAAGGTGGAGGTCTACGACGACCAGCCTTTTGTCGTGGCGAAAACCGCGCATATTGAAGGTGATCGTATCGCTTAGGGTGAAACCGAATACAGGCAGACGTCGACAGGCTTGTATCTCAGGGATATATTAAGGTACTGCGGAGAAATTACGGACCCGACACTAAATGCTTCCTCGGCATGGGGGAGGCAGTGGAAGCTTCCAACTCCGGAGGCGAATCTTCCTCGGGACCCAAAAAATGTGGCCCTTCCATCTCGTCCAGACAAGATGTCGTAACCCTAGCTTTTGGGTTGTTCAAAAAATCCGAGACCACATCCCCGCCGCAAGGTGTGGTGTCCACTACGTCGTGACCTACGCCACGAAAAACCACAAGCTGGCTGCTTCCGGTATTCCCTGCTACGTATTTCGCCCATTTTGAGGGCGTGGCTGGGTCATACTCTCCGGACAAGATCAGGACCGGAACCTGATTTGCCTTGAGCGATTTGTGAGTTTTCACGGGTTTTGCGGACGGCCAAAGCGGGCACGCCCATGTATAAATGTTATCCGCTGCCCAGTCGTCGAAGAGGGGGAAATTTGCGGTTGGCGCGGAGGAAGAGACGCCGTCATTGCACACGATCGAAAGATGCATCCCATCCGCAAAGTCGGAACTGTCGTCCCCGGACAGATCGCCACCAAGCATTTCAACGAGCAGCCTGTAATCCTGTTCGCTTGTATCCTTGATCAACTGCGGCAGCACTTCGATCGCATCCCGGTTGTAGAACTGGTTGAATATCAGCTCGAGAAAATCGTCGCCCGACACCCGTATGAAGCGGGCCGATCCTTCGTCTTCCTCTAGCCGAAGCAACACAGGCTGCGCATTGAGTTGCCGCACTATCCCGCCGATCATCGTCATCAGATTTGGAAAATTTTTTGAACAGCCCGAGTGCTTGCTGCAATCCTTGTCGAGCGTTCTTAACGCGCTGTCGAGACTGTTGGAGCCCTGGTCAACATATACCACATCAGGCGGAAGCGTTGAATCGAGTACGACAGCGATAATGTCTTCGGGATGATCTTCCAGCACTTGGAGGGCAAGTTTCGTTCCGTACGAAATGCCGTACAACACCCATTTTTCGATACCGAGCGCGACGCGCAGATCATGGATGTCGGCAGCGTTTTCAATTGTGTTGTAGGCCGTCAGGTCGATGCCCTTCTTCAGTAAGGCATCGCGGCACGCTGTAACTTCGCGTTTCTGCGCCAAATCAAATTCGATCACTTCATCGACCCTGGAGACGATTTCGCTCCATACCGACGGTGTGTAATGCGCCGAGCAATCCAGCGATGGTTCCGAGCGTCCGACACCCCGCTGATCCACCACAACAAGCTGTCTGCCGCGCAACCATGGGCCGTTGTCGATGAAACTCCACCACTGGGCAATGTCTCCTTCGTTGTCGATCATGGCCATTTGACCTGGTCCCCCGGTCAGGTAAACAATTGGCTCGTGCCGCATTCGCTCGGGTTCGAAAATGACCACTGGCAGCTTGATCGATCGACTGCTTGTCTTGCTGCGATTTTCGGGGACGGTCAGGTGCCCGCACTTCATGTCGCGATCTCGCGGCAGAGCAAACCAGCAACTCGTCTGTTCGAATTTCCCTTCGGCATAGGCAGATCCGGCCAGACCTGCCATGGTCAACAAGAAGATCAGAAGGAATTGGCTTGATTTTGCAGAACGCGGCCGCAAACACCGCCTAAACCGGATCGCGAGCATGACATTTGCCCCCCTTCCTGGCGGTTGGTACCCGTCCAACCCGCGCAGCACGGTTCCAATATAGCGCGACTATTTTGCGTGGCATCACCCATACGGGTGAAGCTTCGGCTTACTATGGCTTGTATATATCTTGTTCCGAATTGGTTCGTGGAAGCTAGATCCTCTTGTTGGGGGTCACACCCGCGCGCTGCATGTCTTTATACTGTAACTACTTCATATTAGATATACTTAATGCAATTAGTAATAATCAGCATTCCAACGAAATCCAATCGGCTGTTGCGAAGAATTTTTTACGGAGATCGGCAATGTCTACATCACGTCGTCTATTCCTTTCCGCACTAAGCGCCGGCCTGCTTTATGCAGCGGGCATCACTATGATTTCCGCTAAAGGCGGTGGGGGTGATGGAGGCGGCGGTGGTGGGGGTGGTGGAGGTGGTGGCAATGGCGGAGGCGGAAAAGGTGGCGGGGGCAATGGCGGAGGTGGAAAGGGCGGCGGCGGAAAAGGTGGAAGTGGAAAAGGAGGAAGCGGTAGCGGGAAAAACGGCAACCACGGCGACTCTGGGGCAAGTGGATCCAACCGCCTTCCTTGCTCGAAGACCGCTGGTTCCGGCACAGCCGGATGCTAGTTCATTATAGAATTTGCAAACTATAGGGGGATTTATGAAAAAATATCTCGTCGCCGCGGTGCCTTTGGTAGCCGTTTTGCTAGTCACCAGCGCGCAGGCCAGCTCTGAGAAAAAACGCACTCTTGCCGCGTGTACTGCTGCGCTTGCGAAACAGAACCTCAAGCCCGTGTCCGCCCCGACTACGACCTTCAACAGACGGGGTAATCGGGTGAAGGTCGAGGGCAAGGCCACGGGCGGTGCCACTTTCGTCTGTGATACTCTCGAAAACGCGGTAGTCAGCCTCAAAGTCCAGTGAACCGCACGGCGGTCTCGTTAACTCAGCCATCTCCAGGATCTTCTTTTCAGAAAATCCTTTCTCCAATTTCCGAATCTTCATGTAACAAGACAGTCAGATCGCCTCGACCAGTGCGCATGGATCCTGCAGTCGTTACGAAAAATTAGAATCCGGGATGACTCATGACCGATCGCGTGGCCGAACCACTTTCACAGGCAGAGCGGAACAATGCCAGCGGACAAGGCGGCATGCCTTCTGGCGGGTTCAACGCCCTGGTACCAGAACTGGATGTATCCGATCTTGATACAAGCGTGAAGTTCTGGTGTGAACTGATTGGGTTCAAAGTGGCCTATGATCGGCCGGCGGCAAAGTTCGCTTACCTTGAACGAGACGGAGCCCAAATCATGCTTTGCCAGATTAACGGCGAATGGCTGACCGGAAAGCTGGACGTCCCTTTTGGTAGGGGTATAAATTTCCAGATTGAAGTAGGGGATACAGACCCTATCCTGCTATCGCTGGAAGAGGCCCGCTGGCCTCTGTTCCGTCAGCCAAAAGAGAGCTGGTATCGCATCGGTGCCAGCGAAGAGAGCGGTTCAAGAGAATTTCTCGTTCAGGATCCTGACGGATATCTTGTTCGGCTTTCACAAAACGTCGGCAGGCGCGTCGTACGATAGGCGAACGCTTGTCCAGAAACGGGGGTTTCTAGGCAACTTTCTGATCCCAAAGCAGATTGCCTCACCTGCTTCAACTTGGTCAACGGGTGCTATCCCCTCCGCGAAGCTAGTGGACTTCCTCCCAGCGTCTTAATTGGATTTGGAAGATCGGCAAGTACTTGGGAGACGAGAATCCAAGGCGCTTGGGTTCCATCAAGATGTAGTACAGGGGCGATTTGTGTCTCCAACCACACCTTGTGCCGAGCTAAATTCCGTCCTGGAAAATCCGGTTTGTCATATTGAGCGGCCCAAGCGGCGAACGCGGTATGGATTTCGTACATGTCGCCCGATGGCAATATTCGGTTGCCATATCGTTCATGTTCCCGCGCCAGCAATCGTTCCATCCGAATTGGCGTTGGGGTGTATAAAAAGACAATCAGATTGACGTTCTCGATTAAGGTATCGCCCCACCCATCGAATGATCCGGACAACACCCAGCCATCCTCGCCTAGCGCGTCTTCGATCAGGCGGACGCAATCAGCAGGGGGACGCTTAGTCGAGAACGGGGGATTGGTCGGGTACCAAAAGAAGTCATCACAATCCACATGACGGACTCCCATCGTTGAGGCGAGGCCACTCCCTAGCGTTGTCACCCCTGAACACGATGCTCCGGTTATGTGGATTGTGGGTTTCTCCAGTTTCATCGTCAACCTTTTGAGGCCACACTCGGTATTAATCCTAACAATACCGATAAGCTGGCCTCTCTGCCACCTCTCAGATCTTCGCCTCACTCAACAATAAAAACGAGTTTTCTAACCTCTTCGGGTGAGCGTGTTCATGCCACAGACATGCTAGTTTGAAAAATACTCGTCGCTGGCGAGCGCCACGGGGGGGTGGGGATAATGCGCAAGGCGTTTCTCTTGGCGGCTGGGGTGTTGGCCGTTATGACTGCACCCTCCTCTCAATCACAATCCTGCGTGGACACAGCGCTAGTATTGGCGGTGGACGGTTCAGGCAGCATAACCGACGAGGAATACGAGTTTCAAAAAGCCGCGATTGTCTCTGCCTTCCGTGACGGGTCCGTCCTGTCAGCCATACGATCTTCAGGGAGTGTGGCAGTTGCGGCCGTCTTCTGGGGAGACGGCGAATTATCTTCACAAAAAATCGGCTGGTTCGTCATGGACGGCATCACGCCCTCGGAGCAGTTCGCGCTTGAAGTCGAGCGCAATCAGCGAACGGCTTGGGGAAATACCGACATAGGTGGCGGCCTTTGGGTCGCGCTTGATCTGCTTTCGGACCCGAAATTGTGCGCCCGAAGGCTAATCGTGGATATCTCCGGGGATGGCAGGGAAACTATAGCGCCCAAGCGGAGAAAGTCGATCTCTCTCAATCAGGCGCGCGGCCGCGCGGAAGAGATGGGAGTGACCATCAATGGACTGGTGATATCGGATGAAGAGGCCGACCTCGCCGACTACTACGACAAGAGTGTTATCATGGGTCCCAATAAGTTCGTTATGGACATTAGGAAATTCGAGGATTTTGCGAGAGCGATCAGGCTGAAGCTCATCCGAGAATTGTCATGATCATAGGAGGTGCCGTGCTTGAGCTTTCAGCATCGGGTCTGGAGTTCCTGTTCGAGAAACCAGACCCGATGGACGTTGTCTAGTACATAAACCTCAACAGACATACACGCCAGCCACGCAGCGCCGAATCGTGCGCCTCGCACTACGCCGTGCAACGCCAGCAACACTGACGGGGGTGAGCGGTCGCCCGATCCTGGCCTCTGCCGACGTGACAAAACTGAACCCTGGAATCGGCAGCTCGGCCGTCTCCATCAGGAATGATGAGACGATCCCTGTCAGAAGGGCAATCTTGAGTTCCTTGAAAAGGTTATTTGGTGCCTCCCACAGCGTAATGGTCCGGAATTTCATCGATGTTTACAAGTTTTTTCGGGTCGTCGACCTTCTTGGAATCGGCTGGGGCCTTGAAAGAGAAATTGTCCGCAACGACATCCTTCCCGGTCTTCCAGTCACTGATTTGAACGCTGTATTGTGGACCTTGATCGCCTTTATACCTTTGCCGTTCGGAAAGCTGCGGCATCTCGAACACTTTAACCCTCAGAGCTTCAATGGCCGAGATGGGTGGAATATTGCCGATCGGGCGGTCAATGCTTGAGGCACTTGCGGCCCATTGCCATTGCCTTGTAAGTCCCCTTCAGATCGACGACAAAGGTTCCCCTGGTTTCCGGAAACACCGTCATTTTGTATTTCTTCGCCACGTCACGCTTGAACTTCGGGTCGTCTGTCAAGATGTAGCCGCCAGAAAAGCCGCCCTTGAGTTCGCCGCTCGTGCTGGTGGCCACACCCTTGTAAAGATGGCCGTCGATGGAGACGAAGATGTCCGAATTGTTCCCGTTCTTAAGGCCGATATCCTCCTTCGTGAACACGCCGAGATATCCGACCTCCTCATTTGCGGTAACCCCCATTTGCACCGAACTTGGGCCATCCGAGCGCACGATCAAGCAGTCTCCGCGGGTTTGATTTGTATAGACGGTCCAGCCCTCGACGTCGTCCCCATATCGGACAAGCACATCGCTGGCCTTGGGAAGAGGATTTTGGCTTTGTGCGTAGGCTGCCGTCGCAGACGAAAGTGCTACTGACGTTGCAGCGATGAGTGTCATGAAGTTTCGCATAAATATTCCCTTCGTTTGCAGGCTGTATTGTTCTGTGGACGTGCGCAACATATTGGATGCTCCAAAAAACGTGTTGCACCTCCAATGTCTTCACTCGCACATCAGCGGTTCGAAGTCGTGTAAAGTACTGTATGCTACGTGGATGGGCGACACGTAGGTGGTGTCACTTCGAGCAGGCTTGTTCGGGATGTCTGGTGCGCAAGATCACCGCCTGCATCACGTCAAAGAACAACCGAAAGGTCCCGATCCCGCATGATCCGGTGCTGTACAAACAGCGCCACAGAATTGTAAACATGTTCAGCAAGACTGGCGTCGCATTCACACCCGATACGACCGCTGCGCCCACACCTTCTTCTCAAGCATGTGCATAGCTGCAGCCTTCATCTTCTGGCTCTGATTAGCGAGTCCTGACCCTGATCGCCGATGCACATCGTTTTGACCATTGCGGAATTAGGTAGCAAAGACCACCAGATACGCACTAAGTTTCTGAAACAGCTGGATAAATTTGCTTTCGTTTTAGATTCATCTGGACGACGTGGAAGCCCATTTGATCCTTTAAAATGCTGCCACCCGCTCGACGAACCAGAATGACGCCATCGTGCCAATGGCATAGGCCCCTGCTAGAAAAGCGGTACGCCCGACCATTGGCGGGTACTTCAGCATCCTTGTAAATCCTATTGCGGCAATCACCGCTGCGATGAACATCAGTTGTCCGATCTCCACGCCGACGTTGAAGAACAGCAACGCCAGTGGAATATCCCCGGCAGGCAGCGCCAGATTTGCCAGCGCGCCGGCAAAGCCAAGTCCGTGCAGCAATCCAAAAGCAAAGGCGACCAGCCATGGGCGTTGCGCTGTCAAACTGGTTTGACCGTTGTGAATACGGACAATCTCGCAGGCAAGCAGCAAAATGCTGAAAGCGATCGCCGCTTCGACGGGTGGTCCGGGTATATGGACAAACCCGAGCGTTGCGATTGTCAGCGTGATCGAGTGAGCCAGGGTAAATGCGGTCACCGTGAGGAGCAGCGCTCGCCAGCTTCGCGCGATGAGGATCAGAGCCAAGACAAACAGCAGATGGTCGTAGCCGAGGAGAATGTGTTCGATCCCATGGACAACAAACGTCTTGGCTACTTCCAAGCGTCCAGGCTGGCTCGCGATATCGACCCACGGCTGAGATGGATGAACCAGGTTGGTCGAAACAGGTTCGTTCAGCAGCTTCACGCGCACCAGCACATCGGTGATCGTTGCTTGTAGCCCCACGAAGTCTAAGCGTTCGCCGGCAAGATTTCCGTCGGTTGTCTCGATGACACGACGCTCGACAATCGAATCTGGGAGCTCCCGCTCGGCGGGCTCCGTCACGTTCTTCACCGCGTCGGAAAACCGCAGAGCAACGGGTAAGCGCATACCTGACAGCAGTGGCGTGCGCCAAATCACGTTGTAGCGGTTTGGACCTGTCTGGTCGATCTGCAGATAAGCTGGCCGTATTTCGTGTGCTGCAGCGGATGCCATCAGTGCAAAAAACAAGGCGACAACCCCAAACGCCACGCGGCAGTAGGGAATGGAGAATGTGACGGCGCGGCTCATTGCGCAAACAGTTCGGATGATGCGCCGGCGGCGAGCGGACGTTGTAGATCTTCCAGGTCCGCAGGTTCTACGGAAGGAAGGGTTACGACATAGCGTGACCGCATCTCGTCGAGCGCTGCGCTCTTTATTTCGCGGTAGCGATCATCGAGCCATGCCGATTTCACCTCGGGTGCGACTTCCTCGAAAGCCGGAACCCGGCCGGGCTCGATCGATTCCACCCGTACAAGATGCCACCCATACCCCGACTGGATGGGTCCCTGCCACGAGCCCGGTGTAAGGTTAAAGAGCGCCTTTGCAAACTCTGGGCCGAACTCCTTTGCCGTTTGCTCAGGGGTGGCATCGCCGTAATAGGTTCGGAACATGAAAGGATCGGCCACCGCTGCAACTTCGGCGGAATCTGGAGATTTATCAGCGATCAGAGCGAGCGCGGCTGCCGCCGACCCCTGCGAAGCCTGCCCGCGTTTGTCGAACGAAAAATACAAATGCCGAAAACTCGCATGCGGAGGGAGAGAGAAGCGATCGGAATTATGTTCAAACCAGACCTTGAGTTCCACGGGGCTCGGCTCATCGATCGTGGCAAGATCGGCGGCGAGGAAATCCATTTTCTGGGCCATACGGCGTTTGACTATTTCGTCGTCGCGATCCAGCCCAAGGGCTACAGCTTCGCGGAAGAGTATCTCTTGGGTCACCTTCTGATCCATCAGGATTTGCATCTGCTCGGGCGTCGGCAGCGGCCGGCCCTGCGCGAGCCAGGTCACCGCCAACTGACGCATGTCGTCCTTGGTCAGTTCGATTTTCTGGCTATCGGCAGTCGTTTCAGGTTGGGGAGCGGCGATCCGGTAGAACCCGAACAGAAGCATGCCGACAACGAGGAAATGCAGCAGCGGTTCACTGAGTAGTCCTCGCCACCTTTTTTTCCGACCGTGATCAGCGGTGTCAGTTTGGTTCGAACGTTCAGGCGCAATTGGAAACAGCTTCATTGGACACCTATTCTGTTCATTCAGCGGCTTGCTGGGCGGTGGCTGGACTGCGATGGAGATAGCTCAGAATCGCAAACTCGCCCGCAGGGTCCTTCACCGCTTTAGACTTGATGATGTCGATGTAGTCCGGGGTGACTTCCCAAGCCCCCCAGTCAGCCAGTTCCATGGCGACGAAGCCCGCCATGGGCTTGCGCGCTATGATAAAGGAACGATAGGCCTTGATGACCCGTTCGCGGGGTACCACACCATTGGCTTCGCCCTGAACACTCAACGCAAGCAGGGCCGCCTCGATCTCCGGCAAAGTGCGCTGGCGATCGGTCAAGTAAACTTCCTCGATCCATGCGACTCGTTCCTGCCCGCGCAGTTCCAAATCAGCAGCCAGCATTGCCGAGAGATTATCCGCGTCCTTTGCCGATCGTGCCACGTCAAGACGTTGCTCCAGTGTGACAGCATCGTCTGATCCACCGACAATTCCGAGCAGCAGCGTATATGCAGCCCGCCGGGAGACCAGCTTTGGATCGTTCATCCATGCTGAAACACGTTCTGCCTCAAGCCGCGTTTTGAGCGATCGCAAAACACCGTAGGGCGCGCGCGAAATCTCACCATAGGCTATCTCGGCCGCCAAGGGATCCGAGCTTTCAAGATTGACCGCTGCGACTGCGACACGGTCCAACCATTCGGCCTTGGTCAAGGTCTTGCGAAGCGGGAACAGCTCGAGGGAGCTCATTCTCTCTCCAGGCGGCCCACTGACCGGGACGGCGATCTGGCGTAGCCAGTCGGCATACCCAACACCGATCACTCCTTGGCTTTCCCAGCGCTTCGACAAGGGGTTTTCCAGCAGCAGATATGTCTTGGAACTGTCGGGCGTGGTGAGGATCACGTCGATCATACCGGAATCGACGTTGCCTTTAATCACCTCAACGATGCGAAAGCGCCCGGATTCAGCCATGGGTTGAGCCAATACGGCCTGGCTGGACGAGTCCAATTTCTGGCCGATCGTCACCTTGATGCCAGAAAAACATATGGCACACGCCGCCGCTGGAGCGAGGCTGCAGAAAAGGATGGCGATCATCAGGACCGCCCTGGTGCTTGTTCTCTGCAATATCTGACCCATCTCTGTGTCCTGCAGCCTAGAACGGAGATTTTTGCTGATCCAACGGATCGAGCGTCTGTGGTGTCGGAACCACTTCGTAGTTTGCGTAGCCGAACTCGTTGCTGCGCGCGGCGAAATACTTGTCGCCCGATTTGTATACCTTCGCCTCGTAGGGGGCATTGCCAAGCGTCGTCACGATAGCGCCATCCTTGATGGCATAGGCGGAGCCCACGCCCAGCGCGCCGCCGTGGAAAACGTCGCCGACCTGGCTTGGCTGGGGGATCGCGCCATTGAGGTTGCCGATGAGACGCTGACCTGACGTGGTCCATGCAATGTTGAAAACTTCTCCGGTCACGCTGTTTCGCACCCAGGTCGTCTTGCCGACGATAAAGTCAGTCAATGCCGCGTTGTCGAGCAGAACCGCTCCCTGCTTGGTCAAGTCAGCAACGGTAGTACCTTTGCTGGCGGCCGCCCTCAGGTCTTTTGTTGGCGCATACCAGATCGGCGAACTCCACGCCCGTTCCTGAACGGTCGCAGCAACATTATCAGGAGGCGCGATGCCGAGGTCCCTTGCCTGGATGGTCGTCCAGCGCGGCGTCGGTATCTCGAGCACGCGGGCGTAGTAAAAGGCATCGAGGCTCGGATCGAACTCAGGATCCGTCCATTCGCCCTTCAACTCAACGGAGCCGATTGTGTTGGTATAGCTCGCCTCTTCGATGTTGACGGTGCTGCCGATTGGCGGAATGCTGCCCGTAAATTGATCTGGCGTACGGTTGCCCGCCCAGGCCACGTCAAAGATTTTCTCAAAGCTCTGGCCATGCTTGGTCCAGCCTTTGACGATCTGCGCACGGTCAAGATTGCCCGAGGTCGGGTCTTTTACCGCCCAGACGATGAATGAAGGAGCCTTGGCATTTGTGAGCGGCGGCAGGTCGCCGCCCATTGTCACACCGCCAGCATACGCTGCTTTGACCCAGTCTTGCTGGTTGGCGACCCCTGTTCCATCCGATCGACCGAAGAAGCGAAGCTGGATATGTGGTCCACTGGTGGCGAAGGTTTCCTTCCGCTGCATGGCCGCGAACAGCGACTCACGCGTGTTCTCCTCTGCCCATACCCCCGTCAAACCAGCGGGGTTCTCCAGTCTGGTGTCGAGACCAGCGAACAGAAAGCCTGCCATGCGTTGCTTCATGTCGCCGTCGGCTCTTGCATGGCCACCGTAGAAGTTGTTCTGGCGGTAGGGAACGCCAGTGTTGTGAGAATCTGACCCGCCGACGAAGCCCGTCTTGTAGGGGTTGTAGCCGCGGGCGTCCTGCATGGAGAGACCGTCCTTAAGGGCTTGACGGACGTAACTTCCCGGAACCTGCGGGAAACGGCCAGCCGGATCGCCGAGCAGATAGGTCAGGATCTCGAAATTTGCGAATTCATCATTGGGTGAAAGTGTGGGATGGGTCTCGGATGCACCCTTGATCTGCTTTATCTCGGTCAGCCTTTCGTTGCGGTCCCGCGATGCCGCCCAGGCCGCATCGATAGGACGGCCCTTCTCATCAACATCCGTCGGGAACATATGGCCATCGGAGAGATTGGCATTGTGTGAGATTGCCAGAAGTTCGTTGCCGGCCTTGCGCTGGCCGTCCATCCAGTCCCACAAATCTGACGGGTTGCTTGAATCGATCGAACTGTAGGGCACCTCCGGTATGTTGGTGCAATCCTTAAAGAAGACATTGCGGTGCATGTTGCGGTTGTTCGGAGTCGACGTCCATTCGTAGGAGCAGAAGGCCGTGAACTTGCCCGGTTCATTTGCCTGGTCGGCCATCTGTACGTTCTGTTTCCAGACCGACCCTGCGACCTGTGGTGATATCAGCTCCTCGATCGGTTTCCTGTCGACGATCGTGCCTCCGAGCCAGAGGTATATGCGCTGGACATCTGCGGGGGAATGGACAATCAATTTCTGCGCGATCGGAAGCTTGCTTATTTCAGATCCTGGCGTGTTGGCGAGGGCGACGGTCCCGACATATTCGGAATGGTCGGTCACACCCATCCAATCCAGAGGGGTGTCTATCTTGATGTCGTAGCCCAGGGGATGCTTGATGGTAGCGCCCTTGGCATACCTGTAAGCATCGGCTGGCGTAGTCTTGGTGTTACCGAAAATGTAGGCATCGAATGACCAGCCTGTATGGACGTGCGTCTCGCCGAAATAGGCCTGCCGCTCCTGCGCGCCAGCTGCCGTCGCGATAGCGGCGAGAATCGTTGAAGCAAGGAGAATGGCTGTCGTACTTGATCTGCGCATCGTTCGTGTCCCCCCCGAAATCCGATGACTGCTGTATCCCGCAACTGTCCTGGAAAATTAGATATCGAACCAGTGATCCATTATGCTTAGAGAAGCTGCGCCGATAAGTACGTAACGGTTACAAGGACGTATCTGACATCAAGCGCCGTTCCTATGTCCGCCAAGGGCTCTGGCGAAGCCGACACTGCGCTACAGGATTGGGGCGTTTGCTAGACGACGGCCTCGCGTTTCTAGCGAATCTCAATTCTGAGAGCCGGGAGCCACACAATCTGTTGTTTGCGACACAAGTCAGGACTCTCGCCACTCAAAGTGGATTCGCGGCCACATGAGTTGGGATTCGAGGTCTCGTGAAGCGCCAGTAGCGGACCGTATTGCCGCTTCGGCAGGGAGAAGCGTTGCTGTTGAACGTCTTAAGATCGTTGTGCTAGAGAGCTTTGTTAGGGAAATCGAGATTCCCGAAAGAAATTTTAGAATCATGAGAGTTTTTTTGAGGAACTTCGATGCCTGTTTCCTTAATGCGCATGTCTATGCTGTAGCTATGGGGTTCGGAGCAGAAGACGTCGGTTTATTATGAGGTCAGACCCAAGAGCTGAATGATCAGGCGCATTAAATGACGGTAACGCCGCCGTGGTGCTTGGCCTTCACTTCCGGTTCGACATGGATTGTTACGACGGAATCTTCGATGGCCTTGCGCAATGCAGCTTCGATCCGATCACAGATGATATGGGATTCCGTCACACTCATCGAAATCCCCTCACGACGAGGTGGAACTCGATGAACGTTACCCTTCCGGCGTGCCTGGTTCTCAGGTCGTGAGCCTCGATAGCGCCCTCGGCATTCGCGGAAATCACTTCGCGTATCCGGGCGACGGTCTCCGAAGGAGCCGCTTCATCCATCAGGCCACCGATTGATTCACGCATCAATTGCCAGCCTGACCAAAGAATATTTAGAGCCACCAAGGCGGCTATCGCTGCGTCCAGTTGCAGCCAACCTGTGACGGCGACAAGTCCCACACCAATTAGGACACCGACTGACGTGACCACGTCCGTCCATAAATGCTGGGCATCGGCGACGAGGGCGGGCGAGCGCCAGCGGCGGCCGTAACGAAACAGAACTGAGCACCAGACTGCGTTGATGACGCTCGCCGCGCCGTTGATCATGAGGCCCTCAATGGGCGCATCCAAAGGCTTCGGTGCGAGAAAACCGTAATAGGACGCGCAAGATGGCGAGCGCGGCCACGACAATCAGCACGCCTTCGATAACGGCGGACATGTACTCAGCCTTGTGGTGGCCGAAAGGATGGTTGGCATCCGGCGGTTTCGCGCTCAGGCGAACGGCAAAAAAGGCTGCAATAGCCGTTGCAACATTAATGATGCTCTCCAGTGCGTCGGAATAAAGAGCGATACTGCCAGTCAGGACGTAGGCGAAATATTTCAAGCCGAGAACCAGCAGGCCGGCGACAATACTTCCCAGCGCAAGCTTCAGTGTCTTGTCCATTGAAACCGTCCACGTCTTCGATTGTGCAGGCAGGCGGACACATCCACCGCGTTTCATGCTGCATGGGTTAGCTGCGCGCGCTCTCAATTGTCATAGATTGGCGTTAGGGAGAAATCGGCTTCACGATAGAGGGCATGATTCCAAAAATGATAAGCGAACGTCCAGAGTTCTTCACCGGGACTGAAATGCCGACATCGGGCTGGTGGGAAGCGCTTTGGCCCGATCCGGCCAGTGTACTTTCGGCAGTGGGTCTCAAGCCAGGACTGCATGTCGTCGACCTTTGTTCAGGCGACGGATGGTTCACCTTGCCAATCGCAAAGATCGCCAACCACGTTGTCGCAGTCGACCTGGACCCGGCCTTATTGGAAGTCGCGAAAAACGCGCTTGCAGCCGAGGGGTTGACCAATTGTAATTTCGTCGTCGGGGACGCCTACGAGATTGCGAAACTCGTCCCTGAGCCGATGAACTTTATCTATATGGCGAACGCGTTTCACGGCGTTCCTGATCAGCCTCGACTGGCAAGAGCTGTCTATGAAACGCTGGCACCGGGTGGTCTGTTTTCTGTTGTCAATTGGCATCAGCGGCCACGCGAGGAGACGATAATCTCGGGAGAGCCTCGTGGACCAAGAACCGAATTGCGGTTATCACCAGCGCAGACGGTCGACGCAGTTACATTGAGTGGTCTGACCCTCATGGATATCGTCGAGATTCCACCCTATCACTACGGTGCGGTGTTCAAACGGCCGAAAAGCTAGTGACGGTGCTGATGGTGAGCATCTGGAAAGTGTGGGTGCGAGTGCGACAGCGGAGTGTGCTGGTGCATGTGGCGGTGTTTTGTGACGGGCTCAACCGGAAATAAGTGTTCGTGCTGGTGATGCTCATCGTGGATATGCTCATGATCGTGCATGACAGGCTGATGATGGTGAGCATGACCGTGTCGCTCCGTTAAGTGCAGCCAGATGCCAACTGCCATCAATGCTCCGGCCAGAATCAGGCCCATCGTCACTGGCTCGCCCATGGTCACCGCGAGTACCGCACCGATAAAGGGTGCAACGGAGAAGATTGTCGAAGAGTTCCTCAAAGCAACTAGAATATGGCTTTTTGCCGCCCCGGCGGCACGGAGCTGATCGCATGGAGTGGTTTCTTTGCGATCCATCCCTAAAAAATACGGCGCTCAACTCGTTTCCGAGGAGCGCCGTATTACCCCGGAGATAGACGAGCGTCATTGCTGGCTGCTCTCAATCTCAATTACGGGTGGATTGGATAGGTGGGTGTAGCAAGAAGCAATTGCAAGGGGCTAAGAAATCATCCTTGCACTGGCGCTCCAGCTTACGGTTCCACGATACCCAAGACGAGAAGGGCATCCTATAAATAGGAGCTTTAAATAGTGTCTCTGGCGGAATATGCCGCGGTCAACTCCCACAAGAATGCAATATTGAAAACAACGAGCAGTCCATACGCTGACTGCAGGTTAACAAGGGATCGCGCTCAAGCGCACAAATGCATGTCTGTTCGACCAGCCTTTCGGCAATATGGTCGTCGAGGGAAAGGACCACCCCAAATCGCCAAAGATGACCGAGATGCTGTGAAATTTCGGCTTTTATGGGCAACTTAGGTGTTGTGGTGCCTGCGAACGAATCCAATTTGGATACCCCAGAGTTTGAAAAAGGGGATGATGTTCTGCTGTTTTTGTTTGTCCGGAATGGGGAAGGCCGGGCGTCGGCCATAGCTATCGATCTGTCTGGGATAGAAGGCCACGGCTTCGACATGGCTATCCTGTCTCAGCAAAACCCCGTCATAGCCCAGTCCGATTATTCTTTCCCGAGCATGCCGAACCGGACGGAAGACCCTGGAAGCCGCCAGATATTCGTCAAAGGGAAGACTCATGTCGAGAATATAAGGATTTTGCAGGGTTACCTTGGCAACCACTGGATCAAGTCCATTTGAGTACACCCGCTCAAGTTCGAAATCGTTGGAGAAGTAAAAGCCACGACCAAATGCGCCGCATTCATTGCACTCATTGACATTAAAGCCCTGGAACTCAGAATCTGTGCCGTGACATAAGGTCAAAGTGATTGGGGACATCGCCAAACTCGTGAAGTGGATCAGTGGATATAACCGCGGTTTTCCAACGATGTGCTGTCGTCAAACCGCATCAACAGCCGCTCGTACTGGGACGGGTGGTTGAGACGAACCCATTCGGTCGCCCCATATAGAAATGCAATCTCTACAGCACTATCCAGCTTGACCCTAAGGCCTTCGACAGTCACCACTGGATTATCTGTCTGCCTGGTCCGAGGCAACAGTTCTCCTTCTAGTGATTTGTTTGACATTTCAGTTCCCTTCATCGTTCAGACTGCGGTTGCTGCAGCAAATGTAGACGACGGATCGCCGCTCATCTTGGACAATAATGGAGGGAAATCGTCTGATTTTGTATTATACTCACGTATCGTTACGTTAAACATTGGTCGAACGGCAGTTCTCATCCGCACCTCAGCTTGGCCGCAAAATGCAGGCTGCGAAGAAAGTGTGGGGCATGATTTTTGGTACAATCGACACTCGCAGGACATTCCTCGATCACAGGCTCGAACTGGCGCAGAACGAATGGGCGGTCCTTCTGCGCACATTGGCTACCTGTTTAAAGAGTTGCCTCTCCAAGACAAGATACCGAAACCGCGGGATTACTGCATAGGACCGCATCGTTACGCTTAGTGCTGCGTCTCGAAGGCGATGAACTGTCAATTCAATCGCTCTATCTTATTGTTTGGAATTATTAGACATTCGGATCGTCCCCACTCGTCCCGCTTCGAAAAGCCTCGAGTGAACTACTGGCAGTAGATGGGAAAATCGTAACGGTACGGGTAAGAACAGGAATTATATTGAGGGTACGGGGCCAGGCGAGGAGCTGCTAATCTCGAATGCTCCGTTCGTTGGATCAAAACTCACGGTCCATGGCATTAGAAAGTTTGCGCTGAACCGTCCTGTGATCTCCTTGGGTGGGTAAAATGATTGCATCGAAACCGCGTTGTACTCCCGGAATATCTGGAAAAAGCCTACTCCTTTGGTAAGAGAGCATCGTTTATCTCATCAAATGACAGTGTATTTTGCGTAGCCGCCGTTCTGATTTCGCAGACGAAGTCCATCATTCCAAATGACATAGTCAGCGTGGCTGATGCCATTCCGTATGTCGTCTCTGAACGTTTCCTCGAGAAAGGAAGACAGGCGGGAGAATCCGATCGCTTTTGCCGTCATCGCTAGATTTCGGAAGGTCGTGTTAGCGTTGGGCCCGATCACTCTCTGAGGAACCTATTTTACCCGCACTAGATCCTTGAATGGCCAAAGCAAATAGGGTTTGAGCGTTGCGACCTCCCATTACGTTTTTCAATGCCTCATAAACACCGCCGGCCAAGCTGGCAATACAGCATCAGAATTACGCGCAGCTGTTACCGTTACGTACTTAAGATCGAACCGTGTATGGGAGATGATCGGCGACGCCGTGCATTCGACGACAGAGGGGATAACGACATGACAACAGCATTCGCAAATACGAGGCTGAGATTTTTATCGTCGCGGGGAGTGACGCTTGGCTTACTATTGGCCACCACGTTGAGTGTCCTGGCAATTCCCGCGCTGGCGGTGGACCCAGTCACGACGGCCGAGAAGGCAGACCCAAGCCATATCGGTATCCGGGAAGCAAAGGACATTGCGGAAAAGGGCTTCGTCTACGGACTTCCACTTGTGATGAACTACGCAGTGATGCAGGAGTTCGCCGTCGACAAGACCTCCGGGCAGTTCAAGGCTCCCTTCAACGAGATCAGTAACGAGCATCGCGTGTCGACCCCGGAAGATACCGCCGTCATTACGCCGAATAGCGACACCCCTTATTCGATAATGTGGCTCGATTTACGCGCCGAGCCGATGGTTCTCTCAGTTCCAGCAGTTGACAAGGAGCGATACTACTCAGTTCAAATGATCGACGGGAACACCTACAACTATGGTTATATCGGCAGCCGCGCCACGGGCAACGATCCCGGCGACTACCTCGTGGTTGGGCCTGACTGGGACGGCGCGACGCCTGCCGGGATCACGAAGGTATTTAAGTCAACGACACCTTTCAGTCTTTCCCTCATAAGAACTCAACTTTTCAACCCCGACGACATGCCGAACGTGGAAAAGGTGCAAGCTGGCTATAAGCTTCAGCCGCTATCGGCCTTCCTGAAGACACCCGCGCCGCCTCCCGCACCGAAGATCGACTTTCTGCCCGCAACTACGGCTGGGATCAAAGACAACTTCTTTCAATACCTGGACGCGGCTCTGCAGTTCGTTCCCGTGACGGCGAAAGACAAGGCGATCCGCGCTAAGCTCGCAAGTATCGGCATAGGGCCGGGAAAGACTTTTGAGTTCAAGGATTTGTCGCTCGAGCACAAGGCCGCCATCTTGATCGCAATGAAGCAAGGCGACGATCAGGTCGACAAGTTCTTGTCTTCCGGGATGAAAAAGATCAACGGCTGGAATGTAGGAGCATTCTTCGGAGATGAGACGTTCTACAATGGCAACTGGCTCATGCGGGCTGGTGCCGCCAAAGGCGGTCTCTATGGCAATGACGCGGTCGAGGCTATGTATCCCTACACCCGTGTGGATGGGACCGGGAAGACCCTACGGCAGCAAACACAACTACACGATCACTTTCCCGGCCGGAAGGTTGCCACCAGTGGACGCCTTCTGGTCTGTGACCATGTATGACGGCAAGAGCCAGTTGCTAATCAAGAACCCGATCAATCGCTACCTGATCAATTCCCCAATGCTGTCTACCTTGAAAAAGAACCCAGACGGCTCGCTGACGCTCTACATCCAAAAAGACAATCCAGGTACGGAGAAGGAGGCCAACTGGTTGCCTGCGCCGGATGATACGATATATCTCGTCATGCGCCTTTACTGGCCTGATCCAAAGTCGCCTTCGATCCTTCCGGCTGGAAAGGGCAATTGGAAGCCTCCTGCTGTGCTTAGGGCTTCATAGCCGCTGTCAAAGCTACTTCATCAGGTAGCAGACACAGGAATGCGAGCCTTGAAACCGCACGTTGCGATAGTACCGCAGTGTCACACGTAGTTTGGTGGCGGTTGCTACCTAATTCCGCGTAATTGTATCGGGCGTTTGCTACCTAATTCCGAATATTCGGCTCCTCTGCATTGGTGGGATGGCCCGAAGTACGAACGAAAACACGAACAAATCAACGTTTGGTCAGCGACAGCAGTCCTTCTCGCGATCTTGATGTTCGGACGCATCGGCCGAATGAACATGAAGCTCCACGACAACTACTTCAACTCGGTCGGGCCAGTTGGCTGCGGCTCGCTCCGCCCTGAATGTCGCAACAAGCGAGGCTACGAAGATGGCGGATAGCTTAGTGACGGACAACGTCCTGAAACAATCTGAAAGCCTCGCGCTGTGTAGATGAGCTTGAGCAGCAGCTGATCAAGGCCGGCACGCGCCCCTCTGCGCCAGAGGCAGCGGCACACATTACGAAGAAACGTTCTCAGGAAAAGTTGCCTACACCGGAGTTTGGGTTTGCCGTCAGGGTGCTTGGACAGTCACTGCAATGCAGTATTTCACGGTGACGATTTAATCGGCAACCGCCCGACACTATCTCGTGTTTTTCGCATTTGTATTTTGAGAACAACTGGTGTTCAAAGATTCCACCAATAGTTTTAGATATTTGATTTGTGGGGGATTGATTGGATGACCATCGAAGAATTCGAAACCGCGTCGAACAAGGAGAAGCTGGTCGACCTGACGGCCAGGTTGGTGGCGGCTTACGTCAGCAATAACGCGGTACGTGCCGCTGATTTGCCGATGTTGCTCAACACCGTGCATGCTGCATTATCCGGAGCAACGATTGGAAACGAAGACAAGGCAATTGCCTCGCCGAGCCCCGTACCTGCGGTGAACCCCAAAAAGTCGGTCACTCCCGATTACATCATTTGTCTCGAAGACGGCAAGAAATTCAAATCATTGAAGCGGCACTTGAAAACTTCCTTTGATCTGACGCCCGAACAATATCGGAAGAGATGGAATCTTGATCCTTCGTATCCGATGGTCGCGCCGAATTACGCCGAAACTCGATCCAGCCTTGCGAAGACCATGGGGCTCGGACGAAAGTCGGGGAGAGCTCGTTAGCAAGCACCATCCGGCAGGAATATGCATCGGTTGGGGACATGAGCTTGTGACTCTTTTTAATCGGTGATCAGAAATGAATATCAAGAGCTTTCTCCTCGGCTCTGCTGCTGCCTTCATAGCGGCATCGGGCGCACGCGCTGCAGACGCAGTGGTTGTGGCCGAGCCAGAGCCCGTCGAATACGTCAAAGTCTGTGATGCCTATGGCGCCGGCTTCTTCTATATCCCCGGAACCGAGACTTGCCTTAAGGTCGGCGGCTATCTGCGTTACGATGCAGCCGCAGGTGACGATGTCTATGTCGGCGGTCACGTCGGCGGCGAGCACGACACTTGGAGCAAGAGCACTCGTGCTGAGATTCGTTTTGACGCGCGCTCCGAAACCGAACTCGGTACCTTGCGCTCCTATGTTGACGGCCGTTTCCAGTACACCAACGGCGAAGACGATGGCGCTACTCTTCATCAGGCATATATTGAGCTCGGCGGTTTCCAGATCGGCGTCAACGACGCTATCTTCGGTTCATGGGTCGGCTACGCAGGCGATATCATCAATGACGATGTGATCCAGTATGGCAGTGATAGCTTCTCCAGTAACGAGATCAGCTATACCTACAAGGCTGGCAACGGTTTCTCCGCCATCATCGCCGCTGAACAGGGTTCAGAGGAAGGGGGATATGATTACACGATCGACGATTACATGCCCCATGTCCTCGCAGGCGCGAAATTCGAACAGGGCTGGGGAACGATCTCCGGTATTATCGGCTACGACTCCGTGCAAGAGGCCATAGGCGTCAAGGCGCGTTTGGATGTTACGTTCACCGACACGATCTCCGCCTGGGTAATGGGAGCCTATCAATCCGATTATGATCCGGACTCATTCGTGACCAATATCAACAAGAACTGGTATGGCTTATGGGAGGGCGACTGGGCGGCATGGGGTGGTTTTGCCGCCGAGGTTTCCGACAAGGCGACGATCAACGGTCAGGCTGCTTATGAATCTGAAGGGACGTACGCTCTCGCTCTCAACGTGGCTTACGAACTTGTCCCGGGCTTCACGATCACGCCTGAAATCAACTACACCAAGTTTGACGGTGCCCGTAAGGATCAAGCCCTTCTTAATGGCGGCAGCGATGACGCATTCGGCGGTACCATTCGCTTCCAGCGTGATTTCTAGGCATTGGCCAAGTGAACTGCACGGAGGCGTTGCTTCCGGATTTTTTGTTTTAATGAACTTCACAAAACGCGCGATGAACCGGGCAATCTCTCTCCGAGACAGCAGCAACCGTCGGAGCCTGTTTAGGCTCTCTCCGCCGATGCGATCCGGCCTCATCAATTGTAGGTTACGGTAACATACTCCCGGAACATCAAACCTTCGCGTAGCGTCAGCAAAGCTCTGAAGGCTGCGCAATTGGCCGTCTGACGATGTCGTCGTTCAGAGGTCCAAATCATAACGTGGGGATACGCAAATGAATAGACTTGGTTTTCTCAGCGGAGCGATTGTGATCGCTTCCCTCTCGCTGGCCGGCATTGGTCGAGCAGACACCATGAGCTATGCCGATGCGGTGACTGCTCTTGCCAAGGACTGCGGCTCAGACATCAAGAAAGTCTGTAAGGGACTCAATCTTGGCAACAATCAGATTCAGGACTGCCTTCAGAAAAATGAAGGAAAGGTTTCGCCGACCTGCACCTCGACGTTGGGGCAGGTCACTGCTTCCATCCAGCAGCGGCAGGCGGCCCAGACTGGGTTCTTCAAGATTTGTGCGCACGATGCCGCTCAATACTGCGGGGGCGTCAAGGGGGAGGGCAACATTCTTGCCTGCCTGCTGAAGTCGAAACGCGTCGATAACGGCAAATGCAACCAGGCTATTACAGATGCAGGTTGGCGGTAGATCATGACCACAATGAGGGGAAAGAAAATGTTCATTCGTCAACTTCGTGCCGGTGTGGCACTGGGCCTTTTGCTGGTCGCTGGCAACGCGTCGGCTCAACAACTCAATAATCAGCAGCTGATCAGCAGCCTGAGCCAAGTCTCCAACGCCGCACCTGCCATCGATCCAGCTTTGCTCACTCAGGAAGCAAATGCCAATGTGGGCAAAGGCGTTGCCAGCCAACCGAACTGGAGCCAGCTCGCTAACCTATCGCAGCTGCTTGTCGAGATCGATTTTGAGAACGATTCCATTGCCATCGAACCCAAGTCATACCGGACGGTCGGCCTGATCGCAGATGCCCTGCATCATCCCAATCTGATGTTTTACAAGTTCCTCGTGGTTGGGCACACCAGCTCGACAGGTGATGCCAAACACAATCTGAAGCTGAGCCAGGAGCGCGCCGACGCGATCACAGAAGCCTTGGCGACAACGTTTGCGATTCCGCGAAACCGGCTTTATTCAGTTGGCGTGGGACAAGAGATGCCCGTCGATCCGGCCAATCCGAAGGCCGCCGACAACCGGCGCGTGCAACTGATCAACCTCGGCCGGATCAAGTAACGGGCAATGCGACTTATCGGGCGTTTGCTGATTGCCATCTTTCTAGCTTTGGTTGTCATCATTGCCACGGCATGGGCGGTAGGAGCACTCTGGTACCAGCTGCCCGTGCCGCCGTCTGCGAGAATTGTGGCTGCCTTCTTGTGTGGCGTTCTCGGCCTCGCAACGATAGTTGCCACCTTCACGAAGCTCAGGAACTGGTCATTGCTCCTGTTTCTATTGTGCTTTGGTTTGCTGCTGACATGGTGGAGCACGATCAAGCCGCTGGAACATGCGGACTGGGCACCGGAGGTGGCGCGGCAGATGACGGGGACGCGCGACGGCGATGTCTTGACGCTGAACAACGTCCGCAACTTCGAATGGCACAGCAAAACGGATTTCACCGAACGCTGGGTGACGCGGACCTATGATCTGGGCAAGCTCCAGACGGCTGACCTCTTCTTGTCACAATGGGGAGATCCCAACATCGCGCATGTTATTCTAAGCTTCGGCTTCAAGGGCGGTGACTATATCGCCTGGTCGGTGGAGGTGCGGCGGCGCGTCGGGGGCGCGTTTTCGCCTGTTGCCGATCTCTTCAAGAGCGATCCGCTGGTAATCATAGCGTCGGATGAGCGCGATGTAGTCGGGGTGAGATCGAACTTTCGCGGCGAAGACGTTCAGATTTATCGCCTCAGAGCGTCGCCGGAAGCGGCCCGCGCGCTGCTGCTCGAATATGTTCAGGATGCCAATGCGCTTTCCACGACGCCGGAATTCTACAACTCGATCACGACGAACTGCACGACAACCATCGTCAAGATGATGCGGGCCGTCGGTGACGTGGTTCCTCTCGACTGGCGACTCATCGTCAATGGCTACCTTCCAGAATACGCCTATGAGCGCGGCGCGCTCGACACCAGCCTGCCGCTCGCGGAGCTGCGGGAGCGTGCTCATATCGACCAGCGGGCCAAGGCAGCAGGATTGTCACCGGAGTTCTCCCGACTTATCAGGGTCGATGTGCCGTCGCCGACTGAACCGCAGAATAGTGATAAGATAGCGAAGCAAATCCTGAGCGTTTCGCAGGCGAGAGCCTGAATCAATCTGCTCCAGAACGACCTCGTGCCGAAATCCCGCTGCGAGCGCATGTTCCTTGATCCATCCGACCGAAGCGTCGTCCAACGATTGAAAAACGTCGACGAGAGCCGGACCCGCCGCCCGCTCGATCTTGAAATCCGGGACATGGAACGACCTCGTGTCGGACAGCTGCAACGGAAGGCACGACCACGACAGGATGTCCGGATCGAAATCGAACAAGCAGGCGCAATCTCGTGCAAGCGAGTTGCGGAAGAGTGGCACGCCGACGCAGCGCACGATGCCGCGCGGATGATAGGAATGCCGGGCTGCCTCGGAGCGGATTGATTCAAGAAAGTCGGTGTCAATTGGGGTATGAGCGGTCATGAGACCCTCCACATACATACGCAATAAAAGATCGGCGGCCGCAAAAGCGGTTCAGCGCGAGATCAGCGTATGAGGTGGATGCCGAGTTGGGTCATGCGCGAACAAATAGAGAACAATCAATGTGACGTCAACAGTAAAGCTAAAGGAATTTGTTTCAACCGGGTGATTAGATCATGCGTGCGCAGAAGCGGCTCGAGTGACGTTGCGGCGACGGGGCTCGAGACTGGATCGACGGCCATTCGCCAGTTCCTCTCATTGGGATCAAAGATCGAGCGCCGACAATCCCGGATGATCGTCCGGACGACGGCCGAGAGGCCAATGGAACTTGCGGTCGGTTTCGGCTATGGGCAGATCATTGATGCAGGCAAAACGCCGTTGCATAAGGCCCGCTGCATCGTATTCCCAATTTTCGTTGCCGTAGGAACGGAACCAGTTGCCGCTATCGTCATGCCATTCATAGGCATAGCGGACGGCAATCCGGTTCTCATTGAATGCCCACAGTTCCTTGATCAGCCGGTAGTCGAGTTCCTTTGCCCATTTGCGGGTCAGGAACGCGACGATTTCGCCCCTGCCGGTGGCGAATTCTGTGCGGTTTCGCCATCTGCTGTCTTCCGTGTAGGCAAGGGACACGCGCTGCGGGTTGCGTGAATTCCATCCGTCTTCGGCAAGGCGAACCTTTCGGATCGCGCTGTCGAGCGTGAAGGGAGGGCCCTGCTCTTATTATAGCACGAGCACAGCGCACTAATGTGACGCTTATAATCCCGGGCAAGAACCGCCTCGGCTGTCCGGAGGAAATAGTCTACTATGGGCGAACAAACGCTGCCAAGAATCGGGAGCGTCAGGTTGGAGATATTCAGTGGGAAACAAGTTAGTTAAGTCACACGAAAGCGTCTTGGTGCCAGATCCGAATAACGTGCAGGTTGTCTTTGCGAATTATTTCGCCAGTGATGGTACGATTAGTGGAGTAATCAATTTTACGCTCTGCACCACGCGGCACACTCCCACTTTGGACGGAAGACTTGAAGCTGATCCTGTCGTTTCAGCTCGTCTGCGTATTGACCTGGATACGGCAATTGCCTTGAAAAACTTTCTTCATACTCAGATCGAAATGCAAAAAGCTCCCAAAGAAATGCCAAGCTAGAATCTTACCTACGACCCCAACGTCGTACCTGACGCGGCACCCCTTGTTTGTTCAAGATCTGAGCTGCCCGGTGATCGTACGGTTCGCGGAGTAGTTTTGGTGTGGAAGCAAGGGCTCTGGCGGGCCGTCGTCTTGATCCGCATGGCTTGTTCCGGAGCCGGGATCACTTTCGGCATGGTAGACACGTTCCGATCATACATCGCCCGGGGCGAACTGGTGCCGCTGCTTGAAGCCTTCTGTCCGCCGTTTCCAGGATTCTATCTCTACTATCCCAAACGGCAACGCCAGCCACTAAAGCTCCGTGCGCTCGTCGAATTTATTCGCAAATCCAGTAAGCTTAAGTAGCAAACTCCACCAGCGCGGTATCTGGTAACCACTAAAGCTCTATGTGACTTTTCGAAAAAACCGCATCCGAAATATGACGCTTGATTCCCTTTTCACATTCGAATCGGGGCGGACACGGCGTCAGTTCAGCGCGCCAAACTTAGGCTTTTGTGTTAGCGTGCTAAAGCCAGGGCCGTTCAGGGTCTCGGCTCAACGAAAAAAGGGGAAAGCAGATGACAACTGTGGTCGTTACCCACGAGGTGGGGGACATGGACACTTGGCTTGGTGGTGGGGAGGACCGTAAAACCATGTTTGCGGATTTCTGTTCAAACTATCGCATTTTCAGGCACACCGACGGAAATAAGGTCTCGATTGTTGCCGAGAATGTGGACCTCGCGAAAATGAAAGCGTTACTCAGCACACCGGAGGCTGCAGCTGCAGAAGCTAAACACACCGTCATAAATCCGATCGAGGTCTACATCGAGGTTGACGGCGGCAAGTGATCAGCCTCTTAGGGGCTGTCATGAGTAAGAACATAGAAGGCAAGGTTGTCGTCATCACTGGAGGAAGCAGTGGTTTGGGGGAAGCTACCGCCCGCCATCTTGCGTCGCTTGGGGCATCGATCGTCCTCGGTGCCCGCCGCGTTGACCGCCTTGAAAGAATCGTCGCTGACATTGAGCAAGCCGGTGGCAAGGCCAGGGCCTTTTCGACGGATGTATCCCGCCGATCCGATGTCGAGGCTTTGTTGACTGGAGCGGTGGATGCCTTTGGCCGTGTCGATGTCTTGGTCAACAATGCCGGGTTGATGGCGATTGCGCCACTGTCTGCAACCAAAACAGACGAGTGGGACAGGATGATCGATATCAACATCAAGGGTCTGCTTTACGGCATCGCTGCTGCTCTGCCGATTTTCGAGAAACATGGGTCCGGTCATTTCATCAATATCGCTTCAGCAGCCGGTATCAAGGTCTTCAACCCTGGCGGAGCGGCATATAGCGGCACGAAGTTTGCCGTTCGTGCGATCTCGGAAGGGTTGCGCCAGGAGGTCGGAGGCTCCATTCGCACGACAATCATCTCTCCTGGAGCCATCGATTCCGAACTGAAGCTCGGATCATCGCACGAAGAAAGCGCCATGGCGGTAGGCGCGTTCTATGAGCAAGCGATCCCCGCCGACACAGTGGCACGCGCCATCGCTTATGCTGTCGAACAGCCTGCCGATGTCGATATCAACGAGATCGTTCTCAGACCAACATCCCAGGAATTTTAAATGGGCCGCAGCATGTTCGTTGCTTTGACCTAAGCCAAGGCGTGTTGTCGGCCTCAACTTGTTGGCCGTTAATCCAAGGCCCGTCACAGATGCTTGACTTTGAACTCTTGTTGACCTGTTTGGCGGGCAGACCCGTTTCGTTCCTAATGGTGAGGATAAAATTATAATGGCAACTACTCCGCGGCGGCCTTCAAATCCAATAGATGCAGCTGAGGCCTTGTTCAAACCACTAAAGCGACCAGTGGCACCGATCAATGAAAGGCCAGCAATTCCAAATGCCAAGGAGCTTGTCTCGCTCAAAATCGATCGTGACATCCTCGAGCATTTTCAACAGGAGGGCTCAGGCTGGCAGGACCGGATAAACGACGCACTGCGCATGTCCATAGAGAAAAAGCCCTGAACTCCATCTTCCTCGATACCTGAACCAATGGATTTCGCCACGGAGCGAGTTCCGTTTGGTGCGTCGGGTCAGGAGTATCTCGACCTGCCCGTCATCGCCGATGCGGTAGGCCAGGGCGGCGACCTGCGGCATCGAAGCCGTCTTTCCGGCACTCTTGGCGTGACGCTTTTCTTGTTTCGTCGACATCTCTTACCTTAATTGGTGCCATCGTTGCACGAACACACCCGGAAAAAGTCCACTATCAGCAGATTCTCTTTATCCGTCTAACCGTTTTTCGACGGGTTTGGTTCCGAAGATGCCGCTAACGACCCACGCCTTTGGTAAGCCCGAACAATCGGCCCAGTTGAAGTGTCAGGTTGATCCAGCTATGACGAGTTAAGCCGCCAGCTGATTGGAAGCCCGCTAATGACAATGTGCCCGCCATGCTGAAATGGTTTCGCGCTTTATTGCCACGTGAAGACCGTTTCTTTGATCTTTTTGCACAACATTCGCGCGTCGTCGTCGAGGCGGCGGCATCTCTGAAAGCTCTCCTGGCCAGGCGTGGGCGAGCTTGATGATCATTGTAATCGCATCATCGAACTTGAAAATGAAGCCGATGACACATCACGCGCGAAGTGTTGCTTGCCGTGCGCCGGAGTTTCATTACTGGAGCTCTGTTTCGAGAACGCAGACCAATTGACGTTGTCCTATTGCATGACCCCAACAGACATACACCCCTGCCAGGCAGCTTTAATCGCCATCGTCCCGCTCATCATCGTCGTCATCATCATCGAATCTCGAAGGATCGACAACTGGGAGCAAGAAGATAGCCAGTCCTCGTCACCGCCAGGCTCGGATGACCGGCCAGCCGTCGCGCGGCTAGCTTGCCAGATTTCGGCTTCTTTTGGGAGCGCTCCGCGCAAATTGATCTCCGCGACGCCGTCCCAGAGGCAACGGCCCTGGTTTTCCAACACATGCAGGTCCCGCCGTAACGCCTCGTTATAGGGTGGCAAGATTTGAGGCACTAGGTGTGAAGAAATTTCGGCGGGATTCTCGGGATATGGACAAACTGGCGGCATAGCAACCCATTCTGCCCAGTTAAGACCAAAACGAGAAGAACCCGACCGCCAGTGCGTTCGCTTATGAGCGGGCGGTCAATGCTTGAGACACTTTTTTCCCGCTGCCATTGCCTTGTAAGTCCCCTTCAGATCGACGACAAAGGTCCCCTTGGTTTCCGGAAACACGATCATTGTGTATTTCTTCGCCACGTCGCGCTTGAACTTCGGGTCGTCGGTCAAGATGTAGCCGCCAGAAAGTCCGCCCTTGAGTTCTCCGCTCGTGGTGGTGGCGATACCTTTGTAAAGGTTACCGTCGATGGAGACGAAGATTTCCGGGGTATTCCCGTTTTTCAGGCCGATATCCTGCTTCGTGAACACGCCGAGATACCCGACCTCCTGATCTGCGGTAACGCCCATTTGCACCGAACTTGGGCCATCCGAGCGCACGATCAAGCAGTCTCCGCGGGTTTGATTTGTATAGACGGTCCAGCCCTCGATGTCGTCCCCATATCGGACAAGCACGTCGCTGGCTTTGGGAAGTGGATTTTGGTTTTGTGCGTAGGCTGTCATCGAAGACGACAGGACTATTGACGCAGCCGCGATGATTGTCAGGAAGTTTCGCATGAATATTCCCCTCGTTTGTGGCCTGAATTGTTTTGTGGACGTGGGCAACATATTGGACTGTTCCAAAAACGTGTTGCTCCTCCAATGTCTTCACTCGCACATCAGCGGGTCGAAGTCGTGTAGGCTACTGTATGCTACGTGGATCGGCGACGCGTAGGTGGTGTCACTTCGAGCAAGCTCGGTCGGGATGTCCGGTGCTTCAGTCGCCATCGTCACGGTCATCATCATCGCCATCGTCAAAACGAGAATGATCCACGACGGCCCGCAGGAAGATGCGCCAGACGAGCCAGCAATGGCATCATCAAGTCACCTGCGTGGGATACTCAATCGGAGTGCACTGCCCCTCCGAGAGAGGGCCGGATATAAATTGCCGCCTTGCAACCGCAGTAATTGCCAATGTCGTCGGTTATAACGGTTAAAGCAGATCGGGCTTACGTGCATGGCCAGCGCGGCGAAGATGTCCAGATCTACCGCCTCAAAGCGTCGCCGGAATCGGCGCGCGCGCTGCTGCTTGAGTACGTTCAGGATGCCAATGCGCTTTCCACGACGCCGAAATTCTACAACTCGATCACGACGAACTGCACGACAACGGTCGTCAAGATGATGCGTGCTGTCGGTGACGTGGTTCCTCTCGACTGGCGGCTCGTCGTCAATGGCTATCTTCCGGAATACGCCTATGAGCGGGGCGCGCTCGACGCGAGTCTGCCGCTCGCGGACTTGCGGGAGCGTGGTCATATCGAAGACGTGCAAGGGCGGCGGGACTTTCGCCGGACTATTCCCGGCTCATTCGCGTTGACGTGCCATTTCCATTTGCACGCTCGACGAACGGGATCAACCGAACTTATGCAACGCCTTATGCGCCGGACAGAGATATTTGACCCAATTCAATGCTGCTGTTTCAAATATCCAAGAATAAACTTGGAACTTTGTCGCCGATCAGTATGCCAACACGTGGTCTGCCATTCGGTATGTTACAGTAACATACCTCCCGCTCGCCCTACGGTGGTCTACCCTGCAAGCCAGAGAACGCACCGTTCCTCTCTCCAGTGACCTGATCGTCTGATCCTGCGCCTCATTTCCTTGCTGGATCGACGCGCATATTACCCAAGAGAGTCGCTTGATGTCGCGTTCCATTTGGCCGAAAGGGCCCGCGGTCTTGGCCGCACACCAATTAGACGGGGAGGATGTGACGATGTTGAGAATTGGCGCGCTGTTTCTTGCCACTGTGAGTTTGACGGCCGTTTCCCTCGAGCGGGCTAACGCCCAGCAGGTCACAGGTGCCCCAGGTTCACCCGGTGCAACAACCACGACCGACGGAAAACAACTTCCGCCGCCCTCTCCGAAATTCGGCGGGGTGATCAAGCAGAAGGCCTCGGAGTCGCAGCCCTGGTGGGCCCCGCGCATCGTGCCGCGGAAGGGTGCACCCAACGTGCTCCTTATCATGACTGATGACCAAGGTTTCGGTGCGCCAAGCACTTTTGGTGGCGTCATACCCACTCCCGCCATGGATCGCATTGCAAAGCAAGGTCTCCGCTTCACCAATTTCCACTCGACGTCACTCTGCTCGCCCACAAGGGCGGCGTTGATCACCGGGCGTAACCACCACTCGGTTGGTTCCGGCGTGGTTGGCGAAATATCGACTGGGTTCCCGGGTTACGACTCGATCATCCCCGTCGATAAAGGAACGATCGGCACGATCCTCAAGGAGAACGGGTATGCCACTTCCTGGTTCGGCAAGGACCACAACACGCCGTCGTTTCAGTCGAGCCAAGCTGGACCGTTCAACCAATGGCCGACGGGAATGGGCTTCGAATATTTTTACGGCTTCGTCGGCGGCGACGCCAGCCAGTGGGAGCCCAACCTGTACCGCAATACGACGGCCATCTACCCGTTCGAGGGCAAGCCCGGCTGGAACCTGACCACGGCCATGGCGGATGACGCGATCCAGTACATGAAGCAGTTGAAGGAGATCGCGCCCGACAAGCCATTCTTCGTCTATTATGTGCCGGGCGGTACGCATGCCCCGCACCATCCGACTCCGGAATGGGCCAAAAAGATCGGCGACATGCATCTCTTCGACGAGGGCTGGAACAAGGTGCGCGAGACGATCTTCGCCAACCAGCAAAGGCTGGGCATCATGCCCGGGGACGCCAAGCTGACGCCTTGGCCGAAAGAGCTGCCGGAGTGGGGCTCCTTGAGCGTGGAGCAGAAGAAGCTCTACATCAAGCAAGCGGACATCTACGGGGCCTACCTCGCTTACACCGATCATGAGATCGGACGAGTCATTCAATCCGTCGAAGACCTCGGCGAACTCGATAATACCCTGATCATCTATATCGGTGGCGACAATGGCGCGAGCTCCGAAGGCATGCTCGACGGAACGCCTAACGAATTCACCACCTTCAATGGCGTTCCCGTACCAGTGAAAGATCAGTTCCTGTGGTATCCGTTCTGGGGGTCGGAACGGACGTTCCCGCACTTCGCTGCGGGCTGGGCCTGGGCGATGGACACACCGTTCAAATGGGTGAAGCAGGTGCCGTCGCACTTCGGCGGAACGGCGCAGGGCGTTGCAATGTCGTGGCCCGGCCACATTACCGATCTGGGTGGTATCCGCCGGCAGTTCCACCACATGATCGACATCGTACCCACCGTCCTGGAGGCGACCGGCATCCCGGAACCCGAGATGATCAATGGCATCAAGCAGCAGCCCGTCGAAGGCACGAGCATGATGTACGCTTGGGACAAGGCGAACGCCGACGCGCCGACGCGACACACGACGCAATATTTTGAGATGCTCGGCAACCGGGCCATCTATCACGATGGGTGGGTGGCCGCCACGACCCCGGCCACTACTCCCTGGAAACTGAGCACCGCAGCACCTCCGGATGTCATCACAGGGTACAACTGGGAACTCTACAACGTCGCGCAGGATCCAACCCAGTTCGACGACCTTGCGGCAAAGATGCCGGAGAAGGTCAAGGAACTGCAGGCCCTCTTTTATTCCGAGGCCGCGAAGTACAACGTGCTTCCGCTCGACAACTCGACGCTCTCACGGTGGAACGCGGCGCGTCCGAACCTCACGGCGGGACGAACGGAGTTTACCTATTCGGGTGAACTGAGCGGCGTGCCCAAAAGCGCTGCCCCGAGCATCCTGAACAGGTCCTATACGATCACCGCTGAGGTCGAGATTCCCGAAGGTGGCGCGGAGGGCATGATCGTCACCGAGGGCGGGCGCTTCGGCGGCTACGGCCTGTTCCTGAGCAAGGGCGATTTCGGCATCGGCCGGAGCAGGGTCGTGTTCCTCTATAACCTGCTCGACCTCAAGCGTACGATGTGGGAAGGGCCCGAACTGGAACCGGGCAAACACACGATCGTCTTCGCCTTCAAGTCCGACGGTCCGGGTCTGGGCAAGGGTGGCACAGGCGTGTTGTCCGTGGACGGAAAGGAACTGGCAACGAATACGCTGGAGCACACTACGCCGATTACCTTTCCTGAAGACGAAAGCTTCGACGTCGGTCTGGACACCCGAACCGGGGTCGCGATGGTGGAGTATCGCTATGACTCTCCATTCAGATTCACCGGCAAGATCGACAAGCTGACCTTGAAGCTCGAACCGGAGTAAGCATCAAGGCGTTAGCACCTTTCGGCCATTGCCGGAAAGTTTAGCGGACTTGGTTCAGTTGAAAAAGCTTCAATGAGGAGGCTGCCATGGCCCAGAATGACAAGACTGGTTCGTTTTGCATCCGTCCACGAGATCTGGTGTGGGGACCTCTGGCGCTGGGACCCGGCCGCTCTTCGTTCCCATTGTTCGGTGTACCTGTGAGGAAATACGGCGAGCCGGAGCGCCGGGAGACCAGCGTCGCAGGTCACCTTGAGGTAAAGACGCGATGAGGTGGGTCACAACTGCCGCTGCCATCGAAACCGCCGCCACGGGCCTGATCCTGCTCTTCAGTCCGGTGCTGTTTGGACGGCTGATTTTTGGAGGCGAACTGTCCGAATCCGGCCAGGCGCTCGGGCGACTCTCGGGCATAGTCCTGCTGGGCTTTGCCTTGACCTCTTGGCCGGACCCCTCCGCGCGGCCAATCTCTCGGGCGATGATCATCTATAATCTGCTCGCAACCGTTTATCTCTGTTATCTGGGTGTCATGGGAATAACGGCGGGTTTGTTGCTATGGCCCGCCGTCGCCCTGCACCTGTGCCTCACCGTTCTGCTCGCTGCCGAGCGCATGGCCGCCAGACAAGTGTGAGATTTCAAGGGGACCAAAGGCAGACCTGCTCCGGATTGTTCCGTCGACGATCGGGCAGTTGTTGTGCGGCGAGTTCGCGACGAATGTTCACCCTGTAGGATCAATATGCCAAGGACAACGACGCAGTGTTCACTGGTGATAGGCCGTTTGCCACGAAGTGCCAATTACCCCTGCAACCACCCTCGCTGAATGACGCAGCACTTATCCAGTGGATACTCGCTCGCACCTTTGGGCGAACTCAGAAGGCCAGCTCGCCGACGATTCCCAAAGGGTAGGTTACAGTAACATACATCCCATGTGGACGAACGGTACTGTAGCCTGCGAGCTAAGAACGCACGCTTTTTAGTCTCCGTTGACGCAATAGGCATCATCCTGCCCCTCTTTTGCATGCTGGATTGCCCTGACGCGTATCGCGCCGGAGAGCCGTTTGCTGACGCGTTCTCATTTGGCGATTGAACAAGGCCCAAGTGGCCGCAAATCGAGTAATTGGGGGAGGATGTGACGATGTTGAGGATTGGCACACTGTTTCTTGCCACATTGAGTTTGACTGCCGTTTCTTTCAACAGGGCAAACGCCCAGGAGATCACCGGAGAGCCGGGCTCACCGGGAGCCACGACCACAATCGACGGCAAGCAGTTGCCGGCCCCCGATCCGAAATTCGGCGGTGTGATCAAGGATGACGCGTTGAAGTCAAAAGCGTGGTGGGCCCCGCGCGTCGTGCCGCTGAAGGAGGCACCCAACGTGCTGCTCATCATCACGGATGACGCCGGGTTTGGCGTGCCGAGCACCTTCGGCGGCATCATCCCGACGCCAACGATGGACCGCGTTGCAAATGACGGGCTGCGCTTCAACAATTTTCATTCAACGGCATTGTGCTCGCCGACACGGGCCGCGCTCATCACCGGGCGGAATCATCACTCGGCCGGGTTCGGAGTGATCTCTGAGCAGTCCACGGGTTTCCCCGGCTATAACAGCATCATCACCAAGGACAAGGCTACCATCGGGCGGGTCTTGCTCGACAACGGTTACGCCACTTCATGGTTCGGCAAGGATCACAACACCCCAGCCTTTGAAGCCAGCCAGGCCGGGCCATTCGACCAATGGCCCACCGGCATGGGCTTCGAATATTTCTACGGGTTCGTGGGTGGCGATGCGAACCAATGGCAACCGAACCTGTTTCGCAACACCACCCAGATCTATCCCTTCGAGGGCAAGCCGGGTTGGAACCTGGTGACCGGAATGGCCGATGACGCCATTGATTACCTGAATCGCCTCAACCAGACGATGCCCGACAAGCCCTTCTTCATGAAATACGCGCCCGGAGCCACACACGCGCCACATCACCCGACCAAGGAATGGGTGGAGAAGATCAGCCAAATGCATCTCTTCGACGAGGGTTGGAACAAGCTTCGCGAACAGATCTTCGCGAACCAGAAAAAGCTCGGCGTGATCCCTCAGAATACCCAGCTGGAGCCTTGGCCCGCGAATGTCCTCAAGAACTGGGATGATCTGAAACCAGAGGAAAAGAAGCTCTTTATCAAGCAGGCGGAAATCTTCGCCGCCTACGCCGCCTACAGCGACCACGAGATCGGGCGTGTTATCCAAACCATCGAGGACATGGGCAAGCTCGACAACACGCTCATCATCTATATCAACGGCGACAACGGTACGAGCGCCGAGGGCGGACCTCTCGGTACGCCCAATGAAGTTGCGTTCTTCAACGGCATCAATGAAATGCCGGTCGAGGAGCAGATGAAATGGTACGACGTCTGGGGCACCGAGCAGACCTATAACCACATGTCGGCGGGCTGGTCCTGGGCTTTCGATACCCCCTTCACATGGTTCAAGCAGAATGCCTCAAAACTTGGCGGCATCGGGCAGAACATGGCGATCTCGTGGCCGGCGCGCATTAAGGACAAGGGCGGCCTGCGTCAACAGTTCACGCACGTCATCGATGTGGTGCCGACCATTCTCGAAGTGAGCGGCATCCCCGCGCCCGAAACCGTGGACGGTATCAAGCAGGCGGCCATCGAGGGCACGAGTTTTGCCTACACGTTCGACAAGGCCAACGCCAAGGCAGCCTCACGGCACAAGACCCAATATTTCGAGATGATGGGCCAATGGGCACTCTACGACGAAGGCTGGCTGCTGAGCACCAAAGTCAATCGCGCGCCGTGGGAGGCCTTCGGTGCCGCCAATCCAGACCCGCTCAACAATCAAGTGCTCGAGCTCTACGACCTGAATAAGGACTTTAGCCAGTCGAAGAATATCGCCGCCCAAAATCCCGCCAAGGTCAAGCAGATGAAGAAGCTGTTCATCGCCGAGGCCAAGAAGTATCGGGTCTTCCCGATGGACGCCTCGGTGGCAGGTCGCATTGTAGCGCCACGCCCGAACATCACCGCCGGTCGCACTGAGTTTATCTACACCCTCCCGATGGTCGGTCTGCCGCAGGGTGACTCGCCTGCCATCCTTAACAGCTCCTACACCATCGCCGCGGACATTGATGTGCCGGACGGCGGGGCGGAGGGTATGATCCTCACCTCGGGCGGACGCTTCGCTGGTTATGGCTTCTATCTGCTCAAGGGCAAGCCAGTGTTCCTCTGGAACCTGATCGACCTGAAACGCATCAGGTGGGAAGGCCCGGATGCGCTCACGCCCGGCAGGCATGTCGTCGAATTCGACTTCAAGTACGACGGCCTCGGCGCGGGAACGCTTGCGTACAACAACATGAGCGGTCTCGGCCGATCCGGCACGGGCACGCTCAAGGTCGACGGCAAAGTCGTGGATACCGAGCAGATGCAGCGCACGTTACCGATGATCCTGCAGTGGGATGAGAGCTTTGACATCGCCTCTGACACGTTGACCGGCGTGAACGACGCTGACTACCAGCCGCCGTTCGCGCTGACCGCCAAGCTCAACAAGCTGACGCTCAAGGTGAATCGGCCGATGCTCACCGAGGACGACATCAAGAAACTCGAGAATGCGCAAGCCATCGCGGTGGACGGCAGGCCGATTCATCACGTGCAGCCCGGGCCGCAGTAGGTGTTGCGCAGCAAAATGGATCGCACAGCCGCCCTAGAAAGTAATGGGGCAGCCCTACGGTGGATGTTGACATACTTGAAGGGCCGTGGCGACGGCATACTCGTGATCACCGAAGGCCGCGTCTCGCGGATGGAGGCACATTGAAAGATGGATAGACCCGTTATCGCCATCACCAACGCTAAAGGTCCGGATCGATCGTTTGGGGATCGAGAAGCCGGAGAATCTGCTATGGAGCCGCCTATTAAAAACATGAGGCAAATTCCTCGCGGTACATTTCTCATGGGCTCGGATCGTCATTATCCGGAGGAAGCACCCGCCCACAAGGTGACGGTGGATGGTTTCTGGATGGACGCGTGCGCCGTCACCAACCGTGAGTTTGCAGCCTTCGTCGAGACGACCGGGTATGTCACCTTGGCCGAGCGCCCGGCAAATCCGGACGATTATCCGGGAGCAAAGCCAGAAATGCTCGCGCCATCATCTGTGGTGTTCATCAAGCCCAAGACCCGTGTTGATCTCGGCAATCGCTATAATTGGTGGGCCTACGTGCCCGGTGCAGATTGGCGGCACCCACGCGGGCCTGCGAGCTCGATCAAAGGTTTGTCGGATCATCCTGTTGTCCATGTCGCGTACGAGGACGCCGAAGCCTATGCGCAATGGGCAGGCAAGGAGCTGCCGACCGAAGCCGAATGGGAATTTGCCGCGCGCGGCGGACTGAACGGTGCAGAATTCGTCTGGGGCGATGAACTAACGCCTGGCGGCATACATATGGCGAACACCTTCCAGGGGGAGTTTCCCTGGCAGAACAAGGTTGAAGACGGCTACGAGTGGACAGCGCCTGTCGCTGCTTTCCCCCCAAACAACTATGGCCTTTATGACATGGCTGGAAACGTCTGGCAGTGGACCACCGACTGGTATCAAGAGCACAACAGGATCGACAGCCCCTGTTGCACGCTTCACAACCCCAGAGGCGGGAAAAAGGAAGAAAGCATTGATCCTGGCCAGCCCGAGGTCACGATCCCGCGCAAGGTGATGAAGGGCGGCTCGTTTCTGTGCGCTCCCAACTATTGCCGGCGCTATCGCCCCGCCGCGCGAATGGCGCAGCCTGTCGACACATCCACTTGCCATGTGGGATTTCGCTGCATCACGCGGCAAACCTGAAATTCCGCTTGTCAGGACTGTCAAGCGTTTGAAGTCAGCGCGCCCGATGGCGGCAGCAAGGAGGGCGCAGAACCGGATGGACAGCGCTAAGACAACGTGTGTTGCCCGGCCGCCACGCTCGTCCACGTAAGAGTGGCGTCGTTCAATCGCCGTTAGCATGCACTTAGGAACAGTGTTACGGTCAATGGGGGACAAGATATGAATATCTTCAAGGGTTCGCACTCCGTCCGGGTCGTTGCAATCACCGTGTTGCTGCTGATCAGTTGCGGTGCTTCGGCACAGGAATCCAGCAAGGACCTCGCCAAGAAACTCTCGAACCCAATTGTTTCGCTCATCAGTGTGCCATTCCAAGGGCAACTACGATGGCGGCTACCATCAATTTCGCGGTGGCGAAGCTGGTAAAGGTCAACAAGCAACCAATACAGTTGACTGCAGGTACCCGCTACAGGGCCGAGAGCCCTGACAACGGTCCTGACGGCTTCGATGCACGCGCAGCAATAACATTTTTGTTTCCGAAATGACGGACACCAACTTGCTGTCGCGGCAGCCTGTATGAAAAGGGCAGAGGCAGGGCACGGACAACGCGGTGAAGGAGATTAGGACATAGATCGGACGAGACGGGGGGAGCGTGGCGGAAAACGACGCGAGGTTCAAAAAGGGGAACAAGCAATGAAATATTCTATTACTTTTGCATGCGTGTTGACGGCGGGGCTTCTGGCGATAAGCCCGGTTCGGGCCGCCGACATTTACTCGGCGATGGCACCTGAACTCAAGCAGACCGAAAAAGAAGGCTGGACCTTCGCTTTCGCCCCGTATTTCTGGGCTGCCGGCCTATCGGGCGACATAGCACAGTTCGGCTTGCCGGAGGTGCATGTCCATGCCGACTTCGGCGACATCCTCGACAATCTCGATTTCGCCGCCATGGCGATCGGCGAGGCGCGCTATGACCGCTACAGTATTTTCGGCGACATCATTTATACAAAGTTATCGAGCGATTCCGGAACGCCGAGGGGCATTCTCGCCGGCAGCGTCGACGTGACATCCGAAACATTTGCCGGTCTCATCGGAGCCGGATACTCGGTATTGGAGGATCAGAGAGGCAATCTTGATCTCGTCGCCGGCGCAAGGGTCTGGTACGTCAATACGGACATTTCATTCAGCGGCGGCATCCTCGACGGTGTCGAGCGGAGTGACAGCGCGACCTGGGTCGACGGACTTGTCGGTGTTCGCGGCAAGTATTCGATCACGGACAACTTTTACCTGACGGGTTGGGGACTGGTCGGTGGCGGCGGCGCGAACGTTGACTGGGATGTCATGGGCGGCATCGGTTACAAGTTCAACGACACGTTCTCGGCCGTCGGCGGATACCGGGCGCTGGGTGTCGACTACAGCGATGACGGTTTCGTCTTCGACGTCGTCCAACAGGGTCCGATCGTCGGCGTGGTCATGCATTTCTGAACTCTGCTTCGGTCATCGTCTTTAACCGCATGAACGACCCTGCTTGCGCGCGCGAAACCAGCTTCGGCAAGCGCACCTGGTGGCGGGCCCGGATCAACGCGGCAGAGCACCTGATCCGGTTCGACGCAGCATTGTTCGTTGCGTTGACGCTGACCAACCTGCTCGACTTTATTTTCTGAGTGAACTGCATTCTACAAGCGGGGTTTTGGCCATGGCTTACGGAAGGGGATGATCGCCGCCGCATCGAGCGCCGCTTCGATCTCTCGTGCCAGGTCATTCACCAGTTCCGCGTATTCGGCGCACCGCTCCCCGCGTTTTGGACCTGTCGCGTTTTCCCAGCGGTGCAGCTCCGCCTCTGCATCCGCGAAATCAATGCACAGATCGCGGAACTCTTCGTCACGGGCAGCGAGCTCTTCAATAGCCTGCTTTCGGGTGGGAAAGCGGCGTTCGACGGCAGATGCGCCTTGATCCATGTCAATGAACTCCTTCCGGTTGCAGGCTAAGCGTTGTCTGCAGCGCCGTAGCCCAATGGAGTTAGCCAGTCACTATGATGGACGGAGGCACAGTTGGGGAGTAGGTTACAGTAGGGTACCCTTAAAAATGCAGCCGTTAAGCCCATCAGGGCAGGGGGGAGCAAGCAATGCAGGGCCCAATAGATATCGGGGACGGTCAGCTTGCCTGCGCTCGACGATCACCTCCAACGTCTGAAGATATTCGCGCTCAACTGGAGCGCATCGTTGCCAGCCCGGAATTTCCGAACTCCGGGCACGGGCACGCCTTCCTGCGTTATGTGGTCGAGGAATCCCTTTCCGGACGTGCCGGGCGTATCAAGGGCTACTCCATCGCGATCGAGGTATTCAATCGTGAAGAAGGTTTCAGCCAGGACGATCCCGTCGTGCGGATCGAGGCCGGGCGATTGCGACGCACACTCGAGCGCTACTATTTGGTCGCGGGTCAGAATGACCCCGTCGTGATCGACATCCCAAAAGGCAAGTATGTCCCGTTCTTCACCTGGAGTGGCTCTATGGTGGAGCCGGGTGGCGTCGAAAGCGAGCCACTGCCGGAGCCATCAACCGTTGCCGATGGGATCCCTCGGCAGCGAACCCTGGTGATCGTTTTATCGGCCCTTTCCGTTCTTGCTTGCATCGCGCTCCTTGCCTATTGGGTAGTTGGACCGCCGACGTCGGAAGTGTCGGCTCGGAGCGGGATTGCGAGTCCGGATGGGCCGACGCTTGTGATCGCACCCTTTGCCAATCTCGGCGAGGGACCGGACGCCAAGCTTTACGCACTGGGACTTACCGAGGAACTATTAACCGTGCTGCCGCGCTTCAAGGAGCTCAAGGTGTTTGGACGCGAGACATCCGAAACCTTGTCACCGGAAATCGACCCCTCGCATATCCGCGGCCAACTTGGTGCTCGTTATTTGTTGGCAGGGGGCGTGCGCGTCTCCGACAGTCGGGTGCGGGTGACGACCCGCCTTCTCGACACGGCGTCGAACGCCATCTTGTGGTCCCAGACCTATGACGACGATCTGCGTTCCCGAGGCCTGTTCGCCATTCAGTCCGATGTTGCCGACAAGGTCGCGACCGCTGTGGCGCAGCCTTATGGCATCATCGCGCAAGCTGATGCAGCAAACCCGCCACCGGATGATCTTGATGCTTATGGCTGCACACTTCGTTTCTACGCCTATCGCGCTGAGCTGAGCGTCGAAAAGCATGCGGAGGTTCACGAGTGCCTGGAAAGCGCCGTCGCCCGTTATCCGTCCTATGCAACCGCCTGGGCCATGCTGTCGATTGTCTATCTCGACGAGGATCGGTTTAAGTACAATCTGAGGTCTGGATCCCCCACACCCCTCGAGCGGTCGCTCAATGCCGCCCGCCGGGCCGTTGAGCTTGACCCGGGCAATACGCGTGCGCTTCAGGCTTTGATGACAGCATTGTTCTTCAATCAGCAATTGACAGAATCGCTGCGCGTGGGAGAACAGGCGCTTGCCACCAATCCCAATGACACCGAACTCATGGGTGAATATGGGACCCGATTGGCATTGGGAGGGCAATGGGAGCGCGGCGCGGCGGTGTTACAACAGGCGCTTTTGCGCAACCCTGGTGGCGGAGGCTATTACCACGGGATGCGGGCGCTTGCCGCCTATATGCTTCGGGATAACGACACAGCCCTGGCTGAGATCAGGCAAGCCAACCTGCAGAAGTTCCCGCTCTTTCACCTTATCGCCGCCGTCATCTATGCGGAGCGTGGGATGATGGAGGATGCCAAGCGCGAGGGCGCAAAGTTCGTCGAGATGCGCCCGGCATTTCTAGCCAACCTCTCGGCTGAGCTCAAAATCCGCAACATTCCACCTGAGGATCAGGATCGCATGATCGCAGGCATTCGCAAAGCGGGTCTGCCGATACCGGCAGATACCGCAGCAAGCATTTCATCGCCATCCGCCGGTTCCGATCTTCAGCCGCAGTAGCAGATGTGGCTATCGACACACCGCTGCACAGCCGAGGCGTGCGCCTGTGAAAAATTCCACGACGTCGATTTGGCTTGGTTGGCCGTCATTAATACAACGCGCTGGCATTAAGCCTGTTTTGGAGCGAACCAGACCACGCCGTTACCATCGCTATGAGCGATGTAAACCCTCAACCGCGCCCGTAACATACGAGAGGTTACGGGCGTTTCGGCATTTTAGGGCCTACAGTTTGTCCCTGCTCGGCATGGTCGCCCTGATTGGAAAGAGGAGCGCATTAAATGCAATCGAAGGACGGCGAATCCGAATCGACAACACGATTTGTGAACATGCAATCACTCAAGGGAAGGAAAACTTTGATGAAGACGATAGTTCGGAAAGCGGTGACGTTCGCTGCGGCCACGCTTTCATCGGTGGCGCTTGCCCTAGCCATCGCCTCAGGGACGCCTTCAGGTGCAAGGGCCGGCGAGGCGGAGGCCAAGAATCTGCTGAAGGCGATGTCCGATTATCTGACGGCGCAAAAGGCCATCTCATTTAATTACGACACCAACCTTGAAGTCGTCACCAAGGACCATCAGAAACTGCTCCTAGCAAGCTCGGGCAAGATCGAAATGGGCCGGCCCGACAAGATTCGCGCAACCCGACACGGCGGGTTTGCCAATGTCGAGATGGTTTTCGACGGCAAGACCCTGACGCTGCTCGGCAAGGACGCCAATCTCTATACTCAGGTCGAAGCGCCCGGCACGGTGGCGCAACTGGTCGACGAGCTCAGGGACAAGCTGCATCGACCACTTCCAGCCGCTGACCTAGTCCTGCCGAATGTCTACGATGAGTTGATACGTGACGTGGTCGATATCAAGGACCTCGGCAGCGGGGTGATCGGCGGCACGGAATGCGATCATCTGGCGTTCCGGGCCAAGGAGGTCGACTGGCAGATCTGGATTGCCCAGGGCGAGCATCCCTATCCCTGCAGATATGTCATCACGGCAAGTCAGGTGGACCAGGGACCGCAGTACAGCATCCAGATCAGCGACTGGAAGACCGGCACCGACGTGGTTGCCGACGACTACGGCTTCAAGAACGCTACCAACGCCAAACAGGTCGACCTCAAGAAACTCGTCGATATCGATGAACTTCCCAATCACTTCGCCCCAGGAGGCACCAAATGACCCTGTCAAGGAAACTTAAGATCGCAATTTTGGCCGGGGTCATCGGGCTATTCGCGGCATTGGAGCTTTCCGTCCCAGGCCTTTACAGCTTTGTCGGCAGCGCCGAGGCCCGGATCGGCCGCCCGCTCACGCCAGTCAGCGTTGCAGGTGTTGCGCGCCGCACAGTGAGGCGGTGTGCCGTCGGGGTCTACTACTGTTAGCCTGCAAGGGCGGCAAGCGCCTGTGCAAGCTGCCCCGACCTAGATCAGACTGATTTTACAACAGGCCACCTTCGTTGTGGTCATCAAAGCGGGGATACAATAATGGCAGACATTTTAAAGCCGAGCAGGCGGGATATCCTATTGACTGGTGGATCACTTCTCGCCATGTCGACGATAGGCACCATCGCAACAGCAGCGGTCAGCACTCCGGCTGTGGCACAGGGATCCAAAAAGCAGCCCAACATCATCGTCATCATGGGTGACGATATCGGCATCTGGAATATCGGTGCCTATAACCGCGGCATGATGGCCGGACGCACACCCAATCTCGACAAGCTCGCCGCTGACGGCATGCTGTTCACCGACTATTATGCCGAAGCGAGCTGTACTGCAGGCCGCGCAAACTTCATCACCGGCGAGCTGCCTGTGCGCACGGGTATGACCACAGTCGGCCAGGCCGGTTCGCCCATAGGAATACCAGCGGAGGCACCGACCATCGCGACGGTGCTGAAGTCCATGGGCTACGCCACGGGGCAATTCGGCAAGAACCATCTCGGCGATCTCAACCAATTCTTGCCGACGGTCCACGGCTTCGACGAGTTCTTCGGCTACCTTTACCATCTTGACGCCATGGAAGACCCGGCTCACCCCGGATATCCGCAGGAACTGCTGAATGTAGTCGGACCTCGCAACATGGTCCACTCCTGGGCCACCGATGTGGACGACCCGACGGAGATGCCGCGCTGGGGCAAAGTCGGCAAGCAAAAGATCGAGGATGCTGGCACGCTTTATCCCAAGCGCATGGAGACCGTTGACGACGAAATCCAGGACCTTTCCTTCAAGTTTATCGACAAGGCCAAGGCCGACGGCAAACCGTTCTTCCTCTGGCTCAACCCGACACGCATGCATATCGTCACCCATCTTTCGGAAAAATACGAAAGCATGCGCAATTCCGAGAATGGCTGGACCATCCACGAAGCCGGGATGGCACAACTCGACGACATCGTCGGCGCCACCATGCAAAAGCTCAAGGACATGGGCGACGATGAAAATACCATCGTCATCTTCACCACCGACAACGGCACCGAGAACTTCACCTGGCCGGATGGCGGCCAGACACCGTTCTATGGCGGCAAGGGCACAACCTATGAAGGCGGCTTCCGTGCGCCGGCCATGATCCGCTGGCCGGGCCATGTTCCCGGAGGCTCAATCGGCAACGGCCTGTTCTCCGGTCTCGACTGGTTTCCAACGCTTGTATCCGCCGCAGGCAATCCCAACATCGCGGTTGAACTCAAGGCTGGCAAGGAACTCAATGGCCAGAACTACAAGGTCCATCTCGACGGCTACGACCAGACAAGCATGATCACCGGATCTGGCAAATCGAACCGCCATGAGATCTGGTATTTCGCCGAAAGTACACTCGGTGCCGCCCGCGTCGATGACTACAAATACACCTTCAAGGAGCAGCCGGGCGGCTGGCTCGGTGACACGGTGACATTGGGTGCACCGACCGTCATCAACCTGCGTCTTGATCCGTTCGAGCGGACAGCATTCTTCAAAGGAGGAAACAACGGATCGCTCGAATACATGGAATGGTACAAATACGAGTTCTGGCGGTTCGTTCTCGTCCAGCAAAAGGTGGAAGAACTGGCAAAGACCGCCATCGACTTCCCGCCAATGCAGGCGGGTGCGAGTTTCGGGCTCAGTGCCGTCAAGGCGCAGATAGCCGAGGCCATGAAGAAACACGCCGGGCAGTAGGCTATCACGACATCGACGATATTGGAGGGGCACGCCCCTCCAATATCCACCACGCGCTGCCGGCAATGGGTGACCAGAGAACTTCGTCCATTTGCGGGATGACGGTTCTTCCGAAAAAAAATTTGCAAGGAGTGTCATTTATGTGGGTTGCACATTTACTCACGACGACGGCTGTAGTCGAGGCGGCTACAGGCATCTGCCTGATCGTCGTTCCCAACTCGGTGGCCGATCTGCTTTTTGCTGAGCCATTGGCCGGGCTGGGACTCGGACGCATTGCCGGCGTTGCGCTCTTTGCATTGGGGGTGGCCGCCTGGCATGACCGACTATCGAAAATCGGCACTTTGAATAAGGGCCTCGACGGAGCAAAGATCGACGGCTGGACCGTCGTCAGCATGAAAGAGGACTGGAAGACCATTTTCGCGCCGGAATCGAAATGACAAGGCAAGGGGGCGTTCCGATGAACGGCATGCGGTGGGCCTTGATACTTGTGCTCGTCGTGCTCACAGCGGGCTGTGCCGGGCGGCCGAAAAATGTATTGCTGCCTGTCGCCGAGACGTCCCCTGGCGCAACCAAAGTCGAAATGCTGGTGACGACGACGAGAAGCCGTTCCAGCGTTCCCGGTCAAATGTTCAGCGGCGAACGCGGGCTTACCCCCTCCTTTGCCGACCTCACCGTATCGATCCCGCCAAGCAAAGTGCGAAAAGTGGGCGAGGTCGCTTGGCCCAAGAAGCTTCCCTCCAATCCCGCGACGGACTTTGCGGTTCTGAAAGCCGACGCGCTGACGTTGGATGGAGCAAAGTCAAGGCTGAACGTTTTGGTCAGGAAAAATCCCGATCACAGCGTCATCGTCTTCATTCACGGGTTCAACAACCGATTTGAGGATTCAGTTTATCGTTTTGCGCAGATCATGCAGGATTCCGGCATACCCAATACGCCGGTTCTGGTTACCTGGCCTTCGCGCGGCAGCCTGCTGGCCTATGGATATGACCGCGAGAGCACCAACTACACGAGGAACGCCCTCGAAACGTTGTTCCAGTATCTAGCGAAAGATCCTGAGATAAAGGATGTCTCGATCCTCGCCCATTCAATGGGCAACTGGCTCGCCCTGGAGTCCCTGCGCCAGATGGCCATCCGCAACGGCAGACTGCCGGCGAAATTCAAGAACGTTATGCTTGCCGACGCCGATGTCGACGTCGATGTGTTCCGCTCCCAGATCGCAGACATGGGACCGCAGCGCCCCCAGTTCACTCTTTTCGTCTCCCGCGACGATCGCGCGCTTGCGCTGTCCCGGCGGGTGTGGGGAGACATACCGAGAATAGGCTCCATCGATCCCGAACAATCTCCCTACAAGGAGGAATTGGCCGCCAACAAGATCGCGGTGATCGACCTCACCAAGATCAAGGCAGGCGACAGACTTCACCACAGCAAGTTCGCCGAATCCCCACAGATCGTGCAACTCATTGGCGCACGCATCTCGCAAGGCCAGACGTTGACCGACAGCAGGGTCGGGCTCGGCGACAAACTCCTCGCCGCCACGACCGGAACGGCGGCGGCAGCGGGGAGCGCGGCGGGATTGATCCTTTCCGCGCCGATCGCTGTGGTCGACCAGAACACCCGGGAGAACTACGCAAACCAGGTAGCCGGGTTGAGCGGGGCGAAGAGCGGTGCAAGACGACCAGTTGTTAGTGACTGTAGTGCTACACCTGCGTCGACGAAACGATGCGATTGAGAAAGGTGCATTGTGAGTGAAGAAACCGTAGTCGACCTCGATGTCAATTCGGCGATAGCGGCCGTCGAGAAGGTTGCCGAGGGTTTTGCGGCCGGGCTGCACGCGCGATTTTCTGCTCTTTCGGAGCTGCCAAACGAGTGGGCGAACTTGCTGAACTCCATCTCGGCAGCATCAACGTCGCGCCTCCATCTTTTCGCTGCCGTCCTTACGGTGGTCGTGCTCACCGCAGGCACGCTTCTGGTGCTGGAACGACAATCGAAAATCCGTAATGCCGCTAGGGGTGTCTTGCGGAGAATTGTGATGGATGCGGCAGCGGCGGGCGTCGCCCTCGCTGTGGGTCTTATTGCAGCCAGGTTGCTTGAGCCGTCTGGCTTGCCTTTACGCACGCTGAGATTGTGGGCCGTCGTGACGGTCATCGTCTACGGCGTTTTGTGGCTCACGCGATTTATCTTGATGGCGACGCGGCGGCCCGAAGTTCGCCACCGTTCCTTCCATATGCTGGCGCTGTCTCGTGATCTGTCGATCGCCGTCAGCTGGGCAATCGTGGGTATCGCCCTTGTCGCGACGTTGCAGATTTGGAGTGCCGGGCCCGGACTGAGGGACTTGACCCGCACCGTCTTGATGGCGGTGCCGATCTATCTTCTGCTTGCGGGAGTTGTGTGGCGGCACAGGCGCACGATGGCCAGTGCCGTCGCTGGTCCGCCCCCGAGAAGTCACTGGCGCAATAAACTTGCCAGGCGCTGGCCGGCAATCATCATCGCATTCCTCGTCGTTACATTCATCAGCAGTCAAGCAGCGCTCACCTTGGGAACGCCGCTGCCTGGATCGGCGGTGATGGTGACTGTCCTCATGCTGCTTCTGACACCGCATCTTGATGCGATGATCGCCAATTGGGCGAAGCGCAAATTGGAGGCGGACCATATCTCCGTTCCGGCAGCGGCGGCGCGCCAGACAGCCCGCTTCGCCATTCTTATCGGCACGGTTGCCATGGTAAGCACCTTATGGGCAACGCCGCTTGCAATGGGACTGGGGTTCCAACTGCGAAGCGTCACGCGCGAAGCATTCGAAATAACCGTAATCGCGCTTTTGGCAGCATTTCTTTGGAACGTAATCGGTACAGTGACGAGCCGTGCCCTGCAAGGAGTTCATCCCGCATTGGCTCCTGACAATGATGCACTGGACGCACCCCGATCTAGGCTTGGTACAATTGTTCCGCTTATCAGCGGGGTGGGAAAATCGAGCATTCTCGCGCTGGCGCTCCTCTCGGTCCTGATTTCTTTCGGTGTCAACGTCTGGCCGTTGATCACTGGTCTGAGCGTTTTTGGCCTCGCCATCGGTTTCGGCTCGCAGACGCTTGTCAAAGATGTTGTTTCAGGTCTGTTCTTCCTGATCGACGATGCCTTCCGATTTGGCGAATACATCGAAACGTCGGGTGCCAAGGGAACCGTCGAGAAAATTTCGATACGGTCCGTGTCTCTTCGAAACTCTCGCGGCTCGATCGCAACAGTGCCTTACGGGCAAATAGGGAAGATCCAGAATTTCAGTCGCGACTGGGCGATTGAAAAGCTGACATTTCGGGTTGCGTTCGATACGGACGTCGACCTGGTCCGCAAGCTGTTCAAGAAGATCGGACAGGACATCGCGGCAAATCCGGAGCTTGCACCGGACCTGATAGAACCCTTCAAGAGCAAAGGTATCGGCGACGTTGAAGACGGCACGCTGATCATCAAGGCATCCTTCACCGCAAGGCCTGGCAAACAATCGATGATCCGGCGCACCGTATTGATGGCGGTTCAAAGCGCCTTTCGGGAGAACGGCATCAAAGCGGTTTCAAAACCAATGACGGCGAATGCGGAGCCAGAAGCCGCTGGTTAAGGATGGGGTGAACGAAAGCAACTCAAGTCCCCTCCGTCAACTGGCGACGATGATAATGGGGTTCCGGCATTGGCCGTGCCGACTGCGATCGAGGCGAATGCCACGACCATGGGGTGTGCCCGCCCACATCAACGATCGGGTAGTTCCTGCGACCAGCCCTCAAAACCAAATAAAGTCGCGAGGCTACTCGGCCACCCATGACATTCGGCTGGATTTGCAAGTTCCGTGCAATCCGCTGCCGCCAACAGACTACCTAGAAGAAATGCCTCTGGACGCTTCTCCAGACAACGTGCGCCGATTGAAAAAGCGCAATTTTTTGCTTGGAGCCGCCAGCGGGCGCAATAATAAATGCGGCCATCTGTGAGCGCCCATGACGCACAATTACGGTACGACTGTTCAAACACTTGTCTCAGGTCCAACGGGTATGGGCGTGCCCGCTCGTTTGGCCCTGGCCCATCTCGAACGAAAACACATCGATCCGGACCCGCTACTTAAACGGTGTGGCCTGGAACGCGCTTCTCTCGTTGAACGCAAGCGCATCAAGCTGACCTCGCAGATCGCGTTTCTGAGCAAAGTCGGCGAAGCAGTCGGCAATGAGTGGTTGGGGCTCGATTTGGCCGATCAGGTCGATTTGCGCGAGATGGGGATGATCTACTACGTGGCAGCGTCGTCGCATACGTTTGAAGAGGCACTCCGCCGTCTGATGCGATATGTTCGGCTGGGCAACGAGGCACTCGAGCTCCACATGGACCAGGGAGCAATCTGTCGGGTAACGCTTTCCTATTCAGGTGTCGCCCGCCACAGCGATCGCCATCAGACAGAGTTTCTGACAATGGTGCTCCTGCGGCTGTGTCGCCAGCTTCTCGGCCAGCATATTGTTCCGGTCTCCGCGAGTTTCGTCCATCACCGTATTGGTAATCTTGGTGCAATCCGGCAGAGATTTGGCTGTGATGTCGAGTTCGGTGCCCATGCCGACCAACTGAGCTTCGACGGAGCTTTGCTGAAGCGACCGATCGTTGGAGCCGACCCGCATCTCAACGAAATAATGGTCAAGCTCTGCGAGGATACACTCGCTGTCCGGGCATCCAACGTCAGTCCGTTTCGCACGCTCGTCGAGAACACAATCGCACCACTTCTTCCACACGCCGAGGCAAATGCGGCCATGGTGGCAAGGCGGCTGGGCTTAAGCGAACGGACGTTTGCCCGACGTCTAGCCGCGGACGGGGTTTCCTTTGGTAAAATCCTCGACGGCCTGCGCCGTGAAATGGCGCTCTGCTACCTTCAAGAGGGACTTCAAGCCTCTCAGATCGCTTGGCTGCTCGGCTTTCGGCAATTGAGTTCGTTCAGCCATGCCTGCCGTCGCTGGACGGGCAAATGCCCGTCGGAACATCGGCGCGCCTACAAGCAAGGACTGGTCGCTTGAGTTACTGACTTGCGTCGACGCAATTTGTTCTTCTGACGGATAGAGGCATCCGAAGTTTGTCGATTAAAGCCAATGCTTTGCGCTTTGATGCCAACCCACTTGCAGATTTAACGGTGACCACAATCTTTCCGTTCGAGTTGAGGAACGGGGCAATCGATCATCTTAACCTCATTTCGAGCGCCCGTTGTGAGCACGAACCAGCATGTGCCGATACGCAGTGGCAACATCGAACCATTCGGACACAAGCCGCGGCTGTGCGAGCTCGCGCAGGAGTTTGCCTCCCGCGTGAAGACGGAGGCAGCTCGCAATTTCGTTCGCGACTGCAATGACGCGTGTTCCCATTCAGGAACAGGAGATAAGGAAGCAAGCCGATGACAAACAAATTGGACGAGATAATGCAAATGATCCACGCCGCCGACAGGGCAGCGGAGTGGCGCTTCATGCAGGTTGGACCGCTTGGCCGCTACCTGATCCTGGAACAGTCCATCACGCCGACACTGCGGGGCGAAGATGTCGGGATACAATGGGTGAAGAAACAGTGGGAGATCGCGGACGACTTCGACGCAGCCCATGCGGAAGAGCGTTACCGCAAGCCCATCAAGCGGCTGGCGGCGGCACCGTTCCCTGCCGCTGGATCGGGCTACGATGCACTTGTTGCGCTGTTGCGCATTGCCCACGACAGTCCATCCCACGACCCGCAGACGGATGAACTGGGAGACTTCATCTGCATGCATGGCAAAGATGGCTATGAAGACGAAGAGCGCGCGGAAGTCCTGCGCAATATCCCGTTGGAATTCGTCAACGGTTTTTGGACCGGCGTTAAGGAAGGCTACGAAGAATTCGACGACGCTCGATAACTGTTGGACGCAGGCAACAACAATGCCAACCCCGACAAGCAACCACACCCAGCAGAAACGACCGTTTCAACTCGGTTGATATGGTTTGCCGACCCTTCTTTCCTGAACTCACGAGGGACCACCGGGACTCGCACCAACCTGGACCCTGATGACGCCACCTCTAGGGCCGCAGCTTTATTGGCTAGCTCAGCCCAACAACCCGAATGGAGCCGTGCAGGGTGTGAAGAACACGATACCTGTCACCCCACGGCAACCGGACCAGCGCGGCGTTTCCCCTCGTGATACTCGCTCCACGCCTGTCGCAGGATTTGCATCGAAGATGTAAGGAAGATACCTGCCATGAGTGCTGCAACTGCCAAGTCAGGCCATGCGGTCGATGTGCCCCACACCCCGAGAGCAGCCGCCATGACCACGACATTCCCGATTGCATCATTGCGGGAGCAGAGCCAGACAGATCGAACATTGGCGTCACCGTCTTTATAGGGTCGCAGCAGGACAACGGAGCCAAGGTTTGCAGCCAGTGCCAAGAAGCCGATGACACCCATCACTTCAGCGCTCGGAAGTCCAAGGACAAAGACTTGATAGATAGTCGAACCAAAGACCCAGACAGCCATGACGGAAAGCGAGAGACCCTTGAACAGAGCGGCTGTCGCTCGGGTGCGCAGGCTCGCCCCGATCACGGCGAGGCTCAACCCGTAGGTGACGGTGTCGGCCAGAAAATCCAAGGCATCCGCCTTTAGCGCCTGCGAACCCGCCAGCTGACCAGCTACCATCTCCGTCAGGAACATCGCCCCGTTGATGGCGATCACAGTCCAGAGTATCCGCTTGTAGCGCGGGTCCACGCCGTCGAAGATTGGCACTCCACCAGAACAGCAAGTGTCTTCAACCTTGTGGAGAGCGGCTGCCTTGTCCACTGGAAAGACCAACGGGGCTGGGGTGCAAGAAGTGTCCGTTTCGTGGTTACAGCAGTGATCAGCCATGTGGTGCCTCCTTTTCAATTGGCACTCTAATCCCTATAGTGACTAGAGGTTCAAGGGGTTTTTCATGGATTTTTCGATTGGCGAATTAGCGCGACGCACCCAAGTAAAGGTGCCAACCATACGCTACTATGAACAGATTGGCCTCTTGCCGCCGCCGCCTCGCACCGAAGGGCAGCAAAGGCGTTACGATGAGACCAGCATGGCGCGGCTCGCCTTTATCAGACATGCGCGTGAACTCGGCTTCAACATCGAGGCAATCCGCGCGCTTCTCTCGCTGCAGGACAATCCGGATCGATCTTGCAGCGTTGCCGACAGGATTGCGTCAGCGCGCCTTGCTGAAGTCGAGGAACGCATTGCCAGCCTCAGCGCCCTGCGAACGGAATTGCAACGAATGCTCGAGGAATGCGCCCGTGGCCGGGTGGCTGAATGCCGCGTAATCGAGACCTTGGCGGACAGCAGCCATCGGCATGGCACTCTAACTGAGAACTGAACGCATAGTGTCGGTCCGCAATGGCAGACGCGGTTGCGGGGTGGCGATGCCTCTAGCCCGCGCTGCGGAACCATCTATATATGTGAGCCATGTTGACAATTCTCGCTTATGCAGTTGCCGCCGTCGCGGAAATCGTCGGTTGCTTCTCCATCTGGCGTGGCTCAGGCTCGACAAGTCGGCGCTTTGGATCATGCCCGGCATGGCCTCACTGGCGGTGTTTGCCTGCCTGCTTACTTTAGTCGACACCACTGCAGCGGGACGCGCGTACGCGGCTTATGGCGGGGTCTACATCGTCGCTTCGATCTTGTGGCTGTGGCTCGTCGAAAACAACAAGCCTGATCAATGGGACGTGACCGGGGCAGTTATCTGCCTCGTTGGTGCCGCTGTTATTCTGCTTCCGACGAGAGCCTAGCAGGTATAGCCAGGACCCCAAAAAAGCTGCCCGATGACCGCTTGTGGGCCCAAAGCGGATACACGATTTTCGGCCTTATGGAGCAAGTGCCACAAGCCACCTGTTAAGTTACCGCCAAGACTGCTCCGGTGTCGTACTGACGCACAAAATCTACCCGCGCGCCGTTCCAGTGATAGCAGTAGTGCCGCTCTTGGACAGGAATGGTTATGGCATCCGGCCAGAAGATGCCGATACAACGGTGACCCGGCATTCGAACGCTATTCCACAAGAGGCCATCGCTTCCCGCCGCCCTAAGTCCACGTCCCTCAACTTGGGAAGCGGTGTAATCGTGCGGATGAAGAACGTCAGGCACCGCGTTCACGTCATCCAGTGCTCGGTCCACGCTGCCTACCAAGACGCGAAAGTCCGACGTCCACCCCGGAGACTGAGGCGTCGAACTCATGAACTTCTGATGGTGATGGATTGTTTCGGCGACAGCAACTTCTTCACTGTCGCCTGCATAGTAGATACCATAGCTTCCGTCCGTGAAGCGACTTGGCCGCCCAGTTGAACAATGGACAAATGGGGCCATCACATAACTAGCGCCGACGCCCGAAACGCGACGGTTTGCGGGTACCTTGCCAAGATCGCCCACCTCAAATCGAATGCGCGGATTCGTTTTCGCCTCGACAGCGACAAGGGCTTCCCAGTCGCGGGGGTCGGCGATGTCCTCGAACAAATCGATAGGCGGATAGATCGACCTAATGATGCGGTAGGTTTTCGGCCACTGTACATGGGATCGTACAGCAAGGCCGCTTACCATGCACTCCGCTCCGCATCGAGCCATTCACGCATCACCGCAAGATCAGAAAGCTCGCCTTGAAGCATCACGTCCAGCGCCGACTGACCGCCAAAAGCCGTATTGGGCGCTTGAATCCACTCATATCCTCGTGTTGGGTCCTTAAACAGGTGCCGCACCCCCTTATGGATACCCATCAGGTGAGCCATTCGCATTTTCAGGTCTCGATCGATACGCCCTACGTTGCCTTCTTTCCATCGTGCCCAGGTGCGGGCTGACAAACCACCGAGCAAGGTGCAAGCTTGCGCGTCTGTGAGTTTCCAAGCGTTGAAGAGGTTCACCGTTGTGCGGGCGAGCGCGCCTGCTTCCACGTCAGTGATTTCAGCGGATGATCTGTTGAATGGAGTCGAAGCAATAGGCTGAAGCTGCATAGCATCCTCACTTTCTGGCATAAAAATAGCATATTATTGCCAATTGGCAAGCCTCGTCTCTTTGAACGACCAATCAAGCAAAAGACTTTTGAGAGCGACAATTTCGTCGCGCTCTTATTGTTAAGCGGGGACATTGGTCAGATAGCATCAGAGCTTAATCGTACCTCGAACCAGGTCGCAAGAACACCTAACACTAAACCTTCTGCGAGTGGAATTCCCTGAAAGGGTCTTCGTGGCATCTACTTCTCTGACGACCAGCGAATTGCGCAATGAACTGGCGGATAGAGATAGGCGGGCGAGGAGAGACTGGATCTTGACCTCGAAACGAATTTGGTCATTTCAGGACTTGTCGTGCGCCCCCTTTCGATATGTCATTGATGATGGATCGGATGAGTGGATTGGAACCTCTGATTGGTGTGCTTCTGATGCCGAAGTATCTCGCCTTCACTTTGTCGATCTTCTGCAAAGAACATTGGCCGAGATGGTGGGCGAGTCGCTTATCTCGATAAAGATTAAGGGTCGGACGTGTTTTTTCTTCAAAAAGAAAAACGATCGCAATAGTCGCAAATACGCTTATCAATCGTTCGAGAAGCTGACCTCACGGGATGTAGTGAAGGGGTACGGCCGACCCGGCCAGCCAATAGTCTATTTTCGCCACGCAGGCTTTTACAGCAATTTCATAGAATTAAACGGTGCTTGGTATCTCGCTATTGAGCCCACCTATCGCTTCACGACTGATGGCTTTAACGAATATCGTCGCTCTTCAGAAATGCTCAGCGGGATCAAACGTCTGGAAACCAATCAAAGCGTCCGAGGACATATCGGAATGTGGAAAGCGTTTCTCAATCGTGGCAGCGACCTGCTCCGACAGGACCCACTTCAGTTTAATGAGGTGGAGGCGTTAAAACTTGACTTCGGTGTCCCGGATGACCTCTGGAGAGGTGGCGAGGATCCCGTTGAAGTGAAGGATGTGGAGCGCGCTCAGCATGAACTTGGACTTTAACCTTTCGCATTTCGCTGAGCCTCTCTTGGAGTTTGGTGCGCAAGGCCTGTAGATGCCCCCGAAAGATCGGACAGTTTCACGGGTTGATTTGGTCAGCGATGAACTCTCGGGGTGAACGATATCCGAGAGCTTTGTGCGGGTGAAGAGCATTGTAGTGCTCGAACCACAAAGGCAAGGATTTAATGACGGTTTTTGCGTCTGGCGCTGGATTAACGTCGGCGTAGTCGCGCTTGAAGGTTTTGACGAGGGCTTCGGCCATGCCGTTCGATTCCGGGCTTCTGACCGGAGTGGTTCGTGCTTCCATGCCAATGTCCTTGAGCAGGGATTTGGTGTCTTTGGCAATGAAACAGGAGCCATTGTCCGTCAGCCATTCAATGGAGTGCGGCAATGTATTGACCTGGCCGAAGCGGCTTTCGACAGCAAGGATGGCGAGGTCCTGCACGTCTTCGCTCTTGATCCCTTCTGTGGTTGCGACATGGCCGATCACTTCCCGATCGCAGCAATCGAGAGCGAAGGCGACACGGACTTTTTCGCCATTGTCGCATCCGATCTCGAAGCCGTCGGAACACCACCGCAGATTGGATTGGTCAACGCTGACACGGCCGTCATGCTTGCGGCTTTCGTGATTGCCGGTATGGCGCTGAAGCAAGAGGCCATGAACCTTCATCACCCGGTGAACCCGCTTGTGATTGGGCCATGAACGGTTTTCCGCCTTGGCATTTCGGCGCAAAACTGCATGAACACGGCGATAGCCGTATGTCGGCATGGCACTAATAATGGCTTTGATCTCTTCGACCAAATCAGCATCGGGTTGTGGCGGACGGCCGCGCCGCATGGCCGGTCTGCCGGATGAGCGTTCGGCAATATTAGAGCGGGAAACATTCAAGATATCGCAGATGGGGTTCATCGGGTGCCGTCCTTCGGCCACGACAAGGACCGCAATGTCTGTTTTTTTGAATCCGTGGCGACCTCAAGGGCATCCTTGAGGATTTCCGTTTCCATGGTTTTCTTGCCTAGAAGCCGCTGAAGTTCACGGACCTGGTTCTGAAGGGCGCGGTATTGCGAAGCTGGCACAACTTCTTCTTCCGATCCCGTTGCCATCAAGGCACCCTGAGCTGCCAGCTTGCGCCAGCCAAACAGCTGATTGGGCGCAACACCCCGGCGACGGGCAACGAGACTGACCGTAGCGCCAGGCTCGTAGGTTTCCTGAACCATTTCCAGCTTCTCGGCTGTCGTCCAACGACGGCGCCGTTCCGGTCCGTTCAAAATCTCAATATGGGGCATGCGACTGGTCATATTCCTAACAATACTCCTACCACTTAATTAAGTGTGAGGGACTGTCCGGATAATTCGGGGGCTATTTCAAAGCCGACATGTCGATGTCCGCTTTGGTCTTACAAAATACGGTCCCGTCGATCTTATGTCGGAGAGCAATAAAGTAGTCCGACTAGGTGTCGTCGGATCGGCCGATGCAATAGGAAAATTTCGTGAATGGGTGATCCAGTGCCAAAATGGCGTTCCGGCCAAAAATAGCCGCCAACCAAATCTGTTTCCATCATTTCCAGGTCTCTCAAGCGGCGGCGCGTTTAGGACCAGTTTTATAATTGAAGATCGTGATGTGGGTATCCTTTCACGGTCAACCCTTTCGACGATTACGAGCGAGATTGATGACGAGACTGCAATCGCATTAGCGGTTGAAGCGTACGTTAGTGAGGTTCGCTCGCTGGCAGAACAAGATAGGCCACCTCAGGTTATTGTTTGTGCGCTTCCGGTTGAAGTTATTGAACGCGTGAGCAGCCTGCGGGCCACTCTGGATGATCCCGATACGGAGGAGGACACGTTTGAAACGTCTCGCTACGTCGATCGTGCCCAATCCAATTTCCGCGGCAGCTTAAAGGCGGGTACGTTGAATTTGAGAATTCCAATACAACTTGTTTGGCCTACGACTTATGACAACAATGCTGTTGTTCGACGAAAGCTAGCAACTTTGTCGACGCGAAAGGTGCAGGATGAAGCCACACGTGCGTGGAACTTCTTTTGCGCCCTGTATTATAAAGCTGGTGGCACTCCATGGCGCATGATCAGGGAAAAGAGCGATATAAGCACAACGTTCTTGGGCATCAGTTTTTTCAAAAACATTGATGGGAGTGCCCTGAAAACAAGTTCAGCCCAGTTATTCGATGAACGGGGTGAAGGGTTGATTTTGAAGGGTGGACTAGCTCTCGAAGATAAAACTGATAGGCAACCATATCTTTCTGCTGATGATGCATTTTCTCTTACGACGAAAGCGCTAAAAACTTACAAAAAGGAACACCTGCATTATCCGGGCCGGTTAGTCATTCATAAGTCCTCAAAATTTCATCCTGAGGAAATGGATGGGTTCAGCAAAGCAGTCGAAGCGGCGGAACTGGAAATCGCCGATTTTCTATGGCTTCCAGTCAAGCTCTTCCGAAATGGAATCTACCCTCCGCTTCGGGGAACCGCTATGAGGCTGGATGAGGACAAGTCAATACTCTACACCCGAGGAAGCGTAGATTTTTTCGCAACCTATCCTGGTCTGTATGTTCCAAACCCCCTTTTCATCATTGCGCAGAGACGAGACACCCCCAGCTGGGATGTACTTTTAAGGGAGATGTTGGCACTGACGAAAATGAATTGGAACGGCACTCAGTTTGACGGCGCACTGCCTGTTACATTGAGAGCAGCAAAGCAGGTCGGCGAGATACTGAAATATGTTGCCGACGAAACGACACCCGACCCTCGCTACCGCTTCTACATGTAATTTGTCTCTCGCCTTTAAATGATCACACCATTGTCCTGGGGAAGCACAAAGGAAGCAATGTCGAAGAAGAAGGCGCGCGGTGATTCAAAGCGCAATCTCAAGGTGGATCTGACATTCTCAGATCTTTCATTATCCGAAGAACAAAGAAGCATTTTCAGCGATGTCCTGGAAACGCAAGCCGGGGCAATGGTGGCTGCGTTTCCTGCGCTTCTAGCGAAGCTTGATACACTCCTTCGAACAAAATCGCCGACGCAAATGATAGCGGCATTGGCTTATTATGGCCTTCAAACAGGAGTAACGGAGAGCGGAACGGAGTTGCATTCTTTACTTCCGTCGGTGGCCCAGCACCATGTCGAGTTATTACAGGCGTTGGCGCTTAGAATCCCCGAAAATGAGTGGGGACATAACATTCTCATGCCTGACGACACCCAGGCCGTCATCGATACTGTCACGCAGCTTGCCGACGCATTTCATCAGCGTCGCTTTCTTGACTCCAGGGTCTCGGACGACCTTACTGAAAAGACTGTGAAATCCCTCAGCGAGAAACTCCGACTCCACAGACAACTGGTTCGTAACTGGGGCTATTTTTCAAATGTTGTCCGGATTTCAAATGAGCTTTATGAGCCCCTCAATGCTGGCCTGCAGGCGAAGCATGGATTCAGCGCGACTGACATAATCACCGTGGGAGTAGCCTTGGTCAAAAGGCTGGAACTCCTGCACACTGACCGTCTGTTGAAGATTCGAAAGATAATGCGGGAAAAGAAACTGCACCGCATCGTCCGTAAGTACTATGAATTGTTTCCATCAGCTTCCAGCCTATCGTCCCCAGTTCTGCCAAACTTTCCGCCGGGGTTTGATCCAAATATGTTAAGAACAACCATACTGGCCCATCTAGAACTTTCACTTGCCACTTTAGCAACAACTGATGCTGCCGATATCTCCGAACGGACTGGCTTACCTATTGCGACTGCTAAATTCGCCCTCGACCGATTGTCAGTCGTGGCAGGACAACTGAGCACTACTGAACCTGAACATCTATTTCTGAACAATCCGATATGGACTGCGCCAGGAGTGCGGCAGTCCGGTCGTTACTTTTTTGCCGTGCCGCAAGTGGTGTTTAGTTTCATTCATGACTTGATGCGCACGCTTGCCGAAGAAGCCGGACACAAAGCTGTTCTTGAAGAGCGCCGCGCCGTCTACTTGGAATCTAAGGTTAGAGACATCCTAATATCTGCCATACCTAACTGCGAATACGTGGAGAATGTTAAATGGAAGCTTGGCGGGGTAGAATATGAAACCGATTTGATTATCAAGATTGATCGTACGCTGATAATCGCAGAGTCGAAATCGGCTGCACTTACACCAGCAGGCTTGAGAGGTGCGCCAGACAGGATAAAGCGGAATTAGGTAGCAAAGACCACCAAACGCCCTCTATGTAATTGAAAAATAGTTATAATATTGTAATGCTTTTAGGATCTGCCAAATATCGGATGTGTACACCGCTTCCGACAAAGCAATGTCGGCTCAGCGCCCACATGCGGACGTTCGTCGGGACTTCAGCAACGTTCGAAAACGGACCATTACGGACCCGCTCACGCGGAGGCTTCTCTGCAGGAGATCATCCTTTCCTCCGCCAGACGCATCGCCGCGGCCGGGTCGAACGACGCGAAATCGTCAAATCCCCATACACCCGAACAACATACTCAGTCCCGAAGCTTTCCATCCCGGCGGTGTGTGAGCGTTGGCGACGGGCCTAAATCCGAAACTCTTCTTAGAAGCGGAAATACAGTATCTCGGCAATGCCTCGAATTGCGCGCGCCGGCGAGGGTTTTTCAGCGCGCCCGCAGGGTGTTAAACTGCCTCGGACTACATGGAGGATGGCATGGACATTGCCGCGTGGCTCTCGGACCTTGGGCTCGCCAAATATGCCACGACCTTTGCTAAAAACGAGATCACGCCCGAAGTGCTCCCGCATCTGTCGGATGCGGACCTTGAAGCGCTGGGCCTCCCGATGGGCCCGAGGAAGCTTGTGTTGGCCGCGATTGCGGAGCTTGGCAAGTCCGATATGCGGGGTCCCAATCCGATGGCCGGTTCAACGCCGCGCCCAGAAGCCGAACGTCGCCAGCTGACGGTGATGTTTGTTGATCTCGTCGGATCCACCGCATTGTCAGGTCGATTGGACCCGGAAGAAATGGCCGAGGTGATCCGGACGTACCAACACGCGGTGGCCGCGGAGATCACGCGCATGGATGGCCACGTCGCGAAGTTCATGGGAGACGGAGTGCTGGCCTATTTCGGCTGGCCGCGGGCGCACGAGGACGAGGCCGAACGGGCGGTGCGGGCCGGCCTCGCCATCGCCGCAGCAGTCGCCCGGCTGGCGACGCCAGCCAAAGAGCCGCTGGGGGCGCGGGTGGGCATCGCAACGGGTCTGGTGGTGGTGGGCGATCTCGTCGGCGAGGGCGCGGCGCAGGAGGCGGCGGTGGTCGGCGAGACGCCGAACCTGGCGGCACGACTGCAATCACTGGCCGAGGTCGGCTGTGTGGTCATCGCCGCCTCGACGCGGCGGCTGCTTGGCGAACTCTTCGAGCTGGTCAATCTCGGCAGCCACAACCTCAAGGGTTTCGCCCATCCGGTGCAAGCGTGGCTGGTCATTGGCGAGAGCCAAGCCGAGGGCCGCTTTGAGGCGCTGCACGGGATGCGGCTCGCGTCGCTTGTCGGCCGCGATCAGGAACTGGCCTTGCTCCTCGAATGCTGGCGGCGGGCCAAGGATGGCAGAGGTCAGGTAGCGCTGCTGTCGGGTGAGCCGGGCATCGGCAAGTCGCGCATCGCGATCGCCCTGCGCGAGCGGCTCCGCGGCGAGGAATGCGTGTCTCTGCGCTATCACGGCTCGCCCTATCACACGAACAGCGCGCTGTTCCCGGTGCTGGACCAACTGCGGCGGGCCGCCGGAATCGAAAACCACGATGCCCCCGAGGTGAAGTTGGCCAAGCTGCAGGCACTGCTTGTCTTGGCTGTGACTGACCCGAAATCGGCGATCCCCTTGATCGCTGAACATTTGGCGATCCCGACAGCAGGTCATTACCCAGCCCCCGAGGACGCACCGGAACAGAAAAAGGCGAAGACGTTTCAGGCGCTGCTCGCCCAGCTCGAGGGCCTCGCGGCAAAGCGGCCGGTGCTCATGACGGCCGAGGATGCTCACTGGTTCGATCCCACGAGCCTCGAGCTGTTCGATCGCGTCGTTGATCGGATCGAGCGGCTGCCGGTGTTGCTGGTTGTTACCTTCCGGCCTGAGTTCGCGCGCCGCTGGACCGGCCGACCGCATGTGACGCTGTTGACACTCAATCGTCTCAGGCGGAGCGAAAGCGCTGTGTTGATCGACCATCTCTCCAGCGGACGGCCGCTGCCAGCCGACGTGCAAGCGCAGATTCTCGCCAAGACCGAAGGCGTGCCACTCTTTGTCGAAGAGCTGACAAAGGCGGTTCTCGAATCTGGATTGCTCTGTGAGACTGGCGAGCGCTACGAGCTAAGCGGTTCGCTGCCGCCGCTCGCCATCCCCTCGACGCTGCAGGACTCGCTCCTGGCTCGCCTCGATCGGTTGATGCCGGTTAAGGAGATAGCGCAGATCGGCGCTGTCATAGGCCGCGAGTTCAGCTACGAGTTGCTCGCCGCGACCGCGCAGATGGACGAGCCGAAGCTCAGGACCGCTCTGGATGAACTCGTCCGCGCTGAACTCGCGTTTTGCCGGGACACGCCCCCGGATGCAATCTACACCTTCAAGCATGCGCTCGTGCGGGATGCCGCCTACGAGTCGCTGCTGAAGAGCCGACGCCAGCAACTGCACTGCCGGATCGCCACGGTCCTCCGCGAGCGCTTTCCCGACCGAGCGGAGGCGGAGCCGGAGGTGCTTGCCCATCATGCAACCGAGGGCGGTCTGCTCGATGATGCCGTATCGTACTGGCACAAGGCGGGCCTGCGCGCCAATTATCGCTCGGCCAACGCAGAAGCCATCGCCCACCTCTCCAGGGGCCTGGATCTTCTCGCGACACTTCCCGAGACTCCGGCCCGCCACAACCGCGAGATCGATCTCCAGCTTGCGCTCGGCATTCCACAAGCCTCCGCCAAGGGCCATGGGTCAGCCGAGGCCATGGCGGCGTACACACGGGCACACGAGCTGTGCAACAGGCTGGGCGGCGAGACATCCCAATTGTTCCCCGCCCTGCGTGGCCTGTGGACCGGCTATCGCGCCCTGGGACAGATGCGCACGACGCGTGACCTCGCCGACCGGCTCGTCACGATCGCCCGGCGCTCGGGGGACCAATCCCTGCTGTTGGAAGCCCATCACGCGCAATGGACGACGCATTACTGCCTCGGCAAGTGGCGGTCGGTGTGCGAGCACACCGCACAGGGTCTCGCCCTGTACCGACCTGAGCATTTCTCTCACGCCTTTATATACAGCGGTCACGACTCTGCAGTGTGCGCCACTGCCCACGAGGGGATAAGCCTGTGGATGCTCGGCTTTCCGGACCGGGCGCTGGCCCGGGCGGAAGAAGCCGTGACCCTGGCCCGCAAACTGGCCCACCCCCCCCAGCGTCATGCACGCCCTTTGGTATGCGATCATCCTTCACTGCTTTCGCCACGATGCCGACGCGGCTCGGGAGAAGATCGAGGCGGTATTGCAGATGGCGCATGACGGGATGCCACGCTATATACCCGATGCCAACCTGCAAATGGCCTACATCTCGGCGCTGGGGAGCGAACAACAAGCTCGGGCAGGCATGACCACGATCCAGGAGGCGCTGGCAGCCGACGAAGACGTGGAGGCGAAGGGCTTTTACGTGTGCCTTTTCGCCAGCGTCTGCGGACTTGCCGGCGAGGCAGATGCCGGCCTGAATGCCTTGAAGCCAGCAATAGCCGAGGTGGCGGCCACCGGCGCGCGCCTCTGGGAGTCGGAACTTCACCGGATCGCTGGAGATCTCCTGCTCGGCTCCGCAACACTCGACCTCGAGCCAAGCGAAGCACATTATCTCCGCGCCATCGAGGTAGCTCGGGAACAGCACGCCGCATCCCTCGATCTGCGCGCATCGACCTCGCTTGCCCGCCTGTGGGCCCACCGCGGGGACCGGCAGAAAGCCTACGACCTGCTTGCTCCTGTCTACGCTTGGTTCACCGAGGGCCTGAATACGCCCGATCTCATCGATGCCAAGGAATTGCTGGACCAACTTCGATAGATGCAATTGCGAACGGTCAAAGATCGTACCGAGCAACCTCACCTTCCTCCCGTTAGTCTGCTCCAAGACCCACGCTCAGTTGAGCGACTTCATGGGAGTCCTCTAATGTCACGGTGGCTCGGCAATCGTCATAGCTGGAGGGGCTCCTCTTTCCGGATCCGCGTCCAATCCTGTCGCGCGCGGGATCGAAGTACCCGTCATGATCCGACTTGGAGAGGCCAATCTCGCGATTCCAAATGATCAGCTTTTGGAATGTCCTCTCTGCGCCGATACTGTTGAAAAACTCGTTGTTGCAGGCGCCTGGGACGCATGATTCACTCCTCTGAGTGATTTGGCAGGGGATCAGGCGATGATGGGATTTCAGGCGGCTCCGGCGCAGCTCTTCTACGATTTCAGCCTCGATGAGCACGTGCCGGCCGATCATCTTCTGCGCCGGATCGACAACCACCTGGACCTCGATAGCGTCCGCACGCAGTTGAATCCCTACTACAGCAGCACGGGTCGGCCCTCGATCGATCCAGAACTGATGATGCGAATGCTGATCATCGGATACAGCATGGGTATCCGGTCGGAGCGCCGGCTGTGCGAGGAGGTTCATCTCAATCTCGCCTACCGTTTGTTCTGCCGGCTTGGACTGGACGGCAAGGTACCGGACCATTCCAGCTTCTCGAAGAACCGCCACGGGCGTTTCCGGCAAAGCGATATCCTTCGGCATCTGTTCGAGACGGTGGTGGAGCGCTGCCTGGCGCAGGGGCTGGTTGGGACTGAAGGCTTTGCCGTCGATGCCAGCTTGATTGCTGCCGATGCCAACAAGCAGCGCTCAGTGCCTGGCTTGGAATGGAGTGTCCAAGAGGCGAAGGATAATGCTGGGCGTTCCGTGCAGGAATATCTGGCGGTCCTCGATGATGCCGCCTTCGGAGCGGCTTCGCAGGTGATGCCGAAGTTCATTTCCCCGTCGGACCCGGCAGCCCAATGGACCGGAGCACATAAAGGCCACGCCTTCTTCGCCTACGCCACCAACTATCTGATCGACACCGACCATGGCGTCATTCTCGATGTTGAAGCCACCCGTGCCATCCGCCAAGCGGAAGTTGGCGCTTCACGCACGATGATCGACAGAACCGAGAACCGCTTTGGCTTGAAACCGCACTATGTTGTGGCGGACAGCGCCTACGGCTCTGCCGATAATCTTGCATGGCTCGTCAAACACAAGAAGATTGCTCCGCATATTCCGGTGTTCGACAAGTCCAACCGGACGGACGGGACCTTCTCGCGTGCCGATTTTGTCTGGGATGGCGAGAATGATCGCTACATCTGCCCGGCAGGCAAGGAACTGGCGCAGTTCCGGCGCACCTACGCAACCCCGCGATCAGGCATCACAAGCGAGGGCACCCGGCTTTACCGGGCCGGCAAGAAGGATTGCGATGCCTGCGACCTCAAGCAGCGCTGCTGCCCGAATACATTTGCTCGCAAAGTCCCACGCGATCTCAATGAGGATGCGCGCGATGTCGCAAGAGCTATCACCGAGACACCGGATTACGAGCGTTCGCGGCATCGGCGCAAAAAGGTGGAAATGCTCTTTGCTCACCTCAAGCGCATTCTAAAAATGACGCGACTGAGGCTGCGAGGCCCATGCGGTGCACGCGATGAATTCCTTCTCGCTGCAACAGCACAAAATCTCAGAAGGCTGGCAAAGCTCAGGCCTTCACGCCTGCCAACGGCCGCCATGGCAATTTGATGGCCTGCGGCACACTCCCATCCAGCCGTGTTAGAGCCAGGGCCGCCTTGCAAACGTCCTGAAAAACCTCGCGCAGAGCGTCGAGGATGCTCAAACTCCGAGTTTTTCAACGATATCCGCCATAAGCGGCCGTTAGCGGTTCTGAATTTCGATAGTGGTTGCTGGTGAAGATTCTAGCTGACGTTTCTATGATACCGACCATCCGCCGTCGACCAGCAAATTCAGTCCCGTGATGAGCGAGGCTGCCGGCGACGCCAGAAATACAACAGCACCCACGACATCATCCGTTTCTCCGATACGCCCCAAGGGAATATGTCCGAGTGTCCTGTCATAAAAGTCTTTATCAGCCAGCGCGGGTCTCGTTCCATCGGTCCATATGAATGTCGGGGCGACGGTGTTGACGGTTATACCGTGCTGCGCCCATTCAGCTGCAAGACAGCGCATCAGGTGATTGATGGCAGCCTTGCTCATGCAATAGATCGCCTCACCGCGAAGCGTCACCGTACCAGCCTGAGAACTTATACTTATGATGCGGCCCGCCTTCCGTGCAATCATTTGCCGGGCGACGGTCTGGGTCACGAGGAACGTGCCCTTGATGTTGACCTGCAGAATCTCGTCCACGTCCGCTTCCGCCACAAGTTCAGCAAGATCACCGGGTGCAACGCCGACATTGTTCACCAGAACATCAATCCGACCAAATGTCTCGATGGCTTTGGCGACGGAAGTCTCGATTTCATCGCGTTGCGAAATATCCAGTCGGACGGGAAGGACTTTCCTTCCCGTGCCTTCTATTTCCTCAATCAGTTCCTTGGACATAGCAACGTCACGCAAGCCGAGAACAATATCGGAGCCAGCGGCAGCGCATGCAAGGGCGCATGCTCGGCCAATCCCGCGTGACGCTCCTGTCACCAACGTCACTTTTCCTGCGAGGCTGAAATTAGGTGCGTATTTGGGCTGGGTTTCCACGATACTCCTTCCAATAGTCGTCCGGCTCACAACGCCACGTTCATAATTCGGCTTCGGAGTCCGAGTGGCTTCAACATGAAACAGAGCGCCCGGCATAGCGTCGTCCGATTTTGCGAGGCCCGTTTGGAATCGGACAAGCCAGCATTCCGCAGCTGCGGCGTTCTCTGATTCTTTCACCGTGGCGCTCTCGATCAATTTGATCTACGCGTTCTCTCCAGACAATTGACTTTATGCTAGTCAATACCTTGAAGCGAGCGGCTTCAGAGCTTGATTTGCGGGTCAATGGTCGGTGGCTTGGTAAGAGAAATGTGAAAGGTGAATTCTATGACCACTTTCCTGACCGATAGTTTGCCCGAGCCGCTTAGGGCCATTCGAACGCGATCGTTGTTCGCCATGCGTCTGCAAGTGCAGAAGCTGCAGGTCATTGGAGACACATTAGGCGCGTTTCGCCGTATTGGCGTGATTCTCGGAGGATCGTTCGAAGGAGACCGGCTATCCGGCGAAGTGCTGGAAGGCGGCAGCGACTGGCAAACGGTGCGAAGCGATGGCAGCACGACGTTGAATGTCCGACTGGTTCTCAGAACGACGGACGACGCGCTGATTGGCATGACGTATCAAGGCGTGCGTCACGGTCCGACTGATGTCATGGATCGGATCGAAAAAGGTGAAGTCGTCGACCCGGCAAGTTACTACTTCCGCATCAACCCGGTATTTGAGACAGCATCGGCAAAATACGGCTGGACCAATCGAATCCTGTCTATCGGGACTGGCCACAGACAGGCCAATGGACCAATCTACAGCGTCTTTGAAGTGTTGTAGTTCGAGTTAGCCTGTAAAGGGATGGCGAGACATGCGAACCGTTCCACTGGGCCGGGCTCAACTCTGTGATTTTAGGTCATACGGAAGCAAATCTAAGCGCTAAGGGGCAGTAGGCCCTATGTCCGCTTCGTGCCGATACTGTTGAAAAAGTCCAAAATCGGGGCTTACCGAAAAGTCGGCCATTTCGCGATCTGAGCGAATGTTGCCGTTCGATGCTGCCCCAATTCCGCTACACGGCTCACACGCTGCTTTCTCGCAAAATTGGGAGTCCCCCACGTAAATTTTCTGTGTCGGCCTCTACGGCCCTCCAAAATATCAGACGTTGTAGAAAACCGACTTTTTCAACAGTATCCGCCATTAGCGGTCATTGCCGGACGCTTTCGGCGATGAACTCAATGCCATGCTTCGCACATATTGCTCTAAAATCGAGCGATCCGGCACGATCCGCATTGCCCGTGTCCACTTGTGCGGCCGCAACTTCGGCCACAAATGCCTCAAACACACCGGCGGGGGAGCTTATGATCAATTGGCGGCTGATGCCCTCGCTGATCTTCCTGATCCCGTGCACGACGCCTTTCGGCATAAAGGCCATGCCACCCGGTCCTAACCGCACGATCTGATCGCCAATTTGGAACTCATATTCTCCCTCCATGACGATGTGCGTCTCTTGATATGTGGGATGCCGATGAAGAGAAGCTCCGGTTCCGCCCGGCGCGTCGACGGTCTCACAGATGCTGTAGCCCGCATCCTCGCTGGCTTTAAATGAGAGGGTAATGCGTCCCATTTGGTAGGTGCGTCCCTCGCCACGGTTCAGGTAAGCTGGATCATCGGTAGACATTTCGCTGGGCCTCCCAATGGCTATTATTTGTGGAAGCATATCATAGCTAGGCGATTGGGGCGACGGCAGCGTCAAGTGGAAGTTTCCTTACTCGGCGGCGGCGCGCCCTCCCGCCCGCGCATCACCACCAAGATTGGCGAGCGCGAACCCGGCGAATCAATGTCCGCTCGGGGGCCATCGCGGGACATGCCCGGCGCTGTCGTCGAGCGGCAGCAATGGGCCAATAGTTGCCATTTACCAATGCATGCGCAGGATTAACCACTCATTAACTTTCCGATCGACTCATCATCTGAGATCTGGCATAGAGCCCGCATGTTCAGGATGGCTCGAATACAGCGTTGATTTCTTGCGGCGACCCCAGTGTCGCCGACAACAGCTGTACGTCTATTGCGAGAGCCGAAGGAGCCTGAACATGCGCAATCACATCAATATTCTGTCCGTAGACTCATCGCTGTTGAGCGGTCTTTTGCACGTCCGTAACTCGTCCCGAGGCTGGGAAATATGCGGCTATTTTGCCGTCCGAGCCTGGGAGGGACTGAGCCGTGGCTTCGTCCGAACGTCAACCAAAAGGGCAGCATTTCCTGCTCACACCGGAGTGCCGAACGCTCACGTTCATGGATCTTGCGAAGATTCGCGAGGCGACGGCCTGTAAGTGGTTCATGCGGATGCGCTGGCCGGAAACTGACGGTGAGCCCTATTGCCCTGGCTGCGGCACGCTGCGCTGCTATTCAATGAGCCGCGGCCGCTTCAAGTGCTCGGAGAAGGAGTGCAATCTGGTTTTCACCGTCACCTCAGGCACCGTGTTCGCGTTCCGTAAGCTCAGCTTCAAGAAGATGGTTATTGCCATCTGGCTGTCAGTGAACTCGGTCAAGGGTAAGGCTGCGCTGCAGCTCTCCCGCGAGATCGGCGTTCAGTACAAGACGGCTTGGGTGATGCTCATGAAGCTGCGCGAGGCGATCGCTTCCCGTCGGGATACCATGATGCTCGGAGGGGAGATCGAGATCGACGGCAAGTACGCTGGCGGTCACATTCGTCCAAAGAACAAGGCAGAAGACCGCATCGACCGCCGCAAGGCAAAGTATCAGAACCACAAGCGGTTGTGTGCGCTGGCGCTGCGTGAACGTGGCCTTGGACGGCCTGGCCAGACGTTCACCCGCATCATCTACGATGAAGACAGCGATGCGGCGTGGGCTGCCGCCAGGGATCACGCCTTGCGGACCGCCAGAATCCTCGCTGACGAGCACAAGAGCTATGATCATCTCATTGGTTTGAACAAGCTTGAGCGTGTCAATCACTCCAAGGCGTACCAGACCGAGGATGGCACAAACACAAACCAAGTCGAAAGCTTCTTCTCGCGGGTGCAGCGCGCCTACATCGGCATCCATCACCGTTTTTCACTGAAGTATTTCGATTGGTACATCGCGGAATTGGCCTGGCGTGAAGACGTGAGGCAAAACTCGAATAAGAGCCAGTTCTTCGAGGTACTCGGCCGTGCGCTGACGCGGCCGACATCGCGTTACCTATGCGGATACTGGCAAGGAAGAAAGCCGCCCGATCTCATCTGGAAGGGGGATCCAGCCTAAGCTGCGATTTCCCAGAGATATCTCTTACTATCGAACATCCCCGCGTGCCGTACGCGACCCTTTTTCATCAACTGATCAAGTGTCGAGGACAAGCGGGTGGCGACGCGGCCAGTTCTCGCGTCTCCGTGGTCGATTCCAAGCTTCTGCAGGAGTCTGACGGCGCAATCCGCAGTCGTCAGCGGTGCTGCAGCTTCCCGCAGGATTTCAAGGACTGCATTGGTTGGCTCGATGCTGCGCAGCAACGTGTCAATTTCGATAGTCTCAGGCGATTTCTGGGGCTTATTGCGGAGTTTGTGCCCCGTCACAGAACCTGCGGGCACATAGCTTGGTTCGTAGATCGCGATGACCTGATCCAGTGCGCCCATCTGGACTTCCAGTTTTGCTTGCGCCTCACGGATTTCGACCAGCCTGTCGAGAATCTCTCCCCTTTTCCGTTTCAACTCTACCGTTACATCCATTCACCACCGCTCCTGATCTGCTCAATCAAGGCTACGCCATGCTGGATTCTAAATCTGGTGGTTTTTGCTACATAATTCCGGGATAAAGCGTCATGTACGCGATCTAATTTCTTCGCCCTCTGTACAGTCATCCAGGTTGGAAGCACTCATTTGGCAAGGCCAGGCCGGAGACAGCTCCGCCTCTACGGCACTAAAGAATTTTGGTGTTTTGTCGCGAGATGTGGATCAGATCGCAAGAGTTTCAGTGACGCTAGACGACTTTTCAGTCCTCTCCGCATCCGAAAAAGATCTCAAGGACGCTGGTTGGATTTCTGAAGATATGCTTCTTGGTGCCACCATGAACGTCGCTGATCTCGAGTGTGTCGTTGAAATTTTGCAATCGCCTGCCCGGATTGTTCACTATTTCCTCGAACGGCAGAGATTTCAAAAGACAATCTCAACCCACGCCGATGAATTGGACTTACTCGGGTTCTACCTTGAGACAGGATTCAATGTTTCTCAACTTGAGACGCGTGTCGATACTTTGACACTGGACGGCATGTCGGGACCGATCGACAAATTTTACACCAGCCGCGACGCAGGAGTGAAGATTGAGAAGCCGAGACCGAAAATTAGCCCTTATTTTTATCGGTTGACTGACGGCCTTGAGAGGCGGAAACCCGAGCGGTGGCTTGGGATGGTTCTTGATATCTACAGGTCGCTCGATTTACGGGAACAGATACGACTGGAGCGTGATCTGGATAAACTGAAACGCAGCGTTGAGAAAAATTGGCGGGACCCAAAACATGTTTGTATGGCCATCGTAACTCCGCCATCGATCCGCGATGCAGCGTTAGTCTTCTACGTGTTTCCGCCAGAGCTTCATTCCAAGAGACATGTCACAGCAGAAAAAGTGTGCGCAGATGCGCTCGAGATATCTAAAAAGCGGCGCTGCATCCTCGTGGCCCGTGATACGTCGAAATGGGGGGAACCTTATTCATTTGTCGGCTTAGCCATCCCTGGCGATTTTGCAGCGAAGGAATGATGCTAAGATGCATTGGACACTTTTCGTTGCCGTGGGGCCATAGGGGCTCACTCATGTCACCATAAGAGGCTTTGTTGGCGTCTGTGGAGTCAGTTTCTAAAGTGTGGCCCGATCTGAAGAATATAGCTGCCCCAGAATTCTGGGACAACCAATTCGTAGTGAAAGGACACCGTGGGCTGCCTGAGGACAATCCTCCCTGCGAGCATCACCAGGCCAGCAGTTCGCGCTCGCCTGACTGCAAAGATACATATGTAAAAACTGAAGACCCGAACGACGTTCGTTCGGGTCTTCATCAAGTTCCTACCGCGATTAAGTCCGGGACATATGGACCTACTTTACCGACGTTATTCGTTGCCGTGGGGCCATATGGGCTTGCTCATGTCATATGCTTTGTCAAAAGTAACGAGCTATGGCCCAGAGTTGTTGAAATCATTGACGAATTTAGTATCTGCGGCAATGCGATTGACCCAAGAGACATGTCCATTTGTCCCGGATTACTCGGATACCTAGCCTCTCAAACAAAAAAAGCCCCGCAAAAACGGGGCTGAATAAAATCGTTTAGTTGCAAAATGTTAGACCGGAATTTTGACTCGCTCATAGAATGTGGCGTGAACCTTTTCAGGATCGAAGGCGGCAGAAATGCCGGCGTCATTCAAAAACTTTTTTGTCCTTCGGATATGTTCATCTCGTTCAATTGCGAGGTTGTTGAGTGAAACATATCGAGCTTTGAACGACTCGAGGTCAACAGGATAGATGATGGTTTGGGGGCAACGGTTGGTAGGATTGATCGCAATCCTGGGTGCGATCGCGCCAAGTTCCAGGAGCGCCCGCAGAACCTGACTCGACGTTTGCAATTTTTTTTCGGCCTGTTTCAATGACACTCCGCCATGAGCGATGAGCGCCGTTTTACGGCGAATTTCGGAAGGATTGACCTGTACCGCCAAGAAGCCGCTGGTCATTGTGTCGATGGCAACTTCTCTGAGTTCGCCTTGAAGAAGTAAGTCGATGACCTCACTTGCTTTGCAGTTGGCCCGCTTGCTGGCATCGGGAATCGTATATGTTTCTCCGACAACGGGCTCTCCAATGCCCGATCGAGAAATCTTCGCCAGGAATCGATCGAGCTCACTGAGGCTGAACTTCGCTTTCAACGCCGGTCCTGTCGCTGTTTCCACGAACGGCTTCACGTATCCCAGTTTAATGAGAATTTCCCACTGCACTCGAGGAGCATTCACATATGCTCTAGCGTCATTGTAGCTAAGTGCTTCCCGACCATGCCGGATGAGCGTCTCCACTTCGGATGCATCAAGAAGGATTCGATCGTCGGTCAAGTCGATAGCAGCTTCTTTCGCCAAACCAGCCCCGATCGCGAGCTTTCGCAGCCTTTTTGGATGAACCCCAAATTCCCGCGCCGCGGTGTGTACCGAATGCCAGCGTCTGGGGATCGTGAGGGGGCCGAACATTTCGTCTCCCGGTCCCAACGGAAGAGTCGCCACCGCATGCGCACGGATGAGATCGCGGATCGGATCGTAGGCGGAGTCCTCATTTTCATGTGCCAGCCATTCATAGAAGCGCCCGTACAACGACCGACCGCCAATATCCCTCGACGTCGTGAAGAAGCGGTCATGAAATGCGGTCAAGCATTCCCTGATCGCTTCTTCACCATTCGACATGACCTTGAAGCCACTTTCGGCGCATGACCACCATTGTGATTCCGAAATGTTGTCCGAAGCCACTTTGATGCCATGTTCAAGGATGGCTCCCAGCATTTCGCACGACCTGCCCGCAGCGTATAGCGGCAGCAAGTCAAGGTATCCAACTGACGCCGTTCCATTGGTCAGACGACCCGTGACATATTGTTCAAAGTTGGAAGGATTTCTGCCTTGTGAACCCGCCAGAACAGAGTCGAGGTCCAATGACTTGTCACGCATCACCGCCGTAAAATCATGCAGTAGCGAGGGCCCTGCCGGATTTTCCAGCGTGGCGAATTCGATTTGATGGACAGGACATGTGCGAATGAATGAAACCAACCAATCGCGTCGACCGTAGAGACGAGCTTGCGGCAGACGATCTTCACGCGCGTTGTCGCCGATGAGACAGGCCGGACAGTACCTTAAACGTGAACGACGCAGGAAGGGCCTCCTCAGTTTTTCGCCATTGATCAGGTACATGCCGCCCTGCTTGATTACGGCGGCTTTGCTCAGACAAGATACACCCACGCCACTGAGGACTGCCAGACGCTCGATGGATTCGGCGGTTCCATCGACCACGTGCTGGAACTGCATTCCCATGTGCATGCAGAACTCTCGGGCGCTAGAAGCTCCATTGGCTGAAGCCACTTGCGAGCAAAAGCTCGCAAGTGATTGATCGGCCTGGAGCGGCAGCGTAATGCCAAGCTCGCTCATGGGCGTTCCCCGTAACGGAGGCCCATGGTTCCGTCGGTTGACCCTTTTCCCGGCTTTACTGGCGGCAATGAGGCCAAGCCAGGGTCGAGCTTTGCCCAGTCCTTTCGAACGAAAAGGTTCTCCAGTGGCGCGCATCCAGAAATCGATTGGTAGGCCGACTTGAAATGCTTGGCGCGGACGACGTCGGGCTGATCAGGATCAACGAAACATTCTCGGACCGCGGTGCGGATCATTTGAATGATGGATCCGAAACTGCCTCCACAGGAATGGACGAGACGATCGAGAAATTCGTCGGTGACGAAATCATCGAGGTCGAGGGAGGCGTGATCTACGATCACCGTCTCAAGCACCGACTGGATGAGCTTCTTGTGTCGCTCAACATTGATGTTGTCGAGTTGGATAACGAGAGATCGCTCCTTGATCTGCTTGTCGCGAAGAACGAGTTCCTCCAACGGCGACACGCCTGATAGCATCAGGCGCACCGGCCATTGCATTTGAACAAGGTTCTTGAAACCGTCCGAGACCTTTTGGACGATGTCTTTGTCCCTGTTCATGACCGAATGCTGTGCCTCGTCGATGTGGACAAAAAGTGTCTTGCGCACCATCAACTGGTATCTGAAAAGCTGCCAAGCCTTTGCTTCGGTCAAGTTGCCTTCAACGGGATAGCCAAGCTTGTCGAGCCCTTCAAGCGCCAGCATTTTCGGCGTGCAAGGTTGAGGTGCATTGTAGCGAAGCATCGGCCGCGTTACCGTCCCATATGAATCCACGTAGGGCTGGAAGGCTTCGCGCTGTGCAAAATTATGGTCGAGCAAGCGCGATTTGCCCGCGCCGGACTCGCCGAGAATAATCAAGATGCGCTTCTTGTCCATCTCGGAGTTGTGCGTGGCCACCAGGCTTTCAAACAGGGAATCCAAGCGCGCGTTCAGGATCTTGTCCCGCACAGTCGGAATGTATTGAGCATTGATTTCGGCCATCTTCTCGGCGCGGGCCACCACGCCGGGCGACATAGTCGCCCGCACTCTGCTGGTGGCTTCGTGGATGTGGTCTCGGTGAGGGTTGTCGTGCATGATGGTGTACTCCTTTTTGCGTTTGGGTTAGAAATCGGTCCGAAAGCGAACGATGCTTCCGAACTGGTCGATGTCGTCGTCTTCCTCGTCATCGACTTCCTCGTCATCGACGTCGACGGTTGGATATTGGTTGTCGTCTGCAGGCGCGGTGGTCTGGGCTGCACCCTTAACCTCCCGCTTTTTCTTGGCAGCGGACTTCACGGGTTCGGGTTTGAAAACGACGAGATCGACGCCGAAAAGCTCCGAGAATTCGCTGGATGGTGCCCATTCGCCGAGCGTGGCGAAATCGACGTCGTCGCCGGTGTCGCCTTCAACCACGGTGATATAGCGGGTCAGTCGATGCTCGATCTTGCGGAAGTGTTCGTCGCTGAGGACTGGTGTGGCGAGCTCGGCCTCGGCTTCTGCGAGGGAAGCCTGCAACGCGAGCCACTTGATTACCCTGAACACCACTTGTTCGGAGACTTTTGTGTTAGCCCGGTTGATCGCCCGCAGTTTTTCGGCAGCGGCCGTCCACGCCCATACGCTCACGCCTTCCAGTCCGGCCAAGCGCGCAGGGACGTGGTACCATCCCTCTTTTGACCAAACGGAAACTCCAGACAAATCGAAACGGTCAATTCTGACGAGAACGTTCCGGTTGTGGACGGTGCGGCGCAATTCCTGGAGTTTTGGAGAGTCGAAAAAGATGCCGAGAAATGGAATACCTTCCGCTGTAATTTTGCGCTCGACATTGGTCCCAAAAATATTGCGACGCCGCGTGCCGGTGGGCGGGGGTGCAATGCCATGTTCGTATGACAGACGCAGCCATGCATTGCGTGGAGTTTCGCCGCCGAGCGAGCTGTGGGCCGTGTTGTGATACAAGTCGACGATCAAGCGGATGAAAATCTTGTTGACTGTGTCCATGCAAAGGCTGGCGTTGCCCTCGGCGTCATAGTCTCCCTTGGCCAGGATCGACCCGAACGTGCGACCCGAGAAGAAACTCAGGCCCATCGTGTCCATCGTCTGGAAGAAGCGTTCGACGGTTCCGCGAAGGTGCGCCTCGCCGGACGGAGGCAGAAGGCCACTGCCGGTGAGATCATTGACGGTGACTTGATAGGCAAGAGAGGCGTAACCAGCACCCGAATCCGTAGCGACCGTTTCGACGCCACCGAACATGTCCCAGGGGGTCTCGCAGCCGGCTGCCAGAGCGTACCTGCTCGTATCGCAGACCGCCATTTCAAGCGCAGTGATCGAAGACTCGGTCGAGGGTTCTTTCCGGGTAATTCGGAAACCGAGAATGCACTTCGTCGCGACGTCAATCACACCGGAAAACCACAGGCGGCTGCGTTGGACGGCGGCCTTTTCTTCCGTCGTCAGAGTCGACCAGATATCCGCCTGAGCAAGCAGCGTTTGGAGATTGATCCTCCACTCATCCGCTTCAGTACGCTCGAGAGGATAGGTGGCGTTCACACCCGTGGTGACCATCGCAAACTTTGCGCGGGCGGCACCGTCGCCATACCTGCCAGCATAGACGAAAAAAGGCGGCAATGAGTTGATGCGGTTCTGGAAGGTCTTCAGGGATGGCACCCGAAGACTTGGCTGTTTTGCTGCTGCGCGCTGGATGTTCTGGTCGTTGACGTTGGTGCACATCAACTTGTAGAGATGCAGCATGGTCGGCTTCTTAGTGCTTGCGTACTGCAATGCAAAGGACTGCTGGATGCCATATTCTTCGGGCGTGAACTCATCCCGCTTGCGCGAACGGCCGAAATGGTCCTTGAGCGCGACCGCGTTGGAATGGGAGAGTTCGTAGATCTTCAGCCACCGACGAAGCGTGCGTGCAGGCGGAGTGTCGACGGTTGGGGAGGATGCCTTCCAGCGCATCTTCTTTTCGAACCCGAGCTTGCGGTCGGCCAGGATCTCGTTGCAGATGCTCACGATGCGCGGCTTCATGCACTTGTCGGACCGGCGAAGGGAGTTGTCGTTGGCCTCGAGCGCAAGCCACCTACGGCAGAACTCCTGCTTCACAAGCACCTTCATCTGCTGGGATTCCGAGAGTTCGCTTACCAAGGCAACGCCGTTGTGCCGAAGCTTAGCTTCGACTGGCGCATACGCTCGGGGCTGAACTTCCATCAACGTTGGTTCCGCATGAAGCATCTCGTGCACCTGCTCGTTGCTGAACGTTTGCGGGATTGCCGGTCCGTCCTTGCGGACAAAGACGTGGATCCGGCCGTCCGAACTGGCGACGCCGTTCTCGACACCATCGATGAGGACTTTGTCGAACAGTCCAAAGCGATAGGACGGGATGATCTGACGTGGTCCGAGATTGGTTTTGACTTGAGGCATTGTGATTTCCTTTCCCTCAGTTGCGGTTCACGGCCAGAAGGCTCGTGAATTGAATGCGTTCGTGTGGTTCGATCGGAACTAGGTACCCATCGTAAATCAGGCAAAACATGGCGTTGCGGCCGTATGCCGGTACTTCAAAGGAGGAGATCAGGTCAGCCATGCTGATCGCACCCCTGAACTGCGCGGCAAACCCGCGAAGTTGCTCGCAATGCTCGTCGTTCCTCATCTTCCGTGAGCGAACGACTTGGCTGGCGTTCCATACGCGGCCGTCGGTGATCTGGTTCTGCGTCACGAGCACGACCTCGTGGGCAAAGCCCTTCAAACTCTGCTCGCAAATCAAGGACAGTGTCCTACGGATCCCGCTCCTCGCGACTTGTCCCGAGGCCTTCGCGGCAAAGGCAACGATCTTTCCGCTTAGATACCAAGCGCGGAAATCGAACGTGTGCTCGCGCACCACACCATCGTCGTCCTTATATCGAACCGCCGTTGGCTGATCTTCGATGCGGTTAACATCGTGCTGCGCAAGCAGGATCGTCCCGAGACCGCGTTCGATTTGGCTTTCGACCACGACCTCCTGGTTGGTGAGGTCGTTGACGAATGACCCGCGTGTCGATGCCTTCGTCCGCAGGGGAGGGCGGCGCGAGGCATCAGATCGCTTGGTCGGGACGTACGGTAGTGAAGTGGAATTGGCCGTATCGGCGGAAGTCAGATTGCCGGTATATGGCAGCCTCTTTCGTGGGTCTCTGCATCAACACCCGAACGTTTGGATGACGGCAGGAGAAATGTCGGACCGGACGGAATTGGCCGCCCCTCGACGCCGCGTTGAAGCTCGCGATGAAATTGGAGAATATGACGTGCACGCATGGTGGTTCCCTTTCCAAGAAGACTCAGGTATTTCCGGAGGGGAACGAGCGACAAACCGATGCCCATAGCATCGGCAATACATACCGATGCTTTAGAAAGCAGTTTGGCGGTCGTTCCGCGCAAATATCGATATGTTTCTATTCATGGTTGCACTTGCCTTTTTTCTGCCCGATTTGCTCGGGAGGCGCTGTATTGCACGAGATTATGCCAAGCGCAAGATCCATTTCTCAAGAATCTTTCGATAAAACAACACGATGTTGCGCCATTATGGCATCGCCAATCAAGATCTAGTGAATGTTTCTCGGTTCGTTCCGGGCTATTTGTCTATAGGTTGATACTTGGGATGGTCATATTTTATTCTTAGCATTATTGATAGCCAACGTTTAACCTGCTGGGTTCGACAATCTTGAATAGCGCCTCAATGTGCGCGTGCCCGAATTCTTCGCTGCTTTTAGGCCTACCCTAAGGATATTGCGTCTCATGCTCGGCATCAAACAAGAGATTGTCGATGGCTCCTCCTAAGGAAGCAGCGCAATGTTTCCACAACCTGGTTAGCAAAACACGTGTGTCAATATCCTAAGGCCAGCAAGGATCATCTCTCCAAAGGCTACCCCCATGCCATCAATGCCGAGACGACTAAACCTGCCCCGGTATGCCAGAACAGGATCAAGCCGACGGCGATAGCTAGGATGATCGCCCATCGCGCATTCCACGAATCGGGACATCTTCGGGTCGATCTCCTACAAGGACGATGGCATCCACGATCATGCTAATCCACCAAGGATCGGCGTCGTGGGAGAGCCGTGCTGCATCCGTCAAATCAAGTCCGACAACGCTTAGAGCGAAGCCGAGTCTTGTGGACGGTTTCTGAAGGTGCTCCCTGACAGCGTCCACCGCTTCGGCAAGATACTGGCTATCTGCGATCAGGCAGATGTCGAGATCGCTTTCCAGTCCATCTTCCTTTCGGGCAACGCTTCCGTAAATCCACAGGCTTTTGACTAACGATCGCCGATCGCCGGCGCTGTTTCGAACGGTGTCGACGATTTGGGAAAATCGGTTCGTCTCGGCATCGAAAAGGACCTCGATTTGCGGGCCGAGAGAATGGGCTCGATTGAAGCGGTGTAGCTTCGTGAACTGCGAGCCCTCACTGATTGCAACCCCCGATCGCTCCAGAGAGATCAACCCGAGCCTGACACTGCTTTTGGACAGCCCGGACCTGTACCGGATATCGGAGCTGGACAGAAGGCCGCCATGCCGCACGAGTTCACGCAGGACACCGACATTAGCATCCACGCCAAAGATATAGGACAGGGGATTGCGGATCGCGCTCTGCGGCGTTGACCTTGCCAATGCTTCCTCCAAGGTGATGTGATGTTAAACCAGACGGATCGATATTATTCTGAACGTCATGTCTTTCCGGCGCGTACTCCAAGCCGATAGTATCGAGACATTGTTCGAATGAACCTGCGGTTCGGAGACATGACCCAAACGTCGCTGGTGACGCCTTCCGATCTACGGAAGCGAGGATGGCCCGAGATCACACCGTAAAGACAAGGCACGGGTCTTGTCCCAAGCGACCATTGGTCGATGAGCGGTGCCGATGCCAGTGCTTTCTTATCGGGAAAGCTTCCCGAGCGGAGACTCTTCAAATCGCGGAGCAAGTTTTCGAGGGTTTCGATTTCGACATTAAGTTTGTGCGCAGCCTGATCGGCATCATTGATAATTTGCATATTGGTTCTCCATCGCGGAAGCGATGCTTCCACGCTTTTTCATCTGTTTGGATTGAATTCTTGTGCGGCCCTCGTGTTCGCTTACTCGGCACGCGCTATTCGTGCCCGCCGCAGCAGGAGAAGGTCCGTCAACTGGCAGAATTCTAGATGCTTTCGTCGATGCAACATCACTGGAGTGTCCCTTTGAGGATTCGTAGAACGTCGCCCCCGGTCAAGTGCCGCTCTCTCAGAAGCGCTTGAACGATGGCTTCGACATCCACACGTCTGCTATTCAAAATATCCTTGGCGCGATCAAATTGTTGCCCGAGAATCTGCCGGACTTTCTGTTGGAGAAGGGGGTTCAATCGCATTGCGGCGGTTAGTTCCGGCTCCGTGTCGTCCGCCAAGTACAAGAACGTCTCGCCGTGGCCGTACGACGCTTCCATGGACAACGCCAGCAAGGTCGCCCTATGAAGATCGGACCCTCGGACACCCGCCCATCCGGAACCGTGAACGCCCAAGAATACTTGCTCTGCGGCAGCGCCCGCGACGTTCAACGCAATCCTGTCGAGAATTTGGGCGGGAAGCCTCTCCAGGTTCGAGATTTCATCGAAATGTACGATGCCACCTTCCTGATGACTCGCCCCGTCGATCTCAACCGAATCCGAAAGCCTGATTTCAACAAGGTTTCCTACGCCAAGCTCCAAGCCGACGATCGCATGGCCGACTTCGTGGAATGCATTGCGGCGCATAAACGATGCTGAAAACGTGTACCGTTCAGGAAGGCATTCAATGAGGTCGCCAACTTGAAGCCCCCGTCGACGCCGCCGCGCAAGCCTGCGACCATCTCGGACCAACTTTTCGATGGCGGCACCGGACCAGCCGTCCGCCGCTTCGACGACGGTACCTAGTTCGTCGTCAGTTAGGTCGTTGCGTAAATGCCACCGCAGGATGCCAAGGCGTGCGTCCACGTCGGGGAGGGGAATCTTGATATGCCGATCCAGTCGTCCGGCGCGCGTCAAGACGGGGTCCAAAAAAGCGGGATTGTTGCAAGCACCAACCACAACGACGCCCTCGCGTTTCTCCGCGCCGTCGAGTTGCTCGAGGAGGCCCGAGACGACCTCGATGTGATACTGTCTGTTGTCGCCGGTGGCCTTATCCCGGTCGCCAACCGCGTCGATTTCGTCGATGAAAAGAATGCTCGGCGTATTGATGCGCGCTGAGTTGAACGAAGCTCGCATCGCTTTCAGCAAATCTCCCAGATGCCCCATCGATTGCCATCGAGCGAGGGAAGCGATCACAAGATGCGCTCCGCATGTTCTTGCGAGCGCACCGGCAAACGTGGTTTTGCCGGTCCCTGGTGGACCGCTTAGAAGGATCCCTCGGTCTACTTCAGCCCAACCAATCTTTCCAAATTTCCAGTCGGCGAGATCGATTGCGAGTTCTTCTCCCCATTGCCCTGCTTCGCCGAGCCCGTGCAGGTCCTTTAAGAGCGGACCGTCGCCAAGATTGGGCGAACTGGTGCCTTTTCCCGGAAACCCTTCCAGCAAAGAGATCGATTTCTTGATGGAGCGGCCTGGACGCATTGCCACTGCAATAATCTTCAGCGGATTCTCGGCGATCGTTGACGCTTCCGCCAAGGAGATCCTTTCTCCGACACAGACCCATGCAGCGGCCCTGATATGTCGTGGGTCTGGAGGCAGGATTTCAACGACGCCGTCCGCAACGGCAGAAAATTCGGTGGGCAGGGCATCGAGGCAATCCGCCACGACAATAACGCGTTGAGTGTTGGCCAGACTGCGCAAAACGTTCTTGCTGTCCGGCCTTTGGCCCTTGCCACTATGCTTGAGGGTCACCACCTCGGCGTCGTAACGCCCAACCCCAAAGCCCCATGTCCGGGCTTCCTTGTTGGCCACATAATCGACGATCGCTGTATAGACCTCGATGTCGTCCGGGTCAGGCACCACAATTCCGAGAACCACGGGCAGACCGTAACGCAGTTGATATTGGTTCCGGCACGCCTTCGACATCGCGCAGTGTGCGAGAAACTGCGAGATATTTCTGCGAAGATTGTTCGTTTTTTTGCTCATAGTACACCATTTGAAAGTGCGTTGATCGGCCAAAGCTCGATGTCAGGCGCGGTGCCGCCGAACCAATGTGTCGGGACCTAAGAGCTCGTCGTCGAGATCGACTTCGAGGAACCGATGCAGCACCATCGATGCCAAACCGGCCATTGCCGGAATCTCCCTGAATGCAGTGAGGCATTCGGCCACTGTCAGGGAGCCGTGTTCGTCGAGAGTGGTAAGGAGCCTCAGTCGATCCCCGAGCGGCGTTGTCCACCGCGCGTATCTCAGGAGGTCTTTGGCGTTGGCAATCCGAACGGATTTTGCAATGAGATCGGCTTTGAAGACGGCAAAGTGGGAATATCCTCTACGCGCCGCTGCGCCTGCCAGCCATGACGGCAATTGGGGGTTCTCGGCGACCACGACATCGACGAGAAAGTCGCCGTCCGCTCGTGTGACGACAAAATCTGGTGCGTGGCGCTCACCATCATTTACTACAATGAACGGCAGGCAAGACCACGACGACACATCAGTGTCCAGATCCAACAAGCAGCCATACGCGTGCGCATCCAGGGTTCGAAACATGGCCGCGCCGATGCAGCGAATGGTACCGTTCGGATAACGAGAACTTCTGCTCGCCGACGCGCGGATCGACGACAGGTGTTCGGATTCATTGACGGGGAGGAGGGACATGGAACACTCCGAATATACGCAACAGGGATCGGTCGCCGAGGGGGCGAGGGGAGACGCGATCTGCGTTATATTCGGAGTGTTTTCTCTGACATGGTGTAGAACAAATAGCGAACAAATATGTGCTAGTCAATAGGCTTGCATAAAGCCAGCAGAGTCACGTGGTGCGTTTGGGGAAACTATCGGCGCTTTCGGCCACCAATTAGAACGTTCTAGGCTGCTCTGAGTCTGTTGCTTTAGCGCCGTTGCCTGGGCGTTTTCAAGCGATTGTAGTTCAGAATGAGGCTTTACGTCATCAACTTGTCACCGATAGGTTCGTACATAATCCCCTTCGCGAACTTAGGGGCACCCAAGCTCAATAATGTTGAAGTTTCTCGCACTGCGTTTCGGCCGCGCCATTTTTACGCTTTTCCTTTGTGTCTCCGGTGTTTTCGTCGCGTTGCGTATGGCAGGCGATCCGGCTGACATCATGCTGTCGATCGATACGCCGCCAGATGTCCGCGCCTATTATCGTGAGGCATGGGGGCTCGACCGGCCGCTTTACGAACAATATGGGCTCTACCTTGTCAGCGCCGTCAAAGGTGATTTCGGCGTTTCTTTTGCGGATAGCCGCCCGGCCTTCCAATCGGTAGTGGAGGCTTTGCCGAAGACGGCAATACTTGGTTTGTCAGCCCTGCTACTCGCTCTTTTCGTTGGCCTCCCGCTCGGTATTGTGGCCGCTCTCAAGCACAATAGTTCGATTGACAGGCTCGCCATGGCCACAGCAGTGTTCGGCTATGCCATTCCGATTTTCTTCCTCGGGATACTGCTCATTCTACTCTTTGCGTTGAAGCTGCGCGTGCTCCCATCGGCAGGGTCTGATAGCTTTGCTCATCTTGTTCTGCCGATGGTGACTCTAGGGCTGCCGCTTGCCGGGCGACTTGCCCGCTTTGCCCGAACATCGACGTTAGAAGTGCTGGGGAAGCCTTTCATTCGCGCGGCCCGAGCCAGAGGCGTGAGACCGCTTGGGGTTGTTATCTACCACGCTCTGCCAAATGCCGCTGTGCCACTTCTTATGTTCCTCGGTATCGAGATCGGCGGCATTCTGGCCGGAAGTGCAGTGACCGAGACAATTTTCGCCTGGCCAGGTCTAGGCCGGCTTCTGGTTGATGCCGTCGCGACGCGCGACCTTGCGGTCGTTCAGGCTTCCATTCTCACCATTACGCTCATCATGGTCTGTGCCAATCTGCTGGTCGATATACTTCACATCTTGATTGATCCGCGGCTGGGCGGCTTTCGGCGTGCTTCGAGCGCGGTTCCATCGTGACGACGATTGATCCAGCCGAGGGCGTTACCGCCATTCCGAAACGGAGACGCGGTCTCGCCATGTCGCCGACCGTCTTGGTCTCGGCGGCTTTTCTTGTCTTTGTTGTATTTGTGGCCATTTTCGCTGACTGGCTCGCGCCTCTCCACTATTCGAGCCAGAATTTGGTGGCCCGCCTTCGCCCGCCGCTCTCCGTCAGCGGGGACGTGACATATATACTGGGCACTGATCAACTCGGACGGGACATTCTGAGCCGGCTCATCTATGCCGTTCGCACGTCAATCCTGATCGCTGTCCTCGGTACGTTGATCGGAGCTGTTTTTGGAACGGCTCTTGGCTTCATTGCGGCGCGTTTCAGGGGCGTAGTAGACCAGATCATCATGATGCTGGTCGATGCGCAGGCCTCGATTCCGTCGCTGCTTCTGGCGCTGACGATGCTCGCATTCTTCGGCAATAATATCGTGCTCTTCATCATTCTTGTCAGTATCGATGGGTGGGATCGCTACACGCGACTGGCGCGGGGCCTTGTCGTGTCGGAACAGGAGAGCGACTATGTCAACGCAGTCGAGGCTTTGGGCGCACGGCCCGGTCGTGTAATCCTGCGACATATCCTGCCGAACATTGTCTCGTCATTGGTCGTCCAAGCAACGCTGAACTTCCCGGGTACGATCCTTCTGGAAACGTCGCTCTCCTTTCTTGGCCTCGGCGTGCAGCCGCCCGGCACATCCCTGGGGCTGATGCTTGGCGAAGGGCGGGGGTATCTCCTCAATGCATGGTGGATTGCAGTTCTTCCCGGCCTTGTCATTTTCCTGACGACGCTGAGCATGAGCCTGTTCGGAGACTGGCTCCGCGACAGGCTAGATCCGACAATTGGCAGGGGATAAGGCAATGCCATTCATATCGTGGATCAATCCCGACCATCCGCCGCTTGTGATTGCGCATCGCGGCGGCGCACTCCTGGCCGCCGAGAATACTGCCGGGGCCTTTCAAGCGGCAATGGCCGGTGGCGCGGATGCGGTGGAAACGGATGTACGTCGCACGACAGACGGCGTTTACGTGTGTCTGCACGACGCAGACCTCCTGCGTCTCTACGGCGATCCGCGTGCCGTGGCTGAGCTCGATCTAGCGACGCTACGCAGTCTCGTGCCGGCTGTCATGACGCTAAAGCAAGCCATCGACGCATCGCGTCCACTTGGCCTTCTGCTGGACGTGAAGCTGATGGACCGTGCGAACCTTCCCCAGATCATCAATGAGGTGGCGGCCAGTGGTGCAATGGCGCGAATCATGCTTGGTTTGCGCGATATCGCACTTATCACCGCGGTGCGAACAATAGCAGCGGACATAGCCATTCTAGCGCTGGTGGCGGATCCGGATTCACACGCAACGGCACGAAATGCCGGCGCAACCTGGTTCAGGCTGTGGCAAGGCATGGCAACTCCGGAACGCGCTGCTGCCGTGCACGGCGAAGGGATGCGACTCGCCATCATGGTCGGCCAGCCGCGCTCGGTGCCGTTGCCTGAAGAACATCCACATTTCCCCGTCGGGCACATCGACCTCGATGGCCTCAAACGGCTAGCGCTCCTAGCCCCAGATGCCATACTTCTCGACGATCCGCGCCTTCTCACACAAGCACATCCGACAGTCAGATCGTTGGCCAATGTCACAGCGACGTCATCTGCGTGAACTAGGTATGGGGGCCTATCGTTCACACTCTCCCACGGTCTTGCAATCATCATTGCGAGACGTCCAACTATGCCTGGTCTCGAGGAAATACAATGGTCACAATTTCACGCCGACACTTTCTGGAAGGTGCCGTCGCGGCTCCCTTTGTTTTGAGTGCATCCCCGAGTTTTGCCGAGGACGACAATCGTCCCAACTTCACCGTAGCAGTGGCTGATCTGCCGGCAACTCTCGAGCCTGCACGCGAACTATCCAATGTCGGCACGCGCGTCACCTATTCAATCTTCGACACGCTGATCCGCCGCGATTTTCTCGGTGCAGCCGATGGCGGCGGCTCCGCACTCAAGCCGCATCTCGCCACCAAATGGGAACGCGTATCGCCGCAGGAACTCGTTGTCACGTTGCGCCAGGGTGTGAAATTCCACAATGGTGACGAGCTGACCTCCGATGACGTTGCCTATACATTCCGTGACGGACGCATGTGGGGCGACAAGGCCCAGATCCCCGGTGGCAAGGCCTATTTCGGCGTGCTGGCCGGTGTCGATGCCGTTGACCGCTACACGGTGCGGTTCCGCACAAAGGTGCCGGACGTGCTGCTTGAACAGCGTCTCGCCTCCTGGTGTTCCTGGATCGTCAACAAGCGTGCCTATGAGGAAATGGGTTTTGAAGCTTATTCCCGCAAACCCGTTGCAACTGGTCCTTACCGGGTTGTGTCGCACAACCCCACTGACGCGACTGTGCTGGAAGCTTTCGACGACTATTTCATGGCCAAGCCCACGGCCAAACGCGTAAGCTTCAAACGCGTGCCGGAGCTCGCCGCCCGCGTCGCTGGCCTTGTAGCTGGCGACTATGACCTCATCACCAATGTCCCGCCAGACCAGATGAGCGTTGTCGGCAGCTATCCCGATATTGACGTACGTTCGGTCGTTCTCGCCAATGTGCATGTGCTTGCCTTTAACGAGAAGGACAAGATCCTCGCCGACAAGCGCATTCGGCAGGCTCTCGTCTGCTCCATTGACCGGCAGAAGCTCGTCGATACCCTGTGGCAGGGTACGGCGGTTGTGCCTGCCAGCCACAATTTCCCGGAATATGGCCAGATGTTTCTTGAGGGCCGGAAACTTCCCTACGACCCCGAGAAGGCAAAGGCATTGCTTGCCGAAGCTGGCTACGAGGGCGAGCCGATCGTTTATCGGACTCAGGCCAACTACTACACGAACGCTTTGGAAAGCGGTCAGGTGCTGATCGAACAGTGGAAAGCTGTGGGTATCAATGCGTCGCTTCAGGTGGTCGAGAACTCGGCGCAGCTGCGCGGTCCGGGCGTGCAGATTTTCAACTGGTCGAACTCGACGCGCCTGCCAGATCCACTCGGTGCGATCTGGGTGGCGTGGGGGCCAGCCGGTGAAGTCCAGGTCTCTGGGATGTGGAACACAGCGGAGGCTTTCAACAAGGTAGGCTATCAGCTGGAAGCTGAAACCGATCCGGCCAAGCGCAAGGCTCTGTTCTCGCAGTTGCTCGATATCTGGGAAGATGAAGCCGAGGCGACGATCCTCTATCAGCCGAGCGAGGCCTATGCGATCAAGAAGTCAATTGCCTGGCGTCCGACCACCTTCTACTTCATGGATCTGCGCCCGGATAATTTATCGTTCGGCCGTGCCTGACTATCCAGTTACGAAAAGGACGAAGGCGCGTGATGCGCCTTCGTCCTTTCTATTTTAAACTTTTTGAGACGGCTGCTCTGCGCGGAACGGCCGGACTTAGCTACTGTCCGCCGCCGAGGATAAAGCTTCGGCCGTCCTGCTCGACAATATCAACATGCTGGGTGAAGGCACCAAACCCCGTGGAGTGACGCTTGACGCGCGCTTCTTCGCGGGGCGCGTGGATGAGATTACGGCCACGCATCGTTGCGGATTGCGGCAGACCAAGCAGGCCGAGCACGGTCGGCGTGACATCGATAATGCCGGCCGGTGCTGCAGAATGTTGGCCTCGTCCCTCTGACGTCTCGGTTCCGACGATCAGTACGGTGTTAAGTTCATGTGGGTTGATACCGCCATGCATGCCGCCGCCAAGCGGTACATCGCCGGGTGTCATGATACCAAGGCCCGGCAGCCCAAACTGATCGGGTGTCAGGTCGGATCTGAGGATGAACATAAGGTCCGGCTGTCGATCATGGCCATTGCCCATCAGGCCGAGCGACAAAGTCCCCTCAATGTGACCTTCGATCTCGTTGCGGCCGGGCGAGAACAGATGGCCGACTTCGGGTTGTTCCACAAGCCAGGCGGCAAGATGGTCGAGCTTGGTACGGTCGCCATGGAGCAGGCGTATTTCGCCGCTGAGACCGCCGGTGGCGACAAATGCCGCACCGTCAAGTTCGTCCCTTGTGCCGATGTCGAAACCCGCTTTGCCTGCGCCATCGAATAGTGGATGAATAAGACTTGTCGAAATCTGACCATGGTCCGAGGCGACGATTACAACGATGCGATCTGCATTGGGCTGTGCATCTACCCAATCGAGGATACTGCCAAAAGCCTTGTCTGCTTCTTGCAGACCCGCGATCGCCTCCGGCGAACCAAGACCCTTATAGTGGTAGGTGGTGTCGGGTTCATTGAACCAGACGAGTGCTACGTCCGGTGCAAGCGTTGGCAACACGTACTCAACCATGAGCCGCTCTGCGTATTGCATTTCGCCGAGGCGAGGCAGTTCACGTTCAGGCAGCGGGCCGATATGCTTCAGCGCTTCCTCGAAAGCGGCAGGCGTTTGAGTGCCATCCGGGCCGTGCATCGAGAACGTCCAGTGGCCGTTGACATTGGCGCGTGGGTTCACGAGATGGGCTGATCCTGCTGAACCCGTGTGCACCACAGCGAGCCGTTTTCCGGCGCGGGCAAGCACGTCACCGAGCGTATCCACATCGACGAAACGACCGTTGTGATGCACTTCGGCACGGCGAATATGTTCTGCCCGGCTCGTGTCGAAAGTGCGCTCGAGCATAACAGCGGGGTGGTAGAACGCGTTGCCGACAATGCCGTGGACGGTGGGGGGCGCGCCGGTCGCGATCGCGGTGGTAGCGACTCGGGTCACTGAGGGGAAGACGCTGCGGGCCTGGCGGAACCAGGTGCCGCGTGCGGCCAACCGCAGCACATTGGGTGTGAATTCCGGCGTCACCATATCTGGCCGCAACCCATCGAATACCGCCACAATAACGCGATCGGCGATCAGCGTTCTATCGTCAGTCATAAGTACTACTCCGGATGGAAGGTTTGGTTGTCGGTAAAATCAGGCTGCAGCGCGGATCGGCGCGGCCACTGGCACCAGATGACAGGCGGCAAGCCGCCCGTCAGCAATACGTTGCAGGGGCGGGGACTCGGTGCGGCACCGGGTTATGGCTCGCGGGCAGCGTGGATGAAATGCACAACCGCTGGGCCGGTCTACCGGGTTGGGCGGATCGCCCGATAGTATGATGCGCTGGTGTGTCCGCCTCCAAGGCGTCGGCACAGCCGAAACCAGTGCTTCCGTATAGGGGTGGGCGGGTGCATGGAAGAGTTTGTCCGGCGGACCCTGCTCGACGATGCGGCCGAGATACATAACGGCCACTTCATCAGCGATTTGTCGCACGACCTTGAGATCATGACTGATAAAGAGATAGGCCATGCCGAAACGGGCCTGCAGGTCCTGCAGAAGATTGATAACCTGGGCTGCCACGGAAACATCAAGAGCCGAAATGGGCTCGTCGCAGACGACGAGCTTTGGATCGAGCACCAAAGCGCGAGCCAAGACCACACGCTGGCGCTGACCGCCCGACAGTTCGTGCGGATAGCGCTGGAAAAGATCGACGCGCAGACCCACGGCCTCGAAAAGCAGGCGGGCCCGCTCGCGTCGGGCCGCATCATCCGCTTCGAGACCATGGATGACCAGCGGTTCCGCCACCTGGTCGCCGACGGTTAGACGGCGATCGAGCGCCGCCAAAGGGTCTTGGTGGACCATCTGCATGGAGCGCCGCAACGCCCGCCATTTCGCATCGCGCACCGCCGTTACCGGCATGCCATCAAAATCTATTTGGCCGGACGATGCTGCGACGAGGCCGAGCACCAGCTTTGCTGTTGTCGATTTGCCGCAACCGGATTCGCCGACTATGCCGAGCGTGCGGCCCGCCTCCAATGTAAAGCTCACATTGTCGACCGCGTGTAGTAGATGGCGCTCGCCGCGTAAGCCAGCCGCGGAATATTGCTTTGCCAATTTTTTGACGGTCAGCATCGCGTTCATGCCGGAACCTCTTCGTGCTTGCGTTGTTTGTGGCCAGAGGGCTCGGTAAGGGGCTCAGGAAGTTGCACACACGCGGCTTGATGATCGGTGCCGACGGTGACGAGTGTCGGTACACTTGCCTGGCAGACCGCCGTGGCTGAGCGGCAGCGCGGGGCGAATGCGCAGCCGGGCGGCATCGTATCGGGAGGGGGAACAGTACCCGGTATAGGTGTCAGACGCACCCGCGGTCCGTACAGTGTCGGCAGTGCGGCAAGCAGACCGCGAGTATAGGGATGCTGTGGATGGTGCAGCAGCGTGTCAGTTGCGGCGGTTTCCACGACGCGTCCGGCATACATGACGGCGACGCGGTCGCAGAGGTCTGCGACAACGCCGAGATCATGCGAGATAAGCACGAGACCCATGCCGGTATCGCGCCTGATGTCCCGAATGAGGTCGAGGATCTGGGCCTGGATTGTCGCATCCAGCGCCGTCGTTGGTTCGTCGGCGATGAGAACGTCCGGCTCACCCGCCAAGGCGATTGCAATCATGACACGCTGGTTTGTGCCGCCCGACAATTCATGCGGATATTGCTTCAGCCGGCGAGGCGCATCGGCGATGCCAACACGATCGAGAAGCCGCAGCGCCTCGGCCTGCGCGGCAGCGCCGCTGAGTCCGCGATGCAAATACAGCGCCTCGCCGATCTGCCGTCCGATGCGATGGACCGGATTGAGCGAACTCGTCGGATCCTGGAAGATGAGGCCAATCCTCCCACCGCGGACGGCGGCGATCTCGCGCTCGCTCATGCGCGACAATTCGCGGCCCGCCAGAAGAACCTTTCCTGTCGTCGTAACTCGCTTGCCGAGGAGCCTGAGGGCTGCGAGCCAGGTAACGCTCTTGCCGCAGCCCGATTCACCGACGATGCCAAGTGCCTCTCCGGGTGCAATAGAAAGATCGACGCCGTGAACGGCCCGCGTGCTGTTCCTGTCATTGTTCGGGAAGGCGACCGTGAATGACCGCAGTTCCAGCAATGGTTCTGTTGCGCAAGGGTGATCGCGTGGAGTCAGAGTGCGTGCCGAAGGTGTCAATCTTGGCGCAGCGGAGCTGTGGCTTGAGATATCATTCATGTTTTTCGAAATTAATCGCCGGTTGATGACATCCGGATGACACCACGGTGCGCGAAGCGGCCAACTTTGGCCGAAAATTGACGCCGCTTTGGTGCCAGAGCACATTTCGGAGGCAATGGATCACTGCTTGCGCCCCAGCGGAACTTTCGATCCTTCAACCAAGAACGAGCAGTTTCGTCCTTCAGATAGATAGCGCCGCGCTCGTCGATAATGTCGTAGCCATTGTCGGCGCGTTCCGATCTCGGCTACGTTGCCCTGAGCTTCGCTCAATGACTGGACTCGCTATGAAAAGCAGGGCTGGATCAACAAGCGGCGTCGTACGTTATGGATCAATTACCGCCGATCAAGCGGAGGGTGATGATCATGTTCGAAGACAGAGTCGACGCAGGCGAGCAATTGGCTAAAGCCTTGAATCACTACCGCAATCGAGATGTCGTCGTATTGGCTCTCCCACGTGGCGGTGTCCCTGTCGCGGCTGAAATCGCAAGGACGCTAGGCGCGCCGCTTGACGTTCTCGTCGTACGCAAAGTCGGTGTTCCGTATCGACCGGAGCTCGCCATGGGTGCCGTCATGGACGGTTCCCAGACGATAACTGTCCGTAATGACGACGTCATTCGCAGCTATGGAATCTCTGAAGAGGAGTTCCAGAATCAATGTACGAAAGAGATCGAGGAAATTGATCGTCGCCGTCGGCGATATTCCGGAGATCGGGTTCCTATCGATACCGCGGGCCGTATCGTGCTACTCGTCGATGACGGTATCGCAACCGGAGCCACGGTTCGGGCCGCAATCCTCGGACTGAGGCAGGCCGGACCACGTATGATCATACTCGCTGTGCCGGTCGGAGCGAGCGAAACGATCGAAGCGCTGAGGCAAGATGTCGATGAAATAGTCTGCCTTGAGGAGCCCGCGGCGCTCGATGCGATAAGCTCGCACTATGGCGACTTTCCGCAACTGACTGACAATGAGGTACTAGAATTGATGTCGTCGGCGCGTTTGTGAGCAGCCCGCGAGCAGGAGGATCACGCTGCATCGTTATTTCATCAAGTCTCGTTTTCATGAACTGAGATATTTATTTTTGTGCTTTTGGATCTATACAACTGCCAAAACTGCCTCCAGCATTCTTTCATTGGCATACGACCGAACGGAATGGAGAGAGCATATGAAGAACACCAGCAACGACATCGCAAAATGCAAGCAGCTGGTCGCAAGAGCAACGTCCGCTGTCAGTAGCGTTTACGGTTTCTGCCGTTCTCGGTAGGTCGGAGGATAAAACGTCTTGCCGATCAATTGGCCGGAGGATGCAACGGAATTGACCTTTTTGAGTTTGACACGCGAATTGGTGCAAACCGCAACGAAGTGATTGCGCTGCAGCAAGATATTGGAGCAATTTTAGACAAACTCGGCACTGATGAGAGAACTTGATGCGGACGACACTGATCACGGCCAAGTGAAGTCCTACGTTTATCCTGAAGTTATAAAAGCACTTCAACAGGCCGGTCGGGCTAGATTGCCAATCGCCTTGTGCACTCCAAATCTCGTAATCCGTTGAACTCGGCTACCTGCCGTTCAGTGCATCAGGCGGTGCGTTGCTCTTCCATTTGCTGAGCAAGCTTTATGAGAGAACAAGCGCCATCATCACCACCAATCTCAGCTTCAGCGAGTGGGCAGCGTCTTCGTCGATGCCAAGATGGCGACTGCGTTAATCTTCCCGACAGGCACCCGACTTAAGAGTAGAGGAGGGATCGCAAGATCGTACTTGTCCGGTGCAAAGGCTTGGTACAGGTTGCGTGGAACGATAACGATACTGTTGAATTTGCTATCGGGAGGATTAGTCGTGGCAACAGGTACTGTGAAATGGTTCAATGCACCAAGGGTTTCGGTTTTATCCAGCCGGATGACGGTGGCGCTGACGTCTTCGTCCATATTTCTGCCGTTGAGCGCGCCGGAATGCGCTGCTTGAATGACGGGCAAAAGATTACCTACGAGATGGTGCGTGATAACAAGTCGGGCAAAATGTCTGCCGATCAATTGAGCACTGGCTAAACAGCCACAGCCGAAGACTGGCAGCAAGGATTAGGTGGGGTCGTGGTCTGCCTTCCTTGTCGTGCCTCGGAAGACAAACCGTTCTTCACCGCTGCCTTCGGCGCTCGACGGACCGCGCCCGTCGCCGTGCTAATCGCAGCTCGCCCAGAGTAGGCTGCCACCATCCGCGTGAACGCTCCATCAGCTTGGACTCATGACGAGCGGGCCATGTCGCTACGAGTTCCGCCAGCGTCGGCACCCAGCCTTAAATTCAGGTGCAAGGATTGCAACAGCACCGATTGCGACGTGCGCCCGTATGAAGATATCTTTAAACCAAAAGCAAAGCCGCAGCCGGTTCAAGTGCAGAGTGATACCAGCGAAAATGGCACCATTGGAGCATTGATCGATAATGGATACACGATGTGGGCGTTCTGTCAGCGACGAGGGTGCAACCACTCGCGAAAGATCGATCTCGAAGTGCTGGCGCAGAAGTTGGGCAGAAACCACAGCGCCATGCACGTGGATCTTGCACCAAAGCTGAAGTGCTCGGCGTGCGGATCAAGGCAGCTTGGGTTCAGTCCGCAAGACGTGCGGATGTTTTGTCGCTTTCTTTTCTTGCCAGTCCCTGTCGATCGAACCTTCCTGTGCCTTGTGGAAGTATTGGCTGTTCACCAACCATCCCTTCACCGGCCGCAACGGCAAAAGGCCCGTCACGAGCAGCAGCGGCAGGCTTGTGAACAGATGAACCCAGAGCGCCGGCTGGTAGGCTGTCTGCAGCCAGACGGCGAACAGCATGCTCGGAAGGCAGCCGAACATCATGATGAAGAACGCCGACCGTCTGCCGGAAAGGCGAAAGAGTAATCCAGTTCACAAACCTCGCATTGTGGTCTGAGGGACAGAAATCCTTGAAAAATGTGACCCATTCCGCAGCGGGGGCACCGCCCCAGCAAGCCGGTCCGGATCGGCGAGAGGGGCGGCCATTGCAGTTCAAGGGACATAGCAGCTTTCCTTCGGCCTTCAACTATTCATTCAGTGACCGTTTTATTGGACGCAAAGATCAGATTCGGAACAAAGATGCTGTGGTGAGGCCAGGGATTTCGAAAGATGTTATGGTAGCTCATTCAGGTCGAATCCTGGCGATAAATGGAATGGTAACGAGGGCGAACACGGCGACTGCCGCCCCGATATATCCGACCGACCAGAGACCCACATGGTGGATGGCGACGCCACCAATGATCGCACCGAGCCCGATACCCGCATTGGCCATCGAAACATTGAGTGTTCCGGCCAAAGCCTGCGCATGTGACGCCGATTTCATCACCCGCACCTGGCAGATCGGAAAGAGGGCTGTGTTCGCGATCCCCCAGGCCGCGAGCGTCAGGGCAAGCCAGACAGTAGAGCCGGCAATGAGGGTGCTGGCTGCCATTCCGAGCGCAAGGACGGCAGCGGCAACCAACGTTGCGGTCAGCGGGTTGCGACCGACGAAATGCCCGCCGAGCCAGTTGCCGATCATTCCAACGCCTCCGAAGCCCATCAGCCACCAGCCGACCTGTGCTGGAGGAATATGAGCCAGTTGCTCGAGCGTGTCGGCGAGATAGGTGTAGCTCGTGAACATTGCAGTGAAAACGACGACCGACAAGGCGATGTTGGCAAGGAAGAACGGGTCTTTGAGGATGCGAAGTTGCTCACCGATCCGCAAACGTTGCGGCCGCGGCAAGGTAGGCATGAATACCTGCAGCAAAATCGCCATGACGATTGAAAGCGCGGACAATCCCCAAAATGTGCCACGCCAGCCGAACCCTTGCGCCGCAAGGGTGCCGAGCGGAATGCCGAACACCAGAGCCGCCGATATGCCGAGATAAACCTGGGACACAGCCTTGCCCGCGCGCTCGGGGTCCGCCAATTCTCCGGCGGTCTCGCTGGCAGTCCCCCAGAAAACGGGCAGTGCAAGGGCAGGCAGAAAGCGTGCGAGGCTGAGAACCCAGATATTTGGAGACCACGCTGCCACCGCGTTGGATACCGCAAAGATAGCGAGGATTATCACAAACAGCCGTTTGCGCTCGACGTGCGACAGAAGCACGGTGAGGACAGGTCCGAACAGCATGACGGTGAAAGCGAATAAAGTAACCAGCTGACCAGCGGCGGAAATGGAGATGCGCAGATCACGCGAAACGCCGGGGAGGAGCCCGACGATGATATATTCCGTGGTTACGATGGAGAATGCAGCAATCGCCAGCAACGGAACAGCCAACGCGTGTCCGTGTTCGGTCGTACCCGTCGCGGCGACGGAGTGAGTTTGATGTGCAAGGGAGGACAAGATGGAAGACTCCAGATGATGGAATTCACCTTAATCTCAAACTGAATTTATTGCTCGCGGTATAAATTCCCGTTATTATGGAATTATTTTCCACAATCGAGATTGTCATGATCCCGTCTGAGCGCCTGAAGGGCATCGAAGCCTTCGTGACCGCCACCGACGCCGGAAGCTTCACCGCTGCAGCCAAGCGGATGAATTTGACGAATTCCGCCGTCGGCAAGGGTGTCGCGCGGCTGGAGGCACGTCTCGGAACGCGCCTGTTTGACCGCACCACACGCACCTTGGCGCTGACCGACGCTGGAGAAGCGTTTTATGCAACCTGCGTGCGCGTTCTGGCTGAACTGGCAGATGCAGAAGGCGTACTGGCGGCTCAACGATCGGAACCCTTCGGACGGTTGAAGATCGATGTGCCTGTTGCCTTCGGACGCTTGCAGGTCCTGCCTCTGCTGCTGCCGTTTGCGGAGCAGAATGCCAATCTGAGACCCGTCATCACGTTCACGGATCGCTTCACCGACGTGATCGACGAAGGGATCGACGTCGCGGTGCGCATTGGCGGCCTCAATGTATTGCCCTCCGGTCTCGGCCGCCGCTACCTCGGTGATGAAAAACTCATCTTTTGTGCCTCAGCTGATTACCTGGCAAAGCGAGGCTTGCCGCAATCGGCAGACGACTTCACCGACTACGATTGTATTCTCTACGGGAGAGGCGACGGGAGCACGATACCATGGAGACTTGCCGATGGTTCCGGATCAGCCGTAAATCGTACGATGGAGGGCCGCATCGTACTTGGAAGCGCCGAAGCGCAGGTGGAGGCCGTCAAAGCGGGATTTGGTGTTGCCCAACTGGCAACCTGGCTCATCAAGGACGAACTTGAGCGTGGTGAACTGACCGAGATGATGCCGGAACTGGCAACGAAGGGCCTGCCGTTGTCGCTGGTCTGGCCAAGAAGTCGGCAATTGTCGCCCAAAGTCGATGCACTGCTTGAGCTTTTGGCAAACGGTCTACGGATTGAATGAAGTTTGTCAATCAGACAAGCTTCAGCGTTACGCCCGTTCCGTCACGGCAGCAAGGACTCTTCGTAGCTGCATTGGTCGAGACATGATCCGTTGGAACGGAACTCCATCGAGAAAACGCGGCCGGGAACGCCGCCGACAATCTTCGGCGAAAAATCCAGGGGCACACACTCATTGACGGCCTTTGATCGCAGCATTGATGAACGCGCGTCTTTGGTCTCGACTGCCGCTAAATACGATTGCGGAAGGCTGCGGCTGCCCGAGCAACGTGCCGTCGCGTTTGAAGCCGAATCTCAATGTCACCGACGCGTCATGCTGGGCGAACGCCGTTTTGCTCCAGCATCGCTGCAAAGCGACGGAAACCTGGTTCATCGAGCTTAGCGGTTCCGCCGCCAGCGGTTGCGACAGCACAAAGACACTCATCGCAACCGTACTTAATCTGCATTTGCGAAACATGTCATCCTCGCTATTTCTAAGCCGCCGTGACGGCGCTTGCGATCAATTTTTCGGCCGGAGCAAAGCGTTCCGCCATTCCCGAAGGCAGCCCATGCCGCCCCTCGAGCGTCGCCGAGGGATTGAACGTATGTCTTGCCGTCTTCGCCTTCCCGGACCAAGACTTCGAGGGGGAGTTCAAGCGCAAAGTCCGGGGCGGCGAGCGTCATCGGCGTGTCGGCCAGAGAGTGCCGTAGATGATGACCGTTGTCGGCGGCATCTCCAGAGCAACCGATTGGGCGGTGGCTTGGTGATCGATAGTCGCAAAAATCGTGAAACTTTGCTCTTGAGGGGAGACTGCAGCCCGAATGACTGTGTCGAAATAGGTAAAGGAACGTCAATCTCACGGCTCTTTTCGGTTCAATCGGCATTGTGGCACTGGCATTCACCACTGGCGACGTATTACCTTCATTGAGCCTTGTTGAGCAGCCCGATTGCGATGCTGGTGTGGCAGGCTTGTGAAGCGCCACGAAAACCTTCCTTGCCGCCAAACCGCCGATGATCTTGATGACTTCCTACGCCGACGACAAGACGCGGTCGGCGGCAATGGCGGGCGGCGCTTTTGCCTTTCTTGTGAAACCCATGGAAATCCACCGTCTGACCGACCTTGTGCGGATGGCACTGGAGCAAAAAACCTAGACTCAGCCACCCCTCTTTCGAGGGTGTACTACTGGACCGGAGCAGCTAGAATGGCCGTTGCGGGTTGGACGGCGAAACGCCTCTTCGATGTGTGCATTTGAGTACCGCTCCGACCGATATTTTGTCTTTCACCGTCATTGGGTGTTTCAAATGGATGTAGACAGAGATAGCATTATCGAGATCGACCGTACTCTTTCCGCCCCATGGGCGATGCCCTCGGACCTGACTGTTGACGGTCAAGAGCGCATGCCGGTCACCGAGTCACCTCCGGCCTCGGCGAATGAGGTGCACAACATAAATCTGCTGCTCGGTGCGATCGTCATCGGAGCGCAAGTTTCGGTTCGATATCCCCATTTTTGCTGCAGACGTCCCCGAGTAGCCCAAGCATTGCATGCAATGACAATCGCAAAACAGCCAGCGGAAACTCGACCAAAGCATAGCGATTGCTCAACCAAAGATGTCACCGACGGCCATTGGTACGATTGCATCCATGTCCCCGCAGCTTATCATCGGGCCGCCACAAAGGTTACTTGATCCATTGTGACGAACGAACAGAGGAGTTGTGGAGTGGACAATGGCATGGAAGGCGACGTTTTAAGATTTAGCCGCTTCCGCTTGGTCCCCGGAGCAAGGCAATTGTTTTGCGAGGATTTGCCAGTTTTTATCGGCGGCCGGGCATTCGACTTGTTGACGGCCCTTGTCAGGAAGCGCGGTCAAGTCCTTACCAAGGAGGAAATCATCAGTCAGGTATGGCCGACAACCTTTGTCGGCGACTGCAACCTGCGTTGTCAGATTTCAGGACTCCGCAAGGCCCTTGGAGACGACGGGGACGCAATCAAGACCATCAACGGTCGCGGATACATGATGAGTGTCGAGGCGGTGTCGGACTTTAAAATTTCGGCGCAAGCAAACGATACATCCACGGCTCCGGCCGAATCTGGCATTGAGGCCGACAAACCGACGATTGTTTTGATTGGGGACGACAGTCTCATACGGGAAGCTATCGAGGACCTGCTAGAATCCGCAGGCATACGAGCCGAGTCCTTTGCTTCGGTAAACTCGCTTCAGGAAGCGTTTGCAGGTTATTCGTTGACGCGCCTCCTTCGGAACGTCCGGCTCTCGGGTTGCTTGCCAGTAGTCCTCGTCAGCGGGCTCGGCGACATTTTTGTGACTGCGATGGTGATAAACGCTGGCACTTTCGAGTTGCTGACCAAGCCTGTGTCGCCTGTAACGCTGTTGGACGTGATACAGGAAATCTCCGTGTACGGACCACATGGCGACATTGCCGTCAGCGACCGTTCGGTGCATCACCATTGGGACCTAGCCGTCCGACACGCGCGAAGCTGTTGACACTGCCAATGGAACCAAGACTTCGTCGGTGCATTGCGCGATAACGGGTATCGGTTTAGATTCGGTGCTGCGGCCGGGTCGCCCGGTCGGGAAGTCAGCTCCAGGCGCTGTGATCGAGGCTGGAAATTGGTGCCAAAGACCAGAACGATAGCGGTAGTGGATGACGACGAGGCGATCCGCGTAGCGTTGGATGATCTGATACACGCATGCGGATACGGTTCGGTGTTGTTTGCGTCCGCCGAAGAGTTTCTCGCCTACCGCAAACGTGCCGACATCGACAATGATGTCTGGCATGGGGGGCATCGAACTTCAGTTCAAGCTCAATGCCGACCCGCTGAAACCTCCTATGATTTTTATGACGTCTTATGTCGACAACAAGACGCGGCTGGCGGCGATGGCAGGTGGCGCTTTTGCCTTTCTCGCCAAGCCCGTGGAAATCAATCGTCTGATCGACTTCATGCGACTGGCACTGACGCATTCGAAAGCCGCGGTCACCCCTCTTTCGAGGGTGTACTACCAGACCGGAGCAGCTAAAATGGCGGTTGTATGCGGACAGCGGACATGCGTGCGGTGAGCAGAGGAAAGCTCGCGGTCCGACGGAAAATGTATACGTGGAAACATATGTATTTCACCGTCATAGGGTGTTTGAAATGGATGCAGATCGAGACAGAAATTTCGGGACCGGCCATACGGTCTCAGACGTGCGCTCCACCCATGGGGCGATGCCTTCGAACCTGAACGTCGGCGGCCACAGCGGCATGCTGCCTGAACATGCGGCGGCCTCGGCGAACGAGGTTCACAGCATAAATCTGCTGCTCAGAGCCATTGTCATCGGCGCGCAAGCCAACGTCCAGTGGCTCAAATCTAGCCAGCCCAATCTGGAAGCCGCGCAACGCACTTCCGCACGCCTGCTGGCCCAGATTCAAAATCTGTGCGAAATGGTGGATGGATTGAGATCCGGCCAGACGTGAGTGACGGGAGCTTCTCCGTTCGGGACGGCCACGACCGAAGTTTTGCTCCGCCTCCCACAACACCGCCGAACAAACGTCCGGCTTTTTGTTCGATTGCCGTTTTATCGACACTGGTGCGGAATTTCCTTCATACAGCAACTGCGATTGCGGCAATTCTGGTGTCGTGTGCTGCAGGTGCGAACCAAAATGTGTCGGTGGCAGAAGTGGCTCCAGACATCATCAAGATGAAAATCGAGGAACGCGACGACATCCGCTTCCGGAGAATATCACTATCGCACGGACTTTCCCAAACCCGCGTCTCGCAGATTGTTCAAGACGATGATGGTTATCTTTGGTTCGGCACGCAACACGGCGTCAATCGCTACGACGGTCAGCGGTTTCAGGTATTCAAACATGAACTGGGCAACCCCGAGAGCCTGAGCGGCATCTTTATATATTCCCTCTTCAAGGACCGCAACGGAACCATCTGGGTAGGCAGTGATCAATTCCTCGACGCGTTCGACAAGACGACAGGAACTTTCAGGCACTATTCGCTCGATCCCGCGAACCCGACGGTCATCCACATCAGTGAGGACTCCGAAGGCAACCTGTGGCTCTCGACCAGCCAGGGGCTGTTTCGTCTTGATCCCGCTACAGGGAAAAGTGTCAGGTTCGGACACGATGCAAAGGATGCGGCCAGCCTCTCCAGTGACGACATCAAGTCGACCGGAACCGACAGTAGGGGCGTGTTCTGGGTGGCGAGCAACGCCGGGTTGGAAGCGTTCGACAGAGCCAGCGGCAAAGTCTCGGTGAGAATACCCCTTCGTGAGGAGGTCAGGGAATTCAAATTCCACGAGGATGCGCAGGGCACCTTCTGGATTATCTATGGATCGGGCAACGGACTGGGTATCTATGACCGGAAAACAAACAAGCTTGTCAGATATTCGTTCGAGGGCGTTGCCGACGATAGCCTGACGGGCGTCTATGATTTGCTGGAAGCGAGCAACGGCGATATCTGGCTGGCGACTATGGGCGCGGGTTTGTTGCGGTTCGACCGGGAAAAATTCCGTTTCATCCGGTACACGAACGATCCCAACGATGTGCAGAGCCTTGCGGAAAACAGGGTGATCGCCTTGTACGAGGACGCCGAAGGCAACATCTGGACAGGCCTTCACGCAAGCCCACCGAACGTTTTCCCCAAGAATGCGCCGCCGTTCCAGAAATTGTGGCCATACCCGAGACATCCGGACAAGCTCGGCGAATCGCTTGTAAATGCCATCTTTGAAGATCGATACGGTGCAATCTGGATCGGTGCAGGCGGTGCCCTCAACAGGATCGATACGGTTGCCAGGACAATGGAGCCTTTCGCTCCGGCGGGGCCGGGGACATCGATCGAGGTTCTGTCGATCACCGATGACCCGTCAGGAACCCTTTGGATAGGCACTCTCGGTGGCGGGCTTTATGCCTTTGACCAGAAAACGAAAGCATTCAGCTCCTATCGTCACGATGCCGAGAACCCGCAAAGCATCAGCAGTGACGTTGTCACCCGCGTCCTCGCCGACACATCAGGTGATCTGTGGATCACCACCTGGAACGGCGTCAACAGGTTTTCACCAGGCACCGGCAAATTCACCACCTTCAAAAGGAATCCTGCGGCCAACGCGGAGACCTACTTTTCGGTCATCAAGGACGAGCGAGGAATGCTCTGGCTGGGCACGACGGCCGGACTGGTGCAGTTCGACCCGGGTGAGGCTACCTTCAAGGTGTACAAGCACGACCCCAACAATCCTGCCAGCCTCAGCAACAACACCGTGAACACCATTCATACGGGCGGCAAGGGGGTGCTGTGGGTCGGCACGCAAAACGGCCTCAACCGCTTCGACGTGGTGCATGGTACGTTTGACCACTTCTTTTCCAAGGAGGGACTGGCAGGCGACGTTGTGAGTTGCCTGCTCGAAGACGACGACGGACATCTGTGGATGAGCACCAACAAAGGCGTCTCGCGGATGGATGTGCCGGCACTGCACTTTGAAAATTTCAGCACTGCTGACGGATTGCCGGGAGACGACCTCACCGGGTGGAACGCCTGCAGCAAGGGCCAACACGACCGCTTCTATTTCGGCGGCTTCGCCGGCGCTGCCGCAGGCAAACACACCATTGCCGATCACGACACAGCCTACGTGCCGCCCGTGGTGCTCACCGGACTCAAGCTATCCGACCTTGAGGGAAATACTCAGTCCGTAGATGCCGCGGCCGCACTGCCGAACGCCGTGACGCTGCCCTACAACCGGAATCAACTTGCGGTGTCCTTCTCCGCATTGAGCTACAAAAGTCCCGACACCATGAAGTTCCGTTACATGCTTTCCGGATTGGATGGACAGTGGCACAGAGCAGGGGACAACGAACGCACGATAAGCTATGCCGCTCTCCCTTCGGGAACCTTTACCCTGATGATTCAGGCTTCAACCGGCATGGGGAAATGGGTTGCACCCGGCACCGAGCTTCACATCGTGGTGCTGCCCCCATGGTGGTCGACATGGTGGTTCAGGCTGGCGGCACTCATTGCCATATGCGCCAGCCTGGCCGCCCTTTATCGCTATCGGCTAGCGAAAGTTTCCGCCCAATACAGGATCCGGCTCGAAGAGCGGATCAACGAAAGAAACAGATTGGCGCGGGAGCTGCACGATACTTTGTTGCAAAGCTTCCAAGGGTTGATTTTTCGAATGCAGGCGGCCCGTCACATGCTCCCAGGTCGTCCGGGGGAGGCGGGCAGAATGCTCGACCTCGTTCTGAACAAGAGCGACGAAGCCATCATCGAGGGCCGGAATGCCGTCCAGGCGCTGCGAGATTCGACGCAGGGTGATTTTGACATCATCGACGAGGTGAAACGCGTCGGCGACGAGCTTGCAAAAGACGCGTCGGCAGCCGTCACCGAATTCAGCGTCACGACATCCGGGAGGCCTTTGAATTTCGATTCCACCACCAGTCACGAGATCATCCGTATCGTATGTGAAGCTTTGCGGAACGCTTTCAAGCACTCCGGAGCGTCAACGATAGAATGCGTTTTCACCTTTTCAGAGGCGGACCTGCGCGTGCGCGTCTGCGACGACGGCGTGGGAATGGGAGATAAAAACGGTGCGGCACTAGGTGCGCAAAAATGCTGGGGGATCAGGGGTATGCGCGAAAGAGCGGAGAAAATCGGTGCAGACTTGATCATCAACGGCCCGTCCGGGTTAGGCACGACCGTCGAATTGTCCGTCGGCTTGCAAACGGGCCCTTCCCGCGCGTGGTCTGGGGTGCCAAAGCAATGACGGTCCGCGACCCCATTCGTGTGCTCATGGCCGATGATCATCCGCTGATCAGGGAAGGCATTTCCGCGCTTGTGTCCAGCCAATCCGACATGGCGATCGTCGGCGAGGCTTCGAACGGGATGGAAGCGACCGCAATGTACGAGGCGCTAATGCCGGACGTTGTTCTCCTCGACCTGCAAATGCCGGCCATGGGCGGATTCGAGGCGATAGCTGCAATCAAGCGCTTAAAACCGTCGGCTCGGATCATTGTGCTCACGACCTATGAGGGAGACCATCTGGCCAGCCGGGCGATCAGTCTCGGGGCCAGGGCATATCTTCTGAAAAGCGCCGTGCGCCGCGAACTGTTGAACACCATACGCGCTGTCTTCCGCGGGCAGAAACACATCGATGCAAAGGTCGCGGAAAACCTGTCACATCATGTCGGAGAAAGTCCTTTGACCGACCGGGAAGCGGCGGTTCTTTCGCTCATCGCGGGCGGAAATTCCAACAGGGCGGTCGGCGTAGCCCTCGCGATCACCGAGGAGACGGTGAAGGGTTACGTCAAAAACATACTCGCAAAACTGAACGCCAAAGATCGTACCCATGCTGTCGCACTTGCCATAAAGCGGGGTATAATCGAACTCTAGCAAGGGTCGCAATAACCTTTGGGCGCATTAACGCGCAGGACTTCGCCCTCCTTCCGCAAAGTGAGTTCTTCATCACGCTGATTGATGCACCATTCGCGTGCGTCTCGATTGAACAAAAAGCGCATCTTCAGAACAAAGATATTCGATTGAGAGATCAACTCGCATTGTCAGGAACTCGATGGCGGCAAGCGTGATGAATTGACTCGCGGTGGAGATCGATCTGGCAGATTAAAACGGAGCCGGCTTTGCCTTTCGCATCATTGCCACAAGGAAAATGCAGGCAAGTGCACCCAGTGCTGCAACAGCAAAGCCGTCAATAAAGGACAGCACGGCTGCTTGGCGCGCGACAGCGGTTGCCAGCAAGGCAGTCGCTTGTGCGGTCGCAGCTGCTGGATCGCTTGTGTTCATTCCCAAGGCACTCCGGAAAGCCGCTATCCTGTCGAGTGTCAATCCGGCGATCCCGTCGATATGCAAACCGATAAGGTTCGAATGACGCTGTTCGCGTATGCGCAAGTATGTCTGCATGAACGCCGTGCCGATTTCCCCGCCGAACAAACGGCTGATCTGAATGAGCGCCCCAACCGTGAGTGCCTCGGCCGGGTTGATCGATCTTACGATGAGGACGACCAATGCCGTCAATGCAAAGGATTGACCGATTGCTTGTAATATCTGCGATGGCAGGAAGTCGGTCGTTGCCCACTGACTTGTCAAGGCGAATACAAATGGTGCGGTCGAGGAGTAGCAACCAAGGTTCAATGCTTCGAGACCAGTGTATAATTCAAAGCCCCGCCATTTTCGCCCACTATAACCCCTGCGTAGCGGCGGCTTTGCCGTAAGCATCGTCTCCATAACTGATAGCAACCGCCTGCTGCGCGGGCCAAATGATCGGAACGCAAATGAGAGATAATTCAAACGACAGAAACGGTCTGCCTGACGCGAGCCGGATTGAGGAAATCGAGGATAAAAGTTTTGAAGCCGATATCTACAGGGCCGTCGAAATAGCATTGGGGTCATTCCGCGAGACTGATCTTCGCCAGGCCATGAACAGGGCTTTCTATAACAGCGACAACCCTTTGAAGCAGAGGTTCAACCGATGACGATAGAAATCTTCTTTTCCGCAGGTGCGACCGTTGCAGTGTCCTATTTCCTTTGCGTTGTTTTCACGGAGCAGCGCTCCTGCCTCCGCAGGATTGGGGCGCGGCGCGACCGCAATAGAGGAGGGTAGGTCGATGAAATTTGGATATCGCTCGATGGCTGTCGAGTTGCGACAACGGACTGACGGGTCCAAGATATCCGAACAATTCCAAGACATCGTGAGTCGCTTTGAGTTTGCTGTGCCAGTCAGATTATCGACGAACACTCAAATCTAAGGTCGTTCAATGAATATCGAAGTGCAAGACGCGAACTTTCTGGTCCATCAGAAATTGCACCTGATCGCGAGTTCAGAAATTCGTTTCAATCCTGACCCTGAGCGACAAAGGATTGTCGGTCGCCGCGTCAGATGTTTCAGGGGCAAGCTCGAATCCGGCGAGTTGATCGAATTAAAAGTCGCACCAAGACTTGAACTGGACTCGGACCTGAGGATTTTTACCGAGAAATCGGCAAAGTTCCATGCTGAAATCTGGGTCACAGATGGCAGTGTGCGCGCCGATGTTAAAGTGAACCGCTACTCTCCCACGCTGGTAACAATCGACGACGAATTAATGGCCGTCCTGGTTGAGTTGCATCATACTGCTGTTGTGGCGAACAGACTCCCATTTTCCTTTGACGGCCGCCATGTATCGAGGGACGAGGTCAGTTTTTTGTGTCAACGCAGGCTTTGGTGACGGTTGTTACCGAATTCTGGGAATTGAATTGAAATGAACAACGGGCGCATTTTGGCAATATGAGCTACCCATTTCCACCAGTGACAATTGAATCGCGCCGCTTAGGCAAGCCCAAGAACATTTGTTCTATTTCCGAGGCGGCAGAATATCTGTTGATGAAGTGGCCGATCCATGAGGGCCGAAAATTAAAGGCAGCACGTCAGTGTTGCTTTGACGCCTTGGACGGAAAAGCATCGGCCGCCGATGCTCGCTCTGCCTTTATCGAAGCTGCCAAGGAAGCTCATATTTTCGTCGATTATGTGAAGAGTGGCAAATAGTTCGAGGTCAAAACTATTCGAAGCGGGTGGTCATCACTCCTCTAACAACCCGATCCTGGCGAGATCGGCAATTTCGCCGTCGGTGATTGAGGTGTCGGAATAGTAACTCAGATCCCGCCAGCCCGCTTGGGTGATCGTCGGTTGAATTGCTAGAGCTTCTTCACCCATTTTTCGGGCTCCACCGTTCCGGCCAACGCGTTCAAGACTGATCGCCATGGTCAGATGGGACGGCTTTTGGATTATAAGTACATTCGCTCTGCTGCTGGCCTCTAGTTTGCGCTCAAGTCTTCGCGAGTGCGTGGTGATGGTGACCTCAAGTGATCCAGTTTCAACCTCTAGAGCCAGAAGATGGCCGCCAACAGACGCGAAACTATGATCGCAAGCGACCCCGTGCGCATGAACTGATGGTTGGCCATCTTTACGGACGGCCTCTGCTTAAGTGGCTCAGGTTCCCAGACCGCCCGGAACCCCACCGCTAGCGATGAACAGACGGCACCGGAAGGAGGCCGCCGGGTTGCGATTGAGCGCTCCTTTATTGAAGCTCGATCTTCCCGTCGATGGTGTGGGTAAGCCCGACCCTATCGAGGGTGAGCACCACATTGGCTGACAGCGTCTCGCTGCCCTTCAGCCGGCCATCTTCAATCGCCTTGCGGATGGCATTTTCCATCTCGCGCTGGGAGCTGATGCCGACCACTTTCAGGAACTGGCGCAGAGAGGTGTTGAGCGCCTCTTCGTTCATGGCAAATCTCCTTGTAAAAACCGTCACGGCAGGATTCTAAGCCGTGACCCGGGGATATGCCGCTACGGTGTGTCTGCGGCCCGTTGGAAATCGATTACAAACAGGGAAGCATTCTCAAAACTACTCAGTGGTTTTTATATTATTTTGATATATTTCCGATTTACGGCCCATCGATAAAATATTCCTCCCTGTCTATTTTGAAATCGTGCGATTGCCCAATCGTAGACTGTTTGTCGTGCTTAGGCCCCGAGCCAGGTTCCGTGCGCCTGCGCCTTATTATCCTGGCCGGAGTGGTGGCAATCCTCGGTAAGAGCTGGCTGGTTGCCCCTCGTTCGTTGCCGCTGATGCCAAGCACAAATCGTCATGAGTGTTAAAGGAGTGTCCGAAATGGGTGTTCAAGGCCTCATACGATCCGTCCCCGGATCGGACAAATGTTTGATCCTTGGACGTGATGCTGATGGAAACTGGGTTGTCTGCGATGAAAGAGGACTGGTGGGCGGGTTATTTGCCGACCGTGCCTCTGCCGTGCATTTTGCCTTGTTCGAGAGCGAATTTGCTCCGGCCGCCGTGGTTTGCATTCCAGAGGGTACCGTCCTCAATCTTCAGCGCATTTCCGGTGATGACGATAAGCCGCCGCAGCATTGATCCCAGGACCGAAGGAGCGACTTCAAAAGGCTAGGAATGGCCGACAATGCGGCGCGTGCCAGTGCGGGGCATTCGTATTTTCTAAAATGGAATGAAAGGAACATAAGTATGTTGGTCGACGATTTTTATCAGTACCATGCGCAGGACGATACGTTTGGCGGGCGAATTTCGCTTGCGCGCGAATCGGCAATGCAGACCATCGAGGAAGCCGCAGACCAACTTGGCGTTACACCACAAATCTGGATGGATTGGGAGTGTGACAGGGCAGCGCCGGAATCCTATCACATGCCGCTTATGATAGGGATACTAGGAATAAGTTTGCCGTGGCTCGTGGCCGGACAGGGATCTGGGCCCACGCCCTTCGTTTCGGCGTCGGACGTAAATGCGATTCGTCGTGAACTGCATACGGCAACTGTTGATGCGGTTCGCGCGCAGAACCGCGTTCAGGAACTGTTGAGACAGTTGCAGAATCTCGATCTCTCGTAGAGCGAAAGTGGGCTAGATGGCCGTCCGGTCGGACGAGCACCCCGGCGCGACATACGATGACGTTGGGCCAGACCAGCTGCTGACATCGCCTCTCAGAAACGAAAAAGGGTAAGGCTTGTTGGATTTCCTACGTAGTTCCAGCGGAGCCAGAAAGAGAGCGCTCTCTTTCTGGCGTGCAATCTGGCTAGCGCACTCTGATATTGGTATTGCTTGGCGTTGCGGTTGATTGGCCCACTGAATTTTCGTCCATCTGCGCCCCTGACGTGAACGACTGACTGCGTGGTCCTACAGTCGACCGGGGGAGATTAGTGCGGTTGGAGTTGCGGGGGACGCTGCCAGTAAAATTAACTGCCCCGAAGGCATGCCTCCCATACCGCCGCCAATTGACTGGCCCACATTGCCGAAGACGTGGCGGTACCCTGGAGATTGTCCATTCTTGATCCTTATCGTCCGTTTTTCTTGCGAAAATACTGATAGAGATTGTCGAAGACGGGAGTTCCCTGCTCTATCCGTTGCGGGTCACCCTCGTTCGTCATCGCGATCCCGGCGATCAGACTGGCGATGCCCTTCGCTTCCTCGCGGCCGAACTTGCCGTCCTTGAGATCGATATCGTGGACAATCTCGGCGATGGCCTGCAGCGCTGGATCCGTTATTCCAGCGCGGGACAGTATCACCTCGAAGCTGCAGCGGTCGCCCTCATGGGTGATCTCGCCTTCGAACATGTCAAAGCGCAGTTCCCCTGGGTTCGGTGCGTATCCCTTGCCCGCCACGAAGCGGATGTTGGCGTCGGGATCGATGAAACGGCGGATCAGCCAGCTGCAGGCAATACGATCCACGTGCACGCCCCGGCGCGTCACCCAGGTCTTGCCCTTGAGTTCCGTGATCGGATCGGCAGCCTTTGATGGGTTCTTGGCCATCCCGTTATCCTCCATGACCCGAGCTTCGAGCTCGGAAAGTGATCCCTCCACCGAAAGGCGACCCGTGGCGTCGAAAAAGTCGATGCTCACGAGTTCGGCGAGCCGTTTGCGGATTCGGCCGAGTTGTGTGCGGACTTCCGCAAGCCTTTCGGTGGTCGCATCGGTATCCAGCCTTGCAATCATGTCGCGCGCTTCCTTGGCGATCTCCGCGTAGTCAGCGTCGCGCGCCGAATCGAACAGGGCACGCACCTGCGTATCAGAAAGGCCATCGACAAGACGCGCCTCGCACACCAGCGCCTCGCCGCCGCCGTCGACGATCTCCCTCAGGAGCCATTCGAAATCTTCCTGAGTCTCCGCGTTGGCGGGGAGCGCATAGACGGTACTCTTGACCGCGACCGCACCGATACCTTGCAGTCGCCGCCAGATTTTCACCCGGAAGTACGCCGGCTTGGTCGGCAGCTGATGTATCAGGAGCAACCAGCGCTGCTCCGTCTCAATGTCCCCTTCTCTCATAGGCGCACCGTACCACCGAAACCGTAAAATGAAACACTTGTATCACATCTTATTAGGACGTAAGTAGGTCCGTCACCAAGGCTGCAACGGTCATGCAGAATAGGATGATCAAGTATTGAACTGACCTTCATGGCTGCCAATCTTTCGCAACTCGCGTTATGGTGGTAACGACACAACTCTGGATGATCCATCATATAGATGTGCGGGCGATAACGCGTTGGTTTGTCAGGGTCAAACTTTGGTTTGTGACCGCTGGCATTCGGGACTGCAAGTGCAATGCCCTTCCAGCGGCTGCGAAACATCCAAGCTGTGTAATTTACAAGGAATCGCATGTCTAGATTTTCACCTCTCGCTGCAGCACTCATCGCCTCAGCGGTTTTCCTGTTGGACACTTTCACGACATTGGACATTGCCATTGCCGTGCTCTACGTCTCCGTGGTGCTGTTGGCCCTTAATTTTGCGGGCCAGATTGGCATAGTACTGATCGGCGCGGCCTGCATGGGACTTACCCTGCTGAGCTTTTTGATATCGCACGGGGACAATCTTACTGAATTCGAGGACTACGTTGGACGTTGCCTGGTCAGCCTTGCTGCTATTGCCATCACAACACTCCTCGGTTTCCGCTTGAAAACCTCAATGAATGTCCTGGCCGAAAGTGAACTGCGTTACCGCACCATTTTTCTGGCGACGGGTGTGGGCATACTCCAGATGGATTTCAGAGGTCTTAAAGACGCCATTGAAAAGCTGAAGAGCGGCGGCGCACGGGACATCGATCAAGCGCAGGAACTTGATCCCGGATTTGTACACAAAATTCCGAAAACCGTACGGCTGATCAACGCGAACGAGACAGCTCTGAAGATGTTCAATGTCGGAGACATCCATGCGCTGGAGAGGATGCTGCCGACTATTATCACCGCGGATATGGACAAGTCATGGAAGTTCCTCGCAGCGATATGGGCCGGGAAGACCAGCTATGAAGCTGAAACGGTGATCAACGATGCGGCGGGCACACAACTCACTGTTCTCTACAACGTTGCGTTTCCCGCAGATCGTCCGGCTCTCGACATGGTCCTTGTCAGCATCATGGATGTAACCGCGAGGAGAGAAACCGAAAACCAGCTTCATTCCGCCCGAATGGAGCTGACGCATGTTTCCCGGGTCGCAACGCTTGGGGAACTGACAGTGTCGATCGCCCATGAACTCAATCAACCGTTGGCTGCCATGATTACCAATGGGGCGGCAGGCTTGCGTTGGCTGAAACGTGCCGAGCCGGATCTGGCGAAAGTTCAATCTTCGATGGAAAGCATGGTCGCTGATGCCAAACGCGCCAGCGAGATTATCAAGAACTTGCGCGCATTGTCGAAGAAATCGTCCCCCGTCGCATCACACTTCAATCTGAACGAGGTTCTGGAAGAGACGGTTGCGCTGGTCCAAAGGGAAATTGATATCAATCGGGTGAGCCTGCAATTCGCTTTGGCTGCCGATCTTCCGCAGGTCTGTGGTGACAGGGTACAACTGCAGCAAGTAATCCTGAACCTCGTGTTGAACGCTATTCAGGCGATGTCACAGGCATCGGCAAATATTCGGAAACTGCTGATAGAGTCGATTTCTGATGAACGCTCGGCCCTCGTGAAGATTCACGATAGCGGGCCGGGGCTTACACCTGAAACCCGGGAAAAGCTGTTCAGCCCCTTCTACACGACCAAGCCGGACGGCATGGGAATGGGCTTGTCGATTTGCCGCTCCATCGTGACTGCCCATGGAGGGAGCATTACCGCGAATTCCCTGCAGGGCGCGGGAACAACATTCGAATTCACCATTCCCAGGGAAACCGAGGCCTGTTGATGGTAAAGCCAACATCCCCACTTGTCTTTGTGGTCGACGACGACGTGCACTTGAGGGAGGCGTTGCGCAATCTGTTTGAATCGGTCGGAATGCATGTCGAGTTGTTCGGTTCAACGTCGGAGCTTATACTTCGTCTTGCAAAGGGCGGCGCGTCGGAGAGTTGCCTTGTCCTCGATATCCGACTTCCCGGTGTCAGTGGCCTCGACTTTCAGAACCAGTTGGCGAAGATTGGCAACAACATTCCGATCGTCTTCATGACGGGCCACGGCGATGTTCCGATGTCGGTGCGGGCGATGAAGGCGGGGGCGACCGATTTCCTTATCAAGCCATTCCGCGACCAGGACATGCTCGATGCAGTCTCTAATGCGTTGGCGCTGGACCGGAGCCGCCGAGCTTCCGATGATGAAATATCCGAGCTTATGACGCGGTATGAGGAACTGACGATGCGTGAACGCCAGGTATTGGCCTTGGTGACGACCGGGCTCATGAACAAACAGATTGCCGGCGAACTGGGCGTCAGTGAAATAACAGTAAAAATCCATCGCGGCCATGTGATGGAAAAGATGGGAGTGCGGACGCTTGCCGAGCTTGTCAAGAGATACGAGGCGATCCTGCCTCACCTGAAAACGTAAACGCTGGATATAAACCATTTAAACTTGAGTATGATTGAATTTCGTCGGGCTCGGGCGCATTTTTCTGGAACGTCATTAAAGCGCGTTGAGTACGCAAAAGGCTTTCCTTGTCCAATCTGAAATCCATAGCTGTCGTCGAGGACGACGCATCCCTGCTGGCTGCCCTTGAGAATCTGATCGGCTCCCATGGGCTCGAGGTCCATGGTTTTGCAAACGCCGAGGCTTTCCTGGCTCAAAGAGACTCCGTCGAAATTGACTGCCTGATCACGGATGTGCAGATGGATGGGATGGGCGGGGTAGAGCTGTTCGATATGCTGCGCAGGATTGGCGACACCACGCCCGTCATATTCATTACGGCATTTGAGGATGAGCGCATACACAGGCAGGTTATGGCAGCTGGGGCTACGGCCTATTTCAAAAAACCTTTTGACTGTGAAGAAGTGCTCGATCGCATCGAACATTGCCTGGCCGCCGAGTGATAGTGATTGTTAGCAACTGCTTCATTTTGTGTTCCGCTCCGTGACAAAAGACCGCCCAGAGGACGACCCAAGGCGGTCTTTTGCGGACACGGGAGGATGTCCGGGCTTCAGCCGAGGGGAAACTGAAGCGTGGTAGCCGCGGGAACTACCAAGCCTATCGATGTCCGACAGGCGCTGAAGTAGGGGTACAAACAATCAGCCCGATGGGTAATTATACATTGGTATGGTTTGTCTAAAAAAACGCGTCAGTACCTGGCATCTGTTTTCGCAACTGGTCACGTATGATTACGGCATTATGGAGCACGTGCCACACGGTTCCCGTAACCACTGATGCTTATCTGACCAATATCCCCGCTCAACAATAGAGCGCGACGAGTTTGACGCTCTCAAAAGTCGGAGATTAGGTAGCAACGACCACCAATATGGTTATAGGCTATTGATTCTACATGAAAATCCTCTTTTGTCTGACGCCACTGTTGACGGAAAATTGAGACGGAATGCTAAATGCGAGGACTGAATTGCTTCTAGTTTTCCTTAGGTTCGGTTCTGACCACCACTGACATTCCTGGCACCAGCTGCTTAGCGAGTTCCTGGTCGGGGTCGATTGCAATGCGGACTGAAATGCGCTGTGCGACCTTGGTGAAATTGCCAGTCGCGTTGTCTGGCCTGATTATGCTGAATTCGGACCCTGCCGCCGGGGCAAAGGCCTCGACATGTCCCGTCATTCGCCTGCGGTCTAGAGCGTCGACGGTGAAACTAACGCGTTGACCGAGCGTAATGTTCGTCAGTTGGGTTTCCTTGAAGTTGGCAATTACCCATACGTCCGGTGGAACGATCGCCATCAATTGCGTTCCAGCGGCAACATATTGTCCAAGCTTCACGCCAACCTCGCCGAGCCGTCCGTTTCGAGGAGCAAGGATCCGCGTGTTGGCCAGATCAATCTCTGCCAGCTTCACAGCCGCCTGAGCTCCGGCGACGGCGGCCTCCAAGGAGCCGCGGCTCACCTTGATGGTTTCGAGATCCTGCCGCGACACTTCGAGGGCGGCCTTGGCTTGCAATTCCAGGGACTGTGCCTGTTGCTTGGCGCTTTCGCTCTGATCGGCATCGCTCTTGCTCATGACGCCCCGGCGCGCCAAGGGGTCTATTCTCGCCCAATCGGCCTGGGCCTGATGTGAGACGGCGGTAGCGCTGTCAAGCTGCGCCTGGCTTGAGGCGATGCGCGCTTCGGCGGCGCGTTGTTGCTGGGCCGAATTGTCCAGCGCAGCCTGTTCACTTGCCAGTGTCGCTTTTGGCTTGATCGAGTTTCTGGGCAAAAATCCGATCGTCGATCCGGGCCAGAAGCTGGCCCTCCACAACTTCCGCATAATCCTGTACCGCCACCTCAATGATATAACCGCTAAGCTGCGGGCTGATCACTGTGACGTAACCCCTGACATAGGCATTTTCCGTTATCTCGACATCGCTCCTGAATGGCGGCAATCGCCAGGCATACAGGACAAGCACCAGGCCTGAGACGCCGACGGCGATTGCGATCAAAGTTGCGAAATGGCGGCGATAGCTGGACATGCATCCTCAACTTATTGGAACGGTTGCTGGGGAATGTCGGCGAGCGAGAAGTGCGCGGGTAGACGTGTGTGCTAAAAGCATGACAAGGGCACCAAAAGATATTGCGGCAATCAGCAGGAACGCGTCGTTATAGGCCAGGATATTAGCTTGGCGCGTGATCTGTTGGGACAACAACGCGATTCCTTCGGCTTTGAGCAAGGCCTTGTCGGCAATCATCCCACCATACGCGCCGGCCAGTTCCGATGCGCGCTCGGTCACCATGGGGTCGAAGGGAACGATCCTTTCAGCCAATATGTTTGAGTGAAACTTCTCGCGGATCGTAATGAACGAGCCGAAAACAGCCTGGCCGAGGAGCCCGCCCAGGCTCTGCGTCGACAGGAAGACGATGATGAAGCTCAGTATGTAGTTGGGTCCGCGCTTCAGCGCCGCAGTCAATCCGATCGACATGGCCGGAGGCAAGAATAGGGCGGTTGCCGCTGCTATCAGCGCTTGGCTGAGATACATTTCCGGAGGACGGGTAAGATAGGTCGCTTGGCTGTCTATATAGGATCCCATGATCAGAAAAATCAGCGCGACGGCGTGAATTGCAGGAACGCGTTCCGGCGTCATGACCGCGGCGCACGACAATCCTGCAGCAATCATTGATACCATCATGATGACATAGAGCTTCCACAGTTGGTCGTTCATCAGGCCGAGATTCTGGAAAAAGCTTGTGGCGATGGTCGACTGCTCGGAGACGGCCAGCCGAAAGAAAAGGATCGTTCCGGCAAGATGCAGGATCTCCTTGCTGGCGATCCATCGTATATCGAGGAGGGGTCTTTCGCGATTGAGTTCAATCACCACGGCCATCGTTATCGTCACAATGGCGATCGCGAGCAGAACTCCAAGCCAGGCTGCTTCCCTCCACCAGTTGAGGCGGCCTGTGACCAGAACGACGGCCGTACACCCAAAACCAATGGCGATCAGCCCGTAGCTCACAACGTCCATCTTTTCGATCACCTTGGCACGCGGAATTGGCGTCAGCGGAAGGACGTAGATCACTCCGAACGAGACGAGCGCTAACGACACTTCGAACATGTAGAGACCTTGCCACTGGCCGATATCGAGTAAGGTCGGCGACAGCAGGCGCGCCATCGGAGCGGCAAGCGAGATATTGGTGAGCACCAGGCAAACCCCGATCGTCCGTTTTCGAGATGGTGGAAATGCCTCCAGCATATAGAGAAAGGCGAGGCTCGACAGCGGAGCAGCCGCAATGCCGCTGACAAAGCGAATGATGATCGCGGATTGCAGATCAATGACAAGAAGATGCAGCAGCGAAACCAATACAAATATGGCGATGCTCAGTTCGGCGAAATTCCGGAGACCGTATTGGTTCCGGATCTTGATCAGCGCAACCGAAAGGCTGACATTGGGAGCCATATACGCAGCGATCAGCCAAGTCGCTTCGACATTTGTGGCACCAAGATAGCCTTGAATTTGCGGGATATTGGTCGCGACCAAATTCATGCCGAGTCCTTGTGTCATCGACAAAAGAGTTGATGCAGCGATATAGGCGGCAGATCGGAGCGCATTGATAGGTGGGTCGGCGACTGGCGATGCATCGGAGACGGTCTGCACCTTCGCCAGATTTATGTTGTTTGGGGTGTATCCGACAAACTCCGCCTCGGGGATCATAAAGTAACCCTCTCTAAAGCTCCTCCAGACTCACAGCTCGGTTCATGGATCGCAATGACCTGGGCTTCCAAATTCGCTTGGGTTTCGCGCATTTCGACAAGCTTCTCGAGGATCTCGCGCCTTTCCCGCTTTAACTCTGCCGTTACTCGGTCGACAAACGCTACGTCATGTCCGGTGGTTTTTGCTACCTAATTCTGCTGCTATCTTACGTTTCACCACCATCGTAATTAACGATTCACCAGACTTCTAATTAACGTTTCACCATGCATAACATGTCAGGGACCGACTTCGCGCCGCCGCCGTGGCTTGTTCTTTTGCCACCGAAAGGACTTGCCTGTTGGCGGTCCGCGTTCGGGCTCATCGACGTAGTTGCCGGCTTCCTTGGCAGCTTCGATGAACGCGAAACGTGCTGCTCCAGATGAGAGGTTTCCTTCAAGGCACGACAGGAGAGCGTGCTTCGCAGCAGTTAGCACTTCGCCTTCCTTAATCGGCCAATCCGTTAGAATTTGCTCGGCAGCCTGAAGGGCTGATGTAACGACACGCATCCTGCCAGGATGGCTAGTCATGATACGCACTTCTTTGAACGGCTTTTCTTCCATCTGCGCGAAACGGTCTCTTGGGAATTCGGTTCCTGCGGGTGATATAACCACTATTTACTAGGGAAATGATGACGCCTTCGCGGTTGCAGTATCTTTCGCAACGCGCGGCTGATCCGTCTAAAGGGCCTTCCCAACCGCCTTCTGTGCTTCATTCTCAAGTAGTTCCGAAGATTTTTCCCATTCCTCGCCATGTCGCCCCCGCGTTAGTCGCCAGCGTCACTTTTATGTTCGCCGCAATACCATTCCAGCCCATAGCGCTTGTCAAACCCGAACGATCCCCATGCCTTGCAGCCTTCGTGCATACAATAGTGTTCAAAAAGCCCGGCCGGGGCTTTCTCCATATGATCGGGATAGGCGGGTTTTGGCGTTTCGCTCATTTGCCGACCTTCATCTTCAGGTGGACGCCCTTGTAATTCTGGGGAAGCCCTGCCTTGGCATGGGCTTTCGCCAGCTTGTCGAGCCATGCCGCAATGTCTTCAGGCACGGGCTCAATGTCGTTACTCCAGGCGTTGACCAGAAACACATCGCATTCCAAGGCGGCGGCTAGATCAAGTTGGGACCATCGTAGAAGCTTCAGGCATTCATTAAATCGTTCAGGCGTCAATATTACTCCAGCTCCGGCACGTCGCCGGATTGAAACAGAATCGTCGGCGGCCCGTATTCACCGATAACAGGTTGGGCTTCCCGACTCCAAGCCAAAACGCCCGTACATTTCGCCGCGAGGTAACGCGCCATTCGAGTAGCGTCTTCTTGGGTATCGAACTGCATCGGATCGTAAGCCGGCACCAGTTCACCATTGTCCGCGCGGCTGAACGCTATGACAACAACAGGGCGAGCGGGATGAGCCTTCGCCACAAGTAGTTCAGACATCTTTTTTCTTCATCAATTTGCGCAACTCGGTTTCCACCGACAGCAGCACGTTTGGGTGCATCGCCAGGTTGGTATTCTCGGCAACTTCGATCATTGCGGCGAGGACTTCTTCCTTGGTCCATCCGGCAACCTGGGCATCGCCCAGGAGCTCAAGCATTCGATCTTCGACTGCCCGCTGACAGTCAGCGAAGCGATCGGGGTCGTCTCTCATGCGCGTCGGGCCGGGAATCGTCATGAGCCGTCACCTGTGAACCGTTCGTCGTTGAATGGCGGGAGGCCGCCGAAGTCCTTCGAGCTATAAAGGTGCAATCAATTGTCCTTCGCCTTCATTGGGTACGCCTGAGAAGAGGAATACCTCACCGAGTTCGGGGTGATGACCGTGGACACCATTGAACGGGAACTCTTCGGGATCGGAGGATTCGTGAATGGTCACGTCGTCAACAGATTCGTCCTTCACATGAATAACTATTTCTGCAGAACCTGAAAGCTCCTGCGTATCCATCAAAGCCTCCCTGACCTCAAATTCAAACTCCGGATCCCAACCTTCATTTCCAATGAAATCCTTATCGCGGAACCTGACTTTCCATGGCATGGCTCAATCCTCCGATTAGAGCAGCAGCGGTTGTTCTTCCTCTGTCTCAGGTTGTGGCAAAACAATCAGTTCATTATCGGGCAGGGGTCTTTGCAAATGTAGCGCTTCTTCGGCCGGCGCGTTCATCCAAACGTCTATTTCTTCGGATGTGCGCAAGATGACCGGCATCGCTTGTTCATGAATCGGTTTGACGACGGCATTCGGGAAGGTCGTCAGAAACGCGAAGATATCGGCCTGAACGGGGCCTTCCTTCTTCTTCCGGACGCTGTACCAGTTGGTCCAGATGCCAGCGAACCAAAACAGCGGTTTCTCCTCGTTGAGGGCAAACCAATGGAGCGGCTTCTTCTTGGTAACTGGATCCGGCAACTTGCCGTATTCGGAGAAGCTTGTCGCCGGGACAACGCAACGGTTTGCCGGACCAAGCCAAGCCTGCCAGTGCGGTGATTTCTCGTTGCGAATGTTGGTCACACCGTAGTCGACATCGCCTTTCAGAAACTGCGGTGGAGTCGGCATACCCCATCGGGCGATTGCTAACTCACGATCACCATTTGCATCCTTGCGACCGATCGGTGCCGGGTAGTCGGGGAAAACATCCATCTGTGGCGTCAGCCGGTTAGTTAGATCGTTGATCGGCAGGAACAGTTGCCGCATCGCTTCTTGTGTCGTGGTGGCGTTGTATAAGTTGCACATGGGCTAATCTCTCAGCTTGTTCCTGGTACCGATCATATTCATTTCCCGCGATCCGCAAACAATGCAGCGCAGTTTTCTGTTTAAACCGTGGACGGTCGAGTGTTTTCCATATTTGCCTTCCAAGGCATACCGATCCAGCGAACCGATCCGACCACAGTGGATGCAATATGCAAACAGATCATCCCAGCTTTCCAGATCCGAAAACCGTGCGGTCTCCTTGATCGGCCTCAGATAACGCTTAGGAGACATCTTTGCCCACCATCATACGCATATTCTTTGACCGCCACGTGCCTTTAGTCCGGTCTGCCGGTGTGATCCACTCGCCATCGAACGCCTTGAGGAAGCACTCGGCGCTCTCTCGTTGGGGAAAGCAGTAGATGGTGAAACGCTCATCATCGACATAAAGGGTATGGTTTAGTCGCCAGCACCCAAGCTTTTGAGACAGAAACGTCACGTTTTCAAATCGCCAGGAAACTTCGCATGCCACTATGGCGATCTGAAACGGATACTCACGGTCGATGATGCCTATCGGGGGCGCTCCTCTGCTCCTGGTCATGGTCAGTCCCACGGTGTAAACGTCTTCGGCCTCCAGCCACGGGCAAAGCCATGGCCCATAGCGATGGAAGCATATTGGAGTTCCTTCATCAGGAAATCACGTTCGGACAGCAGCGTCCCAATCGCAGCATGCACATCCCCATTGTGCTCGGTAATCAGCTGATCGACCTCATCACCATGTTTCAGCACCGGTCCGTTCATTGGCCTCTCCTTTTGAGACAAGCCTGTCCGACCCATTTCAGATAGAGGGTTTCCAGTTCGAATTGTCGGTTGAACGGCCGTCGCTACCGCGTACGTTCTATATTTGTTCCGTTATCCAAAAGAGTCAAGATGCGCCTCAAATGGTACGTTCGTGCTGAAATTGAGGTAGAGCCGCGGATGACTGCGCCTCTCCATGTTTAGCGTAAGCGTGGCGTATCAACCGCCTACCGACGCTTGTGTGGGCAAGATAGTGTCCACTTAAAATAAGCGGACACTTAGCATGACGTTGATGACATTGGATGAAGCTGAAGAGTACTCGCGCCGGCGCCGGTCTTGGACGAATGAAGAGAAATGGCAGATCGTCCGGGAGACGGAACTTCCTGGTGTTGCGGTAGCGGAAGTTGCCCGCCGTCATTGCGTGAATAACAATCAGCTGTTTGGCTGGATACGTGCGGCCGAGGCAGGCAAGCTTGGCCCACGGCCGATTGATCTTGAACCTCTGCCGATCGTCGAGGGCCAAAACGAGTTCATCCCCATCGGCGTGTTTGCTCGCTGTGATGACGAAGGAGCTGCTCTGGTTGCGCCGTTGCCGGCAGTGCGGCCATCCGATCAATCAAACTCGGAGGCGTCTCATCAAGCTGTCTCTGAGATTCCACAACAATCCAGATGGTCTGGCCTTCCAGCCAAAGGTCCTGCACTGGATGAGCGGGCTGGTGTGATCGAGGTTGATCTGCCGAACGGTGTGCGGATCCGCGTTGATGCCTTTGTGAGCAAGCAGGCTCTGAAAAGAGTTTTGTCGGCTCTGGATGAAACGCCGTGATCCAGATTGCACCGGGAACCCGGGTTTATCTGGCTTGCCGACCAGTGGATATGCGCCGTGGCTTTGATGGACTGTCGGCCGACGTGGTCAATAAGCTGCATGCGGATCCTTACTCCGGCCATATGTTCTTGTTCCGGGGAAAAAGCGGCGGCTATCTGAAGGTGCTCTATTGGGATGGAACGGGCATGTGCCTGTTCTCCAAACGATTGGAGCAAGGCAAGTTCGTGTGGCCATCGATTGTCGATGGTGCATTGCAACTGACACCGGCGCAGATGGCGCTTCTGATCGAGGGCATTGACTGGCGTAGGACGGTTGCGCCTAATCTGCCAAAGCGCCCGGAAATGGCTTGATATCCGGCAGAAAAGTCTTCTGGTTTTACCGATGGAATCTGGCTTTGAACGCCTGTCCATGCTAGACAATCGCCATGTCTCTGGCTGTTGCTTCTCTCCCTTCCGATCCGGATGAATTGCGCGCTTTTGCTGCACGATTGCAGGCTGAGATTGCCGCTCGCGATGCCGAAATTTACACCAAGACGCTGCATATCGAAAAGCTGAAGGCGCAGCTTGCCATTCTGCGCCGTGCCCGGTTCGGTCGTTCGTCGGAAAAGCTTGATCGGACAATCGAACAGCTGGAATTGCTGATCGGCGATCTTGAGGAAAGCCAGGCAGAGACTGAGATTCAAGGGGATGCCACTTCGACAGATGCCGAACAACCCGCATCCACACCGCGTCCCCGTGGCCCGCTTGGACGCAAACCATTACCGGAACATTTGCCCCGGGAAGTGCTTGTGCATGAGGCGGCCTGTTCCTGCCCCAACTGCGGCGGCACAAACTTTAGCAAGATTGGCGAAGATGAGCGCGAGGTGCTGGAGTATGTGCCATCTCACTTCAAATGTGTGGTGCATGTACGCCCCAAGTTGAGCTGCCGTACATGTGAGACGATTGTCCAAGCTCCTATGCCGTCATTGCCGATTGAGCGCGGCCGCCCGGGACCTGCCTTGCTGGCACATGTACTTGTGTCAAAATACTGCGATCACCTGCCGCTGTATCGCCAGAGTGAAATCTATGCGCGTTCTGGTGTGGAGCTTGATCGTTCCACCTTGGCCGGATGGATTGGAGCCATGGCGGCTCTTCTAGCTCCGCTCGTGGAAGCAATCGGCAACCATGTTCGCTCTGGGGCAACACTGCATGCGGACGACACACCTGTCCCGGTACTTGATCCCGGGCGTGGGCAGACCAAGACTGGACGGGTGTGGACCCTGGTTCGTGATGAGCGGCCATGGGGATCGACAGAACCACCAGCTGCTTTCTACCGCTACTCGCCTGATCGAAAGGGCGAACAGGCAGAAGCCCTTCTCAAAGGATGCCGTGGCTTCCTGCATGCTGACGCCTATAGCGGGTTCAACAGTCTCTACGCGCCAGATACCGTTACTGGACAACCGCGTCTGAGTGAGGTGGCGTGCTGGGCGCATGCAAGGCGGTATCTTTACGAAGATTACGAGCGCACGGGCTCGCCGGCAGCCAATCATGCCTTGCGCTTGATCTCCGAACTATTTGCCATCGAGGCAGATATCCGAGGGAAATCACCGGCAGAGCGACTTGCCGTTCGTCAGGATCATTCAATCCCGCCGCTTGAGAACTTAAAGACCTTCCTGGATGGAACCCTTGCCCGCATCAGCGGTAAGACCGATCTGGCAAGGGCAATTCGTTACACCACGCTGCGTTGGGATCAGCTCACCCGCTACACGACTGATGGCCGACTCGAAATGAGTAACAATGCAGCTGAACGCTCAATCCGGCCACTGGCTCTGGGTCGCAAGAATTATCTCTTCGCAGGTTCCGATGCCGGAGGAAAACGCGCTGCAGCTATCTACACACTCATTGAGACAGCCAGGATGAATGATCTCGATCCAGAAACCTGGCTGACCGATGTCATCAATCACATTGCAGAACATCCGATCAACCGGATCAACGAGCTGCTGCCGTGGAATTGGCAAACGCCAAAGAAACATGCAAAAGCGGCATAGCAAGTAGCAGGAGAGCTCGTGAACAGTCACGCTTTGGCATTGAGAGCCAATGGCGGACAACAGCAGATTGAACTTGCGCGGACGTGTGCTGAATCTCCCATTCGTGCTAGGTGTGGACGGGCCCCTAAGCCCCTGCTATGGACCTCCAATGTCCAGCCAAGGTTCAACCAACATTTTGTCTTCGGCTCAGCTCCACGCAAAAGCGTGGGCAGAAGGATATGAACTGATTGACCTTCAGCTTTCTTCCTTGGGACTGAGGGCCGTGGAAGCGCTAGGGCTGAGTTCGGGAGAGACTGTTCTCGATATAGGATGCGGCACTGGACAGACCCTTCTCCAACTCGCCGAACGGGTTGGAACCGAGGGTCAAGTGATCGGGGTAGATGTCGCGCCGTTACTCGTGGAAATTGCCAAGCAGAGAACGGAGCCGCTCAATCAGGTGAGATTGATCGAAGCGGATGCTCAGTCCTTGGATTTGCCGTCTGAGAGCATGGATGCTGCGTTCTCTCGATTTGGTGTGATGAGTTTTGCTGATCCGGTAACCGCTTTCGCCAACTTCCGTCGCATTCTAAGACCGGCTGGTCGGCTGGCGTTTAGCTGCTGGCGCTCACTTCAAGATAACGAGTTGGATTACTTTCCGGTCTCTGCAGTGAGAGTTCAGTCGGCCGTCGATGAGACTCCTTTCAGCTTCGCTAATCCCGAATACGTTCGCTACATCCTTACGGCGGCAGGATTCAAAGAGATCGATATCCAGTCGCACGATGAAAAGGTATCGAGCGGAAATCTTGACGCGATGACCTCGGTGCTTCTGAAAGTAGGACCGCTCGGAAAGATCGTTCGCGAGAACCCCACCCTTCGTAGAGCTGCGGAGCCTCTATTGCGTGAGGCGTTGGCCGCCTTGGGTGATCCCTCCAAGGTACAGTTGCTGGCTTCCGTATGGATAGTGACGGCGCGCGCTTGAAATCACGTCCGTCGTGGGCGGTCCACAAGCCACGGTTACTGTTTAGCTCCTCGTTTGATGATGGCTGCTTGTGTAGTAGAATAACTTTTTCAGCCTTCGGAAGATCTTGACGGCTGAGCGATCAAGAGGTGGCCGCATCGTGCTTCGGTCACCTGCATCATTACGGCGAATCCAGTGGGAAGCGACAATGGCCATATTTATGGACCGCCATGACCTCAAGGGAGCTACTGCGGCCGAGATCGCAGAAGCGCATCGCAAGGATCTGGAAATTCAGGACCGCTATGGCGTGAAGTTCCTGACATACTGGTTTGATGAGCAGCGCGGCACAACTTTCTGCCTTATTGATGCGCCGGACGAAAGCACCGTGCAGTGCGTGCATCGGGAGGCGCATGGACATGTCCCGGGAGAAATCGTGGAAGTCGCTCTATCGGCAGTGGAGGCATTCCTCGGCCGAATTCAGGATCCGGATCCGCCACCCGGCCGCTTATCTGCAGGAGTGGATTCAGGACATCGAGCGATCATGTTCACCGACATCGTGGGGTCAACAGAGATGACCGAGCGTCTTGGCGATCGCAGAGCTACCGAGCTGGTTCGGGCTCATGATGCCATCGTGCGCAGGTGCCTGAAACATTCAGGCGGGCGCGAAATAAAGCACACTGGCGACGGTATCATGGCCTCCTTTGCATCCACACCTGAGGCCATTGGCTGCGCTACTGTGATCCAGCAGCAGTTTCTGCGGTTCAATAACGGCAACTCAGAGCCAATTCATATTCGGATCGGCCTTGATTGCGGGGAACCGGTTGAGGACAGCAACGATCTTTTCGGCTCTACGGTTCAACTTGCTGCCCGCTTATGCTCAGCCGCCTCGGCTGACCAGATTTTCGTTTCCGAAAATATACGCCGCGAATGCGGACACCAGGATATCTTTGAAATGACCGAGCCACTGAGCCTAAAGGGCTTTACCAGCCCTATCACCGCATTCGCATGCGTTTGGAAAAATCGCGCGTAGAGTCCCTATTTCTTTGGCTCGTTTCTTGCGTCCAAGAATGGATCGCGACGCCGAGCGATGGCGACTGGTAACTGCGGTCCGAGTTGACGTCGACAACCCGCCAACAACACCACCGATAACCGCGGCGTTGCCGCACCATGGGTGCTCGCAGGGACGCGGATTGATCCTCGTGAACTTTTCTTCGAACTTCCGAATCTGAGCACGCACCAGTGTGAGCTCCGGATAGCACCGGAGCTCACTTGCGATCAGGTTATGCTCTGTCCGCCGTCAACAACGATCTCCTGGCCATTCACATGCGAGGCTCTGTCGGAAAGCAGGAACAAAGCGAACTGAGCCATTTCGACGGGCTCCGCAAGCCGACCAAGTGGAATGCCCCCGCGTAAGGGTGGATTCCGTTCCATCAGCGTTAGCCACGATCTTGAAGCGGGCATTATTGAATGTCCGCAATTGGGCCCAATGCGGTCATAGGCAGCCGTAAAGTTCAATGGTCGGAACGGTTTTGAGCTCCGCGGTTTTCCCCAACATCGGCGCTCGATCGTTCCGTCAGGACCGCGTCCGATATGATGTCGAATAGATGATCCGCGCGTGGCACAAGCGGAGGCTGGTCAGCGAGCCACGCCAGAGCGCTGATCAGCGCGAACAGGTCGTTACCGTCCATGTCGCGTCGCGCCACACCTTCGGCTTGGGCACGGACAAGGAGCCGCGTACCGGCTGCGCGCAAGCTGACGCACGAGGCATGGAGCGCGGAATTTTCATCCGCGATGGCGGCAACCATCGGCGCAATGACACCGCTGTAGTTGTGCGTCATCGCGACAGCCTCTCTCAGCCACATCACGAGGGCGCTCTCGTGGGCGTCCCACATTTCGAGCTCATCTGCTCGTCGAAGTTAGTGCGAAGCAAGGCTTCGAGGAGCGCTTCCCGCGTCGGAAAGTGGCGGTACAACGTTCCGTCTCCCACCCCCGCTTTGCGAGCAATGTCGCGCAGCGATGCGTCGGCACCTCCTCCGGTGAGGAGGTTCCGCGCAACGGCGAGGAGGAATCCGCGCCTGTCACTGATTGTGCCGCTGCGGACGAGGTTCAATTTCGATCTTGATATCCATTCCCGCCGGGACCGCCAGAAGCTTGCACAGTTCCGTTGTGCCGGACGATGACGGCGATGTTTGCGGTCATGATACTCCAGCGCCTCGTTGATCTCGCGCCGAGATACCGCTGTTTTCGACCGTCACATAGCCACATTGATGCCCGGAATTAGGTAGCAAAAACCACCAAACATCTTCTATGTAATTGAGAAATAACTAAATGGCGATGGTGCGCTAAAGTGGCATCCCGCCGCATTGCGAAATACTTCAGATAACGCATAGGTCGCTATATGGACGCTCCACAACAACCGTTGACCACAAGTCGAATGTTGCTTGGCCTCACCGTCGCAGCGATCACAGGGCTAGCGGCGTTTGTCGGCCTCACCCTGGCGTCTGACCTTCTCCAGCTTGGCGTTGCCACGCTTGTTTCTGGCGAAGCGTTGAGAACTCCGCCAGTCTTGCAGCCTGTGTTGCTCTATGCGGTATTCGGCTTCCCACTGTCCCTGATCCTCAGCGTGGCCGTTGGTCTGCCAGTATGGGAGCATGCAGAATCTCGACCTTTGCGCAGCAGCCGCGATGCGGTCAGGTTGGGCGCTAGCGTCGGTGCCACAATTGGTCTGCTATCCCTGACGTTCAATCTCATTATTGGACTGGCGGTCTATCTTGACCCCAACTCCAGCTCCGATAGCTGGAGATGGGGGTACCAGGTGACCAAAGACGGCCTGCCAACGCTGTTCGGTTGGTTGTTTGAACTCCTGAACGTGCTTTACTTCGCACTCGCAGGCGCAGCCGGAGGAGTGGCGGCTCGTTGGACTGCACTGCCCAGGGTCTAGTAGTAGGTACGTTTCCAGAGCCCGTTGCTCGTGACCGTATTTGACCTCGTCTTATTCCTCGATACGGGAACTAAGCCTTGATGCTCTTTGCGACATCGTCTGGATGGTCACCAAACAACACAAACGCATCGCGGATGCTGTTTTGCCACCATGGGTCATCATCGCCGACCAAACGTTTGACGTCGTCAGTTTCCAAACCAACGATGTACGGGAGGAAGTCAAGCCGTTCGCTCGGTTGCCGCAGGTTCTCCCTGATCGTGCTCACGACCTCAGCGAGGTGGTCACTGTCTACAATGACGGCAACGTCGATGTCGCTTCCGGGCACGTCCTCGCGACGGACGACGCTACCGTACATCCACAAACTTCGAATCCATTGGCTGTTCGTCTGAGTGCTCGCTTTGATGGCTTCCAGTAGTGACGAGAAACGGTCCCGCTCGGTCCTAAACAACAGCCCAATCGAATCGGCCAAGAAATGATCCATGTTAAATTTGAATAGCCTTGTATTGTCCGAGCCTTCCGATGTTACGACGTTGAGGTTTTGAAGAACCTGCAGGGCCAGCCATACGCTGGTTCTGGAAAGGCCGCTCTGCCGGCTTATCGTAGAACTTGACAGCCTGCCGCCATGGCGGACCAGTTCCCGCAGTACCCGGACATTGGAATCGACACCAAAAATATAAGTTATGGGGTTTCTGATATAGCTCTGGGGGAGGGAACGAGCCATAACCGCTCCTTGGCGACATTAGCAGTTGTTTTAATATTCATACCTCCGTTGTAATATTAAATCAACTGTCATGATATTAGAACGCCGGGTTCATGTACACTAGCCGTCTGTGACTCTGATATGGCGAGAGACTGACAGAGATATGACGATCCGCTGCGCGAGGCGCGGATCCCCAGGCTATTGGAGACTTTAGTGGCGAAACGTCGGGGGATCTGTAACGGCAGGGATTGGCGATACCGGATCAGTCGGTTTGACCAGCCATCCCATCTTAGGCTGCAGCAGTCCGGGCAATGGAAAAAACTTATTGATGAGCATGAAGTCCTTCACATTCATCGTCGCCAATGGGCAATTATGCGAGATTGCGATGGCTGCGATAAGTAGGTCCTGTTCAGGTTGCACGCGCGATGAGTTCGGGTTTATAAACCAGAACTGCTTCAATTGGGGCGTTGTGATCATCTTGGCATAGATTGCTGCGGTGTGTTCCGTGGGCGAAAGGAGTTCCATACCCGCGGCCATGACGAGGTTTAGCCATCGTAGATGCGCCTTCCAGTTCTTGTTTCCGTCGAGACGCTTGATATTGATGCCGACCTGGATTTCTGCGTAGACCGGGAAGGGCATGGCGAACTCAAACGGTGGCCGCGCGTTGAGCAGGTTCAGGCAACCTTGGTTGGGCCTCGGTTTCGCGAACTCGCTCACCACACACGTGTCCAGCGCCAGTCTCTGCGGATGCATCATGGTCGCGGTCCCCAATAGGAGCTGTGAAACATGTGTCGGCGGGGGTACTCGGATACTGTGGGATGCGTAGCCGGAAAAACTCCTTGCGGCAACAAGACCTGCAATGGGTACGTTGGTGCGGAGACGGCTCTACTTTTGTTCAAGTAAGACGGAAAATTCCATCTACCGAATGAGAGCGGCGCGTTCTGGGGCTTCTCGAAGGGGAAGACAGATATGAGTTGTCTTAGAACGCGAAATGATCGGTTCCTGCTTATACAATGGCAGGTGGCCGTTATGGTGGAATATCCGCGAGTTCTGCTCTATACAGGACTCAAGTGGTACCTCCAAAGGATTCCGGTCGTGCATGGCGTGGACTGTCATCGAAGCTAAAAAAGATTTCGGCCAAATAATTGAAGCCGCCAGACTATCGGGTGATCAGGTCATCACGGACGGTGACGAGACCTACGTCTTGAGCCGCATGGCGAAAAGCGACGGCAAAAATCTTCGAGAAATACTCAGGCGAGGAGGCCCACTTGGGGAAGATGAGGACCTCGGCAGCGGCTAATTTTTAGTAATTTCGTTCCTGTTGTCCACAGAAATTAGCGTTTAGGTGTTGGGACACGCTGCTCTTGCTGCGGCAATTCAATTTTCAACCCAGTTGGGTTCAACTGGGAGTTCCACAAAGCCATCGCTTAATTCGTCGTAGACGAAGTATCGTCCGTGGGAACCATATCGTGCGTTGTGGTTTTCTGCTGGCTTCACGTTTCTCGAATGACGGTCGCAGGCGACGAACATCCAGCTGCCGTCGTCACGCATAGTGCCCCTCTCGCCGCAGTCCGGACAGGTGTGCTCCGAACGGGCGTCGGCGAGGTTCTCGGCCCTGCCGAGTCGACGCCGTATGTCGGATGCAGGGTATTCCGTAGTCTCAATGTCGATCGTCAGTGCACCATATTTTTCGCCAACTTCCACAAATTTTAGTTTGACGCCACTCGGCAAGGCAGCTCTCACATCGTCAAAGTATTTGTCGAGAATTGATACCCATCCCTCGGGACAGCGGAATTTAACGGTGTCTGCAAACAGATCGGAATATTTCGAGCGGAGTTCGTCGAGGTTCATTTTTTTAACACTCAGTTTAGGGGTGCTTTTTTAGCTCTCTGCAATCTCGTTTTTTAAGGGCAGCCGCCGACCTGGATATCTAACCTGCCATGTCTCGATCAGGAAAAGCGCAATAGTGCCTCAGTGTGGCCTACGGTTTGCGCAACTCTAGAAACGCAGTCTACCTATGCCCTGTTCCCACTTTTCGTGTTCAAGTATGCTGTTGAATGCAGAGCTCGGGGTGATGTCGTAACCAAACTTCTTGAACAGAATTTCCACTGCAACACGACGCCAAGCCGGGAGCCGCCCATCCATCTGCAGGGTATCAATGAAATGCGGGCCAATAGGAATAAAAATATTGGGTAGGCACTCCACGGGCGGCGGGATCCGGATCGGATCATCTAGGCCCGCCAGGGGATGTGACTCATATTCTGTTTTAGTGCGTTCGTCTCGTCGCACTAAACGTATGATCGCCCTAAATTCTCTTTCATGTTCATACCGTTTATCTTTTAGCAGGCCGCTTAAGAGGCTTGAAGATCCCCGTTCGCGGAACAGCTCTTGAGAACTTTCGTCGCGCCAAGTTAAAGCGCTTAGGACGTCAAGATCATCCCACGAACCCGCTTCTTCTGCAGAGACTCTGATTTTATTCTCATAATTCTCCCGTATTTCAACGACGCGGTCGAACATTTCAGAAAAATCGACGTAGACTACCCTTCCGATTTCCGGAGGATAAAACAAATCGCGTGGATCGTTCGGCTCGAGCGAGTAAGCGATTGCAAAGTTCCGTTTAATGTAAAATGTCTCGATGGCAGCTTTCAGCTTTCCGATCGTTGACCGGACCAAAATACCTTCGTATTCCCGAGAATAAAGGGCCCATACGGCGATGTTGTCGGGAGCCATTGTCCAGCATGTCATATGGCGAACTGCCTGTGACTGAGGGTGGGCACTAATACGTTCTTGATGTTGCCCTCGTGTCATCGGCCCGAATATGGAGTTGAACGTCAGGAGGTATTCTCCGATAAGTTCGTTTTTGTCCTCCATAGTTAACGCCTGAGCCATCCGTAACTCTTTGTTCTCAATGGTCGTTATCAAATCATGAAGATTGAACATCCGGTAAATCGGCGTGTCATCCGGCAAACTTGCATCAATCGGCACTATGGATGCCTCCTATTTTTTTGTAGGGCTTTGATGTAGCAGTTTTGAGAGATATCTCACCAGACGCCTGTAGGCGAGGCGCTTGCAAAATGCGGAATTAGGTAGCAAGACCCACCAATGGGGCTCTCTTACGTCTGCCCGCATTGTTCATCGTCCGAACAACTCTGAATGCGCGCCGAGCCATCTTCAAAGAGCGGCCGTCGCGTCACGGCAACGCGAACAAACCGTACCCGAGATCATCGCCGCCGCCGCCGAACCGTTGCCTGATTGCGACGATCTGGCGTTCGGAGAGTGCTTTGGCCGCTTTGCTGACCGTCGCGTCGTGCTGCTTGGCGAGGCCAGCCACGGGACTTCTGAATTTTACCGTGCCCGTATCTGGAACCACGTTTGCCGGGTGGGGACTAAGCAGAATGCGCCTTGGCAATAGAGTCTGTTCAGCATTTTCCGGATCGCCAGAGACGCTTACAAAAAGATGCGTTATCTTTCCATATCCAATCATATTGAGCGTCACCCGCAGCAGTTGTACGTTTATTGCGAGAGCCAAAGGAGCCTGAACATGCGCGCTCGGCCAACGCGTGCAAGACTGATGGCATGGTGAGATGTGCGCTTCTGCTCTGCATTCGCATTAATGCTGCTTTTTCAGGCAACGTCAATTGTATTTAAATCATCTGCAAAATATAATGTAGATTTAAGTAAGTATTTTTCATGCTCATTGAGGGAGAAATAAAATACATTCGGCAAGTTCGAGAGCCCCTGTTTATCTTCTTCTTTCCTAGAGAAATTTAAAATAGCTCGATAGTTTACAAGTTCATCGGAGCTAAACGTTTTTAGATTTTGTCCACTTGGCGATCTTAAATATTCCCTCACACGTGTTAGGGCTTCGACCGCGTTCGGAGAATCCGCAATATGGTCAAAGGTATCTCGATCAATAAGAAAATTTCCAGCATGGTCCTGAGAAACCATCTGTTTGAAAGCGGCGTTGCTCGCAAGTTTGAGAAATATCGTTCCGAAGTTTAGACGCTTCAAAGGTGTGTCTGAGACCGCTCTCAACCTTAGGATAACATCACGGAAATATGCATGCGCGTTTTGAAACCCACTTTGCCCGGTCGAGCAAAGCTCGTTGATTTGCCTTACTACTTCGTAAGCTTTTCTTCCTAATAGTATTTCGGAAACTCGTATTGCATCGATTGGGTCGTCGCAGGTATGCACCAAATTCAATGTACGTGCGCTGGCACCTAGATCATGACGCAAGTGACCAGGCTCACACCAATAAGGGGTTGAGGGACCTTTTGACTCTTTAATTTCTCTGTACAGAGAAAAAGGGCTCGCCGACTCCTTTCTCAAATATAGCGCTACGCTGGTCTGAGGATGAAGCTCATAAGCCCGACGAAACAACCACCAGTTCGATATCATGGAACTGGTTGATTCATAGCTCAGGTTGTATCGATAGATTTCTTCTAAATCTGGTTCACTTAATTTAGGCAATAGTTGTAAATTTGCTATCTGGATCTTCCTGACTTCTAACCAGCTAATAGTCTCCTTCAGTCGATCTGCAGCGATCAAGTCTGGTTTTAAGATCATTAAAACTGTTGGAATGAAAGTTTTTACACTGTTAAAACCATATTTATCAATTGCATCAGAATATTTCGATGAAAAATTTCCTGATCGAACATATGCACTTTGCTCCGAAAACTCTGCCTCTATTTTATTGTAAAGAGTCTCAGCAGTATTAAAGATGTCTGGCATATTCATGCTTACATACTTTCCAATAACAAAAACGTATTAGTGTTCTTCAGTGTCATGCGTTTCGTCTGTCGTGGTCGAACATTGCTACGGAATGTGGGTCGTTTGCTGAATCACCTATCTTGGCATCAATGACTGTAGACGGATCGATGTCTTCAAGGCGTAAACAGATCGTTCTTAATTTGTTCAAAGCGCGATCGGGGTTCGGTGAATTGGTGATGCCACGACCAACGATAACCGAGGTCACCAATTCTCTCGGTAGCATCGAGATGTTTGTTTCATTTACACCACCACCGAATGCAATCGGTCCGTTCCACTCGTCTCGAATGATCATCGATCGCGCTATCGCCCTGCGAAAGGCCTCATCGACGTCCTTACCCTCACCATGGGCGATTGGAATCACAGTTTGGCTCCCGCTGACCAGTCGCGTGACTCTTCTAATTAGATTCTCGTCGCATCCCAAAAAACTGAGGTAAAGAAGGGCGTCGTATCGTGAGCAGCATGAAATACAGTCGATTAATTGCGAGAACTCCAAACAAGCATGTACCGTGACAAATTTTGCTCCCAGGTCCAGAAAGGGTATCACTTGCCTAGTTCCAAAATCTAAGGACTTGAGATCCACACAAATATCGTTCGTCTTGACCTGTGACCTAATTGCGTGGAATGCGTCTTTTCCGTTCCAGCAAATAAGCGGCGTGCCAATTTCGACGATGTCTCTAGAGTCCAATTCCAATTCCGAGATCATTCTTATCGTTGAATCGAGCTCTATATCGTCAAGCGCCACTTGAATTCGCATCTCGTCACACCTACTCGTTAGGGGTTTCATTGTATCGGTTCTTGCGGGTCAGACGGCTCAATGTCGGCAGGCTACGATGCGGTACGCTGCAGAGAATCCGCGTATCATAGGCCTTCAAGGCGGTGACGGGGAACGCCCGCACTCTGGGCCATCGTAGTTTCTGATTTTGTGGTTGCTTTGGCCGCTACGGTATTCGTCTCATGAGCACGACTAATCTTGAGCTCAAACCGGGTATATCTGGAGAAATGTGCGGAACGCCCAACGATCGGTCTTGGATGCCAGCTCCGTTGATCATCCCGTCATATATTGCGACATCCCCACTCGATGGATGAAACATCTCGGTGTCTTTAAATAAAAACTGAAGTTTTTCCATGTCGATGGGACGTTGATGCCACAATTCATCCATGTTGTACGAGGGCAGAAATACCGCTCCTCCAAACCTGTTGAAACCACGTTCAGTGAGTGAACAAATGGCACTTTCTCGAGCGCCGTAATAGCTGTCCGAGTGAAGTGTTGGCGTTAGGGTAGCAAGAGGCTTTGTCGGGTCCTTTGCCAGGACCATGGAGATCTGTTCAACAACCAATGTCGTATTAGCAACTCGGGATGCATTTTCAAGCTGTTGCATCAACATCATAGCCAGGTCATGGCCAAAACCAAGGTCAATATTCTGCTTTTTATCTAAGCATTCGCGCCACCATGACGAGCCGCCGACATAGTCATCTCTCTGCTCGTAGTCCCTGATTTTTAAGGTCGCTATTATATTTCCTTGTGCGGCATTGTCTGCGCTAGGACTGGCTGATGTGATTTGGCGAATGATGTCCGCTTTGTCTACGGACTCGATTTGTTGATCGTTGGTTACTGTCCATTCCCAACGTTTGTCAGTTGAAAACGAGTTAAAGCAACTAAGGGGCCAACTGGATGATATAAGCCATTCTCTTATAGCATCGTTCAGCAAGGCTCCACGCCAGATCAGAATTGATGGGCGACTGTCTGGCGATGTATTTCTGTCATACTCCGCAATCTCCAAGAGAGATGATGAGCCCACTATTGTTCCGTTTTTCCCAAAATTAGTGTCTTTATCAAGAGTGTTGTAATAGTGAGTTCTGTTAGTCATTTTTGCGTCCCAAGAAGTGCCCCATCAATCATGCGGAAATTTGCGTTAGCAAGTACTATTACATGGTCATCACCCATCATTCTTTAAGGACAGGTATGTATAGAACTCATCCGGGGACGAAATATGCCGCAACTCACCATCAACGATCATTGCAAATCGATTCCCAACATTCGCGACAAATTGGCGGTCGTGGGAGACGATTACACACGTCGCTTCGATTGAGTTGATCTGGTCCTCCAGCAAGAGCTGGCCAGCGATATCGAGGTGATTTGTAGGTTCGTCAAAAATATATAAGTTGGGGGCATGTAGACGAAAACATACGAGTGCCAAACGAAGCCGTTCCCCGTGGCTAATTGTACCAATTTTCTGTTTTTGCATGGGAAGCGAAAAACCTGCATTGACCAATGTTGCACGACAGCGGTCATCCCCAACTGCAGCTACGTTTCTAAGGTGGTCAAAGACCTCGATATTTCCTGGCAAGAATGACAGGTGTTGATCGAGATAACAGAAGTTCACGGCAGCTGTTATAGAAATGCCCTCACGACGACTGGATCTCGGCAATTCAATTTCTGTGGAGAGAAGTTTGACAAACTGAGACTTGCCAGCGCCATTTTCCCCAAACACGACTAAACGGTCACCTTTCGCCAGCACAAGATGATCAATACGGAACAATGCTTTTTTGTTTGGGTCGTGAACCACTAATTTTTTAAGTTCAACCATATACCTCTGATGAATGTCGCGATTTGAGAGTATGATATCTCGTCGTTCCTCTCCCACTACATCAGGAATACTCTCTTTAAGTTGATCCGCTCTTTTCCTAATTTGTACGGCCTTCCGAAGGGCAGCATCTGAGTAGTTATCTACTCCTATCTGGCGCAGATTGGCGGCGCTTTTTTCGAGCCGCTTCAGTTTCACCGTCGTCTTCTCAGCTAAGTTGCGTATCTCTTGATCGTATTGTTCGAGCATATTCATTGCCCTTGAATATGAATATGGAAACGCTTTAGATTCGCCGGCTCTAAGGAACAGGGTGCCGTGAGTGGTATTGTCAAGGAATGCCCTATCATGGCTAATGATTACAACAGTAACTCTGTCTGACAAGCTATTAATACTATTTTCAAGCCAAAGTATTTTAGACAAATCCAAGTGATTAGTGGGCTCGTCTAGGAGAATAATATCGGGGTTTTGAAGGAAACATCCTGCTATGGATACTATTCTCTGCCAGCCTCCGCTTAGGTCGCGAACTTTTCGAATGCGATCGTTTGTCGACACCCCCAGATCATCGAGCAGCACATCGACTTTCCAATATTCATAAGTCCGGTCAGCTTCAGGAATAACGTTAAGTAAAGCGTCAGCCATAGTTAGCCCCCGAATATCGTCGGGAAGATCTTGTCCTACAGAACCAATCCGCTGATTGCGGGCAAGGACGACCTGCCCCTCGGTTGGCTCAATGTCTCCGAGCACACATTTCAACAAAGTCGATTTACCAATTCCATTATTACCGACAATGCCAATGCGATCTCCCTGATTAAAGGAGAAGTTCACGCCCGAATACATGTCACTCGCACGCTTAAATCCCACTTCTCGAAACGTGATCTGCGACATCAGTCCAACCCTACAAACTGCTGGCCAGTTACATGACCAAAGGTAGATTTCTTGGCCGCCAAGATTTGCAAGTAATGCTGGACAACCGTTGCTCCTGCCAAGGCGGTGGTGCCGCCAAGGTCGTACGGAGGACAGACTTCAACCAAGTCCATGCCGCACCAATCTAAGTCGCGGAGCTCCCAAAGCGTGCGAAGGGCGTGGTCGGTTCTAAAACCTCCCGCAACAGGAGTGCCCGTTCCAGGCGCATACGCCGGATCAAGAACATCGATATCAAACGTTAAGTACACTGGTGCGGTACCCACTCGACTGCGGATTCGGTCAGCTAACTCGACAACGCTCAGATCAATCGCGTCGTACGCGAGTATGACCTCCATACCGATGTCATCCGCTACATAGGTCCGAATGCCAACTTGGATAGAGTTATCCTTACGAACGCATTGCTTTTTGATGGCCTGGCGCATCCAAGTTCCATGAGAAACTCGATTCGGGGAGTCACCCCAGACATCTGGATGGGCATCGAACTGCACGATGGCAACAGGTCCACGTAGTTCCGCGTAAGCCTGTAGTATGGGCAGAGTGACTGAATGATCCCCACCAATACTGATCACCTGGGCGCAGCGCTTAAGAAGCGAAAGCACCGTGCTGTATATTTGAGGCTGTGCTTCAAGTTGCCGACTGAAATCGATAAAGCAGTCCCCAAAGTCAATGGCGTTGAGTGTCCTGAATGGGTCAAGCATCGAGGGGTACTGCGGCTCGCAATCGAAGCTAGCACTCGCTTCTCGTATCGAACGCGGCGCAAACCTGGCACCGGGTCGATTTGATGAGGCACCATCAAACGGAAGCCCCAAAATTGCTACGTCAGCACCCGTCACATCTTTATTGTAGCGCGTTCGCATAAACGAGAGCGCGCCTGAGAACGCCGGCTCTGCGAGTCGCGCGGTCTCAGTGTCGGTAATAGCGTTGTCGATAAGGATCTCAGTCATAGTCCTATTCGTTTTAAGTGAATGGCTTAAGCGTTTTACGTTCCAAACCAATTGAACACGTATGCCTAAGAGAACTTGGCTAACCGATTTATATCGCTAAAGTAACAGTTTTGTGTCTAAAAAAATTTATCCACTTATGCAATTTATAATTGCAAATTAATTACATTATAAATGTAATTATTATTTGCCTTTTGAGCTCGACATGTTCATAAAACAATCACAAAAGTTACTTATATCTTCAATGCAAGAGAATGCGATGTATTCTTTGAATATCTCATGCCTTTAGATTGAGGATATACTGAATGAACATTGGATTACTTAAGACATCGACAGACTATGAGCAGTTCGGTGCCAAGAAAATAATGAACTTATCAGATGGGCATGCTGCTCATGAACTCGACAACGCGTTATTTAGACATGTTGAATCTTTGCCAGATATTTGGAACATAAGCTCGTCCTTAAGTAACTCGGAAGCGATCGAACGGTATGTCGGTGCTTTCAGCAACCTAGCGGGCACAGGATCTCTGAATGGGTATAAAAACTTCGTAATTTGCCCAACTGCATCGAATGCTATCGATATTGTGGGTGCCGTATTGAGAGAGAGACGTGCACTCACAGCCCTAGTGGAGCCGACCTTCGACAATATAGCTTTGCTCTTGAGACGGCGAGGTGTGACACTCTTATCCATATCTGATCATGACACGAAGAGAATTGGTCGTCACACCGACGACGGCAGTGTCTCAAACTACGTATCAGCAGATGCAATATTCTTGGTCAATCCCAATAACCCATTGGGTACCACCCTGGGTAGGGATGATCTTTGTGTAATTGCAGAGTACTGCAACACGGCGGGTAAAATATTGATACTTGATAATAGTTTTCGCTTTCATAAACGCAAACATTTTGATGATTATCGAATTCTATTGGACTCCGGCGTCTCATTTATTTCGTTTGAAGATACAGGCAAGGTCTGGCCGACCCATGAAATCAAAGCCAGCCTGATGGTGTTTTCGGAGGATTTGTCCGCTGATGTCAGGACAGTGTACAATGAGCTCTACCTCTGTTCCTCCACGTTTGCGCTCATCCTATTTGAAAGCCTCATGCGGCAGTTTTATGCTTCGGGGCTCAAGCCTATGCTTTGGGATGTTATAGATGATCGTTGGGATCAAATAACAAATTCGCTTCAGGACTCCGTGTTTGGGGTGAGTCCAACTACTGGTGAATCACGTATTGGCCTCTGTTGGCTCGACATTCACAAGTCAGCGATGAGTGATCTGCAAATGGTACGCCATCTCAGTGACCGCGGTGTTTCAGTTCTGCCCGGCCGACACTTTCATTGGGATAGCGGGCATATGGCGCATAACCAGAAAAATATCCGCATTAGTCTCCTGCGACCGAGACAATCGTTTGTGTCGGCGATGCGCGTGTTGGGACAGATGCAGTCGAATTCGTTTTCGAAATCTTATGAGCAGGTCTGTTAATGGCGCATATTATTTTAACCGGCACAGGATTCACTCCAACCCATTTTATGTGTTTAGAGGCAGCGGGACATAGCTGTGGGCATCATTTTGCCCCCGATCGCAAGCAACTTCTGTCTGCTCTTCCGCAGGCGGATGGTTATATTCTCGGGGGAGATGAATTCTTAAGCGCCGAACTGCTCAAGGAAGCACCCCGGTTGCGCATAATCTCGTTTGTCGGAACGGGATTTGGCAATTTTCTTGATGAAAAGGCTGCCCGGAATCAAGCTATCAACATCATTAATACGCCGGGAACCAATAGTCTGTCAGTCGCGGAAGCCGCCGTGGGCGCGGCTATTGCTGGCCGCCGAAATCTCTATGCATTAAACTCAAGTGTCAAGGCCGGGCAGGCCATATCACTATGGTCCGAGGATATCACAGGGTCTTCCGTGGGTATAATCGGAATGGGTAATATCGGCACAAGGATCGCTCGCATATTCCGAATGGGCTTTAACTTGCCTGTTATTTATACATCCCGTTCCCGCAAGCAGTTTGTTGAGGTTGAACTTGGCATTTCATATGCCGCGTCTGAGGAAATCGCAAGCCAAGTCGACATTCTGTTCCTGACGGTGCCTTCCACCCAAGATACGTATCGGATGATCAATTCTTCCTTTCTTCGGGCGTGTAAGCCAAATCTAACGATTGTGAATCCCGCCAGCCCTTCACTGATTGATTACGAAGCGATCGAATCAGCTCTCCTAGACGGTAGAGTCAGAATTTTTGTTCAAGATGGGTATCCGTCGGAAAGCGAAGATCCCGCGATAAGAAGGCTAAACGCGATGGGCAATGATCGCGTTGTCATATTTCCCCATAGTTTCGCGAAGACGCCGCGGACATGGCAACGGACGGTTGATCAAGCCGTTGATAACATTATCACTTTCTTCCGTATTTAGCTATCGTGCAATGAGAATCGCGATGCCCACTCTACAAGAAGATCTTACCCGCGAAGTATTAACTGGAACAGGAGTCCAAGCAATATGGCCTCACTCATCTGGATATGATGAAGCCCGTCGCATTTTTAACCGCATGCATGATCGTTACCCGGCGGTGATGCTGCGCAATTTATCCGCAGAAACGGTGGCCCGATCAATCATGGTCGCGCGGAAGCATGACATCGAACTGACAATTCGGGGTGGGGGGCATCATATCGCGGGATTTTCGGCTCGTGATAAAGGAATGATGCTCGACTTCTCAGACGATCGGGGTATCAAATTTGATGTTTGTACCGGGGTAGCCAGTATTGCCCCCGGATCTCGCCTAGCAGATGTAGATCAGCATCTCGTCCCACTTGGTCTCGTCATTCCCACTGGCACAGTAAGCGAAACCGGGATTGCAGGGCTTACTTTGGGCGGAGGAATCGGCTGGCTCACTGGTATTCACGGCTTAACATGTGATCATCTTGTTGCGGTAGACTTGGTTACAGCTGACGGATGTACACTGAATGTCAATGCCGAGACGCATCCAGAATTACTTTGGGCGCTGCGAGGTGGCGGCGGAAATTTCGGTGTAGTTACACGCTTCTACTTTAGACCAGTAGAGCTTGGCCAAATTAAAGCTGGTCGTTATCGTTGCACTCCGGATAATGTGCCTGGAGTATTGTTCAAAACGCTTGATTGGTTAAGCCGGAGTTGTCCAAGGGAGCTAACGGTCGCTCCAGTATTAAAGAAAATAGGCGACTGCGTTTTTCTTGACATTGAGTTTTGTCTTTGCGGCACTGACCTCGGCGCGCTGAACGATCTTCTCGCACTCGTACGGGCGGATGCTCGCTCTCTATATGTGTACGATGACTTCATCGCTTGGCAGCGATCATCGGATGTCACCTTCAGTGAACCCAAGCGCGGTTATTGGAAAGCGCGGTATCTCGACCAAATCGAGGGTGCTGCAGCGTGCGAACTCATGAGCTGTATGATCGACGCGCCCAATTCTGACGTAACAGTTACTATTGAACATTTACACGGCCAAATGGGGGATCGAGACCCGTCTCTTTCAGCTTTTCCAATCCACGGGAATAAATTCGGCGTGCTCGTCGCAAGCCGATGGATCGAGGCGGAAAATGACGTCGAGAACCGAGACTGGGTAAGAAATTGTATTCTTAAGACGGCTGGCGATACGCACCTGACCTACTCCAATTATTCGGAAAGCGGTGATGTTCCCGAGCACAGCAATCCTCATCTTGGGCGGCTCAGGACAATAAAGCGTCGTTTTGATCCTGATAATATTTTCCGAAATAATCACAATATCAGGGAGTAACTCGTGAATTACTTGGATACTCTATTCGATGTAAATAGCTATGATCTCGGAGTGAGTGAGATAACACGCCACTTGCACCCCAGGGACGGGCGCAAGGCCGAAACATCGCTCGATCAGAAGCGAATTGGAATTAAGTGGAAAGCCTCGAAGGAGGGGCTGTTCAATAACCAGACGATATCGCGCAATGAAATGAATTTACGCCGCTTGCGCCAAGTGATGGAGCTTGTCGATCACGCCTACACATTCCATCCTTACTACCACGAGATATATAAGAAGAATGGCTACGAGATTGGTGGTATTCGAAATTGGAAAGATTTTGAGTGTCTTCCAATAGTCACAAAAGACGAAATAATTAGCAATTTTGACGCGTTTAAAATCGCTGTGGAAAAAATAACAGATGATATATATTATTCAAGAACTTCTGGCTCGAGTGGTAAAATACTTACAATAATGCAAGACTCAGCAACATCCGATATTGGGTTCATGTATTATATGCGCCATTATGAAAATATGCTTGGAAGAAATAGATTGCCAGAAGAATGGGTGTACGAAGTATACCTTGCTCCACCGCGCATTACATCTTTGGAAGGCAATTTCCCCATCTTCACGGTTTCGCAAGGATGCCCACCCGACGTAGCCGTAGCTCATCTAAAGAGATTGCGACCATCTTTGCTTACAGGTTTTCCGAGCTACTTCGGCAGAATGGTGGCAAGCGGCGGTGACTTAACCGAGCTTGGCATAAAAGCGATTTGTACAAATTCAGAAGCTAGCAGTGAAATTGAACGAAATCGGTTGTCTCGTGCGTTTAATTGCCCAGTCTTTGATGAATATTCGTCGGAGGAACTTTATCTGATCGCTACACAGTGCCAATTTGGCGAATACCATCTAGTTGAAGACAACGTCCATATCGAGGCGATCAAGGTTGACGAAAGTGGTAATGGCATATGTGTAGGGACAAGTTTGATCAACCGCGTTATGCCATTTATCCGGTATGAACAGGGCGATATAATCTCGATATCAGACCGGGCGGAGATCTGTCCTTGCGGCAATCACTTCCGTCAATTGCATCGGTTCTCCGGTCGAGCAGATCAGCAACTGCTCAACACGCGTAAAAATCCAATTGATGCAGACAAAGTCATGGCACTCTACGATCGTGTTCTCATTCCTAGAGACGCGGGCTTGGCTGAGTTTCGAATTCAGCAGAACGCGCGTGGTTTGATAACAGTTCTGGGAGTTCCATCCGGGAACACGAGGGAAAAATGCGCGAACTCGCTCGAATGCTTTTGTCGGGAACTGGTCGTTCTTTCTGAAGATTCAAATCTGAACGTTGAGTATCAAATCGTTCCGGCTTTGCCACTCACACATTCGCACAAACGCAAAATAATCACTAGGGATGTGGACTGATGCAGCACGAACAACTTAATCGCGATCATCTGGATGAACAGGTTTCGCGTATTTACGATCTTGGAAAGCAGCAACAAGAGTATGAGAAGCGCGTCATCAACCTTATAGCAAGCGACAACGTAATACCTGCGTGGCGTCACACCCAGTCTCCTTATAAGGGAGATATGATTCAAGAGGGTATTGTTGGCGACAGACCCTTTGCCGGCGCTGCATTCCACAACAAAATTGAAAGTTTGGCCGCGAAGATTGCTTGCGATGTCTTTGGCGCAGAGCATGCGATCCTTCAATCACATTCCTGTAGTCAAGCTAATCAAGCTGTCTACCATGCACTTCTTGCAGATGGTGACACGGCCCTGGCGCTTAGGTTCTCGGCAGGCGGACATCTCACGCATGGCCTTCGGCAAAATTTTTCCGGACGACACTTTCGCTTCCACCACTATGGATTGAACGATAGCGGGCTCATCGACTATGACGCGCTTCGTGAGCTAGCTGTGGACGTGCATCCCAAGTTAATCGTCTGTGGCTCGTCATCGTACCCCTGGCTCTACGATGTGCATGCCCTACGCTCGATCTGTGATCGTGTAGGCGCAAAACTGATGTTTGATCTTTCGCACGAAGCGGGGCTCATTGCAGCTGGTGTGATTGATTTTCCCGTTGCCGCGGCTGATGTCATTACCATGTCGCTAGATAAGACGTTAAGGGGACCTCATGGAGGAATAATTCTCTGCAAGGCCAATCTAGCAAGTGCAATTGATCGCGCTGTTCACCCAGGTACACAATCCAGTTTCCCCATCCGACGGTTGACCGATGCGGCAGCAGCGCTTTTGGACACGCAAACCCTCGATTTCTACGCATATGCGAAACGTGCACTCGACCTCGCTGAAGTCATGGCCGGCGAGTTTTCTTTAACTTCGGGCCTTGTGTTTGGGAGCGGAACACAGAAGCACTATGTACTTCTAAATACGCGAGAAGCATTTGGGATTCCCGGTCAGGTAGCTGAAGTTCGTCTGGAACAGGTAGGCATTCTTTCGAATCGACAGGTGTTGCCTTCTGACGGTTCCGCCCGCATGAGCCAAGCTAGTGGGCTTCGAATTGGCACTGCCTGGATGGCGTCACGGGGATACGAAGCACTGGAAGCGCAAAAAATTGCGCGTCTAATCGTGGACCTTCTGCGTGAAATTCACTCCAATACTGAGGCTTCGAATTTGGTCCAGAAGCTGCTCGGTGTGGCGCGTGAGGCCGATTGCTTGCATGCTCACGAACCACTTTGGAACTTCCGATGAACGTCAGACCAGGCTTTTACAAGACGCACTGGCAGTCGAGCATGGTTGTCCTGATGCGTGTAGCCACGCCACTTTCATTCGGTTTTTTACTTCAGACGGTAATGACGACTACAGACGTATTTGTTGTCGCAAGCCTGGGTGTCGTGGAACTCTCGGCGTTTACAGTGGCATCGGCAGTTTACGCTCTGCTGTTTTTGGTCGTGGTGGGCTTATGTAGCGCTACTGTTCCCTTTATTGCTGAACACATCGGTGCCGGAAGAAGAAAGGCTGCTATTTCGACAGCAAGAGGAGGATTGGCGATCGTTGGTATAGCAGCTTCGATCGGAATCCTCCTTCTGCTGACCCTTACGCATTTGCACTCAGGACTGGGCTTGTCGCAAGAAGCAATGCGCTCAACTGCGCTTTGGGCGTTTTGCGCGGCACCTGGTTTTTTTGCAATTAGTTTCTTTGTATGGATACGATCAGTATGCACGGCCACGCAAAGCGCACGTTTTGTAGTACGTGTAACGGCTGTCGCAGCCTTGCTCAATTTATTTCTTACAACGTTACTTACAGTTGATCTGCCATATGCGTTCAATTGGGGGATAGCAGGGACAGGAATTGCCGGCTCGATTGTTCGCCTTGTCCTTTTGTTTCTGGCATTTAGAGCAGCACAGGCTGATCCAGATAGCCGTGATCTTGTTCAGTTGGAGAGACCGACATACCAAGACGTTAAAATGGTGACGGCGGCACTTAATGTTGGATTCCTTGTGATAGCGAGAATATTATTGGTTGAAGGACTGGTCTACATATCAGTTCTCATTCTTCCACATCTTATTTCGGAACGTGATGTTGCGACTCATTCGATGGGTTTGCGCCTCGTAGGGTTGTCAACAACATTTGCCCTCGGTCTCTCGAGTGCCAGTTCGTCGTTGATTGCACAGGCTCGCGGCGCTCTAAATGCCGATGCCGCAATGTCGTTATCTCGTTCATGTTTATTGCTCGCTTCGGCCCTTGGAGTATCCGCATCATTGGTTTTCCTGCTCGGTTCACATCCAATTATTGTAGTTGCGGGATCTCACCACATTGAAATGACGCAAGAATTCATAGTTTTTCTCGCCGCTTACCAAACTCTTGTCTGTCTTCAAATAGCAGCATCCGGCATTCTCCTTGGATATAAGGAAACGTTTAAGCCTATTCTTGCGACGGTTGTCGGGCCTTGGATCGTAGGATTTTCTACTGGAGTTTTTTTAGTAACGCATCTGACAGCAAGTATAGATAACTTTTGGATTGGTTTGCTGGTGGGACAAAGCGTGAGCTGCTTCTGGTGTGTTTATCTGGTCCTCTCAATATCTGTTAAGAAGCTACAAATTGTTCAACATCCGTAAAGGGCAAAGATATGCATAGCAGTGTTTCGACCGAATTTGTGTACACTTTTGACGTCTCCTCCTATGAAGAAGATTGGCTTGAACAGCATTTTTTCCCTCCCTCTGGTGCTCCATGCCTTGGTAGTAATCGGCTAATTTTTAATCGTACAGTATACTATGAACGCTTCTTTCATATTGTTGGAACTGTCGACAGTACAGTGCGACACCGCCGAGCTGTCAAACAAGTTGAAAAGAACTATGGCCTCATCGAATTGTATGAAAATACCGAAGGTCAGCTCTTCAAAAAGAACCTTTCATTTGGCCTATCACTAGGCGAAACACCTTTCCGACTTGCGGCGCTCGAAGAGATGCATGTAACGGGCTTTTATCGCGGGGCAACATTTATCGCAGGATTAGGTGGTTTCCTTGCACCAACAAAGTCAGGCTTCGATCCAGCGGTTGAGATTCGGTTGACTCTTGCAAACGGAAACATAAGTCCAACGACGCAACGGTTGCTTTCGTTTGTTAGTTGGACAGAAGAGCAGCACGTTGCAATGCAAGAAGTTACGAAAACGGTCCTGCCAGAGCTAAAGCATGTTCATCTTGATGTCTCGTTCGCACCAAACCACGAGGCGTCGACAACCTTCGACGCCTGTTGGAAGTCAGCTACGGCCCAATAAATACGTGAGGAAACGAAAATGAAGTTACGTTTGAGCGAGCTTCTTGAAAGAGAAGTCAAACTTATTCCGTCGGACGAGGGGGGCTTAACGGAGAGCCAAATCGTGTCCCTCTTTGCGCAAAATGGCATTGATCTCGTCGAAGACGATCACAGCCTACAGGAACGCCATTATTGGGACGGGTTTAGGAAGCCATTTGCTCATAAAAACATCACTTGCTTGTTCGAGCCTTGCGCGCCCACATCTTACATCGAGTTTAAGTTGCCGCTGTCCTCCGGAGCTGACCTCTACAGGGAATTTACACTTCGCTCAGATCAGCCAATTGAGGACGAAGTGCTTCGCGATCCAATTTTTTGGAACGCTCCTGGTCTATCGCAGATTAGGGCAACATTTGAGCACAGAGAAAATTTCCAAGACATGCTCCAAAGCCTTAAGTCGACTGTAAGCAGCAGGACCCGTAGAACATACTACTGGATTACCACCGATGAGCGCTGCAAAAAAGGGGACTACTTCCTGCATGATACGGTGTTGGTTTTTGATCGCGTTCACGGCTTTGTAGGCGAGAGGCAAGCTGTAAACTATAACGAGATTGAAATTGAGGTATGTCCCTGGGCACCTGAGAGTACAACTTTGGCGAAGCGAGCAGGGGAGCTCCTGTGCCAAGATGGTTATACCAAATCTCCGATTTCTAAATATCGACGCATCTGTCAACTCGCCAATCTCATCTAGAGGGTGATTGACAAGGAACAGTGCGTTTAGATTCTTGTTTGTGCCGAGGCGCGGGCGGCACTGGAGGAAAGACACACCTGCCTTGGTAACCTACGCAGCCGTATCGGTCTGGCGATCGCACCACTTGCCAGCCGCAATATTCTGGCAGGTTGTCTCGCCCTGACGGAAGCAGACGGTTTCCCCCAGATTGATTCCTCGAACGTGGTGCTCATACGCAAACTACTTCGATCGACGACAGCAAGGGGGCTTCGTCGTGGCGGCTACTTGGTCACCGTGACGGGCGTAAGCGCCGAACTTACGGGTACAGCGCTCGATATACGAACGCCACGGTTCGCGTTCGATTAACTAAAAACGTTATGCACGGCAATGGTGGCTACTATTCCACTGCATTAAACTTTGCATCTTGTGGGGCCAGCCATCAAAGCCAAATGTTCGGAATTTCCCATGGCAAGTTACATTTTCCATGACGGAGTTCCTGTGAAGTGAGCGGGTTAAGCAGCCCCACTCTGCGAGAGCGCCGGCCGCTGGTCACTCTCCTGGGACCTAATCCGGTATTTTGCGACCACTGGAACAAATGCTGTTTCACGAGGTTGATTCATTTGTGCCATGGACGAGGCCATGGGACGGATCAATGAGGAGGCAGCCATGCCGCCGCCAGTTTGCGGCGCTTATGGCTGTCCTATGGCTGTCCTATGGCCGTCGAATGACGTAGCCATAAAAATTGCTTGCACCGAAAAAGACACCGTTAGCAGAGTCGTTCTGCAGGCCCTCGGCCCAGGCATTGCCCAAGCTGCGCGTAGGCGGAAATGAGCAACACCAGGCCGTCGTAATTGGGCCAAAAATCCGGAATTAGGTAGCAAGAACCACCAATGGAGGCTGTCTTACGTCTGTCCCCATTCTTCATCGTCCGAATAACTCTGAATGCGTGCCGAGCCTGACGAATTCGACGAAGTCGTCATCGGCATCATAGACCAGGAGAAAATCACCACCGATATGTGCTTCCCTTGCCCCTTTCCACTCGTTCCCGGAAAGCTCGTGATCGGCCCATTCTGCTCCCAACGGCTTTTTCAGAATGATCAGCGCCATCAATTCGATGGCGCGATTCATATCCATTTTCCCGGCCTTGTTGTATCGGTCCCAGTCTTTTCGAAATTCCTTGGTATATTCAGATGCTCTTGGAAGAGAGGCTCGTCTTGCGGCGCTCGGCTTTTTCAAACTGTTTTCCCGCAGAACTTACCGTTTGCCCTTGAGATCAGCGAAAAGCTCATCGGGTGTCGCAAAGCGAGCCTTACGGGCCTTCCTGATCTCACGAGCCTCAGCAAGGGCGGCACGGGTTGTTTCGTTGGGGACCTTGAGTTCAAGAGGAAAGCTCTGGCTCGCGACGACACGATGAAGAAACATTCGAATGGCGTCTGAAACAGAAAGACCGAACGATTCAAGAACCGAGGACGCCTCGTCACGAATGTCATCATCAACCCGAACGTGAATCATTTTGGTCTTGGCAGCCATATTAAGCCTCCTTGCCACGAGTAACACGCTGGACGGCTCACCCACAGCGATCTGGTTATCTCGTTGTTGGCTCTATATGTATCTCAAATGCGATACAGTCAAGGCCTGTAGCTGCCATGGTCCGTTATGACCGTAAGATTTACGGCATTTACTATGCTTAGTGGCATGTTTCTTACCTAACGCCGTAGCTAAAAAGAAATCATTTTAAATTTCAGATAGTTAATCCAGGTTTGGTGGTTTTTGCTACATAATTCCGCAACTATTGGGCGGAAGGACCCGCAATATTTTTGTCATACCTATTTGGGGAGGGTGCTCTGCACCATCATCTTAAGTGCCGTCATCGTAGATGACGCTTTCTCTTGGCCTCGAACCTGGAAGTTTTTCTCGTGCGTCGAAATTCTTTCCAGCAAAGAGACTTGGTTGCCACCGGCTTCTATGGCGGAGTACATGGCCATCGTAACTCCGATGAACAACGCCATCTCCACTTCGGTTAAAGAATTTTCAAAAGCATTGAAATCCATCGTTTCACTCCACGGGCGACATCGCCGATAATTTTGATCTTGAGAGCATTCCATTGTCTTCGGAAATTGTTCCTGCCGCGACGGCAGCGTTGATACAAGGCTCTATGATGGATCGAAGTTGCGTGCTCGTTGAGGCAAAACCCAAAAGTCGGGAAATGGCCGTGATCAATTGGTCCCGGCTGGCTCCGAAGTTCTCTTCAACGACCGCGATCGCCGCTGTCTCAATCTCAGATGGGGGTAACGTTTCGAGTTTACGGAGTGAGGGGGACACCACCGCTGATCGATTCCTAACTCGAACAGCCTGGTCCAAGATCGCGAAAAAGCCATTTGCCTCAACAATTAGACCTTGGGATTTTGCTGCCCGGATTGCGGCTGTCACGGCATCGCGAATCCGATTGCCAGATCGTGCGAGTCCCCAAGCGGATCTCACCCGAACGATGATTTCGCTTTCGTGTACCGGACCTTCGACGCTGACAACTTGGGTGACATACCGCATCATCTCTGCAAGCGGCACTTCATGAGGTTCGCGATCAAGCCTGACAGCTAAGGATGCCTCGTCGTAGGGAACCGCAATGGCACGGCTCTCTGCCCTCACATGTGCCGTGACGACGTCGACGTCTGCTTCGGTGTGGGTTGAGAAGTGCAACGGTACGGCCTGTTTCGGTTTTTTTAAATCATCGTCTCGATTACGCCATTCAGACTTCGCCGCCTCAATTGCCGCTGTGAGCTTCGCGAGTTCTTCGTTAGGTCTTAAATACCAGTCGGTAGACCAAACGCGGTGGAGTATCCAACCGTGGCTTTCAAGAACGCTCTGCCTTAGGCGATCACGGTCCCTTGCGGATCGGGACGAATGATATTGAGCCCCATCGCACTCGATGCCCAAGACAAATCTACCGGGCTTCTCAGGATCTGAAACGGCGAGATCGACATAGAATCCGGCGGAACCAATTTGATTTTTTACGTCGTGACCCAGTGCTCGCAGCTTCTCCGCAACCTGTTCTTCGAATACTGAGTCCGGCTCGTTCCCACTTTCCTCGGCGATACCGAATTTTCCGGTCTGGGCAAAAGTCAGGAACAACTTGAACGCTGCCACCCCGCGACTGCGAACACGTTCGAGATCAATATCGTCTCCGGTGATTGAAGAGAAAACTTCACAGCGCAGCTTCGCGCGGGAGATCAGAACGTTCAAGCGGCGTTCGCCACCTTCAGAGTTCAGGGGCCCGAAATTCATTGCGATGTATCCGGTGTTCGTTTTCCCGTATCCTACGGAAATAAAGATCACGTCGCGCTCATCGCCTTGGATGTTCTCTATGTTTTTCACGAAGAATGGTTCGGTGGAACTCCGGTTGAAGAAGTCTTCGGTTTCCGGATGTTGCCTTCTGAGAAGTTCCAGTTCCTTCAAAATCGCTTGTCGTTGGGCGACGGAGAACGTCGCGACTCCCAGAGACTGCTCAGGTTTCTCCAGTGCGTGCCCGATAACCGCTTCGGCCACGCTGCGAGCCTCGATCGGATTGGTTCGCGTATTGCCGCGATCATATTGTGCGTGCGGAAGATAGTTCAGTTTCAAACCCATTCCCGCGATGGCATCATAGGGACTAGGAACGATGAAGAGGCGGTTCTCGTAGAATTCCCGATTGGAAACAGCAATCAACGACTGATGGCGGCTACGATAATGCCAATTCAACATCCGGAACGACATTCCTTTGGCGAGGCACAGATCGAGAATGGATTCAGCATCTCCCGCGTGGAACGTTATCTCGTCGTCCTCATCGCGTTCTTCGGTATCCGACGTCAGTTTCGCGAAGAAGCGAGTGGGGGGCAGTTGTCGTTCGTCGCCCACGACGACGATTTGTTTGCATCGCGCCACCGCACCCAGAGCATCGACTGGTTCGATCTGCGACGCTTCGTCGACGACCAAAAGATCGAAGGACATCGATCCAGGCTTGAGAAACTGTGCGACCGATAACGGGCTCATCATGAAAATCGGCTTGATCTGCTGAATTGCTGCACCGGCCCGATCGAGAAGCTGCCGTATGGGCAGATGATTGCGCTTCTTTGCCAGCTCGCCGTTCAATACGCCAAGCGGACCAATGCCGCCGTTGCTCCGCGGCATTTCCAGCGTGTGGCGGGTGGCAATCTGGTCGCGAGCGAGGGAAACTCTGGCCCTTTCGAGGTTGCGGAAAGTATCTACCAGCCGCGAATGCAGTTCCCCGTCGAAACGCTTGAGTTCGGGCTCACGAGAAAAGAAGTCGGTACGCAGGGCTTCGTAGTAAGATTTCTCGAAGGTCGGGACCAGGGTCTCGGCGTCGAGCCTTCCATCCAAGATACCATCCACCAAGGAACTCAGTCCGAGCTGAGACGCAAACCTGCACCGATCATAGAACGATGCCCATTTGGTAACGCCCTCAATATTTTCGCTCCAAAGATGGAGTTTTGACAGCAATTGCTCCAAATGTACGGTTTGAAGGTTTTCCACTCCAAACGTGCGGCGCATATCGAGATCGAGAAAAGTTTGGAGTTCGTTCCAACCACGGACGAAGCCCCCGAGAATTTTGGAAAGCTCAGTTTCAATCTCGCCCAGCCGTGGCAAATCCAGCGCGCGGGCAATTCGAGCCCTGTTTTCGGCAGTCAGGACTGCATCGTGTGCCGTGTACCAATCGAAAAATGTCCGTAGCTTTTCCCAGTTGGATTTCTCATCTGCCCATTCCGATCCGAATGCCGAGGCACCAAGGGTTTTTTGGTCGTCCAACTCCCGTCGTGCATCTTGTGCAAGAAGTACGGTATCTATCAGCGCCAATCGGGCCGCTTGGTCTTTCGGCAATGGAATCTTGAGGTAAGATTTCAGCAACGCCAACTGCGAGCGATACTGACCGTTGAATACGCGGAAGATTGAACGGCCCTTTGCAGCAACAGCCGTCCTGCATTCATTCAAGGAGCTGCTCCAAACAGTCTCTGAAAATGACTCATCAACTTTTGTGCGCAACGCCCGTAGCTTTTGACCAATTTCAAGGATGTGAGATATCCTCTCCGGTCTTTGCCAAACTGCATCGGCGAGACCTATGCGATCACCCTCCGGTATGCTCGATATCGCTCGCAAAAGCAGGAGAAGTCGGGCCAAGTCGGAAAAAATCTTAGCTTCGTTGAATTCTAGACGTGCAGACGCATCGCGTCCAAGGTCGACGCTCGCTTCCAAGTCGACCTTAATTTGACCCAGACTTCTACGAAGGTTCTCTAGTTCGCTGGGATCAAGTGCCTCGCGTCGAGTGCCATACCAAGGATGATCGACGGGATTGCCGATGGTACTGAAACGGTCAGTCAACTCCTCGCAGACCGCTGTTCGGGCTTGGAAATCGGCAGGGGTCCAGATCGCCGGCTCCGCCAAGGAATAGTCCGGAATTCCAAATCCATCAGCAACGCGGACCAACTGTCCGATAAGTTGATAGGGAGTGATCCCGCTAGGTTCGTGAACGCTGTGCATCGCGTCAGCATGCAGATTCAATCCCTGCTGCGCATCTTTCAGCTTCGACACGACACTTATATCATTGCGTAACGTCCGAGTTGCCAATTCCTTGGTCTTGCGCAATTCCTCAAGGACCCCACGCTTGTTGACCTTGCTAGAGTGCAACTCGAGAGTGAGCGCACCAAGCCCAGCGCCTCTCAGCCGCCGGTGAACAACGTCGAGGGCGGCCATTTTTTCGGCAACAAAAAGCACCTTGCGGCCTTCGGCTGCGGCAGCAGCAATGATATTCGTGATGGTCTGGCTTTTGCCGGTTCCCGGAGGGCCCTTCACAACCAAATGCCCGCCCTGGGTAACTTCCTCGATGACGATGGTTTGCGATGAGTCCGCATCGACGACATGGTTCGTCTTCTCCGGCGGAATGAACGGATCGATACGGCCATATTCTGGAACGATGGGTTCTTGTCCCGGAAAACCCTCGCCGAGGAGCCCGGCGATTGCGGGGTGGGTATCCAGAGATTTCCCTGCCGGCCAGTTATCCGGGTCCAAGTCGCGATACATCAAGAATTTGGCGAACGAGAAAAAGCCCAGGATCATCGCGTCTGGCAGAACTGACCATCGCTCTTTTCGGGAGACTGTTTCGGCTACGCTTGCAATATAGGCGGCAACGTCGACGTCGTCGTCATCACCGAGCTCGGGGATTTTTATGCCGAACTCGGCGTTCATCTTCGCTTGAAGCGATAAATTTGATGAGGCCGGCTCGCCACGAGAGCGCAACGAGAATCTGTCGGCTGCACTTGTGCGGTCAAGGCGTACCGGAAGAAGGACGAGCGGTGCGTGGCGTTCGATTTCGGATTTATCGTCCTCGTACCAACGCAACAACCCGACTGCCAAGTACAGGATATTTACACCCTGTTCCTCCTCCAACGTCCGTGCGTCATACCACACATCGAACAAGCGCTTCTGAAGGCCCTCGGAGGTGAGGCGGGTCTGAAGGCGAGTATCCGTATGCCGGCGTGCGATACCCTTTTCATCCATGTCGCCTTCGTCAGGCTGTGGTATGCCACCCGTTTCGCGGTCATCTTCTGCGATGAGGGCCTTCTCATCTTCGGTCAGGTGCCGACCTGGCAGAAAGGTGAGGGCCTTGCCCTCAACCAGCAAGCGGTAAATCTCCGACGACTTTTCGTCGACGATTTCGATCGTCCTGATGTTCTTGGATCGGAGCGGGATATTGATGAGACGATTTCTTGTACCGAGATCGAGAAGACTGCGGCGATCAGCCAGCAACTGTTCCTTGATCGCGACCGTTGCCTGAGCCCGGTCTTGTGCGTCCATTTTATTGTTTCCCCATTTTACGGGCAGACAATAGCGACCTCCATCCGTTTGGCAATGTGCCAATGTGCGATTGGCGATCGGAGAACGGGGCCGTCACTTAGGGGCGGTGGATAACGTGTGGCGCAACCGCTGTATGCCAATAACTCGAACGCTATTTACGCATTGCCTTTGGGTCTTCATCTGGATCAAACCCGACCTTGCCGTCCTCCGGACCGAGCCATCCGTTTCCATATTCCTGGCGGGCAGGCATGTCACCGTCGGTGGCCAGCGCTTTTTTTACGGCGATGCGCTCCTTGCGATGCTCTTTTGTCTTGAACCCTGTGCACGCCGCATTCGAAAGAGGATTTGCGTGAACTCTCGGAGTTAGTCGAGAGTTTTGAGTTCTGGCGGCACAGGCTCGCCATCCTTCCTTAAGCGCCGAACGTACTCAGACATGATGCTGGGAGCGAACTCGACCAGGTTGGGATAAAATTTCGAGTCCAGATTGATCGCAATGTTTCGATGGCCGGGGGTGCTAACGACCATCTTACTTCCGTCGCGTCCTTTTTGATGAAAATTCTGGAACACCACCGTCATACCGTTGAGAGCGAACTCCTCTTCATACGGCTGAAGGCCGCGGCAACCCGTTTCAGTTAACTTCGATCCCTTCACGTAGAGAACCTCCCGACTGAAGGCTGGCGCCTCATACATGGAGTAACAGACGACGGAGATGGCCACTGCCCACATGGCATAAGGAAGGAATCGTTGATCGATCATCGGGGGTGCACCGAGACCTCTGAACCGAATTTCGCCCCAGAGCTTGAAACGGCGCATAAGGACAAAGCCATAGACACCCGCCGATACAGCCAACAGACGAGAAGCAAAAATCCAGGCAGCGCGCGCTTCGCAGGAATATCCGAACCATTCGCCCTGATCGAGGATGTGGAGAGGTTCCATCGATCTTTCCTTGTGCCGGCGCTAAAAAAACGAATAGCAACAATGCTGCTAGGAGAGTTGTGGCAGGATTACTGATGGCCATAGTTTAAGTGCTAACGGAATCAAGCGTTCCGCCCGGCGATCGATCGAGGTTTCTGTCCAATAACTTTCATCTGCAATCGAAACGTTCATCTTGAGCAAAGAGTCAGATAATCGCACTCGTTTGGTCGCGAATGCCGCGTTGTTGGCCGATGAATTCGCGGGAGGGGTTAGAAGCGTAAGATTGCCCAGGCGATGGACGAACGTCTTGCGGTTCTCGATTAACGTTCGTGTCATTTCGTCAAACGGAACTGATGTCACAGAACCGACAAGTCGACCATCTTCCAACGGCCACTCCCGCTCCCAACCTTGCGGTAAGACGTGTTCGATGGAAAGTCCGCTCTGTAAGGTACCATCCACGTTGAATTTGTCTCGTGAGGCGAATTCAATTTCCTCAAGGATAAGCCGCAATCTATTTTGGGGTAGATTCGTATACTGCGGGTTGATCTTTATGGCTGTTGCCAGCTCCTCATCCGTCGGGAAACGCCCTGTATCCCCGGTTTTCTGACCAAATGCCGCAGCGAGTTGGGCCACGCCAACTCCGTTGGTGCGCAGATACGCTGCGACATCAACAAAGACTTTGTTGTAGTTCTTGGGATTGAGACTGCAAAGCGCGCGCCGAATGACATAGCTCGCAACCAGATCGTATAGGCGCTCCTTTTGTGCATCGTCCGCATTTGAACTGCCGATCACAAAAATCAGTGGATAGGCGGTCGAGACATCGAACGTGTTTAAACGTCTGGCGAGTCTTGCCAAGGGACCAACAGCGGGCGGTTCGATCAGTGCTTTATATGTTGGCACATATTTTGTGAGAGTTTCCATCTCAGCAGTAGTATTTTCAAATGCACTTCGGGCGACAAAACTCTTGTATTCTGAATATAATTCGCCGAGTGATATGATCGTGCCCTGTTCGGCAGCCAATACGTGGCTTAGGAAAAAGTCGATACGCGGTTTTTTAATCCGGCCTTGCGTTTGCTCTTGCTTCCAAAACTCTTGCTCAAAAGTGATCCAATGCTTCTTCATCAGATGGTCTTGGTTTTCTCCACGCTTGATTGCACGGTGGAACAGATCATTTCTTACCAAATCCATCGCCGCTAGCGGCTTTCCACCGCTGTTTAGCGTTTGAAAAATAACTTGTGCGTCATCGTCTTTGTCGAGCGTGATAACGATTAAGCGGAAGTGCTCGAATAGGACTGTGGATAGCGCCAACAGTCGGCGACGTTTATATTCGTCAGTGACCTCGACGTCGTCATCATTGTCGACGGAGATCATGAATTCTTCAGCAAGTTTCCAGAAATGCCAAAATGCGGCCAACGGTTTCGGGGTCGTATTCTTGAGATTTCCGTTGCGGTAAAAATGGTCCGGATATTTTGCCATGAGATCTTGCCAGCTAAGATCGATGATATCGCGGAATAATTCTCTGTCATAAGCTGTCGGCTCAAGTTTATACCGCTCGATCTCCGGTGCTTCCATAGGGACTTCGGCACTGTGTAAAATCAGATCTGAAATATTCTTGGCAATATCCGGAAAGTTGTAATCTCTCGCGATATCGCGGAGCGCCGCAAAACAAAGGTGAAATGTGCTAAGTCTCTGCTGGCCGTCCACAACATTGAAGACTTGGATCTTGCCAAATACCGGGGATCCCTCGGGTATTAGAAGCAAGGCTCCCATGTAATGTGAGAACGCCACCTTGCCTGTGGTGAGAAATTCAACTGCTTTGTCGCGCATTTGGAAGAAAAATGGATCGAGCTGTTCTCGAATTGTCCACGTATATGTGCGTTGATATATCGGTACAATGAAGCGTTGCCGTTCGCTCATAATTTTACCGATAGGAAGCGGCTTGGCGTCCATGTCATCCTCGAATCAATTACCAATATGGCTGCTGCAGTACTATCTGGCCACTATGAGAAGCATGTCCTAGATAGGGCCCTAACTTTCTATTATTGTTACAACGAGTACATGATTCTTGGGGCGCTCCAAATTCCTTACTGACTCACGGCGAAAATGGGCGAGTTTTGGGCATTTTACTATTCCTAGAAGGACCTTTACCTTTTCACCGGGTGAGAAAATACCTCATGGCCGGTGCCGACTCTAATTTTTGAACTGATTTCAATAGAACGTTAAAATAGAAAAATTATCCACAGATTCGTTTTCTCTTTCTGGCGGTCTCCATGACATTAGATGAAGTTTGTGACTTTGGCGGGTATGTTCAATTGATGATGGATGAGTACGAAAAGCGTGGCCAGATCGCGGGTCAGTGCTTCACTACCTCGTTAGCATTTGCCGAGAAGACGGAAATGCTTATCCATCGGACTTTGCCGGTTTACCGGAATTCCAGGATTAAAATTGAAATAGGAAACGTTCTGCTCGACGGACGCCCTCAATTCAATGAAGATGAGGCGAGGAGCATTGCAGCACGACTCCCACCTCTGGACTTCAACAGAAATCTGAAGAAGCAGTACCATTCATGGCTTACATTTGAACAATCGGTAATTGATCTAACGCTAATGTACACGGCGTACGCGCAATGGTCTGACACCAGAAACAAGCCATGCGTCGTTTTCGTGGCAGAGGGTGACTTGTACATACCGCGGGACTTTGGTTTTCGCTATAAATCCTATCGCACCTGGTCGCTACCCGAAATGGCTTTGAGAGGGTATGTTTGCCCTTGCTCTTGAGCACATTCAGCTGCCGCGAATATTCTTTCCAAAAATGCCGAGAACTGAGGGCCCGTGAAGTCTGATCCTTCTACAAAGAAGGGGCCTTCGGTAAGTTGCGCCGAATTTGTCGTATCAATCGAGTTCATTTTAAGTCTCCAGTTTAATAATTGATTGTGAGGTGTTTTCTACCGGCGACAACAACGAATTGAGTTCTCTGGGAAATTTCATCATCGAATCTTACACACGCAAGGTCACGATATTTGGCGGGCTACCTCCGCTGCACGCCTCGCCTACCATGCTTGGCCCAGGCTACCATTCGAGGTCGGCGGGACCCATACGAAGCCGGAAACTTCATGGACCAACGCGAGGCTCTGAGCTGGTTCAGTTGGAGGCTCGAGGATGCGCCGGACAGAAGGCAATCGTAGGACCATCAGCCGCTACGGTGGACAACACGGCAGTCGAGTCGTGCCAAACATTGCAAGTCGCGAGAGCGAACTATAACGATATGGCAACAGTGCAGGGAAATCAGCATGTGGGCAGATGCCGAAACTGACATCGACTTTCTGAACTATTCAGAAGTAGCCGAGCTGATCGCGGAGTTAATTGCCGATCCAAATCTTCTGCCTTTGTCACTGGGGGTATTTGGTGGCTGGGGTATGGGAAAGTCTTCCACGCTGCGCTTAGTCGAGACTGAACTGAATAAAGACCGCGACAAATACCTTATCGTTAAATTCGACGCGTGGCTTTACCAGGATTTCGATGATGCGCGGGCAGCGCTTATGAGCGTCATATCGGCGGCGCTGGTTAAAGAGGTGCCTAATACTCTGAAAGACAAGGCCCTCAAATTGGTCGGCCGCGTGAACAAGCTTAGGGCACTGGGTCTGCTCGTTGAGGGTGGTGCGTTGGCCATGGGAGTACCCGCCTTTGGAGCGATCACCAAAGGATTCGAGGCTCTTGGTGCAGCCTTCGGAGCAAAACCGGAGAGCACAGATATCGATGCTGTCAAAGGTGCGGCCGCTGACGCGCAATCCCGCGTCTCCGGACTTCTTAAACCGGACGAACGTAGCTCACCACCCGAAGAGATAGACTCCTTCCGTTCAGAATTCGGGCACATCCTGGCGGAATTCGAACGGACTCTCGTGGTGTTCATCGACAACCTCGACCGCTGCCTTCCCAACAACGCAATTCAGACTCTCGAGGCGGTCCGGCTATTTTTGTTTATGCCCAAGACCGCATTTGTTGTCGCTGCCGATGAAGATATGATCCGCCACGCAGTGGCTCAACATTTCAGTAATCCATCGGAACGTCACGTAGCTGACTACCTAGATAAGCTGATTCAGTTGCCGGTCAGAATTCCGAGGGTAGGCGTGCAGGAGGTCCGCGCTTATCTGTTCCTGCTAATGACGGAACAGAGTGGCTTGCCACAGGATATCCAAGAGAAGGTCCGTTCCTATCTCATTGAGCGCCTGCGACAATCATGGAGCAAGAACGGTACCTTCACCGTCAAGGATGTTCTAAAAACTATTGGAGGTTCAGCAACCGATGAGTTGGCGCAGTCACTGGAAATGGCGGACCGGATGGCTCCCGTGCTTGCCCATTCACCTGGTGTGCTCGGCAATCCTAGAACCGTAAAACGCATGTTGAACGTCGTTCGCATGCGGGCTTCGGTCGCCCGGAAAAGGTCGATGCCCCTGGATGAAGCCGTCATAACCAAATTAGCGCTTTTTGAAAGATGCACCGATGCAGCCTCGAGCGAGGCACTTCACAATGCCATCAACGCCGCCTCCGACGGCAGGCCCGAAATTCTGTTGTTGCTTGAGAAGGCGGAAGACAATGATTGGGAATCTCAATTGCCAAAGCCATGGCTCTCATTCCTCCCATTTGTCAAAGAGTGGTCGCAGCTTGCACCGTCTCTAGGCGGGATGGATCTTAGACCGGCTGTGTATTTGTCCAGAGAGACCGTGCCCCTGCGAATTTCTTCGGCGACAATATCTCCAAATGCACAGCGTGCGGCCGAGACGCTTGCCAAGGTCACAACGATTTCTTCTCCAGCAGGAAAGAGCGCGCTTGATACTCTTAGCACCGAGGAGTTTCCCTTGGCCATGGAACTGATTATTGCTGAGATGCGCAAGAATTCCGACTGGAACCGCGCACGGGCCGACTTCCGTGGGGCGCTTATGACTGCAGATCGATCGGTGGAGGCTGCGACTCTTTTAGCGAGATTTATAAGGTCACTTCAGCTGCCTTCCTACCCGGGCTGGATGCGAACAATGCTCAAGGGAGCAAAATGGTGGTCAGAATAAGGGGGATCAATGGGTACATCAGCATCAGGCAAAGGTAGAAGGAGCCAGAGTCCTTTGGTTCCAGCCCACGCTGACGCGAATCCGGAACAGCCGCTGCCAGAACCGGAAGGGCAACGGTTTCGGGGATTCCGAACCGAGTTTGGCCGCGCCGTGGCGGGTGCCGGTGCCGGATCCTTTGTGTCGGCACTGGGTAAGTATGCAAGGGATTCGACAGGAGGCGCTTCATTTGGTCCTCGCCGCTTCGGTCCTGCCTATAGTGCCGGAGGCGCTCTCATCGGTCTGCTTAATGAGTTGCAGGCAGGTGGAACAGGTGAAAACTCCACAGGTATTGATCTTTCGGGATTAGTGGGACAACCGGTGGGCGAAGCGATCGATGCCATCGCTCAAGCCCTTGCGCCGCCAAACGCGGATCAGGATCTGATCAGGATCGCGATGCAGGAAGCATTGGCTGAGGTGCTGCCTGACGTCGCGACGTTCGATCCCACGGTTCTGCAACCTGACGACCTTATATCACTTCTGGTGGAATTCTTCAGCCGTGTGCTGTTCCAGGAAGTGACGGCTGATGCGGGTGAAGCGTGGAACAAATCGGATGATCCTTTTAGGACCGTGGAGGCGGAAAATGAGCTTATGGATATTATCCGGGCGTCCGTGGACAGACACCTATCGCCATCGCTTGCTGAGGGCATCGGCAATCTGTCCCGTGCACAGATCGAACAATTAGAACGAAGAGCTATCGATGATATCTGGAGCGAGTGGGAGCGCTATGAATGACGTCCGTGATGTTTCACCTTCGTCCGGAAGACGTGCCCTCATCGCCAACTCCGGGAGAACTCCATGTGCTGTTGTACGGCGGTGCGCCTGTCCATTCCGGAACTGCGGCCATAGGCGGCCAGGTGAGGGATATCTTGATGAGATTTGGACTGCAGCCCTCTGTGGCCGCCGTCGATTTCTTATCGATCGCTTTGGCTGTGACAGCGGCAGACACTTTCATCCTGCGCGAGAATTCCGACAATGGCTGGAGCCGGGACATCTCGATCGTGCTCCCGCTTCATTCTCCCGGCATCTGGTCGGGTCTATCGGGCGATCTCGAACGCGCGCTCGGCTTCCTGAGCGGCGACATTTGGAAGTTCCAGTTCCTGCCCGGTGGGGAGCGGCCTCCTACACGCAGTGCGATCAGCACACGTCACAAATGGGTGGACGTCTCTAAGGTTGGCATTGTTTCGCTTTTTTCAGGAGGGCTCGATAGCACGATTTCCACGCTTAATCTCCTCGGGGATGGCGGAAAGCCCCTGTTGGTTTCGCACGCTTACACAAGAGACGCGCAGGTTCAGCAGTCAATTGCCAGCATCTTGCCCACCGCGGTAGAACGGATGTCCGTCAATTTTTATCCCACTTGGGATGGTAGCACCGATATTACGATGCGGACGCGAAGCTTCAATTTTATCGCGTTGGCCGTCCTTGCAGGTCAAATACATTCCTCTTTCCGCGGGGGCAGGATCACTGAAATACTGGTGCCGGAGAATGGCCTGATTGCATTGAATGCTCCGCTCACGCCTCGTCGTATCGGTGCACTCAGCACCCGCACGACACACCCATATTTCTTGCAGCTGATAGGTTCGATCCTGGAGCGTGCCGGCTTCTCCGTCGCTATCACAAATCCATACGAAATGTGGACCAAGGGAGAAATGGTTGCCTCGAAAGCCGACTATCCTGATTTCGAACGAATTGCCGCCGACACTGTATCGTGCGGCAAGTGGAAACGCACCGGGAAACAGTGCGGCTGCTGCGTTCCGTGTCTTATACGCCGGGCGTCGCTTTACGCGGGCGGCGTTGATGACGACACAGACTACAGGCACAACGATTTGTCAAAAGTAATGTCCGACGAGGATGACCGCGATGATCTTATTGCTATGGCAACGGCCGTACGACGACTAAAAATTGAGAATCTGGACCGATGGGTTGCACGATCCGGACCCTTGCCAGCGGATAGACGACGAGCGCTTGTCGATGTACACAAACGTGGTTTAACTGAAGTCAGTCACTTTCTCCAAGACAGCGGACTTCCAGTTTGATCGACTTTCACTGCCATCTCGACCTCTACCGTGACCCAGTTCTTGCTGCCGAGGATGCGGACCGCGCAGGTGTGTATGTCCTTTCGGTCACGACCACTCCAAAAGCGTGGAAGAAGACCTCAAATCTGGCGGCAGGTAAACCAAGGATCAGGACCGCGTTGGGATTGCATCCGGAAGTTGCTGCAGAGCGGATCGCCGAGCTCCAGCTGTTTGAAGCGTTTGCACGCGATACTCGGTATTTCGGAGAGATCGGTCTGGACGGATCGCCACAGTATAAAGCAACCCAGGAAGGGCAATTACGCGTTTTCAACACAATCCTCAGTATTGCGGAAAAATCTGGCGGGAAGATTCTGTCGATCCATAGCCGAAGAGCGGCAGATGAAGTGCTCGATTCCCTCGCAGCCCACGGTACCGCGGGTACACCCGTTCTGCACTGGTTCAGCGGATCTCCAGCTCAGCTCAAAAGAGCAGTCAACCAAGGTTGCTGGTTCAGTTGCGGCCCGGCGATGTTCAAATCAGCCAGCGGGCGCGCAATCGTGAAATCGATACCGCGAAACCGTATCCTGACGGAGACCGACGGGCCCTTTGCCCTTGAAGGCAGCCGGCCCCTTCAGCCCGGAGATGTTTGGCGCGCAGTTGAGGGGCTTGCAGAAATGTGGAATGAGCCGTCTGACGTAGTTGCTCAAATACTGCATGGCAATCTGCGCGAATTGAGCTCAACACTGTCTTGAGCTAGGCGAAAAAGGGTGCTTGATTTGTGACTGAACCAACGATGCGGCCGTTCCCAATACGGTGCGAAGGCGGGCCCCGGCCCGCCTCATCAAAAATCCGAGCGCTGAGCCCTCAAATGCGTGAAATTAATGACCCCTAATCCGTCTGTTGCAGCGGCAAGATATAGATCCAAATCATCCGTAACAATTACCGAGTCGCCACTCACGGCTGAAAGATGCAAGAGAATGGCATCCGTCAGTCCCAATCGCTCATATTCTTTCCTCTCAAACCCCGCTTGACTGTCTACTGATATCGCGGTCGATGCCCCCGCGATATTTCCTGCAAGAAACTTAGTTAGCTGCGTTCTCAACGGATCGTTCGTTTGCCTGACAAGGTTTGACGTCTCGGTAAGGACATTCGAGGTAAATACCAATCCTCTTGACCGGGATACGATCCCCGCAAGTATCTCAAAATCATTTTGGTCAAAGCTCCGGGTCCGCTTGTGTACGCCTATTTGATCGCGTCTAACCAATCCGACTACCAATAAAACAGCAAGATTTGTGTCTAGGATGATAGACTTATTCATCGACACGGCGTTTTACCGAAAGAACATCGCCCTTGGCATTGATCCTGACGACGCGGTAGAGTCGCTTAGGAGAAGCCTCGCCTGTGATTGCGGAAAGGGCGTTTCTTGATGAACTCCACGGTCGCGAAAAGCCAACAGTAATCAACCACTCGTCATGGTCGACGTCATACTCGACTTCTTCGAGACCGAAGTTTGACATACCGTCTTCTTCAAAGATGTGGGCAGCGTATTCTTTGGCAATTTTCACAGCTTCCTTGACGTTCATCGTTCGATCTTGATCAGACATGTAGAATCCTATTCCTATTTCGTTACTTCTTAAGTGTTGGACTTGCGGTTTTGACTATACCTATGCGTCTTCGGAAACCTGACAAACGCGACACATTGCTTTGAAGTGTTGTTTATCCCTAATTTGGATGAACTCAATAGCTGCTTTGGTTGCCCTTATTGCTTCTTCAACAGTCAATGCTGGGAGCGACGCCAGTCCATCCATGGTCCCATGTGATTCAATTTGCACAAGACGCTCCAAAGCCTTTGGATCATTCTTCTTCAGCTGAACTCCAGTAGAGCCTAGTGAGGCAGCAAAGTTAGTCTGATCCGGTGCACTGAATGCGGTGAAAATTTCTAAAAGTTTGCGTGTAGCATTAGGAAGGAGATAGTGATGGTCAGACGCACCAGTTCTGGAAGCCATGAGTATCAGTTCAAAGAGGTAATGGTATTCTGTATTGTAATCTTTGATCAATCGATTCATCGGTGTTAGGCGCGTAGATCTATCATTCGGGTTTTGTGCAAGGGAAACGCATTCTAGTTGGAAAAGGCTCGAAGGGCGGCCGTCTTTCTTCGTGAATTCGCGTTTCACCATGTTCATGAACGAAATGTTATGGGTCAAGACAATGGTCTGCCGACAATCCTTCGTAATTCTGCTCATTAGACTGAAGGCATGGGTTCGAGCCGAAGTGTCAAGACTCGATATTGGATCGTCGATAACTGCGATCAAATCCTTTTTCTTTCGTCCCTCTGCTTCGAATTGAGTTAGGTAGAAACAAAAGGCCAGTGCGGCCTTTTCACCCTCACTCAATTGAGCCGCCGGCTTTCCGTCAGCGCGCATAAGTTGATAGCCTTCGTTGGACGTTCGAACAGAAATGTCACCATGGCCGAGGTAGCTGGTTATCATCTTGTTGAGTTTATCGGCTCCTGCGCCATGAGTTCTTATTGAGTCACTTAGCTGATCTCGTTTCTGTCGGGCTTCTCTCAATGTTACATGGGCAGCTTTGGCGATGCTTGCTGTACTCGCAACATTCTCGAACAAGGAAATCCAGTCGGATCGTTCCTCTGCGAGAACGTGATCTCGAATTTCTTCAAACGCGTGTTCCTGGCGTTTCGAAAACTCCAAATGTTCTCGATTGTGACTAGAGACAATCACATTCCAAGCGCTACGATATGCTTCAAACTCTCTGAACCAATCCGCCGTTGAAAATGCGACCAGATCTGCGGGTATCTCGGGAACTAACGAGGGGTTCAGCGACTTTGCGGTCAACAACTCGGCAAGCTGCTTGAATCGCCTACCCAATGCTGCGATGTTTCCTTCGAGCATAGGTCTGGTGACCTTCCCGTCCACCTGCACACTCGCCTGAAGTTCAACTTCTTTTGGAAGAGCCTGATAGGCTGCGCGAAGTTCAGCGAGATAGTCTGAACAATTGTCGTTGGAAGCTTTTATATCGTGAATAAAACTTTCCCACCGAGAATCGAAACTACGCGCCAAGTATTTTCTTCGCTCGAGTGTGAGTGTACTGCCGCAGAGTAGACACGTGTTGAGCTCATTTGCTTCGTGATAATGGAGACCCTCGCTAACCCACGTGAGAGCAGTGCCGTGATGCCGAAACTCTTCAGCCAAAATTGATCCCGGAGAGGAAATCAACAGCGCCATTTGGGATTGCCACCACTCCGCCAGCGGGAAAGTCAGACTGCCTAATTCTGTGAGCGACGGCCTTGCTTCAGCTTCAGCCAAAAGCGCTTGACGAGAATTCAGGTCCTTGGGACTCAGAATATTCTCCGTCGAATAGGTCGCGCCTGAATAGGATGGTTCTATTTTCCTAGCGTCAAAGGATTGGGAATAGCGTTGGGACGGAGCTAGTTCCCGCACACGTTTAGCCACCCTCGTTTTGAAATCCCCCAAAGTTTTAATGGCCTTAATCTCCGCAGCCTTTGCGGTATGGTCCCGAGTATCAGCATCATCAAAGTCATGTATCGCCGCGTCATATTTTGCCTTTGCCTCAATAGTCTGCTCACTCAAGTAAAAAATGGGCTCCGCGACGCTGTTGTCCCACTGGAAGTTTCGCTCGATGAAATCCTGATTGAACACAAGCAAGCGTTTCGCAAATGGGTTCTGTAGTGCTTTGGAGGACAACGTCGTGCCATCCGAGAGCACGAATTCAAAGCTGCAACTGCTAGGCAAGCGACTTTCAATTTCGCCGCGCTCGATGGACGCAAAAACACGCGACAGCGTTGTTTTTCCTGTGCCGTTAAATCCGTAGATTAAGGTCTTGGCAGAAAATTCATGTTCGCCTTTGGGATCAAGGTGAGCTTTCCAAACACCTGCACCGGAAAAAGATTTTAAAGTTCTAAATACTGTTAGTTCATTTTCCATGCCTGCTTGTCTCCCCCTCGACTTGTCCGAGTCTCACAGTCGGCATCTATGACTGATTTCCAGTATGGACCCATGGCTGCTTGCTTTAGCTGAGTCAGAAAGGCCCAAACGCTTAGCGCCGGGCCTTTTGACCATTCTAAATCAGTCTGAGCTGGGACACATCGACCTACTTAGTCGACGTTTTTCGTTGCCGTGGGGCCATATCAGGCTACTCATGTCATGCTTCAAAAACCCAACTCGGCATGCTCAGCTGCACCCGGAAGTGTTCCCGCATGTGTCGCACTTCAAGCATGTCCCATTACGAACCATCGTGAAGTTCGAGCATTCCGAGCAGCTGTCACCGGTATAGCCCTGCATCATCGACTTGATGCGGCGATCGGACATTACTTTCCTTGCTTCGGCTTTGGCTTCTTCCGCTGCGGCTTCTGCATCAGTGTCCTCGAACAGGGCAGATGCCGGAGTTGCGTCTGCCTGATCCTTTGCGCGCTCCTCATAGTCGCGCTTGAAGGCTGTCGATTCCTGGCTGACCACTGCAATCGTTGGCTTCGCGGCAATCGCCGTTGCTGTTCGGCTGGCGAGGGTCGTGACATTTGATGACGCAGTTGCCTTGGGCGCGCTGACGACGCCTGTCCCCCCTGCGCTGCTAAAACCCTTTGGATCAGCCTTGTTCGGCGAAACAACAGTCAGAGAAGCGCCGCGTGTCAGGCCCTTCGAGACTGGCTGGGTCTTGCCTTCGGAAATACCGCGGCCAAGCGAGGTGTTGGAGAAGTCCGACTGATCGACATGAGCGAGGTCATGGCGGTCAAGGTAGGAGACGGCGAGTTCGCGGAACAGGTAGTCGAGGATCGACGTGGCGTTCTTGATCGCGTCATTGCCTTGGACCATACCGGCTGGTTCAAACTTGGTGAAGGTGAAGGCCTCCACATATTCTTCCAGCGGCACACCGTATTGCAGGCCCAGCGAGATGGCGATGGCGAAGTTGTTCATCATGGCCCGGAAAGCAGCGCCCTCCTTGTGCATGTCGATGAAGATTTCGCCAAGACGGCCATCATCGAATTCGCCGGTTCGCAGATAGACCTTGTGCCCGCCAACAACTGCCTTCTGGGTGTAGCCCTTGCGACGGTTCGGCAATTTCTCGCGATCGTGAATGTATCGTTCAACGATGCGCTCGACTATCTTTTCGGTGACCTGAACGGCACGGGCAGCTGCCGGGGCTTCGATCAGCGCCTCGATTGCATCATCCTCATCCTCGTCTTCATCGGCGAGCAATGAAGAATTCAGCGGCTGTGACAGCTTGGAACCGTCGCGGTAGAGTGCATTGGCCTTCAGTGCCAGCTTCCAGGAGAGCATGTAAGCAGACTTGCAATCTTCGACAGTTGCTTCGTTCGCCATGTTGATGGTCTTGGAGATCGCGCCGGAAATGAAGGGCTGGGCGGCGGCCATCATGCGGATGTGGCTGTCAACGGAAAGATAACGCTTGCCGATCTTGCCGCAAGGATTGGCACAATCGAAAACCGGATAATGCTCTTCCTTGAGGAAGGGAGCGCCTTCAAGTGTCATCGCACCGCAAATGTGGATATTGGCGGCTTCGATTTCCTTCTTGGAGAAGCCGAGTGCCGGCAATATCTCGAAGGAAATATCGTTGAGCTGCTCGTCGGTGAAACCGAGAACATTCTTGGCGAAGTCTTCGCCGATCGTCCATTTGTTGACTGCGAATTTGATGTCGAAGGCTGACTTCAGTGCCGTATTGAGCGTCGCAATGATTTCATCTGTAAAGCCCTTGGCCTTTAGCGACCCGGGGTTGATGCCGGGTGCCTGATTGAGATTGCCATGACCAACAGCATAGGCTTCGATCTCGGCGATTTGGCTTTCCGAATAGCCAAGCGTGCGCAGAGCTTCGGGCACGGCGCGGTTGATGATCTTGAAGTAGCCGCCACCAGCCAGCTTCTTGAACTTGACCAATGCGAAGTCCGGCTCAATGCCAGTTGTGTCGCAGTCCATGACCAAGCCGATCGTGCCTGTCGGGGCAATAACAGTAGCTTGCGCATTGCGGTAGCCATGCTTTTCGCCAAGTTTCAGAGCCTTGTCCCAAGCGGCCTTCGCATGTGTGATCAGATCCTGATCCGGGCAATCGGCCGCAATCAGGGCAACAGGATTTACGGCGAGGCCTTCATAGCCCTGGTTCTCGCCATGCGCGGCGCGGCGATGGTTGCGGATGACGCGCAGCATGTTGGCAGCGTTCGGGGCATAGCCATTGAACGCACCGAGTTCCTTCGCCATTTCGGCGGAGGTGGCATAGGCGGTGCCGGTCATGATCGCGGTAAGCGCACCGCCAATGGCACGGCCTTCAGCGCTGTCATAAGGGATGCCCGAGGTCATCAACAGACCGCCAATATTAGCATAGCCAAGTCCGAGCGTGCGGTATTCATAGGAGAGCTTGGCGATTTCCTTGGAGGGGAATTGCGCCATCATTACCGAAATCTCGAGAACGATCGTCCACAAGCGGGCCGAATGTTCGAAGCCGGTAACGTCGATTTTGCCGTCCTTGCCACGATAAGTCAGAAGGTTGATCGAGGCTAGATTGCAGGCTGTGTCATCCAGGAACATGTATTCCGAGCATGGATTGGATGCGCGGATCGGACCAGCGGCCGGGCAGGTATGCCAATCATTCATAGTTGTGTTGAAGTGCAAGCCCGGATCAGCGGATGCCCAGGCAGCATAACCGATCTTTTCCCAAAGATCGCGCGCCTTTAGGGTCTTCATCACCCTGCCGTCCTTGCGGGCGGTCAAGTTCCAATTGCCATCATTTTCGACTGCGCGCAGAAATTCGTCCTTGAGCGAAACGGAATTATTGGAATTCTGACCGGCAACAGTCAGATAGGCTTCCGAATCCCAGTCCGTGTCATAGGTCTTGAAGTCGATATCCGTGTAGCCTTGCTTGGCGAACTGGATGACGCGCTGGATGTAGTTCTCTGGAACCTGGTTCTTCTTCGCGGCCTTGATTTCACGCTTTAGCGCCGGATTTTTGGTCGGCTCGTAGCAGTCGCCATTGTCGGCTTCGCAATTGACGCAAGCCTTCATGATGGCAGCCAGATGCTGCTTGACAATCTTGGAGCCGGTGACGAGAGCCGCAACCTTCTGCTCTTCCTTCACCTTCCAGTCGATATATTCCTCGATATCCGGATGATCGACGTCAACGACCACCATCTTGGCGGCACGGCGGGTCGTGCCGCCCGACTTGATGGCGCCCGCAGCGCGATCGCCAATCTTCAGGAAAGACATCAGGCCGGATGAACGGCCGCCGCCGGATAATTTTTCGCCTTCACCGCGAAGGAAAGAGAAGTTAGAGCCTGTACCGGAACCATATTTGAACAGACGCGCTTCACGCACCCACAGATCCATGATGCCGCCTTCATTGACCAGATCGTCAGCGACTGACTGGATGAAGCATGCATGCGGTTGCGGATGCTCGTAGGAAGATTTGGATTTGGTCAGCTTGCCGGTGTCAGGGTCGACGTAATAGTGGCCTTGACCGGGACCGTCGATGCCATAAGCCCAATGCAGACCGGTATTGAACCATTGCGGTGAGTTGGGCGCAACGCGCTGAGTGGCCAGCATGTAAGCAAGCTCGTCGCGAAAGGCGAGGGCATCAGCTTCGCTATCGAAATACTTGCCCTTCCAGCCCCAATAAGTCCAGGTGCCAGCAAGACGGTCGAAAACCTGGCGCGCATCCATTTCGGAGCCATACCGTTCATCGACAGGCAGTGCGGCCAGGGCTTCCTCATCGGCTACGGAACGCCACAGCCATGAAGGGACGGAGTTTTCCTCAACCTTCTTCAGCTTGGCAGGCACACCGGCCTTGCGAAAATACTTCTGTGCAAGAATATCTGCTGCCACCTGACTGAACTGGGCCGGAACATCGATATTCTCCAGACGGAAAACGATCGATCCGTCCGGGTTTTTGATCTCACTCGTCGCTACACGAAATTCGATCTCCGCGTAGGCTGACTGGTTCTCTTTGGTAAAACGCCGTTCGATCCGCATCTTTCTCGTCCTTGTCTCTATATATAGTATCCATCGGGCGCCGTGTGAAGTGTTGCGCGCGCTATGGACACAATCCCACCCTAATCGATTCCAATCGCTGAAACCGGTTGCTACACCTTGGCCCTCATCGACGCGGTTTCCCGCGTCATTTACAGGCTTGGTGGCCCTTATTTTGACGCCTGTTGTGTGATTCTTACCCCTTAAGGACTGTCACACTATCTGGTAATTATTCTGCCTGTAAACACTAAATATAGTGTTAATCGGCCATTTACCCAACAAAATATTTTATCTGTGTGCAAACGATTTCTCCGTTTTAAACATGACTCATCGCTTGCGCACACCATAAGATGCAAGCTCTGGCAAACACTGTATAAACTGGAAAAAGGCCGGTTACAGACACTCCGGTCACGCCACCAACGCAACGCCGTTCACCATAAAAAATGACTCGCGTGTAAGCGTCAAGTCATAGTTTTTTACATAATTGTGACCGCAATATCTTGTGTGTCACATATGTGGATAACGGGGAGAAACTTGGACAGATATTGGCAGCCGCCAAAGAGTCGGGGCCACCGGGGAATGCTATAAATATTTGAGAAAACGAGGGAAACCAGTTGGGGCCAAGGCTCGTTAGGTGGGACGGCGCTTTAGCGGCTAGTTACGATTCCGGGATCAAAGCTTGCAATGATGGCCTTCAATCCAGGCTCTTCGACGCGCTGTGCAGATTCCTCGATGCTGACCCAATCGAGTCGACGTTCGCCGCGCTCAGGCCAATTCTTTTCCTGATGCGAAAAGCGCATGGGGAAAACATCAACGACGAAATCGCCGCATTCACCATCGCCCATATCATGCTTTTCGTATGTGTATGTGCCGATTGAAAAGGGTGCTATGTCGCCGCGCACGCCGGCTTCTTCATAGGCTTCTCTCTCGGCCGATTGAGCAAAAGTCTTACCAATCTGCGGCCAACCTTTAGGCACCACCCACCGGCCCGTGCCGCGGCTCGTGATCAAGAGGATTTCAGGTAGATTTTTTTTCACACGATACACGAGCGCGGCGACCTGGCAGACTCTGCCATTGGGCATTTCGATCCGCTTATCCGTTACGATCTCGTTTTGATAGGTTACGTTCAATGTTCCGCTCGTTCTGGGCTTGTTTTCCAGCAAGTGTGAACCGATTCGCATAATCCGCAATCGTTCACCGGCTACAGGTTGATGCTTATATGCGACTTATGACATTTTTTTGAACAGCAGTGCAAAAAAATCACATCAGAATTCAGCTGGCAGCCGCCGAGCATATAGGGTCGGGACCCGACTAAGAGATAACTGGAAAGGCGGGACTACAAGGGATAATCTGTGCCAAACCGCAAAATGGGAGGCACAATGACATTTTCTCGATCGTCGTTCGAAGAAGTTCCTCCAGCGTTGGATGTTACGACTTCAGAGGATGAAAGTGTTAGTGTTGTAGCATCGTGTGTGTACGCTAACGGCCAGCGCATCGCGGATATATCGATCGATGAAGCTGGCACGTGGACTCGCAAAGAGGGACACGTCGTCTGGATCGGGTTATTGGAGCCGAATGGCGAACTTCTGCACCGGGTTCAAAAGCAGTTCGGACTGCATAGCTTGGCTATCGAGGATGCTGAACATGCCCATCAACGCCCCAAGCTCGAACAATATGGCGATGCGATTTTCATCGTGGCGCGAACGGCACAGCTTATTGATGGCCGCGTGGCATTCGGTGAAACGCACGTCTTCCTCGGAAAGGGATATATTGTAAGCGTTCGACATGGGGCGTCGACTTCCTATGCGGCGGTCCGCCAGCATTGGGAGACTTCACCTTATGCCCTTGCAAAAGGGGAAGATTTCATCCTTTACGCAATTCTCGATTTCATCGTTGATAACTACATGCCCGTATTGGAGGCTATTCATGATGAGGTGGAATCGATCGAGGATCGCGTTCTGACGAAACCTATGACCAGCAGCGACATCGAGCGGCTCTATATGTTGCGCCGCGATCTATTGCGTCTGCGCAATGCCGTTGGTCCGCTTGTCGATGTCTGCGGGCGACTGAGCAATACGGATTTGCCACAAATTCAAACGGCGATGCAGCCACACTTCAGGGACGTGACCGATCATGTTCGCACTGTTCAGGAGAAGATCGACGGTTTACGTGAGGTTCTGGCGTTCGCTTTCGAGGCTAGTTTACTTGTTGGGCAAAGCCAAGAGACAGTTATTTCAAAGCGTCTCGCTGCGTGGGCGGCGATACTGGCCGTGCCAACGGCAATCGCCGGTATTTACGGCATGAATTTCAAATACATGCCCGAACTGGAGTCTCCCAATGGATACTACTGGATCATGGGCGTGATGATCACCGTGTGCCTGACGCTATTCTGGCGATTTCGCAAGAGCGGCTGGCTTTAGCGATAATTTCTACCCACCATGGCCCTTAGTGATCGGCTCCTGGTAAGTTAGGCCCATATCCCAAGGGAAATATATCCAGGTATCTTGCGAGACTTCCGTTACGAACGTGTCGATGAGCGGGCGTCCCTTAGGTTTTGCATAAACGGTCGCGAAATGCGCTTTCGGCATCATCGCGCGCACGATGGCAGCCGTCTTGCCCGTATCGGTCAGGTCATCGACGACCAGAATGCCTTCGCCTTCGTTCTCCAAAAGCCGGGGATCAACATCCTTCAGAACCTTGAGGTCGCCTTGCTCGTCGTAGTCATGATAGGAGGCAATGCACACAGTCTCGATCATACGAATGCCAAGCTCGCGGCAGATGATGGCCGCTGGGACCAACCCACCTCGAGTAATCGCGACCATCGCGCGCCACTCACGCTGCATGCCGGCAACACGCCAAGCGAGGGCGCGGGCATCCCTGTGAAATTGATCCCAGGAGACCGGAAAAGCTTTGTCGGGAAGGGACATGGCATGCACTCCAACAGAAAAATACAACGTAGCGGAAAATCCGCCAGGAATGCATCTCGCAATAGCGGTAAAAGCAAGCCCATGGCAAGCAGCTTACGCTGCCCGCGATCTGTTCTGACGAGAAAAGTGTGATTTACGGGGTGTGTTCAGCGCGACATCAATGTCAGACAAGGCATGTCAGCCATTATAGAACTGGTGACACCGCCGAAGACCCATTCCTTTAGTCGAGACTGGCTATAGGCCCCCATTACGAACAATGACGCGTCGTTTTCGGAAATCCGGCGCCGCAACACCTTATCGGCAGATTCCCCGTTCGAATTGATTGTGTGGGGATGTACATTGACGCCATGACGGCGAAGTGCGTCAGAAAGTGGTGTGCCGGGGATATCGACGTTCGGATCGTTGGATTTCTTCGGATCAACCCAGATGATATCGACACTTTCAGCCTTGAGCAGCAAGGGGAGTGAATCGAATGCAGCGCGCGATGCTTCGCGCTTGCCGTTGAAGGCAACGACGACACGATCGATCTTTTCCGGCAGCGGCGTTTTGTATGGGACAAACAAAACGGGTCGTCCGCTCTCCATGACCAGCGGGTCGGTGACGTCATTGACGCTGTCTGGGTCATTGGGATCAGGTTGACCGGCGATGATGATGTCGGCGCGGAGGGCGCTTTGCGTTACACCGGCTGACGGGCTGCTGCTTTCGGACCGCACAATACGAAATTCGTGGGAAATGGTGCCGGTCGACATTTCCGTGCCGAAAAGGGCAGCAATCGCTTCCGAGTTTTCCTTATGGCGCTGTTCATGGGCTTCGAACAATGTTGTATCGGCAAAACCCGTAGGGTCGGCATAAACAATCGGGGAGGGGATCGTGTAGAGGCCGATGATATGAGTGCGCTCGCTGGACGAAGCGATCAACTTTGCAGCGCCTATAACCCTCTTTGCTTCACGCTCACTGCGAATGAAAGCGATGATCGTGCGAAATGCCATGTTGGCCTCCATAGGTTGTTGCATCCTCGAATGCATCAGGCATCATTATACGCCTCCCGCGCAACAATTGCTTTGCGTTTTGGACAACTTGCGTCGATTCAAAGCAGGTCATTGCGCAGGTTGAGTAGCGATATTTGCAACCATTTCCTTCACGGCTGTTTCCGCTGCAGCAAGTTTCTGTTCGTCGCGCGCTCTGACAACCAGTTCTGTCGAGAATTTGCCGTTTTCGTACTTCGGATAGGAACCGATGATCGTATCTGGATGGGTAGCCTGGATATTCCGGAGCGGAACGGCAATCGCACCTTCGCCAAAGGGGCAGTTCACTGAACGGGACAGCAGCTTCTTGCCTACCCTCAGTGTCGGAATTACATTGTCGAGCATTGCCTGGAAAACTGACGGGACGCCTGCCATCACGTAGACATTGCCGATATGGAAGCCAGGTGCTGTCGAAACAGGATTGTCGATGTGTGTCGAGCCGCGTGGCATGCGCGCCATGCGCTGGCGGCTTTCAGTGAATTCGATCCCGCGTGACGCATAATTATCACCCATGAGTTTCATCGCTGTCACGTCGTGTTCGCACGGCACACCGAACGCCTTTGCAATCGCATCAGCCGTTATGTCATCGTGAGTTGGCCCGATCCCGCCCGACGTGAAGACATACTCGTAGCGTTCCCGCAGGGCATTGAGGGCTTCGATAATACGGTCTTCTTCGTCCGGAACGATGCGCACCTCTTCAAGATCGATGCCGACGGCTGTGAGAATATCCGCGAGGTGGCCTATGTTCTTGTCCTTTGTCCGGCCTGACAGCAATTCATCGCCAATGGCCAGCATGGCTGCGGTCACAACTTCATCAGTCATAAAAATTCTCCTAGCGGGAAGGCGACCGTAATTCTCCGAACGGATCGTCGCAAGCCATTTCAAATGGTGAACAGTTTGTCGCGATGTTGTTTCTTTTAATGCACCCCGAAATGCGTACCTTGCCGTGCTGTTGCGGCTCGACCGTCGGAAAAATTTCAAAACTGGAGACCTGTCATGGCGAAAGTACTGGTGCTTTACTACTCGAGTTGGGGACATATGGAACAAATGGCCTATGCCGCTGCGGAAGGAGCAAAGGGAGCGGGCGCGGACGTCACCGTTAAGCGCGTGCCTGAACTGGTACCGCTGGAGATTGCCCAGTCTTATCATTACAAGCTTGACCAGAAGGCTGAGATCGCGGAACCGGCCGAACTCGAAAACTACGATGCGATCATCGTAGGCGTTTCTTCGCGTTTCGGCTCGATGTCCGCACAGATGAAGAACTTTTTCGACCAGACCGGTGGTCTTTGGGCGAAGGGCTCATTGATCAACAAGATCGGTTCGGTGATGGCATCGTCCGCAACCCAGCACGGCGGCCAGGAACTTGCAATTGTATCGACCCAGTGGCAGTTGCAGCATCATGGCATGATTATCGTCCCGCTTTCCTATGCCTATCAGGCACAGATGGGCAATGACGTCGTCCGTGGCGGCGCGCCGTACGGTATCACGACAACTGCAGACGGCGATGGATCGCGTCAGCCTTCGGCTCAGGAACTTGAGGGTGCAAAGTTTCAGGGCAAGCGCGTCGCGGAAATTACGATCAAGCTGCACGGGTAATTCCAGAATGCCAGACGTACGTGAAAACCCGGCGAGTATGCCGGGTTTTTTCCTTTTATGAGGATGAATTTCCTGGATCCGATAAGCATTGCCGGGTGCGGTTTGATCTCTTTCTATGAGAAACAACGATTGACTGAATCGCATTAACCGTCGAAAAGCAATTCGCGCGGACGTGGCGAAACTGGTAGACGCAAGGGACTTAAAATCCCTCGGCCATAGGTCATGCGGGTTCGACCCCCGCCGTCCGCACCAGATCAATCAATTCATAGAAAATAATCCAAGCCTTAGTACGGCTGGATTTGACGTCCAACTTCGCATAGAAGCGGCACACTCAACGGTGTGAGAAAGCAATGCCTGCCATTTTGGTTCAATCTCCAGTGAGCAAAATCAAACAAATCGCCTTACAAAATCCGGCACTCTTGTTCGTTTTGCTCTATTTCGCGTTTCAGGTCTTTTTTCTGACGACGATCTCGAATGGCGCCGGTGTAGATGACGCGGAGCAGTTGGCCTATGTCGGTGCCCTGCAGTGGGGTTATGGCGGTTCACAGGCACCGCTCTATACCTGGATCAACAGTATTGCAGGCGATCTTCTAGGGATCAGCCTGTTTACCATTTACCTTGTAAAATTCGGCCTGCTTGCCAGTTCTTTTGTCAGTGTCTATTTCGGAGCACGGCTGCTTGGCCTGTCGAAATCGGTGGCTGCAGCTGGCATGGTTGGCATATTCCTGCTGCCCCAGATTGCTTGGGAATCCCAACGGACGCTGACCCATTCTGTAGGTGGAACAACTGGATGTGCATGGGCGTTCCTAGCCTTTGCCTGGCACATGAAATCGCGTTCGTGGATTTCCGCTGCGTTGCTTGGACTTGGCATCGCCTCGGGTCTGCTCGGAAAATTCAACGCAAGTTTCTTCCTCATAGCATTGATTTTGGCTGGTTTTTCCATTCCGGCATATCGATCGGTTTTGCTGTCGCGCAAGAGTATTATGACATTGGTCGTGTTCATCATTGCCGTGACGCCAACCGGACTTTGGACGCTTGCACACACCGATAACTTGCTGGCGCGGTCTCATAAATTCGAAATCAATGAGGGAGGGAAGTTCATCATTAGTCGTCTCCACGGCGAATGGAAGCTCTTCCTTAATGGTATTCTTTTCTCGGGTGTGGCGCTGGTGTTCTTCGCTGGCGCATGGTGGAGAAGCCGTGCCGAGCAGATATCACCGCCCCAAAACTGGAGTGACGGTGAAAAATTCGTCACCAGAATTCTACTGTTTGCGCTGGCAGCTGTCTTTGTCGGGGTTCTTATCAGTGGTGCAGCCGAGGTGAAGGATCGCTGGCTGCAACCCGTTCTCTTTCTGAGTCCGCTATATCTTTCCATGCTTCTGGGCCGCTATATCAGAACGGATCTACCGCTGAAACGCTTCGCCATTGTCGGTGCGATCTGCGGTTTGATTGTTATTCCGGGGTTGGCGGTGAACATTTTGTACGCCCGCGACGGAAAAACGCCGTCGATCGGCCAGTTGGACTATGCCAGACTTTTTGCGGTAACACGCGCCGAGGGAAACTATCAGACTGTCGTGTCAAACGGACCGCAATTGCCGGGTAATCTGCGTCTCTTCGACAATTCCATCGATCCGGTCCATCTGGAAATGCCGAACGCCGTATCACGCATCCGTTTTCCGGCGCTTTTCGTCTGGTTTGGAGATGAGATGAATCCGGCTGTGCTGAGTCTGCTCAACGGAGCCGGTATTTCCTCGCCACCGGCCGACATCAGACATTTGGATCTTACCTACAAATACTATCCCGCTCAGTCAGAGCGGGTGAGCTATTTTATCGTTCCCGCCAAATGAGGTCCTTGGTTAGTCCTCGACAAAAACCTCATCGCGTTTCTTTCGGATGCTCGGCAGTAGCACGACCACGAGAACAGCGGCCGCGAGGAGTAACAAAACGAGGCTGATCGGGCGGCTGACGAAAGTCGTAGGATCGCCGCGCGACATGATCATGGCCCGGCGAAGATGCTCTTCCAATAGCGGCCCGAGCACGAAACCGAGCAGCAGCGGCGCCGGTTCGCAGCGGAGTTTAGCCAGCCCGTAGCCGATGAGGCCAAAGAAGGCGACCGCGTAAAGATCGAACACATTGGAATTGACGCTGTAAACGCCGATCGAACAGAAGGCGATGATGGCCGGAAACAGCATGTAGTAAGGAATGGTCAACAGCTTAACCCAAAGTCCGATCAACGGCAGGTTGAGCATGATCAACATCAGATTGCCGATCCACATGGAAGCAATAATGCCCCAAAACAATGCAGGCTGCTCTGTAGCAACGTTGGGCCCGGGCACAATACCCTGAATGATCATGGCGCCGATCATCAGCGCCATCACAGGATTGGCAGGGATGCCGAGGGTCAGCATAGGAATGAACGACGTCTGTGCGCCGGCATTGTTGGCTGATTCTGGGCCTGCAACACCAGCGATTGCGCCCTTACCGAATTCGCCCGGCGTTTTCGAGATGCGTTTTTCGACAGTATAAGATGCGAACGACGCGAGAATCGCACCTCCTCCCGGTAAAATCCCCAAGGCCGAACCGATCGCTGTTCCACGAAGAATTGGTGCGGCCATCGCCTTCCAGTCCTCACGGGTTGGCATGAGATTGCTGACTTTTTTGATCACCACGTCACGCTCGTGTTCGTTTTCAAGGTTGCGCAGGATTTCAGCAATACCGAATACGCCGACCGCGAGCGCTACAAAATTCAAGCCATCCGACAGTTCGAGAATTCCGAGATTGAACCGTGGTGTGCCGGTATAAATGTCTGTCCCAACGAGGCCGAGAAGAAGACCCAGAGCGACCATGCCGAGCGCCTTGACCACAGAACCATGGGCGAGTGCAACTGACGAAACAAGACCGACGATCATCAGTGAAAAGTATTCTGCCGAGCCAAATCTCAATGCGATGGCCGTCAAAGGTGGTGCGAACACCGCAACCAGAATAGTGGACACCGTTCCGGCAAAGAACGAACCTATCGCTGCGATGGCAAGCGCCGCTCCGGCACGACCTTTGCGGGCCATCTGGTATCCATCGATCGCCGTAACAGCCGATGAGGATTCGCCCGGCATATTGATCAGGATGGCGGTGGTCGAGCCGCCATATTGCGCGCCGTAATAGATGCCGGCCAGCATGATAAGGGAGGAGACGGGTTCGAGTTGGAACGTTAGAGGCAAAAGCATCGCGATGGTCGCTGTAGCACCGATGCCAGGAAGCACGCCGATAAGCGTGCCGAGAATGACGCCGATAAAACAAAACAAAAGGTTGTAAGGCGAGGCAGCGGTGGCGAAGCCGAGGGCAAGATTGCTAAGAAGATCCATGGCGCGCCCTCACTGTCCAAGCCAGGGGCCAAAGCGCCGGAAGGGCAGGCCGAGGGCATAGCTGAAGACAATCACGGAAAAGAGGGTCAATCCGCCAACCAGAAGCAAGGCGGGTCCCGGGCGCATTTTTGTGCTGGCGAATGCAGCGAGAAGACCAGTAAGAAACAGGGAAGGAACGAACCCAAGACCTCGAACGGTCAACCCGAACAGGATCGGGGCCGGCAAAATGAACAGCAGACCGCGCCAGGCGATCGGCCCCATCGGCTCATGCTCGATCTGGGTGCCCTGGATGAGGACGATAATGCCAAGGAGCACAAGTATTCCCGCCAGAACCAGCGGAAAATAACCTGGTCCCATGCGGAAAGCTGTTCCAAGCTCGAGGCCATAGGCCTGTATGGCGAAGAACAAGCCAACGAATATGAACAGTAGACCGCAAATCAGATCGCGCGAGCTAAAACTTAAGGATTTCATACGTTTCCCCACCGTTTGACGGCGCTTTTTGATGAAACGGATCAGGAGCGTTCTACTGTTCCTGACCCACTGTCAATTAATCAGCGTATTGACCGGCAGCCTCGATAACGGGCTTCCAGCGCGTCACTTCGCTTTCCAGCTTCGATTTGAGACCTGCGGGCGTCGCTTCCGCATCAGTCACCGGCACAGTGCCAAGTTCAGCAAATCGAGCGATGATGTTGGGGTCTTTCAACGCTTTTTGCAGGGATGCTGACAGCTTTCCGGTAATTTCTGCAGGTGTTCCCTTCGGCGCATATATGCCGTGCCAGATACCGACCTGCATTCCCGGCAAGCCACTTTCCGCGACAGTTGGAATCTCTGGAAGTGCGTCCAGCCGTTTGGCCGATGTCACCGCATATACCTTGATCGTATTGCCCTTTATTTGCTTCAGCGTGTTGGTTGTCTGGTCGCACATCAGATCGACCTGCCCGCCAAGGAGATCAGTCATGGCTGGGCCCGTGCCTTTGTAAGGAACCGTCACCAGCGATGTCTTGATCTCGCTCATGAACAACATGCCGCAAAGATGTGAGGCTGCGCCGATACCGGCATTTGCCAGGGTGATCTTGTCGGCATTTGCCTTGACGTATTCAATGAGGCCTTTGAGATCTGTCGGCTCGAAATCTTTCTTGGCAACAATAGTCATTGGGACGTCTGTGACGAGTCCGACATATTCAAAGGCGTTCAGCGTGTCATAGGGCAGCTTGCGATATAGCGTGGCACTGGTTGCCATGCCGATATGATGTAGCAATAGCGTATATCCGTCGGGATCTGCTTTCGCTACCTGAGAGGCTCCGAGCGTGCCGCCGGCGCCGCCGACGTTTTCAACGATAATCTGCTGGCCGAGGTCCTTTGACATGGATTCAGCAACGAGGCGCGTCACAGTGTCGGTGGGGCCACCCGCAGCGAATGGCACGACCATGGTGATGCTGCGTTCAGGATAGCCTTGGGCACCTGCTGTGCCAGAGATCAGAGCGAGGGCTGCCGTGGCAGCCAGTGAAATAAACAGTTTGCGCATTAATGTTCCTCCCAGAATAATCCATATGAACGAACCAGCGCCGATGGCACCGCCAGCGCCATTTTCCTCCCGAGTATTGGCAGCGCCATTTTCGAAGCGCAGCATTTGACCTATCGGACGCAACGATAAGGGGTCTGTCAAGTAATTCATGGATTTCGCTGATTTTTTTGACAATTCTACTGTGAACAGGGCCGCAACGCTCTTTTTGGTATATGCATTGTTCGTACGGATTGAATGACCAGAGGTGATGACGATGAGCAAACAGGCAAAAACCGCCAACAAGCCGCAGACGTGGACGGAATCAGCGCCTTTGCTGGTGGACGTCGCCATGGGTCGCAGTCATGCGGATCTGGTCGTGCGCAATGGCCGTCTGGTCAGCGTCTATTCCGGCGAAATCATTGCAGGCGTCGATATAGCCATCGTGGCTGGGCGCTTTGCCTTTGTCGGTCAGGGCGCAGAACATTGTATCGGTCCGAAAACGAAGGTCGTTGACGCGGGCGGCCGTTATCTCGTGCCGGGCCTTTGTGACGCTCACATGCACGTCGAAAGCGGCATGGTCACGGTGACGGAGTTCACGCGCGCCGTCATTCCCCATGGGACGACCTCGATGTTCATCGACCCGCACGAGATCGCCAATGTGCTAGGGCTCGATGGTGTCCGGCTGATGCATGATGAGGCGCTTGCCATGCCCATCAATGTGCATGTGCAGATGCCGAGTTGCGTTCCATCGGCGCCGGGATTGGAGAATGCAGGCGCGTCCATCAGTCCGGCAGACGTTGCCGAGGCGATGACATGGCCCAATATTATAGGGCTTGGTGAGGTGATGAACTTCCCGGGCGTTGCCAACAATGATGCAACCATGCGCGGTGCAATTGATGCGACAGTCAAGGCCGGAAAAACCATCGGGGGACATTTCGCCTCGCCTGAGCTCGGCCGCGCCTTTCACGGCTATGTTGCGGGTGGCCCTGAAGACGATCACGAAGGCACACGGATGGAGGATGCCATAGCCCGCGTGCGCCAGGGTATGCGGGCAATGCTGCGTCTTGGATCCGCCTGGTACGATGTTGCCCGGCAGATTAAAGCGGTTACGGAGCAGGGCCTCGATCCACGCAATTTTATCCTGTGCACCGATGACAGTCATTCCGGCACGCTTGTGAACGATGGTCATATGGACCGCGTTGTTCGCCACGCGATTGCCCAAGGTTTGAAACCTGTGACAGCGATCCAGATGGCAACACTCAACACAGCGCAGCATTTTCGGCTGGAGCGGGAGATCGGCTCGATTACGCCGGGCCGTCTCGCCGATTTTCTCATCGTGTCGAACCTTGCAGAGCTCACGATTGATCGTGTTTACGCCCGCGGGACGCTCGTTGCGGAGAAGGGCAAGCTCGTCGCGGATATTCCAGCCTATGACTATCCGGCATTTTCCAAGAATACGATCAAGCTCGGCAAGAAACTGCAAGCCAGGGATTTCGACATCAAATCGCCGAAACCTGCCAAACATGTCACCGCACGCGTTATTGGCGTGATCGAAAATCAGGCGCCGACAAAAGCGCTGGAAGCGGAGTTATCCGTTTCAGACGGCATCGTTCAGATGGACCGCCGGAATGACGTCTGCCAGATCGCGCTTGTCGAGAGGCATCGTGGCACAGGAAAGGTGGTCAATGGCTTCGTTTCTGGCTTCGGCTATACGCTCGATTGCGCGATGGCCTCGACCGTCGCCCACGACAGCCACCACATGATCGTCGTCGGCACTAACAAGGAAGATATGGCCAAGGCTGCCAATCGACTTGGTGAGGTTGGTGGTGGTGTGGTGCTGTTCTCAAAAGGCCGCGAACTCGCCATGGTAGAGATGCCGATCGCGGGTCTTATGTCCGATCAACGCGCGGAAGTAGTTGCGGCGAAAGCAGACAAACTCGTCGGTGCCATGCGCGCCATGGGTTGCAGTCTCAACAACGCCTATATGCAACATTCCCTGCTGGCGCTGGTGGTCATTCCGGAATTGCGTATTTCGGATGTCGGCATTATCGATGTCAGAACATTCGAGAAGGTTGACCTGTTCCTATGACTGCATTCATAAAGGCCGTGGATCGCGCGACAGAAAAAATGCGCGCGCTATTCCCGGAAACGCCGCTCCAACTCAATCACTATCTCTCCCATAAATACGGTGCGCAAATCTGGCTCAAGCGCGAAGACTTGTCGCCGGTGCGGTCCTACAAGATCAGGGGTGCGTTCAATTTCATCTCTCATTATTTGAACGAACATAAATCGGAGAACGCATCCTTCGTTTGTGCATCGGCCGGAAACCACGCACAGGGTTTTGCCTTTATTTGCCGGTATTTCGGCAAAAAGGGCGTTGTCTTCATGCCGGTAACAACGCCGCAGCAAAAAATCGACAAGACCCGCAGTTTTGGCGGCGAGTTCATCGAGATACGCCTCTTCGGCGATATTTTTGACCAATGCTATGCAGCAGCACAGGATTATGCCGCCGAAACTGGCGCTGTCATGGTACCGCCCTTTGATCATATAGATATCATCACTGGACAGGCGACCGTCGCACATGAGATCGCCACGCAACTGCCGGACAAACGCAAGCCCGACTTGATGATCTTGCCAGTCGGCGGAGGTGGGCTTTCCGGCGGTGTTACGCGCTATCTGACCGATCTCGGCTGGGAAACGCGCTTCCGCTTCGTTGAACCTGCCGGTGCGCCAAGCCTGAAGCGCAGTCTCGAAGCAGGCAAACGCGTCAAACTTGATTCTGTCGATAACTTTGTGGATGGCGCAGCTGTCGCTGAGATCGGCCGCGAGAACTTCAGACTTCTCAAGGGCTTCACGGCGGATTCTGTAACTCTTATTCCGGAAAATCGCCTGAGCTCGACTATTCTCGAAATGCTCAATGTCGAAGGCATCGTTGTGGAGCCGGCAGGTGCTCTCGCCATTGATGCGCTCAAGGATTTCAAGAAGAGCGATATCAAGGGCAAGCGGATTGTGCTGGTTATTTCCGGCAGCAATTTCGATTTCGAACGCCTACCGGAGTTGAAAGAGCGGTCACTGCGCTATGAGGGGCTGAAGAAATATTTCATCTTCCGGTTTCCCCAACGGCCCGGCGCCTTGCGTTCGTTTCTTGACTTGCTCGGACCAGAAGATGATGTCGCCCGATTCGAATACCTCAAGAAGTCCGCACGTAATTTCGGCTCCGTGCTCATCGGTATCGAAACCAAGAACAAGGTCAATTTCGACACGCTGTTCAAACGTTTTGACGAGGCAGGGTGGGCCTATCAGGACATCACTGATAACGAAACCATTGCCGGATTGATTATCTGAGGGGGCAAATGACCACCTGGATCATCCTGTTTCGCGGTGTCGGCGGTGATACGTTGCTCCCCGTGCAGCCATTGAAAGCGGCTTTGGTCGAGGAAGGTTTTGAGTCCGTCGTAACCTACATCAACACCGGCAATGTCGTTCTTACCTCAGACGATACGCCAAAGCGTATCGTTAAGCGTGTGGCTACGATCGCACTGGAGCATTTTGGCTTCTCCAAGCACATCATGGTCGTTAGTAGGGCGGAATGGGCCAAGCTCATCGCTAACAATCCGTTCCCACAGGCTGTGAGTGAACCGGCCAAACTTCATGCCTATGTTCTGGAGCGGGCACCTGATGCAGAGGCGGTGAAGGCGTTGGAGCAAAAAGCAATAGGGCCGGAGCAGTTCGAGATAAGAGGCAGGGTGCTGTATTATTACACACCGCAAGGCGTTTCGAATGCAAGACTGCACCCTAAGATTGAAAAAACATTGAAGATTGCAGCTACAGCGAGAAACTGGAATACAGTACTCAGGCTGGCCCATTTGGCAAAGCTACTGGGAAGGGATGCGAAGTGACCATCTATATTGTGCTTTTTCGTGGCATCAACGTCGGCGGCAGCAAGAAAGTGAAGATGGAAACGCTGCGGAACGTGCTCGTTGAGGCGGGCTTCGAGGGTGTGAAAACCTATGTCCAGAGCGGCAATGTCGTTCTCAGATCCAACAAGACGGCGCGCCAGATTGCCGAGACAATTTCGGGCATTTTTTCGAAAACATTCAGTTTTGAATCGCGTGTCTCCATCCGTAATATTGATGAATGGAACTGCATGATCGCGAAGAATCCTTATCCCCAAGCGGAGGAAAATCCAAAGTCGCTTCATGCCGTCATCCTTGATGACGACCCGACTGACATCGCACTGGATAATTTTGCCAGCAAGGCGATCGAAACCGAAAGTTTTACTATCAGGAACCGCATACTCTATCTGTATACGCCTGATGGTTTCGGTACGTCCAAGCTCGCTCTCGCGCTTGATAGGGTACTGAAAGTGCCGCTCACTGCGCGTAACTGGCGTACCGTTTTGGCTCTTCAGGAATTGGCAGCGGCAGTCTGATCGGCAATGAGCCCTTCCAGCACACTGAAAATACGCGGGTCGGCGCACTGCGCTACGTTAAAACGCATATAGGAATGGGCGGCCTTCGACTGGCTGAACACATTGCCTGGCGCAAAAATGATCCCTTCCGCCAGCCCGCGCTGTGCGATTTTTACAGCATCCACGCCGTCCGGCAGTTTGCACCACAGGAACATGCCACCGCGGGGTTCGACCCAAGGAATTATGCCAAGTGGCTTTAGCTTGGCGATTGTGTCACCCATGCTCCGCGCGAGTTGTGTGCGCAAGCTGTCCATATGCTTGCGATAGGTTCCATCCTTCAACATGGACAGCACAAGTTCTGCAGCCAGACGCCCCCCGCCAAAGGATGTAGCGATGCGCAGGTCCACCAGCCCTTCGATCCAATCGCGTCGTGCAGCCACGAAACCGCAGCGAACAGATGCCGACAGCGATTTGGAAAAGCTGCCAATATGCACGACCCGGTCGAGGCCATCGAAAGCTGCCAGCCGTGGCGCTGGTTCATGTTCGAAATCGGCAAAAATATCATCTTCGATGATTGTCAGACCGTGCTGTTCGGCAAGCTTGAGCAGCCGATGGGCGACGACGGGTGCAAGCACTGCGCCAGTCGGGTTATGCAGGGCGGAATTGGTGATGTAGAGGCGAGGGCTGTATTCCGCGACCACTTCGGCAAAATGGTCGAGGTCGGGACCATTCGGTGTGTATGGTACGCCGATCACCTTGGCACGATGCGCCTTGAGTAAGGCGTGGAAATTGAAGTAGCAGGGGTCATCGACGATCACCGCATCGCCAGGTTCTATAAGGAATCGGCAAAGAAGATCGATTGCCTGCGTGCCCGACTCCGTCAACATGATCTGATCGGCTGCGGCCTCAATGCCATGTTCACTCATGCGGCGTGCAAGCAGTTGGCGCAATGGTTTCAACCCGAGCGGCGATGCATAGTCGGTGAGGGAGGACTTATCCGCCCTTGCCACGGCGCGCAGAGCGCGGCGAATTCCTGCTTCAGGCATCCATGACGAGGGCAGCCAACCACAGCCGGGCTTTGCCATGTCGTCATTTGCATCGAGCGATGTGCGCGACACCCAAAGCGGGTCAATGGCATGGTCCAGCCGCGGCCCGATTTCTGCCAGTGACAAAGGCGGCAGGTGACCAGCGACATAAAAACCTGATCCGCGCCGGGACTGAATGACACCTTCGGCCGCGAGCCGGTCATATGCTTCGACAATTGTCGATTTGGATACCGACATCGTCTCGGCAAAGCTTCGGATCGAAGGCAGTTTCGCGCCCGGTGTAAGTGTGCGCCCCGCAATGCGTTGGCGAATCTCATGCGTCACGCGATTCACCAGTGTGCTGCTTCCTCCCAAAAATCCAAGGGTTTCATCCATCTGTACTGCTCATCATGCCATGACAGTTTGTTTATATTGTACTGCACCGTATCTGGCAAATCCACTGTCTAGGGCCGATACAGCGGACAATGTGATCGCATGGCAGGAAAAAATATGGACAAGGTAACGAGCGGCTGGATCAACGGATTTATCGGCGTGCTGATTTTCAGCGGGTCGTTGCCGGCGACACGTGCAGCCGTTGCCGGCTTCGATCCCATATTCGTGACCGGTGCTCGTGCCACGATTGCGGCCGCGCTGGCGCTTGCTCTGCTACTTGCCTTCCGTGAAAAGCGCCCAACGAGGACGGATCTCGGTCCGTTGTTTATAACTGCCATGGGTGTCGTTGTTGGCTTTCCACTCCTGACCGCACTGGCGCTCCGGCACATCACGTCTGCCCATTCCATTGTGTTTATCGGTCTTCTGCCGCTTGCGACCGCCATTTTTGGTGTCTTACGCGGCGGTGAGCGCATGCGTCCTATGTTCTGGCTGTTTTCCTGCATCGGCAGCCTGCTCGTTGCCGGATTTGCATTGACGCAGAATTTCGCCGCATCACTGACCGGGGATCTGTTGATGTTTGCGGCAATTGTCGTTTGCGGTCTTGGCTATGCAGAGGGTGCCCAGCTGTCGCGCAAACTCGGCGGTTGGCAGGTGATCTGCTGGGCGTTGGTCCTTTCGTTACCAGTAATGCTGCCGTTGACGCTCTATGTTTTGCCGCCAGATTGGAGCGGCATCAACCAACCCGCCTGGTTTGGCCTTTTCTATGTCTCGCTGTTTTCGATGTTGATAGGTTTCATCTTCTGGTATCGCGGACTGGCGCAGGGCGGAATCGCCGCTGTCGGTCAGCTGCAATTACTGCAACCCTTTTTCGGTCTTGTTCTCGCAGCGACACTGCTGCATGAATCCGTCAGTTGGCCAATGATCGCCGTCACTATCGCGGTGATTTTATGTGTCGCGGGTGCCAAGCGCTTCGCCAAATAGTTGGACCATTTTGCGCCGCACAATAAAATCGTTTGCTTTTTGGCGCTGATGAGCCCATATGCCGTTCAGGCGCTTGGACCGGTCACCCCGGTATTCCGAACCAGGACTTGTGGCGTCTGAGACCCCCGCATGATGCGGCGGGCACGGCTGCGCAAGTCGCATTGATCCTCTGGCCCCACGCCAAGAGTTCTTCGCGTCTCGTCGTTCATCCAAATATTGTTGCATGCAGGTTGCGCCCTGCGATGCGTTGTGTGGCCCGCGAACATTCGCGTCTGGCCAATGAAAGAAGATTGAATTGGAAACTATTGAAACAAACGGCTTTGCCGCCATGGGTCTGAATGCCGTCCTGCTCAAAGCAGTTGAGGCGGCCGGAATGGCTACTCCCAAGCCCATCCAGGCACAGGCTATCCCGGCACAGCTTGCTGGTCAGGATATTCTTGGCATCGCCCAAACAGGTTCCGGCAAGACAGCGGCTTTCGCCCTGCCGATCCTGCAGAAAATCATCACCATCGGTGACAAGCGCAAGGGCAAGACCGCACGCGCATTGGTTCTCGCTCCAACCCGCGAACTTGCCGTGCAGATCGAAGAGACCTTCCGCACGTTAGCAAAAGGCGCGCACATTTCGACCGCACTCGTTCTTGGCGGTGTCTCGCGCATTGCGCAGATCAACAAGATGCAGGCTGGCGTCGATGTCTTGATTGCAACGCCAGGTCGTTTGACCGACCTTGTGCGTGATAACCGCGTCGATCTCTCGGAGACGCGCTGGCTCGTGCTCGACGAGGCTGACCGCATGCTCGACATGGGTTTCATCAATGATGTGAAGCGCATTGCCAAGGGTACTCATCGCGATCGCCAGACGGCGCTGTTCTCCGCGACGATGCCGCAGGAAGTGGCAACATTGGCTGCTACCCTGTTGCGCAATCCTGTCCGCGTTGAAGTTGCGCCACAGGGCACAACGGCTGCCGAGATCAAGCAGGTCGTGCACATGATTCCGACCAAGCAGAAGAAGCAGGTTCTCTCCGCCATGCTCAAGGACGAGGCCTTGTCTTCGGTCATCGTCTTCACCCGGACCAAGCATGGTGCTGACGCCGTTACACGCGTTTTGGAAAAGGACGGCTACAATGTTGCGGCCATTCACGGTAACAAGTCGCAAAATGCACGTCAGCGTGCGTTGAATGGCTTCAAGGATGGTTCCGTACGCATTCTGGTCGCAACCGATATCGCTGCTCGGGGCATTGATGTCGTTGGCATTAGCCACGTGATCAATTTCGACCTGCCTGACGAGCCAGAGAGCTATGTTCACCGTATCGGTCGCACGGGCCGTAACGGTGCATCGGGTAATGCGGTTACGCTGTATGATCCGGCAGAGGAAGCATCCAAATTCAAGGCTGTCGAACGCGTTACGCGCATGCGCCTGCCACTAGCAGACTCGCCGATCGACCTTTCGAGCCTGCCTGCTCGTGCCGCCAACAGCGACCAGCGTCCGCCACGCCGTGAAGGTGGCAATGGCGCTCCAGGCAAAAAGCCGCATCGTGGCCAGTCTGCTGGCAAGCCGCGTGAATCACGGGGCGAAAAAGTATGGAGCAATGATGGCGGTGCCCCCGCACAGAAGCGTCCGTTCCGCCGGAACAAAAAAGGCTTTGGCGCAAGGGCAGCTTAACAGCTCTCACTGACATTTTATCGGGCCGCCGGCACACTGTGCCGGCGGCCTTTCTATTTGCGTCCCCGAAACAAATATCCGCATATCGTCCGGTTTGAGAAATTCTATGCTTGAACGGCTTGCCCGGGACAAATAGGTTCAAGCCAAGCAGAATGAAGGACTTGGCCTATGTATGATTCAGTGATCGACACCATCGGAAACACGCCGCTTATTCGTCTCAAAAAGGCTTCCGATCTCACTGGCTGCGAAATCTACGGCAAGGCCGAATTTTTGAATCCCGGCCAGTCGGTCAAGGATCGCGCGGCGCTCTATATAATCCGCGATGCGGAAGAGCGTGGACTTCTGCGGCGGGGCGGCGTGATTGTCGAGGGCACAGCAGGTAACACGGGTATCGGGCTCACTATGGTTGCCAAGACGCTTGGCTACCGCACCGTCATCGTTATTCCCGAAACCCAGAGCCAGGAAAAGAAAGATGCCCTGCGGCTGCTAGGCGCTGAACTCGTTGAGGTGCCTGCCGTTCCTTACAAAAATCCCGACAACTATGTAAAAGTCTCCGGCCGCCTTGCTGAGCAGATGGCAAAAACCGAACCGAATGGCGCAATCTGGGCCAATCAGTTCGACAATGTCGCCAACCGCCAGGCGCACGTGGAAACTACAGCGCAGGAAATCTGGCGCGATACGAATGGCAAGGTGGATGGGTTCATCTGTGCGGTTGGCTCGGGCGGCACATTGGCTGGCGTAGCGCAAGGGCTGAAAGCCAGGGATGCGACAATCAAGATCGGACTTGCCGATCCACTCGGCGCGGCACTTTTCTCCTACTACACCACCGGCGAATTCAAATCCGAGGGAAGTTCCATTACCGAAGGCATCGGACAGGGCCGTGTTACCGCCAATCTTGAAGGTTTTACGCCCGACTTTTCCTATCAGATTCCGGATGCAGAAGCGCTTGAAATTGTCTTCGATCTGGTCACGGAGGAGGGGCTGTGTCTGGGGGGATCATCGGGGATCAATATCGCCGGCGCGATCCGCATGGCGCGGGATATGGGACCGGACAAGATTATCGTGACGGTGCTCTGTGACTACGGCAACCGATATCAGTCGAAAATGTTCAATCCGGAGTTCTTGCGCTCCAAGGACTTACCCGTTCCGGCATGGATGGAAGCAAAGACAAGCATATCTGTTCCATATGAGAATAAATCCTGATGGCTTACGATACGGCAATTCTTTTCCGGGACGATTCTTATCTCAAGGAAATTGAAGCGACAGTATTGGCGATAAACGACCGCGGCGGCATCCTGACCGACCGAACTGTGTTTTATGCCACATCTGGCGGTCAGCCCGGCGACACCGGCCTCTTCCTTCGTGCTGACGGCTCAACGATGACCATCGCGGCAACGGTCACCGGTGAAACCAAGGAAGAGATCATCCACGTGCCGGCGCTCGATCAGATGGTTCCTTCTATCGGCGAAAAGCTGCTTCTGCGCATCGACTGGGACCGGCGCTACGAGCTGATGCGGATGCATACGGCATGCCATCTGCTCAGCGTTGTTTGTCCGTTTCCGATCACTGGTGCCGCGGTTGGCGAAGATGACAGCCGCGTGGATTTTGATTTGCCTGATGCGGGCGTGACCAAAGAAAGCATTACCGAGAAGATGATGGAACTGGTCAACGCCAATCATCCGGTATTCACACGATGGATTACGGATGAGGAATTGGCTGCGAATCCTGGCCTGATCAAGTCCAAGAATGTACGGCCGCCAACAGGGACGGGGCGTATCAGACTGGTTTGTATTGGCGAGAATGCTTTGGTGGATTCGCAGCCCTGTGGCGGAACACACGTTGCGACTACTGGTGAAGTTGGCGCGATCCACATCGGAAAAATCGAAAAGAAAGGCAAGGAAAACCGGCGGTTTCGTATCCGTTTTGGTCCTTTGCCAGAGGGAGTATGAACGTGGCAGACAAGAGCCCCTTTGTGGTTTCACCCGATTGGCTGCAGGAAAGACTTGGACAACCGGGTCTCAGCATTCTTGACGCTTCATGGTACCTTCCCGCTCAGAACCGGGATGCTAAAGCTGAATATGACGCAGCCCACATTCCGGGTGCGATTTTCTTCGACCATGAAGAGATGTCGGATCCGGATTCATCGCTGCCGCACACTCTACTCAAACCGGAAGCCTTCGCGGCAGCCGTAAGCAGCATGGGGATCACCAACGATGATACGATCGTCGTTTATGATGGACCTGGAATGGCTACTTCGCCCCGCGTATGGTGGATGTTCCGGACGTTTGGCGCAAAGAACGTCCTCATACTGGACGGCGGTCTCGATAACTGGAAATACGCGGGGAGGCCGGTCACCGCTGAGGTGACCAAGATCGCCCCTTCCGCCTTCGTCCCCAATTTTGACGCAGCCAAGGTTGCGAGCTTTGCCGAAATGCGCGAGATTGTTGAAAGCAAGTCACGGCAGATCGCCGATGCGCGCTCGGCTGGCCGCTTCAAGGGTGTCGATCCGGAGCCACGCGCAGGGCTGCGGTCCGGGCACATGCCTGGCGCACGAAATGTCCCGTCGTCGATCCTTGCTGACAAGGGATATCTGAAGGATATCAATGGTTTGAGAAAAGTACTCAATGACGCCGGTGTGGACCTGTCTCGTCCTGTTGTGACCAGTTGCGGTTCCGGCATCACGGCTGCGGTGATCACGCTAGCACTCGAATCCGTAGGCCACAAGGACAACATTCTCTATGATGGTTCCTGGACTGAATGGGGCGGGAACAAAGATACACCGGTTGTCACCGGTGAAGCTTAGCTCATGACCAAGCCGCGGATACTGAAGACGCGTGTTACGCATCTGGAAATGACGGATCGGCCGACACAATCCGTGCCGACGCCCGTTAGTTTTAAACTTGCGCTGATGCAGGCGACCAAGATTTCGCTGCCATTCTATCGCTTTCTTTATGAACAGGTTGGTAAGCCACATCATTGGTCCGTGCATCGTCACCTTAGCGATGAAGATCTGGCCGCGATCATCCATCGCAGCAATGTCGATATACATGTACTTTACGCCGACGGATCGCCAGCCGGGTTCTTTGAACTTGTTCTGGATGAGGAACACGGTGTTACCGAGATCCTGTATTTCGGCCTGGTGCCGGAGTTTCAGGGCAGGGGTCTCGCCAAGTTCTTTCTGAATGAAGCCATCTCCACCGCGTGGATGAGCAGCCCGCAAAAGGTGATCATCGAAACCAATACACTGGATAGTCCGCGCGCACTGCAAATGTATCAAAGAATGGGTTTTAAACCTGTCAGTTTTGCAGAAGCAGAAATCGAAGCTTGGAACTAAGATAAACAGTCTTCAACTCCGCCTTTTGTCCTATAGGCGATTCCCGAATACCCCTTTATAGACAAGTTATTGAGTGATTCCTGGGGGTAAGAATGAATTTGAAGAAAGTGTTGTGCGGCTTGACGCTTATAGCGCCAGGCTTGTTGGTTTCTGCTTGTCAGACTGATGATCTTAAGTTTACGAGAACGGGATCTGCAATTTATACGATCCCGGCAAAATCAGGTCACAAAACCGGGCTTTTAAGCAACTATATGGTCAACCCTGATTGCTCCAGTGGCAAAACTCCAGATTTCAAAGTTGTAACCGCCCCTACAAATGGCACGATTGATCTTTGGCGAGGGTCCGTTTCTCCATCATTCAGGCAAGGCCATCCGCAACAGAAGTGTAACGCACACAAAGTGGCGGCAGTTGGGGCTTTTTACACTTCCAGATCAGGATTTGCAGGTACCGACAACGTGGTCATTTCGAGTAAAGCACCCGGCAGTGATGTTTACAGTTACATCACTGTTCACATCAGCGTCACGAAATAGCGTTCTGCAAGAATCGGGTGGTTTCGTGCGAAATTTGGGTGTCTCCTTGTCTTAACAAAGGAGACATCCATGAAACCGATCCGATATATTGCGATGACAACAACACTGGCCCGTTATTATCAAGCGGGCGGAGTCGATGCGAACGGCCAGACTCCGGAAACGTATACTTCCGACGGTGATGGTGTTCCTTGCCGGCATTGTTTGCGGAATGTAAAGGCGGGCGAAAAGTACTTGGTCTTGTCGCACCGGCCATTCCCCGCACCGCAACCCTATGCCGAAACGGGCCCCATATTCCTGCACGCAGACGATTGTGAGCGTCACATGGAAACTGCGGAGATACCGGAGATGTTCAACGAGAACAGCGACTATATACTTCGCGGCTACTCATGTCAGGATCGCATCGTTTACGGCACAGGCGGTGTGATCACGACGGATAGAATCCCGAGCCGGGCTGAGGAGTTGCTGAAACGCGACGACGTTGCCTACGTTCACATGCGGTCAGCAAGGAACAATTGCTTCCAATGCCGCATTGAACTCGCATGAAAAAGGGCCTGGGCATTTTGTCCGGGCCCCTTCCATTTTATGCAGTAATATCAGGCGGCTATGGCCGATTTTGCCTCGACCATTTCGAGGCCGAGCGCCTCGGCGACAGCCTGATTGGTGATGCGTCCCTTGTGAACATTGAGGCCATTGCGCAAATGCGGGTTGTCGACCAGCGCCTTGACGCCGCGATCGGCCAACTGCAAACCATATTGCAAAGTCGCGTTGTTGAGGGCATGGGCCGAGGTGACAGGTACGGCGCCCGGCATATTGGCGACACAGTAATGGATGATGCCGTCTACTTCATAGGTCGGTTCGGAATGAGTAGTCGCGTGCGAGGTCTCGAAGCAGCCGCCCTGATCAATAGCAACGTCAACTATAACTGCCCCCTTTTTCATACCGGAAAGCATTTCGCGAGTAACGAGCTTTGGAGCGGCGGCACCCGGGATCAAAACGGCACCCACAACGATATCGGCTGAGAATACTTCGTCGTCGAGAGCTTCGATGGTCGAGTAACGCGTATGAATACGGCCGCGGAAAAGGTCGTCGAGTTGGCGCAGGCGAGGTATAGAACGGTCGAGGATGGTAACGTCGGCGCCAAGGCCAGTCGCCATCATCGCCGCGTTGATACCGACAACACCGCCGCCGATAATGGTTACCTTGCCGGGCAGTACACCGGGAACGCCGCCAAGCAGAACGCCGCGGCCGCCATTGGCCTTCTGCAGCGCCGTCGCGCCCGCCTGGATAGCGAGGCGGCCAGCAACTTCGGACATCGGCGCAAGCAACGGCAGGCCGCCGCGGTCGTCTGTGACAGTCTCGTAGGCAATTGCGGTGACGCCGGAAGCCAGCAAACCTTTGGTCTGTTCCGGATCTGGCGCAAGATGGAGATAGGTATAGAGCAGCTGACCTTCACGAAGCTGCGCCCATTCTGAGGGCTGCGGCTCTTTCACTTTAACGATCATGTCTGCTTGCTGGAAGACTTCTTCGGCAGTCTTGACGATCTTCGCGCCTGCCGCCTGATAGGCTCCGTCATCGGCGCCTATCCCAATGCCAGCTCCGGACTGGACGATGACCTCATGGCCGTGGGCGATATATTCGCGTACGGCCCCCGGAGTGAGACCGACGCGATATTCATGGTTTTTGATTTCCTTCGGGCAGCCAACGCGCATAACGCCTCCTGTTTGGTTTTTAGATGTTCCCTTTTATACCAACATGACACCACAAATCGCGTCGCATGTCCTTGCCAAGAAGGCTCGACGCCCACTGGTTTTTCGAATATTATTGCGCGAAATGTGGCAATGCCGGAGGAAAGATCGAATAATGTCACTGGACAGGATTGATATCGCCATTCTTGATAGCTTGCAAAAAGACGGCCGCATGTCGAATGCGACGCTTGCGGAGAAGGTCGGGCTGTCGCAATCGGCCTGTTCGCGGCGGCTGGATATATTGGAGAAATCCGGCGTCATCCGTGGCTACCATGCACGGCTTTCCAACAAGATGCTCGGGCACCCGGTCATCGTCATCGTCAACATTTCGCTGTCAGGCCAGGCGGACAAACAGCTGCGCGAATTTGAAACCGCAGTAAAACTCTGTCCCAATGTATTGGTCTGCTATCTGATGTCGGGTGAATATGACTATCTCTTGCGCATTGCTGCGAAAGACCTTGAGGACTACGAGCGGATACACAAATTCTGGCTGTCAGCCATGCCGCATGTGACGAAGATAAACTCATCCTTTGCTTTGCGCGAGGTCGCGGACCGGACCGGACTCGGCGTTGAAACAGCGCTTATAGAGACCGCCAGCTAGCGCTATTTCGCGTCGTCACAACTAAATTACATCCCAGCGTTGAAAAATCTGCATAAGAATCGCACTTTCTTGCATAAGAATCGCACCTTCTTGCGTGGGTTTGAGACTTTTCTGCGCAAAACGCGCCCCGGATTTGGGCTCCGGTCTCTCAAACCATCCTCAAGCCGGTTTCCCGACAATAGTCACTCCGCGGCGCGCGCTTTTTTCACTTTCGCTGGCGCCTTGGCGTGCCAGGCAAGTTTGATGCGATGGCCAAGTTCCGCGTCGGACACAGCTTCCAGATGCATCAGGATGTAAGGCCAACCTTTGTAGTGGTCGGTCTCGAAATAGATGTTCGGAACGCTCTCCATTAGCAGCGGTTTCTCCTCCAGCGGGCAATGAATTGCAAAGGTCTCCCAATCCTTCAAACGTCCGATAAACGAGGTCTTCACTTTCAATGAGGGTGTGCCATGGGTCGTGCTGCGCACAAGCTCGGGGAGGTGCAGCGACTCGGCGATTGTCCAGATACGTTCAAAAGCCTCATCGAGCTTATCCGTCGTCATGATTTGTAGAACACCTGCCGCACATCGATATATTCGGAACGGAAACCCGCCTCGCAATAGAAGAGATAGAACTCCCAGAGCTTTTTAAAACGGCCATCGAAGCCGAGATGCCGCAGCCGGTCCCACGAGCCCCAGAAGCGCTCGCGCCATTCGGCCAGTGTCCGTGCGTAGTCCTGTGGAAAGATGTTCTCGCGATAGAGGTCCAGGCCGAAATCCTTGCCGAGGCTTTTCAGTTTCTCCGGCGTGGGCAGCATGCCGCCCGGAAAGACATAGCGCTGGATGAAGTCCGGCCGCTTGCGATAGCGGTCGAAGGACTTGTCATTGATGGTGATGATCTGCATGCCGGCGCTGCCGCCCGGATTGAGGCAATCCTTGACCTTGCCGAAGAACACCGGCCAATATTTTTCGCCGACCGCCTCGAACATCTCGATCGAGGCCACGTGGTCGTATTTGCCGGTCTCGTCGCGATAATCCTGAAATTTGATCTCGACCTTGCCGGAAAGCCCGGCCTTGTGGATGCGCTGCGTCGCGTAATCGAATTGCTCTCGGCTGATGGTCAGCCCGGTGACATGGGCGCCAACCTCGCGCGCCGCATATTCGGCAAAGCCGCCCCAGCCGCAGCCAATCTCCAGAACCCGGCTTCCGGCGGTGATGCCGATATTGCGGGCCAGCGCCCGGTACTTTGCGGTCTGGGCGCTTTCAAGGTCATTGGCGCCTTCGCCAAACAGCGCCGAGGAATAGGTCATCGTCGGATCCAGCCATTCGCGGTAGAAGGCGTTGCCGAGATCGTAATGCGCCGAGATATTCTTGCGAGAACGGGTAAGCGTGTTGTCGTTCAGCCAATGGCGCAGCCGCTGCACCGTGTTGATGAACCAGTTCGAGCCACCGGCAAGATCCTCACCTACCTGCTCGTTGAGCACGAAGAGTTCAAGGAAGGTGGTCACGTCAGGGCTATCCCAATCGCCATCCATATAAGATTCTGCAACGCCGATCGTGCCGCTGGCAAAGGCGCGGCGCGGCAAGTTCCAGTTGTGCAGGACGAGGGATGCATCCGGGCCGTGCTGCCTGCCGCCTACCTTGAAGATTTGCCGGTCCGGTGTGGTGATGGTTAGTGTGCCACGCGGCAGATGCGCCGCAGCACGCAAGGCCGCCTGCACCTTGAGCGGGAGACCCTTCAATGCCGCGCCGACATTTTCAGGCGTCAGCCATTTCAGCTGCGCCAGTGTTTCGGAAGTAGAAATCCCGATCTTGTTGGTCATCCGTCCGATCTTTCATTTGGCCGACTCAATATTTGCCGCCAAATGTCAAATATTCAAGATGTATTGTCCCTCGTCAATGCGGCAGGCTTGCCCTCAAATCAAAACCGCACCGTCAAATCCGCCTTCACGGCGTTGTCGCTGGCCTGTTTGGAGAACTGGCCGGTGTAGCTCACGCCAATGGTGGTGCTTCGGCCGATCCCCACATCGAAGCCTGCCTCGACGATTCCCGTATCCTGCGCCAGGGGCAGACCTTCGATGGTAAAGCTCTCGCCGCCGGAGAAGGCCAGCCGCTGCTGCGGCGTCACATCGCCATAGGCATGGCTCCAGCCGAGCATGCCACGCGCGGTCAGCACGATGGTGTCGCTCACGGCAAAGTCGCGCGAGGCGCGCAGGCCCAGCGTCGTTGTCGTCAGGTTGGTCGTTCCCGATTGGCCGGTGAGGTTGCTGATCTCGCCGCTTTCCTCAAAGCCATCCGTCTTCAGATGCACGTAGGAGGCTGCGGCAAAGGGTTCGAAATCGGCATAGGCGGTTTTGATTTCATAGCCGAGCTCGCCGAAGACCTGCACGGACTTGGCGGTTCGGCACGGCGCTGTCGCAAAATGAGATCGATACGAACCGCACGGCTATCTTCGGCAGCCTCGCCAATCACCACAGTGCGAGCTATGGCGCAAGCCGAGCCTGTCCCATTGCGTTCCGCCATAAAGCCCGATCTGGTAGCTGTCGACCGAGGCATAGGCCGCGCGGCCATCGAGCGAGGTATTGCCATAACCGGCCAGCACGCCGAGCCGCCAGCTATCGGCCACGACGCCGTCGAGCCCGGTGACGAAGCCGCCAATGTTGCGGCTGAAGCCGGAGGCATTGCCATTCCCGTCCGCATGCGCCCAACCGCCATAGGCCTCGCCCCAAAGGGCGACCGTCGATGCGGCTGGTTCTCCTGCGGCAAGCGCGGGATGCTGGGCAAAGGCATCGCCGCCCTTGGCCTTGGGTGCCGATGCGTAAGCCAAGGGTGACGTTACCGGCTGCGGCTTGGCGGCGACACCGTCGAAGGCGGCCCGCACCCGGTCTGTCGCCGCGCTGCTGACGAAGCTTGCATCCTTGGCGAGAACGCCGGAGAGCGTCGCCTGCACATCATCGACCAAGGGTGCGGCGATGGCGGAAGGTGTTCCAGGATTGTCGGTTGTAACCACTGTATCGAAGATGGCGTTGCCGAACCCGGTGGACTCGATTCCGGCGAGTGTCGCCCGCTGATTGCGGGTCTTGCCAAGTTCGGCAAATACCACATTGTTGCGGGCAAGCGTGGCGCTGACGCTGGTTGCGTCGTAGCCAAGTGTTGCCCCGATAAACACGTAGTTCGGCAGCACGTCATCGAAGGTTCCGATGACACCGCCAGCGGCAGTGAGGATCGTATAGGTCTTGCCGAGCAGCGCCACCGTCTCAGCCGGTGTCAAGGCTTCTGCTCCACGCTTGGGCTTGATCATCACAACGCCGCCGAGCAAAGACGTTTTGCCCTCGACGATCAATTGATCGCTGTTGGCGTCAACCACTTCGACGGAGAATATACTGCCTGGATTGAATACCGCATCTCCGGTCACAGTCAGTCGCATCGTGTCGATGGGAGTACCCGGCGCAGGCAAGCAATAAACCTTGCCATCGTCACCGACGAGCCAGACCTCGCCCAAGGAATTGCCGGGCGCAACCGTGCCGCCGCTGTTTGCGACGAGCGCACCCACTCGGCCATTGCCACTGAGGGTGCCGCTATCATTGACGCTGGCGTTATCGCTCGAACCATCAATGGAAGCCAAACCGCCGTTCAGGGTCACATCGCCCGTCGTGCCGGTTGCGTTGACGTTCAGGCGTCCGCCACTGTTGACCGTGGCATTCGCCGCCGTGCCATCGACCGACAGAAGACCGGTGTCATTGATGACGGATGCCGAGATGATCGAGCCACCAAGGCCGATGTTCAACTCGCCGCCATTGATGAGCGTGTCGCCGCGATAGGTGTTTTTTCCGGTCAGGGAGAGCTTGCCCGCACCGGATTTGGTCAGGCCGGCGTCGTAGCCGACGGGGCTGGCGAGCTTGGCGGCGAGAGTGGCGGTGCGGACTTCGGTGGAAGCGTATTCCGATTTTGCCGCAATCATGAGATCTGCCACGATGCGTTCCTTGACTTTTCCCAGACCTGTGGGTTCTATTTCAAATGCAACGGCGGGGTGGGGCAGGCTAATCCGGCAGCGATACTATTTCAACAAGCTGCTCCCTGAACACTTCGGTTGGGGTCCTGTAGTCAAGACACTTTCGCGGGGTCGCATTGAGGCGCTCGCATATTGACCTGACCGATTGATGTGGCAGTGACAGGAGATCGGTATCACGCGGCAGGTAGCGCCTCACTCTTTTGTTCATGTTTTCGACAGAGCCTTTTTGCCAGGGCGCTTGCGGGTCGCAGAACCATGCCTTCGTCCCCATCCCGGACTCCAGATCGCGCCAGGACACGAACTCGAAGCCCCGGTCAAACGTGATACTTTGCCTCGCTGAATGCGGAAGCGTTGACAGTTCATTGATCAGACGGCCCATGATCGGTTTCGATTGCCGGTCATTGTTGCGAAACAGGACAGTGTAACGGCTTTTACGCTCCACCAGTGTGGCAATGTTGGCATTGCCGTACTCCTTGCGAAAGATCATCAGATCACCCTCCCAATGTCCAAACTGGCCACGGTCATTGATCTGTGCGGGACGGTGGCGAATAGCCATAAAGTCCGGAAACACAAGACTTCGCGGCCTTCGGGCATAGCGCGGCTTTCGTTTGCGGCGACGCTCGGGCAAGTGACGGGCAAGCGCCTGGGATTGGCCATCTTCAGAATAGACGTAACGATAGATCGTCTCATGGCAGAGCCGGTGTTGACCATCAGGTTCTATCTTCAACCGGCCGGCTATCTGTTCAGGCGACCAGCCGGCTTTCAAACGATCGATGACGACATGACACAGTTGCGGATGCTGATGCAGCTTGCGATACGACCGCCGCCGCTGTTCACAAAGACTTTGCGCTGTCACATGCCAATAACCATCAGCCTGCGGGACTTCCGTGTCATGCCACCAATTGCGTTTGATCTCGCGGTGAACCGTGGACCGGCTGCGGCCAAGAACTGTTGCAATCTGCGCCAATCGAGCCTTGGCTTGTAACATCTGCGCAACGATACGGCGCTCATTCATATTCAATTGCCTGAAACTACGGGGCATTCCATCCTCCTGAAAACAAAGAGGGTTTAGCATTTGTTGCAATTGAAAATAGAATGTGCCACCAGATACTTTGAAAGTCGCATAATCCTTCTGAGCGGTAGAGTTATGTTCCCAGTCAGGATACTGCAGCGCGTAACCCTCAAGAATGGCTGAAGCCATAGGATTTGCCCTTACGGCCATCCTTGCAGCCCAAATTTTCCCCGGTTCGGAATCACTGGCTTTAAAAAAATCTGACAAAAGCACTTCGGCTGCCGCAATCTCTCTGTCAGTTGATTCCACGACTGCCAGTCTTTGCGCCTCGCCGATGCCGTTCTGCCAGCCCTTTTCGATCTTTCGCGCGGTCCATTCCGCAACCTCCGCCATTTCTTCTTTCTTACGCTGCTGCAACGCCTCATCGGAAATATTATTGCTCCAGGTGTCGCTCACATCTGCACCGAGATTGGCCTCGAACCGCGTCAGGAACTGGCCTGGGCCGTTCATGGCGCGTTCAAGGTTGGGCCTGCCCCATCCGAACACAACATTGGGTACATCCGGATTGTCATTGATGACTCGTTCGTCGGTCAGATGTGTCGCGGTCGTGAACAAAACATCACGTACCAGGGCGTTTGTCAGATAAGGATATTGCGCCTTCACCAGCGCCCAAGAAGCCGTCACATTGGGGGCGGCTGCGGATGTACCGTTGTACCAGTCTAAATAAGTAGCTAGCGGAGGATCCTTCACGAGATCCTTCGACCCATGCCCGAAATCATAGTCCGAACCGGAACTTTTCCGCCCCACCGAAGTACTGGTGATATCGACAGTTGGACCGGCCATGCACCAGTATTTCGTGACGCCGCATCGATCGTATATCGAGGTTCCTTCCTTGGTCACACCAGTGACGGCAATCCAGTATTTTTCTGTCTCGGGCCGGAAGTACGGCAGGCTTGCAACCGCACGCGGATTGTTTCTTCCTTCGTTGCCATTCGCCCAGACCTGTATGACTCCATATTCCTGCGAAACCTCGGCCGCAGCATCAAGAAAGGTCTTTTTGCCGGAAAAGCTGTTGTAGAGCCTGGTCAATCCGCCGATCGTTCCATAGTCGCCCGCTTGCGAGTATTCCTGCCCCCAACTGGAGTTGATCGCGCCGGCACCCGCCTTGGCGACGACGCCATAAGCCTCCTTGAAATAATTGTAATCGACGTTCGGGCCGAAGACAGTGGCATCGGTTCCACCGGAGTTCGACACGAAAAGATGCGAATCGAACGCGATGCCGTGCATCTTGAAGCCATCGCGCTTGGCAACCATCTCACCAGCCGCGGCAGTGCCATGGCTGTCATTGATCAGGGGATCGTAGTCTCCCGAAAACGAGAAAGCCTCGCCGGCTTTCCAGGTGCCGATAGCTGCCTCTCTGCCTTCGTAGCGCCATCCACCGGCGACAGCAACAAGATTGCCGGCGTTTCCTATAGTCAGTCCGTATTCAGGAACAGTTCGTTCTACGCGACAGCCTTCGTGGATCTGGAAGAGAAGAACAGTTTTGGCATTTATGCCGGCCTGACCGTGCCTTTTGGCAATGATATCAACGTGTCGACGAGCTTCGAACAGACCGCTGCCGGGACAGCGGGCGTCATTGATGTTTCGAAGTCGCAAGGGCTGCAGGAGGACAGTTACGGTTGGCGCTTGCGGACCCGCGAAGGCGTTTCGTCCGACCAATATGCGTCAGCAAGTTATCGCGGACGCTATGCGCAGGTTCAGGGCAGTGTCGAGCGATATGACGGGGCGATTCATGCAACGGCACAGATCGATGGCGCAATTGCTGTCGCGGATGGCGGGATCTTTGCCAGCAACCGCATCGACGATGCTTTCGCGGTGGTGGATGTGGGGGCGCCGGACGTCAATGTTTCTTACGAGAACAGGCCGGTCGGGCGGACGAACAGCAGCGGCCGGATTCTGGTGCCCGACATGAAATCCTGGCAGCCCAATACGCTCGCTATCGATCCCAAGGACCTGCCGGTCGATGCCAGCGTTGGCGTTACCACCGATGTCGTCGTTCCGGCTGATCGCAGCGGCGTGGTGGTCAATTTCAACGTGGCAAAGACCACGGCGTCGGCGCTGGTCAGTTTTGTGGATTCGCAAGGGATCCCGCTCGAGGCGGGATTGCGCGGAGAGGTCGTCGGCTCCGGCACGGGGTTCGTGATCGGCTATGACGGCGAGGCTTATCTTGCAGCGCTCGGTGTCCAGAACAGCGTCACGATCGACCTGACGGATGGCAAGAGTTGCCACGCGCAATTCCCTTATCAGGCCAAGCAGGGGTCACAGGTCAAAATCACAAAAGTGGTGTGCTCATGAAACGCTTTTTGCTCCGGCTCCTCTGCTTCCTGAGTGTGTGTTTGTTGCCGGCCGTCGCCCACGCGCAGACCTGTTCGTTTAGCGCGAATAGTATGACCTTTGCCGGCAGTACGCTGGCGGGAGCTGTGCTCAGCAGTTCCACGACTGTTTCAGCCAGTTGTACCGGCCTGTTGAGCCTCGGCACCCGCGTGCTGATTTGCCCGGATATCAACGAGGGGAGCGGCGGCGCTACCGCCGCCGCTCGCCAGATGGTTAGCGGCACGAACAAGCTCAACTACCAGCTATACTCCGATGCTGCTCACCAACTCGTGTGGGGATCAGCGACTTGGGGCTACGCGGCGCGTCCACCTGCATTTTATGTGCCGCTCTCCGGACTCCCTGGCGCCCTCTTTGGAAGTGCTACATCAACGATTACAATGTACGGCACAGTGTTGACCAACCAAACAGCGGCTGCGCCAGGAACCTATAGCTCGTCGTTTGGTGGTAGCGCAGCACAATTCCGCTATCGTTGGGACGATGGTCTTGGCTGCAACATCTCTAACGGGACGCAAACGCCTCCGAACTCTTTCACTGTCAGCATGGTGGTGGCGAAGGATTGCACCGTCTCGGCGCAGGACATCGATTTCGGCACGCGCGGCGTGCTCAGCTCCAATGTCGATGTGAACGGCCAGGTATCGGTCGCCTGTTCATCGACGACGCCCTATACGGTGGCGCTGAGCCAAGGCGGCGCCAATGCCGGACCGGTCGCGCGGCGGATGACCAAGGGAGCCGAGTTCATCACCTATGGCCTCTACACCAACACGGCACGAAGCCTGCCATGGGGGGATGTGACGCCGACCAACACCGTTGGCAATACAGGCACCGGCCTTGCACAGAATCTGCCGGTCTATGCACGCATTCCGCCGCAGACGACGCCGGGCGTCTACAGCGACACGATCATCGTCACGGTGACCTACTAGAACGTATTGCTGAAAAAGCAAAAGGCCGGGAGCTACCCGACCTTCCTAAGCTTACCTCGACACCAGTGCCAGTACATCCGTGGTCAAAAATGGAAATAAGCTATTCGCTATGACCAAGTATTAGCCTGCCATTACGACGGAATGATGACGCATGGCAGGAAATCCGGAAGCGCGTACGCCGTACAAATCGCGCTTGAGAACAAGGTGAACGATCAAGGTAAATGGAGGGTTAATGGATAATGACAAATCCAATCTAACCGGGCTAAGCCGGGCCAAGCAGCACGTCCGCGGGTCCTCGCGTGCGGTCGCAACGATAGCGCACTTCGTATCGCGGATCGAGGATGAGCGTCACATCCTGCGCAGTGCAGTTGCGCTCGGTAGAGCGGAGATATTGCTCGGCAACATCGCGATAGACGACAGGGGGAACAGAACCGAGACCAAGACCTTTGACGAAGCCTTGCGTTGCAGACGCGCTGCCTGCCGGTCCGATCATCAGCCTGCTTTGCGCAATATTGTCATAGATGGTGTATCTGTCGCCATTGGCTGCTTTAAATTGCTGGGGCGAAATGCCTGCATAATTATCCTTGGCGTACGTGATGGCGGCGCATCCCGCCAGCGCCGCCAGCATTATAGAAGCAGTCACTCGCAAAAGCATTTTCATCGTCTATTTCCTCTGTCTTTTCTGCCTTATCCAACTTGCCATCACTCCTGAATCAAATCATCCAACAGATCGGTAAGGACGATTGCCGCCACGGCTGGAAGATCCTCCGCGATCAAGCCGAAACCAAGGGTCTGTGCCGCAGCGCCGTGAACGAAGACCGCCGCACAGGCGGCCTCGAATGTAGGCATGCCCTGCGCCATTAACCCGGCAGCAAGGCCGGCGAGAACATCGCCCGAACCTGCGGTGGCCAGTAGCGGTGTTCCATTGGCATTGATCGCGGCGCGTCCATCCGGAGATGCGATAACAGTGTCGGCGCCCTTGTAGATGATGATCGCATGGGCACGGACGGCAGCAGCGCGGGCCCTTTCGACCTTGGAAGGTGTCTCGTTCTCGACGATATCGGGAAACAGGCGCTTGAACTCGCCTTCGTGCGGTGTCAGCACCAGACGGATTTCCGGTGCGCTGCGCGCGGCGTTGAAGAGGACATCCGGATGATCCTGAAACGACGTGATAGCGTCGGCATCGAAGACCAGTTTCGCGGTTTGATTCCGCAGCAAGGCGAGAGCAAAATCGCGTGCTTTTTCACCAATGCCGAAACCCGGCCCAAGCACGAAGGCGGAAGCTTTCCGCGTTTCGATAAAGGATCGCAAATCTTCCGGGTGATCGCAGCGGCTGAGCATGATCGAGGTGAGGTGGGTGGCGTTGACGGCCAGCGCTTCCGCCGGCGACAGGAGTGTCACCGCGCCCGCACCGTTTCTTGCCGCCGCCAAAGCCGATAGCCGCGCCGCGCCTGTTGCGGTCGCGCCGCCGGAAAACACTGCGACGTGACCGCGCTTGTACTTGTGGGTATTGGCTTCCGGCGCCGGGAGCGAATCCCGCCACAGGTCTGGCGTATTTTCAAAACAGCGCGGCCGGATGGCTTCGAGGACGTCCTTGCGAATACCGATATCGGCGACGATCAACTCCCCGCACAGGTGCCGCCCCGGATAAAGCAGATGGCCGGGCTTCTTGCGAAAAAAGGTGATGGTGCAATCCGCCTTGAAGACAGGCCCGAGCGGCTGGCCGGTCAAGCCGTCGAGCCCTGACGGCACATCGACTGCAATACGCCTTACCGATGCTTCATTGGCACGTTCGATCGCCTCGGCGGCCCCGCCGGTGACCCCTCTGTTCAGTCCTGCGCCGAACAACGCGTCGACAATGAGGCTGCCGGGCGATGGCCGGAATTCGCCGATGGGTCGGGGCTGGACAGGACAGTCCTGCAAGGCGCGCGCCGCGTCGGTTTGCGGCTTCGGTTCGCCGGATGACCACACATGCACCACGGCGCTGCTTTCGGCGAGCAGGCGTGCAATAACGTAGCCGTCACCGCCATTGTTTCCGGGTCCGCACAGGATATGAAATTCGGGAGCATCGCCATGCTCCGCCAGAAGATGGCGGGCAATGGCAGACCCGGCATTCAGCATCAGGCCGTAGCCATCGCAAGGACCGGCCGCGATTGTCAGCCTGTCCGCTTCAGCCATCTCTTCAGGCGTCAAAATTTCGTGGGTCATTTAAAACTGGTGCTCTCTGCGAAGATTCTGCAACAGAGTAAAGCTTTCATACCGGTCCCGTAAGCCTTCAACGCGGCTATGCATCCAAAGTTCATTTCGTGCGTTCCTGACGCGTCACCTTTGGAGGTAAAGTCATGACTGCAACAGGCATCAAGGAACATATGGAAGTGATCGGCGCCGACGGCGTTCATATCGGTACGGTGGACCATGTCGAGGGAGCGCAGATCAAGCTAACGAAAAAGGATAGCGGGGAGGGCTCGCACAGGGGTCATCATCATTACATTCCAACATCACTGGTCGCGGAAGTGGAAGGCGACAAGGTTCGATTGTCCGCCAATTCGGATGTGGCGGTGACGTTCGAAGAAGAAGCATCCGAAAAGTAATCTTGAGACTGCCGCGGGTCGCAGCAGCCCGGCGCGCGGATCACACAGCACCCAATCGCACCAGTACCGCGCGCGGAATGCCGTAGTGACGAATGGCGTCGTCGTGGCTGCGCAGGCCGCAAAGTTCGCGCTGGATGAAATAGGCATGCACCGCGCGAGCCGCGGCCTTCAGATACAGCTGGCGTTCCGTTTCCGGCGCTGCATTGAGGTTTTCCAATGTCTGCTCGACCTTCTCTCCAGCGCGGCCAAGGGCGGCAGCCATTTCGGCCATGATTTCCATATCGAGGGCGTTGGGCGGGCTGTCCCGGTCGAACCTGGCGGAGATGCTTTGCGGAGGTCTGAATGACATGGGTGGACTACGAACGTTGACTACGGGATGGCGGCGATTCGAGCATAAAGCCTGTGCCGGCGCAAGGAGTGGCGGAACATTCGCGGACGCGCGGGATTATCCCTCGAATACAAGGAGGTATTGACATGGGTGATCCAGTACCAATTCCGAAGCCAGGACCAGACCCGAACAAGCCCAGCGATCCGGGTCCTGTGCCGCGGCCCGAAGAGCTACCGCCCGAGCCTGATCCTTTGCCCGGAGAAATCCCGGTAGAGGAACCGCCACCCGATCGATTGCCGGACGAGATGCCGGTGCCGAACCCCGACGAGGTGCGGGAGCGGCCGAAGCATGTTTGATCGAAACAGTTTAGGCGCCGTCGATTTTCGCGGCGCCCAACTATTGTTTCAGCCAACTTCTCTATTGATGCTAGCGTTGCTGATTACCATTGTATCCGCCAGGTCTACTCACTGGCGGAATATAGATCGGGGCGTTGCCTGGGCCTCCTGTCGACGGCCGATCATCGTTTCGTGGCGGTCGCGGCGTATTCGGACGGTCTACCCGAACCTGGTCGTTGTTACGGCGCCAATCTTCCCGTCGCCTGGAATTGTTGCGCCAGTCATCGTGGCGGTAGTCGTAGCCGGGCCTATAGCGGTAGTCGTAGCCGGGCCTATAGTAGCGGGGCCTGTAGTAGCGGGGCCTATAATAGCTGGGTCCGTCATAAAAGCCGCCATCATAAATGGTGGTGCCGTAATAGCCGCCATATCCGCTGTACCCGCCATAGTATGGCCCGGTGGTCTCGACGCATCCGGAGACTGGCAGGCCCGACAGGCCGACCATCGCGGCGATTATAAGAGATTTCATTGACATTATAATTCCTCCCGACTGTTGTTATCAGCCGCTGTGATCGTTCAACAAATGTACGATAAAAAGGTTCCAGCGTTTATCGGTCAACGTCGACACGAGAAGAGGTGACACTGCACCATTTCAGCATCGTTGCACCAGAGACGTCTGGAAAGCGCGCCCGAGGTCCTCGTGTGAGTCTCGGGTAACTATAACATCCAGTGCGCTTTCTCCGCGAGGGATGTTAGCGCTGGCCGTTTCGGGCGAATAGAGACGTTGCGCCCAGCACGAGAGGTGCTGGCCACTCAGGGGCTGAAGCATTCAAGAAGGCGGCGGCGCTTCAACTGCTGGATGAGGCGACTGATTTGGTAGCGGGTCGTCCTTGGAAAATAACGCCAGCGCACCCAACAGGGCGAATAAGATCAAAAACGCTGCGATCATAGCGCATTGGTGGATCATCGTGCACCTCCGTCTTTTACCATATCCGGCATAGGCACGAATGGTTACCCATCCTTTAAAATTTCTTGCGATTGACGGCCACACCTATCGAGTCCGGATCGGTAACGAAGTGGATGAAGGTCACCTGACGGCAAAAAAAATAGCCGGACCTACGCCCGGCTGAAGTGGGGGGAACCAGGCGCGCCATAAATCGGGGGAGGAGGCCGTGCCTAGTTCTTTCGATGTATTCCTGCGGAAAACATATTGCAAGAACTAATCCTTTTTACTTAGTTCCTGTCGGTATTTTACGTCGGCGGTGCGGCATGGCTTCAACGACCATCATGTCGAACTGCATCTGAACTATTTGGGCGAATATTCGGCGCACCCCCGCACCGACCAAATCGTTGCGATGGTGAGTGAACCATCTGGAAGGGCGTGCAAAATACGTTTTAATGTTGCCCCAAGCGTTGCCCAGAAGCGCAAAAGCAAAAGGCTTGAGCGATTTCTCGGCTCAAGCCTTTGTGCTGACTGGCTCCCCGGGCCGGATTCGAACCAGCGACCGATCGGTTAACAGCCGATTGCTCTACCACTGAGCTACCGGGGAATAGCTGCTTATTCATCAGCGAAGTGGCCTATAGCAAAAGGGTTTCGCTTTTGCAAAGGACCATTTCGATTTTTTTCGACTTATGTGCATAACAGAATGATGACATGGGGCGAAAGCGTTCCTACATCCGGCTTTGAATATGGTTTTATGAAAGAGAAGATTTTTGTCTGAAGACCCGGAAGATAAGGAAAGCCAAGCAAATTCCGCGCATCACGGCCACAGGAAGCGCCGGCATATGCGCATTTTTGGCCGCCACATCCCCGTCCCACAATCGGTGGCGATGCGTCGCACGCTTGGCGGAGCGCTGGTTGCCGGAGGTGCGCTCGGTTTCCTGCCTGTTCTCGGTTTCTGGATGGTTCCGCTCGGGCTGGTCGTCCTTTCGCAGGATTCGGCTCTGGTGCGGCGCAAACGCCGCCAGATCGAAGTCAAGCTCGGCCGCCGCTGGAAAAGCGGGTGGTTTGCGTCGGAAAAGGACAAAGACTGAGCTGTTTTCGCTTCTTCACCTGTCATGAGGGGCAATTCGTGGCTTGTCCGTCCAGGCCTTCGCTCGTGCGTTCGAAGGTAACCGTGGCAGATGGTTTCGAACGATCGATCCTGATCACGTAGAGACTATCAAAATCCTTGCCATCCCAGTTCGGCACAGTTTCGGGGTCGGCGCCGTGGGCGCTCATGAAGTCGCGGGCAAGTTGCTGGATCTGTTTGTGTTCCCAGGCGACAACAATCAGGGCGCTGCGGTTTTCCGGCTGGTCGATCGCTTCCCGCAAGCCTTGAATATCCGTCAGGCCAAAACTCGTATCGACGGGCAGTCCGAATTTGACTGCAGTCGGCTCGATCGTCGCGAGCGGCCGCACGTAATTGTAGTATTTGCCATCGTCTTTGTTCTGGTCAGAAGGATCCGGCGCGTAAATCGCATCGGGCTTGCCAAATTTCTTTTCGATCGTTGCGGGCAGGGCGAGCGCGCGATTAAGTCCCTGGCAGCTGATCTGGCCAAGTCCAGCCTCGGGCTTCTCGCCATGGCGCAGCATGACAATGGTCTCAGTAGCAGTCGGGGTCTCGATGCCGGCCGGGTTTGCCTCCTGCGCGAGAGCGTTTGCCGGCAGGAGAAAGGGCAGAGCGATGATGAAAAACGCATGCTTCCTTGCGATTCGATGCGCCATAGTGCGGATACTCCTTTGTCTGCGACTGCCTGCAGTTTTCGGGATAACCTATCGCGCTTGTGTGCCGAACCAAAATTAAATGAACGTAATCAATTGCCACACAAACGGCTGTTCAGAATGAGCTAAGGATTTCTTGCGGAATGGCTTGACTAGCCCGGCGGCCTTCCATATTGAACCAATCCGTGAATTCAACGGGTTATCCTTGTAGCCTGGCGACTTTGAGGCCTCGTGGCGGAGTGGTTACGCAGAGGACTGCAAATCCTTGCACCCCGGTTCGATTCCGGGCGAGGCCTCCACAGTTGCAATGAGCCGAACCTACGGAGTCTTCTTTGAAGATGTACCGTTTCGATCCCATGGGATCGTAAACTTGCCACCCCGACGGCTCGAAACGAATTCTTGTGTCGGATGCTTCTTCATCGAGAGCATCGCGGATGACATCGCATAAGTAATGTTTCGGCTCGATCGGTGCGATACAGACCTGTTCGAAGCAGCCGAAGCGACCGCGAGTCATAGACCCCCTCGGCGTTTGGCGCGTAGCGCAGGCGCGCCGCGCTATCTCCGCCAAATACCAGGACGTAATCGTAGAGGTTCTTGAGTGTTTCGTATGCGGGAGGCGCTGCGGCCGGATCGTCGGTTCGCGCCAGCGCGGCCAGTGAGGCATAAGGTTCGCGGTAGGCAACCCAGAACGGCTGGAACGGCCAGATGTAGAAACTCGATAGGAACGCTGAGCGATCGATGACGCTCCAGGCGCCAACGTGGGGCGAAATGGACAGGGTAGTTTCGCCCTGGTCCAGCATGACGGTCGCAATCCTTGAGCCCTCGGGGACCTGAGCCAGGATACTTCTGACTCGTCCGTACTCCCCATCTCGCAATCCCCACTCGTAAGTCGTTTCGAGGCTGATGAGAAATACAGCCGACGCGATTGCCGCCAGTGCGAAGCGCGGCACCCACGTCCCGCGCTCCGTTGCTTCCAACCCACACCAGGCAAGGAGGCCACAAGCGGGGATCAGTCTGATGTCGACGAGATTTGAGCCGAACCCGGAGGGCGGAAGCAAGGCGATTGCAATCGCAAGCAGTCCGGCCATCCATCGTGCGGAAGTGGCCAACCGCAGTGCACGCTCTCGAAAACTGAAATAGAGTACGAAGACCAGGGGTAAGCCGATCGCGATCTGGCCAAACGTATAGCCCGAAACGCCGACCCCTGGTGCAAGGTAGACAAGTACTTATAGACGATCGACATCCCCAACCCTGCGAACGGACTTGGTGCCGGTACATAGCTGCCCGCTGAATTCGACGACACCAGCACATGCAGCATGGCCGCCGGCACGAACTGCATCAGCGCCAGGAGCAGGGGGCGCCACGCGGAGAGAGTTAGCAGGCGGCCCCGGCTGCGTGCGAGACTCAATTCATACCCGACGACACCGATAACGTAGATACCCAGCGCACTCAAATGGCACAAATATAACACGACGGATCCAGCCGAGAAGGGTATCAAACGACGAGCCCCCGCCTGCCTGCCCGCAACGATCCATGCTGAAAGCAGCCAGAAGGCGGCGCCAACGCCAAAGAGATAGTTCAACAGACCTAGCCGGAAGATCGCGCTGTTGGCAAACAGCAACACACCCAGCAGCAGGTAGCTGAAGCAACCGGTGATGGTTCGACCCACCATGACGGCGCCAGTGGTCAACAGCAACGTTGAAAGCGAGGCGAAGACCTTGAGTGCGAGCGCAAGGCTCATCCAGCTCGCCAGCGCCGGTACGATGACTTCCATCGCCAGATTGGTGCCGATCTGCAGATCTCGAAGCTCGTAGTAGCGCTGCAGCGTCTCGGATTGCGAAAGACGCATCAGTGTATGGATTCGGGCCAGATGGTTTGGAAAGTCCGTGATGTCTGGGTGCTGGACCCAATAGAGCGGAAACTGCGTCACGGCGAATAACGCAAGAAACCAGCATGCGAAGTTTCGCGCTGCAAGTGATCCAGTGCGAATCGTCAGTCCATCGTCATTTGTGGGCGAAGCCCCATTGAGCACCCGGCGGACCGCGCGATCGATGATGTAGCAAGGTCGTCCCTTTACGCGGCAAATCCATTGCTTAACGGCGGCCCACGCGGATGCGATCACAGAGCGTGTCGCTTGTGGTTAGCCGTCGACAGTGAAATAGCCCCCGAATTATCCGGACAGTCCCTCACACTTAATTAAGTGGTAGGAGTATTGTTAGGAATATGACCAGTCGCATGCCCCATATTGAGATTTTGAACGGACCGGAACGGCGCCGTCGTTGGACGACAGCCGAGAAGCTGGAAATGGTTCAGGAAACCTACGAGCCTGGCGCTACGGTCAGTCTCGTTGCCCGTCGCCGGGGTGTTGCGCCCAATCAGCTGTTTGGCTGGCGCAAGCTGGCAGCTCAGGGTGCCTTGATGGCAACGGGATCGGAAGAAGAAGTTGTGCCAGCTTCGCAATACCGCGCCCTTCAGAACCAGGTCCGTGAACTTCAGCGGCTTCTAGGCAAGAAAACCATGGAAACGGAAATCCTCAAGGATGCCCTTGAGGTCGCCACGGATTCAAAAAAACAGACATTGCGGTCCTTGTCGTGGCCGAAGGACGGCACCCGATGAACCCCATCTGCGATATCTTGAATGTTTCCCGCTCTAATATTGCCGAACGCTCATCCGGCAGACCGGCCATGCGGCGCGGCCGTCCGCCACAACCCGATGCTGATTTGGTCGAAGAGATCAAAGCCATTATTAGTGCCATGCCGACATACGGCTATCGCCGTGTTCATGCAGTTTTGCGCCGAAATGCCAAGGCGGAAAACCGTTCATGGCCCAATCACAAGCGGGTTCACCGGGTGATGAAGGTTCATGGCCTCTTGCTTCAGCGCCATACCGGCAATCACGAAAGCCGCAAGCATGACGGCCGTGTCAGCGTTGACCAATCCAATCTGCGGTGGTGTTCCGACGGCTTCGAGATCGGATGCGACAATGGCGAAAAAGTCCGTGTCGCCTTCGCTCTCGATTGCTGCGATCGGGAAGTGATCGGCCATGTCGCAACCACAGAAGGGATCAAGAGCGAAGACGTGCAGGACCTCGCCATCCTTGCTGTCGAAAGCCGCTTCGGCCAGGTCAATACATTGCCGCACTCCATTGAATGGCTGACGGACAATGGCTCCTGTTTCATTGCCAAAGACACCAAATCCCTGCTCAAGGACATTGGCATGGAAGCACGAACCACTCCGGTCAGAAGCCCGGAATCGAACGGCATGGCCGAAGCCCTCGTCAAAACCTTCAAGCGCGACTACGCCGACGTTAATCCAGCGCCAGACGCAAAAACCGTCATTAAATCCTTGCCTTTGTGGTTCGAGCACTACAATGCTCTTCACCCGCACAAAGCTCTCGGATATCGTTCACCCCGAGAGTTCATCGCTGACCAAATCAACCCGTGAAACTGTCCGATCTTTCGGGGGCATCTACAGACAGTCGCTTCATGTCCATATCGCGTTCATCCAATCGGATACTGATTTCCAGCATCTAGGCCCACAAGCTTGTCTGGAACTGGATGTGACCTGGCGAACGGCCCAAGCGGACTACACCGTTGATTCACATAGCGCGCCAGATACCTTTCTTGACGTAAGTTCAGAAGATGTCATACTTCTGTTGCATAGGCATCTTACTTGAGGGGGTAATGCCATGGAACATGTATCAGACAAGCTCGTGAACGCTCTGGCGCAGATTTCAGAAGGTGAGAAGCGATTTTTCTCATATCTGAGTCACCGATGGTCTGCGTTCAAGTCTGCTTCTGTAGCTATCTATTGCTGGATAGTTGACGCTTTATACTGATGTTTACGTTTCTTTTGGAAGACTACGGCCTCCTTCGCGGACGGCTGCACCAACAAGACTGCTTAATGGCGGCTATGGGAATGGCCAAATTACGCCGGCTCAAATCCACCAACTCCCCAGCGCGTGGCCATGGCAAGCGCGACCACCGGGCCGGTTCAAATCGGCTAGACGGCAGCCCTGCAAGGAGGTGGTGAATGTTCGTTTCGGTCGAGAAGAACTTCATCTTCGTCCATGTCGCCAAGACCGGTGGCCAGGCGTTGAAGCGGGCTTTGCGCCCCTATGCCGTGCCGAAAGCCTCCGGCCAATGGCGGCGACTCCTGTCGCATCTGCCGGTCGAAGAAGGTTTCGACACTCAGTTCGGCCCGCATGCCTCGGTGCGCTGGGCAAAGCTAAAACTGCCACGCGCCTTCTTCGAAGGGGCCTTCAAATTCGGGCTGGTGCGCAACCCCTACGACCTCGCCGTCTCCCGATACGCTTTCGTTAGCGGCCACTGCAACCACCACCGCCACAAAGACGCGCAGACGCAGAGTTTCACCGATTTCCTGCGCCAGGAGCGCCGTCGTGCGTTGTGGCGCCCGCGCGATCAAAGCTCGATGCTGTGCGATTTCGGCGGTAAGCTGCTGGTCGACCAGGTCTACCGCTTCGAACGGATGGAAGAGGCGTTCGCAGATATCGTCACCCGACTGGACCTGCCCGAGTCCCCGGAACTGACTCGCAAGAATGCCAGCCAGCGCGGTGCCTATCAGGAATATTACACCCCGGTCGAGCGCAAGCTGGTCGAGCAGATATGGGGCCGTGATCTCGAAAAATTCGGTTACGAGTTTTAGGGTAATCCGAAACTGATGCAGAAGATATCGCCGCTGCTATGTATGTGCTTGAGACGAACGTGTAGGCGCAGCGGCCGTATCGAGTGTGGAAAACGACGCCCGTCTTTTCTCAAGGCAGGCGTTCGTTGTCATCGATCAGGTGGACTGAGGAAGGCGCGCGATGACCTTGATCTCAAAATCGAAGCCGGCCAGCCAGTTCACCCCTACCGCGGTCCAATTCGGGTAGGGCTCCTCACCGATTGCCTTCAGTCGAACGGCGTCAACAGCCTCCCACTGCGTGGCCGGATCGGTGTGGAAAGTGGTCACGTCAACAACGTCGTCGATCGAACAACCGGCGGTCTTCAGCACTGCCGCGAGGTTGTCAAAGGCGAGCTGGACCTGCTTCTCGAAGACCGGCTCGGGCGACCCGTCCTCACGGCTGCCGACCTGGCCCGAGACGAACAGAAAGTCGCCCGAGCGGATCGCCGCCGAATATCGGTTGATCTCGTAGAGTGCCTGCCGACCGGCAGGGAAGATGGCATCGCGTTTTGTCATTGTTCGTTCCTCTTGGAATAAGGCAGGCCAGGCCCCAGACGCGACGTTGTTTCACCGGGAAAGGGAGAGACGTCTGTGCAGGTTCAGGTTTTCAGGCCCTCTGCGCTTTACTGTCCGGGACGATCATTGATATACGTCCCGTATGTCGGTATATATTGACATACGCACCGTATGTCAATTGGCATACGCGGCGTATGTATTTCATAGGAGATGGTCGTGGTCGCAAGACGCCGTGCGCAGATGATGGAGGAAACCCGGGCCAAGCTCATTCGAGCCGCTCGGAAGGCTTTCGCGGCCAAAGGCTACGCGGGGGCATCGATGGACGATCTGACCGCCGAAGCTGGCCTGACGCGGGGCGCTCTCTACCACAACTTCGGCGACAAGAAGGGTTTGCTGCAGGCCGTTATCGACCAGATCGACGCAGAAATGCTGGCACGGATGCGCACGGCACAAGAACGGGCGGGGACCGCATGGCTTGGATTCCTCGCGGAGAGCATCGCCTATATCGAGATGGCTTTGGAGCCGGAGATCCAGCGCATCATGCTGCTGGACGGACCGGCCGTGCTCGGCGATCCATCGCAATGGCCCAACCAGAATGCGTGCCTTCGCACGACGACACAAACAATCCAGACGCTGATCGATGAAGGAACGGTCAGGCCAGTGGATGCGGAAGCTGCCGCCCGGCTACTCAATGGAGCGGCGCTGAACGCATCGCTCTGGATTGCCGCCGCCGGCAATCCTCACACTGTCTTTACAAAGGCTGTCGAGGCTTTCCAATATCTCGCCGCCGGTTTGCTGCAGAAAGAGGGCTGACCGCACGACCGCTAGGATGTTCCGGGGATCGGCTCGGACCGCTCTAGCTGGAGCGTCGTTCGGAATATCTGCGATAGACGCCTCGACCGGCTTTCTTGGCGATGTAAAGCGCGGCGTCGCCGCACCAGAGCAGGCTTTCCGGCGTATCGCCGTCGCGCGGCGCCAGGGCAGCTCCGATCGTGACGCTGATGGCCACGGGCTCGGGGCCGCCGAGATCGTAGGGTTGCGAAACCGATCCGATAATACGGTCGGCAACGCTGGCTACCTCGTTGGATGTCGCCTGCAACAGGACAATGGCAAATTCATCGCCGCCCATGCGATAGACAACATCATTCTTGCGCAAGCATGATTGCAGGCGGTCTGCTACAAGCTTCAAAAGACTATCGCCCTCGGCACGTCCGAATTGGTCGTTGAACTTCTTGAAGCCATCGAGATCAATACAAAGAATAGCAAATTGCAGGCGGTCATCGAAGTCACTTTGGGCATAGGAACCACAAAGACTATCGAGATGATCTTCAAGCGCGGCTCTGTCGGCCAGCCCGGTCAGTTCATCCTGGCTTATAGGGAAGTCATTGAATCCCTTGATCTCAATCATCTGCTTTGCATTCCTACCGTTCGCAGAACGACTCCGATCTGCAAGTATAGAATGACAGGTGCAGGCAATCTATTCAATCCCGGAATAACCCTACGGTTAAGGGAAGCACCATAAAGGTGGTGCACGGACGCCTCATCCGGAAATTATTGGAGGCTCGATCAGCCAACGGCGTTAGTCATTCATTGACGCTGATGGAAATTTTTGTCACATCCTCTGATAAATTATCGCTTCTGGTCACAGATGGGTAACCATACAGGCTGTAAGGTCTGTGCCGATCGTCAGGAGCATGTCGCGCGCTTGCAAGGCTTTGTGTTGCGAGTGCCTTGAAGAAAGCTTGTAGACCATGACGTTGAATTTTGAAGACCTCCGGATCAAGATGGTCGACAATCAGTTGCGTACGACTGATGTGACCGACAAACCCTTGCTCCAGGCCTTTCTCGATGTGCCGCGCGAGAAGTTCGTGCCGAGCATTCGCATGCCTCTCGCCTATATCGATGACGACGTCCTTGTTTCGGATGGCCGCTATCTGATGCAGCCTTCGCCTTTCGCCAAGCTTGTTCAGCTCGCCAATATCCAGCCGGGAGATGTCGTCCTCGATATCGGATGCGCCACCGGCTATTCCTCGGCGGTGCTGTCGCGGGTCGCGCGTTCGGTTATAGCGGTCGAATGCGATGCCGAACTGGCCGACCAGGCCCGCTCGAATCTGGCGTCGCTCGGGTTCGACAATGTGGTCGTCGTCAACGGACCGCTCGAAAGCGGCTGTGCGTCCGAAGCGCCCTATGATGTAGTTCTAATTGAGGGTAGCGTTGATCACGTTCCTGCGCCATTATTTGATCAGTTGAAGAACGGGGGACGGCTTGTGGTTGTTGAGGGCGCGGGAAACGCTGGAAAATCAATGATTTACGTCAAGAATGACGGAATCGTTTCGGGGCGTAGCGCGTTCAATTCGGCCGTCAAAACGCTGCTCGGCTTCGAGAAAATAGCAGAATTCGAGTTCTGAAACCCGTTACACATGAGACAAAAGTGCAACGGTTGGCCACTTTGTTTGCATTTTAGGGAATGCCCCTGTGGTCAACCAGGAAAATGATGGCTATCTAAAGCACACTGTCGAACCGAATGGTTCGGTCGGAATATTGAGAGAATGAAGGGGTTTATAGTGTTCATAGCGGGCAAGCGATTATTAACCGCAGCGCTGTTGTCAGCCACGGTACTAACCTCTACGCCTTCGATGGCTGAGACCATATTTGGAGCAATGGCCAAGGCCTATGAGAGAAACTCCACGGTCAATGCGGACAGGGCAGGCGTACGCGTCACCGACGAAGGTGTGGCAGTTGCAAAATCGGCGTATCGTCCGACTGTAAACGGGAACGCATCCCTCACCACGACGGCGGAACGGTTCGATGGCGGCTCCAATGGCCGCGTGGATGTAGGGACATTCGGTATCACCGTCAACCAGTTGCTGTTTGACGGATTCACCACGAAGAACAACGTTGCTTCTGCGAAAACGCAAGTGCTCGCGGCCCGTGAAAACCTGCGCAACAGTGAACAGAACTTGTTGTTCAGTGCAGCACAGGCATTCATGGATGTCTATCTTACCCGCCAGATCGTCGTCCTGCGACGGAAGAACATTGAATTCCTCGACGAACAGTTGCGTGCTGCGCGGGCACGTTTCGATGTTGGTGAAGGAACGCGGACCGACGTTGCGCAAGCCGAGTCTTCGTTGGCTTCCGCCATCGCTTTGCTAGCCGCGGCAAAATCCGACGAAAAGAATGCCGAAGCTACCTATATTCAGATTATCGGAGCCGCGCCTGACCGCCTGAAGGCCGCGTCGATGGCATCGAAATCACTGCCGAGATCCATGGACCAGGCATTCAGCATTGCCACCAACAATCACCCGGCAATCCTGGCTACGCAATATGCAGTCGATGCGGCCGGATACAATGTAAAAGCGCAGGAAGGTCAGCTTCTGCCACAGATCGGCCTTCAAGGATCTGTCACCCGCAACGAGATTTTTTCGGGTGGTATAAGCGGCGACACGATAGATTCGAGCGCTGCTTCCGCTGGAATCCAGGTAACAATTCCTATCTACAGCGGCGGCAGGACATCCGCTCTGGTTCGCCAGTCGAAAGAAACACTGGGACAGCGGCGCATTGAAGTCGACGTGGCGCGCGACAATGTTCGCCAGGCAATCGCGACCGCCTATTCGCAAATGGAATCGGCGAAGGCGCAGATTGTCGCCCAGAGGTCCGTGGTTGCGGCGGCTGAGCTCGCCTTGAACGGTGTTATCGAAGAACGCAAAGTTGGCCAGCGCACGACACTCGACGTGTTGAATCAGCAGGCTGAAGTGTTGACCGGACAGATCAGCTTGGCGCAGGCCGAACGCGACAGTGTCGTTACAAGCTACGCCGTTCTTCTCGCGGTTGGGCGTCTGAGCCCGGGGCAGATCGGCTTGCAGGTCGCGGAATACCATCCTGAAGAGCACTACGATGCTGTGAAAGACAAGTGGATCGGGCTGCGCACGCCGGACGGCCGCTGACCTTCGATTATCCTTCGACCATGAATAGTATTTGCCGTCAGGTTAGCACCTGGCGGCAAATTGCTTTTCAGGACCGGTTTTCACAAAAGTCTGTGGGTTAGCCTCAAACGATCCCCGCAGGGATTCTCAAACGCAATACAAGCCTCTACACTGAATACAGATTCGTTGCAGCGCAATGAAACAAGATGTAGTGGGCAAGAGTATCATGGCACAATCATCCAGCGTCGCCCGGGAACCCTCCATGGAGGAGATTCTCGCATCGATCCGCCGCATCATCGAAGAGAGTGATACGGGGCGGCCGGATGAAGCCGTGCCTCAGCCAGTCAACTCCGATGTAGCGCCACGCGCTGCTGTTGCCGAACCTGAGCCTGCGGCGCACCTCGGCGAGGAAGCCGAGCTTCCACCGCGCGAAGGCATCGCCGTTCCGCCGGCAGCGCCTCGATCCTACGAGACAGCATTGGGGCGCCCGGCCTCGCCGCTGCAATCAAAGCTGGTTGAGCGGGAATCTGCACGGCCGGCACCCGAGGCCAAAGCCGAAAGCGCGAAATTGCCAACGGCTCCAGCCGAACCACAGGTAGATACCCTTGAAGTTACCGCAGCGCCCGTCGAAGATGCTCTCGAGGCTTTTCTAGTACCGGAAGTGTCTCCGGAACCAGTGCCAGCCGCGATGCCGCCGGAACAGGAATTCATTGCTGAGCCCGTTGAGGTCGCAAGCGAAATCGATTTCGTGGAACCAGATGCGGCATCACTCGCGCCAACCGAGACTGCAGCCGGGCAACCGGACGCGAACATGGATGAGGACGTGTCGCTCGATCTGCAGCGTACTCTCGAACCAATCCTGTCCGAGACTGCCGAGCGTCAGGTCAGTGCTGCCTTTGACGATCTATCGTTTGCGATCAGGAGCGAGCAGCGGCGCTCATTCGACGAGATCGCGCAGGAAATCATGCGGCCTCTGCTGCAGGACTGGCTCGACAACAATTTGCCGACACTGGTCGAACGCCTCGTGCGCGAAGAGATTGAGCGCGTGGCAAGAGGCGGCCGGCGGTAAGATCCGCTTCTCATATCTAGTGCTGCCGAGGACCGCCGATTGGCGGTCTTTGCGTTTCAAGGAGTCAGTCAGCATTGACTTATCTCCGGCCATTGGGTTTACACCGTAGCCAATCCTTTTTCCGCAAATGACGGACACTTTGCATGCTTGAGAAGACGTATGATGCCGCGGCCGTAGAGCCTGAGATCGCAAAACGCTGGGACGAGGCCGGTGCCTTCAAGGCCGGAGCTGGTTCAAAGCCGGGCGCCGAGGCATTTTCTATCGTCATACCGCCACCCAACGTGACCGGCTCGCTGCACATGGGCCACGCGCTCAACAACACGATCCAGGACATCCTCGTGCGTTTCGAACGCATGCGCGGCAAAAACGTGCTGTGGCAGCCGGGTATGGATCATGCCGGTATCGCCACGCAGATGGTTGTCGAGCGGCAGCTGATGGAACGCCAGCAGCCGGGCCGCCGCGAGATGGGCCGCGAAAAGTTCGTCGAGAGGGTCTGGGAGTGGAAGGCGGAGTCGGGCGGTATCATCGCCGATCAGCTCAAGCGTCTCGGCGCATCCTGCGATTGGTCGCGTGAGCGCTTTACCATGGATGAGGGGCTGTCGAAGGCTGTTCTCGAGGTCTTCGTCACACTCTACAAGGAAGGCCTGATCTACAAGGACAAGCGCCTGGTCAATTGGGATCCGAAGCTGCTGACTGCGATTTCCGATCTCGAGGTCGAGCAGCGCGAGGTCAAGGGGCATCTGTGGCATTTCCGCTATCCGCTGGAGAATGTCGCCTTCGATCCGGAAAACCCGCACACTTACATTGTCGTCGCGACAACTAGACCTGAAACCATGCTCGGCGATACGGGCGTCGCGGTTAATCCCGACGACGCACGCTATCATGCACTGATCGACAACAATGTTGTTCTGCCGCTGGTCGGGCGGCATATTCCAATCGTTGCAGATGATTATGCCGATCCGGAGGCGGGTTCGGGTGCGGTCAAGATCACGCCTGCTCATGATTTCAACGATTTCGAGGTGGGCAAGCGTCATGATCTGCCCGCGATCAATATTCTCAATACGGATGCATCGGTTTTCTTGAAGGAAAACAACGATTTCCTCGAAGGACTGCAGAAATCGAGTCAGCTTGACCAATTGATTCATGCGCTCGACGGAAAGGACCGTTTTGCTGCGCGCAAGCTCGTCGTCAGCATGATGGAAGAGGGCGGCTATCTCGAGAAGATCGAGGATCACACGCATATGGTCCCGCATGGTGATCGCGGCGATGTGCCGATCGAACCTTACCTTACCGACCAGTGGTATGTGAATGCAGGCGAGCTTGCGAAGCCTGCGATTGCCAGCGTGCGCGAGGGGCGCACCAATTTCGTGCCGAAGAACTGGGAAAAGACCTATTTCGAATGGATGGAGAACATCCAGCCGTGGACGATCTCGCGCCAGCTCTGGTGGGGGCATCAGATTCCAGCATGGTATGGTCCGGATGGACAGGTCTTCGTCGAACGCAGCGAGGAAGAAGCGCTGAGCGCCGCGGTGCAGCACTACCTTGCGCATGAGGGGCCGATGAAGGCACATGTGCAGGACCTGATCGAGAACTTCAAGCCCGGCGAGATTTTGACCCGCGACGAAGATGTGCTGGACACGTGGTTCTCTTCGGCGCTGTGGCCGTTCTCAACCCTGGGCTGGCCGGACAAGACGCCGGAACTTGCGACCTATTATCAGACCGATGTTCTGGTGACCGGCTTCGACATCATTTTCTTCTGGGTCGCCCGGATGATGATGATGGGCCTGCACTTCATGAACGAAGAGCCGTTCCACACGGTTTACGTGCATGCGCTGGTCCGTGACAAGAACGGTGCCAAGATGTCGAAGTCGAAAGGCAACGTTATCGACCCGCTGGAGCTGATCGATGAGTACGGCGCGGATGCACTGCGTTTCACCCTAGCGATCATGGCGGCGCAGGGACGCGACGTGAAGCTCGATCCGAGCCGCATTGCCGGTTACCGCAATTTCGGCACCAAGCTGTGGAATTCGACACGCTTTGCCGGGATGAACGGTGTCGCGCGCGATCCGTCCTTCCGTCCGGAGAATGCAAAGCTGAATGTCAATCGCTGGATCCTGACGGAACTCACCAACACGGTGCGCGACGTCACCGATGGCATTACCAGCTACCGTTTCAACGAATCCGCCGGCGCTGCCTATCGCTTCGTCTGGAACCAGTTCTGCGATTGGTACATCGAACTGTTGAAACCTGTGTTCAACGGCGAGGATGCGGAAGCCAAGGCTGAAGCGCAGGCGTGTGCAGCTTACGTGCTCGACGAGATCTACAAGCTGTTGCACCCGTTCATGCCGTTCATGACCGAGGAACTCTGGGCGCTCACGGCGGGCGAGGGCAAGAGCCGCGAGACGTTGCTGTGCCATGCAGGCTGGCCTCAGCCGGATTTCGTGGATGCCGAGGCTGCGGCTGACATCAACTGGTTGATTGATCTGGTCACCGGTATTCGCTCCGTTCGCGCGGAAATGAATGTCCCGGCATCAGCGGTCGCGCCACTCGTCGTTATAGGCGCCAATGAGGTGACGAAGGAACGCTTGCTGCGCCATGACGCCTCGATCAAATGGCGTGCACGCGTCGAGACGATCACGCTCGCTGACGATACGCCGAAGGGTTCGGCACAGTTTGTCATCGGCGAGGCCACGGCCTGTTTGCCGCTGGGTAGTCTGATCGATGTGAATGCGGAAATTGCGCGCCTCACCAAGGAAGCGGGCAAGATTGCCGACGAGAGCGACAAGATCGGCAAGAAGCTCGGCAACGAGAAATTCGTCGCCAACGCAAAACCGGAGATTGTCGAGGCGGAACGTGAGCGGTTGTTGGAACTTCAGGCTGCTGCCGAGAAGATCGAAACAGCCATCCGCAGGGTGCGCGAAGCAGGCTGAAGCTTCGCGTCACTGATCGGCGCGAATCCGGCGCGGGTTCAATCGGGTTTCCCCTCGAAAAGGAGGGGACGCTCCCCATTTTGGCCCGGCAAAAGCCCTAATTCCGTCATTTTTGACCGCCGTTGCATTTGAGCAACAACGCGTTTTTTCGGCTCAAAACCCCTCAATTCGGTCGCTAATCATTTCGGATTAGCGTGAAATCTGCAAAATCGCAGTCGTAAAATCGCGATTCTCCAAGTCTTTCTGATTCCGGGCTCTGCGTCCTCCAAAATACACTGCTTACAGGCGATTGCGCGCAAGCCGCGATTTGTTAGGTATTACGTATTGGTAACAATTTTCCTGAACTGTGTGGGGCTCAGGAAGTTTTTTAAGGCTTCGGGGAGGACTTAATGTCTAAAGCTATTTCGACGATTTTGGGTGGGGCATTGCTTTTGACAAGCGTGGCTTCTGCTGCACAGGCCGGGGGGCTTGAGCGCAACGGCTACAACTGGGATCTGCTCTTTGATGAGCAGCGTTTTGCGTCGGAAGCAGGCGTGATCTACGTCATGCCGGATCGCAAGATCAAGAATGCGGTGGATACCAACCCGCTTGACGGCCTTGGTGCCAACGGTATCGGCGGTGGATCGACTTCGACAAGCGAGACGCCGGACTACGCTGTTCCACGCACCGGTGTGAAGGTGGGCCTTACGCCTGACGCGGACTGCCTTGCTTCATACAGTCAGCCTTGGGGTGTTCACACCGATCCCGGTGCCGATTGGGTTGGTGCAAACCAGAACATCGAAACCGAGATCAAGAGCAATGATTACGGTCTGACCTGCTCGTATAAATTCGATGTGAGCAAAGGGCAGTTGCGTGCCATCGGCGGCGTTTCCTATCAGGAAGTCTCCGGCTTCAAGAACCGGCTCGTTGTCGGACCAGCAGCTTTTGGTCCCGCCGCTGCACTGTTCGATGGCCAAGGCAAGCTTGACCTTGATGCGGATGGCGTGGGTTGGCGCATTGGTGCAGCCTACGAGATTCCGGAAATCGCCTTTCGGGCCAGCCTGATCTACAATGCCGAGATCGACCTTGGCCAGATCAACGGTACCGTCGATCTGACGGGGCTTCCGCCGATGACCAGCGGTCCCTTGGCACCCTTTGCCAACCGCATCACGGATGTTTACGGCACCGCCACGATGCCGCAATCGGTTGAATTCAAGATCCAGACGGGTATTGCTCCCGATTGGCTGGCATTCGGCTCGGTCAAATGGGTCGACTGGAGTGTCCTCAAGGTCGTCTCATTCTGCCCGACATCGACCAAGGGCATCGTCGCCTGCGGTCCAACATCACCAGTCTTGCTGACCACGCTTGATCTTATGTTCCAGGATGGATGGACAGTTGCTGCCGGTATTGGCCACAAGTTCAATGATCAGTGGAGCGGATCAGCGCAAGTTAGCTGGGATCGCGGTACGTCAACCGGTTTGACCACACAGACGGATACGTACCTGCTTTCCGGCGGTGTGTCGTACACTCCGAGCAAGAATGTCGAGTTGCGCGTAGGCGGTGCGGTTGGCATGCTGACCGCGGGTTCCTACGGCCCGACACCCTGCCCGAAGACCGGCGGATGCGGCAACGACGTGACCTATGATTTCGGTGATGATTTCGTCAGCGCCCTGTCGATCTCGGGCAAGGTCAGGTTCTGACCCAAATTGCGAATAGTGAGAGAAGCCCGGCCAAGTGCCGGGCTTTTTCGTGCGTGCTGCCTGCTTCGGGGCAATCAAATTTTGTGACGATTCAGCAACACTTCCGAGCGATGATCTGCGGCGCAGCGGGAGCGGTCAAATTTGCCCATTTTGCGCCACAAACCCGGAGCACCTCGAAAGGGCGGCAACCTGGGATGGTTGAATACATCGAGTAACAGTACAGATGTTCCGCATGGGGAAATGATGGACGCGATACTTGTTTCACAGGCAAAAACTTCAAGCCGTAAGATGATACCCGGCTCTTCCATGATTCTTGCGTCATCACGCCAATCTTATGCTTTCGATTCAAGTATGTTCGGCCCCACAATTGCCGGAAAGCGGTCAAAAGTTCGCTGGAATGATGTGCGAAATTTTGGCTTCCCGTTGCTAGCTGCCGCGATGACGCAGTCTGGCGGGAATTGCGCCCGAACCATTCGTATGGCGCGCGGAAACGCTGCGACACATCCGGTGAGGGCAAAGGAAGAATATAGTCATGCTCATCGCTGATCGTTTCTTTGGTCCAATTGTCGGGTTTGGCCTTTTGATGAGCGCTATGACCATGCCCTGTTTTGCCTTCGATACGCAAAATGAGGTGAAGGAGGACTCCAGCCCGTTCGCGCTCTTCAAGTTCGGTTTTTCTGCCTATAAGAACGGCCACAAGGACGAAGCGGTCAAGGCGCTGCGTTTTGCTGCGGAAAAGGGTCATCAGGGCGCTAATTGGAAACTGGCGCGCATGTATGCGGAAGGCGACGGGGTCAAGGAAGACGACTACGAAGCCTACAAGATGTTCGAGCAGGTTATTCACGAAGGTGCCGAGCAGGGTACCGAGAATGAAAGCTATGTCGCCGACGCGCTTGTCGCGCTGGCCGGCTATGTGAAACGCGGCATTCCCAATTCACCCATCAATTCCAATCCAAGTGCCGCACGCGATCTTTATCTGCAGGCGGCGTCGAATTTCGGCGATTCCGAAGCGCAGTTCGAACTTGGCAAGATGTTGATGAAGGGTGAGGGCGGACAGCCCAGCCCCAACCAGGCCGCACGCTGGTTCCGGCTTTCAGCGCAAAAGGGCCATGCGGGTGCGCAGGCCATGCTCGGCAACCTGCTGTTCCAGGCGGGCAAGACGGTGCGCGGGCTGGCGATGATGACCGCGGCTCTTGAGCATGCCAACAAGCAGGACCGTGTCTGGATCCGCGATATACAGGAACAGGCGTTTTCAATCTCCGACGAGGCCGACCGGCGCACCGCAATGGTGCTGGCCGAAGATATCGTCAAGACCGGCGATTTCTGAGAGACCTCTGCGCCAATCCACCATCGCGGCATCAAGCAATCGAAATTGCCACCGGCACATGATCCGATGGCTTTTCCCAGGCGCGGACATGTTTTTCTATGCTGGCGGATTCGAGCATGTTCGCAGCTTCCGGCGAGAGCATCAGGTGGTCGATGCGGATGCCATTGTTCTTCTGCCACGCACCAGCCTGATAGTCCCAGAAGGTATAAACATCGGGTTTATCGGTGACGCTACGGATGGCGTCGGTAAAGCCGAGGTTTTCAAGGCGTCTGAATGATTGGCGCGTCGCCGGCTGGAACAGGGCATCATTGACCCAGGCTTCCGGAACCTTGGCGTCGATCGGCTCGGGAATGACATTGTAGTCGCCAGCCAGAATAAGCGGCTCTTCAAGTGCCAGCCGATCTTCCGCCCAGCGCTCCAGCCGGGCCATCCAGCTTATCTTGTAAGGAAATTTCTCGGTGTTGATCGGGTTGCCGTTGGGGAGATACAGCGAGACGACGCGCAGTGCGCCCTTCTCGGTCGAAAACACGGCTTCAATGAAACGCGCATGTTCATCGGTGTCATCGCCAGGAAGACCACGATTGACCTCGTCGGGCGATTGCTTCGATAGTATGGCAACGCCGTTGAAACCCTTCTGGCCATGTGTCTCCACATGGTAGCCAAGCGCTTCAAGCTCAAAGCGCGGAAAGCCTTCATCGACGGATTTGATTTCCTGCAAGCAGACGATGTCCGGATTGGACTCCTGCAGCCACGTCGTCAGCACCTCGATGCGGGCTTTGACGCCGTTGATGTTCCAGGTGACGATTTTCATGGGCTTACGCTCTGGTTGCAACGGCGGCAGGTTCAAGATGACGTCAGACGGAGAAGCTTGTTCCGCAACCGCAGGACGAAGTCGCGTTCGGATTGCGGATCTGGAACGACTGGCCCATCAGATCATCGACGAAATCGATCTCCGAGCCGCCGATATAGGGCAGGGAAATCGAATCGATCAGAACCTTGGCGCCGAGTTTCTCGATGACGATGTCATCGGCATCCTGCGCATCGACTAAATCGTACTTATACGAAAAGCCCGAGCAACCGCCGCCTTCGACGGAAATGCGCAAGGCGGTCTTTTCCGGGTCTGATTGCAGAATCGCCGATATGCGCCTTGCAGCGGCATCGGAGACAGAAACATTTGCAACTTCGGTCATTCTTCACAGTTCCTTTGCGGATCGCTCCGCCACCCTTATCAAAGCGTTGACATTGTAATGTCACGCCTTGCCGTTCATCATACACCATAGCTAAGAATTGGCGACTGCGAAGTCAACGTCGCTATACCTTCGGGATGGCATATATGATGTGCGTGGTTCGACAAGCTCACCATGAGGGAAGCAGGTTGATTGCAATGACAATCGCCAACATTGCAGATCCTGGCTTCCCGCACCCACATCCCTCATGGTGAGCTTGTCGAACCACGCACATGGTCAAACAACCCGGGCTAAGCGCGAACGATCAAGGAACAGTCAAATATGTCCATGCAGGGTATCGGTTTCGGTTACAGGGAGAGGGCGCCATACGCCTCTGATCCCGAGAAAAGCCGTGGACGGCTCGTGCCCGAAAGCGAAAGCCCGACGCGCACGGTGTTTCAGCGCGATCGCGACCGCATCATTCACTCCACCGCATTCCGGCGCCTGAAGCACAAAACGCAGGTTTTCATCGCGCATGAGGGTGACCATTATCGCACGCGGCTGACACATACGATCGAAGTGGCGCAAATCGCCCGGGCGCTGGCGCGGTCGATGCGGCTGGATGAGGATCTCGCCGAAGCAATCGCGCTGGTGCATGATTTCGGCCATACGCCGTTCGGTCATACGGGCGAGGACGCGCTCAACGACAAGATGCGTGACTTCGGCGGGTTCGATCATAACGCGCAATCCCTGCGCATCGTGACAAATCTCGAGAAGCGTTACGCCGAGTTCGATGGGCTCAACCTCACCTGGGAAACGCTGGAGGGGCTGGTCAAGCATAATGGTCCGTTGATGGATGCCGAGGGCAATGGACTGGCACATCCGGTACCGGCTGCAATCCTTGAGTATAACGCGCAGCACGATCTGGAACTGGCTCGGTTTGCCTCGCTGGAAGCACAATGTGCGGCGATTGCTGACGATATTGCCTACAATGCCCATGATATCGATGACGGGCTGCGCTCCGGTCTGCTGACGCTTGATGCACTGGAAGATGTGGCGATAATTGGTGATATCCTGCGCGCCGTCCGGCAGAAATATCCAGTTCTCGATGATGTTCGCACATCGCACGAGATTGTCCGCCGGCAAATCACGCTCATGGTGGAGGATGTTATTCGCAGTGCGCAGGCCAATCTGGCGGAGCTTCAGCCGCAAACGCTCGGCGATATTCACGATGCAGGGCGAACGCTCATCGGATTCTCTGCGCCGCTGCGCGATCAGGAAAAGATGCTCAAGGCGTTTCTCTACAAGAACCTTTATTTTCACGAGAGTGTGGTCCGGGTGCGAAAGTCGGCTGACCGAATCGTGAGAGACCTGTTCGATGCATATCTTGCCGATGAACAATGCATGCCCGAGGGCTGGCGGGAGAGCGAGAAACAGGGCGACATGCGTGCGCAGGCGCGGCTCGTGGCGGATTTTCTCAGTGGTATGACCGACACTTATGCTGTGCGGGAACATCGACGGTTGTTTGACCATACGCCCGAATTGGCTTAGAGACCCTTTGCAAATCCACCCTGATGGACATCTGATGCGAATTTCTGCGCTTCCGGTACTCATGGACGAGAATGTCCACTGCGCTCCGGGTCTCGAAATTCACACCATCTGCCTCATCAGGCTGAATTTTCAATTGTCTCTTGAGGCGAGCGCAACTTCGGTAAGTAGCCGATCAAAATTAAACAAACCCCGAATGAGTATGACGCCATGAATATCTTCGCCGATTTCGACGCGCGGATTAAGAAAGCCCTGCAAGCGCTTGATTTGAAAACCACAGATGGTGCTGCGGTTGATCTGTCACGCGTGGGTGTCGAGCCGCCGCGCGATCCCAGCCATGGCGATATTGCGACGAATGCGGCGATGGTGCTCTCCAAGGCGGTCGGGCAAAATCCGCGCGAACTCGCAGTCAAGATCGGCGATGCGCTGAAAAATGATCCCGATGTCGGCTCCGTCGATGTCGCAGGACCTGGCTTCATCAATCTGAGGCTCAAGGATGTCTATTGGCACCGGCAGCTCGCCGCCATGCTGGGCGCTGGGCTCGATTATGGCCGGTCGAAGCTAGGCTATGGCCACCGCGTCAATGTCGAATATGTTTCTGCCAATCCGACGGGGCCGATGCATGTCGGTCATTGCCGGGGTGCGGTTGTTGGCGATGCGCTGGCCAATCTGCTCAAGTTTGCCGGTTACGACGTCGCCAAGGAATATTACATCAACGATGCCGGCGCGCAGATCGATGTGCTGGCGAGTTCGGTGACGCTGCGGTACCGTGAGGCGCTCGGCGAGCAGATCGGCGACATTCCTGCAGGACTGTATCCGGGCGACTATCTCGTGCCGGTCGGGCAGGCGCTCGCCGCTGACTATGGCACCAAGCTTCTGGAAATGCCGGAAGAAGAGGCGCTCGCCATCGTCAAGGATCGCACGATCGATGCGATGATGGCGATGATCCGCGACGATCTCGCCTCGCTCAATGTGGATCATGACGTGTTTTTCTCCGAGCGGACGCTGCATGCCAACAATGCCAAGCTGATCCGATCTGCTATCAACGATCTGACGCTGAAGGGGCATGTGTACAAGGGCAAGTTGCCGCCGCCCAAGGGACAATTGCCGGAAGATTGGGAAGATCGGGAGCAAACGCTGTTCCGGTCAACCGATGTCGGCGATGATATTGACCGGCCTCTGGTCAAGTCGGACGGGCAATTTACGTACTTCGCCGCCGACGTTGCCTATTTCAAGGACAAGTACGACCGGCATTTCGACGAGATGATCTATGTGCTCGGCGCTGATCATGGCGGTTATATCAAGCGGCTCGAATCGCTGGCGCGGGCTGTTTCCGGCGGAACGGCGAAGCTCACGGTTCTCATCTGCCAACTGGTCAAGCTTTACCGCAACGGCGAACCGGTGCGCATGTCGAAGCGGTCAGGCGAGTTCGTCACCCTGCGCGATGTGGTGGAGGAAGTCGGGCGGGATCCGGTCCGGTTCATGATGCTCTACCGGAAAAACGACGCGCCGCTTGATTTCGACTTCGCCAAGGTCACCGAGCATTCCAAGGATAATCCGGTCTTCTACGTCCAGTATGCTTCGGCGCGTTGCCACTCGGTTTTCCGGCAGGCGATTGAACAGCTCGGGATCGGCGAAACGAAATTGGCAGCGAGCGCGCAGCACTTTGGTTTGCTGACTGACGAGAGCGAAATCGCGCTGATTCGCAAGCTTGCGGAATACCCGCGGCTGATCGAAACGGCGGCTCTGCATCAGGAGCCGCACAGGCTTGCTTTCTACCTCTACGACCTCGCAAGTTCGCTGCATACGCAATGGAATAAGGGAACCGAAAACCCGGACTTACGTTTTATTAAGGTTAACGATCCAAACTTGTCCCAAGCCAGGCTAGGGCTGGTTCAGGTTGTTTCGAAGGTCCTGACGTCCGGATTATCAATAATAGGTGCGGACGCCCCGACTGAAATGCGCTAGAATGCGTTGAAAAGCGTAGCAATCCTGTCAACTTTTGCCCACATTGCGCTGGTAAGGCCAATGCGTGACGTTTTCGGACGTCCCACAGTTGAGAGTACAGGATTAACGCCATGGCGGACAACTATCTTCAGCGTTCTCACCGGCAGGATGATTCGCGATTAGGTAATAACGACCCCCTGATGGAGCTTTCCCGTATCATGGGGACGCCCGAGGAGGAGTCGACCGGATCTAACGATGATTTTGCTATGGATCTCGAACGCGAACTGATGGGGGGCTTTGATGAGCAAGCCGCGCCTCAGTCCGCTGACAATGATGCCGACGACGATCAGCTTGCCGCTCAGGACTTTCAGGATTCCATTGAGCGCGAGTTGGCCGCGGAACCGCCTCACGCACATCGGGAAGCCGCTACCCAATCGGTGGCCGCTTATGAAGAACCGGATTATGCCGACTACGAGCCCGACCCGGTCTACGCGGACAGCGAGGCAGGCGAGGGAGCTGATGCTCCTGTAGAAGCTGCCGCTCCCCACTACGGAGAGCGCCCGGTCATTGCAGCGCCGTCAGTCAGCCTCGAGGATGAGCTTGAAACCCTGCTTGCAGGATCGGCCCAGCCGGTCTCGCAACGCTCGGTCAACGCTTCCTGGGGCTACGGCTCGCAAACGCAGGTTCCCGGTCGGACCGAGATCGCCCCTTCGATCAGCCGCACGACCGCCTATCAGCAGCCATCCAATGCGCCGGAGCCGGTCAACTATCAGGCTCCCGAACCGGAACCAGCGGTTTATGAAGCTGAAGCTGCCAACGAGCAGGTACAGGATTCCGCAGAGGACGATTTCGATACGGACGAGCTGATTGCCGCATTCGATGATTTCGAAGTTACCACCGATGAAGAGGAAGAAAACGAACCTGTCGCACAGACCGAGCCGGTATTCCCGCTTTATCAAAGCGTTGAACAGTCTTACACGCCGGTTCGCGAACAGATCGAAGTGCCTGTTGCCGCACCTATTGCCAGCGCGCCGCGATTGCCCGAAGTCCATGACTTGAGCGACTATGCCGACGAGCTTGACCGCGCGGCGTCGTCGATCAGTGCCGCACCCGATGTTGATACAGTAGCGGTGACGGAAAATCGGGTTGATTATACGGAATCGCTTGATCTTCCTACGGTCAACTACGAGGACGACGTCGTCCAGCACAATGGCTTGGGCGAGCTTGAAAATGAATTTGCCGAGGTCTTCGGTTCGATCGAAGCGGACGATTCGCGCGGTGCCTATGTCGCGCCGGAGGAACCTGCCAAGCAAGAGCCTGAGAAAGACCGGTACGCCGACATTTTCGCGGATGTGTTTGGGAACGAGGCGGATCAGAACAAATACACTCCGGCGGGCTATACCGCAGCAGCCGGTGCTGCCGCTATGGGCGCGGCCGCTGCACAACAGAGCCGGGCAACGCTGGCCTATGGTCCAGAAGAGGATCTGGATTTTGGCTACGATCCTCGCCAGGACAATGTTGATATAGCTGCAACGCCATCCTATGGACAGAAGGAGCCGGCGCCGCGGCGCCGCAGTAACCTGTTCGTTCCGGGTGTCGCAGCAGCTGTTGTTTTGCTCGCTGTCGCCGGTGCCGTCGCCTACAAATGGACCGCCGGTTCGAACGGCGAACCTGTCGTCATCATGGCGGACAAGACACCGATCAAGGTTCAACCGGAAACGGCCAGCACAGCCGTCGTTCCAAATCAGGACAAGGCGGTTTACGACAAGAGCGCGACGACCGCTCCGGAAGCGCCGAAGCAGGATCAGCTTGTGACAACGCGGGAGGATCCTATCGATCTTCCCGCCGATGAGGATGGGGCCGTATCTGCCGCGGATACGCCCGCCACCGATGCGCCTGCAGCGGGCGACAAGGTGGAGGCACGTGTTGATCCAGCCACCGCCGATGCTACTGCAGACGCTCCACCGGCGGAGCGGAACAGTGCCATTGCTCCGCGCAAGGTGCAGACGATGGTCGTCAAGCCGGATGGCACGATGGTCGCCTCCATTCCTGAACCGACCGATCCGATGAGCGCCGGCCCTGCCGCTGCTCCAGCTGACCGCCCTGCTGCGCCCGCTCCGGTCAGCGCAAGTGCACCCGCAGCGCCGTCAACAACCGGCGACGACGAAATTGGCGCATTGATGCAGGACGACCAGGCAGCTGCGCCTGTGCAGACTGCTACACCGGCACCAGCACCCGCACCGGCTGCACCTGCAGCTGCAAAACCGGCGCCGGCCGCAGGCAAATTGCCTGCCAAGCCCGTCGCGACCAAGAAGATTACGCCCGAAACAGTTGCTTCTGTCGCGCCGAAGAATATTCCGGTGGTGGATTCCCGTCCGGCAGATCAGCCGGTTGATATTGTTGATCGTGTTCCACCAAAGAACGCAGCGGGTCAGCAAGTTGCTTCCGCGGCTCCGGCAGCGGGGAGCTATCTGATCCAGATTGCCTCGCAGCCAAATGTCGAGGGCGCGCAAAAAACCTACGCATCGCTGTCGCAGAAATATGCAAGCGTGATCGGCGGACGTGGTGTCGATATCAAGCAGGCCGAGATCGCCGGCAAGGGCACGTTCTTCCGTGTTCGCATTCCGGCTGGCTCCAAGAGCGACGCGAACGCTTTGTGCGCCAAGTACAAGACTGCGGGCGGCAGCTGCTTCGTTACGCAGTAAAAACCTCGCGCATATCGTTGAAAAAGGCTCCGTCGTTGGCGGAGCCTTTTTCGTTTGCGCAAACCGAAGTTGGCGCTATTCTTCCCAAATATTTCATAAATTTAACCGGCGGTCTAATCCGCCTATTGATATTTCGTATCTATTCGGATACACAATGTATACTATACGAAGAACAGACGAATTCGACGGTTGGCTTCATGCACTTCGTGACAAGGAAGCCGCATTTCGCATTCTTAACCGTATGAGAAATGCAGAGCGTGGCAATTTTGGTTTGGTTGCGCCAATTGGCGAGGGCATATCAGAAATGAAGATCGACTACGGCCCTGGGTATCGCGTGTACTACACACGCATTGGAGAGGTAGTTTTTCTCCTGTTGGTAGGCGGAGATAAATCCTCTCAACAACGCGATATCGCCGAAGCCAAGCGGATGGCAAAAACAATACGGAGTGCTGCTAAATGAAAACGACCATTAAAACAGCACCTTTCGACGTCTCGGAATACTTGGTAGACGAGGAAATGATTGCAGGATATCTTGCAGTTTCAGCTGAAGATCCTGATCCTGAGATATTTATTATGGCGCTTGCCGACGTGGCTAAGGCACGAGGCATGACGCAAATTGCGAAGGATAGCGGATTGGGTCGCGAGAGCCTCTATAAGGCCCTTGCCCCTGGTTCGAAAATTCGTTTCGAGACTGTCCGCAAGATTATGAATGGGCTTGGGGTTAAATTCACCGTTTCACCGTTGTAAAAATGCCAGACAGCTTCCTCATCGGCGGTTGACACACTAGACTTGTCTCATGAGCGAATCAAAAGCATGGATTGCCGGCACGACCGGTTTGAAACTGACCCCAGATGAAATCGCATTCTTTCGCGATGAGCGGCCGTGGGGTTTCATTCTGTTTGCGCGCAATATAAGCGAGCCTGCGCAGATCGAAGATCTGTGCGCGCATCTGCGTGATCTGGTGCACCGCGACGACGCGCTTGTGCTTATCGATCAGGAAGGCGGGCGCGTGCAACGCCTGCGGCCGCCGCTCGTGCCGAACTATCCCTCTGGGTCGCAACTCGGCGCGCTTTTCCGCGAGAATGAAGAACTCGGATTACGTTCCGCGTGGCTCCTGTCGCGGCTGCATGCTTTCGATCTGCTCAAGCTCGGCATCAATGTGGATTGCCTGCCGGTGCTCGACGTGCCGGTCGAGGGAGCCAATGATGTGATCGGCACGCGCGCCTACGGCAAGCATCCGGAAATCGTGACCGCCATGGGCCGAGCCGCTGCGGACGGCCTGCTCGCAGGCGGTATGCTGCCGGTGATCAAGCACATTCCGGGGCACGGCCGCGCCTTTGCCGATACGCATCACGAACTGCCGACAGTTTCGACGCCGCTTGAAGAACTTGCCGAACATGACTTTGCGCCGTTCCGGGCTTTGGCTGACCTACCGATGGCGATGAGCGCTCATGTGATTTTTTCGGCGGTCGATCCGAAGAACCCGGCGACGACCTCCGGCAAGGTGGTCGAAGAGATTATCCGCGACTATATAGGTTTCGACGGGCTGCTGATGAGCGATGACGTCTCCATGAACGCACTTTCTGGGGATTATTTCGATCGGACCAAAGCAATCTTTGCGGCAGGGCTTGATATCGTGCTTCATTGCCACGGCATCATGGAACAAATGAAGGCCGTTGCCGCCTGCACGCCGGAGCTCGAAGGCAAGGCATTCGAACGGGCGCAGCGGGCGATTGAATATCGAAAAGAGCCGGATGCCTCGAACGAGGAAGAACTCCGGGAAGAATTCCAGCGTACTTTCGAGGCGGTGGCATAGCGCATAACCCCAAAACCGAAATAGGTTTTGGAAAGGATTATGCGCCAATTCAAAGTGTTACTGCGTCCTTTGTGCGTCCAAGAGGACGCACGGCGCAGTAAGGAGAAGGTTTTGGCAGCAGGCGAACAAAAGATAAATGGCAATGGCGCGGCGCCGATGGAGGCGTTGTGGGAAAGCCAGGTTGATCGTGCCGCCAGCGAGCCCTCGCTTGTCATTGATATCAAGGGCTTCGAAGGCCCGCTTGATCTGTTGCTGCATCTGGCTCGCAACCAGCGGGTCGATCTCGCCCGCATTTCCGTACTCGCCCTCGTCGAGCAATATCTGATCTTCATCCGGCAGGCGCAGGCATTGCGGCTTGAGCTTGCCGCCGATTACCTGGTCATGGCGGCGTGGCTTACCTATCTCAAATCCAAGCTTCTGATCCCCAAAGCGCCTGGCGATGATGGCGAAAGCGGCGAGGAATTGGCGGCAACACTGCAGTTCCGGCTGAAGCGGTTGGAAGCAATGCGCGACGCGGCGACGAAACTGATCAACCGCAACAGGCTCGGCCGCGATGTTTTTGCGCGCGGCATGCCCGAGGCCGTGATCGTCGATCAAACGAACGCCTATGCCGCGACGCTTTACGAGCTTTTGACCGCCTACGCTTCGCAGCGGCAAAAACGCGCCACATCGCATGTGCAGATTGCGCGGCGTACAGTCTGGTCACTGAAGGATGCGCGCGAAATCCTGATGCGGCTTGTAGGTGAGATGAAGGATTGGACGGCGCTCGATCATTACCTGCTGGAATTTATCTTTTCGCCCGCGGAGCGTGCCACGGCCATGGCCAGCTCTTTTGCCGCCAGTCTGGAAATGGTCCGGGAAGGGCATCTGGAAATTCGCCAGACCGGCGCGTTCAACCCGATCTACCTGCGCAACAGGCTTGATAAGCAGACCGAGCCGCTGAAGGACGTGGCCAATGGCTGATAGCATTCAGAACCACATCGACGATGACGACGAGCTCGACTTGCCCGCCGGCAATTGGAATTCATCAATTTCGGTTTCGGACGCGTTGCGCATGGCTGAGGCTATCCTGTTCGCATCCGCCGAGCCGGTGACCGAAAAAGCCTTGCGCGAGCGCCTGCCGTCTGGTGTCGACGTTGCCGCGCTGCTTGGCGAGTTGCAGGAGATTTATTCCAAGCGTGGCATTAATCTGCGACAGGTCGGCGGCGCATGGGCGTTCCGCACGGCTGCCGATCTCGCCTTCCTGATGAACCGTGAGGCTGTTCAGCAAAAGAAACTGTCGCGCGCAGCGCTCGAAGTACTCGCGATCATCGCTTATCACCAGCCGGTCACACGGGCCGAACTTGAGGATATTCGTGGTGTCGAGACTTCGAAAGGCACACTCGATGTGCTGATGGAGACCGGCTGGATCAAGTTCCGCGGCCGGCGCCGTACCCCGGGCCGTCCCATTACCTATGGCACCACCGCCTCTTTCCTCGATCATTTCGGGCTGCAGGAAGTACGCGATCTGCCGGGCATTGACGAATTGCGCGGTGCGGGCCTGCTTTCGACGCGCATGCCGACGAATTTTGCGATCCCTATCCCGGTTAATGACCCGGATGAACTGACCGAAGATGAAGATCCTCTGACGGACATCGATCTCGAGGAACTCGGTCTTTTGACACCTCGCGTCGAACATGATTGAGACAAGCTTTCTGTTATAATTGCGCGCGAACAACAAAATTCGTGACGCTGAATTCACTTCGGGCTTGCGCTGCGTTTACATGAATGTGAAACAGCAGAAGAGACTTGTGTTTGAAAAGCACGGGAAAAAGGCATAGATCAGCCCAAACTGTTGGGCGAATGTGAGGATCAAATGGGTAGTTTTTCAATCTGGCACTGGCTTATCGTGCTTGCGGTCGTGCTTCTTCTTTTCGGTCGCGGCAAGATTCCGGAACTCATGGGTGACGTTGCCAAAGGTATCAAGAATTTCAAGAGCGGCATGAGCGACGACGATGCCGCCGCGGCCGATGACTCGAAAACGATTGATAATCAGACAAGCCAGCCGGTGAATTCAGTCAAGGAAAAGACGACAAAGTCTTGAGTCCAAGGATAGCCTTGTCTTGCGCGCGGCTACGTTGCCGTGTCGTGGCTGGAGCATGATGAATGTTTGAAGTTGGTTGGTCGGAAATCCTGGTGATCGTGATCGTCATGATCGTGGTGGTCGGTCCCAAGGATTTGCCGAAGATGCTGCGTGCCTTCGGCAAGGCGACTGCGAAGTTTCGCGCCACTGCCGGTGAATTCCGCAAGCAATTCGATGAGGCCTTGAAAGAGGCCGAACTCGATGACGTTCGCGATATCATCAATGATGCGAAAAGCCTCGATCCTCGTAGCGATATCCGCAAGGTCTTCGATCCTGTCCGGACGATCGGAGAAGAGATCCGCTCGAGCTTGAAAGATGCCACGGTAACGGCCAAGGACAATGTCGCTGTGCCGGATCCAGCCGCGCCGGGGGCAACACAATTGCAACCGCAGGTGATGGAACCTCTACCTCTGGCTGCTGCCGAGACTGTTGAGAAGAAGCCCACAAAGGTCAAGTCGAAGCCTGCCACTGCAACCGCAGAAGCCAAGCCAAAGGCAGCTGCACCTGCCAAAAAGTCCGAACCGGCGCCAAAAGTCGTGTCGAAGAAAAAGACCGAGCCGGTTGTGGTCGCAGCAGCCGAGCCAGCCAAGGCGCCAGCAAAAAGAACGGCAAAGCCGCGGGCTAAAGCTGGCGGTACGGGGACGAAATCTTGAGCAAGACCGACGACGACATTGACAAGAGCTCGGCCCCGCTGATGGAACATCTGATGGAGTTGCGCCGGCGCCTGATCTGGGCCCTGCTGGCGTTCTTCGTCGCGTTCCTGGGTTGCTTTCATTATGCCAAGCAGTTGTTCAATCTTTTGGTAATTCCCTATCAATGGGCCGTCGTCTGGGCGGGCTTCGATCCCACCAAAGCGCAGCTCATCTACACTGCGCCGCAGGAATTTTTCTTTACGCAGGTGAAGATCGCCATGTTTGGCGGTATCGTCATCGCGTTCCCCGTCATCGCATCGCAAATCTACAAGTTCGTTGCGCCAGGTCTCTATCGCAACGAGCGCATGGCGTTTCTTCCATTCCTGATTGCATCGCCAGTCCTTTTCCTTATGGGCGGCGCGCTGGTTTATTTCTTCTTCACCCCGATGGTGATGTGGTTCTTCCTCGCCATGCAGCAGACGGGCGGGGCTGGGGAAGTGCAAATTTCGCTGTTGCCCAAGGTTTCCGAATATCTCAGTCTCATCATGACGCTGATCTTCGCCTTCGGTCTCGTGTTTCAGCTCCCGGTCGTCACCACCCTGCTGGCGCGCGTTGGTCTCGTCGGCTACGAGGGGCTGAGGTCTAAGCGCAAGTACGCCATCATCATTGCGTTTATCGTGGCCGCCGTTATCACGCCGCCCGATCCAATCAGCCAGATCGGTCTTGCACTCCCGACGATCCTTCTCTACGAGGTTTCGATCTGGATGGCGCGTCTGGTCGAGAAGAAGCGTGCGGCAACTGAGGCTGAAGCAAAATCAGGGTCCAGCGAAGTCTCGTCCTGACGGTTATCGTTTCGCCGGGCCTTTACGCCTAAATTTCTTTGCTCACTCCAATACGGCTTTATTCCCATGCTCGATATCAAATGGATCCGAGAGAATCCGCAAGCGCTTGACGCAGCTCTGGCCAAACGGGGCAACGAGCCGGCATCGTCCCGTTTGATCGAGCTCGACGAAAAGCGCCGTCAGCACATCGCCAAGTTGCAGGATGCACAGGAACGCCGCAATGCCGCCTCGAAAGAGATCGGCAAGGCAATGGGCGCCAAGGATCAGGCCACGGCCGACCGTCTGAAGGCGGAGGTTGCCGAGATCAAGTTGTTTCTGACCTCTGCCGAAGAGGAAGAACGGCAGCTTGATCGCGCGCTGAGCGATGCATTATCTGTACTTCCGAACATACCGCTCGCTGACGTGCCGGTTGGCAAGGACGAGGGTGGCAACGTTGAAACGCGCCGGATTGGACACCTCAAGAATTTCGCCTTTGAGCCGAAAGAGCATTTCGAGATCGGCGAAAAGCTTGGCTACATGGACTTCGAGCGGGCGGCAAAACTTTCCGGCAGCCGCTTTACGGTGCTGAAGAGCCAGCTGGCGCGTCTTGAACGTGCGCTTGGTCAGTTCATGCTCGACCTGCACACGACCGAACACGGCTATACGGAGGTCAGTCCGCCGCTGCTGGTGAACGATGAAGTGCTCTACGGTACGGGTCAGCTGCCGAAGTTCGCGGAAGATCTGTTCCAAACCACGGACGGCCGCTATCTGATCCCGACAGCCGAGGTGCCGCTGACCAATCTGGTGCGCGAGGAAATCCTCGACATTCGTGATCTGCCGATCCGCATGACGGCGCTGACGGCCTGCTTCCGTTCGGAGGCGGGCTCAGCCGGACGCGACACACGCGGCATGCTGCGTCAGCACCAGTTCATGAAAGTGGAATTGGTGTCGATCACCGATGCCGAGCATTCCATTGAGGAACATGAGCGGATGACTTCGTGTGCCGAGGAAGTGCTGAAGCGGCTTGACCTGTCGTTCCGGACCATGACGCTGTGCACCGGCGACATGGGCTTTGGCGCACAGAAGACATACGACCTGGAAGTCTGGTTGCCAGGGCAGAAAGCCTATCGCGAAATCTCCAGCTGCTCGGTCTGCGGTGATTTCCAGGCGCGCCGCATGAATGCGCGCTATCGGCCGGAGGGCGAGAAATCGACACGTTTCGTTCACACGCTGAACGGCTCAGGTACCGCGGTGGGGCGCGCGCTGATTGCCGTTGTCGAAAATTATCAGAATGAGGACGGCAGCGTCACAGTTCCTGATGCACTCTTGCCCTATATGGGTGGACTGAAACGGATCGAAAAAGCAGCATAATCTTTAAGGGGCAAGGCAATGCGCATTCTTCTGACCAACGATGATGGTATTCATGCGGAAGGTCTGAGCGTGCTTGAACGCATTGCCCGCCAGCTCTCCGATGATGTCTGGGTGGTTGCGCCCGAAACTGATCAGAGCGGCCTGGCGCATTCGCTGACCCTTTCAAACCCATTGCGCCTGCGCCAGATCGACGAGCGGCACTATGCCGTGCGTGGCACACCGACCGATTGCGTGATCATGGGCGTCAAGCATCTGATGCCCGATGCGCCGGACCTGATACTTTCCGGTGTCAATTCCGGCTCGAACATGGCGGATGACGTTACCTATTCGGGGACTGTCGCCGGGGCCATCGAGGGCACGCTGCTCGGTATCAAATCGATCGCCCTGTCGCAGGAGTACAATCTCGACGGTGGCGCGCGTGTGCTGCCGTGGGAAGTCGTGGAGGAGCGGGCGCCTGCGCTTCTTAAAAAGGTGCTCGATGTCGAACTGGCAAAGAGCGTTCTCATCAACATCAATTTTCCCAGCTGCAGCGCTTCGGAAATCGCCGGAACGCGGGTTACGGCGCAAGGCAAGCTCTCCCATGGCCTCACCATTGAAGAGCGCCATGACGGACGCGGCTTGCCCTATTATTGGCTGCGCTATGGTCGCGGCAAGGATGTGCCGGCGGAAAACAGCGATGTGGCCGCACTCGCCAAGAACTTCATTTCGATCACGCCGCTGCAGCTCGACCTGACGGCACATGACACGCTTGCAACTCTTGCGAGTGCATTTGCATGAAGGTTGTGATGTCTGAACGCGAAGGATTTGCGGCTTTTGTGCTGCGCATGCGAGCCTTGGGGTTGTCGGATCAACGGCTGATAAGTGCCTTCGAGGCGACACCGCGCATGGCTTTTGTCAACGGCAATCTCGGTAACGTGGCCTATGGCGCGGGAACGCTGCCGATCGAATGCGGCGAGTTCATCGAAGCGCTCGATCTGCAAGCGCAGTTGATCAATTCCCTCGATCTTGAACCGACGCATCGTGTGCTGGAAATCGGCACGGGGACGGGTTTTACGGCTGCAGTCATGGCGCGGCTTGCAGGCCGGGTTCTGTCGCTCGAGCGCTATCGTTCGCTTGTCGAACTGGCACAGCAGCGTCTGTCGGCGCTGAAGATCGAGAACACATTCGTCAAGCATGCCGATGGAAGGCACGGTCTCGTGCATGACGGCCCGTTCGATCGCATCATCGTCTGGGGTGCGTTCGAAAGCATGCCGCGCCAGTTCGTCGATCTTTTGTCTTCCAATGGCGTGATGATTGCGCCGATCGGGCCGCTCGATGGCAGGCAGGTGATGGCGCGGCTGTCAAAAATCGGCAGCCGCTTCGAGCGCCACGATTTGATGCCCGTGCGCCTATTGCCACTGATGGAAGGTGTTGCCGCGGCGCTCTGACCGTTTACGAGTTTGGTGAATTTTTTACAAATTTTATTCGCTCTTTAACGGTCGAGTAACATTAACGCGATCTAATGAGTCCAATATTCTTGTATTGAGTACGGGCGGGATATGCGATGCGTTTGAGTACACTAGACAAAGCGTCACGGCGGCTGGCTCTGAATGCCGCCATTCTTATGGTTGCCGGTGCGGCGGCGGGCTGCAGCTCGGGAGTGCAGCGTTTCACTAGCGCCGATTTCAGTTCCGGTTACAGTGACAATCAGAAATCGATCATGCAGTCTTCCAATACGGGTCTGCAGCCCTATACGCCGCCGGTCGATTCAACGCAGACCGCTTCGGTCAACCGCAGTGCGGTTCAGCCTTCAGGCGGTGTCCAGCGCAGCAGCCTGCCGCCCGTCGGCGCTGCAAGCACGTCGGCATTGCCGCCAGTCTCGTCGCAGCCGACGCGCCCAGCTCTCGCACCTGTTGCCAGCGCGGCTCCACTGCGTCAGCAGCAGGTCGCTTCAGCGCAGCCAATGCAGGCAGCGCCGCTGGCTGCGGGTTCCGGCACATTGAAGACCCCGGATGGCCGTGAAGCAAAGATGCCTGCAAAGCCGGCTCCGGTGCAGCATTCCACTGACGTTGCCGTCCTGCCGCAGACACCGCAGGTCAAGGAAAAGCAGGTGCCTGCTTTAACGACGCCTGCGACCACAGCAAAGAACGTGGCTCTGCCAAGCAAGGGCACTTACACGGTTCAGACCGGCGACACCCTGCATGCGATCTCGCGCAAGACCGGCAGCAATGTCGAAGCGATCAAGCAGGCCAACAATATGAAAGATGGCACTGTCCGCGTTGGTCAGTCGCTGATCATCCCGCCATCGAATTCCGCGCTGGCGCAGAATGTTGCCAACACCATGAAGCCGAAGGGCGCCGTCGATCAGGTCAAGACCGCTTCGACACCGCCCGTCGAACAGCCGAAGGCCGTTGCAAGCGCTGCCACGCAGGCCGCTGCCGCACCTCAGGCCGACACGGCGGCCAAGCCTTACACACCGCCGCAGGCCAGTGAGAAGGTCATCGACGATGCTGATAAGGACGTTGCCGCAGCTCCTTCCGCGACCGGTGTTTCGGGAATGCGCTGGCCGGTTCGTGGCCGCGTTGTCGCCAATTACGGCAAGGGCAGCGATGGTATCAATATCTCGGTGCCGGAAGGCACGCCGATCAAGGCGGCCGAAAACGGCGTGGTCATCTACTCCGGCGATGGCCTGAAGGAATTCGGCAACACGGTGCTGGTCCGCCACGACAATGGCCTTGTGACGGTTTACGGCAACGCCAGCAAGCTGGATGTGCAGCGCGGCCAGAAGGTCAAGCGCGGCGAACAACTTGGAACTTCGGGCATGACCGGTAACGCAACGACGCCGATGCTGCACTTCGAAGTTCGCAAGAACTCGACGCCGGTTGACCCGACGAAATATCTCGAATCCTGACCGATCAGGAATTTGATTGAAGCCCGCGCCGAAAGGTGCGGGCTTTTTCGTATCTAGAGCTTCTTGCCGAGACGACCGGCGAGATCCTGCGTGAATTGCCATGCGACACGGCCGGAACGCGACCCACGCGTCGTGGACCACTCCAGCGCCTGCGCATGCAGCTGTTCCTTTTCCATGGGCAGATCGAAATGCGCGGCGTACCCGTCGATCATCGACAGATAATCGTCCTGGCTGCACTTGTGAAAACCCAGCCAAAGGCCAAACCGATCGGACAGCGAAACCTTTTCTTCAACTGCCTCAGATGGATTGATCGCTGTCGAGCGCTCATTCTCGATCATGTCGCGCGGCAGGAGATGGCGGCGGTTCGATGTGGCGTAGAAAATCACATTATCCGGCCGGCCCTCGACGCCACCTTCCAGCGCCGCCTTCAGCGATTTGTATGAAGTGTCATCGTGGTCGAAGGAAAGATCATCGCAGAACAGGATGAACCGGTAATCCGTATCCTTGATCGCCGCCATCAGGGCAGGGAGGCTATCGATGTCCTCGCGGTGGATTTCGACGAGTTTCAGCGGGTGGCCACCAGCCGGGGCGTCAGCGTTGACCGAGGCATGCACCGCCTTGACCAGCGACGACTTGCCCATGCCGCGCGCGCCCCACAGCAGAACATTGTTTGCCTGCAAACCATCAGCGAAGCGCTTCGTATTGTCGAAGAGAATATCGCGAACATTGTCCACACCGCGGATCAGCGAGATGTCGACGCGATTGACCTTTTGCACGGGATCAAAGGCAAGGTGGTCGGGATTCCATACGAAACAATCCGCCACATCGAGATCGACCGGCTGCGGTTTCGGCGGCGCCATGCGCTCCAGTACTTTAATCAGGCGGTCAAGTTTGTCTGTCAGCAATTCGTCTGGCAATTTCATGAAACTTTCTTCGAAAATTACGCCCCGATCAACGCCACAGCTTTGGTACGTATTTGTGCAAGCTCGGTGCTCGTTACCTTGCCCTTTGATTGCGCTTTCCGGCCGCGCCAATCAAGACTTTTCACTTGGTCTGCCAGCACTGCGCTGGGACGGCTGCCGGCTATCAAAACTTCGAACGGATAGCCTTTGATCTGAGTCGTCATGGGGCAACAGAGCATAAGGCTGGTTTTATCATTATAGCTCGCAGGACTCAGAACAACAGCCGGACGGTGGCCAGCCTGCTCGTGGCCTGTCTGAGGATCGAAATGCAGCCACACAATGTCACCGGCTTCTGGCACAAATGCCGCCATTAAAATGCTTCCTTGCCCATAGGAGCTCCGAAGTCCACTTCATCGTGCAGGTTGTCCGGGGTGATGGCGTCTATCAGATCGTTCAAATTTGTACCGTGCGTCCGCACGGGCTCAATAATGATGCGGCCTTCCTCCTCGCGAACGTCTACTGCAGAGTCCAATTCCAGTTTTGTCGCTGCCATGATCGCAGCAGGAATGCGCACGGAGGCACTATTGCCCCATTTTTTTACGACGGCTCGCATATCAGTCTCCTTCATCACCTTGGCGACGTTAACGTTTAGGCCGATGCGTGTCAACATTGTATCAACATTCATTTTGATTTGCACACGCAGTTTTGTACGGTTGCTTTTGACAACCCAAACATTGTATTGCGCAGGCTCAAGTTCTTTCAAATCTGGTTTTCTCTGGAGGTTGTCTCAATGTTCGTAACTCCCGCATATGCACAGGCAACGGGTGTCGGTGGCGCGCCGGAAATGCTCATGAGCATCTTACCGTTCATTCTGATCTTCGTGATCATGTACTTCCTGATCATTCGCCCGCAGCGCACGGCGGCGAAGAAGCGTGAAGAGCAGCTGAAGAACATCCGCCGTGGCGACACAATCATCACGGGCGGTGGTTTCATTGCCAAGGTGACCAAAGTCTATGAAGATACGGGTGAACTCGACGTTGAGATCGGCGAAGGTGTCAAAGCGCGCGTTCTGCGTGGCATGGTTGCCGATGTCCGCGTCAAGGGCGAGCCGGTTGCCGATAACAAGAAATAAGGCATAGTGACAGGGCGGCCATTGAGCCGCCCTTCTGATTCTAGGCTCAAGGTCTTGGTTGTATGCTCTATTTTAGCCGCTGGAAAACCGTACTCATCTGGGCTGTTGTTTTAGCCGGTGTTATTCTGGCATTGCCAAATCTCTTCACTCAAGACCAATTGGTGAACCTGCCGGACTGGCTGCCGAAGAAGCAACTGGCGCTGGGTCTCGACCTCGAAGGCGGTTCGCGGCTGCGCCTGCAGGTCGACAAGGACCACCTGCCGGATACGAACGCAACGATTGCGGTCCTCAGCCGCCGCCTCAGCGAACTTGGCTACACCAATCCCAATGTCGAGGGGCAGCGCAATGGCCGTGTGCTTGTCGAAGTTCCCGGGCTCTATGACTCGCAACTGCTCAAGGACATCTTGAGCCTTACCGGCGAGCTGCATTTCCAGATGGTCGATGATTCGGTACCTGTGCAACAGGCGATCGATGGCACGCCGCCTGAAGGCGACGAAGTGGTTTATTCCTTCGACGATCCGCCCGTTGCCTATCTCGTCAAGACTGAACCGCTGGTCTCGAACAAGAATTTCGTCGATGCGCAGGCTGGTATCGATACGGCAACGCAAGAACCTGTCATCACCTTCAGGCTGGACAGCATTGGCGCCGATCGGTTCTCGAAGGCGACCAAAGCCAATGTCGGGAAATCCTTCGCCATTATTCTTGACAACCAGGTGCTCTCAGCACCGGTCATCAGCGAGGAAGTACCCGGCAATACAGGTCAGATTTCCGGCAATTTCGACCTCTCCGGCGCGAGTAACCTGGCGCTTGTCATGCGGGCTGGTGCTTTGCCGGCGAGCGTTACCGTCATCGAGGAGCGGACGATCGGTACGGATCTCGGTGCCGCGGCCGTTGCCTCCGGCAAGGTTGCGGCGCTTGTCGGCGCGGCTCTCGTCATCATTTTCATGCTTTTGACCTATGGGCTTCTTGGCGTCATCGCGAGTATCGCTCTTGTCGTCAACGTGATCCTGATCCTGGCTGTGTTGACGCTGTTCGGCGCGCCGCTGACGCTTGCCGGCGTTGCCGGTATCGTGCTGACCATCGGCATGGCGGTCGACTCCAATGTTCTGATCTACGAGCGCATTCGCGAGGACAGACGCGCTGGCTTTTCCGTTATCCAGGCTATCGATTCCGGATTTTCACGGGCGCTTGCTACCATTGTCGACGCCAATGTCACGACCCTGATTGCAGCGCTTGTGCTTTTCACTCTTGGCTCGGGGCCGGTGCACGGTTTTGCGCTGACGGTTACGATAGGTATCGTCACGACGTTGTTCACGACGTTTACTCTGACGCGCTGGTTGGTATCGGTCTGGGTTCAGTGGGCGAGACCGAAAGAAGTTCCGGGCGCGCTGCTCAAGCTCGTTCCGAATGATACGAAGATTCCCTTTATGAGATTTCGTGGCCTGACGCTTGGTTTTTCTGCGCTGTCGAGCATCGCTGCGATCGTGCTGTTCGCCATTGTCGGCATGAATTTCGGCATCGATTTCAAAGGCGGCACGATGGTCGAGATTCAGTCGCACGAAGGTGCGATCGATCTCGACGATGTCTACAGCCGGTTGGAAGATCTGAATATCGGCGACATCAAGATCGAACCGTTCAAATCGGATAATCGCGCCTTGATCACCGTGGGCAGCCAGGGTGAGGGCGAGGATGCCGAACAGACTGTCGGCGTGAAAATCCGCGGCGAATTGCAGGATGATTTTGACTTCCGCCGTATCGACGTCATCGGCCCTTCCGTATCGAGCGAACTATCGCAGGCCGGAATGCTCGCTGTCGGGCTCTCATTGGCGGTGATCTTCGTCTATGTATGGTTGCGCTTTGAATGGCATTTCGCGCTGGGCGCCATTCTTGCAACCATCCACGACGTACTGCTGCTGCTTGGCATGTTCATCATCTTCAAGATGGAATTCAATCTGTGGAGTATCGCCGCCTTGCTGGCGATCGTGGGCTATTCACTCAATGATACAGTGGTCATCTATGACCGCGTTCGCGAGAATCTGCGACGATACGGCAGCAGCATGTCGCTGTCGGCGCTTCTCGATGCTTCGATCAACCAGACGCTGTCGCGCACGATCCTGACATCGCTTGCGACTTTTCTGGCGCTGATCGTTCTCTATCTTTATGGTGGTGACGACGTGAAGTCGTTCGCGCTTATCCTCGGCGTAGGTATCGTTGTGGCAACTTACTCGTCGATCTTCGTGGCGGGCCCGCTGCTGATGTTGTTCGGGCTCAAGGGCAAGGATGTGACCCACAACGGACCGTCGGCGGTGTCCGGCCAGAGTGGAGTGTAGTTAAATTGATCAAGGGTATTGAAATTCGGGACGCGCACTTTCCGGGGCGTGCACCCATCGATGCCTATGGCAATGGCGGGTTTCGCTTCGCGGACATGTCGCATCGCGGCTCCATACTCTGCTTGCCGTCAGGTATTCATGGCTGGGAACCGAAAACGCCGCCAATCCTGACTGTTGCGGATCTATCGCTCGTACTTGAGCAAGCCGCCGATATCGAAATACTGCTGGTGGGGACGGGGACCGAACTGCGACGGCTACCGCAGGAATTGCGCGATGAACTGCGCAAACATCGGATATCGTCCGATCCGATGAGTACCGGTGCGGCCGTGCGGACATACAATGTGTTGCTGGCGGAAGATCGCGCCGTAGCTGCGGCGCTGATTGCGGTGGATTAATCGAGAGCGCCGCTATATCTCAAGCCCATGAACGCTAATGAAAATCACTGTTTGCAATTGCTGCGGGATGCGGATCCAGACCGTTATCTTTCGGTGCTTTACGCGCCGGAAGAGAAGCGCGGTGCACTGGCGGCGCTTTACGCTTTCAACTCGGAAATCGCCCGCATCCGCGATCTGATCCACGATCCGCTGCCCGGCGAGGTGCGGCTGCAATGGTGGCGTGATCTGATTAATGGAACCGAGCATGGTGCGGCTTCTGGAAATCCTGTCGCTGCTGCGCTTCTTGATGCGATCAAAACCTGTGATCTGCCGCGTGCTGCCTTCGACAATTATTGTGAGGCGCGGGTATTCGACCTCTACAATGATCCCATGCCGAACCGCAACGATCTGGAAGGCTATTGCGGCGAGACGGCCTCGGCGCTGATCCAGCTTGCCTCCTTGGTCCTGGATGCCGCTAAAACTCCTGAACAAGCCGACGTAGCGGGCCATGCTGGTGTTGCGCAGGCAATCGCCGGTTTGCTGCGCTTGTTGCCGCTGCATCGTCGCCGTGGCCAGATCTACATCCCGGCCGATATTCTGACTGCTGTCGGATGCAGCGCGGCGACGCTGCTGGTCAGTTCTGACCAAGTGGCAATCAAGCGCGCGATCGACGCGATGATCGCGCTTGCCGAGGATCATTTTGCGAAGTTCGAAACCGCTGCGAAGGCGTTGCCGGTAACGCTGCGCCCGGCATATCTGCCCGCTGCGATCACCCGCATGTATTTGAAGAAGCTGAAAGCCAACGGCTTCAACGCGGCTAATGACATTGCCGATATCTCACCGCTCCACCGCCAGTGGGCGATGTTCAGGGCGTCGACGCGTTCATACTAGCGTTATAGTAGTTGCGTTTTTGCGCCGAGGGTTTCACCGGCCTCTGCGAGTCGGCGATCGAGGGTGCATACGGTTGCTCGATGTTCAACGGCAAGAGCCAGAAGCAAAGCGTCGCCCGTACGGAGACCAAGCAAATGTTGATCAGCCAATCGGGCCGCCATGCGAAAATGGCTGCTTGTGACGACGATCACATTGAAAGAGTCCGTTACAAGGCGGTTAAACATCGCGAGCGCCTCGTTACGTTCACTGATCTTAAGTTGCTGTGTTCTCAATTTCAGTGCAAGCGCCGACGAAAATTCCGTGATTGTCAGGTGGCTTACAGCCAACTCTTCGGGCAATTGGCTCGACAACCAGTCCTGCATACGCGTGGTGTTTGCCTCTGACGTCAGGGCAGCTACGAGTACACACGTATCAAGGTAAAGCATCAGTAACGATCAGTGTCGCGCATACTACGAATAAATTCTCCCGCACTCTCGTTTTGAAACGTCATATCTTTGGTTGTGTTACGCAAGAGCGCCAGATCGATGGGCTGGCGCGGCTTCTTTACCGCAGTCAGTTGTGCAACCGGCTTTCCGCGGCGCAGAATCTGCACGATTTCCCCATCTTCGGCCTGGGTAACGAGCTCACTGAGGTGGGCCTTGGCGTCAGCAAGATTAACGGTGCGCATTATAACCTCATGACCAATTAACTGGTCATAAATATCGCACGTGCACAGCGAGATTTCAAGTTAGCCCTTGGTAGCGCCCTATTCCGCCGCTTCTGCAATTGCCGGAAGGCCAAGCCACAAACGACAGTCAGCCAGTGCACGCGCGCTCATGGCGCGTTTTTTGGCGTTTGACTTCTCCTTGCCGCGCAGACGCTTACCCTCGGACTTTGGTGCTTCGATGGGGGGAAGCAGGCCGTAGTTGACATTCATCGGTTGGAAAGAGCGCTTGCCTGGTTCCTCATCGCTAACAAGATGACCGCCGGTGATATGACCGAGCAACGCGCCGAAAGCGGTCGTCGGTGGGGGAGGTGTGACCGCATGGCCAAGCCGTTCAGCGGCGACGAAGCGACCGGCGAGCAAGCCGATTGCCGCCGATTCCACATAGCCTTCGCAGCCGGTGATCTGGCCGGCAAAGCGCAGTCCCGTCCGGCTTTTCAATTGCAGGGTCGGATCGAGCAGGATTGGCGAATTCAGATAGGTATTGCGGTGCAGACCGCCCAGACGCGCAAATTCAGCGTTCTCCAGCCCCGGGATCATACGGAAAATGTCGGTCTGCGCGCCATATTTCAGCTTGGTCTGGAAACCGACCATGTTGTAGAGCGTGCCCAGTGCATTGTCCTGCCGCAGTTGTACAACTGCATAGGCCTTAACGGTCGGGTTGTGTGCATTGGTCAGCCCCATCGGCTTCATCGGTCCATGACGCAGGGTCTCCGGTCCGCGTTCCGCCATCACTTCGATCGGCAGGCAGCCATCGAAATAGGGCGTGCCTTCCCATTGCTTGAACTCGGTCTTGTCCCCCGCAATAAGCGCCTGGATGAAAGCCTCGTACTGCTCCTTGGTCATCGGGCAGTTGATATAATCCTTGCCATTTCCGCCCGGTCCAACCTTGTCATAACGTGACTGGAACCAGCAGACATTCATGTCGATGGAATCGAAATGCACGATAGGTGCAATCGCGTCGAAGAAGGCGAGGGCGTCAGCGCTGGTTTCCTTGCCTATGGCTTCGGCGAGCGACGGTGCAGTCAGCGGGCCGGTGGCGATGATCACCTTGTCCCAGTCGGCGGGTGGCAGGCCGGTGATTTCCTCACGCTGGATGGTGATCAGCGGATGCGCCTCGATCCTTGCGGTGACGGCCTCAGCGAAGCCGTCACGATCAACAGCAAGTGCGCTGCCGGCCGGAACCTGATGTGCGTCGGCGGAAGCCATGATCAGCGAATTAGCAAGGCGCATTTCCGCATGCAGCACCCCGACCGCATTGGTCTCGGCGTCATCGGAACGGAAGGAATTGGAGCATACAAGTTCGGCCAGATCCTGCGTCTTGTGCGCATCCGTGCCGCGAACTGGACGCATCTCGTGCAGGATAACGGGAATACCCGCCTCGGCAAGCTGCCATGAGGCTTCGGAACCGGCGAGACCGCCGCCAACAATATGAACTGGTTTGTGTGACATGCGCTTCCAATAGTCTTTTTGGTGCTGCGCTTCAATGCAAAAGCCGCCGCAAGTGGATCGCGGCGGCTTTGATAATCGCGAATGATCAGGCGCTGGCTTGATCGAGCTCCGCCACGTCATCCTTGTCGAGCTGCAGTGCTGCAGCACAGATAAGGCTTTCCAGCTGTTCGAGCGAGGTGGCGCTGGCGATCGGCGCGGTTACGCCCTTGCGTTGGATGATCCAGGCGATTGCCACTTCGGCCTGTTTCGCGTTGTGCTTGGCCGAGACTGCATCCAGTGCAGCCAGAATACGAAAACCGCGAGGGTTGAGGTAAGCTTTTACGCCATCACCGCGCGGACTTTTGCCAAGATCGACTTCACTGCGATACTTGCCGGAAAGAAAGCCCCTGGCGAGGCCGAAATAGGTGATGACGCCGATATTTTCGGAGATGCAGAGATCGCGCAGCTTGCCGTCGAATTCGCTGCGATCGTAGAGATTGTATTGCGGCTGCAGCACATTATAGCGTGGCAGGTCCCTGGTTTCCGATACATCGATCGCTGCCCGCAATTGGTCGACATCGAGATTGGAGGCGCCGATGGATTTGATCTTTCCTTCCCTCAACAACTTCTGATAGGCGCCGAGCGTCTCTTCATAGGGTGTATCCGGATCAGGCCAATGCGACAGATAAAGATCGATCGCATCGATCTGCAGCCGTTTCAACGAGCCTTCGACTGCCTTGGCGATATAGGCCGCGGAGAGATCTTTCTTGCCTTGGCCCATATCGGAGCCGACCTTGGTGATGATCACAACCTTGTCGCGTGCATTGCGCGATTTGACCCATTCGCCAATTATCGTTTCGGATTCGCCACCCTCATTTCCCGGCGCCCAACGCGAATAGGAGTCTGCTGTGTCGATGGCGTTAAACCCCGCATCGACAAAACGGTCGAGCAGATCGAAGGAGGTCTTCTTGTCGGCAGTCCAGCCGAAAACATTACCGCCTAAAACCAATGGCGCAATGAATAGGCCTTTGCGGCCAAGACGACGTTTTTCCATATTTTTACTCCGGGAGATCAAAGCTGGGACCCCGAGTGTAAGCCTGATTGCCCAGCGTTTCCAGCCTGATGGAGAATCAAATATTAGCAACCATAAGACGCAAATTCTGTAGGCTTCAACGACGGCGGTCGTTACAGTCGTGACATGCATATGATCCTGCGATGTCTTCCGCTTTTGTTGTTTGTCGTTTTATGCGGGACTGCCGAGGCGCAAAGCTTCCGCATTTGCCACGGCTATGGCTGCACTTTTCAAACGCCGGTGACGCTGACGCCCGCGGATCGTTCACAGATTGCATCCATCATGTCGGGCGGGCGTGCATCACCGGCAGCGGAGCGTGCCGCTGTACGCCTTGCGGTGCAGGTCTTTGAACGTCGTAGCACAGCAGTGATCGGAGTTATCGACCGGCCGAAGATGGATTTCGGCGAGGGGCGCCAGAAAGGTCAGATGGACTGTGTGGACGAATCCACCAATACGGATCATTTTCTCCGTTACCTGCAAGGCGCTGGTCTGTTGCGCTATCATCGAGTCGCGCAGCGCGATTCGCGCGGAAGCTTTCTCGATGGCCGCTATCCGCATTTTACCGCCGTGCTTCGGGATGATTCCGGCACTTCTTGGGCGGTCGACTCCTGGTACGAACCCGGAGGTGGACCACCGGACGTGATGCTCTTGGCGGAATGGCACCGCCGGGGCTACGGCGGACAGAGATAAAGCCTTGGAACAGACCCCCAGAAACAACAACACCCACCGCGGGAGGAGGTGCGGTGGGTGTCGTTTTGTAAAGACCGGCTGGGAGGAGGAGTGCCGGTCTTCGATCGCGGGAACTTTGGGAGGAGGATAAAGCCCGGCGATATTCTTGTATTCGATTAACGTACTGCAGACTTCTTGGCGACGAACGGGATGTCCGAACGGGCAATGCCCAGATCGCTGAGTTCGCGGGTCGACAGACGGTTCAGCTCGGAAACCGTGTCACGATAACGGCGCCAGTTGCTGTAAGAGCGGATAAGGTTCATTTCATTCACCACTTCGGTTTGTTGTTTGGTTGATCACTCTTGATCGTTGAGTGGAAGATAGTGGATGCCCTCCTGAAGTTGCAGAGCCAAGTTTGCAGGTCAGCTATGCAATTGCTGCATTGCACCATTAATCGGCGTTAATTGTTGCGGCGCACAAACGGCGGCTTTGCGGCAAACTTTGTAAAACGCGGCACAATTGCGTTTTTGTTCTCACTGGCGTTAGTTGGGGTTGCAGAAGACTCAAGGGAGCGTCCGTGGCAATCACCATTGGATTGAGAAAACATATTGCGCGTTGGCAGCGGGATGGGCTGATTGATGATGCCACGGCCGAACTCTTGCGCAAGGACATGGATAGTCACGGTTCCGGCTTTGGGCTTGGAGGAATCCTTGCGGTGCTCGGTGCGGTTCTTCTCGGTGCGGCGATCATCTCGCTTGTCGCAGCAAATTGGGAGGCGATGTCGCGCCTGGTTCGTGTTGGCCTGATCATATCGGTGCTTTGGCTCGGTTATGTCGGCGGCGCGTGGCGAGAAAGTCTTGGCGACAAGCGCTTCGGCCAAGCACTCTATCTGATCGCAGCAATCACATTCGGTGCCGGAATTGCGCTGATCGGCCAAATGTATCATCTGTCGGGCGATGTATCGGATGCAGTGCTCCTTTGGGTTGCCGGCACGATGGTTGCGGCATTGTTGCTGCGCTCGCCCGTGCTTGTTTCGGCAAGTGTTGCCATAACCGGCCTCTATCTGTTCTGTTCGCTCGACCGGACCTCAGGCGAACCCTTCAGCTATCTCTGGCTCGTGCCGGTCTTGCTTTTCATCTGCGCAGGCCTCGTCTGGTACACGAAAGGGAAGGCGGCACGGCATCTCATAGCCCTGTTGCTGATCGCCTATGTCCTGGTCGTTCGGATCGATCTCGATAATGCCACGGTCCTGTGGCTGGCCGCTTTTCTCGGGGGTGCATTCTTCATGATGGATGCAGTACGTCCCGGCCTGTTGGAGCGAATAACCGGTTGGGCCGAGGCGTTGGGCGCCTATGGCTTCGTTACGCTGCTTTTGGCGCTGCTGTTCTTCCAGTTCGATATCGCGAGCAGTGGCATTGACGATGACAGCATTCCCAATCAGGTCCTGGTCGGATTTGCGATCCTCGGCTGCTCGATTGCCGGTCTGGTGCTTTCGGGCCATCGTAATCTGGCGGTGCGATGGATTGCCTATACGGTTTTCTCGCTTGAAGTCCTCTATCTGGCTTTCGAGACGATTGGCACGATGATCGGTACTGCGAGCTTCTTCCTGAGTGCCGGCGTGCTGGTTTTGCTGCTTGCCGCCTTTGTCATCCGCATGGAGCGGCGGCTTCAGAAAAGGAATCCGAAAAGGCAGGTAACGGTATGACAATAAAGATCAATCGTTTTCTCTGGCTTGGCGTTGCAGTGGCGCTTTTGCAATCCGGTGTGCTCTACGCCATGGTCCAGCAACACGTTTCCATCTTGCGCGATGGCACTGATATCACACTGCAGAGCGAGCCTGTCGATCCGCACGATTTCATGCGCGGCGACTATGTTAATCTTCGCTACGCTATCTCCAATATCGAGGCAGGCAAGATTACCGGTACGGTTCCTGCAACCGATGGTCCTGCCGATGTCTACGTGACGGTGAAAGAGGGCGACGGGGGCGTGTGGACGTTCGCTGGCGCCTCATGGCAAAAGCGGGAGGATTTACCTGCTGGCGAAATCCAGCTGCATGGTCGCACATCCAGCTTTGCCAATGCGGCAGGCTACAGCCAGCTCCGCGTCACTTATGGCATCGAGCGCTATTATGTCCCGGAAGGCCAAGGCCGGGCGATCGAAGATCAGCAGCGGGAACGCAAGATCGAGGCGGTGATCGCCGTATCAAGCGCGGGAGAAGCGCAGATCCGTGCGTTGAAGGACAATGGCAATATGCTTTACGAAGAGCCGATTTACTGACTTCGGATATTGATCCAGGCAGCGGATATTATTGCTGTCACAAACCGGGCTTTTTCCTTTGACCCTTGGAAAGAGGGTGATATAGAGACCGGCGCTTGGGGGTCATGCTTCCATCTGCGGATATGGCGAAATTGGTAGACGCACCAGATTTAGGTTCTGGCGGGAGACCGTGGGGGTTCGAGTCCCTCTATCCGCACCATATTGTTTCGATATGATATTGTTTTCTTTATGTTTTTTGTTGCGACCGTCGAGTCTCGTCCCCCTGTCGATCCACCCTCGATTTGAGCGAAGGTTCAAGCGCGGTAAGTCGGATCCTAACCGAGCGTGTTCAAACGCCACTCATAGATACACTCGCGCGCTCGACGAAGCGTGAGGGATCTTGAGCACCGCCGGCCGCTAGTCGGCTCCTCAGAAGCAAAGTCCCTCGCTGCCACTGCTCAATCTAGGTCCGAAATCGTCGTCCAGCAGGGAAGTCTCACTTTGTTCTCAAATGTCGGACGTCTTTGACGACATCATATATCCTATTCCACTCAACCTAGGGGTTCTCGCTGACCATCTGCGGCTGAACCGCCGTTCTCAGGGGTGGCGCGCCTTGGGTGCTTGCCACCACCGGTGTCTCATCCGATAGGCCCGCGGTCACCTGGATGCGACCGTTATCGGTGAGACCAGTCTTGACGGCGAGGCGTGTGATGCGATTGTCAGTGATGGTGTACACGAAGTTGCCGTCGCCATCCGAACCTATAGCCGCGGCCGGTACCGTGAGTGCATCGGGGCGCCGGTTCATTTCCAGCGAGACGTCCGCATAGGTGCCCGGGTAAAGCCGTTCGTCGGGATTGGGCAGGTCGATCTCGGTACGCATGTTGCGGGTCTCGGGATCGAGACGTAGGGAAAAGCGGGTTACCTTGCCGATGAACAGCTTGCCGTCGAAGCCAGACGGCTTGACGATGGCCGGATCGCCGATGTGAAGGTGAGGTACGTCGTTCTCCGGAACGTCGCAAAACACCCGGATCGTGTCGATCCGCTGCACCTTGAAAAGTGACCCTTCGGACGGTGTCGTCCGCGTGGCCGTGGCGGCCTGGACCAAATCGCCCCGGTTCACCAGCCGCCGCGCCACCACGCCATCGAAAGGCGCCACGATCTGCGTATAGGCGAGCAGCGTCTTGATCTTCTCCACGGTCGCGGCGGCGACGTCGATTTGGTCGGCCGCGAGCGCGCCGTTCGCTTCCGCAACGCTGAGATCCGCCTTGGCGATTTCCGCGTTGGCGCCCACCTCATCAAGTGTTCGGTCGCTGATCCACCCCTCTCCGGCAGAGAGCTCCTCCCGACGCCTCAACAATTCGTTCTGAAGTTTTACGGTCGCCCTGAAGTGGTCCAGTTGGCGGCGCGCGATCTCTAGAGAAGTTCGCTTGGATTCGAGCTGGGCCTTGGCTTCGGCAAGCTCCTGCTCCATTTCGGGGACGTCGATCACCGCGAGCACTTGACCCGCCTTCACGTGATCGCCGATATCGACGCGAACGTCGGACAGGTATCCGGAGACTTTGGCAAAGAGATCCGCTTCCTCAAAGGCTTCGAGGGTGGCGTTGGTTTGGAGACTTTGGGCCACCGTGACACGGCGCGGACGCACAACCTCGACCCTCGGGGGGCTGTCCGCCCCCGTTGAGTTCACCGGCGATGGCGATGCCGCCAGGTGCCGCTCGGCAACGATGCCCCCCGCGCCGACGCCGACCACCACCATCAATACCGTTATGCCCGTTCGGCTCATGAAAATCATTGAGTTCCGCCTTTAAAATCCGTTCCGACTGTTGCTTGATCCGCCGCCTGAGCATGGTGTTCAGCGCGTCCGTCGCCACGATCCGACACCGTCGCGATCCGCGGCTCCGACTCGAAATAGGGGCTGTGCGGGTCGTCAGGATCGAGCGACGCGGAAATCCGGGCATGCCGCGACTGGAGCATGGCAAAGATCGCCGGCAGGATGATGAGAGTGGCGCACGTTGCGCCGAGCAGACCGCCGATCACGGCCCGCCCAAGCGGCGCGCTTTGCTCTCCGCCTTCGCCTAGGCCCAGCGCCATCGGCACCATCCCGGCCAGCATCGCGGAACTGGTCATCAGGATCGGACGCAGACGGCTCCGTGCGCCTTCTATTGCAGCCTCCCACGGTTCGCGGCCCCCGACCCGGCTGCGCTCAGCGAAAGTCACGAGCAGGATGGCGTTTGCCACGGCCACGCCGATCGCCATGATCGCGCCCATGAAGGATTGAATGTTGAGCGTGGTCCGGGTGAGCCAAAGCATGAGTACGACCCCGGCGATGACGGCGGGAATCGTCAACCCCACCGCCAGGGAAAGCCGGAACGATTGGAAATTGGCGGCCAGCAGCATAAGGATGACACCCACCGCCGTCAAAAGCCCCAGACGCAGGCCTCCGAACATTTCCACCATCGGCTGGATTTGACCCCGCACGGTCACGTTCACCCGATCGGGCGGCTTTCCCGTATCGCTGATCGCCTGTTGCACGCGGGCCGCCGCACGTCCTAGATCCTCGCCGTAGACGTTCGCGCTCAGTGTCAGCATGCGCTGCATGTTGTAGCGGTCATATTCGCCGAGCGCCGTGCCGCCGGTCACGTCGGCCACATTGCGGAGGTCGATCTGATGGCCCGACCGGGGAGTGATGGGGAGGTTCCTCAATTCCTCAAGGGAGTTCATCTGCTGCTCCGGGATCTCGACCTGTACCTGATAGCCAATGCCGCTCTTGGGATCGGCCCAATAATTCGCCGACGTGTAGCGACTGGATGACGTGCCCGCGACGACCGATTTCGCCACGTCATCCGTCGTCACCCCCAGAACGCCCGCTCGCTCGCGGTCTACAGTGACCTTTACGGTCGGGTAATCGAGCTCCTGCTCGAATCCCAGGTCTCGCAGCGTCGGCACCTGTGCCAATTTCGCTCGTAGCTTATCGGCGTATTGGCGGCTATCGGCGAGGTTCGGCCCGCTCACTGCCACTTCGATCGGTGTCGGCGCGCCGAAGCTCATCACCCGGCTGACGATGTCGCTTGGCTCGAACGAGAAGCGTACATCCGCCAATTCCTGAGGCAATTTCTGGCGCAGCCGCTCCTTCAGATCTTCGATGCCGATCCCGGTGCCGCGCTTGAGCTGCACCTGCAGCACCGCTTCCTCGGAGCCGGAACTCCAGAGATAGATGGTATTGATGGGGTAATTGGGCGGCTGCGTGCCGACAAAACCGAGGCTGATTTCCACGTTATCTGGGCCGACCTCGCGCTTGATCGCGTCGAGTGTCTGCAGCGCGATCTGCTCGGTGCGCTCGATACGCGTTCCCGCCGGAGCCCGGAGATGCAATTGGAACTGGCCGGTATCCACGACTGGAAAAATCTCGGTGCCGAGAGAGCCGCCGACCAGGAAAATGATTGCGCAGCTGATGATGAGATAGGAAACCACGACGATGCGCCGTCGTTTCATGACGGCGCGCGCGAACCGATCGTACCTGGCACGCAGCCGGTCGAAAAACGTCTGTTGCGGCTGGTGGTGCGTGCTCGGGTTGCGCAGCATCCAGACCGACAGTACCGGCACAAAGGTACTGGAAAGCAGATACGACCCCACCATCGAGAAGCCGACTGCCAAGGCCAGCGGCACGAGCAGGTTGTGCGCAGCGCCGGTCATGAAGAAGGCGGGAATGAACACCGCCAGAATGCAGAGCATCGCCACGAACCGCGGCAGCGTCGTCTCGGCCGTGGCTTCGCTCGCCGCTCGGGGAAGGCTACGGCCATGCGCAAGATGGGTGTGGATGTTCTCGATGGTGACTGTCGCCTCGTCGACTAGGATGCCGACCGCCAACGCCAATCCGCCCAAGGTCATGATGTTGATCGTCTGACCCGATACCCAGAGCGCCGTCACCGACGCGAGGATCGCGAGCGGAATGTTCAAGACCACGACGAGCGAACTGCGCCAATCCCGCAGAAACAGGAGCACCATGAGGCCTGTGAGCACCGCGCCGAGAGCGCCTTCGACGAACAGGCCCTGGATGGCACGCGTCACGTAGGGGGACTGGTCGAACTGGTAACTGACCTGAATATCGTCCGGCAGTACGGATTGGAAGCGTGGCAAGTTGGCTTTGACGGCCTGGACGACCGTGAGCGTCGAGGCGTCCGCGCGTTTGGTTACGGGGATGTAGACCGTGCGGCGTCCATCCACCAGCGCGTACCCGGTCTGAATGTCGGCGCCGTCTTCAACCGATCCGACGTCGCGTATGAAGATCGTCTGCGTTCCCTGCGAGCGGATGGGAATGTTGCCCAGGTCCTTGAAATCCCCGACAACCGAGTTGACCGGCACCATTGGCATGAGGTTGCCGATGCGGACGTTACCCGATGGGCTGACCGTATTACCGGCACCCAACGCCTGCACCACCTCGTCCGGCGACATGTTGTAGGAACGCAGCTTGTCGGGATCCACGCGAACGAGGATGGTGCGCTGGCTCGAGCCGAAGGGCGGCGGTGCCGACACGCCTGGCAAGGTCGCGAACAATGGGCGCACCTTGAAGAGCGCCGCGTCCTGAAGCTCGGCGACTGTTTTCGTCTTGCTAGAGAAGACGAGGTCGCCGACTGGAACGCTGCCACCGTCGAACCGCATCACGAAAGGCGGCACTGTTCCGGTGGGCATGAAGGCGCGGGCGCGGTCGACGTAGGCGACCGTCTCCGCCGTGGCCTGCGCCATGTCGGTGCCGGGATGGAATTGGAGCTTTACCAACCCTACGCCCTGGATCGATTTGCTTTCGACATGCTCGATGCCGGTGATGTAAAGGAAGTGGTACTCGTAGTAATTGACGATGAACCCTTCCATCTGCGCCGGGTCCATGCCGCCGTAAGGCTGTGCCACGTACAGGACGGGCACCCCCAGATCTGGGAAGATATCCCGCGACATGCGATCGAGCGCCAGAAAACCCACCAATGCAACGGCGACGACCATCATCAAAAGCGAGATCGGGCGTCGCAATGCAAACGATACCAAGTTCATCGTGCCGCCTCAGCCCGCTGCGGATGACGTTCAAGGGGCGCCACATGAGCTTCTCTCCGCAGGTGTCGAAGCGCGCTGGGATCAGTGTCGGCGCTTCGACAACCGACGATCGGCTTCAACCGACGATCAGCTTCGCCCGCATTGGACTTCGGTGTCTTTGCGAATCTTGCGGCCATTAAGCGTCGTTTGCGCAAGAAAATGATACAAGCGCTGCATTTAAAGATGTCTGTGATACGGTTCGCTGATGAGTGAGGGAGAGACGACGGAACAGCGCTGGCGGTGTTGTCACGTAAACTGAGGTGAAGTGGAGTTTACCCATTCGGCGCATACGTGGTAGCGGGCGCGCCCGCGAAGGCCGCCGTCAGAGGAGTGGAGATGAGAAATCCGGCAAGCGCCGCTTTGAACATAGTTGAGCGAATTTTTGCGTCTCCATGGGGCGATAGGTCGCTCCGTTGCCATCTGCCCGTCTCGTTCCGTCAAGTCGATGGAGAGGATCATCGCCGGCGGTTCCCGGGTCGCGGGCAAGAGTAGGTCTTGGACAGGCAGGAGGAAACTAACCATGAGTATGATAAAAACAAACATGAGTATGCCACCGGTGGCGCTTGTAGCTCACGGCAGGCTGGTTCATGCCATCTCTTCTAGCCCAGAAATGCTGACGCCAGGTTTATGTGACAGCAGGCGTCGCAAGGCTTTGTTCCAGATCGGAACCGTTCGCGAGTTAAACCAACCGCCTGAAAGTCCGGCTCGGCCAACGAGTGCGCCGTGCGGCGGCTCGCGGAGCTGATCTCACGTGCGGCGTGGCTGTATGCATTCGATGATGACAAACATGATGGTAACGATCAGCAGCACGATCACCGCTGCGGCTGCGAGGGTTGGGTTCACTTGCAGCGTAATATCATCCCACATTTGCTTTGGAAGGGTCGTCTTCAGGCCGCCACCCAGAAAGATCGCGACAGTGAGTTCCTGGAAAGATTGCAGGAAGCCGGTGACAAATCCGACGACAACACCGCTCCGTACCAGAGGAAGCGTAACACGGCGCACCACTTGGAGCCGATTAGCCCCGAGCGTCGAAGCGACCTGATCCAATCGCCAGTCATGACCCTTGAAGGTAGCCAAAAGAATAACGAACACGATTGGCATGGCAATAACTGTGTGGCCAATGACGATCGAGATGTCCGTAGCGATCAGTTGCAACTGCGCGAACAAATAAAAGAGCGAAATTGCGATCACGATGGGCGGGACCACCATCGGCGCCATGAAAAGCAGAAAGGCCAAGCCGGCAAGTCTACTGTTGGATTTGGCAAGCGCGAACGCTGCAAAAGAGGCGATAACCAGCGTCAGGGCTGCTGCGACGATGCCGATCGCGAACGACCGTAGCGTCGCTGACACCCAGAGCGGCGAGGCCGCGTAGGCCTCGAACCAGCGGATGCCAAGACCTTCTGGCGGAAAAGACAGGAATGAGCCTTCCGTGAAAGCCATGGGGATAAAGGCGACAATCGGAAAGAGCAGGATGACGATAAGCAGCGTACAATAGGCGGAGAGCACCTTCCTTGCTGGTAGTCCCCGTATATTCCGGCCATATAGTTCACCGACCCTAGAGAAGAACCCACCGAGTCTCCTGGTCAACGCGATGCCGAAAAGTCTCAATTTGCCATCGGCCGATCCGGCAGTGTGTCCACCGGACATCGTTGAAAGACCAAAGATACGATCGTAAAGAAAAATGGTGAGAAGCGCAGCGGCAATAAGCACGACCGCCAGTGCGCTTCCAAGCTGCCAGTTCTGCAACTGCTGGATCTGCGTGATGATCAGCTGGCTTATCATCGTTTCCTGCCGGCCGCCAACCAGGGCCGGCGTGATGAAGAAGCCGAGGGCGGAGATGAACACCAGCAGACCGGCCGTGGCAACGCCACGCATGCACAGAGGCAGGTAGATTTGCCAGAATGCCTGTGGCGCGCTGGCACCAAGCGTCATGGCTGCCATAGTCAGGCGCTTGTCGACGGTATTCATTACCGGCAACATGGTGACTACGGTCAATGGCAGCATCGTATGAATCATGGCGAAGAGAACGGTAGTGCGGCTGAAGAGCAGATCATCGCCGCCAGGCACACCGAGTTTCGATATGACCAGCGCAACGACACCATTGCGGCCCAGCAGAACCAGCCATGAGAAATTCAGGACCAGCGGACTTGTCCAAAAGGGAAGCAGGACGAACATCAGCGCAATCCGCTGGCGGCGCGCCGGCTGCTGCGAAAGCCAGTAGGCAAGGGGATATCCCAAGAGCAGGCAGAGCACGGTCACTTGGAAGGCGATCATGAACGTCGTCCCGAGGACGCGGGAATAAACCTTCGAACCGAAAAGCTTCACATAGGCCGATACTCCAAAGTCGCCGGTTGCTCTCTCAACGAAGCTGATAGACATCATCTGCAAGGTGGGAAGAAGGAAAAATGCGAGCAGAAAGACAATGCCGGGTACCACCAGCCAGAATGCACTGCCTCTCCACGACGTATGATTTGACGCTGGGGCCGCTATCGCGAGGTCTGTCATTTCTTGTTCACTCACTTTTCGGACCTGGTGCCGGGCGGTAACTCATGCCGCCCGGCCGGCGGCATGTCGATTGGCGCCGCGGGAATAGTGGGTCCGGATCTTCCGGCCCCACTATTCGCGGGGGATTATTGCAGGAGGAATTCCTGCATCTTTTCAGCCATCGCGTCGTAATTCTTGCCCCACCAAGCGGTGTTCATTTCGAAGAGTCCCTTGATGTTGTCGGGTGCAGTCGGCAAAACCGCGGCCCGCTCTGCAGAGAGGAAGTTGAAGGCTTTGCTGTTGGAGGGCCCATTGGCAACTATGGTGGAATACGCGGCTTGATGTTCTGGTTTCATGCAGAATTTTACAAATTGCTGCGCCAGTGCGAGACGAGGTGTGCCCTCCGGGATAGACCAGCCGTCGACGCTATAGCAGCCTTGGAAGAGAATTTTCAGCGGTGCGCCACCGGCAATAGCCGCATAGGCACGTGCAGACCAGGTGTCGGACATGTCAACTTCGCCGTTCTGGAGGATCTGCGTATTCTGGGCACCGCTTGTCCACCAGACATTCACATGTTCGCGGATCTTTTCAAGCGAGGCAAATGCGCGGTCCACATCGATCGGATAGATATCTGCGGGCTTGACGCCATCAGCAAGCAGCGCAACTTCAAGAAGACCCCAAGGGTCCTTGTAGAGCGCACGACGGCCGGCGAATTTTTCGACATCCCAGAAATCCGCCCAGCTCTGTAAGTCCTTGCCGCCGAATTTATCCGTGCGATAGGCCATCGCGATAGCGAAGACCGAAAACCCAAGCCAGTTGGATGTCAGCATGCCCGGAAGGATATCCTTGCCGTCGGCTTCGGGGATGCCGAGCGGCGCGAGATAATTCTTTTCGTTCGTCAGCCGAACGACGTGGTCAGGCGTCACCATCGACACGTCCCATATGTAGGACTTTGTATCAACCAGCAGCTTGAATTGGGTGACCGGGTCCGGATCGTGGGCAACCCCCACCACCTTGATGCCGGTCTCCTTCTCAAAGGGCTCATAGAAAGCTTTCTTGATGGCCTCCCCAGGCGCCCCGCCGACATCAGATACAGTGATCTGCTCCGCCGCGAAGGCACCGCGGGTGAAGATTGCGGGCATGGCGAGAGCGCCAGCAGCAACACCTGCTGTCTTCAGTACGTTGCGCCGTGTTGTCTTGATCGTTTTTGACATGAAGCTATTCCCCTTTTCTTGTGGTCTATTGATTGTGTCGTTGATTGTTCGCTCAAGCATCCGGCGGCGGTCCAGACTGGCCGGTAGGCGTCGCTAGCTCTTGAGATATTGCGATTGTTGCGGTTCCCAATTCAGGCCGACTTCGCTTCCAAGTGGAAGTAACTGCTGACCGGCCTGCCGCCGAACGGTGAAGACAGCGCCGCTACGAAGCGCAATCAGGACCCGGGTCTCAGATCCCGCATAGATCGATTCCGTGACACAACCGGAGAGAAAGCCGTTGCCCGCCGCTGCGAGGCTCATCTGTTCCGGACGAATGATGAGAGCGCCACGTTCACCGTTGCTTGCCCGGCAGCCCGGCGGTAGAGGCAGGATCCCATCGGCATTGACCAGAGTCATACCCTCAACATGCCCGCGCAAGAGATTGGTGATCCCGATGAACTCTGCAGCAAATGTGCTGGCCGGCCGCTCGTAGATCTCCTCAGACGTGCCGAGCTGCTCGATCCGGCCGCCATTCATCAGGCAGATGCGGTCCGAAAGCGCGAGCGCCTCTTCCTGGTCGTGTGTCACGAACACGATCGTTGATTTCGTCTCGCGGTGGATCCGCTTGATCTCGATCTGCATGGTTTCGCGTAACTTGCGATCGAGAGCGGACAGCGACTCGTCCATCAAAATGATTGAGGGTTCATAAACCAGACATCGAGCCAGGGCGACGCGTTGCTGCTGGCCACCGGACAGTTCAAGCGGGAACCGCTTTTCGAACTCAGTGAGACCGACCATAGCGAGTGCATTCTGCACCTTGGTCCGGATGAGTGTGGTATCAAGTTTCCGCATTTGCAGCGGAAATGCGACGTTTTCCTGCACCGTCAGATGCGGAAAGAGCGCATAGTTTTGGAACACCACGCCGATATCTCGCTTGTTAGCGGTTGTTTCGGTGTGATCCTTGCCATCGATTATAAGGCGTCCATTCGTCGGCTCAACAAGACCGCAAATGAGCTGGAGAAGGGTGGTCTTTCCCGAACCTGACGGGCCAAGCAGGGTCAGCAACTCCCCCGATCGGATCTTCAATTCGATTGGGTGCAGCGCCACAGAGGTGCCATAGCTTTTGGATAGGCCCTGAGCATGCAATTTGATTTCTGCACCTGATTTCCCGGTAACAGAAGATGTAGCGATAATGTTGCCAGGCATGTGCATTATCTTATCCTTCTCCGGACCGCATTACTTGCATGTGACACCCTCTCATCTGGCTTCGCGCCGATCTGAGAACCATCGCTACGTTCAGTAAGCCCCTTGTGTTGCCCTTAGTAAATTATCAAATTCGAGCCCAATGGTTAGATCATGCCTAATCATAAGGCGGCGACCATAAATTGAGCAATTCGGCGGACGGGCGCTGTTCATTTGCATCAAAGTCGCCCAATTTACCGCCCAAACACGGTGTGCACGAATATGCAAGCAAGCGTCATGCCAGCCCTCGGGGCGCCTCAAGTCATTAAAGAAAGCTGCTCTTCATCAGGATGATGGAACTGCTTTATTGCGAAAATGGCTGGATAAGGACGGTTATAACGACTGCAGTCCTTCATTCGTCGCCCGGCACACCATAGCTGGGTGCTGCCGTTGGATCGATCGCCCGCCGGACGTAATCTTCAAGCTGCGGCTTGTAGAGTACCCAAAGTGCGGAGAGTTCTTCGATCGGACATCCGTCCGTCCAGTCAACGCGTAGATCTGCAACGGGCCAAGCCACGTCCCGGACCAGATAGAGACCCGCGGAATGAACTGGTCCTGCTTCGCCTCCTGCGGTGAGCCCGGCAGCCATTGCGACAAGCAGGCGGTCACCAAGATGTCCCGATGACGCCTGAAGTGCCTCCAGCATCCTTTGGGGGACGAGCTCGGAAGCAAGAAGATTGCCGGCGGCAACTGCATTCTCTCCCTCGACGGCGGCGTGAACACCAAGCGTCCGCTCGCCGGAAAAGACTGCCGTTTCCCCGTGGCGATCGACGATTGCGAGCTGGCGCCATTCTGCCGTCGGATAGTCGGAGAGCAAATCGGCCAGCGCTTCGCGAGCTGATAACCCGCGTTCCATCAGTGCAAGCCCTTTCTGCCCGAGGGCCGGATCCGTTACATTCTGGCTTGCCACAACGCCGATGCCGGCCTTCGCATGGGCACAACGCGCGGCAACGGCCGGCGAAGACGACGATATCGCAATTCCTAACATTCCACTTTGGGGACATCTCGCGGCAATCGAGAAAGTCATCGCTGGACCTCGTCGGGAATAACGGCGATCGCGTCGATCTCGACGACCCATTCAGGCCGCGCAAGGGCGGACACAACGATACCGGTCGAGACTGGAAAGACGCCTTTAAGCCATCTGCCGACGACTCGGTAGACCGCCTCGCGGTAACGAGGATCGATAATGTAGATCGTGATCTTGGTGATATGCTCGAGTTTCGAGCCCGCTTCATCCAGCAGCATCTTGATGTTGGCCATCGCCTGTTCGGCCTGTCCGGCGGCATCACCGATCGCAACACTTTCGGAAGTATCGAGATTTTGTCCGATCTGACCCCTCACGAATACCATGGTTCCGCGCGCCACCACCGTTTGGCACAAATCATTGTCGAGCTGCTGTTCGGGATAGGTATCCTTGGTATTGAACGAACGGATTCTCTTGTGGACGACCATAGGGGCTTTCCTAAACACGATGATTTGCTGTTACGGGAGATCCGCCTTCGGGCAGACGTCCAAGGGTGCCATACGCTCGATTGGAGTAGATGAGTGGTGAGCCGCTTTCTGCAGCCTCGACATCCATGACCTCGCCGATGAAAACGAAATGCGTACCAACCTGCTGGCAGCTCTGAAGCCGGCAATCAAAGGTGACCAAAGCATCTTCTATCCGTGGTTGGCCGTTGTTGCTGATTTTCCAGCGCGTGCTGGCAAATTTGTCACCGTTGGGGAGTGCCACGCGTCCGGCAAAGCTGTCGGAAATCTTTGCCTGTCCGTCTCTGAGGACGTTGACGCAGAAATGACCGTTCTCAATGATGGCAGGTGCCGCCGAAACCTTGTGATGCATGCAAATCAAAAGCGTCGGGCGCTCGCCATCCGCCGACACCGACGACATGGATGATACGGTTGCACCGAATCGACCTGCCGCTCCATCCGTGGTGACGATATTGACGGTGCAGGCCGTCAGGGTCATACCGTTGAGAAATGCGCTGCGGATGTCCAGAGCAGCTAACGACGCGTTTTCCATGATTGAGCTCCTGAAGATAGGGTCGAAATCGAAAGGTTATTCCGCCGCTGTACGGACGGCAGCATCCTTGCTGAACCACTGGCTGACTGCTTTGTCTCCGGAGGCGTGGTCAGTCTTGCCAAGGACTCTGTCCGACAGGCCTGCCGCCTTCCTGACGAAATCGAGCGGGCCGTCCCAATCGAAATTGCGGTGAACGGCTGCAAGATGTGCGAAAGGCGGGGATTGGGCAAACAGCTGGAATGTCAGGCGATGGCCGGCATAATCGGAATTCAGCATGTCGCGCGCAAAAGCAAGCAGCCTGCGGCGGTCGTCCGCTACCCAGTTCTCATTCACTGAATAGAATTTGTTGAGCCATGGTGCGGTTTCCGGTGCATCGAACGACGCCTTGTCCGGCGTGACGCAAATCTGGCCGCCGCACAATTCGCGTGTGATGTGCATCATCTCATGGAGCTGAGAGCAGGCAAGAACGCGGCCCGTGTAGAGCAGCGACTGGTTCGGCATCATCAGGCCACCAGGGCTGCGCTCGGGAAGTGATATTGCTGCCGTCAGGTGCGCGTTGATCCCTTCGCGGTAGACGGCAAGCGTGGACAGCTTTTCCTGAACGGCCTGCTGCTTATCGAGTCCCGTCTGACGCGCATTGAATAGAGCGGCGCCGATCATCATGTCCGCGAGCTTGAGATTTCGCTGAACGAAGGCAAAAGCCGAATAGCGATGTAGTGTCGCGCGGATGAAAGCTGCGGCCTTGGTGTGTCGATAGAAGAGCACGTTCTCCCACGGGATCAGCACATCATCGAAAATAACCAGCGTGTCGACTTCGTCAAACTTGTTGGAGAGCGGATAGTCGTCGGCGGGCGCGCGTCCTGCAAATCCGGTGCGGCAAATATACTTGAGACCGGGCGAGCCAAGTTCGCAAATAAAACCGACCGCATAATCCGAATAGGCGGCGTTGCCCCAATTGGCGATTGTCGGCTTGGTAAAAGCCTGATTGGCATAGGCAGCAGCCGTTTCATATTTCGCGCCACGAACGATGATCCCCGCATCGACCTCCTTGACGACGTGCAAGAGCATGTCGGGGTCTTGCTCCTGCGGCGGCTTCGAACGATCGCCCTTTGGGTCGGTATTTGCTGACACGTGAAAAGGGTCGGCCCTGAGTACCTTGGCGATGTGGGTCCGGATATTGGCGGAGAACTGAGGGTCCACCTCATTGAGCAGATCCTGACCATCGAACAGTGACCACATTTCGCCAACCGTCTCGTCGCCGACGCGCGTGACGATACCGCCGATATCTTCGAGAACAGTGTCGGTTGCGCGCCGCTTGTCCCACCAATCGCCCTGCGTCAGCGGCAGCTTGTTGGCAACCGCATTCCATTCGCCATCTTCCTCATAGGCCATTACATGACGGGTCTGCTCGTCATGCTGCATGTCATAGATCCGGGCCCGGATATCGACCAGCGGTTTGAACATCGGATGGGACGTCACATCCTTGACGCGCTCACCATTCACGTAGACCTCGCGTCCATCCTGAATAGATGCCTTATATTCCTCACCGGTTCTGATCATCTCGTATCCTTGGTCATGTTCGTCGCTTCGCTCCGAAGCAATTGCCAGGACTATTGCGGTTCTTGCCGGCCTTGGAAAATAATAGTTTCCGGGCCTTTGGTTAGTTGATTCCAATTCAGTGCATGCGGTCGCCACCGTCTTCCAACCGGCAAACACAAAACAACGCTCCGCGACGCTGCAGCAGTCGCGGAGCGGACATGGATGTATTGGGTTGATAGCTCAGTCCCTGTAGGAAGGGTCTTCGCTGTCGAGAATTAGTTTCATTTCCTCAAAATGGGCGATCGAGAAATCAGCAATACCTTCCCAATCCTGAGCAGTTCTTTCCGCGATATCGTCGTCCAGAACGTTGAGAGGCTGGCCCGTCGAATATGCCTGAACAAGGATCTGACAGGCGCGTTCGATCGTGTACATGTCGTCAAACGCTTCACCGACCGTGTTTGCAACGACCATAACCCCGTGATTGCCCATCATCAGCCGGGACCGGTTGCCCAACAAACCAGCGATGCGCGCGCCCTCAGCCTCGGTATCCGCCATGCCGCCATACATCGTGTCGACGGCCATCCGGTTAAAGTAGCGGGCAGTGTTCTGGTCGATCGGCTTGATCTCTGGATCCTTGAGGGACGCAATCGTTGTCGTGAAAGGCGGGTGCAGGTGCATCGCAACGCGCGCCTGTGGCATCAATCGATGGAGCTGGCCATGAATTGACCAGGCGGTCGGATCGATGTCGGATCTGGATTTGGCATCCGCGTCGTCAGCGTCGAGCAGGAGCAAATCGCTTGCCTTGATTCTCGAGAAATGACGCCATTTGGGGTTCAGCAGGAATTTCTTGCCGTCGCCTGAAACGGCTGCACTGAAATGATTGGCCACCGCTTCATGCAGGCCAAGCTTGGCGACAATCCGAAACAATGCGGCCAGATCGATCCGGAGCTGCTGTTCGTCTGGTGTTCTTACAATCTGGTCCATGTCGTTCCCCTTCTCGGCTCAGTCCTGCAGAACTACATCAGGTCCGTCCGGTCTTTGTAAAATATGAAAATCAAGAGCTCTGCTTAGTTCAACCCTAAGGAAACAGGGTCGAGCATACGAGGCGGTCGAATGTTCTCTTGTGCAGTGTCGTCAGGTTTCGCAGAGACTTGCGATCAGGCGATCCATCATGGCATCGCATTTTGCAAGCTGTTCGAGCGTGATGAATTCGTTTGGGATATGCCCTTGAGCCATTGAGCCTGGACCCAGGACAACAGTCGGAATTTCAAGCAACGATGCATAAAGTCCAGCCTCAGTTCCGAAGGAAACCTTGGCGGTCGCACCGGTTTCAGCAAGCCGAGTCACCGAGGAGAGCACGGGATCGGTTTCTTGAACAAGGAGACCAGGATAAGAATTCAGAACTTCGATTTCGATATGCGCCGCGGGAAACGACGGGCGCATGATATCTGCTGTGGCTTGGGCATCATCTCGCAATTGATCAAGGATCCGGCCCGGATCATCCTGCGCGACATTGCGTATCTCGAAATCCACAAAAGCCTTGTCGGCCACGATGTTGAGTGTTTTGCCGCCGCCAATTACCCCGGCATGGATGGTCGTATAGGGGATATCATAGTCGCTGTCCCGCGCGCCCGAATCTTCAAGGTCCCGCTGTCGAGCACGCATTTTTCCGATAAAATCACAAGCCAGATGAATAGCATTGAGGTAGTTCGGTGCCATTGACGAATGACCACTCGCACCTTGGCAATGGGCGCGTGCGCTCACCTTCCCCTTATGGCCCGTGACGATCTGCATCGACGTCGGTTCGCCCACGATGCACAGGGCGGCCTTGAAGTTCCTGGCCGCAAGGTCTTCAAGCAAAGGTCGGATACCGACGCAACCAATCTCCTCGTCATAAGAAAAAGCGAGATGAAGTGGCCGGGAAAGCGACGCCTGGCTCACCCTTGCCGCTGAAGCAAGCGCAGCAGCGAGGAAACCTTTCATATCTGTCGTTCCCCGCCCGACCACACGGTCATTGTCCTGAACCAGGGCAAACGGGTTCGTCGACCAATCCTGTCCGGCCACTGGAACCACGTCCGTGTGGCCTGACAGGATGATGCCATTTCCCGTGTTTGGACCAATCGTTGCAAATAGGCTTGCCTTTCTGCCAGTCTCATCCGCAAGCAAGCGACACTCGAAGCCACACCCGGTCAAATATGATCGAATAAAGTTGATAAGGGGTAGGTTTGTGTCGGCGCTGACCGTCGGGAACGCGACGAGCCGATCTAGAATTTCCAGTGTTTGCACGATTTTCCTGTGGGATCGGACCATGAATAGGGCGGTGGAAGATTATCTCATCCGCCATGTCGCTCCGAAATTAGAAAATACCGAGATTGGACTTAGCAAAAAACTTGGCACCCTATTTTGTTATCTTGCGGCGCCCCATCACCGGCGCCACCATCCCAGGTATGTAGGCGTCGGAGATGAAGGATTGGCAGTGCCGCTCGAACATTTCCACGAGACGGGATTTTCTGCTTTGCTTTAGTGAGACGACTCCGACCACCATCGGCTTGTGATCGCCCGAGAGAGGCACACGCACAACACGCCGTCCGTCCATGGCCATGTCTGAACGGGGGCGGACATTCACCAGCGTGTAGCCGTAACCATTGGCAACCATAGTGCGGATGACGTCCTGATGCGGTGAGCGCGTGGTGATCATTGGTTTGAGGCCGAGGGCCGTAAACAAATCAAGGAAATATTCCCGGCTTATCGGAAGATCCAACAGAATCAGCGGTTCGTTGACCAGTTCGTTCAGGCTGATCGAGGAATGGCGGGCGAGGGGACTTGCCTCCCCGACAAGAACATGCGGTGGCAGGCTGGCAAGCGGCAGGAAATCGAAGCCGTCGGGTACCGAGAGGTTGTAAGTGATGGCCGTATCGAGCTCGACACGCTCCAATTTTTCCAGCAATTCTTCATGATTGCTTACGGTCTGAGCGATCTTTGTAGCGGGAAAGGCAGCCGTGAAGGAATGAGACAGCTCCGGCATGATCATCGATGCGAGCGTCACGAGACAGCCAAGCGACAATTGTCCACGGATCTTGTCATTCACCTCGGAGGCCAGCGTGTACATATACTCGGCCTGCTGTACGAGAAGCTTTGCTTCGACAAGAAGGGCGCGCCCGGCAGGCGTCAGTGACAGGCCTTTGGCGTGATGCCGTACGAAGAGCTGCGTTTCAAGCTCCTGCTCGAGATGGGTGATCGCGGTCGAAATCGATGGCTGGGATATGCTGAGTCGTTCGGAAGCCAAAGTGATACTTCCGGTTTCAGCTGTGGCGATAAAATATTCGATCTGTCTGATAGTGTAACGCATATTTTCCTGAGGTTACCCGAGCCAAATAAAAACCTGTCAATACGATGTTACGCCGGAAGCCCTTCACCTCAGGTTCCTTATAAAGGATGAAGCAAGACCTGTAGCATGTTGCGGTGCAACAATAGAACGGTTAAGCACATCTGGTAAGGCGCACAATGATCCTATAGGGAAGACATCCCCAATATGTTCGTCGTCCGGATTATGGCTGGCTCAGGCGCGGCGCGCGGAGAAAGTGCGGTCCGCTACGTAGCGATTTCCCGGACGTTGCAGTCCGAGATTTTCCCGGAGGGTTTTTCCGGAATATTCCGTGCGAAAAAGTCCGCGGCGCTGAAGTTCGGGAATGACCTTCTGAGTGAAATCGGTCAAACTCTCCGGCAGGACGGGGAACGCTGCCATGAAACCATCGCTTGCGCCCGATCCCACCCAATGCTCCATCTGATCGGCAACCTGTCTGCCCGTACCATAAAAGATGGCCTTGCTGCGGTTGTAACGCTTGCACACCTGACGCAGTGTCAATCCTTGTTGGATCAGCCCGACGATCTCCTCGAAATAGACCTGATGGAAATTGGAGGATTTGGGAACGCGATTTTCCGGTACAGGCTCGTCCAGAGGCAGATCGGAGAGATCGGTTTCGAGGTCCGTTTTCATGTACATCAGGTTGACTTCTATCGGCACGAGCTCCTGCCATTCGGCCCATTTTTCGCGCGCCTGCTCTTCGCTGTCGCCAACAACAATTGAGACGCCCGATAATATTTTGAGTTCATCCGAATGGCGGCCGAATTTTGCCATGCGTCCCTTTAGGTCGGTGTAAAAAGAAGTTGCCTCTTCAATGTTGGCACCCGTACCAAACACTACCTCGGCGGTTTCGGCAGCTAATTCCTTACCGGCAGCCGAAGCACCCGCTTGAAATATCACTGGTCTGCCCTGTGGGGTGCGCGCCATATTGAGAGCACCATAGACCTTGAAGAACTCGCCTTCATGGTCAAGCACGTGGAACTTAGACGGATCGAACATCCGGGCATTTTTCTTGTCATAGATGAAGGCGTCATCTTCCCAAGTATCCCACAGCGCCTGCACGATCTGGAAAGATTCGCGCGCCTTCTCGTAACGTTTGGCATGAGGCGGAAGACGGTCGAGGCCGAAATTGCGTGCGGCATAGTCGTTGGCGCTGGTAACTACATTCCAGGCTGCCCGGCCGTGACTGATGTGATCCAAGGAAGCGAACAGCCGGGCGATATTGTATGGCTCATAGAAGCTCGTCGATGCCGTCGCGCCAAGTCCGATATGAGATGTAGAGCCGGCTATGGCAGATAGAAGCGTGATCGGTTCCATCATGTTCATATAAAGGGGGGAACGGCTCCAAAAATCCAGATCATCGGTTCGGGCTGCAGGTGTGTCTGCCAGAAAAAAGAAGTCCATCTTGCCGCGCTCGGCGGTCTGGACCACCTTGCGGAAATAATCGATATCGGTAGCGGCGTTATCCTGCGCTCCTGCTGTCAGCCAAGCCGCCGAATGATAGCCATTTGCTTCGAACAAGCCTCCAAGCACCATCTGTGTCTTACCAGTCATATCTTGGCTCCGCTTATCGTCTGCTCAGATCCAGGTTGCGCCTTTGCCCCCAATGTTATGACGACCATATGATGGTCGGAAAAGTGCTGTAAATTATGTTTTTCGATGTGGTGGGTTAGCGCCGACCTAAGTAGAGCAAAGACGGCTTGCGGTATTGAAGTCTCGACGGGCGGCATAATGCCGACCGCAGGCGTACATCCACACCAGCAATGGCTCTGAACTCACAAGACGGCTTAGTGCCCACCCAACACAAGAGTCTGGACGGGCAGCATCAGTGCCTGCATGCGAAGGATCATGGCATGCACGATCGCGACCGTATCCACGACGTGCAGGAATACCCAACGTGAAGTGCTGATATCTTTCGCTGCGAGCGCATCGTGGTTGTTGGTATACGCGTTTGCGATGCAGCTACTGCCCGGCGGAATTCCCTCCAGCAGCCCCGGATAAAGCGGCTGCAGAAATACCGTCAGCGAACCTCCCTGTGCTAACTGTTGCACGTCGATCAGTTGATCCGTTGCCCGGAGTTGTCCCGCAGCAATGACATCCTGCACTTCGGTCACGACCATGGGGATGATCGTAAAAGGCTTCCCGATACATGTGGCCTCGGCAATCATGCCCTTCTTCATCACCTGTGCTTCGATCTGGCCAAAGCCGGCAACCAGGTTTACACGCCCAGCTTCTTGCGGGACAAGGATCCCGGCGGGTCGTATCATTGTGTTTACAACGTCGCCAGGCCGGAGTACGAACTGCTGGACCGTTCCGGCGACACCCGCCCGAACCAGGGTTTTATCCAGCTCCACCTGTGCCTGCGCAAGCGCTGCTTCTGCGCTGGCCTTCTGGGCAGGCAGGAGCGATGAAAGTCTTGTCTCGATGGTCCGTTTGTTGGCGACAGCGGCGTCGAGCGCGCCCTTCCGGCCATCCGCGGCGATTTGCAAGCGCTCGACCTCTCGAACCGAGACGTCGGCATTGCGCCGCAAAAGCTCTTGCCTGGTTGCCAGCTCGTCCAGAGACTGCTGGTAGGCACCTTGCGCCTGCTGGATGAGCCCGTCCGCGGCGGCAAGCTCGGTTTGTGCCACGGCGGTCTGGGCGACGGCTTCAGCGATTTGGCGTTGTGCCGTCTCTCGCGCGGCTTCCTGTTCAGAACTATCAAGCCGAAACAGCGGGTCCCCGGCTGCCACCTTTGCATTGACGCCGACAAACACCTCGGCAACGCGGCCGGTGGTCTCGGGAAGGATGCTGACGGTCCGGAATACCGCGGTGACGTTCTTCGTTGACGGATGATAGTAAAAAATGAGGGTGATCAATAAAACAGTCAGCAACAGGCACGCAGTGATGCCCCAGCGCAGTTCAAACCATACGGTGTAGAGGTTGATTTCCCGGCCGAGACGCTTGCCTTGCACGTAACGGCGGAAAAGATAGTCCGGAAAGACTGTGAGCATTGAACAGAGAAGTAGCTCAAACATAACTCAGATACCCCCACCAGCGGTGTCAGCTTTTTGCTCCGGTTCAGGGGGTGAGACGATTGTCTCATCCTCGCCGGCTGTATCGCGTCCAGACAGTTTTTCGAGCGACTGTGCAATTGAAACCATCGGCGTCGAGAAATCCGGCAGGTCAATCATCGCCAGCAACAAGCCGGCGATCCAGAAGATATGGTTGTGGGTGAAAAGGGAGATGAGCGCCAGAACGGCCACAATTTCCATCTGCACCTTTTTCCCCCGGTGCGCCATGTGCTCGGGCAGGGCATGGAGTTTAAAATAGAAATTGCCGACTATTAGGATCATGGCCAAAAGGAACACGACGACCCCATTGAACAGCCAGTCGGTTTGGCCTGGGGCAGTAACAAAAACCGGCAGGTGTTCTATCGCTGCCGGGTGTACAGAGTCGGCCATATCCTATTCCCCTTTGATGCTGCCCACCCGGCCAATTCTGTCCGTGCAGGCGCAGCATGCATGCTGCCGAATTTTGAATAAAGTACGTAACAGTAACTATAACGGGGCGTAGCTGTTGGGAGCAGCTTTGCTGCGCGAGGCTCGTAAAGCCTCGCGCCATTTCGTTAATGGGCCGGAACTTCTTCCGCCACCACCTTGCGTTTGCGACCGAACGACCGGAGCGCGACGTAGAACACCGGCGTCAGGAACAGGCCGAAGAATGTAACCCCGAGCATGCCGGAAAACACCGCCGTGCCCAGAGACTGACGCATTTCCGCGCCGGGGCCCTGTGCGATCATCAGCGGGACAACGCCGAAGATGAAGGCAAAGGCTGTCATCAGGATCGGGCGCAGGCGCAGGCGGCTGGCTTCGATGGCCGCTTCGACCGGGGTGGCACCTTCTTCCTGATGCTGACGCGCGAATTCGACGATCAGAATCGCATTCTTTGCCGCCAGACCAATCAGGACGACGAGGCCGATCTGCGTCAGGATATTGTTGTCCATACCTCGCAGGTGCACGCCGATGAGCGCAGCCAGCACGGCCAATGGAACGATCAGGATGATCGCCAGCGGCAGCACCCAGCTTTCATATTGAGCGGCCAGCGCAAGAAAGACGAAGACCACGGAAAGCCCGAAAATGAGTATGGCCGTATTGCCGGTGCTTCTTTCCTGCAAAGCAAGTTCGGTCCAGTTGAAAGTTGTGCCAGACGGCAATGTTTTCGCCGCAAGCTCCTCCATCTTGTCGAGCCCCGTGCCGGTAGAAACCCCGGGGGCAGAGTTGCCCTGGAGCGGAACCGACACGTACATATTATACCGCTGCACGAGCGATGGCCCGGTTGCATCCTTGATTTCGACAAGCGTACCCAACGGGACCAGCGCGCCCGTCGCCGAGCGAACTTTCAGCGCGAGAATGTCCGCACGGTCCACGCGATATTGCTGATCGGCCTGCGCGCGTACTTGATAAACGCGGCCGAAGGCGTTGAAATCGTTCACATAGGACGTTCCGAGATTGATCGATAGCGCTTCAAAAACGTTGGGAATAGGAACGTTCAAAGCCCGAGCCTTGTCGCGGTCGATCTCAAGGAAATATTGCGGGCTCGAGGCGGAGAAGGTCGTGTAGACGCCAGTAAGGCCCGGTGTCTGATTGGCTTCTCCCATCATCTGCCGGGCCAGGCCAAGAACGCGGCGCATATCGGAACTGTCGCGATCGAGGATCTGCATCTTGAAACCACCGGCGTTGCCGACTCCGCGAATGGATGGCGGCGGCACCGCGATGATGAAAGCTTCCTGTATGCTCTGCAGACTTCCATAGATCTGGCCAATGATCGAAGTCGCCGACTGGCCATTCCTGATTCGCTCCTCGAACGGTTGGAACGGCGCGAAAACAACGCCGGCATTCGACGCATTGGTGAAAGTCGCGCCACTGAAACCGGCGAAGGCCACCGAGTTTCTGACGCCGGGAATGCCTCGGATGATCTTCGATGCCTCTTGGACCACCGCATCGGTGCGGGCGAGGGACGCACCATCTGGAAGCTGGATAACGACGATGGCGTAGCCTTGATCCATTTGAGGAATGAAGCCGCGCGGCACGATATTTGACATGTACCACGTCGCGCCGAGCAATCCGACGAACACGAGCAGTGAGGCGAGAATGCCGACAGTCGATCCCACAAGGTGCCGTATCACCCAGGAATAGCCCGATGCCATTTTATCGAAGCCTCTATTGAAGCCATTCGCCAGGCTTCGCCCGAAACGCGCCAGGGGGGTTTTGGAAAGCGCGTGATCGTGAGGACGCAGGACAATGGCTGCCAAAGCGGGAGACAACGTCAGTGAATTGAGCGCGGAAATCGCCGTTGCCGCTGAAATCGTTACGGCAAATTGCAGGTAGAACTGGCCGGAAATGCCGGGAATGAAAGCCGTTGGTACGAACACTGCAATCAGCACCAGCGAGATGGCGATAACAGCGGTGCCCACCTCATCCATGGTGGTATGTGATGCCTGCTTCGGCGTCATGCCAGATGCCAGGTTGCGCTCGACATTTTCGACCACGACAATCGCGTCATCCACCACGATACCGATGGCGAGAACGAGGCCGAACAAGGTCAGCATATTCAGCGAGAAACCGAAGGCCAGGAGAATAGCGAACGTGCCGATCAGCGAGACGGGGATGGCGACGATGGGGATGATTGCCGTGCGCCAGGATTGCAGGAAGACGAGCACGACGAGCGCCACGAGGATCACGGCTTCGAAGATTGTCTTGTAAACATCGTTGATCGATTGAGCGATGAATTCAGTCGGATCGTAGACGATGTCGTACTTGAGTCCTGGAGGGAAATCCTTGGCAAGATCTCGCATCGTGGACTTGATCGTGGCTGCTGCTGCGAGCGCATTGGTGCCCGGGCGGCTGAAAATACCCAGCGCAACGGCTGGACTTCCATCGAGATAGCTATTGGTCACATAGTCTTTTGCACCAAGCTCGATGCGGGCCACGTCCTGCAACTGGACAAGGCGGCCGTCCGCGCCGGTCTTGACGATGACGTAGCGAAACTGCCTTGCGTCGTCGAAGCGGCCCTGCATCGTGACAGTATACTGAAAGGCGTTTGTGCCAGACGTTGGCGGGCCGCCGATGGCGCCACCATTGACCTGTACGTTCTGGTCGCGCAAGGCCTGCACGACATCGCCCGACGTCATCTCATAGGCGGCCAGCTTCTGCGGATCGAGCCAGACGCGCATCGAATACTGCCGCTCACCGAAAATGGTGATGTCGCCAACGCCATCGAGCCGCAACAGCACGTCGCGGATGCGGGTGTTGGCATAGTTCGATGCGTAGAGCTGATCATAGCGGTTATCCGGCGAAAGCACGTGCACGACCATCATCAGGTCAGGCGAGCTTTTCGTCGTGGTTATGCCGTTGCGCTGAACGTCTTCGGGCAGCTGAGGCACAGCGATCGCGACACGGTTCTGCACGAGAACCTGCGCCTTATCGAGATCGGTACCGAGCTTGAAGGTGATGGTCAGCGACATTGAGCCGTCGGCGGTCGAATAGGATGACATGTAAAGCATGTCCTCGACGCCGTTGATCTGCTGCTCGATCGGCGTCGCCACAGTATTGGCAATGGTTTCCGCGTCGGCGCCCGGATAGGACGTGCGCACCACGATGGTCGGCGGCGCGATTTCCGGGTATTGGGCGACGGGGAGCTGTGTATAGGCGATGCTGCCAACAAGCAGCAGCACGATCGAAAGGACAGATGCGAAGATCGGCCGATCGATGAAGAAATGCGCAAACCTCATTGACTGGCCTCCGCCGTCTTCGCCTCTTGCGGAAGCTGGACGAGTTCGGGTTTAACCTTGCCGCCGGGTCGAACGCGCATCAATCCATTGACGACGATTGTCTCATCACCAGTCAGCCCCTCGCGAATAACACGATAGCCATAGAGTTTCGGCCCTACCCGAACAGGCTTGCTCGTCACGCTGCCGTCTTCGCCGACGACAAAGACAACCCTTTCATTCTGGTCGGAACCGATGGCTTCGTCAGGGATCAGGATACCCTTGTATGTGTTCGAGGCGGCCACCTCGACGCGGCCGAAAAGCCCTGGCTGCAGAATAAATTTGGGATTGGCGAAGCGGGCGCGCACCCGCATCGTTCCCGTTGCATTGTCGAGCCGGTTTTCAGCAAAGTCGAGTTTGCCCTTGACCGGCGGTTCGTTGGAGTCCGTAAGCTTGACAGTGACGTCGAGGCCGCCGCCACCTTCCTGCAAATTGCTTCCACGTTCGCGTGCCGTCCGTGCGTAGTTGAGCAGGTTCCGCTCGTCGACGTCGAAATAGAAATCGATCGGGTCAAGCGAGACGATCGTGGTCAGGACGGTGTCATTGGCGTTGACCAGATTGCCGACTGAAATCAGCCGGCGATCAATGCGGCCGTCCTGCGGCGCAGTGATCTGGGTATACACAAGATTGAGCTGAGCGCTGTCGACAGCCGCCTGAGCGCCAGCCACACTGGCCTGGCCCGCCAGGAAAGCGCGCCGCTGGTCATCGAGCGTCGATACTGACAGCGTGCCGCTGCCGGTGAGCGATTCCGTCCGCTTGAATTGGGCTTCAGCGTAAGTCAGGGTTGTCTTGGCAACTTCGAGCGACGATTTTGCCTGCGCCAGCGCAGTGATATAAGGCCGCTGGTCAATTGTGAAAAGCGGATCGCCTTTCTTTACCAACGCGCCATCGGTGAAATGAACGGTATCGAGATAGCCATCGATGCGCGAACGGACGGAGACCTCGTCGACGGCTTCAAAACGTCCGATAAACTCATCGCTGTCGATCACATCGCGCACGACCGGCTTTGCAACCGTCACAGTCGGGGGAGGAGGTGGGGCTGCGGCTTCCTGGGCGAGGGCTGCTGATGCCGACAGGGCGGCGGCGGTAAAACCAAGCTTTAAGGCTGTAATCAACGCGCGTGACAAGGGGCAGGCCTCCATGGCAGTCAGACTTCCGGGTGTGCCGCGGGGGATAAAATGCCAGTCCGACCAACTGATTTGAACAGCTAGATGACAGGTCCGCGAACAATGAAGCCTATTGATGCAAGTCAGTCCGGAGAGCTTTGACGCGATCCAAATATAGTGCCTTTCAGACAAGGCGCGGCTATAGCTAATCTGTCTCAAAACCCCGTTGCGGGCAGATTTGCACAGTTCGATTTCGTTGTCACCCTGCAATCGCGGGTGCTGACCTGCCGGTGATATGCAATTTCATTGTCTGCAAAGGCTCCACCATTGATTTTTGTACGTAAGGCAAGTAAAGGGAGCGACCAGTCGGTAAGGGTGCAATTTCTTCCGCAACTTTGTGCCACATTCTGTGATACAATCTGTGCCGCAAATTGAAAGTTGAGTAAGAAATAAAGCAATAAAATCAACGTGGATGGCAGAGCGTTGCTCGCTCCATCCGCACCAGAAGCCACGATGGCAGCAGTTTTTTTCCCGCAATGAGGCTACGAGCCGGCGACGGCGGGACAAATGTTAAAAAAGTGAAGGTTGGACATGCAGGTTACTGAAACGCTCAATGAAGGGCTGAAGCGCGAGATCAAGGTCGTTGTTCCGGCCAAGGATCTGGAAGCAAAGCTTTCCGAACGCCTCCAAGGCGCCAGCGCAAAGGCGCGCATCAATGGTTTCCGTCCAGGCAAGGTGCCGATGGCCCACCTGCGCAAGATGTACGGCAAGTCGTTCATGGCTGAAGTCGTCAACGAGATCTTGAGCGATTCCTCACGCACGATCCTTGCCGAGCGCAATGAAAAGTCCGCTACCCAGCCTGAAGTCGTCATGACCGAAGACGAGAAGGAAGCGGACAAGGTTTTGAGCGGTCAGGCCGATTTTGAATTCTCGCTGAACTACGAAGTTCTGCCTGCCATCGAGATCAAGGATACCTCAAAGATCAACGTCACGCGCGAAGTCGTCGATGTCTCCGATGAGGAAGTCGAAGAGCAGGTCAAGCGCGTTGCAAGCTCTGCCCAGACCTTTGAAACGAAGAAGGGCAAGGCTGAAAGCGGCGACCGCATCACCATGGATTACCTCGGCAAGGTCGACGATGTTCCTTTCGATGGTGGCGCCGACAGTGATGCGACGCTGGTCCTCGGCTCCGGCCAGTTCATTCCGGGCTTCGAAGATCAGTTGATCGGTACCAAAGCAGGCGACGAGAAGCAGATCAAGGTCACGTTCCCGGCTGAATATCAGGCCGCTCATCTCGCAGGCAAGGACGCAACCTTCGACGTTACCGTCAAGGAAGTCGCCAAGCCGGGCGAGCTTGAAATCAATGACGAGACTGCCAAGAGGCTCGGCATCGAAAGCGCCGATCGCCTGCGTCAGGTCATCCGCGAGCAGATCGAAAGCCAGTACGGCAAGTTCACTCGTCAAAAGGTGAAGCGCCAGATTCTCGATGCGCTCGACGGTGAATACCAGTTCGAATCGCCAGAACGTCTGGTCAATGCCGAGTTCAACAACATCTGGGCTCAGATCGGCCACGACCTGCAGGAAGCCGGCAAGACCTTTGAAGACGAAGACACGACGGAAGAAGAGGCCCGCGACGAATATCGCAAGCTGGCTGAACGCCGCGTTCGCCTCGGTCTCGTTCTCTCCGAAATCGGTAACAAGGCCGGTATCGAAGTGACCGAAGAAGAACTGCAGCGCGCCGTTTACGATCAGGTTCGCCAGTATCCGGGTCAGGAACAGCAGATCTATGAATTCTTCCGCAAGACACCGGAAGCGGTCAACAATCTGCGTGCTCCGCTCTTCGAGGAAAAGGTTGTCGACCACCTGCTTTCGAACATCAACGTGACCGACAAGAAGGTGACCAAGGAAGCGCTGATGGCTGACGACGAGGCTGACGCCAAGTCGGATGAAGCCAAGAAGCCTGCCAAGAAGGCAGCGCCGAAAAAGGCTGCCAAGAAGAAGACCGACGACGAGGCATAAGCCTCAACCAATGATCAATAAAAAAGGCCGCTTCAAGCGGCCTTTTTTATTGTCCGGACACAGCAGCGTTCATGCATGATACGCGAACCCTTCACTTGATTCCTGGATTGCGCGATATGACCATTGCCGCGTTTGCACCGTACCAAACTCTTGCCGAGAGCCTTTTGCCGTACACGCTCGATGGCTCGAGCGATGGTTCGCACGATCTTTCGCATCTTTTGCGCGTGTGGAAAAACACCCGGGCTATCCAGGCCATGGAAGGGGGTGATCAGGAAATATTGGTGGCGGCCACAATCCTGCACGATTGCGTTGGGGTTGAAAAGAATTCACCGTTGCGTGCTCAGGCTTCCAGACTCGCTGCGGAAAAAGCTTCCAGAGTTCTCATTGGTCTCGGTTGGTCGTCGTGGCAGTTTGCGGTCACAACACATGCTATTGAGGCGCACAGTTTTTCTGCCGGTGTTAAGCCGACGACGCTCGAAGCGAAAATCGTGCAAGACGCCGACAGGCTCGATGCAATTGGCATGGTCGGCGTTGCGCGATGTTTTTACATTGCAGGCAGAATGGGCAGCGGGCTTTATGATCCGGCTGATCCGGAGGCGCTCGATCGTGCCTTTGACGACAAGCGCTTTGCCATAGATCATTTTCAAACCAAGCTTTTCAAATTGGCAGCAGGTTTTAATACGGAGGCGGGAGCAAGGATCGCGCAAATGCGGCAAGAGCGGCTTCGCCGGTTCTTTGACGAGTTCCTCGATGAAATTTAGGCTATCGCGATCAGGCGGGCTTTTGCATCATCATGGCTGCACGCAAGAGCTCGGCATTGTCCTTTGCCAATACACCAGAAGGCAGGAGATTGCCGTCCTCCAGCCCGATGCGGCTGTCATAGCCTCGCGCCATGGCTTCCTTGAACATCGGCCAGACGCTGGCTTCATCGCCGTGCAGCAAAATGGGAAGCGAGAAATTAGCCTGATCGAGAACGGATATGATACCGGTTGCGACGGAGAGACCTTCTTCGGCATCCTGCTCATTGATTTCGATCAATACACGCAGGCATTTTGCAGCGTTGGGCAGAGCGATAAAGCGTTCCGCATCGCTCACAGACCATATGCCTGCTTCGACGCCCATCCCTTTACCCAAGACGAGCAAGATCATTTCCGCTGCGTCCTCCTCGATGAGGTTGATGGAAACGTAATCCGGCAGCACAGTCCACTGCTCAATCAGCTTTTGCCGAGCCTTGCCTCCGGGCGGAATGCGCCAATGGGTGGAAAGTCCGACAGGGACGCCGGGGACACTGCTGCGGATTGCAAGGATCGCCTGGGCGACGTCATCGGGCTCCAGGCTCTCGGCGCCATCCGCACTGCGTGGATGCACATGTAGTTCCTGCGCACCCGCGGCAATACTTCGCGCCGCATCACGGGCAAGTTCCACCGCGGTAAAAGGTAGGGCAGCATGGAAGTCCCGGGTTCGTCCGCCGTTCAAGCAGGCTTGCAGCATGATTTGCGCTCCGATCAGATTTTAGTGGAATGATCATAGCGGAATTCGTGCTGACAAGGCTATGTCAGCAGCGTAGAGCGGCGGCGTGCCGTCGCCGCTCTACCACGTGATTAATTCTTGATGGGGATCCATATCTCCAGACCACCATTTCCGGTCCGCGGGTCGAACTCCGGACCATAGCGCTCGAAATTGGGGGCATCGGCGACGTCATGACCGGATTCCGGCAGGTATTTGCCCCAAATGGTCATCATTGTGCTTCGGATCGTCGAGATGTGATCCTTGTGGGTAAAGACCAGATACTTCTGGGCCGGAAGACGCACGCGACTGAATTCGTCCGGAACATCGGAGAAATCCGTGACCTCGACGCCTGCGATGTAATCGAAGTTGTTTTCATCGTCGCTGTTGCAGCAGACACCATAATAAACGTCGCCGACCTGACCTGATACATGACCGGCGTAAGGATTGAATTGCTGCCATTGCGACGGGATTGCCTTGCTGCTTTCACAATTGTAGCGCGCCCCGATGCCAGCAATGAGCAACTGCCTGCCATTCTCAGTGCGGGGTGTTTCCAGATTGATCACAAGTGACTCGTCCATTTTTAAAGCCTCCACCAATGGGATATTTCGACATGGGCTTGCGCGCGGACCTGTTCGGGCGTGAGGCCGAACTGATCGCGGAAGGCCCGGGTGAATGCTTCATGGGAGTTGTAACCGGCATTGAGAGCGACGCAGAGAATATCGGGAGCACCGTTGCACAAAATCTTCGCGGCTTCGGTCAGCCGGCGGCCACGCATGTAGCCGCTGACCGAGCAGCCTGTAACGGCAGCGAAGGCGCGGGACATATAGAAACGCGACAGCCCGACCGAAGCCGCGATATCATCGAGCGTGATGTCTTCGGCAAAATGCCCTTCGATAAACCAGATCGCCTTTTCAACCGGATTCATTCAAACCTCCATTGAAGCAGCTATCGAAGTAAGGGCTTTTCGCATGGCGCATTTGATTATGTTTGCGGTTACGTCAGAAAAGTTTGAGACCTTTGAGACTGGCATGGCCGTTCTTGCCGATGATGATGTGATCATGCACAACAATACCCATTTGCGCACCGATATTGGCGATGGTCCTGGTCATGTCGATATCGGATTTGGAAGGGGTAGGGTCGCCGGAACGGTGGTTATGCGCAAGGATGATGCCGCTGGCGGCAAGCTGCAGCGCCCGCGCAATAACCTCACGCGGATAGACGGGCGTATGATCGACCGTGCCGACCTGCTGAACCTCGTCAGCGATCAGCGCATTCTTCTTGTCGAGAAACAGAATGCGGAATTGTTCGCGTGGCTCATAGGCCATTGCCGCGACGCAATAATCCATCACCCTGCTCCATGAACTCAGGACCGTCTTTTCGCGGATGTCGCTGCGGATCATGCGATGGGTGAGGGCGGAGACAAATCTAAGGTCGAAAGCTGTGACCGGGCCGCAGCCTTTCACCTCCATAAGGAGATGTTCGGGAGCACCGAGAATTTCGGCCAGGGAGCCAAAACGGGCGATCAATGCCTTGGCCAGCGGCTTGGTGTCACCTTGGCGGATCGATCGATAAAGAAGCATCTCCAGCATTTCATAGTCGGCAAAACCCGCATGCCCGACATTCTGGAAACGCTCTTTCATCCGTTCGCGATGACCGAGGTAATGCGGAGGCTCCTCTTCAGGATCGATCTTCTGCTCCGCGTTGCGCACGGCACCATCGGCTCCAACGGGTGGTTGTTTGGTTGAGAGTTTTGCAGAGGTTTCGTTGAGGAAGAAAGTCGGTTCGGGCTTTTCTTCGCTCATCTACCTTGTTGTCCTATTCGAGTTTCAAGCCAGGCGCGAACAAACCGGCCGGCGAGAGGGTGAAGACTTCGCAACCATCCTTGGTGACGCCGACCGTATGCTCGTACTGCGCGGTAAGCGAGCGGTCACGGGTAACGGCCGTCCAGCCATCGGCCAATACCTTCACATGCGGGCGGCCGAGATTGATCATCGGCTCGATGGTGAAGATCATGCCTTCGCGCATCTCGACGCCTTCATTCGGCGTACCGTAATGCAGAATGTTGGGCGCGTCGTGGAAAAGCTGGCCAACGCCATGGCCGCAAAAATCGCGTACGACCGAGCAACGCTCCGATTCCGCATAGGTCTGGATGGCCGCGCCAATAGCTCCGGTTCGCGCGCCGGGACGCACGGCCGCAATGCCGCGCATCAAGCTCTCATGGGTGACTTCCATCAGCCGCTCGGCGGCGCGCTTGATTTCACCGACCGGATACATGCGGCTTGAATCGCCATGCCAGCCGTCAAGGATGTAGGTCACATCGATATTGACGATATCGCCTTCTCGCAGCGGCTTGTCATCCGGGATGCCGTGGCAGACCACGTGATTGATCGAGGTGCAGCTGGATTTCGTATAGCCGCGATAATTCAGCGTTGCGGGCAAGGCGCCATGATCCGCACCAAACTCGAAGACAAAACGATCGATGGTGTTGGTCGTCACGCCCGGCGCAACGATCGATGCAAGCTCATCGAGGCAGCGTGCCGTCAACAGACACGCTTTGCGCATGGCTTCAAACCCCTCCGGGCCGTGAAGCCTGATCTGCCCGGTATTTTTCAAGGGCGCGCTCTGTGCGTCGAGATAGGTGACCATGTTCGTTCCGGTTGGCGTCAATCGATAATCGGCATCGTGCTGATCGCAGCGATACCTGTGGGTGTGATGTGGCATTTTACTGCATAAGCTTCAACCCCGCGCCGCATCGCCCGTTCGAAAGCGGCGGCATAAACAGGATCGAGATCGCCGCAGATTTTCAAACGGTCACAGTCTCCGCGCTGGATGACGTAGAGCATGACACCACGATGGCCATTTTCAACCATGTTGCCAAGCTCGTCCAGATGTTTCGCGCCGCGTACCGTGGGGGAGTCCGGAAATTCAGCAAGCCCGGCGGACCTTGAAAAATGCACGTTCTTGACCTCGACATAGGCATCGGGGCGATCCGGATCGCGCAGCAGGATATCGATGCGCGAACTCAGGCCGTATTTCTGCTCGCGCTTGAGCTCGCCATAGCCGCTCAATGACGGCAGCAGACCCGACAGGATCGCTTCCTCGGCAATGCGGTTTGGCAGGCCTGTGTTGATGCCGACCATGACGCCTTGCGTCTCAACCATCTGCAAAGTGTGCGGATATTTGCGTTTCGATCCGTCCGAAAGAGATAGCCATACCTTTATGCCCGGATCCGTCAGACCCAGCATAGAGCCGGTATTGGGAACCGAACTGGTGATTGGCTTGCCGTCATCGAGAATGATATCGGCGAGAAAGCGCTGGTAACGCTGGACCAGCCGGCCGGTAACGAGAGGGGAAGCGAAGATCATGTGCGAGATTTAACCGACATGGCTGGCGGGGACAATATCGTGACGCGTGGAGTATCGCTCGTATATAAAAAAACCTGCCTCTGAAAGGCAGGTTAAGTATGCTCTGGGGTGGGAGAATCGGGCCAGCTTGGAGGTTGAACTGGACCCTACTGCCGCAAACCGATGTGGCAGTACTCCGATAATAGGTCAGCTGCCGATTCGGGTCTCATAACTTTGTCTAACAGGCGGTGACAAAGCTTGAAAAAACCGGGCTGTTCTAATCTGCAAGAGTGTCACATTCTACGCAAAGGGACGAAACTCATCAGGAGGAGACGTGATGAAACTCAAGTTTTTCCTACCGTTTGTTGCTCTCGCTGCATTTGGTTTGACAGCCTGTGACAACAAACCATCTGAAGGTACTACCACGCCGCCCGCGACAACATCTGAACCGGCAACACCTGCTCCGGCACCAGCAACACCCGCCCCGGAACCTGCAAAACCAGCGCCAGCCAACTAGGTTGCAGCAATAGGAAATCGGACGGCCAGCCTACCCAAAGCTGGCCGTTTTCTGTTGCAAGCAAACATCCTGCGATGAGAGCTCTTACAGGCAAGTAATTGAATTTTCTAGGGAAAACCTGGTACGCCCAAGGGGAATCGAACCCCTGTTTGCGCCGTGAAAGGGCGCCGTCCTAACCGCTAGACGATGGGCGCCGCTCGGTTAAGCGGCTTATAGTGAAACAGTTTTTGTGCCGCAAGCCCATAAAGCATTCTTTTTTCGAAAAAGTGAAGTTTGTGCCGCCCATGGCCCGCGCCGCTATGCTTATCGTTAACCGGGAGCAGTATTTGAACGGACAAATTCAACCGGCCCTGCGTGAACAGCGCCAGTTCCAGTCGCGCGTCGGGCCGATATCGACATGCACTGATTCGGTGTGACAATAGGTACCAACGCCACCACGGCCGGGCATGGAGCGGGCAAAATTGGCCAAATCCCACTTTGAAACCCCAGGAATTTGTATGTCCGCTGCTGCACAGGACATATGCAGCGAAGCCTTTGCACCGTTGACGAGCCGGTTGTAGGGCGGGCTGCGATAGCCGGATGTTACAATCACCGATTTCCCGTACCGGCGCTCAAGGGTCTTGAGCATGGCAACGAGCTGTGGCTTGAGACAGGCGACCTGAACGCCTTCACGCTGCACCTTGAGACCGTTCGGCGCCAAGCGTGCGAGGCCTGCAGCAGAAGCCAAAATCACAGGAGCGGCGGCGGCTTCAACATCGTCATCCTCATAAAGGCTGTCGCGCTGCATGATCTGGATGCCGGCGTTGGGCCGTACGCCGGGGAGCGAGGATGATACATATTGGGTCTGGCTGGCGAATGAGCTGGCAGCGGGGAGCGCCGATGTTGTCTGAACAGGTGTATTGACAGCGCGAAGCTTAGGTTGTGATTTTGGTTCGATAACGGCGATCAGGCGCTTTCCGGCCGGCTTCGAAAGATTGTTGGAGAACAGCCGCATCAGCGCGCCGTTGTTCTTCGCCGACGTTACTGGGCGCGTCGCTTCAGGCGCAATGCCTTGCTCAGAAGACGCAGGCGCCTGATTGGCCTTGGCCTCGGCATTGTCTGGATTATCCGCCGGAGCCTCGGTAGCCTGCTGTGGCGCCTTTTTCGGCTGTGTGTCGCTTTCGCCCCTCATCGGATTTCCAAACAGAGACGTCTTGACGGGCGGCGCGGCAACTGTTGCCGCATTTGCAACCTGCGTCTCTTCTGTAATGGCCGGAGCGCTCGAACCGAAGAGTGACGTTTTGACGGGGGGCTTGGGCTCTGTCGGAGTAGCTGTGACCGCGGTTTGCTGATCCGTGCCTTTTTGCGCTTCTGCTGCGGTGGTTACCGAAGCAGTCTTACCGTCGGTCGGCTTGGCAGCTTGCTTGATAGCCTGAAGCGCATTTGTTTCGGTGCGTCCGGCCAGGGCCAGCGCTTCGGGGGTTACCGCTTGCGCGCCGCCCGACGGCATGGCGTTGTCAGTCGTTTGCTTCGCATCGCTTCCTGGAGCCAGCGCAGCAGTAACGCTGGGGCTCGAGACTGTCGAGGTGCACGATGTAGCTGCCATGGCGGAAAGCACAATGACGCATGCAACCGTACTCGCCCGAAGGGCAGAAACTGAAGCTGGCAGTAATTTCAACGATTCCCCCGTCTCGTCTTTTCCGGCCCCTGTAGTGTTCAGTCCGGTCCGCTTCTGAAAGAGCAGAAAGCTCGCGAAGTTCTATTGAAGTGCAAATAACACCGGCAGAGATTCGTCAGAGTTAGTGAACTTTTGTCATCTGCACAAGGCTTCAAGTATAGCTAGAATAAGGCGAAAACGTGATCGGCCACTTTCTTGCCATTGTCGTTAAGTCTTCGTAACCGCTCCCCATACGGCTGAATCGCGTGTTTTAAACTCTGACGCGAACGTAGTTTCCCGGTGCCTCGGCTAGAATTTCCATGTTATTTTCACCGGGTATGCGCGCGGGAACGCGCGCTCCGTCCTGCGCTTCGATCCATTTCTCCCAATGATTCCACCAGGAACCGGGATGCTCAGCCGCCTTCGCCAGCCATTCATCGAATGCACCGACTGGCTTGTCCCCCGTCCAATATTGATACTTGTTCTTGGCGGGGGGATTGACCACGCCTGCAATATGGCCGGAACCCGCCATGACGTACGTAACGTCGCCGCCGAAATAACGGCAGCCCGTGAAGACGGAAAGCGCAGGAGCGATATGATCTTCCTTGGCGGCGAGATTGTAGATCGGGATTTTGACATCACCGAGCGAGAGGTTTTCTCCCGCGAGCTTCATCATGCCGCGCACCAGATTATTGTCGAGATAACAATTGCGCAGATAGTAGGAATGATTCGCTGCGCTCATCCGAGTGGCGTCGGCGTTCCAGTAAAGCAGATCGAACGGCACCGGATCGCGTCCGCGCATATAGTTGTTGATCACATAGGGCCAGATCAGATCGCCGGAGCGCAGCATATTGAACGCCGTCGCCATGCGCGTGCCGTCAAGGTACCCTTCCGCCGACATGGCGTTTTCCAGCGCCCGGATCTGGTCTTCGTCAACGAAGACCTTGAGATCGCCAGCATGGGTGAAATCCACCTGCGTCGTAAACAGCGTGGCGCTCTTGATTCGCTCTTCACCTTCCTTGGCAAACAGCGCCAGGGCCGCGCTGAGCAAAGTACCACCAACGCAATACCCGATCGCATTTACGGCCTTTTCGCCGGTGGCTTTCTCGACCGTGTCGAGCCCAAAGCGCAGGCCTTCATTGATATAGGCCGTCCAGTCCTTCATGGCGTGGCGCTGGTCGGGATTGACCCATGAAATGACGAAAACCGTATGGCCGTGTTCCACGGCCCATTTGATGAAGGATTTTTCCGGGTTCAGGTCGAGAATATAGAATTTATTGATCCATGGCGGGCAAATCAGGAGAGGGCGCTTGAACACCTCCTTGGTCGCCGGCTCATACTGAATAATTTCCGCGACTTCGCTTCGCGCAATGACCTTGCCGGGTGTGGTGGCGACATTCTCGCCGAGCGCGAATTTCGTCAGGTCGGACTGGCGCAGGCGCAGATCGCCGCCACCGGCGACAATGTCTTCGGCGAGCATCTTCATGCCCCGAACCAGATTCTCGCCATTGCTGGCAACCGTTTCCTTGTAGAGTTCCGGATTGGTCAGGAGAAAATTGCTTGGCGACGCCGCCGTGGTGATTTGCTTGACGTAAAAGGCAGCCTTGTGCCGCGTGTGATCGTCGAGCCCTTCGGCGTTTTCGACGAGATCTCCAGCCCAACGCGCGGTAACGAGATAGGCCTGCTTGAGAAAATCGAAAAAGGCGTTCTTGCCCCAGTCCTCGTCGGTAAAACGCTTGTCGCCCTTGTCCGGCGTGACGATGTCCTCCACCTCTTCACCGCTCATGCGGCGAATGGAATTGGACCAGATCACCATATAGCTGGAGAAAAGCTTGGTCTGGGCCTCGAGGGCTCGTGCCGGCTCGGAAAGCCAATATTCCGAAACCTTGGAGAGCGTCTTCACCACATCAGTGACGGGATCGGCGAGCGTGTCGCGCTTCAGGCCCTTTTCGCGCGGTTCGACCCAGGCGGAAGCCGCCTTGCCGGCCTGCTCGATCATGTGGGCGACATTGCGCGCAAAGGCTTCCGGATCCTTGACGACATAATTATCAAGGTTCGGGGTCTTGCCGCTCTTATCGCCTTGATTATCCATGCAGTCGCTCGCTCCCATCGATGCGCGATATTGACATCATATCATAAATCGGTGCTATCCCTCTAACGTGCAATTGTTACGACAATGATGAAATCGTTTTTCGCAGTCAGGACACATAATGAACATTTCGGTCAAAAACATTATGCGCTTCTCTGTTGGCGCCATTCTGATTGCGGGTTTGAGCGCTTGCGCCAATACGCCCCCTGCACCCATGTCGAACTCGCCTTTGACCGGGCCGGTAAACACTGGCACCTTTCCACACTTCACTCCTGACCCCAAGGGCGAAACCACGCAGTTCACGCCGGAAGAAAAGGACGCACTGCGTTCAAAGCTTTCCGTAGCCAAGGCTGGTCAAGCCGGTCCGTCCTCAGATCCAGCCGTCGCAGCTCGCAGGCAGGCCGAGATGCAGCTGCTCAAAAAGCAGCAGGAAGCTGATCTGAAGGAGATTGAGGGGAAGTCGTCGTCCACACCCCAGTAATCTTGTTGGCAAGGGCCTGTTACGTTCTCTTTTGCGCACTGGATCGCGCCGAAATCGTGGATAAGTTTTAGCTTCTGATCGAGTGTCGGTACATTCTTGCCCTGCATCCCCACAGGGGAGTGGGGCAAAGGCACTTCTGTTCGATTTTTCAGCATTGAAGGGTGGCGACTGCCCTGCCTGTCCGGATGGCAATGCTGCTGTGCGTGGTTCGACGGGGCTCACCATGAGGGAAATTGAGGATTGCATGGATAGTCGCCAACCTTGCAGATCTTGACTCCTTGCAATCAGCCCACCTCCCTCATGGTGAGCCTGTCGAACCACGCACAGCAGCATTGCCATCCGGCAAATCAGCACCCTCAGATCAAAAATAATCGTGGCAACTTATCCACGCTCTCCAAACCTCGGTTATTCTAACCCGGTCCTTTCCATGGGGAACTGCTTCCGGAGCCGTTCGAAGTGGGGAGAGGATCGGTGCCTCCGATGGCGGGTAACGGACCCGCCGTCCGGGGAAGTTCTGTCCAAGGGTTCCCCTGCCGGTACTAAGGCCGGTGCGTGCTGGACGAGCACTGTGAGGGCGGCAGATTGGCTGGGCGCAGTCCTGGCCGCTGGCGTTTCCGACGCGGAACGGACGGGATCAAAAAACGCCGGACGGGCGGTCTTCGGATCGCATTTTTATTCTACCAAGACGCGCTTCGACGACCGCCCGTCTTCCCACCACCATTCAATGGCCAGACGCAAAAGCGGGCGTGGCAAAGGAGGGACATAACGATCAGATACGCGCAATGATTGCTCGACCATCGTGCCATTTGGGTGTATAGCGCACCCGCATATCCAACCCTTTTTAACCGGACCCAACCCTATGGAAGAATTTCATAAAGTTCGCCGCCTGCCACCTTACGTTTTCGAACAGGTCAATCGCCTGAAGGCAAGCGCGCGAGCGGCGGGTGCGGACATTATTGATCTCGGCATGGGCAATCCCGATCTGCCGACACCTCAGGGCATTGTCGACAAGCTGTGCGAGGCCGTTCAGGATCCGCGCACCCATCGTTATTCTTCATCCAAGGGTATCCCAGGCTTGCGGCGCGCGCAGGCGGCCTATTACGACCGCCGCTTCGGCGTGAAACTCAATCCCGACACGCAGGTCGTGGCGACGCTCGGTTCCAAGGAAGGCTTCGCCAATATGGCGCAGGCCATCACCGCTCCCGGCGATGTGGTGCTTTGCCCTGACCCGACCTATCCGATCCATGCCTTCGGCTTCATCATGTCGGGCGGTGTCGTCCGCTCGATACCGGCAATGCCCGATGATCAATTCATTCCGGCGTTGGAGCGCGGGGTACGCCATTCCATTCCGAAGCCGCTGGCGTTGATTCTTAACTACCCGTCGAATCCCACCGCGCACGTCGCGTCGCTGGATTTCTACAAGGATGTGGTGGCTTTTGCCCGCAAGAATGAAATCATCATCCTGTCCGATCTGGCCTATTCGGAAATCTACTTCGATGGAGCGCCGCCCCCATCTGTGCTGCAAGTGCCGGGTGCAATCGATGTCGCGGTTGAATTTACCTCCATGTCGAAGACCTTCTCCATGCCCGGATGGCGCATGGGTTTTGCCGTCGGTAACGAGCGGCTCATTTCGGCGCTGACGCGCGTCAAATCCTATCTCGACTATGGCGCGTTCACGCCGATCCAGGTTGCCGCCGCCGCTGCGCTGAATGGTGATGGCTCGGACATCGCCGAGGTTCGCAATATCTACAAGCATCGGCGCGATGTGCTCGTGGAGAGCTTCGGCCGTGCCGGCTGGGATATTCCGGCACCGGCAGCCACCATGTTCGCCTGGGCGCCCATCCCGGAGAAATTCCGCAGCCTGGGCTCGCTGGAATTCTCCAAGCTCTTGATCGAACATGCGGATGTTGCGGTTGCGCCTGGTATCGGTTTTGGCGAGCATGGCGACGATTATATTCGTGTCGCGCTGGTGGAGAATGAACACCGCATTCGTCAGGCGGCCCGCAATCTCAAGCGGTTTTTGTCAACTGCAGAAGACAAGCTGCACAATGTCATTTCGTTGAACGCACGTCGCTGATCCGACGCTGCCGACACCGGAATCTGCGGCGCCTTTCGGCGCCGCATCAATATAAATTCAGGGAATCAAACGATGAGCGAAGCGCTGCGCGTGGGAATCGCCGGACTGGGTACTGTTGGTGCCTCGGTCCTGAAAATATTGCGTGACAAGGGCGAAATGCTCACCCGTCAGTGCGGCAAGGAAATCGTCGTCACCGCCGTTTCAGCACGGGACGCCAAGCGCGACCGCGGCGTCGATTTCTCCTCCGCAACGTGGTTCGATGATCCCGTTGCGCTGGCCAAATCCAACGAGATCGATGTTTTCATTGAACTGATCGGCGGAGATGAGGGACCCGCACGCGCTTCGGTTGAAGCCGCCCTCAGGTCCGGCCGTCATGTGGTCACCGCCAACAAGGCGCTGCTCGCCAAGCACGGTGTTTCGCTCGCCAGGATCGCCGAAGACAAGGGCGTGCTTCTGAACTTCGAAGCCGCTGTTGCTGGCGGTATTCCGGTGATCAAGGCCTTACGCGAATCCCTGACCGGCAATACAGTCTCTCGCGTCTACGGCATCATGAACGGCACCTGCAATTATATTCTGACGCGCATGTGGGACGAGGGCATATCCTTCGAGGATTGCCTCGCCGATGCGCAGCGGCTTGGCTATGCCGAGGCCGATCCGACCTTCGACATCGAGGGCAATGATACGGCGCACAAGCTGGCGATCCTCACGAGTCTGGCCTTCGGCACGCAGATCTCCGCTGACGATATCTATCTCGAAGGCATCAGTAATATCTCGTTGGCCGACATCAAGGCGGCTGACGAGCTCGGCTACCGGATCAAGCTGCTTGGCGTCGCGCTCAAGACAGAGAGCGGCATCGAACAGCGTGTTCACCCAACCATGGTGCCAGTCGAATCTGTCATCGCGCAGGTGCATGGTGTGACCAATGCCGTGGCAATAGAGACCGATCTGCTGGGCGAACTGCTCCTGTCGGGTCCTGGCGCAGGCGGCGCGGCAACGGCGTCGGCGGTCATTGGCGATCTTGCCGATATTGCGAAGAGCCGCCCGGGTTTCCAGCATGGGCCTGTCTTCGGCACGCCCGCCAAGGCGCTCGCGCCCTACAAGCGCGCCAAGATGCGCGCGCATGAGGGTGGCTATTTCATCCGCCTGACCGTGCATGACCGAGCCGGCGTGTTTGCCGCCATCGCCAAACGCATGGCTGACAATGATATTTCCCTGGAATCGATCGTGCAGCGGCAGAGTGCTAGCAACCAGCCGGAAGCGACCAAGACAGTTATTCTCGTGACGCACGAGACGACTGAGGCGGCAGTAAAAAAGGCGCTCGAAGGCATCGTCAAGGACGGGCATGCGACCGACAAACCACAGATGATCCGTATCGAACGGGCAGGCTGAAAAGTCAGAGAAACTCCGTCTACGCCGTTTAATCGATTAGCTTTTTCGACAAGAGGATTTTCTTGTCCGTCTGCTCTTGCCGCTGCGTTTCGACTTTGACAAAAGGTTTGCATAGCAATGCTAGGAGGGCTGTATTCATCCGGAATATGGCACGTCCACACGAACGCAGGAATTATTATGCTGAAAACTTCCGACCAGACTGATGTAGGCCTCGATCGTATTTTAACCCTCGAACTCGTGCGTGTAACCGAGCGCGCTGCTGTTGCTGCGGCACGTCTGCGTGGACGCGGCGATGAGATGGCGGCGGATCAGGCGGCCGTCGATGCGATGCGTCAGGAGCTTAATCGCCTGCCAATCGCAGGTACTGTCGTCATCGGTGAGGGCGAGCGCGACGAAGCGCCGATGCTCTACATCGGCGAGGAAGTCGGCACGCGCAACGGACCCGAAGTTGATATCGCGCTCGACCCGCTGGAGGGCACGACAATCTGCGCCAAGAACCTGCCGAACTCGCTCGCCGTCATTGCCATTGCGGAAAAGGGTAATCTTCTCTACGCGCCCGACGTTTACATGGAAAAGATCGCCGTCGGACCCGGCTATCCCGCCGGTCTCATCAATCTTGACGCGCCTGCTATAGAAAACATCATGGCGGTGGCAAAAGCCAAAGGCGTGCCCATCAATGAAATCACGGCCTGCATCATGGACCGGCCGCGTCATGCCCGACTGATCGAGGAAGTACGCGCGACCGGCGCTGCCATTCGGCTGATTGGCGATGGCGACGTGGCTGGCGTGATCCATACGACCGATCCGGATGAAACCGGCATCGACATCTATATCGGCATCGGCGGCGCGCCCGAGGGCGTGCTGGCAGCTGCGGCGCTTCGCTGCATCGGCGGCCAGATGCAGGGCCGTCTGCAGCTCAACAGTGACGACAAGATTGCCCGCGCCGCCAAGATGGGCATCAGCGATCCGAAGAAGATCTACACGATGGAAGAGATGGCCAAAGGTGACGTACTCTTTGCCGCAACAGGCGTTACTGACGGCAATATGCTTTCCGGTGTGAAATTCGCACGCGATTATATCCAGACTCATACAGTGGTCATGCGTTCGCACTCGCAGACTGTGCGCGAAATCAAGGCGAAGCATCAGGATATGACCAAGTTCCAGTAGGAACGTTTGTGTCGAAGTCTTCCGCTGCCGGTTCGAAAGAGCCGGCAGTTTGTTTTTTAAGGCTGTTTACTGACAAATGTCTCTGTACCCTATTGGAACGACAGGATTTTTGCTATTTTGGTTTTAGAGGGATTTATTCCGGTCGGGACAGCCATGAATATCCAGCACAGAATAGCCAGTTGCGCGTTGTCGGGAGCCTTGGGTCTGGCCCAGATTTCGCCATTGCATGCGCAGGAAACCGACCCGGACCTTATTCAGGGCTATCGCTCAGGTGACATTCTGATCAGTCTGCCCGACACATCCGGCCCGTTCACCGTGATCAGTCGCAACAGCGATCCCCAAAACTTCAGTGCGACCATCGAATATGGCGGCTTGGACGCACGTGCTATCGTATCGATCAATGGTGTAAGGGCCAGCAATGTGCCAGGCATCTATCCGGTCAGGGACGGACCGGACGATCCCGTGGTGCGCAGCCTTCTCGACCAGGCCTTCCAATACCACAGCACCCAGCCCGGTCAGATCGCGCAGCGGACGAATGTGAGCTATGGCAACCGGGCGATGGCCTGCGTCAGTTCCGATGATCCGCAGAAGAAGGATGATTTTCTGGTCTGCGCAACGGGCGTGCTTGGCCGCTACATGCTTATCCAGCCCGTCATCAACTACAGGCTCAGTTCAAAAGAACTCGTGGATCGCCAGCTTACAGACTTCGCGTCGTCCGTTGCCTCCACCGTAAGCGCTCTGGCATTACCACCCGGGAACTGAGCAACTATTCGCGATTGCCGTTGGATACGCCTTTCGAAGCATTGCATTCATTGCCGCCGAATGATTGAACGGGTCGATGATACCTGAACGGCTTTTCCTCGGCGTTGAACAATCGGCAACCGGTCTGAAATGGATCGACCGGCTGGGGCAGCGCGAGGCCAATATAGCGCTGGCCATGGCGCAAAACCACGGCTTTCCTGACCTGGTGACGCGGGTCTTGGCGGGCAGAGGTGTCGGCCTGGACGAGGCGGCTGCCTTCATGGAGCCGACGATCAAGAGCCTCATGCCTGATCCTGCTTCTCTAACCGACATGAACAAGGCGGCGGAGCGCATCGCCAAAGCGATCGCGGGCAAAGAGAAAGTCGCTATTTTCGGCGACTATGATGTGGATGGCGCCTGTTCTTCGGCGATCCTGTCGCGCTTCCTCACCCATTATGGCATTGCCAACCGGATTTACATCCCCGACCGGATTTTTGAGGGTTACGGCCCCAATCCAGCAGCCATGCAGGAACTGGCACAACAGGCGTCGCTGATCGTCACGGTGGACTGCGGCACCAACAGTGCGGCGGCGATTGCGGCGGCCAAGGAAGCCGGTGCCGATGTGGTCGTGCTCGATCACCATCAGGTCGGCGGCGAATTGCCGGCTGCCGCGCATGCGGTGGTCAATCCGAACCGCGAGGATGATCTGTCTGGGCAGGGCCATCTTTGCGCCGCCGGCGTGGTGTTTTTGACGCTGGTGCAGACGTCGCGGGTGTTGCGCGAGCAGCACGTCAACATGGGTGTTCTCGCCCCTGATCTCCTGTCATTGCTCGATCTCGTGGCGCTGGCGACGGTGTGCGATGTGGTGCCGCTGAAGGAGCTCAACCGGGCTTTCGTGGTCAAGGGTATTCTCGTTGCGCGAGCTCAGCAAAACGCTGGTCTCGCCGCGCTGGCGCGGGTGTCGCGCATCGGTGAACCGTTAAATGCCTTTCATTTCGCATACTTAGTGGGTCCCCGGATAAATGCCGGCGGGCGGATCGGCGATGCCGGGCTGGGCGCAAGGCTGCTGACGCTGGACGATCCGAACGAAGCGATGCGCATTGCCGAGGAACTCGACCGGCTGAACCAGGAACGCCAGGCGATGGAAACGATCATGCTGGAACAGGCGGAGGCCGAGGCGATGGTCGAGCTTTCCGCTGGATCCGGGCCTGCGGTTCTGGTCACTGCCAGCGACGATTGGCACCCCGGCATCGTCGGGCTGATCGCAGCGCGGCTGAAGGAGCGAACCCGGCGTCCGGCCTTCGCGATAGCTTTCAACGCCAACGGCACAGGCAGTGGTTCGGGCCGCTCGATCAATGGTTTTGACCTTGGAAAACTGGTGCGGAACGCCGTCGAACGGGGGCTTCTGGTCAAGGGTGGTGGGCATGCCATGGCGGCCGGAATCACCGTGGAACGCAGTAAAATGGGGGCTTTACGGGCGTTTTTCGAGGAAAGCGCCAGCGAAATTGTCGGGCAATTGCGCGGCAACGCGTCGCTCGCCATCGACGGCGCGTTGAGCGCCGCGGGGACGACCGTGCCGCTCTACGATACCATGGAAAGGGCGGGTCCCTATGGCTCCGGACACCCGCAGCCCGTACTGGTTTTGCCGCATCACAGGCTGGTTGATGCGAGAACGGTTGGCACGGCGCACGTCAAGGCGACGTTGGAAGGCGCGGACGGCAAACGCATCAATGCAATCGCCTTCCGGGCCGTCGGCAGCCCGCTTGGGGACTTTCTTTTCAACCAGTTAGGCCAGTCGCTGCATGTGGCGGGGAACCTCGCGCTCAACCACTGGAACGGCTCCACCACCACGCAATTCCGCATCCTCGACGCGGCTAAAGCTGTGTGAGATCGCCGGATTCGTCTTCCATTTTTGAAGATTCTTGCGCCATTTTCGCAGATTCTTGTGCAGGAATCGGCGAAACTTATCCTCATTTTCCGCAGAATCCTGTTCCAATTTTTTGCGATCCGTGTTCTAGTTTTGTTCTCAGCTGAGAACTTTTTGAACATGCGTAAACCGACCCATCCTGAAAAGCTGTATCTGGATTTCGACAGCTTCTTTGCCAGCGCCGAGCAACAGCTCAATCCGGCGCTGCAAGGACGCCCGGTTGCAGTTGTGCCGCTGGACTCGCCTCATACGAGTGTCATCGCCGCCAGCCGGCAGGCGAAGCCCTTCGGTATCAAGACCGGCACATCGGTACGTGAGGCGAAGGAGAAATGTCCGGATATCGTCTTCATCGAGGCACGACCGGACATATACGTAAAGTTGCATAATCGCATCCTCGAGACGATAGAGCGCTGCGTGCCGATCGCCGCCGTCCGCTCCATCGACGAGGTGAGTTGCAACCTGCTGCAATCGGAAGCGCGCGACGCGCCGGGACTGGCGGCGCGGATCAAGCGTGCCTTGCATGACGAGATCGGGCCGATCCTCACCTGTTCGATCGGCATTTCCGTCAATGAGCTCCTGGCCAAGATCGCGGCGGAAATGGACAAGCCGGACGGTTTCGTGCTGCTCGACCATGACGATTTGCCGGGACGCCTGTTCGATCTCGAATTGCGCGACTTGCCGGGCATCTCCAAGGGCATGGCGGCACGCTTGAGCGAGGCTGGCGTCCGTGACATCAGAGGCTTGTGGGACCTCGCGCCAAAGCACGCCCGCGCCATCTGGAACAGCGTCGAGGGCGAGCGCTTCGTTGCGGCGCTGCATGGCTATGCGGTGGAAAAGCCGGAGACGGTCAAGCGCATGTTCGGCCATGGCCGCAATCTGCCGCCGGACTGGCGCGCGCCGGAAAAGGTGCTGCAATGCGCAAGGCTGCTGGCGCTCAGCGCCGCACGCCGCCTGCGCCGCTCGCATTACCGCGCCGGGGCGATGAGCTATACGATTGGTTCGCGGCGCGACAGCCGCGTGACGCTGGAAGGCCAATTCCGTCCGGCGCGTGACGATCACACTTTTCTAAATTGTCTCAATGATTTGCACGCGAAAATGATTGCGGCGGGTGAGATGCGCAATATCAGCAATGTGACGGTGGTGCTGCATGATCTGTCGGCTGAAGAGGAGGCGAGCCGCGACCTGTTCGACACAGGCGTGAGTGTGAAACAGCGCGGCCAGTGGGAGCGGGTGTCGGATATGCTCGATAAGGTACGCGTGCGGCACGGATCGAAGGCGCTCAACCTCGGCCCGAACAACGGACCGGGCAATTATATCGGCTCGAAGATTGCGTTTGGGCGGATACCGGAGGCGGAGGATTTTTGAGGGCGTGGTTCCTTCCCGTGCAATACTCCTTCCTCTCTCGTGCAATGCTTGTTCCTCCCTCATGCAATGCACCTTCCTCCCTCATGGTGAGCTTGTCGAACCACGCAAAACGGCTGTGCGTGGTTCGACAAGCTCACCATGAGGGAGGAAGGTGGACGGCAGACAAATCGCGGCAAAAGCCGATGTCAAAGCGCAGTCGCCATGCTAAAGCGGATGCGAATCCGATCCGCACAAGAGGAGACAGATATGGGAATTGTCAAAATTGCTGCCGCCCTTGTGGCTTTATCCATGCTTGCCGGTTGCAACAGCACGCGCAATAACTGGCAGTCCCGTGTGGAAAATTATTTCATGAACCCGGCCCGCTCCTGTGCCTCCGGTTACTATGATTGCACCCTTCGCAGCAGCAACAGGACACACGACGAGACCCAGAACATCCGGCACTGAAATCATGCGGAATGGGGCGAGGTTCAACTCGCCGGCGGCAGGGCGGCGATCTGCTGCTGCAGCCGCAGAAGCGGGCCCGGGCTGAGCTCCGCCGGTTGGATGTAGGGGTTGGAGAAAGCGTAGATGAGAAACAGGATGATGCCCGTATAGGCGCCGAACATCGAGATCAGCAGGATATTTCGGCTCCGCGGCGGATAGGAATAATAGGCCAGCGCGATGAAGAACACGCCAGAAAGGGCGGCGAACCAGAAAATCGCGTTCATCGAATCGGCAACAGTGCTCTCGCGCTTGGTGCGGCTGTCGGAGATAAGATAAATCCGGTCCAGCATATGGTTGCGCAGGCTTTGCTCGCGCGGGTTGGTTGGAACGAGATCGAGCACCGCGTTATAGGCGGCATCCCACTGCGCCCACGCCTCCGGCGACAGACGATTGGTTTCGCCGAGCTCCTGCCATTCCTTGTCGACGACGACCCGGATATAATCGTTCAACTCCTTCTGGACTGCCACATTGTGGCCACCGCCATAACGCCCGGCATCGAAATAGATATCGGCGATGGCATTGGCCTCGGTAGCGGTCTGAAGCCTCAATTGCTGGTAACTGAACATCTCCTGCGCAAAGACCAGCGCCAGGATCAGCCCATGCAGGGCGGAAATGCGGAAGATGACTGAACTCGCCAGATCCTTTTCATGAACGTCAGCCTCACTGCCTGTGAACCACCGCATGAGGAAATAGGATGCGAGCATCAGGGTGATCGTCCCGCCCACGAAAATGGCACCGATAAACAGCTCCAAAAGCATGCACATCTCCCGCCAGACGGTTTGTTCGGTGGCAAGTCGTTTGCGCGCTGACAGGCGCAAACGCAGCGAAACCGATACAACCGATGGTATTCCCCGGCGAGCAATCTACGTGGTTTTGGCAGAAAGGCTACTGGAAGCGGACATCCAGTCGATTCACCAAGTTACTCCCATCTTGTTGGGTCTGCGGGGGCTAACTACAGCGTCTTCAGTTCGACATCTATTGGGCGTTAGGTAGAGATGTGGTTCATCTTGTTCCTGAACTTCTTTCTTAAGTCCGCATTTTGCGGAACTCTGAGGTCGGCAATATAGCTATCGAACGCCTTGGCCAACTCCCTGTGGAGTACGCTGCGGTTGAGCTCAATGCGGCCATCGGCATGGAAGACAAACATCGGGCCGCTCCTTTTGACGATAATACGGTCTGTTGATCCAGTATGATGTAGCGCGCAGCGGCCCTGTTCATAGACGCTGACCGCAAGATCGTCCGCATTCATGTCGGCCGGCACGCAGGCCCTGAATGCGTCCCATCCCGTTAGAAACGTCTTGAATAGACTCATGCTCTGATTCTTATGGCTCGTTCGGCCACTCTTGAAACCTTGAATCGTTTCGATAACCAGAAAGTCAATGGCGAGTATCGCAAACCCGTTTGTTCCCCGTTCCTTGCCTTTCTCTCTTTCGATTAGAAGTTGCGCCGGTTCCAAGAAGCGGCTGCGGATACGTGTTTCCAGTATTTTGACGGCCTTGTTCCAGTCTTCGACGTAGTGGATTGCGTCATCTAGGGCCAGTTGTCTCCAGGCCCTCACCCTGTAACCAGGCGCAACTTCAAAATCGTCTGGCAGTATTAAAGATCCCATCGCACCCCTCCCGATGTATTCAACCATTCAGAGCTATGTTATCGGAATTGGCAAGCGTGCGGCTCTGCTTGCGGTGGCCGGCTATGTGATAAGCTGCAACCGGCTGAATCGAGGGGCTATGGAAAACACGGGGAATCCTGATCCGCAACGGTACCAATTGACCCCACCTGCGCATCTCTTCCGGCTGAGCGGCGGCATCAAGCTGATCGTCGATGTGAATGGGAAGTGCCAAGCGATCGGCATGAGTCCAGGCCATGAGGCGCATTTCAGCCTGAATGACCGGAAGATCGGCGCCACGCTTTTCGACTACCGCAACATCCGGATTCTCGCCCGCTCGAAATGCTACAACGATGATGAATTAAACGACCCAATTTCTGACATTCTTGCCCTGCGCGCCTTCGGGCCTGATGGAAAATGCCTGGCGTTCAGCCAGGAGTTTTATTGGTCGGGCGTAAGTCACGTGCTGCACGAGCGGGACATGAGTGCAGAGGAGGGGCTGGTCAGGCGCTTGGTCACTCAGACTAGAACTTCTTTGAGGCGATTCGAGAAACTCTTCATTGCGTATTTCTCCTTCTTGAACACTTTGGCAGACAACCCGCCAAAGAAGGGCCACTGTGTCCGGAACAAGCACACAGTCAATATCGGCACCGAGTTTGCCGCATTGCTCGACTCCCTGTATGGCCTGCGCGACGCCGTGAATTCGGTCGCATACCTGATGCTGATTGGTGAGGTCGGGGTATTTAGCACTAAGAAATTCAAGCCGAAGATTATGGTAAGGAAACAGTCGGCATTTGCGCAGCTCGTGACTGCTTCGATGTTTGATGAGGAAAGTGCAGATCTGTTGCTATCGCGAATGTCGACATATCGTGCTGTCGCACTTCACTGCATGGGAACCAGCAATCCGATCGTCGGTGACAGTGTCCTGTTCAAAGAAGAGATCGGCGTCTTTGGCCCGATCCTGCGAGCCGTCTATCCGCTCTATGATGATATAGCGGAGCTGAAGGAGATCGAGCAAGGAACTGCGGTCGGCTTTTCGTTTCGGCGAGATATGGACGAACTTCAGCGGTTCCTTTCGCTGAGCCGGCATGAGGATGCCCTCGACTTCGGTTTTGACTGCTTCGCCCGCCTCCTAACAATGGCCCGACTTCTCGGCGAAGAGTTAGGGCTGGAATCAAGACATCCTGCCTTGACGGATAACGATATAATGCCATTAAACGATTCCGCTTAGGGGAAAAGATGACAGAGTTTGATCCCGAAGCGATCTTCGCGGGACATCGGCAACGATACCTCAAAGTCTTCCAACCATTGTTCCTTCCAACTGATCCAATCAGCAACGACATCATTTGCTATTTTGCATCTTTATTGCGGGTACTCGGCATGGAAGACAAGGGTTGGGACCCTTATGCGGAGAGCCGGCACATTCTAAATGATCTCAACAGATTGATGAAGGTCAAGCTGCCGAAGAAGAAGTTTCCCGATAGCGAGAGGACGATGTGGCGGCTAGGGCTACTTCTATACAGCCACATTGTAGTGATGGATGCACCCTATGAAGTCATCACCAATCTACTTAGGTTTCAATTGGGCAAGGGCTTTAGCCCCAATCCATTTTTCGATCTTCTGACCGAGAAAGAAAAGAAGAGCTTCAGAAAAAATGGGATCCGCACCGGAAGAAAGATTCAAATTATTAAGGCGCTTTCCAACGATGTTGGACTGGCCGTTGGTGATCTTTATGATGAGTTTTATAACAGTCAGTTGCGCAACGCCGTGCAACACTCAGATTTTATACTAACTGATGAGGATTTTCGAAGCAGAAGCGGTATAAGTGGGACCAGTGCTTTCAAGCTCAACTATGATGAACTCGATGCGCTGATCACCAAGGCGAAAGCCTTCATTGCAGCCTATCTTCAAGCGGAAATGACGGCGCGGCAGGTATGGGGTATGCAGAAAAGCAGGGCAATCCCGTATGACAGCCACTATAAGGGTTTGATGGAAGTACTGGTTGATGAACGTGACCTACTGTGCGGATTCGCAGTCCATTGGCCAAACAATTCGCAGTCGCTGTATCGCCGCACTGAGGAGGGGGTGGAGATGGTGAACTGCTTAGTTGATTTGAAACGAGCTTCCATTGACCTCTGGGTTGACCGTTATGCTCGAAACCCCGGCAGTTTTAGCCCGCTTGTTGAACACGACGCTGAACCAGTTTACACGCTTTTGGATAAGTCTGCGATACGACCGATTTGGCCAACAAACCTTTGAATTCGATGAATCGGCTGTACTCAGTGGGATCTTGACCCGCCACCCCGCACCAGCTTGGCCATCGCCCGCGCTTCCGTATTATCCTGCTCGGCCTCAAGCCCATCCGCGACGCCGGTGCGGTCGTTTTCCGGGCGGTTCTGGCTGACTTTCCACTTGCCTTCGATCTGCGCAATTTCGATCTCGATGCCGACAATGCCTTTCAGCTGCGCGTCGATATAGGTTTCCGGGGCGTCATCCACGGTCCATGGCGCGGCGCGGGGCGCTTCGTTGCGGGCGGTGAGCTGCGAGACATGGTGTTTCAGCCAGTCGCGATCCTCGATGATCCTCGCCGTGCCGCGCACCTGCACGATGACATAGTTCCATGTGGGCACGACCTTGCCGGTTTCCTGTTTTGTCGCATACCAGGAGGGCGACACGTAGGTCTGCGGGCCTTGAAAGACGATGAGCACCCGGCCGTCTGTGGCGAGTTCGCGCCACTGCGGATTGGCGCGGGCGACATGGGCGTGCAGCGTGCCCTTGGGTGAGGCTTGCGCATCGAGCAGGAAGGGAATGGCATTGGCGTTCGGGCCGTTTTCGCCGCTGTTGATCAACAGGCCGAGCGGATGCGCCCTGATGAGCGCGTGCCGGATTTCGAGCCTCTCCTCGCGGAAATGCGGCGGCTGGTACATGTGGTTGCTCCTTGGCAGTTTGCGCCGGAGTGTGCCTCAGGGCCGGGATTTGCACAAGGCGAGGGGATGCGGCGAAGCGGCGGGCGCTTCGCCTTGGTCGGGGTTCACGCGGCGGCCTGTCTGCCATAGGCGAGGATGAAGGCGATAAGCGCGCCGATATTGGCCAGGGTGCGGACATGATTCCACGGCAGCCATTCGGCGAGATAGCGGGTCCACAGGGCGACGCCTTCCGGGCTTGTTGGCGAGACGGCGGCGAGCGCATCATTGAGCGGGACGTTGAACGCCATGGTGACGCCGATGACACCTGCAAGGTAAAGCAGGCTGCCGATAAGAAGCCATGCCGAGCCCGGTTCGGCCCAGCGCAGGACACTGGCGATGCCAAGGCCAAGGCAGAGCACCGCCGTGCCGAAGAAGGCGAGGCCGAATGTGGCGTTGAGGATGGTCACGTTGATCGAGTTCATGGCGGCGATGCCCTGTTCCGGCGGCAGCTTCGCCAGCGCGGTCATGACGAAGCTCGAGAAGGCGAAGAACAGGCCGGCCATCAGGCCGCTGCCGAGCGCTGCAATGAGGGTGAGAAGCGGGATGAGGGCGATCATTGTGCGCCCTCCCAGATGCCGGTCGCGGCGGTTTCGCGGGCGTAGGCGGTGAAATCGCGGGGCGCGCGGCCGAGCGCCTTCTGCACGCCATCGGTCAGATATTCGTTGCGCCCGTCGAGCACCACGGTGAAGAGCTCGTTGACGAGGGCGGAGATATCGGCTGGCACCTGGTCCTGTTCGAGGCCCTGCATGAATTCCTCTGGGCTGATGGTGGCGTAATTTATAGTGCGCCCGGTGGCCTTGGCAATCTCGTGCGCGGCTTCGGCGAAAGTCAGGGCGCGGGGGCCGGTGACCTCATAGAGCTGGCCGATATGGCGGTCGTCGGTGAGCGCTGCGGTGACGACATCGGCGATATCATCGGCATGGACGAAGGGTTCGCGCACAGTGCTGACCGGCAGCGCCATCTCGCCGGCGACGATCGGCCCGAGCAGCATGCTTTCGCTGAAGTTCTGCATGAACCAGCTGGCGCGGACAATGGTCCAATCGGCGCCGGAGGCTTGCAGCATCGCTTCGGCGCGCTGGGCTTCCGGCTCGCCGCGGCCCGAGAGCAGGACGAGACGCTTGACACCCTTGCGCATGGCGAGGCGGGCGAAATCGCCGATCGCTTCGGCAGCGCCGGGGACGGCGAGGTCGGGATAATAGGTGATGTAGGCGGCCGAGACGCATTCAAGGGCGGTCGCCCAGGTTTCGGGGTTCTCCCAATCGAAGGCGGGACTGGCATTGCGCGAACCGATGCGGACGGGGACGCCTTGCGCGGTCAGGCGCTCCGCGACCCGGCGGCCGGTCTTGCCTGTACCGCCGATGACAAGGACGGGGAATTTCGAGGTGCGGAAGGTGGTCATTTTCATCTCCTCTTAAACATGAGTAATTCTCATATTTGCAAATGTGATAAATGCTCATATTATAGGAGTCAAGCGAAATGTGAGGAATACTCATGAATGAGATTGCACCGGTCGAGAGCATACGGCGCGAGCCGACGCAAAAACGCAGTCGCGAGCGGGTGGAGCGGATATTGAGCTGCGCCTCGACGCTGATCGAGAAGAGCGGCAGCGATGCCATGCGCATGAGCGACGTGGCGGAAATGGCGGGGATTTCGATCGGCTCGCTCTACCAGTACTTTCCCGACAAGGGCGCGATCATCCGCACGCTGGCGGAACGCTACAATGTGCTCGGCCAGCAGTGTATCGCGGAAGGGCTGCAGGATGTGCGCGACAGGGAAGGCCTGCAGCGGGCATTCGGCGAGTTGATCGATGTCTATTACGCGATGTTCCTGGCCGAGCCGGTGATGCGCGATATCTGGTCGGGGACGCAGGCGGACAAGGCGCTGCGCGATATCGATCTTGCCGATAGCCGTATCAACGGCGCGGTGCTGGCGGCGGCACGGGGGCGGGTCGATCCCGGTGCTGACCGCGCGGAGCTTGAGACTTCGAGCTTCCTGATCATGCAGCTGGGCGAGGCGACAATGCGCCTTGCGATCTCGGTGGAGCGCAAGGAGGGCGACGCACTGGCGGAACATTTCAAGCGCATGGTGCTGCGGGAAATGATGGAGGGGTGAGTTGATAAGGGCTTCTACCCGCGCAATGGTATCGCCAGTTAACCTGCTATAGGATATGGCGGGAGCCGTCGTGCTCCGTAAGGGGCCGGGCATGGAGCGCCGTCTTGCAGCCGTTCTGATCGCTGATGTCGTCGGTTACAGCCGTTTGAGCCAGATCGACGAGGAGGGCACGCGCGCGCGTTTTCAAGCCGACCTGACGGAAATCTTCGAGCCGAAGATCGCCGAACATCACGGACGCCTGGTCAAGACCATGGGTGACGGTCTGCTGGTCGAGTTCCACAGCGTGGTCGATGCCTTGCGTTGTGCGGTCGAGGTGCAGCGCGAGAAGGCAAAACGGAACGCTGCCGCGCCGCCCGGGGAGCGTCTCGACTTTCGTATCGGCGTCAATCTTGGCGACCTCATTGTCGAGGGCCACGACATTCAGGGTGACGGTGTCAACATTGCCGACCGGATACAGGCGCTGGCCGAGCCCGGCGGCATCGCCATATCCGGGACGTCCTACGATCAAGTGAAATCGAAGCTTGCGGTCGGCTATGTCTCGCTCGGCGAGCAGAACGTCAAGAATATCGCCGAACCGATCCGGATATATCGCGTCATCCTCGACCCTGCTGCGGCGGGCAAGACAGTCGGCGCACGAAGAAACCTGCGCCGCTGGCGCGTGCCGGCCATCGCAGCGATTATCATTCTGTTGCTGGCCGGTGCAGTACTCTGGTGGCAACCGGGCATATTCTTCCAGCCGGCGACGCTGGTCGAGCGATTTGCCTATCCGCTGCCGGACAAGCCTTCGGTGGCGGTGCTGCCTTTCATCAATGTCAGCGGCGACACGGAGCACGACCACCTCGCGGAGGGGCTGACAGACGACCTCATCACGGAACTGTCGAAGGTCTCCGGCCTGTTTGTGATCGCGCGCCATTCGGTCTTCGCAATAAGGGATACGGCTGGAAAGATTCAGGATGTGGCCGCAGAACTCGGCGTCCATTACGTTCTCGAGGGGACATTGCAGCGCGCAGACTCCCGACTGCGGATCAACGTCAAGCTGATCGATGCGCTTACTGGTCTTTCCCTGTGGGCAGAGCGATACGATCGCCAATATGCCGACCTTTTCGCAGTCCAGGACGATGTCATAGGCAAGATCATTTCCGCGCTTGAAGTAAAGCTGAGTGAAGGCGAGCGCGACCAGCTTGCCCGAATACCTACGGATAATCTCGAAGCTTATGATTATTACCTCAGAGCAGAGCAGGAAGGTTTTTATTACAGCGACGTCGAGACCTACCGCCGCACGTTGTCATATTACCAGAAGGCGCTCGATCTCGATCCGAGTTTTGCCAATGCTCATGCCGGGATCGCCCGCGTGGCTGTCGATGTCTGGCGCAACGACTACAACTATCTCTGGTCGGCTGCGGTGGCACGAAAGATAGCCTACGACGCAGCGGGTCAGGCCCTGAAGCTGGACCCCAATAACGCTCGTGCCCATACGGTGCTCGCGCTTCTGCAACTGGTCGATGGGCGGGAAATGGAGGCGAGGGACTCAGCCAACAGGGCAGTGGCGGCGCAGCCGAACGACGCGGAGATAGTCGGCAATCTGGCACTTATCCTGGCACAAACCGGCAGCCGCGTGCAGGCGATTGCCGAGATGGAAAAGGCGCTGCGGCTTGATCCCACGCCGCCGCCAAGCCTTCAGTTGCTGGCTGGTATTGTTTTTTACACTGCGCGCGATGCTGAACGGGCGATTCCCCTGATGGAGACCGCGCGCGATGCTCTTCCCAAAGCGGAGCCCGCACGTGAATATCTTGCTGCTGCCTATGTGGATCGCGGCGACCAGACGCTTGCATCCCGGGAAACGGGAAAATTGCTGGAACTGTTTCCAGACAGCAATCTGACGTATTACGGCTATCTCTACGACTATTGGCGGGAAGATGATCTGCGCCATCATCTGACCGGGTTGCGCACGGCCGGCATGCCCGAATGGCCGTTCGGCTTCGAAGGCAATCCAGCCGACCAGATCGGTGAGGCGGAATTGAGCACAATGGTCAATGACAAGACCTGGACTGGCAAGCACAAGAACGGCACCGAGTTTATCCAGTATTTCGACAAGGCCGGAAACACTGCCTACCGCAGCGCCAACACAAACATAACCGGCTTGATAGAAGTTCGCGGCAACCGCCTATGCGAGCGGTTTGGGGGCTATTTTCTGGATCGGATGGTCTGCGGCTACGTTTACCGCAACACGCCGGAGCAGCGCGACGCGAAATATGTTCATGTCACGCCGCGAGCATTGATGTATTTTTCCATTGCCCCTTGAGGTGCCCATCAAGCAGCCAAGCAGCGCCTCAATTGGCGGGTCCCTTCTGCCAATCCTTTTGCAGCTTTTCCGCAACCAGAGTGTGCTCGACATCGGACCAATGCTTCCGCGAGTCGGTGAGCTTGGTCGGGATTTTTTCAAATCCATCCGCGGCTCCCGGATCATAGCTTATGTACAATTTGCCTTCGATGATCCGCCACGCTTTGGGGTCGACATTGGTCGTGACCGTCCCGAACGAAACGCCGTCTGCGCAATAGCCGCCATATTGTGGCGCATATTTTGCAGGATCAGCAATGAAGAGATCGCGATTTTCAGCGCTGGCGAAATGCCATGTCGCGCCGAGCCAGCGATGTGAATATTTATCGGATCCTTGCACGGCCTGATTCTGGGTGAAATAGGCGACCGGGTCATAGCCCTTGATTGCCACATCACCAAAATAGCCAGTATTGACGAGTTCCTCGGCTATGGCAGGCGGCACGAACGAAAGTAGAATTGCGGCTGCGCCAACAGACGCGGCAATTCGAAACTTGCGTTTCAAGCGGTATTCAGACATTTCAGTTCTCCCTTATTTCCGGGTGCGGGTCTGACCGGGACCAGGCGTCATTTGCGCTTGGTGCACTCGGTGTAGAGCCATTGGCCGACAAGCTCGGCTTTCTGACATTCAGCACCCGCCTTCATCAGCAGGGCGGCCGCATCCCAATGTTCTCGCCATCCAGCTTGAGTGAGTGGCGTATAGCCATTCCGTTCCTTGGCTTCGACTTCAGCCTTGTGGGCCAATAGAAAAGCGACCACATCGGCATGGCCCTCTTCAGCCGCAGCATGCAGAGGTGTCATATGATAGAAGTTCTTTTCGTCATTGACTGCTGCACCCTTCTCAACCAACAACTTTACGGTATCGAGATTTCCGCCATAGGCAGCAGCGTGCAAAGCCGTCAGCCCGCCTTTGTTGCGAATTTCGATGTTCGAGCCGCGTTCCAGCAAGACAGCGACAACCTCCGGATGCCCGGCCAGCGATGCGATGAGAAGAACCGGCTCGCCAGCGTCGTCCGGTTGCGCAATGTCAGCGCCTTGGTCCAGCAATTGTTTAACGGTTGCGACATCGCCATTTTTGGCAGCGTCGTGCAGCGGCCCAGCCAGCGCAGACGAGACCCCCAACATTCCTCCGATAAATGCAACGCAAAGAAAGTTCACCGAACGTCCCCCGTTCTCATCATCCTCACATGCGCGGAACGGCGGAAGATATCACATTGTGGCTTAGACCGGAACCAATCCCTAGTGATTAGAGCCCTTCATGCCTAAAGAGACACAGGTCAGCCGGGTGAATTCGGGCCAAATCCATCGGGCTTTAGCATCGTCCGATGGAAAGACATCGGCCTCGCCAAATCCCTTGACCTTGTCCACGAATTCCCTCCGGCTGACCTGTGTCTCTTTAGGCATGAAGGGCTCTAGCCTGCGTGCGCGCTGATGACGGCGTCGGCTTCCTTCCCGTACAGTTCCTCAAAGTGATCGAAGGCTTTGGAAAACGTGCCGATGCCCTGCGTCGCGGAGCGCAGTGAACGCGCCAGTTCGTCGAGCGCGCTGCCCGGAACGAGCGCGCGGAAAATATCCCATCCCTTGGCGGTTTCATCCCGGTCGAAGCCCAGAACCTGGCCCTTGAAGGCGGAGACGATCGGCACGAGACTGCCGGAGTAGATGGAGGGGATGTGGATTTCCACGCGGAAGATTGGCTGCATCAGTACGGCCGAGGCTTGGGAAAGCGCATCCCGTACTCCCATTTTTCCTGCCGCCCGGAACGCGAATTCCGAACTGTCGACGGAATGGTGCTGGCCGTCGATCAGCGTCACCCCGACATCGATCACCCGAAGACCCAGCGGGCCTTTTTCCATCGCTTCGCGAGCTCCCGCCTCGACTGCGGGTATGAAATTGCGCGGAACGGCCCCGCCTTTGACGGTTTCGGCAAAGCTGAAGCCTTCGCCGCGTTCATTTGGGTGGATGCTCAGTTTCACGTCGGCAAATTGTCCGGCACCGCCCGTCTGCTTGCGGTGGCGGTAGTGAACATCCGATGTCTTCGAAATCGTCTCGCGGTAAACCGGGCTCGGTGGGCGGTCGGTTACGTTGACGTGAAAAACCTCTGCCAAGGTCTTGCAGAGGTCGCGCAAATGCACCGGTCCCTGAACGCAGATCAATTGGGCGCCGGTCCCTTCCTCCTGCATGACCTTGAGGCCGTGATCGGTTTCTGCGAGCTTCGCCAGTGTTTCGGAGAGCTTGGTTTCATCCCGTTCGCTGTCCGGTACCAATATCCGTTCAAGCATGGGGGTCGGCGGCGCTATCCATGCCGGCGGTGCGACGGCGGCATCGGATGTCAGCAGGGACGGAACAGGCAGGTGGTCGGATTTGACCGTGGCGAAAACGTCGCCGGGGGTTGTCGCCGTTGAAACGGGTTTACCCGTTCCGGGATCCTGCACTGGTCCCAAACGGGAGCCCGCGAGCAAGGATCCCTGCTTGAGCCCATCACCGAGAGCACGGACAAGCACTGTCTTGCCGACATTCTGGCGGTGATAGGCGTGAAAGCCCACGCCCAGCAAAGCCGATTCTTTCATGTTCGCAGCTGCCGCAAGACGGTCGCGAAGAGCATCATACTGCGGCGCTTCGTGACGCAGCGCCTTCATCAGGCGCATGATGCCGTTGCTATGGCTTGCCGCGCCCACAAGTACAGGAATGATCCTGTTCTCCTTGAGGACGCGCGAAGAGATGGCATAAATGGCATCGCTGGCCGGTTCGCGGTCTTCGATGAGTTCCTCCAGCAGCCAGTCGTCGAATTCGGAAAGATGTTCGAGAAGTTCGGCGCGCGCCTCGTGTTCGCGCTCCGCAACGTCCGTCGGAATCTCGACCAACGCTGATGTCTGGCCTTCGCGGTAGCGCCAGGCACGCTCCGAAATGAGGTCGCAACTGCCGACGATCTTGTCGCCTTCGCGGATGGGAATCTGCCGGAGGAGCAAAGTGTGGCTGGCGAAGTCCTGAAGCGAGGCAATCACATCTCTGAGCCGTCCTCTTGGCTCGTCCATCCGGTTGACAAAGAGGATGCAAGGGGTTCCGGAAGCTTCGATCACTCGTAGATAGGGAGCGGCAAGGACAGCTTCCTCCGGGTTTGGTGAAACACACAGAATGCATGCATCACTGGCCAGAAGCGCGTGTTGTGCATGGGCCAAGGCTTCACCCGAGCCAGGCGCATCCAGCGCGCACCAAGCTTCGTTTCCGAACTCGAACTCCGTCAGGCCCAATCCGTATGGAGAGATGGATTTCTTCGATGCACCTTCCAGTGAGGCCAGCTTTTCCACGAGCGTGGATTTCCCGGCCTGCGAAGGGCCGAGTACCGTAAAGCAGCGCATGGCGTTCCTCCCTGCCACGAACAACAATCTCCACTGCTAGGATGCCCCAGACTGGCGCAAAGCGCTAGGGTCTGTTGATATTCACGCCATGACGGCCTGCAAATGGCGCTCTTCTGCGATCCGGTGCTCATGAATCAAAAGTTCACTGCGCTCCGGTTCTCGAAAATCACCATTTTCGGCGCGTCCTGACCTGAATCTCAAACAGATCTTGGAGAGGCAGTTTCAAGCTCGATTGTTTTCACGCCAACGTGGGTTGATCGCCCCGCGCCCCAACCGAACAGGCTGGCGCCGATCCCGAGCGATACGAATAGTACCGCGGTAGCAGCAAAACTCCCCGTCAGGCTGTGGATCAGCCCGACCAGAAGCGGACCCGTCGCGGCAAGTATATAGCCGATGCATTGCGCCATCCCGGAAAGATGCGAGGCTACATGCGCATTCGGCGACCGCAAGACGATGATGGTCATGGCAATAGCAATAAGACCGCCTTGGCCAAGCCCTTGGACAATAGCCCATAGCCAGACGGTGGATAGGGGAGCGAACAGAAACCCGAGCAGGCCGGTGATTGCCAGTGCGACGAGCGCTACATTGATGAGCCGCTGATCCCTGCAATGCACTGCGATCGACGGCACGAGAAGGCAGGCGAAAACTTGCGCCATGACCGATACGGAAACAACGACGCCCGCTGTGACGCCGTCGATTCCCCGTTCGCGCAGGATCGGCGACAGCCAGCCAAAGATGCAGTAGGCCAACGACGACTGCAGGCCCATGAACAGAGTGACCTGCCAGGCAAGACGATCGCGCCAGAGACCTTCAACCCTGAAGCCGGCATGCTTCGTGCGGACCTTTCTGAAAAAGGCATGCGGGAACCAGATCAGCGCAACGAGGGTGGCCGGCAATGCCCATGCACCAAGCGCCAGGGACCAGGAGCCGCCAAGCATCCTCTGCAGGGGCAGGGTAAAACCGGCTGCGCTGGCTGCCCCCGCACACAGCGCCATTGTGTAAAGGCCAGTCATCATGCCGGTTCTCGAGGCGAAGTCACGTTTTACAAGACCCGGAAGCAAAACATTGCCGACAGCGATGCAGGCGCCGGCGAGGACAGTTCCGAAAAACAGCAAGGGCAGCGAGCCAAAGCCGCGTAACGCCGTGCCCAATGCCAGAAGCAATAACACGGCGAGCAGGGTACGTTCAGCACCGACGCGCTGCGCCAGCTTTGGCGCGAGCGGTGCGAATACGCCGAGACAGACAACGGGCAGGGTAGTCAAAACGCCAGCGCCGAATGATGACAGTCCCGTCTGTTCGATGATTTCCGGCAGAAGCGCGGAAGCGCTGGAAAAGACAGGACGGAGATTGAAGGCAATGAGAACGAGGCTCAATCCCGTAACGATCTGCGCGGCACGGCTTGCAAAAACCGAAGGCCGAGGCTGTGGAACGCTGTCGGCTTCGGCATTGATCAGCTGTTCGCTGACGATATCCCGTATTTGAGAGCCGGGAGACATATGCTGGTTCATGATGCGAGAAGCCGGTCAAGTTCAAGAAGAATGGGAGCCATGAAAGCCCGGGTGGTGAGAGTTGCTGTCTCCGGATCGCCCGAGGCGATGGCGTCGATAATGGCGGCATGTGCTGCCATGTCGGGTTCAGGAAGTTCGCCAGTCACCGTGGCCTTGATGACTTCCTGGGTCGAGGTTGAGAAGAACTCGTAGACCTCGATGAGCGCGTTGTTTCCGGAAGCGGCAACAATTGCTTTATGGAACGCAAGGTCCTGTTCGACATAGCGATCATGATCGGCGGGGTCGTATTCGCCGCGATCCGCCAGCATCTGACGCAGCTCTGCGATAATTTCCGGAGTATGGCGTGTTGCGGCAAGGCGCGCTCCCTCCACTTCGAGGGCGCAGCGCGTCTCGACCTGATCGCGAAGCCCGGTCCGCCGGATGCGAAGCAGACTGTCCTCCGCATCGATCACCGAACGGACATAGGTGCCCGAACCTTGCCTCGTCTCAAGGATGCCTTGAGAAACGAGGACGCGAACGGCTTCCCGCACTGTGCCGCGGCTGACGCCCAGCATATCCGCAAGTGTCGCCTCGTTCGGAATGCGCTCTCCGATCTGCCAGCGGCTGGCGGTGATCTCCGCCCGAATATTCTGGATTGCGGTGTCTGTGAGATTGGTACGGACGGCGGGTTGCATGGGAAAGTCCTAAAGTCATCTGATGACTTAATGAATACTCTTGCCCTTTTGCCTTGTCAACCAAGTGACATATCACTTCTCGAAGCGCGAAAGACTTGCCTCATGGGGCGGTTTGCACTAGCCAGTATGCCGAGACCTATTGCAAATCCATCCTGATGGACATCTGATGCGATTTTCTGCGCTTCCGGTGCTCATGGACGAAAATGTCCACTGCGCTCCGGTTCTCGAAAACCACACCAGCTATCTCACCGGGTTGAATTTTCAACAGGTCTCGTAGACAATTTTAGCCAGGAATTACACACCAGCATGACTCTCGTTGATACGCGTACGCCCGAACCCAAACGTTTTGTTTCAGGTGCCACAGGCGATTGGGAGATCGTGGTCGGCATGGAAGTCCATGCGCAGGTCACTTCCAATTCGAAATTGTTCTCCGGCGCATCGACGACTTTCGGCGCCGAGCCCAACGAGAATGTATCGTTGGTCGATGCCGCCATGCCCGGCATGCTGCCGGTGATCAACGAATGGTGCGTGCGTCAGGCGATCCGTACCGGGCTTGGCCTCAAGGCGCAGATCAACCTGAAGTCGGTTTTCGACCGCAAGAACTATTTCTATCCCGACCTGCCGCAGGGCTACCAGATCTCGCAGTTCAAACAGCCGATTGTCGGCGAGGGCAAGATGATCATCTCGGTTGGCCCCGACAAGAAAGGCGAGTTCGAGGACATCGAAATAGGCATCGAGCGCCTGCATCTGGAACAGGATGCGGGCAAGTCGCTGCACGACCAGAATCCAACCATGTCCTACGTAGATCTGAACCGGTCCGGCGTAGCGTTGATGGAAATCGTATCGAAGCCGGACATGCGCTCTTCCGACGAGGCGAAGGCATATCTGACCAAATTGCGGACGATCGTGCGCTATCTCGGCACCTGCGACGGCAATATGGACGAAGGCTCGATGCGCGCCGACGTCAACGTTTCCGTGCGCAAACCCGGTGGCGAATTCGGGACACGCTGCGAGATCAAGAATGTCAATTCGATCCGCTTTGTCGGCCAGGCCATCGAATATGAAGCGCGCCGCCAGATCGCCATTCTCGAAGATGGTGGCTCCATTGATCAGGAAACGCGGCTGTTCGATCCGGTAAAGGGCGAGACACGTTCGATGCGCTCAAAGGAAGAAGCGCACGACTATCGCTATTTTCCGGACCCAGATTTGCTGCCTCTGGAATTCGAGCAGGCCTATGTCGATGAACTGAAGGCTGACCTGCCAGAACTGCCGGACGACAAGAAGATGCGGCTGGTCTCGGCGCTCGGCCTCTCGGTTTATGACGCGTCTATCCTGGTCACGGAAAAAGCGATTGCCGATTACTACGAGGCTGTAGCCAAGGGACGTGACGGCAAGCTTTCCGCCAACTGGGTGATCAATGACCTGCTCGGCGCCCTGAACAAGGCAGGCAAGAGCATCGAGGAATCGCCCGTATCGCCAGAACAACTCGGCGCCGTGATCGATTTGATCAAGGAAGGTACGATTTCCGGCAAGATCGCCAAGGATCTGTTCGAAATCGTCTGGAATGAAGGTGGTGATCCCCGCGAACTCGTCGAAAGCCGCGGCATGAAGCAGGTCACCGACACTGGTGCGATCGAAAAAGCCATTGATGATGTCATTGCGGCAAACCCCGACAAGGTGGAGCAGGCCAAGGCAAAGCCGAGCCTTGCCGGCTGGTTCGTCGGACAGGTGATGAAATCGACGGGCGGCAAGGCCAATCCTCAGGTCCTCAGCGATCTGGTCAAGGCAAAACTCGGGATAACCGAATAGATGTGGGTTCGCAGCGCAACGAAGGAAGATCTGGACGCGGTACGCGACATGCTCGTTGAAACTTGGCATGCGACCTATGACGATGTTTACGGCGTCGAAAAAGTCAATGCGATCACCAACCGCTATCATTCGCTCGACGCGCTCAAGAGGCAATTGGCCAAGCCCTATTCGGAATTCATTATCGCCGATGATGGCGCCGATATCATGGGCATGGCCTATGCGTCGCAGAAGGATCACAAGCTCTCGATTCTCAACCAGCTCTACGTGCATCCGGAACATCAGAAAAAGGGTGTCGGTTCGTTACTGCTCGCCGAAATGGAGAGCGCCTTTCCGGGTGTTTATGCGTTGCAGCTGGAAGTTATCGAATCAAATCAAAAGGCTCTGAGTTTTTATGAAAGCAGGGGATTCGAGCGGACCAACAGCCGGATCGAAAACTGGGGCGAACCGAACTCCGGTATTTCCGTGCTTGTTCTGGAAAAATCCCTGACTGGATTTGAGCTGGCACCGTGACAACAGAAATTGATGTGACATTCCGGCAAGCGACAATCGATGACCTGCCTGCACTGATTTCGCTATTTGCCGATGATCCGATCGGTGGTCACGATGATACGAACGATGCAGAATTCTTGCCGCTGTATCAAAGCGCTTTCGCGGCGATTGAAGCCAGTCCAAACGACCTGCTTTTCGCCGGTGTTCTCAAGGATAAAGTCGTTGCCACAGCGCAGGTGACCTTCATCACTTCGCTCACAGGTCGCGGCACGAAAAGAATGGTCATCGAGGCTGTGCAGACGCGAGCCGACATGCGCGGCAAGGGGATTGGCGCGAAGTTGATCCAGCATTGTCTTGATGTTGCGCGCGAGCGTGACATTGCACTCGTGCAGTTGACATCGAACGCCAAGCGCCAGGATGCCCACCGTTTTTACGAGCGGCTTGGTTTCGAGAAGAGCCACGCAGGTTTCAAAATGCGGTTGGCTCCAGCGTCAACTTGACCCTTGCTATCAGGCAATGATACGGCCATAAACCGAGGCAACGTTCGAAGCAGGATTGCTATGAAAACCTTCATGACTCAGTTTTTCACGTGGTGGAACGGGCCGACGCTTGGTACCCGCTTCTTCACATGGCGCAAGGGCACGAAAGTTGGCGAAGACCAATTCGGCAACGTTTATTACGAAGGCACCTTCGATTCGGAAGGGCGCAAGCGCCGCTGGGTCATCTACAACGGCTATGCGGAAGCTTCGGCTATTCCTGCTGGCTGGCATGGCTGGATACACCACAGGGTGGACACGGCGCCTTCGCAGGAAAACTATAAACCACATCCTTGGGAAAAGAATCACCAGCCTAATCTCACCGGTTCCGCCGCTGCCTATCGGCCGCAGGGCTCGATTGCCCATGGCGACAACCGGCCGACCGTGACCGGCGACTATGACGCGTGGACACCAGGCGCATAGTCGGTCTTCTTCTGCCACATTTGCCCTTTATCGACAGGCTGGAATCGAAATCCTCTTGTGCGCGCTGAACCGGAAGTGACATGATCAGTCAGAAATTTCGCTCTTTTGCCGTCGGGCTGATCGCCGCGAGTATATGCGGTACCGTCTCCGGCGCATCGGCTCAATCGAGCGACAAGATCTCCAATCCGATTGCCGTCTTTTCCGGCCTCGACAAGATTACCGGACGAATCACCACCTTCGACGTCTACATCAACGAGACCGTGCAGTTCGGCGCGCTGCAATTGACGCCGCACGTCTGCTACACGCGTCCCGATACGGAGACACCGAAGACAGATACGTTTGTCGAGGTGGACGAGATCACGCTCGACCGCAAAATCCGCAAGATATTTTCGGGCTGGATGTTTGCCGACAGCCCCGGTCTCAATGCAGTCGAGCACCCGGTGTATGACGTCTGGCTAAAGGCCTGCAAACAGAAGTCGGACGTTCCAGCCCCGGATGCCGCCCAGACGGGCGGAACCCAGAACTAATTTCCCGCAAAAGCCAAGAGCCCTACATCGGCTTTGGACAGTTGATCATCCAGGGTGTGCCGTAGCGGTCGACAAACATTGCGAAACGCGCCGCCCAGGATGTTTCTCCGATCGGCATCATGATGCTTTCAGCGCCTTCCGAGAGGGCGGCAAACACGCGCTCCGCTTCGCCAGTCGTTTCTGTGTTGATGTTTACCGAAATGCCTTGAGCCTTCTTGAAGTAGGGCGGGGGCGCATCTGATCCCATCAGGATCGTATCCCCGACTTTCATATTGATGTGCATGATATTCTTGGCTAGCTCCGGCGCCGACGTGTTGCCTTCGGGCATCTCGTCATAACGGACCAATCTCTCGATCTTTCCGCCCAGCACTTTCTCGTACAATTTGAAGGCTTCTTCACATTGACCGTCGAAGTTCAAATAAGCATTGAGTCTCACGACAACTCTCCCTTTGGTTTGGGGTTATTCCCGTTCCAAGGACGAACGGAAATGCGCCCTCCCGACATTGCTCTCAAGAATGTTCTGAATACTGGTCGGGTTCCAACAGGGCACCATACAGCAGGATATGCGACGGTTTTTAGAACTCCGCCGGCTGCGCCAATGCATTTTCCAGCATCTTCTGGTACTGGCGCCGAGGAACTTCAACCGCGCCGAATGTTTCCAGGTGATTGGTGGTGAACTGGGTATCGAGCAGGGTGTAGCTTCTTTCGATCAGATGGCCGACGAGATGGACAAGGCAGACTTTCGAGGCGTCGCGTTCACGCGAAAACATGCTTTCGCCGAAAAATGCAGAGCCGAGGGCAATACCGTAGAGGCCGCCGACAAGTTCTCCCTCGCGCCAGGCTTCGACCGTATGGCAATAGCCGAGATCGAACAGCTTGCCATAGGCTTCGCGGATCGGGCCGTTGATCCAGGTACGCGCACGTTCACCGCTGCCGCTGGCGCAACCGGCTATGACGCCGGCGAAGTCGGTGTCATAGCGAATGTCGAAGCGGCCTTGGCGCACTGTCTTGCGCAGGCTGCGCGAGACGTGAAAATTCTCGAAGGGGATGATGCCGCGCTTTTCCGGACGCACCCAGAAGATTTCCGGATTGTCGGCCTCTTCGGCCATGGGAAAGACCCCGGTTGCATAGGCTCGCAGCAACAATTCGGGGTCTATTCTAAATGCTTCTTGCGGGTTCTTACCCGTCATGCCCTATTCTTCTGCAGCGTCTGCTGCGTCGCCAGCCAAATAATGTTCTAGCCAATGGATATCATAATCGCCATTGGCAATGTCAGGATTATTGATCAGATCCTGAAACAAAGGCAGCGTGGTCTTGATGCCATCGACAACGAACTCGTCGAGCGCCCGGCGCAAGCGCATCATGCATTCGACGCGGTTGCGGCCGTGAACGATGAGCTTGCCGATGAGGCTGTCATAGTAGGGCGGGATTTTGTAGCCGGTATAGACGCCGGAATCGACGCGAATGCCAAGGCCGCCTGGCGTATGCCAATGGGTAATGGTGCCCGGCGACGGCGTGAACGTCCGCGGATCTTCGGCGTTGATGCGACACTCGATGGCATGACCGGAGAAGCGGATATCCTCCTGCGTCACCGACAGTCCACCGCCGGAGGCAACGCGAATCTGCTCGTGCACGAGATCGATGCCGGTGATCGCCTCGGTCACAGGGTGTTCGACTTGAAGGCGGGTGTTCATTTCGATGAAATAGAACTCGCCATTCTCGTAGAGGAATTCGATGGTGCCGGCGCCACGATAGCCCATATCGGCCATGGCGTTGGCGCAGATCATGCCGATACGCTCGCGCTCATCGGAATTGAGGGCAGGCGAGTTCGCCTCTTCCCAGACCTTCTGGTGACGCCGCTGCAGAGAACAGTCGCGCTCGCCGAGATGCACCGCCTTGCCAAAGCCGTCGCCCATGACCTGAACTTCGATGTGGCGCGGCTGCTGCAGATATTTTTCGATGTAAACGGCATCATCGCCAAAGGCTGCACCCGCTTCGCTCCGCGCGGTCGACAGGGCAATCGAAAGCTCATCTTCGTTCATCGCGACCTTCATGCCGCGGCCACCGCCGCCGGCCGAGGCCTTGATGATGACCGGGTAGCCGATTTCCGCGCAGATGCGCGCAGCTTCCTTGTCGTCGGTCACGCCGCCTTCCGAACCCGGAACGACCGGAATACCAAGACGTTTGGCTGTGCGCTTGGCTTCGATCTTGTCGCCCATGACCCGGATATGCGCGGCAGTCGGGCCGATGAAAGTAATGTTGTGGGCTTCGAGGATCTCGGCGAACTTGGCATTCTCCGACAGGAAACCGTAACCCGGATGGATCGCATCGGCGCCGGTGATTTCGCAGGCGGCAACAATCTGATGGATATTCAGATAGCTATCGCGCGAAGGAGGCGGTCCGATACAAACACTTTCATCGGCAAGGCGCACATGCATGGCGTCGGCGTCAGCAGTCGAATGCACGGCTACCGTCTGGATGCCGAGCTCCTTGCAGGCCCGCAGGACGCGCAGGGCAATCTCGCCGCGATTGGCTATGAGGATTTTCTGAAACATCATGCTCTCGCTACTCGATCACAACCAGAAACTCACCATATTCGACGGGTTGGCTGTCTGTGACGAGGATGGCGGTAACGGTACCAGAACGTGGAGACGGTATCTGGTTCATCGTCTTCATGGCTTCGATGATCAGAAGCGTCTGGCCTTCCTTGACCTGTGACCCGACTTCGATAAAGGCGCGAGCGCCGGGTGCCGGGGAAAGGTACACCGTTCCAACCATGGGCGAAGGGATGGCGTTCTTCGAGGGATCAGCTACAGCGGTTGCGACAGGAACAGCCGACACCGCCGGGGCAGCGGCGGCGGCAGCCGGAGCTTGCGCATAGACCGGGGCTGCAGGCTGCATCGTTATCTGCCGCGATACGCGAATGCGAAGGTCGCCCTGCTCGATTTCGATATCGGTGAGGTCGGTCTCGTTCAGGATTTCCGCGAGATCGCGGATCATGACCTTGTCGATCCCGGTGGTTCTGTTAGCCATGCTTTTTCAAGCCCCTTATACCTGTTTGGCGGTCCGCTACTGCGACGCTGCCAGCTTGACGAGTGCGCGCAGGCCCATCACGTAGCCATCGACCCCGAAGCCACATATCACCCCTTTGGCCAAAGAGGAAACGTAGGAGTGATGGCGAAATGGCTCGCGCGCGTGAATATTGGAAAGATGAACCTCCACCAGCGTGACGGCGGCGGCGCGGATGGCATCATGCAATGCGATGGATGTATGCGTGTAGGCGGCAGGATTGATCAGCACCAACGCCTTTTGCTCGCCTGCCTCCTGAATCCAACTGACCAGGTCACCCTCGTGATTGGACTGGCGAAACACAATATCAACGCCCAGATTATCACCTTCGGCACGGCACAGAGCTTCGATATCGCTCAATGTCGCCGCGCCATATATTCCCGGCTCACGCTTACCAAGCATGTTCAGGTTCGGGCCGTTGAGGATAAAGATCTGCTGTTTCATGATCTACCAAAGAGTTCGCAATCGTGGTCCCATATAGACGGCTTATCGGCAAGCGAAAAGCCCGCAAAGTTAGGGTTAATGCTTGTCCACAAAGGGTTTTGCCAAGCAAAAGTAAATATTCAGGCTATTTGTTGCGAATATGGCTGATCTTTTCGGCGAGAACATCCGCACCAAGCGCGCCGGGCACGACTTCATTGCCCACGACATAGGATGGAGTGCCGGTAATGCTCAGGCTGTTTGCCAGTTCGAAATTTTCGTTGAAAGCCTTCGTGATCTCGGGCGACAGCATTTTCTCGCGGATCTGGGCTTCGTTCGCCCCCAGCTTGACCGCAATGGCCATTGCCGACGCTTCAGTTGCACGTCCTTCACCGCCCAGAAGATCGCGGTGGAACTCAAGGTATTTGTCCGGCATCAACGCCTTGAATGCCTTGGCGACGATATGCGCACGGGTTGAATCCGCACCGAGGATCGGAAATTCCTTCATGACGAAGCGCAGGTTGGGATCGCTCTTCAGCAGGGCATCCATGTCCGGCAACGCCTTTTTGCAATAACCGCAATTATAGTCGAAGAATTCGACGATCGTGACATCGCCGTTCGGGTTGCCAAAGACCGCGTCCATCGGCGAGTGAAATATCCTGTCTTTGTTTTCGCTGATGACCTGCGTCGAGGCTTCCTTTTGCGCGGCTTCCTGCTTGGCATTGAGCGCGGTCTGGACTTCGATCATGATTTCAGGATTGTTGATGAGGTAGTTCCGCACGATCCCTTCGATTTCGGCCCGATCGGTCGTTGATGCAGGAATGACGGACATATCTGCCACAGCACTAGGGGCTGTATCAGACCGGCCGGCCTGATAGCCAAGGGCGAGGGCGGCAACGCCAACAAGGCCGGCGGCGGCACCAATCAGGGCGACTTTTGTCATGATGAACTGTCCTTTTTCAAATTCTCTTGAAACGCGTGTTGCCGCGTCTCACTTGCGCTTGGCGCTGATGATATCTTGAGCCTGTATCCACTCTGGCGTGCCGCTTTTCAAGCCGCGCTGGGCACGAATGGCAAAGATTTGTGCGTCCTGAATCTTGCCGGAATAGTATTTCTGTTCCGCGCTGGCGAGATCGGAGCGGACCATGTCGCCCGTCTGGGCATAGGCTTGCGCCAGATAGCCGTAACCTGACGGATATTCGCGATCGCTGGCGATTCCAGCTTTGATTTCGCGGATGGACGCTTTGAGATTATCTGGCGTGCCGGACAACATGAGCGCTCGTCCATAGCTCATGCGAATCAGACTGGATTTGCGTGGGTCGAGCGCATTTGCTTTTTGAAAGGCCTTCGCCGCGTCGCCCGCCTTGTTCTGCTTCAACAGTATCTCGCCCCGGATCTCCTGGAAATAGGGGTTCTTTGGTTGTTCCTTGATCAGCACATCGATCTTTGAAAGCGCGGACTGGGACGATCCGTTGAGATAGGTTGCGATTGCATCGCCATAGCGCGCGCCGATATTGCGCGGATCCTTGCGGAAGGTCTGCAACACGCTTGCGCCGCCGCCCGTATAGGCTGCAATTTTACCACGCATCAAATCGTGACGTTGCTGCAGGGCAGGACTATCCAGCTTGTCAAAATAAGGACTGGCACGAGCCAGAGTCTCGAGGTTGGCAATGCGTTCCCGTGGCATCGGATGGCTGATGCGATAGGGGTCGACGCTGGTCCCGGTCAATGCGAGCGCATTGGAGAAGCGCTCGAAGGTCGTGAGCATCCCTTTGGCCGACTGTCCGGTGCTTGCGAGATAGGTGATGGCGGAACGGTCCGCGGCCATTTCTTCGGAGCGTTGATAGTTCAGGAGGTTGCGCATGGCGGCTTCGGGGCCGCCCATGGCGATACCCATTCCCGCTTTTGACAGACCGCTCGCGCCGCCTGCAGCGCCACCGACGACAGCCCCGATGCCGAGCAGGCTTGTCACGACGGCCATCGTCTTGGCAGCCGCCAATTGTTCGCGAAGCTTGAATTCGTGACCACCGGCAAGGTGGCCAGTCTCATGCGCGAGAACACCGATGATTTCATTGGGCGTCTGCGCCTGGAGCAGAGCCCCTGTATTGATGAAGATGCGCCTGCCATCGACAAAGGCATTGAAGCTATTGTTGTTGACAAGAACGATTCTGATCGCGTTTCGGGAAAGACCCGCCGCCTTGATGATCGGGGTGGCATAGTCGGTAACCAATGCCTCTATTTCCGCATCGCGAACAATGGGTACCGATGATGACTGGGCGGTGGCACTGGCGGTTTGCGCGACGCACAACGCCCCAGCGGACAGCATGATAAATGCACCGCGCGCCATGGCAGCGATCGATTGAGGTAAACTGAACCCGCGAACTTTTATCATAGTCTCATTGGTAGCGAAGTCGATCATCGAAAGAAAGGGATCAGCCCAAGCATCCCGATTTTGTGAAGCCAGACTAATCCGGCAAATCTGCGGCGCCCGTGACAATAATAGAGCTACCATAAAGAAGAACCGGCAATGCTGCCGGTCCTCATGTCATTTGTTCAAGGTCTTCCGAAGCTCAAAAGAACCCCTTCTTCTGCCACCAGCCACGCTTGGGGGCCGGTTCGCCTTCGGCTTTCTTTTCCTTGGCGCTGGACGAAGTGACGATAGGCTTGCTCTCCTCGACCTTCTTTGGCTCAGGCGCAGCAACGGGTTCCGGTGTCGGCTCCTGCTGTATTTCTACAGGTGCAATGGCTGGAACCTCAGCGACAGCGGGTGTGTCTTCTACGACTATTTCGACCTTTTTCGCCGATTTACGCGGTGCGCGTTTCGGCTTTGCAGGGGCTTCCGGTTCCGCTTCGGCAAGAACTTTGGCAACGGCAATCTCGGCCGCTTCGATAGCTGCCTTCGAGCGCGATCTACGTTTTACAGGCTTCTTTGCAGAGGCTTCTTCGATCACCGCGGGTTCTTCCGCGACGACCGCCTCAGCGGTCACCGGCACGGAAGCAACCTCGGCTGCATCTGCGATCGCTTCCACCGTCTTCGGTTTCGAGAAGTCGGGCAAGGGGATCGACACGAACACGGGCTCGGCATCCGGCACAGTCTTGGCGGTTACGCGGGTTTCCGTATCGTCGCCATCTTCGAAGCGCTTGTTCTTGCGCCCGCCGCGGCGACCCCGCCGACGCTTCTTGCGCCGTTCGTTTTCCTCTTCGCGCGCTTTGGTAGCCGCAGCATCTTCGCCTTCAACGGCTGGCTGGTCGGCGTCATCATCATCGCTGACAACCTGCTGGCCATGCTCGGCGCCGGCCGATTCCTGGCGATCACGACCGCCGCGCCGCCGCCGCTTGCGCTTGCGCTTGCGGGATGCGTCGTCATTGTCGGCGCTTCTCGCGGTTTCGCCGGTCTGCACCTCGGCGCCGTCATCCTCCGCATCTTCGACAACCGGATCGCTTTCGTCGAAATCGTCGGCGATGCCGAGAGTCGGTGTCTCCGTCAGCGGAACGATCGGGCCAAGCGCTATCGAACCCTTGTCGATGGCGAAGTGCTGGGCACCAACGCTGTCATCGGCTTCGATGCTGATCGTCAGGCCGAAACGTGCTTCGAGGTCGGCGAGATTCTGGCGCTTGTGGTTGAGGACATAGAGCGCGGTCGCAACGGTCGTACGAACGATGATATTGTTCTGCGAATGGCGCAGCAGATATTCTTCGATCGAGCGCATGACATGCAGCGCGACGGAGGAGGCAGAGCGTACATGCCCCGTCCCGCCGCAGACCGCACAAATCTGCGTTGTGCTCTCGAGTACACTGGCGCGGATGCGCTGGCGTGACATTTCAAGCAAACCGAAATGCGAGATCCGCCCAACCTGGATGCGGGCGCGATCATCCTTCAGACAATCCTTCATCCGCTTTTCAACCGCCCGATTGTTGCGGTTTTCTTCCATGTCGATGAAGTCGATGACAATCAGGCCGGCAAGATCGCGCAGGCGCAACTGACGCGCGATTTCATCCGCTGCTTCAAGATTTGTCTGCAACGCCGTGTCTTCAATGGAATGTTCGCGTGTCGAACGTCCGGAGTTGACGTCGATCGCCACCAGCGCTTCGGTCTGGTTGATAATAATGTAACCGCCGGACTTCAACGTAACTTGCGGCTGCAGCATACGGTCGAGTTGTGCCTCGATGCCGTTGCGCGCGAAGATCGGCGTCAGCTCGCGATAGGGCTGGACGACCTTCGCATGGCTCGGCATGAGCATGCGCATGAAGTCCTTGGCCTCGCGATAGCCATTCTCACCGGCAACCGCGATCTCGGTGATATCCTTGTTGTAAAGATCGCGGATCGAACGCTTGATCAGGCTGCCTTCCTCATAGACGAGCGTAGGCGCAGACGATGCAAGGGTAAGGCTGCGGACATTTTCCCACAGGCGCATCAGATATTCGTAGTCGCGCTTGACTTCCGGCTTGGTACGATTGGCGCCGGCGGTGCGCAGGATCACGCCCATGCCTTTCGGCACTTCGAGATCCTTGACGATGTCCTTCAGACGCTTGCGATCCTGGATGCTGGTGATCTTGCGCGAAATACCGCCGCCACGTGCGGTGTTCGGCATCAAGACGGAATAACGTCCGGCAAGTGACAGATAGGTAGTGAGGGCTGCACCCTTGTTGCCACGTTCTTCCTTGACGACCTGAACCAGCAGAATCTGCCGGCGCTTGATGACGTCCTGGATATTGTACTGACGGCGCTGAAAACGCTGATGCGTTGGAACTTCTTCCATTGCATCTTCAGCACCGACCGACTCGACCTCATCGAGTTCGTCGTGGACCTCGTCCTTGTCTTCGTTCGAGCGGCTTCTGGACCTTCTGGAATGGCCTTCGCCCGCATCATCCGAGACGGGCCGATCAGCGGCGCTTTCGCTGACGTGGTCCTCTTCGCCGACATTGACAGCTTCAGAAATCACATCTGCGTCGATCACTGCAGCGATTGTCTGATTGCTGCCCTCACTGGAGGTGTCTTCATCGCTCGATTCGTTTGATTCAGACGATTCGTTGTTTTCGCCACTATCACCCGAGACAGCAGTGTCTTCATCGGAAGCGTCGAGCTTCGATGTGTCGCCTTCCTGGCGCGGGCCACGACGGCCGCGACGGCGATTGCGTGTGCCACGATCGTTGCGATCGCGGCTGCGCTGTTCGCTGGCGTTCTCTTCGTGATCCTCATCCTGGCTTGCGGCTTCCGCCTCGGCATCGATCAGCGCCTGCCGGTCGGCGACCGGGATCTGGTAGTAATCGGGATGAATTTCGCTGAAAGCGAGAAAGCCATGGCGATTACCGCCATACTCAACGAATGCAGCCTGAAGGGAAGGTTCTACGCGCGTTACACGCGCCAGATAGATATTGCCTTTGATTTGTTTCTTATGTTCAGATTCAAAGTCAAATTCTTCAATTCGATTGCCGCGAACCACGACAACCCGTGTTTCCTCCTGGTGGGAGGCGTCGATTAGCATTTTGTCCGACATTATATTTCTTCTCCCCGGCCGAAACGCTGCCAACGCGAGACAGCCAGGAAACCCTCAAGGTTTCTGGCGCCGCGTCTTCACATTTGCCGGATATATTAAAGTTCGCAGAAACAGACAGACACGGCGACACGCGGAATTGCCCTCGGGCAGCCGCGGCTTGCAAGCCGGTTATATTCACGTCTGTAACAAACATTCCTGTTCCTGACGAAACGACCTCTACGAATGACACGCTTCTCAGCTGTGCCGACACTGTTAATACCCCCGAGAGGGCTGGCTCGATGCGCCTTGTCTGCGCGATCTGCCGTTCACAAAAAGCGTTGCCGACAATCCCTGTCGGCTCGCGCTAAATTCTTTTTGGTTACCCACAGCGAATTCGCCTATGCCGCTCCATGTCCTGTCTTTATTGTCAGCCGGTCATTTGCCGTGACATCAAAGAGCCCGATTCTGGACGGCAGAAAAGTAACCCACCTTTGCTTTTAGGAGGTGTGTCGCGTTATGACAAGGCCTTCTTCATAATCGTGTCATCGACGCATTACACACAGGGGATCCCATAAGATAATATTAACCATGGTTCCATACCTATTGGTTATACATAGTGAGTTCTTGGCAGGGTTCCAATGTGCACCGTGTCTGATACAACGGTGGACAGGGGATGCCTGCCCATCGGCGGGCCAAGAGAGATGAGCGTGATCTGTCGAATATTCATGGCTGCCGTCTTCGGCCTTCTTGTCTTCGTGCAAGCGGGCAAGTCCTCTCATGCGGCAGATGAACTGGCAGCGTTGACGTATCAAGCCGCCGGCGACGAACTGCGCACGCGCGTTGTCATCAATTTCGATCGCGAGCCAGATATATCGACAATGCTGCTTGATCAGCCGCATCGGTTGGCAATCGACCTTCCCAAAGCGGTTTTTGCCTTTGACAAGAAATCGGTGGAGCCGCGAGGGCTGATAACCGACGTGCGATACGGGCTGATCGACGCGTCACGTTCGCGCATTATCTTTACGCTCAAGGGACCTTTCGTTGTCGAGAAGCTCAATGTCATCAAGAACGACAACAGTCCGGGTTACCGGCTTGTGGCGGATTTTGTTGCCTCATCCGATCGGACGTTTGCGGAAGCCCTGAAGACACAGAATGCTACCACCGCCTCGACAGATACGGCTCCCAAGGGTGACCGGCTTGCCAGTGCTGCGCCAAACGAGGTCAGCAACGCGCCGAAACCATTTACTATCGTCATCGATCCGGGTCACGGCGGCATCGATAGCGGCGCGGAAAGCGCCAGCGGCATCATGGAAAAGAATGTGACGCTGATGTTTGCCCAGCAATTACGCGATGAGCTCGCCAAGCTGCCCGGTCTGCGGGTGGAAATGACCCGTAGTGACGACACCTTCCTGCGGCTGACCGAACGGGTTCGTATCGCTCGTCAATACGAAGCCAACCTGTTCATCTCTATACACGCCGATACGATCAATCGCGGTAATATACGCGGCGCGACCGTTTATACGGTCTCAGACAAGGCGTCCGATGCAGAATCGCGTGCTATGGCCGATCGCGAAAACCGTTCCGATGCGGTGGCCGGCGTTGCCTTTGACAATGAGGCACCGGAAATCGCCGATATTCTCATGGATCTGACGCGTCGTGAGACCCACACGTTCTCATTGAGTTTTGCCAAGACAGTGGTGAAGTCACTCAAGAAAGACGTCAACATGATCAACAACCCGCACCGTTTTGCCGGATTTCAGGTGCTGCGCGCGCCGGATGTGCCATCTGTGCTGGTCGAAATAGGCTATCTGTCCAATGCCGAGGACGAAAAGCTGATGCTTGATCCGGCCTGGAGAAGTCATGTTGCTGAGCGGCTCGCTTTGGCCGTCGGCGAGTTTGCCAACATGAAGATGGCTGGAGCGCTGAATTAGAGCAAGCTTTGTTTGAAAATGGTATCAAACGACGACGACCTCAAGAATTTCGAAGCGCACGGTGCCGCGCCCTTGCCGGTCACAAGCGATCAAGGCTACGTGGATCACGAAGGCGCTCGGATATGGTACGCGACATACGGGTCCGGCTCTCCGGTGATCTTGCTGCACGGTGGTCTCGGCCATAGCGGTAATTGGGGTTATCAGGTTCCAATGCTGGTCGGCTCCGGGTATCGCGCCGTGCTCATTGATAGCCGCGGACACGGCCGCAGTACACGCGATTTGCGGCCTTTTACATATGAGTTGATGGCGTCCGACGTTCTAGCCGTGATGGACGCACTGCATCTCGATAAGGCAGCCGTCGTCGGTTGGAGCGACGGCGCGTGCATCGCATTGATCCTCGCCATGAAAGCCCCCGCGCGTATTGCGGGTGTATTCTTCTTTGGCTGCAACATGGATCCCAGCGGCACAAAGGAAATTATGCCCAGTCCGGTCATCGACCGATGTTTCAGCCGGCACGCCAAAGACTACGCCCAGCTGTCGGCCACGCCGGATCAATTCAAGGCATTTGTCGAAGCGGTCAGCCTGATGATGAAAACCGAGCCCAACTATTCTGCGCCCGACATGGCTGATATCCATGCGCCTGTCGCGATCGTACAAAGCGAGCGTGATGAATTTATCAAGCCAGAACACGCCGAATATCTCGCTCGGAGTATTCCCGGCGCGGAATTAATCCTCCTGCCCGGCGTGAGCCATTTCGCGCCGCTGCAAAGGCCGGAGCAATTCAACAGGGTGATGCGGGCCTTTCTTGGCAAGGTTCTTTCGTAAAGAAAGATAATACTCGGTGGCGCTGCGGAGGATTTGCCCGCGTGGCTTCACCAATGAACCCAATCGCTGGGTACGCAATTTTCCGCAAAGTTTTTTACATAAGTGAACATAAGTATTGCGCTGCAGCATGGCGATTTGAAACGAATAGCCATTTTGTGCCAAGGGACGTGGAACCTTTTTCCAATCCATTGGTTTCATTCAAATAGAAGTCAAAATCGGATACAAATAGTGATTTGTTAAATCGGTTTAGTTTTCATACATAGTGTGCAGTGCAACGGAATATAAATCCGATTGCTCTAAGGATTGCTCGCGTAGAGAGCGGTTTTAATGGAGGGTGTTCGAAGAATGATAACAATAACCAAAGATACATCATCATCAAATGAAACAAATGTATTGAAGATGGCACAAGTGGCCACTGTTAAGACGATCGTCAAGGCGACCAAGAAGTTGAGCGAGCCTTGCGACAAGCGCACGATTTCCCAGATTTTGCGGGAATCCAATGGTGGTTTCAGCTTCCGCCGCTGAAACCATGATCCATCTCTCAAATCATAACACGCTGTCAAAGCGGAATATTATCATGCTTCTTCCAGGGATTTTCGAGATCCTTGTTGCGCAACATGCGCAGTGCCCTTGAGATCCGCTTGCGGGTCGAATGGGGCATGATGACTTCGTCGACATAACCGCGCTCGGCAGCAACAAACGGCGAAAGAAAACGATCCTCGTAGCGCTTCGTATGCGCTGCGATCTTTTCCACGTCACCAATATCTTTCCGGTAGATGATCTCGACGGCCCCCTTGGCGCCCATCACGGCGATCTGAGCGGACGGCCAAGCGTAATTGATATCGCCGCGCAGGTGTTTTGAAGCCATCACGTCATAGGCACCGCCATAGGCTTTGCGGGTAATCAGGGTGATCTTTGGTACGGTTGCCTCGGCATAGGCGAAGAGCAGCTTGGCGCCATGCTTGATCAGCCCGCCATATTCCTGCGCGGTCCCCGGAAGAAAGCCTGGAACGTCGACAAATGTAACGATCGGGATGTTAAAACAGTCGCAGAAGCGGACGAAGCGCGCTGCCTTGCGTGAGGCGTCGCTGTCGAGAACGCCCGCCAGAACCATAGGCTGATTGCCGACGATGCCAACCGTGCTGCCTTCGATACGGCCAAAACCAACAACGATGTTTTTCGCAAAACTCTCCTGGATCTCGAAGAAATCGGCTTCATCCACGGTTTTACGGATCAATTCCTTGATATCGTAGGGCTTGTTGGCATTGTCCGGCACCAGCCGATCCAGCGAGAAGTCCATTTCATCTATCGACTGATAGCACTCGATTGCGGGAATTTCGGCCGTGTTGGATGCAGGCAGGAAATCGATCAGGCGGCGCATCTGCAGGAGTGCGGCAACATCATTGTCATAAGCACCATCGGCAATGGACGACCTGGTGGTATGGATCGATGCGCCGCCGAGCTGTTCTGCCGTCACTGTTTCATTGGTAACCGTCTTCACTACATCCGGACCGGTCACGAACATGTAGGACGTGTCGCGCACCATGAAGATGAAGTCTGTCATGGCAGGCGAATAGACATCACCGCCGGCGCAAGGGCCCATGATGACGGAGATTTGCGGGATCACGCCGGAGGCGAGTACATTGCGCTGAAAAATCTCGGCATAGCCGCCGAGCGCCGCCACACCCTCTTGAATGCGCGCACCGCCGGCGTCGTAGAGCCCGATCACCGGCGCGCGGTTGCGCAATGCCATATCCTGGATCTTCTGGACCTTCTCGGCGTGAGCCTCTGAAAGCGAGCCGCCAAAAACCGTAAAGTCCTTGGCGAATACAAAAACTGTCCGGCCATTGATGGTTCCCCAGCCGGTGACGACGCCATCGCCGGCGAATTTCGTCTCTTCCATGCCGAAATCGGTCGAGCGGTGTTCGACGAACATGTCGAACTCCTCGAACGAGCCTTCGTCCAGAAAAATGTCGATGCGTTCGCGTGCCGTGAGCTTGCCGCGCTTGTGTTGCGCCTCGATCCGCACCTTGCCGCCACCTTCGCGCGCAATGTTCCTGCGGCGTTCAAGCTCGATCAGCACATCCTTCATGGCGTCCTCCTCGTTTTGTCATTTCTGATAACAGGAGAGGGCGGCGCGGGGAAGGAATTTGTCTTGCGCGTACCCGAGCGCCGCAGAGCGGTGCACAAGTACGCGCAGAAGTTGCAGTCCGCGAACTGAACTTTTTACCAGGTGCCGGTGTTCGGCATCGACAGCCAGGGTTCCTGCGGCGGTAGCGCAGGGCCCTTCTGGATAAGCTCAATCGAGATACCATCGGGTGAGCGGATGAAGGCCATGTTGCCATCGCGCGGCGGCCGGTTGATGACGACGCCCTTGTCTGCCAGGTCCTGGCATGTTTCGTATATATTATCGACGACATAGGCGAGATGGCCAAAATTGCGACCGCCGGTATATTCCTCCGAGTCCCAATTGTAGGTCAATTCGAGCTCGGGAGCCCGCTCTGCAGCCGATCTGGCCTTGTCTTCCGACGCCGCGAGAAAGATCAGCGTATAGCGTCCTTTCTCGTTTTCGGTGCGGCGAACCTCTTCCAGACCGAATTTGTTGCAATAGAAATCCAGTGACTTATCGATGTCACGGATACGGACCATTGTGTGAAGATAGCGCATCTTTTGCCTTTGATTTCTTTCATGGGGTTTGAAAGTCGACGGCAACCGGCAATGCTGCCCAGTTTGAACGCCGTCGGACTTTCGTAACACTTCCTGTTTAGCTCCACAAACTTGTGATGTAGGCGCGGGCACGTCGCTGAGGATAAACACGCGTTTTACGTGTAGTTTTCAACAAAACATGCAGATCATACTTGCTCTTCGGTGTTGGACAGGTGTTATTCTTCAAGCAGAGAATCAGTACCTCGCAGGAGAGGAGGGGCTTCGCTTCATGTCTGACAGACCAGTATCAGCCCAGCGTTCCCCCGACGATGAAGGTATAAGCGATAGTTTGGACCTTATCGAGGTTTCGGGTGCGATAAAATGGTTTGATGTGGCCAAGGGATACGGTTTCATCGTTCCCGACAATTCTGATCTGCCCGACATTCTTCTTCATGTTACCTGCCTGCGCCGGGACGGTTTCCAAACCGCGTTGGAAGGCGCCCGCGTCGTTTGCGAAGTGAAGCAGGGCGAACGCGGCATGCAGTGCTTCCGTGTCAAATCCATGGATAATGCGTCGGCGGTTCACCCGACTGAAATGCCGCCTGTTCGCACGCATGTGACAGTAACTCCTTCAAGCGGGCTGGAGCGTGTCCTGGTCAAGTGGTTCAACCGCACCAAGGGTTTCGGCTTCCTTACGCGCGGCGAGGGGACCGAGGATATTTTCATCCATATGGAAACGCTTCGGCACTTCGGCCTGACCGAATTGCGTCCGGGCCAGGTTGTATTGATCCGCTTTGGCCATGGCGAAAAGGGTCTGATGGCCTCTGAAATTCATCCCGACATCGGCACGCAACTGCCTGCCTCGCACTGAAGCTCCATCGATGGATCGCCTGAAATCAGTTCTCGCCGTCGTTGCCTTTCTGCTGTTTTCAGCGCTCCCGGCTCTGGCGCTCGATCAGGCGCCGATGCACCTTCCTATCGACTACACGCCGCTGACGGTCAACAGCGCCAAAGGCGACATTCCGTTCCAGGTGGAAATTGCCGATACGGATGAGGAGCGCGAGCGCGGCCTGATGTTCCGCACCGATCTCAAGGACAACAGCGCCATGCTGTTTGTTTTCGACGACACCCGCCTTGTCACCATGTGGATGGAAAATACGCCCTCCGCGCTCGACATGCTCTTCCTAGACGACATTGGCCGTATTTTCGCCATTCGTGAAAATGCGGTGCCGTTTTCCCGTTCGATCATTTCGTCGGGCGGTCCGGTGCGTTTCGTTGTCGAGGTCAAAGCCGGAACCGCGAAGCGTCTCGGCTTGACAATCGGCGACAAGGTGCGGCATCCCGCTATCGAGGCGGTTGCGCACTAACGGATCCAACAATGAAGTTTTTCGACAATGACGGACTGAAGCTCGCATATCTGGATGAGGGCGAGGGCGAACCCGTCCTGCTCATCCATGGCTTTGCCTCGTCCTCCTTCTACAATTGGGTTCAACCTGGCTGGATACCGACACTGACGGTTGCAGGGTACCGGGCCATCGCCATCGACAATCGCGGGCATGGCCAATCCGACAAACCGCACGACAAATCGGTCTACACACCGACGCTCATGGCGGGCGACGCCGCCGCACTGCTCGATCACCTCGGCATCACGACAGCGCATGTCATGGGTTATTCGATGGGCGCCCGCATCAGCGCATTTCTAGCGTTGGAACATCCCAATCGCGTGCACGATCTGGTGTTTGGCGGTCTTGGCATCGGCATGGTCGAAGGCGCAGGCGATTGGTCTCCGATCGCCGAAGCCCTCATGTCCGACGATCCGGAGGCGATTACGCACCCGCGTGGAAAAATGTTCCGCATGTTTGCCGACAAGACCAAAAGCGACAAGATCGCGCTGGCGGCCTGCGTGATTACCTCCAAGGAAGAGATCAGCGCGGAAAACATGGCGCGGATAACCCAGCCAACGCTTGTCGCTGTCGGCAGCAAGGACGATATTGGCGGAAACCCGCAAGACCTCGCGGCGCTGATGCCGCGCGGTGAGGCGATCGATATTCCGGGCCGCGATCATATGCTCGCGGTCGGCGACAAGGTATTCAAACAGGCCGTTCTGGATTTCCTGAAACGCCACCCGATTTAAGATTGCATCGTGTAGCGATACGCGATACATTCACTGATGATCATCGGATTCCGCCATAAGGGACTTGAAATCTTCTATCGGTCAAGGTCTACGCGTGGCATTCAGGTGGCACATGCTTCCAAACTTGCCCGTATTTTGACAGCCATCGATGCTGCCGCAGGATCCGATGATTTGAATCTGCCATCGTTCAAGCTGCATCCGTTGAAAGGTGCACTTAAGGGACATTGGTCGATATGGGTAAGCGGCAATTGGCGCGTGACGTTTCGATTTGTAGGTGCTGACGTCGAGATGGTCGACTATCTCGACTACCACTGAAGGGAGTTGCAACAATGATGAAATCCCCGCCGCATCCAGGCGAACTTTTGCGTGAAGACGTGCTTGCGCCGCTCGGACTTCAGGTAACAGAGGCAGCGGAGCGGCTCAGCATGTCGCGCGTCGCTCTATCGCGGGTGCTCAACGGCCGCGCAGCAATCAGTCCCGACCTTGCCATCCGTTTGGAACGGGCAGGTGTCAGCACGGCGCGATTCTGGATTACCCTGCAGGCAAATTACGATCTGGCGCAGGCGATGGAACATGAGCAACCGCCCGTTCGTTCCTTGCAGGACAATGCCGTTTGAGCTATGGCAGTGCTGGATGACGGTGCTGACATTCAGGCAAATCAATCACAACTTCAAAATTTCTCGTCCTGCTGGCACTGGAAATTGAAGTGTCAAGGAATTATTTTTGCCGTATGTTGCATGTTACAGCAGTAATATTGGCCAAATGCCTGGAGTGAGGAAATGTCCGCAAGCAGTCAGATAAAGATGACCGGATCAGTCCAGCAGATGGACCCGATCTGGCATGCCATTCGTGCGGAAGCCGAAGAAGCTGTTCGTCACGAACCGCTCTTGGCAACCTTCCTCTATACGACAATCCTCAACCACCAGTCGCTCGAACAGGCCGTGATCCATCGCATTTCGCAACGTCTGGACCACCCCGATGTTGAGTCGGAATTGCTGCGTCAGACATTCACGACGATGTTTGAGGCAACGCCGTCATGGTCGCAAGTCCTGCGCGTCGATATCCAGGCCGTTTATGATCGCGATCCGGCCTGCGATCGATTCATCGAGCCGGTGCTTTATTTCAAGGGCTTCCAGGCAATCCAGACCCATCGGCTTGCCCACTGGCTCTGGAGAGAGGGCCGCAGAGACTTTGCACAATATCTGCAAAGCCGCTCATCCTCGGTCTTCCAGACCGATATCAACCCGCAGGTTCCCATCGGTCAGGGCGTGTTCTTCGATCACGCCACAGGTATCGTCGTCGGTCAGACAGCGCTCATCGAGGACAATGTCTCTATCTTGCAGGGCGTTACGCTCGGGGGCACCGGGAAGGAAGCCGGTGATCGCCATCCGAAGATCCGGCATGGCGTTCTGATAGGCGCTGGCGCCAAGATTCTCGGCAATATCGAGATTGGTCATTGCTCGAAAGTCGCTGCTGGCTCCGTCGTGCTAAAACCTGTTCCGCACAATGTGACGGTTGCTGGTGTTCCGGCACGTATTGTAGGCGAAACCGGTTGCGCAGAGCCCTCCCGCGCTATGGATCAGCTCGTCACAAATTTCGATTGAACCGAGGCTTCGCGGCTCTCCACGTAGAAGCGCAATTGCAATCAACCCTTTACAGGGGTGACTTCTGCATGCCAAAAGCGCCTGAAATTCATACGACAGGAGACTTCCCGTGAAACCCGAAGAACTGAAAAAACTCGACAGCTATTTCAAGCGGACCTTCAGAAATACGGAACTCACTGTAAAGGCTCGTCCACGCAAGGATGACTCGGCGGAACTCTATCTTGGCGATGAATTTCTCGGTCTGATCTACAAAGATGAGGACGAAGGCGAACTCTCCTATAATTTCTCGATGGCAATCCTCGAGATGGATCTCTGAGTCTCTTGATTGAGTGGCGCCGTTACAGGCGTCACTTCGGCCCTTTGAGATGGGCTTCGGCAAATGTCCGAATTTGCTGATCCAACTTTTGCCAATCTTCCAGTATTTCCCTTGGAAAACGGTAGGTTAGCTGCAAATCCTCACCAAGAAATATGTCCCGCTGGCACGATGCAAGGTTGGCTTTCGAGGTTTCTTCGTCAAGACAGCGTGCAACGAATGGTACGTGTCCAGCCTGTTCCGGTGAAACCATCAGCTCCTCATTGACGAAGCCGCTGTCGGCCCGAAACTTCTGTATTGTCAATCCAGCGGGACCGTTGGAACCGGGACCCTCGGTCAGCGTGCTATAAATCGGACCGTATCGCCCTGACATATCCTCGGACATGGCTCGCGGTTCAAAAGTCAGAAACAGAAGCCGTTTTTCCGGTCCGGAACCATTGAAATCCGACAGGAACGCAGACTGGTAACCCAGCATGTCCGGCCAATGCAGGTAGAGATCGACGCGCTCGGCAACGCCGTTGCGGCGCTGCTTGTCGAAACGGATCATATTTGCCGGCAATTCCAGCACATTGTTGCCAACGACGATTTCCTGGGGTGTCGCGTCTTCCGTATGACCGCCAAGCGAGATCGTGTGGCCGAGATAATGTCCGGCGATGGTCAAACACAGCGATAACAGCGCAAGCGTTGCAATGGAATAAAAGACGCGTCGCAGGAGCACGCTGCCAGCAATCGGCTCTATTCTCTGTGCTCGAGACTGCATGACCTTCCAGACCAAGTGCGAACTGCATTCAATCTAACGCAACAAGTGCTGATTTATGGTTAATCGAAAGTGAAGGTGGCCTCGCCAAGCCTCCCGCCCTTCGCTAAGCTTGTCGAGCGAATCCAAGGAGCAGCCATGCCGATTTTCATACTTGACGGGCATTCACCGGAATTTGAGCACCGAGCGTCCAATTGGATAGCGCCGGACGCTACGCTTGTTGGCAAAGTATTCCTGGGTGAGAACGCTAACATCTGGTTTGGAGTGGTGGCCCGCGGCGACAACGAGTGGATCCGCATCGGTCGCAACACCAATGTCCAGGAACATACCGTGATGCATACGGATATGGGCTACCCGCTCGACGTGGGCGAGGGCTGCACGATAGGGCATCGCGCCATGCTCCATGGCTGCACCATCGGCGACAATTCGCTGATCGGTATGGGCGCCATTGTACTGAATGGAGCAAAGATTGGGAAAAATTCGTTTGTCGGTGCAGGGGCGCTCGTGACGGAGCGCAAGGAGTTTCCAGACAACTCACTGATCGTAGGTTCGCCCGCGAGAGTCATGCGGACTTTGGACGAGGCGGCCATCGAGAGCCTCAGGGTTTCAGCCGCACATTATGTCGAGAACGGCCGGCGCTTCATGCGGGGCATGGAAATCGATGGATAGCAAAAAGCCGGCCTCGATCCGGCCGGCTTTGAACGTCGCGTGTGGCGCTTATTTGATGCTGCCGACCAGAAGCTGGCGGTCGTCATTGATGGAAACCCATGCTCCGGTATTATTCGTGGCCTGACGCTTCAAATAGTCGTAGTTAGTTTCGTTCCACGGCTTTATACGCGCTTCAAGGTTGTCGAGAACGTAGTCGCCGCGATCCGTGCGGACGGTGAGAACTGCATGACCTTCGCCATTCATCTGGCGAACGACGGTGATCAGGAGATCGCTGACCGGCACGCCGCTCTGGTTCAGCAGCTTGCGCTTCAGAAGGACATAGTCTTCGCAATCGCCGACAGTCGTCGGATAAGACCAGACTTCTGCCTTGCCCCAGATATCCATATCTGTCGCGGGTTGGATCTGCGTGTTCACCTGGCTGTTGATCTGAACCATGAGATTCCAGATCTTCGGCGTTAAAGCAGCAGGGCTGTCATCGCTGCTCTTTATATTGCATTCGCTTCTGTAGGACTGGCAAAATTCATAATGTCCGATCGGCTGAGAGGTGCGCCCGCCTGTCTTCATGAATGCCGTGCTCGAATCGGCTTGTGCGGTCATGCTCATCAAAAAGAACGCCGCTCCAAGCAAGATTGTGTTTCTTATCATTCCCGTCGTCTCCCCGGTTGAGGCGACAATGACAGAGAGAGTTTGATCGAGCGGAAATGTCGATGAGTAAATGTGAATCAAGTTAGTAGCAAAAAATAAACTAATTAGACTATAACTAAGTATTAATATATATTACTATTTTATTTAAATGCTATATATATTGTATTTAATGAAGTTTAACACGATTAAGCATTCATTTATCCGAATATTAATTGCTTTATGATGGTTTAATGCCTGATTGCGGATGGGCGATACCTTGCCGGAATTTGGCGGCAATTCCGTCAAAAAAATATCCGGGATATGAAGCGCCAAGGTAAAAACCAATGAAACGGGCTAGAATTGACCTGATGCGTCCGCACTAGGCCGCCGGATTATGCTGGAAAAATGGTCAGTTGCAGCAATGATCGCCTCGCTCATGCCGGGATCGGCGGGCGAATGACTGGCATTATCTACTATGACAAGCTTGCCGTCCGTCCAAGTTTGAGAGAGTTCCCATGCTGTGACAAGTGGCGCTTCAAGATCGAGACGGCCTTGCACCATGACCCCCGGAATCCCGTTGAGCGTATGAGCCTGTCTCAAGAGGATCCCTTCTTCCAGCCATCCATTATGGTGGAAATAATGCGTCACAATGCGGGCTCGCGCCATCCGATAAGAGGGTTCAGACCATTTCGCTGATGGCTTGCTATTCGGGTCGATAGAGATCGATGCCGCTTCCCAGTCGTGCCAGTTCTTTGCGGCCTTGGCGCGTATTGCCGGATCTGGATTTCTGAGAAGTTGATAATAGGCAGCGACAAGATCACTATCCCGTTGCTCCTCAGGCACGCCATTGCGGAAGCAGGCCCATTGCTCGGGGAAAAGTGGCGCCAGGCCACGGTATAACCAGTCGATCTCGCAGCGGCGGGTCGTGGTAACACCCACGGCGACGAGGGCAGCCACCCGGCGACGGTTCTGTATGGCATAGGCAAGGCCCAATGTGCATCCCCAGGAAACACCGAACACGAGCCATCGATCAACGCCGAGATGCTGGCGCAGAAGTTCGAGGTCGTGCAACAAGTGACCGGTTGTATTGACCGAGAGATCAGTGGCCGGATCACTGGCATGCGGTAAACTTTGTCCGCAACCGCGCTGGTCGAAGGCGATTATCCTGTAGGCAGCAGGATCAAAATAGCGCGATAGCCGGGCAGAATGTCCGGAGCCGGGTCCGCCGTGAAGGATAACGGCGGGCGCCCCGTCCGGATTGCCTGACACCGCCCAATAAATGCGGTTGCCATCGCCGACATCGAGCATGCCGGTTTCGTAGGGTTCGATTTCTGGATAAAGATTTGGCATGTCAGGACCGAATTGAATGCAGCCTATTTTGGCATCGCAAAGAAACACGGTCATCCGCGATCTGTGTGAACGCCGTATGACATCAAAATTGCTACGATAAGGAAGGGCTCAGCCTTCGAAGGCGATATCGATTGCCTCGCGGCTTTGCACGGTCGCGAACTCGATTGCGATGCCTTCCTCGAAATGGCGCACGACGCGTCCGCGCATAGAGCCAAGAATGACCTGGCTGTTCAGGGCAGGGCGCATGCGCAATTCAACGGCCGCACCTGATATGGAAAGGTCGAGGATGCGGCAAGGATATTGCCGTCCGTCGGCCATCGATAGCGTCGTGATGGGATTGCGCGGTGCGATACGCTGGTGACGCCGGTCTTCAGGCATGTCCAGTTCATGTTTATTGGCGAGCCACGTCAGTTGCGCGGCAATCTTGTTCTTCTTGCGATCGGACGCGGTCAGCGCAAGCAGAAACCCGCCATTGACCATCCGTTCGACCGTGCCTTCGACGCGGCCGATATGGTCAATATAGGCGATGACCCGCTCGCCATTGTTAGCCATTACATCGGTGGTGATAATGACATCGCCCGGCGACATTTCATCGATTTGACAGACGTGCTCGGTACGATCCTCCAGCATGAAGCGACCATACAGTTGCACCTTCACGCTATAGTATTTGCCCGCGGCGGCAAGATTGGGGCTCGAAACGTCACGGTATAATTGCATGAAGGCTGTCCAGATATTGGAATCGACAGAGTCTGATGACGATAGATTACGTCACAAGTCTTAATGCGAAGGTAACGGCAACCTGCGGTTGTCATAAATTGCTAACCTAATCGATGATTTTTCCGCCATCGAACACACGCAGATGCCTGACCTTACGGCTGATGATCGTCCGTGTCGCGGGCAGGGCCATAGATCCCGTCTTTTCTGGAGCCGTGACAACAGAGTCACCGAGTTGACTGCGTGCCGGGTGACGCGGATCGATAATCGAAATCGACTGGATGCGGCTTTCAACGATAGCATCCGATTCGAGCCAGAAGGGCCTGCCAAGGGAGATGATCATTCCCATGAGATGCAGTTCATTGGCCTCGCTGGCGAGCGGCAAAAGAATCAATTCGAACAGGGCTTTACGGCCACGGGTACTCTTGCCTTCGTAATTCATCTGAACGACTGACTTGTTCGTCATGCTGTTCTTGATGAGGCGGGCGATATTGCTCTTGTCCTTTGTCTGCCAGAGCGAGGCAAAGGACATGTTTCTCAGCTCTTTGCCATAGATCGAGCATATACGCGTTCCGGCCAGCCGGAATCGCGGCTCGCCCGGCCCGATGGCCTGGACGATAAAGGTATCGGCGAGATATTTCCTGATCGAAGCCGGTGCTATCTCTCGGCGTTCCGGTGCGGCACGGGTGCCCCGCAGCCGGTTCCAATAAGCAAAAAGCTCACTTGTTCCATCATGCCGCATGGGTTCATCTGCTTTCGGAGGTCAACGCGATTCTTCGTGTCCTGGAGACTCTGTCACCGACAATCTGCCGGCGCTACCAAAGATGGCGTAGTCTCCACCGCAGCACCCGATTAAGGTTAACAAGTGGTTTCGATTGAGCCGCCTACTGCATTGTGAGATAGTGCTTTCACTAGAGTTTGCATGATCAACTATCCTGAAATTCGAGGCCGCTCAGACCCACTGAGCGGTCTTTTTTCTGTTCATGGGGCTTTGCACCCGAGACCCGAACCAGATAGCGTTCCGTCACCAGCAAAAAGGTCATGAACAAGAATGAGCGATCCAGCGCATACCCGGAACCGGTCCACAAAGGGCGAGCCGATCTTCAATATTCCGGGTGTGATACTGGCCATCATGGCCATATGCGGTATTGTCTTCGTTCTGGAAACCTATGTCCTGAGCGATGAGCAAAACAGCGAATTTCTCTGGAATTTTGCTTTCATTCCAGCCCGTTTTTCAGGATATGGCGGATTCACTTCACCGGCCGCCTGGCTGACAACCGTGACCTATTCGCTGATGCATGGGAGCATCGCCCACATCGCGCTCAATATGATCTGGCTGGCGGCTTTTGGTTCACCCTTGGCAGCACGAGTCGGCCCGCTGCGCATGACGCTGTTCTGGATTGTAACCTCGATCGCCGCGGTGATGACGCATTTTGCAGTCTATCCGGACAGCGTCGTGCCGTTGGTAGGTGCATCCGGGGCCATTTCCGGCATGATGGGCGCTGCGGCGCGCTTCGGTTTCCGCCGCTCTACCTTGCGCAATTCTGCTGCCTTTGTCGGCAATATCCTGCCGATCGGCGTGGCGCTGCGCATGCGAACCGTCCTGACCTTCCTCGGTGTGTGGTTTATCACCAATATTCTCACCGGAATGCTCTCTGTCGGCGTCGATAGTTCTGCGACTATTGCCTGGGAAGCGCATATTGGCGGCTTCTTTATCGGCTTTTTTGGTATTTCCCTGTTCGACCGGCCCGACAACAGTCGAATAGATCCCGAACTGATGCTATAATTGCAAAACGGTTGCAATAGGCCGCACTTACGCGCACCATAACTAGACCATCGGATGTATTGGGGGTCGATGGCCAATGTGCAAGGAGGATGTACATGACTGTCAGATTGATTCTCGAACGAAAAGGTTATGACGTATTCAGCACGTCACCGGAAACGACGCTCGGCGATGCAATAGTCCTGTTGGCGAAGCACAAGATCGGTGCGATCGTCGTTTGCGATCAAAAGCAAGCTGTCAAAGGTATTTTATCCGAACGTGATGTTGTCAGGGCGCTCGCCGCCGATGGCGCCGATGCATTGTGGAGGCCGATTTCAGAAACCATGACCATGAAGGTCAAGGTTTGCAGCGAGAACCACACGATCAATCAAGTCATGGAAATCATGACGCAAGGCCGGTTCCGCCATCTACCTGTTGAAAAAGATGGGCGTTTACACGGCATCGTTTCGATCGGCGACGTCGTCAAACTTCGCATCGAGGAAGTGGAGCGCGAGTCGGAGGATATTCGCAGCTACATCGCCACGGCCTGAAGGAGGTCAAAAAACGAGTTTTTGCATGCGCTCCAATTCGGCGACGCGAGCCATGGTTTCTTCATAGCCGAGTTTGATCGCCTCGTCGGCCCGGTGAAACTCGGCTAATCCGACATGGCCTATCTTGGGCATCAACATGATATCAGGCGGGTCGCCAGCCATGCGTGCACGTGAAATGCGGTCCTGGATTATGTTGAACGATTCCATCATGACGCCGGTAATACCGAGCCGCTTGGAATAGGACGGTTGCGCGCGTAGGGCTTCGCCGTCGGCCACGCCGGGGTTCGGAGCTTCTGCTGCATGCTTGATGACAGCGGCGCGTCCAAACTGGTCATAATGCAGGTTGACGGCGACAACCAGCGGCTGCTCGTAGGACCGGCAGACCGCGACGGGAACCGGATTGACCAGCGCACCGTCGACGAGCGTTCTACCGTTGCATTCGACTGGTTCAAACACGCCAGGCAGGGCATAGGAAGCTCGCATCGCGGTGATCAGGCTGCCTCGTGTCAACCAGATTTCATGACCCGTGTTGATCTCGGTGCACACGGCAATGAAGCGCTTTGGCAGGTCTTCAATAGCCAGTTCTTCCAGGTGTTCGCGCAAACGGCGGTCAAGCTTCATGCCGCCAAACAGGCCATTGCCGCGAAAGCGCAGATCAAGCAGGCTGAAGATGCCGCGCTTGGTGAGGCTGCGGGCGAAATCCTCAAGCTGATCGAGCTTGCCGCTCAGATAGCAACCGCCGACAAGGGCGCCGATCGATGTTCCGGCAATCATGGAAATTTCGATGCCAGCCTCATCAAGGGCGCGCAAAACGCCGATGTGCGCCCAGCCGCGGGCAGCGCCCCCACCAAGTGCGAGCGCAATCGGTGTCTTACTGTCGCGAGGCTGTTCCGGTGTGATTGCTGGCACGTCCGGACTGTTATCGATACCGATCGGTTCTACCGCGCGCATCCGGCGCGATGCCCATTCGAGCATGGCACTTACTCCTGAAACACTGCTCTTCCATTATTCCTTTGTATTGGTATCCAAAGGATGAATATTGCGGAATTGTGACCCCTTAGCCAACCAAGGAAATAGGATTACAGAAGACGATGATGGCGGTTGCGAGGCATAGAGGCTTTCCCGACCATTATTGGCCATATGGCTAGGTGGCCTCTACTTTGTCTCTAACTGCATTACCAATGATGATGTTCCATTCGTCGTGATGATCTGACGATAAAAGCATGAGCGGCGGCCGGTATGGCAGGTCAGGCCGTCACCGGCGACAGACACTTTTAGCCACAGCGCATCCTGATCGCAGTCGGTGCGCATTTCGACGACCGTTTGCAGATTTCCCGATGTTTCGCCCTTTTTCCAGAGGGATTTGCGCGAGCGCGACCAGTAATGCGCGATCCCGGTTTCCAGCGTCAGTTTTAGCGCCTCACCATTCATGTGAGCGACCATCAGCAATTGGCCGTCCCTGGCATCTGTAACGACCGTGGTTATCAGTCCAGATGCGTCGAAGCGCGGTGCAAACACCGCGCCTTCTTCGTTGTCATGTTTGTCGCTTAGGGAAGCGGAGAACAAATCGTTGGGCATCAATACCAATTCTGGAAACTACCGGCCCCTGACAAGTGTCATGAACCGTACCTGCTCGTTGATTTCAATCTTGAATGAACCAGTGAAGGTCGTCGTAGTAGTGGTCGAACCGGATTTACGAATGCCGCGCATGGCCATGCACATGTGTTCCGCCTCGATCATGACCGCGACACCGCGCGGGCGTAACGACTTCTGGATTGCATTGGCAATCTGCGCCGTCATGCTTTCCTGTGTCTGCAGGCGATGCGCGAACATGTCGACAACGCGGGCAATTTTTGACAGGCCAACGACTTTCTCGCCATCGGGCAGGTAGGCCACATGCGCCTTGCCGATGATCGGCACCATATGATGTTCGCAGTGCGAGAAGAACGGAATGTCCTGAATGAGGATCATGTCCTCATATCCTGCGACTTCCTCGAAGGTACGGCCAAGCACGTCTGCCGGGTCCTGCGCATAGCCGGAGAACAGTTCCTTGTAGGTATTTGCCACCCGTTGTGGCGTATCCAGCAGACCCTCGCGGTCCGGATTATCACCAGCCCAAAGCAGCAAAGTGCGGACAGCTGCTTCAGCTTCTTCTTGGGTGGGACGTCGAGTGTTATCCTGCTTGGCGGCTGCCGATTGCAGGACTTTGATTATAGCATCCATCGCGATCTCCCGTAGCCGCCCTCAAAGGAGCGACGAGTTAAACGGCAATACACGATAGTCGCTCCATCGGAACGGACGGTGTATTGAATGTGGAACGGCCATTTGAAACCGTCCAGCGAACAACCACATAAATCAAGCCTTACAGCTTTGTGCTTGTCCTCTCGCATACTATATAGAGAATGAAATCGGGATTCATAGGGTTAAAGCGATGCACAATGACGCGTTTGCGATGAACACTGTGTCGAAAAACGGGCATTCATCATGATCAATGACGTTTACAATACGCGTATTCTGGAGTTTGCCGGGAATATCCAGCGGCTCGGCCGCCTCGAACATCCGGACGCGTCAGCCACGGCTCACTCGAAACTCTGTGGCTCGACCGTTACCGTCGACCTGAAGGTAGAGGACGGCATCGTTTCAGATTTTGCCCATGATGTGAAAGCCTGCGCTTTGGGCCAAGCATCGTCATCCATCATGGCACGGCATGTCGTTGGCGCGACGGCACAGGAATTGCGGGACGTACGGGACAAAATGTTCAAGATGTTGAAAGAAAACGGCACGCCGCCGGAAGGCAGGTTTGAAGATCTCAAATTTCTCGAACCCGTGCGTGACTACAAGGCGCGCCACAATTCCACGATGCTGACCTTTGATGCAGTGGTCGACTGCCTTGACCAGATCGAAAAGAAAAACGCCGAAGCCGCGGCCTGAGACTGATGTGCAAACAACCCGCACACGATAATACGCCGAAGATTGTCAGCAAATATTCGCGTAACTGGCAAGGATCGTGGCGGAAAACGCCAGGGCGTTTGTTGGGAACAGGGCTGATCAGGCTCTATCAGCTCACCTTGTCCGGCTTCGTCGGTAATTCCTGCCGCCATATCCCTACTTGTTCGGAATATGCCTACGAATCCGTCGCCCGCTATGGTCTGTGGGCCGGAGGCTGGATGGGCCTGTTCCGGTTTGTCCGCTGCGGCCCTGGCGGCACGCACGGGCTCGATCCGGTGCCGACCATGTTAGATGATCGCCTCGTGTGGTACATGCCCTGGCGCTATTGGCGGCTTCGTCGGTAGCACCCAGATCACTGCCTTTTACACCGACCCACTTTACGCCAGACAAAACAGCATTTAGTAGTGCGCCCGCCGGAGCGGTTTCCGGTGAGTTAGATACCACCCGCAATCGTTGGCGGGACTGGATAGGAGAAAATCGATGTCACAAACAGTTGCCAAAACTGTATCCATGCAATTCCCCGATGGCTCAAAGCGAGAGTATGACGCTGCCATTACCGGCGCGGAACTTGCAGAATCCATTTCCAAATCACTTGCCAAGAAAGCCGTCGCCTACGCGGTCGATGGCGCTGTACGTGATTTGTCCGATCCGTTGCAGAGTTCGGGTGCGATCGAAATCCTGACCCGCGAGGACCCGCGCGCGCTGGAACTGATCCGGCATGACTGCGCCCATGTTCTCGCTGAAGCTGTGCAGGAGTTGTTTCCCGGGACGCAGGTCACTATCGGCCCCGTCATCGAGAACGGCTTTTATTACGATTTCGCCAAGAACGAGCCATTCACGCCGGACGACCTGCCGGTGATCGAAAAGAAAATGCGGGAGATCATTGGCCGCAACAAGCCTTTCACCAAGGAAATCTGGTCACGGGAAAAGGCACGCAAGGTTTTTGCCGAGAAGGGTGAGGCCTACAAGGTCGAGCTCGTCGATGCCATTCCCGAAGGCCAGGACCTGAAGATCTATTCGCAGGGCGATTGGTACGATCTGTGCCGCGGCCCGCACATGGTCTCGACAGGGCAGATCGGCAACGCGTTCAAGCTGTTGAAGGTTGCAGGAGCCTATTGGCGCGGCGACAGCAACAATCCGATGTTGAGCCGGATCTACGGCACGGCATTCGCCAACGATGCCGATCTGAACTCCTATCTGCATATGCTGGAAGAGGCGGAGAAACGCGACCATCGCCGTCTCGGCCGCGAAATGGATTTGTTCCATTTCCAGGAAGAGGGCCCGGGCGTCGTGTTCTGGCACCCAAAAGGCTGGAAGATGTTCCAAAGCCTCGTCAGCTACATGCGGCGCAGACTGGACAGCCACGGCTACAGTGAAGTCAATGCGCCGCAGGTGCTCGACAAGTCGCTGTGGGAGACTTCAGGTCATTGGGGCTGGTACCGGGACAGTATGTTCAAGGTTACGGTTGCCGGTGAGGAGACCGATGACGAGCGTGTTTTCGCGCTGAAGCCGATGAACTGCCCCGGCCATGTCATGATTTTCAAGCATGGGCTGAAGTCGTACCGCGATCTGCCGGTAAAGCTTGCAGAATTCGGCAACGTACATCGCTATGAGCCTTCTGGCGCGTTGCATGGCCTGATGCGCGTGCGTGGCTTCACGCAGGACGATGCGCACATTTTCTGCACCGACGAGCAGATGGCGGCGGAATGCCTGCGCATCAACGACCTGATTCTGACGACCTATGCCGATTTTGGCTTCGAAGGCATCACGGTGAAGCTGTCAACGCGTCCTGACAAACGTGTTGGTTCGGATGAGTTGTGGGATCGCGCAGAAGAGGTGATGGGCAAAGTGCTCAAAACTATCGAGGAGCAGTCGGGCGGCACGATCAAGACGTCGATCAATCCAGGCGAGGGTGCTTTCTATGGTCCCAAGTTCGAATATGTTTTGCGCGATGCTATCGGTCGTGACTGGCAATGCGGTACGACGCAAGTCGATTTCAACCTGCCGGAACGGTTTGGTGCCTTCTACATCGACTCCACATCGGAAAAGAAGCAGCCGGTCATGATCCATCGTGCCATTTGCGGCTCGATGGAACGCTTCCTCGGCATCCTGATCGAGAACTATTCCGGCCACATGCCGCTATGGTTTGCACCGGTGCAGGTGGTCGTGGCGACGATCACCTCCGAAGCCGATGAGTACGGCAAGCAGGTAGCCAAGGAATTGAAGGCCGCCGGCCTGCAGGTCACCACCGACTTCCGCAACGAGAAGATCAACTACAAGGTGCGCGAGCATTCCTTGCAGAAGGTGCCAGTTATACTTGTTTGCGGTATGCGAGAAGCCGAGGAGCGTTCGGTCAATATGCGCCGTCTTGGTTCGCAGAACCAGACGTCGCTGAAGCTGGATGATGCAATTCAGCAGCTCAGAAGCGAAGCGACACCACCGGACTTGTTGCGCGTGGCGGCCGAGTAATTCAAGTGAGCATGAAATATGACAGCGAGGTGTCTGACATCACGCTGTCATACTGTGCTGAGAAAATCTAAGCCGTTTCAATATTTGCGGAGTCCACGTGCAGTTTCCAGAGCTCTCCTACGCCAACGACACGCAGACCCGTCTGACCCAATGGCTTATTCGCTCCATTGAGGGCCTGTCCGGCCGCAACTATTACGCTCAGCTCTACAATACATGGCGAAGCGACATCGTCCCGGCAGGGATAGATGTTTTCTGTCGCATGATGGATCTGATCAACATCCGTCTCGACGTTCAGGACCAGTGGCCACCGCAAAATTTGCCCGATACGCCCTTGGTTATCATCGCCAATCATCCCTTTGGCATTGGCGACGGCATTGCGTCATTGGCCTTGGCCGAGCAGCTTGGACGGCCGTTCCGTGTTCTCATCAACAATGATCTGATGAAGGTGCCGGAAATCCACCCCTATGCGCTGCCGGTCTGTTTCGATGAGACCAAGGAAGCTGTGGCGATGAACATGGCGACCCGCCACGAGGCCGTGCGGCTCTTGAAGCAAGGCGTGACGATCGTCGTCTTTCCGGCGGGCGGTGTTGCAACCGCGCCCAAGGGCTTTGGCCGGGCAGAGGATTTGCCGTGGAAAATTTTTCCGGCAAAGCTGGTGCAGCAAGCGAAGGCCTCGGTGATTCCGGTCTATTTCGGCGGACAGAACGGGCGCTTCTTCCATCTCGCGAGCAAAGTGTCGATGACGCTGCGCATTTCGCTGCTGATCCGCGAATTCCGCCGATTGTCCGGCAAAGCGATCAATGTGCGGATCGGCCGGGTTATCGGCTGGGACGAATTGAAGCCGCTGGAAGACCGCAAGCTATTGCTCGAATATCTTTACGATGCGGTGTTCTCGCTGCAGCCCAAGACTCGCTGAGAGCGATCAATCGAGCGGCTCTTCGCCCTCGGCAGGTTGGTTCGTCGTTGCTGGCGAGCTTGCAGCTTCAGATGCGACCACTTCGACATCCTGATTGCGGCCAGCGACAACCTTGAAGTCGCGCTGGTAGATGCGGTCCTTGTTCTTGGCGATGATGACATATTCACCTTCCGCCAGGACAATCGAAGCAAAGGCGCCGACACTTTCTCGTACGATATCGCCTGAAGTCGTCAGGACGGACCAGGCAGTATCGGCTAGCGCCTCGCCGCCGCTCTCGCGGACGAGCTTCATTGTCAGCAAGGCCGCACGGTGTTCCACATTGGCTTCGGTGATCTTGCCGGCCTCCACGCGGATATCGGAGCGGATCACAGCGTTCGCGGTGCCGTAGTTGGAGACGATCTGGTAAGTACCGGTATTGAGACGCACCACGCTATCCGGTTTGACATCCGGGATGATCAGCGCGCGTTCGCCGCTTTGGTCCGCGTGATCCTCATAGATGGAAAACCGCAACTGGTCCGGCGGTATGCGCCCGCCGCCTGAAAGGGTCGCGTTGAGTTTCACCCCGCCGGCGTCGAGTATCATCGTTTCCGTGCGCTTGGCGCGCGTCATGGTGATGCGCTTCGTCGCGCCAGCACGCCCGAAAGCCACGTGTACCAGATAGCTTCCGGGAGCAAGGTTGAACGAGGTCGTTCCGCCCTTGGCAGTCGCCAGCAATGCCAGCTTGCCGTCGCCGCCGGGCTCCGGCGAGAATACGCGCCAAACGAGACCGCGCGGGATTGCTTGGCCGTTATCGGAAAGTTTGGCTGACAGCACAAGTTCCGGTTCGTTGGCAAAAGGGTTGTTCGCAGGTGCCTTCGGATTGGCGTACCCTTTAAGATTGGGGATGTTGGGAATATCTAGCGCCGGGACATCAGGTAATTCGGGAGCGAGCGCCTGCGCCCATACGCCGGAGATGCTGGTAAACGCCATCACTGCAAGCAGCAACGCGCATTTTAGGGACTTGCCGCCCGGTGAAATAATCTGGAACACACCCATGGAACGGTTTGATCCGAAGCCGATGGCAATTTCAAGGCTTTTTCTTAGTGTGCTACCTTTACTTGACTGCGGAAACCACCACATTGTCCGCGCATCTTAAAATCAGGACCGCCGTTTTATAATATGGATACATCTGCTCCCAATTCGATCATAGAATTCCTGTCAACTCGCAGTTCGACGCCGATCTCTGCCATTGGTCTTCCGGCGCCTTCGGACGATGAAATCCAGACGATGATTCGGATCGCTTCGCGTGTGCCAGACCATGGCCGGCTTACCCCTTGGCGCTTTATCCTTTACCGGGGAGACGCGCGTGTGCAGGTCGGAAAATATCTTGCCGATCTCGCCGAAGAGCGCGAAGGTCCGCTGACCGAGCAGCGCCGCGAACAGGAACTGAAGCGCTTTGCCCGCGCGCCATTGGTCATCGGTGTGGTTTTCTCGCCAGTCGAGCATCATATTCCGGAATGGGAGCAATTCCTGTCGTCAGGCGCAGCCGCGATGAAGCTTTCCCTTGCGGCCAACGCGCTTGGCTATGCCACCAACTGGATCAGCAACTGGTACGCTTCCGATGAAAAGGGGCGTGCACTGCTCGGACTTGCGCCGCATGAGCGGGTAACCGGCTTCGTGCATATTGGTACCTGCGCCCAGAAAGTGCCGGAACGTCCACGGCCGGAGATCAAGGATATATTGTCGGACTATTCGGGCCCTTGGGAAGGTTAGAGCCTTGTGCGACAATATTGGTGCAGTTCTGTTTCCCGGATGGCGAGACAATCCACGCGGAGGGTGGCGAGGTCGATGCTTTTCCATCGTCCGACGCCGCCTTGCAAAGTGGGTGGCCGCCAGCCGGAAACCCGAAGGGCCGGGTGAATTCGGGCCAAATCCATCGGGCTTCGGCATCGTCCGATGGAAAGGCATCGGCCTCGCCAAACCCCTTGACCTTGTCCCATGAATTCCCTCCGGCAGAACGCACCAATATTATCGCACGAGGCTCTAAAATGTTCTACAAATACGAGGATGGCCACGGCCTGCCGCATGATCCACTGAAAGCCATTGTCGCTCCGCGTCCGATCGGATGGATTTCGAGCCGTTCGAAAGACGGCAAGGTCAATCTCGCGCCATACTCCTTTTTCAACATGATCAGCACCAAACCCTGTCTCATCATGTTTTGTTCCGAAGGCCGCAAGGACAGCGTGTCCTTTATCGAGGAGACGGGCGAGTTCGCAGCCAATCTGGTCAGCGCAAACCTCTCCGTTGCCATGAATGCAACGTCGGTGAATGCCCCGCGCGGTGTCAGCGAGTTCGAATATTCGGGATTGACCCCAGTCGACTGCACGCTGATCAATGTACCCCGCGTGGCTGAAGCTTTTGCGACGCTCGAATGCGTCGTGACGGAAATTCGTAATCCGAAAGATCGCCACGGCAACCCGGTCGCAGCGATCATGGTCACCGGCGAAGTGGTGGGCGTGCACATCAGCGAAGAAATCCTGACCAGCGGCCTCGTGGACATGACAAAAGCCCAGCCGGTTTCACGCCTCGGCTATATGGATTTCGCCTCGGTTTCCGAGACGTTCCAGATGTTCCGTCCCAAGTGGGATAAATCAACCAGCTGAACGGGCAATAAGCCGCTCCGCCCGTCGCAGATGCGGACGGTCGACCATCTCGCCATCGATACCGATCACGCCGGCAGTCGGATCAGCGGCAAACGCATCGATAATCCTTCGGGCGTGCGCGACGGACTCTGGCGACGGCGTAAACGCGTGATTGATGATCGGTACCTGTGCGGGATGAATGGCAAGCTTGGCGGTGAAGCCGTCACGCTCGGCTTCGGCGCATTCTCGTGCCAGGCCTTCATCGTCGCGGTAATTGATATAGACCGTGTCTATCGCGGCAACATCTGCCGCCGATGCGCCGAGGATCGTCACAGCGCGAGCCAGCCGGAATACATCCGTATAACGCCCGGACTCATCGCGCGCAGTACGGGCGCCGATCGCAGCCGACAGGTCTTCTGCACCCCAGCTCAAGCCGATCAGGCGCTTTGATGCGCCGGAAAAGCTCGCCGCCGAGAGTGTTCCGATTGCAGTTTCGGTGATGATGGCGATTATCAGTGTCGATCCTTCCTCGACGCCTGCACGCGCTTCGTGAACGTTGAGTTTGGCGGAGAGCCGCGTCACATCCTTCCCGCTGTTGGATTTTGGCAGGAGAATGCCGTGGGGCAGGGAAGGCATGATCGCGGCCAGATCGTCATCCGCCAGACCGGTGGCAAGGTCGTTGATGCGAACGAACAGGCGTGGAGAGGGACGGAGTGGATTTGCCGTCAGAAACTCGGCGGCGATTTTTCGGGCAGCTTCCTTGCGCCCCACGCTCACCGAATCTTCAAGGTCGATCAAAAGGACATCGGCCCCACTGGTCAGTCCTTTCTCCAGCTTTTTCTCCGAATCGCCCGGAACGAACAATAGCGAGCGCATCAGGCGGAGGCCTTCGATTTCATCATCGCTTGCCGGGTGCACTTGGCGACAAGCACCCCAAATTGATTGAAGGCCCGATGCTCGAACTCGACGATGCCCCGATCCGGTTTGGATTTTGATTTCCGCGCCGAGATCACCTGCGTTTCGACCCGCACCGTATCTCCATGAAACAGCGGGGCAGGGAACGTCACATCCGTCATGCCGAGATTGGCAATCGTCGTGCCGACGGTGGTGTCATTCACCGAAATACCGATCATCAAACCGAGCGTGAACAGCGAATTCACCAACGGCTTGCCCCATTCGGTCTTGCTGGCATATTCGAAATCGATATGCAGCGGCTGCGGATTGAGGGTCATCACCGAAAACAGCATATTATCGCTTTCGGTTACGGTCTTGCGCAGCGGATGCTGGAATACATGTCCGATTTCAAAATCTTCCAGATATAGCCCGGCCATGATGTCTCGCGTCTCCTCGATGCTTTCGCGCGAGTCTAGGTTGGCTTTATCATGATCGCAACATGCGAGTTTCGTCACCCCACATGGTTAATCGATATGGTGAACTGATCGTAAACCTTTTGCTCCTAAAGTCTAAGACAAGCAGAGACTCGGGGGCGAAAGATTAATGTCGGTTCAGCACTATCTGAAAATGATCGATAATGCTTCGGTCGCGCAGCGTTGCCATGCGGCGGCTGCCTTGGCTCATATTTACCTGCATTCCGACCTCGATTTTGACGAACGCTGCTCTACTGAAGCAGTTCTGACATTGTTGCTCGATGATCCTTCGCCGAAAGTGCGTCTGGCACTTGCCGATGTGTTTTCGACAAGCGCCCATGCGCCGCTTCACATCGTAGCCGGTCTTGCCCGCGACCAGATCGAGATCGCCACCTATATGCTGGCGCGATCCGTGCTTCTCAGCGATACGGATCTGATCGATTGTGTCGCCGGCGGAAGCGGTGAGGCACAGAAAGTCATCGCGGCAAGGCCCAGGGTATCGTTTGCAGTCAGTGCAGCGATCATCGAAATTGGCGAGACCGTTGCTGTGCTGGAACTTCTGGCCAACACCCAGGCGCAGATCGCTGGAATCAGCTTTCGCCGGTTGATCGAGCGCCTTGGCCATGTGGCTGAAATTCGCGCGCTCCTTGTCGACGATGAGCGATTGCCTGCCGATTGCCGCCATGCCCTGGCAATTTGTATCGCCGAGGCTCTTTGTCAGATGGACATAGTGATGGCGTTGATGGGGGAAAGACGGGCAAGGCGCGTTACGCACGAAGCCTGTGTCAAGGCATCGATCAGCCTTGTGGCGGCAACATCCGTCGAGGAATATCCGGCATTGATCGAGCACCTGCAATTACGTGGTGACCTTACAACCGCTTTCGTCATCCGGATCGTCGCGTGCGGAAAGATCGATTTCTTCGGTGCGATTCTCGTGACGCTCTCGGGTTACAGTCTGGCGCGGGTGCGGAGCCTTTTGATCGATGGCCGGACCACGGCGTTGGGAGCATTGTTCAGCGCTGCGGGATTGCCGTCGAACACGCATCAACCGTTGCGGGTGGCGCTTAATAGTTGGCACGGCGTTGCCACCGGCAAGCTCGCCATCGGTTCGCAGGAAATTATACGCAGAATGGTCGAGCATGTCGCGCCGGATACCAATGGAACTGTTCCTCCAGCTGCGAATGACGATATGCTTTCCCTGCTCAAGAGAATCTATCTTGAGGCAATTCGGGAAAATGCGCGCGATCATGCAATGGCAATTGCTGCCGCCTAGAGTTCTCCTGCCGAACATTTGATTACAAAATCCATTCAGCCTTTGAATCAATAAATGCGTGCGCTGCTGGCGAAGTGGCGAAAAATTGCTTTTTTGCCGGGCTCGATTTTACCCTCCCGTGAAATATTCGCCGGAACTTTCAACAAGTTCATGGTGTTATACGGAATATCTCATCAGAAAAGCACGGTAACCGCCCGGAATTCCTTGGAAAAGCCAATGCTACCGGCGTGATTTTTCATGATAGTGTGCGGCACGATATGCGTGATTGGGAGGTCTGTATTATGTCCGATGATGGTTCCCTTGGTGAATTTGGTCCGCTTAGCCTGCACGTGCCCGAACCGGCGGTGCGGCCCGGCGGCGAGCCTGATTTTTCCAATGTGAACATTCATGGAGCGGGATCTGTGCGACGTCCGGAAGTCGACACCAATCCGGAGGACATACGCGACCTGGCTTTCTCGATCATCCGGGTTTTGAGCCGCGACGGTGAAGCTGTTGGCCCCTGGGCGGGTCTGTTGACCGATGATCAATTGATCGAGGGTCTGCGTCATATGATGACGCTGCGAACCTTCGACGCTCGCATGCAGATCGCCCAGCGGCAGGGCAAGACCTCGTTCTACATGCAGCATCTTGGCGAAGAGGCGGTCAGCTGCGCTTTCCGCAAGGCGCTTGCGCCGGGTGACATGAATTTCCCGACCTATCGGCAGGCAGGCCTTTTGATAGCGGATGACTATCCGATGGTCGAGATGATGTGCCAGATCTACTCCAACGAGCGTGATCCACTCAAGGGCCGCCAGCTGCCGATCATGTATTCGTCGAAGGAACACGGTTTCTTTTCGATCTCCGGCAATCTGGCAACGCAGTATATCCAGGCGGTTGGATGGGCGATGGCATCGGCCATCAAGCATGACACCAAGATTGCGGCCGGGTGGATTGGCGACGGGTCTACGGCCGAATCCGATTTCCACGCATCACTGGTGTTCGCATCAACCTACAAGGCGCCGGTCGTGCTGAACATCGTCAACAACCAGTGGGCGATTTCCACTTTTCAGGGCATTGCCCGAGGCGGTTCGGGCACATTTGCAGCGCGCGGGCTTGGCTTCGGCATTCCGGCTCTGCGTGTCGACGGGAACGATTATCTGGCGGTGTTTGCAGTAGCCAAATGGGCAATCGAGCGTGCCCGGCGCAACCTCGGGCCGACACTGATCGAGTATGTCACCTACCGTGTCGGCGCGCATTCCACTTCGGATGATCCTTCGGCCTACCGGCCAAAAACCGAGTCCGACGCTTGGCCGCTGGGGGATCCTATCATTCGGCTGAAGAACCATTTGATCGGGCGCGGCGTCTGGTCGGATGATCGTCACAAGCAGACGGAGGCTGAAATTCTCGACACGGTCGTTGCGGCGCAAAAAGAAGCTGAGAGCTTCGGCACGCTGCATGCGGGAGGCAAGCCATCGGCGCGTGACATGTTCGAGGGCGTCTACGAGGAGATGCCGCCGCATCTGCGCCTCCAGCGCCAGCAGGCCGGAGTATAATCATGCCGCGTAAAACGATGATCGAAGCCATTCGCGATGCGATGGATATTATGATGGAACGCGACGACAATGTTGTCGTGTTCGGTGAAGATGTGGGCTTTTTCGGCGGTGTGTTCCGCTGTACGCAGGGCCTGCAGGCCAAATACGGCAAGACACGCTGCTTCGATGCGCCTATCAGCGAGGCGGGTATCGTCGGCGCGGCGATCGGCATGGCCGCGTATGGCTTGAAACCCTGCATCGAGATTCAGTTCGCCGATTATGTCTATCCAGCCTATGACCAGATCGTCTCGGAGGCGGCGCGCCTGCGCTACCGGTCCAATGGCGACTTTACCTGCCCGATCGTTGTGCGAATGCCAGTTGGCGGCGGTATTTTTGGTGGCCAGACGCATAGTCAGAGCCCTGAGGCGCTGTTCACACACGTTTCTGGATTGAAAGTGGTCGTTCCCTCCAATCCACACGACGCCAAGGGCCTGTTGATCTCGGCAATCGAAGATCCTGATCCGGTGATCTTCCTTGAACCCAAGCGCCTCTATAATGGCCCCTTTGATGGTCATTACGACAGGCCGGTAACACCCTGGTCGAAGCACGATCTTGGAGAGGTGCCGGACGGACATTACACTGTGCCGCTCGGCAAGGCGATCAAGCGCCGCGAAGGTTCGAAGCTGACAATTCTTGCCTATGGCACAATGGTTTATGTGGCGGAGGCCGCTGCGGAGGAACACGGCATAGACGCGGAAATCATTGATTTGCGCACGCTTTTACCGCTCGATCTCGAAACAATTATCGAATCCGTCTCGAAGACCGGCCGCTGCGTCGTGGTGCATGAAGCAACGCTGACCTCGGGTTTTGGCGCGGAACTCGCGGCTCTCGTTCAGGAACATTGCTTCTACAAGCTCGAAGCCCCGGTGGCGCGGGTGACAGGCTGGGATACGCCGTACCCGCATGCGCAGGAATGGGACTATTTCCCGGGACCGGTACGTCTCGGACGCGCGCTTGTCGAAACGCTGGAAGGATAGGGCTATGGGTGAATATATCATCAAGCTGCCGGATGTCGGTGAAGGCGTTGCGGAAGCCGAACTCGTTGAATGGAATGTGAAAATCGGCGATCTGGTGCGCGAGGATACGGTTCTTGCGGCCGTGATGACCGACAAGGCCACGGTCGAGATTCCTTCACCCGTCGATGGCGAAATCATCTGGCTCGGGGGCGAGATCGGTCAGGTCCTTGCAATCGGATCGCCGCTGGTCAGGCTGAAAATAGAAGGCGAAGGACATGCTGTCGAAGCTGCGCCAGCCAAGCCAGCCAAAGCTGAAGTGCCAGCACCAGAAGCGGAAAAGAAGGCCGAAGCGCCGAAAGCTCCAGCCGAAAAGCCAAAGCCCGCACCTGCTCCGACATCGCAAAAGACTCTCGCTGCATCAAGCGCCTTTGGCGGTAACGCGCCGCGCGGCGAAGGCGAGAAGCCGCTTGCGTCTCCAGCTGTTCGGCTGCGGGCAAAGGAGGCTGGGGTGGATCTTCGTCAGGTCAGCGGCACGGGTCCGGCGGGGCGCATTACCCATGAAGACCTTGAAGCCTTCTTCGCGCGCGGATCGCAAAAACCCGGCATTACGGCGCTCGCGCCCGATAATTCCATCAAGGAAATCAAGGTCGTAGGCTTGCGCCGCAAGATTGCGGAGAAAATGGCGATTGCCAAATCGCACATCCCGCACATCACCTATGTCGAGGAAATCGACGTCACTTCGCTGGAGGAATTGCGCGCGACACTCAACTCCAACAAGCGCGCCGACCAGCCAAAGCTGACAATTTTGCCGTTTCTGATGCGGGCGATGGTGCGGGCGATTGCCGATCAGCCGCAGCTCAACGCGCTATACGATGACGAGGCCAACGTGATCCATCAGCACGGCGGCGTCCACATCGGTATCGCAGCGCAGACGCCGAACGGCTTGGTGGTTCCGGTGGTCAAGCATGCCGAGGCACGCACGCTTTGGGATTGTGCTGCCGAGGTCAATCTGCTGGCGGATGCGGCGAAAACCGGCACGGCAACACGCGAGCAGCTGAGCGGCTCGACGATCACGATCACCTCGCTCGGCAGCATGGGCGGTGTGGTAACGACACCGGTCATCAATTACCCCGAAGTGGCGATCATTGGCGTCAACAAGATCATGATGAGGCCGATGTGGGACGGGACCAACTTCATCCCTCGCAAGATGATGAACCTGTCCTCCAGCTTCGACCATCGCGTTATCGACGGCTGGGATGCTGCTGTTTTCATTCAACGAATCAAGACGCTGCTCGAAACGCCAGCGCTGATTTTCGTGGAAGGTTGAGCGATGAAGGATATCTCCTGCAAACTGCTGGTCATCGGCGCTGGTCCCGGCGGCTATATCTGCGCCATTCGGGCTGGTCAGCTGAACGTGGATACGGTCATTGTCGAAGCGGCAAAGGTCGGCGGCACCTGCCTTATGGTTGGCTGCATCCCCTCCAAAGCACTGATACACGCGGCGCAAGAGTTTGAAAAGGTTGCGCATTTCGCTGCCAAACGTACGCCTCTTGGTATTTCCGTAAGCGAAGCAGCCATTGACTTTTCGAAGACGATCGCCTGGAAAGACGGTATCGTCAGCCGCCTGAACAATGGCGTTGCCGGGCTCCTGAAAAAGGCCAATGTCAAGATCGTCACGGGCAAGGCAAAGTTCCGCGACGGCAAGACCGTCGAGGTCGAAACGTTGACCGGCCAGCAGATCATCAGGGCAGAAAACGTAGTAATTGCAACGGGTTCGGCTCCCGTCGAAATTCCGTCGCTGCCATTTGGCGGCAACGTTATTTCCTCCACGGAGGCGCTGGCATTGCAGAAGATCCCGGAAAAGCTGGTCGTTGTCGGAGGGGGTTATATCGGCCTCGAACTCGGTACAGCCTTTGCCAAACTCGGCTCCAAAGTGACGGTTGTCGAGGCATTACCGAAAATCCTGCCGCAATATGATGCGGAGCTGACGCGGCCAATCGTCAAACATATCAATGAGTTAGGTGTGACGATACTGACCGGCGCCAAGGCCAAGGGCATGAGTACCAAGGGTGATGCGCTGCTGATCGAGACTGCAGATGGCAAGGACGAGAAGATCCCTGCCGACAAGGTGCTGGTAACCGTCGGCCGCAAGCCGGTCACGAGCGGCTGGGGGCTTGAGGAAATCGATCTCGACATGGACGGAAAGTTCGTCAGAATCGATGATAAGTGCCGCACCTCGATGCGCGGTGTTTATGCCATCGGCGACGTGACCGGCGAACCCATGCTGGCGCACCGGGCCATGGCGCAGGGCGAAATGGTGGCGGAAATCATTGCCGGTGAAAACCGCAGCTGGGACAAACGCGCTATCGCCGCGGTGTGTTTTACCGATCCCGAGATTGTTTCTGTTGGCTTTTCTCCCGAAGAGGCGAAGGAAGCCGGACACGAAATCAAGATCGGCCTGTTTCCCTTCGCTGCCAATGGCCGCGCCATGACACAGGAAGGCGAGGAGGGTTTTGTCCGGGTCGTGGCCGCTGCCGGCAACCATCTTATCCTCGGAATCCAGGCGGTCGGGCAGGGCGTTTCCGAGCTCTCCGCGTCCTTCGCACTGGCGCTGGAGATGGGCGCGAGATTGGAAGATATCGCCGGAACGATCCACGCGCACCCGACGCAGAGCGAGGGTTTCCAGGAAGCCGCGCTCAAGGCGCTGGGACACGCATTGCATATCTAGCCGCAACCGAACGCAATCAAATTGAAGCTGGAGGTTGAAAATTCTGCGCCATTTTCGCTGATTCTTGCATGAGAATCGGGAGTCCTTGCGTAGGAATCGCTCGGACTTGCATGAATAAAGTTTTGAAATAGCGGTTCATAGGGGTGAAGTGCCGAAAAACCGCTAGAGAAAATGGGTTGCGCCGGAAAATTAATCGAACGAGCGTTCTATTAATTTTTCCAAGATTTTGCATGTTGGAGTTGTATTTGGGCGAGTTGCCGTACTCGCGGGTACGCAAGAGCGTTTGGTGCGTGGTTCGCCGTTCGCCCTTCGACAAGCTCGGGAGGCTCACGATGAAGAAGCTCACCATGAGGGAGGTGGGTGCCTGTAACGATAATCTCGGGCGTTGCAATTCTTGGCTCGCTACAACCGATCATTGGTCTCGTGGGCTGGCTTCTCAGTTGGAGGGAATGAGAACTCAACGGACGAGTTCCGGCATGCACTGCATATCCAGCCTTACTGCTAGCCAGATCCGGCCAAATGCAGCGGTTCATCCCGCCGGTCGGGCAGCGCCTCGGCGATTGCCCGCCAAAGTCTCTCACTTCGCGCCGGCTGCGGGGCATAATCATCGACGAAGTAGCAGAACATATACTCCGCCTGGCCCATCTTCATCCCTCTGAAATAGACGGTCGGCGCGGGGTCCTCCAGCACGCCATGGGTTTTCACAATGGCATCGTGTATCGACATTGTCACAACTGCTCGATCCATTTCCGGGTCAAGCTGGATGGTTTCAATAATCTTGATGCCGCGTCCGAGCGCCGAGGAGAAATTCTTGATTGGCGCATCCGCAATCGCCCTGTTCGGTATATTGAGGACGCATCGATCTCGCGTTCGAATTTGCACATGGCGCCAGGTCTGATCGATGACCTGCCCCTCGTCCCTGTCTCCGACCTTTATCCAATCCCCTACCTTGAACGGTTTTGAAATAGAAATAGCAATCCCTGCAAACATCTCGCCCAGTGTCGACTGGGCAGAAAAGCCAAGCACTACGGCGGCTGCTCCCGACAAGGTGGCCAAAGCGGTAATCGATTGGCCATACACAAATTGCAAAATAACCAGGACAGCGACCAGGTAGATCATCCCCTGGACGAGTGCCACCAGCAATTGCGGTACGGACGCACCTTCATGTTGGAATAGTCGGCCCTCCCAGACATATATCTTCAACATCATGTTGATGCCGAACGCAGACGACATGATACACAGCGTTGCAGTAGTCCGGGAGAACTGCTGGAGACTGGCGAATATTGGTGAGAACACCAATGGGTAGACCCAGCTCTGGGATATGTACAGCATGAACAGCAGGAGCGACAGTTGCAATCCCAGATGTATCAGGCCACTTCGCTTGGTGATAAAAACGCTCAGCAATGCCCCAATCGTGGCAGTCAGGAGGATCAGGATTGCCGCCAGCTCCAACACCGTCACCAAGCTGTTTGGCATGGCGGGGTTCATGACCATTGTCCGTACTTTTGCGTATGGGGTACCAGAGACATGGACGACGGGGGCGTGCTGCCCTGTTTGCATAGATCTGCAGCAAACGCTTCTTCCGGGGCATTCTGATCAATGTAGGTTCGTCGAAATATCCAGTACGTGGCTGCGCTAACGAGATAAATAATACAGAGAAGCAGTGCGTATTGAGACGTTACATTTGTGAACATCAGCGCGGTCGTCGCCAATGTAATGATAAGCCCGGTAATCGCGCCTGCGACTCCCAGCGGGCTGACAAACGGCCGTACCATATTTTTGTGTCTTGCCCTGAGCGCGATGAAAGCAAGGAAGGTTGTGGCATAGGAAACAAGCGCTCCAAATACCGACATATTTACCAGAATGCCAACCACGTAAAATGTGCCGGAAAGCGCCAGCGAAGCAATTGCCAAACCCAAGGCCAGGACAGAGGCAGCGATTATAGCCATGTAAGGCGTTTGCCGGGAGGACATGCCCGCCAGCATCTTTGGCATATACCCCGCGCGGGCCAGACAAAATATGCTGCGGGCGCCCCCGTAAAGCACCGAGTGGTAACTTGTAAGCGTGCCGAACATCACCATCAGGATAACCAGATATGGAAATCTCGCCAACTCTGGCAGAGCCTGCAAACCCAAAAGCAGAGGACTGTCCGCGACGCCGATCACCGCTGTGCCCGGAGGACTTCCCGCGCTGGCTACGAGCGTCATAAGGGCCGCAACGACCAGTATACCGAAACCCCATATCATCCCCTTCGGGATGTTCCTGGCCGGATTATGGCTGTCTTCCGGTGCAAGTGACACAACCTCGATCGCCAGATAGAACCAGATCGCGAATGGCATCGCCCACGCGATCCCGAGCAGGCCGTTCGGTAACCACTCACTGTTGGACATCATCACTGGTACTCTCAATAGCCGGGCCGTCTCGACCTTCGGAATGGCATTCACCCAGAAGATCGTCAGCACCACCAGCGAGGCACCTGCCAGAATCAGAGCCGTTCTGAAGAACACTTTTGTGCCGCTGGCATTCAGGAACGCGAACAACGAGGCTACAAGCAGCCAGATCAATGGCACATAGAGGTCGGTCCCCATCGCCGACCTCGTCACCATGCTTACCTGAATTCCTATCGCCACCAGGATGGTGGCGAGTGCCGCCACATATTCAAGGATTTGAGAGACTCCGGCCAGGAGGCCTCCCCAAGTGCCGAACGCAGCCCTCGAATACGCATATGCGCCACCGGTAAATGGCATTGCCGCCGACAGTTCCGCGAGAGTCAATGTAAGGCAGCCGTACATCAGTGTGATCAAAAGTGTGGCTATCAACATGCCACCGAAGCCACCTTGCAAGAGCCCGGGGTTCCAGCCCGCGAATTCCCCGGAGATCACCGCGCTGACGGCAAGTCCGCACAGGAGCAGCGGCCCGGCAGTGCTAAATGGAACCGCATGTGGTCTCGCATTTGCGATCGGATCGTTTCCGGCGAGCGTGGAATCGAATATGGGATTCAAGGCCATGGTCATGCCCCGTTGAACAGAAGCCACAGGGCGGCCTCCCCATCTGGGCCTCCATCACCCCACAACATGGTTAATGATACATCATTTCGGTATGTTACTGAAGTAAAAGATAGAAATAGTGCTTATGTTCTCAAATAATCAAGTATTAGACGGTCCGCCACTCGTCAATTTTACAAGGACGAGACGTACTGGTGCGTCTATATTAGGGCGTGAACTCATAAATCTGACGGGATGCGGCAGCGCTGTGCGTGGTTCGACGGCACACGATGACGAAGCGCATCATGAGGGTGCGGATCTCGCTATGATCGAAGTTTGTTCCGCCTAAATATCCAGCTCTTCCACGAATGCTGCACGATCCTGGATGAAGCGGAAGCGGGCGTCGGGGCGGGTGCCCATCAGATCGTCCACGGCGAGCTTGGTTTCGTTCGCCCATTCCTCATCGATCTGGACGCGCAGCAAGGTGCGCTTCTTGCGGTCCATCGTCGTTTCCTTGAGCTGGTCGGCGCGCATCTCGCCAAGGCCCTTGAACCGGCCGATTTCGATCTTGCCCTTGCCGGTGAACAGCGTCTTCAGAAGCTCGTCCTTATGCGCATCGTTGCGGGCATAGGCGACCTTGCCGCCCTGGGCGAGACGGTAGAGCGGCGGGACGCCGAGGAACAAATGACCGTTGCGGATGAGCTCCGGCATTTCCTGATAGAAGAAGGTGATCAGCAGCGAAGCGATATGCGCGCCGTCGACGTCGGCGTCGGTCATGATGATGACGCGGTCATAGCGCAGATCCTCGTCGCGGTATTTCGAGCGCGTGCCGCAGCCGAGCGCCAGGATGAGATCGCCGATCTGCTGATTGGCGGTCATCTTCTCGCGGCCGGCACTGACGACGTTCAAAATCTTGCCGCGTAGCGGAAGCACAGCCTGTGTGGCGCGATCGCGCGCCTGTTTCGCCGAACCGCCAGCGCTGTCGCCCTCGACGATGAACAGTTCCGCGCCCAATGCACCGGTCTGGCTGCAATCGGCAAGCTTGCCCGGAAGGCGCAGCTTCTTGACGGCGGATTTGCGGTTGACCTCTTTTTCCTGACGGCGCTTGACGCGTTCCTCGGCCCGGTCGACCACCCAGTCGAGCAGCTTCGATGCTTCCTGCGGCGAGGCGGCGAGCCAATGGTCGAACGGATCGCGGATGACATTTTCGACGATGCGCTGCGCTTCGACGGTCGCCAGCTTGTCCTTGGTCTGGCCGACGAATTCCGGCTCGCGAATGAACACCGAGAGCATGGCGGCAGCGGAGATCATGACGTCATCGGTGGTGATGATCGCGGCGCGCTTGTTGCCGGTGAGTTCCGCATAGGCCTTGAGGCCGCGGGTGAGGGCGATGCGCAGGCCCGCTTCATGCGTGCCGCCCTCGCCTGTCGGAATGGTGTTGCAATAGGAATTGACGAAGCCATCGCCACCATACCAGGCGACAGCCCATTCCATGGCGCCGTGGCCGCTGGTTTTCTCCGTCTTGCCGGCGAACATCTCGCGCGTGATCTGAAAATCCTTGCCGAGCGAGGCGCCAAGATAATCCTTGAGGCCGCCGGGGAAATGGAAGACGGCCTTGTCAGGCGTCGGATCCTTGGGATCGAGCAATGAAGGCGCGCAATTCCAGCGGATTTCAACGCCGCCGAACAGATAGGCCTTGGACCGCGCCATTCTATACAGCCGGGCAGGGTCGAACTTCGCAGCATGACCGAAAATCTCGGCATCGGGATGGAAAGTCACGCGCGTTCCACGCCGGTTCTGCACTTCGCCGACCTCTTCGAGCGGTCCAAGCGCCTTGCCGCGCGAGAAACGCTGGCGGTAGAGGCGGCGATTGCGCGCCACCTCGACCTCTACGTGGTCCGACAGCGCGTTGACAACCGAAACACCGACGCCATGCAGACCGCCGGATGTTTCATAGACCTTGGAGTCGAATTTGCCGCCCGCGTGGAGCATCGTCATGATGACTTCCAGCGCCGACTTGTCCTTGAATTTCGGATGAGGGTCGACAGGCATGCCGCGGCCATTATCCGTGACCGACAGATAGCCGTTTTCGTCGAGATCGATATCGATGAAATTGGCGTGGCCGGCAACGGCCTCGTCCATGGAATTGTCGATGACCTCGGCAAACAGATGGTGCAGGGCGCGCTCGTCGGTGCCGCCAATATACATGCCCGGACGACGGCGAACCGGCTCCAGCCCTTCCAGCACCTCGATATCTGCCGCATTGTAATTGCCGCTGGCTTCGGGGGTGGTGCGGGGTGTTCTTGCGGGTGCAGGTGAGGCAGCCTTGACCGGCTCAGGCCGTGCCTGCTCACCCGCCGCTTGCCGCTCACGGGCCGTTTTTACGATCGCTGAAAAGAGGTCGTTATTATCATCCATGGTGTTATTCGGCCAACGTTATAGAGATTCGAATCACCCTTGATCTTTGCACGCTTCATGGCGAAACGCGATGGGAGTTCGCTGTCTGTTCCGGAACTCAACACAGACCTATGCGATGAATCCCCACGTTTCAAGCAGCTTTCAGTGTTGAAGCAATGTTTTCCAATTGATCGATCCGCTCACCGAGCTTTTCGTGATGCATCTTGAGCGTTTGGATTTCCGAACGCAAAACCGAGGTTCTTTCGCCATTGTCGACCTCGAGTGGTGCCTGTCCAACACCATGCATGAACCATGTCGGCGTTACGCCGAGAAAACCGGCAAGCATGACAAGTCTGTTGGCTCGCGGTTCCGAACGATCCGATTCCCAAGCCGAGATGGTTTGTGCCTTCACACCAATTCGTGTCGCTACCTGGCCGACGGTCATGGACTTGGCTTCACGAGCGCGAGACAGCCGTCCGCCCATGGTATCCATGTCGGGTGTCTCAGTCATAATATTGGGGTGAAATGGCATTGAAATCTCCATTTTCTTCTTGTTTTTGGATGTGTGGGGGCCCTCCTTGCACCATCTTCAGCTCGAAAAGTCAAATTTGACGGGAAAACCGGCGCTTTGGTTTATCCCTCGAGATTGCAATTTTCGACAGAGCCGATATGCCAATGGCTCCCGCCAGCCAGTTCATCCGGAGTGCTCACGATCATGGAAAATACCTCCTCGCAACAGTTGAGGGGCGTCTCGGCAATGGCTGCAGCCATGTTCTTTCTACCGATGATGGACGCAATCGCCAAATGGCTCTCGACTGTCGACAGCCTGACGCCCGCAACTGTGACGTTCTCGCGCTTTGTCGTGCAAACCATATTGACGCTGCTGATCGTTCTCGCCCTGACAGGTGTCAAATCGCTGAAACCGGTCAAGCTATGGGGCAATCTGTTTCGTGGCTTCCTGATGGGTATCGGCAGCCTGTGTTTCTTTGCCGCCGTCAAATATATGCCGCTTGCCGACGCCATGGCGGTGTTCTTCGTCGAGCCATTGATGCTGACACTGCTATCTGCGTTGATCCTGAAGGAGCAGGTCGGCTGGCGCAGGCGCATAGCCGTTGCCGTAGGCTTCGTCGGGACGCTGATCGTCATACAGCCAAGCTGGGAGCTGTTCGGCTGGGTTTCGCTCCTGCCGCTGGGCACCGCAACCCTCTTCGCCATCTACCTGATCCTGAACCGTCGCTATGGCACCGCTGACACGCCGCTGGTCATGCAGCTTTATGCCGGCGTCGGCGGCACTATCACCGTGGTGGTTGCGCTCTTCGCTGGTCAGATGTTTGGCGTGAGCGATATGACGCTTGGGGTGCCTTCGGGCGATCTGTCATGGCTTCTGCTGTTTGCCATCGGTGCAATTGCCACCGGCGGGCATCTCCTGGTGGTGCATGCCTCGCGGCTCGCGCCTGCGTCGTTGCTGGCGCCATTCCAATATCTCGAAATCGTCATGGCCGTGATCATCGGGCTCTTCGTCTTCAATGAATTCCCGACCGCATCGAAGTGGCTGGGGATCGCTATCATCATCGCTTCGGGCGCCTATGTGGTGTGGCGCGAGGGCAAAAAACGCGAAGTGAGCGAGCCTGCGTACAATTGACAAGAAGCAGTTGAGGAGAACGAGGTTTAGCAATAGAAACAAAGACCTGTTGGGAGGTCCGCTTTGTTCAAAAAAATATTGATTGCCAATCGTGGTGAGATTGCCTGCCGCGTCATCAAGAGTGCACGCAAGATGGGCATCGCCACGGTTGCGGTGTATTCCGATGCGGATCGCGATGCGGTGCACGTGGAGATGGCCGACGAGGCCGTGCACATCGGGCCGGCGGCTGCATCCGAAAGCTATCTCGTCGCCGACAAGATCATCGCCGCATGCAAGCAGACCGGCGCTGAAGCCGTCCATCCCGGTTATGGATTTCTCTCCGAGCGCGCGTCCTTTTGCGAGGCGCTGGAAAAACAAGGCATCATCTTCATCGGTCCAAAGCCCAAGGCGATCATCGCCATGGGCGACAAGATCGAATCGAAGAAGTTCGCCAATAAAGCCAAGGTAAACACTGTTCCGGGCTTTCTCGATGTCATCACCGATCCCGCCCATGCGGAGCGGATAGCCGGTGAGATCGGCTACCCGGTGATGATCAAGGCTTCTGCCGGCGGTGGCGGCAAGGGGATGCGCATTGCCTGGAACAAATCCGAAGTACGCGACGGTTTCGAGCGCGCCACCTCGGAAGCGCGCAACTCCTTTGGCGACGAGCGGGTTTTCATCGAGAAGTTCATCGTCGATCCGCGCCATATCGAAATTCAGGTTCTGGCCGATGGTTTCGGCAATTGCATCTATCTTGGCGAGCGCGAATGTTCGGTGCAGCGCCGCAACCAGAAGGTGGTGGAAGAAGCGCCGTCACCCTTTCTGGACGAGGCCACCCGCAAGGCAATGGGCGAACAGGCCGTGGCGCTGGCCAAGGCGGTGGACTACCAGAGTGCGGGCACGGTCGAGTTCATCGTCGACAAGGATCGCAATTTCTATTTCCTGGAGATGAACACGCGCCTGCAGGTGGAGCACCCGGTGACCGAACTGGTCACCGGGATCGATCTGGTCGAACAGATGATCCACGTGGCAGCCGGCGAAAAGCTCGCGATCAAACAGGCTGATGTGAAGCTCAATGGCTGGGCGGTCGAGAGCCGGCTCTACGCTGAAGACCCGTATCGCAACTTCCTGCCGTCGATCGGCCGGCTGACGCGCTATCGCCCTCCGGCGGAGGGGCCGGTTGGCAAGGCGATCATCCGCAACGATACGGGCGTGACCGAAGGCTCGGAAATCTCGATGTTCTACGATCCGATGGTTGCAAAGCTCTGCACCTGGGCGCCGACGAGGCTCGAAGCCATCGACGCGATGGCGGACGCCCTGGATACATTCGTAGTGGATGGCATCGAGCACAACATCCCGTTTCTCGCCGCGCTGATGCAGCACCCGCGCTGGCGCGAGGGGCGGCTTTCTACCGGCTTTATCGCCGAGGAGTTTCCGGAAGGGTTCAAGCCGATTTCGCCGTCTCCCGAGGATCGGGATATATTGGCGTCCATCGCGCTTGCCGTCGAACTGGTGCGCAAGGAGAGGCTGGATCGTCTGAGCGACAGATTGCGGCCGCATACGGGCAAGATGCGCACCGAATGGGAGGTACGGATCAAGGACGATTACGTACCGATCACGATTGCCAAGTGTGCGGCGAGACCGCCGGTGAAGATCGAGCTTTCAATTCGTGGCGGCGATGTCATCACCATCCGCAGCGACTGGCGGCCGGGCGATGCCGTTTGGAATGGTTATGTCAACGAGCGCCCGGTGAAGGCGCAGTTGCGCCCGGTGCTGAATGGCATGCGCATCGACTGGAAGGGCATGTCGATCATCGCGCACGCCATGCAGAAACATGTGGCGGCGCTGGAAAAGCTGATGCCGGTGAAGATACCGCCGGATACGTCCAAACTGCTGCTCTGCCCGATGCCGGGGCTGATCATCTCGATCAATGTGACGAAGGGTCAGGAGGTCAAGGCGGGCGAGACACTGGCTATCGTTGAGGCAATGAAAATGGAAAATGTGTTGCGCGCCGACCGTGATCTGACGGTGTCGGCGATCAACGCCAGCGAGGGTGACAGTTTGGCGGTGGATGCGGTGATCATGGAGTTTATCTAAGGGGGTTGCACAATCTAAGTGCGTGGTTCGACGGGGCTCACCATGAGGGAAGTAAGCTGATTGCAGCGAGCCAAGAAATGCAAGGTTGGCGATCTTCACTGCAACCCACCAATCTCCCTCATGGTGAGCTTGTCGAACCACGCACAATGGTGGTGCAATCCTACATAGCGCTCTGGCGCTCAACAGCCCCAAACACACCCTCGAACGCTTCATACAGTGCCCGGTCGAGGTCGTGCATATCCACAGGCAGGCCAAGATCGACAAGGCTGGTGACGCCGTGGCCGCGCACGCCGCAGGGCACGATGCCATCGAAATGCGCAAGGTCCGGTTCGACATTGATCGAGATGCCGTGGAAGCTGACCCATTTGCGCAGGCGGATGCCAATGGCGGCGATCTTGTCCTCGGCCGGTGAGCCATCCGGCAAAGCAGGCCGCTCCGGCCGCATCACCCAGACGCCGACGCGGTCCTCGCGCCGCTCGCCCTTGACGTTGAACGAGGCGAGGGTGGCGATGATCCACTGTTCCAGTGCCGTGACGAAGGCGCGGATATCCTCGCGGCGCCGTTTCAGATCGAGCATCACATAGGCAACGCGCTGTCCCGGGCCGTGATAGGTGTATTCGCCACCGCGCCCCGTTGCATAGACCGGAAACCGGTCGGAGACGAGGAGGTCACCCGCCTTGGCGCTGGTGCCCGCCGTATAAAGCGGCGGGTGCTCGACGAGCCAGACCAGCTCGCGCGCCGTGCCGTCCCTGATCGCCGCGACGCGCTCGTCCATGAAGGCGAGCGCCGCGTCATAATCGGTCAGGCCTTCGGCGATCAGCCATTCCACCGGGGGCGATTCGTCTCGGGCCAGGAATACGGGGACGAGATCGTCGCGGTTGGTCTTCATGATGCGAATTCATATCCATTGTGGTTGCCTGCGCTGACCTTTATGGTGAGTTCAGAATGGGTGCGCCGGATATGGACCTTTTCGCGGCGGATTTCCAGTCGGATGCAGGTTGCGCGTGTTTCCACCGCATTCTCGAAAAACAATTGCGATAGTCGACGATAGGGCTTGTTTAGCTGAAACCTATTTGCTACTAGCGCCAAGCCGACATGTTCGGCTTCTACCACAGTGCGGTCGTGGCGGAATTGGTAGACGCGCAGCGTTGAGGTCGCTGTGTCGAAAGACGTGGAAGTTCGAGTCTTCTCGACCGCACCATTCTCTTCCCGACCTGAGTCTCCGGTTCACCGGCGCGATATATCAGATGGCGGCTCCGTATCAGAACACGTCGCGGGGGAGAAACCGATGTAAAGTCCATCGGGCTAGGATCACCCCAAACAAAGGGAACCTGATCCATTGCCATCACATGACGATCCGCTGCTGCAACCCTACCAGCTCAAACATCTGCGGCTCAAAAACCGCATCATGTCGACCAGCCACGAGCCCGCCTATTCCGAAGACGGCATGCCCAAAGAGCGCTACAGGCTCTATCATGCCGAAAAGGCCAAGGGCGGTATCGCGCTGACGATGACGGCGGGCTCTGCGGTCGTCTCGCGCGAGTCGCCGCCTGCCTTCGGCAATCTCCATGCCTATAAGGACGAGATCGTGCCGTGGCTGCGCGAACTTACCGACGATTGCCACGAGCACGGCGCTGCCGTGATGATCCAGCTGACGCATCTTGGCCGCCGTACCAGCTGGAACAAGGCGGATTGGCTGCCGGTCGTTTCGGCGTCGCCCGTGCGCGAACCGGCCCACCGCGCCTTTCCGAAGGAAGCGGAAGAGTGGGATCTTGAGCGGATCATCGGCGATTATGCCGCTGCTGCCCAGAGGATGCAGGCGGCAGGGCTCGATGGCATCGAGTTCGAAGCCTATGGGCATCTGATGGATGGTTTCTGGTCGCCTGCAACCAATCATCGCGACGATGAATATGGCGGGTCGCTGGATAATCGCCTGCGTTTTACCTGGGCGGTGATCGATGCGGTGCGCAAATCGGTCGGTCCGGAATTTATTGTCGGCATTCGCATGGTGGCGGACGAGGACTGGGAGCAGGGGCTCTCGAAAGAAGAGGGCGTCGAGATCGCCCGGCGCATTGCGGCCTCCGGCAAGTTCGACTTCTTGAACATCATTCGCGGCCATATCGATACGGACGCGGCGCTGAACGAGGTTATCCCGATCCAGGGCATGCGGTCCGCGCCGCATCTCGATTTTGCCGGTGAAATTCGCCAGCTGACGAAGTTTCCGACATTTCATGCGGCGCGCATCGCCGATGTGGCGACGGCGCGTCATGCCGTGGCCGAGGGCAAGCTCGACATGGTCGGCATGACGCGCGCACATCTCGCCGATCCGCACATCGTTCGCAAGATCATGGCAGGCGAGGAACATCGCATCCGGCCTTGCGTCGGCGCCACCTATTGCCTCGACCGTATCTATGAAGGCGGCGAGGCGCTGTGCGTGCATAATGCGGCGACAGGGCGCGAGCAGACCATGCCGCATGTGATTGCGAAGGCGCAGACCGCACGCAATGTCGTGGTCGTGGGCGCTGGTCCGGCAGGGCTCGAGGCTGCGCGGGTTGCCGCCGAGAGCGGCCACAGGGTCTCGGTGCTGGAGGCTTCGGATCAGGCTGGCGGACAGGTCCGGCTTGCATCGCAAAATCCGCGGCGCAAGGAGATGATCGGCATCGTCGACTGGCGGCTGGACGAACTGGAGCGGCTGGGCGTCTCGCTGCGCTACAATGTCTGGGCGGAAGCCGACGACGTGCTTGGGCTCGAGCCCGATGTCGTGGTCATTGCCACCGGCGGCTTACCGCAGAACCCGCCGCTGGCGGCGGGTGATGATCTGGTGGTGTCGAGCTGGGATATTCTTGCCGGGGCCGTCAAGCCGGGTGAGAACGTACTGCTTTACGACGACAATGGCGGGCATCAGGGCATGAGCGCGGCCGAAATGATCGCGCGGGCAGGCTCGAAGCTGGAGCTCGTCAGCCCGGAGCGGTTCTTCGCGCCGGAGATGGGCGGCATGAACCATGTGCCTTACATGCGGGCCTTTCAGCAGCAGGGCGTGCGCGTGACGATCAATACGCGGCTTGTCAGCGTTGCCCGCAATGGCAACCAGCTTGTCGCGACGCTCGGTTCGGATTTTGCGCCGGAGTATCATGAGGAGCGCCTGGTCGATCAGGTGGTGGTCGAGCACGGCACGTTGCCGATCGATGATCTCTATCGCGAACTGAAACCATTGTCGCGCAATGGCGGGGCGGTGGATTACGACCGGCTGGTCAATGGCGGCGCGATCTTTCCGGTGCGGGGAGAGGGCAAGTTCGATCTCGTCCGGATCGGCGATGCCGTTCATGCGCGCAATATCCATGCGGCGATTTATGACGGGTTGCGATACGCGACACGATTCTAAATGCAAAAAGGGCAGCGACGATATCGCTGCCCTTCTTTTAAATTGGATTAGCCTTACTTGACGGCAGCTTTGACCTTTTCGGCAACATCGGCGCTGACCCACTTGGTCCAGATATCCTCATGGTTCTTGAGGAAATACTTTGCGCCGTCTGCACCTGTCGCCTGATTGTCGGTCATCCAGGCCAGCAGCGTGTTGACGGTCTTGTTGTCCCACGAGCGGGCCTTCAGATAGTCCATGGCTGGGCCGGAAGCCTCGCTGAACTTCTTGGTGACGACCGTATCGACTTCGGCGATTTCCCAATCGTTCTTCTTGGGGTCCGGGCAATCGGCAACGGTGTTGCAGCGCTTCCATTCAGCTGAATCGAATTTCGCGCCATGGTCGAGCTTCACCATCGGGTATTTACCGAGGAGCGCGGTGGGTTCCCAATAGTAGCCGATCCAGCCTTCCTTGCGCTCGTAGGCTTTCGCCAGCGCGCCATCGAGGCCGGCAGCAGAACCGGTATCGACGAGGGTGAAACCTTTCTTCTCGGCGTCATAGGCCTTGAAGAACTGTGCGGTGGCAACCGTGCCGCCCCAGCCGGCAGGTCCGTTGAACACGGCGCCCTTGGAGGCATCTTCAGGGGCGGGGAAGAGCTCGGGATGCTTCAGCGCGTCATCGATGGTCTTGATGTCCGGATGCGCGTCGGCGAGGTATTTCGGGATCCACCAGCCCTGGACGCCGCCGTCGGATAGCGACTTGGAGGCATAGACGAGCTTGCCGTCGGCTACGGCCTTGTCCATGATATCACGCATGAAATCGACCCAGCCTTCGGGGGCGATGTCCGGCTGACCTTTTTCAGTCATGGAGGTCAGGGTGGGGATCGTGTCACCCTGAATGATCTCCGCCTGACATCCATAGCCGGATTCGAGAATGATCTTGTCGAGATTGGCGAGAACTTCAGCGGACTGCCAGTTCATGCTGGCAATGGTGACGTTGCCGCATTCGGCGGCCGATGCACCGCCCGCAGCGCCGAGCAGCGCAAACGCCATGACGCCGCTCATCAATAGTGCTTTCATCAGAGAACCCCTTTGTTGATTTTGTTGGTGTGACAAGGCCGTGATTAACCGTGCACGCACCGGGCGCTTCTCAGGCGACCGGCCCGTTGAAACAGAGCAAGGATAAGGTTGGACCATACCTGCAACGATAGTCTTACCCCTGACGGGCAAGAAGCCCGGATGCGGCAAAGGCTTTGTTTTTTGCGACGCCGTCATCAATTCTTGGAAGCGCTCCCGGGCTCTGCGCTAACCTAACAGTTTCTCATCGATTTCAATAAGATAGGGCTTTCCGCTCGCCTTGGCGTCGAGCAAGGCCGGGGGCAGTTCTTCGAGGTTTGCCAAACGCTGCGACGGAACACCGTAAGCCTCGGCGATCTTCAGATAGTCGGGTGCGGATGGACGCACGCCTACGGGATCGATGTCGACCTCGATCATGGCGCGTTCGATTTCCTGATAGCCCTGATTGTTCCAGACGATGAAAATGACAGGCACGTGCTCATCGACCGCCGCGCCAAGTTCGCCAAGGACAAACTGGAACCCGCCGTCGCCGACAATGCAGATGGCGGAGGCTTCCGGCCTGCCGAGAGAGGCTCCGATAGAGGCTGGCGGACCGAAGCCCAGCGCACCGAAACCGGTCGCGGCGTTGAACCAGCCGCCAATGCGGTCGTGATCGTAGTACAAATTGCCGGCATAGATGGCTTGCGTCGAATCGCCGACGATGAGCGAACCCGGCAATGTGTCGCGCAAGGTGTCGAGGAAACGCACCATGCCCTGGTAGCGAGTACCGATATGAGCCCAGGCGGCGTCGCGCGTCTGCCGTGCGCGTTGCTCGCCGGAATGAGAATTGCGGCGCTCCGGCAGGGTAGCGGCGAGCTCCTCAACCGTTTCCTTGGCTGAAGCCTCGATGGGCATGAAGGCGGGATGGCGGTCGAGCTGACTGGCGTCGATATCGATACGCACCAAGCGCTTCAATTCAGGAAAACCGCCATCGCCGTACATGTCATAATCGGTCGGGCCCATCTCCGTGCCGATCGCGATAACGAGGTCGCTATTGGCGAGCAGTTCGCGGCACGGCTTGAGGCTGGGGCTGGCTGGAATGAGCAGGGGATGGCCATGCATGATGCCGCGCGCATTGGTCGTTGCGATGACTGGCGCGTCGAGCTTTTCAGCAAGCGCTTGCAACGGCCCGGCCGCAGCCTTGGCGCCGCCGCCGATCAGGATCACGGGTCTTTCGGCGTTCAGACACTGGCGGGTCAGTTCTGCCATGGTCTCGGCCGACGCATGCGGGATCGGCGCATCGGAGGGCAGGCGTTCCGCGCCATCCAGCGGCAGCGCCATCACATCCAGCGGAATCTCGATATGGACCGGACCGGGGCGCCGCGAGGCAAAAAGAGCAAAGGCGCGAGCGAGGACGATGGGCAGTTCGTCCGGCTTCTCGATGCGATGCGAGAACATCGCGACGGTCTGCAGCATGGCGCGCTGATTGGGTAGTTCATGCAGGAAACCCATGCCCTTGCCGAGTGACTCGCGCTGGTTGACGCCGGAGATGACCAGCATGGGGATTGAATCGGCACGGGCCTGACCCATGGCGGTGATGGTGTTGGTGATGCCCGGCCCGGTGATGACGAAGGCAACGCCTGGTTTGCCGGTGGCTCTGGCATAGCCATCGGCCATGAAACCCGCGCCCTGTTCATGGCGCGGCGTGATGTGGCGGATCTTTGAGCCTGCGAGGCCACGATAGAGTTCTATCGTGTGAACGCCGGGGATGCCGAAAACCGTATCGACATCATAGGATTCCAGCAGATGGACGAGGGCTTCACCAACAGTGGTCATGCGGATTTCCGTTGTTGCAGGCGCGATGCGAGGCGGACGATACCGGCGCAGGCAGCATCGATCTTGTCATCGGCAACGCTGAGGCTCAAGCGAAGATAGCCCGCAAGGTTGTTACCGAAGGATTCGCCCGGCATCACCGCGACGAATTCCTCTTCCAGCAGGCGCATGGCGAAATCCTGGCCGGAAAGCCCGGTTGCGCGGATATCGACCAGGATGAACATGCCGGCTTGCGGGATTTTGGAGACGATGCCTGCCTTGCCGTCCAACCGTTCAGAGATGCGCTGAGCGCGGCGCAGAAAGCTTTCGCGCATGGTAACGGCCGCGGTGGACGGCCGGCTGAGGGCATAGGCCGTCATGTCGGCGATGAAGGGCTGTCCGCCGAAAAGCATGGATTCGGACAGCGGCAGCAAGCGCTCGGTAAATTCCTTCGGGGCGATGCACCAGCCGCTGCGGAAACCCGGGGCGGCATGGGATTTGGAGATGGAGGCGACGGCAATGGAACGGTCGGCAAGTTCCGGACGATCCAGCGGCGAGGCGAACTTGCCGTCGAAAATCATCAGTTCGTAGACTTCGTCAGAAACGATCCAGAGGTTGTGCCTGATGCAGACTTCGCCAATCTCGGCTATCTCCTCGGCGCTCAACACAGCGCCGGTCGGATTGTGCGGCGTGTTCAGAAGGAGGACCCTGGATTTTGGCGTGATGGCCTTTTCAAGGTCTGCCGCCTGCATGCGGAAGCCTTTTTCCGGGCGCAGCGGCACCGAGACGCGGGTCGCGCCCGTTGCCCGGACAACGCCGTCATAGGTCGCATAAAGCGGATCGCCGGTGATGATCTCGTGGCCTTCTTCGGCAAGGCCGAACATGACGAGCGACAGCGCAGTCTGGGTCCCGGAGAAGCACATGATGTTGTCCGGACCGATCTCACGTCCGGTACGGGCTGTATATTTCGCCGAAAGAGCAGCGAGCAATGCCGGTTCGCCGCGACCGCTGGAATAGCCGGTCCGGCCCGCGCGCATCGCCCGTTCGGCAACGTCTATCATGTCGGTGGGCGTTGGAATATCCGGTTCACCGATCGTCAATTCGATGATCTCGTGGCCGGCGCGTTTCATCTCCCGCGCACGGAAGTGAACGGCCCATTTGTCGGATCCAAGTCCGGCCAGACGGTCGGTGACAGACGCAAAGCGCATCATATCGCGCCTCCTTTTTCAGGATTGAGTGAAATTCCAAGAACGGCTTCGATAGCCGTAATACCGGTTTCAGCCAATTCTCCATCGGCAAAAATATCGCCCGCAAGACAACCCTCGAGCCAGAGACCATCAATAATGGCGTTGATGGCGATGGCATGGCGGCGGGTAAAGTTTGAATCCGCGGGCTTGCCGGCGGCCAGCAATGCTTCGCGGATGAGCGCTTCCAACTCGTCGCGAAAGCCGAGATAGCCGTCGCGGTGCGCCAATGCCATGGCCGGATCGGCATGAACCATCCCGATGAACCCCGCCCAGAGGGAGAGGTTGTTGGGATCCATAATCGGCTGGCCGAGATTGGCCGTCACGAAGGCATTGAGACGGGCCCGAGGATCATCGGCCGCATTCTTCAGCGCATCGCTTGCCTGGACAGTCATACGGTTCATGACGGCACGATAGGCCGCGCCGATGAGATCGTCCTTGGCCGGGAAATAATAACGGATAAGACCGGCTGTCACGTCGGCCCGCAGCGCGATTTCACGCACTGTTGCACCAGCGAGGCCGCGCTCCGCCACACATTCGAGCGTCGCCGCGATCAAATCCTCGCGGCGTTTGTCCTCGCCTTCGCGGCGGAAGCTCTTGCGTGTGCTCGGGCGGTTCGCTGTCATTGACGCCAGACGGGCCGCGTCAGGCAGGTGGGGCCGCCTTCGCAGGCGATGCACAGCGCATCGGCCTCGAACGTGGTGACCGTGCAGCCAGCCGCTTCCATGGCGGCCTTGGTTTTCTCAAAACCAGCGACGGCAATCACCTCATAGGGTGCAGTCGGCAGAACATTGAGATTGAGCCCGTTGCTCGCAGTGAATTCTTCTTCCGGGGCCACGACAAGACGGATGCCGCGCTCCTTCAAAAGCTGGTAGAAAGCCGCGGGCAGCAAGGGCAGGTGCACCAGCGCCAGATCCTCGGCAAGCGGGGAAATGATCGACATCAGATGCAGGCAGGCCTCTTCGCCGTGCCAGAGCGGCAGGTCGAAGCCCGGAACAGTGATGCCGAGGGGTTTCAGAATGGCGGTGAGCTGTTCGATGCCAGCTTGATTGGTGCGCACGCCGCGTCCGACAGCCAAAGTCTCACTGTCGACCCAAACGCAATCACCGCCCTCGACGGTGCCCGGCGCTTCGATGCGGCCAAGAACGGGTACATCCATCTCGCGGTAGGTTTCATGATGCAGGTCGGGCTCATCAAGGCGCAAGCTCTTGCCCATGCGCAGAAGGACGGCGCCTTTATCGGTGACGAGCGAAGGGTCATGGGTGAATATCGAGTCCGAGAGCGCATCGTTGCCGTCGCGTATCCAGGTAATGTCGGCACCCGACTGGGCGACCAGATCGGCGAAAATCTTGTGCTGTTCCGAAGCCCTGCGCGGATCGAACTGCGGCCCATAGTGCCAGACATCGCGTTCGGCGCCGGCCATGACCCTGTCCGGCATGCGCATGATGACGCGTTTCAAGGGAAGGGCCATGGACTGCGAACCGAATGACATTATTTTGGGGTGCTCTCGAAAAATTGCTTCTGCGTGTATTTATACGCTTGCATAATTAGAGCGCAAGTGGTGTGATGGGCTTAATTCGGGCAGATTAGACCCGTGCTGACAAAAGAGGCGGATCAAATATCTGATGATTGAGCATGCACGACACCTATGGGCAGGAATCCCGGAATGACGGCGAGTGTTGCCGTTGCGGCGGATCCTTTCCAACCGGGCGCGGCCGAACAGGCTGAAGCTATCCACATCGAAAACCTGCACAAGCGGTTCGGCGCGCTTGAGGTGCTCAAGGGCGTTTCCATGACCGCCAAGGACGGCGACGTCGTTGCGATGATCGGCGGCAGCGGCTCCGGCAAATCGACATTCCTGCGCTGCATCAATTTCCTTGAAAATCCCACCAGCGGCGTCATTCGCATCAATGGCGAAGACGTCAAAATGGTCAGCGACGGCCATGGCGGGCAGGTTCCAGCCAATCGCCGCCAGATCGAGCGGATTCGCAGCCGGCTCGGCATGGTTTTCCAGAATTTCAACCTGTGGCAGCACATGACGCTGATCCAGAACGTCATCGAAGTGCCGGTGCACGTGCTCGGTATGAAGCGCGATGAAGCGATGGCAATCGGTGAACAGCTTCTCGAGCGCGTCGGTCTTTCAGCCAAGCGCGATGTCTATCCGGCCTATATGTCAGGCGGGCAGCAGCAGCGCGGCGCTATCGCCCGGGCGCTGGCGATCCAGCCGCGCGTCATGCTGTTCGATGAGCCGACCTCGGCGCTCGACCCGGAGCTTGTCGGCGAGGTCCTCAAGGTTATCGCCGATCTCGCGAAAGAGGGACGCACCATGCTTCTGGTGACGCACGAGATGAAGTTCGCCCGCGAAGTGGCGAGCCATGTGATGTACCTGCACAATGGCATCGTGGAAGAAGAGGGACCGCCGGAAGAATTGTTCGGATCGCCAAAATCTGAACGTTTGAAGCAGTTTATACGCACTGTTTCATAAATGTCATGAAGAAATACGGGGAATAACCCTGGGGAACAGCTGAAACAATGGAGATGAATATGAAGTCTTTTCTGAAAACAACGGTAGCGGCCGTTGTCCTGGTGGTTGCAGGCCTCGGCGCAGCCAATGCCGAGCAGGTCAAGGTTGGCATCGCCGCCGAACCCTATCCGCCGTTTGCTTCGCCCGATGCATCGGGCAAATGGCAGGGCTGGGAAGTGGAAATTGCCATGGCGATGTGCGAGGCGGCCAAGCTTGATTGCGTCATCACGCCTGTTTCCTGGGACGGCATCATTCCGGCTTTGACGACGAAGAAGATCGATATAATCGCCGCGTCCATGTCGATCACCGCCGAGCGCGAGAAGACGATCGATTTCTCCGACAAATATTATAATACCCCGACAATGATCCTCGGCTCCAAGGAAGAGAAGATGGATGCGACGCCGGAGGGCCTGAAGGGCAAGATTCTTGGTGTGCAGGTTTCAACCGTGCACCAGGCCTATGCGAAGAAGCATTTCGCCGACACAGCGGCCGAAATCAAGGAATATCAGACACAGGACGAGGCCAACCAGGATCTGGCTGCCGGCCGTATCGACGCGACCCAGGCAGATGGCTTGGCGCTCGAAACCTTTGCTGCGACCGCTGAAGGCAAGGTTTGCTGCGAGATCAAGGGCAAGGTCGCCGATGATCTGGAGATCCTTGGACCTGGCGTCGGCGTCGGCGTGCGCAAGGGCGATACGGAGATGAAGGAAAAGTTCAACGCGGCGATTAAAGCGATCCGCGCGAGCGGAAAATACGACGAGATATCGAAGAAGTATTTCACCTTCGATGTCTATGGCGGCTGATTGAGTTTGGGCCGGCGTTGGGTTTCCAACTCCGGCCTTTTTATCATTTGAAACCCTGCATTTGACGCTGAATCGAGGACGGCTTGGCCGACGCATCGATTATTCCTGCCGCGGTTGCCGGCATGTTCGATCTTCTTTCTCCTGTAGCGCCAGGATGGGGCGCCAATCTTCTGCGCGGGCTGGTACGATCCCTGCAGATTGCCTTCGGCTCATTCGGCATGGGCCTGATAATCGGAACGCTCGGTGCCTACGGCAAGCTTTATGGCGGCCCGATCGTGCGTGACCTGGCGGCCATCTACACAACGCTGGTGCGGGCAATTCCCGAGCTGGTGATGATCCTGCTGCTCTATTATGCGGGTACGGACCTGATCAATCGTATCCTCGAGGGAATGGGATATCAGCGCGTCGATATCAGCGGGCTGGTCGCCGGTATCGTCGTGCTCGGTTTTGTCCAGGGCGCCTATGCGACGGAAGTGCTGCGCGGCGCAATCAAATCCATCCCGCAGGGCGAGATCGAGGCGGCAAGGGCCTATGGCATGCCGCCAACGCTGATGATGCGCCGGATTACGCTTCCGGCCATGTTGCCGCATGCCTTGCCGGGACTTGCGAATCTCTGGCTCATATCGACCAAGGACACAGCGTTGCTTGCAGTCGTCGGTTTCAGCGAGTTGACGCTGGAAACGCGACAGGCTGCCGGGACAACGAAGGCCTATATGACATTCTACCTCGCCGCCGGTGGTCTATATCTTCTGATCACACTCTTTTCCAACGTGATGCTCGAGTGGGTTGAGAGACGGGCCCGGCGCGGTATGCCTTCGGTCAAGGAGGCGCGGTAATGTCTAATGCACTTGGCGAAACGGAAATCGAAGTTCCGATAGAAACGTTTCCGATTCACAAGGAGAAGGATGCCAGCAGTCAGGCGAACAGGTTGCCGCCGCATCGCATTGTCCTCATCCTCATCGGGCTGGCATTTGTCGCCTCCGCCGCGTTTTTCATGCGCTGGGACTGGCTGCCGGAATATGGCAGTCTGATTTTGCAAGGTCTGTGGCGGACTATCTGGATCCTGTGCGCAACGGTTTTCCTCGGGTTTCTGCTCGCGGTGCCTCTCGGTCTGGCACAGGCCTCCGGCCCCGCCATCCTGGCCATTCCGGCGCGGACGTTCTGTACGGTCATTCGCGGCACGCCGCTGCTCGTCCAGCTCTGGCTGCTCTATTACGGCCTCGGCTCGCTGTTTCCGCAATATCCGTGGATCAGAGGTTCGGAGCTCTGGCCTTACCTGCGGCAGGCGTGGCCCTATGCCGTGCTGGCCTTGACGCTGTCCTATGCCGGCTACGAGGGCGAGGTGATGCGGGGTGCATTTGCCGGCGTGCCGAAAGGGCAACTGGAATCGGCACGTGCCTTCGGCATGCCGCGCTTTACCATCTTCCGGCGAATCTGGCTGCCGCAAGCCGTTCATCGGGCACTGCCGACGCTGGCTGGCGAAGCGGTATTGCAGCTGAAATCCACACCCTTGGTAGCAACGATTACTGTTGTCGATCTCTATTCGGTGGCGTCGCGCGTGCGGCAGGACACATTCCTTACCTACGAACCTCTGTTGCTGCTGGCGGCGGGCTATGTGGTCATCACCGGCATCATCGTTTTCCTGTTCCGGCGCGTGGAGAGATTGATACCATCGAAGCTTGGTTGAGCGATTTCTCGTCGTGGCGCAAATGACGAGACTAATGTCGCAAGTGTTAGAGCCGTGTCGCTGAGCAGATGCGCATAGTGTGGGCAAAGGAACACCTCGCAAAGACGAGAAAATGGGACACATGTCATCAGCGGTACAAAGCCGGTGAGCATTATCCGTTTTCGACTCTTGGGCGGGGCGAAGGGCGATAATGCGGACAGTCGAGACTTTTCAGCATAGTATCCACGAGCACGCCGATATGGGCATTATCCTGCCCGACGGTTGCCGGCTTTCAGCGCGGGTCTGGATGCCGGAAGATGCAAAAAACAATCCTGTTCCTGCAATCCTCGAATTCCTGCCCTATCGCAAGCGCGATGGCACCACCGCCCGGGACAATCTCACCCACCCTTACTTTGCCGGTCATGGCTATGCCTGCCTGCGCGTCGACATGCGCGGCAATGGCGATTCCGAAGGGCTGATGGAGGATGAGTATTCCGAGCAGGAACTGGCCGATGCCTGCGAGGTGATCAAATGGATCGCCGCACAGCCCTGGTCAACCGGCAAGGTGGGCATGATGGGCATTTCCTGGGGTGGCTTCAACTCGCTGCAGGTGGCGGCGCTGCAACCGGAAGCGCTCAAGGCGATCATCACGCTGTGCTCGACCGATGACCGCTATGCCGACGATATCCATTACAAGGGCGGTCTGCTGCTCAACGAGAATCTCGGTTGGGGTGCGACCATGCTGGCCTATTCGTCACGCGCGCCAGATCCGGCGCTTGTCGGCGAGAAATGGCGCGAAATGTGGCTGGACCGGCTCGGCAATGAACCTTTCCTGCCGGCCGTCTGGCTGAACCATCAGACACGCGACGCCTATTGGCAGCGCGGTTCAGTCTGCGAGGACTTTTCTGCAATCAAGGCGGCGACTCTCGCAGTTGGCGGTTGGGGCGATGCCTACAAGAACGCCGTGCCGCGGCTGATGGCGGGCATCACCGCGCCGGTCAAAGGCATTATCGGCCCATGGGTGCATAAATATCCGCACTTCGCCGTGCCCGAGCCGCGCATCGGCTTCCTGCAGGAGGCACTGCGCTGGTGGGATCGCTGGCTCAAGGATATCGATACCGGCGTCGAGAACGATCCGGCCTATCGCGGTTACCTGATGGACTCGGTGCGTCCCAAAAGCTGGTACACGGAGCGTCCGGGTCACTGGATCGCGGAACAGGAGTGGCCGTCCGCCACGATTGCCGCCGAAGTGCTGCACCTGCAAGCGGACAAGTCGCTCGCATCCGAAGCATCCGGCAATTTCTCCCATCTGGTGGCGTCGCCGCAGGATTGCGGCATGATGGGCGGCGAATATTGCGCTATCTGGCTTGGACCGGAAATGCCCGGCGACCAGCGCCGCGACGATGCGCTTTCGATCTGCTACGACACTGTTCTGGACGAGCCGATAGACATTGTCGGCGCGCCGGAGATCAAACTGACGCTGTCGAGCGACAAGCCGGTGGCGATGGTCGCTGTACGGCTTTGCGATGTGCATCCGGATGGCGCGTCGACGCGCATCACTTATGGCGTTTTCAATCTCTGCCATCGCAATGGTCATGACAGACCGGAGCCGCTTGTGCCGGGTGAGGCCATCGAGATCAGCTTCAAGCTCGACGATATCGCGTATCGCATTCCGGCCGGGCACACATTGCGGGTGGCCGTCTCGTCGTCCTATTGGCCGATGGTCTGGCCCTCGCCGGAAAACGTCAGCCTGACGATAGAGGCGGGGCAGATCAGCGTTCCGTCGCGGGAACTGGCGACCGGGGATGAATGGGTTTTTCCGGAGCCGGAAGCCGCATCGCCGTGGCAGCTCGAAACCTTGCGCAAGGGCGGCAATAGCCGGTCCATCGAGCATGATCAGGTCACAGGCAAGATCAGTCTCGTGATCGAGGACGATTTCGGCGAGGCGCGCGACAAGGATCACGGCCTCATCCATGGCGGGGTTGCGCGCGAGCGCTGGGAGATCAACGCCGACGATCCGCTTTCCGCCTATGGCGAGACCCATTGGACCGAGGTTTCCGGACGCGACAACTGGCGAATCCGCACCGAAACCTTCACGACGATGCGGTCTGACAAGCACAATTTCTATCTGACCGGGCGCATCGAAACCTACGAGAACGACAATGCGGTGTTCGAGCGGGATTTTACCGAAACGATTGCGCGCAATTGCATCTGACTATTGAGCGCTGCATCTGCAGTGCTGTCTTAAATGCCAAACTTAAAGGGTTGAAATTTACGGATATCAAGTCGCATAATTCACAAAAACCAGAATTGGGACGCCGGGCGTCGCCAGCACAAGAAGGGGAATAGATATGTCAAACGAACTCGATTATCTCAGCCGCAGGGTAGCACTTGGCAAGCTTTCACGCCGTGACTTCCTCGGCCGTGCCGCGGCTCTTGGCGTTACCACGGTTTTCGCCAACTCCTTGCTTTCGAGCGCTGCGCTGGCGGAAGGCCCGGTCAAGGGCGGCACGCTGAAAGCAGGTATGCAGGGCGGTGCCTCCACCGACAGCCTTGATCCGGCGACATGGCAGAGCCAGGTTCCCTACAAGTTTGGCCGCCAATGGGGTGAACAGCTTGTCGAGATCCAGCCGGACGGCAAGCTCAATCCGAAGCTCGCGACGGAATGGGGCGCTTCGGACGACGCCAAGGTCTGGACTTTCAAGATCCGCAAGGGCGTGCAGTTCCATGACGGCAAGGAAATGACCCCGGACGATGTCGTCGCCACGATGGAACGTCACTCGGACGCCAATTCCAAATCCGGTGCGCTCGGCATCATGGGCGGCATCGAGAACGTGAAGAAAGACGGCGATACCGTTGTTTTCACGTTGAAAGAAGCCAATGCCGATCTGCCGTTCCTGATGGATGACTACCATCTGATGATCCAGCCGAATGGCGGCAAGGACAAACCGACTGCCGGTATCGGTACAGGACCATACAAGGTCGTCACCGATGAGCCTGGCGTACGGCATATCGGCACGAAGTTCGCCAATTACTGGGATGGCGACAAGCGCGGCCACGCCGAGCAGATCGAAATCATCGTCATCAACGATGCGACGGCTCGCACGGCAGCGCTGCAGTCCGGTCAGGTCCACATGATCAACCGCGTCGAGCCGAAGATCGTCGATCTCGTCAAGCGCGTTCCGGGCGTCACCATTCAGAACGTTGCGGGCAAGGGGCACTATGTTTTCATCGCCCATTGCAACACCGCGCCATTCGACAACAATGATCTGCGGCTGGCGCTGAAATACGCCATGAACCGCGAAGACATGGTGAAGACGATCCTGCGCGGCTATGGTTCGGTCGGCAACGATACACCGATCAACAAGGCGTATCCGCTGTTTTCGGACGACATCGAACAACGCAAATACGATCCGGACAAGGCAGCATTCCACTACAAGAAGTCCGGCCATGACGGCTCGATCCTGTTGCGCACATCCGACGTCGCATTCCCCGGTGCCATCGATGCGGCGCAGCTTTACCAGCAGAGCGCTGCAAAGGCTGGCATCACCATCGAAGTCAAGCGCGAGCCCGGTGACGGCTACTGGTCACAGGTCTGGAACAAGCAGCCCTTCTCGACATCCTATTGGGGTGGACGGCCGACACAGGACCAGATGTTCTCGACGGCCTATTATTCCAAGGCTGACTGGAACGACACGCGCTTCTTCAATGAAAAGTTCGACAAAATGCTGCTTCAGGCCCGCGGTGAACTGGACGAAGCCAAGCGCAAGCAGATGTATCGCGACATGAATGTCATCGTTCGCGATGAAGGCGGCGTCATCGTGCCGATGTTCAACGACTTCATCGACGCGACAAGCAAGAAAGTCGGCGGCTGGGTGCCGGACGGCAATCAGGAGATGAGCGGCGGTTACGCATTGTCGCGCTGCTGGCTGATCGCTTAAGGGACCGCGGCGGATGAGTACGCCTGTCCTGAAACTGGTCGCCCAACGCATTGCGATGGGCGTACTCCTTCTCCTTGCTGTCTCCGTGCTGATCTTTGCCGGCACGCAGATCCTGCCGGGAGACGTCGCACAATCCATCCTCGGGCAATCTGCCACGCCGCAGGCACTTGAAAATCTGCGGCGTGACATGGGCCTGAACGACCCGGCCTATATCCGCTATCTCCGCTGGCTCGGCGGCATACTGACCGGCAATCTTGGCACGGCTCTTTCCAGCGGGCAGGATATCGCCACATCGTTGAAAGACCGGCTGTGGAACACGCTGTTTCTGGCCTCAGCGGCTGCGGTGGTTTCCATTCCGCTGGCAATCGGGCTCGGACTGCTGGCGGTGCGCTACCGCAACGGGTTCGTGGACAAGCTGATTTCCGGTCTTGGCCTGGCTTCAACATCCTTGCCGGAGTTCTTCACCGGCTACCTGTTGATCTATTTCGTTGCCGTGCAACTGCAGTGGTTTCCAAGCGTCTCGACAGTCTACGATGGCATGCCGTTCGGCGAACGCCTGAGTGCCATCGCCCTGCCGGTTACCGTTCTGACGCTGGTCGTTCTGGCACATATGATGCGCATGACGCGCGCCGCGATCCTCAACGTCATGCAATCGGCCTATATCGAAACGGCGGAGCTGAAGGGGCTCACGCCCTTGCAGATCATCACCCGCCACGCATTTCCCAATGCGATCGCGCCAATCGTCAACGTCGTCATGCTCAATCTCGCCTTTTTGATTGTCGGCGTTGTCGTGGTCGAGGTGATTTTTGTTTATCCCGGCATGGGCCAGTATCTGGTCGATCATGTCGCCAAGCGCGACGTTCCGGTCGTGCAGGCATGCGGGCTGGTTTTCGCGGCTGTCTACATCAGCCTCAATATTGTTGCTGATATCGTGGCGATTGTTTCCAATCCCCGCCTCAGACATCCCAAGTGAGGCCGCCCAATGCTGAAGCTTAAAACCATCCCGATCAGCGCATGGATCGGCCTCATCATCACAGCGCTGTTTCTCTTTGCGGCGATCTTTGCACCATGGGTGGCCCCATATTCGGTTGGCGAGACGGTGGGCGACGTGTGGGAGCCGAGTTCCGCAAAATACTGGCTCGGTACCGATAATCTCGGGCGCGATCTTCTGTCCCGTATGATCTATGGCGCGCGGATTACCATCTTCATTGCGGCGATGGCGACCGCGTTGTCGTTCATACTGGGTTCGGTACTGGGTTTTGCGGCAGCGGTCATCGGCGGCTGGTTCGACCAGCTCATGTCACGCTTTGTCGATCTGATCATGGCGATTCCGACGCTGATCTTCGCTTTGGTGGTGCTTTCGGTGCTGCCCGCCAATGTCGTTACGCTCATTCTTGTGATGGGTTTCCTCGATGCGACGCGCGTCTACCGGCTGGCGCGAGCCGTGGCTGTGGATATCAATGTGATGGATTTCGTCGAAGCGGCAAAACTGCGCGGCGAGGGGCGTATCTGGATCATCTTTCGCGAAATCCTGCCCAATGCGCTGACGCCATTGATTGCCGAGCTCGGGCTGCGGTTCATTTTCGCGGTACTGTTTCTTTCGGCGCTGTCGTTCCTTGGTCTTGGTGTGCAACCGCCAGACGCTGACTGGGGCGGCATGGTCAAGGAAAACAAGGAAGGTATCGTCTTTGGCATTCCAGCCGCGCTTATCCCGGCGGCGGCGATCGCCATCCTTGCCATTTCCGTTAATCTGGTCGCAGACTGGATCCTCAATCGTACCACCAGCTTGAAGGGAGGGCGCGGCTAATGGCCAAACGTCCCGTAGACAGAAGTGGAACCCTGCTCGACATTCGCAATCTGCGCATCGAGGCGACAAGTTATCCTCCGGGCGAGCCGCCGCGGAATGTCGTCATTGTCGATAATGTTTCGGTGAAGGTCGAACGCGGCAAGGTTTTGGGACTCATCGGCGAATCCGGTGCAGGCAAGTCGACCATCGGCCTTTCCAGCATGTGCTATGGGCGTGGCGGCGTGCGTATCACCGGCGGCGAGGTTGTTCTCAACGGACGCGATATACTGAAGGGTGGACCGAAGCTCCTGCGGCAGGTGCGGGGGCGTGAAGTCTGCTACGTCGCGCAATCGGCGGCCGCAGCCTTCAATCCCGCACGCAAGCTGATGGATCAGGTGATCGAGGCGGCGCAGCTGCACAAGATATGCAGCAAGGCAGAGGCCGAGAAACGCGCAATCGGCCTCTTCAAAAAGCTTGGCCTGCCCAATCCGGAAACCTTCGGCCAGCGCTTCCCGCACCAGGTTTCGGGCGGACAGCTGCAGCGCGCCATGACAGCCATGGCGCTTTGCTCGGAACCGGATCTGATCGTGTTCGACGAGCCGACGACTGCGCTGGATGTGACTACCCAGATCGATGTGCTTGCTTCTATCAAGGATGCGATCCGAGATACGAATGTCGCCGCGCTCTACATCACCCATGATCTTGCAGTGGTGGCGCAGGTGGCGGATGACATAATCGTTTTGCGGCATGGCAAGCAGGTCGAGTACGGCGATACGCACCAGATCATCAAGAAACCGCGCCAGCAATACACCAACCAGCTGGTCTCGGTGCACCATATCCCGCATGAGGAAAAGAATCCGACCGACGCGCCGATCCTGATCGTGAACAACGTCACGGCGGCCTATGGCGGCGGCCTCGTCAAAGTGCTGAAGAATGTGTCGGTGGATATCCACCTTGGCCAGACGCTCGCGGTAGTCGGCGAATCCGGGTCAGGTAAATCCACGCTGGCCCGAGCAATTACCGGGCTGTTGCCACCGATGGAGGGGAGCATCATCTTCGACGGGCGGACGCTGTCGCCGCGCCTCACCAACCGAACGCGCAACGATCTGCGCGAATTGCAGATGATTTACCAGATGGCCGATACGGCGATGAACCCGCGCCAGACGATCGGCACGATCATCGGCCGGCCGCTTGAGTTCTATTTCGGCATGAAGGGCAAGGAGCGTGACAAGCGCGTCACGGAGCTGCTCGAAAAGATCGAGATGGGCAAGGGTTTTGCCGACCGCTATCCGGCGGAACTATCAGGTGGCCAGAAGCAGCGCGTCTGCATTGCGCGGGCGCTGGCGGCAAAGCCGAAGCTCATCATCTGCGACGAGGTCACCAGCGCGCTCGATCCGCTGGTTGCTGACGGAATTCTGAAACTGCTGCTCGATCTGCAGAAGGACGAGAACGTCGCCTATCTCTTCATCACCCATGATCTCGCGACGGTGAAATCGATCGCCGATTCCATCGCCGTCATGTATCGGGGTGAGGTGGTGCGCTACGGTCCGAAATCCGATGTGCTGAAGCCGCCATTCGACGATTATACGGACCTGCTGCTATCGTCGGTTCCGGAGATGGAACTGGGCTGGCTGGAAGGTGCTATGAAGAACAGGCGCATGGCAAGCGCCGGTAACTGATGCCGGTTATCTCTCCCCTTGAGGGAGAGAAAGCGATTTCAGCATCTTAGCCCTTGCCAAGTGCTAGAAATCGCAAGAGAGGGGATAGTGCATTTTGATCTCAAATCCCCTCTCTAGGATTTTCTAAGAGTTTAGCAAGGGCTAAACTCAAGAAAACCCTTTCTCCCCCACAAGGGGGGAGATAAGCGCGGCACACGTGCTCCTTAATCCTGAAACTAAAGCTGGCCTGGCCAACGGCCCTGGCCGAGCAGGTGCACGGCTGTCGTGATGCGCCGGAAGCTTGAGCGGGCACGGTCCACGCTGTGGCGCGCCCTCAGATACGCGTGCACAAGGCCGGGCTCGTTGTTCCAGATGGCCTTGCCGCCCGCAGCTATGATCTTGTCGCGGTAGTGCCGGCCATCATCCGACAACGGATCGCATTCGGCTGAAATGACGACCGTGGCGGGCAGGCCGGTGAAATCCGTATCATTCAGAGGCGCAAAACGCGGGTCGGTCGACCAGTTGAACCCGCCGCCTCTGAGATTGGCATAATAGAGCGTATCGCGCGTCGTCAGCATGGGCGCTTCGGCATGGGTGAGATAAGACCCTTGATCGGTCGCTCCGCCGAGCCCGGGATAAATGAGAACCTGTCCAATCGGGGCGCGATCATGACGGCGCACATGATGCGAAACGGCAGCGGCAAGATTGCCGCCGGCGCTGTCGCCGCACAGGACAATGGGCAGGTCCGAGGTCGAGGCGACATGTTCGAAGGCGGCAAGACAATCCTTGAACGCGGCCGGATGCAGATGCTCGGGAGCAAGGCGGTAGTCCACCGAGACGATGCGGAAACCGGTGGCTTCGCAAAGCTCCGCGCAGACATCGTCATGGCTTTCGAGCCCGCCGACGACGAAGCCGCCGCCATGGAAATAGAGGCAGACAGCTTGCGGATCGCTGCCGTATTTCTCGTATATTTGAATGGGTATGTTGCGATCACCGGTATCGATGAAGCGATAGGCAGACGACACCGATTCCGGATAGCCGGTGAAAAAGGCGCGGCACATGATGTTGTAGACATCACGCTGCTGCTCCACTGAAAGATCGACGGCATCGGGCGGATAGAAACTGTTCGTCCGCTCGATGAATGCCCAGGTCTGTTCGTCGATCAGTTTGGAATAGTCGGTCGTCATTTCCCCTTCCAGACGGGCTCACGCTTTTCGGCGAAGGCCTTGAAACCTTCCTGGCCGTCTTCGGATGCGTAGAGTGTATCGACTGTACGGAATTTGCGCTTGGTAATCCAGTTCATGGCTTCCTGGAAACCCATGCTTTCTGCTTCGCGCGCCACTTCCTTGATGGCAGCGAAGACCAGTGGCGGACCGCTTTCCAGCATGCGCGCGATCTCCCAGACGCGTTCCATCAGCTTGTCCTTTGGCAGGACTTCATTGACCAAGCCCCATCGATGCGCCTCGGCAACGTCCATCCAGCGCCCGGTCAAAAGCAGGTCCATGGCGACATGATAGGGAATACGCTTGGGCAGCTTGACTGTGGCTGCATCGGCGAGAGTGCCTGCACGGATCTCCGGCAGCGCGAAACTCGAATGGTCGGACGCGTAGATGAGATCGCAGGAGAGGGCGAGTTCGAAACCGCCACCGACGGCCATGCCATTGACCGCGGCAATCACCGGCTTGTTGAGATCGCGCAGTTCCTGCAAGCCGCCGAAGCCGCCGACGCCATAATCGCCATCGACCGCATCGCCGCTCGCTGCTGCCTTCAGGTCCCAGCCGGCGCAGAAGAACTTGTCGCCTTCGGTCTGCACGATGGCGACGCGCAATTCCGGATCGTCGCGGAACTTCTGGAATGTCTCGCCCATCAAGCGACTGGTCATCAGGTCAATGGCGTTGGCTTTCGGCCGGTCCAGTGTGACTTCGAGAATGCCACCTTCGCGGCGCGTCCTGATAACTTCAGTCATTACAATTCTCCCTTTGTCACCAGCAGCGCATCGGCTATCCACACGCCTTGTCCAACGCCGCAGACCAGCAGCGGGTTGATATCGAGTTCGGCAATCCGCCCGGCATTGTTCACCGCGAATGCGACGATGCCCATGATGGCATCGACAGCAGCTTCCAAATCGGCTTTCGGCTTGCCGCGATAGCCATCCAGCTGCGGGAACATACGGAGCGAGCGCAAGGCTGTTTCGATGTCCTCGCGACTCGAAGGCAGAAGCATGGTGACGCTGTCCTGCAGCAATTCCACCAAAACACCGCCTGTACCGAGCGTCATGACTGGACCGAACTGCGGATCGTCGATGATACCGACGATAAGCTCGGCAACCGCTCCCGTCACCATCCGCTCTATATACAAGCCGGAACCGAGACCGGCGAGATCATCGGCTGCGGATTTGACCGCATCGGCATCCTTCAGATTGAGACGCACGGCGTTGTGTTCGGATTTGTGGGCGATGCCCAGCGCCTTGAGCGCGACCGGATAGCCGAGCGCATCTGCAATAGCGACGGCCTCATTGGAGGATGTGCAGCGGCGTCCGTCCGGTACAGGCAGACCGGCACGGTTGAGAATGGCCTTGGCTTCGGCTTCGTCAGGAATGCTTGTTTCGCCTGCGATCTCATCGGGCACCGCCAATGAAGCAGCGAGCGGCATCTTCCATGCCTTGCCGATGAAGGCTGCGGCTTCCGCGGCGTCGAAGGCTTCGGTGATGCCGCAGAGCGGCGCGATGCCTTTTGCCATCAGTCCGGCCATGTATTCTTCCGGGATGTTCTCCGGTATCGACGCGACAATGGCGCCCTTGGCCTTGTTGGTTTTCAGCGCGTTTTCAAAGCCTCGCACAGTCGACCACCAATCCACGTCCGAACAGCGGTCCTTGCGCGGAAAATCGAGAACGAGACAGCTCAGAGAAAAGCCGCCGGATACCATGGCGGTGAAGGTCTCTGTGAGTGCAGGCTCGTTGTTCCAGATGAATGTGTGGTAATCGAGCGGATTGGCGACGGCGACGAACGCCCCAAGCGTGGATTTGACCCGGGCGCGATGCTCGGATGTCAATTCGGGAAACCGGACGGCACGGCCCTCGGCGCTGTCAGCCATCACCGAGGCTTCACCACCGGAACAACTCATGGAACATAGCGTGTTTCCGTCGAGCGGGCCGTGCACGTGCAGAAGCTTCAACGTTTCAAGAAACGAAGCAATCGAATTGACGCGGGCAATGCCGAGCCGCTTGAGGAAGGCGTCGGAGGCAGCATCGGATCCCGCCAGCGAGGCGGTATGTGAAACAGTTGCTGCACGCGCCTGTGCCGAGCGGCCAACTTTCATCGCCACGATCGGCTTGCCGAGTTCGCGAGCGCGCTTTGCCAGGAGCTCGAATTTCGGCGCCGACTGGAAGGCTTCGATATGGAGGCCAAGCGCAGTGACGCGTTCATCTTCAAGCAGCGCAATCGCCATGTCCGGCAAGCCGGTCTGCGCCTGATTGCCCGCCGTCATTACGTGGGCGATCGGCAGGCCGCGGGTCTGCATCGTCATGTTGATGGCGATGTTGGACGACTGCGTGATGATGGCGACGCCGCGCTCGTCCGGGCCAAGCCGCCGCCCGCCATGCTGATCGGGCCAGAGCAAAGCGCCATCGCAGTAGTTGATCAGGCCGTAGCAATTCGGCCCGATGATCGGCATATCGCCTGCCGCTTCAACGAGTTCCTGCTGCAGTCTTGCGCCATCGGCATCGTCGGCCCCTGCTTCGAGAAAGCCGGAGGCATAGCAAACAGCAACACCGGCCCCGGCTTCGCGCAGGTCGCGGACGATATCAAGTGTAAGGAAGCGATTGACGCCGACAAAGGCCGCATCCGGACTGCCGGGGAGGTCGGCGACGGAGCGGTAGACCTTCAGTCCGCATATTTCGTCATGTTTGGGATGCACCGGCCAGATTTCGCCGGCAAAGCCCATTTTCTGCGATTGCCTGATGACCTCGGCGGCCTGGAGACCGCCGAAGACGGCAATGGTTTTCGGTCGTAGCAGACGATCGAGCTTATGCGATGCCATCAAATGCTCCGTCACGCGCCATGCGGGCGGAGCAGGGCACGCGAGATGATGTGCCGCTGAATTTCGGATGTGCCTTCCCAGATGCGTTCGACACGCGCATCGCGCCAGATGCGCTCAAGTGGCAGATCGTCCATCAGGCCCATGCCGCCGTGGATCTGAATGGCTTCGTCGGCAACGAAGGCCAGCATTTCGGTGGCCTTGAGCTTGGCCATCGCCATGTCCTGATCGGTGACGGTGCCTTGATCGAACTTCCAACCGGCTTCGAAGGTCAGCAGGTCCGCGGCTTTCAACTCTGTCGCCATGTCGGCGAGTTTGAAGGAGACGCCCTGGAACTTGCCGATCTGCTGGCCGAACTGCTGGCGCTGCGCTGCATATTCGATGGCGTGGCCGAGTGCACGTTCGGCGCGGCCGAGACAGGTCGCTGCCACCTGCAGGCGGGTCGCGCCGAGCCAGGTATTGGCCACTTCGAAGCCTTTGTGAACTTCGCCAAGGATCGCATCCTGCGGCAGGCGGCAATCGTCGAACTCGATGATCGCATTGGTATAGCCGCGATGCGAGACGTTGCGATAACCTTCGCGGATGGTCATGCCGGGATGACCCTTGTCGACGAAGAAGGCGGTGATCTTCTTTTTCTTGCCGCGCGGCGTGTCTTCTTCACCGGATGCCACGAAAAGGATGACGAAATCCGCTTCGAGCGCATGGCTGATGAAATGTTTTGTGCCGTTGACGACCCAGTCGCCGCCGCTTTCGACCGCCGTCGCCTTCATGCCGCGCAGGTCGGACCCGGCGCCCGGTTCCGTCATGGCAAGGCAATCGGACTTTTCGCCGCGAATGCAGGGAAAGAGATACTTTTCCTTCTGCGCGTCGGTGCCGGCGAGCAGAATGTTGGAAGGGCGTCCGACACAGGTCCAGTGCAGCGCATAATTGGCGCGGCCGAGTTCCTTCTCGTAGAGCAGCCATGTGACTGTATCGAGACCGGCACCGCCAACCTCTTCCGGCATGTTCGCAGCGTAGAGACCGGCTTCGATTGCCTTCTGCTTCAGTTCATCCGCAAGTTCCTTGCGCAGGACGCCGGTGCGCTCGACTTCCGCCTCATGCGGATAAAGTTCGTTTTCGACAAAGGCGCGCGTCGTCTCGACGATCAGCCTTTGCTCCTCCGAAAGACCGAAATCCATAGCGTTACCCTTTCTTTTTCTTGGGCTTGCTGGCTTTTGCCTTTTCAGCAGCTTTGGACGTGGCGGGCTTCTGCGCCAGCTTCGACAGTCGCTTGGTGTAGTCGTTGTAGAGCGCGCCGGCGCCCCAACCCTTGCCCTTGTTCTGCCTGGAGAGGGCTTCCATGATGGCCACAAGATTATCATCGCGGATGCGCTCGAGTTCGCGGATCGACAGGCCATGTGCCTGCTCGTCGGACTGGTTGGCGATCTTGTCGACCAGTTCCTCGTCGAGCTCCGGCACGTCCATCAGTTTGGTCCACGGCCAAGACAGGCACGGACCGAACTGCGCGATGAAGTGGCGCATTCCTGCTTCGCCGCCGGCGACGCGGTAGACCTGGAACATGCCCATCTGCGCCCAGCGAATGCCGAACGAATAACGGATGATATCGTCAAGTTCCTCAACGGTTGTGATGTCGTCCTTGATCAGCCAGAGGGATTCGCGCCAGACGGCTTCGAGCAGCCGGTCTCCGACGAAAGCCTCGATTTCCTTGCGGATGACAACCGGCTTCATGCCGATCGAGGCATAGAGTTCGCGGGCTTTTTCGACGGCTTCCGGCGATGTCAGCTTGCCGCCGACGATCTCGACCAGCGGCAGGAGATAGACTGGGTTGTATGGATGCCCAACGACCAGCCGCTCCGGGTGCTTCATCGCGGTCTGCATATCGGAAGGCAGGATACCCGAGGTGGACGAGCCGACAATGGCATCCACGGCTGCGTGCTTGTCGATTTCCGCCAGCACCTTGTGCTTCAGGTCGAGCCGTTCCGGCACGCTTTCCTGGATAAAATCGGCGCCGGCGACGGCTGCTTCAATGGTCTTGGCGAATGTCAGCTTGCCTTCCTTCGGCAAGCCACCCGGCACCATGGCCTTATAGGCGCGGCGTGAATTTTTCATCACCTCGCTGACCTTGCGTTCGGCTTCCGGGTCCGGATCGAAGATCGAGACGTCGATACCGTTAAGAAGAAGACGGGCTACCCAGCCTGCACCGATAACACCGCCACCAATTGCTGCGGCCTTGCGAATACCTGCCATGATTTTACCAGCCCTTTGTCAGTTTCATGCGCTCGCGGACCTCTTGGGGTCCGAGAATGCGAGCGCCCATTCCTTCGGCGACCTTTACAGCGCGTTCGACCAATGGGCCGTTGGTGGCGAGAACGCCCTTGTCGAGCCAGATATTGTCTTCAAGGCCAACGCGGATATTGCCGCCCGCCAACATCGCCATTGCCGCATAGGGCATCTGGTTGCGGCCAATCGAGAAGGCCGAGAATGTCCAGTTCGACGGCAGATTGTTTGTCAGCGCCAACAACGTGTTGATATCGTCGGGTGCACCCCAGGGTATGCCCATGCAGAGCTGCACCATGACCGGATCTTCAAGCAGCTTCTGGTCGTAGAGCCACTTGGCTAGAAGCAGGTGTCCGGTATCGAAGATTTCAACTTCCGGACGCACGCCCAGCGCCTTGATTTGCGCCGCCATGGCTTTGAGCATGGCGGGTGTGTTGGTCATGACATAATCGCCTTCGCCGAAATTCATCGTGCCGCAATCGAGCGTGCAGATTTCTGGGCGGAGCTTTGCCACATGTTCCAGGCGCTCGGTCGCGCCGGCCATGTCGGTGCCGTTGGGCGAGGGCGGCATTGGTTGCTCGACGCTGCCGAGCGTAAGATCGCCGCCCATACCCGCGGTGAGGTTGAGGACCATATCAACGCCTGACGCCTTGATGTGCTCGACCACTTCCGCGTAGAGCGCGACATCGCGCGAGCCCTTGCCGGTTTTCGGGTCGCGGACGTGAATATGCGCAATGGCGGCACCGGCATTGGCGGCGGCGATGCACTCATCGGCGATCTGGCGCGGAGTGACCGGAACCTTGTCTGAACGGCCTGTCGTATCGCCCGCACCGGTGACGGCACAGGTGATGAATACTTCGCGATTGGGGGTAAGTCCCATTGGTATGCTCCCATCTTTGTAATTGCTGTGATCATGCCCCAATTGCCAAGCGATGCTTTGCAATATACGAATTGCAATTGATGAATAGCGAAACTTCGCCACTCTTTTTACCGAACACCAAGACGCTGGACGTGACCGTTCTGGTCTTCAGCGGAGCGTCGCTCATGTGCGTCGCCTCGACAATCGATCCGATGCGCGCCGCCAACCGCGTATCCGGCGCAAACCTGTTCACATGGCGGATTGTCTCGCTGGATGGCCAGCCGACAATGACCACATGCGGCCTTCCCATTGCCGTTTCCGGCTCGTTCGACACGTCAAAAAAAGGCGATATGTTATTGGTAATCGGTGGGTTTGGTACAGCGGACATTGCCCGCACAACGTTTACCGCGAACCTGCGCCGCGCCGTGCATAATTATCAGATGATCGGCGGCATCGAGGCCGGTTCATGGCTGCTCGGGCGGGCGGGCCTGCTGTCAGGACGCAAGGCCACGACGCATTGGGAAGACATGGAGGAGTTCACCGCCGAATTTCCCGATGCGGACATTCGGCCGGATCGCTACGTCATCGATGGACCGGTCTTCACCAGCGGCGGCGCTTCGCCCACCTTCGACCTGATGCTGCATCTGATCCGCTCGCGCTACGGCATGTCCGTCGCGCTCGATGTGGCGAGCGTTTTCATCTATGACGAGGCACATGCCTCGAACGATGCGCAGCCGCTGGTTTCGCTTGGGCGGCTCGACGATGTGCACCCGAAGCTCGCGGGCGCCATTCGGCTGATGGAGGGCCATATCGAACAGCCATTGACAGTTGGAGCTATTGCCAAGCGCTGCGGGCTGAGTGGGCGCAGCCTCGAGAAGATTTTCGCGAAAGCAGTGGGCGAGGGACCGGGGCGGTATTATCTGCGGCTGCGGCTGAAAGTGGCGCGGCGGCTGATTACCGATACGAAGTCGCCGCTGGCGGATATCGCAGCGCGGACGGGATTTTCATCGGCAGCGGCCTTCACGCGCACGTTCAGGAACTTCGAGGGCAAGCCGCCAAGTGCTTTCCGGCCTGTTCATTGAGCGTCGCTTTTGACAAAGCAGCGCTGTGCAACTTCATGTTTCAACCCACGATCATGTAATCGCGCCAGTCCAGTCAGGAGCCCAGAATGTCAGCCGAAAATTTACAAGGTCAACTGCACCGGTCCGCGCCGATTGCCATGGAAAAGGAATGGATCGACTATAATGGTCATCTCAACATGGCCTATTACAACGTCGTTTTCGACCGTGGCGGCGATGCTTTTTTTGCCGAAATGGGTTTCGGTCCGAAATATGCCGCCGAACGCAAACTGACGATTTATACAGCCGAGGTGCATATCTGCTACGTGCAGGAAATTCATCTCGACCATATCGTTACGGTCACCAGCCAGCTGATCGATTTCGACAGCAAGCGCCTGCATACCTATAACGAGATCGTGCACACGGATGGCTGGGTGGCAGCGACCGCAGAGGTTCTGTCGCTGCATGTCGATATGAGCGGCCCGAAGGTCGTGCCGTTTCCCGATGATCTCATGCCAACGCTCGAATTCTACAAGCAAGCGCACTCAAAGCTGCCAATGCCTGCACGTGTTGGCCGGACGATCGGGATCAAGCGGAAGTAGTTCCTCCGAACTGTTCGACGAGCCAGCGCTCGAACTGACGTATCCGGGTTTCGCCGACGCGCTCCTTGCGGCAGATCATGTACCAGGCGCCGGGCTGTGGAACTTTCAACGGAAAGGGCGCCACCAGCCGTCCGGCCTTGATGTCATCTGCCACCAGAAAGTCCGGTGCTACGGCGAGGCCCTGACCATCCAGAGCTGACTGGAGAGCGGCAAGATAGGTGTCGAACTTCAACGTCACCGCCTGTGCGGTATCGGCAATGCCTGCTGCCTCTAGCCATGTGCCCCAATCCTCCGGAGCGGTATAAAGCGCAAGGCGCGGCACCTTGCTTAAAGCTTTGGCTCCAACGTCGCCCTCGATCCGCGCAGCCACTTGCGGACTGCAGACCGGCCGCATTTCCGCTTTCACCAGCAGGCGATAGTGCAGGTTCATTCGCTCCGGCCGCGTGGTGTGGATGATGCCGATATCCGAACTGTCGATATTCAGTTCCCAGTCAAGCTGGCTCGTGCCGATGCGGATCGCGAGATTGGGATTGACCTTGCGAAAATCGGTCAGGCGCGGGATGAGCCAGCGAATGGCAAAGGTCGCATAGGTTTCCAGCGCCAGATCGTCGGTGGTGCCGATGCGGTTTATCAACGCCGTACCGCGCGCGATTTTTTCGAAGGCATCGCGCATGTAGGGATAGTACAGCGTTCCGGCGTCGGTCAGCGACACGCCGCGCGGCAGGCGCTCGAACAGCTTGACGCCGAGGATCGTTTCAAGTTCGGCAATGCGATGGCTGATGGCGGATTGGGTTACGCCAAGTTCATCGCCGGCAAGCCGGAAACTCAGCAGCCGCGCGGAAGCCTCGAATGCCCGCAAGGAGCCGAGCGGCGGTATTCTGGGCTTGGACATCATGGCGGAAAACCTTGTCGAAATTGGACGGGTGAAAATAATTCATGTCTTTATGAGTAACGATCGCTTGAATGCGGCGCAATGCGGAATCATTCTAAACTGCGACGCGTCTTACAGATATCAAGCGCCGGCGAAAATCTTTTCGGAGAATGAAATGGGTGCAGAACAGGCCTTTGCGGAAATTGCGCCGTCTCTGGACAAGATCGATCGACTGATCGCCGAGCACAAAGCCGGCCATGGTCTGGTCCGCGCGTTCTACATGGACCCGGACATTTATGCGCGGGACATGGAGCGCGTGTTCCGGCGCCATTGGCATTGTATTGGCCATGCGAGCATTATTCCCAATGCCGGGGATTTCGAGTTGTTCAAGATCGACAGCGAGGCGGTGATTGTTTCGCGCACCGAGGACGGGTCCATCCACGCCTTTCTCAATGTTTGCCGTCATCGCGGCGCCGAGGTCTGCACCAAGCCCAAGGGCAACGCGCGGTTCTTCGTCTGCCCGTATCATGCCTGGACCTATGCCAATGATGGCAGCCTGCGCGCGGCACGGCTTATGCCGAAGGATTTCGACCGCAGCGCCCATGGCTTGAAGAAACTGCATGTGCGGGTGGCGGAGGGGCTGATCTTCATCTGCTTTGCCGACGAACCACTGGATTTTTCGATCATCGAGCAGTCGCTGCGCACCACCTGCGGGCAATATGGCTGGGCGGATGCGAAGGTCGCACACCGCGAAACCTATCCGGTCGATGCCAACTGGAAGCTTGCGGTCGAAAATTACGTGGAGTGCTACCATTGCGGCCCCGCGCACCCGGAATATTCGCAGACGCATGCGCTGGAACAGCCAGCAGAAAAGATCGTCGAGCTGAATGCGCGCATGGAGCAGCGCACCTGCGCGCTTGGTATCGACATCGCAACCGGCGACCACTGGCAAAATTCGACGCAGGGCCAGGAGACGATCCACACATTCCGCTATGCGCTCTATGACGGCGTTTCCAGCGGCAGCGAGGATGGTTCTCCAGTCGGCCCATTGATGGGGCGCTTTTCGGAATTCGATGGCGGTGTGACGTCCATCCATCTTGGCGGCACAAGCTTCCTCGTCTGCTATCCCGACCATGGCATGATCTATCGCTTCATTCCGAAAAGCGTCGATACGTGCGAGATGGAACTGATCTGGCTGGTGCGCGGCGATGCCGAAGAGGGCAAGGACTACGACCTCGAAAAGCTCACCTGGCTGTGGAAGGTCACGACCGCCGAGGACAAGACGATCATCGAGCACACGGCGCGGGGTGTCCGTTCGCACTACTTCGTGCCGGGTCCGATCGCGCCGATGGAATATAATGAATTGCGGTACATCCAGTGGTACCTCGACGAAATCGCATGGCCATAAGCCGAACAGCATGAGACTACAGGGGACTGCAGATGTCTGATTTTCCAACGTCGGCGCGCGTCGTCATCATTGGTGGCGGGGCGGTCGGCGTTTCGTCGCTTTATCATCTGGCCAAGGCGGGGTGGACCGATTGCGTGCTGCTCGAAAAGAACGAGCTGACCTCGGGCTCGACATGGCATGCGGCTGGCAATGTGCCGACGTTTTCCGCGTCCTGGTCAGTGATGAACATGCAGCGTTATTCGGCCGAGCTCTATCGCGGGCTTGCGGCAGAAGTCGACTATCCGATGAACTACCATGTCACGGGTTCGCTGCGGCTTGCGCATACCAAGGAGCGGATGCGCGAATTCCAGCGGGTCAAGAGCATGGGCCGCTACCAGGGCATGGATATCGACGTGCTTGGCGTGGATGAGATCAACGGGCGCTATCCGTTCATCGCGACGCATGAGCTGGAAGGTGCGCTCTATGACCCCAATGATGGTGACATCGATCCCGCCCAGCTGACGCAGGCACTGGCCAAGGGCGCCCGCGATCTCGGCGCGAAAATCATCCGCTTTTGCCCCGTCACCGGCGCGCGGCGCGACAATGACGAGTGGGTGATTTCCACGCCGCAGGGCGAGATTCGCTGCGAATACGTGGTCAATGCGGCCGGTTATCGCGCGCAGGAGATCGGCAAGATGTTCGGTCGCGATGTGCCGATGATGGTTATGAGCCATCAGTATCTGCTCTTTGATGAGATCCCTGAAATCGCGGCCTGGTCTCGTGAAAACGGCCACAAGCTGCCGCTGCTGCGCGATGTGGATTCGTCCTATTACCTCCGACAGGAAAAGAACGGCATGAATCTCGGCCCTTACGAGCGCAATTGCCGGGCCCATTGGGCAACTGCCGACGATCCGATGCCGGACGATTTTTCCTTCCAGCTTTTCCCGGACGATCTGGAACGGCTCGAATGGTATCTGAATGATGCCATCGCGCGGGTTCCCATTCTCGGAACCGCAGGCCTGTCCAAGATCATCAATGGGCCTATTCCTTATGCGCCGGACGGCAACCCGCTGATCGGGCCGATGCCGGGCGTTCCGAACGCTTTCGAAGCCTGTGTCTTCACATTCGGTATCGCGCAGGCGGGCGGAGCGGGCAAGGTGCTGGCCGAATGGGTGACGGAAGGCGCGACGGAGTGGGACATGTGGTCGTGCGACCCGCGCCGCTTCACCGCCTTCACTGATCCTGATTACTGCGTCGCCAAAGGTCTGGAAGTCTACGGGCACGAATACGCCATCCATTTCCCGCGCCACACATGGCCAGCGGGGCGCAACAAGAAGCATTCGCCGATCCATGATCGCATCGCCAAGCTCGGCGCGCAGTTCGGTGCCTATAATGGCTGGGAGCGTGCCAACTGGTATGCGCAGCCGGGCGACGACACGTCGGAGGAATCAACGCAAACATTCCTGCGCGATGGACCCTGGCAGCAGCGTATTCGCGAAGAATGTCATGCGGTGCGCGATGCAGTCGGCATTCTCGATCTGCCGGGTTTCTCACGCTTCAAGGTAAGCGGCGAGGGCACGCGCGCATGGCTGTCGACGTTGATTACCGGCATAGTGCCCAAGCCCGGGCGTATCGGCCTCGGCTATTTCTCCGATGAGAAGGGCCGCGTCGTCACCGAGATGTCGATCATGGCGATTGACGAGGACGTATTCTTTCTCATCACCGCCGGCGTTGCCGAATGGCATGATCGCGACTGGCTGCTGAACCACTTGCCGAAAGGCAGTGCGATCCGCATCGGCAATGTGACGGAAGACTTCTCCTGCCAGATCGTCACCGGACCAAAGGCGCGCGATCTCTTCCGCGATATCTGCGATGCGGACCTCGAAAAATCCTGGCTGTCGCATCAGACCACGCAGATTGCCGGGCGCTATTGCCAATTGGTGCGGGTATCGTTTGCCGGCGAACTTGGCTGGGAAGTGCATACCAAGGTTGCCGATACGGCCGCGATTTTCGATGCGGTGTGGGAGGCAGGGCAGAAATACGGGATCAAGCCGTTCGGCATGTTCGCTCTGGATTCGCTGCGGCTCGAAAAGGGATATCGTGCTTGGAAGGGCGACCTCTCTACTGATTACACGCCGCTGCAAAGCGGGCTCGAACGCTTCATCAAGTGGGAAAAGCCGGAATTCCTCGGCAAGGCGGCCCTCGAAAGCGAAAAGCAACAGGGCGTGAAGAAGCGCTTTGTCACGCTGACGGTGGACGCCGGTGATTGCGACGCGCCTTACATGTCAACGCTTTGGCACGACGGCAATATTGTCGGCGAGACAACGTCGGGAGGTTGGGGCCACCGCATCGACAAATCCATTGCGCTGGGCATGCTCAAGACGGAGCTCACTGAACCCGGTACCGAAGTCGAGGTGGAAATCTTCGGTGAGCGCTACAAGGCAACGGTTCATCCTGACCAGCCGCTGTGGGATCCCAAGAACGAAAGAATTCGCGCATGAGCTCACTTCCCACTAAAGCGCGCGCCGTCATCATTGGCGGCGGTATTTCCGGCTGTTCTGTCGCCTACCATCTCGCCAAATTGGGCTGGACCGACATCGTCCTGCTTGAGCGCAAGCAGCTGACTTCGGGAACCACGTGGCATGCGGCTGGCTTGATCGGCCAGCTGCGCGCTTCGCAGAACATGACGCGGCTCGCCAAATATTCTGCTGACCTCTACGTGAAGCTTGAGGCGGAAACAGAAGTTGCGACCGGAATGCGTCAGGTCGGCTCGATCACCGTTGCGCTGACCGAAGAGCGCAAGCACGAGATCTACCGGCAGGCTTCGCTGGCGCGGGCATTCGATGTCGATGTGCGCGAGATATCTCCGCGTGAAGTCAAGGAGATGTACCCGCATCTTAACATCGAGGATGTGGTTGGAGCGGTGCATCTGCCGCTCGACGGACAGTGCGACCCGGCCAATATCGCCATGGCTCTGGCCAAGGGCGCACGCCAGCGTGGCGCGAAGATCGTCGAGAACGTCAAGGTCACTGAAGTTCTCAAGAAGAATGGCCGGGTGACAGGCGTGACCTGGGGGCAAGGCGAAGAACAAGGCACCATCGAAACCGATGTCGTCATCAATTGCGCCGGTATGTGGGCCCGCGATCTGGCGGGAACGTCGGGTGTTACGGTGCCGCTGCACGCCTGCGAGCATTTCTATCTCGTCACCGAGGCCATAGAGGGGCTCGGGCGTCTGCCGGTGCTGCGCGTTCCGGATGAATGCGCCTACTACAAGGAAGATGCCGGCAAGATGATGCTCGGTGCCTTCGAACCGGTGGCAAAGCCCTGGGGCATGAACGGCATCTCCGAGGATTTCTGTTTCGACCAGTTGCAGGAAGACTTCGAGCATTTCGAGCCAATCCTCGAAATGGGCGTCAATCGCATGCCCATGCTCGGCACCGCCGGTATCCATACGTTTTTCAACGGACCTGAAAGCTTCACGCCCGATGATCGCTACTACCTCGGCGAAGCGCCGGAACTAGGCGGCTACTGGGTTGCGGCCGGGTACAACTCCATCGGCATCGTTTCATCCGGCGGCGCCGGCATGGCGCTCGCGCAATGGATAAACGATGGCGAAGCGCCGTTCGATCTGTGGGAGGTGGATATCCGCCGGGCGCAGCCTTTCCAGAAGAACCGGCGCTATCTGAAGGAGCGGGTCTCGGAGACGCTCGGCCTGCTTTATGCCGATCACTTTCCCTACCGGCAGATGGCGACGTCGCGCAATATCCGCCGCTCGCCCATCCATGAGCATCTGAAAGCGCGCGGCGCTGTATTCGGCGAAGTGGCGGGATGGGAGCGCGCCAACTGGTTTGCCAAGGAAGGTCAGGAGCGCGAATACCATTATTCGTGGAAGCGGCAGAACTGGTTCGATAACCAGCGCGATGAACATCTTGCCGTGCGCAATGGCGTCGGCCTGTTCGATATGACTTCGTTCGGCAAGATACGCATCGAGGGACGTGACGCGCTGGCTTTCCTGCAAAAGCTCTGCGCCAACGAGCTCGATGTCGAGCCGGGACGCATCGTCTATACGCAAATGCTCAACAATCGCGGCGGTATCGAGAGCGATCTGACGATCACGCGGTTGTCGGATACGGCATTCTTCGCCGTAGTGCCCGGCGCGACACTGCAGCGCGACCTTGCCTGGATGCGCAAACATCTAAAAGATGAGTTCGTCGTTATCACCGATGTGACCGCCGCCGAATCCGTGCTTTGTGTGATGGGACCCAAATCACGCGAATTGATCCAGAAGATCAGCCCGAACGACTTCTCCAATGAGGCCAATCCATTCGGTACGGCGCGCGAGATCGAAATCGGCATGGGATTGGCGCGGGCGCACCGCGTGACCTATGTCGGTGAGCTTGGCTGGGAGTTGTATGTCTCCACGGATCAGACCGCGCACGTGTTCGAAGCCATTGAAGAGGCTGGCAAAGACCTTGGCCTGAAACTGTGCGGCCTGCATACGCTGGACTCCTGCCGCATCGAAAAAGCTTTCCGGCACTTCGGCCATGACATCACCGACGAAGACCATGTGCTGGAGGCAGGGCTAGGCTTTGCGGTGAAAGTAGACAAGGGCGATTTCATCGGCCGGGATGCGGTTCTGAAGAAGAAGGACACCGGGCTCGATCGAAGGCTCGTGCAGTTCCGCCTCAGTGATCCAGAGCCGCTGCTCTTCCACAACGAGGCGATTGTTCGCGACGGAAAAATCGTCGGGACGATCACATCCGGCAATTACGGCCACTATCTCGGCGGTGCGATTGGGCTTGGCTATGTGCCGAGCAAAGGTGAGAGCGCCGAACAGGTGCTGACGTCGGATTATGAGATCGAGATCGCCGGTGCGCGCGTGAAAGCCGAGGCTTCGCTGCGGCCGATGTACGATCCAAAGGCCGAGCGGGTGAGGATGTAAGATTATGGTGCGTGGTTCGACAAGCTCTCACCATGAGGGAAGTTAGTGCTCTTAAAGGAGTTAAAAGCCGATAGGTTTCCGCTTCTAGGCACTTGCAATCAACCCACTTCCCTCATGGTGAGAGCTTGTCGAACCACGCACCTGAAGCACCATAAACACCAAATCTCAACTCAGTTCATGCTGGTGAGCACGGTATTGAACTGCTCCAGCGCCCAATCGACCTGATCGCGCTTGATGACAAGTGGAGGGGCGATGCGGATCGTATCGCCATGGGTGTCCTTGGCGAGGATGCCGCGTTCCTTCAGCTCGTAGCAGAAACGGTTGGCGCCGCCGGCTTCCGGATGCAGTTCGACGGCCAGCATCAGCCCGCGGCCGCGTACTTCGCGCACGATATTACTGCGAATGCCCTTCAGCTCCTGCAGGAAATAATCGCCTTCGATGCGGGAATTCTCGATCATGTTTTCTTCGGTCAGAACGCGCAGCGCGGCGCGGGCAATGGCGCAGGCCAGAGGATTGCCGCCAAAGGTGCTGCCATGCTGGCCCGGCTTGAGCACACCAAGGACATCGCTGTTGGAAAGCACGGCCGAGACGGGATAGAACCCACCGGAAAGCGCCTTGCCGATCAGCGTCACGTCCGCTTCGATGCCTTCGTGTTCTTCCGCGAGCAGGGTGCCCGTACGGCCGAGACCGGTCTGGATTTCGTCGAGGATAAGCGTCACGTTGTTCTGCGTGCAGAGTTCACGCACCTTGGTGAAATAGCCCTTGGGCGGAATGATCACCCCGGCTTCGCCCTGGATTGGCTCCACCAGAAAGCCGACCGTATTGGGTGTCAGCGCGGCGGTGAACGCGTCAATGTCGCCGAACGGAACTATCTTGAAACCCGGCGCGAACGGACCGAAATTATCGCGAGCCGAAGGATCGGTGCTGAAACCGACGATACCCATGGTGCGGCCATGGAAATTATCCGAACAGACGATAATTTCCGCGGCATTTGCCGGAACGCCCTTCACCTCGTAGCCCCATTTACGCACGGCCTTGATCGCGGTTTCCACGGCTTCGGCGCCGCTGTTCATCGGCAGGATCTTGTGCGAGCCGGTGAGGGCGGCGAGCTCCTCATAGAACAACGCCAGCTGGTCGTTGCGGAAGGCGCGGGAGGTCAGCGTCAGCTTTCCGGCCTGCTCAATCATTGCTTTCAGGATTTTTGGATGGCAATGGCCCTGATTGACCGCCGAATAGGCGGAGAGGCAATCAAGATAGCGATTGCCGTCGATATCCCAGACGTACACGCCTTCGCCGCGCTCCAGCACCACATCGAGCGGCTTGTAATTATGCGCCCCGAGGCGGGATTCCGTCGAGATCAGGTCAGCGGCTGTGTGCAGCAAAATATCCTCCTATTGCCAAATTTATGCGCTCAGAGCGGCAGCGCTCTGGTCTGAAAGGTTGGGTTTGTCGAAGATCTGCCGGCCGAACAGGCTGGCGACGAGATCGACGAGAAGCAGGGCACTCTTGCCGCGCTCATCCAGAAACGGGTTGAGTTCAACCACATCGAGCGAACCGACCACGCCGGAATCGTGCAACATCTCCATGACGAGATGCGCTTCGCGATAGGTCGCGCCGCCGGGAACGGTGGTTCCGACGCCAGGTGCAAAGGACGGATCGATGAAATCCACGTCGAAACTGACGTGCAGGATGCCGTTCGCCTTCTGCACGCGCTCGATGACGCGGCGCAGCAGCTTGGCGACGCCGAACTCATCGATCTGGCGCATGTCGATGACATCGATGCCGCGCTCACGCAGAAGCACGCGTTCGGTCTTGTCGATGGAACGAATGCCGAAAAGATGCAGGTTTTCCGGCTTGACGAAACCATGCGGCTCATCGCCGAAGACGCCCTCGAGGCCGGGTTCGCGGCAAAGAAGAGCCGCCGACATGCCGTGCATATTGCCTGATGGGGAGGTGGCGGGTGTATTGAAATCGGAATGGGCGTCCAGCCAAAGCACGAACAATTCGCGGCTGTGTTCTTCGCAATAGCGGGCGACGCCGCCAATTGAACCCATGGACAGGCTGTGGTCGCCGCCAAGAATGACCGGGAACGTGCCGTTCTTCATTGCCTCATAGGTCTCGACCGATAGCATGCGCGACCAGGCAGCGATTTTCTCGATGTGATGCGCCAGACCTGCGACTGGCGGAACAACAGGCAATGTCTCCGGCAGGCGCAAATCACCGCGATCTTCCACCGGGTGGCCGAGTTCTTCGAGCGTGCGGATAAGTCCGGCAGTGCGCAACGCAGCAGGCCCCATGAGCGCGCCGAGGCGGCCCGCACCTTCCTCGATCGGCGCACCGATCACGGTCAGCTTCTGCTTGTGCGTATTCTCGAAATTGTTCTGCATGTTCATCGACAACCGCCACTTTCGCGTTTGAATGGTCATAAAATCAGGAAAGGAAATATCCGCCTCAATTTCAATAATTACATTTCGGCGCGGTGACAAAAAGACAGCATCCTGATAGAAATGCGCATATTAATGCGCATTTTGCTCAATCAATTTGATCAGGTTGGAAGACGATGGACGATGTAGACCGCAAATTGCTGTCCCTGCTGCGTGACGATTGCCGCATGCCGGTGTCGTCGATGGCGACGATTCTCGGCATTTCCCGTGCAACAGTACGCACGCGTATCGACAAGCTGACCACGAATGGCACGATCCAGGGTTTCACTGTCAACTTGAAGGCGGGCGCGGGCATTTACGGCGTGCGGGCCGTTGCCATGATCGAGGTGGCCGGGCAGGCCGCGGAAAAGGTTGTGCGGCGATTACAGGGCTTTCCGGAAATCCGTGCGCTGCATACGACGAACGGCCGCTGGGATATCGTCGCCGAGATCGAAGTCGAGACCTTGGAGGCCTTCGACCGGACTTTGCGTGATATCCGCCATATTGACGGAATCACTTCGACGGAGACAAGTATCCTTCTGTCGACGCGCAAAAGCTAGGATATACTGATATTCACGCCAAGACGGCCTGCAAATGGCACTTTTCTGCGATCCGGTGCTCATGAACCCAAAAGTTCACTGCGCTCCGGTTCTCGAAAATCACCATTTTCGGCTCGTCCTGACGCGAATCTCAATATACCTAACCCAGTAACGGCCGGCGGTTGAGGAGGAGCGGTTTGCACATTCGTGAGATTCCATGGCTGGAGCCTGTCGACGCGGCCGAGCGATTGCGGACGCTCGGGGGGGTAAGCTTCCTTGACAGTGCCATGCGTCACGACAGCCTCGGCCGTTATTCCTATGTGGCGGCTGATCCATTCGGCAAACTGGTCATAGAAAAGGGCGTGGCAAGCTGGAATGGCGCCACGCTTGATCAATCGCCGCTTGACGCAATCTCGCATTATCTCGATCTATACCGGCTCGATGATCGGCCCGGTCTTCCGCCGTTTCAGGGTGGAGCAATTGGCTATTTTTCCTACGAGTTCGGGCGTTTGCTGGAGCGCTTGCCGCAGCCGGATGCGCCTGCGCAAGGATCGATGCCAGATGCGGCCTGGTATTTCTACGATGTGATCCTCGCGTTCGATCATCAGGCCGGAAAAGCCTGGCTTTTGTCATCGGGATTGCCGGAAACTGACGTTGTAGCTCGGACAACGAAAAGTCTTGAGCGTTCCGAACCATTCTTGCGGCTTTTACAAGAGGAGCCGGAACAGGAATCCTCGAAGGCGGAACAGCAGAGGATCCCGAGGGCGTCATGGCGGTCGAATTTCGAGCGCGATGTCTATATGCGATCCGTTGCCAGGGTGGTGGAATATATCCTCGACGGCGATATCTTCCAGGCCAATATCGCCCAGCGCTTTATCGCCGATCTGCCGGAAGGCTTTGCACCGTGGCAGTTCTACAAGGCGCTTCGCCAGCGCAATGCCGCGACTTTTGCCGCCTATCTGGATCACGGCGATATCGTAATCGCGTCGAGTTCGCCGGAACGTTTCATCTCGGTGAAAGGCGACCAGGTCGAGACGCGCCCGATCAAGGGCACCATGCCGCGGTCGTCAAATCCCAACGAAGACAAGAACCTGGCCGATATACTTCTCAAATCGGAGAAGGATCGCGCCGAAAACCTGATGATCGTCGATCTGATGCGCAACGATCTCTCACGCGTCTGCCGCCCGCATTCGGTGCTTACGCCGGTGCTGTGCGGTCTCGAAACCTATGCGAGCGTTCATCATCTGGTTTCCGTCGTCACCGGACGGCTGATGGAAGATAAATCCTTGACGGACTTGATCAGGGCAGCTTTTCCAGGCGGGTCAATCACCGGCGCGCCGAAGCTGCGGGCCATGGAGATCATCACCGAGATCGAGCGCGAGGCGCGGGGCGTCTATTGCGGCTCGATCGGTTTCATCGGCTTCAACGGCAATTTCGATGGAAATATTGGCATTCGCACCGTGCTGTTTCAGGGTGGCAAGGCGGTGTTTCAAGCGGGCGGCGGCATTACCGCGTTGTCAGACCCGGCCGCCGAATACCAGGAAACGCTGGATAAGGCGGCGCGTATCTTCGCTGTGTTCGAACAGGGCGATGCGCCATGATCCTGATTATCGACAATTATGATTCCTTCGTCTTCACCGTGGCGCGCTATTTCGCCGAACTCGGCGTTGAAACGCAGGTGGTCCGCAATGACGCGATTACAGCGGCGGAAGTCGTGCAACTGGTGCCTGAAGCGATTGTCGTTTCGCCGGGGCCGTGCGGGCCGCGCGAAGCCGGACAATCGATGGACATTATCGAGACATTGAGCGGGCAGGTCCCGATCCTCGGCATCTGTCTTGGTCATCAGTGCATCGGCGAGGTTTTCGGCGGCAAGGTGGTACGCGCTCGGGAGCCGATGCATGGACGCGCCTCGGCGATCAATCATGATGGAACGAGCATCTTCAAGGGTCTGCCAAGCCCGTTCCGCGCCGGCCGCTATCATTCCCTCATTGTGGAATCTGTCAGGGACGACAGCGACCTGTTGGTGACCGCACGGTCTGATATTGGCGAAATCATGGGGCTTACCCATGTCAGTCACCCGACCTATGGCGTGCAGTTTCACCCGGAATCCGTGCTGACGGAATATGGTCACGCCATGCTCGGCAATTTCCTGCGCCTTGCGCGTCAGTTTCACCGGCAGCAAAAATTGTCATGACGATCGGGCCCGCGCCGCTATTTTTGCCTCTTTGTTCGATATTCCTGTTGGTCGTAACGTCAATCATCCGCTACACACGCAACTGAACATACGCCGACACTTATCCGGCGCAGAATCAACGATAATCCATAGAGCCACAGGCAGGAGACAGACCATGCTTCGCAAGACCGATTTCTATATCGATGGAAAATGGATAGCGCCGGTAGTGGCGAAAGAGCTTGAGGTAATCAATCCCGCCGACGAACAGGCGTTTGCGGTGATCTCGCTCGGTTCGGCAGCCGATGTCGACAAGGCTGTTTCCGCTGCTCGCAAGGCGTTCACCACATGGAGCGTGACCAGCCGCGAAGAACGTCTCGCATGGCTCGAGCGCCTGCTCGCCGTTTATAAATCCCGCATCGCCGATATGGCCAAGGCGATCTCGTCCGAAATGGGCGCGCCAATCAAGATGGCGCTGGACGAACAGGCGGCATCGGGGACGGGCCATATCAAGGCTTTCATCCAGGCTTTGAAAAATTTTGAATTCGACCGGCCGCTCGAGGGCCACGACAGGACCGTCCGCCTTGCCTATGAGCCGATCGGTGTCTGCGGCCTGATCACGCCGTGGAACTGGCCGATGAACCAGGTGGTTCTGAAGGTTGTTCCGGCGATTGCCGCAGGCTGCACGGTTATCCTCAAGCCATCCGAAATTGCGCCGATCTCGTCGGTGATCTTCGCTGAGATGGTTGATACTTCGGGTCTTCCCGCCGGTGTCTTCAATTTGATCAATGGTGATGGCCCAACGGTTGGCGCAGCGATGTCCGCTCATCCCGGCATCGACATGATGTCGTTCACAGGTTCAACCCGTGCAGGCGTTGCGGTGACCAAGGCAGCAGCCGATACGGTCAAACGCGTGTCGCTGGAGCTTGGCGGCAAATCGCCGAACATCGTGTTCGCGGATTCGGATGTGGAGGCTGCGGTCAAGCGCGGTGTCGAGCATGTGTTCAACAATACCGGCCAGTCATGCAATGCGCCTACCAGGATGCTTGTGGAACGCTCCGTCTACAACAAAGCGACTGAAATCGCCGCCGAGACGGCGAAGGCAACCAAGGTCGGCGATCCGTCGCAGGACGGCGATCACATGGGTCCGCTCGTTTCGGAGATGCAGTTCAACAAGGTGCAAGGTTTGATCGAGCAGGGCATCAAGGAAGGCGCGCGATTGATTGCCGGTGGTACTGGCCGTCCTGAAGGCTTCAATCGCGGTTACTACGTCCGCCCGACGGTTTTCGCCGACGTCAACAACGACATGACGATTGCGCGCGAGGAGATTTTCGGACCGGTATTGGCGATGATCCCCTTCGACACGGAAGAAGAAGCGGTCGAAATTGCCAATGACACGCCCTACGGGCTTGCTGCCTATATCCAGTCTGGCGATCGTGAGCGCATCAAGCGCGTGTCGAAGCAGCTTCGTGCAGGCATGGTGCGTATCAATGGCGCCGAGCATGCGGCAGACGCTCCGTTCGGCGGCTACAAGCAGTCGGGCATCGGGCGTGAGGGTGGCCACTTCGGGCTGGAAGACTTCCTTGAAGTGAAGGCGATCAGTGGTTGGGAAGACAACGCTGCCTGAATTTTAACTGACGAGACGCAATAATTGTCAGGAAGGCAGGTGCGGATAGATGGAAACAGAAACTCTCCCGGAATCCGCACCTGAAGAGCAGGATGCCGACATTTATGGCGAAGACGGCGCTGTCCGGACTTCCTATCTAGCGCGTGTCGGCGCTGCCATCGCGGACCGGGATGTTCTGTTTCTGCGATCGCACGTCGGCAAGCTGCACCAATCCGAGCTTGGCCACGTCCTCGAAGCCCTGCAACCCGACCAGCGTAGAGCCCTTGTCGAACTGCTCGGCGATGAGTTCGACTTCGCTGCACTGACCGAGGTCGATGAGGCGGTTCGCCTTGAAATTGTCGATGCGATGCCGAACCGGCAGATTGCCGAGGCGGTTCAGGAACTGGATTCCGACGATGCGGTCTACATTCTCGAAGATCTCGAGCAGGAAGACCGCGACGAGATTCTGGCGCAACTGCCTTTTACCGAACGGGTACGGCTACGCCGTTCCCTTGGCTATCCGGAAGAAACTGCCGGACGCCGCATGCAAACGGAATTTGTTGCGGTGCCGCCATTCTGGACTGTCGGCCAGACCATCGACTACATGCGCGACAACGACGATCTACCGGAATCCTTTTCGCAAATATTCGTCATCGATCCGATGTTCCGGCTTTTGGGGGCTATCGACCTTGATCGCATCCTGCGTACGCGGCGCGACATCAAAATCGAAGAGATCATGCATGAAACACGGCATGCGATCCCCGCGACCATGGATCAGGAAGAAGCCGCGCAGATCTTTGAGCAATACGATCTGTTGTCGGCGGCTGTCGTGGATGAAAACGACCGGCTTGTCGGTGTCCTGACCATCGAGAACATCGTCGATGTCATTCAGGAAGAGGCCGAGGAAGACATCATGCGCCTCGGTGGTGTCGGCGATGAAGAGTTGTCCGACTCGGTTCTGTCCACGTCACGCTCACGCACGCCCTGGCTGGTAATCAACCTGTTCACCGCTATTCTCTCGGCGTCCGTTATCGGTCTTTTCGACGGAACGATCCAGCAGATGGTGGCCCTGGCGGTACTGATGCCGATCGTTGCATCCATGGGCGGCAACGCCGGTACACAGACGATGACCGTCACTGTTCGAGCGCTGGCGACACGGGACATGGATATTTACAATGCCGGCCGCATCATCCGCCGCGAGGCTTCCGTTGGGCTTATCAATGGTGTCATTTTCGCGATCATGATCGGCGTCGTTGCAGGTCTGTGGTTTGAGAACGTCAATCTTGGCGGCATTATCGCTACGGCGATGATCATAAACATGCTTGCAGCTGCACTTGGTGGTATTCTGATTCCCTTGTTGCTGCATCGTTTTGGTGCTGACCCGGCCATAGCGTCGGCGGTGTTCGTTACCACGGTGACCGATGTCGTTGGTTTTTCTTCGTTTCTCGGTCTGGCAACATGGTGGTTCGGCTTTAAATAGCAGCCATTTATTGCGGTTATGCACTTAAGTTCACAACCGGATACAATCGTGCAATTGACTTTTACGTAATTGCGTGGGCAAAATATTCAACCGATACAAGGAGGGGCTGTGTCTGCGATGCGCGAATATTACACTATTACTGAATTGACACGGGAGTTTGGCGTGTCGACGCGCACATTGCGGTTCTATGAGGATGAGGATCTGATCCATCCGGTCAGACGTGGACGGACCCGGCTGTTCCGGCCTTCCGACCGCCATTTGCTCAAGCAGATTCTTCGCGGCAAGCGGCTTGGTTTCTCGATTGCCGAGATTCAGGAAATCATCCAGATGTACAAGGAGCCGCCCGGGGAAATGGGGCAGTTGCATCTGATGATGAAGCGCGTTGAGGAGAAGCGCGCGGAACTGCGCCAGAAGCGCCGCGACATCGAGGAAACACTGGCTGAACTCGATCAGGTCGAGGAAGGCTGTATCGAGCGTCTGGCAGAGTTGGGCGTCAATACGTAAACGTCACTGCGGCGTGCTTTCCCGCGTGCAGATGCCAGCGATCTGCTGCATCTGCGGATCGCTCTGATCGCGCTTTCCTGCAAACATCTCATCGAAGATCCCTTGCGCTTCGCTCTGCCCGATAACGCAATCGCAGAACTTTTCGCAAAAAGCCTTGCCATTGTCGTTCTGGCAGCTCTGCACGCAGGCCTTGCCGAAGACCTCATGCGGTGTCGCAACGGCCGGTGGAAACAGGTGTGAAATCACAAAGACGCAAGCGATGATCACAGGCTGGTGGATCAGGTAGAAGGCGAGACTATGCCTGCCGATAAAGCGCAGGCCGCGATCGAGCCAGGATGGAGCGATATTTCCGGCAAACAATTTGAGCGCACCGAAATATTGCATGGTCTTGGCGATGGCCATGCCTGCAAGCACTGCGCCGAACCAAGGGAAGATCGGGACGTAATCGTTTGATCGTACGATGATCTCCGAAAGCCCGAGCGGCCAGAACATCGGCGCATCGAATGTCGGCGAGACGTAATAATGCGGGAGGGCAATAACTGCCGCCGCAGCGGCAGTGATAACCAACGCTGGTAATCGCAGGAAAAATAGCCCCAAGATGCTGGCTACCGCGATCTGGTGCAGAATTCCAAAAAACACGAAGCTTTCGGGCGTGACGTACCAGGTGACGAGCGTGATTGCCAAAGCAGCCGCGATTATCTGGGCGAGGCGAATGCCAAAGGAACGCCAGCGAATTTCGCGCCCGTGTGCCAGGACAAGGCTGAAGCCGACAAGGACCAGGAAGGTCGAGGCGATGACGCGGGCGTACAGTTTCCATGCGCCGTGCCCGGTTGTGCCTGGTTCGAGATAGCCGAAAAACTCGAAATCCCAGCCCGTGTGATAGGTCGCCATGGCGATAAGGGCGATGCCGCGCAGCACGTCCAGCTTGCCGAGACGCGTCTTGAAGGGTGCATTTAAAGTCTCGGCTTGATTCATTTGTCGAAAACTCGATCGTTGCGGCAATTGCCGCAAGCTAGGTGAGTTGGGCTGCAAAATCCATCGTCTTTGGCGGGCAAGCAACGGAAGATTTTTCGTACATATTCAAAGGTTTCTGCGAAACGGACATATTATGTCGCTTGATTGACTGCTATCGCTGGTCGCGCGGTCGAAACTCCCGGCGACGCTCGAATCAATGCCCCCAAAGTCATCCCAGTGATCAATCAGGTTCGCCATCCTATCTGGATCACCACGGCCAAGCGCCCAACGGCGCGGGTCTTCGCGATCCTCTTTGGCATCGAATCGATGGCCCGGGCGATTATCACCAGCGTGGTGCCGATCCAGACCTACGACCTTGTTCAAAGCGAGCGCGGCGTCAGTATCCTTTACACCTGCATGTCGTTGCTCGGGCTGATCTCGACACTGTCGATCCCGTTGCTCATCGTTCGCATTCCGCGGCGCTGGGTCTACACGGCTGGAGCTGCGTCCCTGATGCTGGGATGCTGCGCCTTTGCGCTCGATACATTGCCGGGGCAGGCGGCTGGGCTATTCCTGCGCACCTTCGGCTCAGGAACGCTGTCTATCACGCTCAGCCTCTACATCATGGATCATATCAAGAGGGGTGAATTGGTCCGCGCCGAGTCCGTGCGGATGGCGACGGCGACGCTTGCCTGGACCGCCGGGCCGTTCCTCGGGGTTTTTCTGTACACTCGCGTCGGAATGATTGCGCCGTTCCTGTTGTCGATAGGCTTTTCGCTGCTGCTGCTCACGCTGTTCTGGTATTTCCGTCTCAGCGACAATCCGGCGCTGCAGAAGGGCCCGAGCCGCCCGGCAAATCCTATCGCCAATGTGCGCCGCTTCGTCGTGCAGCCGAGATTGCGACTGGCCTGGCTGATTGCCTTTTCGCGCTCGTGCTACTGGAGCACGTTTTTCGTCTATGGACCGATTCTGATGGTGGCGACCGGTCAGGGCAATCTTGCCGGCGGTCTTCTGGTTTCGCTCGGCAATCTGTTTTTGCTCGGCTCCATCCTTTGGGGCAAGGTCGGCATGGCAAAAGGCCTGACCCGCACGATTTCCGGTGTGTTCGTATTGCTTGCCGTGGCACTAATAGGAGCGGGCATTGCCGGCGAAAGCTTTCCGATGCTGGCAGCGATCATGCTGCTCTTCGGGGCCTTTTTCTGCGTGGCTATCGACACGCTTGGATCAACGACATTCATTCGCGCGGTTCATCCGCATGAACGGGCGCAGATGACGGCGGTCTACCGGACCTATCTCGATTTTTCCGAGATATTACCGGCGTTTTTCTACTCGATCATCCTGACGTTTTTCCATCTCGGCTCGATCTTCATCGCACTCGCGATGCTGATGATATTCACTGCGGTCTTCGTCTGGCGTTACCTGCCGCGCGGCCTATAGGCCGGGGTTTACGCTGTTCTGCATCAGGACTTCTCGCGCCCTGGAAAAGAACTGGCGTCTTAGCAGCACTATGGCAACGAGTGTCGTCGTGATCATGAACAGCAACGGATGCAGGAACCATCCGAGATATCCGATGGAAAAGAAGATCCCGCGCAACCCGCTGTTGAAATGCTCGCCGGCCTGAATGTTGATCCCCGCCGCGCGATTGATCCCCGCAATCACAACCGGATCGTCCGGGCCCTTGTCGCGAGCCATCGGCACACTGCCGATCAGGATCGAGCAGTAGTTGAAAAGACGATATGACCAGGCAAATTTGAAGAACGCATAGGCGAAGAGAACGAGAAGTCCGAGGATCTTCGTTTCGAACAATTGCTGCGTTGTGTCTCCCAGGAACGGCAGGTCATGGAACAGCGTCAGAACGCGGCCGGACGAATTCAACAGGCCGAAACAGCCGCCGATCGCCAGAATGGACGTTGAAGCAAAAAAGCCGGTACCCTGCTGCAGACCGATCATGATGCTTGTGTCGATCATGCGCAATTCGCGGGTCGACATTGTCGCCATCCATTGACGCCGCGCCTGGTTCATCTCGTAGGTCAGCGATTTTCTCCCCGCAAACCCATTTGCGGTGGTATGGGAATAGAGCGCCCAGACGATGAAGAAATAGACCAGCGCAAGTATGTCGAGCCAATAGGATGTATTTGAGGCAGCTTCCATTTGGTCTCTCTGTGCAATGCAATAAACGGCGATTGCGAATGTACGTGAATTTGACCCGTTGGCAAATCTCGCGGCACTTGCGTCTACAGCCTTTTTCTTTGACTTTTGCGCTGGCGGATCTATGTCGTAGAAACGCAAGGCGAAGTCGGTGCCGGGCTGCGGCAAATGTCGCCTACGGGCCATTATAAGCCGCAAGTGTTTCGCCCGGAAAAGGTGGTTGAATGTTTCTGTCGGTTTTCGACCTTTATAAAATCGGCATTGGTCCTTCGAGTTCCCATACGATGGGCCCGATGACCGCCGGCAGCCTGTTCCTTGAAGAGCTCAAGAGCGGGCAATGGCCGCGTCCGACCGGCGTCAAGGTGGACCGGCTGCGCGTGCATCTGCATGGTTCGCTGGCTTTCACCGGCATTGGACACGCGACTGATCGCGCTGTCATTCTCGGCCTTTGCGGCCTGTTGCCTGCCACCGTTGATCCAAACGAAATGGATGCACTGCTCGAGACCGTGAAGCAGACCAAACGCATTTCACCCGAAGGCCATCCATCCTATCGCTTCGATCCCGCGACCGATCTCATCATGGATCGGCGCACGCCACTTCCCGGTCACGCCAACGGCATGGCCTTCGAAGCCTATGACGTCGATGACCGGCTGCTGCTGCGCCGGATTTTCTATTCGGTTGGCGGTGGTTTCGTCGTGACCGAGGAAGAGCTCGAGGCGGCGAAGACCCGCACGGCGCCGAAGCCTGAACATCCGGTGCCTTTCCCATTCAAGAATGCCGCTCAGATGATGAGCATGGCCAAGGAAAGCGGCCTTTCCATTGCCGAAATGAAACGCAGCAATGAAGAAGTCTTCATGAGCCGCGATGAGCTGAATGCGGGTCTCGACCGTATCTGGGCGGCGATGCGCTCCTGTATCGATCGCGGTCTGGAGCAGGAAGGCATCATGCCTGGCGGCCTCAAGGTCAAGCGGCGCGCGCGCTATCTGCATGATCGCCTGCAGGAGGAATGGCGGCAGAATCGCATCAATCCGCTGCTCGCCAATGACTGGCTCTCGGTCTATGCGATGGCTGTCAATGAGGAGAACGCAGCGGGCGGGCGCGTGGTGACAGCGCCAACCAATGGTGCCGCGGGCGTCGTTCCTGCCGTGCTGCGCTACTATCTGCATTTCCACGACGATGCCGACGAGAACGGCATTCGCGACTTCCTGCTGACATCGGCGGCTATCGGCGGGGTGATCAAGACCAATGCTTCGATCTCGGGCGCCGAAGTCGGTTGCCAGGGCGAAGTGGGTTCCGCATCCGCCATGGCCGCCGCCGGACTGGCTGCAGTGCTTGGCGGAACGCCCGAGCAGATCGAAAATGCTGCTGAGATCGCCCTGGAGCATCATCTCGGCATGACCTGCGACCCCGTTGCCGGTCTGGTGCAAGTGCCCTGCATCGAGCGCAATGCGCTTGGCGCGGTGAAGGCGGTTACGGCCGCGTCGCTTGCAGTCAAGGGCGATGGCACGCATTTCGTTCCGCTCGATGCGTGTATCGAAACCATGCGGCAGACTGGCGTCGACATGAACGAACGCTACAAGGAAACCAGCCTTGGCGGGTTGGCCGTGAATGTTGTGGAATGTTGAGAGACCACCGAGAATTTACCCTGATGGGCATCTGATGCGATTTTCTCAGCTTCCGGTGCTCACGGACCAATAAGTCCGCTGCGCTCCGGTCCTCGAAAATCACACCAGCTGACTCATCAGGCTGAATTCTCAAAAGTCCTCTGGCGTATGCTCGGGTTGTGGAGAAGCCGCCATTATGGTTGACGCCACAACCTGAAAGCGTAAATGCTTAGCTATGGCTCTCAATCTCGTAAAACTCTGTGTCGGATGCAGCGCGATCGAAGAACTCGCGGCGTGGATCGATTTCAGGCTCGATGAGCGCAGGCGGGCAGGGCTGTCCGCCGAACAGTTCCACACAACCCGCATGGTGCCCAAACGCGTCGAGGAACTGCTCGACGGCGGATCGCTTTATTGGGTGATCAAAGGCAATGTCCAATGCCGTCAGCGATTGACGGATATCAGGACCTTCACCGACGATGAAGGCATTTCACGCTGCCATCTCGTGCTCGACCCACGCATCATCCCGACGGAATGGCAGCCACGCAGGGCATTTCAGGGCTGGCGCTATCTGACCAGCGAAGACGCGCCATTCGATGAAGGGCACGGCAAGATCGGACGGGCAAAACTGCCGCCGGAACTTCGCAACGAGCTGGCCGCTCTGGGTCTTCTCTAAGTTTCAGGAAACCCGCAGTCTTACCGCTGATATGCCGTTGCGGCTGTAAGAACGTAAGCGCAGGCGCACATGCGGCATGGCGGCGCGCCGCGTGCGCGCGGCCTGGCAAAGCAGCACATTCACCAGATCCATGGTCTTGAAGGCCGAATTGCCCCGGCTCAGGTCAGCAATCTTCATGGCAGCCTGTTGCAGCGCCTGCATGCCGCCGAAAAATGGCTTGGTTTCTCTGGCTGTCAGGCCAGCCGGGCTATGTATTTCTGTGGTACTGGACATTCGCAAAACCCTTTACGCTATACAAATCGGGGTCTTTCGGATCGCGTGCCCTACGATTGCGGAGCAATGGCAAAGCAGTTGAATTTCTGGCGTTTCAGTGCGGTACATGCATCGTTGGCTGCCTTGGCGGAAGAGATGCCGGCAAAGCGGGCGCGGTGATAGGTGGTCGAACCCTTCTGGAACTTTTCCGTATAGGGCGAGAGCGCGGCGATCGGACCGCCAACCTGCGCTGCAGCTTTGGATAGCATTGCCTTGGCTTCCTCAGAGCTGCCAACGGAAGCGATCTGCACCATCCAGCCGTTGGCAGGCGCGGACGCGGTCGTTACGGGATCAACCTCATCCACATCGCCTTCGCCAATTTCAGCTTTCGGAGATGGTTCTGGAACCGCCAAAATCCGGGCTGCGGGGGAGGTGGCCGGTGACGGCTCCGCATAGGCCGTTACGACCTCGGCAGGCTGTTCGGCCACTGCCTGTTCACGCTGAGCAGGTATTGGTGCCTCGTCGCTTGCTGGCAGTTCGAGAGCCGCGACCTCGACCTTGCTGTTCTTGCGCGAAGCAATCAGATTGCCGCCGTCGCGGCGCGATGCCTCTGGAAGATATCGGGCGATGAGACTGGCCATCTGCGCATCGCGCGCTGGTGTGCTGGACCCGCCCATAACAACTGCGACGAGCTTCTTTCCGTCAGTGCTGACCGATGACACCAGGTTGAAGCCGGAAGCGCGGGTGTAGCCGGTCTTGATGCCATCCACACCCTGAATCTTGCCGAGCAGGCGATTGTGGCCAACGATGCGGCGGCCGCGATAGCTGAAGCTGCGGGTGGAGAAGTAGCCGTAATACTGTGGAAAATGCTCACGAAGAGCAACGCCCAGCAACGCGAGGTCGCGCGCAGATGAATGTTGCTGCGGGTCCGGCAGGCCGTTTGCATTGCGGAACTGCGTATTGCGCATGCCGAGCTGACGCGCCTTGTTGGTCATCATCACCGCAAAGCGCTGCTCCGAGCCGCCCAGAAACTCGGCGATTGCCGTTGCCGAGTCGTTCGCCGACTTGGTGATCAGGGAAAGAATCGCAGCTTCGGCGCTGATCGTCTGCCCGGGCTGAAAGCCAACTTTCGTTGGCGGCTGTCCTGCCGCATAGGCAGAGACGGGAATTGGCGTGGATTTGGAAACCTTGCCGGATGCCATAGCGTCGAACAGCATATAGATCGTCATCATTTTCGTCAGAGATGCCGGATAGCGCTGTGCATCGGCATTGGACGAATAGAGTGTCTTGCCCGTATTGGCATCGACAACGATGGCTGCTTCTTTCGAGGCTGCGGCTGCCAAAGGCGCTTCAGCAATATTTAACCCGGCGCCTAATGCCAGAGCCAGGAATGCATAAGCCATTTTTTGTAAGTAGTTGGAACCTTGGCGGGCCTTATAATGCACAATCAACACCTGCTCGAATATGCGCGTAGAGACTTTCCTGATGACCCTGATGCATCAGAACGATTTCGTGGACTTTAGTCGAACCAGCGTTACCAAACTGTTTATGGTAACCGGGCCGTTCATCTTTTCCGGGACATTTGGGCTAAATTTTAGATATATATTGCAATGCAGTATAAATTTGACTTCTTGTGCAGTGCACCCTAAATCAGGAGCAGCCGGGAAATTCAACATTTGGAAGGATCCATCATGGCTACTCCGTTCGAAACCCTGAATAAATCCAGCAAGGAATTCGCCAACAGTGCGATGAAGAGTGTTTCTGCTCTCACCCAAGGTTTGCAGACGATCGCCAATGAAGCGGCGGACTACTCGAAGCAGTCATTCGAAGAAGGTACCAAACTGATCGAAAAGCTTGCCTCCACGAAATCGCCGGAGCAGGCATTCGAGACTCACAGCGTCTTTTCGAAGAAGGCCTATGAAGCCTTCATTGCCCAGGCGACGAAATTTGGCGAACTCTACGCCGATCTCGCCAAGGAAGCCTATAAGCCCTACGAGGCAGCCGTGGCGAAGGTTACGAAGTAAATATAATCTGCTTCGCGATTATGAAAACAGCCCGGTTGCAACGCGCAACCGGGCTTTTTTTATTCCTGCAGGGTAATTCGGCCTTTGCAACTGCAACTTGATATTGCAAGCTTCAGGAGAGGGCTTAAAATCAAGCCATAGCGACCTACATAGAATGCATAGAGCTACACACTATGAGAATGCGGGTATCGGAAGAGATGAAGCGGTTTTCACCCATGATGCAGGATGAGGACAAGGGAAACAGCAACGGCCCCGGCCGGGGAACGGCTGTCATAACCCGGACCAAACCCAAACTGAAAAAGCCCAGTCTTTATCGCGTGTTGCTTCTCAATGACGATTACACTCCCATGGAATTCGTCATTCACGTCCTGGAACGGTTTTTCCAGAAGAACAGAGAAGATGCTACACGCATCATGCTCCATGTGCATAATCATGGGGTCGGAGAATGTGGTGTCTTTACCTATGAGGTCGCGGAGTCCAAGATGACCCAAGTCATGGACTATGCGCGGCAAAACCAACATCCGCTGCAATGCGTGATGGAGAAAAAGTGAGGTTTCATGCCATCTTTCTCACCTAGTCTGGAGCGCGCCCTGCATCAGGCGCTGACAATTGCCAACGAGCATCATCACGAGTATGCGACGCTGGAGCATCTGCTCCTCGCGCTGATCGATGATCAGGATGCAAGCAGTGTCATGCGCGCGTGCAATGTCGACCTCGCTCAATTGACGCGCACAGTGACCGATTACGTCGATCACGAACTGGACAACCTTGTCACCGGTTACGACGAGGATTCGAAGCCGACTGCGGCGTTCCAGCGCGTCATCCAGCGTGCGGTCATCCACGTCCAGTCCTCCAACCGCGAAGAAGTGACCGGGGCCAATGTTCTCGTCGCTATTTTTGCCGAGCGGGAAAGCCATGCGGCCTTCTTCCTGCAGGAACAACAGATGACCCGTTACGACGCGGTCAATTATATCTCGCATGGAATTTCGAAGCGCCCTGGTGCTTCCGAGCCGCGGACGCCGCTTGGAGCCGAGAGCCCCAACGAAGACAATCACGCTGCTGAGTCGGAAGAGGGCACAACCAAGAAGAAGCAGGACGCCTTGTCGGCCTACTGCATCAATCTCAATGATCGCGCCAAGGCCGGCAAGATCGATCCACTTATCGGCCGGGATCAGGAGATCAACCGGACGATCCAGATTCTTTGCCGCCGTTCGAAGAACAATCCGCTCTACGTGGGCGATCCAGGCGTTGGCAAGACGGCAATTGCCGAAGGTCTCGCCAAGCGGATCGTTGAAGGCAAGGTTCCGAGCGTTCTCAGCGATGCGACCGTGTTCTCGCTGGACATGGGCACGTTGCTCGCCGGAACACGCTATCGCGGCGATTTCGAAGAACGCCTGAAGCAGGTCATCAAGGAACTGGAAGAATTTCCGGGTGCGATCCTGTTCATCGACGAAATCCACACGATCATCGGCGCCGGAGCCACTTCCGGTGGTGCAATGGATGCATCCAATCTGCTCAAGCCAGCGCTTTCGACGGGTGCCATTCGTTGCATTGGTTCAACGACTTACAAGGAATTCCGCCAGTTCTTCGAGAAGGACAGGGCGCTCGTTCGCCGGTTCCAGAAGATCGATGTCAATGAACCCTCGATCCCCGATGCTATCGAGATCATGAAGGGGCTGCGGCCGTATTTCGAAGACTTCCACAAGGTCAAGTACACCGTGGAAGCGATCAAGTCGGCTGTGGAACTGTCGGCGCGTTACATCAATGACCGCAAGCTGCCGGACAAGGCGATCGATGTCATCGACGAGACCGGCGCCAGCCAGATGCTGTTGCCGGAAGCGAAACGCAAGAAGTCGATCGGCGTAAAGGAAATCGAAGCAACGATCGCTACGATGGCCCGCATCCCGCCGAAGACTGTTTCGAAAGACGACGAAGCCGTACTCTCCAATCTAGAGGCAGAACTGAAGCGCGTCGTCTACGGTCAGGACCTGGCTATCGAAGCGCTGTCATCGTCGATCAAGCTGGCACGTGCCGGCTTGCGCGAGCCGGAAAAGCCGATCGGTTCTTACCTTTTCTCCGGTCCGACCGGCGTGGGCAAGACCGAAGTCGCCAAACAGTTGGCACTGTCGCTCGGTGTGGAACTCCTGCGTTTTGACATGTCAGAATATATGGAGCGTCACACGGTTTCGCGTCTGCTCGGCGCGCCTCCCGGTTATGTCGGCTTCGATCAGGGCGGTCTTTTGACCGATGGCGTCGATCAGCATCCGCATTGCGTGCTGCTGCTCGATGAAATCGAAAAGGCACACCCGGATCTGTTCAATATCCTTTTGCAGGTGATGGATCATGGCAAGCTGACGGATCACAACGGCAAGCAGATCGATTTCCGCAATGTGATTTTGATCATGACGACCAATGCCGGTGCTTCGGATGCGGCAAGAGCGGCAATCGGATTCGGTTCGTCACGCCGTGAAGGCGATGACATGGAAGCGATCAACCGTCTGTTCACACCGGAGTTCCGCAACCGTCTCGACGCGATTATTCCGTTCGGCGCGCTGCCGATTCCGGTTATCCATCAGGTGGTGCAGAAGTTCGTCATTCAGCTCGAGGCACAGCTTGCCGACCGCGGTGTGACATTCGACCTGCAGCCGGAAGCCATCGCCTGGCTGGCTGAAAAGGGCTATGACGACCGCATGGGTGCCCGGCCTCTCGGTCGCGTCATTCAGGAGCATATCAAGAAGCCGCTGGCGGATGAGGTGCTGTTTGGCAGGCTGAAGAAGGGCGGTACCGTCCGCGTTTCGGTTGCCGAGAAGCCCGATGGTTCGAAAGGTCTCGTTCTCGATTACATCGCCGATGAAGTGGTGGTGAAGCCGAAGAAGGAAATACCGGTCGAGAAGAAGCCTTTGGCGAAGAAGAAGCCTGCACCGAAGAAGCCGCTTGAAAAAGCGGGGGCCGATGCCTCGGTCAGTGCGAGCATCGCTCCGCTGTCGCGCAAGGCTTCCGTGCCGAAAGTACCGCGGAAGAAATAGTCAAAAAGGCCACCTTCGGGTGGCCTTTTTCTTGATGGCGTCCGCTCTTCCGTTTATCGCTGGGGCATGGCTGATTCCGGATTGCCCTCCCAAGAGACGAATGCTGAAAACATGAGAACCCGATTGTCGTGGTTCTTGTCGGGCGCATCTTTGATCACAAGTATTCCTGCGCTGATCCTGATGACAGCGCATGTGGGCTTTGCCGGCTTCGCCAGTGAAAACGGCGTGACCTTGATGCAGGCGACGTTCATGGTCGCCATTATCTGGGCTCTTCCAGCCAACATAGTCTTGATCGGTGCAATTGCGGGCGGATACTCGTTGTTTGGCGCAGCGATTGCCGTCGGTCTGTCCTCAATTCGTCTGATGCCGATGGTGGCAGCGTTCGTGCCGGAAATGCGCGGACCCAAGACACGCAAGATCACACTGGTTTTTCTCTCCCACTTTATCGCCGTCACCGCTTGGGTTATGGGTATGGAACGGCTCAAGCATGTTCCGCGCGCTATGCGGACCAGCTATTTCGCTGGGCTGGGCATTACTTTGACGTTGACAAACACGCTGGTGGTGGCTGTCGTTTATGTACTTTCGACCGACTTTCCACCCCTGGTTTTCGCTGCGTTGTTCTTCTTGACGCCAATGTATTTTTTGACCTCGCTGTGGGGTTCGGCGCGGGATCGATCCATCCATGTCGCGATGGTTTCGGGGCTGCTGCTGTTCCCCATCATCCATTCCATTGCACCAGCCTATGATCTGCTGCTGACTGGCGTTGCAGGCGGCATCGTGACCATGGCCTATGTGCATCTGGCAAAGAGAGGCACTGCCTCATGACCTGGCAGAGCCTGACAGATTGGTGGTGGCCTTATCTGTTCATCCTGCTAGCTGGCTGGCTGCCGACAGATATCTGGCGGTTCATCGGTGTATTGATTGGTGGTCGCGTCCGCGAAGATTCCGAAGCGCTGGTTGCGGTGCGTGCCGTCGCCACAGCGCTTGTCGCAGGGGTCATCGCCCAGTTGATCCTCTACCCGAGCGGATCGCTGGCGGAATCGTCCGTCTACCTTCGAATAGGCGCCGCCGCAGCCGGTTTCGTGGCCTATCTCACCCTCGGCAGGCGCGTGATTGTGAGCGTGATCGCCGGTGAAATTGTCCTGATCGCCGGACTGCAATTGTCGATCCTACAATGACTTACAGTGTCGCCAGCGCCTGCCTGATTTTATCGGCGTTGGCTGCAAGGACGTTTTGATCTTCCATCTGGCCGGTGTGTGGCTTGAGCGCGACGCCATCAAAACGTGGAATGACGTGGAAATGCAGGTGGAAAACCGTCTGCCCGGCGGCCGGTTCGTTGAACTGAATTACCGTAACGCCATCGGCATCAAAGGCCGCTTTAACGCCGCGAGCCAGCTTTTGCGTGGTTGCAATTACAGCATTGAGGTTGGCCAGATCGACATCCAGGATATTCCGGAAAGGAGCCTTGGTTATCGCCAGGCAATGACCTTTTCCTTGTGGCATCACATCCATGAAAGCATAGGTTTCCGCATCTTCGTAGAGCTTGTGCGACGGGATTTCCCCGCGCAGGATCTTCGCGAATATATTGTTTGCGTCGTAGGGAGCGGTCATGGTGTACCTCGGTTACTACTGGTCCGATTTCTTGAAGGGGGCGTGCTCGTTGAGGACGTGGCTCATCAAAGCGACATCCTCGCGCTCACGCTGCAGAAAATCATCGATAGCGCGTCGCAATCCTTCATGGGCGAGATAATGCACTGAATGCGTTGTCACAGGCAGATATCCGCGCGCGAGCTTGTGCTCGCCCTGTGCGCCTGCCTCGACAACATGAAGTTTTCGTTCGATGGCGAAGTCGATCGCCTGATGATAGCAGACCTCGAAATGCAGGAAGCGGTGATCTTCGATGCACCCCCAATGCCTGCCGAAGAGGCGGTCCGATCCGATGAAATTGATCGCGCCAGCAATGTAACGCCCGTCACGCCGTGCCATCACCAGCATGATATCATCAGGCATACGCTCGCCGATCAGTGCATAGAACGTGCGGTTGAGATAAGGGCGGCCCCATTTGCGGCTGCCGGTGTCCATATAGAACGCGAAAAATGTGTCCCAGACTTGCTTGGTGAGTTGACTGCCGGTCAGTCGGTCGATGCTGATGTCATCGGCGAGCGCTTCGCGGCGTTCCTTTTTCAGCGCTTTACGTTTTCGCGAGGCGAGCGTCTCAAGGAAATCATCATAGCTGGCGTAGCCCTCATTGAAGAAATGAAACTGCTGGTCGATGCGATGCAGGAACCCGGCATCAGTAAAGGCTGGCAGATCGTCATCGTTGACGAAGGTCGAATGCGCCGATGAAACGCCGGTCTGGGTGGTCAGTTGCCGCAGACCATTGGCGAGAGCAGTGCGAACCGCACCGCCATCCCAATCGCGACGAACCAGCAGGCGCGGGCCGGTCGCCGGGGTGAAGGGGATGCTTGCCTGCAATTTCGGATAGTAGCGTCCGCCCGCGCGCTCGAACGCATCGGCCCAGCCATGATCGAAGACATATTCGCCTTGGCTGTGACTTTTCAAATAGCAGGGGACGGCACCGATCAGCGTGCCGCAGTCGTCTTCCAGACGCAGAAACTGCGGCAGCCAGCCGGCTTTGCGCGCGACGCAACCGGAATCTTCAAGTGCAGACAGGAAAGCATGCGAGAGAAACGGGTTGTAATCGGGCGCATCGCGCGAAGTTCCACAAAGGCCCGACCATTCCGCTTGAGTGAACGCACCAATGCCATCGCAGACACGCAAGGTGAAATCGCCTCGATCAAGGTTTGTCATTTTTGAAATTGGCTTCCTGACTCCGGACAGTTTTTAGCGATAGACCTCGCGCCGGTGGCCGATTTCCACAATCAACACTACAAGCCGATGATCCTGCAGGTCACATAGGATACGATAGTCGCCAATGCGATACCGCCAGTAATTTCCAAGCTCTGAACCTTGAAGCGCCTTTCCAGTTTGACGGGGATCGTCCAGATTGGCAATTCGTTGATCCAAGAACTTCCGAATTCGCCCTCGCGTTTGTGAATCAAGACTTTTAAGTGATTTTTGAACCGACCGAGTGTACTCAATCGTCCAGGCCACGCCAGAATTCCTCTGCGCTTAGAACCTGATCTTCACCGCGATTCAATCGCAGCGTGGCTTGTTCCGCCAGATACAAATCTTCGAGATCGTCCAAATATTCTTCGATAGCTTGACGCATATAGAATGTGGCGGTGCGTCCGGTCTTTGCAGCCAGCGCCTGAAGACGTTCATAGGTCTCGTCTGGAAGCCTTATGGCTGTCTGCTTGCTCATGGGAAATCCCGTTGGTTTACGTGTATACCATATAGAGAAAACTTGCTCCGATCTCAAGCTGTGCGCGGATCAAACCCCTCAAAAGTGATTTGATCGACAATGGCATCGCTGATGGCTTTCTCAGCTAAATTTCTTACCGTCCAGGAGATGACCGGCAGGTCCAGGGTTCCGCGAACGAAGTCAACGAAACGGTTTTCCAGATGATGGACGTTGTAGGAGACGAAATCGATGTCGTAGGCCAGCATGGAGAAATGCGCTTCAAGATTTTCATCGCGAAGACCCTCAGCGGTCAGACCAGCAGGAATGCCCGGTGCATCCTTGCCGAAGAGACGGATCAGATGATGATCGAAGGACATGATCGCAGCCTGACCCTCATACCCGGCGAGGTCATTGGCAACCGCCTTGACCAAACCATCGTCGCGCCCGGGTATTCCCTTCAGTTCAATTACTATCGGTACGCGTCCACCAATCAACCTCAAGGATTCAGCCAGAGTCGGCACGTGATCGTTAGTACCGCCGACACGAAGCTTGGCAGCCTGTTCGGCTGTCAGTTCGTCGATATTGCCCTGGCTCCCGGTCACGCGGTCGAGCGTCCCATCGTGGAACACAATGGCTTTGCCGTCAGCGGAGAGATGCACATCGCATTCGATGGCAAAGCCCGCGCTTGCCGCTGCGTCAAATGCCGACAAAGTGTTCTCCCAGTGCTTCTTGTTCATATCGTGCAGACCGCGATGCGCAATCGGCACGTTTTTCAACCAGTCAACAGAAGGCATGTTCAACGAAGCTCGATAATGGCTTCAACTTCGACCGGCGCGTTCAATGGCAGGGCGGCAGTGCCCACAGCCGAGCGCGCGTGACGGCCGGCATCACCCAACACGGCGACGAGCAGATCCGAGGCGCCGTTGGCGACGAGATGCTGTTCGATGAAATCAGGCTTCGATGCGACGAACACGGTAATCTTCACGATCCGCATGATCCGTCCCAGATCGCCCAGCGCTGCTTTCGCCTGTGCCAATATATTGATCGCGCAGGCCTTTGCCGCTTCCTGGCCCTGTGCGACATTTAGATCGGCACCCAAAAGTCCGATGTGAATGAGCTTTCCGCCAGCCAGCGGCAACTGCCCTGACGTTAGAAGCAGGGAGCCAGTCTGGGCGAAGGGAACGTAATTGGCTGCCGGTGCCGCTGCGACAGGCAGCGTAATGCCAAGCTCCTGCAGGCGTGTTTCGATGGTGCTGGTCATGGGATAATTTCCTTATGTTTCGGAATCGCAAGGGATTGTGAAAGAAGTTGCGATTTTTGCCTCGCTTCCGCCAAGAGTTATTTTAATATGCACGTTCAAATATTGGAGAATCTTGTCAATGCGCGTTTTACCTGTCCTCGTTTTCAGTCTCGGTGCCTTGGGTCTGACCGGCTCATCCCTGGCTTTTGCGGCTGGAACCGCGACTCTCGTTCCGCATCGCGCTATTTACGATCTCAAGTTGGATAGTGCTCAGGACAGCAGCGGCATTACAGGTCTGACGGGCCGGATGGTCTATGAATTCAATGGCTCGGACTGCGAGGGCTATACGACGAATTTCCGCTTTGTCACCCGCGTTGACATGGAGGAACAGCCTCAACGGGTGACTGACCAGCAGACAACGACATTCGAGTCGGGCAACGGCGACAAGTTCCGCTTCGTCAACAAGACATTCGTCGACCAGAGCCTGACCAAGGAAGTGCGCGGCGACGCTGCCCTGCTCAAGGACAAGACGGAAATTTCGCTGACGAAGCCGGAGGCAACAAAGGAAGACCTCGAGTTGTCGCAGTTTCCAACGCGGCACATGCAGGAGTTGATCTCCAGGGCGTTGGCCGGAGAGGTCTTCTATCAGACAAAGCTGTTCGACGGATCGGAGGATGCCGACAAGGTCATGGCGACGACGGTAGTGATCGGCAAATCTGCGGTTTCCGATGACGACGAGACAAAGAATATGGGCCCGCTGGCGAAGGAAACCACCTGGCCGGTTTCAATCGCTTATTTCGACGAGAACGAGAAGACTGAGGGTCTGCCGAGTTACCGGATCAATTTCAAGATGTACCGCAACGGCGTGACACGTGATCTGAAAATGGACTACGGCGACTTCTCCATGACAGGAAAGCTCGTCAATCTGCAGCTGTTCGACGCGCCGAAGTGCACGAAATGACCAAACAGCGCTCTTGGGACGAGGACGAAATTGCTTTCTGCGAAGGCTTTCCTTGTCGTCGGCAAAATGGTAGAAAGTTCCTGATTAGGAACCTAGGGACATGCCCATGGCGCTGAGTATCAAAGACCCTGTCACCGAACAATTAGCGCGGGACCTTGCCGAAAGAACCGGTGAGAATATCACTACGGCGACGCGACGCGCCCTTGAGGAACGATTAAGGCGTGTTTCGGGACAGACCCGCAAGGCAGCGCTTCTGGACGATTTGGCCGCTATCCGGCGGCGTTGGAGCAGGATGCCGTCGAGCGATCAGCGCACCGCCGAAGAAATTCTGGACTATGACGAACATGGCTTGCCACGCTGATGGTAATCGATACGTCGGCAATCGTCGCGATCGCGCTCAATGAATCCGAGGCTGCGTCATTCGAACAGCAGATAGCCAATGATGCCGTTCGCCTGATTTCAGCCGCGACGGTACTTGAAACGACGATGGTGATCGAAACGCGGCTCGGGGAAGAAGGTGGGCGGGAGCTTGATCTTTGGCTTTACAAAGCGGGTGTCGACATCGTCACTGTTGATACCGATCAAATGGACGCAGCGCGGCATGCTTGGCGACGATACGGCAAAGGTCGTCATCCAGCCGGACTGAACTATGGTGATTGTTTCTCGTATGCGCTTGCGATCACCCGGCAGGAACCCTTGCTCTTCAAGGGGGATGACTTCAGCAAGACTGACATCATTGACATCGTTAAGAGCGATGAAGTTTAGGTCACATTGCGGACTAATTTGATGAATGGGTTCGCGATGATAGGCTTTTATCGCCTGCGCACTTGCGTTTGTGACGATTATCCATTAACAGCCGCTTCATTCCACACACGGGGTTTGGGTTGATATCGGGAGAAATCCGATATGGCCTCCGGTGGCGGGTTTCCCGCCTCTTCTCCGTGGAGGTTAAACCGGAAAAGGAAAATAAGAGATGGCATTGCCTGATTTCAGCATGCGTCAGCTCCTTGAAGCTGGCGTTCACTTCGGCCACCAGACACATCGCTGGAACCCGAAAATGGCACCATACATTTATGGTGACCGCAACAACATTCACATTCTCGACTTGGCACAGACCGTTCCGCTGCTTCACACTGCGTTGAAGAAGGTTTCGGACACCGTTGCCCGCGGCGGCCGCGTTCTGTTCGTCGGCACCAAGCGTCAGGCTTCGGACATCATTGCCGATGCCGCAACGCGCTCGGCCCAGTACTACGTCAATGCCCGCTGGCTCGGCGGCATGATGACCAACTGGAAGACGATTTCGAATTCCATTCAGCGTCTGCGCAAGCTGGACGAACTTCTTTCCGGCGAAGCACAGGGCTTCACCAAGAAGGAGCGCCTGAATCTCGATCGTGAGCGCGAGAAGCTCAACCGTGCACTTGGCGGCATCAAGAACATGGGTTCCGTTCCGGATCTCATCTTCATCATCGATACCAACAAGGAAGCGATTGCAATCCAGGAAGCCAAGCGTCTTGGTATTCCGGTTGTCGCCGTCATCGACAGCAATTGCGATCCGGACCAGATCGATTTCCGGATTCCGGGCAACGACGATGCGTCGCGCGCGATTTCGCTTTATTGCGATCTGGTCGCCAAGGCTGCTCTCGACGGTATCCTGCGTCAGCAGGGCTCGTTGGGCATGGATATCGGTGCACAGGAAGAAGCTCCTGTCGAGCCAGCGCTCGAAGCTCCCGTTGAAGCTTCTGCCGAAGCTCCTGCACAGGAAGGTGAAGCCTCCGCTTGAGGCTTCATACACCCGTCTTATCGGGCGATTAAAAATGATTCGATTGGCGCATAACGCGCCGCAAAGTTGGCATGCTGGTTTCTCCAGTATGCCTTCGCTTTGAGAAGAGGCGACACAATGAGCATTTCTGCATCACAGGTAAAAGAACTTCGCGAAATCAGCGGCGCTGGCATGATGGACTGCAAGACAGCCCTGACTGAAACCAATGGCGACATGGAAGCCGCTGTCGATTGGCTGCGTGCCAAGGGCATTTCAAAGGCTGACAAGAAGGCTGGCCGCACGGCTGCCGAAGGTCTTGTCGGCGTTGCGTCGAACGGCAAGAAGGCTGTCGTTGTCGAGGTGAACTCCGAAACCGATTTCGTTGCCCGCAATGACGCGTTCCAGGACATCGTCCGCAACGTTGCCAATGTGGCATTAACCACCGACGGTTCGACTGCTGCCGTTGCAGCTGCGACCTATCCGTCGTCTGGCAAGTCCGTTGTCGATACGATCAAGGACGCTGTCGGTACGATTGGTGAGAACCTCTCGTTCCGCCGCTCAGCTGCGCTGACGGTCAACGAAGGCGTGGTTGCTACCTACATTCACAACGCCGTTTCCGATGGTCTGGGCAAGCTCGGCGTTCTGGTAGCGATCGAAACTGCCGGCAACGCGGACGTCGCACAGGCTTTCGGCCGTCAGGTCGCAATGCATGTCGCTGCAACCAACCCGCTTGCCTTGACTTCGGCTGAAGTTGATCCGGCCGCCGTCGAGCGTGAAAAGGCGATTTTCTCCGATTCAGCCCGCCAGTCCGGCAAGCCTGAAAACATCATCGAGAAAATGGTTGAAGGCCGTCTGCGCAAATTCTACGAGGAAGTCGTGCTTCTCTCGCAGGCTTTCGTCATCAATCCTGACCTGACCGTCGAGGCCGCTCTTAAAGAAGCGGAAAAGACGATCGGTGCACCAGCCAAAATCACCGCATTTGTCCGTTTCGCGCTGGGCGAGGGCATCGAGAAGGAAGAGACCGACTTTGCAGCGGAAGTGGCCGCAGCTGTGAAGAAGTAATCTTAGATGACTGAAATCAAAGGGCATCGCGTGACAACGCGATGCCCTTCGTGTATCCGGAATTCGAAACGACTTTGAGGAAGGTTCCATGGCTGGTACGGCTGTTTATAAACGCGTTGTGCTCAAAGCCTCAGGGGAAGCTCTCATGGGCGATCAGGGCTTCGGGATCGATGTGGCGGTTGCCGATCGCATCGCCAGCGATATCGCGGAAGCCCGCGCGCTGGGCGTCCAGGTTGGTGTCGTCATCGGCGGCGGCAATATCTTTCGCGGCGTCGCCGTAGCTTCCAAGGGCGGCGACCGGGTGACCGGCGACCATATGGGTATGCTCGCGACAGTGATCAATTCGTTGGCGCTGCGCACATCATTGGTGAAAATCGGTATCGACACTGTTGTTCTTTCGGCGGTGGCCATGCCTGAATTCTGCGAGACATTTTCGCAGCGGCTGGCGACCGAATATATGGACATGGGCAAAGTTGTGATCTTTGCAGGCGGTACGGGCAATCCGTTCTTCACGACGGACTCCGCAGCTGCGTTGCGTGCGGCAGAGATTGGGGCCGATGCCCTGTTCAAAGGAACCCAGGTCGATGGAATTTATTCAGCTGATCCTAAAAAAGACCCAAATGCCGTGCGGTTTGATCATTTAACCCACAAGGATGTGCTTGATCGCGGGCTCGCGGTGATGGATACGACTGCCGTTGCTCTTGCACGTGAGAATAATATCCCAATAATTGTCTATTCAATCCACGAAAAAGGTGGTTTTGCAGAAGTGCTACAGGGTAGAGGACGCGCAACGGTCGTTTCGGACCATTGATCGATCGTTCGGAGCACTTTCGCCAAGAATAAAGGAGCATTGAGCATGAGTGACGCACTCGATCTGAACGACCTGAAGCGACGCATGGATGGTGCCATACAGGCGTTGAAACACGATCTCGGCGGGCTTCGCACGGGCCGCGCTTCGGCAAGCTTGCTGGAGCCCATTATGGTCGAGGCCTATGGTTCGCAAATGCCCCTCAATCAAGTCGCCAATATTACTGTGCCAGAGTCGCGCATGCTTGCCGTATCCGTTTGGGACAAGTCGATGGTTGGCAAAGTAGAACGTGCGATCCGCGAATCCGGTCTTGGCCTCAACCCGATTACCGACGGCAACAATTTACGTATTCCCTTGCCTGAACTCAACGAGCAGCGCCGCAAGGAACTGGTCAAGATCGCGCATCAATATGTCGAGCATGCAAAGGTCGCAGCGCGTCACGTTCGCCGCGACGGCATGGACGAATTGAAGAGGCTCGAGAAAGACGGCGATATCAGCCAGGACGATAATCGTGTTCTGTCCGAGAAAGTCCAGAAACTGACGGATGACACCATTACAGAAATGGATAAAGTCGTTGCCGTTAAAGAAGCGGAAATCATGCAGGTTTGAGAAACCTTTTGATAAATCCACCTGATGGACATCTGATGCGTTTTTCTGCGCTTCCGGTGCTCATGGACGAAAATGTCCACTGCGCTCCGGTTCTCAAAAACCACACCAGCCGCCATATCAGGATGAATTCTCAAAAGGTTTCCAAGCTGATAACAGCGTAAATCTGTCCACTGGAGGTCGAAGCCAATGTCCAATCCGCGCCACATTGCCATCATCATGGATGGAAATGGCCGTTGGGCAAAGGCGAGAGGATTACCGCGGACGGCAGGCCACAAGGCCGGCGTCGATTCATTGCGCGAAATCATCCGCGCCGCCGGCAAGATGGACATACCCTTTCTGACCCTGTTTGCGTTCTCGTCCGAAAACTGGTCGCGGCCGCGCTCGGAAGTTTCCGATCTGATGGGACTTTTGAAACTCTTCATCCGGCGCGATCTGGCGGACCTGCACCGGGAAAACGTTCGGGTGCGGATCATTGGCGAACGGGAAGGCCTGGCCAAGGACATTCGTGGACTGCTCGATGAAGCGGAAGCACTGACCATGAGAAATACCGGCCTCACACTGGTCATCGCCTTCAACTATGGCTCACGCAATGAGATAACCCGCGCTGTTCAGCGCCTGGTTGCGGATGTCGCGTCAGGTGCTATCGCGCATGAAGATATTACGCCCGAAGCCATATCAGTGCGGCTGGACACTGCCGATATCCCAGATCCCGATATGATCATCCGCACCAGCGGGGAAATGCGCCTGTCCAATTTCCTTCTCTGGCAGGCGGCCTATTCGGAATTCATGTTCATGCCTTGCTATTGGCCCGATTTCCGGCCTTCCCATCTGGCTGAGGCGATCGAGACGTTCCAGATGCGCGAACGGCGCTTCGGCGGTGTGACGGCGCAGGAAATCGCCCTGTGACCTTCAATGGTCTTTCCAATCTGCAAAAACGTATTCTCAGCGCGATTGTCCTTGTCATCCTTGCAGTCGTCCTTACCGCGCTTGGTGGATTTGCCTTCGGGATTCTGGCCTGCGCCATAGGCCTGAGCGTGTTTTACGAATGGCAGCTCATCACATTCCGCCGATCCACGCCGGTGACCCGTGGCTTGGCCTGGGCATGCCTTGTCTGTGTGATGCTGGTTCTCCTCTTCACGCAACACGTTTTGACAATGATCGGTGTCCTGTTTGCTGGCGCGGCGCTCGTAGCCGCCGTGGGCGGGCGGGAAAATGGCTATTGGCCGGCGTTCGGCCTCATCTATGCCGGCTTTCCATCCATCGCACTGACATTGTTGCGCGGCGATACCGGTGATGGGTTTGCGGCGATCCTGTTCCTGTTCGCAGTCGTCTGGGCAACCGATATCTTTGCCTACTTCAATGGACGGGCGCTTGGCGGGCCAAAACTGGCGCCGCGCTTTTCGCCGAACAAGACCTGGGCCGGGGCAATTGGTGGCGCTGCGGCGGGGGTGGCTGCCGGTGTTGCCTTTGCCGCCTTTATAACGCCGGCCGGCGGTTTTCCCGTTCCGTTGATCGCACTTCTACTGTCGATCATCGCGCAGATCGGCGATCTTGGCGAATCATGGGTAAAACGTCGATTCGGCGTGAAGGACTCCAGCCAGCTCATTCCCGGTCACGGTGGTGTGATGGACCGGGTCGACGGGCTTGTAGCTGCTGCAGCATTGCTATACGTCATCGGGGCAATTCTGGTGACACCGGAAACGCCATACGACATTCTTTTCTAGACGGCCGAACGTCCGGGGCCCATAGGGCCATTTGATTGTGCTGCAGGCCCGGAGGATATATTGATAGAAACGCTGCATACTCTCTTCGGTACCCAAAGCGTGTTGATTGGTACGATTCTACCTTTCCTGATCGTTCTGACCGTCGTGGTTTTCGTCCACGAGATGGGTCACTACCTTGTCGGGCGGTGGTGCGGAATCGGCGTCAAGGCGTTCTCGGTCGGCTTTGGACCGGAGCTTTTCGGATTCAACGACCGTCGAGGCACGCGCTGGAAGCTTTCAGCAATTCCGCTCGGGGGCTATGTCAAGTTCGCCGGCGACGAGGGCGTATCAAGCTCGACAGCAACGCCAGCTGAAGCGATGAGCCCCGAAGAACGGGCTGTTGCCTTCCACACCCAACCGGTCTGGAAGCGCGCCGCCACGGTCTTCGCCGGACCGGCATCCAACATATTACTGACCATAGCCATCTTTTCGGTGTTTTTCGCGCTCTACGGCAAAATGGTCGCTGACCCCATGGTGGCCGAGGTCCGCCCAGGTGGTCCTGCGGCCATTGCCGGATTCCAGCCCGGCGATCGCTTCATCAGCGTCGACGGCGACAAGGTTGAAACCTTTTCCGACGTTCAGCGCCATGTCTCTTCACGAGCCGGTGATTCTCTGAATTTCGTGGTGGAGCGCAAAGGCCAGGAAGTTCAACTGACCGCAACGCCTGAGCTGGTGGAGCAAAAGGATCCGCTTGGAAACACCATCAAGATTGCCGTGATCGGCGTCGTCAACAATCAGGAGTTGGGTAACTTCCGGCGGATCGAATACGGCCCCGTCGAATCAGTCGTTCAGGCGGTGCGTGAAAGCGGGTTTATCATCGCTCGCACCGGCCAGTTTTTCAGCCGGTTCTTTGCCGGTCGCGAAGACAAGTGTCAGCTGGGGGGACCCGTCAAGATCGCTACAATGGCAGGGCAAGCGGCGAGCCAGGGTATTGATTGGTTGATCCAACTTACGGCGATGCTGTCCATCGGCATCGGTTTGCTCAATTTGTTTCCTTTGCCGCCTCTCGATGGGGGACATCTCCTCTTCTATGCGGCTGAAGCCGTCATTGGCAGACCTGTCAGGCCGGCGGTTCAAGAGATTTTCTTCCGCGCCGGATTCCTTTTAGTGTTGGGATTCATGGGGTTTGTTGTGTTTAATGACCTTTTTGCCTGCCGGTAGCAAACATTAAACATTGATGAAAATTTGAGGCGCTGACTGGCAAAGCGATATGATCTGTTTACTATAAGCTCTGAATGGCGTGGCATGGATGCCACGCTTTCTTGTGAAGTAAACAGTTTTTAACCGTAAGCCTTGCGTGTATGTAAAAACCGGCTATGACGGTGTGCGAGTAAGTGCTTATTCCGGGATCTCGCCCGGGGACAACGAGAAACGAAGGTTCAGAAGGCCTATGGCGGCAAGTTCAAAATTCGTTGGTGCAGCGTCGGCGCTCGCCATATCAGCAGCTTTGGTGAGTTCGGGTGCAATCGTAACAACGGTAGCAGGCGTAACAGTAGCGCAGGCAGCAACAGTAAGCCGCATTGAAGTGCGTGGTAATACACGCGTGGATGCCCAGACGGTTCGCGACAATCTGGGTATTACGCCAGGCAAGCCTTTTTCCAATGCAGACATCGACGCGGCCACCAAGCGACTGTTCGGCACGGGTCTGTTCAGCGATGTGCGCATCAGTCAGTCGGGCGGTACGCTGATCGTCCAGGTCAATGAGCATCAGGTCGTCAACCAGGTCATTTTCCAGGGCAACAAGAAGATCAAGGATCCTGCCCTGCAAGGTGCCGTGCAGTTGAAGCCGCGCGCCGCTTTCGATCAGGCAACGCTCGATGCCGATGTTGAGGCTGTGCGTGCCGCCTACCGCAATGTCGGCCGCAGCGATGCGACGGTCACCGGACGCACGATGGATCTGGGCGAAGGGCGCGTCAACGTTGTCTTCGAGATCAACGAAGGCGACCGCACCAAGATCGCCAAGATCAATTTCGTCGGCAACCAGGCCTTCGGCAATCGCCGCCTGAGCGACGTCATCTCGACCAAGCGCTCCAATCCGCTTTCCTGGCTGACGCGCAATGACGTTTACAGTGAAGACCGGCTGCGCGCCGACGAAGAAGCGCTGCGCCGTTTCTATTACAATCGCGGTTATGCCGATTTCCGCGTCGTCTCCTCGACGGCTGACCTTGATCCGGCGACCAATGACTATACGATCACCATCACCGTCGAAGAAGGTGAGAAGTACACGTTCGGTGGCGTTCAGATCGAAAGTTCGGTTGAGGGTGTCGATACCTCGCAGCTGAACGGCATGGTCAAGACGCGGGAAGGCGACACCTACAACGCCAAGGAAGTCGAAGACTCGATCATCAAGGTTTCCGAAAAGGTGGCCGGTCAGGGTTACGCCTTCGCCAAGGTGGAACCACGCGGCGACCGTAACTTCGAGAACCATACAATTTCCGTCACCTATGCGATCGATCAGGGCCCGCGTGCCTATGTCGAGCGCATTGAAATCCGCGGCAACGAAAAGACCCGTGATTTCGTCATCCGCCGTGAATTCGATGTCAGTGAAGGCGATGCGTTCAACCAGGTTTTGATCCAGCGCGCAAAGCGCCGGCTTGAAGCCCTTCAGTTTTTCCAGACGGTCAATATTTCGACAGCGCCGGGTTCCCAGCCGGATCAGGTTGTTCTCGTCGTTGACGTCGTCGAGAAGTCGACGGGTGAATTCTCAATCGGTGGCGGTTATACGACCGGCGGCGAAAATCCGGGACCAACAGTTGAAGCCTCGATCACCGAGCGCAACTTCCTCGGCCGTGGTCAGTATATCCGCGTTGCCGCGGGTGGCGGCCTCGACAATAACCGCTCCTATTCGCTGTCGTTTACCGAGCCATACTTCCTTGGACAGCGCATTGCGGCTGGCTTCGATATCTTCAAGCGTCAGTCCGGCGTGAGCAACAAATACGAGACCGACCTGACCGGCGGCACCATTCGTTTCGGCTTGCCGATCACGGATGATCTGACGGCTGGCGTTGCATACAATCTTACCCAGGAAAAATACACGATTGACAGCGAGGCGGAGTTTCCTGATGGGACCCCCGACCCGGCGGAAATTTCGCAAGCGTTCATCGATGCCGCAGAAGAAAGCCCGTGGATCAAGTCTTCGGTTAGCTGGTCGCTGACGTATAATACGATCGACGATACAAAGAACCCGCATGACGGTATCTATGCGAAGTTCAATCAGGAATATGCAGGTATCGGTGGTGATGCCAACTTCCTGAAGACGACGTTCAAAGGTCAGTATTACAAGACACTTTCTGACGAATTGGACATTGTTGGTCTTGTTGGCGTCGGCGCCGGTTATATCGCTGGCTTCGGCGACGAGGATTTGCGCGTCTTCGATCTGTTCAAGAACAACTCGGAAATGATCCGCGGTTTCAAATACGCCGGCATTGGTCCGCGCGATCTGACCGTGGATGACAACGATGGCAGCTTCCTCGGTGGTAATACATACTTCAGCGGATCGCTCGAAACGCAGTTCCCGATGCCTGTTATTCCGGAAAGCATAGGCATTCGCGGTGCTCTATTCGCCGATGCAGCCACGCTCTATGGAAATGATCTTCCGCAAGCTGCTGGTACAACCGGTATGGAATGGCGCGCATCGGTTGGTGCCAGCATCATGTGGGCGTCGCCATTTGGTCCATTGCGTTTCGATTATGCTGTGCCGGTTAAGAAGGTTGAAGGCGATCAGGTCCAGAATTTCAACTTCGGCATGTCGAGCAAGTTCTGATAGATTGCTGACCTCCCGGGGGGAGCAAATTTCCCCGGGGGAGAAAGTTAGCCGATGGCCGATCCGATCTTTTATGAGCCACTGTTGAACGTGACTATTGGTCAGATCGCAGATCTGACCAATGGCGTTCTCGTGGACAGTTCTTTGGCAAATCGGTCAGTCAAACGATTGGCTTCGCTTTCGGACGCTGGACCGGATGCCTTGGTCTTCATCGAAAGCAAAAAGCACGCCCTTGATCTCGGTGGCTTGAAAGCTGCCGGTGTGCTGTGCACCGACGAAATCAAAGCAAGCGTTCCGAAGAACGTCGCTATCATCGTAACCCGGCATCCGCAGCAGGATTTTGCCGCTATTGGCCGCGCGCTCTATCCAAATGCTGTCAACGCGCATTTATGGAGCGGACAGACCGGTATCTCGATCCATGCGATTGTCCATGCGTCCGCGGAGGTCGAAAGTGACGTTACGATTGAGCCGGGCGCAATCATCGGCAGCAATGTTTCCATCGGTTCCGGCACAGTGATCGCCGCCAATGTCGTCATTGGCAATGGCTGCAAGATTGGCCGCGATTGCTATGTCGCGCCAAGCTGTTCGGTACAGTACGCATTTTTGGGTAATCGCGTCTTGCTGCATCCGGGTGTAAGAATTGGCCAGGATGGCTTTGGGTATGTACCTGGCAGGGCCGGTCTCGACAAGATGCCGCAACTCGGCCGCGTCATTATCCAGGACAATGTCGAAATCGGCGCCAATACAACGGTCGATCGCGGCGCGTTGGCTGACACGATCATCGGTGAAGGCACGAAAATCGATAATCTCGTGCAAATCGCCCACAATGTGCGTATAGGCCGGCATTGCGTTATTGCCGCGCAATGTGGCATTTCGGGCAGTGTAGTCCTTGGTGATATGACGATGCTCGGTGGAAGCGTCGGGATCAAGGATCATGTCAACATCGGATCACGCGTCGAGATCGCAGCGGCGAGCGGCGTGATGAACGATATACCGGACGGCGAGAGGTGGGCTGGTGCGCCCGCTCAGCCGTTCAAGCAATGGTTCCGTGAGATCGCGAGCGTGCGCGCGATGACCCGAACCAAGAAGGAGAGCAGTTCAGATGAGTGACAATGTGAAAACGGAGAGCCTCGGAGTTGCGGACATCCAGAAACTTCTGGCGAATCTGCCACATCGTTATCCATTTCTGCTGATCGATCGCATCGTCGATATCGACCGTGACGTATCGGCCACCGGCATCAAGAATGTCAGCATCAACGAACCGCATTTCGCCGGTCATTTTCCCGAACTACCGATCATGCCGGGTGTCCTGATCATCGAGGCCATGGCACAGACGGCCGGAGCGATCGTGCTGTTCCACAATGGCAGTGGCAAACCCGGCAAGGTTTTCTTCATGACCATCGATAACGCCAAATTCAGGAAGCCTGTCGTTCCTGGTGACCAGCTGAAGCTGCGCGTAACGAAGCTGAAGCAGCGCGGCAGCATTCACAAATATGCGTGTATCGCGGAAGTCGACGGTGTGAAGGTTGCCGAAGCCGAGGTTGCCGCCATGGTCGGCTTTCCTGATGAAGACGAGACTGGAGTCTGAACCTTTTTATGTCTCGCATTCATCAGACGTCTATTATCGAGCAGGGCGCAAAAATCGGAGACAGGGTATCTGTCGGGCCATTTTGCCATATCGGATCTGAAGCGGTTATTGGCGATGACGTCGAACTCATCAGTCACGTCGTCATTATGGGGCCGACGACGGTTGGTAGCGGCTCCAAGGTCTATCCTAATGCTGTTCTTGGCGGTGATCCGCAGAACACCAAGCACAAGGGCGGCTATACGACCCTCGTCATAGGCAAGAACTGCGTGATCCGCGAAGGCGTGACTATGCATCGCGGCACGGATGGCAGTCGTGGCATTACGACGATCGGGGACAACTGCATGTTCCTTGCCTATGCGCATGTCGCCCACGACTGTGTGATTGGCGACAACGTCACCTTCTCCAACAATGTGATGATCGGCGGACACGTCACCATCGGCAACAATGTCATTATCGGCGGTGGTGCGGGCATCCATCAGTTCGTGCGGGTGGGTCATCACGCCTTTATCGGCGGTCTCGCTGCCCTGGCGAGCGATCTCGTGCCTTACGGCATGGCTATCGGTAACCATGCTTATCTCGGCGGGTTGAATATCATCGGGATGAAGCGCTCTGGCATGGCGCGTCCGGAAATCCATAATCTGCGGCATGCGGTCCGCATGCTGTTCGATCGTACCAAATCGATCAAGAGCCGCGCGGATGATGTGCGCATCGCATTTCCGGATTCGCCCGCTGTGGCCGATCTGGTCGATTTCATCACCACTGATACCAAGCGCGCCTACTGCACGCCGCCACTCGATTCCGCAATCGAGATCAGTGACAGTGACGACAACAGCTAAAACATCGCCAGCCACTGCCATACACCCGCCCATTGCGGGACGGACGGCCATTGTCGCCGGCAATGGTCTGCTTCCTGTCGCTGTCGCCGAGAGCCTGCGGAAGCTCGGCGGCAATCCATTGATCGTTGCAATCAAGGGCGAGGCGGAACCCGAGCTTTACGAGGGTGAGCACGCCGAGATTTCGATTGTCGAGCTTGGCGGTCTGGTCAAAATCCTCAAGGCCGAGGGCATTTCAAACGTGGTGCTCGCGGGTGGTATCCGTCACAGGCCGGAATTCCGCGCAGCATTGAGACCCGGAAACGGCAATCTCGTTGCGCTCTATCGTTTCCTGAGGGCGTTCCGGCTGGGCGATGACGGTCTATTGCGAGCCGTAATCGCGACGATCGAATCCTATGGTTTTCGCGTTCTGGGCGCTCATGAGATCGTACCTGATATCCTGGCGCCGGCTCCGAGCACGATAACGCGCAAGCGGGCCGATCAGGAGAGCATCGCCAACATGCATGCCGCACGTCAGGCTGCAATCATGATTGGATCGCTTGATATCGGCCAAGCGGCTATCGCCATTGGCAGGCGTGTCGTGGCGCTTGAAGGTGTCGAAGGTACTGATGCGATGCTGCAGCGCGTGGCGGAACTGCGGCAGGCCAAGCGTATCAATCGCAAGGGTGGTGTTTTGGTCAAATGCGCCAAGCCGCAACAGGAAGTACGGGCGGATCTGCCGGCCATTGGTGTCAGCACCGTCGAGAACGCTGTCAAGGCGGGGCTCAAGGGCATTGCTATCGAGGCACGTCGTACGTTGATTTTGGGTTATGCGGAAACCGTTACCGCCGCCGACAAAGCGGGACTATTCATCGAGACCTTCGAACAGGAACCCTCCTGATGACTGCCGCGACAAGACCCTTGCGCCTTGCCATCGTCACCGGCGAAGAGTCCGGCGATCTGCTCGGCGCCGATTTGGTTCAAGCGCTGCGCCGGCAATATGCAGGCGAGGTGACACTGATCGGTGTCGGCGGCGAGCATCTCGCTGCACTTGGGCTCAACAGCCTGTTCGACCAGCATGAGATCGCGCTCGTCGGCCTCAGCGCCATCGTTCGGAAGCTGCCGCAACTCATCCGGCGTATATCGCAACTCGCGACGGCAATTGTTGCGGCGAAACCCGATTGTCTCGTGATCATCGACAGCCCTGATTTTACCCATCGCGTTGCGCGCAAGGTGAGGGCGGCTGATCCCTCGATCCCGATCATCAATTACATCAGCCCTTCCGTCTGGGCGTGGCGGCCGGAACGTGCCAAGGCGATGCGCGCCTATGTCGACCATGTGCTGGCGGTCCTGCCGTTTGAGGTGCAGGCGCTGAAGGATCTGGATGGCCCGCCCGCGACCTATGTCGGGCACAGGCTGGTATCGCATGCGCCGCTACTTGAGGCAGCGAAGCGAAATCGCGCGCGCGATGCCGGCCTGGGTGATCGCGCAGAGAAGAACCTTGTCGTCTTGCCGGGTTCTCGCCGCTCCGAAATCACCAGTCTCGCCGAACCATTTGGCGAGACCGTCGATCTTTTGGCAAGCCGCGGCAATCGCATCCACGTAATTCTGCCAACCCTGCCGAGGGTCGAGCCACTCGTCCGGCGATTGACTGCAGGCTGGAAAGTACAACCTCATATCGTGGTTGGTGAAGCGGAACGATTAAAAGCATTTGCCGAGGCGGACGCTGCGCTCGCGGCGTCCGGAACGGTGTCGCTGGAACTGGCGCTCGCTCGTGTTCCCACGGTTCTATCCTACAAGCCGGACTGGCTGGCGCGGACATTTCTTGCTCCGCGCATTACGATCTGGAGCGCGGCTCTTCCCAACATCATTGCGGACGAGCCGGTTGTGCCGGAGTACTTCAACATCTTCGTGCGGGCAGGATCGCTTGCGCGCCAGATCGAGCAACTAGTCGTTCCGGGACTTCGGCGCAGCGCACAGCTGGAAAGTTTTGACAAGATTTCCCGATTGATGCAGACAGACCGGCCGGCCGGCGAGATTGCCGCAGAAAAAGTGCTGGAACTTGCCAAACAGAAATGACGAATAAAAAAGGCGCCAGATGGGCGCCTTTTTCGTCATAGGATCAATGACTATTTGCGGTCTTCGACGCTCACATAATCGCGCGGCGTCGCACCTGTATAAAGCTGGCGTGGGCGGCCGATCTTCTGGTGCGGATCTTCGATCATCTCTTTCCACTGGGCGATCCAACCGACGGTGCGCGCGACGGCAAACAGCACGGTGAACATGGTGGTGGGGAAGCCGAGCGCCTTCAATGTGATGCCGGAATAGAAATCGACGTTCGGGTAAAGCTTCTTTTCGATGAAATATTCATCGGTTAGCGCGATACGTTCGAGTTCCATCGCAACGTCGAGCAGCGGATCATCCTTGATGCCGAGTTCGGCGAGAACTTCACGTGTTGTCTGCTGCATGATTTTGGCGCGCGGATCGTAGTTCTTGTAGACGCGATGACCAAAGCCCATCAGGCGGAACGGATCGTTCTTGTCCTTGGCGCGATTGATATACTCGGGAATGCGATCGACAGTGCCGATTTCACCGAGCATCTGCAGCGCTGCTTCATTGGCACCGCCGTGAGCAGGACCCCAGAGGCAGGCAATGCCAGCGGCGATACAAGCGAATGGATTAGCGCCCGACGAACCGGCAAGACGAACTGTTGACGTGGACGCGTTCTGCTCGTGATCCGCGTGCAGGATGAATATGCGATCCATGGCGCGTGCAAGAACCGGATTTGGCACGTACTCCTCACATGGAACAGCAAAGCACATGTGCAGGAAGTTCGTTGCGAAATCGAGGTTGTTCTTCGGATAAACGAAGGGCTGGCCAATATGGTATTTGTATGCCATCGCGGCGAGGGTCGGAATTTTCGCGATCATGCGGATCGAAGCGACCATGCGCTGATGCGGATCGGAAATGTCTGTCGAGTCGTGATAGAACGCCGACAAGGCGCCGACACAGCCGACCATGACGGCCATCGGGTGCGCATCGCGGCGGAAACCGCTGAAAAAGCGCGACATTTGTTCGTGCACCATGGTGTGGCGCGTTACGCGGAAGTCAAAGTCCGCCTTCTGGCTCTTTGTCGGCAATTCGCCGTAGAGCAAAAGATAGCAAGCTTCGAGAAAATCGCCGTGTTCGGCCAGTTGTTCGATCGGGTAACCGCGATGCAGCAAGATCCCCTCATCGCCGTCGATGTAGGTAATCTGCGACTCGCAGGATGCTGTGGAAGTGAATCCGGGATCATAGGTGAAGGCACCGGTATTCTTGTATAATGTCCCAATGTCCACGACATCCGGCCCAATGGTCCCCTTTTTAATGGGTAACGAGAATTCGTGACCATTCAGGTCGATGTTGACGCTGTTTTCAGACATTGCCGTTCCTTTCTTGCTTTAACTTGCGCTGATCCAGCGCAAAAGCACCTACCTCGCTCGAGGCCATAATCTTTATCTTGTCAGGCACGACACCGTACTCGAACGGTACGATGTTGCAATGCAAAAATTCGCTCAAATTTGCGTGCTATTGCCCTTTTACCTGATCCTCTATGCGGCCCAGGGATTCTTCTCTTCCCAATACCGCCAATACATCGAAAACACCCGGAGACGTTGCTCTTCCGGTCAAAGCAGCACGCAAAGGTTGCGCAATTTTCCCGAGCTTCAGACCCGCTTTTTCGGCGTGAACCCGCACCGCAGCATCAAGCGTTTCAGCGCGCCAATCAGTAACCGCTGATAGTTCCGGAAGTACGCCCGAAAGAATGCTCCGGCCTTCCTCGTTGAGCAAGCCGGAAGCTTTTTCATCCAGCTGGAGCGGCCGCTGTTCAAAGAGATATTTTGCGCTGTCGGCGAGTTCGACAAGTGTCTTTGCGCGCTCCTTCAAACCCGGCATCGCTGCAAGCAACTGCTTTTTCGTCTGGTCGTTCAGCCGCGACAGAATCTCCGTACCACCTTCAATTTCCGGCAGAATATCGATCATGGCCTTGACCAAATCAGCATCGTCGGAAATTCGCATGTAATGCCCGTTGATCGCCTCGAGTTTCTGGAAATCGAAACGCGATGCACCTCGGTTGATATCCGAGATTTCAAACCACTGGATCATCTGCTCATCGGACATGATTTCGTCGTCGCCATGGCTCCAGCCGAGGCGAACCAGATAATTGCGGAGCGCTGCAGGCAGATAGCCCATGGCACGATAGGCCTCCACACCAAGCGCACCATGCCGCTTCGACAATTTAGCACCATCTGCGCCGTGAATGAGCGGTATGTGACCCATGACCGGTACATCCCAGCCCATCGCATTATAGATCACTGTCTGGCGCGCCGCATTGGTCAAATGATCGTCGCCACGGATAATATGGGTAACACCCATATCGTGATCGTCGACCACCACGGCGTGCATATAGGTCGGATTGCCGTCGGAGCGCAGAATGATGAAATCATCGAGATCCTTGTTGGGGAAACGGACATCGCCCTGAACCTGGTCGCGAACGAGTGTTTCACCTTCCTGCGGAGCCTTGATGCGGATGACCGGCTTGACACCTGCCGGTGCTTCCTTGGGATCACGATCTCGCCAGCGGCCATCGTAACGTGGTGGACGGCCTTCTGCGCGGGCTTTCTCGCGCATCTCTTCAAGCTCTGCCTGAGAGGCATAACAATAGTAGGCTTTGCCCTTGGCAACGAGCTCTTCCGCAACTTCGCGGTGGCGCGGCGCGCGCTCATATTGCGATACGGCATCGCCATCCCAATCGAGACCCAGCCACGTCAAACCGTCGAGAATGGCAGTGACGGCTGCTTCCGACGAGCGTTCGCGGTCAGAGTCCTCGATGCGCAGCAGCATCTTGCCGCCCGTATGCTTTGCATAAAGCCAGTTGAACAAAGCCGTACGGGCGCCGCCGATATGCAGATAACCGGTTGGGGAAGGTGCGAAACGGGTAACGACAGAAGATGACATAAGGTCTCCAGGAGGTGCCCGGCGTATTAGCCGAACGTCCAATCGAATTGATCTGGCGTTCATGTAGCATAGCACCGCTGCTGTGCAAGGGCATTGGCAGAACCGGAAAGCAAATGGAAGGTCCTGCCACCAGAACAAGAACCAGCGAACAGCTGTTTTTTCTCCGTCCCGACAGCGGCGGCCATGAAATTGCGACTCAAACGCAGGCTGGCAATTTAGTCATCGGGAAGGAAAGCTGGCCTGCCAGGTTACAGGGACTTGGCAATTCTGCACGAGCTCAACTTCAATCAGCACTGCTCGCAATCCCTACGGCATTCAACTGCGAAATCGATCGCGGCACGCTGTTTCTGTTCTTACCTGTCTTCTCTGGAATCGGCGCGATTTTCTATTTCAATGCGGCTGTTGAACCGAGGCTCGGCGCCGTCCTTTCGGGGCTGACACTTCTCATCGGCTGCCATGCCTTGGCCCACGCGCGACCCATGATCCGGCTTGTTCTTTTACTCGCAACCGCACTTGTGGCGGGCATGCTTTTCGGCAAAGTCGAAACGATGCGGGCCGGGACCCGAATGCTCGGATCGGAAGTCACGACGCGGATGACTGGTCGTGTCACGGCCATGTCGAGAGATGCCAAGGGTGGATGGCGTCTCACCATGGATGTGATCTCGACGGCACGCCCGGCGCTGCAATACGGACCGGATCGTATCACCGTTTCAGCCAGATCAGTTCCTCGCGACCTGAGGGTTGGCGACGGTCTCGCCGGCCTCGTCCATCTGCGGCCGCAATCAGGCCCAGTGCGTCCGGGCAATTACGATTTCGCCTTCTACAACTACTACCGGGGCGTCGGCGCCAGCGGATTTTTGCTGGGAAAGCTTGAAACAGTGCCTGTGGCTTTGGACACAGGGCCAGTTGCGACGACATTGATGGCGATCGCAAATATCAGGCAACAACTCACCCAGCGCATCCTGCGCAACATTAGAGGCGAACCGGGTGACATCGCTGCGTCGCTGATCACAGGGCAGCGCGATGGCATCAGCGATGACACCAACAACGCTTTTCGCTTGAGTGGACTTTCGCATATCCTGTCGATCTCCGGTTTTCACATGGCACTGGTAGCCGCAACGATCATCGGTTCGCTACGCGCGATCATGGCGTTCTTTCCCGGATTTTCGGCGCGGTTTCCGGTGAAGAAATTCTCGGCGGTGATCGCCCTCATGGGTTCCGCATTCTATTTGTTGCTTTCAGGCTCCGATGTTGCTGCCCAGCGCAGTTTTGTAACGCTCGCGGTCATGCTTTTAGCCATGACCGTCGACCGGGCGGCGATATCGATGCGCAACCTCGCCATTGCAGCGTTGATTACCATTGCCATCTCGCCGCACGAAATTCTCGGACCGAGCTTTCAGATGTCGTACTCGGCAACCGCCGCTTTGATCGCATTTTATAGCTGGTGGTCGCATCGGCAGGGCAGGCGCGCCTTCCGGAGAGGTGTGTCCAATCATTTGCTTCTGGCTCTACCGCTGAAGGCCATCAACCATATCGGTGCGATTGCCATGACATCAGTGGTTGCCGGGACCGCAAGCTCAATATTTGCGGCCTATCATTTCAACAATACCGCGCCCTTCGGGCTTGTCGGCAATGCTCTCGCGCTTCCGGTCATTTCAGTGTTTGTCATGCCGTTTGCAGTGCTCGGTTTGCTGGCCATGCCATTCGATCTGGATTGGCTACCCTTTACGGTCATGGGACAGGGGATCGAGATCGTCATCGCTATTGCAAAAATGGTCGCTTCGCGCTCTCCAAGCGGCAATCTTGGCCTGATGCCACAGGGCACGTTGGTCCTTATGAGCGTTGGTCTTATCTTGCTCCTGTTTCTTTCAACGCGTCTGCGCCTCTGTAGTATACCCGTCCTCGCAACCGCAGCGTTGTTCATGCTCCGAGCGCAAGAGCCCGGCATTATCGTTTCGGAGGATGGAAAACTGGTCGCATTGCGCACGGGTGACAGAGATCTCGCAATCAATCGCACGGCCGGCAGTGCATTCAGTTTAAACAATTGGCAGCAGGGCTATGGGATAAACGAGGTGGTAAAGCCGCTGAAGGCTGGTGCGCTTTCCAAAGAAACGCAGTTTGAATGTGTTGAAAAACTTTGTACCGCACGAGAGCCGGGCGGATTGATAATCGCCTATACGGACGATCGCAAGCAGACCGTATTGGCTTGTGGGGAAGGGGACATTGTCATCCTGGCCTTTGCCGGCGCACCGACAATCTGCGGGGACAAGAACACACTGGTGCTCACCAAGCGTGATTTGGCATTGCATGGAACTGCGGAAATAACTTTAAAACCGCCCGAACCGCTACCCCCGACAATCGCCAGGAATAAATCACCAGAAGTGGTCCTTGCCGAAGCAAACGATTCCCGCCTTCGACGACTCCGGTCTGCCAGCATCAACTACGCCGTTGGGCCGCCGGACCGGCCTTGGAACACCTATCGGACCTACTCCCGCGCCGCCCGCAATATCGAGGACTACAAATCCCGTAAACGTGTGAACGCTGATAGCGATGAGGCGGCAGCCTGTGAAAAATCGGCTGACTGCTAGTATCGTCGTATAAGACCGACCAGCTTTCCCTGCACCTGAACGCGATCCGGACCAAAAATGCGTGTCTCGTAGGCCGGGTTCGCCGCTTCGAGGGCAATCGATGCTCCTTTACGACGAAAGCGCTTGAGCGTTGCCTCCTCATCATCAACCAGCGCAACAACGATCTCGCCGGGATTAGCGGTATCGCCGCGCTTGATCACGACGGTATCGCCATCGAAAATCCCGGCCTCGATCATCGAATCGCCTTTGACTTCGAGCGCGTAGTGTTCGCCGCTACCAATCATGTCCGGGGGCAGGCCGATCATGTGGGTCTGGTTCTGAATTGCGGAAATTGGCACACCAGCGGCGATGCGGCCCATGACCGGGATATTGATCACGGTTGAACCATTCGAGTCGTCGGATTGGCGTGTTTGTCGCGGCGGAGCGACATTCCGGCCAAGACTTCCTTCAATGACACTCGGAGAGAATTTTCGTTGGGCGTTGAGGCCGGGAGCGATCGAGTCGGGCAGGCGCAGAACTTCCAGCGCTCGTGCACGGTTTGCAAGCCGGCGAATGAAGCCGCGCTCTTCGAGCGCAGTGATCAGCCGGTGGATGCCGGATTTCGATGCAAGATCCAATGCATCCTTCATCTCGTCGAATGAAGGCGGTATGCCCGTTTCCTTCAGACGCTCGTGGATGAAGAGCAGGAGTTCATGTTGTTTACGCGTGAGCATCGGCGATCCTTTGCGTGGAATCGGAAAAACAAAACCAGAACAAACACTATCTGTTCCAGTTGTGTTCTACAAGGATTAATATGTGGTGTATGCGAGCCGAGAAACGCACTTGACCGTTATTTAGCCGGAATAACCGGCGGGCCGCTGGATTGGCGCCATTGGAGCTTTATGAAAAGCCGGAATCGATCTTTGTCGCCGGTTTCATAGGCTCGCCCAAGATGAATTTCCTGACCGCGGAATTCGCAGGCGCTTACAAGACCGATATATTGGGTGTGCGTCCGGAACACTTGGAAATCAAGGACAAGGACGGTCTGTGGAAGGGCAAACTTCTGTTAGCGGAAAACCTTGGATCTGAGAGCTTCCTCTATATCGATATCGGTGCAAAGGAACCCTTGGTCGTGCGGCAGGATGGCTCGGCCCATCAACAACCTGGGGAACTGCTTTGCGTTACGCCCGTTAACAACAACATCCACCGTTTTGACCAATCGGGCCGCCCGGCGGCAAATTGACAAAATCTCCGCATCAAACATGAGACAAGGAAAGTCCAATGGCAATTCGCACGCTTATCTGGGGCGAGAACGTCCATGAACAGATCAATAAAACCGTTGCCGACATCTATCCGGAAGGCATGCACAACCAGATCGCCAAGCTTTTGAGGAGCGATACCAACCTCAGCATCAAAACCACCACTCTGCAGGAGTCGGAACACGGCCTGACGGACAAGGTGCTGGAGGAGACCGATGTGCTTGTCTGGTGGGGGCACCGCGCGCATGGCGATGTTGCCGACGAGATAGTCGAGCGCGTCGCCAAGCGGGTATGGGAAGGCATGGGACTGATCGTCCTGCATTCGGGGCACTTTTCGAAGATTTTCAAAAGATTGATGGGGTCACCCTGCGCTTTGAACTGGCGGGAGGCGGGTGAGCGGGAACGCCTCTGGGTCGTCAATCCCGGCCATCCCATCGCTAAGGGTTTGCCCGCATTTTTCGAGCTGGAAAATGAGGAAATGTACGGCGAACCGTTCTCGGTACCCGAACCGCTGGAGACTGTTTTCGTATCATGGTTCCAGGGCGGCGAGGTGTTTCGCTCAGGGCTTACCTATCGAAAAGGTGCTGGGAATGTTTTCTACTTCCGCCCGGGACATGAAACCTATCCGACTTATCATGACGAAACGGTGGGACTGGTGCTGCGCAATGCGGTGAACTGGGCGTATAATCCGCTGCGTTTTCCGGCTATCACGGAGGCGCCGAATGTGCCGGTTGAGAAAGCTTTGGAGCCGATCACGGCACGCGGCGGCAGTTTGCACGAGTCCGGCGAGGAAGGTTTTCGTTGATGCGTCTATTAATCCTGGGGACTGGCCATATGGCGAGCGCCCACGCCAGAAACTTTATCGATATTGAAGGTGTCACATTCGCCGGTGCGGTTGACGTCGACAAGGGCAGGGCGGAGGCGTTTCGAGATAAATACTCTTTCGAGCGGGCGTTTACGTCACTTGAAGATGCGCTCGCCTGGGGTGAGTTTGACGCTGTCGCCAATGTAACACCCGACAGCGCCCATCATTCCACAACAATGAAGTGTCTTGCCGCCGGCAAGCATGTCTTTTGCGAAAAGCCACTGGCGACGAACTTTCACGATGCCATGGAAATGGCCGAAACCGCCGAAAAGGCCAATCTGGTCGGCATGGTCAACCTGACTTATCGCAACGTAGCACAGTTGCAAACTGCCCGCCGGATGGTGACAAGCGGGCAGATTGGCAAGATCAGGCATGTCGAGGCGTCTTACCTGCAAAGCTGGCTGGTATCAAAAGTCTGGGGCGATTGGCGCACGGAAAGCCAATGGCTGTGGCGCTTGTCGAAACAGCACGGATCCAACGGAACCCTCGGCGATGTCGGCGTCCATATTCTCGATTTTGTCGTCTATGCCACCGACACGGAAATCGACGAGGTTTTCTGCCGTCTGAAAGCTTTTGACAAAGCAGACGGCAACAGGATCGGCGAGTATCAACTCGATGCGAACGACAGTTTCACCATGACGGTGAGCTTCACCAACGGTGCCTTGGGCGTTGTACATTCAAGCCGCTGGGCCACCGGGCATGTGAATGAACTGCGTTTGCGTGTCTATGGTGACAAGGGCTCGTTCGAGATCCAGCATCGCCATGATGGATCGAAGCTTTTCGTTTGTCTTGGCGACGATATCGAGACGGCGACCTGGAAGGAAATCGATGTCGAGCCGGTGCCGACCAATTACCAGCGCTTTGTCGAAGCCGTGGGGCAGGGCCGGACGCTGGAGCCGTCATTCCGTCACGCGGCCAAATTGCAGAAGGCAATCGACCTCGCCACCGTCACAGAGGTCGACCGCAAGGAGCACCGGCTGGAAGGGTCAGCGTAGCATCATAACGCTGCATGCCGCTCCCGCCTTGATGGCGGGCGCATGCGGTTCACGGACGATCAGGCCGTTGGCATCCGCCAGAAACTTCAGCATGGACGAGTCCTGCACAGCGAACGGGGTCGCAATCAGTTGTCCGTCCGCGCCTTTGGTAATGCGGGCGCGGATATAATCCTGACGCTGGTCATTGGTGCCCATGTCGGTTCCAAGGACTGCCGATCGCAGATCCGGCGCATGGGGCAAGCCCAGCATGGCGTGGATCAGCGGGATCAGAAATATATGCGCGCAAATCAGGCTTGATACCGGATTGCCGGGCAGGCCAAGGATTTTCATGTCCTGCAGGCGGCCAAACATCAACGGCTTGCCCGGACGTAGCGCGATCTTCCAGAAATCGAGTTCCATGCCCTTGGCAGCGAGTGCCGGCTGAACGAGGTCATGATCGCCGACCGAAGCACCGCCAAGCGTAACCAGAATATCGGCTTTGGCCGCCACAGCCTGATCGAGCGCATCGCTCAAGGCTTCGAGCCGATCCTCGGCTATCCCAAGATCAATCGGCACGCCCCCAGCCTGCCGTACGATCTCAGCGAGTCCATAACTGTTGGAAGCGATGATCTGGTCCGGTCGATAACTCTCACCGGGCGTAACCAGTTCGTCGCCAGTCGCGAGAATTGCCACGCGAGGCAGCCGAAACACTTCGAGAGTAGGGTGATCGGCCGCAGCGGCGAGGGCAAGCGCAGCCGGGTCAAGAACCCGTCCCGTCTCCAGCAGCAGATCGCCTTGTTCGAAGTCCAGACCGGCTTTGCGGATATTCCTGCCGAACGTGACGGTTTCGGTGATCTCGACCTGGCGATCTCCCGGAATCGTGTTTTCCTGGATGACAACACTGTCCGCGCCTTCGGGAACCGGTGCGCCCGTAAAAATGCGGACGGCCTCACCCGCATTCATAGTACCGGAAAATGCATGGCCTGCTGCCGACTGACCTATCAGTTTCAACGTGACCGGAACGCTCGCCACGTCAGCAGCTTGTACGGCGTATCCGTCCATAGCGGAGGCTGCAAAGGGGGGCTGCTGCCGTTTGGCATGAAGATCAGCAGCGAGAACACGACCACCGGCGGCGGCAAGCGGAATAGTTTCGGGTTCGACCGTTTGTGCACTGGCGAGAATACGCCTTAGTGCCTCGTCAACCGGAAGAAGTCCTGACATTCTAGTTCTCGCTCGCTATGGCCGACCATTCACCGGATTTGCCGCCGGTCTTCTGCAGAAGACGGATATCCTGGAGGACCATTGCCTTGTCTGCAGCTTTCGCCATGTCGTAAATGGTCAGGCATGCAATAGAAACGGCGGTCAGCGCTTCCATCTCGACACCGGTCTTGCCGGTCAATTTGACCGTTGCGACGACGTGCAGGCCCGGCAGCGCATCATCGGCTTCGATATCAATGGATATCTTGCTCAACAGCAGCGGGTGACAAAGCGGGATAAGATCATGGGTCTTTTTTGCTGCCATGATGCCGGCGATCCGCGCCGTTCCAATCACGTCGCCCTTGGCGGCATTGCCGGATTTGATAAGCGCCAGCGTTTCCGCGCGCATTCTTACCGAGCCTTCAGCAACGGCGACCCGCTCCGTTTCAGCCTTGCCGCCGACATCGACCATGTGGGCAGCACCCGTCTCGTCGAGATGCGTAAGCTTGGGTGTTGTCATGCCGCGTCTGTCTGCTTTTCTGCAGTGCCCTGCAATAGGGTTTTCGTTGCCGTCGCCACATCGTCCTGACGCATGAGGCTTTCGCCGACGAGAAATGTACCGATGTTGGATTTGGCTAGCCTCCGGCAATCGGCATGCGTGAAAACGCCGCTCTCGCTGACCAGGAACTTGCTTGATGGCACCATTTTCGCCAGCCGTTCCGAGACAGCCAGGTCAACGTTGAACGTGCGCAGATCCCGATTATTGATGCCGAGCAAAGGCGAATTCAGTTTCAGCGCGCGCTCGAGTTCCGCCTCGTCATGCACTTCCACAAGTACGTCCATACCGAGGCCAAGGGCTGTCTCTTCCAACGCTCTGGCTACATCGTCGGTGACGCTTGCCATGATGATCAAAATGCAATCGGCGCCCCAACTGCGCGCCTCGTAGACCTGATAGGTGTCGAAGAGGAAATCCTTGCGCAGGGCAGGCAGTTTGGTCGCGGCCCGGGCGGCTTGCAGGAATTCCGGAGCGCCCTGAAACGATGGCGCGTCGGTCAGCACGGAAAGGCACGCGGCTCCGCCGGTCTCATAGGCTTTTGCCAATGCCGGCGGATCGAAATCCGGACGGATCAGGCCCTTCGACGGGCTTGCCTTCTTGATCTCGGCGATAAGTGCGAACTCTCCCGCGGCGCGTTTCTTCTGCAGTGCCGAAAGGAAACCGCGCGGCGAGTCCTGGTCTTTTGTCTGCGCCTTCAGATCATCAAGTGTGACCCAAGTCTTGGCCGCGGCGATTTCCTCGCGCTTATAGGCTTCGATCTTGCGAAGAATATCAACCATGGTCAAAGCGCCTCGCTGTTGGAAACATGAACCAGCTTTTTTAGCACATTTCGCGCAGCACTGCTGTCGATCGAGTGTGCAGCCATTTCGATGCCAATTTTGAGATCGGGCGCTACACCGGCAATTACAAGCCCTGCGCCAGCATTGAACAGGGTGATATCACGGTAAGCGCCGTGCGCCCCATCCAGCACCGAAAGCAGGGAGACGGCGTTTTCATCAGCCGTTCCACCCTTCAAATCCTGTGGATCGACAAGACGCAGGCCATACGATTCAGGATCGATCTCGAAGGTACGAACTTTTCCGTTTTCCAGCGCTGCTACCTTGGTAACGCCGGCTGTGGTGATTTCGTCCAGACCATCGCCATGCACGACCCAAACGGCTTCGGATCCGAGATTTTTCAGGACGTGCGCGATCGGCTCGACCCATTCGGGTGCAAAGACACCGACCAATTGACGTTTGACGCCTGCGGGGTTGGTCAGAGGGCCAAGCAGGTTGAAGATAGTACGGGTGCCAAGCTCGACGCGCGCCGGGCCGACATGCTTCATTGCCGGGTGATGCATCGGCGCGAACATGAAGCCAATCCCGGCCTGTTCGATGCAGGTGGTAATCAGTTCGGGGCCAATTTCGATGTTGATGCCAAGCGCTGCCAGCGTATCGGCCGAGCCGGAACGCGATGACAGGGCGCGATTGCCATGCTTGGCGACGGGAACACCTGCACCGGCGGCAACGAATGCAGCGCAGGTCGAGACGTTGTAGGAACCCGACTGATCGCCACCCGTGCCGACAATGTCGATGGCATTTGAAGGAGCCGTGACCCTCAGCATTTTGGAGCGCATGGCAGAGACAGCGCCGCTGATCTCGTCGATATTTTCGCCGCGGACCCGCAGCGCCATCAGCAGGGCACCGATCTGCGCCGGCGTTGCCTGTCCCGACATCATGATGTCGAAAGCCTCGACGGCTTCCTCTTGCGAGAGCGCCTTGCCTGCAGCCGCTATGCCGATGAAACGCTTTAATTCAGCCATTTTCTGCCTGACCTAACGTGCGAGTGCCCGATTGATGACGGTCTGGTTGATGGAAACTGGATAAACAGTCTGCAATTGCGCCACGAGCTGATCGAGCAGATCGTCGGCAATACGAGAACCGAAGGCATCTCGTTCCACAGTCGTCAGGGTTTCCGGTCCGACATTCGCCGGTTCGATAGACTCGGTGACCTTGAAGATGAGTTTCGAGCCGTCTGACGCCGATTCCGTCACACCGACAAGCCCTTCCGGACCATCGAAGACCGATGCGACGCCGCCTTCACCGAGATCGGCATCCTTGCTCTGACGCGTAATGCCGCGTTTCGTATCCTTGGTGAATTTGAACTCGGCCGCGATATCGTCGAGCGAAGTTCCGGCAGCGACGCGCTTACGCACTTCTTCGGCTTTCTCGTTTAGGCGTTTCTCGGCCTCGGCCGCTTTCCATGCCGCAACAACGCGCGCCTTCACCTCATCGAGCGGGCGCTCGCGTGCAGGCGTTACACTATCAACATCGTACCAGAGATAGCTGTTTGTCCCGAGATTGAATGGCTCATTGTCGAACCCGACATCCGCCTGGAAGATTGCTGCCAGCTGGTTTTCATCAAATGGCAGGTTCGGAATGTCTTTCTCGTCCGGTCCTCGTCCAGTCGAATCGACTGCATCGATCGTCGCTACCTTGAGGTTTTGCTTTGCTGCAGCCTCTGCCATGCTTGCGCCATCAGCCCGCGCGTTCTCATAGGCATCATGCACATCCGCAATCGCGGACGCTGCCTGTGTCAAAGCTATAGTCTCACGAATATCCTTCTCGACTTCGGTGAGAGGCTTGGTGACTTCCGGGTTGATAGCCGATACGCGAACGAGAACCGGCCCAAATGCGCCCTTCACCACGTCGCTGACGCCGTTTGCCTGAAGCGCAAAGATCGCATCGGCAATCGACTGGTCGGGCAGACCGGTTTTTGGAAAAGTTCCGAGACGAACATCGTCCATCGTCTTACCTTCCGACTTGACGATATCGTCGAAGCTGGTTCCGGCAACGATCTTGTCGTGCGCGGCCTTGGCGGCATCGTCATTTGCGAACGTCAACTGTTCGATGGTGCGCATTTCCGGTGTCGAATAGCGCGCAAGGTTCTTATCGTATTCGGCCTTGATCTCTTCGGGGGTCACCAAGGCGGGGTTGGCGATATCCTTTGGCTCAAGCTTGACATAGCTGATCTTGCGGTATTGCGGCGCGCCGTAAACTTCCTTGTTTGCATCGAAATATGTCTTCAAATCCGCATCGCTCGGATCGGCGATATCGCTGACGAAGCTCTTCGGCATGGCGACGTAATCGATTGTGCGTGATTCTCCTTTGTAAAGAGCAACCGCTTTAAGCAGCGTATCCGGCGCCTTGACGCCATCGGCGACGGCTTCGACGATCTGCTGACGCCGTGCGACCTGTGCACGATTGTCGAGATAGTTCTGCGGGCTCATTCCGGCGTTGCGCAACACCATATCAAACTGCGCAGGATTGAAGCGGCCATCGGCGCCCTGGAATGCCGGATCTTCGGCTGCGAGCTGTGCCAGGCGATCCTTTGACAGGCCGAGCGACATGGTGCGCGCCTGTTCGTCGAGAACGACTCCAGCAACCAACTGCCCCTGTACCTGATGACCAATTCCGATAGCATCTGCCTGCTCGCGCGTCAGGCGCTGGCCGAAACGCTGCGACAGTGCGGCAAGTTGACGGTCATAGGCCAAGCGGTAATCGACCGGCGACACTTCGGAATGTCCGGCGCGAATGGCTGCGCTGCCGCCGATGGCGCCAAGGATCGTGTTGGAAACACCCCAACCGGCAAAGCTGATCACGAGAAGGCCCATGAGCACTTTGACCACCCAGGTCTGTGCAACATTGCGGAGAGAGTCGAGCATTAAAAGTCACCGTATCAGTAAAGAGGCTTAATTGAATCCATAGGGGAATAGCGTCATGGAAGGCTTGTGTCGATTGCTTTATCGAGTGAATTTGCTACTCAGACAAGCAAATGCCTCAGAAATTGCCAAAACAATCGCCTAAGGAACGCTCAATGACCCCAGATGTTCGTCCGCTCGTTGCTGGTAACTGGAAAATGAATGGTACCGGGGAGTCGCTTGAGCAACTGCGTATCATCGTCAACCGGCCGAATTCTGCAATTGGCGAGAAAATTGACGCCCTGATTTGCGTGCCAGCAACTCTTGTCTTCCGTGCTGCCCAATCCGTCGATGGTGAAGCCTTGAGTATTGGCGGACAGGATTGTCATGCAAAGAAATCAGGGGCGCATACGGGCGACATTTCGGCGGATATGCTGAAAGATGCCGGTGCATCCCATGTCATTGTCGGACACTCGGAACGCCGGACGGATCACAGCGAAACGGATGAAATGGTCAACGCAAAGGCGAGGGCCGCTTGGGAAGCGGGACTTGTGGCGATCATCTGCATCGGCGAGACAGAAGCGCAGCGCAAGGCAGGTTCTACGCTCGACATAATTGGCAGCCAGCTTGCCGGGTCGATTCCCGATGGCGCCAATGCGCAAAACACAATCATCGCTTACGAGCCCGTATGGGCCATTGGCACCGGTCTGACGCCAACCGCTGCGGATGTACAGGAAGTGCATACGTCGATCCGCTCCGCGTTGAGCAGGCATTTCGGTGTCGATGGCGAGAAGATGCGCATACTCTATGGCGGGTCAGTAAAGCCAGCCAATGCGGTGGAGCTTCTGGGCGTTGAAAATGTCGACGGCGCGCTTGTCGGTGGCGCGAGCTTGAAAGCAGCGGACTTCCTCGCCATTTGTGAGGCATACCATTCCTTGTGAAGGTTGCGAGTAACCGCGTCAGCGGCAAGAAAACTGTCGCCGGACGGGCTTGGTTTATTGGCCGATACGGTGTAAAGAGCCGCGTCCGACCCCTAGAAAGCAGAAAATACCCCATGCAAACCGTCGTCATCGTCATTCATCTTCTGATTGTACTTGCCCTTGTTGGGGTCGTGCTCATGCAGCGCTCCGAAGGCGGCGGTCTTGGAATTGGTGGTGGCTCCGGCTTCATGACGGCTCGCGGCGCTGCAAACGTGCTGACACGGGCAACGGCGATCCTTGCAACGGGTTTCTTCATTACGTCTTTGGCGCTGGGCATCATGGCCCGCTATGGTGAAAACCCGACTGACATTCTCAACCGTATTCCTACGACGACAGGCAGCCAGCCTGCAGGCCAGCAGCCTCCGACAAGCGGCGGCATTCTCAACCAGCTCGGCGGACCGTCATCAAATAATGCAACGCCGCCGGCCTCCAACACGCCAGCCGCCCCGCCGGCTGCAGGTTCCGCAGCGCCCGGCACAACAGCACCGGCTGCGCCCGAATCAACACTGCCTGCGCCAACGGCTCCGGTTACGCCAGCGACGCCCGCGCAGCCGGCAAATCCGGTCCCGAATTCGCAGTAATTCGGACCGCTGATCGTTTCATTGACGGAAGCGCATAAAATGTGTTGCGCTTCCGCAACCCTTTGATGTGAAGAATCAATCTGTGCTATTCTTCACAGCGATTTGCATTGAGGAAAACCCGGTCTTCGGATATCGCGATATCAGATTGGCCTTGGGGCCTCGCAAACGCTGCTGATGGCGTTATGCAATCTATGCGGGAACTTTAAAACTATGCTGTCACGTCGCTCTCTGCTCATCGGAATGTCCGTCCTGGCCTTGTCCAGCCCGGCATCTGCCGAGCCAATTATTAAAAAAATTCTGAATCCCTTCGGTCTTGGCGGAAATGATAAGACCGATGTTCAAGCGGCCGTACAGCCGATCGAAGTGGCTGAAGTCCGCAAGCCGGCACAACCGGTCAAAGCCAAGAACAAATACGGGATCGACCCGAAATACATGCCGCAGGACGTCGAGTTCACAGGCTATAAGCCAGGCACGATCGTGATCGATCCGAAGGCAAAGTTCCTGTACCTCGTCGAGAGCCCATTCACGGCCCGCCGCTACGGCATTGCGGTGGGGAAGGAAGGGCTCGAGTTCAAGGGAACGGCGACCGTCCAGACGAAGCGCGAATGGCCACGCTGGATTCCGACCAAGGAGATGATCGAACGTGAGCCTGCCCACTATGCCAAATATGAAAACGGCATGGATGGCGGCCCAGGCAATCCTCTCGGTGCGCGCGCACTTTACCTGTCGCAGGGTAACAAGGACACGCATATCCGTATTCATGGGACTATCGTGCCGTCGAGCATCGGAAGTTCCGCATCGAACGGCTGTTTCCGCATGGTCAATGATCACGTGATCGATCTTTACAACCGCGTCAGCATTGGCACGGAAGTTATTGTTCTATAAGAACTACTATTGAATTCGTTGGAACGGCCAGACCTTGCGTCTGGCCGTTTCGTTTGAAATGAAAAATGATTGGGACGGGGAAAACGGCTTTCAGGCCGATTTTTTTGTGGCCAAATCACTTGCAAAGGACTAACGAGATAAGCCCATGGCCCGATATGTTTTCATCACTGGCGGCGTGGTTTCTTCCCTCGGAAAAGGCATCGCTGCTGCCGCTTTGGCGGCTCTCCTCCAGGCTCGTGGATACCGCGTGCGGATTCGCAAGCTCGACCCTTATCTCAACGTCGACCCCGGCACGATGTCGCCATATCAGCATGGCGAGGTCTTTGTGACGGACGATGGCGCTGAAACTGACCTCGATCTTGGTCATTACGAGCGCTTCACGGGGCGTCCCGCCAACAAGCAGGACAATATCACCACCGGACGGATTTACCGGAATATCATCGAGAAGGAACGGCGTGGCGACTATCTCGGCGCGACTGTTCAGGTGATCCCGCACGTCACCGACGAGATCAAGAATTTCATTGTCGAAGGCAATGATGATTATGATTTCGTCCTGTGCGAGATCGGCGGTACCGTCGGTGATATTGAAGCGATGCCCTTCCTTGAGGCAATTCGCCAGCTTGGCAATGATCTGCCGCGCGGCACCGCTGTTTATATCCACCTGACCTTGATGCCGTACATTCCGGCTGCGGGCGAACTCAAAACCAAGCCTACCCAGCATTCGGTCAAAGAATTGCGGTCGATTGGCATCGCGCCGGATATCTTATTGATTCGTGCGGATCGCGAGATTCCGGAATCGGAACGGCGCAAGCTTTCGTTGTTCTGTAATGTCCGTGCGTCGGCAGTTATTCAGGCGCTCGATGTCGACACAATCTATGACGTGCCGATGGCCTATCACAAGGAAGGTCTTGATTCCGAAGTGCTTGCCGCTTTTGGCATCGACCCTGCGCCGAAGCCACGCATGGAGCGTTGGGATGAAGTCAGCCAGCGTATTCACAATCCGGAAGGCGAAGTGACGATCGCCATTGTCGGTAAGTATACCGGCCTGAAAGATGCGTATAAGTCGCTGATCGAAGCGCTGCACCATGGTGGCATGGCCAACAAGGTGAAGGTCAATCTCGACTGGATCGAATCGGAAATCTTCGAACAGGAAGACCCGGCGCCTTATCTGCAGAAAGTCCATGGCATTCTTGTGCCCGGCGGCTTTGGCGAACGTGGTTCGGAAGGCAAGATTCTGGCAGCGAAATTCGCGCGTGAGAAGAAGGTGCCCTATTTCGGTATCTGCTTTGGCATGCAGATGGCAGTGATCGAAGCAGCCAGATCGCTGGCGGGCGTCGAAAAGGCGTCCTCGAGCGAATTCGGGCCTACCAGCGAACCGGTCGTCGGCCTGATGACGGAATGGCTCAAGGGCAACATGCTGGAGAAGCGGGCGCAATCGGGCGATCTTGGCGGAACCATGCGGCTTGGCGCCTATGAGGCCTTGCTCAAGTCCGGCACCCGCATTGCCGATATTTACGGATCGACCGATATTTCGGAACGCCACCGCCACCGCTACGAAGTGAACATCGACTACAAAGAACGCCTGGAAGACTGCGGTCTGGTGTTTTCAGGCATGTCGCCAGATGGCGTCCTGCCTGAAACCATCGAATATCCGGATCATCCGTGGTTCATTGGCGTTCAGTACCATCCGGAATTGAAGTCGCGCCCATTCGAACCGCATCCGCTGTTTGCCTCATTCATCAATGCGGCAATGGCGCAGAACCGGCTTGTGTGACAAAAATCGTTGGGGCGATTTGACATGACCATTTCATCTCCTCGCACCCAGCGTCCCATCGATCACCTTGTCCTGCCGACTGCGGACCTGGACGTTGCACGCGCGCGACTGGAGCAGCTGGGCTTCGTCGTCGCGCCAGTCGGCAAGCATCCATTCGGCACGGAAAACTCTTGCGTCTATTTTGGCGATGACAGCTTTCTCGAGTTTCTGGCGGTAGGCCAGCGCGAGACTTGCGAGGAAGAGGCGCGGAACGGCAATGTCTTTGTTGCTCGCGATCAGGCCTACCGGTTCCGCAATGGCAATGAAGGTTTTTCCGCCCTGGTCATGGGCACGCATGATGCGATTGGCGACCACGAGGCCTTTATCAAGGCGGGTATTTCCGCTGGCGATATTCTCAATTTCTCCCGCCCGTTTGTCACTCCGGACGGGAAAGAGGATGTTGCGGGGTTCCGTTTGGCCTTCGCGGCCGATCTGCGCGCGCCGGACGCCTTCTTTTTCACTTGCGAGCGGGTGAACACGCCCAAGGTTGATCGCACGGCACTGCAGGTGCACAAGAACGGCGCGGTGGCGCTGCGTGAAGTCGTCCTGTCTGAAGTCAATCCGACCGATTTCCAATATCCGCTGCAGGAAATCATCAATCAGCGCGACGTCAATGCGCATTCTTTCGGCATGGACCTGCATGCCGCAAATGCCAATGTCACGGTGTTGACGCCGCAGGGGTTGCGCTCGTTCTTCGGTATCGAAGCATCGACAACCGAACGTGGTTTGCGGCTGCAGGCATTTGTGCTGACCGTCCGTAATCTGGCCGCGGTTGAATCTCTGCTCGTCAACAACAATATTCCTTTCGAAAAGCGCGGCTCCCGCCTGATTGTGCACAAGGCACCAGGGCAGGGCGCTGCCATCGCATTTGAGGCTTCCTGATGTCCCTGAATTCCACGGTTTCCGCCGGCAATGTCGCATTTTCCAACACTGGCCAATTGTCGCTGATCGCGGGGCCTTGCCAGATGGAAAGCCGTCAGCACGCATTCGACATGGCTGGGGCATTGAAGGAACTGACTGGAAAGCTTGGTATCGGCCTCGTTTACAAATCGAGTTTCGACAAAGCGAACCGTACCTCATTGACCGGAAAGCGCGGCTTCGGATTGGAGAATTCCCTGCCGGTCTTCGCCGATATCCGCAAAGAGTTCGGACTGCCGACATTGACCGATGTGCATACGGAAGAGCAATGCGCCATCCTTGGCGAAGTGGTCGATGTCCTGCAAATCCCGGCGTTCCTCTGCCGCCAGACTGATCTCCTGATCGCAGCAGCCAAGACCGGGAAGATCGTCAACATCAAGAAGGGGCAGTTTCTCGCGCCATGGGACATGAAGAATGTCGTGGCAAAAGTCACGGAGAGCGGCAATCCGAATGTGATGGTCACCGAGCGCGGCGCGTCCTTCGGCTACAATACGCTCGTATCCGATATGCGTTCGCTGCCCATCATGGCGGGCTTTGGCACGCCTGTGATCTTCGACGCAACGCATTCGGTCCAGCAACCGGGCGGGCAGGGCGGCTCAACGGGCGGACAGCGTGAGTTCGTCGAGACGCTGGCACGAGCTGCGGTTGCTGTCGGCGTTGCGGGTGTGTTCATCGAAACGCATCAGGATCCCGATAACGCGCCTTCCGATGGCCCCAACATGGTACCACTGGACCAGATGCCGCGGCTTCTCGAAAAGCTTCTGGAATTCGACCGGATTGCCAAGGCGGCTTGACCTGAGACAAATGAGAAGGCTGTCTTTGACGGCCTTTTTTCTGTTTTGATCCACAATTCTTCTTTGTGGGGATTTTCCTTGTCATGTTCATTCGCTATTCAGTGGCCAGCCCAAGGCTCAATGCTCATTGAAAGGGAATACCCCATGACTGCTATTGTCGATATTATTGGCCGCGAGATTCTGGACAGCCGCGGGAACCCGACTGTTGAGGTCGATGTCGTTCTCGAAGACGGTTCCATGGGCCGTGCAGCCGTACCCTCCGGTGCCTCGACCGGTGCGCACGAAGCAGTCGAATTGCGCGATGGCGGTGTACGCTATCTCGGCAAGGGCGTCGAAAAGGCTGTCGATGCGGTCAACGGCGAATTGTTCGATGCTATTGGCGGCATGGAAGCGGAAAACCAGATCCACATCGATCAGACGATGATTGACCTCGACGGTACGCCCAACAAAAGCCGCCTTGGCGCTAACGCCATTCTCGGCGTTTCACTTGCGGTGGCAAAAGCCGCAGCCGAAGCATCGGGTTTGCCGCTCTATCGCTATCTCGGCGGTCCGAGCGCCCACGTTCTTCCAGTGCCGATGATGAATATCATCAACGGCGGCGCTCACGCGGATAATCCAATTGATTTCCAGGAATTCATGATCCTGCCAGTCGGCGCATCGACCTTCGCTGAGGCGGTGCGCTATGGTTCGGAAGTATTCCACACGTTGAAGAAACGCTTGAAAGATGCGGGCCACAACACCAATGTCGGCGATGAGGGTGGTTTCGCACCGAACCTGAAGACGGCGCAGCACGCTCTGGATTTCATCATGGAGTCGATCGAGAAGGCCGGTTTCAAGCCGGGTGAAGAAATCGCGCTTGGCCTCGATTGCGCCTCGACCGAATTCTTCAAGGACGGCAATTATGTCTATGAAGGCGAAAAGAAGTCGCGCGATCCAAAGACGCAGGCGAAATATCTTGCCAAGCTCGTCGGCGACTATCCGATCATCACCATTGAAGACGGTATGGCTGAAGACGATTGGGATGGCTGGAAATATTTAACCGAGCTCGTCGGCAACAAGTGCCAACTCGTTGGCGACGATCTGTTCGTCACCAACTCGGCCCGCCTGCGTGATGGCATCAAGATGGGCGTCGCCAATTCTATTCTCGTCAAGGTCAACCAGATCGGCACTCTTTCCGAAACGTTCGACGCTGTCGATACGGCACATCGCGCTGCCTATACCGCTGTGATGTCGCATCGCTCGGGTGAAACGGAAGACACGACGATTGCCGATCTCGCCGTTGCCACCAACTGCGGGCAGATCAAGACCGGCTCGCTTGCGCGTTCAGACCGGGTCGCCAAGTACAACCAGCTCATCCGCATCGAGGAAGAGCTTGGACCGCAGGCAAGCTATGCCGGCCGAGGCATTTTCCGCAGCGCTTGATACCCAGCGTTCCATCGTTGAAATGGCGGGCTCCATGCCCGCCATTTTGCTTTTGCAGAGCGGTTGGTAATCCCCTGTTAAGCAAAACATTGTTTTATGAACCGGGTAAATCGGGCCATCGTGACCTGATTCCGCAGCTATCCGGGCCATCGACAATGTGGACAAAACAGAGACGAAAAACCAAGCGCGGGCGCTTGATCGTTCCACTTCTCTCTACCCTGTTTTTCGCCTATTTCGGTTTTCACGCCTATCATGGCGAGTATGGTCTCTATTCGACCATCAAGCTGCAGGAGCAGACCCAATTGCTTCAGGCGCAACTCGACGCCGTTACCGCAACGCGTTCCGAGCTTGAACGCCAGGTTCAACTTATGCATGATGGTACGATCGAGAAGGATATGCTAGACGAACAGGCCCGCAGGGGGTTGAACGTATCTCGGCCGGACGAAGTCACTATAATGCGTGGCTCCGGTGATTTGGCTATTAACTGAATTCCGGTTAATCATCATTTTTCTCTGTGTTTTGAACATCTTATTTGCATAGCACTTATTCGATTCTGCATATTGTAAGTTCCGAACCTGCTGCTATTCTCGTGCGACCAATTCACAGGGAGTGAGATATGGCCACGAGGGCGAAAAAAAGCCCTGCGCGTTCCGCGCAGACCTCCGCTATCAAAGCACCAAAACCAATCCAGTTTACCAAGGAACAAGAATTAGAAGCCTACCGGCACATGCTGCTGATCCGCCGCTTTGAAGAAAAAGCCGGTCAGCTCTACGGTATGGGTTTCATCGGTGGTTTCTGCCATCTCTACATCGGTCAGGAAGCTGTTGTCACCGGCATGCAGATGTCGCTGAAGGAAGGTGATCAGGTCATCACCGGCTATCGCGATCACGGCCATATGCTGGCTTGCGGCATGAGCCCGCGTGGTGTGATGGCCGAGTTGACCGGACGCCGCGGCGGTCTGTCCAAGGGCAAGGGCGGATCGATGCACATGTTCTCCAAGGAGAAACATTTCTACGGCGGTCACGGTATCGTCGGTGCGCAGGTTTCACTCGGTACCGGTCTCGCATTCGCCAATCGCTATCGTGATAATGGTAATGTTTCGCTGGCTTATTTCGGCGATGGTGCTGCCAATCAGGGCCAAGTTTACGAGAGCTTCAACATGGCCTCGCTATGGAAGCTGCCGGTCATCTATGTAATCGAGAACAATCGTTACGCGATGGGCACGTCGGTTTCGCGCGCCTCGGCCGAAACGGATTTCTCCAAGCGCGGCATTTCCTTCAACATTCCAGGTATCCAGGTCGACGGCATGGACGTACGCGCTGTCAATGCGGCGGGTGACGAAGCTGCCGCCTGGGCGCGTTCCGGCAAGGGTCCGATGATCCTTGAAATGCAGACTTACCGGTATCGTGGCCATTCCATGTCGGATCCGGCCAAATACCGTTCCAAGGACGAAGTGCAGAAAATGCGCTCCGACCATGATCCCATCGAGCAGGTGAAGCACCGGTTGATCGAAAACGGCTGGTCCACTGAGGACGACCTGAAGAAGATCGACAAGGACGTTCGCGATATCGTGGCTGACGCCGCCGATTTCGCCCAGTCCGATCCGGAGCCGGATGCATCCGAGCTTTACACCGACATTCTGCTCTAAGGGAGGCGCTATCATGCCTGTAGAAATTCTGATGCCAGCGCTCTCGCCGACTATGGAAGAGGGCAAACTGTCAAAATGGCTGAAAAAGGAAGGCGACAAGGTCACTTCCGGTGACGTGCTCGCGGAGATCGAAACCGACAAGGCGACGATGGAAGTCGAGGCTATCGATGAAGGCACGCTAAGCAAGATTCTCGTTGCCGAAGGCACCGACAATGTAAAGGTGAACGCCGTCATTGCTGTATTGCTGGGCGAAGGTGAAAGTGCCGACGCCGTCAGCGCACCGAAGGCTGCTGCTGCTGAAACTCCCGCGAAGTTGGAAGAGGCGCCCAAGCCCGAGACCGAGGCGGAAAAGCCTGCTGCGTCCGTTCCCGCTGCGCCGAAGACCGAAGTGGCCGCTGACCCGGATATTCCGGCGGGTACCGAGATGGTTTCCACTACCGTGCGCGAAGCACTGCGCGACGCGATGGCGGAAGAAATGCGGCGCGATCCGAACGTCTTCATCATGGGTGAGGAAGTCGCCGAATATCAGGGCGCCTACAAGATTACGCAGGGCTTGCTCGACGAATTCGGCCCGCGCCGCGTGGTTGATACGCCGATTACCGAACACGGCTTTGCCGGTGTGGGTGTCGGTGCTGCGATGACCGGTCTGCGCCCGATCGTTGAGTTCATGACTTTCAACTTCGCCATGCAGGCGATTGATCAGATCATCAATTCCGCCGCCAAGACACTTTATATGTCGGGCGGCCAAATGGGAGCGCCAATGGTGTTCCGCGGTCCAAGTGGTGCCGCCGCCCGTGTAGCAGCCCAGCACTCGCAGTGTTACGCTGCTTGGTACAGCCATATTCCTGGTCTTAAAGTCGTCATGCCCTATACGGCGGCCGATGCGAAGGGTCTGCTCAAGGCTGCTATCCGCGACCCGAATCCGGTGATCTTCCTCGAAAACGAAATCCTCTACGGCCATTCATTCGATGTGCCTAAGCTCGATGATTTCGTATTGCCAATCGGCAAGGCCCGCATTCACAAGAAGGGCAAGGACGTAACGCTCGTTTCCTTCGGCATTGGCATGAACTACACGGTCAAGGCAGAGGTGGAACTCGCCAAGCTTGGTATCGATGCGGAAATCATCGATCTGCGGACGATCCGGCCGATGGATATTCCGACTGTCATCGAATCGGTGAAGAAGACCGGACGGTGCGTCACCATCGAGGAGGGTTATCCGCAGTCCTCGGTTGGCACGGAAATCGCTACCCGCGTCATGCAGCAGGCCTTCGATTATCTCGATGCGCCGATCCTGACGATCGCCGGCAAGGATGTGCCGATGCCTTATGCGGCTAACCTCGAAAAGCTGGCTTTGCCGAACATCCAGGAAATCATCGACGCCGTCAAAGCTGTGACATACACCGCCTAAGGGGAGGAACCCGATATGCCGATAAATATCACCATGCCGGCGCTTTCTCCCACGATGGAAGAAGGCAATCTCGCCAAATGGCTGGTCAAGGAAGGCGATAAGGTCACGTCCGGTGATGTGATCGCCGAGATCGAAACCGATAAGGCAACGATGGAGGTCGAAGCGGTGGACGAAGGTACCGTGGCCAAGCTCGTGGTTCCGGCCGGTACTGAAGGCGTCAAGGTCAATGCGCTGATAGCTATTTTGGCCGGCGAGGGCGAAGATGTTGCCGCAGCTGCCAAGGGTGGGGGCGATGCGGCTCCAGCCAAGGCGGAAGCGCCAAAGGAAGAGAAGGCTGAGCCTGCTCCCGAGGCACCAAAGGCCGAAGCCCCGAAATCGGAAGCCGCTCCGGCACCGGCAGTCTCTGCACCGGTCAAGACAGGCGATCGTCCATTCTCTTCGCCACTCGCACGGCGTATCGCCAAGGACGCCGGTATCGATCTCGGCGCCGTGACAGGGTCCGGCCCGCATGGCCGCGTGATCAAGAAGGACGTCGAGGCGGCGATTTCCGGTGGTGGAGCCAAGGCTGCTCCAGTTACAGGAGCCGCGCCATCCGCAGCAGCGCCTGCCGTACTGAAGCCGATGTCCGACGATGCAGTGCTCAAGCTGTTCGAGCAGGGTTCTTACGAGCTCGTGCCGCATGACGGCATGCGCAAGACCATCGCCAAGCGTTTGCTCGAAGCCAAATCAACGGTTCCGCATTTCTATCTGACGGTGGATTGTGAACTGGATGCGCTGCTCGCATTGCGCGCGCAGATCAACGCCGCTTCACCAATGCGCAAGACGGAAAAGGGCGATGTCCCTGCCTACAAGCTCTCCGTCAACGACATGATCATCAAGGCGATGGCCTTGGCCCTGCGTGACGTACCGGAGGCGAATGTTTCCTGGACGGAAGCCAATATGGTCAAACACAAGCATTCCGACGTGGGTGTTGCTGTTTCGATACGCGGCGGTCTGATCACGCCGATCATCCGCAAGGCCGAGCAGAAGACACTTTCGGCCATTTCGAATGAAATGAAGGACCTTGCCAAGCGGGCTCGTGACCGCAAGCTGAAGCCTGAGGAATATCAGGGCGGGACGACTGCGGTGTCCAACCTCGGCATGTTTGGCGTCAGGGATTTCGCGGCCATCATCAACCCGCCGCACGCGACCATTCTTGCGATTGGTGCGGGCGAGGAGCGGGCTGTGGTCAAGAAGGGCGAGATCAAGGTTGCGACCGTCATGTCCGTGACGCTTTCGACCGATCACCGTGCCGTTGATGGTGCTTTGGGTGCAGAGCTTGCTCAGGCATTCAAGCGTCACATCGAAAACCCGATGGGCATGCTGGTCTGAGGGACGCTATGAAAACGGTCCTTTGTTATGGCGATTCATTGACCTGGGGATATATCCCCGATGGATCGGGTCGCCATGCGCTCAAGGATCGCTGGCCGCAGGTGCTTCAAGCCGAATTGGGGACGCATGTTCATGTCGTTGCCGACGGCTTGAACGGCCGCACGACTGCCTATGACGATCATCTCTCCGGCTTCGAGCGGAATGGCGCCAAGACGCTAACCACTGTTCTTGGCACGCATTTTCCGCTCGATCTCGTGATCATCATGCTCGGCACCAACGACATGAAGAACTTCATCTGTGGTAATGCCCAAGGCACCAAGCGCGGCATCCAGCGGCTGATCGAGATTGTTCGTACAGCACCCTATCAGAAAGAGGCCAAGGCGCCGAAAATTCTGATTATGTCGCCTCCAGCGCTTGGCGAAATCGACGAGCCGGAATTCCGACTGACTTTCGAACAGGGCATCGAACAGTCACGCCTGCTCGCTACCTTTTACAAGAGTGCCGCCGAACCTGCCAATTGTGCGTTTTTCGATGCGGGCTCGGTCGCCAAAACGTCACCTCTGGATGGCGTTCATCTTGATGCAGAGAATACACGGGCAATCGGTAAAGCCATTGCACCCATCGTTCGAGATATACTCGAGCTTTAAGCAGGAGGACCAAGGTCTTGGCCAATAATTACGACGTGATCATCATTGGTTCGGGCCCGGGCGGCTACGTTACCGCCATCCGCTCCGCACAGCTCGGTTTCAAGACCGCAATCGTCGAGCGTGAACATCTTGGCGGCATCTGCCTGAACTGGGGTTGTATTCCGACCAAGGCGCTGTTGCGCTCGGCCGAGATTTTTCATTACGGCCAGCACGCCAAGGATTACGGCCTGACCATCGAAGGCAAGATCTCTGCGGATGTCAAAGCCGTGGTGCAGCGTTCGCGTGGTGTTTCGGGCCGGCTCAATGCCGGCGTCGGCTTCCTGATGAAGAAGAACAAAGTTGACGTGATCTGGGGCGAGGCCAAAATATCGAAGGCTTCGACAAGCGCTCAGCCGGGTGAGATCATTGTTTCGAAGACCTCGAAAAAGCCGATGGAGCCGCAGCCGCCGCTTCCCAAGAATGCTCTGGGTGAGGGTACTTATTCGGCTAAGCATATTATTCTGGCTACCGGTGCCCGCCCGCGTGCGCTGCCCGGCATTGAGCCGGATGGCAAGCTGATCTGGACCTATTTCGAGGCCATGGTGCCGCCGGAAATGCCGAAATCGCTGGTGGTGATGGGCTCGGGTGCGATCGGTATCGAATTCGCCTCGTTCTACCGTTCCATGGGTGCGGAGGTGACCGTGGTCGAGCTTCTGCCGACCGTCATGCCTGTCGAGGATGCCGAAATTTCGGCGATCGCCCGCAAGCAGTTCGAAAAGCAGGGCATGAAGATCATCACCGACGCCAAGGTGACGAAGGTTGAAAAAGCCGCCAATTCAATTACCGCCCATGTCGAGACCAAGGATGGTAAGGTCGAGAAGATTACTGCGGATCGCCTTATTTCCGCTGTCGGTGTTCAGGGGAATATTGAGAACCTCGGGCTCGAAGCTTTGGGCGTGAAGACCGATCGTGGTTGTGTCGTCATTGACGGTTACGGCAAGACCAACGTACCCGGCATCTACGCTATCGGCGATGTTGCCGGCCCGCCCATGCTCGCGCACAAGGCCGAGCATGAAGGTGTGATCTGCATTGAGAAGATTGCAAATTTCCCGGGTGTTCATCCGATTGAGAAGGACAAAATTCCGGGCTGTACCTATTGCCAACCGCAGGTTGCGTCCGTTGGCCTCACTGAAGCGAAGGCAAAGGAAAATGGCCGGGAGATCCGCGTCGGGCGTTTCCCGTTTGCCGCAAACGGTAAGGCGATTGCGCTTGGTGAAGATCAAGGTCTGATCAAGACCATCTTCGACAAGAAGACCGGCCAGCTTATCGGTGCGCATATGGTTGGTGCGGAAGTCACTGAGCTGATTCAGGGCTTCGTCGTCGCCATGAACCTCGAAACCACTGAAGAGGAATTGATGCATACGGTCTTCCCGCACCCAACTTTGTCGGAAATGATGAAGGAAAGCGTGCTGGATGCTTATGGTCGCGTGCTGAACGCCTGAGAGACCTTAGATAAATCTACCCTGATGGACATCTGATGCGATTTTCTGCGCTTCCGGTGCTCATGAACCCAAAAGTTCACTGCGCTCCGGTTCTCGAAAACCACGCCACCTGTCGCATCTGGCTGAATTTCTCATAAGGTCTCGGATTGCTGGAAAGGAATGCAGACCCATTGGTCACCATCAAGGATAGCAAACCCTGGATCAGCCTTTCATGGGTGATCCTAAAATGGTCGACACTGATCGGCCTCTTGCTCGGGTTTGTGCCGTCCGCCTTGAGTCTGGTTTCCGGTAACACCATATCGATCAACGGAACCGCGATCAGCGGATGGACGGGTGTGTGGATCGTAACCCTTGCTTGTGGGTTGGGTGGGTTTCTTTTCGGTGCTATATGGGCTCTGGTGCTCCGCGCCATTGCAATTGCATCAGGACGCTAGCGAGGGGGAGAAGAAGGATGGATCAGCCAGTTGGTATCATGGGCATGCCCGGCGTCGGTTTCTTTGGAATGCTGGTTATCGGTTTCATAGCGGGTTATATCGCCGAGAAGGCGATGAATCGCGATCATGGTCTCTTCACCAACATTCTTGTTGGCATTGCCGGTTCGTTTGTCGGCGGCACGCTGGCAGGACTGTTGAATTTCAATTTCTACGGATTTCTTGGAAATCTGATCGTTGCGACGGCAGGCGCAATTCTCATTCTATGGGTCTTCGGCAAGGCCAGACCTGCAAGCTAGTCTAGGATAATTTGATGGTAACGGTACTCGACACGATCGATCAAAAGCGGCGCCTCCGTCATCCCGAAAAGGCGCATCGCCCGGATTCGGAGATTCTGAAGAAACCTGACTGGATTCGCGTAAAAGCGCCCGTGTCGAAAGGCTACTCGGAAACGCGCGATATCGTGCGCTCGCACAACCTTGTCACCGTGTGCGAAGAGGCCGGCTGCCCAAATATCGGCGAGTGCTGGGACAAGAAGCACGCGACGTTCATGATCATGGGCGAGATTTGCACGCGTGCCTGTGCATTCTGCAATGTCGCCACAGGTTTGCCGACGGCGCTTGATCCGAACGAGCCTGAAAATGTCGGCAAAGCCGTTTTAAAGATGGGCTTGCAGCATGTGGTTATCACCTCGGTCGATCGTGACGACCTTGCTGATGGTGGTGCGCAGCATTTTGCCGATGTGATCCATGCCATCCGCCGTATATCGCCCGGCACGACAATCGAGATTCTGACGCCGGATTTCCTGCGCAAGGAAGGCGCTCTCGAGATCGTCGTTGCTGCCCGTCCAGACGTTTTCAACCACAACCTTGAGACTGTGCCGTCCAACTACCTCAAAGTTCGCCCGGGTGCCCGTTACTTCCATTCCATCCGCTTGTTGCAACGCGTCAAGGAACTTGACCCGACAATCTTCACCAAGTCGGGCATCATGGTTGGCCTTGGCGAAGAACGAAACGAAGTGCTGCAGCTCATGGATGATCTGCGCTCAGCCGATGTGGATTTCATGACGATCGGCCAGTATCTGCAGCCGACCCGCAAACATCACGCTGTACTGAACTACGTCACACCGGATGAGTTCAAATCCTACGCAACGATTGCCAAGACCAAGGGATTTCTGGTTGTTGCTTCCAGTCCGTTGACACGCTCGTCGCATCATGCCGGCGAAGATTTTGCAAGATTGAAGGCTGCGCGCGAAGCGCTGCACGCAAACCGCACCTGACCGATGCCGAAATTCGAAACGACCCGCCATGTGGTGCATCGTGCAGAACAGATGTTTGATCTGGTCGCTGATATAGAGACCTATCCGCAATTTCTGCCGATGTGCGAAAGTCTGAAGGTGCGCTCGCGCAAGGAAAGCCATGGCAAAACCCTCCTGATTGCCGATATGACTGTCGGTTACAAACTGATCCGCGAGACCTTCACCAGTCAGGTTCTTTTGAAGCCGGAAGAAAAAGTCATCATAACCAAATACATTGATGGGCCATTCCGCTACCTCGACAACCGCTGGCAGTTCATCCCCGATGCAAATCCGGAACATTCTGCGGTAAAGTTCTACATCGATTATGAGTTCAAGAGCCGCACGCTCGGCTTTCTTATGGGGTCGATGTTCGACATTGCTTTCAGGAAATTCACCGAGGCTTTTGAAAAGCGAGCCGATGTGATCTACGGCAGGGAATCTTAAACCCGGCAAATCCAAGTAAAGTATGCTCGGCCGGAACGAAAGCCGATGCTATCCGTTACCACTGCGGGAGGTTGTGATGGTAACAACCACGCTGATCGGTGCATTGCTTGTTGTTTGCGGGCTCTTGTACATGGCAGGAGTTGCCGTTTATCGCGGCAGTCTGAGCGAACCCCATTTGTCCAACGGTGAGCCGGCCGGTCTCGAACCACCCCATCGCGGTCTACGTTTCCTTGGTTTGAAAGCCAATTGGCCTGGCCTTTTGGTTGCGGCGATCGGTGCGCTGCTGTTGTTGTTGCCGCTCGCGTAGCAGCCCTCGGGTTCGTGCCGTTGAAACGTCTGATGATTTCGCTACCAGTCTTACGATAAGGCCTTCAGGAGCATATCGAGCGCTGTATTCACTGCGGCATTGCGGATTGATGCGCGACCGTGATCATCAAACACGTGGCGTGCCGCAATTGGCTGTTTTCCATTCAACGCCAGTCCAAACCAGACAAGACCCACGGGCTTCGCTTCCGAACCGCCGCCGGGCCCGGCAATCCCGGTAACCGAGACGGCAATACCCGCGTGTGAATGGGCGAGGGCGCCTGCAGCCATAGCCAAAGCGACTTCCTCCGATACTGCGCCATGTTTGTCGATCAATTCGGCCGGAACGCCGATCATCTCGTGCTTGGCCCCGTTCGAATAGGTGACGAACCCGCGATCCACCACATCGGATGACCCGCCAATATCGGTCAGCGACGCAACGATTAAACCGCCCGTGCAGGATTCAGCCGTTGCCAGCAGGATGCCGTGGCGACGGCAGGCTTCAAGCACCGCAATTGCTTTGGCTTCCGCGATGAGCTCGCTCATTCCGGCAGTCCTCCCGGATAAATGACCGATGCTGTCGCGATGGCCGCAATGCCTTCCTTGCGGCCGATGAAACCGAGCTTTTCATTCGTCGTGGCCTTGATTGAGATGCGATCAGGAGAAATCCCCAGCATTTTCGACAAGGCTGCCGTCATCGCCTCGCGATGCGGGCCTATTTTCGGCGCCTCGCAGATCAACGTTATGTCGGCATTGGCGATTCGGCCGCCGGCTTCCCTGACGATTTTTACCGCATGTTCGACAAAGATATGAGAAGCGGCGCCCTTCCAGCGCGGGTCGGATGGCGGAAAATGTGTACCGATATCGCCCGCACCGCGTGTCGCCAACAGGGCGTCAGTCAGCGCATGCAAAGCCACGTCCGCATCCGAATGCCCGGACAGCTTGTGATCATGTTCGATGAATACGCCGGCAAGCATCACGCCATCACCCGGCTCAAAAGCATGCACATCGTAGCCGTTTCCGGTGCGCACATCCGGAAAAGCGGAGAGCTTTTGTGACAGACGGTCATCGGCCATTTCGATATCCTTTGCCCAGGTCAATTTGGTGTTGTCAGCTGATCCTTCAACAATCCGCACCGGTAGGCCATGCCATTCGGCGATGGCCGAATCATCGGTGAAGTCGGAACGCCCAGCGGTAAATGCTGCGTCGTGCGCGTTAAGGATTGGCAGATATGGGAACGCCTGCGGCGTCTGCGCTGCATAGAGCCCGGCGCGCGGCACCGTTGCGCTGACCATCGCGTCATGCCCGGCGGCTTTCAGCGTATCCGATACGGCAAGGACCGGCAGCACACCAATATGTGGCGTCAGATTGAAAATGACGCGCTCCAGAAGATCTGCCGAAATAAAGGGACGGACACCGTCGTGAATCAGCACGTGGTCCGGTGATTTGTCCTTGAGTGCCAGAAGCCCGAGACGTGTCGATTCTTGACGAGTCGGTCCGCCGATGACAGCTGTAACGTTTGCAGCGTGGTCCCCAAGCGCCATGGCGAACAGCGCATCGTCTTCTTTGTGAATCACCACAACGACATGGTCGATCAGCGGGCAGTCAAGAAATACGCGCAATGTATGCGCCAGAACGGCCTCTCCTCCGATCTTGCGATATTGCTTTGGTCCTTCAACGCTTTCGCCCGCGCGTTCGCCGCGTCCGGCCGCCACAATGACCGCAGCTACCCGCATCTTCTTCTTGTCAGTCTTCCCCGGCACAATTCTCTCCGTCGCATCGAACTGCGTTACCCTTTGCTAGGCGGAAAGACCAGAACTTTGAGTCAGAAGAAGGTCGAAATCCAGTCAGCGAACGACGCGCAATGCCTTGCGAAGAGGCACGGACCTGTCTAAAGGATAGGCTATTGTCAAATTGCATAGGAAACAGGCAGAACTCCGTGATCGAACTGGACCAACCACTGGATGTAGGCGGCGTGCGCTTGCGCAATCGCGTTTTTCTGGCGCCCATGTCTGGCGTCTCTGACCTCCCGTTCCGCCAATTGGCGTGGCGGGCGGGCGCTGGCATGGTGGTGTCGGAAATGGTTGCCAGCGCCGAGCTTTGCACGCGCGAACGCGGCAACCTGTTGCGCCTGAAGGGCGATGGATTGGGCACGCACGTTGTGCAGATCGCAGGCCGCGAAACCCGATGGATGGCAGAAGCTGCGCGGATCGCTGAAGGCGAGGGCGCGCATATTGTCGATATCAATATGGGTTGCCCGGCCAAAAAGGTGACCGGAGGACTGTCAGGTTCGGCGCTGATGCGGGATCTCGATCATGCGCTGACGCTGATTGAAGCAACGATTGATGCTGTGAAGGTTCCTGTGACGTTGAAAATGCGGCTTGGCTGGGATGACGATACCATAAATGCGCCGGAGCTGGCTGCGCGGGCAGAGCAGGCGGGCGTCAGGATGATCACGGTGCATGGCCGCACGCGCTGCCAATTCTACGAAGGGAAAGCCGATTGGCAGGCCATTCGCGCGGTCAAGGATGCAATCTCGGTCCCGCTCGTAGCCAATGGCGATGTCCTCAACCGCGATGACGCCATCGCCATTCTCCAAACCTCTGGCGCCGATGCGGTCATGGTCGGGCGCGGTTCGTATGGCCAACCGTGGTTACCCGGGACGATCGTTCACGGAACCGGAGAGGATGCCAGCGACTTGATCGCTGACTATGCGGTCGCGCATTACGAAGCGATGCTTTCGCATTATGGCGAGATCACGGGCATTCGTCATGCGCGCAAACATCTTGGCTGGTATCTCGACCTGCACGGTGTTGATGTTAGCCCCGCGACACGCGGATCGATCATGACCGAAATCAATCCGCGTCTGGTTGTACGGCGTCTTCACGCTGCGCTTACCTGCCCGAATGCTGATGAAATGAAGAAGGTGGCCTGATGACAGCATCGGACAAATCAATGCTGGGAGACCGGTTGGCAGGCATCGTCCTGAATTCCATACGGCACCCGGTGATCATGCTCGATGACGCAGGTTATGTTTCCTACGCCAATGCCGATGCGGAGGCATTCTTCCGCTCGAGCGCCAGCATTTTAAGCCGCAACACACTCGATATGCTCTTGCCGTTTGGCAGCCCCCTGCTGGCGCTGGTCAAGCAGGTGCGGGAAAGCCCTTCGCCAGTCAATGAATATCGCGTGGATGTCTCGTCGCCGCGGCTTGGTCAGGACCGGATCGTCGATCTTTACGTTACGCCGGTCAGTGAGTCGCCCGGTTCGATCGTCATCCTTTTCAAGGAACGGTCGATGGCTGAAAAGCTTGATCGCCAGATGACGCATCGCGGCGCCGCGCGCTCCGTTACCGGCCTTGCGTCCATGCTGGCGCACGAGATCAAGAACCCGCTATCCGGCATTCGCGGTGCGGCGCAGCTGCTCGAGACGGGTCTGAATGATGATGATCGGGCGTTGACGCGTCTCATCACCGATGAAACCGACCGGATTGTATCACTTGTCGACCGTATGGAGGTTTTCTCCGATGAACGCCCGATCGAGCGCGAAGCGGTAAACATCCACGTCGTGCTCGATCATGTCAAAGCTATCGCCAAGAACGGCTTTGCCAGTCACATCAAGTTCCACGAGGACTACGACCCGTCGCTGCCTTATGTATTTGCCAATCGCGATCAACTTGTTCAGGTCTTTCTCAATCTCGTGAAGAACGCGGCGGAATCCATCGGTGCAAACGAGCCCGGCGAAATCATGCTCTCCACAGCGTTCCGTCCAGGTATCCGCCTGTCGGTCCCGGGCATGCGTACCCGCGTCTCGCTGCCGCTCGAATTTTGCGTTTCGGATACAGGGGCGGGCGTATCGCCCGATATCATGCCGCATCTGTTCGATCCGTTCATAACGACGAAGCCCAATGGTTCTGGTCTTGGCCTCGCGCTGGTTGCCAAGATTGTCGGGGACCATGGCGGTGTCATCGAATGCGATTCCGTACCGCGCAAGACGACATTCAGAATTCTCATGCCCGCATGGCAGAGCGGTCCGCTCGATGACGACCATGCAGACGACAGTCCATATACGAAGAAAGCAGGATCCTGATCATGAGTTTGGGCAGCATTCTCGTCGCAGATGACGACGCGGCAATCAGAACAGTCCTCAATCAGGCGCTTTCCCGTGCAGGCTATGATGTCCGTATCACATCCAATGCAGCCACCCTGTGGCGCTGGATATCCGCAGGCGATGGCGATCTGGTGATCACCGATGTGGTGATGCCGGACGAAAACGCTTTCGATCTTTTGCCACGCATCAAAAAGTCGCGGCCCGATCTGCCTGTCATCGTCATGAGCGCGCAGAACACCTTTATGACTGCCATTCGTGCCTCGGAGGCTGGTGCCTACGAATATTTGCCAAAGCCATTCGATCTTACAGAATTGGTGAGCATCGTTGGACGGGCACTTTCGGAACCGAAGAAAAAGCCGGAGAAGTGGGCTGCCGACGAGCAACCCGATACAATGCCGCTGGTCGGCCGCTCGCCGGCGATGCAGGACATTTACCGGGTATTGGCGCGCATGATGCAGACCGATCTGACGGTGATGATTTCAGGCGAGTCCGGTACTGGCAAAGAACTCGTGGCGAAGGCGCTGCATGAATATGGCCGCCGGCGCAAGGGTCCCTTCGTCGCGATTAATATGGCTGCGATCCCGCGTGACCTGATCGAGTCAGAATTGTTCGGCCACGAACGCGGGGCTTTCACTGGCGCGCAGAACCGGTCGAGCGGACGCTTCGAACAGGCGGACGGCGGTACACTGTTCCTCGACGAAATCGGGGATATGCCGATGGAGGCGCAGACGCGGCTTCTGCGCGTGCTGCAGCAGGGCGAATACATGACCGTTGGCGGGCGCACGCCGATCAAGACCGACGTCCGCATTGTCGCTGCGACCAACAAGGATCTGCGAACGCTGATCAATCAGGGTCTGTTTCGTGAAGATTTGTACTATCGTCTCAACGTCGTGCCGCTGCGCCTGCCTCCACTGCGTGAACGCGGCGAAGATATTCCGGATCTCGTGCGGCACTTTTTCAAGATGGCGGCGAAAGACGGCCTGCCTGAAAAACGTATCATGGCTGATGGCCTCGACCTGATGCGGCGATATCCCTGGGCGGGAAATGTGCGCGAACTGGAAAATCTTGTCCGCCGCCTAGCTGCACTATACCCGCAGGAAGAAATCAATGCGGAAGTCATCGAGGCCGAACTCAAGGCCGATCTGCGGCCTACCGAGCCATCGTCGAATTCCATGGCGAACGAAGATGTCACTATCGGTCAGGCGGTCGAACTGAACATGCAGCGCTACTTCCTTTCCTACGGCGACGACCTGCCGCCGGTTGGTCTTTACCAGCGGGTACTAGAGGAGGTGGAGTATCCGCTTATCCTCTCTTGCCTGACGGCTACACATGGGAACCAGATCAAGGCGGCCGAATTGCTGGGCCTCAATCGTAATACGCTGCGCAAAAAAATCCGCGAGCTGGGTGTCAACATCTACAAGAGCACCAAGAGCTAACGCTGATTTGTCAGCGTTAGCTTATTAAGCAATCATTAGATATTAGGTATTTTTTCACCAATTTTTATAATATCAAGAGAAGATAAAATTGTAACTACTGCAATAGAGGCTTTTTAAGTTCAGTATGCGCAGAATAATCACCAGAAATCCCGTGAATTAAACGCAACCGGCAAAGTGCCGAATTGCCATCGGATCATACGGAGGTGCATGGTGTTCAGTTTTGCAGAACGTTTAATGTTGTTCAACCAATACGAAATCTTGAAGAAGCTTGATCCTCAGAAATCAAGCCTTTACGCGCGGCATCAGGAAGTCGTGGAGAAAGGCTTTGAGAGTCTTTATGGGGATCTTGGAATTTCGACGACGACCCTGAGCAAGGAAGAGGCTCGGGAAATGGATGACATCCTCGCGCTGTTTCGGGCGATCAAGACGTCGAGCGCCGGCGCTGCCAGGAATGCCATCGGCAAGACGCAATTTGTTGGCTTTGGCTCCAGCCAGCCTGACGAGCGTTTCGCTTATGCCGACTTTCTCAGCAATATCTTGAAGTTCCCGCAGGAAGTCTCGAATAGTCCGGACAATCGGCCGGAACTGCAGCTCGAAAAATACCGTACGATGTTGAAGCGGTGGGACGAAATTGGCAGGAAGCGCGAGCTCTCCGCTGACCAGATTGAACATCTGGTAGCCTAGTCCAAAGAAACTTAATGAATGTGGCCGGCATTGCCGGCCATATTCATTTGGCCATGCGTTTCAGCTCAATGCACCGAGGTAGTCGAGTTTCCCGACAGGAACGCCGTTATGGCGCAGAATGTTCTGAGCCGTCGTGACATGGAAGTAGAAGTTCGGCAGGACGAATTTCAGAATGTAGTCCTCGCCGTTTAATGTTACCCCCAACTTGCCGAATTTCAGCGTAACCTCGTTGTTCTGAGTGCCATCGAGGGCTGATGGATCGACGCTTTCCAAAAATGCAACCGTCTTGGCGATGCGCTCGCGCAATTCGGCGAAATCCGATTCTTCATCGGGAAATTTCGGAACGTCGATTGACGTGAGACGTGCGATCACACCCTTTGACGTATCGCTGGCTCGCTGAACCTGGCCGGAGAACGGCAGCATATCCGGCGCCAAACGTGCGTTGAAAAGAACCGCCGGAGCGATTTTCTTCTCCGCCGCGAATGCTTCAGCCTTGTCGATCAACGACGAAAGAACGGAGAAACCACGGACAAATGCCGGAACGGAAATCTTGTGCATGGATAATGACATAGGCGTGCTCCTTTGAAGCATGGCAGGACTTGCAGAATTTGTGATCGAGATGAGATCAGGAATGAGGTTGTGGCATTCGTAGCCGCCAAGCGCAAATACGTCGCTGCCGCGTTTTTTCAAGGGGCCATCTGATAGCTACAGACAGGTTGGAACTACTAGATCTTGCGAAGCTTGGCCTCAAAAATCGTTGCGGGGCTGTGATCAACATGAACAATCCGGTTTCGCCCCTGGCTTTTCGCGGCATAGAGGCACTTGTCAGCAGCAACCAACGCCTCCTCCAGACCTTGTCCAGGTTGGTGGATTGAGATCCCGACACTCACAGTGACGTCGAGATCACCGATCCGAAGATATTTGGAGATGTCCCGAACGCCCGTAAGAATTTTGTGCGAGAGCCAATCGGCCTTTGCCAGATCCGCTCCGGTCAGGAAAATGGCGAATTCCTCGCCACCGAAACGCGCGGCAAAATCCCATTCGCCGAGGGTGGACCGGATGAGAATTCCGATTTCCTGGAGCACCCCGTCTCCGACCGCGTGGCCATACCGGTCGTTGATCGATTTGAAATGATCGGCATCGATATAGAGAACCGCACCCGCACTTCTGTCCGCATCGCACAAGGCGATCTGCTTTTGCGCCTGCATGTAAAATTCGTTCCGGTTGGAGAGGCCGGTAAGATCATCCTTGCGCAGGGCCAAATCGAGCCGGACGGCGGTTTGCTTGAGCCGGAAATTAAGCCCGACGAGAAAAGCACCAAGCGGAACGCTTACGACGATAACAATGAACGTCGTGACAATCAGCGCTACATCGAGACGATCCAGTCTCACGACCAGGAAGAAAAGGGCTGTGAGCAAATCCGAGGCGATGATCGCCATGCCGACCATGATTGCAACCTGTTTGAAAGGCGGCAAGTCACCGAATTTCGTCATCCAAAAATCGTAGGTCGTCATTGCCGTCCGCCGAGTGTGTTGTGCCCCTCATAACAATACGCTCCAAAGCCATAAAGAAAGCTCTTTGCGAATAGTGTAAATTTTAACTGTTGTTAATTTTGTATCGAATTTTTATCCGCAGGCAATCGTTCCAGCCACTTGTTTCACAACTTCGGTAGTGGCTGGAACTTTGTCTATATCAAATGTCGAACGTGAAAATAGACGATGTGCTGCAACTAAACAAAGCCCATTACTCTGTGTGGAATATACGGTGCTTCAATTGCAGAAATTTCTGCTTCTGATAGCCTAACTTGAAGTGCTGCAACAGCATCATCCAGGTGATATGCTTTGGTAGCACCAACGATGGGCGATGTTACCTTTGACAAAACCCAGGAAAGAGCTATTTGTGCACGTGGGAGACCGCGTTTTTCTGCAACTTGCGCGACTGCGTCCACGACTTTCTTGTCGGCATCCTCAGTACCGGCATAAAGCCCCTTGCCGAATTCATCGGTTTCAGAGCGCGCGCTGCTTTCATCCCAATCGCGCGTAAGCCGGCCGCGAGCGAGGGGGCTCCACGGAATGACGGCGATGCCTTCTGCCTTGCACAGCGGCAGCATTTCGCGTTCCTCCTCACGGTAGAGCAGGTTCACGTAGTTTTGCATCGAAACGAAGCGTGCCCATCCGTGCTTTTCCGAGGTCGCGAGCATTTGCGCGAACTGCCAAGCGTACATGGATGACGCTCCGATATAACGGACCTTGCCTGATTTCACGACCTCATGAAGCGCTTCAAGAGTTTCCTCGATGGGCGTGTCATAATCGAAACGATGGATCTGGTAGAGATCGACATAATCTGTGCCGAGCCGCTGCAGGCTTGCGTCGATTTCGGCAAAAATGGCTTTGCGTGAAAGGCCAGCACCGTTTGGACCGGGACGCATCCGGCTGTTAACCTTGGTGGCGATGACAACCTCCTCACGCGAGGAGAAATCCTTCAACGCGCGGCCGACAATCTCTTCGCTCGAGCCGTCCGAATAGACATTGGCCGTGTCGAAAAAATTGATTCCGAGTTCAAGCGCCTGTTTGATGAACGGTCGACTCTTTTCTTCGGACAGAGTCCAAGTGTGAATGCCACGATCGGGTTCACCATAACTCATGCAACCGAGGCAAATCCGCGAGACCTGCAGGCCGGTATTTCCGAGGCGTACATATTCCATGTCAGTTCTCCATGCTTTGAAAGTCGTTCTCGCTGATGGCAGCACGCAATTCCACGGACGACGACACGTCCGGGACAGTGATAAGTGGTTTTATCAGCTTTAAAATGACCATGTGAACGCGTAACGACAAATTTACTCAACGTTTGTATTAGCTCCGATCGCAATAATCTCGGGGACTACGGCTTAGTTGTTGAACATTTGGAATTGCTCCGAGACAAAACGTTGCATTTCCGCCACAATGTGTTGCATGAGTGCCACGTGTTTGGAATCACAACAGCAATGCTTTTATCGAATTCGGTCAATCTGTTTGGAACTTCGGCAACTGGCGCGACAAGCGGCGGCATGCAGAAGTTTTATTCGAGGGTTGGACTTGCTACGGTTGTCCTCGCATTGCTCACGACCGGCGTAACTTTTCTGATCCTGACCGGCATGACGCCAATCCATCCCGACAGCCGGATCACGTTGCTGCTTACAGGTATCAACGCGGTTCTTATCGCGGCCCTTATGATTCTGATCGGACGGGAAGCTTACCGCATCGCGCGAGCCAGAACGCGTGGGAAAGCCGCATCGCGCCTGCATGTGCGTCTTATTGTGCTTTTTTCGCTCGTCGCCGCCGTGCCAGCAATGATCGTCGCCATCGTCGCCTCCATTACTCTTGATCTCGGACTTGACCGCTGGTTCGAGATGCGGACGACGACCATTGTCAACTCGTCCATCAGCCTCGCCAATTCCTATATTCAGGAAAGTGCACGCAATTTGCAGGGCACGACGCTTGAAATGGTCAACGACCTCGATGGCCAGCGGACGCTTTATAATCTTGATCGGAGCGGGTTTACCCGTTTGCTGACGCAGCAGGCGCTGGGGCGGGGCCTGATCGGCGCTTCCCTGATCAGGCCAAATGGCGAAACGGCGGTGCGCGCCGATATCAAATCTGATGTCGCGATACCTGCTGTGGCAAAGTCGGTACTGGAGACCGCATCGGACGGCAAACCCGTACTCATTCCGCCGGAACAGACCAATCTTCTCAGTGCAGTTATCATGATGCGCGAGATACCGGGGCTGTTCCTTTATGCCGTAAGGCCCGTTGATGCGGACATTCTCAGCTCGAGCCGATTGATGGAGAAACGAACTGCCGATGAGCAAAAGTCCGCTGGGGAAGGGACCACGACCCAGATTCTTTTTGCGCTGCTCTATTTCGGTCTCACCCTGACGCTGCTCCTGTCGGCGATCTGGACAGGCATAGCCGTTGCTGACAGGCTTGTGCGTCCCATTCGGCTATTGATTGGCGCCGCCGATGATGTGGCAACAGGCAATCTCGATGTCTCGGTTCCCGTGCACCGCAATGATGGCGATATCGGCTCGCTCTCGCAGACATTCAATACGATGGTTCGGCAGTTGGGGACGCAGCGCAGCGAGCTCGTTACCGCCAAGGATCAGATCGATGAGCGGAGACGGTTCTCAGAAGCGGTCCTTTCAGGTGTGACCGCCGGCGTCATCAGTGTGAATGGTGATGGCGTCATAGGCATCATAAACCGTTCTGCTGAAACAATGCTCTCGCTCGATCCGGCAACCGCGATAGGCAAGAACTTGACCGCGCTTGTTCCGGAGATCGGACTGGTTTTCGAAGTCGCGCATGCAACGGGCCGCTCCGTTTATCGCGAGCAGGTGACCATGTCGCGCCGCGGCAGCGCGCGAACGTTCAACGTCCAGATTACCGTGGAAGACGCTGAGTCGATTGACCATTCTTACGTTGTGACCGTGGATGATATCACCGATCTGGTTGAGGCGCAGCGTTCCTCCGCATGGGCTGATGTCGCAAGGCGCATCGCTCACGAGATCAAGAATCCGCTGACACCGATCCAGCTTTCTGCGGAACGTTTGCGCCGCCGCTACGGCAAGGTGATCACTGAAGATCGTGAGGTCTTCGATCAATGCACCGAGACGATCATTCGGCAGGTTGGTGATATAGGTCGCATGGTCGATGAATTCTCTGCCTTCGCGCGCATGCCGAAACCGGAAATCAAGGCGATGGATTTGCGCGAGGCTTTGCGCGAGGCCTCTTTCCTGGTGGAGGTCAGCCGTAGTGATATTCGTTTCGAGCGCGACTTTGGCAGCCTCCCGCTCATCGGTCAGTTCGACAGTCGTTTGATGGGACAGGCCTTTGGAAACGTCATCAAGAACGCTGCTGAATCCGTTGAATCCATTGTGAAAGAGACTCATGCCGACGGGCACATTCTTGTCAGATCCAGACAGGATGATGCGACAATCGTGGTCGAAATCCTCGACAATGGCAAAGGCCTGCCGCGCGAGCATCGGCAGCGGCTGCTCGAACCCTACATGACGACTCGCGAGAAGGGCACCGGACTTGGCCTTGCTATCGTCAAGAAGATTGTCGAGGACCATGCCGGGCATCTCGAATTGCATGACGCGCCGGAAGACTTTTACGGGGGCCGCGGCGCGATGATCCGCATGATTTTTCCAACCACACAGACCGTTACGCAGGTCGAAGCAGAGACCGATAAATCGGCAAAGCAGGTGAATTAATATGGCATCTGATATTCTTGTCGTCGACGACGAAGTCGACATCCGCGAACTTGTGGCTGGCATACTCAGCGATGAAGGCTATGAGGCTCGCGTTGCCTCGGACGCTGACAGCGCACTGGCTGCAATCGACGACCGCATTCCCAGACTGATTTTCCTCGACATCTGGATGCAAGGCAGCCGTCTGGATGGACTGGCGCTGCTTGACGAGATCAAGCTGCGGCATCCGGAGATCCCGGTTGTCATGATTTCCGGTCACGGCAATATCGAAACCGCCGTTTCGGCCATTCGCCGCGGCGCTTATGATTTCATCGAGAAACCCTTCAAGGCGGACCGGTTGATTCTGATTGCCGAGCGCGCGCTTGAAACGTCAAAACTGCGCCGCGAGGTTTCCGATCTGCGTAAGAGATCGAGCGAAAGCTTCGAACTTCTCGGCAGTTCGCTCTCCATGAACCATCTTCGCCAGACCATCGAACGGGTTGCGCCCACCAACAGCCGCATCATGATCACCGGACCATCCGGCGCCGGCAAGGAACTGACCGCGCGCGCCATTCATGCGTTATCGACGCGTTCGAAAGGACCGTTTGTCAATCTGAACGCCGCGACAATCACACCAGAACGCATGGAAGTCGAATTGTTCGGTACCGAATCCGACGGGGGCGAGCGCAAGGTCGGCGCCTTGGAAGAAGCACATGGCGGCATTCTTTACCTCAACGAAATCGCCGATATGCCGCGGGAAACCCAGAACAAGATTTTGCGGGTCCTGGTGGACCAGCAGTTCGAACGGGTAGGGGGAACCAAGCGGATCAAGGTCGACGTTCGGATCATTTCCTCGACCGCCCAGAATCTTGAGGCAATGATTGCCGAAGGTCGCTTCCGCGAAGATTTGTTCCATCGGCTCGCAGTGGTTCCCGTGATCGTGCCGCCTTTGGCTGATCGGCGTGACGATATTCCCGCGCTTGTCGAGTTCTTCATGGGACAGATTGCCGAGCAGGCTGGTATCAAGCCGCGCAAGATTGGCCCGGATGCAATGGCGGTACTTCAATCGCACTCATGGCCAGGAAATATTCGCCAGTTGCGCAACAATATCGAGCGCTTGATCATTCTTGCGCGCGGCGACAATCCAGAGTCCGTGATCACCGCTGATTTACTGCCCGCGGAGATTGGCGATACACTGCCAAAACCCCCGACCGAATCGGATCAGCACATCATGGCGCTACCCTTGCGTGAAGCGCGTGAGCGGTTCGAGAAGGAATATCTGATTGCCCAGATCAATCGTTTTGGTGGAAATATCTCGCGCACGGCCGAATTCGTTGGCATGGAGCGTTCGGCATTACATCGCAAGCTGAAGTCCCTCGGAGTCTGACCAAGCCATCCAGTTTCGCAGTCCCGCCTCTACTCCTTTGATCGTTTGCCGCTACGCGCTGTCCCGCAGCACCTTCCAGAAAGGGATGCAGCCAAATGAAATTGCAACTCCTCCGCAACGCAACGCTGAAGCTTGACTATGCCGGCACGACTATCCTGATCGATCCGGATTTCGGGCCAAAACACAGTCGTCCGTCCTTCACCGGCCGCTCCCCCAATCCGATGGTTGACCTTCCGGCATCGACGGATGAAATCCTGGCTGGGGTGGAGCTCGTCATCGTCTCACATCTCCATGCTGATCATTTCGACAAGGTCGCGCAGGAACTGGTCCCAAAACATCTGCCGCTCTTTTGCCAGCCGGGTGACGAGGAAAAGATCCGATCGTTCGGATTCACCGACGTTACGCCGCTGAATGATGAATTGACGTATGGCGGTATCCGACTGACGTGCCGCGACGGCAATCATGGCTCAGGCCCCGTGCTCGAAAAGATGGGACACGTCATCGGTTTCACGATCGAGGCAGACCGCGAACCATCGATCTATTGGGCAGGTGATACTATCCTCTATCCGCCTGTACGGGAGACAATTGCTACCAGCGCGCCGGACATCATCATCACCCATTCCTGCGGGGCCAAATGGGACGATACCCTGATTGTCATGGACGCGGAACAGACTATCGAGGTTTGCCGCATTGCTCCCAAAGATACGAGGATCATAGTGACCCACATGGAAGCACTCGACCATGCTACTGTAACGCGTGACGACCTTCAGGCCTATGCGAACGCCCACGACATCGCTAAGCATAAGCTCCTAATTCCGAGTGATGGGGAGATTCTCCGTCTCACCGCTCCGAACGCATGAGAACAACAATGTCAAAAACCTTTGCTTTTGTCGGTAATCTGAACCGCAATGCCTTGCCCGGTGAGGGAAAGGGCATCAGTGTCTTTCAATTTGATGGTGAGACGGGAGACCTGACTCTCGCGAGCGAATATTTGGCGATCGATAATCCGGGTTATCTGGCGATCGATGAGAAACGCAAGCGCCTCTACGCCGCTGTGGAAGTTCCAGCGTGGAATGAAAATCTGACCGCAGCCTTCGACATCAATCCCGCGACCGGCGCGCTGTCCTATATCAATATGCAATCGACATTGGGCAACACCACCTGCCATCTTGGCTTCGACCAGTCCGGTGAGCTTCTCTTAGCCTCCAACTATACGGTTGCGGAATTGGGTGCACGTCCGGGCAATGCAATTGCGGCCCTTGCCATACGTGCTGACGGCGGGCTGGAACCTGCCTTTGCCGCTGCAATCCATGAGGGCCCGAACGCCATCCTGCCGACTGAGAAGCGCCAGCACGGCCATTGTGCTGTGGTGAGCCCCGACAATCGCACGGTCTTTGTCTGCGATCTCGGGCTGGACCGGATCATGGCCTATAGACTGCCGAAGAAAGGCGAAAACCTGGCCCTCGCCGCAACGCCATTCACGCAATTGCCTGATGGTGCCGGACCACGGCATATGACGTTCCACCCAAATGGCAAAATAGCTTATGTCATCAACGAGTTGAACAGCACTGTTTCGGTTCTGCATTATAATCCTGAAACCGCCGAACTCACGATTGCCCAGACCTTGCCGACCTTGCCGGAAGGGTTCACCGGAACCAACACCTGCGCGGAAATTGCCGTCAGTGCCGATGGGCGTTTCCTTTATGGGTCAAACCGCGGCCATAACAGCATTGTGAGTTATGCGATCGCAACTTCCGGTGAAATTGCGTTGATTGGCTGGACGCCGTCGCAAGGTATTGGCCCGCGCAATTTCGCCATTGATCCATCCGGCAAGTTTATGCTGGTCGCCAATCAAAAGGGCGGCGGAATTGCCATTTTCAAACGCGACATCGGCACCGGTGCACTTGAGGACACCGGCAAACGCGTTGCGCTGGGCACGCCCATGCGCATGGTTTTCGGTACATTCAATTAAGAAGGAGACGCGATGTCGCGCATTGCCTATGTAAACGGTCAGTATGTCCAGCATTCCGAAGCCGGTATCCACATTGAGGACCGCGGCTATCAGTTCGCCGACGGTGTCTATGAAGTCTGCGAGATCGCACGCGGCAATATCATGGACATGACCCGCCACCTCGACAGGTTGAATCGTTCACTTTCTGAATTGAAGATTGCTTGGCCGATGGCGCGCAAGGCTCTGCAGACGGTGATCAAGGAGGTTGTGCGCCGGAATCGGGTTCACGACGGTCTTGTCTATTTGCAGGTCACGCGCGGCGTTGCCAGGCGCGATCACGTGTTTCCGTCAGCAGATACGCCGCCAGCCGTTGTCATCACTGCAAAACGCACCAGTCCCGCAGCAGCGGCCGTTCGTGCCGCCAAGGGCATCAAGGTGATAACTGTGCCGGAGAACCGCTGGGAACGCGTGGACATCAAGTCCATTGGTTTGTTGCCGAATGTACTCGCCCGCCAGCAGGCGAAGGACCTGGGTGCTCAGGAGGCGTGGTTTATCGATTCGGACGGCATCGTCAAGGAAGGGGCTGCGACCAACGCCTGGATCGTTACCAAGGATGGCGTCTTGGTCACCCGTCCCGCAGAGTACGGCATTTTGCGCGGAATTACCCGCACCACCATTTTCGACGTGGCAAAAAAGCTGGGACTGAAGATCGAGGAGAGAGGCTTTTCTGTCGATGAAGCAAAGAAAGCCAAGGAAGTTTTCATGACCGCTGCGTCAACTGTTGTCATGCCAATCGTTGCGATTGACGGCGAATCGGTGGCAAATGGTCATCCTGGAACAACTACACTTTCCTTACGGGAAGCGTTTTTTGACATTGCGGAAAAAACGCCATCCTGTTAACCGGAGAGTGAGGGGACTAACAGAGCGCTATTTTTCACCTCCTGCTGGAGCAGAGAAAGTTTGCTTCCGCCGCAGAATTTTGTATGAGACACGTTTGCTGATCGCATAAAAGGACAAAAACAATGGCTGAACGATCGCAGAATCTTCAGGATCTTTTTCTGAATTCAGTCAGAAAACAGAAGATTTCTCTGACAATATTCCTCATTAATGGTGTGAAACTGACTGGAATTGTCACGTCTTTCGACAATTTCTGCGTTCTTTTGCGCCGTGACGGCCATTCGCAGCTCGTCTATAAGCATGCCATCTCGACCATTATGCCGAGTCAACCCGTGCAGATGTTCGAAGTTGAAGAAAGCGACTGAGACCACATTTGACCAAGGATTCCACGCGTAACGCACAGAAGACTGGCGGAATTGCTGACAACGGCGAAACCGCCAGGGAAGCTACGCGCGCGGTCGTCATCGTGCCCGTGCTGCCCCAACGCTTTACCGATGGCAGCAAGCGCGACGAAAATAACCGTCCCAAGTATCAACGTGAATTCCAGCGTAGCGATGAGGCACGGCTCGAAGAAGCCGAAGGCCTCGCTCGCGCCATCGATCTCGACATCGTCCATTCAGATATCGTGCAGGTTTCCACTCCGCGTCCGGCTACATTGCTCGGAACCGGCAAGGTCGAAGCCATTGGCGAGATCGTAGAAGCTTCGCATGCGGAACTGGTGATCGTTGACCATTCGCTGACACCGGTGCAGCAGCGCAATCTCGAAAAGGAATGGAATGCCAAGGTTCTGGACAGGACCGGGCTCATTCTCGAGATTTTCGGACGGCGCGCTCAGACGAAGGAAGGCACCTTACAGGTCGAACTGGCGCACTTGACCTATCAGAAGGGTCGTCTGGTTCGCAGCTGGACCCACTTGGAACGTCAGCGCGGCGGTGGCGGCTTCCTCGGCGGTCCGGGTGAAACTCAGATCGAAGCGGACAGACGAGCATTGCAGGAGAAGATTCTGCGCATCAAGCGCGAGCTTGAAACGGTCGTTCGTACCCGAACCCTGCACCGGGTGAAACGCAAGAAAGTGCCGCATCCCGTGGTGGCGCTCGTCGGCTATACCAATGCGGGCAAGTCCACGCTGTTCAATCGTCTTACCGGAGCAGGGGTCGTTGCCGAAGACATGCTCTTTGCCACGCTCGATCCGACGCTACGCCGTATCCGCCTGGAACATGGCGAGACGATCATCCTGTCAGATACGGTCGGATTCATCTCCAACCTGCCGACGCATCTCGTCGCTGCTTTCCGCGCGACCCTGGAAGAAGTGGTCGAAGCTGACCTCATCCTGCATGTGCGCGATATTTCCGATCCGGACACCGCTGCGCAGGCGGAAGATGTGCACGCGATCATGACCAGCCTCGGTATTGAACGTGGCGACACCAAACGCATTATCGAAGTCTGGAACAAGATCGATCTCCTCGACGATGCCGGACGCGAGGCGGCACAGCGTCTCAGTACGGCCGCAACCGGCAACGAGCATCCAATTCCGGTCTCGGCGATAACGGGCGAGGGTGTCGACGCCCTGCTCAAGGAGATCGAAGACCGGATTGCAGGCAAGCTTTCGCACGTCAAGATCACTTTGCAGCATAATCAAATGCGCTTGATGGACTGGATATATCAGCATTCGAGCAATGTGAAGCGCAAGGACCTCGATGACGGGTCAATCGCCTTGACTATGGATATGACCGCCGCATCCAACAAAATTCTTGATGAGAAATTATTGAGCAGAAACAGACATTAACGCAAGTTACTTTGCCTTCTTTGCCTGCTGCCATAGCGCTTCCATTTCGTCGAGTGTTGCGTCTTCAAGCGTCTGTTGCTGCTCGGTAAGTTTGCGCTCAATATAATGGAAGCGCCTGCGGAACTTCTCATTCGTTCCGCGAAGCGCGCTTTCCGGTTCGAGCTTCAGATGACGGCCGAGATTGACTAGGGCAAAGAGCAGATCGCCATATTCTTCCTCGGTGTCTTGTCGATCGCCGCTGGCGATTGCCTCTTTCAACTCCCCGATTTCTTCCTGGATCTTGTCAAGGATCGGGCCAGCCTCTGACCAATCAAAACCGACTTTCGCGGCTTTCTGCTGTAGCTTCAAAGCCCGCATCAAAGCTGGAAACCCGTGTGGAATATCGTCGAGAAACCCGTCCGCCTCAGCCAAGCCGAGGTTGAGCGCCGCGCGACGCTCGCGGCGTTCGGCTTTTTCCTCCGCCTTGATCTTATCCCACATGCCTTTGGCCATGCCGGCTCCACGCGCAGCTTCTTCACCAAAGACGTGGGGGTGACGGCGGATCATCTTGTGGGTGATGGCTTGGACCACATCACCAAAATCGAATGCCTTCAGTTCTTCGGCCATGCGGGCGTGGAAAACCACCTGCAGCAGCAAGTCGCCAAGTTCCTCGCGCAGGTCGTCAATGTCGTTGCGCTCGATGGCGTCGATGACCTCAAAGGCTTCCTCAAGCGTATATGGCGCGATTGATTTGAAATTCTGTTCGAGATCCCACGGACAGCCGGTAACGGGCGTGCGCAACGCTGCCATGATGTCGAGAAGGCGGGTGATGTCGCGTGATGGTTTCATGGGCGAAACAATAGGCCAGGTCAGAAGCGGCGAATATGACGAAGGGCTGCTGTTAAAGGCTTGTCCACAACATCCACATAATGCCGAGTTTCGTCTCTGAGAGCTACCAACAAAAATTTAGACAGACAGCTCAGTTTCCCGATCGAAGAGGTGGATATTGCTGGAGGAAATGTGCAAGCGAATTTTGTCGCCCTTGCTGCTTTCAGGCCTGCCGCTATGCGCCACAATCACTGGCTGGGCGGCGAGTTCAATAACGATAAAGGTCATGCTTCCTGTGGACTCAATGCCAGCCACGACGGCGTCGATGGCGATGTCCGAGGAACCGGGGCTCAAGAAGAGATGCTCGGGACGCATGCCAACCCAGAGTTTACGGCCAGCATCAACATTGCGTTTGAGGTTCAAAGGGTTTGCGCCGTCGTTGTCCAGGATAATAGTGCCGTTGTTCCCCGCTATGGCAGGCAGGAAATTCATCGCGGGTGAACCGATAAAGCCGGCGACAAATTTATTCGTCGGGCGATCGTAAAGGTCCAGCGGGCTGCCCTGCTGTTCAATCACACCGGATCGCATCACGACGACATGGTCCGCCATTGTCATCGCCTCGACCTGATCGTGGGTGACATAGACGGAGGTTGCTTTCAGACGCTCATGCAGTTTGCGGATTTCGCTGCGCATGTGGACTCGCAGCGCTGCGTCAAGATTGGAGAGCGGTTCGTCGAACAGGAATACCTTCGGATTTCGGACGATAGCCCGGCCCATGGCAACACGCTGCCGCTGACCGCCGGACAGGGCCTTTGGCAGACGGTCGAGAAGACCGTCAAGCCCGAGAGTTTCGGCGGCCACTCGTGTGCGCTCCGAGATTTCATCCTTTGGACGACGCTTCAAGCGCATCGAATAGTTCATATTATGCTCGACATCCATGTGCGGATAGAGCGCGTATGACTGAAACACCATTGCCACGTCGCGCTCACGCGGCGGTTTGCCGACGACGCTTTCTCCTGCAATGCGGACGTCGCCGGAGCTGGTTTTCTCGAGCCCGGCAAGCGTGCGCAACAATGTGGATTTGCCGCAACCGGAGGGTCCGACCAGTGCTACAAATGAGCCTTGTTCGATGGCAATGTTGATATCCTTCAGCGCATGAAATCCGCCATAATGCTTGTTCAGATGGTCGATCTCGATCTGGAGCATGGTTTACCTCATTTCAGGGCGCCGGCGGTCAGGCCGCTGACGATCCGCCGTTGCAAGAGCATGAACACGATCAGGATGGGCGTCACATAGATGGCCGCGTAGGTCATGATGCCATTCCAGTCATTGGCATTCGGACCCATGAAAGTCTGCAGCCCCACCGTTGCTGTCTGCAATTCGTTCTTGGCGATCAGCGAGCGCGCATAGACATATTCGCCGAAGGATTGCAGGAAGATCAGCACCGACGTGACGAGAATCCCATTGCGCGCCAAGGGCAGCATGATGTGGAAGAAGGCGCCGATGCGCGACGATCCGTCGACGAGCGCCGCTTCTTCCAGTTCCCGCGGCACCTGTACGAATGTTGCCCGGCAGAGGACGATGTAGAGCGGCAAGACCTTGGCCGTTTGCGCCAGGATGACAGCGATACGCGGACTGGCCAGAAGACCGATTTGATTGAACATAACGAAGATGGGTGTGACCATGAGGGACGACGGCAAGACCTGCATCATCAGGATCGCGAAGAGGGCGATTTCGATCCAGACGTTACGTACGCGCGACAATACGTAAGCACATCCGGTCCCCAATGTCGTAGCAAGGATCGTAACGCCTATAGCGATGAGCAGCGAATTCCAGATGTACTGCCCCATACCACGGCTCTTCCATACCTCCAGAAAATTCCACTGCGGGTCGGCTGGCCAAAAAGTCGGCGGATACTGGAAAATCTCGGTACTGCTTTTCAAGGCAGTCAGGTACATCCAGTAGAGCGGGAACAGATAGATCGCCGTCATGGCCAAACCGATAGCGAGAAGAACGTAGCGTTTCATCAGCGTCCTCCTCAGTAGCTGTGTTCGTGGCGTGTGGAGCGCACATAGACTGCTGCAACCACGATGACGAAGATAATCATGAGAACGGAGACGGCGCTGCCGAGCGAAATTTCGTACGTCTGGAATGAAAGCTGCCACGACCAATATTGCGCAACATTCGAGCTGTCGGCCGGCCCGCCTTGTGTGAGCGCCGCGATCAGGTCGAACTGTTGCAACGTAAAGATCACGCCCAGCGATATCACGGCGCCAAGCTGCGCGCGCATCAGAGGGAGGGTTATAGATCGAAAGCGTTCGAATGCTCCTGCGCCATCAAGTTCGGCGGCCTCGTAGACGTCACGCGGTATGCTCGCGAGACCGACGGAGAGCAGGATCATGTTGAAGGGAATGCCGAGCCAGATATTGGCGATGATAACGGCATAGAGCGCTACGTTTGGGTCTGAGAGCCAGAAGATGCGGTCATCGGCAATCCCCAGTGATGTCAGGGCGTAGTTGATAACGCCAAAATCGCCGGCGAAAAGCCATTTCCAGATTGCGCCGACGACGAGTGCGGGCATGATCCATCCGGCTAGGAACAGGCCACGCAAATAGCTGGCCCCCGGAAAGTCCTGTTGGAAGAAAAGTGCCAGCCCGAAACCGATTGAAAGCTGGAACACGATCGACAGCACCACGAACTTCAACGTGTTCCAGAAAACCGTACCGGCGATGGGCTGGGAGAAGATATCGTAGTAATTCTGCAAGCCCACGAAGGGCCGGCTGAACGACGTGATGGTGAACATGTCGACGGTCTGCAGCGACATGATGATGTTGTAGACGATCGGAAAAGCCGAGAAGGTGACGAGATAGAGCAGAGCAAGCCCAAGCAGAAGGATATCGAATCCGCTGCCGTCCCGGATGGTTCTGATGATGCTCTGCACCGCGTCCTCCCGCTTGCCGCTTCAAAATTGGTCGTCGCTCCCCCGCATGCGCGAAGGAGCGATTGTCAAAATTATTTGTCCAAAACAGCGTCGATTTGCTTCTGTGCGGTAACAAGCGCGGTCTTCGCATCGCTCTGATGCGTCAACGATGACTGGATCGCAGTGTAGATAGCCTTCGAAATCTTTGGCCACTCGGGGTGAGGACCGCGATTGCGCGCATATTTCATGCTTTCCTCGAACACCGCGTAAATTGCAGGTGTCTTCGGATCATTGGACTTCACGTTCGCGGCGGGCAGAAAACCGAAACGGTTCCATACATCGGGCATCTTGCCATAGAGGAACTCAAGCAGAATGAACGCCTCTTTCGGGTGTTCACTGTTGGCGAGGATGACATTGTCGCCTTCGCCAAGCGCCGATGCGCGGGTTGCACCTTCCTGCGGAACCGGCAAAAGCGCGGCGCGATAATCGAATTTTGCTTCACGTCCCATGCGAGGAAGTTCCCATGGACCGGAAATGGCCATCGCTGCATTGCCGGCATTGAAGGTACCGGTCGAGTCAAACTGGCTGCGGATCAAAGTATCGGGAGACGCAAGCTTCTCGTCCAACAGCTTGCCCCAGAAATTCAGAACCTTGACGCCGCCTTCAGTATCGACCTTGTTGTAGTCACCGCCTGCCATTTGCAGCCAGGGCAAGAATTGGAATGTGCCCTCTTCGGTGGCCACGGCCGAAAATGCCAAACCATAGATATTCTTGGCCGGATCGCTGAGTTTCTTCGCGGCGGCGTAAAGCTCGTCCCATGTCTTGGGCGGATTGTCCGGGTCAAGGCCTTTCGCCTTGAACATGTCCGCATTGTAGTAGAGCGCCAGTGTATTCGCGCCGCGCGGAATGCCGTAGATCTTCCCGTCCCAGGTAACTGAGGAAAGCGGGCCGGGGAAAATCTCCTCCTTCTTGATCACCTTCGATTCAGCCAGCATGGGGCTTAGATCCAACAGCAGGCCGCGCGAGGCGAAGAGTGCGACTTCAGGATTGTCGATGTAGGTTACGTCAGGCGATTCACCGGTTGCGGTGGCGCGCGCCAGATCGTTGACCATGTCGCGGAACTGAACGGTCTTGATGTTCAGCTTGATGTCCGGATGAGACTGTTCGAACTCGTCCTTCAACAGGTACATGTACTGGTCTGGACGATCGATCGTCCAGATATCCAGCGTTACCGGCTCGGCTTGAGCGGCACCGGACATGAGCAGCGATGCAGCCGCGATCCATTTCATAACTGGTTTCATGCTTTCCTCCTCTTGTTGCTGGTCCAGCCCGCTCGCTTCTTGTGGCAAGATTGACCGATGTCGAGTTTTAGGGGTTGGGGACGTATGAGCCGCCGCGGCTCTGCTTGAGATAGTTGAGCGAATGCACTTGCCCGGTCATTTCCAGTTCATTGCGATAAACCGGATCGTGCCAACCTTCGATGTCGATCGAGCCCGACCACCCAGCAAGCCGCAGTTCGGAAATCACATCGACCCAGTTGGTGTCGCCGAAACCCGGCGAGCGCATGAATACGAATTTCTCCTTGCCGAAGATGCCGTGCTCGCGGATGACCTCCCAGCGGATCGTCGCGTCCTTGCCGTGAACATGGAAAATCTTCGGCGCCCATTTGCGGATTTGCGGGAGCGGGTCGATCAGATAGACCATCTGATGGCATGGCTCCCATTCAAGACCAATATTATCGGCTGGGACTTCGTTGAAGATCATTTCCCAGGCGTCGGGGTTATGCGCAATGTTCCAGTCGCCGCTCGCCCAATTGCCATCCATGGCGCAGTTTTCGAAGGCAAGTTTTAAACCTTTGTCGGCAGCACGCTTGGCCAGTTCTGTCCAGACTTTCCTGTATTGCGGCAGGCTTTCCTCAATTGGCTTACCGCGAACGCGCCCGGTAAAACCGGCAATCGTCGTCGCACCGAAATGGTGCGCGTTGTCGATGAGCGCTTCCCAACCTTTCAGCGTTTCGCGGTCGATTTCTGTGTCCTCAAGCGGATTGCCGAACATGCCAAGTGTTGACATGGTGACATCCGCATCGCCGATCGCTTCCTTCAACTCCTCGGCAAGTCTTGGCAGATCCTTGTTCATCACCTGCCAGAAGAACGGTTCGAAGCTCTCAAAACCGTGCGGCAAGATGCTTTTGATATAGGCAGCGGGGTCGGGCGCATTACCCTTGATCATGGTACCGATACGGATGGCTTTTGCCGGGTTGCTCACTTCGAACTCCTTTAGATCGTGATTTCGATGCGTCGTCCGGATTCGGCACTGTCGATCGCTCCGAGCACCATGGCGAGGCTCTTGATATTTTCCGTGCCGGCGGTCTCCGGTGGCGGACCGCCGCGTGTGGCCGCAATGAAATCCTGCATGACTCCGAGGTGACCGCCGATACGATCAGACGCGTCGAGGGGAGGGATATCGACGGCGGTCACCCCGGAAAACAGGCCTTCTCTGCCGGAGGTGACGGCTTCGGCCCGTATGTCATCGTATCCGTCCCAGACAATCGAACCCTTGCTGCCGACGATACGCCATGCGCTCTCCCAGCTTGTGCGCAAACCGTCGGCGCACCAACTGCCGCGATAAGTGAAAACCGCGCCATTGGAGAATTCGAAGATGGCGGCTGCCGATGACCCCTGGCTGTACCAGGAGTTGCCGGGCTCCCACTCGCGGGCGTAGACGGCGTTGGCGGCATCTCCTGCAAGGTAGCGAGCGGCGTCGAATGTATGGATCGCCATGTCGAGAAACAGAACGTGGCGCATCTCTTCGCGGAAACCGCCGAAATGCGGAGCGAGAAAAAAATCGCAATGGAGGCTGGTCACTTCGCCAATGGCGCCCGACTGGATAAGCCTGCGGATGCGGCGGATCTGTGCCAGATATCGCCGGTTTTGCACGACGGCATGAATTCGGCCTGTGTCGCTCGCACGGTGAACGAGATCGTGCGCTTCCTCCAGCGTTTCTGCCATCGGTTTTTCGGAAAGAACATGGCAGCCGGCCTCCAGCCCAGCCGCAACTGTTGCATGCCGGGCGGCTGGCACCACGATGTCGAAAATGATGTCGGGAGAGGTTTGAGCGAGAACTTCAGGTAGATTGCAGCCGACAGCCGCAGTCTCCCAACCGAACTCCTTGGCGCGGTGTTCAGCGCGCCCGGTATCGAGGTCGACGATGCCGACAATTTCGACATCGCCGATGGTGCGGGCGGCCTCGAACCATGCTTTGCTCATGGCTCCGCAGCCGACTAGAACGGCACGTTGCATTTTTTCTCCTCCCAACGAAAACCATCAAAAATCAACGAAATCGATTGCAAATGGCTTCCGTAAACGTTTACGATTTCATATCGGAGTTTTATTTTTGTCAATCCCTCATTTCGGTGTTTTATGAGGGGCGGCCCTCAGAACGAGCGCGCCAAGGAGAAAAAAGTGTGAGTATTCGGGACCTTGCCCATCATTTAAATATTTCGATCGGAACTGTTTCGCGGGCGCTGAATGGCAAGTCCGACGTCAATCCCGAAACCCGCGAGCGCGTGCTCCTCGCGGCGAAAGAGCTCGGCTATGTCCCGAACCAGTCCGGCCGCAGCCTGCGACAGGGTACCACTAACACGATCGGTTTCATGATCGAGTCGTCTATCGAAACGGCCGACAATGGCGGCAGCTTCTTCATGCCGGTGTTCGAAGGCGTGCAATCCGTATTCAGGCGGCATCAACTCGATCTCGTGGCTCTACTGTGTGGAACCGATGAGGATCCCGGTGCCTATCTCAATCGCATAGTCGGACGCCGGTTTGTCGACGGATTGATTATTTCAGCGACAATGCGCAATGACCCGCGAATAACATTCCTGCTCGAGCGCAAGATCCCTTTCGTCACGCTTGGGCGCAGTGCCACGGGCGGCCAATATCCTTGGATCGATCTTGACTTTGAAGGCGTTGCGGCGACAGCCGTAACCCGGCTGGTCAACTTCGGCCACCAGCGAATTGCGATCGGGGTACCGGCCAGTGATATCAATCTTGGCTACGTTTTCGTGGAAGGTTACAAACGCGCATTGAGCGCCAACGGGATCAGCTTCGATCCTGATCTTGTTTTTCCGGCGAACAGCAATGAAGAGGGCGGTTACCAGGTTGCTAGCGCGATGCTGGCGCAGAAGCGGATGCCGACCGCGGTCATTCTGGTGAATGAAAACATGGCGATCGGTCTTTACCGGCGCTTCTACGAAGCGGACATCCATCCCGGCCGGGATATTGCCGTCATCGGTTTTCGCGAAAGCACGCAAAGCCGCTTCCTGTCGCCCACTCTCACATGTTTTCGGATTTCGCTCCGCGATCTCGGTATCCGGCTTGCCGAGGCGCTGCTTTCGACCATGCCGGCATTCGAGAAGGACTATCCGCCGGACAAGACCGAACTGATCTGGCCGATGGAACTTGTTCCGGGAGAAAGCGATCGTTTATCGCTCTAACGTGCATGCCCCGATATAGCCGAAACGCTGCGTCTGGTCCTGGGTTGGGCATGGACGTATGTCATCGTCGCCGAGATGACCGGCGCGTCACTGGGTATCGGCTACATGATCATCAACAGCCGGCCTTGCGGTTCCAGACAATGTCGGCCCGTCCGGGGCGAATCAAATCGATTACACCGGTGCAGCTCCCCATCCACGCAACTACACCATCAAAGCTGCTCCTGAGTTCACGCAAATGCGGCTCCAGTTGACCGAAGAAATCCGCAACGAGACTATTCTTGCGGCTGAAGTGCATCAGATGATCGCGCTTTTACAATGATCTTGGCGGAACATAGAGACAAATCGATAGCCTTGCCCGGGGGTCGGCGGTGGCAGTACAGCGATGGAAAAACTGATCCTTTGATGGCTTGATGCGCGTATCACCATAGCCGATCAACTCGCCGGTCAGGACAACACGGTAGCCATTTGGCGTTTCTTGAATGGCGCCATCTTTCTCCTGCCAGCAGTCTGTCATGCTGCAACATTCAGCGCCGTATGCCCAGCCAAGCGGGGCGTCGTGCGCAAACGCCGGAGCTGCGAAGAGCAGAGCAATGATAAGGATCTTGTAACGTATGGCTCGCATCTCCTGCTCTTGCGGCTTGGCGAATCTCTCGCCTTCGCCTGTAACCATGACGCATGCTACATCAATCAGGATAAACCATGGCGACAAGCGAAGTTTCTTTTGAGCCCATGCGATTGCCTCCGACCGACTATCTTGCGTAATCTCCTCGAGAATCCATCAGCATTTTTATTGCAGGAGATGCTCACTCAGGGCCCAGAGGCGCTTGGCCGCGTCAGGATCGACGGCATAAGGCATCACTCCTGCGATCTGTGTTGAATCTCCGAGCTTCCAGCCGTCCACGGGAGCGCTCCCTAGTGGCGCGAAAGCGCATTCAGCAACGCATTCAAACGCGTGGTGGGCAAGGCACCCAAGCTCTACCGGAGTGCCGTTAACGCGAAATGATGATACCTTGCGTATTGCGCGCATGAGGGAAATCAAATGAGGAAACTGTGCCATGCTGCCATCTTGACGGTTTCACTTGGTGCAACGTCACTGACGTACGCAGAGCAGACTGATCCGGGTGTACCAACCAATCAGACGATGTGCAGCGATGCGCAGAACAAGCTCGCTGGCGCTGTAAAGAACTACAAGGGTGCGAAGTTTGCCCTTGATAGGGCAATTCAGCTTCTCGGATCGGCACGCTATTCCAGCAGAATTGGAAAGATGAAACTCGATATGGCCAGCAGGCAAGCCGACGTTGACGCTGCTACCGCCTCGTATGTTGGATCAATTGGCCCAGCCTATGGTGCGGTTGCGTTGGTAAACGTCAGCTGTAGCGATGACCTGATCAAGGTGCCCGGCATTCAATTCTTAAAAAGGGTCGACTTGGATGTCTCCAAATTCTTGGCCAGTGGTGCTGACAAACTGGCGGACGATCAGATGGCTGATATCAAAAAGATGTTCGATGAGATGAAGGAGAGGCACAAATAAAAGCTGCAGGCGATGCACGTGGATAGGGCATAGTGTCTAAATACAATTGCGTATTGCGAAGTGTAAGCATATTTGGGATCGTTGGTGACAATAGAGGGGGAGTATAAGAAGACGGCGGGAGGAGAAAAAAGGAAGGAAACATAGTTCAAGGATCTCTTTAACGGAGTGAAAAACTATGGTTTCGCGGCCCAACAATCTTGCAAACGGAAGACCAGCTTCTGTAAAAATAGCTTCTTATGGCGTTCTCGGTGTACTCGCTACAGTATTCACGTCATCGGTCTTGCCGCCCGTATTCACTTCCACGTCTGTGAGAGCAGTCGTTAATGCTCCGGTGTCGTCATTGACCTCCCCGATCAACGGGACGGTGACGAGTATCACTGGCAAGAAAGACGATTCCTACGAAGGACCCATCGCGACGGTCCAGAACGAACGTGTGGACCGGTCCACTTTGATCGGACTTCAGGTCGAGTCGAGTTCGCTACAGAATGAACTTCTGCTCAAACAATCCAATCTGGATGTTCATCTTAACAGGATAAAAGATCTTGAGGCTGAACTGGCCGTACAGCAGCAGGCTTTGATAAACCGCTCTGATAACGTGTTACGCGATGCCCAGGTTCGCTTGAATCTTGCCACCATTTCCGCTGAAAACGTGAAGGCATCTGCCGCCCGCAAACTGGGCTTGGTTTCCAAAGGGTTTTCACCCGGTACGAAAGATGAGCTTCTGAACAGAAACAAGCTGGAAGATGCCAAAGTCGAAGCAGCAAAACTCAAGGTCGATATATCGAGCGATGATCTTCGATTTGCCCAACGTGGCATCTTTGTCGGCGACAACAATCAGTATTTGCAGAATTTGCAGAATGAAATCCGTGCGCGGCGAGCGGATGTCTCTCAGATCAGCATGCAGAACGCGTCGATCAAGACGCGTCTTGAGGAACTGCAAAGCCTGACGCAGGCGGAGAACCGTCGCATCGGTATGATGTCGACAGCAGACGTTTCGATTATGAAATCCGAAAAAATATATAAAACCGTAGCGCAGGTCGGCAAGCAGGTGAATGCGGGTGATACCCTAGCTCAGGCCGTTGACTGCAGGGAAGCGTTTGTTGTTGCAATCTTTTCCGAGCGTCAGGCGCAGGCACTGGGAGTAGGGGCAAAAGTCGTGGTCGAATCAGACGCATGGTCCTCGCCGGTCTCAGGTCTGGTAAGCCGGCTCCTCCCTCGCACCACGGATCGTGTTGATCTCGACTTTGCAGTTCCCTTCCCCCCAACGGAACGACGCGAACTCTATGCCTTCATAACTCCGGAAAAATCGACGCCGGAGGAGGCTGCCGAATTCTGCTCGGTCGGGACATGGGTCACCGTGACGCGGCAAAGCGATTGGGTCGAAAAGACTAGTTCCTACGTGAACGGAGCGACCGCGGTGCTTGGGAACCAAGTTGAAAAGTTGGAATTGGCATTCCTGCGGGAAGGATCAAAGCTCGGTGACGTCAGCACGTATATTTCGGGCAAAGCGAATGCCGCCGAGCCACGCCTTCACACAGAACCTGTGTTGGTAGCGGATGAAAAAACTGGTTCCGTTCAAGAACCGGAGAAGTCGGCGTGTCTGTTAAGCAAATGCCAAGCCACGGACTATCTGTTCGACCATGGGTTAGTGCGGGATTCGACGCCGTTCCTGCACGAACGAGTTGTTGCGGATAGCGGAACGCAAGCCGTCTTTAATACGAGATGGAATTAGCCGGTGTTCAAGCGGGGGGCCTTGGCCTTTTGCGCCGCGATGATTTGCATGTTAGCCGTTACGGGCAGTCATGCAGACAATCGCGCCGCGGGATCGGCTTTGTGTGCGGCTTTGGCTCGCCTGCAGATAGAGGAATCGCTTGGCAAAGCGCAAGCAATGTTTTTTCCGAGCTACCTGCCGTCGAGTGCGGGGCCACCGTTGCCAGCCGCTCTGCAAAACACCGCGTTCGTCTATGATAATTCCCTGGCGGCAATGGCTTTCCTGGCGTGTGGCGAGATTGAGCGTGCCAGGTCAATCGGCGACGCGTTGATTGTTGCCGGTGGAAAAGACCGCTTTTACACCGACGGGCGGCTTCGCAACGCGTATCGAGCCGGGCCAGTGACTGATACCCCGGCACTGCCGGGGTGGTGGGATGACCGCTCCAAAGTTTGGGCTGAAGACGAATATCAGGTCAGTACCGCCTCAGGGAACGTCGCCTGGGCCGCACTGGCGCTTCTTCAGCTTCATGAAAAGACCAAGGAAGCGAGATATCTCGAGGCAGCGGAACGTCTGGCGGCTTGGCTCGATCATTTGCGGGGCGATGATGCTCATCCAGGAGTGGCTGGGGGATATTACGGTTTTGAGCCGAAGACCTCGCGTATTACGTGGAAATCCACCGAACACAACATTGACATCCTGGCTGTGGCCCGATGGCTTAGCATGATCAGCGAAAACCCCCGGTGGGACAGGCTGGCGGAAAATACGCTGCAGTTCGTGGCCAGCATGCGCGACGACGAGAGCGGCTTTCTCATCGGTACAGACTTGACCGGAAAAGCAGTCCACAGCACTGACTTGTGGTTGGACGTGCAGATATGGCCTTTTCTGGTATTACCCAAATCGCAGCGACCCGCCGAATGGGTCGGAACAATTAGTCTCATGGATACAAGGTTGGCTGTCCCCGGCGGCTACGATTTCAATGGCGACCGCGATGGTCTCTGGATCGAGGGAACCGCGCAGGCAGCGCTGCTCTTCCAACAGGATGGCGAGCAAAAGCGCGCATCGGACTTGATCGCAAGCATCCTGGAAAACGTCGATCCGCAATCCGGGTGGCTGTATGCGACATCCGGCCCGCCGCTTTCAACAGGGCTGACAGTCGGGGCGATGGGGCAGGGCGGCGCGTTCACGTATCAGCACTGGCCGCATCTGGGTGCGACCGCATGGGCCGTGATGGCTGCAATGGATTTTAACCCCTTCCGGCCCAACTGAGGTACGCATGTTTTTCAACATCAACGACGATGTGTCTAGTGTACTGCTCTTCGATCTGGGGATTGGACTCCTGTTCGTCGTATTCTCAAGGTTGGCACACCGGGACAGGTTGATTGATAGAGCGCTATTCGGAAGCGCCACCATCCTGTCGCTTGTGCTCTACATTTCCTGGCGATGGCTCGACACATTGCCTGACCTTGAGATGACCGGGGCAAGCATCTGGGCCTACTTCTACTTTACGTTCGAAGCCATCTCCGTGGCCTATGCGCTTGGTTCAGTTTTTATCTTGTTCCGCTCAACCGATTGGACTGCTGAAGCCAATGATGCCCAGCACCAACTGGCGGTTGCAGGTCAATATCCCTCGGTCGATGTATTTATCTGCACGTATAATGAGCCGATCAATATCCTCGAAAAATCCGTCATCAGTGCCGGATCGATGAATTATCCAAGCTTCAATGTGTATGTCTGCGACGACACGCGCCGCCCTGAAATCAAAGATTATTGCGATCAGATTGGTGTCGGCTATATCACACGATCCGACAACCTTCACGCCAAGGCGGGCAATCTCAATAACGCCCTCGCGCTTACGAATGTTACGAAGAATCCGTCCGATTTGATCATGGTACTTGATGCAGATTTCGCCCCGCAGGAAAATTTCCTGCTACGTACAGTAGGGCTGTTCAGGAACGAAGAGATAGGCGTTGTCCAGACACCGCAGTTCTATTTCAACTCGGATCCGATACAGCACAATCTTGGCATAAGGTCATCGTTTGTCGATGATCAGCGGGTGTTCTTCGACACTTTTCAACCAGCGAAGGACGCAGTGGGGTGTGCTTTTTGCGTCGGCACCAGTTTTGTCGTCAGGCGCTCGGCCTTGAATGAGATGGGCGGATTCCCGCATGAGGCCCTATCCGAAGACATGTTGCTGACCTATCGCCTGATGGAACAGGGTTATGTGACGCGGTGGTTGAACGAAAAGCTGAGTGTCGGTCTGTCGGCGGAGGGAATTCCGGAATATATAACCCAGCGGACCCGCTGGTGTCTGGGAACCATCCAAATCGGACTTCTGAAAGATGGACCTTTGTGGCGCGGCCGCTTTACCCTGACCCAGCGTCTCCACTACATCCATGGCCTTCTCAGCTGGCTATCGAAACCGTTTATCCTTTGCATGCTGTTTGCTCCATCGATTTACTGGCTGTTCGACGTGACGGCTATCCAGGCTGATGAGCTGGTATTCATGAAATACGGGATATCGGCACTTCTCGTATTCTGGAGCTATTCATCGTGGATTTCGGACCGGCGGACCTTGCCGTTTTTTACGGAAGTGACACACGCCATTACCGCCCTTCCTATCACGATCGCGCTTTTACAAGCAGTTCGTAAACCATTCGGGCGGCCGTTCAAGGTTACGGAAAAGGGTGGCGACAGGTCAAAAATCCGCATTCACGCGCCAACGGCAGCGTTTTTCGGTATTGTTACCCTACTCTCCGCGTTCTCGATTATTTCGACGGTATTCGTCTGGAGCTCACCGATCGAGTTCTCCGAACGCGATTGCCTGAACCTAGTGTGGTCGGCATTCGCCATGCTGATCGGATTCGTCAGCCTTCTCGTTTGTATAGAACTTCCAAGGTTCGGGCAGGAGGAGCTCATCAATATCCAGATGCAGTCATCGCTGCGCGCCGCAGGCACTGTGCGCGATATCCAGATCGAAGCACTATCAACGCAGCACGTTCTGATCGAGGGGGTGGAGCTGTCCGGCGTTGAAGACGAGGCAATATTCGTCAGCGGGATTGGGTGGGTAAAAATCGAGGTCGACACGTCGATGCCGCCAAACTGTTTCAAGATACTGCCAAGTTTCCAACAGCGGAACGACATTCTTCGGACGCTGTTCCGCAAAGCACCCGACAATGTAGCAAGCGTGGGAATGTTAGGCAGATCGATGATCAGGTTGTGCAAGCGGGCGCTGTCCTGACGACGTTGATATCTAGTTCTGCGCGGTGTCAAGTTCACCGATCAGCGTGCTCAAGCTTTGGGTGGTCAGCAAGCCGGCCCAGCAATCGAGCCCACGCGAGAAGGCCTATGCGGAAATTGGACAACCGCAAGAATTCGTTCGGTGCGTGATAGTCCTCATCCGATGTCGAGAACGAAAAAAAGATCGCTTCCGCACCGAGATGTTTGCGGAATGCAGTGCCGATCGGAATGGTTGCGCCCATGGCAACGCGCAGCGGCTTGCCACCAAGCAATTCGCTAAGAACGTCTTCCGCAGCAAGGAGACCGGGCAGATCAGGATCGACGGAAAAGGCCTCGCTGCCTGGTCCGTGCCGTTCGATTTGCAGGCTGTAGCCAGCGGGCAGATTGGTTTCCAGATAGCGGGTGATAGCCTCGATCACTTGATTGGGCTTCTGCCCGGCGACCAGACGGCAGGTGATTTTCACACTGGCGGAGGAAGGGATGACAGTCTTCGTCCCCGGGCCTTGATAACCACCGAAGATGCCATTGAACTCGAGCGTGGGTTCCAGCCACTGCCGCACCAGAAGCTGGCTGCCGTTCTCGATGGGATCGGGTTTGGGCGAACCAATGTCGCGATAGTAGGCGTAGGCGTCGAAATCTGCTGCATCGATGGCCGTGAGGATAGCGCGATCCAAGGGTTTGGCACTCTCCAGGAAGCCCGGTACCGACACGCGACCGTCCGCATCGTGCAGTGATGCAAGCAACTTTGTCAGCGCCCGGATCGGATTTGGCGCACTGCCGCCGTGGCGCCCAGAGTGCAAATCCTTCGCAGCACCGTTTAAGGTTACATCGAGCGCTGCCATACCACGGCTCGCGACCGTCATCGACGGACGGTCCGGCCGCCACATGGCACCATCTGCCGAGACAACGAGATCACTTGCAAGTCGACCTCGATTGCGCTCGAGGGTCGTCTCGAAATGCGGGCTGCCGGATTCTTCCTCGCCTTCGATCAATATCTTGAGATTGACCGGCAGGCTGCCTTCAGTCTTCAAATAGGCCTCAACGACCAGGATCGGGATCAGCAACGGTCCCTTGTCGTCGGAAACGCCGCGGGCGTAGAGTCTGTCATTGCGTATGGTCGGCTCGAAGGGCGGCGTCAGCCATTTATCGAGCGGATCCGGCGGCTGCACATCATAATGTCCGTAAACCAGGATGGTTGGTAGCGACGGATCGGAGATGACCTCTCCGTAAACGGCAGGATGTCCGCCCGTATCCAAGAGTTCCACGTTAATGAAGCCTGCCTTCTTCAGACGATGCGCCACAAATTTGGCCGCCTCCAGGATACCCTCACGAAAAGCAGGATCGGTGCTGACGCTGGGGATACGGCAGAATGCTTTCAAATCCTCCAGCGCTTCATCGTAATGTTCGATAAGGTATATCTCGACTCCGCTCATTTACCGCCATCCACGCTGATGACCTGACCGCTGATCCACTCGGCATAGTCCGATGCAAAGAACAGGACCATGCTGGCAATGTCTTGCGGTTTGCCCAGCCGCTTGAGCGCAATGTTGTTGAGGAGCCGTTGCTGACCATCGGCACCCATCGCCTCCCACTGTCTTTCGGTTGTCGGGTTCGACAAGACAAAACCGGGAGCAACATTGTTGACTGTGATGTTCCACGGGCCGAGTTCATGCGCGAGTTGCCGCGTCAGTCCGATCTGACCCGCCTTGGCACTGGCATAGGCCTGTATTCCCGTGAGCGAAATGCCGAGCCCAGCACCGCTGGAAATGTTTATGACGCGGCCGAACTTCTGTTTTTTCATCGCGGGCGTGACAGCTTGCGTCATAAAGAAGGCGCCTGACAGATTGACGTCGAAAATTGTCCGCCAGTCGCTTTCAGAAATCTCTTCAATGGGACGGCCGACTTGTCCCCGTACGCCGCCAGCATTGTTGACCAGAATATCGACGTCGCCATCGGCAGCCTCGATTTTTGCAACGGTTGCCTGAACGGCGTTCCTGTCACCCACGTCCAGCGCGTGCGCAGCCGTCGAGGCCCCACAAAGCGCAACGGTTTCGGCAAGTCCGGCTTTATTGATATCGCAAACATGCACGCGTGCACCGCGGCTGGCGAATGCCTGAGCGATCGCACGACCGAAGCCGTGGGCCGCGCCCGTGACAATGACGGTTTTTCCGCTGAACTCGATGTTCATGCTCCGATCTCCGCATCAGCGAGGAGATCGAGATTGACGAGGTCGAGCTGACGGGTTCCAGCTTCGATCTCATGGATCAGTTCAACGACCCGAGCAGCCAAAGGTGTCGGTACGCCGAGAGAACGCCCCACCTCGACGACTGGACCTACCTGCGCATCTACCTCTGTCTTGCGCTTGCGGATGGCAAGGTCGCGCCAAATGCCGGAATGCGACTTTGTCGAACGGCGGTTGTGAATCACCATTTCGTCGAAGGAACGCGCTGTCTCTGCCGTGGAGGCCGTGGGCGCGAAAGCCACGGGGTCGAAACCGTCGAAGGCCTCAGGAACCACGCCCTTGGCATTGGCGACCGCACCGACTTCCAGCGCGAGTTTTGTCAGGATTGGCCGGTAGCGCTGATTAGCCAGCACATCTGCAATACTGTCATTGGTGAGGGCGGTGCCGAAGAGCAGCGTGCCGTAGATCAACTTGCCCCAGAGATAGCCCCAGATATTTTCCGTCAAAATTGCTTTGGGCTCGAATTCCTTCATCAGGGCATAGATCTGCTCGATGCGCTTGGTTTTCTTTCCGTCGAGTTCTCCGACGACGACCGCTCCATGGCCGCTGTAGTGCACGACACCCGGCGCCAGATAATCAGCACCGAAATTGACAAAGCACCCGATGACGCGATGTTCGCCTATGACCTTGCTGATGACGGTTTCATTAAGGCCGTTCTGTGCAGACACGACATATCCGTTCTCGGCCACATGCGGCAGCAGTGCTTTCGCAGCAGCTTCGGTGTGGTGGGCCTTCACGCAAAGAAAGATGCGATCGAACTTGCCCTTCAGGTTTTCAGGCACAAAAGCCTTGGCCTTCACTGTATCCTGAAAGATCGGCCCATCGATTCTCAATCCCCTTTCGTTGATTGCGGCGACATGGTCGGCTGCATTGTCGACGAGGATGACGTCGTGTCCGGCCCGGATGAAAGCCGCTCCAAGAGTACCGCCGATAGCGCCGGCGCCCCAGATGAGGATCGGCCCGCTCATGCCCATGGTCCTTCAAGCAGAGCGCGGGTTTCCTCAACAGCTACGTCCCAGATTGCCTGCATCTCTTCATCCGGACGCTCATAGTAACCGCCAAAATTGCCATCGCCGAGATAGGCCCTGACACCGGCCGGATCCATTACCCGCATGCGTGCGAGATCGATCATCGGTTTCTGTTGCGTGGGCAATTGTGTGCCCGGCAGCCGCGTCCAGGGAAAGTTTTCCATCCATGATGCATGAGATGCGATCTTGTCGATCTCCTGTACCTTTGCAAAAGTTGCCGGTGCATTCCACCAATTGTGAAACTTCACCGCCATGCCCGGATTGTCTGCCATCCATTCGATCGCAAGGCTTCCCGCCGGCTGGTTGCCGCCGTGGCCGTTGACGATGAGGATGCGGCGAAAGCCTTGCGCCTTCAGCCCATCCAGAATATCGCGAACAATCCGCACATAAGTTTCGAGGCGAAGGCTGATTGTGCCGGGATAGGCCATGAAGTAAGGCGTGAGGCCATAGGCGATAACGGGGAAGACCGGAATACCAAGCGGCTCCGCTGCATCGGCCGCGACTTTTTCCGACAAAATGGAATCGACTGAAAGTGAGAGCTGAGCGTGTTGTTCCGTGCTTCCCAGCGGAAGAATGGCGCGGTCGTCGGTGCGAAGATAAGTTTCGATTTGCTGCCAGTTTGCTTGTGAAACTTTCATGGTGTTTCCCTTCTTTATTTATCCATGCTGGCTACACGTTTCGGCAACGCATTTTCAGGGGCCGATGATGGAAGTCCGCCTGCTGCCCGGATAATGGGCAAGATTACCCGTTCGATGTCGGCAACATCCGGCGCGTGGCGATATTCGATCGCCTGGGCTCCGGGACGGAGCCGCCCGCTGACTTCTTCTGCGCCCGAAGCGAAGATGACGACGCTGGAATGCGCGACAATGTCATCGAGCCCTGGTGTTTCAAGGGTCGCTCCCACAATTTCGCTGACATGCGGCGCAAATCTTTGAACACCTGCTTTCATGATGGGCAGAAAGTCAGGAAAACGTGACACAACCGCGATTGAGGCCAGTGAATCGAGCGAGGCTAGCGCCATGCGGGTCTCTTCGGAAGGTGTGAAGCTGATCGTGACAACCTTTGTATTCGGTACCAGCGCCGCCACTTCCCGGTGCCGGTTGGCAAAGGTTATCGCAAGGTCAGCTGAGTTCGCACGGCCCCGGATCTCTCGATCACGCTCGATTGCCGAGATCGTCAGCGGTTCCACGGTCACACCCCTTCCGAGACGGGCGGCAATGAAACGCGCATAGCTTGCGGTTGCCTCGGGAAACAGTCCAATCATGACTATTCGCATACGTTGGCCAAGGCTTTCGCGGTAGAAGACCCTGGAACTAACCAATGAGACGAACTCGGCAGATCGAATGCCAAGGGCCCGGCTTTCCTCTATCAACGCATCGATATGACGATGCAAATTCGACTGGTCCGAACGGCCGGCGAGTCGTGCCTGCAGACTGTCCGTTACAAATGTACCGGATCCCGGGCGTGCGTCGATCAACCCTTCTGCTTTCAGATCAGCATAGACCTGGCTGACCGTCATCGGCGCCACGCCGATCTTCTCCGCAAGTTCGCGCACGGAAGGAAGAGCTTCACCCGGAAGCAATTCACCGCAGGCGATGCCATACTCTATGAGCCCATGAAGTTGTGTTCGGAGGGGAACCGGCAAATCGCGGTCGATAAAAAATTCCATGAACCCAGTCTTTAGCTGTTCTAACAGGCTATTACGATTATACCGTGCTCCGCCCAATCGCAAGTCTGGGTTGAGGCAAAGAATGATGTATAAACTGTTGACAGGGCAGAAGGCACGTGAAATCGTTATATCCAATAAGAACAGTTATACGGTTCACAATAAAAGGGGAATACGAATGAAAAAGATCGCCAAGGCGGCTCTTGCCGCCGTATTGCTCGTCGGTACGAGCCTTTCGGCGTTTGCCGTGGAGAGGGGTGGTGTGATGACGTATGGACGTTACGCCGACAGCCTCTTTCTCGATCCGGTGCTCAACGACGCCAATGTGGATATCTGGATTCTGTCCAATCTCTACGACACGCTACTCCTCCCCACTGATAATGGGAAAGGGGTTCAGGCCGGTCTTGCTACCGAGTGGAAAGTCGCCGATGACGGGATGAGTGTAACCCTTACATTGCGTGACGGCATCCAGTTTTCCGACGGTTCGCCGATCACGCCAGCCGATGTAGCATGGTCGCTGAAACGCGCCGCGAATAAGGATAATGGCATCTGGAACTTCCTGGTGAGTTCAATTGAGGATGTCACGACGGAGGGGGACAAGACTGTCATCCTGAAGTTGAAGCATCCAGATCCAGCCATCCTCGCTGCACTTACCGTTTTCAACACGGCGATTTTGCCACAGAAGATTTTCGAGGCATCAACTGGAGCGACGGACGCGGACAAAGCGAAGGCTTTCGCCGAACATCCGGTCGGTTCTGGCCCATTCGTGTTGCAATCCTGGGATCGCGGATCAACAATGAAGCTGGTGCGCAACGAGCATTACTGGGGCAAGGGCGAAGACGGCAAGCCATTACCTTACCTTGACGGCGTCACCTTCGAGGTCCTGCCCGATGACGCTACCCGTATCTTGAAGCTGAATTCCGGTGAAATCGATGGGGCGGAATTCATTCCCTATTCACGCGTTGACGAACTGAAGTCAGCCGGCAATCTTAATATGGAACTGTTTCCATCGACGCGCGTGCAGTATGTCACCATGAATGCGCGGCCGCAGATCAAGGGCAAGGACAATCCTCTGTCCAATCCAAAAGTGCGGCAGGCAATGAATTATGCCGTCAACAAGGACGCCATTATTGCCATCGTAACACATGGCGTCGGCAAGCCGTTGACCTCCTATATGTCCTCGGCCACGCCGATGCACACCGGCGACAAGCCGCTCTACGTCTACGATATCGAAAAGGCGAAGGGTCTCATGAAGGAAGCCGGGTTCGAGAAGGGTTTCGACACGAGTATCCTCGTTTTGGCAGGAAATCAGGACGAGGTTGGTATCGCGACTGCCTTGCAGCAGATGTGGGCGCCGCTTGGCATCAAGCTTGAGCTGCAACAGGTGGACAATGCCACCCGCACTCAACAATATCGCGATGGCGTTTTCACAATGCGTGAAGCTGCGTGGACGGACGATATTGCCGATCCGAACGAGATAACGTCCTACTTCGTTTATTCGCCGACTATCGATGCACTGCATACCGGTTGGAAGAACGAGGAGTCGGACAAGCTGTTCGATGCATCGCAGAAGGAAATCGATGCTACCAAGCGTGCAGCCCAATACGCCCGGATTCAGGAGATCTATAATGCCGAGGGGCCTATCGTGCCGCTCTACGAGACACCTTATCCTGTGGCGTTGAGCAAGAAGGTGCATGGTTTCTTGCAGATACCGCTTGGCAACAATTTCTTCGGTCGTGCGTGGCTGGATAAATAGGAGTTTCAAGTGCGTGCCGCGGGTGATTGAGATGTCACCCGCGTTCATTGTTGATACTCATGCAAAACATCGGGAGCGGCGCATTGCCACTTTTCAGTTTCGTTCTGCGTCGCATTCTCCAAATGATCCCGACGGTGGTGTTTATCCTCGTCGTCACATTCGTCCTGGTGAGGCTTCTGCCAGGTGATCCCGCAAGCGCCATGCTCGGCGATCGTGCGATTGATGCCGACGTTGAGCGCATCAATGCCAGCCTTGGGCTCGACAAACCGATCCCTGTTCAATTCCTGTATTTCGTAAAGAACGTCCTCACCGGCGATCTCGGTACATCAATCGCACTGAAGCTGCCTGTGATGACCATCATTCTCCAACGCTTGCCGGTAACGCTGATGCTGACCTTAATGGCGGCGCTGCTGGCTCTCATTATGGCCGTGCCCTTGGCTTTCCTTGCAGCACTAAAGAGGGAACAGACCGCTGATGCCGTCATTCGCGGCACATTTCAGGTCGGGTTGTCGATGCCGGTTTTTTACGTCGGCATCCTGATGTTGACTGTGTTCGGCGCAACGCTGAAGTGGTTCCCGGTCGGTGGTTATGGCGAGACATTTGGCGACAGGCTCTATCATCTGTTCCTGCCGGCTCTGACGCTGGCGTTCAGCTTTTCTGCCGTGCTGATGCGGAACCTGCGATCTTCCATTATCGGCGTCATCAACGCCGAATATGTCGATTTCGCCCGCGCCAAAGGTCTGCGCCCCCGCATCATCATGCTCAGGCATGTCTTACGCAACGCGCTGATTTCTACCGTCACCCTGTTCGGGCTGCAAATCGGCACGCTGCTTGGCGGTGCGGTGATAACGGAAACTGTTTTTGCCGTGCCCGGTGCTGGGCGGCTGATGATCGAAAGTATCTACGGTCGTGATTATCCGATGCTACAAGGGCTGACAATCGCGCTGGCGGTTCTGGTCTCGCTTACGTTCCTCGCGACGGACATTTTCCAGGCCTGGCTTGACCCAAGGATCGCTCGATGAGCGCCTTCAGCGAAGGAGTTGGCCTCTCGCTGAGATTCACGCGGCCTGTGTTGCCGCGTACCCTCGTTTGGGGAATCATCATTCTGGGTATCAGCCTGCTCATCGCATTCTTTCCAGCACTTTTTGCCCCGTATGATCCCATTGCCTTCGACTACAACGCACTGCTGAAAGGGCCGAGTCCGGCACATCCGTTCGGAACGGACAGTTTTGGCCGCGATGTCCTGTCCCGTGTGATCCATGCCTATACGATCGATATGCAGATCGCGGTGTTCGCGACCGTCGGCCCGTTCATCTTCGGAACGATTGTAGGAGCCTATGTCGGCTATGCGGGCGGCCTGGCGGAGGCGATTTTCGGCCGCGTCGTGGATGCGGTCATCACGTTCCCGTTTCTGGTTCTCGTTATCGCGATCGTCTCGGTTCTGGGACCTGGTCTCGGCAATATGTACGTTGCTGTCGGCATTGTCGGCTGGGTGTTCTATGCACGTCTGGTTGCCGCGGAGGTGAAGGTACAAAAGCGGCTCGATTACGCCGATGCAGGGCGGGTCATGGGATATACCCCCATGCGGATTGTTTTCCGGCACCTCTTGCCCAATGCTATTACCCCAGCCGTCGTTTACTGGATGACCGATATGGCACTTGCGATCCTCTTGGGGTCAAGTCTCGGCTATCTCGGACTTGGCGCCCAACCGCCAGCTTCCGAATGGGGCGTGCAGATCGCCGACGGCAAGAACTTCATGAACACAGCGTGGTGGATATCCGTTTTTCCCGGCATTGCCATTGTTATTACCGGCCTTGGTTTCAGCCTTACGGGGGATGGGCTCGCACAACTCCTGAGGGGGCGGCGATGACGACTGGCACTGACATGGAAGTAGGCCTGACTGTTCGCGGTCTGACGACAATTTTCAATACGCCACGCGGCACGGCGCTCGCCGTCGCTGATGTGGATCTGGACGTTGGGCCCGGTGAAGTAGTCGGGTTGGTCGGCGAATCCGGCTCGGGCAAGAGCGTGACGTTGCGCTCGATCATGGGACTCATTCAGGCTCCCGGTCATGTTAGCGGTAAGGTCGAGTGGGGCGGGCGCGATCTGGTGGCTATGCCGGCTGAACAACTCCGGCGTATCCGCGGCAGTGAAATCGCGATGATTTTTCAGGAGCCGATGACCGCGCTCAATCCGGTGCTGCCCATCGGTTTGCAACTCGACGAAAACCTTGTCGCCCATACCAAGCTGAACGCGCGCGAGCGGCGGGCACGGGCGCTGGAGTTGATGAACATTGTCGGTATCCCAGCGGCTGAACGGCGGCTCAACGAGTATCCGCACCAGTTTTCCGGCGGCATGCGCCAACGCGCCATGATTGCCATCGCGCTGGCTTGTTCGCCGAAGCTGCTTCTGGCCGATGAGCCGACAACCGCGCTCGACGTCACCATTCAGGACCAGATTCTGAAACTCCTGCTCGACCTGCGCGACCGGTTGGCGATGAGCGTCGTGCTCGTCACCCATGATCTCGGCGTCATTGCCGGGACCTGTGATCGCATGGCGGTAATGTATGCTGGACGTATCGTTGAGATGGGAACTGTGATCGACGTGTTCAGGCAGCCGCGCCATCCCTATACGCGCGGGCTGCTTGGCTCGGTGCCACGTGCCGGCGCGGTGCGAACCATGCTTTCATCGATAGAGGGAACGCCGCCTAGCCTCACCGATCTTCCGGCTGGATGTGCATTCCATCCGCGCTGCAGCTTTGCTACCGATATATGCAGGCAGGAGCGGCCGCCACTTCAATCGCTGGATAGTAACCGGAAAGTCGCTTGTTTCCATCAGGACCGGGTAGCGGCAGCGGAGGCAATCCTTTGAGCACCGCTATTCCAATCATCTCGGTTGATGGAGTCTTCAAGCAATTTGGCGCTCCGTATTCGCTGATGCGGCGTCTCTCGGGCAAGCCGCCAATGGCAGTGCATGCGCTCAATAATGTCAGTTTTGAGGTGCATCGCGGCGAGACGCTTGGCATTGTTGGAGAATCCGGTTGTGGGAAATCCACTTTGGCACGCTGTCTCGTGCGTTTGCTTGATCCAGACGGCGGCGCTATTCGCTTCGAGGGCAGGGACATCGCAACCTTCCGGGCTGCCGAGCGACGTGCCTTCAACAAGCGGGTGCAAATGATCTTCCAGGACCCCTATGGCTCACTCAATCCGCGAATGACTGTGCGGCAAGTGCTGAATGAAGCTCTGTCCGTACACCGCATGCGCCCCAAGAAGGACATCCCGGCACGTATTGCCGAATTGCTGGACCTCGTGCGCCTTCCACAAGATGCAGCATTCCGCTATCCGCATGAATTCTCCGGTGGCCAGCGCCAGCGCATTGGCATCGCCCGTGCACTCGCAGTAGAGCCGGATGTCATCGTTGCCGACGAACTGGTCTCGGCGCTCGATGTTTCAGTGCAGGCGCAGGTCATCAATCTCCTGTTGCAGCTTCAGGAGCAATTGCACCTGACGCTGATATTCGTCGCACATGACTTGCGCCTCGTACGTCATATCTCGCACCGGGTCGCTGTCATGTATCTTGGACAGATTATGGAAATTGGACCGTCCGAGAGCCTGTTCGCTTCGCCGCGCCATCCCTATTCGAAAGCGCTTCTCGATGCTGCACCTGAACTTGATCCAACACAGCGCTCCAGAGTTGTTGCCGCGCGCGGCGAGCTACCAAGTCCGCTGAACGTTCCACGTGGCTGCCCGTTCGCAAGCCGCTGTCCGTATGTGTTCGATCGCTGCCGCGTCGAAAGGCCAGCACTGACCCGACGTGCGTCAGCGCATCGCGCCGCCTGTCATCTGGCCGATTTCGGCGCCACATCTGCGATACGCGCGGATATGATCCATATCCGAACTTGAGGAAACCCGGATGAGCTTCACCACTTTCGAAAGCGAAGTCGCCAAGGTCAACGATATCCTGTGTGCGGTCAATTTGCTGACATGGGACGCACGCACGATGATGCCGCCTGGAGGCGTCGATGCACGCGGAAAGCAGATCGCGACGCTTGTTGGCCTTGCCCGAGATATCGCGACTGGCGACCGCATGATGAAAGCCATTGAAAGTGCGCGCGCCGATACAGAGGGTGATAGTTTACAGCGTGCCGCGGTGGAACAAGCCGCAGCGTCGATCGATGTGCTTGCGCGCATCCCGGCCAAACTTGTCTCAGCCGCCGCCGAACTCAAGACCAATGCGCAGGCTGCATGGAAACAAGCGCGCAGCGTCGATGATTTCGCCGCTTTCGCGCCGTGGCTCGAACGTACTATGGACATGCAGCGGGAGATCGCCGGGGCAATCGGCTACGACGAGCATCCCTATGATGCACTGGTTTCGACCTACGAACCGGGGATGACCTGGTCGAGACTGCGCGATCTTTACGGCGAGCTGCAAAAGTCGCTCGTTCCGTTGCTCGATGAGGCCAAGCAGATACGCCCAGTGCGCACCGAGATTCTCGACCGGGCCTATCCTGTCGCTCGGCAGCGCGCATTTTCCAGTATGATATCCGAGCGCTTCGGCTACGATTTCAATCGAGGCCGTCTGGATGACACCGTTCATCCGTTCGAAATCTCGTTTACAAGCGCAGATGTGCGCATCACCGGACGTTTCCGCGAGACCTGGCTGCCCGGCGGCCTGTTTGCCGTGTGGCACGAAGCCGGTCACGGGATGTACGAGCAGGGGATCGCCGAGCGCTTCAGCCGATCGGTATTCACGACCGATTTCGTTAATCTCTACGCGGTCGGCGGCACCAGTTTTGGCATGCACGAGTCGCAATCGAGACTGTGGGAAAACCGTGTCGGTCGTTCGCGCCGGTTCTGGGAGCTTCATTTTGAAGAATTGCGCAGCATGTTCCCCGAACAACTTGCGGATGTTTCGGTCGAAGATTTCTGGCGCGTGGTCAATGCACCGCGTCCCAGCATGATCCGGGTCGAGGCGGACGAGCTCACCTATGATTTCCACATCATGCTGCGCTCGGAGATCGAGGCGGGGCTCATGGCCGGAGAAATCCGCGTCAGCGATTTGCCATCCATCTGGCGAGACAAGATGAAGTCCTATCTTGGACTCGATGTTCCGAGCGATGCACTTGGCGTGCTTCAGGACGTGCATTGGTCGTCGGGCATGGTGGGTTCATTCCCCACATATACGATCGGCAACATCATGTCGTCGCAGCTCTTCGCCAGTGCGAAGCCAGTTTCCGGGGTGGAGGAGGGGCTGGATAGAGGCGACTACGCACCTTTGAAGTCGTGGCTGAATGAGAACGTGCATCAATATGGGCGCTCGCGAACACCTACCGAAATCTTGGAGCAGGCAACCGGTTCGGGCCTTACTGTCGCTCACTATATTGCCGATTTGAAACGCAAGGTTGCCGATCTCGCTTAGTCTTGCAAGCGGGCGCTCATGGTCGCCAATGCCATCGGGCCTATCCGATTTGGCATGACGAAGAAGCATTAGCCTGCGCATCATCAGTCTTACCGTACTGGTCCAGATCGCGACTATCGGCCCAAACAAGATATGCTACATGAGCGCTACCAATGCGGGTCACAAGCGATAATATAGGATTGTTTAAGAAACAGGGTCATAGGATGGCTGCGTCGGATCGCAATATGGGGAAGCAAGCAAGCATCAATGGTGTCGATTTGCCTCGGTCTACTCCAGTTGAAGTTGAACTGAAGCTGCGTGCCCCTCCCGGGATGCTCGACCAGATTCGAACCTCCCCCATCATTCTGCAGGCAGCCCGCAACAAGGGCATCATCCGCCGCTTGGAAGCAACGTATTACGATACAACGGATCATCAGCTTTTTCGCGCCGGCCTTTCCCTGCGGGTTCGGCGTAGCGGCAAATACTTCGTGCAAACTATCAAACGGATGTCCGTTGGCGATCCATTGACACGCCAGGAATGGGAAACGCCGGTCGAGATCCTGGCCCCAGATCTTGGTGCGCTGCTAATGTCGGATATCGACGGGATTTTCAACAAGATCGCTGTCGATCAACTCGTGCCGATCTTTATCACCAGAGTACGCCGGCATCGGGTGACCATCGATGTGCCTGAGGGGCAGATCGAGGTCGCGTTCGACGATGGCGTGATAGAGGCCGGATCGCAACGCGAGCCGCTGTGTGAGGTCGAACTCGAACTGAAACAGGGCAGGGCGGCAGCACTCTACCAATTCGGCCTCGGCTTGATGGATGCCTCGTCGCTGTGCCTTGAAACGCAGAGCAAATCCGCGCGCGGCTATGCACTCGCGCTGGGTATTGATCCAATGGCTTTGAAGGCATCGTCGTCAAATCTTGATAGTCAGGACACCGTGGATGAAGGGATCGCCAAACTCCTGTCGAGTTGCCAACAACAGATACTGGCAAATCTGTCTCCAGCAGAAAGCGGTCGCGAATCCGAAGGTGTCCATCAGCTGCGTGTGGCGTTGCGGCGTCTGCGAACGGCCTTGTATTTTTTACGGCGCGAGTTGGAGGCGCCCTCACTGCAGGCGTTTGATGCTGAGGCGAGACGATTCGCACGAACATTAGGACCAGCACGCAACTGGGATGTTTTTACCAACTCAACGCTCGCCGATATCGAGAGAGCAAATCTTCCAGGAATCGAGTTCTCCAAAATGCGCGCCGCGTGCGCGCCGTTCCGGGACCAAAGCTATCATGTGGTGCGTGACAGTATCGCCGATCAACAAACCAACCGTTTTCTTTTGTTACTAGGACTCGTCATCGAGCGGAGAAGCTGGCGAAATGATGTCGCAAGCGACGATCTGCGAACACTCGCCGAACCGCTGAAGAAATTTGCTTCCCGTATCCTTACCCGCATCGAGCGTAAGGCACTCAAGCGCGGGCGGCATTTTCGCCATCTTCGGCCCCAAGCGCGGCACAAGCTGCGGCTCACCTTGAAGAAATTGCGCTACGCCACAGAGTTCTTTTTGCCACTTTATGCAAGTCAGGCATCGACTGGAAAATATCTCAAGCAGCTGTCCCGATTGCAGGATGTGCTGGGAGAAGCCAATGACATCAGAACTTCGCAGACCCTTCTGGCTAATATCCAGGAACGTGCGGAAAGTCCCGATGTGCATCGCGCTCTTGGCGCTGTGACCGGCTGGCAGGGACATCTCGAGATGGCGGGCACCGGCCGGTTGAACAACAGATGGGGCAAGTTCAAACGGACTGCACCATTCTGGTAGTCAAACTGCAGGTAACACGATCCGCAAGAATGCCGCACTACTGCCGGCATACATTCTGCTCCTCGAACTTCTTGCCCCCCGCTGGCTCTAGGGGCACGCAACACAGTGGCACTTTCGGGGCATTCCATCCTCCTGAAAACAAAGAGGGTTTAGCATTTGTTGCAATTGAAAATAGAATGTGCCGACACAGTTTCGGATGCTGATGCAGCTTGCGATACGACCGCCGCCGCTGTTCACAAAGACTTTGCGCTGTCACATGCCAATAACCATCAGCCTGCGGGACTTCCGTGTCATGCCACCAATTGCGTTTGATCTCGCGGTGAACCGTGGACCGGCTGCGGCCAAGAACTGTTGCAATCTGCGCCAATCGAGCCTTGGCTTGTAACATCTGCGCAACGATACGGCGCTCATTCATATTCAATTGCCTGAAACTACGGGGCATTCCATCCTCCTGAAAACAAAGAGGGTTTAGCATTTGTTGCAATTGAAAATAGAATGTGCCCACGCTACAGGTAATGTTGCAACCAAGTAGAAATGTCGCATGTTCTGCAAAGTAGAAATGTCATCCTGACAGGCGCCGAGGCGTGTTGCCGGGCAGGGCGGAGACCTCAATATCGCAGCCCGGACCGGCGACAATAGAGGGAGCACTTGCCACCTGTTCACAGGCTCGGCGCTCAATCATCTGATCAACCCGGCCCTTTTGTCCGGGTGGTTTGCGGCCGCGTTTTTGATAAGCAATGCCCTCGCTGTTGGTCTTCACCTTCGGTGCCGGCAATGGATCCTGCTGAGCCTTGATAAACGACAGCACATCGCCCAGCCGTTTGTTCTCGGTCACCGCTGCATGGGTGACACGCTGATCCTTGTCGAACATCCTGTAGGGCAGGGTTATGCCTTTCCAGCGCATCTCGAGACGGCCGTCGGCAAAGGCGTAAGTGTCGATATATTTGCCGACCAGACCCCGACTGATCTCGTTCTCCTCCAGCATGATGCGCTTGCGCTCATAGGAAAACGCCAGCTGCTCCCCGACGTAACGCTGTTCCCGCTTGCACAGAATGTCGCGCATTCTGTCCGGAACGACATTGAGCGGCCGGTGCAGATTGTTCGGCTTGATCGGAGAAACCGCAAATCGCGCATTGAACCGCTCCGTGAAGCCGTGCAGAAACGCGTTGCCGGCAGTCATATCGCCGATGCCTGCCAGCCGCAGTTCCTTGACCAGACGGTCCTGCAAGGTGCGATTGACCCGTTCGACCCGGCCTTTCGCCTGGCTCGAATTGGCGCAAAGTATCTCAATGCTGAGTTCCGAGAGCGCCCGGCCGAACTGGGTCATGCCCTGGCCGCCCTTGGCGTCCTGCTTGGTAACCCGGAACACCGAGTGCTTGTCGGAGTAGAATGCAACCGGACGGCCATGGGTCTTCAGGTAAAGCTCCAGCGCCGCAAAATAGCTGAAGGCGCTCTCCGAGCGGACAAACAAAAGCTGCATCAGCTTCCCGGTTGCATCGTCGATGAACACAAGCAGCGTGCACGCATCGCCGCGATCCTCAAACCAGCGATGATCGCTGCCGTCAATCTGGATCAGCTCACCGTAATATTCGCGCCGTAGCCGCGGCTGGCGAAACGTCCGGCGCTGCTTGCGCGACAGCCATAAGCCATCATCCGCCATCCACTGGCGCAGCGTCTCGCGCGAAACCGAAAATCCATGCTCACCAAGCTTCTCGGCGGCCAGCGTCGGACCAAAGTCCGCATAGCGCTCCCGGACCAGCTGCAGCGCGAGCTCACGCACGCCGTCGTTGATACGGTTGTTCGACCGCCGGCCGCGGCTGCGGTGCCGAAGTGCCGTCGCACCTTCAAGACAAAATGTCCGCATGATCCGTTGCACCTGACGTACACTCAGCGACAGCACAATTGCCGCTGACGCAATCGTCCGACGCCGCTCAATAACCTCTGACAAAACCTCGATACGATGCAGTTCGCGTTCGCTCATTAAAATCAATCCCAAAATCCGCACCCCAAATCTCGTTGCAACAAGCGAGAAGGTGACACAGCGACGTTTCTACTTTGCAGAAACAGGACATTTTAACTTTGCGGTGTGGGTTCTATTTCAAATGCAACGGCGGGGTGGGGCAGGCTAATCCGGCAGCGATACTATTTCAACAAGCTGCTCCCTGAACACTTCGGTTGGGGTCCTGTAGTCAAGACACTTTCGCGGGGTCGCATTGAGGCGCTCGCATATTGACCTGACCGATTGATGTGGCAGTGACAGGAGATCGGTATCACGCGGCAGGTAGCGCCTCACTCTTTTGTTCATGTTTTCGACAGAGCCTTTTTGCCAGGGCGCTTGCGGGTCGCAGAACCATGCCTTCGTCCCCATCCCGGACTCCAGATCGCGCCAGGACACGAACTCGAAGCCCCGGTCAAACGTGATACTTTGCCTCGCTGAATGCGGAAGCGTTGACAGTTCATTGATCAGACGGCCCATGATCGGTTTCGATTGCCGGTCATTGTTGCGAAACAGGACAGTGTAACGGCTTTTACGCTCCACCAGTGTGGCAATGTTGGCATTGCCGTACTCCTTGCGAAAGATCATCAGATCACCCTCCCAATGTCCAAACTGGCCACGGTCATTGATCTGTGCGGGACGGTGGCGAATAGCCATAAAGTCCGGAAACACAAGACTTCGCGGCCTTCGGGCATAGCGCGGCTTTCGTTTGCGGCGACGCTCGGGCAAGTGACGGGCAAGCGCCTGGGATTGGCCATCTTCAGAATAGACGTAACGATAGATCGTCTCATGGCAGAGCCGGTGTTGACCATCAGGTTCTATCTTCAACCGGCCGGCTATCTGTTCAGGCGACCAGCCGGCTTTCAAACGATCGATGACGACATGACACAGTTGCGGATGCTGATGCAGCTTGCGATACGACCGCCGCCGCTGTTCACAAAGACTTTGCGCTGTCACATGCCAATAACCATCAGCCTGCGGGACTTCCGTGTCATGCCACCAATTGCGTTTGATCTCGCGGTGAACCGTGGACCGGCTGCGGCCAAGAACTGTTGCAATCTGCGCCAATCGAGCCTTGGCTTGTAACATCTGCGCAACGATACGGCGCTCATTCATATTCAATTGCCTGAAACTACGGGGCATTCCATCCTCCTGAAAACAAAGAGGGTTTAGCATTTGTTGCAATTGAAAATAGAATGTGCCCGGCTACAGGTAATGTTGCAACCAAGTAGAAATGTCGCATGTTCTGCAAAGTAGAAATGTCATCCTGACATGCGCCGAGGCGTGTTGCCGGGCAGGGCGGAGACCTCAATATCGCAGCCCGGACCGGCGACAATAGAGGGAGCACTTGCCACCTGTTCACAGGCTCGGCGCTCAATCATCTGATCAACCCGGCCCTTTTGTCCGGGTGGTTTGCGGCCGCGTTTTTGATAAGCAATGCCCTCGCTGTTGGTCTTCACCTTCGGTGCCGGCAATGGATCCTGCTGAGCCTTGATAAACGACAGCACATCGCCCAGCCGTTTGTTCTCGGTCACCGCTGCATGGGTGACACGCTGATCCTTGTCGAACATCCTGTAGGGCAGGGTTATGCCTTTCCAGCGCATCTCGAGACGGCCGTCGGCAAAGGCGTAAGTGTCGATATATTTGCCGACCAGACCCCGACTGATCTCGTTCTCCTCCAGCATGATGCGCTTGCGCTCATAGGAAAACGCCAGCTGCTCCCCGACGTAACGCTGTTCCCGCTTGCACAGAATGTCGCGCATTCTGTCCGGAACGACATTGAGCGGCCGGTGCAGATTGTTCGGCTTGATCGGAGAAACCGCAAATCGCGCATTGAACCGCTCCGTGAAGCCGTGCAGAAACGCGTTGCCGGCAGTCATATCGCCGATGCCTGCCAGCCGCAGTTCCTTGACCAGACGGTCCTGCAAGGTGCGATTGACCCGTTCGACCCGGCCTTTCGCCTGGCTCGAATTGGCGCAAAGTATCTCAATGCTGAGTTCCGAGAGCGCCCGGCCGAACTGGGTCATGCCCTGGCCGCCCTTGGCGTCCTGCTTGGTAACCCGGAACACCGAGTGCTTGTCGGAGTAGAATGCAACCGGACGGCCATGGGTCTTCAGGTAAAGCTCCAGCGCCGCAAAATAGCTGAAGGCGCTCTCCGAGCGGACAAACAAAAGCTGCATCAGCTTCCCGGTTGCATCGTCGATGAACACAAGCAGCGTGCACGCATCGCCGCGATCCTCAAACCAGCGATGATCGCTGCCGTCAATCTGGATCAGCTCACCGTAATATTCGCGCCGTAGCCGCGGCTGGCGAAACGTCCGGCGCTGCTTGCGCGACAGCCATAAGCCATCATCCGCCATCCACTGGCGCAGCGTCTCGCGCGAAACCGAAAATCCATGCTCACCAAGCTTCTCGGCGGCCAGCGTCGGACCAAAGTCCGCATAGCGCTCCCGGACCAGCTGCAGCGCGAGCTCACGCACGCCGTCGTTGATACGGTTGTTCGACCGCCGGCCGCGGCTGCGGTGCCGAAGTGCCGTCGCACCTTCAAGACAAAATGTCCGCATGATCCGTTGCACCTGACGTACACTCAGCGACAGCACAATTGCCGCTGACGCAATCGTCCGACGCCGCTCAATAACCTCTGACAAAACCTCGATACGATGCAGTTCGCGTTCGCTCATTAAAATCAATCCCAAAATCCGCACCCCAAATCTCGTTGCAACAAGCGAGAAGGTGACACAGCGACGTTTCTACTTTGCAGAAACAGGACATTTTAACTTTGCGGCTACAGGTAAGGATCACATAAGATAGATTATGGAACTCTAGTCACACGCCGCCCAAACTCAATCAACGAGGTGTTGGCCGATCCAACGATTACGAAACCAGATTTAGTGGCGACGAGACCGATGCTGCGGTTACGAACGAAATTTTCTGCAGTGTGTGAGGCTCACCGTCAGCGGTATGGGCTCCATCCCTTCAAATGCGTCTCGACGCCGTAAGTACTGGCCTTCTCATGAATATCAGCGCGCGGTTTGGAAGTCGGAACAAACGCGCTTGAAGTACTCCTCAGCGTGGCGGATGTCAGGCCACATATTGCGACCAAAGGGACGCCAGAAACGCCGAGCTTATACTTTTGCCGCACAATGTAGATCATAGTTTTCATCTCCCAAACGTTGAAGGTCTTGAAGGGGGAACCCAACTCATCGGTAGCCCAAACGGCTGCCGATGAGTTGGGTATGGTTGTCCCGATGGACAGTTGCCCACACTTGGTTGCGCAGACAGCTTGCTCGTATGCACGAAAGGAAGTTTCGTACTTTGCATTGTGGTGCAAGGTGGAGAAACCTTCGGCTTGAACAGTAAAACTAGGTAGCCTGGTGAGAGGTCGTCCCGTCTGCACAGTAGAACATTTGCCGTAATTGGGCTCGTTCTTGCCGTGGCCGGAAAAGCTTGTCGTATGCTTCCTCTTCTTCAAATTTGGCCCTGATCGCAGCGACTTGGCGCGGATCAAACCTGGAGTTGAATGTCCGGATCAGCTGGCCAACGCACTCAGTGACCAGCGAAACGGCATCATCTGAGATCTCGCTGTCGTCCAAATAGATACGCCCTGTAACCTCACCGCTATCGGCATCCGTGATCGTGTAACACGCCCGCCTGGTTGTCTTGTTAGATATCCAGGTGTCATAGCTATACTGTAAAACGAGCGCGGCGTGATGCTCGGCGAACAGGTACTTCGTATCGAAATACTGTCCGGCAATGTGATCGGAGCTGTACATCAGCAGAGCGTCCGCCCGAATGTCTTCAGTCAAGCCAAAGTGTCCGTCACAGTCCACTACGCCGAAAGAGGAAACTGATTGTGGCGGATGTTTTGCAAGCATTTCGCCGATGAGTTCGCGAGCAATTGTATAGTTGGTTTGCAGTTCCATGTCGTATTCCCTTGCATTGTAAAAAGCGCTGTTATCAAGATGCTCTGTCGATTTTGAAACGATGTTAATAGTAAAAAAATGAAAGTAGTGATTTTGTGTTCTTAGAGTTATTGTCAACATTCATGTAAGAGAGAAATGTTGAAAGTAGCGTCTCTTCACAGAAGATAACCAAAAATGTTGCTATTTTGAGTGTCCTCTTTGGTGCATCCAGCGTCCTCGATCAGTGCAGTCCGCAGCATGCCGGAACACCAGACCCTCAATTGTCGATGAAACCGATTGATTTCTACATTCGCTTGCCAACGTTGTTTGCAGCCGTATGACTGCGGCCTGACGCTGGATTGCCGTGGATTAAGGTTGCAACTCGGCTGTCCAAGAGGCGACGACCCACATCGTCGCCGATGTTGGCTATTATGATGCTCCTGCTTGATGCTCGTGGGCACTCACAATAGAGATGCCGAGTTGACCGTATGGCGTGTGCTGCCACGTTTGTGTTGAATGGCGGCCCTGCAATGCAGTGTCCGGATGAGGTTTTGCACGCATTGCTTCAGTTGTCTTCGATGCTTGGGTGACATCGAGCGGTCGCAATGGGCCGCTTCCATTTCCAGTTTTGTGGCTGGCGAAGTAGACCTCAATGATTCATAAGCCAATTGCAACACACGCCGATAGTGCCTGACCTGCAGTAGGTCCCCACCAACCTCATGTGCGGTTGCAATATGCTGCGCCGCCCTCACTAAAACTCGATCAGTAAGCTCGCAGCCGCAGATCCCGAAATTACCATTCTTGTCAATCATACCAAATGTCGGGCCGTTTTTGGGCGGATAGGTTCGCGCCATTTCATTGATAAGCTGGCGTCCCACTGGTTCTGTGCCGAGGACCCGCTGGGCCCTAAGTTTTTCTTGTTGCTTGTCTCCGAGCAGGCATGAGTTGATAAACTCGACCTGCTCATTGAATGTGGTGATGAGCAAGTCGGTCACCGCAATGAGCGTGGCTTCGATGTCCTTCGGAAGTGCGTATTCACAATAAGGATTGACGGAATAGTCTTCATCGCGATCGGCGTTTTCCTCATCGTCGCTACGGATCAGGTCGCAAGCAAATCCGAGAACGTATTCGGCCTCGTAATTCGAGAAGGTCTTATCTTCCCCCCGGCAGATGCGGTACGTTCTACAAATCACTTCTGCGACCATGAAAACGATCGTATCGGCATGTTCGTCCACGATCGATGGCTGCTTTCGGCCTCCATAGATCGCCCGCAAGAACTGAGGACGCGGATAATTTTTGCGCAGCATCGCATCGATGAGATTGCGCAGTGTTTTTGGACTGGTTTCGAATTTCAATGCAGAATTCCTTCTCGTTGAACAGTATTGGATACCTGCGAACCTCGCATTTCGTCACAGATCGTCGGTTGATATAAGGTCGTCACCTTCCAGCATAAAGTAAAAATCGCTATCTATTACAAAACTGTATTCACTCATTTTGTCATCCTCTAGCTTGCAGCGAGAAAAAAATTTTCTCTTCTGTGTAGTTAGAATTCTCGTAGGCGGCAGATCGCCCGTCAATAGCAAAAATATACTTTTTATCGATTATTTATATTGTCAACATTTTGCGTGGCTTCGCTAAATGTTGACAATGTTATTACAAGTGAGAAAACGCCCCAAAACTCTACGGAATTTTATTTGAGGCAGATGAGGCGGCACGGCCCATAACCATCAGCTACGCACTCGATTCAACGCGGTTGACAGTTCAGGAAGCGGCTGGCGGATCGATGCACGGACGAAATTTGGTGTCGGACGCTACTATCCGAGCTGTGTGAATTCGGTTTGCCTGAGCGCGGTCCCATGCACGAGCTTTCGCGTGTGAGCACGCGCAGCGGAAGTTATGGACTTGGATTCACCAAATCTTTCATTGGCAAGCTTGGAGGTGGCCCGCTGTCCTATCTGAATGGCGAGAGGTACGAGGCAATTGCATTGCTGCTGAAAGCGTCCGCGAACGATCGGAATGAGCCGGTCTTGAAACTTTGCCCCTTCATCGACCACGTTTTGAATACCAATCAATTCGACGGGGAACGAGAATGGCGCGTTCCCGCGCCGATTCCGGTTAGTCTCGACAATGTGTGCTTTCTGGTTCTCCCCATTCTCAGCTTCGGGACATATTTCGTTTTCACCAAGCAGCGTAAAATGCCCTTGGCTTGAAGAAACCAATCAGCTCCGTAGCGAGTGAGCGAAGCCGAGCGGCTGACGGCTAGGCGCAGTTTCTAATCGACGCCAGACATAGAGGATGTGCTACGCTACGCCCCACCGATTATATTTGCAGAGGCATTTGAAAATGCTGGATTAGCGATTCTGAATCAAACGGCGTTTAACTGAGTAATGGGGAGAGCACGTGGGGTTTAATCAACGTCACTCACCGCCCAGCATTATCGAGGCTGTCTGGTACAGAGCTCTTTCAACTGTTCAGCCGACCGTTCGGATTGAGCAGATGTGGCTTGCGCCGGAACTGCCACCTGCCCTTTGCATATTTCTTAACGATGCTATCGACGACCTCATAAGATAGGTCCGGGGCGAAACCCTGATGGACCAGCCGCTTGACGATACCGTCGATGGCGTCTTGAGTCGCTTCGTTGTCTTTGGCAAACCTTAGAAAGTAAGTGTGCATCAGTACGCGCGCGCAATCATCGCGCGAGGGCCTTCGCTCTTGTTGCAACCGCTCGCGGTATTCGCGCTGCCTAAGTTTCTGTTCAGCATTTCTTTGTTGCAGTGATTTCCGCATGGTTTGCTCCTTCTTTACAAAAAGCATGATCCGGAAAACGAGCCGGCGCAAACGCCGACGAAGGGGCAACTTCTAATTTATTGGGCAGGGCCTGGTTGGGATCGGATCATTTTGTGACGCCGTCATTGCATTTTGAAATGCCTCAATTTCTGAACAGCGTCATCGGTTTCAAAATGATCGAGTCAGGCCTTTTCGGGCTTGCCATCGGCCAAGCACGCTGTCTGCCAGTGACAGCACCAGAGGTTGGGCGCAGCGCGTGGTGTCAGCCGGCGCATCGTATCGACGGCCTGATCCTCCCTCCCCTTTCCCAACCGATGTGCGAGAATCGCCAAGGCAACGGCTGGCGAGCGGCATCGCCCTGAGTGGCAATGAATGAGCAGACTCTGCCTTTGCATCATGCGACCAAAGAGGATCGCCGCCTCAACCTCGGCGGGGTGGCGACAAGACCGCTCTCGTCATGGTGTTCGCGGTCGTTGAAAGCCAGTACCAGCGGCTGCCTGCTACTAATCATCAGCAATCTCAGGTTCACATCAGCATTCTCGATCGTGATGATGCAGTCGAATTCTTCGTGCTGCTGCGCCGCCTTGAGGCTCGATATTGCGATCGATATCACCCCCCTCGTCCACTGCCCAAGCGCTGTTGCAAGTCGATCCCGAGTTGGCCGCTCACCGCAAACGCCGTTTGACCAAGAATCGGATTGCCAGAAGTTTGCAACGCAAGTCTGCAAAACGGAATCGGTGTTATCCTAAACGCCGATCAGGGGAATCGCCGCCAAATTACCAATGCGGCGACGGTGCGGAGCGCGGGCAATTTCAAAAACTGCATCGACATATCGAAGATATTGAATCGGTGTTCCCCAACTTTGAATCGGCAATCCCCGAATTTGAATCGGAATAGCGTAAATTATTTTGACGTGCCGGCGCGTAGTTGTGCATTGATTGCGCATGCCGGCACGTTGGCGATAAAGGATCAGCCATTGCTGGCCCGTTGTCCTTATTTACGTTCAGTTGCCAAAGAGCTTTTGCAATGCAATCCGGCAGATTTGATCCCTTGAAGTTCGTTTCAGCGACAAACGGCGTTTGCGTGCATCGGGCCATGGTCATAGTTCCATCTATCGACCCTCAGGGATTCTTCGACAAGCACTACCAGGTGGACAGATTTATGTTTAATACCTCGCTGCCCCTTGAAAGCAAGGAAAGCAGCCCACTCACTCAGCTACATCAGCGAAAGCGCACTATTTGGAACCAACAGCCATGGTCGAACAGATAAATCAGCCTGTTATGTCAGCTATCCGTGCGTTGGCAGCTTTGGCCAACGCGTGTGGTTCGCTGGGGAAAACGAAGTTGGTGCCGCCTGCTGCGGCCCAGACCACATCGAACTGCATCAGGCTTTCATCGGCATAAGCCTTGATGCCGATCAGATGCCCCAGCGGTGAAACGCCTCCAATAGCAAAGCCCGTTTCCTTGCGCACATGCTTGGGATCCGCTTTATGCAATGCTTCACCAGTTAGCCTGGCGGCTTTGTCGAGATCGAGCTTGCGTGGTCCTGATACAAGAAACAGGTAGAGGTTTTCGGTATCAGCGCCTTGAAAGATCAAGGATTTGACGATCTGCGCCACGGTGACGCCGCACTGGATTGCCGCATCTTCCGCCGTGTGGGTTGAATCGGCCATCTGGCGAATTTCAATATCGAGGCCGGCAGCGTGGGCTGCCTGGCGAACGCGTTCAACGCTTTTACTCATAGCTCGACCTCGAATGACATGCCATCAAAAGCCGGCTCGACATTGTCTGGTGTTTCACGCAACACGGTTTCGTAGTCGAGCGGTATGTGCATATGGGTCAGTATAGCTCGACGCGGTTTGAGCTTCACGACCCAATCCATTGATTCTTCGAGAGAAAAATGACTTGGGTGGGGTCTATATTGTAGCGCGTCGATGACGAGTGTGTCGAGCTCGAATAGTTGCGCGGCGGTCGTGTCTGGAAATGCACTGACGTCGGAACAATAGGCCACATCCGCAATGCGAAAACCCAGGGACAGGATATCGCCGTGTACCTGCGGCAGCGGCAGAAAATGGATGGCGCCACCCGGGCCGTCGATCTCGAAGGCTTCGTGATGGATGATCTCATGCGGCCGCAGGATTGGCGGATAACTCGAGCCCTCCGGCGTCTTGAAGCAATAGGCGAACCCTTCCATCAAGCGTCGCTGCGTCACCGCATCGGCGTAGATGTTCACAAGATCGCGACGATCGATGACAAAGGTCCGCAGATCATCCAGCCCATGAATATGATCGGCATGTGCGTGCGTATAGATGACCGCGTCGAGCTTGCCGGAGCCGAAATCGATCATTTGCGAACGGAAGTCCGGCCCCGTGTCGATAACGACAGTGGTCACACCGCCGTGTTCCGCAATGCGCTCGACCAGCATCGATGCACGGCGTCGTCCGTTCTTCGGGTTCGTTGGATCGCACCTGCCCCAATCACCATTGATACGCGGCGTGCCCGGAGATGAGCCGCAGCCAAGAATGGTGAAGCGCAAGCGATCAGACATTGGCGATCCCAGCATCGGGCCTTGGCATCTTGGTGAAAAGCCGGAACACATTTTCCGAAGTCAGAGCGCCGATCTCCTTTTCACTGACGCCGATGGTTTCTGCCAAAACCGCTGCGGTATGCCGGACGAAACTTGGCTCGTTGCGTTTGCCACGATGTGGCACCGGCGCGAGATAAGGCGCGTCGGTTTCGACCAGCAACTGGTCGCGCGGCACATTACGGGCGATTTCGCGTATCTCGGGTGAGTTCTTGAAAGTGAGAATACCCGAGAAGGAGACGTATCCGCCAAGTTCTACACCGACCCGTGCCAGTTCCGCACCAGAGGAGAAGCAGTGCAAAATGAAAGGGAAGGCGCCCTTCCCTGTTTCTTCGGTCAAGATCGAAATCATATCGTCGTCGGCGCTACGGGCATGGATGACGAGCGGTAAGCCTGTTGCGCGAGATGCTGCGATGTGTGTGCGGAAACCCTGCGCCTGCGCCTCTGGCGGTGCGTAGTCATAGTGATAGTCAAGCCCGGCTTCGCCAATTGCAACGACCTTCGGATGCTCTGAAAGCCGGATCAAATCTTCCGCTGTCACATCGAGTTCTTCATGCGCATTGTTCGGATGCGTTCCAACAGACGCATAAACGCTGTCATACTGCTCAGCGATCTTGACGATATCGCCAAAGCGCCGGACGCGTGTACAGATCGTCACCAGCCGCTTGATGCCATGGTCCAGTGCCCGCTGAACGATGGCATCGCGCTCCTCGGCAAAGTCGGCGAAATCCAGATGGCAGTGACTATCGACGAGCATCTATCAGGCTTCTTTGTCGGCTTCGACATAACGCGGGAAAATCGGCTGTGGCGCTGGCAGGTCTGCACCCGGAACGAGTTCGCCTCCGACCAGATCGACAAAGTTCCGCTTATCCGCTGGTACCGCTAGAATATCGAGCAATTTCGCTGCAGAGCCCGGAATGAAGGGCTGGCAAAGAATGCCGACACGCCGGATGACTTCCGCCGTCACATAGAGAACAGTCTCCATGCGTGCGGGATCGGTCTTCTTCAGTGCCCAAGGCTCTTGCGAAGCGAAATAACGGTTGGCTTCGGCCACTACAGCAAAGATTGCCGCCAGAGCCTGATGCAGCGCCTGCGTGCCAACGGCCTTGCGTGCGGTTTCCAGCGCTGCAACGGCCTGATCGAGAATAGCCTTGTCCACGTCGGTCAATACGCCAGGCTGTGGAACCTTGGCATCGCAATTCTTGGCGATCATCGACAGCGAACGCTGTGCCAGATTGCCGAGATCATTGGCGAGATCCGCATTGGTTCGGTTGACGATGGATTCATGGCTGTAATTGCCATCCTGGCCGAACGGTATTTCGCGCAATAGGAAATAACGCAGTTGGTCGAGGCCGTAATGTTCGACCAGTGAGACAGGATCGATGACATTGCCAACCGATTTCGACATTTTCTCGCCGCGGTTGAACACGAAGCCGTGGCCGAAAACACGCTTCGGCAGTTCGATGCCCGCTGACCACAGAAAGGCTGGCCAATAGACAGAGTGGAAGCGGATGATATCCTTGCCGATAATATGCACGTCCGCCGGCCAATAGCGCCAGCGCTCGGCCTCTTCATCGGGATAACCCGCGGCGGTAATGTAGTTTGTCAGCGCATCGACCCAGACATACATGACGTGTTTTTCATCGCCGGGAACTGGAACGCCCCAGTCGAATGTAGTGCGGGAGATTGAGAGGTCCTTCAAACCAGACTTCACGAAGGACACGACCTCGTTGCGGCGCTCATCTGGCCCGATGAAGCCCGGATTGTCTGTATAAAGCTTCAGCAAACGGTCCTGATAGGCCGACAGGCGGAAGAAATAGCTCTCTTCTTCAATCCATTCCACAGGCGTTCCCTGCGGACCGTAGCGCACGTTGTCGGCACGAACTTCCGTTTCGTCTTCCTGGTAATAGGCTTCGTCGCGCACGGAGTACCAGCCGGCATAGCCGCCCTTATAGATATCCCCGGCATCGGCCATCTTCTGCCAGATGGCTTGCGACGACTGGTAGTGACGTTCCTCTGTCGTGCGGATGAAATCATCATAGGATGCATTCAGAAAGTGCCCCATGTCGCGGAAAAGCTTGGCATTTCTGTCGGCGAGCTCGCGCGGCGAGATGCCCTCCTTACGCGCGGTCTGCAACATCTTGATACCATGTTCATCCGTACCGCTCAGGAACATAACGTCCTTGCCATCATGGCGGTTGAAGCGCGCAATCGCATCGGTCGCGATCAGCTCATAGGCATGACCGATGTGCGGGCTTCCGTTCGGATAAGAAATGGCAGTTGTGATGTAAAATGTTTCGCGGCTCATGCGTGACCTGATTTCGTCTTTGGTTTGGGCATCTTGGGAGAAAACGTCTGGCTGACATAACGCAAGTCAGGCCTGATTGCCATAGTCACGGCTAGGGTCTCAACGCGCCCAAAGCTGTGGCACCTGTCTGTAGGTTTGAATAATGCTGTCCGCATGGACCAAGATCATGCTGTCTGTTCGCGCTTGAGCCACAAGCATACGGTCAAACGGATCCGGGTGTGACCACTCGAGCAATCCGGCAATTTCCGCGTGTGCGGGCGTAATAGACAGCGGTAGGAAGCCGTTTCGTTCAATTGCGGCGCTGGGCGTGCCCGTAAAACGCAGCTTTCCCTTCGCGCTTTTAATGGCGATCTCCCAGATTGAGGCCGCGCTGACGTAGACGTTGTTCTGCGGGTCGGCAATGGCGGCGCGGGTTGCCGATCCAAGCTGGCCAGCGCCATTGTCCCACCAAAGAACGACGTGTGTATCTAGCAGAAGGTTCATTACAGGCTGCCGTTGAAAAGGGCTATCGTCTCCGCATCAGCTTCATCGAAGTCCTCAGCGATGTACGAAATTTCCAGTGCGTGCGCCGGTTCGCGCGGCACTTCCTGTTTCGGCAATGGTCCCAATTTGGCTAACGGGACGCCGTTCTTGGCGATGATAACTTCTTCGCCCGCAGCAGCGCGATCCACCAGATTGGAGAGATTGGTTTTCGCATCGTACAGGTTCACCTGATTCATAATATCTTCCTTGACCAACATGACCAAACGTACCACAGGACACCCGCTTGGTCAACTTGGTCAATGTAAAGCTCGATGCATCCTATCGAGGAAAATAAGTACAGTCTGCTTGCGGTCGAGATTGAAGGCAGCGGCTTCCCTCGCCTCGTTCTGCATATCCTGCCAGATACCCGACCAGCGGTTGGCTTCAGAGACATCGCCTTGCTCTGCGCTAAGCCGTGCCTTCACAGCAATACGCCCCAGCAAATCATCAAGGAAAAGATCGTACTGGATCTCGGCGTCACGCCCTGACAGCGCCGTTGCCAGCGCATGGGCTTTGGGCACGTCGAAGACTGGCTTGCTCAGGATAGCATCGACCGCTTCTGAAATTTCCAGCCCGCCAAATGCCAACAGCAAGGCAGCCTTTCGAACGCTGCCGTCCGCGTGGTTGATGAGCGAATCCGCATCGGGCAGTTGTGCAGCGTCCAGATTGATTGCCGAGAGAGCAGCAAGCAGGTCTTGCCGGTCCAGCGGTTCAAAACGGATCGATTGGCAGCGCGAGCGGATTGTTGGCAGCAGTCTGCCTGAAGAATGCGAGATCAGAATGAAAAGTGTTCGCTGCGGCGGTTCTTCAAGAGTCTTGAGTAGGGCATTGGCAGCATTGCGATTCATATCATCTGCGGGGTCGACGATGACGATACGCCAAGCGCCATCGTGGGCGGTACGGTTGAGGAAGTGCGTGACACGTCTCACCTCGTCCACCGTGATCCCAGTCTTGAACTTGCCTGTCTTGGCATCCACCGGGCGGCTGATATGCAGCATGGCCAGATGTGTACCACTCGCGAGCTGCCGATAGGGGGCCACCGTAAAATCCGGCTCCGCAAGCGCCAGCGGCGCCTCGCGTTCCGCCGGATATTTCAACATGTGGCCAGCCAGGTGGAATGCCAGCGTTGCCTTGCCAACACCTTGCGGGCCCTCAAGCAATAGCGCGTGGTGCATCTGACCCGACTGATAGGATTGCGCCAGGAAAGATCTTATCCCAGCATGACCGAACAGCGCAGGATTGGCGGAAGGCGCGGGAACGCCATCGATCGCGTCGTGGGTTGCCGGCACGTCGAGGACGGCATCGCTCATTTCGCCACCTCGGTTCCTTGCTTCGTCTTCATCCCGCGGCTTGCCTTCAACTGATCGACCAGTGCGGCGATGTCTGCTGCAATTTCATCGGCAGGACGATCGGCAGCGACGACCTTGCACCGCTCTGGCTCCGCGATCGCGATGGCAAGATATGCATCGCGCCGTTTCCGCTGCAGATCGATGGTCTCCTTCTCGAAACGATCGGCTGCCCCTTCCCCGCGCCGCGCATGGGCGCGTTGCAGGCCAATTTCCGCCGGAAGGTCGAGAATGATCGTCAAGTCAGGCATCAGGCCATGGATGGCCGCGCGCTCGATAGCGCGCATAAGTCCGGGATCGAGATCACCGGTAACGCCCTGATAGACGCGGCTGGAGTCGATATAGCGGTCGCAAAGCACCATCCGGCCGGCGTTCAGCGCCTGACGCATGACTTGCTCCACGTGGTCGTTGCGTGCCGCGGCAAACAGCAAGGCTTCCATCGCCGGGCCGAAAGGTTCGGCGGCACCGCTCAATATGACATGGCGCACGGCTTCCGCACCCGGCGAACCACCAGGCTCGCGTGTCACCAGCACATCATCGCCGCTGGCGCGCAGATGCTCCGCCAGTCGGGCAATCTGTGTCGATTTGCCTGCGCCCTCGCCGCCTTCGAATGTGATGAATAGTCCTTGCACGCTAACAGTTGTCTTTCAATACGGAGTCAGTGTCCCATGCAGATGGTTCTAGCGTCCGCAAAAGAAAAGGTCGAGGCGGGATTGTCCTAGAAATTGAGTTGCCGGACCCAACCCGTTGTCAACTCAATCACCGCATCAAGCGAGCGTTTTTTCATATCACCACTCGCAATTGCTTCCGCCGTATAGACCAGCGTTTCCTGGACAAGCGCATCGCCGATCCATATCCGCAATATGCCCACCTGCTGGTCGGCTTTGAGCGGCGCCACCAATGGCCCTTGATAAACCACATGCGCCTTCAGGCGGTCGCGGTTGGCGACCGGTATCAGAATGCTGATTTTTTCATGCGCTTTAAGAGCAACACCCGATTTGACCCCGCCAAACACACTGGCTTCGCCAATGGTTTCACCTTCCGCGAAGATGTCGGCTTCCTCGAAGGCTTGATAGGCCCATTCAAAGATGCGCTTGGCTTCTTCGGCACGTTCCTTGTCACTGGCAAGGCCGCTCAGTGCCACGATATAACGCCGTCCGTTCCGCTCGGTGGCGCCGACAATGCCGTAGCCGGACTGTTCAGTATAGCCGGTGCCCATGCCGTCCGCGCCGATATCGAGGCGCAACAATGGATTACGGTTGCGCTGGAAGATATTGTTCCAGGTGAAATTGTCCTGCGCATAGGTCCGGTAATATTCGGGATATTCGTGTTTGATGTGGCGCGCCAAAGTCACGAGATCGGTTAGCGATACCCGTTGCTTCGGATCAGGTAGCCCGGTCGAGTTGGCAAAGGTTGAGTTCTTCAGGCCAATCTCCTTGGCCCGAGCATTCATCATCTCAGCGAATTTCTGTTCTGAACCTGCAATCCCCTCCGCCAGAATGATGCAGCCATCATTGGCCGATTGCACGATGACGCCCTGGATCAAGTCGCCGACGCTGATGGAGGATTTCAGCTTGGCAAACATGGTCGATCCGCCCGACGGTGCACCACCGGTTCGCCAGGCGTTCTCGCTGACAGTATATTGCGTGGAAGGCGCGATCTGGCCTGTCTTGAGCGCATGAAAGACCACTTCCATGGTCATCAACTTGGCAAGTGCGGCCGGCTCGATCAGCGTGTCCGGCGATTTTGCATAGAGGATCGTGCCAGTCTGATCCTCGACCATCAACGCCTGCTTGGCCTTGGTATCGAACAGCGCATCCTGGGCGTTCGTCCCGCTAACCGAAGCCAGAGCGATCGCCACGCCAAGAGCAAAAATACGAAAGGGCGCGGTCAGAGAACGTTCAAAGCGTTTGAAATCAATTGCCGTCATCACGGACGACGAAGGCATCAACAGCTCCGGCCTTCCACGCCGCCTGAAGCAAAGCGTCGGCATTCTTTCCGGAGTTCGCCCGCGCGACCAAGGCAATACGCGGCCCCTCGGGGCTGGCGATTTCCGACAAATCCACCTTGCCAAGTGGGATAAGTGCAGACATTACCCGTCCCGCTTCAGCCTTGCTGGCAAACAGGCCAACATCGACATATTCACCCGACGGAACAACGGATTGTGGCAACTGGTTCATGTTCTTCCACGCGGCCGAAACAGCCTCTGGCGAGAGCAGGCTGTTTGCGGCTTCCACCGTGCTGTTAGCATTTGCGACGCGTTCACTAGCATAGGAGCTGATGAAGGGAGTTACTGACCTGCCACCCTTGAGCGAGCCGATAAGAATTGTTGGCTTGTCGTCGATATAGGGTCCGATCAGCGGCAAAACCGGGTCGGTATCCATGTTGAACGAAAGTCCGGAATTTTCCATTGGAGCCGTTACAGGCTGCGGCCGTGGTGGTGCCGCGAGCTGAGCCGCCTGATCGTTTAGAGACATTGGCTGATTGCCGAGACTGGCCACCTGGATTCCGGCCGGTTGAGGTTGCAGCATGCCAGGAATGGCGACAGGCGTACGCCGTGTCGGCGTTGGCCCATTCATGGCGATCATCACGCCCGAAGCTGGTTGCCCGATCGGATCCGGCGCGTTGGGCCCGCGATAGGAAGCCATCAGGAAATTATCGTCGCGGCCTTCCAAAGGCGCGCGCCCGACATATTCGACCTTCACGTCGGCGGTGCCAGTATCATGATAGTCGAGGAGCTGTGCTGCTCGTTGCGAAAGATCAATGAGACGGTCGCTGTGATAAGGACCGCGGTCGTTCACACGAACGATAACCGAGCTGCCATTGGTCAGGTTGGTAACGCGAGCATAGCTCGGCAAAGGCATTGTCGGGTGAGCGGCCGATAGTTGGTTCGTGTCATAGACTTCGCCATTGGCGGTCAGACGTCCGTGGAAAGCTGAACCATACCAGGATGCCCTGCCCTTGCGGACATAACCCGGCTCTTCCTTGGGATAATACCATTTGCCGGCGACCTGATAGGGCCGGCCGGTCTGGTCGCGTCCGCCGCCGCGCGGCATGTTGCGAGAATTGGTGACAACGCGTGGACTTGCTTTCACGCCGTATTCGGATTCGGCGAAATATTCTTTGCCGTGGGTTCGCTTGGCGACTTTGACCTTGGGCGATGAAGCACAGGCTGCCATCAGGGCGCCCATTGCAACTACTCCCACAACTCGAAAAGCTTTGGCTTTTGACAATGCAAACCGCCGGCCGCGCGGGCCGCCCCCAAGGATTTATAATTTGATAGACAGATCAGAATGCTGGCGCAACCCCGTGACCCATCATGGGAGCCAAGCCAAGTCTATAAATGCCACCGATAGATTGATACCAGCTTAACAATATCTGGCTGCGGCTCTGTATTACCGCGTTTCTATGCGCTAGGGGCGGTATCTGTTGCGGCGGGTTCACTTTTTATGTTCGACAGACTCATACTATGAGTTGTTCAGTGTTTGATCTTCTTCGTCTCGCCGGCCAGCTTGTCTCTCACTCGGTCGGTCAGCATTTCGACGATGGACTCGGCATCTTCGAGATGGAGGTTCACGTCCCGTTGCGGATAAGGAATCTCGATGCCCTCTTCGGCAAAACGATCGATCAAAGCGAAGCGGATTTCATTCTGAACGGTGCCGGAATTGGAAAGGTCAGCGAGATGCACGCGCATCTCGAACTGCATGACAGACTCGCTGATTGCGCTGAAGGCGACGAACGGTTCCGGGTTCTTCAAGACAAGCGGATGACTGCGGGCAATCTCCATCAGGATGGCATGAACGCGTCGCGGATCGACCTTGTGCGAAACCCCGATCGGAATATCGACGCGCCCGAGTTTGTTGCGATGCGTCCAGTTGCCGACACTCCCGTTGATGAACGATGAGTTCGGAATGATGAGCGACTGGCGCTGGAAGGTTTCGACCTCCGTTGCCCGGACGCTTATCTTTTTAACGATGCCGCCCACCCCGCCGGTCTCAATCCAGTCTCCGACCTTGAACGGACGCTCGGCAAGCAAGATGAGACCCGAAACAAAGTTCGAGACGATCGCCTGCATACCGAAACCGATACCAAGCGATAGACCGCCTGCAACCAGTGCCAGACTGGATAGATTGATGCCGGCGGCCGATATGCCGATGACGCCTGCAATGCCCAGGCCAAGATAGCCAACAGCAGTGCGGATCGAATTGCGCACACCTGAATCGAGCCTGCCGCGTGCCATGACCCGGTTGTCGAGCCAACTCTGGAACCAGCGTGTAAATCCGTAGAACAGCGCAAACAACAGAACGCCGATTGCGATCGAAACCAGCGAAATATTGACCGAACCGATCTGGAAGCCCGTCGCGATTGCTACGAACCAGGCCGACATTTCGCTCCATTGGAATCCCCACAGCAGAAGGATTATCGGAATGCCCAGCAACACAACAAAGATATTGATGACGATACTCAACACCAGACCTAGCTGGTCCAGGGCAGTCTCATCCAGACCAAAACGGGTCTGTACAGCTCGCCCAAGCTTGGTGCCGGTAAGCGCATTCTCGTCGGATACTGCGCGAGCCGTCAGGAAGCCCAGGTACATCGTGACGACCACGGCGCCATTGATAACGATTTGCTGCGACACGAAGCGTGCCAGACCGATATAGCCGAGAACCGCCGCGACGATGGGCACAAGCCCGATCGTATAGAGGAAAACCCGCATGGCCCTCGGCCAGGGTTTGATATTCCCGGTTTCCTCGTCTTCCAGCGGCTTCAGTGACGCCATAGCGATGATGAGCAGGCCCACCAGAACGGTAGCAAAAAGGCTCTTTGCAACGGTTAGTGACAACGGAGATCCGGCGATCTGATTGACTGTATCGGCGATGTAATCGAGCCCGGTTATCGTTACTGTGGCCGTGATCAATACCATCAGGATCCGGCCTGGTCGTGGAGCTATGCGTACCAGACGCCAATTTGGCGCACCCGGACAAATCACCGCCTGCGCCAGTGCGTGAACGAAATAGACGATGCCAATCACGCAAAAAAGCATATAGATCAGTGATGCAATATCTGGTCGCAACACGTTGAAGTAACTAAGAAATAGGTATGTTGTGACGAGGAAGACCACGACGGTCAATGACCGCATGAGCGTGGACCAGAAAGCGACAGCAAGACGGCTGAGATAGGATGGCGATTCGATCGTGGCGTCGCGCAGGTAAAGATGCCCGAGCAGCCTTTGGCCGCCGATCAGAAGGACAAGCGCTGCAATCGCCGCAAAAAAGGCAGCCGCCAGCATGGATTGCCATTTGAACGAAATGACGAAACGCCACCAGGATGAAACCACCTGGTTCATCGTTCGTATTTCCTGGCCGTAGGCCTCGGCGACTTCGCTACCGAGCGAATAATTTATGTCGACACGTTGCGAAAGTGTGTTGGCAAAGAGTTCGCGTCTCGCGTCCACGATTCCGTCAATCATCCTGTTGACCGCGATTAACTGATCCTCGGTCTCGCCGAGGACCGCATTGATTTCGGCTTTCTCGGTCGTCAGCTTCGCCCGCTCGTCGGTGACGATCTGCGCTTCCGGCGGTTGGCCTTGGGCTGGTGGAGGACCGAGCTGATCCAGCCGCGAATTGATTTCCGTGACACGCGGTCTGAACGATACGCCGATATCCAATAGTTTTTTGGCGGTGGCCTCCAGATTGAGGCGCAGATCCGCCAATGCGGCGTCGGTGTCGGCCTTTTTCATCTGTTCAGCATAGTCTGCGATTTGCTTCTTCACGGCATCGATTACGGGCCGCTGTTCCGCAACAATGCCCGTGACAGGAGCTTGCGCCGGCGCAGGTGTCTGCGCTGCAGCCTGACTTACCGCGCAAGCGAGAATCAAAACCGTGGAAATCGCCAGAAATATCTGCCGAACGAAGGAAGGAATCACAGGGTCAAATCCATGTAAAAAACAGTTTTCAGCTGACGATTGCCTGTTCATGTCGGCACAATCAAGGCATTTTACGCTTGACGTGGGCGAATGGGCGGGCAGACTGATAGTTCTGGTCGCCCCTTTTGGCATACTAAGGAGCAGGTTGACGCCGCAATTCGAAAGGCTATATAGACCGCCAACAGCGTTGGGTAGCTTTCCTTTGGCGTTGGCCAGAACATCGAGTATCAAACGTTTCAATGGGTTGGAGGGGTGGCCGAGCGGTTTAAGGCACCGGTCTTGAAAACCGGCGTAGGTGAGAGCCTACCGTGGGTTCGAATCCCACCCCCTCCGCCAAATGTCATTGATTTCATTGTATAATCTGTCGTTTTAGAGGCCTTATCATAACGTTTAGCCTAACTTCGGAAAATGGGGCGAGACATTGTGGTCCTCGCTCGCCCCTTTATTCTGTGGTGGTCTTTCTGGAGGGCGCGACAGGCTCGAACCTGTAACCAAGGGCTTAGAAGGAATGCGGGACAAAGCTCCATTCGTTGGGTTGCTTGCCTGCCGAGACCAGTTCGGCTGCGTCCCTGACCATCCCCCTTACCAATTGTCAGGGCTCATGAACTAGACGGTGAGCGAAACCTCGCCGTCTTTTTTCCATAGAGAATTTGATGGAGTGGAATCCTAAAAGCCGCTGTGCTTCTCTACCGCCATGGAAGATTATAAAGCCTTCGCACCCGTCACAGTTTACGCCAGCCAGGCCAGATGCGCAGCAGCGGCACCGCTTACGACGCGGCCAAGTTTATAATGGAGGGGTGGCCGCCAGAACGCGGCGGTCCCAAACTCTCGAACGCAAAGGTTATCCTTTTGAAATGCCTTGCTGGTGAATGCTCTGCTGCTGTGGGGTGGCGTTCATAGAAGCGGCACGCGAGTCTAATATTTATATTGCTCCGCCGGAGAATGAGCCCGTTAGAAGCAAGCCGCGGTGGCATAAGGCGGCTAAGGCGTGGCGGCGGTCCTAGTATAAAGCGTCAACTACCGCGCAGTAAGCCGTTACCAAAGCACTCTTTACCGCAGACCATCGGTTCGCCAGATGTGCGGAAAATCTCCTGTCAGCTTCCAAAAGCTGTGCCAGTAAGTTTCCAAGCTTGTCTGATACATGTTCCATGGCAGTACCCCCTACGAATTTGAAGGATGCCACCTTCTGCAATAGGAAGCTTTTTTACTCCAGCGAGGACTGGAGCCTGATGCAGAATGCGCTCCTGAATGCCACCAAGAAGCTGCACAGAGATCAAGGTCACGAAGATGCGGATCGTCTCGCACGAAGGGTGATGACGCTGTTCGACCAGGGCCTTCGCGACGCAGAAGTCATCGCCTGCACAGCGGCCAATCAGGAAATGTTAATTGCCAAAATTGCGTCGCTACGAAGCTCAACAAGGTCCCCTCATGCGTAACGATATTCATCAACGCCTCGATAGCAAACTAGAATGCCCAAAGTGCCAAACGATCTACCTCACATTTACGCAAGATATAGGGCCGAGCACATCAATCGTTTGTAGCTCTTGCGGAGAATACATGGGTACGTGGGGTGATTTGGAGGCAGATTTTTACGCTCAAGGCGGGGGCGACGGCGTGTTCAAAATGCGCGACGGCCAGATCATTCGAAAGGAGTGATCCTATGCGAACAGATTTTGAGGACGATCCGGAAGATAGGCGGCATGAACTGCCCTACTACCTCTACGGCTTGGTATTCTTTGTTGGGCTTGCCATCTCTATCGCGATTGGGTGGTTCTCCACTTAGAAAACTTGGGAGCCAACGTTCCCTGAACCAGGGTCTCAGATAGTAAATATTGACTACCTCTCCCCGAGGAACCGATCCCGCTTGGTTCCGTTCCGCGCTGATGGAAGATCGACCGTTCAATGCCGTCAGGATTATGACAAGACATCCGGGACGGATGCTCGTTATCACGTCAGCCCTGCGCGCTGCCGAAGAGATCCTTAATGACTGGCCTATCGATCAAGGAGAGAAACTTTCCATCGCCAGGCATGCTCTCCTGTCCTGCCTGGAACGCAAACTTTCACCGGGTGCCGCACGCGTTGCATTTATTGAAGCGGCCAAAGAAGCTGGCAATTACGTCGATGAACCGCAGCGGTTGTCCCCAGCAGGAAAATTGAAGAAGTGGCACAAAGGCAAGCCACGGCGGCGAACATGAGGAAAACTAGCGCCTGTGAGCAACTTTTCGTACGCCACCAGCGTTTTATAGTATTGGGAACTTTGGAAGGAGTGACCGCCATGGGAGGATCGTCACAGCACTTTGTCCGGAGAATGCCGACTGCGCCGGACCATCTTTTGGAATCGATTTAGAAACACATGCCCAAGACCAAGCATGAGCCAGAGAGATTATCCGAGGTGCTCAAACGGTCAAAAGGAGCCTATTCCATCAGCAAGTACAGAACCGTCAACAAAGCAAAAGGCGCAAAAATTCCTGAACTGTAAAGGCGATATCGAATGCCGAAACGCCACAGCAGGCTCAAGTGGTATTTCAAAATGAGACACCGGCGAGCGTTGAGGAGCCAGCAGTTCCTTTTAAGAATTCGACGGATACCGAGACGGGCACTGTTACGTTGGCCTGGCAACTGAGCATTCTTTTACCTTCATAGTTCATAATGCGTCGTAGACTGTAGACATACTGCGATCACCAATAGTTCAAGCTGGCGTCTCACAAAACCCTTGAGAAAGATCGTCTGTGCCCTCCGCACGAAAAATGCTCAAGAACGAGGCCTCAAGGCTTTCCAAATCCGTGTTGGTAGGCTGGACGTTAGAGCGGGGGCGATTTCCGATGCACTGATGGCTATACCAGCCGGGTAGTCAAATGTATGGATTTTCACACTCTCGAAGCCTGCAGCGATAACCTGTTGCCACATATCAGCGCCGTACTCCGTATGGACGAGATAGTCATCCGACCCGGTATCAGGAAATCCGTGGTAGCTTTTTTTCATACCTTTGCGCGAGCGTGACATTCGCCCAACGATAACCGGTATGGTGAAGGCCAAAAGTCCGCCTGGGCGTAGAACCCGCTTGCATTCTCTTAAGGCCTTTATTGGGTTTTCGATGTGTTCCAGCGTATCCGAATGGACAACCAAATCAAAGGAACCGTCACGATACGGCATGTTTTGCATGTCAATCGATGGGTATGCTGCCAAACTTCGGTTCGGCATTTTTGCTAACCATTTCGTTAGATCTGACGCTTCATTGATTTCCAATATTTCGAGCTTGGAAAATTTTTTGGCAAAGGCCTCAAATGGGCCATCAAACGACCAGTGGTCTGTGATGCTTGTTGCCAAAGCCATGCTTCGGACGTTGCTACCGCAGTTGTCGCAACGCGTGCCCTGCTGGCGATTTATGTATTCTCTTTCCTCCTCGTTTATCTCCCACTCTGCCACCAAACTATCCCATAGAATTTTGTTATGGACAAAAGAAGAGAAAGTGCAGATGGGGCAAGATTTGGGATTCAAAGGATTCTCTGCTGTCCGACGCGTATCAATTTCTCATACACTATTATCCGCAGAGAACAAGCTGGTGCAGTGATCCTATAACATTACCGCAAGCCGACCATTACGCGAGCAGATCATCAACTTCGATATGCGTTTGCACAAACTGACAAAGAAACTATAAGAACGTCAAACAAACCTCGCGGCAGGATATCCCTCATGACCAAGGCCCAACCCAAAAAAGTGATTACGCAGAAACGGACGAGCATCAAGGAGTTGCCAACAGACGGTGAACGCTATTTGCCCAACAGGATGAATGGGCGCATCGCCGCGGAACATCTGGCCAGATATTCGTTTGCGGAACAGTTCATTGCCGGCAAGAAGGTTCTAGATGTAGCATCGGGCGAAGGATATGGAACTGCAGTCATGGCGTCCAGATCGCGTTCAATCGTGGGCGTAGACATCGCCGAGGATGCAATTCAGTATGCACAAGAAAAATATGCCTCTGTCAAAAAAGCTACTTTTCAGGTTGGAGATGTAACGAGCCTGGAGTTCCCTGCTAATGCATTCGATGTCATCGTTTGCTACGAGACAGTTGAGCACGTCGACGCTCCCTCAGAGGCAATTGACGAGTTGCGACGTGTATTAAGGAAAGATGGCAAGCTGATTGTCTCTACGCCAAACAAGGAAAATTACAGCAACAGGTTTGAGTACGACAATCCATTTCACAAAAAAGAGCTAGACTTTATCGAGTTTAAAGCGGCACTCGAATCTAAATTCACGCATGTTCGCTATTTCGGTCAATTCTCAGGAACGGCTTCATCCATTGTCAATGTTGAGAGTAGCGGAAAGTGGCCAATTCCGGACGCTGATCGCGGCGTAACCCAGGCAAATGTTCCAAAGTGGACGAACAATGGTTCAAAAGGCGAGGCCGACCCGTTGTATTACATTGCGGTATGTTCGAACGCACCTATTGAAAATCAAATTCAACCGATGGAATTTTTTGATGCATCGGATTGGAGCAGTATTGAGGATGAGTTCCGTCTAAGAAGAACAGGTGAGCAATTGCAAGCGCAGATCGATAGCGTAGAGACTACCCATAAAGACCTCCAAGTCAAACAGAGTGAACTACTGGCAGCCCAAAAGGAGCTGACCGCCTCGCTAGAGACATTACGTCAGCGCGATGCGGAAATTCAAACGCTTCGGCTCGCGTTTAACTCACTTAGAGGTCAACACACGAGGTTAAACAAAGAAATCGAATCCGAGCAGCAAAGGACAGCTCAGCTGAATGACAAGTTGAATGCAATTTTAGGCAGTACGACTTGGCGAGCTGGTTCGGCATTCCGAAACACTTTGATGCGTAGCAACCTGCTGCGAAAAACAGTGCGGAAAGTTTACCTTTCAATTGCAACGAAGCGGTAGTCGACATGAATGAACTGCGTAAAGCCATTGCGGGTGAGGAGTATCTAAAGCAACTCAAGGAGAGTCGCAGAGGATACCGTGATAGTAATTATTTTCCCGAGAAGTTGCCCAATTTTCAAACTGGAAACTCTCAGGTCGATCTACTGGCCTATTATTTGCCCCAGTTCCACCCGTTCCCGGAAAATGACGAATGGTGGGGAAAAGGGTTTACCGAGTGGACCAACGTTACCCGCGCGCGCCCACAGTTTGTCGGGCACTATCAACCCCATCTCCCGTCCGATCTCGGATTTTACGATCTGCGACATGAAGATACGATTGGGCAACAGATAAACCTCGCAAAATCGTATGGTTTGTCAGGATTTATTTTTTATTATTATTGGTTCGAGGGACGCCGTGTGCTCGAACGGCCGCTGGATACGTTTCTCAAGCGAAAAGACTTTGATTTCAAGTTTTCTCTTTGCTGGGCAAACGAAAATTGGACAAGGCGCTGGGACGGTGATGAACATGAAATATTGCTAAAGCAGAGCCATGGCCCCGAGAATGATAGAGCATTCATCCAGGACATATCGGAGTTCCTGAAGGATCATCGTTACATCCATATTGATGGCCGGCCGGTGCTAAGTGTGTACCGCGTAGGGCTGTTGCCAGACATCGAAGAAACCGCGGCATGTTGGCGGAGAACCGCGAAGGAGATCATCGGGAAAGATCTTTTCCTTATCAACGCGATGACTTTTGGAGAAGAGCGCGATCCCCGCAGCTTTGGATTTGATGCGGCGATGCAATTCCCCCCTCACGGGATCCCGACACATTCCATTACCCACCAGGTAAAGGCGTTTAGTGAAGACTACAATGGTCCAGTTTGGGACTATGAACTGTGTGGGGCCAATTCGCGGGAATTACTCGCCAAATATGATTTTCCACTGATTCCGGCGGTCTTTCCTTCTTGGGATAACACAGCACGGCGGGGAGAAAATGGATCTGTCTATCTCGGATCCTCGCCAGACACCTATTCAAAATGGATCGCTGAAGCGGCAAGCCATGCATTCGCCAAACCGGTGCATGGGAATTCATTCGTGATCATCAATGCCTGGAACGAGTGGGCGGAGGGCGCGCACTTGGAACCAGATCAAAAATTCGGACATGCTTTTCTACGATCGTCCGCAGACATCCTGCGTCCTTATGTAAAGGATACTCGCCTTGCATATCCAGAAGACTTCCACGAGCCCACCGCGTCTATTGGAAGTCCTCTCCCTTCAAAGCAGAAAACAGCGATTGTAGTTCACGCTCATTATGTCCAGCCACTAATCGATATCTTAAAGCAAATTCCAGACACGATTCAGGGCGACGTGTTCGTTACCCTGTCTTCAGAACCAGACCCTGAAGTTCTGTCCGCTATAGCGACATGGGGGAAAGACACGAACCTACTGTTCTTTCCTAACAGGGGCCGCGATGTTAGGCCGTTCTTGGGTGCATTGAAGATAATTAGAAGTCGTGGTTACGACTATTTCATTAAGCTCCATACAAAGAAGTCCGTGCACCGGAATGACGGAGATGAGTGGAATCTTGAGCTTACTCGACCGTTTCTTGCGGCTTTACGGGACGGCTCAATAGGACGTTACCTCGACGAGAACCAAGACGTGGATCTAATTGGGCCTGCAGGTCACATCCTCAACGGGTTGGAATTCATGGGGTCAGCCGGGAATTTTCGATGGATTGAAAAACTATGCGAACATCTGAACATCGAGCCTGCCCACGAAGAGTTTTCATTCATTGCGGGTAACATGTTCGCTGGGCGGACTGAGCTTCTCAGGCCGTTGACTGACGATCCGTGGATCCCATCAATGTTTGAAGAAGAAATGTACCGTCGAGACGGCACTTTGGCACACGCTCTGGAAAGAATGTTTGGTCTACTTTGCACCCTCCGTGGAAAGGAAATCACAGGGATCACCACCAAAAATGGGCATGTCGAGTACCATCGCGCCTCTTCCAAAGCCTCGATTTACCAGTATGCCCAAAAACAGCCTTGGCGCGCCGCTGGATAATGATATAGGCATTTTCCGCCATACCAATTGGAGACACGTTTTGACCGAAGTTGCCGATCACCATCGAGAGCTTTCTAACGAAGCTTGGTTAGACATTTTAAAGCGCAGCATCCGTGAGCCGGTAATTGATGGGATTCCGTTCCCTCGCTTTCCCGCAAACGAGTTGCAAAAAAACACTGTTGGATCTTCGAACGAGGATGCACTGAGCGAAGCTTGCAATTTCTACAGCGAGATGAAGAAGCAATCTGCACGACTCGATATGCCGGTAAACCTCAATAGCCGTATTCTTGACTTCGGATGTTCGTGGGGACGGTACCTCAGATATTTCTGGCGCGACGTTTATTCCCACAACTTAATGGGTGTTGACACGGATCCTGATGTCCTGAAAATCAGCCAGGATCTTAAAGTGCCTGGAGTTTTGAGCCGTATCGAACCGAACGGCTTTTTGCCGTACGAATCCGCATCATTTACGCATGCGTTTAGCTATTCCGTCTTTACTCACTTACCAGAAAATATCTCCCTACATTGGATCGCTGAGATAGCGAGAGTATTGAAACCAGGAGGCGTTTTTGTTTTCACGGTCGAACCGCCGCGCTTCATCGACTTCGTAGCTAGTATTCCGCTTGATGCAGAATTTAAATGGCATCGAGGACTGCGGGCCGCGCTGGGAGACCCAGATGAAGCACGTGAAAAAGCGGAACGAGGAGAGTTGGTATACCTTCCGACAGGGGGCGGCGACTATAGGGCTGCTGATGTTTATGGAGATACCGTAATTCCAGAAATCTACGCCCGCTCTCGCTGGATCGAGCTTTTTGAGATTGTCGAATATATCGACGAACCGAGTAAATTCTGGCAAGCGGTTGTGATAGCGCGTCGACTGTAAATTAACCAGTGGCGAAAGCTCGGACTGACCTTGCCCCGTTGACATAATCCATTTTGAAGTAAGCTCTGGCCCATTGTGACGTGCTCCCCGTCTTTAGGCCACCCGGAGCTGGAATTTTCCGGGGTTAAGGCTCATGCCGGCCGAGGAGCCGATGAGCCGTTTATGAGCGATATCGGCGGTTTGTTGCCGATGGCGCTGTGGGGCCGGACCTCATTATAGTCCTTACGCCAATCTTCTATTTTTCGCCGGGCATCGTCAAGGCTCATGAACCAGTGGGCATTCAGGCATTCGCTGCGGAACTTGCCGTTGAAGGACTCGATGAAGGCATTGTCAGTCGGCTTGCCGGGGCGGGAGAAGTCGAGGATGACGCCCTTGTGATAGGCCCACAGATCGAGATCGCGGGAGATGAATTCCGAGCCCTGATCGACGCGGATCGCCTTCGGATAACCGGCTTCGCGGCAGACCCGTTCCAGCGTCTCAACGACATCCTCGCCCCGATAGGAGAACCTTGGATCGACGGCGGGCGAATAGCGCGAGAAGGTGTCGACGATGGTCAGCATCCGGATTTTGCGGCCGGTGGCGAGTTCGTCATGCACGAAGTCCATGGCCCAGGTCTCGTTGTGCCGGACCGCCTCGCTGCGATCCTCCCGCAGCCTGGCCTTCACCCGCCGCCTCGGTGTTTTGTTGCGCAGTTGCAGGCCTATCTCCCGATAAAGCCGATAGATTCGCTTCGGATTCACCGTATCCCCACGGTGACGGCCGCCTTGCGAGCTGAGGCGGAACATTGGAAGTCCTAGTCATAGCACTGGGAGTAGTCCTATGACGAAGCAGCATATTGAGGTGATCACGTCGGTCGAGCGTCGCCGACGGTGGTCTCGGGAAGAGAAGGAACGCCTGGTTGCGGCATGCCTGGAACCTGGGGCAAGCGTATCGGAGATCGCGCGTTCAGCTGGCATCCACAGCGGTCAGTTATTCCGTTGGCGTAAGGAGCTTTGCCAGATATCAGCGCCGTCTGTCCCGCAACTCATTCCGGTTGAAGTCGTCGCGGCCTTGTCGCCGTCCGGTCCGGTAGAAACACCACCACCCTCTCGGGTCCGCAAGAAGAGCAGCATGGTGACGATCGAGCTTGGTCGCGGCCGACGTATTCGTGTGGAGAGCGATGTCGATACGGAAGCGTTGGGTCGGATTCTTGATGTTCTGGAGCGGCGATGATCCCGGTTCCGAGCGGTGTGAAGGTCTGGCTCGCCACCGGCTATACGGATATGCGCAAGGGATTTCCCGGTCTGTCGCTGATGGTGCAGGAGACGCTGAAGCGCGATCCGCACAGCGGCCACTTGTTTTGCTTTCGCGGGCGTCAGGGCGGATTGATCAAAGTGATCTGGCATGATGGGCAAGGCGCTTGTCTGTTCACCAAGAAGCTGGAACGCGGGCGGTTTGTTTGGCCGTCGGCGGCTGATGGCACACTGGTCATCACGCCCGCCCAGCTCGGCTATTTGCTGGAAGGCATTGACTGGCGGATGCCACAAAAAACCTGGCGTCCAAGCTCGGCTGGATGATGGAAATTGCTGGAAAGACGGGAGCGAATATGATTCCATCCCGCCATGACCGATGCGGCCAATCAACTTCCAGACGACCTTGCCAGCGCGCATGCGATGATCCTCGCCGAGCGTGCGGCACGCCGTGAAGCCGAAGCAATTGCCGCTCGTGCGCAGGCGGTGAACTCGCATTCGGATGCGTTGATTGCCCGGCTGAAGCTGGAGATCGAGAAGCTAAAGCGCGACATCCACGGCAGCCGCTCCGAGCGCAAGGCGCGTCTTCTCGAACAGATGGAGTTACAGCTCGAGGAGCTGGAAGCTGACGCCAGTCACGACGAATTGGCGGCCGAGATGGCGGCCCGATCATCAACCACCGTCAAAGCCTTCGAGCGCAAGCGTCCTTCGCGCAAGCCGTTTCCCGAGCATCTGCCGCGCGAACGTGTCGTCATCGCTGCACCTCACACTTGTCCGTGCTGCGGCTCCGGCAAGCTGGCGAAACTAGGCGAGGATATTACCGAGACGCTGGAAGTGATCCCGCGTCAGTGGAAGGTCATCCAGACGGTGCGGGAAAAGTTCACCTGCCGCGAGTGCGAGAAGATCACGCAGCCGCCGGCACCGTTCCATGTGACACCACGCGGCTTTGCCGGGCCAAACCTGCTCGCCATGATCCTGTTTGAGAAGTTCGGCCAGCACCAGCCGCTGAACCGCCAGAGCGAGCGCTATGCCCGCGAAGGCATCGACCTCAGCCTCTCGACGCTTGCCGACCAGGTTGGTGCCAGTGCCGCAGCGCTGAAGCCGGTGCATGCGCTGATCGAGGCTCATGTTCTCGGTGCCGATCGCTTGCATGGGGACGACACGACCGTGCCAATCCTGGCGAAAGGCAAGACCGACACGGGCCGCATTTGGACTTATGTCAGGGATGACCGCCCATTCGGCGGCTCCAGCCCGCCGGCAGCCCTTTACTATGCGTCGCGCGATCGGCGGCAGGAACATCCCGAGCGTCATCTGAAAAGCTTCGCCGGTATTCTGCAGGCGGACGCCTATGGCGGCTACAACCCGCTCTTCAAAGTGGATCGCGATTCCGGTCCGCTGACGCAGGCACTGTGCTGGGCACATTCGCGCCGCAAGTTCTTCGTGCTTGCCGACATTGCGGCGAATGCCAAACGCGGCAAGAACGCCACGCCGATCTCGCCGGTTGCGCTCGAAGCCGTAAAGCGGATCGATGCACTGTTCGACATTGAACGCGACATCAATGGCCTCTCCGCCAACGAGCGGCTGCAACGACGCCAGCAGGAAAGCCGTCCTCTTGTCGACGAGCTTGAGGACTGGATGCGGATCGAGAGGTCAAAACTGTCGCGCAGTTCACCGGTCACCGAGCCCATCGACTACATGCTGAAGCGTTGGGATGGCTTCACCACATTCCTCAGCGACGGTCGGATTTGTCTCACCAACAATGCGGCCGAACGAGCGCTGCGCGGCTTTGTTCTCGGCAGAAAGTCATGGCTATTCGCAGGTTCTGATCGCGGTGCTGACCGGGCTGCCTTCATGGCCACACTGATCACGACGGCCAAGCTCAATGACATCGATCCGCAGGCCTGGCTTGCCGACGCCCTCGCACGCATCGCCGATACGCCGGTTACAAAACTCGCAGAGCTGTTGCCGTGGCATTGGAAACCGGAAACAGCGGTCATCGCGTCGGCCGCGTAAACAGAGCGTGGAACAGTTCTTCCGACCGTCGCAGACCTTCATCGCTTAGAACGACAGACTTCGACTTGTTTGCGGGATCTGCAATCAGGCCCTTCTGATGCAACGGTCCATGACGCCCCAGTCAAACCCTTTCCAGGCTCGACGCTCGTCATGCAGCGTCAGCCATAGTAAGGCGAGAACAGCATCATCGATCTTCTCGTCATCGATTTCCATGCCGGAAACATACCATGAGCACAGGCTAAAATCCTGCGGCCCTCACCGGAGGCGTACGATTCACCTGCCACCCCTCCCGCCGCAACAGCACATGAATGCGCCGATAGCCATAACGCATCCGCGTCTCGGCAATCTCCTTAATCCGTGCCTTGAGGTCCGCCTGCTCGCCACGCCTCGACTTGTAGACGTACAGCGCCCGATCGATCTTCAGCGTTGAACAGGCGCGACGCGTCGACACCTTCCACACCGATCGCAGCTCGTCGACAAGCTGACGCTTGCGCGCAGGCCTCACAGCTTTTTTGACAGAACATCCTGCAGCATGGCCTTGTCCAGCGACAGGTCCGCAACGATCCGTTTCAGCTTGGCGTTTTCCTCCTCGAGCTGCCGCAGCCGCCGCATCTCCGATGGCATCAGGCCGGCATATTTCTTGCGCCAGTTGTAGAATGTCGCGTCGGAAATCCCCGCCTTGCGGCAGACTTCTGCCACGGCAACACCGTCTTCTGCCTGCTTCAGAATGAAGGCGATCTGCGCCTCTGTGAATTTCGTCTTCTTCATCGAATTCTCCTCAGCCCGTCACCCGGGGCATTATTGGAAGATTCCAGTTGAGAATGGACTAATTTGGCGGGAGCACGTCAAAATTCTATCGACCCATAATGCCTTGCATGTTGAGACGTTTGCCTCACGGCCGCCTCCCCAACCGTGCAACGCGCCGCGTCACGCGATAAACAGGTCTCATCGTCTGGAACAGTTTGGGCGATCGGTGCAAGAGTGAGTTTTTTATAGATTGAACTAAACGGCGCAAGGAGCCTCTTACAGAGTCTTCAATTTGAAAGTTGCTACGAATATATTCTAACTGTGTCCTAAAGTCGGCCAACGGCAGAAGAGCGAGTATCGCCTGCAATTTCGCTTCTAGCATAACGTAATTGTAGGCGGCATTTTCAGTAGTTAAGAGGTGACGAACCATATAACCCTGACTTATCGCAACGTAGCCTATTGTTCTTTCGATCGCGTGCGGCAGACTACCGTCGTTATATATCTGGTCAGAGAAATCGTTCCACGACCAAGGATGGACAAACAAGGGTCGAAGAGCCTTTGGTCTAAACCAATACATTCCACCGTTAGGTGCAACGGGAGTATTCTCATCCAGTTGCACCTTCAAGTTCAGTTTTGAGACAAGCTCCCTCACTTTGTCCTTGTTCGTGAACCAAGAGTGACCCATGGTAGGATAGCCGACGTGTATCAAAGCGGGACAAGCCAAACCAATACATTCATTTGCCGCAAACAGAGCCAGAATATTATCAACGAACCCTCTGCTTCCCAAAAGATTTTCCAGCATATGCCGCTTGAAATACGCCCCTTTCGGTCCATCCTGGGGGGACCTCTTTGTGTGAACCCGACACACCAGATCATATCGATCATCTAGAAAAAACTCGCGACATGAAATTAACAAAGCAGACGTATCTCTGCCATCGTTTGATTCGCAAACCAAAACAAAAATACCTTTGTAGCCTCCGACTCGTCCTGCAATGGTTTCTATTTGGGTTTTCTTCTCAATCGTGTCCGTCGTAATTACAATGTCGTATGGAATCGAAATGTTCTTGGCATAAACTAGTAGCTCTTCGACCATATCGACATAGTAAACATGCGCGCATACAGCGACTTTCAATTCGACCGCGGTATTGGTTGCCCCAGCGGGCACGTTCGGGAATATTGAGATCAATGCCGCATTGTTATTCAAAATCCGAGGTTGGGAAATTCTGCCAATGCTATTCCAAATCAGCCTTAGATCGTAATCGGAAGTCTTTTCAACGATCGAAAGCGCGCGAGGAAGATCGATAGCATGGGCTTCCAAAAATGACGTATCGTTGAAGAACAGTCTCTTCTTTAGAATCGGGCTTCGATTCTCGAGGGTTTTGTCCACTTCCTCCATGACTGGATACGCAGAACTGTAGTTCGCTGGATCAACGTAGGCCGAGCAAACGTAGCCGAGATTTTGAAAGTGCTTGGTGAATCGCGTCTCATGTCGAACAATCGAATCTTGATAGGATACTATCTCGTCGATTTCTGACCAGTACGCCCGAAACGCCTGAGACTGATGCATGCTCCGGCGGACAGCGATGAAATGTGAGTTAAGGTGGAAATGAAGCTCTTCCTGGCTGGAATCGAAGAAATTGTAGGGCATGTGTGCATGCGCGGAAATTCCCCAGAAGTCGCATTCTCGACTACCCATCTCGTCAAATAATTCAGTTAGTGGGTAGATGGGCCCATAGAACGTGTGATTGAAAAAAAGTATTTCATCGTATTCATTGAGCTTATCCCAGCCGAGTTCATCGAGAGCTGCCTTGTAAGCCCAGACATCATAACCGACGTTCTTTCGAATAATCTGGTCGTCAACAACCGACTCAACTTTCAGCTGAGAATCTTTGGATAGCGGCCCGTTGGAGACAAAAATGGTTCGATCCACAAATGGCTTCAGTGCCGTTAGAAAGTGAATGTAGTAGTCGTCGACCCTACCTGCTTCATCATAGAAAAATGCGATTGCCAGCCTAGTTGTCATCGCACAATCACCGCAGAATCATTTCCGAACGTCCCAGCGCTAACTTAAGTTTTTGCACATCCCCCCATATTGCACGTGAATCGTACGGACGGAGGGGGAATTTTCCCCAGGCAGGAACTATCTTAAGTTGGTTCTCCGCAATAAAACGCAAAACCATGGACTTCAACGAAATCGGTTCACCAGAGCAGCAGTTGATAATGCCGGACACTTCTCGCTGTTGTGCGACCTCTGCGATCATCGCGCCGAGGTCATTCACGTGAATGAAATCGTACAGGAGCTCACCCGTGTTCATCGGAAACTCCTTCTTCCCCTCGGCTTCAGCTCGTAACAATTTCGCGAAAATAGAATTATTGAGGTGATCATCTCCAAAAATATAAAAGCACCGTATCCAATGGTCTATTGCATGATGCTCACGGCACAATAGCGACTGCACGAGCCTTAAGTGATCCTTTGCAATGCCATATGCATGTTGTGGAAACGTTGGCGTCGTTTCGAACACCGGGCCAACATGATACCCCACCTCATGCATCGTACCGACCCCGACCACATGTTTCAGGCCGCCAGAGAGCATATTCTTAAGGAAGGCAACATGCTTATGGATATTATCGAGATGCTTTATGCTCGAGTGATTAAATCCATCTTCCCAAGCAAGGTGAACGAGTACGTCGGGGCGCCCTGTGGTTTCGTAAATATCGTCGTTTGAATCCAGAACATCTAATTTCAAGAACTGGGAACCAATAGGAACGCTCGCGGCATTTCGGCTGGCTACTAAAACTTCGTTGCCCTTATCGAGCAAAGCTCTAACGACGTGAAGACCGACATACCCGGTTCCGCCCGTGACAAGATATTTCAATTCATTATTCCCATGTTGAAACGGTATTATCCCTCCCTCATCCGAGGGTAGCCTGTCAACCCTGGTGATTATGGAGTGTGATGGCTTTTTATTTTGTCATTGAGAGGAGTGTTGTTTATGACATTCCTAAATTCAGTCTTGGGGGAGCGGTAAGAATGCTGAAAAGCCCAAAAGAATTTGATCGATCTGAATTCAACCATGAGTAGCCTTGGCGTGATGCTATGCCGTCACCAATGCCATCTGCTTCCTTCCAGCTAGACTAGCGGCCACCCGCTTTCCCCACTCATTGATTGGATTTTCGATCCACTTGTATGTCAAAGCAGCCACCGAAATTACGCACAGCAAGGTGATCCCCAATGCAATGAAATATCCGGCCAAGCGGCTCATGCCAGATGCCTGAATTTCCTTATAAAGGGGAAACAGCAGAACTATAATCGGACTATGGACCAGATAGACCGAGTAGCTTATTTCTCCAATCCACGCGATGAGCGGGTTGACCAACGGCCTGATCGGACAAAGGCCCAGGCCGACTACAAGGCACGCGAACATGAGTCCTTCCCAGTAATACTGATCTATGAAGGGCAGAGGACCTGAAGTCACAGCATAGAAAAGGACCGGCACTGATGCGAGCAGCGCAGCGCCAATGTATTTTTTGTCCGGACGATCCTTCAAAAGTGGTGTCGCATAGAACGCTATTAAACCGAACATGAAAATCGGTGCGCGGTAGAAAATAGACAACAAACTATAGGTGCCGGGATCTGCGACGAAGTGAGCAATCGTCATTGAGAATACCTTGGCAACGACCAGCGATAAGCATAGCGCAACGATCGAAAGCCAGATGTTTCTCGTTCTCGCGTAAATGAACGGAAAGATGAGATAGAACACCATCTCAACGCCTATGGTCCACCCTGCCAAAACCACCGATGTTTGATACCCATGTCCAGGGATGAAGTTGAAAATGAATAACATATTAGCAGCTATCGATTTCCAATTGTAGGCGAAGTCAGCTGGATTGAAGAACCCGGTTACAATGATCATCAGATAGAAGAGCGGAGCTATTCGGAAAAACCGGCGTAGTGCAAAGCCAAGCTGAGGTCGTTCCTCTCCTGCATGACGAGGCATGCTGAGACACAACGAAAAAGCGCTGACCACGAAAAACAATTCAACGCCCATAACACCCTTGGTCACATAGATGTCAAACCAGTCTGGCAGTTCCATGCGAGGTTGGGGCATCATGGCAACGTGAACAACAACCACCCACAGAGCGGCGAGGCCACGCAAGGCATTGAGATAGGGGTAGCGAATTGGTTTGGTCGTTGTTGTGTCCACCGTATCGGTCCATCGCAAATTTAGATGGTAGCCCCCTATACTGAATGCAGAGGACACGCAACATGTCGGCGGTTTTGGATGGGATGGTGCAGACATATGGATGAGTTTACCGATTTGCACTATGACGCGGATTGTGCAATCCGATGCGGATTCGAATGCGATCGCCGGTACATAGTTGTGTGGGGGCTGGCCGAAGCATGCTTTGCTCTGCCCGCCGGCGAATGCACGTTCCTGCGCAACCCGGCGGCGCGTGGCATCGAGCACCATGAAGTCAATCTCGATGATCGCCTCATTGGCAATTTCTTGCAAAAGCGGATGGCACTTAGCCAGAGCCGCTTTGGATTTTGATCCAAAGAGGGCATTTTCGTTTTATTGTCTGTGGAGGTCCGATTAGGGCGCAGGAAGCTGAACAACAGGAAACCCCTGCAGAGGTTCAGCGTCGCGCGGGCAAGCCAGCGGCGTATGCGGCGGAGGTGCATAGGGATTGCTTTGGATCGGGGGATGTGTAATTTGCGGCGAGTGTTTAACGCTGTGGCGGTTTTTCAATGCACAAACATGTCTTGCTGGCGTGTATGCCGAAGTCCGGCAGCACTTTTCTTTGCAATGCAATTGCCGCGTTGCCGCATTTTAATGTCGGTGTAGGGGTGCCAGATTGGGGTAGACGCGAGCAGGAATTGGACGATGCTACCCTAAGCCGGATTGAGGATCAGAACTATGTTCTTCAACTCCATGTCCGCTACTCAAACGCGACAAGAACACAGATCGAGAAACACCGTCTTTTGCCGCTTGTCCTTGTCCGAAATATTTTTGATGTCGTACCCAGCTTTATTGATCACCACCGCAAGGAAAGCCTTCTTCACCCGATGGCGTTTGTTCCAGAGGGTATCCAGAATTGGTCTTTCGAAGAATCCGCACGCTTCGTATCGACCATGATTATTCCGTGGTATTTCAATTTCTATATGTCCTGGTACGAAGCCCCAAACACACTGATGATCCGATACGAAAAATGGGTAGCGGAGCCAGAACAGCAGTTAACCCGTATATGCCAGCACATTGGGCTTGATGTTGAGCAGGTGGAGATTGATCGCGCCGTTTCCTCGGTTATTGATGCCTCACCTAGAAAGAATGCAGTTAACCCCGGTCGCGGATCGTCTCTGCCATCTGGTTGTGTCGAGCAAATCCGCTCTATGGCGCAGTTTTATCGAGGGACGGATTTTTCGCCAATTGGTCTATAGTTTTCTCAATTCCGGCCATCTCGATAGCTACCCCCAACGCAAAAACCTTCTGCCTTGTTGCGCACGAGCCTGAACAGCTGGCGCGCACAGCGATATTTAGCGCCGCGCGGGCAAGCCAGCGGCGTATGCGGCGGAGTTGCATTGATTGCGATTTCAGTTGATGAGTGATTGGCGATATGCGATGCGCTGCTCGGGCGAGCAAACGAATGGGGAAATGTGTTTATGGAAATTGCAGATACTAACGACCTTGCAATTCACCATGTCGATATTTCAAGATTAGTAGACAGTGGGACTGTAACTGGCTGGCTTTCTGGCAAGATACGAGGTGAACTACCGTTTCCACATTTGAGCGGATCGGACGGGTTACTTCTTGGACAAACCGACGTTTTTGAAGCAAATGACGTTTATTACACGCCAGAATACGGTGCTGTAATCAATTCCCGCGACGAGGTCTATGCGACTACAGCCGCAGAAGCGAAGTTCTTAACGCCAGACTATTCCTTAATTCCACGCCCCAACAGCTCAACAAAGACGATTGACGAGGCTGGGATATTTATGGCGTGGGGAGGTAACACTAATTACGGGCATTATTTGATAGATTGCTTGTCTGGTATCGTCGCACTTCAGCGAGCAAATATTGGATATCCTCTCGTCTCGCCTTCGCTGCAACCATGGCATCGGGAACTATTGTCATTGCTTGGCAAGGAAGTTACCGAGATTCCAGAGCCTGTCGTTGCATGTAGGAAGGCTGCATGGTCCAGTTGCATGAACCATTATCTTCACGCTCCGAATGACACGCTACTGCACGTCCGAGATATCATCCTTTCCAATACAGCTAGCCAGAGAGGCTCTGATAAGATTTATGTTTCTCGCAGCAAGATCGAAGACAAACGCCGAATGGTGAACGAACTGGAGCTAGAGAAAAGGCTGGTTGCCGAAGGCTTCGAGGTCTTCCACCCGCAAGAGCACTCCATCAAGCACCAAATCAGTGTGTTCCACAGAGCCAAGGTTGTAGTTGGCGCTGCCGGTGCTCAGATGGCCAACGCAATTTTCATGAAACCAGGGACGGTGGCTATCGAGATTTGTCCGGACAACTATTCCGGAGTTTGGATTCGCAATCTATGCCATCTGGCAAATGTTCAATGGTGCTGCCACTACTTCCCGTCACCCATACTTGAACTACCGCATAGTCCCTGGCTTTTTTCCTACCGGATCGACGTTGACCAATTCAGCAGGTTTCTTAACAACTGCGTTCCGATGGGACGCATTCAAAAGATAAAAAGGGCTCTGGCATACTTAACAAAGTAACAATTGGATTCCTGTCATACTAGTTCAGCGTTAGCACACCTACAACGCAACTGGGATGGGGTTTTGGGTTGCTTCAGTCTCGGCTATATGTAACGCGCGGGCGAAATCACAACTTAGAGGCACTAAATGTCACTTTGGCAGTTTTTCCTAGATCACCAAGGCCGAGAAATCCACAAGTGGAAACACTACTTTCCTGCCTATGAAAGGCACTTCAGCAGGTATCGCCATCGGCCAGTAACCTTTGTTGAGATAGGAGCAGGACACGGCGGCTCCGCGCAGATGTGGAAGAAGTTCTTCGGACCTCTGGCTACAATAATCAGCGTGGATATTCGAGAGGAATGCGCTGGCTATGGCGAGGATCAAGTTCATATGCGGATTGGCAATCAAGCCGATCCCGTGTTTCTGCAATCGATCCTTGACGATTTTGGAACGCCCGATATCGTTCTAGACGATGGAAGCCACGTGGCAGAACATCAGCGAGACACCTTCAATTTCCTTTATCAAAAGACGGCCCGCGACGGCATTTACATGGTGGAGGACTTGCACACTGCCTACTGGCCGGATTGGCAAGGCGGGTTGAAGCGCGAAGGGACGTTTATTGAAATTTGCAAAGACCTAATCGACCAGTTGCACGGCGATTATTCGTCCGACAATCCAATTACCGAGTTCACCAGGACAACGCTTTCCATGACGATCTATGACAGCATTGTTGCCTTCGAGCGTGGTTCTATTGGGCGGAGGCAGGCAATTCAGATTGGGAAGAAGCCTGCAGCCTAACCCGCTTCAAGAAGGCTTCAATTGCGCTTTGAGTGCTAAGATACTCAAATGCAGATGTATCCATCAGATCCTCATAGTGCTCGCACACTACATGAGAAACGGCATCCATTGCTCGCACGGCACGGACCAACAAATCTATTGCATCTTCGTCTTGAAAACCAATCGATGATCCCTTTGTCATTTTTATAGTCGTGTCATCGGTGGCGTGAAATATGTCATTCATTGGATTTCCTCTTTGGCCGTGACGCTCCGGTTTTCTGTAACCGCTGCGTCAATAGCGGCCTTTTCTGCCTTTTTTTGCCAATTCAGCAATCTGGGCATTGATTACGTCGAAAATCCCTGCAGACATCTTGTAGGGGAAGTCCCCCAAACCTGCGCGATAACGCCGAGCTGTTCATGGTCATTTCACCTTTTATGGATTGGCAGTATGTTGGGGGTGCAGAGCCCCAAATGTCAGCAGAGGCCCGGTCTACTCGCGTGTCGGATGCAGTGGATCGAGTTGTTTATGCGCGGGCGCTGTCACGCGACCGCCGCCGCATTGGATAGGGGTTGCCAACTGCCGAGGCTTACGGTTAGAGAAGCTTAGCGTCATCAGAGGGGAAATTTCATGAGCGACGATGCAAATCATATCGACCGCGTCCAAGGCACGCTCTACACCGATTTTATAGAAAACCTACACCGGAACCTACAGCCAAACACTTACTTAGAGGTAGGAACTCTGAATGGCGGAACTCTAAAGCTCTCAAGCTGCAGCAGTATCGCCGTTGACCCGCAATTTCAAATCAGCACCGATGTTCTGGGTACAAAACCTAGCTGTTTCTTCTTTCAAGAACCCAGCGACACATTCTTCAGGTCTCACAGTCCGTCGAAGATTTTCGGGAGGGAGATCGACCTTGCATTTCTGGACGGCATGCACTTGTTCGAGTATCTGCTTCGTGATTTTGCGAATACCGAAAAGCATTGTCGCAAGAATTCTGTTGTCCTTTTGCACGATTGCTTGCCCCCAGGTTTTTACATGACCGTCAGATCGTGGGCTGAAGCTGATAGAGAGAGCTCGTCTTTCCCCGGTTGGTGGGCCGGAGATGTTTGGAAAATCGTGCCGGTTTTGAAGAAATACCGACCCGATCTGTCAATCACTGTGACAGATTGCCAGCCCACCGGTCTCGTTGTCATAACAAATTTGGACCCTACCAACAGAGTTCTGGACGAACAATACCAAGACATCGTTGCTCAACACTCTAAGCCGGTAATCGATCGCAAGGAGTATGACGCTTATTGGGAGACTGTCGTCATAACCCCGAGCACAGCTATTTCGAAGTTTGATCAGCTTTCGACGCGGTATTGGTTCTAGGCAAACCGGCCGTCCTACGTCCCCGGTCGGTGTGAGGTCGGGTCAGGAAGCCTATCCAGATAGGCGAGAGGCCTGCTTAGCTGATACGCTCCCATCTGTTTCCGAAGAAGATGCGTTGCATAAACGGCGAACGAGTTCGGAACATCTCCTTGACTAGGCATGACGAAAATACCGCTTTTCCCCATACCAAACAGTTACCATCTCCATCCAGATGCTACTATCGGTAGCGTTCTGGTGGATCAGGCTTTGGTCGGGGATTGGGGTTGCCTCAGTCTTGACTATATGTAATTTGCTACCGCGTATCAGTTGCCGGGGGTGTGATGTTCAAGACAGAGGCGCTTTGCCCAATTTGCGATCAGAGAAGTGAATTCCTCGCGCCAGATACGTACGAATCCTGCCGTGACGGTCTGTATTCACCGTCATGTCCAATGAAAGGGTGCGTTACGCGCGAGCGCGCGGTAGCGTCAGTCTTGTTCTCTTTGTATGACCGGCAGCAATTCAACAATCTACGCGTCCACGACGTAGCGCCGGCAGATCGCGGCATGTCGTACTGGTTATTCCTGAACGCATACGGCATGACCGCTACAGGGTACTTTCCAACGCATAAGTTCGGCACAACAATAGGCGAACTACAGAACGAAGACCTTGAGCACCAAACCTTCGAGGACCAAGAATTCGACGTTGTGATACATCTCGACGTGATGGAACACCTCTTTGACCCGTTCCAAGCGCTTCGCGAGATCTATCGCACCCTTAAGCCGGGGGGTGTCTGTCTTTTCACAACACCGACTTATGATGGTCGCATGAAGTCCGAACAAGTGGCGTTTATAGAAGGCGGAAAATTGCGCGTGGTTGGCGAACCGGAATATCACGGCAATCCTCAGGATCCCACCGGGTCCCTCGTAACATGGCGGTACGGATATGATCTGCCTAACCTTATTTTTGAGCGCACAGGATTCAATGTTGAGGTTCGACGTTGGCAGTCTCCGTCGTTGGCTATTATGGGGCCAATGACTGAGGTTTATATCCTCAAGAGACCTAGCTAATTAACGCTAGCTTTCCATACACCACGCCACCACAACACGATAACCTTTACAATTACTGGAGGCCTCAGACGTTGGTCGACACCCCTAGCTTGCAGTTGAAGGCGTCAATCTAAGCGTTCGGATTGCTATATCGAGACAATACTTTCATTCGAGCATGTTGAGGAACACCCCTTTCCCGGCAGCCCTGGGCGGTTGATTTATGGTGCGGCGCGACGATCGCGCTCGATCCGCTCCAGCCCGTCCAGACCTCACGTTTACATTAAATCGAATTTAGAACTAGAAAACTCTGAAATGGAGTGATCAATGCAAGTTCATATTTTTCGAGCGACAGGACGCGTCTTCGGTTTTACCCAAAACAACAGTGGCGCCAACCTTCCACAGCAATATGGTCCTTGGAACGCATTCAAGAAAATGGAAATGATCCGAGGTGAGACGATGCCTGGAATGAACATTGATGAATATCTCGATGACATCACAATCTACGGCTATCATCTGACTGACGCCCACGTTCGAATTACGGAAAATCAACATCACTTGTGAAACAGCCTGGATATCCACTCAATCGAGCTGGCAAGGCTAATACCGAGCGCGGTGCTGGCAATGCCGACAACGCCTAGTCCGCCTAGCCCCATCGCCCGCCATTGCTTCACCTGGTCAGTAACCTTCTTGCTGTCCTTGACCTGATCGGTGATGGGGTCCCGTTCTCCGCTAGCGCTGCGAAATATCAGAAGACCCACACATGATTGCTCACGCGCAGCTCTGGCAGGTTAAATGCGCCTCATTGAGGTTTTTTACCCATGGCTCGCAACATCGCGATGACCTGCTCCGCTGAAATAGCTTCCTCGGAATTTTCGTTAGCGCTGTCGAGGATCAGCTGGCCCTGCTCCACTGTAGGGATGTTACCATAACTCGCGAGTGTGGTCTTCGGCGTTGCGTGCCCGAGGTTCTGGCTCCAGGCTTTAAACTGGGGAATCGAAAGGCGACGCTTGATCCTTCCGCAACCAACATGTCGCGAAACCGGTGGAGGGTGAAAGGCGGCGATCCGGCACGTTCAAAGGTCTGCTTCGAACATGCGAATGACCGTCTGCGCATTGCCAAGGTGCAAGGGCACGAGTTCATACACACCAATGCTCTTGCCTTTTTGCCGGTGACATGGGCAGCCTTTGGAAACAAGGGCTCCTCCTGCCCGTACTTCAACTGACTGACAAGGAGATCGTGCCATTCCTCCATGAATTCCTTTTCGAGCTCATCTCCGACGGGAAGCAAAAACGAAAAGATTTCCTTGCCGAACTTGGTTTCGACAAAGCGTGGATCCTGGTGCACCCGCTTTATTGAAGGTAGGAAATGTTTGACCTTCAGCGAAATCAGGGCGCCGTCTCGTGTCTGGAAGAATTCTTTCGCTGATGTCCGGGCGCTTGGATGACGCGTTCATTTGTTGGCACTCTTGTCTCTCGCCCGCTGCGAGTATATAGGCCACCGTTCAGCGCCAACTTGTTTACGATATGCCAATAGAGAGATACGCGTCCATGACTATAGCGAACTCCCAAAAAATAACCGCGTGGGAAGACGTCACCGGCGCTGTGTGTAATTTCCGCCTTGCGGCGCTTCTAGGCTGGCAGGATGTGGCTCAGCGCTACAGAAGATCGAGCGTCGGCGCATTCTGGCTCACTATCAATATGGGTGTTCTCATCGGTGCATTGGGCCTCATTTTTGGAACAATTTTCCGGTCACCGATGTCCGAGTTCTTGCCGTTTATTTGCGTAGGATTGATTATGTGGGGCTACTATTCCCAGTTGATCAATGAGGGTTGCTTAAGCTTCATATCCAATACCGAGACGATGCTTCAACTTCCATTGCCGTTTTTTACGTACGTTCTCAGAACGTGGTGGAGAAACTCTATAATACTATTTCATAATATCGTTATTTTCCCCGTTGTTCTTCTAATCTTTGGTAAGTTCATAAACTTTAATGCGCTGCTTGTTATTCCAGCGTTCTTTCTCATTTCGCTAAATTTACTGTGGATGATGGTAATTCTGTCTGTGATTTGCACTCGATATCGCGATTTGACACAAATCATACAGAACATTATGCAAGTTGGCATGTACGTCACGCCGATCATGTGGATGCCCCATCAACTACCGACAGACAAATCGATTTTGATACTCGATTTCAATCCTTTCTATCATCTCATCAGCGTGATCAGAGATCCCTTGCTTGGTGGGACCGGTACGCTTCTCAATTGGGGGGTAGTTCTCGTTATGGCTGGTGTTGGATGGACAATCGCCCTGCTCTTCCTCAACCGCTTTCGCTCACGCGTTACCTACTGGTTATAAAAAAACAGCCCAAATGAATTTCGCGAAGGTGAACATGACTTCAATGACTCTCGAGGACGTCACTGTAGATTTTCCCATCTACAATGCAAAAAGCAGATCTCTCAAGAACCAGGTGATGAGCTTGGCAACCGGAGGTACCATTGGATCAAACGCTGAGGGCCATGTCGTCATTCGAGGTCTGGACTCTATCAGTCTAACTCTCAACGATGGCGATAGGCTGGGATTGATAGGCCACAATGGCTCTGGAAAAACTACTCTTCTCAGGGTCATGAGCGGTGTTTATTATCCGTCAGGCGGTCGCATATCGATCAATGGAAAATGCACCTCTCTGATCAATATTTCTCTGGGAATCGATGCCGAAGCGACCGGTAGGGAAAATATCGGAATTCGTGGCGCGCTTCTGGGATTTACGAAACGGGAGATGGCCGGGAAACAGGATGAAATCGAGGAATTCTCGGAGTTGGGTAACTTCCTCGACATGCCCGTAAGAACATATTCGACAGGTATGCAACTTCGGTTGGCATTTTCAATTTCCACAGTCATACAGCCCGAAATTCTGATCATGGACGAATGGTTGGCTGCGGGCGATGAAGGATTTCAACACAAAGCAAACGAACGCCTGCACGATCTCGTCAACAAGACCAAGATCCTCATTATCGCCAGTCACTCGAAAGAGTTGTTGGTCAAGAATTGTACCCGTATTGTCTGGCTTGAGCATGGAAGTATCAAAATGGAGGGCGACGCCGAAACTGTAGCGAGCGCATATTTTGGTCGTTAGTCAAGCGCGATGAACAGTTCGAGGCTAGTCCTCTGAACAGTAGACCGAGTGGTAAAGGCATGAGCTTCAAGCGCGCCCTGAGCGCATTTGTTTATATACAGCAAATTCTCATTGAGGCGCTGCCTTTCGCCACCAGAAAGCTCGTCGAATCCGTTCGTATATTTGGCGTAAAAAAAACAACATCACGCATTCTCACTTTCGCACGAAGTGGCAAGTTGCAAGCCCTCATTGGAAACCGCCGCACTTCCTTGCTGTCGATGGTTAATGACGAAAACCGAGACTCTTTATCGTCGTTTTATCCCCGAACTCAAAGCCGATTAGCCGCAGATTTCATGGTGCCGCGCGTTTTGATCGTTGCAGAAATGTCGATTCCCCAGTGTAAGAAATATCGGGTTGATCAAAAAGCAGAGTTGTTTGGCAAGGTAGGCGTCAAGACCAAGATAGTTGACTGGACGCATCTGGGCGAGGTTCGGACGCTTCTTCAGAACTATCCGGTGGTTATATTCTACAGGGTTCCGGCAACGCCTGAAGTCATCCTTACAATTCAAGAGGCCAAGCGCCTCGGCGTGCATACGTTCTGGGAGGTAGACGACCTCGTATTCGATCCGGACGGCTACCTTTCCAATAAGAACCTCGACCGTCTCGACCCAGAAATACGAGCCGGTGTCATTTCAGGCATGAAACTATATCGCGAGGCACTTCTGCTGTGCGATGAGGCCATAGGCTCCACACCTATGCTTGCAAAAGTGATGATAGAGACTACGGGGCGACCTGCACACGTTATAGAAAACGCACTCGATCACGAAACATTGGAAACAGCACGCAGAATCCGGGACTCAAGTAAGAAATATGCCAAGTCACCAAAAGATGTGACCATCGTTTACGGCTCGGGCACGAAGACGCACGACATCGACTTTTTGTCGGCGAGTGGGGCAGTCTTCAATGTCCTATCCAAGCGTCCCAATGTTAAGCTTCGGATCATCGGCGAATTGAACATTGAAAGTCGGTTCAACGACTTTTCAGATCGCATCGAACGGCTCCCATTTACTACTTTCGATGGCTATTTAGAGAAGGTCGCCGATGCCGATATTTCCATCGCCCCCCTCGAACAGACTGTTTTCAACGATGCAAAGAGCAACATCAAGTTTCTGGAAGCATCGATTCTGGGTCTCCCTTCAGTGTGTTCGCCTGTAGATGCGTTTAGATCGGCCATCATCGATGGTGAAACAGGTTTTATCGCCACAAGTTCCGACGAATGGGAATACAAGTTGCTCGCGCTAGTGGATGATCAGGCGCTTCGCGCTGAAATGGCCGACAAAGCCTTTGAAAGCGTGAGACGGAACTATAGTCTGGAACGTATTGGGCAGCAGCAACTGGCCCCGCTGATCGGAAGGTTCAACAACCCAACATCAATGGTCACACGCATCCTATTTGCGAACGTCTACTTCGCTCCGCAGTCATTTGGTGGAGCAACGATAGTCGCCGAGGAGATGGCGCAGAGGCTGGCAGAGAAAGAAAATGTTGAAGTCTACGTTTTCACTTCCTGGTCAAATGATGGTGCGCCTGACTATGGAGTCGTTCGCTACGATGCCCAAGGAGCCACCGTTTTCGCCGTAAAGGTGCCGATCATCCGGACCCGTCTTATGGATGTCGAAGACGATGCCATGGGCCAGGTATTCCAAGAAGTTCTTAGCGCAATAAAACCGGACGTAGTCCAGTTGCATTCGATTCAGACCTTGGGTGTTACGTTGGGTTCAGTTTGCAAGGCAGCTGGAATTCCCTATGCAATAACCCTCCACGATGCGTGGTGGCTGTGCGAACGCCAGTTCATGGTCACTGGCGAGGGCAAATATTGTTTCCAGACGTGGATCGATCCGGAGGTGTGCGCGCGTTGTGTACCGGACAAGGACTTTAATAAACAGCGCACTGCAATCGTTCGAGAAGCGTTGTTTCAAGCGGATGGACTTATCTCTCCAAGCCACTTTTTCAAACAGCTTTACATGGATAACGGGCTAGATGACGAACGAATATTTGTGAACATAAATGGCATAAAAGTTCCGTCTTCAACATACAAGCGTAGTCCGTCCAAACGTATTCGGTTTGGTTATGTCGGTGGATCGACTCCCATCAAAGGATACGAGCTGGTCCGAAAAGCTTTTTGCGAGCTCCCTGAATGCGGCATCGAATTGATAATGGTCGATAACACTCTCAATCACGGATACAGCAGTGTCGACGCCAATGGATTTAACGCTGGCAATCCCGTGCGCATAGTGTCGGCATATTCACAGGACACCATTGATGAGTTCTTTTCCGGAATCGATGTCCTTCTGTTTCCCTCACAATGGAAAGAAAGCTTTGGTCTCACCGTGAGGGAAGCGCTTATTCGCGATGTTTGGGTTATTGCTACCGATGCCGGAGGAGCTGTCGAAGACGTTGTTTCCGGAGAAAATGGAGATATAATTCCGATTTCGAATGACAGTGTCTATTTGAGAAGATCCATGGAAAAGATCATTGAAAGTGGAAATTTCCTCAAGAATTATTCCAATCCGTACAAAGATCGTATTCGAACTTTCGATGGACAAGCTGATGAATTGCTCGCTTACTTAACGTCCCTTATAAACCGTCCGATCGCCGCCGCCCATGAGCGACGCTTCGATTGAGCTGTCATTGAATTTCCTTGAAATATGACTTGACGTTGATCGCAGTTGGACCTTCCCGCGTATGACGCAGGTAGCAACGGTCAGATTGTCGTGGGTTTGCTCGATAGTCGCGTTCGCTGCAGGAGGATCGTGCGACCGCTTCGGCAAGGTTGTGATGTGCGTTCCTTTGCACCGGCCGCGTTCGTCTAATAACTAAAAGTAGGTACTCGAAAGCAAGCATATCTAACTTGCCAATTAGTGGCTTATCATATTGAATCGTAAAACGAAAAATGCCCTTGATGATACCGGAGATTGCGCCACTGAGAGTGTCTTGCACATTGAGCTCGACCAGATTTATTGGGGTTCGGTCGTGCTGCAAAATAAGGGTCGATAATGAAGTCATCACCACGGCTTTTGATGATTTTGGCGACCGACTTTCTAACTTGGTAAAGTTTATCAATGAAATCGACGCTGGAGGGTTTCCCAGCGCTGCGATTACGCAATATGGGGCGGCGACGTGGACGGTTGAGAAGGTCGCGGATGCGGAGATGTGTCGTTTCAGCATCGATATGGCCGGCATACCTCCAAGGCCGATGTGACGGCGCTTGCCGCCAATCTGCACGCGCAGCAACCACGATCGGGCGCCCGTGTCCTTGACTTGCAGCTGCAAGCCACTCACACCGCCGACAAAATGGATACCTGGCTCTATCAGTCGCTTAATATGCAGTGGACCCAGTTCTTGTGCTTTGCGAGGCACATGCGCTCCAGACGGGCCCACCAATAGACCTACCCTAAATCTATGCAACACGATGACAGGGTATGCAATGGCAAACGGCATTGATTGTACAATAACATAATGAAAACAATTGCATATGAGATGAGGTGCAACGCAGTGACACTGCTAGGTGGCTGCCACCCCCTCCGCCACCTTCTGGATTTTTCCTTAAATATCAATATGTTATAGTTATACCCTTTCACTTAATTCCAAGTGACTACGGAACTGAGTCCGTTTGTTTCCCGTTCGGGTTCGATGGATGATCGACCGTTCAATGCCGTGAGGATTATGACAAGCCAACCTGGCCGGTTGCGCGTGATCACATCGGCACTGCGCGCCGCCGAATGCCTCCTGAACGATTGGCCAATCGACCAAGGAGAGAAACTTTCCTCCGCCAGGGATGCTCTCTTGTCTTGTCTGGAACGCAAGCTTTCACCCGGAGCCGCACGCGTTGCTTTCATTGAAGCAGCAAAAGAAGTAAAGAAGCTGGCAACTATATCGATGAACCAAAGCGGTTGCCGCCAGCAGGAAAGCTGAAGAAGTCGCATAAGGCTAAGGTGCGGCGGCCGTCGTGAAGAAAACTTGCCCATACGAGCAACTTTCCAGGCGCTACCGGCGTTTTATAATATCAGGAGTTTTTGGAAGGAGTGACCGCTATGGGAGGATCGTCACAGCACTTTGTCCGGAGAATGCCCACTGCGCCGGACCATCTTATGGAATCGATCAAGAAACACATGCCGAAGACCAAGCGCGAGCCGGACAGATTGTCCGAGGTGCTCAAACGGTCAAAAGGAGCCTATTCCATTAGCAAGTATAAGACCGTGAACAAAGCAAAAAGCACAAAAATTCAAGAGCTATAGTCCGGTTCGGGCAATAACAGGCTCGACGTTGATGTGAGCGGACGGGCTGTCGCGGCCATTAACAGGGATCCGCAGCCGCCTCACGCGCTTTCTTTTCAACCAATGCGTCAATAGCGCGCTGAACTTCCGGAAAGCCCCACCCTGCAGCAAGCGCTTCTTGTGCAATCTCATACATCTCTTTGGATGAAACCTTGGCGAGGAACCGTTCTCGCATGGCTTCGCGGTCCTCGGCCTCTCGCTGTTCAGCGTCCTGGGCAAATCGTGGGGATGCTATACTCATGGCCTCACTCCTACGAAAAATGTATCGTAGCGAATCAGTCCCAGAAACGCAAAAAGTCTCCAAGTCAACGGCGCGGGCTAAATCAGAATGTTTTTTGACAGGTGGTGGTTCAAGAGCCATCCAAATCCGAGGTTTGGTTCTTTGGCCTCGAATTCAAATGCCCCGGAACAGCAATGGGCTCGCGTCTGCATCGGGCGGATTATTGACCGCCGCGGGGCAGCGGTTTTAACATTCCTGCTCCTTGACCTCGCATCTCACCACAGGTGGAGGATCAAATGAGAATGTTGCTTGCTGCCGGGCTCTTGCTGGCCGTAACAGAATGCGCGTCAGACAAGGACCCAATGTCAAAACAACGCGCTGAAGCTGATAAAGCTCAAGATGAGCAATGTCGATCTTGGGTGCAAAACCGGGAACTCCCGACTATCTTCACTGCCGCGAGAAGCTTTATACGCAGGACGCGCAACAAAGGCAGACAGCAGCAATCTTGATGAACAAACCGGCCGCACAATAGCCCACCAGACTACAGTATATCGAATTTGGCTACACGACGGTAGTGTGAGCGCCATCTAATCAATACGATTTACAGTTAATCAATCCGATTGACAGTTTCCTCGCATTGGCAGACAGTTGAAAGGTCGTCATGCATCGGGGCTGCGGACGTTCCCAACGCAATTTGCTCCGCTTAAGGACATGGGAGCAGTCAATGCCAATTCCGGGATTTGACCGTTTCTATTCTCAAAACGATTGGCGTATCCTGGAGGAGGCTCACCGCAGAGCTTCGCGGATACTTGATCGTGATCCGAAATATCATCCACACGCAAATCGCCTCGCCCGCGCAATCATGATTTTTTTCAACAGCGGTGAAACGGATTTTGGTAGATTAGCCAGCATGGCGGTAAAGCGGGAACTCAGTCTGTCGAAAACTGCAGGCAAGCCGGTTGATACTACTGTTGTCTATACGCCACTGACTCGTAGTGAACGCCAAAAACAATTGCATTGAGCCTCAGGTCGTCATGACGGTTGAGAGGTTGTGTCATGCCCTTGGAAACAAGTTCAGCGGCTGCCGAACATTCTCCCATCCTGGGCCCATCGTTGTGGAACTATCGTGCTCATTGTGCGTTTCACCAGTGCCAGGATGGCATTGAACAAGTTTCAAAAAGCGTCCTGACACGAGGCTCAGTATAGTCCAACCAAAATGGACTATCTGGGCCTCACTCGTGTCCGGCGGCAGGGACGGAGGCGTAACCAAGTGGTATTATCGGCTTGAGGACGCTGATTTCCGGGTTAGCTGAACCTTTGATGAAGCTACGCCACTAAATTTCAGGTTCACCAACTTGACGGCTGCTCGCAAGCGTGCCGGTCCTTTTTATCAAGAACAGGCAAAGACATTCAGAGGCAACTGATGGGTTTGAGCCGAGCCAATGGCAAAAAGCCTGTCAACCGAATGAACGGTGACGGACTAAATCAGAGTGTCTATTAGACAGGTATGCGGTGTAAGAGCAGTCTGATTCCGTTGTATGTCTGGACTTTGCAAGAGGCCCGGCGCCTCGGCCACCCTTCGATAAGTAGCCGCCGGCCTCATCCATTTCTAAATCGAATTTATTACAGGCACTGTGATCTAACATGGTGAAGGACGGCTTTGGGCCGCTAACCTCATATTCGGCCCTTCTTCATGACGGCGATCCATTCACGGACAGGCTGCTGAGGGAATGCCTTCTCCGGAAGCCGCCAAAAGCAGGTGCATCACTGTGGCGATCCGCTCCTGATACGACAAGCTCAAAGAATGCTAGTGTCAATCGGCACGGAACTTTGACCCCTTATCGGCGTCCAATTTTGACCCCCTTGGTTATGAGGGTGAGCACTTGCCGACGCTCGTCGGGGTTGCAGAGGGTCGGCAAGTGCGGGTGATTGGCGAATCCGGCTTTAGATCCCATGAGGAGTGAACAGCGGCCGGCGCTCTGGCAGAGTGAGGCTGCATCAAAGCACTCGCTCGGAAGGAGTAGGTTATGGAAACCACACCCGTTCAATCAAAAACGCAGACCGCTGTCCGCACTGATCTTGGCGCAATTTTTGTGTCTTTGGAACTGAGCAGATCGACCTGGCTGGTGACTTCGTTGTCGCCGGGCAACGGCGAGAAGATGTCAAAGCATGTGGTAGACGGCGGCGACGTTGCCGGGCTGTTGGATCGGTTTGCGCAGTTACAACAGAAGGCCCGGCTCCGAACGGGAAGATCGTTTCCCATCGTTACGATCCAGGAAGCGGGATTGGACGGCTTTTGGATACATCGCGTGCTGGAAGCAAACGGGATCGAGAGTTACGTTGTCGATGCGGCTTCGATCGCTACTTCACGTCGGCGCCGGCGCGCGAAGACCGATAAGATTGATGGTGAAGCACTGGTCCGGGCACTGCTTGCGTTCAAGCGCGGCGAGCCACGTGTATGCGCAATGGTCAAAGCGCCGAGCCCAGAGGACGAAGATCGGCGTCGCATTTGCCGGGAACGCAAAGTGTTGATTGCGGAACGGGTAAGGCATGTCAATCGCGTCAAGGGTCTACTCTTCGCCCAGGGCGTCAGCGGCTATCAACCGCTTCGCAAGGATCGCCGCAAACGCCTGGAGGAGCTCCAGACCGGAGACGGGCGCGGCCTGCCGAGGCATCTAAAGACTCAAATAAATCGTGAACTCGATCGCCTTGAGCTGCTGCTTGAACAGATTGCGGCAGTGGAGAGTGAGCGCAATTCTCTTCTGGCCGCACACGAGGAGCAAGCGGCTAAGGGGCCGGCAAAGGCAGCAATGCTGCTTTCCTTGAAGGGTGTTGGCGCTGAGTTTGCCGCCGTTCTTTGGGCCGAAGGGCTGTGTCGGCATTTTGATAATCGGCGACAGATTGCCGCCTATGCAGGTTTGGCGCCTACCCCTTGGCAGAGCGGGACCATCGACCACGAACAAGGTGTCTCGAAAGCAGGCAATCCGCGATTGCGCACCACAATGATTCAGCTGTCGTGGCTGTGGCTGCGCAACCAGCCAGGATCGGCGCTCAGCCGCTGGTTTGTGGATCGGGTCCAGTCGAATGGGGGACGATTGAAGAAGGCTGCAATCGTGGCAATAGCGCGGAAGCTCCTGATTGCGCTGTGGAAGTATGTCACCGCGGGTGTTGTCATTGAAGGGGCTGTCATGAAGTCTGCATGACGTCGGACCAAATATCGAAATCTTCCAGGACTGATCAATCCTGGCGGATCCAGGTGAGCGAACCGACTCAAAGTCTGGCTTCAGATGCCGCGCTTTAGAATGGTCCCGTTCTCCTGAGCCTTGCCGCAACGCAAGCGGGATGGTGGTGCTGCCGAACGAACGGCAACCGTATGTGAGTTTGAAACGGCGACGGAAACGTGCCGCGTCATGCAATCTGGCTCAGACCATGGGTTCGAAACAAACATCCAAAGGAAACGTTCTATGCATCAATGATTGGTCTTGACGCAGAAATCCTCATGTGAGCTTTGAGAGCGGTTTTTGAAGCGCCAGGATTCGTTTCCGGTTTCGACGATTTCGCAATGATGCGTCAGCCGATCGAGCAGTGCGGTCGTCATCTTGGCATCCCCAAAGACGGTAGGCCATTCGCCAAACGCGAGATTGGTGGTGACGATGATGGAGGTGCGTTCGTATAGCCGCTGATGAGGTGGAACAGGAGCTGACCTCCGGCTTGCGCGAAGGGCAGATAACCGAGTTCATCGAGAATGATGAAGTCGAGGCGATTGAGGTAGTCTGCCATCCGGCCCTGTCTGCCGCTGCGTGTTTCGGTTTCGAGACGGTTGACCAGATCGACGACATTGAAGAAACGCCCGCGTGTGCCATTGCGTATAAGCGCACGGGCAATGGCGATAGCCAGGTGCGACTTGCCTGTCCCCGTACCGCCAACCAGCACCACGTTTGCGTTGATCGGCCGCAAATGTACCCGTAGCAAGGTCCCGGATCAGCCCCTCATTGACGGGCGTGTTCGAAAAGTCGAAGTCATCGATATCCTTTGCCAACGGCAATTTTGCGATCAAGAGCTGATACCGGATTGAGCGAGCCTGCTTCTCGGCAATCTCCGGCTGCAGCAGATCCCCGACGATGCGGGGAGGCTCATGCTGCCGCTTGATGCCATTGCCCATGATCTCGTCATAGGCGCTGCGCATCCCATAGAGCCTGAGACTGCTCATCAAATCCAGAACCTGGGTACGTTCCATCTCAACTTGCCCTCCTGAGGCTGTCATAACGTGCGCAATCGGCCACTGGCTCATGGGTCAGACGAGGCGCATCGGGGGTGTGAAGGGTAATTGTGGGAGCCGGGTCACGGCTGCGAGCCAGAATGTTGATGATCACCGCGGCCGACCAGACACTTTGATCGAGTGCCTCCTGGCAGGCCGCGTCCACTGCCGCCAGTTGACCCAAAGGAAATAGACAGGTCATCCAAAGACGCCCACGCCGTTCGTCAGGCAACAACTCATTGGACGAAGAAACGCCTTGTCAAATACATCCGTCAAGAATTGACTTTCCTGATCGTGATCGACTTCAGGTGACGCCGAGAGCGATTTGTCGCATCGCAGGAAATGATCGCCTCCTGGTTGATCTGGCTGCCGTCGATGATGACACGATCCGGCTGTATTATGCCTCTACCTAGATAAAGTATTGGCCGGAGAGGCTCGGTTTCTGCTTAAGGGCGGCGTTGCGACGGAAATTTATGATCTCCTAAGGTAACTGACCGTTTCTTTTCGGTCTCGCGTAATCAGATCGTTTTCCAAAGCGATTGGCCGGAGAGGCTCGGTTTCTGCTTAAGGGCGGCGTTGCGACGGAAATTTATGATCTCCTAAGGTAACTGACCGTTTCTTTTCGGTCTCGCGTAATCAGATCGTTTTCCAAAGCGAAAGGCTGTAAGCATTCTCCATGCAATCGAGAGGCTATTTGGGACTTCCGGAACTCACGTTGCCATGTTAAGGCCACTAAAGTTTTGTGTCGAGATGCGGCCTAATGACGAGGACAAGTAGCGAATGAAGGGAATCATACTCGCAGGTGGAAGCGGTACACGTCTCTATCCATTGACCATTGCCATGTCGAAGCAAATGCTTCCTATTTATGACAAGCCGATGATCTATTACCCGTTGAGCGTGTTGATGCTCGCCGGAATACGCGACATTCTGGTGATCTCAACACCGCATGATTTGCCGCTTTTCCAAAAGCTGCTTGGTGACGGCAGCGATTTCGGCGTGAATTTTTCCTATGCCGAGCAGCCGAATCCGAACGGCCTGGCGGAAGCGTTCATCATCGGGCGCGACTTCATCGGCGACGACAGTGTCGCGATGATCCTCGGCGACAATATCTATTTCGGCGACGGCCTTTCCAAACTTTGCCAGCTGGCATCATCCGGCGAGAAAGGCGGTACGGTTTTTGCCTACCACGTTGAGGATCCGCAACGTTACGGTGTCGTCGAGTTTGACAAGACGACTGGCCGGGCGCTTTCCATCGAGGAAAAGCCCGTCAAGCCGAAATCCAGCTGGGCTGTCACTGGCCTGTATTTCTACGACAATGAAGTTGTCGATATCGCCAGATCCATCACACCTTCACAACGCGGCGAACTGGAGATTACCAGCATCAACAATATCTATCTCGAGCGCGGCGATTTGCGTGTCCAGCGATTGGGGCGTGGCTATGCCTGGCTGGATACGGGAACCCATGACAGTCTGCACGAGGCTTCCTCGTTCGTGCGGACGATCGAACACCGGCAGGGCATCAAGATTGCCTGCCCAGAGGAGATCGGTCTGGAGTGGGGCTGGCTTAGCGCCGAACAGGTTCTCGCGAGAGCGGAGAAAATGGGCAAGACAGAATATGCCGGTTATTTGCGGCGCCGCGCCGCGGAGGTAGGAAATGATGGTTGAAGTCATACCTCTCGCCCTGGAAGGCGTACTTGAGATCCTGCCGCGTAAATTCGGCGACGACAGGGGCTTCTTCTCCGAAACCTATAACAAGCAGGCCTTCACCAAGGCGGGGATCGATCTGCAATTCGTTCAGGACAACCACTCTCTTTCGACCGCCAAAGGCGTTCTGCGCGGATTACACTACCAATTGCCGCCATGCGCTCAGGACAAGCTCGTACGGGTGGTGAGCGGCTCGATACTCGATGTCGTGGTCGACATCCGGAGGTCGTCGCCGACCTTCAGGAAATGGGTTTCAATTGAAGTGTCCGCGGCGAAATGGAACCAGATTCTCGTTCCAAAAGGCTTCGCGCATGGGTTTCTGACCTTAGAGGAAAATACCGAGGTCATCTACAAGGTGACGGATTATTATTCATCCGAACACGATCGCAATATCCGCTTCGACGATCCTTCCATAGGCATTGACTGGCCATTCGAGACCTCCGCCATTCAGCTGTCTGACAAGGACCGGAAGGCGCCCTTGCTCGATGGTGCCGATATTTTTCCCTGAGGAGCAATCAGTTTCATGAGGATACTTGTTACAGGCGGCGCCGGCTTTATTGGATCAGCGGTCTGCCGTCACCTTGCGGCCAACCCGAAAAACCATGTCGTCAATGTCGACAAGCTGACCTATGCGGGGAACCTTGCCTCGCTGCGCCCGCTGGAAAACCATACCAATTACAGTTTTTTCGAGGCCGATATCTGCGATGACACGACGATTCTCGGTATCTTGCGCAACGAGAAGATCGATGCAGTCATGCATCTGGCTGCTGAAAGTCACGTCGATCGCTCCATCGACGCTCCGGCTGCCTTCATTGAAACCAACATTGTCGGTACATTCCGCATGCTCAATGCGGCGCTGACATATTGGCGAGAACTGCCGGAGCCGGCGAAATCGGCGTTCCGCTTCCATCACATTTCCACGGACGAAGTATTTGGCGACCTGCCCTTCGATAGCGGTATCTTCACCGAAGAAACACCTTATGCACCCTCGTCGCCCTATTCTGCTTCGAAGGCGGCTTCGGATCATTTGGTAAGAGCCTGGCACGAAACCTATGGTCTCCCCGTCGTGCTTTCGAATTGCTCGAATAATTACGGCCCTTTCCATTTTCCCGAAAAACTGATCCCGCTGGTGATTCTCAATGCCCTGGATGGCAAACCGCTACCCGTCTACGGCGCGGGTGCAAACATACGCGACTGGCTCTTCGTTGAAGATCACGCTCGTGCGCTGGAACTGGTGGTCACCAAGGGCAAACCCGGCGAGAGCTATAATATCGGCGGGCGAGCAGAACGCACCAATCTCAGCGTCGTCGAAACGATCTGCGATATTCTAGACAGGAAACGCCCTCGGAGCGGCGGCAAACGTTACCGCGACCTGATCACCTTCGTCACGGACCGGCCGGGTCATGATCGCCGTTACGCCATCGATGCCTCCAAGATCGAGCGGGAACTCGGCTGGAAGCCTGCGGAGACGTTCGAAACTGGTCTGGAGCGGACTGTACAATGGTATCTCGATAATGATTGGTGGTGGCAGCCGATCCGAGGTGAACGTTACGCAGGCGAGCGGCTGGGTGCAGCGACCAAAGGGCCAGTATGAGAATTGTCGTCACCGGACGGGAAGGACAGGTCGTACGCAGCCTTACCGAACGGGCGGTACACCATTCCTCAATAGAACTCATTGCTCTCGGGCGTCCGGAACTCGACCTGGCGCGACCTGAAACGATAGTCGATGCCATTCACGCCGCCAGGCCCGATCTCGTTGTCTCCGCGGCCGCATACACGGCCGTGGATCAGGCCGAGGACGAGCCGGAGCTCGCGCAGGCTATAAACGCGATTGGTGCAGGAGCCGTGGCGCAGGCCGCCGCAGAGATGGGCGCCCCTGTAATTCATCTCTCCACGGACTATGTGTTTTCAGGGGAAGGTGAAAAGCCTTACGTGGAAACCGATCCTACCGGACCGCGCAGCGCCTATGGCCGCTCCAAGCTTGACGGTGAATTGGCTGTTGGAGCCGCAAACTCCCGCCATCTGATCTTGCGAACGGCATGGGTCTACAGTCCATTTGGCAAGAATTTCGTCAAGACCATGCTCACGCTGGCAGAAAATCGCGACACTGTCTCCGTGGTTTCGGATCAATGGGGTAATCCGACATCGGCACTCGATATTGCAGATGGCATTTTACATGTCGCGGATCGGCTTCGGACGGACTCGGCATTTGATGCCTTTGGCATTTATCATCTCGCAGGCACCGGCAACACGAACTGGAGTTCATTTGCCAGGGAAATCTTTGCGGCGAGCAGCCAAAGAGGCGGCCCCAAGGCAGAGGTCAAGGACATTCTTACCGCGGAATATCCGACGAAGGCAATGCGCCCGCTGAACTCCAGATTGTCGACGGACAGGTTCTTTGGCGTATTCGACTGGCGCGCTCCAAAATGGAATGTGTCCCTTGCATCGGTCATAGACAAGTTAGTTTAAGTGGGCAAATCGTCTGCTTGGCAAAGCCCCGCTGCGGCGGCCGCCTATGATAAAAATACTCAGGCAGCGTCGTCGCTATTCCAACTTGTCAAGCAAGGATGTCTTCATCAAATACGTACAGCGTTATGCGTCGCCTGGAGCGAAGATTCTCCATCTCGATCTCGGTTGCGGCAGCGGCCTCGTGTCGATAGCACTACACGATATGGGTTATGAAGTTGTCGCTATCGATATTAGCCAGGCGATGCTGGACAAGCTCGTGTTGCAAGCGTCGCAGTTTGATTGTGTGGCGTTTCCTTTTGTAACAGGATGGTGTGGCCCCGTCCGATGTAGACGTCGGCCGGGGTGAGATTGCTGATGCTCTCATGATATCGGCGGTGGTTGTAATGATCGATGAATGCGGCGATCTGCGCTTCGTAGTTCTCGAGCAGGATGCGGTTCTTCAATGTTTGGTGCCAGCGCCCGATCTTGCCTTGGGTCTGAGGGTGTCCGGGTGCACCGTGAACCTGTTCTACAGACCGCTTTTCCAGCCATTCGCCCAGCTCGCCCGCGACGTAACGCGGGCCATTGTCGGAAAGCAGCCTTGGCTTGTGCTCGACCCTCACGCTGTCGCAGCCTGATGCTGTTAGGGCAAGTTCAGCGTGTCGGTGACATCCCCGACTTTCATCGTCGTGCACAGCTTCCAGGCAATGATGTATCGCGAGAAGTGTCCAGCACCGTAGACAGATAAAACCAGCCCCAGCCGATGACCTTCAGATAGGTGAAGTCGGTCTGCCAGAGCTGGTTGGGCGCGGTGGTCTTGTCCTTGAACTCGTCACCAGCCTTGATGACGATGAAGGCTGGCGAGGTGATCAGATCATGGGCTTTCAGCAGCCGGTAGACCGAGGCCTCCGAGACAAAATACCTTTCCGTGTCGGTAAAACAGACGGCCAGCTCGCGCGGAGACAGCTCGGTCTTTGCCAGCGCCATGTCGATGATCCTGGCTCTGACATCGTCGGGGATGCGGTTCCACACGCGAGAACGGCGCTGATCGCTGGTCCTCGAGGCCCTCGACGCCATGTTCGAGAAAGCGGTCATACCAGCGATAGAAGGTTGGCCGGGAAATACCGAGTTTCTCAAGTGTCTTGCGGATCGGCAGATGCGATTGCTCAATGAGGCGGATAATTTCCAGTTTTTCGGATCCTGGATATCTCATTCCTCGTCGCCCCCAATCCGCGATCATGCTTTTTTTCAGCAGACGCAGTTCGAGGGCCTGTTCGGCGACGACTTCCTTGAGGTCGCGCGTTTCGCGGCGAAGAACCTTCACCTCATCTGAGGTGGCGGCTCGGGCTGTGTCGCCCGCCAGCCGTTTCTTGCCGGCTTCGAGGAACTCCTTCGACCAGCTGTAGTAGAGGCACTCGGCAATGCCCTCGCGGCGGCAAAGCGCTGCAATGCTTTCCTCGCCGCGCAGGCCTTCAAGCACGATGCGGATCTTCTCGGCTGAATGATGCTTGCGTGTTGCCCGCCGGATGTCCTTGATCACGTGTTCCGCCGTTTCTGCGGCCCGGTTTTCTGTCTCATCTTCGCTTCCTTTTAGTGAGCTACGATGAACCAGAAACCTCTCTTCTCAATTAAACCAATTTTGTCTCACACGCGCTGACGGCGGACATAGCAAGTCAATTCCGCAGTCGGAAAAATTGACTAGAGCTTCATCGAAGGTTTGCCGAAGCAGTGTTGAAGAGGATGAATAATGAGCCTCATTGGTTGCCTTAACCCCGGCCCATACGGTCTCATCGTAAAATCCGGTGTGCTCATCCCCTTTCCACGTATCGATCGCGAAGCAACGGGTTCTGCTACCCAAGCGGAGCGCAGTCTCGCAAAACGTGAAATAGGATACGCCGTGAAGCGAACCCAATTCGACAAATGTCCGAGGCCGGATCGCCTCCATAATCCACATTGCGAACGGAGTATTTTCAATCCAAGATGACGTAACTTCGGTAGAAGGTATATAGAAACTTGCTGGTGAAAGATATTTTGCAAGATTGAATTCAGCACTTGATTCGGAAGCATTTCCCGAAGCAATTGTGATAGCTTTCATACGTGTGACGGCAGCATTGCCGAAACCGGCTTACCCATATATGAGTGGGCACTGGAGAAAAGCCCATGCTGGCGAGCGGCTGTTTGGCAGATTCTGTGTGCGGCGCGCCTGCGCTACCGAGGGGGCATGGTCTTTAATAGCAAGTAATCGTTCAAGCAGCGGCGTTGGTAGTGGCTAGTGCTCGTTAAAAAAGGTGAGTTATGAGCGAATCGATTGAGACGAATTCCACGAGGAAGCGCGTGGCGTTAATAACAGGCGTGACCGGTCAAGACGGATCCTATTTGGCTGAACTATTGTTGCAGAAGGGCTATATTGTTCATGGCGTTAAGAGGCGATCCTCTTCCTTCAACACAGCCCGTATTGACCATTTGTACCAGGATCCGCATGAACAGCACGCCCGCTTCTTTCTACACTATGGCGATCTGACGGACGCGACCAATCTGATCCGCGTCCTTCAAGAGACGAAGCCGGACGAAGTCTACAATTTGGGTGCTCAGTCTCACGTGCAGGTAAGTTTTGAGACACCAGAATACACCGGAAATTCCGACGCGCTGGGCACACTCAGACTGCTCGAGGCCATCCGAATTCTCGGCATGGAGGGAAGCACCCGCTTTTATCAAGCATCGACCAGTGAATTGTACGGAAAGGCTGAGGTGGCACCGCAGGATGAGACCACGCCCTTCTATCCCCGTAGCCCTTACGCTGCTGCAAAACTCTATGCATACTGGATCACCGTAAATTATCGCGAAGCCTACGGCATACACGCGTCGAATGGCATACTATTTAATCACGAAAGTCCTCGCCGTGGCGAGACGTTCGTCACGCGCAAGATCACGCGCGCAGTCGCGGCCATTGTACTAGGACAGCAGGAATGCGTGTGGTTGGGAAATCTCAACGCTAAAAGAGACTGGGGCCACGCCCGCGATTTCGTCGAAGGTATGTGGCAAATCGTTCAGCAAGAAAAACCGGACGACTACGTGCTTGCAACCGGCGAAACACACACAGTGCGTCGCTTTGTTGAGCTGTCCTTCGCATGTGGCGGTATTGACATCGTTTGGCGCGGTTCAGGCTTGGAAGAAGAGGGATACTGTCGAAGCACTGGGAGAGTTCTTGTGCGGATTGATCCTGCCTATTTCCGCCCGACAGAGGTTGACTTGTTGCTTGGCAATCCGGCCAAGGCACGGGCACAACTCGGCTGGCGCCATACAATTGGTCTCGAAGCATTGGTGAGGGAGATGGTTGCGGCTGATTACGCGCTGCTTAGTGGTGACGAATTGCCTTTGGACCCAATTGCTCTGAAAACCATCTCTTGAAGCCCTTAAAATGGCTGATTTCTTGCTTGCAGGAAAAAAAGTGTTTGTCGCTGGCCACAAAGGCATGGTGGGTTCCGCCTGCGTGCGTCGCTTGGCAAGAGAGCAGTGTGAGGTGGTAACGGCCGACCGCGAGGACGTCGACCTAGTCAACCAAGCTGCTGTCGATCGCTTCATTCGGGAAACCAGGCCGGATGTCGTTGTCGTGGCCGCCGCCAAAGTGGGCGGAATCGTTGCAAACGAATCCTATCCCGGAATGTTTCTTTATGAAAATCTCATGATAGAGGCGAATCTGATCAACTCAGCATATCTTGCGGGCGTTGAGCGGTTGTTGTTTCTCGGTTCGTCCTGCATTTACCCCCGGGATGCGCCGCAGCCGATTCCCGAGGAAGCCTTGCTTACCGGACCATTGGAATCAACCAATGAATGGTACGCGATCGCGAAAATAGCTGGCATAAAGCTCTGCCAGGCTTACCGGAAGCAGTACGACGCTAACTTCTTCAGTGTGATGCCATCCAATCTCTACGGTCCGAACGACTACTTCCATCCAGATTTCAGCCACGTAATTCCGGGCATGCTTCGCCGATTCCACGAAGCGAAGCTGCGTGGCGACAGTGAGGTGGTCTGCTGGGGTAGCGGACGTCCACGTCGAGAATTCTTACATGTTGATGATCTTGCCGATGCCTGTGCCTTTCTATTGCAACACTACTCCGGCGACACACCTATAAATGTGGGAACATGCAAGGATATGAGCATCGCCGAACTGGCCGATGCAATCTGCCATGTTGTAGGCTTTAAGGGCAGGATAGTTTGGGACAATGCTAGGGCAGACGGGACAATGCTGAAACGTATGGATGTGACAAAACTCCAAGAGATGGGCTGGCACCCAACTGTCTCGTTCGAACTGGGCCTTGCTGAGACTTACCGATGGTTTGTACAGCAGCAGAATGTGCGTTCCTGATACCGAATATGAAATGTCGCTGGCCTCATTCGACTGGTGCCTACATGCGGGTCGGCTATTGGTAACATTGTTAAGCAGCACAAGGCGCAACGGAGATTGCCACAGTCAACTGAGAGCGGAAAACCGCTCATTAAAGCGCGCAGTCGCCGATCCATGGTATGTTTCGGCATGCAAAATTGACCCCGTCAGCGGGTGATCGGCATCCACTCGGCGTTCTTAGAAAACGCCTAAAACATGCCACTCAATCGGCTGTGCATGGCCAGCTGCCGGGTGCCGATAGCCCAGCGGGAAGCTTGGTCGACTCGTCGCCGCACGCCAGCTCGATCTGCGGCTGCTGCAGGCCCTGAGCAGCCGTGAGATCTACGCCTTCTATTCTCGTACGGAACATGAATGCCTTGTCGAAAACCGGTTTGCCGTCGAGAGTGGAACCTGTAAGGTCGGCACGCGAAAGATTGGCAAGCGAAAACCGCGCGTCCGTCAATATTGCCTTTTGGAAATTCGCGCGCCCGAGTTCTGCCTTCTCAAAGTTTGCTTTCTTGAGACTCGCCCCGCTGAAATCGGCACGCTGAAATTCCGCGCTGGCGAAAGATGCGCCATCGGCAGAAATATTGTTGAGACTTGATCGATAGGCTTCAACCCTTGAGAAGTTGGCATTCTCGGCTTTGGCACCCGCCAAGGATGCCCGCATCAAGCTGGCCTTTTCGAAGTTTGCAGACTTCAGGTTGGAATTGCCTAGATCTGTTGCAATAAAATCGGTTCCAGCCAGATTGGCTCCCTCCAGATTGCTCCCAGGTATGATGATGTTTTTCTTGTTGCACTCACTCCAGTCCAAGCCTGGCGAAGCCATACTGCCGCAATCTGCTGCTACCGCTGCACCCCACCCAAATGTAGACACCGCAACTGAAAAAACCATCGCGAAAGCCGAGGACCTTACCGTTTGCATTTGAGACACTCCTCATTCGATTCGGCAGAATGGCGCCTTGCTGAGTGAAATTCAATTCCGGGTGATCACGAAAGCGTATATTATACCGAAAGGTCCGGTGACGGGGAACTGATCGCGAAGGACGAATATGGCCAGAGCGTTTTGTTTGGGATTGGCTATAGGCTCATTGCTATTATTCGCTGTGCCTGCGATTTCCTTTGCCGAGGAGCCGGTCGATACGGCTCAATCAATCATAAAACAGCAAATCGAGGCGTTTCTGAAAGACGACGCGAGTACTGCATTTTCTTTCGCCTCGCCAGCGATACAGGAGAAATTTCTCAATCAGTCTCTCTTTTTTGAGATGGTCAAGAAAGCCTACCAGCCGGTTTATCGGCCAGGCAATTTTGCGTTCGGTCGAAGTAAGGTCGCCGGAGATGAGGTTATCCAGGAGGTCTTGATCACAGGAGCAGATGGCAAGGACTGGACTGCCATCTACCAACTCGTGAAGCAGTCTGATGGCACTTACAAGATCAACGGCGTGCAGATTATTCAATCCGCTTCGGGTCCAGCGATCTGAGCGTTCTGCGATTCCTATTCCGGTGAACGCAAAAGCGCCTGCGCCATGCAATGAATACCACCACCGGTCTTGGAGATTTCGCTCATGTCAACCGCGGCCACTTCGAAGCCGGTTGCCTTGAGCTTTTCAATCAGGGCCTTGCTCGACGTTGGCGCGATGATGCGATCCTTGCCGAGCGACATAAAATTGCAGCCAAGATTCATCGTATCCTGGAACGGCACGTCGATGATTTCGTGACCCTTGGATTTCAGCCAGTCGACGATAGCAGGCTCGGTGCAGGCAAGGCAGACAGCAGTCAGTTTCGGCGCGATCGGCACAACCATCAGGTCGATGTGGACATAGTATTCGTCAATGAACGCCAGACGCGTTTCCCAGCCCTCCTTGCGGAACCATTCTTCAACCTGACGGGCGCCCTCCTCCTGTGTGCGGGCGCCGCCGCAACCGATCAGGACACAACCCTCCTCGATCACGTTGAAATCACCGCCTTCGAAAGTCCCGGCCGTGACCATGTCGTAGATCGGGATTCCCAGCCGTTCGTAGGTGCGGATGGCAGCGTAGTTTTCGCCGCGCCGCCACCAATTCGCCATGGCCGTAATGATCGCACCATAAGGCGTCATCACGCTCGAATCGCGTGAATAGACCTGCATCGCCAGCTCCGGCTCCGGTTCATGCCAGTGGATCTTCACACCAAAATGCTCATAGGCCGCAACCAGCTCCTTGTGCTGGGCCTGCGCGGTCTGGATGTTGCAAGGCGCCTCGCGCAGATGTTTGCGCGACAGCGAACTCGTCGCCATGTGACGCAGGAACGCTGGCGAGCCGAGGAGCACATCGGTCAGGGGGTCGGTCTCGTTGCGGAAGCCCCAGCCATTCAGCGGCCTGGTACCACCGTTCGGATTGCGGCGTTTCAATGTGAATGCGTCGGCCTCAACGCCCTGTTCGTGACGTGTCATAGACTGTCTCCTTATTGTGGCGCATTGGGTATCCACCACTCGCGCCCGCGCGTAGTCGTTACATATTCCGGCCAGCGGAAATGGATTGGCGGCTCATAGTCGCAAAGCGGGGCGATCCATTTGTCACCCCCAATGCCGCCCGCTGTCCGCTGGACAAATTCGTCCTCGGCTTGTTTCCGCGCGCCTTCGTCCTCAAGCAGGCGCAAGGCCGTCAACGCCACCGTCTTTGCAGCGCACGCAACCATCGGGTCGATTGTTTCCGGGATGCCGCCGAGCGCGTTCGTCACCCAGCTTGGATATGCGAAACCTTTCGGCGCCTTCAGAGCTGGTCGCGCCACGTAAAAGCGTGCCGTCGGCGCGTGCCAGGTCATGTCCGTATAGTCGTCCGACGTAGAATTGATCTGCGATGGCGGCAGATCGCGGCGCAGGATCGCTTCGGCCTCCTGTGGCGATATAAGCATCTCACATTCGTCGATGAACGGCCGCTCCATTGCCTCAACGCCGGCACTCACCTGAATCTCCCGAGCAACGACCCTCGCCGCTTCACTCCAGCGCGGCACACCGGCAATGTTGAGCGCCTCCCAGGTGATTTCGGCCATGGCATGATTTGCCAGGCCGGGGCGCGACTTGCAGACCCAGTGGCGTTCGACACGGCAGCCTGTCATTGCCGCCGCGTGATCGGCATTGCGGTCGAGCGCCGCGGTAACCTGTTCCGCCATGGCAATTGTCGGCACGCGCATCATGTACTGGATTTCGGCGAGGCTCGCAGGAAGGTTGTCGGCTGTCGCCTGCCCCGCCGTGAGAATTGCTTCGCTGATCGACCAGCCGCCCTGGTGCGGCAGCATGGAATCGCGCAGCGCCTTCGACGTCATATACATCATCATCAGCGCATCATTGGCGCCGGGCGCACGAACCGCCGAATGGGATTGCGGGATGGGCGCGCCATCACTCAGTCCCCATCGCTCCGGCTGATCGCAGACAAAGCGGTAGATCATCGAATAGGCCGCCCCGCAATGGGTATCCCAGCGGACCGTATTGCACAGCGGCAGCATATAGAACGGATGGAACGAGATCATGCCGTCCAGCCCGTCATAATAGCCCTTGGCGGCGTGGATCGGCTTGGAACCGCGCACCTTCTCGGCGGGTTCACCAGTAAACCGTAACGTCCCGGCAATGCCATGCTTTTCCATGGCGGCCTTGGTTGCCAGCAAACCGCCAAGACTGGATATACCGAGCCCCGAATGCGGGTCCGTATGTCCGCCCGCGTGCTCGTTCAGTCCCGGCCGCGGCCGCTTGACCGTCGACGCATCCTGGCAGTTGCCCGGCACCGCATCATACTCGGCGTACATGCCGATTGTCGGCGACTTGCCGTTCGTACCGGCCTTGTTCGTCCAATGGGCGCAGAAGGCCGTCGGCATGCCGCCGGAGCCTGCCTCGACATCAAAACCTTCTTCGCGCAGCCGCGTCACATACCAACCCACCGATTGATATTCGCGCCACGCGGTTTCGCCAAAATCGAAGATCGTACGGGTCCAGGACGACAGATCAGCCTTGTGATCGTCAACGAAATTCAATGCCGATGCCGCTGCTGCTGTGATCAAATTCTGTCTCCCGCTGCCGGGAGATAATCATCTGGAAGGCGGGACAAAAAGTGATATGTTTTTTCAAAACGTGCAAATTCCATTCACCTATCCTCCAAGGACCATTGATGCGGATACCATCCACCCAGGCACTTCGCGCGCTGGAAAGCTTCGCTAGGCATGGCAGCGTCTGGCGGGCGGCGGAAGAATTGCATCTGACCCGCAGCGCTGTCAGTCATCAGTTGCGCCTGCTCGAACGCGATCTTGGCTTCGAACTTCTGCAACGGGATGGCAAGGGTGTCACACTGACGCCGCGCGGCCGCAAATATGCCAATGATGTGCGCAAGGCGCTGATTGTCATCGATGACGCAGGGGGGCGGCAAAGCCCAGCGGGTACCGGCGGGTCCCTGTGTATCAGCTGCACTGCGGGCTTCGCGTCGCTTTGGTTGTGCACTCATGTCGCCGAGTTTCAGGAGAAATATCCGGACGTTGCGTTGCGGATTATCACGCCGCGCAAGCTCGACGATGTCAGCGATGCCAGCGTCGATCTCTTCATCGCGTTTGGCGATGGCAATTGGCCAAACCGCTCGGTCGAGCTCCTGTGCGAGGTGGAGTTTACGCCGCTGTGCAGCCCGGTTCTCCTCAACAATCTCGGCGGCATCGCCGAACCCAAGGACATCTTGCGCGCGCCATTGCTGCACCTTGGCGATTTCGAGGATTGGACCCGCTGGCTCGCCCTCGCCAATGTCGATAATCCGGATTCGGAGCGGGGAATCGTATTCTCCGACATGAACCTCGTCTACTCGGCGGCGATCACGGCACAAGGCATTGCCATGGGCGATGAGCTTACTTGCCGCAAAGCCATGAGAGCAGGTCAACTCATCCGGCCGTTCGATCTCAGCATCAAATCACCGAAATCCTATTTCCTCGTCACCGATTATGCGAGAATTGATCACCCAGCCCAGCTTGCATTCACGGAATGGTTGAAATCGCGCCTGTCGCAAACCCGCAATGCCTGAAACGAAGCCATGAGCACTATCGCGAGCTGGCGTGAATTTCATTCACGTATCGCGGTAATATAATTCAATTGTCGTAACCGCGGATTGTGCCTAGGCTTCTTACAAAAGCAGGGGAAAGAGGTCTCAATGCCTCAAAGCATGCAACCGGGCGATGCGAAAGCCGCCGAGATCAATGCTGTATCGATTGGCAAGACGTTCGGCGCGTTCCATGCGCTGAAAAACCTCTCGCTCGACATTGGTCGCGGCGAGTTTCTCACCCTCCTTGGCCCATCCGGGTCGGGCAAGACGACCTTTCTCATGATCCTTGCCGGTTTCACGGCTCCGACCACCGGCCGTTTGATGATGGACGGCAAGGACATCACCGACGTACCAGCCGAGGACAGATCCTACGGCATGGTGTTTCAGGGTTACGCGCTGTTCCCACATCTGACCGTCGAGCAGAACATCGCCTTTCCGCTAAAGGTGCGCGGCCGTTCATCCGCCGACGTCAAGCAAAAAGTCAGCGAGATGGTGGAGCGCGTCGGCCTTGGTGGCCACGAAAAGAAACTCCCGGCCAAGCTTTCCGGCGGCCAGCAACAGCGCGTGGCCCTCGCCCGCGCTCTGGTGTTCGAACCCGCCGTCCTCCTGCTGGACGAGCCTTTTTCGGCCCTCGACAAGAACCTGCGCGAAATGATGCAGCAGGAAGTCAAACGCCTGCATCAGGAGACTGGCACGACGTTCGTTTTCGTTACGCACGACCAGTCCGAAGCACTCGCACTCTCGTCGCGTGTCGCCATTTTCAATCATGGCGAGCTCTTGCAAGTCGGCAAGCCGCAGGATGTCTATGAGCGGCCGTCCAATCGCTTCGTCGCCGAGTTCCTCGGCGAGATCAATCTCCTTCCGCTCGATACGGTGGAACTGAATGGCGAACGTGCTGCAGGCAAATTCGAGGACCGGACCATCGTCCTCAACAAATCCATTACTCTGGCGGGTAAAAAAGCCGTTGCCGCTGTCCGGCCCGAGCATATGTTCATCTCGGCATCGCCGCAAACGGCAGATTGCAACGCCATCACTTGCCGGGTCGAAGGCGCCACATATTTCGGCGCATCGACTAAATATCATTTGCGAACGCGCAGCGGAACCAGTCTTGCGGTTTCGATGCCCACCGCACTGACATCACCCATCGCGCCACAATCCGATGTGTGGGTTTCGTGGCCGGTACACCAAGGCTTTTTGTTGCCTGACGGAGGTTAGGCAGCATTCGGGAATGTACCAATAACAATCCAGAGGGAAACAAAATGGATAATGCATTTCAAAAGGACTGCCTCGAAATACTCGCCAGCAAGGTCGAGAATGGGGAAATCAGCCGTCGGCGCTTTACCCAGATGGCGGCAATGTTCTTGGCAGGCGCTCCAGCACTTCTACGTTCGACCGGTTCTTACGCTCAGGCTAAGGAACTCGTTCTGGTCAACTGGGGCGGCGATGCCATGACGGCCTATGACAAGGCTTATGGTCAGCCCTTCACGAAGGAGACCGGCGTGACCGTCAAGATGGACGGCTCTGGTCCGACGGAAGGCGCCATCACCGCCCAGTTCAAGAGCGGCAAGCCGAGCTGGGACTTGCTGGATATCGATCCATTCTCCGGCATTTCTCTCGGCAAGCAGGGCATGCTGGAAGAGATCGACTACAAGATCGTCGACAAGAACAAGATGCGGCCAGGCTTTGGCTGGGACCACGCTGCCTCGACCTATTTCTTCTCCTACATCATCGCGTACGACTCTTCGAAATTCGGCGATCAGGCTCCAACGGGTATGGCCGACTTCTTCGACGTAAAGAAATTCCCCGGCAAACGATCGCTTTATAAATGGGGCTCGGCAATGTGGGAAGCGGCGCTCCTCGCCGATGGTGTTGCACCCGAAAAACTCTATCCGCTCGATCTCAAGCGTGCGCATGACAAGATTGCGGCGTTCAAGGAAAATGTCGTGGCCTATTGGGGCGGCGGCGCGGAGAGCCAGTCTGTCCTGATGGATGGCGAAGCGTCTATGGCACTCATCTGGTCGACGCGCGCCTCATTGCTCGAGCAGGATTCCGGCGGCAAAATCAAGTTCATCTGGGATCAGGGCTTGATTTCTCCCGGCGCGCTCGGCGTGATGAAGGGTAACCCCGGCGGTAAGGACAATGCGATGAAATTCATCGCCAGCGCGCAGACACCGGAGCGGCAGCTCGAGATGTTCAACATGCTCGGTCAAGGGCCGGCCAATCCCGCGACCGACGCGCTGATCCCGGCGGACAAGAAGCGTATCAACCCTGTGGATCCCGCTAATATGTCGAAGCAGATTCCGCTCGACATGGAATGGTATGCCGAGAATTACGGCAAGGCGTTCGACGAATACACGAAAGTCATCTCGGCTTGATCGCCCTTGGCGCGGAAATTGAAGTTTTCGCGCCAAGCCTTTGATTCATAACGCTAGGAAAGTGAATGATCGGAAAGTCGGCCATCTCCAGAAAGATCCTGTTGCTGGCGCCGCTGTTGCTGTTCCTTGGGCTTGCCTATGTCGTTCCCTTTTTGGGTGTCGTCCGCTGGAGTTTCACCATGCCCGAAGTCGGTCTCGGCCAATATCGGGCGCTGCTGACTGATCCGCTTGTCCAGTCCGTTTTCATCCGGACCTTGCGTATTTGCCTGATCGTGACTGCCGCCGTGCTTGTGACGGCCTATGCAATCGCCTATGTCTGGGTTCGGGGCAGTTCGGTTCAGCGCATGCTGGCCGAGTTCTGTATCCTGGTGCCATTCTGGATATCGGTACTAACGCGCGCCTTTGGCTGGCTGGCGATGCTGTCCAATCGCGGACTCGTCAACACGTGGCTGCAATCGGCGGGAATCATCAGCGAGCCGCTGGCGCTGGCACGCAATGAGCTTGGCGTCATCATCGGCATGACGCATTTCCTCATCCCCTTTGCGGTATTCCCGATAGCTTCGGCCATGCGCAGCATCGATGAGCGCGTACTGCTCGCCGCACGTGGAATGGGTGCATCGCGAACGCGTATCTTCTGGACTGTCTTCGTGCCGCTGACCTATGGCGGGTTGATCGGCGCGGCGCTCATCGTCTTCGTGTTTGCTCTCGGTTTCTTCGTCACGCCTGCCATCCTCGGCGGCGGCCGCAGCGTCATGGTCGCGGAACTGGTTTATCTTCGCATCTTTCAGAGCCCGGATTGGGGTCTCGGTGCCGCGATCAGCGTTGTCCTCGTGCTGTTCATCGGCGCCCTTCTCGCGTTGATGCGACGCTTCATAAAACCCGCACATCTGGTTGGATAATATGAATCCGTCCCGTCCAGGTCCCGTCATTTTGATCGTCTCTACTGCAGTCGCCCTATTCCTGCTGATGCCGCTCATTGCAGTGGTTCCGGTATCATTCACACCGGCGCGCTTTCTGTCCATGCCCTCCGGCACATTGTCGCTGCGGCACTATCAGGCGCTGATCGACAACCCCGCCTGGGGCCAGAGCATCCTGCTCAGCCTGCGCATCGGCATTCTGTCGAGCGCAATCGCAACCGCACTCGCGACCATGTTCGGGCTTGGCATCTGGATGTTTCAGCCGCGCTTTTCGGCGCTGCTGATCGGCTTCGTACTCTTGCCGCTGGTGGTTCCGCCCGTTGTTTCGGCCATGACACTGTATTTCCTGATGACGACGCTATCGAGTTTCAACAGCTGGATCGGCTACGACACATGGCTGGGCGTAGCGCTCGCCCATGCCGTGATGATCACACCCTTTGCGGTGGTGCTCATCCTCGTCGCGCTGTATCAGGTCGATCGCCGCATTGACCTTGCAGCGCGTGGGCTCGGCGCCAATCTGGCAACGCGAGCCTTCGGGATCATCATTCCGAACATCAAGTTTGGCATCGCAACTGCAGCGCTCCTTTCCTTCGTGCTGTCCTGGGAAGAAATCGGCGTCACACTGTTCATCACCAGCGTGAATGCCATCACCCTGCCCCGTCTGATGTGGATGGGCTTGCGCGACAATATCGATCCGGCCATCGCCGCGATCTCGGTCTTGCTGATTGTAATCACGGCAGTCATTCTCGCCTTTAGAATTTTCATCGACCGGCGCAGGACGACAGATCCGCAATGATTGCAGACAACGTTCTCGATGAACTGCGCTTGATCGTCGGCGCCACTGGCGTGAAGACCGGCGACGCATTGAGCCTCATCCATCCGGGCTCCGACGAACGCAATCTCGATGCCGGCGTGATGGTGGTCCCGAGAAATACCGATGAAGTCGCGTCGGTGCTTCGCCTTTGCAACCAGCACCGTATTGCCGTCGTGCCGCATGGTGGCCGTACCGGGCTGGTGGGCGGCGGCGTATCGGCCGCCGGAGAAATCATTCTCTCTCTCGCTGCCATGAACAGGATCGAATCCTTATCTGCCGCAGCCGGAACTGCCACTGTCGGGAGCGGCGTCACATTGCAATCGCTCCAGGTAGCTGCCTCCAAGGTAAACCTCACGACGGGCATCGATATTGCCTCGCGTGGCAGCGCCACGATCGGCGGCATGATCTCGACCAATGCCGGTGGCATGGACGCCTTTCGCCACGGTGTCATGCGTCATCGTGTGCTCGGTCTCGAGGTGGTGCTGCCCGATGGCAGAATCATGAGCGACATGTCGCAGGTGACGAAATCCAACGAAGGCTATGATCTGAAGCAATTGTTCATCGGAGCCGAGGGCACGCTCGGTGTCATAACGCGAGCAGTGATCAGGCTGGCACCGGCCGATGAATTCACTGCGACGGCACTTGTCGCCTGCCCCTCGGCGACGGATGTGGTGGCTCTGTTTCGCCGCCTGCATCACAGCCTTGACCTACTGCGTGCGGAGTTCATGGCGCGGGACTATTTTGCACTGGCCTCGGCAAATCTTGGACCAGCCGCTCTTGCTGCTTTCACTGAAACCCCTGCCTACCTGATAGTAGAGATCGAGGCTTTTGACCAGCGATCCGCCCAGTTGGCCCTGGAAGAAGCCCTGGCACAGGCGGTCGATGCGGATATCGTTGCCGATGCCATCCTTGCCCAGAGCGAGAAGGAGCGCAACGAGATCTGGAATATCCGCGAGGACAGCAGCGTGGTCGATCGCGTTCATCCGCACGGCCACTGGTTCGACATTTCCGTTCCGTTGCAGGAACTCGAAACATGGTTGACCCGGTTCAATGAAGGCATCGCGGCGCTTGGCCCCGATGTTCGCGGCTTTGCGTTCGGGCACCTCGGTGATGGCAATCTGCATGTCGGCGTTGCGGGGGCGCTGGACAAGGATACGGCCAAGGCAATCGTCTATGCCAATCTGCGCGAAATCGGCGGATCGTTCTCGGCAGAGCATGGCATCGGTCTCGACAAACGCCAGGACCTGCACGCACTTGTTGATCCAGTGAAGCTCGCCCTCATGCACTCGATCAAGGCCATGCTAGATCCCAACGGCATCATGAATCCCGGCAAGGTACTCTGCTGAATCGCTGGACGCGCCTATGCCTGATGCCCGCTGATATCAGAGCCCGCCGAGGGCGAGAAGCGCATGTTCCAGATCGTTGCGGTGAGCGAAATGGCCGTCACGACGAGAAACGCCACGGAAAAGTCGCCAAGCTTGGGGTCTGTGTGATCCTGCACAAGCATCGATGTGTTCAGGGCCAGTGCTCCAACGCAGATACCGAGCGAAAGCATCAATTGCTGGAACGTCGTGTAGAAACTTGTTGCCGAACTCATGCGGTCCCGCTCAATCTTGTCATAGGCGACAATATTGTAGGCGGTGAACTGGAACGACATGAAGAACCCGCAGAAGAACAGGATTGTGAAGATAAGCCAGATCGGCCAATCCGGACGAAAGAACGCACAGAGCGCGTAGCCGAGCGTGGAAATCCACCCAATGACGACCAGGCTGTTGCGGAAACCGTATCTCTTGAGGATTTTCCCCGCCGTCGCCTTCATCATCATCGATCCGAGTGCCGTAGCCACGACGATGCCGCCTGCCGAGGCTGCCGAGAGACCGAACTGCAACTGCAGCATCAGAGGCAACAGGAAAGGCTGCGCCCCTTGGGTAATGCGCGTCAGCGATCCAGCGATGACGGACTCGTTGAAGCTTGGAACCCGCATGAGGGAAAAATCGAGTATCGGCGACGGGTGCCTGCGTGCATGACGCAGATAGGCGGCGCCGAAGACCAGCCCGACAGCAATGAGAAGGATGGATGTCCCGGCCTCGCCGCTGCGGCTGGACATTTCGAAGCCGAAAAGCAGAGAGCCAAGCGAAACGCCGGAAAGGAACAGTCCGATCGTATCGAATGGGCCTTTCGATTCGCCCTTGAACTCCTCGATGTATATTGAAACGAGGATGAACCCGAGAATGCCGATCGGAACATTGATGTAGAAAATCCAGCGCCAATCCAGATAGGTGACGATCAGGCCGCCGACGGGCGGTCCGAGGATCGGTCCAATCAACGCTGGAACCAATAGCCAGGACATGGCCGCGACGAAGTCCTTGCGCTGGACGCTGCGCATGAGAACGAGGCGCCCGACCGGCATCATCATGGCGCCACCAAGCCCCTGGATCAACCGGGCCAGCACCAGGAATGTCAGGTTCGGCGCTTGCGCACAAAGGATGGAGCCGAGCGTGAAAACCGCGATCGCCGTGCGGAATACGGTGCGGGAGCCGAACCGGTCGGCCACCCGACCGCTGGCAGGAATGAAGATCGCCAAGCTCAGCAGATAGGAGGTCAGTGCGATGCTCATTGATGGCGGACTTACGCCGAAATCGCGTGCCATTGTCGGCAGAGCGGTCGCAAGTACTGTCGCGTCCAGCTGCTCCATGAACATGGCGCTGGCGATGATGAGGGCGATAAGGCGAAAATTGGGTGCGGCCGGTTTGAGCATGGCCCCTTGAGGCACGCTCGACTGGCCTGTTGCGACCTGACAAGTCTGGTCTGACATCGTTGGAATAGCTCTCGATGGCACGGTTGGGGTCGAACCGACAGAAACCGCAGATATGATAAGCGCGTGGCGGCGGCTTGGGATGAGGCCGATATAGTCCTCGACGCAGGCGATAGCCATACGTCTTTTCGTTTTTCTGCATGGCGCGACAAAAAAGCCTCAGGTTGAATTGCGCTTTCTTCGCAACCCTGAGTCTGTCGTTCTCCATGAATTCAGCGATCTGGCTATTTTTTTGGCCTCTCATTTTATCGTGACCGTCGCGGCAGCACGATAATTTTCATTATTCCGCAATCTCCAAAAAATTATGCCTCTCCATACACTACCATTTCAGTAGAGTATTGGCGTCTGGCAGCTTCTTGTTCTCCGGCCTCTCCGGATGAGCACTGCCATCGCCGTTTTTGACCAATGGGAGCGCACAATGCCTAAGACAGAATCAAACCCGATCACACTCGGTACCAAGGCCGCTGATTTCATTTTGCCTGATGCGAATGGCAAGTTGTACGAACTTTCGAGCTTCTCCGAAAAGCCTGCACTGCTCGTCGCATTCATCTCCAACCGCTGCCCGTTCGTCGTGCTGCTGCGTGAGGCGCTGGCACAGTTCGCGCTCGAATATGCGCCGAAGGGATTGCAGATCGTCGCCATCAACAGCAATGACGCCAAGGCCCACCCGGAGGAAACGCTTGCGCGCATCGGCGAGGAAGCCGCCAATTTCGGCTATTCGTTCCCGTACCTGAAGGACGAGTCGCAGACGGTCGCCAAGGCCTATGGCGCGGCTTGTACGCCTGATCTGTTTCTGTTCGATGCGGAGCGCTGCCTGGCCTATCACGGCCAGTTCGACGACGCCCGCCCCGGCAATGGTAAGCCGGTTACCGGCGCGGATTTGAGGGATGCCGTCGATGCGGTGCTTGTCGGCAACAATCCATCCGCAACGCAGATCGCGTCTATCGGCTGCAACATCAAATGGGTGGAAGGCAATGAGCCGTCCTCCCTCTCCCACGCTGCCTGAGAACATTGAACACATCGCCAGACCCGATCGGGTTTGGCGGCCCCGCGTCCAATCACCGGAGATCGCATGTCGTCGTCTGATCGGTTGAAATCGACCGGCAATGATCCGCTGCATTTGCAGGCGGATGTGCTGGTGCTTGGCGGCGGGCCTTCCGGCGCATGGGCGGCGCTGGCGGCTGCCGAAGACGGTGCACGCGTTGTCCTCGCTGACAAGGGCTATCTCGGCACAAGCGGTGCCACTGCTCCTTCGAACACGGGAACCTGGTGCGTTCCGCCGGGCGAAAACCGTGGTCAGGCCGTTGAGCGCCGCTGGCAGCGTACCGGCGGACTTGCGGATCAGCGCTGGATGCTGCGTTGTGTCGATCAGGCCTACGAAAACCTGCTGAAGCTTTCCGAATGGGGCTATCTTTTTCCGCACAAGGATGATGGTCAACTCTATATCGCCAATCTTCGCGGTCCCGATTACATGCGCTTCATGCGCCGGCGTGTACTCAAAGCCGGGGTCACTGTCCTCGACCATCACCCTGCCCTCGAACTTCTGTCCAATGGCGATGCGATCACAGGCGCTAGCGGCATTGACCGACAACGCAATCGCGACTGGAGCGTCGATGCCAAAGCCGTCGTGCTCGCGACAGGCGGCTGCGCCTTCCATGAGCGTATTCTCGGCGCGACCGGCCTCACCGGCGATGGCTATCTCATGGCTGCTGAAGCGGGGGCGCATCTTTCCGGCATGGAGTTCACGGGAAAATACACGCTTGCCCCCTATGAAACATCGCTGAACAAGGGCCTTCCCTATCGGTGGGCTTCATTCTACCGCGAGGACGGATCGCCGCTCCTCGATGCCAATGGCGAACAAGTTACCAATGGCATCGGCGAACGCGAGAAGGACATTGCAAGGGCGTTGATCGAAGGACCGGTTTTCGCGCGTCTCGATCACGCCGAGCCCGCCTTGCAGGATTGGCTGCGCCGCGGCCAGCCCAATTGCTTCGTGCCGCATGACCGCGCGGGCATCGATCCGTTTAAGGATCTGTTCCGCATCACATTGCGGGCCGAAGGCACTGTACGCGGCACGGGCGGCATCATGCTGGCGACAGCCGATTGCGGCACCGGCGTTCCCGGACTTTACGTGGCAGGCGATGCTGCGAGCCGCGAGAACATGACGGGTGCTGTTTCGGGCGGTGGTGCAGTCAATTCGTCTTGGGCCATCGCCAGCGGCTGGTGGTCGGGAAAAGGCGCATCGACCCACGCGCGCAAATCCCCGCGAAAAGCATTTCGTTCAGTGTCGAAACCTCTCGGCGAAGCAGGACTGAGCCCCGCCGGAAATGCTCGGGCGGATCTGCGCACTGCAGACATCATTGAGGCCGTTCGCGCTGAAGTCATCCCGCTTGAAAAGAATTATTTTCGCGACGGTACAACCTTGCACACCAGTAGCGAGCGGCTGGAAAGCCTGTGGGACGATGTACGTCAGCATCTTTACGCCGAGGGTGTGGACCGCTTGCGCAGCCGTGAAGCCGCATCGATCACAGCCTCGGCGCGCTGGTCGCTTGCCTCCGCACTGGCTCGTAGTGAGAGCCGTGGCATGCACCGGCGCGGCGATCGTCCCGGCAATGATCCTGCCTTTGTCCGGCGTATCCTCGTTAGCGGTGTCGATGCGATCCGCATCGGTGAGGCGCATCTGAGCCGCGAGGGTATCGCGTCATGATTGAAGTTGTCTCCACAAGCCGTTGTATTGAATGCGATATCTGCGTGAAGGTCTGCCCTGCGAATGTATTCGACGCCGTACCGGACTCGGCGCCGATCATCGCGCGGCAGGACGATTGCCAGACCTGTTACCTCTGCGAAATCTATTGCCCGACCGACGCGCTCTATGTTGCGCATCGCGCCGAAGGTCCGCTGCCGATCAGCGAAGCGGAGGTCGAAGAACGCAATTTGTTTGGAAGCTATGCGCGCGCCCTGGGTTGGAAACGCGGCAAGGCAGGCGGAACCGAAAATGACCCGACGCACCGCATCCGTGTCGCGGCCGTCTGAAGGAGAATGATCATGGACCGTATCGTTGTTTCGGATATCAGGAAGACGTTCCAGCTCAAGCCCGGTCAATATGTGACTGTCGACGGCGAAGAGACTGATCGCGTTACCGTTCTCGACGGCGTGGACCTGAACATCCGTAAAGGCGAGTTCATCACCCTTGTTGGTCCGAGCGGTAGCGGCAAATCAGTCCTGCTCGATATCATTGGCGGGCTGACGCTGGCGACCAAGGGCATCGTGCAACTGGATGGCACAACCATCACCAAGCCCGACCCGAAAACCGGTTATGTGTTCCAGCAATATGCGCTCTTTCCCTGGCGCACCGCGCTGTCGAATATCGAATATGCGCTCGAAGTCCGCGGCGTCCCGAAGCGCGAGCGCACCGATCGGGCACGATATTTCCTCGCTCTATTCGGGCTCTCGGGCTTTGAGGATCGCTATCCCAATCAACTTTCCGGCGGCATGCAGCAACGCGTGGCGATCGCCCGCGCCTTGGCGAGCAATCCCGAAGTGCTGCTCATGGACGAACCTTTCGCCGCTCTCGATGCACAGACACGCGAAATCCTGCAGAGCGAACTCCTGAAGATTTGGGAGAAGATCAACACCACCGTGATCTTCGTCACCCACTCCATCGATGAGGCGATCTATCTCGCCGACCGCATCGTGGTGATGACGGCGCGGCCCGGCACTGTGAAGGAGATCATCAATATCGATCTGCCGCGCCCACGCGATGGCGACATTCGATCCAGCACGGAATTCAATGCGCATCGTGCTCGGGTTTGGGAAGCACTGCGGGACGAAGTCAACAAGGCGCAAAAGGACTGGGCGCTGTCGCCTGCCTACGCCAACTAGAAATCCAGGGAACAGAACCATGGCCTATATCAGCGAGAAACCCGGCATTGGCATTAGGCTCTTGCCTACGGCACGGAAAACCTCCAGCCCTGTCCGATCTGCCCGCAAGCACAAGGCAGCCCGTGGCGATGGGACCTTCAGCTATGGCCTGCCCTTGCTCGTGCTATTTTTCCTGTTGTGGGAAATCGCCCCTCGCCTCGGTTGGCTCAATCCGATCTTCTTTCCGCCGCTCAGCGACGTTTGCCGGTCATGGATAGGGCTGGCGGAAAGCGGCGTGCTGGCCAAACATATCGGCATCAGCCTGCAACGCGCCGCGATCGGATTTGGTCTGGCAACCGTCGTTGCCGTTCCGCTCGGCTTCCTGATGGGCCGTTATTCTCTCTTCGAGAAGATCTCCGATCTTCTGGTTCAGACACTGCGCAACACCTCGCAATTTGCCTTGCTGCCGGTGTTCATTCTCCTGCTCGGCATCGGCGAAGCCTCGAAGATCGCGATCACATTCTATTCCTCCGTGTTCTTCCTGCTGGTGAATACGATCAGCGGGGTCAAGGCAGTGGACCCGCTGCTCTTGAAGGCTGCGCGCTCAATGGGGACCTCCGATCTCGATCTCTTCAGGAAAGTGATCCTGCCCGCCAGCATACCGTCGATTGTCGCCGGTGCACGGCTCGCGGTGAAGTCTTCCATCTTCGCCGTCATTGGGGCCGAGATGCTCGCCGCAAAATCAGGCCTCGGCTATCTGATCCAGCAATCGCAGCTGATGATGGAAACCGGCGACATGTATGCCGGTATTCTCACCATGACGCTGATCGGCCTGATCGTGAATTACCTGCTGGTCTGGTTCGAGCGTTGGGCGACCTCATGGATGGGCCAATCCGACACCTCACCTCACTGAAATCTGCGCATTTTACAAGAACGCCAACGAAGGAACCTGACTATGACAATTTCAAACAACGGCGTTCTGCGCCGAACCCTGATAAAGGCCATTGCCGCCTCGCTGCTTGGCCTGACAAGTCTCACCCTCTCAGCCATCGCGCAGGACAAGCCGGACGTTATCCGTATCGGCAGTACTGCTCCGGGCCATCTGAAGTTCATTCTGGCCCAGCATGATGGCTGGCTGGAAAAGGAATTCGCCAAGGATGGCATCAAGGTCGAGCTGGTGACCTTCACCGGCGGCGGCTCCGAAGCGACGACGGCTCTGGCGACGGGAGCGATCGAGGTGACCTATACCGGAAACAACCCGGCTCTGCGCGTTGCGGCATCGGGCGCCGATGTCAAGCTGATCGGCCTTTCGAGCTTCGTCAAAACCGGCGGTTCGGCCATCATCGTACCGACGAACTCGCCCCTGAAAACGGTGGCGGATCTGAAGGGCAAGAAGGTCGCATATCTCGCAGGCACCGTGCGCCATTCGAATTTCAGCAAGGCGCTGAAAGGCGCAGGATTGAAAACCGACGACGTCGAATCGCTCAACCTTCCCTTCGAGGCTTCAGGACCTGCGCTTCTTCGCGGCGACATCGACGCGATTGTCGAGACAGACAGCACGGCGGCGAAACTGGTCGATACCGGCCAGGCACGCATTCTTCTCGATGGGTCGGAGCACCCCGAGTGGGCCGTGCCGAACGTCATTTCCGTCAATGGCGCGTTCGCCGAAAAGTACCCTGACCTTGTCAAACGACTTTTGAAAGTCGACATACAAATTTCACGCTGGGCCGATGCGCACCCGGAAGACACGATCAAGATCTTCGTTGACGAGACGAAATCCTCGGAAAAATCGGTTCGCAAGACCTACAAGGACGGCGTGTTCTATCAGGACCCGAAGATCACCGACGAAGCGCTGACCGCGCTGAAGGAAGAAGAGAAATTCATGGCCGAGGCGAAGCTCCTGAAAGGAACGATCGACTACAGCAAATGGGTCGATACCAGCTATCTAGACGCTGCTTACAAGGAACTCGACGCCAATCAATAGCTCGATCGGCGTTGACAAATCCGGTTGCCGGGCCTGAATTGCGGGCCCGGCACTTTGATTATTGGCTGCGCAGCGTCGTAGCCATCCCGCATGAATGCACTGAGGAATTGAAATGACGACTGCACTATCGGACGGCGAGGAAACAGCCGTCACAGCGCGGCAACCGCGCCTTGTCGCTCTCGTTGTTGCAGTCGCTTTCTTCATGCAAATGCTTGACGGGACGATCATCACCACCTCCCTGCCCCAGATGGCGCTGTCATTCGGCATCGAGCCTGTGGCGATGAGCATCGGCATCACCGTTTATATGCTGTCCATGGCAGTCTTTATCCCCATTTCCGGCTGGCTGGGTGATCGCTTCGGCGCACGCAATGTCTTTCTTGCGGCGATAGCGATCTTCACGATCGCCTCGCTTGTTTGCGGACTTTCCGAAACCTTGTGGCAATTCGTCGGCGCGCGGGCGGTCCAGGGCGTGGGCAGCGCCTTGATGACGCCGGTTGGGCGCATGATCGTGCTACGCAACGCGGAAAAGTCGGAGCTCGTTTCCGCCATCGCCCTCATTACATGGCCCGCCCTGTTCGCGCCTGTCATCGGTCCTGTCCTTGGCAGTTTCATCACCACCTATTTCAGCTGGCACTGGAACTTCCTGATCAACATACCGCTCGGCATGCTCGGCATTCTGCTGGTCCTAAGGTTCGTTCCGGACCATCGGGAAACGTCCGTTCCGAAGTTCGATATGAAAGGCTTCGTGCTTTCCGCCGCGGGTCTGGCGCTGGTCCTCACCAGCCTCGAATCCTTCACGCACGGCATCCATGAATTCTACGTTGCTATCGCCATGCTTGCCGGTGGTTCGCTGCTATCCATCGTGGCGGCCCAGCATTTCCTAAAGTCGAAACACCCGCTGCTTGATCTGTCAGTTTTCAAAGTACGCACATTCGCCATCGCCACGGCAGCATCCGGAACGGCAGGGCGCGTCTCGATAAACTCAGCCCCATTCCTGCTGCCGCTGCTGTTCCAAGTCGGGTTCGGTTTCAGCGCGATCAAGACCGGCACGTTCATTCTGGTTTACTTCATCGGCAATCTCGGCATGAAAGTCGTCACCACGCCGCTGCTCCGGCGTTTTGGCTTTCGCTCGATCCTCTGCTTCAATGGACTGATCGCCGCGCTGTCCCTTGCCGCCTGTTCGCTGTTATCTGCCACCACGCCGCAGATCGTTGCCTTTACCCTGCTGCTGATCGCGGGTCTGTCGCGTTCCATGCAGTTCACGGCCCTCAACACATTGACCTTTGCCGATATCAATGCGGCGCAGCGCAGTTCGGCCTCAACGCTTTCCAGCATGTTGCAGCAGATGTCGATGCTGCTCGGCGTGGCCATCTCTGCCATGGTTCTTAACCTGTCGCAGATGGCTCACGGCAATGTCACCACATCGCTGACAGATTTTCGCATAGCCTTCTTCGTCGTCGGCCTCATCGGGGTCGTATCGGCAGTTCGTTTTCTGGAACTACCGTGGAACGCCGGAGCGGAAGTTTCCGGCCACACAAAAAGGGCGTGACCCAAGTCTAATATCGGGCGTCCATATATTTGAAAGGCACTGCCATGAGCGGGTCAAAACAACTGCATCTCGGGGCCTTCATGCGCCCGGTCAGCATTCACACCGGCGCGTGGCGCTATCCCGGCGCGTTTCCGGATGCCAATTTCAATTTCGCACACCTCAAGCGTTTCGCCCAGACGCTGGAACGCGGCAAGTTCGATGCATTCTTTCTGGCTGACCACCTCGCAGTGCTCAACATGCCGATCGAAGCGCTGAGGCGCAGCCATACGGTGACATCCTTCGAACCGTTCACGCTGCTGTCGGCACTGGCAGGTGCGACGGATCATATCGGCCTTGTCGCCACGGCCTCAACGACCTTCGACGCGCCATATCATGTGGCACGCCGCTTCGCCTCGCTCGATCATCTCAGCGGCGGGCGTGCCGGCTGGAATATCGTCACCACATCGAACCCGGATGCCGCCCTGAATTTCGGGCTCGAAGACCACATGGAGCATGGCGAGCGTTATCGGCGCGCACGCGAGTTCTACGATGTCGTCACCGGCCTCTGGGACAGTTTCGCCGACGACGCCTTTATCCGCGACGTGGAGAGCGGCATCTATTTCGATCCCGAGCGCATGCATGTGCTCGATCACAAGGGCGAATTCCTCTCCGTCCGTGGTCCGCTCAACATCGCGCGCCCTATTCAGGGCTGGCCAGTGATCGTCCAGGCCGGTTCGTCCGAGCCCGGCCGCCAGCTGGCTGCGGAAACGGCGGAGGTGGTTTTCGCCGCCTCGTCGAGCCTATCCGACAGCCAGCGCTTCTACGCCGACGTGAAGGGCCGCATGGAAAAGATCGGCCGCAATCGCGACCATCTCAAGATTCTGCCGGGTGCGTTCGTGGTGGTTGGCGATAGCGTCGAGGAAGCGCGGGCCAAGCGCGCCCACCTCGATAGTCTGGTGCATTACGCCAATGCGATCGGCTCACTGTCGATCGCCATTGGCCAGGATGCCTCACATTTCGATCCAGACGGCCCGCTGCCCGAGATCACGGACACCAACGCCAGCAAGAGCGCGCTTGAGCGCGTGGTCAATATGGCGCAGCGCGAGAATCTGACCGTCCGGCAACTGGCGCAAAGACTTGGCGGCTATTCCGGGCTTGCCTTTGTCGGAACGCCCGCCACTATCGCCGACGAAATGGAAGAATGGCTCCATTCGGAAGGCTCGGACGGGTTCAATGTGATGTTCCCATATCTGCCGGAGGGGCTCGACGATTTCGTCGACAAGGTCGTTCCCGAGCTGCAGCGCCGCGGAGTTTTCCGCAAGGAGTACGAAGGCACGACATTGCGCGAAAACCTTGGCCTGCCACGGCCAGCCAATCGTTTCTTCGCGGCGTAGGTTCAGCCCGCAAGCTTCGTGACGAAATCGGCGTTGCCGCGCAACGTATTGCTGACGGTGCAGATTTCCTCGGCGGCCTCGACGATCTGGTGCTTCGTTGCGCTGTCGAGATCGCCATCGATCTCGATGGAAATATCGAAGCGCGCCACGCGCGACGGCCCGTCATGCGCCTTTTCGCCGGTCACATGCACCCGAACTTCGCCCAGCCTGTCAGCAACGCCGAGGCGGCTCGCTGCAATACGCGCGCTCAATGCAATGCACGCCGACAGCGAACTATAAAGCAAATCGATCGGGTTGAAGCCGGGTTCGGAAACCGAGGTCACAACGCCGATCTTGCCTCCCGTCTCCGAGGTGACGAGTGGCAGTTCCTTGGGCCGCAGCACGGAGGTTGCGCCCACGGCGCGGGTCCTGATCTTGAGTTCAGACATTTTGTGATTTCCCGAATACAGATGCCCCAACCCTACTCAGGGCGGGCGCAAAATACCACTGGTTTGGTAAATCAATCGCGTCCCGCATTCCGATGTACTGCTTCAAGCGCTCGCATGGCTTCGAACAGCATTTCCCTGTCTCGCTGATGCGCTTCGAACAGCGCGACGAAGGCCGGGTTGGTGATCTCGTGCGGTTTCGGTGCCGCCTTGGCGCGGTCAAGACTGTTGTCAGCGGCCAATCTCGCAGCCGCAACGCGTTGCTTTGCGACCTCGATTGCGGAGAGCACCTGACGCTTGCCGCCAGTCGACGCGGTTGATCCCGCTTCGGTTCTTACAATCAATGATTGCAGGAACTGTCCGCTGGCCTCATCCACAGGCTCGACTGGTCTACCGTTCATTTTCCGGATACGCTTTTCATTCGCGAATTTACTCCACTGAAGCATAAATCCTTGTTCCTCCGGGCAGAACGCACCGGGAGTCAAAATTTTTCCCAATATGAGTAAACAATTCCAGTTTTTGGCCACTTCTGGAAATTCAATTGCGGCGTGTTCGTTTATCGCTTTGTTGCAAGTCGAGTCGTTCCTCGGTCTTGCGCTCGAAATAATCAGCCAAACGCTCCGAATAATTCTCCGCGCGACGTGTTCTCCACATGTCAGATTGTCATTCGGAGATAGAACTCATGAAAAATTCGATCACATCGGCCCTGCTTGGCGCCAGCCTCGCCCTTACCGCTTTTTCCATACCGGCCTTCGCTGCCGGTGGTGGCGGCACTGATGACGCTAGCACGACGCCCGCCTGCCCCAAGGGCCAGGTCTGGGAATCCAAGACCAAGAAATGTGTCAAGAAGACCAGCAGCGCCGTTCCGGACAAGGATCGCACCGAGTACGCCTACACCTTGGCCAAGGCCGGACGCTACGATGAAGCGCTGGAAATGCTCGATACGCTGAAGAACCCGAACACCAAGGAAGCGCTCAACTACCGTGGTTACGCCACACGCAAGCTTGGCCGGACGGATGAAGGCATCTCCTGGTACAAGAAGTCCGTCGCTCTCGATCCGAAATACGCGAAGGTCCGCGAATATCTCGGCGAAGCCTATGTCATCAAGGGTCAGATCGATCTCGCAAAGGACCAGCTGAAGACCATCAAGTCGATCTGCGGGACGACCTGCGAAGAATATCGCGATCTCAACGAGGCAATCGAGAAGCCGTCGAATATCTGACCCGGCTATCGCCCGGCTTGGGAAAGGACGAGAGACGGTCGTGACTCGTTCACAAAGAAGGGATCAAAGTGACCATCGCTCATCTCCAACTTTCTGCTTATAGTCGGGCGAAACCAAACCTGTCGTCAGCGCCGGATGTCCGCAGCGGACTTGTCTGGACGGAGGCAATCATCGCGAGCGAACACGAAATCCGGGCGAGTCTTGCCCAGTATCTCGGCCGGCTCTGGCGGTACGGCATTGTGCTGTCCCGCCAGCGCGATGTTGCGGATGATCTCGTGCAGGCGACCTGTGTGCGGGCACTGGAGCGGGCCAGCCAGTTCACGAGCGGAACAAGGCTCGATCGCTGGCTGTTCTCGATCCTGCATTCGATCTGGCTCAATGAGGTCCGCTCGCGCCGCATCCGCATGGGCAATGGTTTCGTCGATGCCGATGTAACACTTTCCTTCGACGGCGAGCAGGAGACCGAAACGCACGTCATGGCCAATCAGGTTTTGCGCCAGGTGAATGAATTGCCCGAGGCGCAGCGAACCGCTGTATTTCTCGCCTATGTCGAGGGTCTGTCCTATCGCGAGGTCGCGGAGGTCCTTGACGTACCGATCGGTACTGTCATGAGCCGCCTCGCCTCTGCCCGCGCGAAACTCGCCGAAAACGCCGATCCAAATATGATCGCCAAACAAATGAAAGGAGGGAAATGATGACTGATCTGAAACACGCCGAAATGCCCTCCGACGAAATGTTGGTCGCGTTTCTCGACGGCGAACTCGAGGGCGCAGAGCGCGCGCGGATTGATACTCTTGTCAAAACCGATAAGGCTGTCGGTGCCCGGTACGAATTCCTCTCGCGCAGTGAAATGGCCTTTTACGATGCTTTCCAGCCGTTGCTCGAAAACGCCCCGACGGCAAAGCTTGAAGCCATTCTGAGCGGCCTCCCGGCGTCAGTCACCGCTGAACCGGTCCCGAGGGACTGGAGCCGCCGCGGTTTCATGGCGGCGGCGATCGCATTCGTCTTTGTCGGCGTGGCCGCTGATCGCGCCTATATTGGAATGCAGGACGTTTCTAGCGAACGCGACGGATCGGAATGGCGGGCGGTTGTCGCGGAATATTTGTCGCTTTACACACCCGAGACGCTGGCCAATCTAACAAGCGATGAACAATCGCAGAACGCGCAATTGCGTAATGTCGGCGACAAGCTTGGCCTTGCCCTGCCCGTGGAAGCGGTGTCTCTGCCTGGCATCCCCCTCAAGCGCGCGCAGATTCTCCAGTATGACGGCAAGCCACTTGGGCAGATCGCCTATCTCGATCCCGAACACGGACCGATGGCACTCTGCATCGTTCAATCGTCGAAAGGCGCCGCGGCTCCGCAAACCGAGCGGCGACGCGGCATGAATGTGGTCTATTGGTCGGATCAAGCCCATGGCTACATGCTGATCGGCCGCAATCCTGCTGACAGGCTGAACGATTTGGCCGAACGGGTGCGGACCGCTCTCAACGCTTGAGCTACATTTCAATAAAGCCGGTGGGTATCCCACGCTGATTGGATTACGGTGTAGAGCCCTTTCCGGCCAGTATGGTCGGAAAGGGCTCTAACATTCTGTGCATTTGACCTCGGAGGAATGTCATGCGCCCAGTCATCGATCCTGCAGGAAGCGATAAATTCAGTCATGTGCGTGGTGCCAACGAGCCGCCATTGCTGGAAACCACCATATCCCAGGCACTGGACAGCGCGGCGTCGCGATGGAGCGAAGCCGAAGCCATTGTCTCCGTCCATCAAAACGTTCGGTGGACCTACAGCGAATTAAGAGCAAAAACCGACGCTTTCGCCGCTGGCCTGATAGTGCTGGGTCTTGAACGCGGCGACAGGATTGGCATATGGTCGCCCAATAATGCCGAGTGGGCCCTGACCCAATTCGCCGCTGCAAAAGCCGGTCTCATCCTCGTCAATATCAATCCCGCCTATCGCCTCTCCGAGGTCGAGTACACGCTGAACAAGGTGGGCGTAAAAGCGCTGGTTGCTCTCGAGCGATTCAAGACCAGCGAATATGCCGAAATGATCGAGACACTCGCTCCGGAAATAATGTCCGGCGAAGGCGAGATAAATTCCTCCAGATTGCCCTATCTGAGGCATGTCATATTGATTGGAGGGCACCCGCGCCTCGGCTGGATAGCATTCGACGATGTATCCAAACTTGCAACTGAGGACCATTGCGCCGAACTCACAGAGCGTGACAGAACAACGACTTGCATGGATCCGGTCAACATTCAGTTCACCAGCGGTACAACGGGTTTGCCGAAGGGCGCGACGCTCTCCCATCGCAATATCCTGAACAATGGTTTTTTCGTTGGCCGCAGCGTTGGCCTGCGTCCCGGCGACCGGCTTTGCGTCCCCGTCCCGCTCTATCATTGTTTCGGTATGGTCATGGCAAATCTTGGTTGCGTCGTCCATGGCGCTACGATGGTCTACCCATCCGAAGCTTTCGACCCGCTGGCAGTTTTGAGCGCAATCGAGGCTGAGCGATGCACGGCTCTCTACGGCGTGCCGACCATGTTCATCGCCGAACTCGGGCATCCGGAGTTCGAACGCTTCGACCTTTCATCCTTGCGGACGGGATGCATGGCGGGCTCACCTTGCCCTATCGAGATCATGAAGCAGGTCATTGATCGCATGCACATGCGGGATGTCACCATCGCCTACGGAATGACCGAAACCAGTCCTGTCAGTTTCCAGAGTTCGGACGAAGATCCGGTTTCCCGGCGGGTCTCGACGATAGGGCGTGTTCAGCCGCATCTCGAATGCAAGGTCATCGATGCTGACGGCAATACCGTTCCTCGCGGCACGCCGGGCGAGCTTTGCACCAAGGGATATTCCGTCATGATCGGCTATTGGGACGATCCGGAGAAAACAGCTGAAGCGATCGATGAGGAAGGCTGGATGCATACCGGTGACCTCGCAACCATCGACGATGAGGGTTATGGCAATATTGTCGGGCGCCAAAAGGACATGGTGGTTCGCGGCGGTGAAAACATCTATCCGCGCGAAGTGGAGGAGTATCTGTTTCGCCACGTCAAGATCAAGGACGTTGCCATTGTCGGCGTTCCAGACCCGAAGTTCGGCGAAGAACTTTGTGCCTGGATCATCCTGAAGACCGGTGAAGACGGCAACGAGGAAGAGATCAAGGCATTTTGCCACGGGCAAATCGCCCATTACAAAGTGCCCAGATATATCCGTTTCGTCGAAGCTTTTCCGCTGACGGTCACAGGAAAGATCCAGAAATATCTGATCCGCAAGCAGATGGCGGAAGAGTTGGGGCTACAGGAGCAAAAAACGGCCTAGCCGGGTCACTTGTCGATGAAATCGCGCACGGCTTTGTTGTAACCTTCTGGGTCCTGCAACATGGCGAAATGACTGGCATTCTCGAGGATGACCAATTTGGCGCCCGGAATCGTCTTGGCCATATAATCCGTGTGCTCGCGGGTTATCGCCTCGTCGTGATCGCCAAGGACGATTGCCACCGGCGTCTTGATCTTTTTGAGGTCGTCATCGCTCCAGTTCGGCTGACTTGCCCACATGCCGCTGATCTGCTCGACAAAGGCGTCATATTGGTCCGGCGTTGGCGATATCTTCTTGTAAACTTCGCCTGCCTTATCAATGTAGCCGGCAAATGTCTTGTTCTGCATGACGTCGGGCTTGAGACCGTCCACTTTCGTATTGGCCGCCTGGGCAAAGACTTTTGTCAACCTCTCCGGGTGGTTCATGGCGATATCGAGCCCGATTATCCCGCCGTCACTCCAACCAACAAGCGCGGTCTTGTCGACCTTCAGATAGTCGAGAAGCGCCAGATAGTCGGATGACATCAGATCGTAGCTGTAAGGATCGGCGTTGCGTGTCGAACGTCCGTGACCACGGCTGTCAGCAACGATCACCATGTGATCTTTTGCAAGATCGGCCACCTGCGCACCCCAGATATCGGCGTAGCCAAGACCGCCATGTATGAGGAGTACGGGCGCGCCTTTGCCATACACCGCATAATACATCTCGATACCATTGACCGGCGCCGTGCCGCTTTTCTCCGGCGCAGGCATGGCTGCGGGTGTGGGAAGCATTTCCCATCGCTCGGCGGCCTGAACGTTTGCGCCCGCCAAAGCAAATACCAAGACAAGAGAGCATGCCAAAGACTTGAGAATCATGATTTTCCCCTCCGAAGAACGCAGGATGCGATGTCCGCCATCCTAACCAATATCATCATGTTTGGCGAATTTCTGCTCTGGTATCGAAGGACGGCACGCGCAACTGAAAAGGCGGCCCGTAAGAGCCGCCTTCATGTCATGTCAAATCTGTTTTCTTACTTCGCCACGTGCCAGACACCGCCGACGCCATCGCCCTCCATATCGCCAGCTTTCTTGTCCTTGGCGAACGTATAAAGTGGCTTGCCTTCGTAGGCCCACATCTCCTTGCCGGCCGAATCTTTGACCAGCGTCCATTCACCTTCGGCCTTGGCCCCTTTGCTGGCGTGGAACGCCGGCCAGTTCTTCAGGCATTTTTCATCGCAATTCGATTTGCCGTCCTTGTCCTTGTCGAACGTGTAGAGCGTCATGCCCTTCTCGGTCGCCCATACCTTGCCCATCTTCGTATCCATCATTTTCGCTGGTTCTGCAGCGAAAGCCGACAGACTGGTGGCGGCGAGTATTCCCATTGCAATCAATATTGTCTTCATGGTCATTCACTCCCTCTTTGGGATTGCCAGCGAGGTGCCGGCAGTGCCCGTTCTTCAAGCGAACCAAGCCGTTCGCATCGGGGAATAATGTACCACATTCTGATCCGAAATGAGGCGCTGTAGACGGATTTCCCGCCTTGATTTGATATAGGACGCCTTGTTTGCTACCAAATCTGCGACAGACAATCAGGGGCCAATAATGGATATTGATATCGCTGAAATCGACGGCGCTTGCCACTGCGGATCAGTGCGTTTCCATGTCAGGCTGACGAATGGGCTCCGCACAACACGTCGTTGCAATTGCAGCTTTTGCCGGATGCGCGGCGCTGTCGCCGTAACGGCTGAAGTCGGCGGCATCGATTTCCTTGCAGGCGAAGACACGCTTAGCGTCTACCAGTTCAACACCATGACGGCTAAGCACTATTTCTGCTCGCAATGCGGTATCTACACGCATCATCAGCGCCGGTCCAATCCGAATGAGTACGGCGTCAATGTTGCCTGTCTTGAGGGGATCAGCCCCTTCGATTTTGACGAGGTGCCGGTGAGTGACGGCATTCACCATCCCTCTGACGACCAACAAGCCAGCGGGTCGGGGCCGTTGGCTTCCTGCGATTTGTCCGCAGGGACTAGGAAAACAGGTCCTGACCCTGATCACCATTTGACGGTCAGGCCAATATTGCCCTCGAATATCTTCTGCTCGGGGCCATCGACATCGAATGTGTAATCCGCGACGGCAAATGCGCTGACCTTCTCGGTAAAATCATGAACGATACCGGCGCCTAGCTCCAGCGAAGTGGACTCACCTTCGGTGCTGATTGCATCCGGGCCGAAGAACACAGAGTCGGTGGTGCTGAAACCATGCCATAGATTGGCTTTGACATAGGGCTGGAACAGACCGGCAGAGGTTTGATATTTCCCCTGCATTCTGAAGCCGAGCCGGCCGGTAAAGCCGTCATCATTGTCGAATGAGACATCGGAAAAGGCGTCCGATTGATCGTCAAGTGAAATGTTCTGCCAGATCAATTGCGCTTGCGGCTCGATCGTCCAGCTTTCGGATAGAGCAATTGGATAACCGCCTTCCAGCGAGGCAGTAAAGCCGGTGCCGTCGATGTCGATGCCGACGCCGCGATCGGAGGTCGCGTCGCCGCCAAACCACGATCCCATCAGAACGCCATCCAGGTACCATCCGCCCGGGCCGATATGCGTCCAGTAGCCGCCGAAGCTCGTCGTATCAAGATTGACGCTGCCGACACTCAGACCGTTCCATCCGAGCGCCTGGCCCTTGATATCCGCATCGAGATTGGAATAGCCGAAGAACAGACCGGCAATATCGCGGTGCCCGTTGTCGTGCTCCCAACCGAGAATATCGAGACCAGCCTGGATTCCATAGAGGTTTCCGTCGATGGATGGATCAACGGTTCCGTTCCAGCTTTGCTCGGTCGATTGGCCGAAGGCACGGCCCCAGGCGGCCGAGAAGTTCTCGCGGGAATTGACCACTCCCTGTTCGCCGCGTCTTTCATGAAATGTTCCGAGGGTCGCCAATGCGGATTGACGCGCAACGGGAGGAACGACCGAATAGACGGGAACCTCGACGCGATAAAGCGGAATTACTGCACCCGGTTCAGCCACCACAGGTGTCGCACCAGAATTAGGCGGTTCAACGCCCGGTCCTGGCAGCTCAATGGCGTCAGGTCCGGGCTGCGCGGTCGGATTCTCACTGCCAGCCACAAGGGTTGAACGCAGATACCAGTTCTCATCGCTTCCCGCGGAAACACCGCCCTTGAAGAGATAATATTCGAAGGCCCCCGCCGCGACGGAATTGCTCAGGCTGAACGCCGACGCGCCGGTGGTTGCACCATTGACGGCCTCAACAACGAGAATGCCGTCCTGTACCGTGCTCGCACCGGCTCCGCCAAGATTGGTCACCGCAAGCCCGGTCGTTCCAGCCGCCGTGCCGCCGGAAATCACGAATTTGTCGGAAGCCGAAGAATCATCGCCAAGCACCGTCTGCAACCGGATCGCGCCGCCACTGCCCGTATAATTGCCAAGGACGGTGAATGTATCGGTTGCGCCACTCGAACCATTGGTGAGATCGATCGTCCCTGCATTGGTCACATCGGCGAGTTGCCCCGCTGTGAAAGGCGCGATTGCTGCATTGACGCCATTGCCCGCAAACAGCGTGCTACTGCTATCTATCGAAAAGCTGCCTGTTCCCGTTCCGCTGTCGCCGACGACAAAATTGCTGTCGAGCGTGAAGGCAGATCCATTGGTCAGTGAGACATTTTCCCAATTGATGTATCTGCCCGCCGTCGTCGCCGTCGTATTGGCAAAGGTCAGCGTATCCGTACCGGCCCCGCCATTGATCGATGGTGTCGACGAGAGGGTTGCCTCGGTGAGATTCTGCAGTGTTCCGGTGTCATTGCCCGCGCCGAGGTTGATCGCCCCGCCGATCGTACCTGCCGTGTCCCACGTAAACTGATCATTGCCGCCTGCCGTGGTGACCGTGCTGCCGATGGAGCCGCCGGAGATGAAGATGCGGTTGTCCCCGCTGCCGAGATTGACGAACGTGCCGATAGAACCGCCCGAAAGTATCAGCAGGTCGCGGCCTTGCGTTGCAATCACAAAGCGGTCGATGACACCGCCCGACATGCGCATTTCATTGTTGGCCTGCTCGAGATTGACCTCGCCGATCTGCCCGCCTGTCATCGTAAAGAAATCGCCGGCAAAGAACTGGCCAATGATCCGGCCGCCGCTGACTGTCGCCGTGTCGAGTTCGCTGCCCTGCTCCACTCTTTGAACCACGCCGCCGGTCATGACGAAATTGTCGACGCCGCCATTCTGGAAAATTGTGCCGTTGACCGTACCGCCATTCAGCTGAAGACTATCATTGCCGCCGCCTTCGCTGAGATCGCCGTTGATGGTCCCGGAATTGATCACGACCGTATCGACACCGGTACTGAAGGTAACGGGACCGGTGATGATACCAGTGCCGCCCGTGGGAAGCGTAAGCGAATTATTCCCCCCCGGATCCGTCAAGGGTCCGCCGGTCCCGCTGTCGCAAATATAAACATCGTTTCCTGCTGTGGGAACGAGGTTACAGGCTGCAAATGCGGATTGATTGGATAGAAAGAAAGGTAGAACGGAAACAGAAGAAAGCCAGAAGATGCGTGTACATCGAGCAAACGAAGGCATGCAATTTCCCCCTATAGCGATCATGTGACAGGGAATTGCCTCCTACCCAAGCAATCCCAGCGATCAAACAACGATATCGGCGAGTGCAAACCTAGTTTCAGATCAATATTTACGCAACCTAGGGTTTTACATGATAGGCGCGAAATTTACTGGTGTGGTAAATTGGTCTCACTTTTGTACGCTGGAAGACTTTATTCTTGTCGCTCGTCAACAGGATATTCTTTGGGATGGCGAGGTCGTGCCGATCCATCCAGCGATCAAGCGCAGCGCTCGGATTTGACTGCCTGTTGATATCCGTTGTAATCGAAATAGACGCGCATGGACTGACCGGAGAGCACACGATGGACCGCTACGAAACCTTCGCGACCTGGATCTTTATCGTCTTCGGTGCACTTATCATTGCGGGTCTGATGGCCTTTGCGATCACTACCGATGACAAGCCCGCCTTCCTTTTCGCGCTGGCGTCCGCATGCTCTGCGTTTTTTCTTGGCTTCGCAGTGATTTTCGATCAGCCGCGGTTATACGGGCTCATTTTGTTTGCGTCGGTAGCGCTGATCGCGTCCTCCATCACTGCGATCGTCACCTGACGCCTTTAAGTTACTACTTTTCACCGAGCGTCCCGATAGACCGGTAGGCGCCGTGCCAATAGATCAGCGGCTCGGCATTCCGGCGCAGCGTCACCGCCCTCACCCTACCGATCAGGATACCATGCGAATGCCGCTCAATGGCGTCGTCGAGTTCGCAATCGAGCACAGTCAGCGCATCGACCAGCGCCATCGTCCCTGTACTGAGTTCCCGCCAATCCGCACCCTGATAGCGTTCCACTCCCTTTTGACCGTCCCTTCCGGAAAAACTGTCGGCCACGTGGCGTTGATCATGCGCCAGCACATTGACGCAGAAGCTGCCATGCCGCTGCAGGACCGGCCAGGACGAGGAATCGCGATTGAGACTGACGATCACCGAGGGCGGTTCTATGGCCAATGACGAGACCGAGGTCGCGGTGAAACCCGTCCGGTCAGCGCCGCGCCCGACTGTAATGACGCTCACAGCCGCCGCCAGGTGCCGCATCGAATCCTTGAACAGGTCGGCCTCCACGGTCAGCTCTTGGTGGGCCGCACGCGCCCCGCTCTGAAAAACGGACATCATTTCCTCATTCATTGGATTGTTTCGCAAACCGCTGGCATGCGACGGAAGACTCTCATCCTCCATTGCAGCACATCAGGAGTGCTTCGAACCAGACCGCTCTTTGCTCCAGTTGGCCCCTTTTGGCGATTTTGTTTTGCGATTTTCGTGGATTTCGAGAAATCGAATTCAACAGAGTTGGCGGCCGGATTTCACGAGCAGTGATTGGCGGAACCCTCCTGTTTCATAATCGAGCACCTTGCGGAAAATAGTTCCAATAATTCCGTCACGAACGCAAAACGCTACCCTTTAAGCGCGGAGAATTATAATCTCTATCGTATTAATCGTGTATGGAATGTCGGAAGATCAGGCTATCGGCAACGAGGGACGAATCCTGATGGCTTCAACAGATTATATCAGCACGCACAGTTTGGCCCGAGGCAGCCGCCGCTTCACAGGGGATCGTGCTTTCGGAGTCGCGCTGTTTGTCACCGCCTTTGCGTTTCATGTGGCAGTCCTCTTCAATCTGTTGCCATCATAGTACCCCGGTCTTGGACCCAAGGCCCTCTCTTTGCTAGAGTACAATTCCCCAATCCTTGAATGAATGTACCGATGGCCACGCTGTTTTCTCCGCTCACTATCGGCGACCTTAAGCTCTCCAATCGCATCGTGATGGCGCCGATGACCCGCCGTCGTGCCTTGCATGGCAAGATTCCCGGCGAACTCACCGCGCTCTATTATGCGCAGCGTGCCAGTGCGGCCCTGATCATCTCGGAATCTACCGAAGTCGATCCGCATAGTGGTATTGCCATTCCGACCCGGCCAGGTTTGACCAACGGCGCGCAGGAAGCGGGCTGGCGGCAGGTCACCGATGCCGTCCATGGCGCCGGCGGCACAATATTCGTACAGCTCTCCCACATGGGGCGCACCGCGCATCCGTCGCAATTGCTGGACGGTCGTCAACCTGTCGGCCCGTCCGCGCTTGCAGGAACCGGAACAATTTACACGGCGAACGGACCGGAACCCTATGTAACGCCGCGCGCACTCGAGACTCCTGAAATCAGCACAATCGTTTCTGAATTTGCAGCGGCTTCCGCCAGAGCCAAATCGGCGGGTTTTGATGGCATCGAAATTCACGGCGCCAATGGTTATCTCATCGATCAGTTCCTGCGCGATGGCAGCAATATCCGTACCGACACCTATGGCGGATCGGTCGAAAATCGCGCCCGTTTCCTGTTGGAGATTATTGACGCGATAAAACTGTACTGGCCAGTCAACCGTCTCGGCGTTCGGCTGTCTCCGACCAATCCCTATCAGGGGATGAGCGATAGCGATCCCATTCGCCACTTTGCGGAAATCGCCGGGTTGCTCGATCCGCTCGGCTTGGCCTATCTACACATGGTTGAACCACCCGTCCAACTGGAAGGTTATCCAGTCACCGCGGCAGCCATTCGGGCTGCTTTCAAAGGACCGCTCATTCGCGCCGGCGGTTTTAAACGAGCGGATGCCGATAACGTCCTGGCCGCGGGAAAAGCCGACCTAGTTGCTCTTGGCGAGGCTTTTATTGCCAATCCGGATCTGCCGGAACGCTGGCGCCTGCGCGCACCGCTCAATGCTGCGGACAAGGCGACGTTCTACACGCAAGGCCCCAAAGGCTACACAGATTACCCGAGCTTGGAACTCGTGGAGGATTAGCCTCCGGTATTGCCACTCAGATCAGCATTTTTTCATTTCTCCGGAACCAATTCGTCGCTAAAACATTTCCATATCACTGGTTCCCCCAAACCAGTCTTGGCTAACCCCACAAGCCAACAATGACCCAATCCTCATGCCCCTTGAGGATTGGGTTTTCCGTATGAGCTGAACAGCAATTGTGAGTGGAGAAAACAATGTCGATTGAAGATGCCAAACACGCGATCGAAGCTGCCATTCATAGCGGTGATTTCAAGAGCATGGGCGTTGCTGTATTCAAGGCAATCAATGCTTTGGAGGAAAGAATTAAACGGCTTGAAGAAGATAACGAACGGCTAAAGGCAAGGTTAAAATAGACTTTTTGCCACCTGAACCTTGAAATTTTCGCTACATGTGCTAGCATTCCGGGAGGTTGAGTGTTGCGGTACCTTGAGCCTGCGCCGCACTGAAACGATGCGCGATATTCTTATCCAGAGTCCAGTTTGTTAGAGCCAAATCAAGCCTCAACTCGCGAAACCCCTACCGATCCGGCAGGGGTTTTGCTTGTCTAGGGTCAGGACCTGCTAATCTGGTCGAAATGGTATGAGGCTTTTCGTTTGGATACGAGGAGCAAAGGCGATGGAAATGTTTATCCATTTTCGAGCCTTTGCGACGATGTTGCCGGGCGAAAAGACCATATCCTCCGGACGCCGAAACGGCTGCAAGCTGCAGTGTCGAACCGTTCGGCCGGGGGAAAGACCCCGCCCTTCACGCTTCTCAGAGCATGGTCCCGGAAAGTTGTTCGACTTTTCGGACAAGACCATGCTCCAAAGAAAAAAGCGGCGCATGTATCTTTCGACCCGGCGAAGAGCCGGATCGGAACATGCGCTGCATCCTCTTGCCGTTTCAGGTGCCATTTCGATCCTATTAGCAGGTCCTGACCCTAGGCTCCGTGTCCAATGTGACTTCTAAAGTCAGTACTGGCTTTTTTTCCCGGCTAAAGTCTTCATTTCAAGACCAAAGAACTAACTCTCTTCCAAAATCGCCTGGATATCGTTGGTCGAATGATTGGTCAGGGTTTTGGGTATTTCGCTGACGATCCTGTCAGAAACTTCTTTGTGAAATTCCTGGCGCATTTCGCCCAGCATAAGCGGCGGTGCAACGATAACCAGTCGTTCGAACTCGCCCTTGTGCGCGTGGCCATAGAGCGCGTCGGCGATCTCCTTGGCAAAGCGCTTCTTGGAAATTGCGTGCCAGTCCGTATCGTCCACAGCGCTGCGACCCAGACCCGGTCCACTGGAAAAACGTCCGGGCCTGTCGCTGCCCTGTTCACGGGTTGCAGGATTGGAGTGGTGCATTTGGTGAATGATGCCGAGCTGGACATTCTTCATGTCCCTCCCGTTGCACAGGAAAAGCGCTTTTTCGCTATCTGCAACCACGACCCAGGTGTGACGGTTCAACATAACATTCACCATCTCAAGCTCCGATCCGAGGTTATTTGAAACTGTGTTCATGGGAGTTTCCTTCCATTGGGGGATTGTAGCGCACTTGCTGGCAACTGAAAAATGTGGCGAATGACAGGACACCGTCCCGGCACGGCGGATGTTCCGGCTTTTTGTTCTCATCCGGCCCCTCGTTCATAGGCTCAAAATCGAGATCGATTTTTAGCAAGGAATCCAGGCGGGCATGATATCCTGCAATGATGAAAGGAGAGCGGGACCATGAAGATCATTTTATCTGTTGTTGCGGTGCTTCTTATCATCATGGGCGCAATCTGGGCGCTTCAGGGTCTCAGTCTTATCGGCGGAAGTTTCATGGTCGGCCAAACCCGATGGATCACTATAGGAGTGCTGACGATGGTGATCGGCGCGGGCCTTCTCTATTATGCCAGAAAGCAACGTTCCCTATAAAATCATTATAAAACAGGCGCTTTCATTTCATCGCTGTCTGGATTTGTCGTTTGGTGGCTGATAGACCTCTTTGCAGGATAGGGAGGCTGAATTTTTATGACTGCATTGACGATTATCGTTGAATTCGAAACGAATGAAGGCCGCGAAGAGGAATTCACTGCGCTCATCCGCGAGCATGCCCGCAAGACATTGGAAGAGGAGCCCGGTTGCCTGCGTTTCGAGGTCATCAAACCAATCGAGCGCAACGGAACGCCCATTCCCAACAAGGTCATGGTCAACGAGCTTTACGCGAATGAAGCGGCAGTGACGGCCCATGAGAATAATCCGCGCCTGGCCAAGGTGCGCGCGGCCAATGCGCCTCTGCTAAAGTCCAGCCGGTTGATCCTGGCACAATCGCTGGCCTGCAGGATAACCGATGAAGGTTTGACGCCACAGCAGTTGAACGCCAGCAACGATGATTAGCGACGATGTTGAACGAAAGTTCAATGACGTGATCACGAAAAATGTGCCATGACTGTCCAGCGCCGTTCTCAACAGCAATCCTGATCAATGCCGTACCGAAAGAATAGAATGATGAAGAGATGGGCCCTGGCTTTTCTGTTGCCTTGCATCCTTGGAACGTCTGGCTGCGGCGCAATGCGCTGGATGAGCGAACCGCCAGAACATGCCTCCAGCTGCGCCGGCTGGAATAAAATCCGCATCAAGCCGGAAACGGCGGTTTATCTGGTGAAGAACGATTTTTCCGCCAGCATCGATATAGACTCGCACAATCTCAACGGTCAGAGAAACGGCTGCTGGAAATAGGCCGCACGCCGCTTTCAGTAACCCCCGAACCGGAACCAAACGCGGTAAACGACGTTCCCCCTTTCTATACAAGTGGAAAGGATTACTGAGATGGCAACGAATACAACCAAAGTTCAGGCTATGGCTGAGAAAGATCTGGAAAATCAGATCGCAGCGTTGCGCAAGCAGCTTACAACGATCAGCAAATCGCTTTCCGAGCACGGCTATGAACTTTTTGAGAATGGCGGCAGTTCGACCTATGAGGCCGTAAAGAAGAATAGCCGGAAAGCGGCACGCTTCGTTGGCGAGGAAGCGCACATGGTCACTGAAAAAGCCAAAGAGAATCCGATGACCGCAGTCGCCATCGTTTCTGCCGTCGCCGGTATAGGCCTTTTGGCAGGACTGAGTGCCTATCGGCGCTAGAGCTGTTTAGTCAAGACCAGGACTTGAAATCCAGGGTCGCGCTTCATACATCAGCTTCAGAAATTCGTCTCCGCTTTTGACCACGGATGTACTGGCACTGGCGTTGAGGCGAATTCGGAAGGTCGGGAATTCCCGGCCTTTTTTGTTGCCTATAGCACACATGACCGCATCCAAGTGAGGCACGGGAGCGTCTCGGGTTGCTTTCCGGGGCGCGAACAGTCTATGTAGGTTTCACTATCGGCCTGATCATTCATCAGGTCACAGACTTTCTGCATACGGTTCTGAGAGTGAGCTGCCTGAATGGACAATTTTGAGAAATACGCCCTGGCTCTGATGGTCGTATTCGGCGCCCTCGTCATCGGCGGCCTCATGGCCGTTCATATCGCATGGGCGCACAAGGCAGGCTTTCTCTATGCTCTCGGCGCTGCAGTGGTAGTTTGGTCCGCCGGTTTCGCGGTCCTTTTTGACAAGCCTCGGCTCTACGGCCTCCTATTGCTGTGTGCGATCGCGCTCATCACAGCCTCGGTCGTCGTTCTTGTTCGATAAGACCTGATTGCCCCATTTGCGTGACGCTGGATAATATGAAACTCGCTTTCATATTATCGTTTACTTTATCAAGAATAATTCTAAACTGCGCCCAGATTGAATGTGCAGGCCTGGTTTTCAGGTTGAAAGAGATATTCCCATGCGACTGACAAGACAGACGAACTACGCCATCCGGATTCTCATGTATTGTGCCGCCAATGAAGGCAACCTCAGCAGAATCGGTGAAATCGCCCATGCCTATACGGTGTCCGAACTTTTCCTGTTCAAGATTCTTCAACCCTTGGTCGAGAACGGTTTCATTGAAACCGTGCGTGGCCGCAATGGTGGCGTGAAGCTCGGCAAACCGGCTAAGGACATCACCCTCTTCGACGTGGTGCGCGTGACCGAAGAAAACTTCGCCATGGCGGAGTGTTTCGAAAACGATGCCGCCGATTGCCCGCTGATCGATAGCTGCGGTTTGAACGCAGCATTGCGCAAAGCGCTTAACGCGTTCTTCGAGGTGCTCGCCCAATTCACGATCGATGACATTGTCGACAAGCGCGACGTGCGTGCCCTGTTGGGGATTGACATTCTAACGCCGCGCCTGGCGACTGCCAGTTGATACTCGAATGCCGTACCGCCCGGCACGGCATCGCAATGCTCGGTTTGAAAAAGCAAATCAGCACGTGAATTTTTCCGCGGACGACGCCAACTCTGCAAAGCTACTTGGATGAAAATAAGTGAATCCTGCACGACATCAGGTGATTCCTACTCAAGAAGTGCCGATTCTGGTGCAAGATTCTGCACCCTGCGTTGTAAATAAGTTGCAATGAGGTGCACGTGCATCCAACTCATTGGCCGGACGACAGCCTCTCCAACGTTTCTGAGACGTTTTGACACATGGTGAGCCGGCAATGAATTTCTGGCGTTAACTCAGCTGAATTGGCAAACCTGATTGAATTGGTTATGTTATTTCCCCAGTTTAGAATTATTCTAACTAATTGAAATCATGACATAATATCACCATATGCATTTGACAGGTTCACGACAAACCGGCTTTATAGTCGGAGCGTTGGATGAACGCGTGACCTTTAATGTTTGGGCCTTGAACCCTTGCGATTGGAGGAACCATTGTCTGGTTCGGAAGTATCACCCGGTTTCGGGACAGTATTTTGTGGGTCTTGCGTACCGAACATCATCGGATCAGCAATTGATTCAAGCTTAGGTGCCCTCCCGGCAATAGATGTCGCGGATGCTTGTTCTTGTGAGTACGGCACCGAAGCAAAATGCTAGTTTGTCATTGCAACATCATTACCCAAAAAGAGATCGAGGATTCTATCATTGAACTTCTCGATGCTGACCCTTGGCAACTCGTGGTCCCCGCCAAAGTTTACCATGCGATGAAGAAACGCGGCCGCTGCTGCGGTTGCTTCCCAAATGTCGTTGAAACCATCATAAAGGTGACGGAAGAATATCATCTCCGGCACGGTTCAGACGATTCTGATGCAGTTTCGTTCATCGACCGTGTCCGGTCATTGCGTCACGAATACGGGAGTTCACGACATGAAGGGCGAACCAAAGGTCATCGAGCGGCTTAACGAGGCACTATTTCTCGAATTAGGGGCCGTCAATCAATATTGGCTGCATTATCGCCTTCTGGACGATTGGGGCTTCACGAAGCTGGCCAAGAAGGAACGCGCGGAATCCATCGAAGAGATGCATCACGCCGACAAGATCATCCAGCGCATCATCTTCCTTGAAGGTCATCCGAACCTGCAGTCTGTCGGCGCGCTGCGCATTGGCCAGAACGTCAAGGAAGTGCTCGAGGCGGATCTCGCCGGCGAGTATGACGCGGTGAAATCCTACAAACTATCCCGCGAAATCTGCGACCAGCTTGGCGATTATGTCTCCAAGGAATTGTTCGACGACCTGCTCAAGGACGAGGAAGGTCACGTAGACTTCCTTGAGACGCAGATCGATCTGCTTAATTCCATCGGTGCGGAGCGCTACGGACAGCTCAACGCCGGATCGGCCGACGACGCGGATTGATCCGGTCAATCGCGGCAACAAAAAGGGCGCCATTGGCGCCCTTTCTTTTTTCAAGATCCGTTGCTTGTTGTCATTTCGGCAGTTTGTCGTCCACACCAGCGACATAGAAATTCATGCTGAGAATTGTCTTGTCGTCAGCCGTCTCTCCGGCTTTCAGCCATTCCGAACCATCCTGCTTCTTGATGGGGCCGGTGAACGGCTTCAGTTCGCCCGAGGTGATCTTGGCCTGCGTCTCTTCGGCCAGCTTCTTCACATCATCCGGCATGTTCGTGTAGGGCGCCATGACGACCAGCCCTTCCTTCATGCCCTCGAAGACATTGTGCGTCTTCCAGGTACCATCGAGCACCGCCTTGGCGCGTTCGATGTAGTACGGGCCCCAGTTGTCGACGATCGAGGTCAGCTGTGTTTCCGGACCAAACTTGATCATGTCGGAAGCCTGACCGAAAGCCTTGATCTTGCGTTCCGCCGCGACCTGCATTGCAGCGGTCGAATCCGTATGCTGGGTAATGATATCCACGCCCTGGTCGATCAGCGCTTTGGCCGCGTCAGCTTCCTTGGCTGGGTCGAACCATGAATTGGCCCAAATGACCTTGACCTTGAAGTTCGGGTTGACCGACTGCGCGCCGAGCATGAACGAGTTGATGCCCTCGACAACTTCCGGGATCGGGAACGAGCCAATGTATCCGGCAACACCGGCCTTCGACATTTTCGCCGCAATCACGCCCTGCACATAGCGGCCTTCGTAGAAGCGTGAATTATAGACGGAGACGTTTTCCGCTGTCTTGTAGCCCGTCGCATGTTCGAACTTCACGTTCGGAAACTTCTGAGCGACCTTGATCGTAGCATCCATATAGCCGAACGATGTGGTGAAGATCAGCTTGTTGCCTGCGCGAGCAAGGCGTTCGATGGAACGTTCCGCATCGGCACCTTCCGGCACGTTTTCGAGGAAGGTCGTCTCGACCTTATCACCCAGCGCCTTCTCAAGCTCCTTGCGGCCTTGATCATGCTGGTATGTCCAGCCGAAGTCACCCGGCGGTCCGATATAGATGAAGCCGATCTTCAGCTTGTCCGCGGCAAAAGCGGGGCCTGCCACGGCAAAGCTGGCGGCTATCGTTAGCGCCATCATCAGTTTTTTCATTAGGTTCACCTCTCTGTTAAAGCGTTCAAATTGTCTTTTTTAGCTTTGTGTCCGTCCTCAGCGGTCAGGCACGAAGGGTTTGCCGAGCGATGTCGGCGTATTCATCAATGTCAGTCGCTTGTTGCGTGAAATCAGCACGAGAACGATGATCGTTGCAAAGTAGGGCAGCGACGACATGAATTGCGAAGGAACGCCGATGCCGAGCGCTTGCGCGTGCAGTTGTCCGATGGTAACGGCGCCAAAGAGATAGGCCCCGGCGAGGATGCGCCACGGCCGCCACGAGGCGAAAACCACCAGCGCCAGCGCAATCCAGCCCCTGCCGGAAGTCATGTTCTCTACCCATTGCGGAACGTAAACGAGTGAGAGTTGTGCGCCGGCCAAGCCTGCACAGGCACCGCCGAAAATCACGGCAAGGTAGCGAATGCGGACGACTGGTACACCCAGGGCGTGCGCCGATGTGTGATTGTCGCCGACCGCGCGCAGCGTCAAACCCGCACGCGTCCTGAACAGGAACCATGCCACGCCAAGCGTCAGCAGGATGGAAATGTAGAAAATCGGGTCCTGTCCGAACAGAAATCTACCGATATAAGGCAGGTCCGTAAGTCCCGGAATATACAGCGAAACCATCCGTACGCCGGGCAGACCGACAAAGCTTTCACCGATCATCGCCGAAGCGCCAAGCCCGAGCAGCGTGAGTGCAAGGCCAGTCGCCACCTGGTTTGTGATCAGCGTCAGCGTCAGGAAACCGAACAGCAATGAAAAGGCAGCTCCAGCCAGGATGGCCGCGAACATGCCAAGCCAAGCCGAACCGGTATATTGCGCGACCGCAAAGCCAGTCACGGCACCCATGACCATCATGCCTTCGACGCCAAGATTGAGCACGCCGGACCGTTCGACGACGAGTTCGCCCAACGCGGCAATGAGCAGCGGTGTCGCCGCTGTCGCCACAGTCAGGAGGATGGCCTCGAACATCGTCATCTCACGCGCCCTTCATCGCTATATCGCTTAAGCGCGACACAATCCGGATGCGATAATAGATCAGACTGTCACTGGCGAGGACAAAAAACAGGATGATGCCTTGGAAGATACGGGCCGATTTTTCCGAAATACCCAATGAAATCTGTGCTGCTTCGCCTCCTAAATAAGATAGAGCGAGCACCAATCCCGCGGCAATTATCCCCAACGGATTGAGCCTTCCGAGGAATGCGACGATAATTGCAGTGAAACCGTAGCCTGGCGAAATACTTGTGCGGAGCTGCCCAACAGCGCCCGACACCTCGGCGATGCCCGCCAATCCGGCCAACGCCCCTGACACCAGAAAGGCGAAAAATGTAAGCCGGCCGGCGCTGAATCCGGCAAACCGCCCTGCCCTCGAACTGCGGCCGAGGACCTTGATTTCGAAGCCATTCAGCGTGCGCGAAAGCATGAACCAGACCACAATTGCAGCGATTATTGCGAGAACGAAACCCCAATGCGCCCGGCCGGAATCTGGCCATATCGCCGGAAGGATGGCGCTATCGCTGAATTGTACCGTCTCGGGAAAATTGTACCCTTGAGGATTACGCCACGGTCCTCGTACCAGCCAATCGAGAAAGAGCTGCGCGACATACACCAGCATAAGGCTGGTGAGAATCTCGTTCGTATTGAACCGCACCTTCAGAAATGCCGGAATGGTCGCATAGGCCATGCCGCCTGCCATTCCGAGCAGCAGCATGACCGGCAACACGTACCAGCCCTGAAAATCCGGAAAAACGACCGGCAGGATTGATCCGGCGATGCCGCCGGCGATGAACTGCCCCTCAGCACCGATATTCCAATTGTTCGAAAGAAAACAAACGGAAAGCCCCACTGCAATCAGAATCAGCGGCGCCGCTTTGATCAGCAATTCATGGATAGACCAAACCTCTGTCAAAGGCTCAACGAAGTAGGAATAGAGAGCGGAAATCGGGTTCTTACCGAGAATGGAAAACAGGATAGCGCCCGCGATCAAGGTCAGGAACAGCGCGATGAACGGCGACAAGGCGCTGAACAATGCCGAGTGCTGCGGACGTTTGACGATCTCGATCCGCATCATGCAGTACCCGCTTGCGGATCAGCTTGATCAGCCCCACCCATCATGAGACCAACTCGCTCCATCGACATCGCCTCAATTGGCACAGACTCGGAAAGGCGCCCATGCACCATCGCTGCTATCCGGTCGGAGATTTCGAACAGTTCATCGAGATCCTGGCTGATCACGATCACCGCCGAACCACTCCGGGCAAGGTCGACCAGTGCCTGGCGTATGTGTGCTGCCGCCCCTGCATCAACACCCCACGTCGGCTGGTTGACGACCATTACGGACGGATTACGATCGAGTTCGCGGCCAATGAGAAACTTCTGCAGGTTTCCGCCGGAAAGCGCTGATGCATCTGGGTTTTCTGCGCTTTTGCGAACATCCATTTGCGCGACAATACGTTTTGCCGCAGAGGCGAGACTCGACTCCGCCACGAGCTTCAGCACACCGCCGGTCATGAAGACCTTGCGGTCGGTGGAATGGCGCGACAGCAGCAGATTATTGGTCAACGACATGTCGGGTACTGCGCCATGGCCTAACCGCTCCTCGGGCACGAAGGCCGCACCAAGCTTGCGCCGCGCTGAAATGCCGATCTTGCCCGCATCGGTTCCGCGGATGCGTATGATTTCAGGTCGCTCCTGCAGCACCTCGCCGGAAATCGCCTCGAACAACTCACCCTGCCCGTTGCCGGCCACTCCGGCGATACCGAGGATTTCACCGGCGTTTATCGAGAGCCGGATGTCGTGGAGCGACACCGAAAACGGCCCGCGCGGCTTCTGCGACAGACCATTCACCTCGATCAGTGGAGCCGCCATCGTCGCCGGTTTTTCGGGCTTGTGCCGTTCGATAACGTGAATGTCGTTTCCGACCATCATTCGCGCCAACGATGCAGCCGTCTGTGCGCGCGGATCACATTGGCCGACAACCTTGCCGTGCCGGAGAACGGTGGCGCGATCACAAAGCCGGCGCACCTCCTCCAACCTATGACTGATATAGAGGATGGATTTGCCTTCGCACCGCAGCCGTTCGAGTGTCACAAACAGAAGATCGGCTTCCTGCGGCGTCAGCACCGATGTCGGTTCGTCCAGAATGATCAGATCGGGGTTCTGCAACAGGCATCGAATGATCTCGATACGTTGGCGCTCACCCACGGAGAGGTCGCCGACAAGTGCTTCCGGGTCGACTGGCAGGCCGTAGGTCTGTCCGATCTCGCGGGCACGCACCGCGATGGTGTCGAGCTCTGTCTTTTCATCCAGCGAGAGGGCGATATTTTCAGCGGCAGTCAGTGCATCAAATAGAGAAAAATGCTGAAAAACCATACCGATACCGAGCGATCTTCCCATCGCGGGATTGGTAACGGTAACCACATGTCCCTTCCATGTGATATCTCCGGACGTCGGCTGCAAAGCGCCGAACAGCATCTTGACCAACGTGGATTTTCCTGCGCCATTCTCGCCAAGAAGGGCATGAATCTCGCCCGTTCCGATCTTCAAGTCGATCTCGTTACAAGCCTTGAGTGTCCCGAAAATCTTGGTGAGCTTGCCAGCTTCCAGTAGCGGTTTTTCAGAGCCGTCTTTTGTTATTGTGCCTGTCATAATTCCCCGCGGCCAAGACCGTTTTCGATCCTATGTCAGGCTCATCAAATTTGGAAAGTGCAAAACGCGCGGTTGCGGCCATTTGCGCACAATAATCAAGCAATAGTTGTTTTGGCTTAAGGAATGAGCACCGTTGTGCCTGTGGTTTTCCGCGCTTCGAGATCACGATGCGCGGCCGCCACATCCTTCAGCGCATAGGTCTGGCCGATTTCGATCTTGATGATCCCTTTCGCCACCAGATCAAAAAGTTCATTTGCGGTCGTCTCGAGCGCCTCACGCGCTGCGATATAGGTGAACAGCGTAGGACGCGTCAGGTAGAGCGAACCTTTACGCGACAGGATACCGAGATCGAATGGCGGAACTGGGCCGGACGACTGGCCAAAACAGACGATCATCCCGCGTGGACGCAGGCAATCGAGCGAGCCGTCAAACGTATCCTTGCCCACGGAATCATAAACGACGTCCACGCCCTTGCCGCCGGTAAGTTCTTTCACCCGCTCGACAAAATTCTCTTTGTTGTAATTGATGACGTGATCATAACCATGATCCAGCGCCAGCTTGACCTTGTCGTCAGAACCCGCAGTGCCGATCACGGTCGCACCGATATGTTTGGCCCATTGGCCGGCGATCAGCCCAACACCGCCAGCGGCGGCGTGAAACAAGATCGTGTCGCCCTTCTTCACCGGAAAAGTCTGACGCAGCAAATATTGCGCGGTCATGCCCTTCAACATCATGGATGCCGCTTGCTGCAAGGGGATTGCGTCCGGCACCTTCACGAGACGATCCGCCGGAATTAGCCGCTCCTCGGCATAGGCGCCGATTGGATTGGCATAGGCGACGCGATCGCCTTCTCTCAACCCCTTGACGTCAGGTCCAACTGCCAACACGACCCCAGCGCCCTCATTGCCCGGGATCAGCGGCAGTCCATTCGGCGCGGGATAAAGACCGGTACGGAAATAGACATCGAGGAAATTCAACCCGATGGCTTCATTGCGGATATGAATTTCGCCCTTGCCGGGTGCGCCGATCGAAATATCCTCATAGGTAAGAACTTCGGGTCCGCCATGTTGACGAATACGAACAGCTTTCACCATTACACCTTCTCCGTACGACCAAGATTAGGAAATGCCTGCATTACAGCGCCAATGCAGAAGAGATAAACGCCTGTCACCGAGATGCCGATCCGCACCCAGAGCGGTGATTCGAGCTCTTGAAACAGCGAAAATGCGCCGAAGGCACACCACAGAAAGAATATCGCAAGATTCAGGGGGCGCAACCGCTGCACGCGAACGGGATGCAGAAAATAGATTGGCAGGAAGGAGACGATTGCCGCGCCAAGGACGATGGCAAAGGCCACCCATTCGCCCGGCCGGACGATGAAAAGCGTAAAAACGATCATGTTCCAGACGACGGGGAATCCCTTGAAGAAATTCTCCTTGGTCTTCATCCCGGTGTCGGCATAGTAAATTGCGCTGGAAACCACGATGATCGCCGCCGCGAGAAACGACAGCCCCTCGCCCATAAAACCACGCTGATAGAGCGCAAAGGCCGGTATGAGCACATAGGTCATGTAGTCGATGATGTTGTCGAGGAGCTCGCCCGACCAGTTGGGCAGGACATATTTGACTTCCAGCTTGCGAGCAATCGGCCCATCGATGCCATCGACGAAAAGCGCCAGTCCCAGCCACCAGAACATCGCGGTCCAGCTTTCTTCACTAGCCGCAACAACCGACAGAAAGGCAAGAAAAGATCCGGATGCCGTGAGCAGATGGACGGAAAATGCTTTCGCTTGCGGTGCCGTCACTTTCTTGGGCATAACACCCTTGGGCAAGTTTGGTTTTTTCACAGTCCGCGCCAATCTGCTGCATCATAATCGCTCGTTCGCCATTATATCTTATCAATGGCGAACGATTTGTGAGCAGCTTTTCTTGAAAAATGCCCAAAGCGCAAGCAATTAGGCTAATATAAACTGTTGAAAGCTCGCGGCGGAGGCAAACGATGACCAGCACCAGAACCGATCCGATTGTTGTAGCGGGCGCAGGTCATGTGGGATTGATCGCTGCGATAGCGCTGGCACAAAGTTTTGACAATGTCGTCAGTCTTGGCGTTCTACCGGAGGGTTCCGACAAGCGGACGACCGCTCTGATGATGCCTGCAATCAAGTTTTTAAGGCAGATCGGCCTTTGGGAAAATATCGAACCCCACGCCGCTCGCATCACGACGATGCGTATTCTTGACGGGACAAACCGGCTGATCAGAAGTCCGGCCGTTACCTTCGAGGCCAGCGAGATCGATGAACAGGCCTTTGGCTATAACATTCCGAATGTCACGCTGACGTCGGTACTAGGCGATGCGCTCAAGAATTCGACAGCAAAACACGTTTCCGCTTCCGCCACGCACTATCACCCGATCGAAAATGCGATTGCCGTCGAAGCCAGTGACGGTTCGATGTTCACCGCCAATATCGTTATTGCCGCTGATGGCCGGTCATCGCTGGCACGTGAGGCCGCCGGTATTTCCGCGCGGACGTGGAGTTACAATCAGACCGCCATTGTCCTGAGCTTCAGCCATACACGCGATCATCATGATATCTCAACGGAATTTCATACGGAACAGGGTCCGTTCACACAGGTGCCCTTGCCAGGCAAGCGCTCAAGCCTCGTCTGGGTCACGACACCGGCCCATGCCGTGGAGCTTCTAGAACTCACCCGTGACCAGCTCGCGACGCGCGTTGAAGAGCGTATGCAATCCATGCTCGGCGCCGTGACCGTTGATGTCGACCCGCAGAGCTGGCCACTTTCAGGCCTGGTGCCGACTTCCTTCGCTCGCAACCGCGTGTTCCTGGCTGGCGAGTCGGCCCATGTCTTCCCGCCAATCGGCGCACAAGGCCTTAATCTCGGCGTTCGCGATATCGAGACCTTGCTGGAAACTCTGCCGGTCGATGGCATGGACCTTGGCACAGCCAGTGTAATATCGACCTATAATCGCAAGCGCAGCCCGGACATTATTGCCCGGACTGGTGCTGTTGATGCACTCAACCGTTCATTGCTATCGGATTTCTTGCCGGTTCAGATAGTTCGCAGCGGCGGTCTGGAGCTCTTGCGGGCTTTCTCGCCGCTGCGTGGCTTCGTCATGCGCGAAGGCTTACGTCCCGGAAGCGGATTTCGCTTTTCGCGGAAAGACACTGCCAGGGACCACTAGATTAGGCGAATACAAAGTCGCTCAGCAATTTCACATTCAGCAGGGCAATCACCACGGCGATAAACATTGCGAAGGCGGAGAGCCAGCGCGGTGAAACGAGGGCGCCCATCTTTGCCTTGCTTGCTGTGAACATGACCAGCGGGAATACGGCGAATGACAGTTGAAGGCTCAGCACCACCTGAGTCAGAACTAGCAGCTTTGCTGTACCGCTCTCGCCGTACCAGATGGTCACAATAGCCGCAGGGATGATCGCGATACCACGCGTGATCAGCCGCCGCAGCCACGGCGCCAGCTTGATATGGAGGAACCCTTCCATCACGATTTGTCCGGCAAGCGTGGCGGTGACGGTCGAATTGATACCGCAGCAGAGTAGCGCGATACCAAAAAGTGTCGGTGCTATCGCCAAACCCAAGAGTGGCGCGAGCAGTGAATGCGCCTCGCCCAGTTCCGCGACCTCTGTCTGACCCGTCTTGTGGAACGTTGCTGCCGCAAGAATGAGGATCGACGCATTGATAAGGAGCGCAAACATCAGCGCCAATGTGGAATCGATCGTTGCATATTTCAGTGCAGAACGCTTCTCCGGTATTGTCGACCCGTAGTCCCGCGTCTGGACGATGCCTGAATGCAGATACAGATTGTGCGGCATCACCGTCGCCCCGAGAATGCCCAGCGCGAGATACAGCATCTCCGGATTGGTCACGATCTCTGTGGTTGGTGCAAAGCCCTTGATGACGGCTCCCCATTCCGGATCCGCCATAAAAATCTGGATGGCGAAACAGACGGCGATGACACCGAGCAGCGTAATGATCAGCGCCTCAACCCAGCGGAAGCCAAGTTTCTGCAAATAAAGAATGAGGAATACATCCAACGCTGTGATGAGCACGCCGATCTCCAGCGGAATACCGAAAATCAGATTGAGACCGATGGCCGTGCCAATAACCTCGGCAATATCGGTGGCGATAATGGCAATTTCCGCAAGAAACCACAGCGTATAGGCAACTGGCTTTGGAAAGGCATCCCGGCAGGCCTGCGCAAGATCCCTGCCCGAGCCGATGGCGAGGCGCGCGCAAAGGGCCTGCAAGACAATCGCCATGATATTGGAAACGAGCGCGACAACAAGAAGCGTGTAACCGAACTTCGAGCCACCGGCGAGCGATGTCGCCCAGTTACCGGGATCCATATAGCCTACGGCGACGAGATAGCCCGGACCGACGAAGGCTGCTGCACGGCGCCAGCCCGGTCCGCTCGTCTGCACGGCAATCGAACGATGAACATCGGAGAGCGATGCTTCGCCCCTTGCGTGTCGCCAGCCCTTAGGCGTGTCGACCGCCTGCCGTAATTGATCCATGGAATACCCCTAATCGCAATTGCAAATCATTCGCAACTATATATAGAGAAAATCGACGGCTGCAAGTGCCCTGCTGCGGGGAAAGGGCTCAACGCTGCATTTAGAGCGAGATGAAACCGTCCGGACGAAATTAAATCGTGATCCCGGTAGATCACTTACGTCAATTCGGTCACGGGCGTTTTCGAAAGTATCTGGAAAAACAGAGCCGGCCGCGCCACATAAATGATGAAGGTGTTTATCGACCGAGCGCTTCCAAAGGCTGGCAGTTAATACGCGCCACGAAAAAGCCAAGGAAAATCGGTCCAAAGAATGAAAGTACGAGATTGAAAACACTGAGCATGACGGACTTTTGAATTTATCGCGGGAAAGAACGGCCGCCGGAATCATTTAGGCTCGCGGGATTTGACAGAAACAGATACCTATACCGAATGACGATGATGACACAGATACGACATGCAAAATTCCAGATCGGTCAGGTGGTGAGCCACCGGATTTTCGCCTTCCGAGGTGTCATTTTTGACGTAGATCCGGAATTTAACAATACGGAAGAATGGTATCGATCCATTCCCGAGGACATAAGGCCGCGCCGCGACCAGCCCTTCTATCACCTTTTCGCGGAAAACTCGGAAAGCGAATATGTCGCCTATGTATCGGAGCAAAACCTTGTCCCCGACACGACCGGCGTTCCACTGAGGCACCCCCAAATCGGGAACATGTTTGAAAAGGCAGAGAACGGCGTCTATCGCGTGAAGAAGCCGCATATCAACTAACGTGTGCCTCACGCGCAATAAAAAAGGACGCTCGAAGCGTCCTCTTTTTTAGCTGTTGAGTGCCGGTCAATTGCCGGTTTTGGCTTTTTCCTGCTCAGCCTTCATCTTCTCCTCGAACTCCTTCTGACGCTTCTGGACTTCCTCCTGAAGTGTCTTCTGGCGCTGTTCGAGCTCGTTCTGCTGCAGGCCGGGGCCCTCATAAGCCTGGGTGAAACCGGTCAGCGCAACATTGATCGGGTTCGGCTTGTTCTGGAAGTTGACTGAAGTCATCGTCAACTGGTTGCCCTTCTTGAAGGCAGCAAGCAGTTCGTCCGACAGCGCAACTTCGGAGATGCAGCGATCCGGGAAGCAGATGGCGTAGTCAACCTTCTGAGTCTTGCCGCCGTTGATCTGCAGTCCAACGCCCGGAGGGATGAGACGACCTGTCGGAACGGAAACCTGGAAGATTTTGCGATTGATCTTGCCCTTGATCTCGATGAGGTTGACGGCAGTCAGGAGCTGGCCGCTATCGGCCGTGACAATGTTCTGCGTGTTGCAGATGTCGTTGTCTTCCTGCTTGGAGCAAACCTTGAACCAACCCTGCGGCGCTCTCTGCTGCTGCTGGGCTGAGGCTGGTACTGCCGCGGCGGCAAGTAATGCAATAGCACCCGCGAGGGATGCGGTTGCAGCGAAAGTCTTTGGGGTGGACATGGTCAACTGGTTCCTTTCAGCGCACTTATCCGAAGTGTGGCTTGATCACTTGTAATTGCTTGTCTGGCTTTGGTCACTAAATGCGGCAACAGAGTGACCCTAGAGCGAGATGCGATTATCGAACGCCGTGTTACACTGCATGTTAATGCAAATCCAGACTACTTTTGGCGGTGCTATGAATTCAGATTGAACATAGCACGTCTTCCGCCGCAGAATCGTCTTCAAATGATAGTCTTTGACGCGAATCAGGGTAAATCGCGCCTTTAAGGGCGCAAGGTTGAGACGATGTTGAAGAAAAGTTTGCAGATTCTGGCGCTTTTGATCGCGGCATGTTCGGCAACGGACGCTTCCTTTGCCGAACCAACCTATGGAATCGCCATGCACGGCGAACCCGCCCTGCCCGCGGACTACAAGAATTTCCCCTACGTCAACCCGAACGCGCCGAAGGAAGGCTCCATTACCTATGGCGTGGTCGGCACATTCGACAGCCTCAATCCGTTCCTGATCAGGAGCATGCGGACAACCGCACGCGGCATGTTCGGCGATTCCGAGTTTGGCAATCTGGTCTATGAAACACTGATGCAACGAAGTGCCGACGAGCCTTTCACCATGTATGGTTTGCTGGCCGAAAAGGTTGAAACCAATGACGACCGCACCTGGGTCGAATTCACGCTCAATCCGAAGGCGAAATGGTCCGACGGGCAACCGGTAACGCCCGATGATGTGATCTTCACTTTCGATGTGCTGACGAAAAAGGGCCGGCCTCCCTATAGCAGTCGCATGAAACTTATCTCCAAGATCGAGAAGGTCGGCGAACATGGCGTAAGGTTCACATTCAACGAACAGGCGAACAGGGAGTTTCCGCTGGTCCTGGCGCTCATGCCGGTCTTGCCGAAACATGCGATCGATATCGACAAATTCGACGCCGCGCCCTTGGCCATCCCGATCGGCAGCGGCCCCTATGTCGTGTCGCAGGTCCAACCGGGCCAGCGTATTGTCTTCAAGCGAAACCCGGATTACTGGGGCGCCGATCTTCCGAGCAGGGTCGGATTCAACAATTACGACACGGTGACGGTGGAATATTTCCGCAATGATCAGGCGCAGTTTGAAGCGTTCAAGAAAGGCGTTTTCGACGTTTTCATGGAAGGCGACCCGAATAAATGGGCGACATCCTATGATTTTCCCGCAGTCAAAGATGGCCGGGTCATTAGGGACACTTTCGAATCAAGATCGCCTGCGAATATGTTCGGCTTCGTCTTCAATACGCGGCGCCCGCTGTTTCAGGACAAGGCGGTGCGGGAAGCGCTCGCGCTCATGTTCGATTTCGAATGGACGAACCGCAATCTCTACGCCGGCCGCTATCAGCGGCTGGGGAGTTATTGGCAAGGCTCGGAATTGTCAGCCCTCGGCAAGCCCGCAGATGCTACAGAGCGCGCATTATTGGCGCCATACGCCGACGCTGTGCTGCCGGAAGTCATGGACGGCACCTATGAGCCTGCCAAGACGGACGGAAGCGGACGCGATCGCAAGGAAATGAAGCGCGCTTATGACATTCTTATCGGCCGGGGTTACAAGATCGAAAACGAACAGTTGCTCGATCCACATGGGACGCCCCTCGCCTTTGAGATCCTGACGCGATCGGTTGGCGAAGAGCGTCTCGGCCTTGCCTACAAACGTACACTGGAGCGTCTGGGGATTGGCGTAACCATCCGCACCGTCGACGATGCGCAGTACCAAAAGCGCCTGCAGACGTTCGATTACGATGTCATTCTTGGGGCCTATTCCAGTTCCCTTTCCCCGGGTTATGAACAATTCAGCCGCTGGGGCAGCCAGTCGAAGGAGATTGAAGGTAGTTTCAATTACGCAGGCGTGGCCGATCCCGTTATCGACACGCTGCTGGACAAGATGCTGGCGGCTCGCGGCGACGATGAATTTACCAGCATCGTGCGTGCCCTCGACAGGGTGCTGATCTCCGGCCATTATATGGTCCCGATCTACTACCAGCCCGAACAATGGGTTGCTCGATGGGCGCATTTGCAACATCCGGACAAGACGTCCCTGATCGGAAACCAGCTCAACACCTGGTGGTCCGATAAACGATAGGTGAAACCATGACTGACAAGAAATTCACGATCGACGTGGTGTCGGATGTCGTTTGTCCTTGGTGTTTTCTCGGACGGAAGCGGCTGGAAAGCGCACTTGCGCTGAATCCGGACCTTGATGCGATTGTGAATTGGCGACCGTTTCAACTCGATCCGACGATTCCCCCGCAGGGCAAGGATCGCAACCGTTACATGCAGGAAAAGTTCGGCAGTTCCGACAAGATCTTCGAGATTCATCAGCAGTTAACGGAGCTTGGCAAGGAGGCGGGCATTGAGTTTGATTTCGAGGCTATTGAAGTGAGCCCCAACACGCTGGACGCGCACCGCCTTATCCGCTGGGCATCGCAGGCGACGCCCAACGTTCAGGACGAGATGGTCGGCATTCTTTTCTCCTACTATTTCGAGCAGGGAAAAAACATCGGCGACCATCAGATATTGTTGGAAGCCGCACAAGAAGCGGGAATGGACGTGGCCATCGTTGCCAGCCTGTTGCCAACCGACGCGGATACCGTGGGTGTCCGCCAGGAGATCGACACCGCCAATCAGATCGGCGTGCGCGGCGTCCCCTGCTTCATTCTCGACCAGAAATACGCTGTCATGGGCGCGCAATCCGCGGAAGCCTTGGCGGATGCCATCCGCCAGGCCGCAGATGGCTTTGAGCCGCGTCCCGTCTGACCTATGCGGCTTCTGCCAGCTTTGCCAGTTGCGTCATGACCACCGCTGCGCCATTGAGCCGCTTTTCCGCTGTCGGCCAGTCGCGTACCAGCACGATACTCTGATCGGGCCGGATTTTCGCCATGGAACCCTGTTCGCCGATCATCTTGACCAAGGCAGCTGGATTGTTGAACGTCTTGTTGCGGAACTGGATGACGACACCCTTCGGACCCGCATCGAGCTTGTCCACATTGGCGCGGCGGCACAGCGCCTTGATATAGACGATCTTCAACAGGTGCTGGACTTCTTCCGGCAGCGGTCCAAAGCGATCAATCATCTCGGCTCCAAAGCCGTCGATGTCCTGCAACTCCTCCAGATCGGCCAGACGGCGATATAGACCGAGGCGCAATTGCAAGTCCGGTACATAGGTTTCAGGGATCATGACCGCAGTGCCAATCGCAATCTGCGGCGACCAATGGCCGTTCTCGACTTCGCCGGTACCCTTGATCTCCGCAACTGCCTCTTCCAGCATCTGCTGGTAGAGTTCGAAACCCACCTCCCGGATATGCCCCGACTGCTCTTCGCCAAGCAGATTGCCCGCGCCGCGGATATCCATGTCATGGCTCGCCAGCTGGAAACCGGCACCAAGCGTGTCGAGCGATTGCAGAACCTTGAGCCTGCGTTCTGCTGTCTGCGTCAGCAGTTTGTTGGCTGGCAGCGTGAACAGCGCATAGGCGCGCTGCTTGGACCGCCCGACGCGCCCGCGCAGCTGATAAAGCTGGGACAGGCCGAACATATCGGCACGATGGATGATCAGCGTATTGGCAGTCGGAATATCGAGCCCGGATTCAACGATCGTCGTCGACAGCAGCACATCATATTGCCCGTCATAGAAAGCATTCATGATGTCGTCGAGCTCACCCGGCGCCATCTGGCCATGGGCAATCGCAACTTTCAGTTCCGGCACCTGAGCATCAAGGAACTCCTTTATGTCGCTCAAGTCGGAAATGCGCGGGCAGACGTAAAAACTCTGTCCGCCGCGATAGCGCTCGCGCAGTAGTGTTTCGCGGATGACAAGCGCATCAAAAGGTGAGACGAAGGTGCGCACGGCCATGCGATCCACAGGCGGCGTGGTGATCAAGGAAAGCTCGCGCACGCCAGTCAAGGCAAGTTGCAGGGTTCGTGGTATCGGCGTTGCGGAAAGGGTCAGCACATGCACGTCGGATTTTAGCTCCTTCAGGCGTTCCTTGTGTTTGACGCCGAAATGCTGCTCTTCGTCGATAATCAGCAGACCGAGATTCTTGAACTTGATGCCGTTCCCGAGCAGCGCATGCGTGCCGACGGCAATATCCACCTGTCCCTCGGCAATGCCCTTCTTGTTCTCAGCCAGATCCTTTGAACCGACGAGCCGCGAGGCTTGCGCCACATTAACCGGCAATCCCTGGAACCGCGACGAGAACGTCTTGAAGTGCTGGCGCGACAACAGCGTCGTCGGCACCACGACGGCAACCTGCACGCCATTCAGCGCCGCAACGAAGGCAGCGCGCAGTGCTACTTCCGTCTTGCCGAAGCCGACATCGCCGCAGATCAAGCGATCCATCGGCTTGCCCAGCGAAAGGTCGTCAATAACCGCGTCGATGGCGCGATCCTGATCTTCCGTCTCGTCATAGGGGAATCGGGCAGCAAACTCAGCGTATAGTCCATCCGGCGGCAAAAGGATCGGCGCACCGCGCATCTGTCGCTCGGCTGCAATGCGAATGAGATGGCCGGCAATGTCGAGCAGGCGTTTCTTCAGCTTCGCCTTACGCGCCTGCCAGGCACCGCCACCGAGCTTGTCCAATACGGCAGTTGAAGTTTCTGAGCCAAACCGTGATAAAAGCTCAATATTTTCTACCGGAAGGAACAGCCGGTCATCGCCCGCATAGTGCAATTCAAGGCAATCATGTGGTGCGCCTGCCGCAGTGATCGTCCGCAGTCCAATGAACCGGCCGATGCCATGATCCACATGCACGACGATGTCGCCAGCATTGAGTGCTGCAACTTCGCTGATGAAATCTCGATCGCGTTTCCGTCGTTTTGAATGGCGGATCAGCCGGTCGCCAAGAATATCCTGCTCTGCAACAACGACGAGTTCGCCAGCATCAAAGCCTGTCTCGAGCGACAGAACACCCGCGGTGATCTTGTCGCGGGCGAGTGCCTTGACCGTCCGCAGGTCTTCGACCAGCTCGATCTTTTCGAGACCATGTTCGTTCAGAACCTGTACCAGGCGATCGCGTGTGCCTTCGCTCCATGCCGCCAGCAGCACTTTCTTACCCGCAGCCCGCTCATCGGCAATGTGCTTGACCACGCTGTCGAAGACATTGGTGTCCTTGGCGGTTCGCTCTTCAACGAATGTACGCCCACGATGCGCACCGGCGTGGATAACCGACCGCCCGGTGACAAATGGCGCATCGAACGGCGTGAGATCAATCCGCATGCCTGAGTTTACGGCCGCAGCTTCGACCTGCTCAGGTGTCAGATAAAGCGAGCCCGGTTCAACCGGCTTATACGGAATAGTGTCGCCGGGCTCCTTGCCGTCGGATTGCCTCCTGCGCGCCTCATAGTGATCCAGCACCATCTTGTGGCGCTCGGCCATCGATTCGTGCGCGAGATGATCGAAGACAACCGGCATGTCTCCGGCATGGTCGAATACCGTCTCCAATCTGTCGTAGAATAGCGGCAGCCAATGTTCCATGCCGGCAAAGCGGCGTCCTTCGGAGATTGACTGGTAGAGTGCGTCATCCCGCGAGGGAGCGCCAAATTTCAGCACATATTGCGAACGGAAATAGCTGATGATCTCGGGCGATAGCGTGATTTCGCTCATCGGCTGCATCGAGAACTCGGTCTTCTGGCTCGACGTGCGCTGCGATGCCGGATCAAAAGTACGGATTGTTTCCAAGGTGTCGCCAAAGAAATCCAGACGCAACGGCTCCTCGGCACCTGGCGCGAAAAGATCGAGAATACCGCCGCGCACGGCATACTCGCCAACGTCCCGTACTGTGGGAACCCGCTCGAATCCATTGTTTTCAAGGCGTTGCACCAGCGCATTCATGTCAACGCGATTGCCTGGTTTGGCCATGAAAAGCTGTTCTGCAAGGACTTTGCGTGGAGGCAGTTTTTGCAGGACGGCATTGGCCGTCGCCAGGATGACGCCCGGATGCTTGTGCTGACGCAATGCTGCGAGACCCGCCAACGCGGCGAGACGCCGCGCGGAGGTATCGGCTCCGGGCGAGACGCGATCATAAGGAAGACAGTCCCACGCTGGCAATTGCAGCACGGGCAAATCCGGCTGGACGAAATTCAGCACCTGTTCGATATCGGCAACGCGATTGCCGTCGCGCGCAATGAACAGCACAGGACCACCTGCCCCGGCCTCAGCCACCACCATCGCCAATGCAAAAGCTTCATAGCCATCGACAACACCATCGATGACCACATGGCCATTGATGTCAGGCTTCAATCCGAGTTTGGTAAAGGCAGTCATTGTGATTTTCAGAATTTCATTTCGTTGCGAGATAAGACGATCCTGTGAAAAATCGGCGTATCGAATTCGGCGGGAACTTCGGCTTCTCCCGTGACCCATTTCAGCAGGTCCCGGTCCAGCGCTTCCATCAGTGCTTCATATTGGTCAAGTTCTTCATCGGACAAGGTATCGATATGAGCATCGGCAAACTGTCCCAGAATGAGGTCCATCTCGCGCATGCCGCGATGCCAGGAGCGGAACAGGATTCTTCGCTGTCTTGGCGGCAGATCGGTAGTGGTGCGACTGCTTCCGGTCATGAACTAGCTCCGTCTATGTCGATGAAATGTATTTGGCCTGATTGATGCGGCTGGGTATAGCCTGCCTTGCCGCGTCTGTCAGCCTTGCAACGCACATCGAACGCGTTAAACGTTATGCATGCGTCCTTCACTGCTCGATCCCCTCTTTGCCTCCGTTCGTTCGCTTTCCGGTATTGGGCCGAAAGTGTCGGGCCTGCTGGGGACATTACTGGGCACTCAGCCACCCGGAGCCGAGCCCCGTGTGGGCAATCTGGTCTATCTGCCGCCGCACAGCGTCATCGATCGCCGGAACCGCCCCGGGATCGCCTACGCCCCGGAAGGCGCAATCGTCACGCTGGAAGTGCGCATCGACCGTCACCAGCCATCGCCGAGCGGGCGCAGCAACGTTCCGTACCGTGTCTTCGCCCATGACGATACCGGGGAAATCGGTCTTACCTTCTTTCATGCCAAACAGGCGTGGCTCGAGAAAATCATGCCCATTGGTGAAACGGTCATCGTCTCCGGAACCATGGAGTGGTTCAATGGACGTCCGACGATGGTTCATCCGGATCACATTGCCAATATCGAAGATGCGACCTCGCTTCCATTGGTTGAACCTGTCTATCCCCTGACTGCAGGCTTGTCGCCAAAAGTGTTGGCACGCGGCGTTCAGGAAGCACTCGCCAAGGCACCGGATTTGCCGGAATGGATCGATCCGCCAATCCTTGAGAAATATGCCTTACCTACACATCGCCGAGCCCTCCAAGCCCTGCACAATCCACAAGATCCGGGCGACATCGCTCTCGATCACCCCGCTCGGCAGCGCCTCGCCTATGATGAGTTTCTCGCCGGTCAGCTGGCGCTGGCGCTGGTACGCTTGAAAACACGTCGTCTTTCCGGCCGCAAGCTAGAGGGTGATGGCCATCTCAAGGCGAAAATCATCGCAGCCCTGCCCTATTCGCTGACGAATAGTCAGAGCCAAGCGATCAAGGAAATCATCGCCGATTTGCGAGAACCAGACCGGATGCTGCGCCTGCTGCAAGGCGATGTCGGTTCCGGCAAGACTGTCGTCGGTCTCCTGGCCATGGCGCATGCAGCAGAAGCCAGCGGTCAATCGGCGCTGATGGTGCCAACCGAAGTGCTGGCGCGCCAGCATTTCGCTACCATCGCGCCACTGGCCGAGAAGGCAGGGTTGCGTACGGCGCTGCTCACCGGACGCGAAAAAGGCCGCGAGCGTGAAGATATCCTTGAGGGTCTGCGGACTGGCGCCATCCACATCATTGTCGGCACGCACGCGCTCTTTCAGGAAAAGGTCAGCTATCACGATCTTGTGCTGGTCATTGTCGATGAGCAGCACCGTTTCGGCGTACATCAGCGCCTGCTTTTGACCTCCAAAGGGGCGGCGCCGGATATGCTTGTAATGACCGCCACACCCATCCCGCGCACGCTGGTATTGACCGCTTTTGGCGACATGGATGTGTCGAAACTCACGGAAAAACCTGCTGGCCGTCGTCCGATCACCACTGCCATCTTACCGATGGAACGCTTGAGCGAACTGGTTGATCGCATGCGCACGGCAATCACAGAGGGGCAAAAAATCTATTGGATCTGTCCACTGGTCGAGGAATCCGAACTGGTCGATCTCGTTTCAGCGGAAGAACGTTTCGAATCGCTGAAGCCATTGCTCGGCAACAGGATCGGGCTCGTCCATGGCCGCATGAATGGACCAGAGAAAGATGCCGCCATGCTGGCGTTCAAGAGTGGCGAGACGCGATTGCTGGTGGCAACCACCGTGATCGAAGTTGGGGTCGATGTTCCCGATGCGACAATCATTGTTATCGAACACGCCGAACGCTTTGGTCTTGCTCAACTGCACCAGCTACGCGGGCGTGTGGGGCGAGGGGACAAACCCTCTACCTGCCTCCTCATCTACAAGGGACCGCTTGGTGAAGTGGCCCAGGCGCGACTCAAGATCATGCGCGAGACCGAGGACGGTTTCCGCATCGCCGAGGAAGACCTGAAACTGCGGGGCGAAGGCGAGCTCTTGGGCACGCGCCAGTCCGGCACGCCCGGTTTCCGCCTCGCCAGCATCGAAGCGCATCAGGAGTTTCTGGAAATCGCCCGCCAGGACGCACGTTATATTCTGACGCGGGATCCAGAATTGCAGAGCACACGCGGCGAAGCGTTGCGCATCCTGCTTTATCTGTTTGAGCGGGACGAAGCCGTACGCCTGCTTCGTGCCGGCTGAACCTACTCCACAGTCACAGACTTTGCCAGATTGCGAGGCTGATCCACGTCCGTGCCCATGAAAACTGCTGTGTGATAAGCCAGCATCTGGATCGGCAACGTGTAGACAATCGGTGTGATGATCTCCGGCATCTCAGGCAGAAGGATCGTATGCCACGTTTTCAATGTGCTGGCTGCTGCGCCTTTCTCATCGGTGATGAGGATGATCTTGCCACCACGCGCCGCCGCTTCCTGCATATTCGATATGGTTTTCTCGAACCAGCGGTCATGCGGAGCAATGACAATTACCGGCATGGATTCATCGATCAGCGCAATGGGTCCGTGTTTCAACTCGCCGGCCGCATAGCCCTCCGCGTGGATATAGGAGATTTCCTTGAGTTTCAGCGCGCCTTCGAGTGCCAGCGGGTAACTCGTGCCACGCCCCAGATAAAGTGCGTGCTTGACCTGGCTCAGTTCGCGGCTGATCGCTTCGATCTGGCCTTCTAGCTTCAACGCTTGCGTTGCATAGCGTGGAATTTCGGAAAGTTCGCGCACAAGCTGGCGCTCCTCTTCCTCTTTGATCGTACCGCGCATTTTGCCGGCAGCCACAGCCAGCGATGCCAGAACGGACAATTGGCAGGTGAAGGCCTTGGTCGAGGCAACACCAACTTCCGGACCCGCCAAGGTCGGGAACACGGTGTTGGATTCGCGCGCCATCGTCGATTCCTTGACGTTGACGATCGTTCCGATGCTCAAGCCTTGCTGCTTGCAGTAACGCAGCGACGCAAGAGTATCCGCAGTCTCACCAGACTGCGAGACGAAGAGCGCAAGGCTATTCCTGGAAAGCGGCATCTCGCGGTAGCGGAATTCGGACGCCACATCGATATCGACTGGCAGCCGGGCAATGTGCTCAAACCAGTACTTTCCCACCAGCCCGGCATAATAGGCCGTGCCGCAGGCGGAAGCGGCGATACGGTCTACTTTCGAGAAATCTACCGGCGCGGCGCCGGCGCGTATCGTGCCCCGGGAGAAATCGAGATAATTTGCCAGTGTGTGCGAGATGACCTCCGGCTGCTCGTGGATTTCCTTTTCCATAAAATGCCGGTGGTTGCCCTTGCTGACCAGAAACGCCGTCCCCGCCGACTTTTGCACAGGGCGGTCTACGATCGCGCCGGTCTCGTCATAGATCACGACGCCGTTGCGGGTAAGCACGGCCCAATCTCCATCTTCAAGGTACGACAAATTATCGGTGAACGGCGCGAGAGCGATGGCGTCGGAGCCTAGGTACATTTCGCCTTCCCCATAGCCGACTGCGAGAGGCGGACCATTGCGGGCGGCGATCAGCAAATTGTCCTCACCCTTGAACATGATCGCGATGGCAAAGGCACCGCGCAATTGCGGCAGCGTCTGGCGAACTGCCTCGACCGGCGCAAGGCCGCGATCGAGCGCGCGCGTCACCAGATGCGCTACGGTTTCCGTATCAGTCTCCGTCTCGAAGACGTATCCATCCTTTTCAAGCATGGCGCGCAGCTCGGCAAAATTCTCGATGATGCCATTGTGGATGACCGCAAGCCGCGGCGTCGTATGCGGATGCGCGTTTCGCACTGTCGGTGCGCCGTGGGTTGCCCACCGCGTGTGGCCGAGCCCGATCGTGCCGCCGAGGGGATTCTCCTTGAGCAGCTTGTCAAGATTACCAAGCTTGCCCTCAGCCCGCCGCCGATCGAGCACGCCGTCTTCGAGGGTGGCAACGCCGGCAGAATCATAGCCGCGATATTCAAGCCGTTTCAGCGCATCCACAAGCAGAGGCGCAACCTGTTCCCGTCCGATAATGCCCACGATCCCGCACATAAACGACTCCAATACCCCGAATATTTTCCGCTCTTGGCTAACTTAAGTTCATCATGACAGAAAAACACTTTCTGTTTCAGAATCCCACACGAACAAAAGGCGTGCTTAGTCAGCCTTCTTGGCTAGTTTCTGCGCCGCATAGCGTGCGCGCAATTGCACCGCCCGCCCTTCTTTTACCTCCTGCCGCGCCCTGCCGAATGCAAGCGCGTCCGCCGGCACATTGGCCGTGATCACGCTGCCGGAGGCGATATAGGAGTTGTCGCCGATGGAAACCGGGGCAACCAGCGAACTGTTCGAGCCGATGAACACGTTGGCGCCAATTTCAGTCAGATGCTTGTTATAGCCATCATAATTGCAGGTGATCGCGCCAGCACCGATATTCGCCGCCGCACCCACTATCGCATCGCCGATATAGGTCAGGTGGTTGACCTTGGCGCCGACACCGACCTTGGCATTCTTTACCTCGACGAAATTGCCAACCTTGGATTTCGCCGCCAGATCCGCGCCGGGCCGCAGCCGGGCAAAAGGACCGACATTGGCGTTGGGGCCAATCTTTGCACCTTCAAAGTAGGAAAATGCGTGGATCACCGCGCCGCTCGCAATCGAAACGCCTGGCCCGAAGATGATATTCGGTTCAAGGATCACATCGGCTTCGACAAGCGTATCATGCGCGAAGAACACCGTTTCCGGTGCCTGCATAGTGACCCCGGCCAGCATCATGTCACGACGTTTGCGCGTCTGCCAAATCGCTTCAGCCTCGGCCAGCTCAACGCGTGTATTGATACCGATCACATTGTCGGGCGATATCTCGATGGCGACAACAGATTTGCCGTCCGCATTGGCGATCTCGACGACGTCGGTGAGATAATATTCTTCATTGGCATTGTCGTTGGTGATCTTGTCCAGCAGCGCAAGCGCACTATCGCCGCGCAGCGCCATCAACCCGCCATTGCAGAAGCCGATTTTCTTCTCCGCTTCGCTCGCGTCTTTCTCCTCGCGGATGGCGATCAAACGTCCATCCTGCTCGATCAGGCGGCCATAGCCGTTCGGCACCGCGGGCCTGAAACCCATGACCACGACATCCGCGCCATCGGCCAGCTTGCCGCGGGCCTGGTCTAGAGCAGCGGTTTCGATCAAAGGTGTGTCGCCGAACACCACGAGAACATCATCATAGCCGCGCGTAATGCTCTCGCGCGCCGCGAGCACCGCGTGGGCCGTTCCAAGCCGTTCTGTCTGTTCATGCACTGTGACGTTGGAAACGACCGAACGGACTGCTGCCTCGACCTGATCGCCTCCCTTGCCCACAACCAGCGCGATATCGCGGACGCCCGCGCCATGCACAGCCTTGGCCACATGGGCAACGATCGGCAGGCCTGCAATATTATGGAGTACTTTCGGCAGGGAGGATTTCATGCGCGTGCCCTCACCGGCAGCGAGAATAACCGTGAGGCAGGAACGTGATGTCATGTCGGACTTCCAGATCAGTTGGGCTAAAGGCAATATCGTGCCGGACCATGACACGACATTGGTTTCCAACATGGAAACTTCCGTCTGTTTAGCCGAGTTGGCCGAGGATGGGAAATGTTTCGAGAAGCCAGAATGAGAATGTCTGCAAGCCGCCGGTCAGAAACAGAATGCCGGTCAGTACCAGCAGACCGCCCATGACTTTTTCCACCTTGCCGAGATGCATGCGGAACCGCGCCAAAAACCGCATGAACATGCCGGAAAACAATGCGGCAATGATGAAGGGAATGCCGAGGCCGAGCGAATAGATGGCCAGCAGCAGTGCGCCATCGGCAACCGTATCGCGAGCTCCGGCAAGCGCCAGTATGGGTCCCAGCACCGGCCCGATGCATGGCGTCCAGCCGAATGCAAAGGCGAGACCCATGACATAGGCCGCGAACGGATTGGCGGGCGTTCCTTGAGCCTGGAACCTCGCCTCCCGCGACAGGAACGCCAGCCGGAAGACGCCGAGGAAATTCAGCCCCATCAGGATGATGACGATGCCTGCGGCGATGGCGATTTCCTGTTGCCACATGCGCAGGAAGCCGCCGATGGTCGATGCGCCAGCACCGAGCAGCACGAAAACGGTCGAAAAGCCGAGAACAAAACAGAAGGACGACAGAAGAAGCGCCTGCCGCACTGGCGAGATTCGCGCTGCGGTTTGATCCGAGCGGAAATCTTCGACGGTCACGCCGGCCATATAACAAAGATAGGGCGGGACGAGCGGCAGGACGCAAGGAGAAAGGAAAGACAGAGCGCCAGCGCCGGCAGCAGTCAGATAGGAAACATCAAGCGCCATCCGCGCTCCTTCACTGGCATTTTGATTTGTGGCGGTGGATTAAGCCGAATCTCTTTGAAATTCCAATCACCTTTTCGCCAGTTGGGACCAGAAAACCGGTATTCTCTCACGCTCGCCTTTATCGCGAGTGCGTAAATATCGGCGCTTTCGGCAAAAAATTACAAGAACGGCTGAAAACAAGGCTTTTTGTTGCGAAAACCCTGCACATTAGTTGTTGACCGATTGGCAAGTCGCACCTATGTTCCGCCGCACTTCCCGAGGCCACCTAGCTGGCTTCGTTTGGGAGCGCGTAGCTCAGCCGGTAGAGCAACTGACTTTTAATCAGTAGGTCCGGGGTTCGAACCCCCGCGCGCTCACCAAAAATCCAAAAGAAATCAACCGCTTATCGTTTTGGCCCTCCCCCAGCACGTCAAGCCCACCGCTCCAAGGGATACCCCAAGGGACACATTGTCGCAGGGGTATATTTTAGGTGCCCCTCAGGTGCCCCTTCCTCGTTTAAACGCCCTCCCGGAGCCGTGAACGGGCCCGTCTTGAAAAGCCGACATTCGCTATCATCTCTAGGTCACGGGCTCACAACGGGCCAATGGAGGTTTTAGATGGAACGTTTTACGGACGAGGATTTCGGCGCTGGGAGTTGGACCCGGCTTGCTGCGAACGACAATATATATTTCTGTGCCGCTATCGTGGCCCCTGAGTATCTCAACGCCAAGGGCCTGAGCCAATATCTGGGCATTTCCGAGATGACGCTGCACCGCTGGCGCAAGGGTTATAGGGACCCGCACGGCAAGTGGCACGAGCCCGTCGCAGGCTTCCCACAACCGTCAATCGGCATCGGCAATCCGGTCCAAAAGCTCGGTTCTCTGCTCGCCTCGTGCGAGCGCCGCCAGTTCGCCTTTTGTCAGTCCAGAGTTATTGACGAGATAATTCACTGCGGCGGCAACACTGGCTTTGTCTTGAGCTAGGGCGCTGTGGCGCAGGGCAAATTCTGGCCACAAATCACCCGCCGCTTTCATCAAAGCTTTTGCATCGCGGTCGGCTTGCTGAAAATTTAGACCATCTACGTGGACAGAGCCTCCCGGCCCTTCAACTGGATAGCCGTTCTCATCGTAAATCTGCCGAAATCCGCCATAGACCTCTTGGTGAGCGGCCTCGTGGAGGATTTTCTTTTCAGCCCTTGAAATGCCGTCTCGCGGATTGTCCGGGTCTTCGGGCGCATACACACCGAAGAACTCCTTTGCGAACTGTCTCTCTTTCGCATCTGGGCTCAGGTAATGAGTGGCGATATCTGCAGGGTCATAAATCACCTGTCCCGCGCTCACGCTCCCCGCTGGCAGGGCGTTAATGATTTGCTCGCGCGCCTGAAGCTCCTCCACCCGCCTATCGACTGGGTCTTGGCGTTTGGTATTTTCCATCGAGTTCCACGGGTCGTTAAAATCTTGCTTGGGCATGGAAGGGTCCCCTCTATTTCTGTAGTGATCGTTACAAAATATATACACCCCCAGCCCGTGCGGGTGCAACAGTTTGATAGCTGTAGTATTGTTTCATCAGTTATGTTATAACTTAACACTCGAACGAAACACGAACAAATGGAAAGGAAATACCCGCATGAAGACCGTTACCGTCAAGGAATTTGCGTCAACGATTGGGATTAGCGTTAGTCGCTTGTATGCACTCTGGAAGAAGCCCGGAAAGGGTCCCCCTCGCGTGATCGCGGCAATCGATGGTGCACCCCGAGTGCTCATTCCCCTGTCGGCTGGACTGGCGTGGAACGAGGAGCGCCTCCGGCACATCCACCCGAAGCTGATCGCCACGGGCGAGAAGCAAAAAGCCCTCGCACAAGCCGAACGTGAGCGCCGCGCCCGCCGAGACCAACGCCTGAGAGCGGCAAAGGCAAGCTCGCAAATCTTAACAATCCTAGAAGGAGTAAATTGAATGACCAATACAACCCAGAATGCCGAGACCGATTTTGCTTCCCCGGCCCTCACGCACACTCAGAATGCCGAGGCCATCCCGGAGCCCATTGTTGAGCCCGAAGTAGACCCTGTCGAATTGGTCAAAGCACTGGAAGCCCAAGGCTATGCCCCAGCTTTCGATTTTGCCTCTTTCGCCACTGCCATCGAAGGTCGCGAACTTGAGTTTCTCATGTACGACACTGAGGGCTATGCCGCACTCGAAACCGCGATGGGGCCGGAATGGGCTGCCGCCACGCGCCAGCGTATCGAAACGCAAAGACCGGCCTATGTTGAGCAAGAGATGGCGGAATATAGACGCCTGCTCAGGGCCCAGCTTAACCCTCAATACCCTCAGGGCGATGCTGCCCTTATTGAGCCACAGCCGGAGCGGGTGCTGGTTACGGGAGGTGAAAAGTGATCGTGCGGCGGAAGCCCAAGCCTGCCCCAAGGAGCGAGGCGGAGCGCTTTTTCCACTCCACGCCGATAGAAGTGACCCTCGATTATAACCGCGACCCTGAGGCCACTATGGGGCGGCAGGAGGCCGAAGAAATGGCCGAATGGCTCACTGACCTCTCGCGGCGCGGGCTGGTTGACGATGTTACCCCGCACCCGCTCACGGATCACATCCCGGTACGGACACCGAGCCGTAAACCCTAGAGCGAAGCAAGTGACGTGCCAGTTGAAAGTGGCGCGACGAATAGCCACATAAAAGAAAAGCCCCCGGTGATGAGCCGAGGGCAGGATTTTTGAACTTAGACAGGGAACTAATGGAAGCCGTGGCAGGCTTCAAAACACCAACAAGGGAGTTAACCTTATGAAATCAAATATAGTTATGCAGGCCCCGAATGTCAAGGGGCAAGCCGCAGAAGCCGCAGCGAACAGCAATGTCGCTCCCGTGGTGGGAGACAAAATGCCGCAGGCGAAGAGCCCTGCAAACAGCAACAAGCCCTACTCAGGGTTGATCGATCTCGACTGGAACGAATGGTCCACCAAAGTCGTGCCGCCCCGCGAACACATCATGGGGCCGATCATACAGCAAAAGAGCCTCAATGAGATTTATGGCCCACGCGGAACTGGTAAAACGTATCTGACGCTGGGTATCGCAGTCGGTGCCGCGACGGGGACCGATTTCCTGCGGTGGACGACCAAACGCCCTTTTAGGGTGCTATATGTTGACGGCGAGATGGACTTCGTGGATTTGCAGGCCCGTACCAATAAATTGATTGCGGGATTGCCGACACCTCAACCGGGATTTCTACGCCTCATCGCTGCCGACTTGCAGGAGCGCGGCATTCCCGATTTGGGAGCGGAAGACCCTGCCGGACGCGCGATGATAAATGAGCATCTACGCTTTGGTACGTCAGAACAGGTGGAACTTATGTTCCTTGATAATCTTTCGGCCCTTACCGGCACACCTGAGAACAGCGACGAAGGCTGGCACAAAATACAGGGCTGGTTGCTCTATCTGAAGCGCAAGGGCGTGGCCGTGATATTTGTTCACCACGCTGGCAAAACTGGTATTCAACGTGGCACGTCGAAGAAAGAAGACTTGCTGGATACGGTTATCGCATTGAAGAAGCCAAAGAACTGGAAAGCGGGGGACCCTGCCAGTCCTGAAATCCACTTCGAAAAGAACCGTGGCTTCTATGGTGCAGACGCTTTGCCGTTTCAGGGGTTCCTCGGAGAAGACGGCAAGTGGGGCATGAAGTCTTTGAGCAAGGAAAGCCAAGCGAGAGAGGCAATCTCGCTACGCGTGAAAGGAATGTCGATCCGAAAGATCGCGACGTATCTCAACATTCCGAAAACCAACGTGGAGAACTTGCTCAAAATCCAAGGCCTCAACGTGCCAGAAGATGCGGAAGACTAGGTTGGGACACTTCAGGGCATTTTTTGGGACACTACGTTGGGACACCCTGTCCCATAGAAAAAAGCCTATCCCGAGCATGTCACACCACTGCGTCCCAAAACCCTTTTTATAAGGGTTGGGACAGTGGGACAGCGGAAGGGGGACGGGACGTTAAAACCAGACCGGCGTCAGGACTTTAATCGCCGTCCTCATCTGCAATCTGGTTCGCAATCTCCGTAGCCACGTCGAAGTTTTGCTCAATGGTTGCCACTCCATGAAGCATAAGAGTGATCTTGGTTTCTCTATGGCGTCCGAACAAGTTCGTTGTCCAGTAACCTTCTCGCGCAAGCATTGGCCCTATACGCTCATGCTCCAGATCATCGCTGACCTCAATGGTAGCGCCGTTCATTAGCTTAACAGTGTGACGCGGCATGTGTCTTCCTCCCTAAATTCCCCCCGGCGTGATTGTTATCCGCTGGCCGGTCGGAAAACAAGCAAGGGTTCTGCCTGCCCCTGTAAGCTGTTCTCTGCTATGTTCCGGGGAAATGGGAGGAGCAAGCATGAACACCTTGGTGGAGGCTTTCAAACTCGATGACGGGGCGGAAACGCTGGTATTGGTCCAAGAAATCGCGAACGACGACACCGCTTTGACCCTTGATGTCTATACGCGGGACAAGCGCAACGCTCGGTTGGCTTTGGTAGCACTGAAAGCCGCAATCGGTGATTTGCTGATGGAATGGGACACTCACAAATATCGTAGGCTAGCCGCCCTATTACCGAGCGGCACCGAGCAGCCATCGCCGAAATGCAAACACTACCGAGTGAAGAAATGGCCCCTGCACATTGCTCGGTCTGGTAAGTAGGGCTTCTAGGGGGTGTACGTCTCTTCCGGGTGGTTCTCTGCCGTGGATGGTTCATGCCCCACGCCCTGCGAGGCTACAAACCACACGAACATGCCAAGGCACAACGCAAGCCCTACCCATGATGCAGCTTGAATGATTTTGCTGAGCATGTTCCGTCACAGAAAAAGTTGGGAAAATGGAGAGAGGCGTTTGCGTCTCCACCTCTCTTCTCAATTAGGCTGACCGCTTTATCGGGGGATATGGATTATTGCGTCAAGGTTGGCGTCGCCTTGCGGTCAGTACAAGCATTATACGCCTGCTCCGGGGTGCGGGGGGTGTGGCAAAATAGACATTGACCGCGAGGCGTAAGGGCTCTCCAAAAGAAGGGGCCGGAGCGCGAAGCGGGGCATCGGGGGGACATGGAAGTTGCTTCGGCTGCTCCGGCCTTAGTTCCCCGGCCTCCATCGGAGAGGTGATGAGACAGGCCGGGAAAGGCCATAATACAGCGGTTCTGGGTGACCGTATGTGCGACAATGTGGCTCCCTATCTCAAGTAGCAACTCAGCATCACATTGCACCTTCCGATTGCAGGGCGATTGGGCTTCCGCCCGTAGTTAGGGCAATTGCTCAATCTTCCCAAAGGCTTAGGCCGCATTTAGTCGGGGCTGAAACTTTGTAATATTATTGCGCCACGAGGGGCTCAAAACCCCGCACCCTCTAGAACCTATTGATTTCATTGAGGAAACGGGTTAACCACCCTGCACCACGCGCTTCACGGGGCGGATTTTGGGTTTCGCGGTATTTTTATTTTTTTGAAAACAACCACTTAGAGTAAAACGCTCACGCTTTGGATTTATCTTCGGATAACGATACGCTGGGACCCACACCGTCACCCCGCCGTACGCGCACCCCTTGGGGGAACCGCCCCCTCCGGCATACCGTATGACGATCATACAGCCGGGGGCCCGCCCTGCACCTTGTGCCCCTTCAAGTATCCCCTCACGCGAAAGGCCTATGAGGTGCGGCTGGAAAGTATAATAAAACCATATACTTACCCTCGCGACCAACTGGTTCAATGTCAGGTGCGCCCCTTCAAGATGGCCATTCTGCCGGGGCTCCTGCGGTGTCCATGTGACCATCTGGCTGGTAACCTTTGATCCGCCAATGAGGCCCGATGTGAGGGGGGCCCCCGGACGAGGTCCCGGCGTGTGCTTTTGGGATTTCAACGAGGTCGGACGTTTAATCTCTACCACTTTAGTAGTGATTAGCGGCTTCGGCAGACCATGCTGCAAGAGCGATTATGAAGCTTAAGCAAAGACTTAAGTGTGGTTTAAGCTCCGGGCCCCGCGCCCTTGCGTGTCACCCCACTGGGGGCAAAAAGAAAGGCCCACGAGGGGCCTCACAGAGGTGCAGGGGGATCACGTTTAAACGAAGTGCCAGAGCACGAGCCCCAGCACGAGGAAGGCCACCGCGACCTTGCTCTCATCCGGCAGGATATGCCACCAGCGCCTAAGCATGTTGTGCGCGCAAGGGGACCACGTTCGAAGCGGGTGGCTCCGGCGTCACGTGCGCGGGCTCCTCCGGCACTTCCAGCATCTTCCCGTCCAGTATCCGCCCTACCCCGTCCGCCCACGCTTGCCACGCTCTGCGGGCCTCCTTGCGCCACGTGGCGGTCTGGTATGTCCGTTCGAGCTTGGTCTGCTTGCCGCGATGATTAAGAATGCGTTCCACCATCTCGCGCTGATAGCCAAGCAACTGCATCCCGGTCGCGCACGTCCTGCGGAGATCGTGCCAAACCCAGCGTTTAATCTCAACCGGCTCGCCTCGTTCCTTCTCGCCGATAATGCGCATCAAGGCGTCTATCCGCTTCTTGAGCTTGTCGCCCGGAATGATCGGTGTGTCGCCGGTCGTGGTGAAGACATACCCTTTGCGCTCCTTGGCGGTCGCCACGCCCCTCAAGCACCTCCATAGCCTCCACACTCAGGGCCACGCGGTGCGGCTTGCCATTCTTCGCGGCAGTATCCGGGATGAGCCAGAACGGCTTCTCCGGGTCGCTCTGGTCGATCTGCTCCCATGTCATGGCCGCGACCTCCTTGGCTTGCCGCATACCAGTGAGGATGAGGATTTTGATCCACGGTCCGAACACGGGCTCGGTATCGGACGCCAGCCACAACCAGCGCAACTCATCACCAAAGGTGCCGCGCTCGGTTTCATTTAGCAGTGTGCGCTCGCGCTCGGTCTCGCCACCCTTAAATGGCACATCCATGTTGAGAAGCGGCGACGGTATCAGGATATCGTTCCTGTGCATCCAGTTGAACATGCCGCGAAGCTCGGCAAAGGTGCGGTTCGCGAGATATCCTGTTCCAGCCGCGACTTGCTTTTTGCCAAAGCTCCGAACGTCCTCGCGCCATTCCAGTGCAGGACGGTCAATCGAGCACTTGCCCCACTTGGCAACGGGCGAGCCCGGACGGATTTCCCAGTCGCTGTCATCACCAAAGAGCCCAAGCAGACGGGCCTTCTCCACATAGCTCCGCCGCGCCTTGGCGTGTTCTTTGAGATATCTTTCCACCATTGGCTGAAAGAGCCGTTGCTCTTTGGCCGCTTCCACCTGTTCTAATCGTCGCTTCTCTCGCTCAGCTTCTGCCGTGAGCCGTGCCCGCTCCTTGCGCTCCGCTATCGGGTCCTTTGGCTGTTCGCCGGTTCGGAGGTCCTTCGCGTTTCCTGCATCGGCACGGGCCTTTTTAATACTGTCCTTGGGATAGGTGCCGAGGACCATCTTGCGTAAGCCCTCGCTGGTCCGATAGCGATAGACCCACGACTTGACGCCGGAGGGATAAATAAACAGATAGAGGCCCTTGGTTGCCGCGTCGGCAATCTCCTGCCGTGTGCCGGTCGGCTTCTGTGCCTCTATCCACTTGTCTGTGAAAGTGATTGCCATGCCCGTGTTCTCCTCTGAGGGTATCTCTAAGGGATACTTTTTAGGTGATAACAGGTGAGATACCTTGTCCCGGCAATGTGGGCCTCTAGGGCGAAAAACTCAAGTAGCACAAGGGTTTTGGAGGGGTCAGTGATAGGAGATGGTGGCTAATGTTAGCCCTCCTGAGGTGACTTTTAATCAGTAGGTCCGGGGTTCGAACCCCCGCGCGCTCACCAAAAAAAACCGACGAAATCAGATAATTACCGACTAGTATTGCTGATCGTGCAGAGTGTCGTTTTTGGTGTCCGCTATATGTCCGCAAATGTGGACTGATATGCAAGCCTGATTCCTAGACTGCGTTTTTATAAGGTCGGACTGAAGGTCGCGCTTCGTTGATGCGTTCCAAAGGGATCAATACCAATCCGCGTCATTCCCATGCTATTCTGAAAGAATGCGTTTCGGGCCGCCGGCACGTGGCGCCTGGCGGACAATTAGTGCTCCATCACTTGCCCTCGGGCCAATTGCTTGGTCGATATCCTTCGTCATAGGCAATCAATAGCTTTGCCAGCAGCGGCGGAACTTTTAGCGGATTTGTGTAACGTTCGTATTTCGAAACATGCAACCCACCCAGACGATACCCGACAACCTCAGCCAACTCAGCCTGCGTAAGCCCTAATCTGTGCCTGATTGCTCGCAGTTCAAAGTTGGTCATGGTTCGATATCTTCATGCACGCCGATCATTCTCTTATCATAAAAAGCCGCCAACCGGAGAACCGGCGACGGGCAATTGTTTTGACGGTAGTTTAGTCCCCTTATTCAAGAAGGTTGGCGGACTGATCGCAATCGTTATTCGGTTTCCTTTTGGTGTCGGCGGAAAAGGAAGCCGGCATGCTGAGAGAAAAACTAAAGGGTGTGCATGGGCCATTCCCCGGCGTAGTGCACGGGACGCCGTTTCGTGCCGTCAACGGTTGCAGGGGGCGATTTGACGTACTTGGCCGTATTCCATTCATCAAGCAAGCCATCGATCGCCCCTCTCAGACCTCTCAACGCCTTTCGCGCGTTACGCGGGTTCCATGTGTAGATATCGATCCTCAATGTCGTGTCGTGCTTCCCAATCTCATGAACGTATATCGTTGTTTCCAGGCCCACATCGTTGTCGAAAACTGCCGCTGGCTTTGCCATTGGGTCCTCCTGTTCCTATGTGGCAAATATAGCGGGACTTGGAACAAGCAGCTACGAGGACAACCCCTTGGTTGTTGTAGGGAAAACCCTGCACGTTGCCACAAGTGGAGCGGCCGTCAAATCTTTAGCGCTGAGTGCCAAAGTTGCCCAAAGAGCGAAGACCAAGAAAAAGAAATCGAGGCGGGCTGGGCGGAAGGCCCCAGATGCAATGAGGCCAAAGAAGGCGAGAAATGCTAGTGGCGACAAGCCTCCTCCTGGACTGTCTGTGTCATGGTATCCTGGCGTAACGCGGTGGAATACAGGAGCAGTCGGATGACGGATGACTTAATCAGAACGCTGACCCCGCTCCTTGGAAGTTGGAGCTTTGAAGCTTTGGTCGAAGGCAAACTCATGGCCAGCGGGGCGACACAGTTCGCATGGCTGAGTAGTTGCCGGTTCATGATGCAACGAGTCGATGCCGAGATTGCAAAGGATGTCCCACGCGAATGACTCGAAAATTCTCCCTTCCCGATCAGTTCCATCATTGGTGCGGACGATTCCACTGGACATTTTATCATGCTGTACACTGACGCCCGACATGTTCATCGCGTCGTGAATATGACAATTGGTCAACGCATCTGGAAACTTTGGAGGGATGCCCCAGGTTTCTTCCAGAGATACGCGGGAACATTTAGCTCCAACGGCAAGAGGATAACGGGAGCTTGGGAGCGATCAAGTGATGGCACGAACTGGGCCCGCGACTTTGATCTCGTCTACACCAAGCTTCGCTAACTACCTTCGTCCAACTCGTAGCCGATCCAGGCTCGATGATGCCACAGAAGAATGGGGCGTAGGCCGCAGCGTGGCGAACTGTCGAAAGATGAGGCCGAGGGCAGTTCCACCTGCAGCTCAAATCCAACCAAAGCTCGTCCAGCTTCCCACTCATTCATAATCCCATTCCAAGTGATTAGGCTCCGATGAATTGTCGGCCGCAGTACTCAATTGTAAATTAGGCGATCGGGTAAAAAAAGAATGTGGTGGGGGCCATGAAACGAACTCGAGATTACTACGATTTTGAAGATAAACGCATTCGCTCATTCTTGGTGAAAGTTTGCGATTACGGTGTCGCTGTCATGTTGCTGACCGGCATCGTCTACTCGACCTATCTGGATATGGAAGCCCGATTCAAGCCGAGCGACATCAAGGTTTCGACGGCTCCACGCCCAGCAGCCGCCATCAAATCGGTGATCGAGTAGCTGGCGGCATTTGGATTGTCGCAAAGAGAGGCGGACATTGGATTGAACGTCTCCAAGCGCAAGCTAGCAACATTCACCAGCGACCGGACACCGCAACGCACCTGGAACAGCGTCTGGCCGTTTTCGTGGAGGCGCGAGTGACCATTAGAAATTGTACAATTGGAGAGATAACCCACATCGTCGACGATGACCTGTTCGTTGGGGAAGTGATTTTTCAGTTTTCGGGTGATGGACACGTGTCCCCCACGGGGCAGACGTCGAGCCATGAGATGCTGATCGTGATACGGATCAAGGGGGATAAGACTTGGCCTTTCGATCGCGTCCAATCGGAATTTTTGAAGGAGGCGCAAACGCTCATTTTGCAGGCTGGAGGGCACTTGGACGGTGCGACTATTGAATCGCTGAATGACTACAATATTGCCTCCGCCAAGGGACTCCATGACAGCATGGTTTCCAGTCTTCTATCCACAATGCCGTAAGATGCACTTATTCCAGTCGCGCGGTTGATCGAGTTAATACGCGACGATCGGAGAGCATAGCTGAAGCATTTCATCGAATGCAAAACTTGCCGACTTTCTGGAATGCATGAGGCGGATGCACTAGGCTCTGGCGTTATATGGAGCAGCAGACCTTCTCCGAGACAGCAAGTGCCTTGACTGGGTTGAGAGATTTGGCGTTGGGCCTTTTGATTTTTAGAGATAGGCCTTTGGTCCGATTTATCACCGCTTATCTGAGAGTATTTTGGTAGAGTCGGCACCCCGCGTCGGCAAGGGCCTGGCATTACTGGCTTCTTTTTCACAACAGGCTCAACAGGCCCGGTCTACTGGTATTTTGCGTTCCGGTTGATCGGGCTCTGCTTTACGTTAAGGCGCAGGCATCGGATTCGACGCAGCAGGTCAGCTGAGATCCCGGGGCTCGTCCACCAGTCGTCGTAACTTCAGCGAAAGTTGATTGTCCAAGTCGACGAACGTCCCCAGAAAACTGCCGCAGCGGCTGCAAACAATAGCACTGGAATCTGACAAGTTGCGCCGCACCGCGACCATGATCGCTTTGCAGTTTTGGCATTCAAACTCCGGATAAGCAAAATTTGCCATGGAGCCAATTTTATTACAGTTCTACAGGATGGGGGATTCAGGAATTTGAGGTAGGACTAAACCGCTGACTTAGGCTTCCGGCCAAGCCCCCATTTAGATGCGACCTCCGAACGGAGGGTTTGGCGCAACCATTGGATACACCGGCCCCAGCAGAATGGCGATCAAACTGCCATGGCGAGGACACGGGATTGCATAGACCGACCCGCCCGGCCTCTTCTTCTACCGACCAACCCAGTTCCAACGGCCGAAGCCGTCCCTGGCTAAACTTCTTTATGTGCTGTCACGCGATAACGAGGACGATTTCCAGTGAGTCTGGATCGACGATGACAATCCTGCCATCCGTCAGCAAGAAATAGCGATAGCTTGACTGGCAGAGAGGTCAACTAGCCAGGATGTCGAAGAAGCCTGGCCGTCCGTCTCAAATCCCCGCGTCCGCTGCACCAATGGGGAGCAACCTACTCAGCCGCTTCAATACGATCCGCGAGACGCGCATACCGCAGGAATGGTCTTGAGAATGATCATGATATCCTTCTGGAAGGACCAGTTTTCAACGTAATGCTTATCGAAAGCAACGCGTTCGTCATAGTCGACGTCATTACGTCCGCTGATCTGCCACATGCCAGTCAAGCCGGGGCGCGATTTGAAATAGTAGGTTGCGGCGGAACCGTAGAGTTCGATTTCGTCCTTCATCACAGGACGCGGCCCAACGAGGCTCATCTCACCGCGAAGAATGTTCACCAGCTGAGGCAGTTCATCGAGGCTCAATTTCCGCAACACAATGCCGACATTGGTGACGCGTGGATCGACCTGCAGCTTTCGCGCCGCCACCCATTCCGCACGTGCCTCCGGATTTGCAACGAAATGTGCTTCAAGGACGGGGTCACCGTTTGTAACCATGGTACGAAATTTGAGGCAGTAGAATGGATTTCCGCCTCGCCCGATGCGGCGATGGCGATAGAGGACCGGTCCACCGTCTGACAATTTCACCAATGAGGCTAGCATTATAAACAGCGGACTGAGAACGATAAGGGCCATAGCCGAGCCGAGCACGTCGAACGATCGTTTTAAGATCCCTCCAACCGGAAGTTTTGCCAATTCTTCGGACTGTCGAATGAGTTTCGTATTCACGAGAAGTTCCTTTTCGAGTCTATGATCCACGAAACTCGGCTTGCTTGCAGGCTTCGTGTTAGAGAGGGCAAGTCAAGGCCTCTGGCCCTATACGCGGAACGGAATTTGACTTTGGAGATGTCCTCACAGGTTTAGGGGCTTTGCTGCCCCCAATGCCCCTTGGGATCAGTCGCGCCGCCGCACGCCAAACGTAGAACGGGTGCCTCCGTTCCACCATTGGGCTTCAGACCGATGAAGGATGAGACGTATGGCAGTTCAGGAATAAGACCAAAGTCTGGTTACGGTGCGGCAATGGTTTGATCTGGACGATACTGGCGTGGCACTGTTGACAGGCGCCTACCGGGCTGCTTATGCCACTCGCTATATTCGAAGCAGCCTCGATTAGGCCGCCCCAATTCCACGGCATGCGCAGTTGCTATGAACCGAGACCTGCCCCTTCCATTGTCCAGTGCTGTTCGTCGTAGCATGAAACTTATAGGAGGCACTGATGCTTAGCCGTATCAAGCCGGTTCCCGTTCTTTGTGGCGCCCTGGTAACAATGGCCCTGGTCGCGACGCCTTATAAGATCACCTTCGATAGTCAATCTCTCCATTTGCTTGAACAGATGGCATGGGCGAAAGATGGCGGTAAGGGCGGCGGTAATAGTGGCGGGAGCGGTGGAGGTAATGGTGGCGGGAACGGCGGCGGCAATGGTGGAGCGAACGGCGGCGGTAATGGTAGTGGCAATGCCGGTGGCAACAGTGGAGACAACGGCAACGACGGAAAAAACGACAATGCTGGTAACAGTGGCGATGTAAAGGGAGGGACGGTCAATCAATCCACACCCGAAACCCGCGAAAGCGTAGACATTGACGGATCGGCAATGGAGGTTCGTCACGCGAACGGAATGAGTGAAAGGATTGTAGACGGGCGCTACATGATGAAGGATGCGAAAGGCCGCACGATCATCAATCGCATAGCGACATCATCGGATCAGTCAAGATTGCAATCGTTCGTCCACTGAAAGTTCGCTTTGTTAACCACACCTCGTTGCTGATCATAGCTTCTGCAGTTTTAGAATGATCGGTCCGGCAGAGCACCCTCACACAAGGTGATTTTCGTGACCAGCGTCGCGCAATGCCATAGCGGCTTCTGTCCGGTTTGTGACGTTAAGTTTCGCGAGAATGCGCCCCATATGATGTTTCACAGTCTTTTCATGAAGATCGAGCTTCAGCGCGATCCGTTTGTTGCTCAGCCCAGCTGCGACAAGATTCAAGACCTCACACTCGCGGCTGGTGAGTTCGCCAATCGGATCAGTTTTGCTGGGCGCGCCAGACCTTGACGACATGTCGGAGAGTAACCGGGCCGATAGGGCCGGAGAAACGTAACTTTCGCCAGATGCCACAGTGCGTATTATTTCAGCAAGCGCGCGGGAGCCCACGCCTTTGAGGACATAGCCTTTCGCGCCGCTATTCAATGCACTGGCTACATCGTCGCTCGTCTCTGACACAGTGAGCATCACGATCTTCTGACTGGGGAAGAGCTCGAGAATCGGTAAGATTGCGTTTAGACCTCCACCCGGCATCGAGATGTCCATCAAAATAACGTCCGGACGGTGCTCCTGCGAGATCCGGATTGCGTCCTCCTTCGTGCAGCCTTCTCCAACAATCTGAAAGTCACTGATTTCGCCGAGGCTGCGCTTGACACCCTCCCTGAACAACGGATGGTCGTCGATAACTGCAATACGTACTGCCATCACGCCTGCTCCGTCGAATTTATACTCAGTGACATTCGCACCCGCGTGCCACGCTCCGAAGTCTCTATGGTAAAACGTCCCCCAAGGCTTTCAACCCGATCCTTCAGTCCGGCAAGTCCAATGCTGGCATGCCTGATAGCGGCAGGATCGAATCCCGGCCCGCTGTCCGCTACATCAATTATAACGCGCTCGCCCCGCAAAGTTTCCGCTACCCTTTGTTTAATGCCTCCGCCATGGCGGAATCCGTTGTTCAATGCTTCCTGCACGAAACGGTAAATACAGATTTTTGCCGAAGGTTCGAGCTGCAACGGCGTGCTTGATATCGATAAATCAACGCTCGACCCAGTATGATACTCATGCGCCTTGACGGCCCATTGGAGGATTTCCGGCAAATCAGCAGCCTCGATATGCGGTAACACAAGACCGTTGCAAATGTTTCGGATTTCACGCATCGCCTCGTCAAGGCTCTCTTTGATGGCCATCACTTCGCGCTCGCGTATTTCATCCGGCACGGCGGGGTCAATCAGCATATCGCTGTCTAACCGGAGCGCAGCGAACGCCATAAGTTGTGCCGGCCCATCATGCAGATCGGCACCTATCCGCCGGAGATAGCTTTCGTTCAACGCCGCAGCGCGTTGCGAGGCTCGTTGGACGCGCGCATGTAACGTCTTGTTTTGCACAAGCAAACCGGAAAGTTCGCTGACCCGCTGCTTTAGGTCCCGGCTTTGGCGGTCGATTGTCTTACTCCCGCGAAACACGATAGCTGACAAGACCAGAAAAAAGGCCAGCGTAAAGAAGGCCACAGCGAGCCAACTGCGCAGGCGTGCCTGATCCAAACTGTGCTGAAAATCGTCGGCTATCTCATAAAATTCCGATACGGCAACAACTTTGCCCGACCAGGGTTGGAGGACCGGATTATAGATCTCAAGAAGCGGCTTACCGCTCGCACGTTCGGCTTTGCTTTCCACATCGTCAATCTTGTTGAAATTAGCGACCATCTTGCCGGCAAACGCTGTTTTCAGATCATCGTTGACAGCGAAATGCTTGCCCATGAGCCTCTTGTCGTTGGAATAGAGAACCATTCCGTCACTTCGCCAAAGTCTAAACGACACGAGCCTGCTACCCAAAGCACCCTGCCCCAGCGTCTCATCCAACGCATGGGTAACGGTATCACCGAGTATCTGGTTAGTTTGCATGTCGGGAAGGATCGGCGCGATAACGCTGTCCACATATAACGCGGTAGCCGCGGCGGAATTACGAGTAACGGCAGCTTCAATTAGGCCCGCTACAAAAGCGCCAATCAAAATCATCGCGCCCACCGAGACGAGCCCTCCGGCCAGCAGAAACTGCTTTGCGAGAGACTGGGAATTCCAGCGGGTCAGCAAATCATGGGGACGTACAGCAATTTGGCCCATAGGCAGTTTGGCTCCCCACTGCGAGATGGTATCGCGCCTGGCCATTTGATTGAGGCAGTATTCGAACGACCGGTGCGCACCGATGTACTGATGCATTCATGGTTTTCTCCGCTCGGTTTCGAATGGTGGTCTTGGAACGGTCATCAGTGACTATTGTTCCTTCTGGAACCCGTATGCGGCGATATCATGGAACGAATGCCTTCATCCTCCCTGCCATCTCTGATCTTACAGCACCCACCGGAATTTCTTTGAAAGCGGACGGGACTGACCGAACCAATCGGCCCCGCAATGAATAGCTCTCTTGGCGGCTCGGTGCCATTGCTGATTTAAACGGAGATCGTGGAATCTGTTGGTGTACCGCTTTAGCGCGTGGCCTGACGGAGTTCAAATGGCTGGAAAGGTCGCAGTTCGTGCTGCAAAGAGCGAACGCCGAGATTGCCAAAGACGTACCGCGAGAGTGGATTGCGACAGGACTAACTGGGTCCACGACTTTGATTTCGTCGACAACCGATCAGATCGCTGACACGCATCCATCTCGACGTTGACACACTTTCCATTGGCCGAAAGCCGGCTGCCCTACAGCCGCAACGATTCCGCTTGGGGTCTGTCATGATTCCTATCGCGGTCATCCGTAACGGCAGCGGACCGACCGCGTGGTATCAGACCGCGCGCGGAATTCGCAATTCGGCTCTCAGACCGCCCTCTGCGTCATTCTCGAGCTTGATATCGCCACCGCTGCGCCGCGCGATATTGCGCGCGATGGTCAGGCCCAGACCAAATCCGCCAGTCTGCCGGTTGCGCGAGTTTTCGACCCGCCGGAACGGCTGGAACACCTCGTCGAGCTTGGCCTGGGGAATACCCGGCCCTTCGTCACGGATCGTCAGCAGAATGTCGGCGCCATTTTGCATAAGGCTGATATGAGCTTTTTCCCCATAGGTCACCGCGTTGTTCACGAGGTTTGTGACGCAACGCCGCAGCGCAATCGGACGGCCCATGCAGATCAGCCCGCGCGACGCATGGCTGGTTTTGTCGAATGAGGCCTGCGGAAAACTATCTGCAACCGAGTCAACCAACGACCAGAAGTCGATCTTCTCCTGCTCTTCATCGACGATTTCATACGTGGCGAAATCGATGACCGATCGGGATATGGCTTCGATATCATTCAGATCATGCGTGAGTGATTGGCGCAGGGGCGATTTGCGCAACAATTCGAGACGCAGGCGAATGCGGGTCAGCGGCGTGCGCAGATCATGCGCCAATGCTGCAGCAAGCTGCTCGCGGTCGGCTACATATTCCCTCAGTTGCGCCTGCATGGTGTTCACCGCCCGCGCCGCCGATTTATACTCGCTGCTGCCAAATTCGGGCAATGGCGGCGACTTCACATCCTCGCCGATGCGCTTGACCGCTCTTTCCAGTGCACGGTATGGCGCCGTCAATCGGCGCATCGCCCAGATTGACATTGCAATCACCACCGCAGCGACAGACCCGAAAAGCGGCAGCGTCTGCGCGGTGAAGATCGGAGGGTCCGGCGCGATCGGCGTAACGAAATTCAGCCATTGGCCATCCTTGAACTTAATCGAGGCCGCGAGCCCGTCACTCTGGCTGAAATCCTCCGCGATATCAGAAAGCTGGCGCTCTACAATGCCGACATCGGGATCAGGTGCACTGGGACTTGTTGCGGGAGTGCTAGGCGCCCGGTTCGACACGCGGCGGATCCGGGCGTCGGTTACACCGAAAGCGGACAATCGCGCAACAAGCACATCTTCGAGCTCGGCAAGACTGTCGTCCGAAGCGATAGCCGACGTCACGGCCGGCTCGTCGGACATGGAAAGAGGATTGGCTGTGTTCGACAAAGCGCTCGCAAGAAGTGATCGGTCGGCTGCGGGCGAAGCATAGAGCACTTTGACGAGCGTATAGGCGCGTTCGCTCAAACGAAACAGTTCGAGCACATTGTTGTTTTCGGTACGATCGCGAGAGACGATCGATAGTGTTGCAACCTGCGTCGTAAGCAGGCCTGCAATCAGGATGAGCAGGATCCAGCTTGGCAGCGACTGGGGCAGGAACCGTTTCATTCCGGGGTCGCTTCGGGAACGAATTGATAGCCGCCGCCACGGATCGTCAGGATCAGTTTCGGCGAACGGGAATCATCTTCCATCTTCCGGCGAAGACGACTGATCAAAATATCGATGCTGCGGTCATAGCCATAAGCGGCATTGTTGCCCACCAGTTCCAGCAGCTGATCGCGGCTCAACATGCGCTGGGCGCTTTTGACCAACGTTTCCAGAAGATTGAACTCCGCCGTGGTCAGTTCCACGCGCACCGCGTCTGGAGACACAAGCCGCCGCCGCGAGCAGTCCATCGTCCAGCCGGCGAATCTGTAGATCGTGGGTTCGAGGCGCCGGTCAGGACCGGAGGTATCGAGACGGCGCAGCACTGCCCTGACCCGCGCCAGCAGCTCCCTCGGATCGAACGGCTTGGAGACGTAATCGTCTGCACCCATTTCGAGCCCCACCACCCGGTCAGTGGTTTCCGTGACGGCAGTCAGCATGATGATCGGGATGCGGGAATGCATCCGGATATCCCGGCAGATTTCCATGCCGCTCTTGCCCGGAAGCATTACATCCAGGATGAGAAGATCGATGGGCGAGCGGGAAAGCACTTCCTGCATTTCCTCGCTGTCTCGTGCAACCGAGACATGCATTCCCCGCTTTTTCAAAAACTCATGCAGGAGATCGCGAATGGCTTCGTCATCGTCGACAATCAGAATATGCGCTTCGGATTTCATACTCAATTCCTGATGGTGATCGTTTGCGCCCAGCCATTCCGCGCGGTTCAAGTCATTGTTTTTATGCATGATCCACTTTGGAAAGCCATGCAATTCTTCGGGACCAGAGAGTAAACCTGCAACATCCAATGACTGGCGAAGCGGGCAGAATTCTGTCGTTCCGCGTCTTGTTACAATCCAGAAACAAAACACCACAAAGCAGAAAAACTGAGGCAACACTTATGCCCGATAAAAAGCCCGTCAACCCGCTGTTGACCGGCTGAAACAGGATTTTTTCGTAACTCAATGGCTCTTATGCGGAACATATTGACCATTTCGACGATCGTCCTGACCGGTGCGATGTTCTTCACCGCACCAATCGAACAGTCAATGGCCGCGGAGACGCTCACCCGCACAGAATTGTGCGGCAAGCTCCAGCAACAAGTTCAACATGTAATTACGGAACACGCCGAGGCAAAACGGGCAGCCAAGGCGAAAGCACTTCAAAAAACGGGAACGAGGTTCTGCGCAAACAACAAACAGGCGCAGGGGATCCGATCGTATGCCCAGGCTTTGAAGCTGCTTGGTGTGCAGCCGGTCGATGACTGACCGGCTATGTCCCATAAAGCCCGCATCAAAAGGAAACTGACCAATGAAAAAGTCCCTCTATACAGCTCTCGGTTTCGCCGTTGCCCTCGCTGTTTCGGCTCCGGTTATCGCTTCCAGCGCCAACGCCGCTCCTGCAGCAACGGCAGCTGCCCCGGATACGACGACGACAACTATGAAAAAGGCTCCTAAGCATTTAAAGAAGGTGCACAAGACGTCCGCCAAGAAGAAGGCTGTAAAGCAGCCGGCTACTACTGCTCCTGCTGCGCCTGCGCAATGACCTTCTGAGCACGACATTTCTGTCGTATTCGAAACTATGCCGGTCGTGGGAAACTACAGCCGGTATAGTTTTTTGACCACGTTAATGTCTAAATTTCATTTGCAAACTTTCGTTATTCAAATGCCGCATCCCATCGTAAAATCAACTTGGTGATTCTCCTGCCAGTGCATGGATCAAGAATCCTGGGCCGGTGAAGCATCTACTGCGCCGTGCGTTCAATTGGACGCACAAACTTTGAATGGAGCATAGTCCTTTTGGGATTATGCTCTTGGCAAAACCGGTTTATGGGAGAATTGGCTATGGGCGGAGAAAGTCTAATTATTTTTCTTTTGGTGGGGTTGATAGCGGGATGGCTCGCGAGCCAGCTCGTTCGCGGAGGCGGTTTCGGCCTCGTGGGTGACCTGGTTGTCGGCGTTATCGGTGCCTTCATTGCAGGATATCTTTTTCCGAGGCTCGGCATTTCGCTCGGCAGCGGCATCATTGGCGCAATTATAGCCGCAACGGTCGGAGCGGTCATCCTTCTGTTTATCCTACGCGCCGTTAAACGAGCCTGACTTTTCATCCAGCATAAAACAAAGCCCCCGAACCTTTCCGGTGCGGGGGCTTTTCTTTTTAACTTAGCGCGGACTATTCGTTCAGAAGTGGCTCACCTGCGGTGCCGCCCCTCCCGTATTCAGGAACCGGCGTTGCCGTTTCAACCTTTTCATCCTTCCTGGAAATGAAGGTGTAGAACATCGGAACCACAAAGAGGGTGAAGACCGTACCGACAATAATACCGGAGAAAATCACCAGACCGATCGAATAGCGAGCCGCGGCACCGGCACCAGTCGCCGTGATCAATGGAATAACACCAAGCGCCATGGCGGCGGTCGTCATCAGGATCGGACGAAGCCGAGTCTTTGCCGCAAGGATGATCGCGTCATGCCGCGATACACCGTGCAGTTCGCGTTGCTGATTGGCAAACTCCACCATGAGAATACCATGCTTGGTGATCAGACCGACAAGCGTGATCAGGCCGACCTGCGTATAGATATTCAGCGTGCCCAATCCGAGATTGAGCGGCACGATCGCGCCGAAGATCGATAGCGGGACCGACATCATGATGATGAACGGATCGCGGAAGCTTTCGAACTGCGCCGCAAGCACCAGATAGATCACGATCACCGCAAGTATGAAGGCAATCAGAATCGTACTACCCTGCTCAATTTCCAGGCGCGACTGGCCCGAGTAATCCATGAAGAAGCCATCCGGCATCAAGGGAGTAGCCGTATTGATAACCGTCTGCAGACCCTGACCGGTGGTAACACCTGGTAATGGCAATGCCGAAATCGTCGCCGAGTTCAGCTGGTTAAACTGTTCGATAGCAGCTGGTGATGCATTCTCCGTGATTTTGATCACTGCCGACAAAGGCACCATTTCACCAGATGCACTCTTGACGAAATATTGGCCGAGCTTTTCCGGGTTAGACCGATAATCCTGTGGCACCTGAGGAATAATGTCGTAGCTGTTGGAATCACGATCGAATTTCGAGATCTTGCCGCCACCGACGAGCAAGCCGAGCGTTTGGCCAATGTCGCTCACCGGTACGCCCAGAGCCGAAGCCCGGTCGCGATCGATCGTCACCGTAACCTGCGGTGCATTGAAGGACAGCGAGTTCTGCACGATGATGAACTGGCCGGAAGCCTGCGCCTTGTTCTTGATCTCTTCGGCAACTTCGAACACCTTGTCGGCCGGACCAGTCGACTGGATGATGATTGAAATCGGCAGCCCGCCACCGGTACCCGGCAAGTCAGGCGGCGCAAAGATGAAGGCTTCGGCGCCGGCAATCGGGCTGATCATGCCCTGCAATTCCTGCTTGAGCTGTGCTTGCGACTTGGTGCGCTCTGACCAATCCTTGAACACCCAGATGGCGAAGGCGGAATTCGTCGCGCCGAAGCCCAGGATATTGAAGCGTGTTTTCAACTCCGGCAAGTCCTTGGTCAAGGCATCGATCTGATCCGCATAAAGTTTGGTATATTGCGATGTCGCATATTGCGGGCCATTGACGATGGCAAACAGTGCACCCGAATCTTCTTCGGGAGCAAGTTCGGAGTTGGTCTTGGTAAGCAGGAAGCCGGTCAAGGCAACGAGTGCGATAACGATAAACAAGGTGACGAACCGGAAATTCAGCGAGCCCGCAACGCGCCGTTCATAAGCGCCTTCAAGCCAACCAAAACTGCCATCAACAATTCTCTGGAACCGGCTGTGACCGCCTGCGCGAAGCAACAATGCGCACATCATCGGCGAGACGGTCAAAGCCGCGACACCGGAAATGATGACGGCGCCGGCAAGCGTGAACGCGAATTCACGGAACAGCGAGCCAGTGAGGCCACCTGTAAATCCGAGCGGTGCAAACACGGCCGCAAGCGTGATGGTCATCGCCACGATGGGTCCGGTGATTTCCCTCATGCCTTTTAACGCGGCATCGAGCGGTCTCAGCCCCTCCTCAATATGACGATGGATATTCTCCAGAACCACTATCGCGTCGTCGACGACGAGACCAATGGCCAGAACCATCGCCAGAAGCGAGAGCAGATTGATCGAATAACCGAGCAGGAACAAAAAGAAGCACACGCCGATCAGGGAAATCGGGATGGTGACAACCGGAATGATGACCGAGCGGAAAGATCCGAGGAAGAGCAGGATCACGGCAACAACGATCAGCACCGCCTCACCGATGGTCTTGAACACTTCCTCGATCGATGAGCTGATTTGCTCGGTCGAGTCGTAGACCATGTAAAGCCGCATGCCTTCGGGCAGGCTTGCCTGAATCAAGGGCAATTCCTTGCGAACAGCAGCTGTCATATCGATGGGATTGGCGGCAGGTGTCGGGAAAATACCAAGGAATGTGCCGCTGGATCCATTGAAGCTAACGATTGTATCTTTGCTGACCGCTCCCAGCTCAACCCGGGCCACGTCACGCAGACGGATGATGTTGTCGCCGTCGGACTTGATTGGCATCGCGCCAAAAGCCTCAGGCGTCTGCAATGTCGTCTTCAACGTGATTGGCGCGGCATTATAGAGGTTTTCAATCTTGCCCGGCGCCGACAGGAAGTTCGACTGGTTGATCGCCGTCAACACTTCCGTTGCAGTCGTCTTGCGGGCAGCCAGCTTGATCGGATCGATCCACACACGCATCGAGAAGACTTGGCCACCCAGAATCTGCGCGTCGGCAACACCCTGGATCGTCGACATGCGCGGCTGGATAACACGCTCCAGATACTCCGTAATCTGCTCGCTCGTCATGTTCGGGTTTTGCACGGCGAGATACATCGTCGCGAAATCCTGACCTGTACCCTTGGTGATCACGGGATCGTCGGCTTCTTCCGGCAGATCGCCGCGCACCTGGTTGACCTTGGAAATCACTTCCGTCAGCGCAGCGTCAGGATTGGCGCCAAGCTTCATCTGGACTGTCACCGTGCTCGATGACGGAGCGGAAGATGACGTCACGTAGTCGATGTTTTCCGTGGTGGTCACAGCCTTTGCGATCGGAGCAGAGATGAATCCCTGCATCAGATCAGCGCTGGCGCCGGCATAGGCGGTCTTGATGGTGATAACCGTCTCCTCGACTTTGGGATATTGGCGAACGGAAAGGTTCACCAACCCCTGCGCGCCGAGCAGGATGATCATCAGAGCGACAACCGTCGACAGGACCGGACGGCGAATGAATATGTCTGAGAAATTCATTTTGTAGGCAGTCCTGATTCTGCTGTGTTGGCGGGATTCACATCGTTGGCGATCTTGACTGTTGCCCCGGCGTTCAAACGGTTCTGACCTGCTGTAACGACGATATCACCCTCTTTGAGACCCTTGGTTATTTCGACCACAAGACCGGAACGGCGTCCCGGTGTGACGAAAACCTGCGCAACGCTGAGCTTCTCTTCCTTCTTGTCAGCTGTCGCCGGCTGTCCAGCTGCGTTCGCGCCATCTGCCGGTTTGGCTCCATCCGCGGGTTTAGGTGCATCTGCCGGCTTCGCCTCGTTTGTAGCGGGACGGACTACGAAAACGTAATCGCCGTAAAGGCTTGATACGAGCGCCGTCTGCGGCAGCGTGAAAACATTTTCTTCCCTGGGCAACGTCACCCGAACCTGTGCAAACTGTCCCGGACGCAGCTTTTCACCCGGATTTTCCACCTGTGCACGAACTGAAACCAGCCGGGTGGCCGGATCGATCCTCGGCTCGACAGCTGTGATCTTGCCCTGGAAGTTGATGTCACTATCCGTCAGGCCGAGTCTGATCGGCTGGCCGATCCTTACTTCGCTCAGCGTCTGTTCGGGAACCGTGAAGTCCACGCGCATCGTGCTAAGATCCTGCAAGGACACGACCACCGTGCCTATTGGCAGATATTGCCCGAGTTCAATGCGCGGAATGCCGACGGTGCCCTTGAACGGCGCCTTCAAAAGCTTCTGCTCCATAACCGCTTGCAGTTTGGCAATCTCAGCCTTCTTGGCCAAAGAGGCAGACTGCGCTTCATCCACAGCAGACACAGCACCGACACCTCGGGTATTGAGCGTGCGGGCACGTGCCAGGGTCTGATCCATCAGTACATCCTGCGCACGAGCGGCAACAATGTCGGCTTTCTCGATCGCATCGTCGAGTTGCAGGAGCGGCGCGTCCTTCTCGACTATCTGGTTAGCCTTGAACGGGATATCCTTGACGATACCGGCAACTTCGACCGAGAGTTCAACACCCTGAATGGCGCTGACCGTACCGATCGCCTCGATTTCCGGCATCCACTCACCCGGCTTGACGGTGTAAGTCGACACGGGCGCCGCTGGCTGCTGCATGGTCGCAAAGAACTGCTTGATCATCGTTTCTCTGAACAAATTGAACCAAACCAAGCCACCAGCAACTGCCACGACCAGAATTAGAATAATTGCTGGTAGCATGTAGCGCTTGATCCTTGGGAACAATGCCCAGATCAATCCAACGAAGACCAGGATGCCGATGGCTGTAGGCAGTATGTAGCCCTTGAATTCCGGGGCCTTTGTCCATACCAGTCCACTGACCACAACCAGGATTAGAACGATTACGGGTATAGTGTAGCGCTTAATCATGGAAGGGTTGCTCCGAAAAACAAAACAATGGCCAGCAAAAAAGTCTGCCAGCCAGTCATATGGGATTAAATCGTGTGGACTTGATGGCCACGCGCAATGTACTGTACCGTCCGGACGGTAATGTCAATATGGGCTGATAGTTCCCTTACATCGAAAGCGCTAGAATGACGACTGATACCCTTTCTACAAAAGACAAGATCTTGCAGGCAGCAGCTGAAATCGCCAAGGAAGTAGGGCCTGTGCACCTCTCCCTTGATGCGGTGGCGCGACGAGCGGGTCTTTCAAAAGGGGGGTTGCTTTATACGTTTCCGACCAAGGCCAAGTTGCTGGAAGCGCTCGTTGAACAACACGTCTCCGAGTTCGACGAATCACTCCGCAAAGAGGAAGCGGCCAGGAATCACGGACCCAACAGCGTCGTGCTTGCCTGTATCGCTGTCTATCGGGCTGAGTTTGTTTGTAACGAGCCGGAACCTTCGGGTATCCTCGTGGCTATTGCCAATGATCCCGGATTTCTTGAACCCATTCGCCGTTACAACAAGCAACTACTGCAACGCATGCGCGAAAACGCGGAAGATCCTGCGCTGGCGATGATGGTGTTTCTGACGATCGAAGGCTTGCGCAGTCTGAAACTCTTCGAGATGAATGTGGTAAGCAAAGAAGAGCAGATCGCGGCGATCGATAGGCTGAAGAACCTGTTCGAACCCGCCGATCCGGAAACGGTAGAGGTGGCTGTCCCCGCCTGATCAGGCAAACAGCGGTATATCGCCCCGTGCCCACGCTACTTGCGTTTCTTCCATGAAGCCATTGAAGTTGCTGACTTCGATAGCGCCGCGAATACCTTGCATTAGCTGCTGATAGTAAGAAAGATTGTTCCACGTCAACAGCATCGCACCCAACGCTTCACCTGACTTGACGAGATGATGCAAATAGGCGCGGCTGTAGTCGCGCGCTGCCGGGCACGGCGATTCTTCGTCGAGCGGCCGCGGATCATCCGCATGTCGCGCATTGCGCAGGTTGACCTTGCCGCGCCGGGTGAAGGCGAGGCCGTGCCGCCCTGCCCGCGTTGGCATCACACAATCGAACATATCGATGCCACGCGCCACCGATTTCAGGATATCGTCCGGCGTGCCGACGCCCATGAGATAGCGCGGCTTGTCGCCCGGGAGCTCCGGACAGGTGATATCGAGCATTTCCAGCATGATTTCCTGCGGCTCGCCAACCGCGAGCCCGCCGACAGCATAGCCTTTCAGATCCAGACCCTTAAGCGCCTGCGCAGAGCGGATGCGCAGATCGGCGACGTCGCCCCCTTGCACAATGCCGAACATGGCCTTGCCGGGCTGGCTGCCGAAGGCAATCTTGCAGCGTTCGGCCCAGCGCAGCGACAGTTCCATAGCCCGCTGGATGTCCTTGGGTGTCGATGGCAAAGCAACGCATTCGTCCAGTTGCATCTGAATATCGGAATCCAGCAGCCCCTGAATCTCGATCGACCGTTCCGGCGTCATCTCATACGCGCGACCGTCGATATGCGAGCGGAACGTAACGCCGCTTTCGGTCAGCTTGCGCAATTGCGCCAGCGACATGACTTGAAACCCGCCGGAATCCGTCAGGATCGGTCCCGGCCAACGCGCAAACGCGTGCAATCCGCCAAGTTTCGCCACGCGTTCAGCGCTCGGCCTCAGCATCAGATGATAGGTATTGCCAAGAATAATATCGGCGCCAAGATCACGCACCTGATCCATATACATGGCCTTGACGGTGCCGCCAGTGCCAACCGGCATGAAGGCTGGCGTGCGCACAGTCCCGCGCGGCATGGTGATTTCGCCGCGCCGCGCCTTGCCATCGGTGGCAATCAGTCTGAATTCAAAATTTTCACTTGTCATGATGCGGATCGCCATAACAGGCTTGCATCGCCATAGGAATAGAAGCGGTAGTGATTTTTGATCGCATATTCATAGGCCGCATGCATCCGTTCGAAACCGCTAAAGGCCGAAACCAGCATGAACAGCGTCGAGCGCGGCAGGTGAAAATTGGTCATCAGCATGTCGACGACGCGGAAGTTGTAACCCGGAGTAATGAAAATATCCGTCGGCCCCGCCCAAGGCTTGATGACACCGTTTTCGTCGGTTGCGCTTTCAAGCAGACGCAGCGATGTTGTACCGACGCTGACAACACGCCCGCCCCGCGCCTTGACGGCATTGAGAGCCTCAGCCGTGCGTTGATCGACCGTCCCGATCTCCGCATGCATCTTGTGATCGGCGGTGTCATCGGCTTTCACGGGGAGAAACGTGCCCGCGCCCACGTGCAACGTCACGAAATGTTCTTCTATTCCGCGTTTCTTCAGATCGTCCAGCAGTTCAGGGGTGAAATGCAGTCCCGCGGTTGGCGCCGCAACTGCGCCTTCTTCCCGCGCATAGACGGTCTGATAATCCTCGCGGTCGCGACTGTCGTCGGCACGTTTGGACGCGATATAGGGCGGCAGTGGAATATGTCCTACGGCAGCAATCGCCTGATCGAGATCGGCACCGCTGAAATCGAACACCAGCAGTGCCTCGCCAGCCTCGCCCTTTTCAGCGACTGTCGCCTGCAGCGAACCGAGCAGGCAGGCATTATTACCATGACCGAAGTCGATCCGTTCACCCTCCTTGATGCGCTTTGCCGGACGCAGGAATGCTTTCCAGCGATCCGGACCGGCGCGCAAGTGCAGCGTCGCGCCGATCTGGGCTTTTACACCCTCTCGCTCACGAAATCCTTCAAGTTGTGCCGGTATCACCTTGGTATCGTTGAACACCAACGCATCACCTGCACGCAGAAAATCACCGAGATTTCGAACGGTACTACCTTCGAATTCAGAACCGTCCGCCTTCACAAGCAAAAGCCGCGCTGAATCGCGCGGCTCTGCAGGTCTCAATGCGATGTTCTCTTCGGGCAGATCGAAATCGAAAAGATCAACACGCATAATACATCAATACGATCTTATTCGGCGTCTGCAGCGACGCGCATGGAAACAATCGAATCGGGATCCTGCACCGGCTCGCCGCGCTTGATCTTGTCGACGTTGTCCATGCCTTCGATGACCTGGCCCCAGACCGTGTACTGACGGTTGAGGAATGCCGCATCGTCGAAGCAGATGAAGAACTGGGAATTGGCTGAATTCGGGCTCTGCGAACGAGCCATTGAGCAGGCGCCGCGGCCGTGATTGGCATTGGAGAATTCAGCCTTGAGATCCGGCTTGTCCGAACCGCCCATGCCGGCGCGGGCCGGATTGAACGAGCTGCCACCTGTCTTGCCGAACTTGACATCGCCAGTCTGCGCCATGAAGCCATCGATCACGCGATGGAACACAACGCCATCATAGGCGCCTTCACGTGCCAGTTCCTTGATCCGCTCGACATGACCGGGCGCGAGGTCCGGATAAAGTTCGATAACGACATTGCCCTTCGTGGTTTCGAGAAGGATCGTGTTTTCTGGGTCTTTATGGGCCATTTTGGCAATCTCCTGATTTATTAAACGTGTGATTACTTGCCCGCACCAACGGTGACCTTGAGCATCTTGTCCGGGTTGTCGACAGCGCCATTGTCTGCCTCCGAACCCTTCTTGATCTTGTCGACGATATCCATGCCGTTTGTGACCTTGCCAACAACTGTGTATTGACCGTTCAGCGATGGGTACTCGGTGAACATGATGAAAAACTGCGAATTGGCAGAATTTGGACTCTGTGCACGTGCCATGCCAACTGTTCCGCGCACGAAAGGTTCCTTCGAGAACTCAGCGGGCAGATCAGGCCGTGTCGAACCGCCAGTGCCTGCAGCCTGCGGATTGTAGCCTTTTTCGGTGTTTCCGTACTGGACGTCACCGGTCTGCGCCATGAAGCCCGGAATAACCCGGTGAAACACGACATTATTATAGGCGCCTTCCTTGGCGAGCGCCTTGATCTGCTCGACATGCTTCGGAGCGAGATCGGGAAGCAGCTCGATCTTGACGTCTCCATCCTTGAGCTTGATCGTCATCGTGTTCGCATCATCGGCCCAACTCGGGTTAAGCGTTGCAAATGACAGGGATGAGACGGCAGCAACGAGCAGCGCTGTGCGAAATATGGACATGAGTGTCTCCGGGATCAGGATTTGAATTTCGTCTTGAGAGCGTTGGCGACAGGAGCAGGAACAAAATGCCGGACGTCGCCGCCCATGGCTGCAATCTGGCGAACCAATGTGGCAGTAATGGTGCGAACCGCCGGGTCGGCCGGCAGGAATACCGTTTGCAGCTCCGGCGCCATCTTGCCGTTCATCCCGGCCATCTGCATCTCGTAGTCGAGATCAGTGCCATCACGCAAACCGCGAACCATCAGCGACGCCCCATATTTGCGCGCGGCGTCGATCAGCAAACCATCGAATGCGATGACGTCGATCCGCTCGCCATCTTTGCCGAAAACATCAGTTGCAACACGCTTGATCAGACCGACGCGTTCTTCGAACGAAAACAGCGGCGCTTTGCCCGGGTGAACGCCGATCGCCACGAAAACCTTGTCCGCAAGCCGGAGCGAGCCCTGCAGGACATCCATGTGGCCGTTGGTAATGGGATCGAATGATCCCGCATAGATCGCGATTGTCATGAGCGTGTCCTAGCCGTTTTGCTGCGCGCTTTCAATGGTCCGCAATCGATCAGATGAACGGGAGATGAACGTAGCAATCAGCAAGCATTCAGGCTCTCTCAACTATGTGTGAGATAATCGGATGAAACCATTTCGAAGTTAGCACGTTGCTAACCATGAAAGAGCGCAAGATCGAAGGGACAAATCTATGTTTATTCTTCTGAGCATTGCCATGATGGTTGCGATGATCGTTTCCGCGATCGTCATGATTGTAGAAGAAAATAAAAAGCGGGAAGCCCCTCTCAGAACACCCCTCTTTGGTGTCTATCACCATCGCCACGATCTTTAATCGTGTGATCTAACAGCTCTAGATTTCTTCAGAGCCGTTTGTTGTGTCCGGCGATATCTCTTCACTTTCAACTGGAATTTCAGTCTCGATATCATCGGTTTCTGTTTCAGAAATCCGCTCCACCGAAACAACCTTCTCGCCATCGGCTGTATTGAAGATCGTCACGCCCTTCGTTGAGCGTCCAGCGATACGAATGCCGTTGACCGGCACGCGGATCAGCTGACCGCCGTCAGAAACAAGCAGTATCTGGTCGGACGCCTCGACCGGGAAGAGCGATACAAGCTTGCCGATTTCATCCGTCTTCGACGTATCGGTTGCCCGGATACCCTTGCCGCCACGTCCGGAGACGCGGAACTCATAGGATGATGAGCGCTTGCCATATCCATATTCGCTGACCGTCAGAACAGTCTGCTCGCGGTCACGCAGTTCCGCATAGCGTTCCGGCGAAAGGTCCGCCACGTCGGTTGCTTCCTCACCAACGAGCGCGACCTCTTCTGCGTCGTCCGCACCCTGCGCGCGTCGATCGGCAGCAGCCTGCTTCAAATAGGCCGAGCGTTCGGCAGGACTTGCCTCCACGTGCCCAAGGATAGCCATCGAAATGATTTCATCGCCTGGAGCCAGCGAAATACCGCGAACACCGATCGAATTGCGCCCGACGAAGACGCGCACATCGGTCACCGGGAAGCGGATGCACTGGCCACCGGCAGCAGTCAACAACACGTCGTCGAATTCGTCACACGTATCGACGCTAAGGATTTCGTCGCCGTCTTCCTCCAGCTTCATCGCGATCTTGCCATTGCGATTGACCTGAACGAAGTCGGACAGCTTGTTACGGCGTACCGTTCCGCGCGTCGTGGCAAACATCACGTCGAGATTGGCCCAACTCGCCTCGTCTTCCGGCAGCGGCATGATCGTGGTGATGCGTTCGCCCTGTTCGAGCGGCAGCATATTGATCAAGGCCTTGCCGCGCGATTGCGGTGTTCCGATCGGCAGACGCCAGACCTTTTCCTTGTAGACGATACCGCGCGATGAGAAGAACAGCATCGGTGTGTGCGTGTTGGCGACGAACAACCGTGTGACGAAATCCTCATCCTTCATTGATACGCCCGAACGGCCCTTGCCGCCGCGGCGCTGCGCGCGATAGGTCGCCAAAGGCACGCGCTTGATATAACCGGCGTGGCTGACGGTCACGACCATGTCTTCGCGGGCGATGAGGTCTTCATCGTCCATATCTGCGCCGCCATCGGTCAGGACGCTGCGGCGCGGCGTACCGAATTCGTCGCGAATGGCCACAAGTTCGTCCTTGACGATGCCCATGATCCGCAAGCGCGAAGCAAGAATCTCAAGGTAATCTGCAATCTCGACGCCGATCTTGTTGAGTTCATCGGCAATTTCATCGCGTCCGAGCGCCGTCAGGCGCTGCAACCGGAGGTCGAGAATGGCGCGCGCCTGCTCTTCCGACAGATTGTAGGTGTTATCGTCGTTGAGCTTATGACGCGGATCCGCAATCAACTGGATCAACGGAGCGACATCACTCGCAGGCCACCGGCGTTCCATCAACTGGTCACGCGCCGTCTGCGGATCGGGAGCCCGACGGATCAGCGCAATGATCTCGTCGATATTGGCGACTGCGATGGCAAGACCCACCAGGACATGGGCGCGGTCACGCGCCTTGCGCAACAGGAATTTCGTGCGGCGGCTCACGACTTCCTCGCGGAAGCTGACGAAAGCGCGCAATATGTCGAGAAGGTTCAGAAGTCCCGGCTTGCCGCCATTGAGCGCCACCATGTTGGCGCCAAAAGACGACTGCAGCGGCGTGAAACGATAAAGCTGGTTGATAATGACGTCAGTGACGGCATCGCGCTTCAGTTCGACCACAACGCGATAGCCGTCACGATCGGATTCATCGCGAATGTCCGAAATGCCCTCGATGCGTTTTTCGCGCACCAGATCGGCCATCTTTTCGATCATCGTCGCCTTGTTGACCTGATAAGGCACCTCAGTGATGATGATGGCCTCGCGGTCACCGCGCATGCTTTCGACAGCGACCTTGCCGCGCATCAGGATCGAGCCGCGGCCTGTGCTATAAGCCGAGTAGATACCGGAGCGGCCAAGGATCAGACCACCGGTCGGAAAGTCCGGACCCGGAATATGTTCCATCATTTCCGGCAATTCGATCGCCGGATTGTCGATCAGCGCAATACAGCCGTTGATGACTTCGGCCAGATTGTGCGGAGGTACGTTCGTCGCCATGCCGACGGCGATGCCGCCCGAACCATTGACGAGAAGATTAGGGAAACGCGCCGGCAGAACCGTAGGCTCCTGCTCGCGGCCGTCATAATTGTCCTGGAAGTCGACAGTTTCCTTGTCGATATCGGAGAGCAGCGACTCCGTGACCTTCTCCAGACGGCATTCCGTGTACCGCATCGCCGCGGGGGAATCGCCATCGATCGAGCCGAAATTGCCCTGCCCGTCGACCAATGGATCGCGCAGCGACCAGTCTTGCGCCATACGAACGAGCGCGTCATAAATCGAGGCATCGCCATGCGGATGGTATTTACCCATCACTTCACCGACGACACCCGCCGACTTGCGGTAAGACCGGTTCCACGACAGGCCCATTTCGTTCATCGCATGAAGGATGCGCCGGTGCACAGGCTTCAGGCCGTCGCGCACATCGGGCAGTGCGCGACTGACGATCACGCTCATCGCATAATCGAGATAGGAGCGCTGCATTTCCTCGATTATGGAAATCGGCTCGATCCCGAAGGACGGTCCGGATTTATCGTCTTCGGAGCCAGGAGGTGGAGTTAAATCAGACACGAGGCACTCATCTTTCGGATAGAATCAATCTTTGATCTTATAGAGGCTTTTCAAGCCAAAAGCCAATAAACGGCACGGTAATACACAGCTGAAAACCCTTTAATATCAATGAGATAAAATAGTATTTCTCATGCGGTGAAAAACTTCTGGGCTGAATTGTATGTTTCTCGACGTTGGATACCGAATCCGGTACGTTGAATCAGCTATAACGGCTGGGTTGGTGCAGCTTTAAACAGAAAAGAAAAGCAAAATCGTGGCGTACTCAGACACCATTCTCAATGCCCTTGTCACGCTCATGGTAACAATCGATCCACCGGGTCTGGCGCCATTGTTTCTGGCCCTGACAACCGGCATGAATCGAGGGGAGCGCAGTCAGGTCGCACTCCGCTCCAGCCTCACGGCGTTCATTGTCTTGACGGTTTTCGCCATAGCCGGTGCACAGATCCTTGCCCTGTTCGGCATAACCTTGGGTGCGTTCCGTATTGCGGGCGGTCTCCTGTTGTTCTGGATAGCTTTCGAGATGATCTTCGAGCGGCGCAACGAGCGTAAGGAGAAAAGCGCCGAGGTTGCCATCACAAAGGATCATATTCGCAATATCGCCGCCTTCCCTTTGGCGATACCGTTGATTGCCGGTCCAGGCGCGATTTCCGCAACCATCCTTCTTGCCGGAACCCTCTCGGATGCTACCTCGCGCCTCGCGCTGATCGTTATCATCCTGATCTGCATAGCCTCTTGCTATGTTGTGTTTTTCCTTGCTGAGCGCATCGACCGTTTTCTAGGCGAAACAGGCCGCTCAATTTTGACCAGGCTGCTGGGTGTCATTCTCGCTGCCCTTGCCGTCCAGTTCGTTGCAGACGGTATCAGAACGCTCGTTCACGCCTGATGGTCAATAGCCTGAGCTGAGCCGAACGTCGATGTCCTCGCCGAATATGATCGTCAACGGCTTGCCAGCGATGACCTCACCAAGTTCGGGCGCTATCTTCAGCGGCACTGCTTTGTCGACGCTTTCAAGTGCGGAAGCAACAAACGCCTCCTTGACGACCCAATCACCCCCGGCCTTTCTGTAGGTGACGCGCGGGGTGGCGATCACACTGCCGTCGCGGCGCAGTGAAAACCGTAGCGCGGCTTCCATGCCTTCAGCACCGGCAGGACGACTCCAGCAGGCCAGCAGGGCTGATCCGATTTCTCGGGTGGAATAGATTGGCTCGCCTTTGCCGCAAGCCTGTTCGGATGCCAGCGCGGGTGTCCCCGGCAATGCGAGAGCCATCGCTAACGTGAAGAAACACCAGATCGGTCGCACGATGATCAATTCAACCCCGCTTCCGCTCTGATTTCATCCGCGGCATCCCTTTGCGTGATCAATCGCGCGCTTCGAACACCGCTTACGGAAATCCACAACCAGCTCAGTGCCACGGCCAATCGGTTGCGCACGCCGATCAGGAAATAGATATGTGCCAAGCCCCAGAGCCACCAGGCGAGATAGCCCTTGAGCTTGATCCAGCCGAAATCGGTAACCGCCGCACGCTTGCCGATGGTCGCGAGATCGCCCGCATGGCGATACACAAACGGCCTTGGCGTCTGATCGCCACTGAGCCTCGCCTTGATCGTCCCGGCGATGTGCTGGCCTTGCTGCTTCGCTGCCGGTGCAATGCCCGGCACGGTGCCCTTGCCGCCATTCGAAACGGTCGCCGTGTCGCCGATCACGAAGATTTCCGGATGATCCGGTGCAGTGAGATCGGCATTGACGACAACGCGTCCGGCCCGGTCCGACGGCGCGTTCAGCCATTTGGCCGCTGGCGAGGCCTGCACGCCCGCCGCCCAGATCATGGTCCTGGCGCGCAGCGATTGACCACCGAATTCAACACCGTCCGCATGGCATTCGGTAACCGGATGACCGAGATGAACGGTCACGCCAAGCTTTTCCAGCGCCCGTTTCGCATAATCCGAAAGATCTTCGCTGAAAGCAGGGAGCACCCGAGGGCCACCCTCGATCAGCACGACACGCGTCGTCGCTGGATCGATGGCCCGGAAATCACCTTTGAGCGTATCACGGGCGAGATCGGCTATCGTCCCCGCAATCTCGACGCCGGTCGGACCGCCGCCAATGATCACAAGGGTCAGATATTCTGTACGCTTGGCAGGATCCGGTTCGCGCTCGGCCTTTTCAAATGCGGTCAGAATACGCCGGCGGATCATCGTCGCATCCTCCAGCGTCTTCAGACCGGGGGCGTAAGGTTCCCAATCATCGTGACCGAAATAGGCGTGGCGCGCTCCGGTCGCCAGCACCAATGTGTCATAGGGGATGGTCTCGCCGTCAGCGGTCGAAACCGTCCGGGCAGCTGTATCGACACTTTCAACAGTGCCGAGCAAGGTCTTGACGTTCTTGTACTTCCGCACGAGGTGTCTGATCGGCCAGGCAATTTCAGAGGTGGCCAGTGTCGATGTTGCGACCTGATACAGCAACGGCTGGAAGAGATGGTGATTGCGCTGATCGATAATTGTGATGTCGATATCGACATTACGGAGATTATAGACAGCCTCCAGGCCGCCGAAACCTCCGCCGACGACGACAAGGCGGTGTTTGGTATGGGATGGCGTCTGGATTTCTGTCATGACGAGGCTCCGATGCGCAGACCGAGACCTGTCTAACAGACCAATTGCACTGCGACAATTGCATGAAATGCCGATCAGGGATGAGTTATCGAGAGGTCTCTCGGAGGATCGACCCCGACCAGCGCCGCCCATCGTCCAGGCGTCATGCCGAAGGCTTTCTTGAACTGCCGGTTGAGATGGCTTTGGTCGGTGAACCCCGTTTCCACCGCAATCCCGGCAAGCGGTTCGCCCGTCTTGATCATCTCGCGCGCCCGTTGCAAGCGCCGCATTAACAAAAAGCGATGTGGGCTCGTGGCATAGAGCGTACGGAAGTGCCGGGATAAAGCGTAGCGATCAAGCCCGCTTACCGCTTCCAGCTCATCCGATCGCACAAGACGCAAGGCGTGCTCTTCGAGATAATCGCGTGCCAATTGCGTTTGCCGGATCGCCGGCGCGCCCAATGGTCTGGCATCCTGCCTTGCATGCCGTGCCAAGCCGAGAGTCAGCTGCGAAACGACATCGTCGACCAGCAGCTCATCCAGTTCCTCGTCAAGATTGCCGAGAGCTGCAGCCAAGGCACCATGTAGCGCCGGATCAGCGATGACAGGATCGTTGACGAATGGCAATGCGCCTTGGCGGTTGCCTAGCGATTGCAGCGCCAGCGCCGGTTCCAGATAGAGCATGCGATAGCGCAAGCCATCATCGGTGCCAGCGGCGCCGTCATGCATCTCGTCCGGATGGATCACGATGATATTGCCGGGCATGCTGTGGCGCCGCTCCCCGCGATACCAGAATGTCTGCACACCATGCAGCGTCACGCCGATCGCATAGGTGTCGTGCCGGTGCAGGTCATACGCATTGCCGGCAAACCGCGCTTCGATGCGTTCAAGGCCCGGATTGGACGGCGCAGATGTAATTGTGTCCTGCACGGGAAGTTTGCACAAACGTCCAAGACCACGCGCAGCCTCTTTGCCTAAAATGTCCTGCATAGGCTCAATTCTTCCCTGACTGACGGAGAACTATATCAATGTTCGATACCAAAATTGCAATTGTGTTGCGAAACGACATGGCCCCATGGCAGGCATTGAATGTGACTGCGTTTCTGACCAGCGGCATTGTTGCGCAATCGCCCGACGTGATCGGCGAGCCCTATCGTGACAGGGCCGGGAACACTTATAATCCACTTTCCATCCAGCCTGTGATTGTGCTGGCTGCCGATCAGGCAACGATTTCAAATATTCACCGCCGTTCGCTCGAACGCGATATCAAAACCTGTCTCTATATCGAGGAAATGTTTTCGACCGGCCACGATACGGCCAACCGCGCTGTCTTCGCGCAATTCGCGCCGGACGATGCGAAAGTCGTCGGCATCGCCATGCGCGCCGATAAAAAGCTCGTCGACAAGGTTACCAAAGGTGCCAAGATGCATCCTTGAAAGCAGTTCAAAAGCCCGTTGTGACTGCAAAAACCATGAGGTAACGGACAATCTTGGCAATCGCCACAAGTATCACGAAACTGAGCAAGGGTTCCCGCAGGGCACCCGCAACCACCGTCAGCGGATCGCCAATGATCGGAGCCCAGCTCAAGAGCAGTGTCCACTTGCCATAGCGATGATACCACGACGCGGCGCGATCAAGCTGCGTTTGACTTGCCGGAAACCACTTGCGGTCGCGAAACCTGTCTATGCCTCGACCGAGCAGCCAGTTGACAACAGATCCAAGCACATTACCCGCGCTGGCCACGGCAATCAGGACTATCGGCGAAAAGGAATTGCTGAGGAGAAGTCCGGCGAGTGCGGCTTCCGACTGCATTGGCAGAACGGTTGCGGCAATGAAAGCGACCGTGAAAAGTCCAGCGTAAACGCCCAGATCATCCATCATGACTGGGCGTTTGCGCTATTCATCTGATATCTATTGCAACCGCGCCTCAGAAAGGAATTTCGTCGTCGAGATCGCGCGAGAAATTGCCGCCTGCGCTCGAGGAACTGCTCGACGATGCACTGGAACGGCCGAAATCCGAACCATGATCATTGTCCGAAACCTGGCCGCGGCTCGAGTTATTGTCGAACGAACGTCCACCGCCAGCATTTTCACCGCGGGAATCGAGCATCTGCAATTCACCGCGGAACTTCTGCAGCACGACTTCCGTCGAATAGCGGTCGTTACCCGTCTGGTCCTGCCACTTGCGGGTCTGCAGAGCACCTTCGAGATAAACCTTCATGCCCTTTTTCAGGTACTGCTCGGCAACCTTGGCAAGATTGTCATTGAAGATAACGACGCTGTGCCATTCGGTCTTTTCCTTGCGCTCGCCGCTGTTCTTGTCACGCCAGGTTTCCGACGTCGCAATACGAAGATTGACGACCGGATCGCCAGAACCGAGCCGCCGGACTTCCGGGTCAGCGCCAAGATTTCCTACCAAAATGACCTTGTTGACACTGCCTGCCATGATTTGAACTCCATAAATTCCGTTTTTAAAATTTGCGCCATCATACAGAAGCCGCATTCATGGCGGGCAACTGATTACCGCTATCCACAATATACAGTTCCCGGCCATATCCCGCATCGACGTCCGTCGGAATGCTCCTGCCAGATTTGTCAGGAGACTTTCAACGCCCGCGATGAAGCCGTGAGCCGCACAGCAGCTGGTTTTTACAATCAACGCCTAAACGAGACCTGCTTTCACACCCTGTCAGCACTATGTCAGTAGAGCTCGCGCAGTTTGTTCTTTTTTTGTTCTATCACTTGCTCTAACAATGTCAACATGGCTATGGTGATTCCAACTGGGTTTGACCTCGTAAAACGGAAGAGACTTTCTAAATATAGGAAAGCCTCTCGCCAGAGGGCAGTACCTCCTTCCAAATAGCGTGCCCTCTCAAAGGCAGATAGACATGAGCGATCAGAAGTACATTTCCATTCGCGGTGCCCGCGAACACAATTTGAAAAACATCGATCTCGATCTGCCGCGCGACAAGCTCATTGTCATGACCGGCCTTTCGGGATCGGGCAAGTCGTCGCTCGCGTTCGACACGATCTATGCCGAAGGGCAGCGGCGTTATGTCGAGAGCCTGTCCGCCTATGCGCGGCAGTTTCTCGAGATGATGCAGAAGCCTGACGTTGACCAGATCGATGGCCTGTCGCCGGCTATCTCCATCGAGCAGAAGACAACCAGCCGCAACCCGCGGTCGACAGTCGGCACCGTCACCGAGATCTATGACTACCTGCGCCTGTTTTATGCGCGCGTCGGCATTCCTTATTCTCCCGCGACCGGCCTGCCGATCGAGAGCCAGACCGTCAGCCAGATGGTCGATCGCGTGCTGGCGCTTGAAGAAGGCACGCGCCTGTTCATCCTTGCGCCGATCGTACGCGGCCGTAAGGGCGAATACCGCAAGGAACTCGCCGACCTGCAGAAGCGCGGCTTCCAGCGCGTCAAGGTTGACGGCATTTTCTACGAGATCGCCGATGTCCCGGCGCTCGACAAGAAATACAAGCACGACATCGATGTAGTGGTGGACCGTATCGTCGTGCGGCCCGATATGTCCGCTCGTCTTGCCGACAGTCTCGAGACCTGCCTGAAACTCGCCGACGGGATCGCCGTCGCGGAATTTGCCGACAAGCCACTCCCGGCCGACGAAACGGCCAGCGAATCCGCCAACAAGTCCAAGAACGATACGCATGAACGGCTGATGTTCTCGGAAAAGTTCGCCTGCCCCGTATCGGGTTTCACCATTTCGGAGATCGAGCCTCGCCTGTTCTCGTTCAACAATCCTTTTGGCGCCTGTCCAACGTGCGATGGTCTCGGCACGCAGAAGGCCATCGACCCGACAATGATCGTGCCGGACGAAAGCCTGACCTTGAAGAACGGCGCTATCGCCCCGTGGTCGAAGTCGAGTTCGCCTTACTACAACCAGACGCTGGACGCGCTTGGCGCTGCCTATGGCTTCAAGTCTGGTGATCGCTGGCGCGATTTGAGCGAGGAAGCCCAGAAAGCCATTCTTTACGGTACGGGCAGCCGCGAGGTGCAGTTCGCCTATGATGACGGCCTGCGCTCCTATCGCACCACCAAACCGTTCGAAGGTGTCATTCCCAATCTGGAGCGCCGCTGGAAAGAGACCGACTCCGCCTGGTCGCGTGAGGAAATCGAACGTTTCATGTCTGGCACGCCCTGCCCGGCCTGCAATGGCTACCGGCTCAAGCCCGAGGCACTGGCCGTCAAGATCGGCGGCCTGCATATCGGCCAGATCACCGAAAAATCCATTCGCCATGCGGATGCGTGGTTCCGCGACATCGACAAGACATTCAACGAGAAGCAAACCGAGATCGCCGCACGCATTCTCAAGGAGATCCGTGAGCGCCTGCGCTTTCTCAATGATGTCGGGCTCGACTATCTGGCGCTGTCGCGCAATTCCGGCACGCTGTCCGGTGGTGAAAGCCAGCGTATCCGATTGGCCTCGCAGATCGGTTCCGGCCTGACTGGCGTGCTTTATGTGCTGGATGAGCCATCAATCGGCCTGCATCAGCGCGATAACGAACAGTTGCTCAAAACACTTCGCCACCTGCGCGATCTCGGCAACACCGTCATCGTCGTCGAGCACGACGAGGATGCGATCCTCAGCGCCGACTATGTCGTCGATATCGGCCCGGCTGCAGGTATCCATGGCGGCGAGATCATCGCTCAAGGCACGCCTGCCGATATCATGGCCAGCCCGAAATCCCTGACCGGCAAGTATCTGTCCGGTGATATCGAAGTCGCGGTGCCTTCCGAGCGGCGCAAGGTCAACAAGAAGCGCATTAAAATTGTTGGCGCGCGCGGCAACAATCTGAAAAACGTCTCGGCTGAAATTCCGCTCGGCACGTTCACGGCCGTTACCGGCGTGTCCGGCGGCGGCAAATCCACGTTCCTGATCGAGACGCTGTTCAAAGCCGCGTCGCGCCGCATCATGGGTTCGCGTGAACATCCGGCAGATCATGACCGCATCGAGGGGCTGGAGTTCCTCGACAAGGTCATCGATATCGACCAGTCGCCAATCGGCCGCACGCCGCGCTCCAACCCCGCAACCTATACGGGTGCATTTACGCCGATCCGTGACTGGTTTGCCGGTCTTCCGGAAGCAAAGGCACGCGGCTACCAGCCCGGCCGCTTCTCGTTCAACGTCAAGGGCGGACGCTGTGAGGCCTGCCAGGGCGATGGCGTGATCAAGATCGAGATGCACTTCCTGCCGGATGTCTATGTCACCTGCGATGTCTGCCACGGCAAGCGCTACAACCGCGAGACGCTGGAAGTCCTGTTCAAGGGCAAGTCGATCGCCGATGTGCTCGACATGACCGTCGAGGAAGGCGCCGAGTTCTTCGCTGCGGTTCCTGCCGTGCGTGACAAGCTGCATACGCTCGCCAAGGTCGGTCTCGGCTATATCCATGTCGGCCAGCAGGCGAACACACTGTCCGGCGGCGAGGCGCAGCGCATCAAGCTCGCCAAGGAACTGTCGCGCAAGGCGACCGGCCGCACCCTCTATATTCTCGATGAGCCCACCACTGGCTTGCATTTTCATGACGTGGCAAAGCTGCTCGAAGTGCTGCACGAACTCGTCGATCAGGGCAACACTGTCGTCGTGATCGAGCATAATCTCGAGGTCATCAAGACGGCCGACTGGGTCATCGACCTTGGACCGCATGGCGGCGATGGCGGCGGCGAGATCGTGGCTGTCGGCCGGCCGGAGGATATTGTCGAGGCTGAACGCTCCTATACCGGCCAGTTCCTTAGGGAGCTCTTGCGCCGGCGTCCGGGACACAAGGCGCAAGCCGCGGCAGAATAATCGATCTTCAAGGGAGGAGACGGAGATGACCAGCGGAACCATAAGGGCGGGCATTGGCGGCTGGATTTTCGAGCCTTGGCGCGGCACCTTTTATCCAGAGGGTCTCTCCAAGACCAAGGAACTGGAGTATGCAGGCCAACATCTGCAGACGATCGAGATCAACAGCACCTATTACGGTACGCAGAAGCCTGAGACTTTTGCCAAATGGGCAAGCCAGGTGCCGGATGGCTTCATTTTCTCGGTCAAGGGAAATCGCTTTGTCACCAACCGCCGCGTTCTCGGCGAAGCTGGCGAATCGATGCAGCGTTTCATCAAATCCGGCCTCGCCGAACTTGGCGACCGGCTAGGACCGCTGATCTGGCAATTTGCGCCGACAAAGAAGTTTGATGCGGATGATTTCGGCGCCTTCCTCAATCTCCTGCCGAAGAAGGAATCCGGCCTTCCCCTGCGTCACGCCGTCGAGGTTCGCAATCCTTCCTTCATCGATCCGGATTTCATTGCCCTCGCCCGCAAGAAGGATGTCGCGGTGGTTTATGCGGAGCATTTCGAATATCCGGAAATTGCCGACGTGACCGCTGATTTCGTTTATGCCCGCCTGCAGAAGGGGGATGATGCCATCGAAACCGCCTATCCCCCGAAGGCGCTCGACAAATGGGCAGACCGTGCCAAACTTTGGGCAAAGGGCGATGTACCGGATGACCTGCCGCTGGCCTCTCCGAAGCAGCATCCGGAAAAGCACCCTCGCGATGTTTTCGTCTATTTCATCCACGAAGGCAAAGTGCGCGCTCCGCAGGCAGCACAGGCCCTAACACACCGCCTGAACCCGTAACCCAAGCCGCCAATCCGCACTCCATGCATATAAAATATGCAATCTGCGCATTTTTTCAGCAGGTTACCGCGTCCCCGATTGGTTCTTGCGGTGATGGGCCAGGCAGGAGCTTAGAGGGACCTCCTGCCACCTGCTTGATAAAATCGGGTTCCAGGAAATATTTAATCTATTCAACCAAGTTGGCATGCTTCCTGCTTTTTGTTGTGACAAGCGGGCAAGAGGTCCGTTTGCTGTACATAGGGAGATTGTTCTCTGATGAAGAAAATCGAAGCCATCATCAAACCATTCAAACTGGATGAGGTGAAAGAGGCACTGCAGGAAGTGGGGCTTCAGGGCATCACGGTCACTGAAGCCAAAGGCTTTGGCCGTCAAAAAGGTCATACCGAATTGTATCGCGGCGCCGAATATGTCGTCGACTTCCTGCCTAAGGTGAAAGTCGAGATCGTTCTGGGCGACGAATCCGTTGAAGCCGCCATCGAGGCGATCCGCAAGGCCGCACAAACCGGCCGTATCGGCGACGGAAAGATCTTTGTATCCAACATTGAAGAAGTTGTGCGCATCCGGACCGGAGAGTCCGGCATCGACGCCATCTGATCGCACCCTCCATTCACCGGCCATTCGCGTCGGCTACACCAATCATCGTCGCTGAATAAGGAAAATTGATATGACGACCGCAAAAGAGATTCTGAAACAGATCAAGGACAATGACGTAAAGTTCCTTGATCTCCGCTTCACCGATCCCAAGGGGAAGCTGCAGCACGTGACGATGGACATTGCCGAAGTTGATGAAGACATGTTCGCCGATGGCGTCATGTTCGACGGCTCGTCCATTGCTGGCTGGAAGGCCATCAATGAGTCCGACATGGTTCTCATGCCAGACACCGATACGGTTCACATGGACCCGTTTTTTGCACAGTCGACCATGGTTATCCTTTGCGACATTCTCGATCCGATCTCCGGTGAATCCTACAACCGTGATCCACGCGGCACGGCCAAGAAGGCCGAAGCCTATATGAAGGCAGAAGGCATCGGCGACACCATCTTCGTTGGTCCAGAAGCCGAATTCTTCGTTTTCGACGACGTCAAGTACAAGGCAGACCCGTACAACACAGGATTCAAGGTCGACTCGACCGAATTGCCGTCCAACGACGACACTGATTATGAAACCGGTAACCTCGGTCACCGTCCGCGCATCAAGGGCGGCTATTTCCCCGTACCTCCGGTCGATTCCGCCCAGGACATGCGTTCGGAGATGCTCACCGTCCTCACCGAAATGGGCGTGCGCGTCGAAAAGCATCACCACGAAGTGGCTGCCGCTCAGCACGAACTCGGCATCAAGTTCGACGCCCTCACCCGCAACGCCGACAAGATGCTGATTTACAAGTACGTCGTGCATCAGGTCGCCAATGCCTATGGCAAGACAGCAACCTTCATGCCGAAGCCGGTTTTCGGCGACAACGGTTCGGGTATGCACGTTCACATGTCGATCTGGAAGGAAGGCAAGCCGACTTTCGCAGGTAATGAATATGCTGGTCTGTCGGAAAGCTGCCTGTTCTTCATTGGCGGCATCATCAAGCATGCCAAGGCGATCAACGCCTTTACCAACCCGTCGACCAACTCCTACAAGCGTCTGGTTCCAGGCTATGAAGCTCCGGTTCTGCTGGCCTATTCGGCGCGCAACCGTTCGGCTTCCTGCCGCATTCCTTTCGGCTCCTCGCCGAAGTCCAAGCGCGTTGAAATCCGTTTCCCGGATCCGACAGCCAATCCTTATCTCGGCTTCGCCGCGATGCTGATGGCCGGTCTCGACGGCATCAAGAACAAGATTCATCCTGGTCAGCCGATGGACAAGGACCTTTACGATCTTCCCGCAAAGGAACTCAAGAAGATCCCGACTGTCTGCGGCTCGCTGCGTGAAGCGTTGCAGAGCCTGGACAAGGATCGCGGCTTCCTCAAGGCCGGCGGCGTGTTCGACGACGATCAGATCGATTCGTTCATTGAGCTGAAGATGGCTGAAGTGATGCGTTTCGAAATGACCCCGCATCCGGTCGAATACGACATGTATTATTCGGTCTGATCAGGCCGCATCGTTCAAAAAAGAACCCCGGCGCAAGCCGGGTTTTTTTTATCCAAGTGTTCTTAGAAGGGATAAAGGCTGACTGTTACGAAGCTGAAACAGCTTCCAAGATCCGCACCGCTGCGATCATCTCGCGTTCACGGACGGCTCTGCGCGCGGCAGCTTCTGCGTCTTCGCCCCAATGCTCAATCGTCCAATCTTCGTCCACATGCGCGAGCTTCCAGGCTTCAGCACCGGAAATCTCGCCCTTGGCAACAGCGAGCGCGAGGATTGCCGAGCCGGTCAATGTGGTGATCGTATGCAGCGCGGCAATGGCGAACGGATCATTGAACTGGCCGAGGTGAACACTGAAAGCGCCGAGCGCCTCGCGTGGCTGCTCGACATGCATCACCCCTTCCGCCAGCACAAAGCGAGCGCCGAGGTCCGATGCTGCCCAATCGATGATCGGGTCCCATAGTTCGGTCTGGCGATTGACCAGCCGTTCCGGCGAACCGGCGCGATAGCACAGCATGTCAGACGAGGCGAAGCGCAGCACATCTTCCAGCACCGCCTGCGGATCATTGACGATCCCGTCGATCGCCGTATTGGCAAGCCGTGTCGCCGGCATCCGCGCCGGGTCGATTTGCTTTTCCTGTGCGGAAAATTCATCGGCAATCAACTGCGCCGCCGCTCGCGTCGGCAATGCAAGGGTCTGCCGGGCCGGTGTCTTGACCGCGCGGCCATCCAGTTTGACGGCAAACTTGCCATCATGCTCGGCAACCGCGGCTTCTTTATAGAAGCGCTTCGGCAAAGGTAGTTTTGACTGGATTTGTGCGCGGCGAACAGGGTCCGGATCGGAAAGATCCTGTTTCTTATCCATATTGAAAAGGTCGTTACGCATGGTGAAAGTCCGCTATCTAGTTGTCTTCATCTGCGTCGTGTTCGTCGAGCCCGAGCAGATTCCAGGTCTGCACCATATGGGGTGGCAATGGCGCCGTTACATCGATTATGCCACCCGAAGGGTTGGGAACGCGTATCCTGCGCGCATGCAGATGCAGGCGGTTCTGGATACCGCCTGGGAAGGACCAGTTGGTGTCCGCTTCGAAATACTTCGGATCGCCGATAATCGGGCAGCCGATATGGGCGGCATGGACGCGCAATTGATGCGTGCGGCCCGTATAGGGCTCCATCTCCAGCCATGTCAGAACCTGACCCGCAGATTCGATGACACGATAATAGGAGACGGCGAGATCCGAATCCGGCTCGCCATGTTGGGCAACACGCATGCGGTCGCCATCGGGCGTCGTTTCCTTGACCAGCCAGGTGGTGATCTTGTCTTCGCGCTTGCGCGGTATGCCCTTCACCAGCGCCCAATAAGTTTTCTTGGTCTCACGCTCGCGGAAAGCGGCGGTCAGCGCCTGCGCCGCACCGCGTGTGCGGGCAACGACGAGAACGCCGGATGTATCGCGGTCGAGGCGGTGAACAAGCCGCGGTTTCTCGCCCTTCTTGTTGCGCCAGGCTTCCAGCATGTCATCGACATGGCGATTGACCCCGGAACCGCCCTGCACTGCCAGACCAGCCGGCTTGTTGAACACGAAAACCTTCGGATCCTCATAAAGCAGCATCTGCTTCAGGACATCGCCGTCTTCGCGGCCACGAATGCTCTTGCCGGTCAAATGGCCTTCGGCTTTGGAATCCACGGGAAGCGGAGGAATGCGGACAGTCTGTCCAGCCTGCAGCCTCGTGTCCGATTTGGCGCGCGATCCATCGATCCTGATCTGCCCGGACCGCAATAATTTCTGCAGGTGCCCGAAACCCAAACCCGGATAATGTACCTTGAACCAACGGTCGAGGCGCATTTCCGCCTCACCCGTATCGACTGTCTTCTGTTCTACTGCCGCCATCAACTCTGCCTTTTTAGATCAGAGGTGCGAATAGCACTAAGTTGTAAGCCGTGCGAGCCATAATCCAAAAAACAGCGCGCCAATGCTCAAGATCACACTGGCAAGAACATATAACATGGCCGTGGCGAGCTCGCCGCGCTCCCATAACACCGCTACATCGAGAGAAAACGACGAGAACGTTGTAAAGCCACCCAGGATGCCGACTGCCACAAACAGCCGCAGATCCATCGACCCATCGAGGCGCCGTGCCAGAAGCCCGATGAAAAACCCCATTAGAAAGCCGCCAACGATATTCACCGCCAGCGTCCCGTAAGGGAAGTTCACCCCGAAGGCCCGGGTCATCAAGACCCCGACAAGATATCGCGCAACGGAGCCGATCGCTCCGCCTGAAGCCACAAGTAATATTGCGTTCATTTTGCATTCAGCCTGGGCAGTTTATGTTGCGAACTCAAATGGTTGAATCATCACGGGACGTTACGCGACGTAGAAAAATGTTCCTTACAGGAACGTGGAACTGTCATAACTTTAGAGCATTGAATATTGCGGTGCACAAGAGTCTGATGCAGTGTCATTTCTACAGCGTGAGTAGCGGCCCCAGCAGCGGAGTGGCAAAGTGTCATTGTTAAACATCTATTGGAAATCGCTCCAATATCTCGGCGCTGAAAAGCGCGCGACCGTGTTTATCTGCGCCGTTAACGTCGCCTTGGCTTTGACAATGCTTTTTGAGCCTGTTCTTGTGGGCCTTGTAATTCAAGCGATCTCGGTAAAATCCGCCATATGGCTTCCGCTCAGCCAACTGGCAGCGGTTGGTCTGTTCCATATTGGTGCGAACGTTCTGGTATCCAGGGAGGCTGACCGCCTTGCACACCGGCGCAAGCTTGCCGTGCTCACCGAGTCCTACAACCGTGTGATCAGTATGCCCCTCTCCTGGCATCATCAGCGTGGCACGTCCAACGCGATGCATACGCTTTTGCGCGCGATCGAAACTTTGTTCGGCCTGTGGCTGGAATTCATGCGTACCCATCTTGCAACCGCAGTGGCACTTTTAGGGCTGATCCCTCTGGCGTTGGTACAAGATTGGCGCCTCGCTTCGGTATTGGCTGTTCTGGGTGTGATTTACGTCATTGTAAGCCGCGTTGTCACAGCAAAGACCAAGGATGGACAGGCCCAGGTAGAACGTCACCACATCAAGGCTTTTAGTCACGTCACCGACTCTATGGGCAATATTTCCGTTCTCCAGAGCTACAATCGCGTCGAGGAAGAAACCCGCGCCTTGCAGACCTACGCAAAGCAGCTCCTCGACTCGCAATATCCTGTTCTCAATTGGTGGGCTCTGGCCAGCGGTATCAACCGTATGGCTGCAACGATCTCGATGATTGTTGTCCTGTTTCTCGGTTCCTATTTTGTCACGCACGGCGAAATGAACGTTGGCCAGGTCGTCGCTTTCACCGGCTTTGCCGCCCTGCTCATCGGTCGCCTCGACCAGCTCAGTGCGTTCGTCAACCAGATTTTCGCCGCCCGCGCCAAGCTCGAAGACTTCTTTGAAATGGAGGCATCCGCTGCCTATGCGGTTGAGCCGAAGGCTGTGCACGATATCGACAATGTCAGCGGCGACGTTGAATTCGAGAATGTTACGTTCGAGTTCGCCAACTCGGCACAGGGCCTGAAGAATGTTTCGTTCAAGGCCAAGGCTGGCCAGACCGTCGCCATCGTCGGCCCGACCGGTGCCGGCAAGACGACGTTGATCAATCTCTTGCAGCGCGTGTACGATCCGAAGGAAGGCCGCATTCTGGTCGATGGTATCGATACGCGCACGATCAGCCGCCGTTCCCTTCGTAACGCCATTGCGACAGTGTTCCAGGATGCGGGCATGTTCAACCGCTCAATCGAGGACAATATTCGCGTCGGTCGTCCGAAGGCGAGCGAAGCGGACGTACTCGCAGCTGCCGAAGCCGCGGATGCCAGCGACTTCATTCTCGCCAAGTCTGCCGGTTACGGTACCGTTGTCGGTGAACGCGGTTCGCAGCTCTCCGGCGGTGAGCGTCAGCGCGTCGCTATCGCCCGCGCCATCCTCAAGGATGCGCCGATCCTCGTATTGGATGAGGCGACTAGTGCTCTCGACGTCGAAACCGAGGCGCGCGTCAAGGTTGCCGTCGACAAGCTGTGCCAGAACCGCACGACCTTTATCATCGCTCACCGTCTCTCGACTGTCCGCGATGCAGACATCGTGCTCTTCATGGACCAGGGCGAAATCGTCGAGTCCGGCAGCTTCGATGCACTGGCGCGCCAGAACGGCCGTTTCAGTTCGCTGCTCAAGGCGGGTGGCCTGAAGCTCGACGACGATACGGCAAATGTAACGCCCTTCCCGCGCAAGCCGGAAGCCGCTTAAGGGCGAAAACTCGTCAAGAAAAAAGGGCCGCTACACCCACCCTCATCCTGAGCTTGTCGAAGGATCAGGGTGGGTTTCAGTATTGAAGTGCGTGGTTCGACAGGCTCACCATGAGGAAGGCTATTCCTCCCCGCGCTCCTGTCGCAGCTTGTTCCAGTAATCGATCCGCTTGCGGATCTCGCGCTCAAAGCCGCGTTCCGGCGGATCATAAAAAGTCTGCCGGCCAAGCGCTTCCGGAAAATAATTCTGGCCGGAGAATGCTTCAGGCTCATCATGATCATAAGCGTAGCCTTTGCCGTAGCCCTCACCTTTCATCAGCTTCGTCGGCGCATTGAGAATGTGCTTCGGCGGCACGAGCGAACCGTTTTCCTTGGCCGCACGCGTCGCCGCCTTGTAGGCGGTATAGACGGCGTTCGACTTTGGCGCCGTGGCGAGATAAACGCAGGCCTGCGCCAGCGCCAATTCCCCCTCCGGCGAGCCCAGATAATCATAGGCGTCCTTGGCGGCATTGCAGATCACAAGCGCCTGCGGATCGGCCATACCGATATCCTCGCTGGCCATGCGAACCAGCCGCCGTCCGAGATAGAGCGGGTCCTCACCCGCGTCGAACATCCGGCAAAGGTAATAGAGCGCGGCATCGGGATCGGAGCCGCGTACCGATTTATGCAGCGCCGAGATCAGATTGTAATGGCCATCCTGGCTCTTGTCGTAAACCGGCGCGCGCCGCTGCACGATCTGCTGCACACGCTCCGCGTCGAACATCTCGCCGTCACGCGCGGCGCGCCAAACTTCCTCGGCAAGCGTCAGGATCGCTCGCCCATCACCATCGGCCATCCGCACAAGGCTCGCGCGTGCCTCATCGTTCAATGGTAAGGCTTTGCCTTCATAGCTCTCAGCACGTTCAAGCAGCGCCGCGAGACTCGTCTCATCGAGGGGGTGAAAAACCAGCACACGAGCGCGCGACAACAGAGCGGCGTTGAGTTCGAAGGACGGGTTCTCCGTCGTCGCGCCGACGAGGACGATTGTGCCGTCCTCCATCACAGGCAAGAACGAATCCTGCTGCGCCCGGTTGAAACGATGTATTTCGTCGACGAACAGCAATGTCTGGCGGCCGGACATTTTGCGCGCCCGCGCCATGTCAAAGACCTTCTTCAGGTCTGCAACACCGGAAAAGATCGCGGAGATTTGTTCGAAGGCCAGATGGGTCTCGTTGGCGAGAAGCCGCGCCACAGTCGTCTTGCCAGTGCCGGGCGGGCCCCAGAAAATCATCGAGCCTAGCGAGCCGGACCCGATCATGCGCGTCAGTGCGCCTTCAGGCCCGGTCAGGTGTTCCTGCCCGGTAACCTCACCCAAGGATTTTGGCCGCAATCGGTCCGCAAGCGGCCGGCTTCTGTCCAATGCCGGATCGTCGTTGACCGAAAACAGGTCAGCCATATTCTGTATTTGCCTCGCTTAGCGAATGATTTGCCGGATTATGGCACCACCGCGCTCGAAATCGAAGCGCCAAAGCGCGGGATTGCTGGACATCGCCTTGCTGAGATCGGCAATCGTGTCGATTTCCGTACCGTTCACGCCGCGGATAATATCACCAGGCCGCAGGCCAATACGCGCCGCGGGAGAATTCCGCGTAACCTTGTCCACTGCTACGCCCTCGGTATCCGAAGGCAACTGCAGACGCGTCGCGTCGCTTGGCGTCAGCTTGAGCACGAGTGCGCCCGATAGGGGATTTTTGCCACCGATCATCAGCTGATTGTCCGGAGAGTCGGCACGGGGCTTTTCGAGCGAAACCGTCACGGTCTTTTCCGTCGATCGGCTGAGCACACCGAGCTTGACGGCCTTGCCGATTCCGGCTGTCGTCAGGCGGTAGCCAAGCCCGTCAGGATTCTCGATCCGTACATCATCGACAGTTAAAACCACATCGCCGACGAGAAGCCCGCCCTTCTCCGCGGGGCTGCCCTTCGTGATATTGGTCACCAAGGCGCCGTAGGGTTGCTTCATGCCCAGCCCTTCGGCCACATCGGGTGTCACGTTCTGGAAAGTGGCGCCGATATAGGGCCGTTCGAACGTGTCTGCGCCACCCTTCGCCGTCTCAACAACCGCGCGTACCATATTGGCAGGAATGGCAAACCCGATCCCGACCGACCCGCCGGAGCGCGAGAAGATTGCCGTATTGATACCGATCAGTTTGCCATCCATGCCGATCAGCGCGCCGCCCGAATTGCCGGGATTGATCGCTGCATCGGTCTGGATAAAGAAATCGAAATCTGAAATGCCAACCCGCGTGCGCGCCTGCGCCGAGACGATGCCGCTCGTCACTGTCTGGCCAACACCAAACGGATTGCCGATGGCGAGCACGAGATCACCGACCTCGACTTTGTCGGAATCCGCCAAGGCCAGCGATGGCAGGGGCTCGCCCGCATCGATTTTCAAAATTGCAAGGTCGGTGGATTCGTCCTTAAGGAGAACCTTCGAATCGAATTCCCGTCCATCGGATAGCGCAACCTTCACCGTGTCGGCATCGCGGATCACGTGATTGTTGGTGACGATAATCCCGGAAGGATCAGTGATCACGCCTGAACCGAGCGACGATTGCACGCGCGGCGGTCCGTTGAATTGCCCGCCACCGAAGAATTGCTCGAAGAACGGATCGCCGGCAAAGGGTGAGCGAGTTTGTACCTCATGCGCCGCGTAGACGTTCACCACCGCGCCCGCCGTCTGCTTCACCAACGGTGCGAAGGAGAGCTGCAGCTCGCTGCGGGTCGCCGGCAACTGCTTCGCCGTATCCGTTGCCGTTTGCGCATGAAGCGGCGCCACCATTCCGGAAAACATGGCGGTGCAAAGGAAAAGTGCCCGCGCTGATGCAGCGGCTTTGGAACTCATATCAATCTCCCGGTCCGTGATGAATCAATCAAACTGTTTCGCCCAATGTGGTGATTTTGAACCGAGATACCAGCGAAGAAACAAAGCAAATTTGAGACATAAGGTTCCAGTCGCGATGTGCACGACACCATCTTCATGGATCGTTGTATTTGGGATAAGACTGAAGCAAATGATATGTCGCGAGAACGAGGACATGCCACAAGGCCAGTTCAGGATATTTCCATGCGAAGTTGCTGGTATCGAGGTAGTCGAGGCTGCGACGAGCCATACCTTTCAGCGGCATTCGCATGAGCAATATGGGATTGGCGTCATTCATCAGGGGGCGCAGAAATCCTATAGCGGCCGCGGCATGGTTGAAGCGGGCCCCGGCGATATCATCACCGTCAATCCTGGCGAGGTGCATGACGGCATGCCACTCGGCGATGCTGGCCGTTCGTGGCGCATGCTCTACTTCGACCCGGCGATCATCAGCGAAGCCATTGACGATATGAATGAAGGCGCCACGAAAACCCGCGAATTCGTCCGGCCCGTGATGAGCAATGCACCTGTCGCGAATGTTTTCCAGCGCCTCTTCTCAATCATGACAACCGCCAATTCGTCCGAACTCCGTCGCGAAGAACTTTTGTTGCAATTACTCCCCACGATTGTCCGCGAGCGCAATGAAAATGAAGCTTCCCGCTCAACGTCCATAGCCATCCACCGCGCAAAGAATTTGATCGATGATGAGCCAACTGCTCCCGTCACGCTTGCGGATCTTGCGCGAACAAGTGGATTGAGCCGATTTCAGATTTTGCGCGGCTTTGTCAAAGCAACAGGCTTCACACCACACGCCTATCTCATGCAGCGTAGGATCGACTTTGCCCGCCGTCTCATAGCGAATGGATCGCCTTTGGCCGACGCAGCTGCCACAAGCGGCTTCGCTGATCAAAGCCACATGACACGCGTGTTCGTGCGCAAATATGGAGTTTCTCCCGGCGCCTACGCCGCGGCTTTCGCCTGATTTCTCTCCAGCTGCAATCCTGTTCAAGACGAATCGCTCCTGATCGGCTTCAGTTCAGCCACTGAAGCATGCAGAAGGAGAATAGTTGTGGGCCTCGAATTCCTCATCACATCTTTGATCATCGTCATCTCGCCTGGCACAGGTGTCGTTTACACCCTGGCGACAGGCCTTTCGCGTGGAGCGCGCGCCAGTGTCGCGGCCGCCTTCGGCTGCACAATCGGCATCATCCCGCACATGGCGGCTGCTATCGGAGGGCTGGCTGCGATCCTCCACACGAGCGCCCTTGCCTTCCACACCTTCAAATATGCCGGCGTTGCCTATCTGCTCTATATGGCTTGGAACGCCTTGCGCGAGAAGGGCTCGCTGAATGTGGACAGTGAAGCCGGAGAAAAGTCGTTGATGCAGGTGACCGTCACCGCGATCCTGATCAATATCCTCAACCCGAAACTATCGATTTTCTTCCTGGCGTTCTTGCCGCAATTCGTCAGCACCACGGAACCGCATCCGCTCTGGCGTATGCTCAGCTTAAGTGCCGTTTTCATGCTGATGACCTTCGTCGTGTTCGTCGGCTACGGCCTCTTCGCCGCCTCCGTCCGCGATCATGTCACCTCACGCCCGCGCATATTGACATGGATGCGCCGAAGCTTTGCCGGTGCGTTCGTTGCACTCGGCGTAAAGCTCGCTCTGGCTGATCGGTAGTCATGCCTAATCGGGCTGTGCTCCATCCAACAGCAATAAAACAAATGAACTCGACGTCAAAATGTTTCAAATAATTCGTCGATTGTTATTGCAAAATGCACATAGATAGTTAATCTACTTATATTAATACAATAAAACAACTGACAGTTGCAAATATTTATATAATATACTTCTAGTTTCATATTCCATGCTTATTTTTATATTCATATCATAAAATATTTCATTTATTTCATTCTAGGTGAGTTGATTTGCCGGACCAGACATTGCCTATTCCTGCGTTCATCATATGCATGAATGAACAGTCCTATTTGAAACGATGTATCGAAAGCCTTTATCAGATGCGAGAGATCGTAATCGTCGACTCCGGCTCGACGGATGACACGATCGAGCTGATAAAATCCCTCATCGATGCCGGTTGGCCCATACGGCTTTTTCAGGAACCGTGGCGCGGATATGCTGGCCAAAAACAATTCGCCCTTGATCAGTGCACCCAAGCTGGTGCCTGAACATCGATGCAGATGAACGTCTCGACGACACCCTTCAGTCTTTGCTGCCCGATCTTGCATACTCGGAACACGTATCGGGTTGGAGGATTGGCCACCGGCCCTATCTGCCAGGTTTCGGCTATACACCTCAGCGAATGAAGGCAGGTAGTCACATACGGCTAGTGCGGAAAGAGCACGCGAGCTATGACCTATCTCGGACTGTACATGAGAGTTTGATTGTCGACGGGCATGTCAAAACACTGACAAAGGGCGCGCTACTGCACTATCGTCCCTTGCCTCTGAAAGAGCAGCTCATGAAGGAAAATGAGTACTCATCCTTGAAGGCTCAGTCGTTGATCACTGCAGGCAAACCCGCCCGCAGATTGAAGTTGATATTCAATCCGGCCGTTTACTTTGTACGAACCTATTTCTTTTCTGGCTATTGGCGTTGCGGCTTTGCGGGATTCATTCATGCAGTGGACTCGGCAGTGTACGCATTCCTCACCGAAGCAAAGATGTATCAGCACTATGCAATGCATGGTCTGCCATCTTCCGAACCGGACGAGCCGATACGAAAATAAGTGTTGATGCCGTTGACAGTGCCCACACACAAACCATTAAAACCAATCTATGTCACGCGCTTCCTGGATTTGCTGGATCGTGTTGGAGAAGAAAATGAAAACTGATCGCGAAACATTGCCGCGTTTTGAAATCAGACCCCTGACAGAAGAAGAAGGCAGCGGCTATCTAGTGGAGTTTCCTGACTATCCGGGATGCATTGCCGACGGCGAGACACCGGAAGACGCCCTCAAAGAGGGGCGGGATGCTCTCAGGTCCTATATTGAGACGTTGAAGGAGTTGGGTCGAGCCGTGCCGAAGGAAGGCGAAGTCTACGGAGGACAATGGCGCCAGCGCGTGCCAAAATCGCTGCATGCCGCCCTTGCCCGACGCGCCGATCGTGAAGGCGTTTCTCTCAACATGCTGGCAACAACGCTGCTTGCAGAAGGGCTGGGCAGACGGTCTGTTGCTGACTAGGTCTCGTTTGGTATTACTTTCGCTAACCAACAGAAAAAGGGAGCGTAAGCCCCCTTCTCTATTCTCAATTCTAAATCGAAGCGTTGCTTACGCTGCTTCGGCTTCAGTCTCGCGTTCAGCTTCAACGCGGGCCAAATCCTTGGAACCCTTGGCGCTGACATCGCGATCGACGAACTCGACAACTGCGAGCGGTGCATTGTCACCGGCGCGGAAGCCTGCCTTCATGATGCGGATGTAACCGCCGTTGCGCTGGCCGTAGCGCGGCGCAAGCGTATCGAACAGCTTGGCGACGAGCTTGGCGTCGCGGATGGCCGAAATGGCCTGACGACGAGCGTGCAGATCACCGCGCTTGCCGAGCGTGACAAGCTTTTCAACGATGGGACGAATTTCCTTGGCCTTGGGCAGCGTTGTCACGATCTGCTCATGCTCGATCAGTGATGCAGCCATATTGGCAAACATCGCCTTACGATGGCTGGCAGTCCGGTTAAGCTTGCGGCCTGAATTACCGTGGCGCATGAGCCTTCTCCTTAGTTTCTCTTTTTCGGACTCATGGCCCGGGCTTTAAATTCGGGCAGAGCCCGGGTTCTTAATACTGGTCTTCGTAACGCTTCGCGAGATCTTCGATGTTCTCTGGCGGCCATGAAGGAACTTCCATACCGAGATGGAGACCCATGGAAGCGAGAACTTCCTTGATTTCGTTCAGCGACTTGCGGCCGAAGTTCGGTGTGCGCAGCATTTCTGCTTCTGTCTTCTGGATAAGATCGCCAATGTAGACGATGTTATCATTCTTCAGGCAGTTTGCCGAACGAACCGAAAGTTCGAGTTCATCGACCTTCTTGAGCAGAGCAGGATTGAACGCGAGTTCGGTAACCTGTTCCTGCTGAACTTCCTTCTGCGGCTCGTCGAAGTTGACGAAGATCGCGAGCTGGTCCTGAAGAATACGCGCTGCATAGGCAACAGCATCTTCACCGGAGATCGAACCGTCGGTCTCAATCTGCAGGATAAGCTTGTCATAATCGAGAACCTGGCCCTCGCGGGTGTTCTCGATCTTGTAGGAAACCTTGCGGACCGGCGAATAAAGGCTATCGACCGGGATCAAGCCGATCGGAGCATCTTCTGCGCGGTTGCGGTCAGCCGGAACATAGCCCTTGCCGGTATTGACGGTGAATTCCATGCGGATTTCAGCGCCTTCGTCCAGCGTGCAGATCACGTGATCCGGATTGAGGATCTCGATATCGCCAACGGTCTGAATGTCGCCAGCCGTTACAACGCCGGGCCCTTCCTTGCGGACGACCATGCGCTTCGGACCATCGCTCTCCATGTGGATAGCGATTTCCTTGATGTTGAGGACGATGTCCGTCACATCTTCACGCACGCCGGGGATCGACGAGAATTCATGCAGAACGCCGTCGATCTGTACAGCTGTCACGGCAGCGCCGCGCAGCGAGGACAGGAGCACACGGCGCAAGGCATTGCCGAGCGTCAAGCCATAGCCGCGTTCTAGCGGCTCAGCGACGACCGTTGCCTTGGTCTTCGAGCCGGAGGTCTGGAACTCGACCTTGTTCGGCTTGATCAATTCTTGCCAGTTTTTCTGGATCATTTATTTTTCCTTCATCCTTGCCTTTACCACCATCCAATCGTGGCATTGAGGCGTGGAAACCGCAGAGGAGCTGAAAGCCAGCTCATGCGGCCTATTCCTGTCGCAATAAAATTATACGCGGCGACGCTTGCGAGGGCGGCAGCCATTGTGCGGGATCGGCGTTACGTCGCGGATCGACGTAATCGTGAAACCAGCAGCCTGGAGCGCACGCAGAGCCGATTCACGGCCGGAGCCAGGTCCGCAGACCTCGACTTCGAGCGAGCGCATGCCATGTTCCTGTGCCTTCTTGGCGCAATCTTCGGCAGCCATCTGTGCAGCGAAAGGCGTGGACTTGCGTGAGCCCTTGAAGCCCTGTGCACCAGCGGAAGACCAGGCAATCGCATTGCCCTGTGCATCCGTGATGGTGATCATCGTATTGTTGAATGTCGAATTGACGTGGGCAACGCCCGACGAAATATTCTTGCGCTCGCGACGGCGAACGCGCGTGGCTTCTTTGGCCATGGTAGTCCTTTCAGTTGATCTCGACGCCTCCGTATTTCCAGAGGCTCCACCGTGGTTTCAGTTAGAGTGCGAAACCAGCACTTGTCCGCCCGTAAAGACGAAACCGGCGCAGCGAACCGCGCCGGGAATATTACTTCTTCTTGCCGGCGATTGCCTTGGCAGGACCCTTGCGGGTACGCGCATTGGTATGCGTACGCTGACCGCGAACCGGCAGCGAGCGGCGATGACGCAGACCGCGGTAGCAGCCCAGATCCATCAGACGCTTGATGTTCATCGAAACTTCACGGCGCAGATCACCTTCAACATGGTAATCGCGATCGATTGTTTCGCGAATCTGCAAGACTTCCGCATCGGTCAACTGATTGACGCGACGCTCTGCAGGGATGCCGACTTTCTCGACGATTTCCTGCGCAAACTTTTGACCAATCCCGTGAATGTACTGAAGCGCGATAACAACGCGCTTGTTCGTCGGGATGTTGACGCCAGCGATACGAGCCACGTCTGTTCTCCTTGTTGACCGGCAGAGCTGGATGGCCAATGCGGCAGCCAGATGACGGGATGAAAATTATATCCGGGACAAACACAAACGATCAGCCCCGAACCTCTTTTACCGGATCGGCGCCGACCGCTTTATATCCAAGCGAATTTGCGCCGTACTTGAAGGAATCGCTGTGAAAAGTCAACTCCTTCGATGAAATTATGTCAGTGTTATAATTCTGACAGAATTTTTTCGATCGATGCGGTGACATCTTCCATGTCCGCCATGCCATCGACCTTCCTCAGCTTGCCCTTGGCATAGTAGTAGCCAATGAGCGGTGAGGTCTGCTTGTAGTAGGCCTCAAGGCGCGTGCGCACCGTTTCGGCATTGTCGTCGGGACGGCGCTTGAATTCCGTCGAACCACACTTGTCGCAGACACCTGCAACATGCGGCTTCTTGTTGGTGTCGTGGTAGCCGGTGCCGCACTTCGCGCAGGAATAGCGGCCGGATATACGCTCGACGAGGACATTGTCATCGACTTCAAGCTCGATCACGCAATCGAGTTCGAGACCCTTGTCGGCCAGCATCTGCTCGACAGCGTCGGCCTGGATCAACGTTCTCGGATAACCGTCTAGGATAAACCCATTGACCGCATCCGGCTGATCGATGCGTTCCGAAACGATCGCATTCACAATCTCGTCGGACACCAGCTTACCGGCATCCATGACGGCCTTGGCGCGCAAACCGATATCGGTTCCGGCCCTGACGGCGTCACGCAGCATGTCCCCCGTGGAGAGCTGCGGTACACCAAATTTTTCTACCAAGCGCTGAGACTGAGTTCCCTTACCTGCCCCCGGTGGTCCGAGAAGTATTAATCTCATCTGTTGCGTTTCCCTCCCCGGAGCTTCGACTTCTTGATCAGCCCTTCATACTGGTGCGCAATCAGATGACCCTGGATCTGCGCAACCGTATCGAGCGTAACGCTCACGACAATCAACAGCGACGTACCGCCGAGATAGAAAGGAACACCGGCCCACGAGATCAGGAACTCAGGCAGCATGCAGATGACGACGAGGTAGATTGCGCCGAGAACCGTGACACGCGTCAGGACGTAATCGATATACTCAGCCGTGCGTTCGCCGGGGCGAATGCCGGGGATAAAACCGGAATGCTTCTTCAACTGGTCGGCGGTGTCCTTCGGATTGAAGACAAGCGCCGTATAGAAGAAGGCGAAGAAGATGATCATCGCGGCGTAGAGCGCCATATAGGCAGGCTGGCCATGACCAAGCGACGAAAGGATCGTCGTTGCCCAGGCGGGCATCTGATGGCTCTGCGCGAAGCCGGCGATCGTTGCCGGCAGAAGCAGCAGCGACGAAGCGAAGATCGGCGGAATAACACCGGCGGTATTGAGCTTCAGCGGCAGATGCGAGGTGTCACCCTGGAACATGCGGTTGCCGACCTGGCGCTTCGGATACTGGATCAGAAGACGGCGCTGGGCGCGCTCGACGAAAACGATGATGCCGATGACCGCAATCGTCAGAACGATGATGGCGAGGATAACGCCGGTGGACAGCGCACCTGTGCGGCCAAGTTCCAGCGTTCCGGAAATAGCTTGGGGCAAATTGGCGACAATGCCGGAGAAGATAATCAGCGAGATACCATTACCGATGCCGCGTGCTGTAATCTGCTCGCCCAGCCACATCAGGAACATGGTGCCACCGACAAGTGTGATCACTGTCGAGAACAGGAAGAACGGCCCCGGATTGGTGACAATTCCCTGGCTGCCCTGCAGGCCCACCGCGATCGCGTAGGCCTGAACCGTTGCCAGAAGCACGGTGCCATAACGCGTATACTGGTTGATGACCTTGCGGCCTTGCTCGCCATCTTTCTTCAGCTGCTCAAGCGCCGGAACGACCGACGTCATCAGCTGGACAATGATCGAAGCCGAGATATAGGGCATGATGCCGAGTGCAAAGATCGCCATGCGCGCAACAGCGCCGCCGGCGAACATGTTGAACATGCCGAGAATGCCCTGCGACTGATGGTTGAAGGCCTGGGCATAGGCGGCAAGATTGATACCCGGCAGCGGGATATAGGTTCCAAGCCGGTAGACCAGCAGTGCGCCAAGCGTAAACCAGATGCGCTTCTTGAGCTCATCGGCCTTCGAGAAAGCAGAGAAATTGAGATTTGACGCGAGCTGTTCAGCGGCTGAAGCCATTATAGTCTCCGGTCTGTGCCCCTTCGGGGCTCCATCGTTCTACCCGCAGTGGGAATCGATGGTCCTACCCAGATATGTGCCCTTAAGAAAAGGTACAAGCGGCGATCACGAAGATCGCCGCCTGAATAGCCATTTTATTCTGCAGCTGCAGGAGCGGCTGGAAGCTTGACGGTACCGCCGGCCTTTTCAATCTTTTCGATCGCAGCCTTCGATGCACCGGAAACCTCAAACGTTACCGCAGTCGTGATCTCGCCATCGGACAAGAGACGTACGCCGTCCTTGGGGCGGCGAATGACGCCGGCAGCCTTGAGGGCTTCGATCGTGACGGTTGCCTTGGCATCGAGCTTCTTGGCATCGATGGCAGCCTGGATACGGCCAACCGAAACGGTGTTGAAGTTCTTCGAGAAGATGTTGGTGAAACCGCGCTTTGGCAAGCGGCGGTAAACCGGCATCTGTCCGCCTTCGAAACCGTTGATGGCAACGCCCGAACGCGACTTCTGTCCCTTGACACCACGGCCGGCAGTCTTGCCGGAACCCGAACCAATACCACGGCCAACGCGCTTGCGGGCCTTGGTGGCGCCTGGATTTTCACTCAGATCATTGAGTTTCATTTGTCTAATCTCCGGTATCAAGCCTCGTCCACAACGCGGACGAGATGTTGAACCTTTGCAATCATTCCGCGAATTGAAGGCGTATCTTCAAGCGTACGGCGGCGATGCATCTTATTGAGGCCCAGGCCGATCAGCGTTGCACGCTGTTCTGCCGGACGGCGGATAGGGCTGCCGATCTGTTCGACCGTAACCGTCTTACCCTTCTTCTTCTCAACCATGACTTTGTCCTTTAGTCTCTACAGTGAGCAGAACCAATGGCCCTGCCCTGCTGCGCCAATTATGGCCTATTCTTCCGAACCGACCACATCGCGGCGGCGAGCCTGCAGTGTCGAATACTTGATACCGCGCTGAGCAGCGATGTCCTTCGGGTGCATCTGATGCTTCAAGGCATCGAATGTCGCGCGAACCATGTTGTATGGGTTCGACGAACCGAGCGACTTTGCGACAACGTCCTGAACGCCAAGCGTCTCGAAGACGGCGCGCATTGGACCACCGGCGATGATACCTGTACCAGCTGTGGCTGCACGAAGCAGAACCTTGCCGGCGCCATGACGGCCTTCAACGTCGTGGTGAAGGGTACGGCCCGAGCGCAGCGGTACGAAAATCATTTCGCGCTTGGCGGATTCAGTTGCCTTGCGGATAGCTTCCGGCACTTCGCGTGCCTTGCCATGACCGAAACCAACACGGCCTTTCTGATCGCCGACAACGACGAGAGCAGCAAAGCCAAAACGCCGGCCGCCCTTGACGACCTTGGCGACGCGGTTGATGTGTACGAGCTTGTCAACGAATTCGCTGTCGCGCTCTTCGTTGCGGCCGCGATCTTCGCGGCTTCTCTTTTCCTGTGCCATACTCCTAATTCCTTTTTCTTTTCCGGTAGCACGAATGATTTTACCGTGCCGTGCATCCACTTGGATCCACATAGGCTGCAGTAACGGTCCTTGTTGCGCAGAATTCCCGCAAACCGTCCGGTTCAGGAGGGCTTATGCGCTATCGAAGTCCGGCTTGCAAGAGGCGAGCCCCTGCAGTTCCGGACTTCGATATTCTTTACCCTACGACCAAGTCATAAGGCTTGTGTGACCGATCAGGTCAGGGCGAGCCGAAAATGGTGGTTTTCGAGAACCGGAGCGCAGCGTACATTTGGTACGTGAGCACCGGATCGCAGAAAAACGCCATTTGCAGGCCGCTATGGCGTGAACGGTAGGTCTTAGAAACTAAGACCTGCTTCACGGGCAGCTTCAGCAAGTGCCTTGACACGGCCGTGGTAAATATAGGCGCCACGATCGAAGACAACTTCCTTGATACCGGCTTTAACAGCGCGCTCTGCAACAAGCTTGCCGATCAATGCCGCTGCGTCCGAATCTGCACCGGTCTTCAGCTTGCCCTTGAGGTCAGCTTCGAGAGTGGATGCGGATGCAATTGTGTGACCATGCGCATCGTCGATGACCTGCGCATAGATATTCTTCGAAGAACGGTGGACGCTGAGCCGCGGACGGTCACCGGCAACCGCCTTGAGCTGGCGGCGAACACGCGAAGCGCGACGCTGAATGATTTCTTTCGGCGATGCCATGACACGAATTCCTTACTTCTTCTTACCTTCTTTACGAACGATCTTCTCGCCCGCATATTTCACGCCCTTGCCCTTGTAAGGCTCCGGGCTACGATATTCGCGAATCTCAGCTGCGACCTGGCCAACCTGCTGCTTGTCGATACCCGTCACGACGATTTCCGTCGGCTTCGGTACGGCAACAGTGATGCCTTCCGGCACCTTGTAAACAACTTCATGGCTGAAGCCGAGCGACAGCTGCAGGTTCTTGCCCTGCATTGCCGCACGATAGCCGACGCCGCTGATTTCAAGGCGCTTTTCGAAGCCGTCCTTAACACCTGTGAAGATGTTGACGACCATGGTGCGGCTCATGCCCCACTTCGAACGAGCAACCTTGGTGTTGTCACGCGGGTTAACGCTGACAGCACCGTCTTCAAACTTGACCACAACGTCGTCATTGGCAACGAAGGACAATTCGCCCTTCGGGCCCTTGGCCTTGATGGTCTGGCCGTCTACGCTGGCTGTTACGCCTTGCGGGACTGCCACTGGTTTTTTACCGATACGAGACATTTTTCAAACCTTTTCAAGCCGGTGCTTAGAATATACGGCAGAGCAGTTCGCCGCCGACATTCTGTTCACGTGCCTCGTGGTCTGCCATCACGCCCTTCGGCGTCGACAGGATCGAAATACCAAGACCGTTCGCAACCTGCGGGATCGACTTGACCGAAACGTAAACGCGACGGCCGGGCTTCGAAATACGGGTAATCTCGCGAATTACCGGTACGTTCTCAAAATACTTCAGTTCGATTTCGATCTCGGACTTGCCGTTGTCGAAATCAACCTGGCTGTATCCGCGGATATAGCCTTCGGCCTGAAGAACATCCAGAACGCGGGCGCGCAGCTTGGAGGCTGGGGTCGAAACCTTGCCCTTCTTGCGCATGGTTGCGTTACGGATACGTGTCAGCATATCGCCGAGAGGATCTGTCATAGACATCTGTCTTCTCCCTTACCAGCTCGACTTCACGATGCCAGGCACCTGGCCGAGCGAACCCAGCTGGCGCAATGCGATACGCGACATTTTGATCTTGCGGTAATAACCGCGCGGACGGCCCGAAACTTCGCAACGGTTGCGAATACGGACCTTGGCGGAATTGCGTGGCAGCTCTGCCAACTGGATGGTTGCGCGGAAGCGCTCATCCAGAGGAAGCGACTGATTCATCACGACAGCCTTCAGGCGCGAACGCTTTGCAGCGAAACGCTTTACCAGAAGACCGCGGCGCTTGTTCTTTTCGACTGCGCTCGTCTTTGCCATTTCAAATACCTCGCTACGCTTGCCGTTACTGGCGGAAAGGGAAGTTGAAGGCGCGCAGGAGAGCGCGTGCTTCATCATCCGTTTTTGCAGTCGTGCAAACGATGATGTCCATGCCCCAGATCTGATCAACCTTGTCGTAGTTGATTTCCGGGAACACAATGTGCTCCTTGATGCCCATGGCGAAATTGCCACGACCGTCAAAGCTCTTCGGGTTCAGACCGCGGAAATCTCGAACGCGCGGCAGCGCGATGTTGATCAGACGGTCGATGAATTCATACATGCGCTCTTTACGAAGGGTGACCTTCGTTCCGATCGGCATGTTCTCACGCACCTTGAAAGTAGCGATCGAATTGCGCGCACGGGTAATAACCGCCTTCTGACCGGCAATCAATGCCAGATCTTCAGCTGCGACAGTTGGCTTCTTGGAGTCGGCAGTTGCCTCGCCCACACCCATGTTGAGGACAACCTTGGTGATGCGCGGGATCTGCATCTCGTTGTCGTATTTGAACTCCTCGAGAAGCGCCTTACGTACCACTTCCAGGTACTGCTTCTTCAGACGGGGTTCGATCTTTGCATCAGCCATCGATCAGATCTCCTGAACGCTTTGCTACACGTACCTTCTTGCCGTCCTCGAGGATCTTGAAACCAACGCGGGTCGGCTTTCCATCCTTGTCGGCGATAGCAATGTTCGACAGATGGAGCGGCGCTTCTTTCGAAATGATGCCGGCTTCCTGGGTCTGTGTCTGCTTCTGGTGACGCTTTACAAGATTAACGCCGCGAACGAGCGCCTGCTCGTCCTTCGGCAAAACTTTGATTACTTCGCCGGTACGGCCCTTGTCCTTACCAGCAAGAACGACAACGCGGTCGCCTTTACGGATCTTCTGCATCGTCTGCTCCTTACAATACTTCTGGAGCCAGCGAGATGATCTTCATGTGGCTCTTTGCGCGAAGTTCGCGCGGAACCGGTCCGAAGATACGCGTGCCGATAGGCTCTTTCTTGTTGTCGATCAGGACGGCGGCGTTTTTATCGAAACGAATAACGCTACCATCTGCGCGACGGATGTCCTTGGCGGTGCGAACAACCACCGCCTTCATCACGTCGCCCTTTTTCACGCGGCCGCGCGGAATTGCTTCCTTGATCGAAACGACAATAATGTCGCCGACCGAAGCATATTTCCGCTTCGAACCGCCCAGCACCTTGATGCACATGACACGACGGGCGCCGGAATTATCCGCGACGTCGAGGTTTGTTTGCATCTGAATCATGACTAGCCGCCTTCTTCTTGTTCAACCAGACTGGGCTTTCCTTGCCCCTCGCGATTGCTGCGTCTTACATACAGATAGTTATTTAACTCGCCGGGGCGTCTGTTACGACAACCCAACGCTTGTCCTTCGAAATCGGCTTGGATTCCTCGATGGAAACCATATCGCCAACCTTGAACTGGTTGCTCTCATCGTGCGCCTTGTATTTCTTGGACTGGCGCACAGTCTTCTGGAGGAGCGGGTGCGAATAGCGCCGCTCGACCTTGACCACAACGGTCTTGTCGTTTTTGTCGCTCACGACAACGCCCTGCAGAATGCGTTTAGGCATGGTTTTCTTCCTTAAGCCTTGCTCTCGACCGCTTTTTGGCGGGCGACAGTCTTGATGCGCGCAATATCACGGCGGATCTGCCGGACGCGAGCGGTTTTTTCCAACTGGCCGGTTGCCTTCTGGAAGCGCAGGTTGAACTGCTCTTTCTTCAGGGAACCCAACTCTTCATTCAACTGATCGAGGCTCAAGGCCCGAACTTCTGCGGATTTCATAACATCCACCCCTTATTCTGCGATGCGCTGAATAAAGCGCGTCTTGACCGAAAGCTTGGCCGCTCCGAGACGGAGGGCTTCACGAGCAGTTTCTTCCGAAACGCCGTCGAGCTCGAACATGACGCGGCCTGGTGCGACACGGGATGCCCAATAGTCAACCGAACCCTTACCTTTACCCATGCGGACTTCAGTAGGCTTCGATGTGACCGGCACATCCGGAAAAATCCGGATCCACACACGACCGGCACGTTTCATGTGACGGGTAATTGCACGGCGAGCGGCTTCGATCTCACGCGCGGTAACGCGGTTCGGCTCGAGGGCCTTCAGGCCGAAAGCACCAAAATTAAGGTCCGTGCCGCCTTTCGATACGCCGTGGATACGGCCCTTGAACTGCTTGCGGAACTTTGTGCGCTTAGGCTGCAGCATTGTTCTCTACTCCAAAATTCTCGTTTCCGAAAGACGCTATTTAAGCGTTTTCGCGGCGACGGCCCGAACCCTGATGGCTGGCATCACCTTCAACAGCACGACGTTCGGAAGCCATTGGATCGTGCTCAAGGATTTCGCCCTTGAAGACCCAGACCTTGACGCCGCAAATGCCGTAGGCAGTGTGTGCTTCAGCAGTTCCGTAATCGATATCGGCACGAAGAGTATGCAAAGGCACGCGGCCTTCACGGTACCATTCCATACGCGCAATTTCCGCGCCGCCGAGACGGCCCGAGCAATTGATACGAATGCCTTCTGCACCAAGACGCATTGCCGACTGAACGGCACGCTTCATGGCACGGCGGAAAGCAACGCGGCGTTCCAGCTGCTGCGCGATCGACTGCGCAACGAGAACTGCGTCTGTTTCCGGCTTGCGGACTTCAACGATATTGAGCGTCGTGTCGCCATTCGTCATTTCTGACAGCTTGCGGCGCAACTTCTCGATATCGGCGCCCTTCTTGCCAATGATCAGACCCGGACGTGCAGCATGGATCGTAACGCGGCACTTCTTGTGCGGACGCTCGATCACCACCTTGGAGATGGCTGCCTGCTTCAGTTCGTCCATCAGATACTTGCGGATCTTCAGGTCTTCATGCAGCAGCTTGCCGTATTCACCGGTGTTCGCGTACCAACGCGAGTCCCAGGTACGGTTGATGCCGAGGCGGAAGCCAATCGGATTAATCTTCTGGCCCATTATGCGGCCTCCCCTTTTTCCTCAGCTTCGCGAACGACGATCGTCAGATGCGAGAATGGCTTCTCGATCCGGCTTGCACGACCGCGACCACGAACATGGAAGCGCTTCATCACGACTGACTTGCCTACATAGGCTTCAGCAACAACCAGCGTATCAACATCCAGGTCATGGTTGTTTTCTGCGTTGGCGATAGCCGATTCGAGTGTCTTTTTCACCGTGCCTGCAATGCGCTTGCGCGAAAATTCCAGGTCGGCAAGAGCGGCGTTGACCTTCTTGCCACGGATCAGAGCAGCCACCAGATTAAGCTTCTGAGGGCTGATGCGGAGCGTGCGGGCAACGGCTTTCGCCTCGTTGTCCTTAAGCTGGCGCGGAGCCTTAGCCTTGCCCATCGTTATTTCCTCTTCGCCTTCTTGTCCGCGCCGTGCCCGTAATAGGTACGCGTCGGAGCGAATTCACCAAACTTGTGTCCGATCATCTCTTCGTTGACCGAAACCGGAACATGCTTGTTACCATTGTACACGCCGAAGGTCAGACCGACGAACTGCGGCAGGATCGTGGAGCGACGGCTCCAGATCTTGATAACTTCACTGCGACCGCCCTCACGTACCTTCTCAGCCTTCTTGAGAAGATAGCCATCGATGAACGGGCCTTTCCAAACTGAACGAGCCATTTCAGACTACCTCTCTTACTTCTTGCGCTGATGACGCGAACGAGCGATGAACTTGTCCGTCGACTTATTGGAGCGCGTCTTCTTGCCCTTCGTGGGTTTGCCCCACGGAGTAACTGGATGACGTCCGCCTGACGTACGGCCTTCACCACCACCGTGGGGGTGATCGACCGGGTTCATGGTGACGCCGCGATTGTGCGGCATCCGGCCAAGCCAACGGCTGCGACCTGCCTTACCAAGGTTGATGTTGCCATGGTCAGGGTTCGATACCGCACCGACCGTGGCGAAGCACGAACCGTGGACGAGGCGCTGTTCACCTGAGTTCAGGCGAAGAATTGCCATGCCCTGGTCGCGGCCGACGAGCTGCGCATAGGTACCGGCAGAGCGAGCGATCTGACCGCCCTTGCCCGGCTTCATCTCCACATTGTGGATGATGGTGCCGACCGGCATAGCCTGCAGAGGCATCGCATTGCCCGGCTTCACGTCCGTCTGCGCGCCAGCGATAACGCTGTCGCCAACGGCCAGACGCTGCGGCGCCAGGATGTAGCTCAACTCACCGTCTTCATAGCGGATGAGCGCGATGAATGCGGTCCGGTTAGGATCGTATTCAAGCCGTTCAACCTTGGCGGCAATGTCGTGCTTGCGACGCTTGAAATCAACGAAGCGGTACGTACGCTTGTGACCGCCACCCTGGAAGCGCACGGTAATGCGACCGGTGTTGTTACGACCACCCTTCGACGACAGACCTTCGGTCAAAGCCTTGACGGGCTTGCCCTTGTAAAGCTCCGAACGGTCCACGATGACCAGCTGACGCTGGCTTGGTGTGGTTGGATTATAATGTTTGAGTGCCATTGTCTTTACTCCACGGCCCCTCAGAGACCAGTCGAAACATCGATCGACTGCCCTTCGGCAAGCGTCACGACTGCTTTCTTGACATCACTCTGGCGCCCGACGATGCCGCGGAACCGCTTCACCTTGCCTTTGCGCACAGCTGTATTGACTGCAGTAACCTTCACGCGGAACAGCGCTTCGACTGCGGCCTTGATTTCCGGCTTCGTTGCCTTCTTGGCTACGTTGAAGACAACCTGGTTATGTTCGGAAACCAGGGTGGACTTCTCGGTAATGACCGGGCTGACGATCACGTCATAGTGGCGAAGATCAGTCATTTGAAACGCTCCTCGAGAGCTTCAACTGCTGCCTTGGAAAGCACGAGCTTGCCACGACGCAGGATGTCGTAAACATTGATGCCCTGAATTGGCAGAACATCGATGTTCGGGATGTTCGAAGCGGCACGGCGGAAATTCGCATCGATCTCGGCACCGCCGATGAGAAGCGCATTTTCGAGGCCAAGCTTGGCGAACTGCGAAACAAGTACCTTGGTCTTGGCTTCAGCCGACAGAAGATCATCGATGATGATCAGGTCGGAAGCCTTCACCTTGGCAGACAGGGCATGACGAAGTGCAAGAGCGCGCACCTTCTTCGGCAGGTCATGATCATGGCTGTGAACAACCGGACCGTGAGCCTTACCACCGCCGCGGAACTGCGGAGCACGTGCCGAATGGTGACGGGCGCGGCCCGTACCCTTCTGCTTGTACATCTTGGCGCCGGTCCGTGCGATTTCCGAACGGCCCTTTGCCTTGTGCGTGCCCTGCTGCTTGCGAGCAAGCTGGTAACGGACCATGCGCTGAAGGATATCGTCGCGCGGCTCAAGACCGAAAATCTCCTCGGAGAGTTTCACCTTGCCGGCTTCTTTGCCTTCGAGTGTTGTGATCGAAAGGTCCATTATTCGGCTCCCTCGGTTGCCTGTGCGACTTCTGCATCAGACACGGCTGCTTCAATGTTTGCGGCCTCGTCGACTGCAAGCGCCCGGAGACCAGCTGGCTTCGGAGCATTGTCCGGCAGCGCTACCTTGACGGCATCGCGTACCAGGATCCATGCACCCTTGGAACCAGGAACAGCACCACGAACCAGAATAAGGCCACGATCGAGGTCCGTCGAAACGACTTCGATGTTCTGTGTGGTGATACGGGTCTGACCCATATGACCGGCCATCTTCTTGCCCTTGAACACTTTGCCCGGATCCTGACGCTGACCGGTAGAACCGTGAGCGCGGTGGGTGACCGAGTTACCGTGCGTAGCGCGGTGACCGCCGAAGTTATGGCGCTTCATCGAACCGGCAAAACCCTTACCGATCGAAGTACCAGTCACATCGACCTTCTGGCCGGCAACGTAATGTTCGGCTGTGATCTCAACACCGACATCAAGAAGATTGTCGGCAGAGACGCGGAATTCCGCGACCTTAGCCTTTGGCTCGACTGAAGCCGTCGCGAAATGACCGCGCAAGCTCTTCGTCGTATTCTTTACCTTGGCCAGACCTACACCGAGCTGAACGGCAGTGTAGCCATTCTTCTCGACTGTACGCTGAGCCACAACCTGACAATTCTCCATCCGGAGTACTGTCACCGGCACATGCTCACCTGCGTCGTTGTAGACGCGAGTCATGCCCAGCTTCTGTGCAATTACACCTGAACGCATCGGTTCGTCCTTCCGTCCTCAAGCCTTACAGCTTGATCTCGACATCAACACCAGCGGAAAGATCGAGCTTCATCAGCGCGTCAACAGTCTGCGGGGTTGGGTCTACGATATCGAGAAGACGCTTATGAGTGCGCATCTCGAACTGTTCGCGGCTTTTCTTGTCGATATGCGGCGAGCGGTTAACCGTGAACTTCTCGATCCGCGTAGGAAGCGGGATCGGTCCGCGCACATTGGCACCGGTACGCTTGGCAGTCGACACGATTTCCCGCGTCGAATCGTCAAGGATCCGATGATCAAACGCCTTGAGGCGAATGCGGATGTTTTGACCGTTCATTTCATCTTTTCCTTGTTTAGCGGAGACGCCTATAGCAGGCGCCTTCCGCATAAAACCTTAATTACTCAATGATCGACGAGACGATGCCTGCACCAACGGTGCGGCCACCTTCACGGATAGCGAAGCGCAGCTTCTCTTCCATGGCGATCGGCACGATCAGCGTCACATCGACTGCGATGTTGTCGCCGGGCATGACCATTTCCGTGCCTTCCGGCAAAGTCACAACACCCGTCACGTCGGTCGTGCGGAAGTAGAACTGCGGACGGTAGTTGGAGAAGAATGGCGTATGACGGCCACCTTCGTCCTTCGTCAGGATGTAGGCTTCTGCCTTGAACTTGGTGTGCGGCTTGACCGAACCGGGCTTCGCCAGGATCTGGCCGCGCTCGACGTCTTCACGGCCAACGCCGCGGATCAGTGCGCCGATGTTGTCGCCGGCCTGGCCCTGGTCGAGCAGCTTGCGGAACATCTCGACGCCGGTCACCGTCGTCTTCGTCGTCGGCTTGATGCCGATGATCTCGACTTCTTCACCGACCTTGACGATCCCGCGCTCGACGCGGCCCGTCACAACCGTACCACGGCCGGAGATCGAGAAAACGTCTTCGATCGGCATCAGGAACGGCAGGTTGATCGGACGCTCAGGTGTCGGAATGTACTTGTCGACTTCCGCCATCAAGGCACGCACGGCGTCTTCGCCGATTTCCTTGTTTGAGTCTTCAAGCGCAGCCAAAGCCGAACCCTTGACGATCGGAATGTCGTCGCCGGGGAAATCATACTTCGACAGAAGCTCGCGTACTTCGAGCTCGACGAGTTCGAGAAGCTCGGCATCGTCAACCTGGTCGACCTTGTTCAGGAACACGACGATCGCCGGAACGCCAACCTGACGGGCAAGCAGAATGTGCTCGCGGGTCTGCGGCATCGGGCCGTCGGCAGCCGAAACGACGAGGATCGCGCCGTCCATCTGCGCCGCACCGGTGATCATGTTCTTCACATAGTCGGCGTGGCCGGGGCAATCGACGTGCGCATAGTGACGCGCAACCGTCTCATACTCGACGTGCGCCGTCGAAATCGTGATGCCGCGCGCCTTTTCTTCCGGTGCTGCGTCGATCTGGTCGTACGGCTTGTACTCACCGAAATACTTCGTAATCGCCGCCGTCAACGACGTCTTGCCATGGTCAACGTGACCAATCGTGCCAATGTTGACGTGCGGCTTGTTACGTTCAAACTTGCTCTTAGCCATCTGAGCTCTCCGTTATATGTTCGCCTGCTCAGGCTTAACTTCAACTGTCACGCGCAACCTTATGGTTACGCAAACTTCTTCTGAATTTCCTGCGCGACTGCTGCCGGGACAGGTTCATAGTGATCGAACTGCATGGTGTACTGTGCACGGCCCTGGCTCATCGAACGCAGGTTGCTCACATAACCAAACATATTGGCCAGCGGCACCTGTGCATTGATGACGGTCGCAATACCACGCGCTTCCGTACCCAGGATCTGACCACGACGTGAGTTCAGATCGCCGATCACGTCACCGACGTAATCTTCAGGCGTAACCACTTCGACCTTCATGATCGGCTCGAGCAGCTGGGCACCAGCCTTCTGCGCACCTTCGCGGAATGCAGCACGAGCTGCGATTTCGAAGGCAAGAACCGAAGAGTCAACATCATGGTATGCACCGTCGACCAGCGTGGCTTTCACGCCGAGCATCGGGAAGCCTGCGAGCGGACCCGCACCCATGACGCTTTGAATACCCTTTTCAACACCCGGGATGTATTCCTTCGGAACAGCACCGCCGACGATCTTCGATTCGAAGATGAAATCGTCGCCGTCATGCGGCTCGAAGATAACCTTGATACGAGCAAACTGACCCGAACCACCGGACTGCTTCTTGTGGGTGTAGTCGATCTCAGCCTTGCGGGTGATCGATTCACGGTAGGCAACCTGTGGCTGACCAACGTTCGCCTCGACCTTGAACTCGCGACGCATACGGTCAACGAGAATGTCGAGATGAAGCTCGCCCATGCCTGCGATGATCGTCTGACCGGATTCTTCGTCTGTCTTGACGCGGAATGAAGGATCCTCAGCTGCAAGGCGATTGAGCGCGAGGCCCATCTTTTCCTGGTCAGCCTTGGTCTTCGGTTCGATCGAAATCTCGATAACCGGCTCAGGGAATACCATGCGCTCGAGGATAACCGGCTTCAACGGATCGCAGAGCGTATCACCCGTTGTGGTTTCCTTGAGGCCTGCCAGAGCAACGATGTCGCCAGCAAAGGCTTCTTCGATGTCTTCACGCGAATTGGAATGCATCTGCAGCATGCGGCCGATACGTTCGCGCTTTTCCTTGACCGTATTGTCGAGCGAAATGCCCTTGGTCAGCTTGCCGGAATAGATACGGCAGAAGGTCAGCGAACCAACGAACGGATCGTTCATGATCTTGAATGCCAGCATGGAAAGCGGCTCGTCGTCGGACGACTTGCGAACGGTTTCCGCATCGGTCTTCGGATCGATGCCCTTGATGGAAGGAACGTCAACCGGCGAAGGCAAATATTCAACGACACCATCAAGCAAAGGCTGTACGCCCTTGTTCTTGAAGGCCGAGCCGCAGAATACCGGATGGAAATCAACGCGGCAGGTACCGGTACGGATCAAAGCGCGAAGCGCGTCATTGTCCGGCATGTTGCCTTCGAGATAAGCCTCGGTAGCGGCTTCATCGACCTCAACAGCGGTCTCGATCAGCTTTTCGCGATACTCGACAGCCTGGTCCTTGAGGTTATCAGGGATCTCAACGACGTCCCATTGAGCGCCGAGCTGTTCGTCGCGCCAGATGAGTGCCTTCATTTCGATCAGATCGACAACGCCCTTGAACTCTGTCTCAGCGCCGATCGGCAGCTGCATGACGAGTGCCTTGGCACCAAGGCGGGTCTTGACCATGTCGACGCAGCGATAGAAATCAGCGCCGGTCTTGTCCATCTTGTTGACGAAGATCATGCGCGGAACATGATACTTCTCAGCCTGACGCCAGACGGTTTCAGTCTGTGGCTCAACACCGGCATTGGCATCGAGAAGCGCAATCGCACCGTCGAGAACGCGCAGCGAACGCTCTACTTCAATAGTGAAGTCGACGTGGCCAGGCGTGTCGATGATGTTGAAGCGACGCATTTTGCCATCACGGCCCTTCCAGAAGGTCGTGGTTGCAGCGGACGTGATCGTGATGCCACGTTCCTGCTCCTGCTCCATCCAATCCATGGTTGCGGCGCCATCATGGACTTCACCGATCTTGTGCGACTTGCCGGTGTAATAAAGGATACGCTCGGTAGTCGTGGTCTTGCCGGCGTCGATATGCGCCATGATACCGAAATTCCGGTAGTCTTCGATTTTATATTCGCGAGCCATGATATGGTGCCTCTAAGAATAGATGTTTTCGCAATTACCAGCGGTAATGCGAGAATGCGCGGTTGGCCTCTGCCATGCGATGCGTGTCTTCACGCTTCTTTACAGCCGAGCCGCGGTTGTTTGCAGCATCGAGAAGCTCACCCGACAGGCGATCGATCATCGTCGTCTCATTGCGGCCACGAGCTGCATTGATCAGCCAGCGGATGGCAAGAGCCTGACGGCGCTCCGGGCGAACATCGACCGGAACCTGATACGTTGCACCACCAACACGGCGCGAACGAACTTCAACGTGCGGCGCTACATTGTCGAGAGCCTGATGGAACAGGGCAACCGGCTCCTGCTTGCTCTTGGACTCAACGGACTCAAGCGCACCGTAAACGATACGCTCAGCAATCGACTTCTTGCCATGATGCATGACTGCATTCATGAACTTGGTCAGAACGAGATCGCCGAATTTCGGATCCGGATTGATCTCACGCTTTTCTGCACTATGGCGTCTGGACATATTCTTCTGTCTCTTCGCTTCGTCGGGCTGGCCAATCGATGGCTCAGCACCGGGTAAATCTTACTTCGGACGCTTCGCACCGTACTTGGAACGGCGCTGCTTGCGGTTCTTGACGCCCTGGGTATCCAGAACACCACGGATGATGTGGTAACGAACACCCGGCAAATCCTTTACACGGCCGCCGCGGATCATCACGACGGAGTGTTCCTGAAGGTTGTGCCCCTCACCCGGAATATATCCGATGACTTCAAATCCGTTCGTCAGACGCACCTTGGCGACCTTACGCAGAGCCGAGTTCGGCTTCTTCGGGGTCGTCGTGTAGACGCGAGTGCAAACGCCGCGCTTCTGCGGGTTTTCCTGCAGAGCAGGGACTTTATTGCGCTTTACCGGCGCAGTGCGCGGCTTGCGGATCAACTGGTTTACGGTAGGCATTCAACCTTCCCTCTTTGTAATGCGGTCGAAGCGGCAAGCACTTCAGCCAAATCTCGTATCTTCGCCCGTCAGGGCCGTTTCAGCGCCATGCTCATGCACGAATTCGGGCAACTAAACCACCGCAAGGGTGGTTGCCCGAATAAAAGCAGAGGAAGCCCTATAGGCCTCATGCGAGCGGCAAATTGCATTTCGATCGTAAAACGAACCCTGTTTGAGATGATCTCCAGAGCGTGTCGCTCCGAAACGGCCAATCTCACATCGGCTCAGATGGGCTGCTGATACTGTGTCCCCGGGCTTTCGTCAAGCCTGAAGCCACAATATTATTAAGGTTTGCAGCGTTTGCAGGCTCTCTCGGGCCTGAATGTAAGATAGTTTCGCCGGACAGGCATTATTTCAAGCAAAATTTCAAATCTTGCACAGGGATTTCATGACATTCGGTGACGCGACGCGCTCGTTTGTCTATTCTGGACTTCAAATCGCAGAATCAGGAACATTTCAATGTCTTCATCACCAGCCGAGTCGAAAACCGTACACCTCATCGTTGCCGATGTCTGGAAAGACAAGGACGACGAGCCTCGCCAAGTCCATCTGTTGCTGATGAATGATGATGCCGACGGGTTGGTCAACACCGCGCTGCAGATCCTTGCCAATTCAGGCTACGAGGAAGCCGAGCTTCTGGAGATCGGTACGCTGACCGAAGAGCCCGAAGAAGAACCGCACCTCTCCGCCTGGAAAACCGCCCTCACCGGCCAAGCGGCGCTGATCGAGTTTAATGAGTAGGGATTGAAATTACCCGCCATGGGAGCGGGCCTATGCTTTGCAATCTATGGTTGCGATTTGCTGAATACGTCACTGTCTGGATGGCTAATATAGCAGGTCAGTGAATAGTTCTGTTCAATGGGTTCTCAGCCATCCGATTTTTGAGATGCCTCAGGTTTATTCCGACGAAGATTTTGCGCGAAAAGACTCGAATCTCACACAAGAACTGCCGAATCCTACACAAGAAATGGCGATTCCGGCGCAAGAATTTCTACCTCCAGTAGAACTTTAGTTGTTCTCGATTGAAACGCCCAAGAAAAAGGCCGCCGCGGATTGCTCCGGGGCGGCCTTTTGGTTTGATGTTGGCTACCGGCTTATTCGGCCGGCTGGCCTGTCATGTCCGTCAGCATCGGGCCGACCTTGACGGCGCTTGCCCCTGCTTCCTTGCGGCGCTCGTCGATGATCAACTCGTCGCGGGCTCCGGCAATGCGGCGGATCTGCTTGACCGTTCCGCCGGTACCTGCCGGGATCAGACGTCCAACGATGACGTTCTCCTTCAGGCCCTGCAGAGCATCCATCTTGCCGGCGACAGCGGCTTCCGTGAGGACGCGCGTTGTCTCCTGGAAGGATGCAGCCGAGATGAACGACGGCGTCTGCAGCGAGGCCTTGGTGATGCCCAGCAGCACCGGAGTGCCGTAGCCGGACTTCTTGCCATCCTCTTCAAGACGCTCGTTAATTTCGTCCAGCTCGATCCGGTCGACATGATCGCCGGGGATGAACCCGGTATCGCCCGACTCGGTGATCTCGACCTTCTGAAGCATCTGACGAACAATCACTTCGATGTGCTTGTCGTTGATCAGAACGCCCTGCAGACGATAGACTTCCTGGATTTCGTTTACGAGGTAGGAAGCCAGAGCCTCCACGCCCTTGATCGCCAGGATGTCATGCGGCGCAGGATTGCCGTCGAGGATATAATCACCCTTTTCAATGGCGTCGCCGTCCTGAAGATGGAAAGGCTTGCCCTTGGGGATCAGATATTCGACAGGTTCGAGCGTCTCGTCGTTCGGTTCGATGACGATGCGGCGCTTGTTCTTGTAGTCGCGGCCAAAACGAACCGTACCATCGATTTCGGCGATGATAGCATGGTCCTTCGGACGACGAGCTTCGAACAGTTCCGCAACGCGCGGCAGACCACCGGTGATGTCCTTGGTCTTGGCGCTTTCCATCGGAATACGGGCAAGAACGTCACCCGCTTTCACATGCGAACCGGGCTCGACCGAAAGGATCGATTCCACTGACAGCTGGAAGCGAGCATCGCCGCCCTTTGCCAGTTTCAGAACCTTACCGGCCTTGTCCTTGACGACGATGGCAGGCTTCAGATCCGAACCACGGGGGGTCGAGCGCCAGTCGATAACCACGCGCTTGGTGATACCGGTGGACTCGTCCGTCGTTTCCGTAACCGAGAGACCGTCGACCATGTCCTCGAATTCGACATGACCTTCGACTTCCGTCATGACCGGGCGGGTATAAGGGTCCCACTCGGCAACACGCTGGCCGCGCTTAACATTATCGCCATCATCGACATAGATGCGCGAACCGTAGGTGACGCGGTGTGTTGCGCGTTCCTTGCCAGTCGCATCGACAATGACAACAGCCATGTTGCGGCCCATGACGACCAGATGGCCATCGGAGTTGCGCACCACGTTACGGTTGCGGATTTGCACGGTGCCTTCGTAGCTCGCTTCGAGGAACGACTGATCGACCACCTGCGCGGTACCACCAAGGTGGAACGTACGCATCGTCAGCTGCGTGCCCGGCTCACCGATCGACTGGGCGGCGATAACGCCGACAGCTTCACCCTGGTTAACCGGCGTACCACGAGCCAGATCGCGGCCGTAGCACTTGGCGCAGATGCCGCCACGGGTCTCACAAGTGAGAGCCGAACGGATGCGGATCGACTGAACACCAGCCTTTTCAATGGCATCGATATCGAACTCATCGATGATGTTGCCACCCTTGACAAGAACGTCACCCGAAACCGGATGCAGGATGTCTTCGAGAGCCGTACGGCCCAGAACCCGCTGACCGATAGTCGCAACAACCTGACCGGCATCGACGATCGGCTGCATGGTGAGGCCCGTTGTCGTGCCGCAATCAACCGAGATGACGATGCAATCCTGCGCGACGTCAACGAGACGGCGTGTCAGGTAACCGGAGTTGGCCGTCTTCAAGGCGGTGTCGGCGAGACCCTTACGGGCACCGTGGGTCGAGTTGAAGTACTCGTTCACGGTCAGACCTTCCTTGAAGTTCGAAATGATTGGCGTTTCGATGATCTCGCCCGAAGGCTTGGCCATCAGACCGCGCATACCGCCCAGCTGGCGCATCTGGTTCGGCGAACCACGAGCACCCGAGTGCGACATCATATAGATCGAGTTCATCTGCTTCTGGCGGCCAGTAACAGGATCGAACTCGACGGCCTTGATGCGTGCCATCATTTCGTCGGCGACCTTCTCGGTGCACTTGCCCCAGGCGTCGACGACCTTGTTGTACTTCTCGCCCTGAGTGATCAGGCCGTCATTGTACTGCTGCTCGTATTCCGTCGCCAAAGCTTCGGTTTCAGCAACCAGCTTCGCCTTGGTTTCCGGAATGACCATGTCGTCCTTGCCGAACGAAATACCAGCGCGGCAAGCATGACCGAAGCCAAGCTGCATGATGCGATCGCAGAAAATGACCGTCTCTTTCTGTCCGCAATGGCGATAGACCGTGTCGATCATCTTGGAGATGTTCTTCTTGGTCATTTCCTGATTGCAGATGTCGAAAGGCACGTTGTGGTGCTTGGGCAGCAGCTCACCGATGATCATGCGGCCGGGAGTCGTTTCATAGATCTTGGACGTCGGCTTGCCATCGGCATCGATGCTCTTGAAGCGGCCCTTGATCTTGGTATGCAGGGTCACTGCACCGCTGCCGATGGCATGGTGAAGTTCGCCCATATCGGCAAAGGCCATGCCCTCACCCGGCTCTTTGGCCGCAACGATCGACAGGTAGTACAGGCCAAGAACCATGTCCTGCGATGGCACGATAACCGGCAGACCGTTTGCAGGGTGCAGGATGTTGTTCGTCGACATCATCAGAACGCGGGCTTCAAGCTGCGCTTCCAGAGAAAGCGGAACGTGAACAGCCATCTGGTCGCCGTCGAAATCCGCGTTGAAAGCGGTACAGACGAGCGGATGCAGCTGGATTGCCTTACCTTCAATCAGGATCGGTTCGAATGCCTGGATGCCGAGACGATGCAGCGTCGGAGCACGGTTCAGGAGAACCGGATGCTCGCGGATGACCTCGTCGAGAATATCCCAGACTTCCGGCTTTTCCTTTTCAACCAGCTTCTTCGCCTGCTTGACGGTCGAGGAATAACCCTTGGCGTCGAGACGGGCGTAGATGAACGGCTTGAACAGTTCGAGCGCCATCTTCTTTGGCAGACCGCACTGGTGCAGCTTCAACTCCGGACCGGTCACGATAACCGAGCGGCCGGAATAGTCGACGCGCTTGCCAAGAAGGTTCTGGCGGAAGCGGCCCTGCTTGCCCTTGAGCATATCGGACAGCGACTTGAGCGGACGCTTGTTGGCACCGGTGATGACTCGGCCACGGCGGCCATTGTCGAACAACGCATCAACCGATTCCTGAAGCATGCGCTTCTCGTTCCGGATAATGATGCCGGGAGCGCGCAGTTCGATCAGACGCTTCAGACGGTTGTTACGGTTGATAACGCGGCGATAGAGATCGTTGAGGTCGGACGTAGCAAAACGTCCGCCATCCAGCGGAACCAGCGGGCGCAGGTCCGGGGGAATGACCGGAACGATCTTCATGATCATCCATTCCGGACGGTTACCCGACTCCAGAAAGTTCTCGACGATCTTCAGACGCTTCATGAGCTTCTTCTGCTTCAGGTCCGAAGTGGTTGTCGCCAGTTCTTCGCGCAGATCGCCGGCGATCTTCTCCAGATCCATCGAAGCCAGAAGTTCATGAATAGCTTCAGCGCCGATCAGTGCAGTGAAGCTGTCCTCACCGTACTCATCGACCGCAATCATGTACTCTTCTTCCGAAAGGAGCTGATGCTCCTTAAGGGCAGTCAGACCCGGCTCGGTCACGATGTAGTTCTCGAAATAGAGAACGCGCTCGATGCCCTTCAAGGTCATGTCGAGCAATGTACCGATACGGCTTGGCAGAGACTTCAGGAACCAGATATGCGCAACCGGAGCTGCAAGTTCAATATGGCCCATGCGCTCACGACGAACGCGTGACAGCGTGACTTCCACACCGCATTTTTCGCAGATAATGCCCTTGTATTTCATGCGCTTGTACTTGCCGCACAAGCATTCATAGTCCTTGATCGGCCCGAAGATCCGAGCACAGAAGAGACCATCCCGCTCAGGCTTGAAAGTGCGGTAGTTGATCGTCTCCGGCTTCTTGATCTCACCGTATGACCAGGACAGAATCTTCTCAGGGCTGGCGATCGATATCCGGATGGAATCGAATGCCTGCACAGGCACCTGAGGATTGAAAAGATTCATGACCTCTTGGTTCATGCCGTTTCTCCATGGGGCAGAAAGTGCCCTCTACTTGCGATGGGTATCCGCCACCGCGGTCCATCTAGATCAAATACCGCTTCAGCAGCAGCTCGAAACAAACCGGTCGGGTGCGCAGCAGAACCACGCACCCTTCCCTTTTTACTCTGCAGCGTCAGGCAATGCCTGTTGCTGTTCCAGCTGGCGTGTATCATCCAACTCGACATTGAGACCGAGCGAACGCATTTCCTTGACGAGAACGTTGAAGCTCTCCGGAATACCGGCCTCGAACGTGTCGTCGCCGCGGACGATCGCCTCGTAGACCTTGGTACGACCGGCGACATCGTCGGACTTGACCGTAAGCATTTCCTGCAGCGTGTAGGCCGCACCGTATGCTTCAAGGGCCCAGACCTCCATTTCACCGAAGCGCTGACCACCGAACTGGGCTTTACCACCCAGAGGCTGCTGCGTGACGAGTGAGTATGGTCCGATCGAACGGGCGTGGATCTTGTCGTCGACCAGATGGTGCAGCTTCAGCATGTAGATGTAGCCGACAGTCACCTGACGATCGAAAGTCTCACCCGTACGTCCGTCATAAAGCGTCGACTGACCCGAAGAATGCAGACCCGCCTGTTCCAGCATCACATTGATGTCCGGTTCATGCGCACCGTCAAACACCGGTGTTGCAATCGATACGCCACGCTTCATCTGTTCGCCAAGACGAATGATGCTCTCATCATCGTAGTTGCGAACCGGCTCGTTGCGGTCATTGTCCGGAATGATCGATTCAATCGTCATTCTCAGCGGTGCAATGTCGCCCTGTTCGCCCTGTGCGTGCTGTGCCTTGTAGGCATCGATCAGTTCCCCGATCTTCCTGCCCATTCCGGCGCAAGCCCAGCCCAGATGCGTCTCGAGGATCTGCCCGACATTCATGCGGCTTGGCACGCCAAGCGGATTGAGCACGATGTCGACATGCGTTCCGTCTTCAAGGAACGGCATATCCTCAACAGCGGCGATACGCGAAACAACGCCCTTGTTGCCGTGACGGCCAGCCATCTTGTCGCCCGGCTGGATCTTGCGCTTCACAGCGACAAAGACCTTGACCATCTTCATGACGCCTGGAGGCATCTCGTCGCCGCGCTGGACCTTTTCGACCTTGTCCATGAAGCGCTGCTCAAGCAGCTTCTTGGAGTCGTCGTACTGGTTGCGCAGAGCTTCGATTTCGCCCTGGATCTTCTCGTCCTCGACAGCAAACTGCCACCACTGGGAACGCGGGTATTCACCCATGACGTCCTGTGTAACAACAGTGCCCTTCTTGAACGCCTTCGGTCCGGCAACAGCAGACTTGCCATTGAGAACGTCAGCCAGACGGCCATAGACGTTGCGGTCAAGGATAGCCTGTTCGTCGTCACGGTCCTTGGCCAAACGCTCGATTTCCTCGCGTTCGATCGCCATGGCGCGCTCGTCCTTTTCAACGCCGTGGCGATTGAAAACGCGAACTTCCACAACCGTACCGTAGGTCCCGGGCGGCATGCGCATCGAGGTGTCACGAACGTCCGAAGCCTTTTCACCAAAGATGGCTCGCAGAAGCTTCTCTTCCGGAGTCATCGGGCTTTCGCCCTTCGGTGTGATCTTGCCGACGAGGATATCGCCCGGCTGAACTTCGGCGCCAATGTAGACAATGCCGGCTTCGTCCAGATTCTTCAGCGCTTCTTCCGAAACGTTCGGAATGTCGCGCGTGATTTCTTCAGGTCCGAGCTTCGTGTCGCGGGCCATGACTTCGAACTCCTCGATATGGATCGAGGTGAAGACGTCATCCGAAACGATCTTTTCAGAAAGCAGGATGGAATCTTCGTAGTTGTAACCATTCCACGGCATGAACGCGACGAGCACGTTGCGGCCGAGCGCCAGATCGCCCAGATCCGTCGAAGGACCGTCAGCGATGATGTCACCCTTTTCGATCCGGTCGCCAACACGAACCAGCGGACGCTGGTTGATGCAGGTGTTCTGGTTCGAACGCTGGAACTTCATCAGGCGATAGATATCGACGCCCGATTTGCCCGGCACGAGATCTTCCGTCGCACGGATAACGATACGGGTCGCATCGACCTGATCGACAATACCTGTGCGGCGTGCACCGATAGCGGCACCGGAATCGCGAGCGACGACCGGCTCCATACCGGTTCCGACGAACGGCGCCTCGGCACGAACCAGGGGAACGGCCTGACGCTGCATGTTCGAGCCCATCAGAGCGCGGTTGGCGTCGTCGTTTTCCAGGAACGGAATAAGTGCTGCGGCAACCGATACGAGCTGCTTTGGCGAAACGTCCATCAGATCCACGTTTTCACGCGGTGCCATCAGAACTTCACCCGCATGACGGCAGACAACGAATTCATCCGTAAACGCGCCAGAGGCATCCAATTCCACATTGGCCTGCGCCACGTGATACTTGGCTTCTTCCATCGCGGACAGATAGACGACTTCGTCCGTCACCTTGCCATCGATGATCTTGCGGTACGGGCTTTCGATGAAACCGTACTTGTTGACCCGGGCAAAGGTTGCGAGCGAGTTGATCAGACCGATATTCGGGCCTTCCGGTGTCTCGATAGGGCAGATACGGCCGTAATGCGTCGGATGAACGTCGCGAACTTCGAAGCCTGCGCGCTCGCGGGTCAGACCACCAGGTCCCAATGCCGAAAGACGACGCTTGTGCGTGATCTCGGACAGAGGGTTGGTCTGATCCATGAACTGCGACAGCTGCGAGGAACCGAAGAACTCGCGAACGGCAGCTGCTGCCGGCTTCGCGTTGATCAGGTCCTGCGGCATCACGGTGTCGATTTCGATGGACGACATGCGTTCCTTGATGGCGCGCTCCATGCGAAGCAGACCAACACGGTACTGGTTTTCCATCAATTCGCCGACCGAACGCACACGGCGGTTGCCGAGATTGTCGATGTCGTCGATTTCGCCGCGGCCATCACGCAGATCAACCAGCATCTTGACCACAGCGAGGATGTCTTCCTTGCGCAGGATGCGAACGGTGTCTTCTGCATCGAGATCGAGGCGCATGTTCATCTTCACGCGGCCGACGGCCGAGAGATCGTAACGTTCGCTGTCGAAGAACAGCGACTTGAACATGGCTTCGGCCGAGTCGATTGTTGGCGGTTCACCCGGACGCATGACGCGATAGATGTCGAACAGTGCGTCCTGACGGTTCTCGTTCTTGTCAACGGCAAGCGTGTTGCGGATGTACGGTCCGATATTGACATGGTCGATATCGAGAACGTTGATTTCCGTCACACCGGTATCAAGCAGGACCTTGAGCGTCTTTTCGTCGAGTTCGTCGCCGGCTTCGAGGTAGACTGCACCAGTTTCCATGTTGACGATGTCTTCGGCGAGATAGGTGCCGAGCAGATCGTCTTCAGTCGCTTTGATGAACTTCAGGCCCTTTTCAGCGAGCTGCTTGGCACTGCGTGCCGTCAGCTTCTTGCCGGTCTCGAGAATAACCTCGCCGGTATCGGCATCGATAACGTCAGTGGTCGCCTTGAATCCGCGGAAACGATCCACGGAGAACGGAATCCGCCAGGTATCGCCATCACGGTTGAAAGTGATGGAGTTATAGAAGGTTGACAGGATTTCTTCCGAATCCATGCCAAGCGCCATCAGCAGCGACGTCGCGGGGATCTTGCGGCGGCGATCGATACGCGCATAGACAACGTCCTTGGCATCGAATTCGATGTCGAGCCAGGAACCGCGGTAAGGAATGACGCGTGCGGCAAACAGAAGCTTGCCGGACGAATGCGTCTTGCCCTTGTCGTGATCGAAGAAGACGCCCGGCGAACGGTGCATCTGCGATACGATCACGCGCTCGGTGCCGTTGACAATGAACGTGCCGTTGTCGGTCATGAGCGGCATATCGCCCATGTAGACGTCCTGTTCCTTGATGTCCTTGATCGACTTCGCGCCGGTATCTTCATCGATATCGAACACGATGAGGCGCAGCGTCACCTTCAGTGGCGCAGCATAAGTCAGATCGCGCTGACGGCATTCGTCAACGTCGAATTTTGGAGCTTCGAACTCGTACTTGACGAATTCGAGCATGGAAGCACCCGAGAAATCCTGGATCGGGAACACAGACTTGAATACAGCCTGCAAACCTTCATCCAGACGCCCGCCCTTGGGCTCTTCCACCATCAGAAACTGATCGTAGGAAGCTTTCTGAACCTCGATGAGGTTCGGCATCTCTGCGACTTCCGGAATCTTACCGAAAAACTTGCGTACGCGCCTACGACCATTGAAAGAATGGGTCTGAGCCATCGTCGCTCCTCGTCTTTATGCCAGAAACTGGCCTGTTTCTTAAAACCGCTTATGCGGCCCCGTGAACGGGACAAAACCCGTTTCCTGAAAGCATCGAAATTGCCGTCAGGAAAAGGGTTCAGTACCGGATTCCCCGAGGGGAACATTCTTAGTGCTCCTGCGTCCTTTGTGCGTCTAAACAGACGCACGGCGCAGGAGTTGGCAGACAGGTTGCCCTGCCCGCCAAACAGTGCAAGGCTTACTTGAGTTCGACCTTGGCGCCAGCAGCTTCGAGCTGTGCCTTGATCTTGTCAGATTCTTCCTTGTTAACGCCTTCCTTAACCGCCTTAGGAGCGGCTTCAACGAGGTCCTTGGCTTCTTTGAGGCCAAGACCGGTGATGGCGCGAACTTCCTTGATCACGTTGATCTTGTTAGGTCCGGCTTCGGTCAGAACGACGTCGAATTCAGTCTTTTCTTCAACTGCAGCAGCAACTGCACCACCGCCAGCAGCGGCAGCAGCAGCGACCGGAGCAGCAGCAGAAACGCCCCACTTCTCTTCAAGAAGCTTCGAAAGTTCAGCAGCTTCGAGAACAGTCAGGTTGGACAGGTCGTCTACGATCTTTGCGAGATCAGTCATTTTGATATTCCTTTACAAGGTTCGATATATTGACAGCGAGAACGGCCTTATGCCGCTTCGTCCTTCCGGGCATAGGCGCCAAAAACGCGGGCAAGCTGACCTGCCGGTGCGTTGACGATCTGAGCGATGCGGGTAGCCGGTGTCTGGATCATACCAACCAGCTTTGCGCGCAACTCGTCGAGGGATGGGAGTGCGGCCAAAGCCTTCACACCGTCCGGGTCGAGAGTTGTTGCTCCCATCGAGCCACCGAGGATGACGAGCTTTTCGTTACCCTTGGCAAATTCAATGGCGATCTTTGGTGCCGTAATCGGATCGTTGGAATAAGCAACGAGTGTCTGACCTGTGAACAGGTCAGCGATGCCTTCCGAATCCGTGCCCTGAAGAGCGATCTTGGCAAGGCGGTTCTTCGCGACTTTAACGGTGCCACCAGCATCACGCATCTTCGAGCGAAGATCGCTCAGTTGCGCAACGGTGAGACCGGTATAGTGGGCCACGACAACTGAACCAGAGTCCTTGAAGACCCCATTCAGCCACGCGACGAATTCGCGCTTTTCCGCTTTTTCCACTGTCTCTCTCCATTTGGCAGAAATGCGAGATTGCATTCCTGCCGGGTTGCCTTTTGCTACAAAGTAGCAATCCGAAGATTGAAACCACACAGCACTTGAGGATCCTGTCCCCCCTGCTTCGCCGAGATCGGCTGCAAGCGAAAGGCAACTACGGTTCGAACCTTGTTCATCGGGCGAAGCCCTCTAAACTTGGTTTTTCCACGTCTCATGCGGGTTCTTGATGAATTAAGGCGAACCACCCGCAATCTCGGACAGGATAACCGGATTTTCGTCCGGTTATCCAGGCCCCGAAGGGCCTGGAATTCTTTAGTCTCAAACAGTTAAGCTTGAAACTTCAATCAGCACTTACGCAACGCGTACCGTTGCTGGATCGATCTTGACGCCAGCGCCCATCGTCGAGGAAATCGCGACGCGCTTGACGTAATCACCCTTGGCGCCGGTTGGCTTTGCCTTGGTGACTGCATCGGCGAATGCCTTGATGTTCTCTTCCAGCGCCTTGGCATCGAAGGATGCCTTGCCGACGCCGGCGTGAACGATACCAGCCTTCTCGACGCGGAACTCTACAGCACCGCCCTTGGAAGCCTTGACGGCAGCGGCAACGTCAGCCGTAACCGTGCCAACCTTCGGGTTTGGCATCATGCCGCGCGGGCCGAGAACCTTACCGAGACGGCCAACGAGCGGCATCATGTCCGGAGTGGCAATGCAGCGATCGAAATCGATCTTGCCGCTGTTGACGATCTCGAACAGATCTTCCGCACCAACGATATCTGCACCTGCAGCCTTGGCTTCATCAGCCTTGGCACCTCGTGCAAAAACAGCTACGCGAACCGTACGGCCCGTGCCATTCGGCAAATTGACGACGCCGCGAACCATCTGGTCCGCATGACGGGGATCAACGCCGAGATTCATTGCAACTTCGATCGTCTCGTCGAACTTGGCAACCGCACGCTCCTTGACCATGGCAATAGCCGAAGTCAGGTCATAGAGCTTGTTACGGTCAACGCCTTCACGAACTTTCGCTACACGCTTTGATAGTTTTGCCATCGTCTCAGCCCACCACTTCCAGGCCCATTGAACGGGCAGAACCTTCGACCATGCGCATAGCGGCTTCAACGTCCGCTGCATTCAGGTCCTTCATCTTCGCCTGAGCGATTTCACGCACCTTATCGCGCGAAATCTTGCCAGCAACGACCTTGCCCGGCTCTTTCGAACCCGACTTCAGGTTTGCAGCCTTCTTGAGGAAGTAAGACACTGGCGGCGTCTTCATCGCAAATGTGAAGGACTTGTCCTGATAATATGTAATCACGACCGGAATGGGCGAACCCTTTTCCAGTTCCTGCGTAGCCGCATTGAAGGCCTTGCAGAATTCCATGATGTTGATGCCACGCTGACCAAGTGCCGGTCCGATCGGCGGGGATGGCGTTGCCGATCCTGCCGAAACCTGCAGCTTGAGCTGGCCTGCTACTTTCTTAGCCATAACTTCCTGCCTTTTTCACCATGCCGGCTAACCGGCGGCTTATCTTTATGCCGGATAACCGGCGGTTGCAGTTTGGTGGTGCGGATCGAAAGCCCGGCTAAAGGCTGCCTTACCTCCCACCATGTTTGCTGCTGACGCAGCAAGCGACTCTAGAGAGCCGCCGATTGATCAGACTTTTTCCACCTGACCAAATTCCAGATCGACCGGCGTAGCGCGGCCAAAAATCGAAACCTCGACCTTGAGGCGCGAACGCTCTTCGTCGACCTCCTGTACGGTGCCGTTGAATGAAGCGAACGGACCATCGGCAACGCGAACACTTTCGCCAATCTCGAACGAGATCGAAGCCTTTGGCCGCTCGACGCCTTCCTGAACCTGCATCAGGATGCGATCGGCTTCCTTATCGGAAATCGCAATCGGCTTGTTGTCCGAACCGAGGAAACCCGTCACCTTCGGTGTGTTCTTGATCAGATGATACGCATCATCCGTCAGATCGGCACGGACCAGGACATAACCCGGAAAGAACTTGCGCTCGGCATCGACCTTGCGGCCACGGCGCACTTCGACCACCTTTTCGGTCGGCACGAGAATCTTCTCGAAAAGGTGCGACAGACCCTTCTGCCTTGCCTTTTCTTCGATCGACTCGGCGACCTTCTTCTCAAAATTCGAATAGGCGTGAACGATATACCAGCGCGCGGTCATTGCTATTTCCCAATCCCGATTTTCTTGTCAGCCTGCGTTAACGACCAAGACCGAGAATCAGATCGATCCCGTATGCCATCAACTGATCAGCTGCGAAAAAGAAAATCGCAGCAAAAAACGCCATTACCATCACCATCGCGGTGGAAATGAGCGTTTCGCGACGCGAAGGCCACGTGACCTTTGCGGTTTCAGCGCGCACTTGCTGAAAAAAAGTTATTGGATTCGTTTTGGATGCCATTTACCGCTCGTGCGTGTCATGTTGCTGTAAACATTCTGTGTTGCCATTGAAACAACACCATCTGTCCACACCATTACGGCCCGTAAAGCTGATCGTTCAGCTCCACGCACCGCGTGTCTGTTGATGTTACATAGAACCGATTCCGGTAAAACACAAGGCCCCCGGATTCGTTTCTTTCCAAACATCTGCCCATTGCACCATCCAATCGTGCACCGGCAGACTATGTGTTGGCAGGGGAGACAGGATTCGAACCTGCGACCTACGGTTTTGGAGACCGCCGCTCTACCAACTGAGCTACTCCCCTATATGTTCGGGGCGTACATTCCACAAAGCGGAGAGCTTTTCAAGTCCCAAAGGTATGATCAAGGTGTCATTGACAAACTTCTCGAACCGATCCCACTGCCGAGACGCTCGATAATTGTTTATTTAGTGACGATTGCACTTAATTCAATGCAGTTTGCAGGTTTTGGCTCTTGCGCGCAGGTGCTCGCGCTGGAGAAATCGCCCACATCGCCGGGACCAGTTGTCATTCGAAAATTCAACAACTCATCATGGTCCAGAATGGAAATATCGCTTGCCGGAATTGAAAGCATTTTAGCGACAATGCCAGCGTCGACACCCATTTCATTGAAGTAAGCGTTGAGTCGTTTGCGATAACCTTTGGATAGTTCGGTTGTCTTGTACGTTCCGGTCGATCTACGCCCAACGATTTTCGTATCGACGATTTTCTTTTTGCCTTTCACGATCCGGTAGCGTGTCCGGTATTTTACCATTGTTTTGGTAACTGTGGTGGTGATCTGGTGGACACCAAGCTCTGCCCACAGACCCACAAAACGTTTGGTGCCGCCGGCAACGATAAATGGGCAAGCTGACATGCAAGCTGCCCAACCGGGATAGGCAAAGCCCGCATAAGCGCCATCCGAATATTTTGGCTTGCAACCTTTCTGGTCAGGATCACATTCATAGAAGCTGGTTTTTCCAACCGCAATGTCGAGCCCCCGCTTTCGGATCAAGCGTCCTATTTCCATGGCCGCGTCCACTGCACCGCCATTCGATTCTATCACAATGGGCAATCGCCGCTTGCCCAGCTGTCGCAGGACCTTGCGCAATCTTGAGGGGGTATTCGCTGTAATCGTACCCGAGGCCGCTATCCACTCCGGACAGGTTGGTTCGCAGCTTGCGGAAGCGTTCCGCACGATAGCAAACCGCATGGCCGGATCGGTGAGCTTGAAGGGCTTGGGAGCCTTGTCTGGGGTCGAAAGCCTTGCAGGAGCGTACGGCTCAGAAGGTACAGCACTTTTTGTGGGAAGATCGGGTAATCGAACCGGCGTATAGGGTACAGAAGAAACCCCACTACTCTTGGGGAGATCAGGAAGCCGAACGGGCGTATAGGGCTCAAAAAGCACCACGCCATTTTTTGGAGGCCGAACCTGCTTATTGGGACGATTAGTGTCAGAAGACACGAAGGAGCGTCCCAAGAGTCCGCCAGGAGTATAAGGGCGGCTGATATTTCCAGGGGTCGTAGCGCCTGGGCTCTTCGGGAGATCGGGTAACCGGACTGGCGTATAGGGGCGGCTGATATTTCCTGGTGTGGTAAAGCGCGGCTGATCCTCCGCCATGGTAGCAAGCGCCGGCGCCATCGCTATGTATTGCAGAACAGGGACCATCAGGAAAATGAGGAAGAAAAGCCGATAACGATATTTAACGGGTACTGTCTGGAACACTCTAACTCCGCAAAATATCTGGACCGGCTTTGCGTAAATTTGATACCAGAAGTTGTAGCTGAGAGAAATTAGACTTTGGTACTAAAACAGTGGAACAAAAAGGGCGGCCCAATGGACCGCCCTTCCCGATTCGAACTATCAGAATATATTACTCAATGATCGACGAGACGATGCCTGCACCAACGGTGCGGCCACCTTCACGGATAGCGAAGCGCAGCTTCTCTTCCATGGCGATCGGCACGATCAGCGTCACATCGACTGCGATGTTGTCGCCGGGCATGACCATTTCCGTGCCTTCCGGCAAAGTCACAACACCCGTCACGTCGGTCGTGCGGAAGTAGAACTGCGGACGGTAGTTGGAGAAGAATGGCGTATGACGGCCACCTTCGTCCTTCGTCAGGATGTAGGCTTCTGCCTTGAACTTGGTGTGCGGCTTGACCGAACCGGGCTTCGCCAGGATCTGGCCGCGCTCGACGTCTTCACGGCCAACGCCGCGGATCAGTGCGCCGATGTTGTCGCCGGCCTGGCCCTGGTCGAGCAGCTTGCGGAACATCTCGACGCCGGTCACCGTCGTCTTCGTCGTCGGCTTGATGCCGATGATCTCGACTTCTTCACCGACCTTGACGATCCCGCGCTCGACGCGGCCCGTCACAACCGTACCACGGCCGGAGATCGAGAAAACGTCTTCGATCGGCATCAGGAACGGCAGGTTGATCGGACGCTCAGGTGTCGGAATGTACTTGTCGACTTCCGCCATCAAGGCACGCACGGCGTCTTCGCCGATTTCCTTGTTTGAGTCTTCAAGCGCAGCCAAAGCCGAACCCTTGACGATCGGAATGTCGTCGCCGGGGAAATCATACTTCGACAGAAGCTCGCGTACTTCGAGCTCGACGAGTTCGAGAAGCTCGGCATCGTCAACCTGGTCGACCTTGTTCAGGAACACGACGATCGCCGGAACGCCAACCTGACGGGCAAGCAGAATGTGCTCGCGGGTCTGCGGCATCGGGCCGTCGGCAGCCGAAACGACGAGGATCGCGCCGTCCATCTGCGCCGCACCGGTGATCATGTTCTTCACATAGTCGGCGTGGCCGGGGCAATCGACGTGCGCATAGTGACGCGCAACCGTCTCATACTCGACGTGCGCCGTCGAAATCGTGATGCCGCGCGCCTTTTCTTCCGGTGCTGCGTCGATCTGGTCGTACGGCTTGTACTCACCGAAATACTTCGTAATCGCCGCCGTCAACGACGTCTTGCCATGGTCAACGTGACCAATCGTGCCAATGTTGACGTGCGGCTTGTTACGTTCAAACTTGCTCTTAGCCATAACTGTCGTTCTCTCGTCATCACAACCGGTCTAGGGCCGGCACCATGTTTGTAGCTGAGACGAGACAGCGCGCCGTCCGTCATCAAATCTGGAGCGGGTAGCGGGAATCGAACCCGCATATTCAGCTTGGAAGGCTGCTGCTCTACCACTGAGCTATACCCGCATATCCTGCTGATCCGTGCATCCTCTTGGACGCGGGAAGATACAGCAACACATAGATAGCGCATAACCCTTCCAAAACCGAATCGGGCTTTGGAGTATGCGCCAGGCGGTCGGTTCCGGCAGTGGTGGAGGAGGTTGGATTCGAACCAACGTAAGCCAAGCTAACGGATTTACAGTCCGTCCCCTTTAACCACTCGGGCACTCCTCCGGTCACTGCCGATGGAACCGCGCCATTTGGCACTCTGCACACAGCTCACCGGACATTGTTTCCCGGCTGCTGCTTGCGGAGGGCCTTATGCCGACTAGCCTTCGTGGTGTCAACACTTCCCTTCAGAAAATGAATGGCTTGTGAAAATAGCCTAAAGAATTATCGCGGTGAAGCAACCAGCACGCGCAATTTCAGCCACAAGCATGTATCGCCTTGCGCAGCGAAAGAGTATATGTCGCGCCATGACCGATCAAAAGCCAACCCATACACAAAAAGATTCTCACTACGCGACGCTGCGCCGTCAGTTCCGCGATCAAAAGGCCGGGGGCGCGCCGAAGCAAGCCGAACGCGCGTCACGGCCACCCGTCAGCGGCACGCCGGCGCCGGAAGGCCTCGTGCGGCTTTACGGTTTGCATACGGTGCGCGCAGCGCTGGACAACCCCGCCCGCAAGATCAAGCGGATGCTTGTTACCAAGAACGCGCTGGACCGGCTGGAAATCACCAACACCGACGCCCTGCCCTTCGATGTTGAAATCGTCGAGCCACGCGCCATCGACCGGGAAACCGGTTCGGAGGCGGTGCATCAGGGCGTGATGATCGAAGCGCAGCCGCTGAAGCCGCAATCGCTGAAAGCATTGCAGGAAAGTCCGCTGCTGCTGATTCTTGATCAGGTAACCGATCCGCACAATGTCGGCGCCATCATGCGTTCTGCCGTTGCCTTCGGCGCAGGCGCCATCATCACCACGGCCCGCCATAGTCCGCAGGAATCCGGTGTTCTGGCCAAGGCCGCGTCCGGCGCCCTCGAACTCATCCCCCATGTAGAGGTGCGCAATCTCGCCGATGCGATCGGTGAGTTGCACGATCTTGGTTTCACCACGATCGGCCTTGATTCGGAAGGGCCTCGCGAACTGGAAAAGACCATGACGCCGGGTCGTATCGCGCTGGTTCTCGGCGCCGAAGGCAAAGGCCTACGGCAGAAAACACGCGAAACCGTGACCCACCTCGCCCGGCTCGACATGCCCGGCGCAATCAAATCGCTCAACGTTTCGAACGCGGCGGCTATCTCGCTTTATGCGGCGCAACGCTTCTTGAGCACCAAAGATTAAATAAAAGACACGTTCGAATATTGTTCGAACCAGCGGTGTTCACTTCACGTCGGGTCCTTCTCACAATCGAGTCAGGGCCTTCACGGAGTGCGCCGATGCTGCGGAATAGTAAAGATTCGTTCGGTCTGATTTCGATCCTGTTCCACTGGATCATCGCACTGATTTTCCTTGGGCAGATTGTGCTCGGTTATTTGATGGTCAGGGTCAGCGACTTCACGCTGCAATTCAACCTCTACCAGTGGCACAAGTCCTTCGGTTTTCTTGTTCTCGGCCTCTCGGCGCTACGACTGCTGTGGAAATTTGCAAGCACGCGCCCGAGCGATCCCGCAACCATGAGCCACCTGGAACGAGTAGCGGCACACGGCGCCCATATCGTGCTTTATCTAAGCCTGTTTCTCATACCGCTGACAGGCTGGGCCATTGCGTCGAGTTCGCCCCTGCAAATACCGACATTCATGTTCAACCTCGTCGTGATACCACCGCTTCCGCTGACTGTATCCGATAGCGCCGAGGCATTCTGGACGGCAAGCCACGCTTACCTTGCCTATTTCTCGGCCTTCGTTGCCGTCTGCCACATCCTCGCGGCGCTGCACCACCATTTCTGGAAAAGAGATGCAATCTTAACGCGGATGCTCAACCCCCACCGCAAGGTTCCCGAGCAGACGTTAACTCAGGAAGTCAAATCATGAAGACTGATACTCAATTGTTGTCCACGGTCGCCCGGGTCGGGATTGCGCTTGCGCTTGCTCTTGCGTTCGCCCCGCTTGCCGCCAAAGCGGATACACTGTCCCAAGTTGCCGGCAGCTACAAAATCCAGCCCTCCTCGCGTATCGGTTTCTCGGTTGGGCAAGTGGGCGGAGGCGGAATAACCGGTGACTTCAAGAAGTTCTCAGGCGTCTTCAAGCTCCACCCGTCCAATATTGCCCAGTCGACGATCAACTTCACACTCTATCCGGAAAGTGTTTCCACCGGTCAGGCGCGCATCGAAAGTTTCCTGCGTTCCGACGCGGTTTTCGACTCTGCCAATTTCCCGACCATCACATTCAAATCAACCCAGATCACCCAGACCAGCCCGAATACGGCCAACGTGGCTGGAATGCTGACGGCGCGCGGCAAGACCAGCCCTGCAAGCTTTCAGGCCAGTCTGGCCGACCACGACAAGAACTCGATCACCTTTCACGTAGAGGGCAAGATCATGCGCTCGCGCTATGGCATGGATGTCGGCACGCCGATCTACTCCAACGTGGTTCAGTTCGACATGCAGATAGAGGGTCAGCGTTCATGATCCTTTCGTTTGAAACAGCACGTCTGGATCGCCGGTGCGCCATGCATGTCGAACTTCATACGATCGATGACCCATGTACCATCGGCTTTCGACAACTCGACATCGAGGATGTTCTTGAGCAGCAGATGACGGCTGTGATCGCCGCGCGGCAAATGTTGAGCCTCGATAAGCGCGAACAATTTGGCGTGCTCTCCGTCGTACCGGATGACACGCGGATTGGTGATGGTATGGGTCGTATCGAGCGTGCTCGTGGTCGAAAGTATCGTCTCGGCGATGACTTGCCGTCCTTCGAACACGAGTATCGTTACACCAAGCTTTTTCGCAACCGCCGTGAAATCAAGCGTCGCATTCCTCGAAAACGCCGATTCGAACAGAAGCCGGTCGCGCAGATCCTGTCCCGCGCCGAACCGGTAGAGCGCATCGACGATCGCGGTGAAGTCCTCCGGCGGAATCGCCAGGTGTTTAGACTTGTTGTGTGATTGCGCCGCTTCCATATTAGCCTCCAGGTTTGATTGAACCCAGATTTGGCAATATGGGGCAGGTCCCGCAAGAACGCACCGCAAGCATAGGAGCTTTCCAGATGCATAGTCATGCACCCCGCGAAAAGGAGCCTTGTTTCGAGCAATGTCCGGTACTGATCCGCGAAACGCTGGATCTGATCGCAGCCAAATGGACGGTTCCGATATTCTTCGCCCTGCAAAGCGCATCCGGGCCCGTACGTTATGCCGAACTTCAGCGCCGTCTCGGTGATATAACGCCGAAGGAACTTGCAAAGCATCTGCGGAATTTTGAAACGGCGGGGCTGGTAGAGCGCACCGTCCATCCGACGGTTCCGCCGCGCGTGGAATACGCATTGACCGAATTGGGCGAAAGCCTGCTGCCAAGCCTCCAGACCCTGGCGGACTGGGCGATCCGTTTTGGTGCTGTGGTGGCCGAAAACAAAATGAGCAACGAACGTTCAGCGCCCGTGCGCTTGATCAAGGCCGCCGGCATAAAATGATGCCTGCCGTTGCGAAGATTTGACTGTCAAAGAACCGGGTGTGCTTTCCCCTTGCCACGCCCGCTTTCGCGTCTGGCCATTGAATGGTGGTGGGAAGACGGGCGGTCGTCGAAGCGCGTCTTGGTAGAATAAAAATGCGATCCGAAGACCGCCCGTCCGGCGTTTTTTGATCCCGTCCGTTCCGCGTCGGAAACGCCAGCGGCCAGGACTGCGCCCAGCCAATCTGCCGCCCTCACAGTGCTCGTCCAGCACGCACCGGCCTTAGTACCGGCAGGGGAACCCTTGGACAGAACTTCCCCGGACGGCGGGTCCGTTACCCGCCATCGGAGGCGCCGATCCTCTCCCCACTTCGAACGGCTCCGGAAGCAGTTCCCCATGGAAAGGACCGGATTAGAATAAGCGAGGTTTGGAGAGCGTGGATAAGTCGCCAGGTATTTATTTGTCGCAAACGACATTTTTCATTTTACAGACGGAAGGTTTGTGCTAATCGGACGCCGCTGCCCTTGTAGCTCAGTTGGTAGAGCATCTGATTTGTAATCAGAGGGTCGGGAGTTCGAGTCTCTCCGGGGGCACCACAAACATCAAGAAAACCAAATAGATACCAAAGTGCAAAGCACCAGCGTCCCATCCCCGCTTGCACCTAAATCGCATTTTTTTTGCCTTGTAGCGAAAACGCGAGTTCCTGAAGGCACCATCATACCGCCCGACCTCGAATCGCGTTCCTTGGCCCGCTGTGGCTGAAAGCGGCGGCTTCTGGTGGCGAAGGCTCGGTCCCCAAGGACAAATTTTTGTCCTTGGTCAGATCGCTTGCAAAACGGCAGAGTCTGCCGCGGCTTCAGCGCTGCGAAAGGCACAGCGATCGTCGCCAAGTTGGCGCGCCTTCGTATCCGTGGACAATAATCATTCAATTACGAAAGATTTGCTTCCAATCTGTCTTCATGTCCACGACCGTCCATTGGTTCACGGCGGCGGCATCAAGGGCCTTGTCGAGGCGGCCGAACTCGGTGTCCCGATCATAGGCGTATTCGCGCTCCGCATCAGTATGATGAATGAGCATGCCGAAGTGTGTGCCCCCAGCCAGCGTCGTCCACTGCAACATTTCAAGATCGCCGTCTGAATTGCCGAACGCCGCGATCGGACGGCGCCCGATATGTTCGTTGATGCCGATCGGCTTCCCGACCTTGTCGTCGATGAAATTGACCTCAGGCAGGCGAAACAGGCTCGGTGCGCCGTCCTTCATATCGAACCGCGTCTTGATCGATGAACCGACAACCTGCTCGGGCGGGACGCCGTAGACCTGTTCCGACCAGGGGCGCATGAATTCGATGCCGCCACCCGATACGATGAAGGTCTTGAAGCCGTTGGCGCGAAGATAGGCGAGCAGTTCGAGCATCGGCTGATAGACGAGTTCGGTGTAGGGGCGCTGGAACCGCGGGTCGCGGGCCGTTGCAATCCAATCGGAAACAATGGTCTGGAACTGGGCGGTGGTCATACCGGAATGGGTCGTCGCTATGATCTCCATCAGGCCTTTCTCGCCTGCAGCCGCAAGAGCCTTCATATCGCCTTCCAGCACCGCCTTGAACGGTTGGGTCGTCGCCCAGTCCGGGTGTTGCGGCGCCAGCGCCTTGACGCGATCGAGCGCGAAGGCGAGCTGTGTGTACATGGGATGCTCGACCCACAAGGTGCCGTCATTGTCGAACACGGCAATACGTTCGGGTTCCGGGACAAAATCGGGCGTGCCCGCGGTGGTCACCTTTTCGACGAAGCTGACAATGGCCGCCTTCGGAGCGGTGTCGTTCCACGACGGCAGTGGGTCAGTCTGGGGCAGCGACGGCGTAACAAATAACAGAGCGGCTGCAATGCCCAACGCCGCGCCACGGGCCAGTTTGAGGAAATCACGGGTCGCGAACATGTGGAGACCTCCGTTGGTTGACCCTGTGCGTTGTCAGATATGCTCCTGGAACATGTGGCGGCCCCGGGTTGCTCCGGGGCCGCCGTCAGAGGATCAATTGCCCGGCTTGTTCTTGATCGCCGCATCGATCTGCCTCTTCACAGCATCGAGGTTGAAGGACGCCGGGTCCTGCATCGGCGGGTAGTCAACCGCCGTCAGGGCCAGTTTCGCGACCTCCTCCTGTACGGTGACGAACCGCCAGAACTCGCGAGCAAAGAAGTCATTCAAGTAGCCCCCACCGAGGTCGTTGAGGCTTTGCTCACCAATCGATGGCGTCCGCTCAAATGGATCCTGACGGATATTGACCATAGTGGGCATGTCCGTTGTTACCTTCGCACCAGGCCAACCCTGCGGCTGTTGATAGAACTGATACTTGAAGTCACCGATGCGAATTGCTCCCAGATGAGGGCCACCGAAGTAGAAAAATTCATCGCGGGCGGACGGCCCTTTGCCCTGTAGCAGGTCCAACTGGTTGTAACCGTCGAGGTGGTTCTTGTAGGTCTGGTCACCCAGCTTCACGCCCTTGAGCAACTGGTCGGTGATGTTGGGATTACCAGCAGCGGCCAAGAGAGTGGGGAACCAATCCAGAGCCGAGTATATGCCGTTCTCGACCGTGCCCGGTTTGATCTTGCCTGGCCAACGAATGATCGCCGGTGCGCGGAAGCCACCTTCCATCACCGTACCTTTGGTACCCTTGAACGGTGTCATGCCACCATCGGGCCACGTAAATACTTCTGCGCCGTTGTCGGTGGTGAAGACGACGATAGTATTGTCAGCTTCGCCCATGTCCTCAATGTGTTTCATGATGGCACCAACGCTGTCATCCAACTGCGCCATGCCAGCTTCTTCGAGACCATAATTGGTTTGGCTGTTCATCAGGCCCTGGTACTTGGGCGACAGAAACGTCCAGACGTGCATGCGCGTCGTATTGTGCCAGACGAAGAACGGTTTGCCGTCGTTCTTGGCCTTGTCCATGAAGTCGGTCGAAGCCTTGACCAGCACTTCATCGAAGGTCCCCATGTCGTATTTGGCCTTGGGCGTGATGTCATGCATGTTCGGAACGTTGGACATGTCGGCGAATGGCGCCAAGGGGCCTTCATCAACGATCTTCTGCTTGCCGACCTTGCCCCAACGCGGCTGCTCTGTCGTATCGTCCGTGTCCGTCGCAAAACTATGCACCACATCACGCGGGCCGACTTTATCGCGGTAAGCTTGATCATTCGGGAACGAATACCAATAGGGATCAGACATCGCGTCGAGGTGATACAGATACCCGAAGAATTCATCGAAGCCATGCAGCGTCGGCAGAAACTTGTTCAAATCGCCGAGATGGTTCTTGCCGAACTGGCCGGTGGCGTAGCCCTCGGTTTTGAGAGCGGCAGCGATGGTTGCGGCCTTGTCCGGCATGCCCACATCAGCCCCGGCCTGGCCGACGGTCGTCAGACCAGTGCGCAGCGGTATTTCACCGGTAATGAAACTCGCCCGGCCAGCAGTGCAACTCGCCTCGGCATAATAGTCGGTGAACATCATGCCTTCAGACGCCAGCTTGTCGAGGTTTGGCGTCTTTCCAGACATGATGCCCCGATGGTAGGCGCCGATATTGAACCAACCAACATCATCACCCATGATGACAACGATGTTGGGTTTCGCGTCCTGAGCTTGCGCCGGAACAGCGAATACGCTGCATGCTAATGCAGCGGCTAGCGCAAAGCATTTCACACTTCTCTTGTTCATGACTGCTATCCTCCCTTTTTTCTGGCTTGTGCGCCCGTTGCGAACGGGCATGGATGTGCGATCCCAAATCCCATCCCAAATCCTGAGGGGTCGCAGCCGCGTCTTCGCGGTCAATGGGGGCTATATTTCGGAAGCAGGATAGTAATCTCTTTATCGCCAAGCAGAGAGTACGTAACAGTTACAGCGTCATCATTGAATGGCTCTTTTCGTTGGAAGTGTCAGTGAACAGCTTACTCCAACCGGTCGCTCCCAATCAGCCGCAACAGGGCCACGACCAGACGGTTGGCACAATAGGTGAGAAGGAAGACCAGCAAGGCGCGCCACATAGGCCCCTGCAAAAAAGGGAGGAAAGAGAGACGTAACGTTTGCGCCTCTTCTCCTCCCAAGTAGGCTGACCGTTAAATCGGGGTATGATGGTCAGGGTCGGTAAGTCGGTCAGTGCCCCCAGAATACACCCGTTGCGGGTTGCGGTATGTGTGGCCATATGGCTATCCACCGAAAGGCGTATTCCGCCTCCTTGAGCGGCCTTCTCGCAGAGGAAAAAGGGAGGAGAGAGACAAACGCATGGCGGGGGGATGCTGTGCGTTCGTGAATCTCTATCTCCTCCCAGTCCTGGCCGATCAGTGGCGGGACTGGTAGTCCTCCTGATCAGCCGAGGGGAATAATACAACGGTGCGGGGGGAACGTATGTGTGACAAAGGAACTCCCTATCTCAAGTTGCATCAACCCTGAACACTACAACTTTGCCTTTCCGGAGGGTCGTAAAAGACTCAGGCCCGAAAGTGAAACGGTGCGCGCAAAAAGGCTCGACCTTTGCAAAAATCTAGTGGTTATCGGCTTCCTGTACCCACTATGGGTTGATTTCGCGTGGGCGAATCAGGTCAAATCGTCGAATGGCGCGGCAATTGCGGCTGGAAGGATGACCGAAATGACCATGAGCTTCGAGGAGTTTCAGGGTTCGCGTGATTACAGTGACGACCTCTATGCCATCGGTTTGTGCGAAGGCGAAGGCTATGTCTACGCTGATGGGCTTTGTTGCATCGAAAAAAGCGGTGCTGTGTACTTGCTTCACAGCGGCGACCGCACAGTGGTCGATACCGATCTCGCCAAACTGGAGCGCGAGCTTTATCAGCGATTTTATTTGGCCGCAGCGGCGTGACCATCTGTACTCGCAGCACATAGAATATTGAAGCCATTGGCGGCCGGCGGCCGTTCACTTCGGGTTGACTGGTACAGCGCCTTTCTGTGCCTTCCGGGGCGCTATCAATTTCCAGAATGTTTCATGGTCTTTTTGCCAGATCGCTTCCAGCGTGTTAGGTCGTTCCCAGTCGTTCGGATATGCAGGCAGACATGAACCGGAAAATCGAAACATTTGCTTTTCTTTCCTCCGGTACGCCGGATTCCGACGAGGCGCTGCATGATCTGACGAGGATTTATGGGCAGGCCGAGGCCAAGGATGCCGATGTTATCATCGCGCTTGGCGGCGATGGCTTCATGCTGCAGACGCTGCAGAATTACATGAACCAGGGCAAGATGATCTATGGCATGAACCGCGGATCCGTCGGTTTCCTGATGAACGAGTTCAGCGATACGGCGCTGAAGGAACGGGTGGAGGCCGCGCAGTCCGAGACTATCCGGCCGTTGAAGATGGTGACGGAATCTGCCGAAGACGGTTCGTTTACGGCGTTTGCACTGAATGAAGTCTCCTTGCTGCGTCAGTCATACCAGGCTGCCAAGATCAGGATCAGCGTCGATGACAAGGTGCGCCTGGAAGAACTGATCTGCGACGGCGTCATGGTCGCGACGCCCGCCGGGTCGACCGCATATAACCTTTCCGCGCAAGGGCCGATCCTGCCGCTCGATGCACGGCTCCTCGCCCTCACCCCGGTTTCCGCCTTTCGCCCCCGGCGCTGGCGCGGCGCGCTCCTGCCGAACAAGGTGACGGTGCGGTTCGATATCCTCGAGCCGGAGAAGCGGCCGGTGAATGCCGTCGCCGATCACACGGAAGTAAAATCCGTTCTATCCGTCACGGTTGAGGAAGCATCTCAACTCAGGGCGACCATTCTGTTTGACAAGAACCATTCCTGGAACGAACGAATTCTCAAGGAACAGTTCCTTTATTGACAACATCAGAATAAAATGATGCACAATTGTAACGAACTCTTAAATCTCACTTGATCCAAGAGTTGACTTTTGCTGGCATGCGCCGTAACGCCATTGTCAGCAAACGCTGTGCAAATCGAGCGCCTGATGCTTTATGCAGATGACGCCCTAGGCCGACAACAGGCATGCGCGGCACCGACTGCAGATAGAAAGTTAAATCTCCATTGACCACCTTTGCTGATCTGGGCCTTTCGCCGAAAGTGCTCGATGCTGTAGAAGCAGCAGGATATACAATACCAACACCGATCCAGCTTGGCGCGATCCCGCATGCGCTGCAACGCAAGGACGTCCTCGGCATCGCCCAGACCGGAACCGGCAAGACCGCCTCTTTCGTCCTGCCCATGCTGACGCTGCTCGAACAGGGCCGGGCCCGCGCACGCATGCCGCGCACGCTGATCCTCGAACCGACGCGCGAGCTCGCGGCGCAGGTCGAAGAGAACTTCGTCAAGTATGGCAAGAACCATCGCCTTAACGTCGCGCTCTTGATTGGCGGCGTTTCCTTCGACGACCAGTTGCGCAAGCTCGAACGCGGCGCCGATGTTCTGATCGCAACGCCGGGACGGCTGCTCGATCACTTCGAACGCGGCAAGCTGCTTTTGAGCGCTGTCGATATTCTCGTCATCGACGAGGCCGATCGCATGCTCGACATGGGCTTCATTCCGGATATCGAGCGCATCTGCAAGTTGATCCCCTTCACTCGCCAGACGCTGTTCTTCTCGGCAACGATGCCGCCGGAAATCACCAAGCTGACCGAGCAGTTCCTGCATTCTCCCGTTCGCATCGAAGTTGCCAAGGCCGCCACCACGGCCAAGACGGTTGAGCAGCAGCTGGTCAAGTCAGGTAAAAAGGACTGGGAAAAGCGCGCGGTGCTGCGGGATCTCATCCGTGCCGAGGCTGACGGACTGAAGAACGCGATCATCTTCTGCAATCGCAAGAAGGATGTATCCGAGCTTTTCCGCTCGCTGGTGAAGCACGAATTCGATGCCGGCGCCCTGCACGGCGACATGGATCAGCGCGCGCGCACGACCATGCTGGCGAACTTCAAGGACAACAAGCTGAAGATACTCGTTGCGTCCGACGTCGCCGCGCGCGGCCTCGACATTCCCGATGTCAGCCATGTTTTCAATTTCGATGTGCCAATCCATTCGGAAGATTACGTCCACCGCATTGGCCGTACGGGCCGCGCAGGACGCTCCGGCAAGGCCTTCACACTGGTGACGCCAGCCGACGTCAAATATCTCGCGTCGATCGAGAAGCTGATTGGCGAGGATATCAACTGGTATGACGGCGATCTGTCCACCCTGCCCGTCTCAACCGAGCCGGACGATGCACCGCGCCGTGGCCGCAATGGTCGCGACAAGAGCGCGCCAAAGCGCAGGCCTCGCAATGAGGGCCGTGAACGCGAACGTCCGCAATCAGAAATCGACATCATCGCGGCAGCTGAAAAGGCCAAAGAGGTTGACGCCCAGCCAATAATTGATGATCAGCCAATCATACGCACCGCTGAGAAGCCGCAAAAGGCAGCGATCAAAGCCGAGAATGAACAGCGCCGTGCCCGCGTTCCGCACACCGAACAGCGCCGCGATCATCGTCGCGACCGCGACGACATGGGTTCCGCACCGATTGGTTTCGGTGATGAAATCCCGGCGTTCATGCTGATCGACACAAAGGTCTGATAATTTATTGCGGGCTCGCGAGCGCTACTTGGCCACGCGCAATGATGCTTCGTAGGCGCGTTTTGCCCATTCCGTCATGATGTCGGGGTCATCGAAGGCATCTTCGGGGATCGACCAATAGGGCATGCCGACAGGCGTCTTGCCCTCGCGCGCATAGGTCCATTGCCGGCAACCGGCAGCTTCGAATTGAGGCGCTGAGACCTTGTCTGCCTTGAGAAGGAGTTCGTCACTGACTTCGAGCGCGATGATCGTGCCCTCGAAATAGATGCCCTTGCCGCCAAACATGCGTTTGATGGTGACCGGGCCAAGCCCTGAAAACAAATCTTGAATTGCGTCATTGTCCATGACGACGAGGATCAGGAAGCGGCTGAAGCCAGCGCTTCCGGCTTGGCCGGCGTCAATTCAACCGACTCGCCGCAACCGCAGGCTGAAGTCTGGTTGGGATTGTTGAAGACGAAGCCTGTACGCAGCTTGGTCACTTCAAAATCCATCTGGGTGCCAAGGAGGTAAAGCACGGCTTCCGGCGCGACGAAAACCTTCGAGCCGTATTTCTCGACCACATCATCACCGGCTTTCGCTTCGGTAACGAGATCGATCATATACTCCATGCCAGCGCAGCCGCCCTTCTTGATGCCGACGCGAATGCCGAGCGCATTCTCGCGCGTCGCCACGATTTCGCTCACGCGCTGCGCGGCGGCGTCAGTCAACGTCATGACAGAAAAACGACCCATTTCTCATCTCTCTTGTTCGAGATCGCCGGAACGATCATTCGATACCATAGTTAGTGTTACACAACCGTCACTGCAAGTGTTCAAACTGCTTCAGAGCCACAAACACGACCGGCAGAGGGCTGAAATCATGCATTATCGCCATCTCGTTCTTTGCAGCATAGCCGCGCTGGCGTTAAACGTTTCACCAGCACTGGCTCAGGAAACAAAACAGCCTGAGTCGCCTACACCCGCGGAAACGCCAACGCCAAAGGAATCAACGGAAACGGCGACTCAGACGCCGCCGGAATATCTCGACGACCGGAGCACGCCCGAAACCCTGATCAAGTCCTACTACAATGCCATCAACCGGCAGGAATATGCCCGCGCCTACAGCTATTATGCTTCGGACAGCCCGCCGCAGCCTTTCCCGCAATTCCAGGCCGGCTATGAGAACACGAAGTCGGTCACGGTGCTGTTTGGCAAGGCTCAAGGCGAAGGCGCAGCCGGTTCAGCCTATTGGAGCCAGCCGCTGGCGATCAAATCCGAGGCCAACGACGGGACTAATACGGTGTTCAATGGCTGCTATCGTCTGAGATTGGCAAACCCGGCAATTCAGGGCGTTCCCTACGTGCCGCTGTCCATACTTGACGGAACGCTGCAGAAATCCGATCAGCCGCTCGAACAGAGTGTGCCCGAAGGTTGCGAAGCTCCCTAAACGACTTGGCCTAGTACCAGCCGACCGCGACTTGCGCCTCTTCCGACATGCGTTCGGGCGTCCAAGGTGGATCGAAGGTCATGGTGACGTCAACGAAACTCACGCCCTCAACCGCGCCGACAGCGTCCTGCACCCAACCAGGCATTTCACCGGCAACCGGGCAGCCAGGAGCTGTCAGCGTCATTTCGATCTTGACCGAGCGGTCGTCCTCGATGTCGATCTTGTAGACGAGACCAAGCTCATAGATGTCGGCGGGAATTTCCGGGTCATAGACGGTTTTCAACGCCCCGATGACATCATCGGTCATCCGCGCCAGTTCGTCGGCTGGAATAGCCGAGACGGCTGCGGTCCCGACCTCGGTATGTTTGGACTCTGAATGGGTCACACCTTCGTCTGTGATCGGCGTTTCAGCCTTTTCCAGTGTCTCGACTTTGTCGGTCATGGTCATCACCCAAAGAATTTCCGCGCCTTTTCCAGCGCATCGGCGAGAACATCGATCTCGTCTCTCGTATTATACATCGCAAACGATGCACGGCATGTGGATGTTACACCGAAACGTTTCAATAGCGGCTGGGCGCAATGGGTGCCCGCGCGCACAGCGACACCGGCACGGTCGATCACCATAGAAACGTCATGGGCATGGATACCTTGCAGTTCGAAGGAAATGATCGCGCCCTTGCCCTTGGCATCGCCGAAAATCCGCAGGGAATTGATCTCGCGCAGCCGCTGGTGGGCATAGTCGCGCAAATCTTCCTCATGGGCGAGAATGGCTGCACGGCCAATCTTCTCGACATATTCGATCGCCGCCCCAAGCCCGATCGCCTGGGCGATCGGCGGTGTGCCGGCTTCGAACCTGTGTGGTGGATGATTGTAAGTGACGATATCCTCGGTCACCTCCTCGATCATCTCGCCGCCGCCCTGGAACGGCCGCATCGCTTCGAACATTTCCTTGCGCCCATAAAGCACGCCGATGCCGGACGGTCCGTAGATCTTGTGGCCGGTGAAAATATACCAGTCGCAGCCGAGATCCTGCACATCGACCGGCAGGTGCACCGCACCCTGGCTGCCATCGACCAGCACCGGAATACCGCGTGCATGGGCGATCCGGACAATCTCCTTGATCGGCGTCACAGTGCCGAGCACGTTTGACATATGGGTGATAGCGACGAGCTTGGTGCGATCCGTCAACCGCTTCTCGAATTCTTCGATGTGGAATGCACCCTGATCATCCACAGGGACCCAGATGAGCTTTGCACCCTGCCGCTCGCGAATGAAATGCCACGGTACGATGTTCGAGTGGTGCTCCATAATCGAAAGCACGATCTCGTCACCCTCACCGATATTCGGCATGCCATAGCCATAGGCGACGGTATTGATCGACTCTGTCGCAGATTTGGTGAAAACAATCTCATCGACGGAGGATGCATTGAGAAAGCGGCGAACGTTTTCCCGTGCTTTTTCATAGGCATCGGTGGCAGCATTCGACAGGAAATGCAGGCCGCGATGCACATTGGCATATTCGTTGGAATAGGTGTGAGTCACCTTATCGATGACAGCCTGTGGCTTCTGGGCCGAAGCGCCATTATCAAGATACACTAGCGGCTTGCCATAGACTTCGCGCGACAGGATCGGGAAATCCTGGCGTATTGCCTCTACGTCATAGCCGCTTTGAATGATCTTTGTATCCATGATAGCCGCGCTTTCCATATAGGTTCAGTCGATCAGACGTGTACAGCGAGCCACTTGTCGAGAATGGCTTCAAGCGCCTCAACCAGTGGTTCGTTTTCCAGCTCTTCGACGATTTCGGCAACGAAAGCCTTGATCAGAAGACCCCGCGCTTCATTTTCTGGAATACCACGTGCACGCAGGTAGAACAGATGATTGCCATCGATCTCGGTAACCGTTGCACCGTGGCCGCAGGCCACGTCATCCGCAAAAATCTCCAGCTCCGGCTTGGCATCGAATTCGCCATCATCGGAGAGCAGCAGCGTGTTGCAGGCCATGCGTGCGTCGGTTTTCTGGGCGATCTTGTTGACCTTGATCTGCCCCTGAAACACGCCGCGTGCCTGATCAGTCACCACATTGCGGACGATCTGCAACGATGTCGTGTTCTCAACCAGGTGGCCAAGCGTCATCGTCACGTCGGTATGGCTGTCGCCGCCGAGCAGATTAACGCCGCGAAGCTGGAAGTTGGAGCCCTCGCCCTTCGCCAGCACATGCACTTCCTGCCGGATCAGTTTGCCGCCGGCGTTAACGACATAGAGCGTCAGCTTGGCGTTGATCCCAAGTGTCGCAGTGAACTGCGCCAGTTGCGTGGCTTCAACTCCCTGTTCGCGCAGGATGATCCAGGTTATCTCGGCACCATCGGCGATCGTTACATTGCTGACGCTCGTCGAAAAGCCTTCGCCCTCGCCCCCTGTCTGACGCTCGATGACGGTCGCCATGACACCCTTGCCAAACTTGACCGGGAAGCGGACATGTCCCTGCCCGCGAAGCTGCGCATTCTGCAATTCAAGCGGCGCTTCGAGCTCAAGACCGTCGGCAAACGTGACCGCCCAGCCGTCAGTGACGTAGGCAGCATTGATCTGGCCGATCGTATCGTCACCGTCACGAATGGCAAGCTGACGGATCACCGAGCCATCGGCAAGTTTCTCACTGAACTTCGTGAACCCGACACCTTCGAGACGTGGAGAGGTCAGCGCGACGCCGTTGGAAACGGTCGCGACTGCAGATCCTGCGATAATCGCCGGCAAGGCGTTGGTTCCAGCTGTCCCGTCATAGGCGGGAACGCTGCGTAGCAGTGTGCGCAGATCAGTGTAGTGCCAGGCCTCGACGCGACGCGACGGCAGGCCTTGCGTCTTCAGCGCTTCAATGGCGTTGTCGCGGGCGCTTGCGATCTCGCCATCACCGGGCAATTCGCCCATCCGGTCGACGAAGCCATCGACCAGCGCGGATTCAGCAGGTGTGGGCTGGCGTCCTGTGTGAACATTCATGACGTTATTCCTCAAGCAGCCTCGCCGATGATATCGGCATAGCCATTCTCTTCGAGCTCGAGTGCAAGATTCTTATCGCCCGACTTGATCACCTGGCCCTTGTAGAGCACATGCACGCTGTCCGGCACGATATAGTCGAGCAGGCGCTGATAGTGCGTGATGACAATCACGGCGCGATCGGGCGAGCGCAGTGCGTTGACACCGTCGGCGACGATCTTCAGGGCATCGATGTCGAGGCCGGAATCGGTCTCGTCGAGAACGCAGAGCTTCGGCTCAAGCAGCTTCATCTGCAGGATTTCCGCACGCTTCTTCTCGCCGCCGGAGAAACCGACATTGAGCGGGCGCTTGAGCATGGCGATATCCATGTCGAGCGATGCGGCTGCTGTCTTCACGCGCCCAATGAACTCGGGAATTTTCAGCGGCTCTTCACCGCGTGCCTTGCGCTGCGAATTCATCGCTACCTTCAGGAATTCCATCGTCGCAACACCCGGTATCTCCATCGGATACTGGAATGCCAGGAAAATGCCCTTGGCTGCACGCTCGGACGGATCGAGATCCATGATGGATTCGCCATTGTAGAGAATGTCGCCTTCGGTGACCTCGTAATCATCGCGGCCCGCGAGAATATAGGACAATGTCGACTTGCCGGAACCATTCGGCCCCATGATTGCCGCGACTTCACCAGCCTTGACCGAGAGGTTCAGGCCGCGAATGATCTCGGTGTCCGTATCTGCGATCTTCGCATGAAGGTTTCTGATTTCCAGCATATTACTACCTTTTTTGAATTCCGGGGATCAGCCTTGGCAATCCCATGATGATCTCTTGATCCTGTCAGCCGATGGCGCGCGCCATCCGGATTATGATCAGCTCTCGCTGCTCAGGCTCTTGAGGCGTTCGACCACGGACGCGAGTTCTTTGCGCGCCCTGATCAGCTCAGGCTCCAGAACGCTTTCAGTCGCGGAGGACGAACGAGCCAGCGTATCCGTCAACTCGTCGATCACTTCGCCGAGCTCTTCATAGCGCCGGCGAAGCCTGTCGAGTGCGTCCTCGGTGACTGGCGCCATTACCCAACGCTCCCTTCGAGGCTGATGCCGATCAGCTTTTGTGCCTCAACAGCAAACTCCATCGGCAGTTCCTGAATGACTTCCTTGACGAAGCCATTGACGATCAGCGCAATCGCTTCCTCAGCCGGAATGCCGCGCTGCATCACATAGAACAGCGCATCTTCGGAAATCTTGGAGGTGGTTGCCTCGTGCTCGAACTGGGCCGTAGCGTTCTTCGCCTCGATGTAGGGCACCGTATGCGCGCCACAATCACTACCGATCAGCAGCGAGTCGCACTGGGTGAAGTTGCGGGCGTTCTCGGCCTTGCGATGGGCTGAAACCTGACCGCGATAGGTGTTGTTCGACTTGCCGGCCGAGATACCCTTGGAGATGATGCGGCTCGACGTGTTCTTGCCGAGATGCAGCATCTTGGTGCCGCTGTCGATCTGCTGGTGACCATTCGAAACGGCGATCGAGTAGAACTCGCCGCGGGAATTGTCACCGCGCAGGATAACAGAAGGGTATTTCCAGGTGATCGCCGAACCGGTCTCGACCTGCGTCCAGGAAATCTTGGAATTGACACCGCGGCAATCGCCACGCTTGGTGACGAAGTTGTAGATGCCGCCCTTGCCTTCCGCGTCACCGGGGTACCAGTTCTGCACGGTCGAATATTTGATCTCGGCATCGTCAAGCGCAATCAGCTCGACAACAGCCGCATGCAGCTGGTTTTCGTCGCGCTGCGGCGCCGTGCAACCTTCGAGGTACGACACATATGCGCCTTCTTCAGCGATGATCAGCGTCCGCTCGAACTGGCCCGTATCCCGCTCATTGATGCGGAAATAGGTGGACAACTCCATCGGGCAGCGCACGCCCTTCGGCACATAGACAAACGAACCATCGGTAAAGACAGCCGAATTCAGCGTCGCAAAGAAATTGTCCGAAACCGGGACAACCGTTGCGAGATACTTTTTCACCAGATCTGGATGTTCGCGAATAGCTTCGGAGATCGAGCAGAAGATGACGCCGGCTTTCGCCAGTTCCGCCTTGAACGTCGTGACCACCGAGACGCTGTCGAACACGGCATCGACCGCGACGCGGCCGGACTTGTAGACATTGTCGCTGATTTCTTCTTCGTCGTCCGTGGGACTCGCTTCGCCCACCTTGCGCACGCCCGCGAGGATTTCCTGCTCTTTCAGCGGAATTCCTAGCTTTTCATAGGTGCGCAGCAACTCCGGATCAACATCGGCAAGCGAAGTCGGGCCGTTCTGGTTCTTCGGACCGGCGTAATAGACCATGTCCTGGAAGTCGATCTTCGGATAGTTCACGCGCGCCCATGTGGGCTCTTCCATCGTCAGCCAGCGCTCATAAGCCTTCAGACGCCATTCCAGCATCCAGTCCGGCTCATTCTTCTTGGCAGAGATAAAGCGAATGATATCTTCGTTGAGGCCCTTCGGCGCCTTATCCATTTCGATAAGGGTTTCAAAGCCATATTTGTACTGGTCCACGTCAAGCGTACGGACCCGGTCAATGGTTTCCTGCACGGCAGGCATTGGCGTTCTCCATCCACGCGGGGTTCAAGGTCCCGCAGTTGCAAACGTCAAGGCAGTATGTCGTCTTGAATATCTGCCTCTATGTAGTGCGCAATCGCACGATTTAACACCGGTATTCACCGGATTTTTTTAGAATTACCGGCGAAAACCCGCCGATAACGAAAACTTGTCAGGCCGCATTGGCGGCGATTGCTGTCGAACGGTCGCGCCGCGCAACAATATTCTTCAGCGCCTCAAGGAAAAGAGCGATGTCTTCTTCGCTGGTATCCGGCGCTGTCGAGACCCGAAGGCCACCTGTTCCCTCGCCGTATCCCATCGCCGCAAGCACGTGACTTGGGCCGACTTTTCCGGATGAACAGGCAGAGCCTGCCGATAGCGCGATTCCGGCGAGATCGAAAGCGATCTGCACGGTTTCTGCTTTCAAGTGCACCAGTGAAAACATGGTCGTATTCGGCAGGCGATCTACGGTCTCGCCATAGACGATTGCGTCAGGCGCGATCGCTCGAATGCTCTGTTCTATCATTTCGCGCGTTTGCGTTGTCCAGCCGCCAGAACTAAGGCGCTCCCTCGCCACGCGGGCAGCAGCACCGAATCCGGCAATCAGCGGCAAGGCTTCAGTACCGCCGCGATGGCCCTTTTCCTGTCCGCCGCCGCGGATCAGCGTCTTCGGCATCACCAGATCGGAAACCGCGACAATTGCACCGACGCCCTTCGGACCACCGATCTTGTGCGACGACAGGATGAGATAATCCGCAGAACATGCTGTAATATCGAGCGGAATCCGTCCTGCAGCCTGCACCGCATCGACAACGAATAACCCGCCGAATTCCTTCACCAGCGCGCCAATCTTTTCAATTGGCTGCAAGATACCCGTTTCGTTGTTGGCTGCCTGCACAGCAACGAGTGGCAGGCCCTGACTGCGGTCGTGTGCGCCAAGAAGCGCACGCAGCCGCTCAAGATCAAGCAAGCCGTTACCATCAACGTGGACGACCTCAACCTGATCTGCCGGAAACTGTCCGCCAGCAAGGATGCAAGGATGCTCGCTTGCGCTGACATAAAGCCGCGAAAGCCGCATCGGCGCCCGTCCCATCGTATAATATGGCGTCAGAAGGGTTGAAGCTGCCTCGGTCGCACCCGATGTAAAGACCACATGATCAGGCTTGGAGTTGACCAGCGCTGCAACATCGCGGCGTGCAGCTTCGAGAATTGCCTTGGTCGCACGTCCTTCCAGATGAACAGATGACGGATTGCCGGTCTGCATCAGCGCATTGACCACAGCATCGCGCGCTGCCGGGATCAGCGGCGCACTTGCATTGTAGTCGAGATAGGCGCGATTGCGGGCCATGCTTCTCCTGATTCCTGTTCTTTTGAACTCTGCGCCGGCGAAAAGCGCAATTTTCTTGAAATTCAGCCTCGGACCAGCCTATTAAGCCGGTTCGAGATAAAGTTCTACACCAGTTTTGAACGGTTCTAAACTGGTTTTATGGGTGCTGTTGATTGCCGTCAAGCCCGGCATGTCAAGAAGGCCCCACGGCGAAAACTGGAGTATACATGCCTGAAGTGATTTTCAATGGACCAGCGGGACGTCTTGAGGGCCGATATCAGCCTTCGACGGAAAAAAATGCCCCGATCGCGATTGTCCTGCATCCGCACCCCCAGTTTGGCGGCACCATGAACAACAAGATCGTCTACGATCTGTTCTACATGTTCCAGCAGCGCGGCTTCACGACATTGCGGTTCAATTTTCGTGGTATCGGCCGCAGCCAGGGTGAATTCGATCATGGTTCAGGCGAATTGTCGGATGCCGCGGGCGCGCTCGACTGGGTGCAGTCGCTGCATCCGGATTCGAAAACCTGCTGGGTTGCCGGCTATTCTTTCGGCGCGTGGATCGGCATGCAGTTGCTGATGCGCCGTCCGGAGATCGAAGGCTTCATTTCGGTGGCGCCGCAGCCCAACACCTATGATTTCTCCTTCCTTGCGCCTTGCCCCTCTTCCGGTCTGATCCTTCACGGCGATCAGGACAAAGTCGCACCACCCAAGGATGTGCAAGGCCTGGTGGACAAACTGAAGACGCAGAAGGGTATCACCATCACGCAGAAGACGATGGTCGGCGCCAATCATTTCTTCTCGGGCATGACCGATGAAGTCATTGCGGAATGCTCGGACTACCTCGACCGCCGTTTGAATGGTGAGTTGGTCGAAGCCAAGCCAAAGCGTCTGCGCTAAGCTGGTTCCACGAACACGCCCCCGGTCACGGGGGCGTTGCATCCGGTTGTGGTCGATGAATGCGCCGATTTATTCAGGTCTGTTGTTCCTACTGTTTTTCCCATAGTCTTTTATACAGAGAATTATTGGTAATCAGATCTTGGTGGTTGCCCATCCCAACGACAGTTCCACCGTTCAATACTACAATCCTGTCAAAATCCTTGATCGTAGCCAGCCTGTGAGCCACGGCAATGACCGTCGTTCCCGTTGAGTATGCGGCGATTGCTTGCTGGACAAGACTCTCGCTGTTTGAATCGAGTGCAGAAGTAGCCTCGTCCAGAATCAATATTGGTCGCTTCTGGAGGAAGGCACGCGCGAGCAATATCCGCTGTTGCTGTCCTCCGGAAAGCTTTGCGCCACGTTCGCCTACGACAACGTCATATCCGCTTGTACAACCGCCAGACTTCAAATCATTGATAAATTGGGCCGCGTCCGCCATGTCCGCTGCATTGACGATTTCCTCTGCCGTGAAACTCTCGACGCCAAACGAAATATTCTCCGTTATGGAGCGGTGAAACAGCGCATCGCCTTGTGATACAACGCCAAAAGTGTTCCTCAATCTCGCAAGCGAAACACTTTTCACATTAGTTCCATCGATCTTTATTGCGCCCGAACTGACATCGTAAAGTCGCAACAATAAATCGATCATTGTAGATTTTCCCGCCCCCGACGGACCTACAATACCAATCTTTTCACCGGGCCTAATCTCAAGATTGACACGATTAAGGACCGGCATCCTGTCATCGTATGAGAAGCTGACATCGGAGAATTCGATCAAGGGCGGGGTTTGAAAACGCCCAGGAACAACGTTCTTATCGACGATCTTGGGATGAGGATCTATCACTCCTTGGGCGTCTTTTATGACTCCCAAGGTTTGGGTCAGCCCTTCCCATATAGCGACAAACCACCCCGCGTCGGTCGCCATACCGCTCGCCAAGGTTACACCGGCAACAAATTCGCCGACGGATACAGTCTGTGCGTTCAAGCCGTGAATACCCAACGCGAGTACGACAGCAACCAAGCCTGTGTTAAGAATCCGGATGGCAAGTCCCGTAAAGGTCGTCAGCCTGTTGATTTCAAGATTGTTGAAATTTTGCTTCCTGATTGCGGTAAGAACGTATGCGTTTTCGATTGCGTAAGCAAAAGATGTCTTTATGGCCCGGATATTGGAAAAATACTCTGTTATCGAGCCATTCACCATACTTGCAGTTTCGGCGACCTTCTGTGTTTGAACGTTAAAGTGTGGAACAAGCCAGATCGCAAACATGCCGTTTAGTACAATCCAAATAATGACTGGCAGGAGGAAGAGCGGTGCCAGATATGATACCAGGATGACCGACCCGACAAATCGAATGAACCCGACCGGAAAGCGGCCTGCCAATAATTCTGCACCCGCTTGTACCGATCCGGCAATTTGGCCAATCCGCCCAGCAATCTGTCCAGCGTGCGTTGTGTTGAAATAGGCTAAATCATGCCGTGTAGCGGCTTTGTGAGATTGCCACTGCGCCGACGCCCGGGTCTGGCTCGTCAGGGATTGCATCCGAAGCATGTAATGTACCAGCCAGATCACAGGATCCAACAAAGCATACGACGCGATTATGATTCCGAACGTTAGCAGTGTTCCTGCTGGTAGATGGACACCTTTGGAGTAAGCGACAGCGTCAACGAGATAGGACACTGCCCATAATTTGGCTAACTCAAAACCGGCAAGAATCATACCGGTAGTTGCCGACGCAATAATGATCCTTCTAAATGGATGCAGAAACATGAGTAAAATGTATAGGGGGCTTACATTACTCGAGAGATGTAGTTCATGCGCCCCAAACTCAACAACGTCTTCAAACTTCTTAAATAAACTACCTAACATGCGACATATCATTTCTAAATTTCAACGATTTCACCCACAATTTGGGCGCTCTTTGAAACACTGCGCAAATATGAACGGGTTGTTGAATATCCTTCCAGAGGCTCTTCGAATATATCCCGTGCATGAAAACCATTTGCGTTGTTCAAAAACAACATGCGGCGAGATTGTTGCTTAATTACATAGCGAAAACTGTTGTTTGAAATATCGCTTTGAAAGCGTTTCAACAAATCTGTCTTCACGACAACCCCGTTCGAATCTCTTCCTAGAAACGTTCCGTTCATGAACGTGACGATATGATTGTCTCTTTGCCGGAAGATGGAAGTCTTTGCCCGTCTTGCGGCAATCGAACGAATGTCCATTGACTTATCACCATAAACCGCTGGAGTGAGTTCAAACAGATATTCCTGATGATACCCTATTGATTGCACGTGATCATGAAAGCTTGGCATCGACAATGTGGGAACCCAGTAAAAATTACCTCTCTTCGCGTAATTGATGAATATATTGTAGATCGCAATGTAATCTGGAACAGATAATATCTGATTTTCTATCGATCCGTCCGAATGAAAATCTAAAATATCGGTAGGCGATATATTCATCAAACCTGCTCTGTTCAGCGCCTCATTGCTTTCATTGGAGGCGTTAAACATTGTAAATGGCGTATTGTTATGATTGTCCAATATGCTTGGCATAATATGTTGCGATAGCGACATCGCAACAAGAGCACCCGATATAGCATCCCTAGTAGCATCATTATTATAGACAACAGGAATATCGAGCCCAGCTATACCTACTCGCGCATCGGACACCAGTCCGGCGATGCGATCCATATCCGATGAAAACGCGCGAGCAGCCAACTGTGATAGCTCGAGCATTTTGAACTGATCGCTCAGGTCTTTCAACGAGAGCAGCGCACCATGGTGTGTCAAACAAGTTTCAATAAAATCCCTAACCTTCTCTACATCAAGACTTAGCGTTGATGCTGGCTCCAAAATTAAGGCATCAGACATTGTTTTCTCCGCTCGTTGGATTGATGTAAATAAAAAAAGAGGGGGGGTACCCCCCCTCTGTAGAATTGAATTACCAACCGTGACCGTGGCCACCACCGCTACCAAGACCTCCCCCACCCATAGAATGGGAACCGTCAGCGCATTCCGGCCTTGTAAGACTTATGAGCAAGCCCTTGGCTAGTTCCCGCATCGAAACATCTTTTGTGCTAACAGTCATAATCTATCTCCGTGAAAATTCATTTGCTTACAAAATAGCAATTCAGCATACAACAACTCAATTATTTGAGTTATAAATTTATAATATTTTATAATACTGAAAGTTTTTAGCAAAAAGCGCAGAATATACCATTGAGTCAAGCTTTATTTCGAGAAGTATTCTAATACTTTAGTACAACAAACGAAACACAACATGAACTTCTATAGAATAAGCACGCCCCCGGTCACGGGGGCGTTGCATCCGGTTGTGGTAGGCCAGGTCAATGGCAATCCATCCAGCGACCGCACGGCGAGATAGGCCCAGGCTTCGGCCTCCATCGAATCGCCATTGAACCCCAGATCTTCGGCGGTAATGACTTTTGCGGCGGAACGTGCGACGCCTTCGGCAAGATCGGCCATGATTGTTGCGTTCTTTCGACCGCCACCGCAGATAATCCAAAGCGAAGGTTGTTCGGGCGCATAGGCGCCGGCCTTCAAGATAGCCTCGGCGGTCACACGCGCCAACGTCCGCGCCCCATCTGCAAGTTCCATATCGCCCAGGTCGGCGAGTGTGAAATCATTGCGATCGAGCGACTTTGGCGGTGCAAGATTGAAGAACGGCTTTGCCAGATAGCGCGTGACAGCATGCCCAATCACCTGCCCCTCGCTGGCAATAGACCCACCCGCATCATAGGCTATGCCTGCGTTGTCGGAGACCCACTGGTCGATCAGCGTATTGCCCGGTCCGGTATCGAAGGCGATCGGGTCAGAACTGCCGCAGACGATCGTGACGTTGGATATGCCGCCAATATTGACGAACACGACAGGCTTTCCCTTGCTGAGCTCGGCTGGAACGCGCGCAGCGAGCGCCTGATGATAGGCGGGCACCAGCGGCGCGCCTTGGCCGCCATGCACCATGTCATTGGCCCGCATGTCATAGACCACCGGAATGCCAACCATGTCCGCCAATAACGTGCCATCGCCGAGTTGCACTGTCAGCGCCTCTAGAGGTCTGTGCAGCACTGTTTGGCCGTGAAAACCGATCACATCGACATCAGCCTTGCCGAGCTGATGGTTCGAAAGAAACCTCGAAACCGCGTTGCCATGACGCTTGGTCAGCTCTCTTTCGATCGCCCCAAGTGCTCCCGGCCTCTCGGTTCTCGACTTGATTGCTTTCGCATCATCAAGACTGGCTTCGATCTGGCGGCGAAACGCGGTTTCATAAGGTACGAAGTCCGACGGACCGAGCCGCACGTCGCTCCTGCCATCGGTTTCAATGAGGGCGATGTCGATTCCGTCCATGGACGTTCCGCTCATCAGGCCGATTGCGCGCCGTATCGCTGCCAAGACACTGCCTTTCTTGTGATTCGATAGAGAATGATGTTAAACGGCTGCGTCTCTCACGGCACGCATTTCGTGCACGCCGATTCAATCTCAGGAAAATATCGATGTCTGCCTTCAAATCCGAATTTCTGCACACGCTTTCAACGCGCGGCTTCATCCATCAGACCTCCGACGATGCGGGTCTGGATGCGCTCTTCGCCAAGGAAACCGTGTCGGCCTATATCGGCTTTGATCCGACAGCCTCCAGCCTTCACGCCGGCAGCCTGTTGCAAATCATGATGTTGCATTGGATGCAGAAGACTGGTCATCGTCCCGTGGCGCTGATGGGCGGTGGTACGGGAATGGTCGGCGACCCATCCTTCAAGGACGAGGCGCGCAAGCTGATGACCCCGGAGATCATCCAGAGCAACATCGATAGCCTCAAGAAAGTCTTCGCCAATTACCTGGCATTCGGCGAGGGCCCGAACGAGGCCCTGATGGTCAACAATGCCGAATGGCTCCTGCCACTCAACTATCTCGAATTCCTGCGTGATGTGGGCCAGCATTTTTCTGTCAACCGCATGTTGTCCTTCGATTCGGTGAAGCAGCGGCTCGATCGCGAGCAGTCGCTTTCCTTTCTTGAATTCAACTACATGATCCTGCAGGCCTATGATTTCGTCGAACTGAACAAGCGCTATGGCCTGCGCCTGCAAATGGGCGGCTCGGATCAATGGGGCAATATCGTCAACGGCATCGATCTTGGTCATCGCCTCGGTACGCCGCAGCTCTACGCCCTCACCTCGCCGCTGCTGACGACCTCCTCGGGCGCGAAGATGGGCAAGTCGATGAATGGTGCTGTCTGGCTTAATGCCGATCTGCTCAGCCCTTACGATTTCTGGCAATACTGGCGCAACACCGAGGATGCCGATGTCGAGCGCTTCCTGAAGCTCTACACGACGTTGCCGCTTGATGAGATTGCGCGGCTTGCCTCGCTGGGCGGCGCGGAAATCAACGAGACCAAGAAGGTTCTTGCCACTGAAATCACAGCGCTGCTTCACGGCCGTCAGGCAGCGGAGGAAGCTGCGGAAACCGCCCGCAAGACCTTCGAGGAAGGCGCTTTGGCAACCAATCTGCCAACGGTCGAAATCGCAAGCAGCGAGCTCGAAACGGGAATTGGCATCTTGACCCTTCTCGTCAAGGCAAGCCTTGCCGGATCGAATGGCGAGGCTCGCCGTCACATCCAGGGCGGCGCTGTGCGGGTAAATGATGTCAGTGTTTCTGACGAAAAGGCGCAGATTGGGACGTCCGAAGTAACGGCCGATGGTGTGATCAAGCTTTCATTGGGCAAGAAGAAACACATTCTGGTTCGCCCGGTCTGAGCGAAGAATGGCGGGCACCACCATTGTGCGTGGTTCGACGGGCTCACCATGAGGAGGATGGTGGTTGCAGGAAATCAGGTTCTGCAACGTTAAATGACTAGTTTGCGGCCCGCCAACATCCCTCATGGTGAGCCCGTCGAACCACGCACGATGGTGGTGCTATCCTGCATTTTCGCCGTGCAAGAAATTTCCGAGTCTACTGAAACTCGAAGATCGAGCGAAAAATGCCCGGCGCGATGACCGAGATCGGATTGACGATGATCTGCGGCTGTTTCAATGGTCCGATCAGTTTGTAAGTGATGCCGATCAACCCGCCATCGCGGCCATTGCCAAGGAAAAGGCCGAGGATCGGCACATCACCGAAAATACGATTGATCCCGTAAGCCGGCATGAATGTACCTGTCAGGGACATGTTGCCCTGTGGATCGCTAAGCGTGCCCTGGAAGGTCGTGCCGATGGTCGAACCGCGGATCACGCCATTGGCAAGATTAATATAGTTCGACCCCTTCTCAATTTGCGAAAAACCGCGGTCGAAGGTCACCTTGGAAACATCGATATTCTTCTTCACTGCATCATTGAGGCTGGTGCCGTTAGGCGACGATGAAACCAGCTTCGCAAGCCTGGGCTCATTGACAAGCGTAAAGTCTCGCGCGTCGATCTGGCCGCGCAAGGGCCCGTCGCCCTTGGAATCAAGCGCTACGTTGATACTGCCGCCGGACATCTTGTCGTAAAAGCCGAAGAAGCGCAGCACGGCGCCGGCATCCTTCGATTGCAGGCTGATGGAACGCGCGCCACTTTCGGAACTGTCAGCCGCAATTACCTTCTGCCCGCTTTTGGTGATCGCATTGAACGCAAGACCTGAGACATTCGAGCCAACGCCCTCGAAGGACAGGGAAACGTTGCCAAAATTCTCCGAGTAAAAGCCCGTTACCTCGTCGATGTCGGCGTTGACCAGCACGCGCTGATTGCTATTGCCGCTATCACCGCCGTTCTTTTTCTTGTCTGTTATCTGATTGAGCAAGGGTCGGGCGTCGAAGGAATTGCCCTTCACATCAACGCGGTAGCCATATTTTGTACGATCGACCTTTACCGCGATGTCGTCGGTACGATTTAACCTTACGGTACCGAAGTCAGCCGAGGTCAGGTCCCCGTTCACAACATTCACATCGCCCTGCAAACGGAAAGTATCGCCGGAAATGTCGAGATTTCGGATATTGGCGTTGTCACCATCTTGCTGCAGCAAGAACTTGGCGGTTGCCTTGACGCCTGCTCCCTTCGTCCAGCCCAATTGTGCCAGCTTGATTTCCGCCTTTGTCAGATCGGCGGTAGCGACCCGCGAGCCATCGGCAGCCTTGTCGATATCAATCGAGATGGGGCCGGAAAGCAGCGGATCGAGCGCCGGGAACAGCGCGTTCCGGGTCTTGTCATCGAGTTGCAGAGTTACACTCTGCTCGCGTTTTGCCGGGTTGTTCCCCAACGGCTCGTATAGAACAATGTCGGCCGGGATGCCGTTGAGATCGGCTGTTGCCTTCACGCGCGCTTCGTCCTGATTGACAGAGAGCGTTCCGTCAGCATCTGCTATCGTCTGCCCATCGATCTTCTTTGCGATCGCAACATTGGAGAGTTGCATGTCCGCCGACCATTTCAGGCTGCCGGCGGGCGCATGGCGTGTTATCGGAAATGTCACGAGCACGTGTGCCTTCACATCCCCTTCTATGTCCTCCGGGGCAAACGGAAGATTTTTCAACCCGTTGATCGGTTTGAAACCGATAAACTCCGACACGGCGGAAGCGTCGCCCGCAACATTCAAATCAAGGTCAGCGAGAACCGGACGTTGTGGGCCCCAAGGAATGACCAGCTTTCCATCGGCGATCTGCACCTCACGATTGTTTGGTGTGAACGATGACCCATTGACTATATCAATCGTCGTATAAGCACCTCGAACACTGATTTTTCCATCGGCGCCCTGGACCGGCGGCAAATCACCAACAATGTCGAAGCGCGAGTTCGTGACATTGAAATCGACCTGTACCTCGTCGTCCTTGAGCGGGGGCGGCTTTCCAGGTCCGTTGAATCGTCCGGCCGGAAACATCACTTTGATTGTGCTGTTCTTTGCCTCGCCATCATGCATCTTGTCTATGAGCCAACGTCGCGCACCTGTGGCGACCCAGATGGGCCATAGCTGCTTGACATCCGCCACCGGCATTTGCGGTATTTGCAGGTCAAGATTCATCGCAGGCGACCCACCGCCGAAAGTAGCGTTCGCGTCCCCGGTTAGCGCACTCTCGCCGCTTGCCCGCACGGCGATTTCTGAAACATCGAGTTTCTTCAACGCCAGATCATATCGGCCTGCAACACGGGCATCGAAAGGCAGTGCCGGGACCGGGGAATCAGCAGGTGCGGATTTCGCGTTTTGCGTTATAAGTTCGAACCGGTAACCCGGATTTGCCGTTGACGCAGAATCCGTCGACAGCGGCTCTGGCCCTATTGCTCCTTCGACGATCCCTGTGAATCCACCGAAATGGATATTTGACGGCTTTATCGCGATGTTGTCCACCCCGGACACGTGCTCGAAATTGATCTGCGAAGCTACCGCCATATCTTCGACATTGCCGATTGTGACAGGTCCTTCACCTACGTTGAGCGCGCCCCAGACTCGCGCTGGTTCCGTGGCGCTTGCCGCCAAGCCATCGAGTTTCACCTCGGCGAGGTTGTCGTAGGTGAGATAGGCTCCGTCAGGCTTGATACCGTCGATATCCGGCACCGGCGGTGTTCCGAATTTACCTGCGAGCGGTATCTTGCTGACATCCAGGGAAAAAGCCTCGATCTTCGCTCCGATCGCCGAACGTTTGGCCTGAGCATTGATATCGACTTGCTTTCCGCGCCATACCACTGTGCCCTTGATGGCCACTGGTCCACCGGTCTCCGATAGATCGAGACTAACGATGCGCAAGCGTTCCGGCGCCCCGGCGAGCGTAAAATCGAATGATGTATCTGCGATCGAAATGTCGCGTGTCTCGCGCCGATCAAGCAAAGATACTGCACTTTCGAGACCGGAGAAAATTGCAGCCGATGCACCGTCGAGATCGACCAGACCACGATCATCCTTAGGCACCAAGGACATGAAATCGAACGGAACAACCGAGGTGACCTTGATCTGCGCGCCGTCGAGTTCTAATCGCTCGACGCTCACATTGCCGTGCAACAAGGGCATCGTTGCCAGACCGATACGGATAGAGCGTACATTGTTGATTTCGATGCCACGCTTGGCGTCGGTAATATTGACGTCTCGTGCCTCAAGAGCAACATGATGGCGCCGATCAAGCGAAATTTGTGCCGAGTTGATCGTGGCATTGGCATCGGGGCCGAGAACCGTCTGAAGGGCAGTCTGGGCGCGCTGGGTCAGCGCCTCGCCCCCAATCCCGGCACGCAGAACGACAAAAGCGATGCCAGCTAAAACTGCAATGAGGATAAAGAAGGAGCACGTGGCACCAGCCGCGAAATGAACTCGCGACCGCTTTCGCGGAGTCGCTACGGGAACCTCGCCTTGCTCGCAAGCAGAAGGGTATTGGTGCAGTTTTGTGAAGTCGCGCTTGGTAAAGCGGACTCTTTTCGGTTTCTCTGTCAAATTCCAAAGCCAATTGAGGAATCAATTGGGAAACCGTAGACGATTCCCGCACCTCTCTATAATTGCGTAAGTGACGTTCGCATTCAATCAGGAAAGAAAGGCATTCCTATGACGATTTTGGATATCGGCAGCACCCCACCCGACTTCATCTTGCCACGTGATGGTGGCGGCACGATTACCCTGTCTGGCCTACGCGGAAAGCCTGTCATTCTCTATTTCTATCCCAAGGACGATACGAGCGGCTGCACTCAGGAAGCCATCGAATTTTCCGGGCTCAGGCCGCAGTTTGAAAAGCTTGGCGCGAAGGTCATCGGCATGTCGCCGGATCCCGTCAAGAAACACGACAAGTTCAAGACCAAACATGATTTGAAAGTCGATCTCGTTGCGGACGAAGACAAGGCAATCATCGAAGCTTATGGTCTTTGGGTTGAGAAGAGCATGTATGGCCGCAAATATATGGGCGTGGAACGCACAACGTACCTTATCGATTCGGCCGGCAAGATCGCCAGAATCTGGAACAAGGTAAAAGTTCCGGGACATGCGGCTGAAGTACTCGAGGCAACCAAGGCACTTAGCGCTTGATTTGCACGTTTTGGTTGCAAATTGAGTGAAATGCAGCGCGTTTGTCAGAGTTTGTTAACCCTAACAGAGTGTAATGACTGTATAGATTGAAGCTGCAAAACAACGAGCGTAGCCGCAATGAAGAAGCCTAAAAATTCCAGCATCTTCGGCAGCACGAAAGAGCCCCACACGATCATTATCGCACGGGGTGAAACGATCCGGCATTTCACCATCAAGCCCTGGATGGCGTTTCTTGGGGGCACCCTCGCCCTTGGCCTCGCTGGCAGCTACCTTCTCGCAACATCCTATCTGGTCTTCCGCGACGATCTCATAACGGGCAGCGTTGCCCGTCAGGCACGCTTGCAGCAGGCCTATGAAGACCGCATAGCCGCCCTGCGCATTCAACTCGATCGTGTCACAAGCCGGCAATTGCTCGACCAAAAACTGATGGACGGAAAAGTCAGCGAGCTCATTCAACGGCAAAAGGCACTGAGCGAGCGGCATGACAAGCTTGCGCCGGTGCTGCAGCGCGCGGAAAAAGCCGGAGCTGTATTGCCAGCAGAGGCAGACAATACTCTTTCGATGGATAGCAACGGTCAGGATGTAGTGAATTCCGACGATGCAGATGGTTTTTACGGTATCGATCCCATCATTACCGGTCCAACCACCTCGACACACAAGCCAACGCCGCGCGATGACAAGGCGAAAACCACCGTCGACAAGGCGGAACTTTTGCTCAAATCCGTCGATCATTCCCTTACCGGGATCGAATCCCTGCAGACTCGGCAAATGCAGAAGCTCTCCAACACCGCCTATGAGAGCGCTGACAAGATTATGGAAGCCCTGGCTGCGACCGGCGTGAAACCGGTCCTTGACGATGAAACTGCGGGTACGGGCGGGCCGTTGTTGCTGGCAAGTACAAGCCCGACGTCAGGCTTCGAGACAAAATTTGCCGATCTCGATGAGGCAGTACAGCGGCTCGAAAGCGCCAAGAGCCTGGCAAAATCCATTCCTATCGCCAATCCGGTTCCCGGCATGCCGGTTTCGAGCCCGTTTGGCTCACGCGCGGACCCGCTCCTTGGAATGATCGCGTTTCACTCCGGCATGGATTTTCGTGCCATATCGGGTAGCTCTGTGCATGCCACAGCCAACGGAACTGTGACCGCAGCAGACTATAGTGGCGGCTATGGCAACATGGTGGAGATCGATCACGGCAACGGGCTATCGACGCGCTACGGCCATTTGAGTCAGATCCTCGTCAGTGTCGGCCAACATGTGAAACTGGGCGATGTTCTCGGCAAGGTCGGTAGCACCGGGCGCTCAACGGGCCCTCATTTGCATTACGAAGTTCGCAAGAACGGCAATGCGGTCAATCCTGTGGGATATTTAGCGATCGGCCGTCAGATCGCAGCGGAACTTTAGTCCTAAGCAGAAAATATAATTTGTTTGAAAAGCCAGCCATGAAACAATGGCTGGCAGGTTTGATTTTACTGCACGACTGTCAGACGCGGTCTATGTTCTGAGCGCATTTCAGAAGAAAACGCAAACTACGCGAGCGCAAGAGATCAAGCTTGCAAGGGTGCGGTACAAACAACTCAAAAGGCAACTACATGGTGGAGATGGAAACGTTTGACAGTGTATGGGACGCGATCGCCGATACGCCAGCGGAGGCTGCCAACCTGCGGGCCAGAGCAGAGCTGATGAGACAGATAGCCAAAATCATCGAAGAAAATGGTTGGAAGCAGACCGATGCAGCCACCCACTGCGATGTCACACAGCCGCGCATAAACGATTTACTACGTGGCCGCGTTTCGCGATTCTCGCTCGACGCATTGGTCAATGTCGCGACGGCTCTCGGCCGCCGCGTCCACATTGAATTGGAGGCAGCCTGAATCACGCGATGTCTTCGACTTCGACATCCGTTCCGTGCACGCGGTGGGCCAGAGCCGCCTCCATGAACATGTCGACGTCTCCATCGAGCACATCCTGAGGGCTCGTACTTTCGACGCCCGTCCGCAAATCCTTCACCAACTGATAAGGCTGCAGCACGTAGGAACGAATCTGGTGTCCCCAGCCGATATCGGTCTTGGATGCCGAAATCGCATCTGCAGCCTGCTCGCGCTTTTCCAGTTCCGCCTCATACAGACGAGCGCGGAGCATGGACCAGGCCGTCGCGCGGTTCTTGTGCTGCGAACGTTCCGCCTGGCACTGCACGACAATGCCGGTTGCAATGTGCGTGATACGAACCGCCGAGTCGGTCGTGTTGACGTGCTGACCACCCGCACCGGATGCGCGATACGTATCGATACGGACATCTGCTTCGGTGACAGCGATATCGATATTGTCATCAACGACCGGATAAACCCAGACGCTCGAAAACGAGGTGTGTCTCCGAGCATTGGAATCATAGGGCGATATGCGCACCAGCCGGTGCACACCGGATTCCGTCTTCAAGAGACCGTAGGAATTGTGTCCTTTGACGAGGATTGTGGCCGATTTTATGCCCGCCTCTTCGCCATAGTGTACTTCGAGCAACTCGACCTTCATGCCCTTGCGCTCGGCCCAGCGCGTATACATGCGCAAGAGCATATTCGCCCAGTCCTGGCTTTCCGTACCGCCGGCGCCGGAATGCACTTCCAGATAGGTGTCGTTTGCGTCGGCTTCACCGGAGAGCAGCGTATCGATCTGACGACGGTCGACTTCCTGTTTGATGGCGCGGATATTCTCTTCCGCCTCGCTCACGATCGACTTGTCATCCTCCTCCTCGCCCATGGCGATGAGTTCGATATTATCCTCGAGAGATTGCGTCAGCGTGCGAATCGAATTGATGCCGTCTTCCAGCTGCTGGCGTTCGCGCATCAATTTCTGCGCTTCCTGGGCGTCATTCCAGAGCGCTGGATCTTCTGCAAGCTGGTTCAGATAGCCCAGGCGTTTGATTGATGTATCCCAGTCAAAGATGCCTCCTCAGCAGGCTTATGGCCTGCTTGATCTCATCGACAAGGGTCTCGATTTCGGCGCGCATCGGCAATCCGTTCCTTCTTCATGCTCAAATTTCGGCGGACCATATTGACTGGCCCGCACGATGTAAAGTCTTCCGGTTGTGTTGAAAAGGATCGAGCCAAGCGGCCAGAGACCTTTTGATAATTCAACACTTGATGAGGCAGGTGGTGCGGTTTTCGAGAACCGGAACGCAGTGGACTTTTGGGTCCATGAGTACCGGAAGCGCAGAGAACCGCATCAGATGCCCATCAGGGTGGAGATATCAAAAGTATCTCAAAACAGTCCGCCGCCGCCACCCTGTATCACCCGGTTGACGTTCGGAGACTGCACGCCGACAGGCGAGCCCTCGGAGAACGTATCCATGCCGATGACGGAATAGCTGTCGGCTGGACCGGTGCCCGGCTTGAAGGCTTCCATAATCACATTGGCACCGCCAGGCGAGGCGCGCATGCCGGTCTTGCGGTCGATCGGAAGGACGCTCATGCCTTCCGGCACACGAAAATCGACCGAACGCTGACCCTGTAGTGCAGCCTCTGCGAAGTCCTTGAACACAGGTGCCGCAAGACCACTACCGGTGAAGCCGTGGCCCATAGGGGAAGGATTGTCGTATCCAAGATAGACACCAAACACGAGATCCGGTGTGAAGCCGATAAACCAGGCATCTTTTTCATCGTTGGTGGTTCCGGTCTTGCCTGCAATCGGACGGTTGAGGCTTTTCAGGATCGTCGCGGTACCGCGCTGAACCACGCCCTCCATCATGGACGTGATCTGATAAGCCGTCATCGGATCGAGAACCTGATCGCGATCGTCGATCAGGTCTGGTTCCGGCTGGTTCTTCCATTCGGCTGCCGAACAATTATCGCATTTGCGCTCGTCATGCTTGAAGATCGTCTTGCCATAGCGGTCCTGGATGCGGTCGATCATTGACGGCGTTATCTTCCGACCGCCATTGGCAATGATCGAATAGCCCGTAACCATGCGCAGAACAGTGGTTTCGCCAGAGCCGAGCGCCATGGCGAGAACCGGCAGCATCTTGTCGTAAATGCCGAACCGTTCGGCATATTCAGCCACCAGCTTCATGCCCATGTCCTGGGCCAGCCGCACAGTCATCAGATTGCGCGACTGCTCGATACCGTAGCGCAACGTCGATGGTCCCGCGAATTTGCCGCCGTAGTTCTTTGGCGCCCAGATTCCAAGACTGCCGCCCTGATCGATGGAGATCGGCCCATCGAGTACCACCGACGCCGGCGTGTAGCCATTATCGAGCGCTGCAGAGTAGACGAAGGGTTTGAAGGACGAGCCCGGCTGACGCATTGCCTGCGTTGCCCGATTGAACTCGGATTCGGCAAAGGAGAAGCCACCGACCATCGCGAGCACGCGCCCGGTATGCGGATCCATCGCCACCGCACCACCTTCGATTTTCGGCACCTGATGCAGATCGAATTCCGTGTCGCTGCCCTCTTTCTTCTGAACGAAGATCACGTCACCGACGTTGAAAATGCTCTCCAGCGACTTGGCAGTGGTGCGCTTTTCATCATTCAGCAGACGGAAGGCCCATTTGACGTCCTCGGCCGCTATGGTGCCCTTCTTGCGTTCTGGAACGAGCTTGTCCGAAGCATCCCGATCCGGCTGCAGCCCGATGGTCGCCTCCTCCGGCGTGACTTCCAACACCACCGCCAACTGCCAATCAGGCACATCGGAAAATGCCTTGATTTCTGAAAGTGGAATGCCCCAATCGCCATTCATCGAAATGGTCTTGTAGGCACCGCGATAACCTCGCGCTTCGTCGTATTTGAACAGGCCGTGCTGCAGTGCTGCGCGCGCCTGAACCTGCATTTTCGGATCGAGTGTCGTGCGCACCGACAACCCGCCCTCGTAAAGCGCATTCTCACCGTAACGGGCGATGATCTGGCGCCTGACTTCCTCAGTGAAATATTCTGAAGCGAAGAGATAATTTCCGGTATGGCGCGGCGTGACACCAAGCGGCTCGGCCTTGGCCTCTTTCGCTTCTTCCGGGGTCACATAGCCATTTTCGGCCATGCGGTCGATCACCCAGTTACGACGCTCGACCGCCCGTTCAGGCTGGCGGAAGGGGTGGTAGTTCGATGGTCCCTTGGGAAGCGCAGCGAGGTAGGCTGCTTCGGCCACGGTTAACTCATTGACCGACTTGTTGTAATAGGTCAGCGCCGCACCAGCGATACCGTATGAGTTCAGGCCAAAGAAGATCTCGTTCAGATAAAGTTCGAGAATGCGGTCCTTGGAGTATGCCTGCTCGATGCGGAAGGACAGAATCGCTTCCTTGACCTTGCGGCCAATCGTCTGGTCGTTGCTCAGGAGAAAGTTCTTTGCCACCTGCTGCGTGATCGTGGACGCGCCAACCGGACGGCGCGAGCCCCAGTTTTGAACATTGGTGATGACTGCGCGTGTGAGACCGCCGATGTCCACACCCGGATGCTGGTAGAAATTCTTGTCCTCGGCGGAGATAAATGCCGCCTTGACGCGATCGGGAACTGCCTGGATTGGCAAATAAAGCCTGCGCTGGCGTGCAAACTCGGCCATCAGAGAACCATCGGAAGAGTGAATGCGCGTCATGACCGGCGGCTCATACTTTGCCAGTACTTCGTAGTCGGGCAGGTCCTTTGACATGTTGACAACGTAAAGCGCGACGGCGCCCGCTCCCAGAAGCGCCATGACTGTGCCGATTCCGAAGAAATATCCGATCAAGCGTATCATCTGTATCCGGAACCCATTTCACCTGTTGGCATGTATATTACCAATTGCATGACAGATCATGCAGATTGCATCGCGGAAGATACCAACTTCGAAGGTCTTCCCGGTCCGGCAAATCGAATAGTGCAAGCCGGTAGCTCATTGACGCAATTGAGCGACAAATGTGACAAAGGCAAGGACAACCCGTTCGTGTTGATAATTTAAATACCAATTGTGGAGTTTCGGCAACGCACAGATGAGCGATTTTTGTATGCAACCTTACGACAGGCATACCGGAAGTGGCTCTTAGAGCAAGTTCTCTGCCCGAAAACCAGAGCTACAGCAAATTCAATCGAAACTCGCTAGCTCATCGTGATCCCGACTTTGCTCTGAATCTCCTCGATGGTTTCCTTGACGAAAAAGGTCAGACCCGCCGTGGTCGTCACGATATGCGTCCCGGTTCCGTACGGGTTGAAAGAGACGACATGAGCGAAATTGAGTGTGATGTGATCGCCGTTGACATCGGTCAGTTTGATCCACATGGCCGTACCTCCCTGTTTGACTAAGACGCTCTATCAGGGAAGCAGGATTCTCTCAATCAGGCAATTACTTACCAGAGATTCCTTCCATCTATGGTTTCCACGGGCAACGAGCTTATATCGAAATCATCGAAGAGGCGCACATTCACGCTGATTCGTGGATTTTCGAAATCCGGCTTGTGGTTGGTCCACGTCGGAACTTGGGAAAATGTCCCGCAACCACAAACGTTGCAGTGATGGTGCTTGTTCATGCCATTGCGTGCATAGACGGCGTCAGCCTCGGGAGTCACCGAAAGCTTCACCTGATCCGGCGTGTAGTAAGCCCAGAGCGCGCCACGTTTGGTGCAAAATGTGCAGGTGCAAGCTGTTACGGTCGAAGGCGGCTCGCTGATTTCAAATTTGATAGCGCCGCAGTGGCAACTGGCCAGAATTGTCATGAGTTCCTCCCTGCAAGTTCATGGCAGAATTTCATATATGATATCTCCTGACAAAATCGGTCAGGAGATATCAGGCTATACCGCCTGCCCTGCCACCCAACCCGACGACCACGCCCACTGGAAATTATAGCCGCCAAGCCAACCGGTTACATCGACAACTTCACCGATGAAATAAAGACCTTTGGTGGCTTTGGCTTCCATTGTTTTTTGGTCCAGCCCGTCCGTATCGACTCCGCCGAGCGTGACTTCGGCCGTGCGGTATCCTTCAGACCCCGCTGGTTTGACTTGCCATTCGTTGACGAATTTTTCCACGGCAAGGAGCTGTTTGTCGGAGAGGTCCGCCAGATGCGCTTCTATCCTGCTAATTTCCGCAATCAGCTGTGCTAAGCGTTTCGGCAGTAGTTCGCCGAGTGCCGTTTGCAGCGCTTGCCGGCCATTGCGGGTGCGAGCCGCGCGCAGAGCCTCGAAAACCTTGACGCCCGGAAGCATGGCAACCGTAATCACATCACCTTCCCGCCAGTAGGATGATATCTGCAGGATTGATGGGCCGCTCAGACCACGATGGGTGAACAGCATGGCCTCGCTGAATCTGGTCTTGCCGTGGCTAACCACCGCGTCGACCGAGATGCCAGACAGGGGTTTGAGCGGAGCGAGCGTGTTCTCGTCGAAGGTCAGCGGAACCAGCGCTGGCCGTGTTTCGGTAAGCGAAAGTCCGAACTGGCGGGCGATATCATAGCCGAAGCCGGTCGCGCCCATTTTCGGTATGGATTTCCCGCCGCAGGCAACGACCAGCGAGGCGCATCTCACACGTTCGCCGGACAAATCCACGACATAGCCATCGCCGGAATTCTCGACAGCATCGACCGTCGTGCGCAAGCGCAGTTCGATCCCTGCCCTGTTCATTTCCGTGACCAGCATGCCGATGATCTGTTTTGCCGAACCATCGCAGAAGAGCTGGCCAAGCGTCTTTTCGTGCCAGGCAATGCCGTAGCGGTCGACCAAACCGATAAAATCACGCTGGGTGTAGCGGCGCAGGGCGGAGGTGCAGAAATGCGGATTCTTGCTGATAAAGTTCTGTGGTGCGGCGTTGAGGTTGGTGAAATTGCAGCGGCCGCCACCGGATATCCGGATCTTTTCGCCGGGCGCGGCGGCATGATCGACAACCAACACCGAGCGGCCGCGCTTGCCTGCTTCGATAGCGCACATCGTGCCTGCGGCACCGGCGCCGATGATGAGGACGTCTACCTGCTTCATGGTGACGGAAAGAGTTGGCCGGTCCGCCCGGTCAGCCGGTAAGCGACAAGTCCAACCCATTCTCTCAGCGCTATCGACACGTTCTGCAGCGAATCCTGCGGATTGTCATGCGTCGGTCCTATGCCCTCTCTTCCGGAGGTGCGGTAATCCGAAGGCCAAGGCACGACGTTGAAACCGGCCGTGCGAAATATTCCCATGGAGCGCGGCATATGGAATGCGGAGGTAATGAGGACCCAGGTTTCGCCGGGCTTCGGATTCACCATTTTCTTGGTGAAAACCGCATTCTCATAGGTGTTGCGCGACTGGCTTTCCATGATGAGCCGATCCGGAGCAATGCCGAGCGCGGTCAGCAAACGAGGTGCTGTCACACCGTCCCCTTCACCTTCGAGGATCAAATTGCCCGATCCCCCGGTGACGACGACCTTCGCTTCCGGATGGCGCGCTGCAAGGATAGCAGCCTCGACAAACCGGTCGCCGCTTGAGTTCATCTCATAGCCGCCGCGCACCAGATTGACACCACCCTCGAGACCGCCGCCGAGCACCACAATCCCGTCGATCTTCTCCGGCAGCGAGGCCGGGCGCTGAAAGCGATCCTCGAGCGGATGCATCATCAGCGCGCCCAGCGACGTCCATGCGCCGAAGCCAAGGATCAGAAACGCGCATGCCGCCGCAACCATGGCGAGACGCCGCCAAGCGAGCAGCAGTGCAATGAATGTCGCACCGATCAGCAGTATGGAGAAATTAAGCGGCTCGGCGAAAAACCAGAAGATTTTTGACAGAGTAAAGAACATTCCTATCGAAGCTCCGCCAGCATCTTCACCTTGTCGATTTCGCGCTCAAGGCTGGTCGACCACTCCGGGCCTTGCTCGACGATAATGAAACCTTCGCGCTCGTAGAGCCGGATAGCCCTCACATTGCGGGCGTGGGTACTGATACGAGCCCTCGAATAACCTGCGTCCGCTATGTTCGATTTCAATGTCCGGAGAATTGCCGAGCCGATCCCTTGGCCATGAACGACAGGATCCACCCATAGATCGGAGATATAGTCGTTATCCTCATCCCGGGCCCCCCAACCAAGCACGGTCTCATCAACCACTGCTACCAGCACATTGCCATAGGAAACCTCTGCAAATGCGCGGAACGCCTTTTCGACATGTGCGCGCATACCCGGCAATTCGGGCTCGAACGAAAAAACATTGGACGCCCAGGCGCGGGCGCCGACTGCAGCAATGGCTGCAATGTCGGCCTCTGTCGCGCGCCTGATTACCACCATTTCGGAGCGTTGAACTTGCCTGCCGCCTGTTCGATCACATGGGCGGTCTGGAACAGGGTTTCCTCGTCGAACGGCCGCCCGATCAGCTGCAGGCCGAGCGGCAGGCCTCGCGCATCGAGACCCGCAGGCACGGCGATCCCCGGAAGGCCGGCCATGTTCACGGTGACAGTGAAGATATCGTTGAGGTACATCTTGACCGGATCTGCCGCCATATCCTGATCGGCAATGCCGAATGCAGCGGAAGGCGTGGCGGGCGTCAGGATCGCATCGACTCCGGCATGGAAGACGTCTTCGAAGTCCTTCTTGATCAGGTTCCGCACCTTCTGTGCCTGAAGGTAATAAGCGTCATAGTAGCCGGCAGAAAGGACATAGGTGCCGATCATGATACGGCGTTTGACCTCGTCACCGAAACCGTTGGCGCGGGTCCTTTCGTACATGTCGATGATATCCCTGCCGGGAACACGCAAGCCGTAGCGCACGCCATCATAGCGGGCAAGGTTCGATGATGCTTCCGCAGGAGCAACGATATAGTAGGCCGGCAGCGCATATTTCGTATGCGGCAGCGAGATATCGACGATCGAAGCACCGGCATCCTTCAACCAGGCAATGCCCTGCTGCCAAAGCTTCTCGATGTCTTCCGGCATGCCATCGACGCGGTATTCCTTGGGAATTCCGATCTTGAGTCCGGCGAGCGGCTTGCCGATGGCAGACTCGTAGTCCGGCACGGCTATATTGACGGAGGTTGTGTCTTTGGCATCGACCGAGGCCATGGATTTCAGCAGGATCGCCGCATCACGCACGTCGCGGGCAATCGGACCGGCCTGATCCAGCGAGGAGGCAAAGGCGACGATGCCCCAGCGCGAGCAGCGGCCATAGGTCGGCTTGATGCCGACCGTGCCGGTGAAGGCGGCTGGCTGGCGGATCGAGCCGCCCGTATCGGTGGCCGTCGCACCGGCGCACAGGCGTGCGGCAACCGCAGCGGCGGAGCCCCCGGATGAGCCGCCGGGCACGAGATCGGTATTTGAACCCTCGGCGCGCCAAGGGTTCTTCACCGGGCCGTAATAGGAAGTCTCGTTGGACGAGCCCATGGCGAATTCGTCCATATTGAGCTTGCCGAGCATGACTGCACCGTCCGCCCAGAGATTGGCAGTGACGGTTGATTCGTAATGCGGCTTGAAACCATCGAGGATATGCGAGGCGGCCTGGGTATGAACGCCCTCGGTACTGAACAGATCCTTGATGCCAAGCGGAATGCCCTCGAGCGCCCCGGCATTGCCGGCGGCAAGCCGAGCATCGGACGCTTTCGCCATTTCCAGCGCCTTTTCCGGAGTGGTGACGATATAGGCGTTCAGCGCGTCGTTTGCGTTCTCGATCGCCTGGATATAAGCGCCAGTCAGCTCCGTAGCGGTGATCGCTTTCGCTTTCAGCTGGTCGCGCGCCTCGGCAATGGTGAGAGCGGTCAGATCGGTCATATTCTTGTCTAGTCCTTATTGGGCTGGCGCGAGGGCGAGCCACTTTTCATAAAATGCACTGTGTTCCGAGTCCGGATAGTCGAGGAGGACACCGCAGCGGGTAAAGCCGGAGCGCTCGTAAAGCCGGTATGCATCCGCGAAACCCGGTCCAGCGCCTGTTTCGAGAACGAGCCGCGTGACACCCTTTTCTTTGGCCAGTTCGGTTATGGCCTCGAGCAAGGCCGACCCGACGCGCTGGCCCCGCACCGTTGGCCGGGTGAACATGCGCTTCACCTCGCCGACATGGTTGCCATGGTCCTTCAAAGCGCCACAGCCGACTGCCACACCATTCTCGTCACGCGCCACGAACACCGTCGTATCAGCACCCGCCATCTGCTCAACAGTCATCTTGAACTGGAACTCGATGGGCGAAAGCGGCAAAAGATGATCGTTGAGCTCACTGACCAGCGCCCTGACGTCATCCTGCAGCGGCGTTTCTACGGCAACAGAAATAGCCATCGCTGCGCCTACTCCACCACTTTCGGAACGACGAAGAAATTTTCCTCGTGAATCGGTGCATTGGCAACAATATCAGCTGCCTTGCCACCATCATCCACCACGTCGGGGCGCTTCTTCATCGCCATGGGCGTGACGGATGTCATCGGTTCGACACCATTGACATTCACTTCGTTCAACTGTTCGACAAAGCCGAGAATGGCATTCAACTGCCCTGTCATACGGGCCGCATCGTCTTCGCTCACGGCAATACGGGCAAGATGCGCAACGCGTTTGACGGTGGAAATATCGACAGACATTCGGGATTCCTGAAAATTCGGATTTTGGATGATTGAGCTATAGTGTCCGTTGCGGGCAAGCGCAACGGACAAGACGACTTGAAATGTTCCTACTGCGCGGGTGCCGGGGCGGTATCCGAATTGTCTTCCTCGTCATCGGGCACGATCACATTGTTATCCTGCGTCGGATCATCCGGCATTGTCGTATCGTCATCGGGCGCAGCGGTACCCGTATCGTCGCTCCCCGGGTCGACAACCGGATCGGGACCCTTCACCGGATTGCCGTTGATACTCATCGAGCCGTCAGCCTGCTGATCGACGATCCATTGAATGTGTCCGTTAGGCAGTTGTGTGCCGAAATCCTTAGCCATCTTGACGAAGACTATGTAGTCCTTGATTTCAGGCTCCTGCTCGGAGGCCTTGGTCAGGCGATCGACGATCGCATCGAAATTGGTCATCTCCCAAGTTGTATGACTTGCCGGTTTCAGTGCGGCGAATGTGACGTCGCCCTCGACCGAAAGCTCGCTGTCCGCCGTTCTCACAAAGCTTTTGCTAATAACCACTTTAGGCGGGTTAGCCATGAAAGCGGCTGCTGTGTTTGCTTCGAATTCATCGGAAAACGGCTTCTCGCGCTTCAAATCCATGTCTGCGACGGCCGCCCTGACAACCGTGTCGAGATCGACACCTTCCGTACCGAAACCAAGTTCCATATCCGTCGGCAGAAACTGCACGCTCCACTCAGGTATCGGCAGGGTGGGGTATTTCAGGCCATTGGTTCGCAGCGCATAATGATACCCGCCGCTCTTGCTGATGCCGTCGAAGTCTACCTCCTGAGACATGTTCTTGGCCGCAAATGGTCCAAGCGGAGTTTCGACGTTGAGATCGGAGAACTGATACGCGCCAGAAAGCTTGTCCCAGAACGGCAGTGCGGCGAGGAGTTTCGTTTTAAGATCGGCTTGTTGCTGATCCTTCAGTGTCGACTCGTCCGCATGAGCAATAAAGAATTTCCAGAGATCCAGAAACTCCAGATTGCGGAAGCCCTTGCCTTGTGCGTTGACACCGATCTGACCGCCACTCAAAACGACTTTCATCAGTTCTTCCGGAGCAGCGGTCGAGCCATCGGTTGGAGGCGGCGACTTGACCGTTACAGTCTCCAGAAAATTCGCCGCCGACTGGTTGCTGCTGAAATCAACGCCACCCGATGGTGCAGCAGTTCCCAGCATTTCGCTTTTGGCCGAATTGGCGCTCGCCTCGACGTCCTGGGTGGGACTGGTCGACTTCATTTTCACGGAACCATAAGCAAACGACGCCTTGGAGAAAGCACCGATTTTCGGATCGAAAATTCCGGTTATATAGGCATTGTCGACAGACCACTGAATTGTCTCAGGTCCCGTTGGTGTCGCAATCTCAGCCGAACCTCCGGGTACTGCTGTCGATGAAACATTCCAGGATCCATCGGCGAGCGGCTTTGTCAGCAGGCTGTACTCACCGAAATCGCCCTTGAAATAATCCTGCTTCGACAGGGATTCGAGCAGCTTCGCCGTACTGAACGTAATGCGGTAATTGTCTCCGTCCGGTACGACCGCAACGATATTCTTCTCGATCGCTTTCTTTCCGACGTATTCAGACAATGTTTCAGCAAGTGCTTTTGCACCATTCGCATCGACGGCCTGTGCGAACACAGGCGTCGTTGTCACCAACATGCAGGAAATCAGAAACAGTTTACGCACATTGCTCTCCAAGGCTCATCGATTGAAGAAGGTGCTTTAGCACCTCCCATCAAACGATAAAATGCTCATTCGACTTGGCAATGATAACTTCGCTCGTCCCGCCTTCCATGCCGGCGACGAATTTGTCTGCGGTCTGATCGATGATGGGGAACGTGGCGTAATGGCAGGGAATGACTTTGGTAAATTTGAAATAGCGGCGGCTGGCAAGCGCTGCAACCGCACCGCCCATGGTAAAACGGTCACCGATTGGAACAATACCGATTTCCGGCTGATGCAATTCATTGATCAAAGCCATGTCGGAAAAAATATCCGTATCGCCCATGTGGTAGAGCGTCGGTTCGTCGTCAAAATGCAGCACGACACCATTTGCCGAACCCAGTGAATGCGAGACGCCGTCGACGGTCATATGCGCGGAAGAATGCAGAGCGTTGACATAGGTCACGGTGAAACCGTCGTAGGAAACCGTACCGCCTGTATTGGTCGGATCAACCCGAGCGACACCGCGCGAACCGAGCCAAGTCACGAGATCCGCATTGCCAGTCACCAGCGCGCCTGTGTCCTTCGAAAGTTCGATCGTATCACCGACATGATCGCCATGGCCGTGGGTCAGAATGATGTGATTGACGCCCTTCGAGGCCTCCTTCACGTCGACACCCTTCGCACTGGGATTTCCGGTCAGGAACGGGTCGATAAGAATGGTATTTTTTGCTGTTTCAATCCGAAAGGCCGAATGGCCAAGCCAGGTAATTTTCATATCCATATTCCTTCAACTGCAAGTGAACGCTCGCCACAAGCTTCTAATGCCGGTATGTGACAATCTATGAACCGGCATTTCAAGTGCGGAAGCCATCACATTGACAGTACTGACAATTGAACAGCTCGAAGATCATGTCGCGGACGGCAAGACCGTAGCCGGTCTCGACCTCGGCACAAAGACCATCGGCATTGCCATTTCCGATCGCGGTTTTTCCTTTGCCAATCCGCGCCCGGTGCTGAGGCGCAGCAAATTCACCCATGACGCGCAGGATCTGTTGAAGGCTTTGAAAGCCGACAATGTCGGCGCGATTGTCATTGGATTGCCGGTAAACATGGACGGCAGCGAAGGCCCGCGCGTGCAGGCAACCCGCGCTTTTGTCCGCAATATGGAAAAGCTGACCGAGCTTCCTTTTGTCTATTGGGACGAACGGCTATCGACTGTCGCAGCCGAGCGCGCCTTGATCGGGATGGATGTGTCGAGACAAAAGCGCGCCGAGCGGATTGATTCAGCTGCGGCGGCGTTCATCCTGCAGGGCGTATTGGACCGCTTGCAAAGTCTGCGTCAAGAAGCGGACGTGGACGGCAATTCCTCGACATAGACGGCGGCGCGCGCTGCGCGCCAAGCCTGCACCCAGGCGATGATCTGGCGACGGCGACGGAACGCTATCAGACACAAGACCAGACCCGTATCGAAGATGCAGGCACGTGCAACCAGTGGTGGAATGCTCTCCGGCGCGATGCCCAACATATTTCCGTAAATGCTGAAAACCTGATCGTGCATCTCGCGGCTGAAGAAAAACATGCCCATGTTCAGGTCATAGAACGAGAGAAAATACCATCCCCACAGGAAGCCCAGAGGCCCAGCCCAAAAAATCAGGAAGCTGCGCATTCAGTTTCTCCTCGATTGGGTCGGTCTAATCATTTTGTCTTAACCCTGCGTTTTTGCAGTGCATTTTCAGGTTGTAGTGATATCGTTTAAGAAACACACCGCAACGTAAACCTTTTGTTAAGGTTAATTTATAAAAATTTAATTCAAATTGAAGGCATTAGCGAGCCCCCTTTTGTGTCGCCGATGCGATTTTTTTGGTGAGTCAGCGGATTTTTTGACAAAGGAAGGCAGCACACGCAGCGCGTGCACTGCATGAGATCACGTCAGCAGGGGGGAATTGATCAGTTAGCCGCTGGATAGAGCGAGCTGATAATATCCTTGGCGTTATGGCGCGCATCGAGCATGCCGTAGGTCGTGCGCCACTGACCGCCCAAACGCGTTTCGATAAAGGCGTCGGCGATATCCTCTGACTGCAGATAGCGCAGCTCGGCACCCGCCGCCGCAAGTGCCAATTGCTCGGTCAATATGCGCGCCGCGCCTTCGTCGTTCTCGGCAACCCGCATCGCTGCGCGCAGGACCTCCACTGTTCCCTGCCCGCCGCGTCCCAATTGTGCACTGATCCAGTTGAGCACTTCATCGAAAAGTTGCGGGCCGCGCTTCAGCACACGCAGCACGTCGAGTGCCATGACGTTGCCGGAGCCTTCCCAGATCGCGTTGACCGGAGCCTCGCGGTAGTAGCGGGCGAGATTGCCTTCCTCGATGTAGCCATTGCCGCCGAGGCACTCCATCGTCTCGTAGAGCATCGCAGGCGCAATCTTGGCCACCCAATATTTGACGACCGGCGTCATCACACGGGCAAAAGCTGCTTCGCCGCGGTCTTTTGCGGCATTGTCGAACGCGCGCGCCAGGCGAAGCGTCAGCGCTGTTGCGCCTGCCACGTCCAGTGCCATATCTGCCAGAACCCGCAACATCAGCGGCTTGTCGATCAGCGGGCCCTCGAAGACGATGCGATGCCGGGCATGATGTACGGCCTCCGCCAGCCCTGCCCGCATCAGCCCCGCCGAAGCAATAGCGCAGTCGAGACGGGTCAGCGTCACCATATCGATGATCGTCTTGACGCCGTCGCCCGGATTACCGACCATCTGGCCAAGCGCATTGTCGAACTCGACTTCAGAAGAGGCATTCGAGCGATTACCGAGCTTGTCCTTCAGACGCTGGAAACGGAAACCGTTCGATGAGCCGTCGGGCAGAATGCGCGGCACGAGGAAGCACGATAATCCCTCACGCGCCTGCGCCAGGACCAGAAAAGCGTCCGACATCGGCGCGGACATGAACCATTTGTGGCCGGTGATGCGGTAAAAACCGCTTCCGGCGGGTTCTGCCTTGGTCGTGTTGGTGTGAACGTCGGTGCCGCCCTGTTTCTCGGTCATTCCCATGCCGAGGGTGAGGCCCGTTTTCTTCGCTGGCGATTTATTGCTGGAATCATATTTGCGCGGCAGGATCAGCGGCGACCATTCGCGGTAGAGATGTGGCGCTGCCATCAGTGCCGCCAGCGACGCGCTGGTCATGGTCAAGGGGCACAAATGCCCGCATTCCAGCTGCGACGTCAGGTAGAATCGCGCCGCGCGCGACTGATGCCGCAGGCCGGCCTCGGGCTTGCCATCTTCCCAAATAGATGAATGCAGGCCTTGGCTGACCGACCGGCGCATCAGCGCATGATAGGCCGGATGATAATCGACAACGTCGATACGATGACCCTGACGATCATGCGTTCGCAGTTTCGGCACCTCGGTATTGGCAAGCCGCGCCAGATCCTGCGCGTCGCCCGAAAGTACGAACTTGCCGTTCTGCTCGAGCTCCGTGCGCACGGCTTGCGGCAATCGCTTGGTGATCTGCATCAACAGCGGATCGCCGAGATAGGCGTTGAGGCCGGTCATGGGAGGCGTCTGGTTGAGAACGTCGTGAGTTTTCAAGAAACTGTCCTGATTCAAATTTCAATGTTCGCGCAGAATTTCTGCCCATCCGAATTGGCGATTACGCGTCGAACTCTTTATGGAATGAAGATTCTGACAAGCGGTTAATGCACTCAATATATGGACTCTTCCGCTTTAGTCGATATTCATCATCGCAATCCTTTTCGCACTTTCATCTTTTCCGATCAAATTATTGGGGAACGAGGCATGTTAGCGCCCAGACCGCTTGCGGCAATAAGGCATCGAGCCTATAGGGGGGACTTGATATGACATCAAAAGAGCCCCCCCTTCTGTTTCCCCATCGCCACTTGCTTGGCATCAAGGGCCTTTCGCCTCAAGACATCGTCCAGCTGCTCGACCTCGCCGAAAGCGAGATAGCGGTTTCGCGCCAGTCCGAGAAGAAAAAGGCCACGTTGCGCGGACGCACGCAGATCAATCTGTTCTTCGAGGCTTCGACCCGCACGCAATCATCCTTCGAACTTGCCGGCAAACGCCTCGGCGCCGATGTGATGAACATGGCGGTCAGCAATTCCTCGGTCAAAAAGGGCGAAACGCTGATCGACACGGCGATGACGCTGAACGCCATGCGTCCGGATATCCTGATCATCCGCCATGCGTCGGCCGGAGCCGCAGCGCTTCTGGCGCAAAAGGTCGGCTGTTCCGTCGTCAATGCCGGCGACGGCGCGCATGAACATCCGACGCAGGCGCTGCTCGATGCGCTGACGATCCGCCGCGCCAAGGGCAAGATCGCGCGGCTGACCGTGGCGATCTGCGGTGACGTACTGCATTCACGCGTGGCGCGGTCGAACATGATCCTCCTGAACGCCCTTGGTGCACGCGTTCGCGTGGTTGCCCCCTCGACCCTGCTTCCCGCGGGCATCGCCCATATGGGCGCCGAAGTCTTCCACAACATGGAAGAAGGCTTGAAAGACGCCGACGTTGTGATGATGCTGCGCTTGCAGCGCGAGCGCATGGCCGGCTCCTTCGTTCCCTCGGTACGCGAATATTTCCGCTATCATGGACTTGATCGGGAAAAACTGAAATTTGCCAAGCCCGATGCGCTGGTCATGCACCCAGGTCCTATGAACCGCGGCGTCGAAATCGCTTCCGACGTCGCGGATGGTTCCCAGAGCGTCATTCAGGAACAGGTAGAGATGGGTGTTGCTGTGCGCATGGCCGTGATGGAAGCGCTGCTCGATCCTCGCCGCAATCTGGACCGCAATGCAGAAGGAGTGGGCGGATGAGCATTACTGTTCTGCAAAACGCCCGCATTGTCGATCCCTCGCGCGGCCTGGATGAAACCGGCACGATCATTGTGGAGAACGACAGAATCGTCGCCAGCGGTGCCAATGCCCGCAATCAGGGCGCACCGGAAGGCGCGACCATCATCGATTGTAAGGGCAAGGCGGTGCTTCCCGGTCTGGTCGATGCGCGCGTCTTCATTGGTGAGCCCGGCGCCGAACATCGCGAGACCATTGCTTCCGCTAGCCACGCGGCGGCTGCGGGCGGCGTTACCTCGATGATCATGATGCCCGACACCGATCCGGTTATAGATAATGTCGCGCTGGTCGAATTCGTCATGCGAACAGCGCGTGATACGGCTGTGGTCAATATCTACCCGGCTGCTGCGGTCACCAAGGGCCTGCATGGCGAGGAAATGACCGAAATTGGCCTGCTGCGTGAGGCTGGCGCCGTGGCGATCACTGAAGGGCGCAGTTCAATAGCCAATAGCCAGCTGATGCGCCGCGCCCTCACCTACGCGCGTGATTTCGGCGTGGTCCTTGCCCATGAGGCACAGGATCCGTACCTCGGCGTTACCGGCGTCATGAATGAAGGGCTTTATGCAAGCTGGCTCGGGCTTTCCGGTACACCGCGGGAAGCCGAAGTCATTCCGCTTGAACGCGATATGCGTCTTGCGGCTTTGACGCAGGGTGCCTACCACGCCGCACAGATTTCAACCGCCATGTCGGCAGAGGTGATTTCGCGCGCCAAGCAGAACGCATTGAACGTTACTGCTGGCGTGTCGATCAATCATCTCTCGTTGAATGAGAACGATATCGGCGAATTCCGCACGTTCTTCCGGCTGCAGCCGCCGTTGCGGCTTGAGGAAGACCGGCTCGCCATGGTCGAAGCTCTGCGCGATGGCACGATCGATATCATCGTATCCGCGCATGATCCGCAGGACGTCGATACCAAGCGTCTGCCTTTCGCCGATGCGGCAGCGGGTGCGATCGGCCTCGAAACGCTGCTTGGTGCGGCGCTTAGGCTCTATCACAATGGCGACGTTCCGCTCCTGCGCATCGTAGAAGCGATGTCCAGCGCACCCGCAAGGATTTTCGGGCTGGATGCCGGTTCGCTGCGCCCGGGTTCGAAGGCGGATATGACCATAGTCGATCTTGACGAACCGTGGGTAGTGAAGGAAGAAGATTTACGGTCGCGTTCCAAGAACTCTTGTTTCGAGGGCGCACGTTTTCAAGGCCGCGTCGTTCAGACATTTGTTGCAGGAAAGTCAGTCTTTACAATCTAACGTGACCTAAGGGGACGATGCATGTCGGATTTCTTCAACGGGCAAGCAGGATTTCCGCTCCTTCTCTTTGCGCTTGTCTTTGGCTACCTGCTCGGCTCCATCCCTTTCGGTCTGATCCTGACGCGTATGGCCGGGCTTGGTGACGTACGCAGCATCGGTTCCGGCAATATCGGCGCAACCAATGTTCTGCGCACCGGCAACAAGAAACTGGCTGCGGCGACCTTGCTGTTGGATATGCTGAAAGGCACAGGGGCGGTGTTGATCGCCGGCATCGCCAGCCCCGAAGCAGCGATCGTCGCAGGCTTCGGTGCCTTCCTCGGCCATATTTTCCCGGTCTGGCTGAAATTCAAGGGCGGCAAAGGTGTCGCGACCTATCTTGGCGTTCTGCTTGGCCTGTTTTGGCAGGGCGCGCTGATCTTCGCCGCCGTCTGGCTGATCATAGCCTACACCACCCGCTATTCGTCCCTCGCCGCCCTGGTTGCAGCGATCGTTGTTCCGATCGCTCTCTATATAACAGGCGTTTCCCAGATCGCCCTTTTGTTTCTTGTCCTGACGATCATCGTTTTCATCAAGCATCGCGCAAATATCCAGCGCCTTGTCTCAGGCACCGAAGGCAAGATCGGCGCCAAAGGATGAACGACGAAAAGAAGGGCATACGCCTTTCTGACAGCCAGCGCTTGAGCTGGCTCCGATTGATCCGCAGCGAGAATGTCGGCCCAGCAACGTTTCGTGACCTGATCGTTCATTGCGGTTCTGCAAGCGATGCATTGGAAATGCTGCCCGAACTCGTCAGGCGCGGTGGCGGCGGCCGCCCCATTCGAATTGCCAGTCTGCAGGACGCTGAACGCGAAATGCATGCGGCGGCAAAAATGGGCGCTGTGTTCGTTGGCATAGGTGAGCCGGACTATCCCCGCTATCTCCGCCAGTGCGACAATCCTCCGCCATTGGTCGCGATCAAGGGAAATCCTGCAGTATTCAGGCTACCGCCCGTTGCCATTGTCGGCGCACGCAATGCGTCCCTGGTGGGGATCAAGTTTGCCCGGATGATTGCACGGGAACTGGGTGAGGCCGGCTACGCCATTATATCCGGTCTTGCACGGGGAATAGACACAGCGGCCCACGAAGCCAGCCTCGATCACGGGACGGTTGCCGTCATGGCGGGCGGGCTGGACCTGCCCTATCCTCCCGAGAACCTTAATCTCTACAAGGCGATAAGCGACCGCAATGGAGCTGCGATCAGTGAAATGCCGTTCGGCTGGGAACCGCGCGCCAGAGATTTTCCGAGGCGCAACCGTATTATCGCCGCCCTGTCGCTCGGGTTGGTTGTGGTTGAAGCGGCCGAACGTTCTGGCTCATTGATCAGCGCTCGACTGGCAGGAGAGCTTGGCAGGCTTGTCTTCGCTGTCCCAGGCTCGCCCCTCGATCCCAGGGCAAAAGGCACCAACGGGTTGCTGAAAAATGGAGCGATTGTGACAACCAGTACCGAAGATATAATAACTGCATTGACACCACTGGTCGAACGGCCCGTGTTCGATGACCCTGCATTTCTCGCGCCAGAGATGGATTTCCCATCAATCAATCCACCTGACGAAACCGATCGAGACCGTTTCGTCAATTTGCTTGGCCCTGTTCCAGTCGACATCGACGACCTCATCCGCACCAGCGAACTACACCCCTCGGTGGTGATGCTGATTCTGCTCGAACTCGATCTTGCCGGACGTTTGCAGCGTCACTCAGGCGGACATGTTTCGCTTATTTATCCGTGAAACCGTACCCAACTCTTTCTGCAACTGATCACTGCTTTCGATATATGCAATCTCTATAAGATATGCCAACATTTCCAGCCGGTTCGTCTTGGCCATCGCTCGTAACTCGCCGAGCATCTGTTGAATAAATCTGGCGTTTTCGATTTGATTAATTTGACTATCGCTCATAATTTTATCCTCAAATATAAATTTATATCGAAAATATGCACTATACTCTGACTCAGAATATCTTAATTTATGCCTACATAAGCTGCTGTTTTTTATACTCTATATGCGAAAGCGACAAATGACTCGCATCGAATTCTATATACGCTTGAACCCGACGCGAAAATACCATTAATTGCATAAGTTAGGCGAGCAACCTTAGGTTGTAATTCACGATTTTTGATGTACAGACCTTGACGTTATGCCGAAGCCTGTTCATTTCACAGGCCTATTCCGAAGCGAAATTAGTGCTTTTGCAATCTGACAAGGGCAGGAAAGCTCAAATCTGTAATGAACGTTGTCGTCGTCGAATCGCCTGCCAAGGCCAAAACAATCAACAAATATCTCGGCTCAGGTTATACGGTCCTGGCCTCGTTCGGTCATGTGCGCGATCTGCCGGCCAAAGACGGATCGGTGCGCCCTGACGATGATTTCTCGATGTCATGGGAAGTCGACTCGGCCTCGGCGAAGAGATTGAGTGACATTGTCAAAGCGTTGAAGGAGAGCGACGGCCTCATTCTCGCAACCGATCCGGATCGCGAAGGTGAAGCAATTTCCTGGCATGTGCTTGAAGTGTTGCAGCAGAAGAAGGCTATAGGAAAAAAGACCGTCAAGCGCGTCGTCTTCAACGCGATCACCAAGAATGCGGTGCTCGAGGCCATGGCCAGTCCGCGCGATATTGATATGCCGCTCGTCGACGCCTATCTCGCACGCCGCGCCCTGGACTATCTTTTCGGCTTCACTCTCTCTCCGGTTCTTTGGCGCAAATTGCCGGGGGCACGCTCCGCCGGTCGCGTCCAGTCGGTGGCCTTGCGTCTCGTCGCTGACCGCGAAGTGGAAATCGAACGCTTTATCCGCGAAGAGTACTGGAATATCGCAGCACTCTTGAAAACCCCGCGCAATGACGGGTTCGAAGCACGGCTTGTTTCGGTCGATGGCAAGAAACTCGGCAAGCTCGATATCAAGAATGGTGAACAGGCTGGCGAAATCCGCGCCATGCTGGAAGGTGCCTCGTTTAAGGCAGCCTCTGTCGAGGCAAAGCCGATCAAGCGCAGCCCTGGGCCGCCTTTCACCACATCGAGTTTGCAGCAGGCTGCTTCAGGTCAGCTCGGCTTTTCTGCATCACGCACCATGCAGATCGCGCAAAAGCTGTACGAAGGCATGGATCTTGGCACCGAAACCGCTGGCTTGATCACCTACATGCGTACGGACGGTGTACAGATGGCGCCCGAAGCCGTTGAGGCGGCGCGCCAGACGATTGGCAAGGTTTTTGGCGACAAATATGTTCCTGAAAAGCCACGCTATTACGCCACAAAGGCGAAGAACGCCCAGGAAGCGCACGAAGCGATACGTCCCACCGATTTCAATCGGCATCCCAAGGACATGCGCAAGTTTCTTGATGCGGATCAGGCAAAGCTGTACGAGCTGATCTGGAAGCGCGCTATTGCCAGTCAGATGCAGTCTGCGGACATCGAACGAACGACCGTCGAAATCGACGCCCAGAACGGATCGCGTGCCGCACAACTGCGTGCAACAGGTTCGGTCATCAGGTTTGATGGTTTTCTCGGTGCTTATATGGATCACCGCGAGGAAGAGGACGTCGATGAAGATGGCGGCCGTCTTCCGGAAATCCGCGCGGGCGAGGCTCTTGCCCGCGAGAGGATAAATGCGACACAGCATTCGACCGAGCCGCCGCCACGCTATTCGGAAGCAACGCTCATCAAGAAGATGGAAGAGCTCGGCATCGGCCGGCCTTCCACCTATGCATCGACGCTCGCGACCCTTCGTGACCGCGAATATATAACGATCGACAAGCGCAAGCTCATTCCGGAAGCCAAAGGCAGGCTGGTCATCGCCTTCCTGGAAAGCTTTTTCAAGCGCTATGTCGAATATGATTTCACAGCTGATCTTGAAGAGAAGCTCGATGAGATTTCCGATGGAAAGCTAAAATGGAAGGACGTTCTGCGGGCTTTCTGGACCGATTTCTTCGGGTCTGTCGATGGAATCAAGGAGTTGCGCGTCACCAACGTGCTTGATGCGTTGAATGATCGGCTTGGGCCGCTCGTATTCCCGCCACGCGAGGATGGCGGCGATCCGCGTATCTGTCAGGTCTGCGGCACGGGCAATCTTTCGCTGAAGCTTGGCAAATATGGCGCCTTCGTCGGCTGCTCGAACTATCCGGAGTGCAAGTTCACGCGCCAGCTCGGCGGCAGCGAAGCGGCAAACGAAAACGGCAATGGTGGCGACGAACCAAAACTGCTCGGCAAGGATCCCTATACGGACGAGGACATTACCGCACGCAATGGCCGTTTCGGTCCTTATGTCCAGCGAGGCGACGGCAAGGAAGCCAAGCGGGCCAGCCTGCCAAAGGGCTGGACATTCGAAGCGCTGGATCATGAAAAAGCCCTGGCTTTGCTTTCCCTGCCCCGCGATGTCGGCCAACATCCCGAAACGGCGAAGATGATTTCGGCCGGCATCGGGCGCTACGGTCCCTACATCACGCATGACGGTACCTATGCCAATCTGGAGAATGCGGAAGACGTGTTCTCGATCGGTCTTAACCGCGCCGTTACCGTGCTTGCGGACAAGCAGGCAAAGGGGCCGGGACGCGGTCGTGGCACGCCTGCAGCGCTCAAGGATCTCGGCGAGCATCCCGATGGCGGCGTAGTCACAGTGCGCGACGGCAAATACGGCCCCTATGTGAACTGGGGCAAGGTTAACGCCACGCTGCCGAAGGGCAAAGACCCGGCGGGCGTGACCGTTGAGGAAGCTCTTGCTATGATCGCCGAAAAGGCGGGCTCCAAAGGCACGAAGAAGGCGCCCGCCAAAAAGTCAGCAGCGGCCAAGAAACCTGCAGCCAAAAAACCGGCTGCGAAAAAAGCCGCAACCAAAAAAGCAAGTTAAGTCAAGTTAAGGACACATCGATTGGCACGCCGTATCTCTCCACCCAACGGAAAAAAGCGGTCTGCCAATTCTGCGGCTTCCGGTCGCGAATCCCATATGCCGAGCCGTGACGATATTCTCCAATTTATCAAGGAGAACCCGGACCTTGCCGGCAAGCGCGACATCGCCAAAGCATTCAACCTCAAAGGCGATGCGCGCATTGCCCTGAAGGATATTCTGCGCGATCTCGCTGGCGATGGGCTTGTCGAAAAGCGTGCCAAGCGGCTTGCCGTTCCGGGCAGCCTGCCGAGCGTTGCCGTGCTCGACATCACGGGTCGCGAAGGCGATGGCGGTCTGATTGCCAAGCCTGCGGAGTGGGATGCCAACCACCAGGAACGACCGCCCGTCGTCTTCATCCGTGCCTCGCGCAACCAGAAAGGTCCAACACCGGGTGTCGGCGACCGCGTTCTCGCGCGCATTTTTCACGGTGCGGACCCGACAGGTCCCGCCTATACGGCACGTGTCATCAAGAAGATCGAGCACCGCAAGGATGCCGTGCTTGGCGTGTTGCGCAAACTCGACAATGGCGAATGGCGCCTCGAACCTGTCGAACGGCGACAAGTCGAACTCGCGATCGACCCCGACCAGCTGAACAATGCCAAAGCCAATGATCTCGTCGAAGTCGAGGTTTCGAAAGTCAGCCGCTATGGGCTTGCATTGGGCCGGATCACACAGGTTGTCGGTTCAGTTGCGAGTGAAAAAGCCCTGTCGATGATCGCTATCCATGAGCATGAGATTCCACATGTCTTTCCCGATAGCGTGATTGCAGAAGCCGAGAAAGCCAAGCCTGCGACCATGGCACACCGCGAGGACTGGCGTCATGTTCCGCTGGTGACCATCGATCCGGCAGATGCCAAAGATCACGACGATGCGGTCTATGCCGAGCCTGATCCTGACGAAAAGAATCCTGGCGGTTTCATCGCCACCGTCGCCATCGCGGATGTCGCAGCCTATGTAACCCCGGGCTCGCAGCTTGATCGCGAAGCGTTGAAGCGCGGCAATTCGGTCTATTTCCCCGACCGCGTGGTGCCGATGCTGCCCGAGCGGATATCCAACGATCTTTGCTCGTTGAAGGAACTGGTGGATCGCCCTGCCCTTGCCGTCCGGATGATTTTCGACACGGAAGGCTGCAAGATTTCGCACACATTCCACCGCATCATGATGCGCTCCCATGCGCGGCTCTCCTACCCGCAGGCGCAGGCTGCGATCGACGGTGCGCCGGACGAGAAGACAGCGCCGATCCTCGATACGATCCTGAAGCCGCTGTGGGCTGCCTATGCTGCGTTGAAGCGTGGCCGCGATGCGCGCGAACCTCTGGAGCTCGATCTTCCGGAGAAGAAGATCTTGCTGACGCCGGAAGGTAAAGTCGACAAGGTCGTTATCCCGCCGCGGCTCGATGCACACAAGCTTATCGAAGAATTCATGATCCAGGCCAATGTCGCGGCGGCGGAAACGCTTGAGCGCAAGAAGCAGCCGCTGATCTTCCGCATCCACGATGCACCTTCGTTGGCCAAGCAGGAGACGCTGCGCGAGTTCCTGCGGACGATGGATATTTCGCTTGCACGCGGCGCCGAACTGCGTCCGAACCAGTTCAACCATATTCTGAAGCGCGTCGAAGGCAGTGAGCAGCAGGATCTGGTCAATCAGGTCGTCTTGCGATCACAGTCACAGGCGGAATACAATCCGGCGAATATTGGTCATTTTGGCCTTAATCTTCACCGCTATGCACACTTCACCTCGCCCATCCGCCGTTATGCCGATCTCATTGTGCATCGCGCCCTGATCTCGGCGCTGGGCCTTGGGCCAGATGGCATTACACGAGAAGAAGAAGCAGCGCTGCCCGAGATTGCCGCGCTGATTTCGACATCCGAACGCCGCGCGATGGCCGCCGAGCGTGACACTGTCGACCGCCTGATCGCGCATTATCTCGCCGACAAGGTCGGCTCCAGCTTCGAGGGCCGCGTCCAGGGCGTGACCAAGGCCGGGCTGTTCGTCTCGCTTGCGACATATGGTGCCGACGGGTTTATTCCCATTTCAACTTTGGGTGATGATTACTATCTTTACGACGAAACCAACCACGCCCTTTCCGGTGAACGGAGCGGCAAGGGTTTCCGGCTCGGCGACATCGTCGAGGTTCGTTTGGTCGAGGCCTTGCCGGTAGCGGGCGCATTGCGGTTCGAGATGCTTACTGAGCCGCACCCGGTTCCGAGCGGCGTTCGCTCGCACCATAAGGCAAAGCGTTTTGTGCGCGGAAACCAGAAACGTCCGTCCAGTGTATCGCGGGGCGGACGAAGAGGTCGAGGATGACAGAACAGGTTTTTGGCGCTGATACGGCACTGGCGAGACCACATCGCCCGGTAGGTCAGGCCATGTGGCGCGGCTTTCTCAGCAGATGCCCGCATTGCGGCGAAGGCAAGCTGTTCCGCGCTTTCGTCAAACCTGTCGATAATTGCGCTGTCTGCGATGAGGACTACACCCATCAGCGCGCTGACGATTTCCCGGCCTATATAACCATCACGATCGTCGGGCACATTGTCCTTGGCGGATTCCTGGCGGTGGAAACATTGGTCCTGCTGCCCAACTGGGTGCACATGATGATATGGCCGCCGCTGACGATTATCCTGTCGATAGCGCTGCTGCAGCCGGTCAAAGGCGCGATCATCGGATTGCAATGGGCAAATTACATGCATGGTTTCGGTGGCGAGACCGACGATCAGGAGCCACCGGAACAGTGAATGGCCAAAGCAAAAGCATATCGACTGAAGCACGCAATCCGTTAGCCCGTATCCGGCCACGCGATGCCGCCTCACTCTTGCTTATTGACCGCTCCGGCAAGGAACTGCGCATTCTCATGGGCAAGCGCCATATGCGCCACGTGTTCATGCCGGGAAAATTCGTCTTCCCGGGTGGACGGACGGAGGCTGCGGACGGCCGCATATCCGCCATTGCTGAACTCTCCGAGGTTGATCAAGCGAAACTGTTGACCGGTATGGGCAGCCGCTCCAGCGTTCAGCGCTGCCGGGCACTGGCAATCTCCGCCATCCGCGAAACCTACGAAGAGGCTGGGCTTTTCCTCGGGCGCCGCCATCCGGAAACTGTTTCGATAGTGCATCCGGACTGGGCCGCCTTTGTCGAACGAAAAATTCTTCCCGACCTTTCGGTGCTGCGCTATTTTGCGAGGGCCACCACGCCGCCCGGCCGCTCCCGCCGTTTCGATACGCGGTTTTTCCTTGCATTCCGAGATGCCGTCGCCGACGTCCTCCCTGACGCGACGGGCCCATCACAGGAGCTCGAAGAATTGTGCTGGCTGCCCTTCCACGAGGCCAATCAACTCGATATTCCCGAAATCACCCGGATGATCATAAAGGAAGCCCAGGCGGTTCTCGCCGCAAATCCTTCCCTTGACCCGGGCTACCCCGTCATCCAATACCGCATGAAGTATGGACGATTCGTCCGAGAGGTTTTTTGATTCATGGATGCAACGCCGACCATTGACCAGACAACCGTCCGGTCTTCCTGGCGCGCGCTTGTCGCCGCCATCGCCACCATCAGTTCCGTTGGTGTCGCCATCGGGCTTGGGATTCCACTCCTGAGCGTCATTCTGGAGAGTCGCGGCCATTCAGCCACCATGATTGGCCTGAACGCTGCGGTCGCAGGGATCGCGTCTATTGTCGCCGCCCCTTTCGCTGCCCCCATCGCTGCTCGATTCGGTGTGGTGCCGACCCTGCTTGCCATGCTCCTGATCGGCGGTTTTTCCTTTGTCGGGTTTCACTTCTTCACCGATTTCTGGATGTGGGTGGTGTTGCGCGTCTTTCTCCATTTCGCGTTGACGATGCTTTTCATTCTGTCCGAATACTGGATCAACGCCGCGGCTCCGCCTGAAAAGCGGGGCTTGGTACTCGGTATCTACGCCACTGTCCTTTCGATGGGCTTCGCGCTTGGACCATGGCTGTTCTCACGCATCGGCAGCGTTGGAATCATGCCGTTTGCGGTCGGCTTCGGCATCATCATCTTCGCCATGCTGCCGGTGCTTTTCGCCTGGAAGGAAAGTCCGGATTTCCACGAAGAGGAGCATGTTCCCTTCGCTCCGTTCATTTGGGCTGTGCCCACGGCGACGGCAGCGGTCTTTGTCTTTGGTGCAGTCGAAACCGGTGGCTTCGCGCTCTTTCCGGTCTTTGGTTCCCGCATTGGCTATAGCGAGGCCAATGCGGCTCTGCTGCTGACGACGATCGGTCTCGGCAATGTACTCCTGCAGATTCCGATTGGATTGCTCAGCGATCATGTCAATGATCGCCGCAAGATCTTGCTTGCCTGCACCTTGATTGGCTTGCTGGGCATGTGCGTCCTGCCGTTCATTTATTCGAACTGGTATCTCGTGGCAGCGCTGCTTTTCATCTGGGGCGGCGTGGTTGCTGGCCTTTACACGGTGGGCCTTGCCCATCTCGGCTCGCAACTTACCGGCCGCGAGCTTGCCTCCGCGAATGCCGCCTTCGTCTTCTGCTACGCAGTCGGCATGCTTGTAGGCCCACAGGCCGTCGGCATTGGTATGGATCTGATGGGCCCTGCCGGCTTTTCAGTCGCACTCGCGGTGTTTTTCGCGGCTTACGCGCTTTTGGTAGGCTCACGCCTGATCAGCCGCAGGGGCTAAGCAGGTACAACCACAGCGCGCTTGGAAATATTCGGGACGGTGCTATATTATCCCGGAGTGAGAGGCGAGCTTTCGCCCGCCTCTCTCTTCCTTACATTTGAAAGTGAACCCGGATAGTGACTTGCCAGCCAGTCCGGGTTCTTTTCATGGTAAGGCCGATGCTAAACGGCAAATACCGCATAGTTTCAACTCCAAGGTTGAAGGCAAGGCTCTTGCCGCAGTCGGGGGAGCCTGTCTCCCCCGATACACCGGCTGGCTCGGTGTTGCTGCTTTTGCCTTCAAAACTCGAAGATTGACTCATCGCGCGATTTGAGACGATCAGCAACGAACGCAGGGTTGAATCGAATCTCGACAAAGCGTTACGAGGTTGTCTTGCTGGGGCGAGGTATCCTGACAAATCGCGTTTGGTCGATTATATTGATGGGATCACGGACCTAGGCTTGACTTTTCGCCCTGTTCGGTTAAGTGTCCGGCCGAATTTCCGCTTATGGCCACGTTGCTGGACTTGAATAGCGGTCCTCAATAATCAGAACAGGTAAACTGAAAATGGCTAAGGCTGCGAATATCAAGATCAAGCTTCTGTCGACCGCTGACACCGGTTTCTTCTACGTTACGAGCAAGAACAGCCGTACCAAGACGGAGAAGATGTCTTTCCGCAAGTACGACCCGGTCGCACGCAAGCACGTTGAATTCAAGGAAACCAAGATCAAGTAATCTTGCTTTTCCGGAAACAAAAATGCCGCCTTCGGCGGCATTTTTGTTTGTGAATTCGAATAAGCAGAATCAGCTAAAACGTTGATTGTTATTCGTCAGGCCGCAGCTGAAACGACCCGGTTACGTCCAGCCGCCTTCGCACCGTAGAGGGCGTCATCGGCCCGCTTGAGCAAATTCTGCACACTGTCTGCCTTGGGCAGCACATTGGCGATGCCGATGCTGATCGTCACCGGCACGCTCGTACCAGTTTGATTAACGACGAATGGCGTCGATGCCACCTCACGGCGGATGCGCTCGGCAACGACGGCAGCAAGCGCCGAATCGGTGTCCGGCATCACAATGAAAAATTCCTCGCCACCATAGCGAGTGGCAAGGTCACTACCGCGCACATTGCGGCGCAGGCGCCGGGCGAATTCCCGTAGCACCTCGTCGCCACCATCGTGGCCGTGTGTATCATTGATGAGCTTGAACCGGTCGATGTCCGTCATCAGAATTGACAAGGGCCGCCGGCGTTCGACAGCTCGCTTGAACAAAGTCGCAAGATGCGTCTCGAGATAGAGACGATTGTGCAGACCGGTCAGGCTGTCCGTCACAGCCATTTCGTAAGTCTTGACGACGCTGGCGCGCAAGCCATCATGATAGGCCTTGCGTCGCAGCTGTGTATGCAACCTTGCCAGCAATTCATTCGGGTTAAGCGGGCGAACCAGATAGTCGTTCACACCCAGCTCCAGTGCACGCCTGATCAGCGTTTCTTCGCCCTGATCGGCCACAAGAATGATAGGCAGCGACCGCGTGTTGTCGAGCGACCGCAATTGCGCACAAATGCGCAACGGGTCGAAATCGGCGAAGCTCGACGAAATGATCAGGCAATCGTGATTGCCCTGGATAGCTTCAAAAAAACCCGTTTGCGGGTCCGTCTGAATATCAACGACACCTTCGTCTACCAGTACGCGCTGGATCCGCTGGACGCTCTCCGGTCGTTCATCAATCAGCAGAATTCGGGCGTTCTTTGCAATCCCCTCGCCGCCCATCGGGAATCGCAAGATGGATTCCAACCCGACATCACGGGTAGTAGCAACACGTAACCGCAGCTCGTCAGTCAGGTTCTTCAACCGCACCAAGCTCTTCACGCGTGCAAGAAGTTGCAGGTCGTTTACGGGTTTGGTCAGGAAATCATCGGCGCCGAAATTCAGTCCGGTAATGCGGTCAGTGTCTTGATCCAGCGCCGTGACGAGAATGACCGGAATATGTGCAGTAGAGGGCCGTGACTTCAATCTGCGGCAAACCTCGAAGCCATCCATTCCCGGCATCATGACGTCGAGCAGAATCACGTCGACATTGCTGTTTTCACAAATCTCCAGAGCTTCGTACCCGTCCGATGCAGTGACGACTTCATAGTATTCCGCACTCAGCCGTGCTTCCAGCAGCTTCACATTGGCGGGGACATCGTCAACGACTAGTATGCGGGCCGTCATATTTCACATCTCCAGTAAAAATGACGGTCAAGCGTCGCCTAGGTAGGATTTGATGGTTTCGATAAATTTCGGCACCGAGATGGGTTTTGAAATGTATGCTTCGCAACCGCCTTGCCGGATGCGTTCCTCGTCGCCCTTCATTGCGAAGGCGGTGACGGCGATGATCGGTATCACATGCAGCTCGTCGTCCGCCTTCAGCCATTTTGTTACTTCCAGGCCCGAAACCTCGGGCAACTGGATATCCATTAGGATCAGATCCGGCCGATGTTCGCGAGCCAGATCAAGCGCTTCCAGCCCATTACGGGTCCGGATGGTTTCATAGCCGCTGGCTTCAATAAGATCGCGGAAGAGCTTCATGTTAAGCTCATTGTCCTCTACGATCATCACTTTCTTTACCATTGGCAATTTCCTGTTGATCTAGGCGAAAGACGCATGCTGCCCGTTGGATTCTGTGGGACAAAAGACCAGGCAGCAGCCCAACTCTCATGGATGCATTTGATAGACCGTTATGATTGATGAAAAGGAAACTCTACAGCTCGATCCAAAAATGCCGCTGATCATGTTTAACCAAGACTTTATTCAACATCTTCTTTTGATCATATTCAACCGCCTGCAATGCTTTTTGGGCAGGAGAAACACGGGGAACGTCACCAAATGAACTATTGTTGCGCAAGGGCTGCTATCAGCACGGATCGGGATAATCTACAAAGATGAAGAAGCAGATCACTTTCGCCGATGCGCAGACTTTAGCGATCAATTCTCTCATATTTCTGGCCGAAGACAGCGAACTGCTTTCCCGCTTTCTTGCATTGACCGGTATTACCGCCGACCAGATACGCACCGCTGCAAGTGAGCCGGGCTTTCTGGCCGGTGTTCTACAATTCTATCTGGCGCATGAGCCGACTTTGATGCGCTATTGTGAGGCTACGGAAACTGATCCGGCATCATTTCAGGAAGCGCTTCGCCTGCTTCCCGGCGGGCGGCAAGAAGGCTATTGAGCGGTTCATAGACCAACAACGGTTATTGCAGGGTCTACGTCCCTTCGCTAAGGTTCGCTTGTTCCTTTTCTGTTCCGGGCATCATGGCACACCTCAACGATCCGAGATTTGGTTTTTGCCGTGACTGTCTCGCGGCCCAGACATCTGAAGGTAAACGCTGCCATATTTGTGGCAGTCCGCGTATGCTTCGCCACCCTGAGCTCTATCGCCTTAGCATCGCCCATGTCGATTGCGACGCCTTCTATGCCTCGGTCGAGAAACGCGACAATCCCGAATTGCGCAATAAACCCGTTATCATTGGTGGCGGCAAACGCGGCGTCGTTTCAACGGCTTGCTACGTGGCGCGCATACATGGTGTGAAGTCGGCGATGCCGATGTTCAAGGCTCTGGAGGCTTGCCCGCACGCTGTCGTTATCAGTCCCAACATGGAAAAATACGCCAAGGTTGGCCGCGAAATCCGCCAGATGATGCGCGATTTGACCCCGTTGGTCGAGCCCTTGTCCATCGACGAGGCCTTTCTCGACCTCTCCGGAACAGAGCGGCTGCATCACGATCCACCTGCGCGCGTGATGGCGCAGTTTTCCAATCGAGTCGAAACAGAAATGGGGCTTTCTGTTTCGGTCGGGATTTCCTACTGCAAATTCCTGGCGAAGATCGCCTCCGATTTCGACAAGCCGCGCGGCTTTTCCATCATCGGGCAGGAAGAAGCCCTCACCTTTCTGCACGACAAACCGGTCACCATGATCTGGGGCGTCGGCAAGGCGTTCAATGCGACGCTGGAGCGGGATGGCATTCGCACCATCGGTCAGCTTCAGACCATGGAACTTGCCCCCTTGATGGCCGCCTATGGAACGATGGGGCAGCGGCTCTACCGTTTATCGCGCGGCCTTGACACGCGCCGCGTCGAGCCCGAGGGAGAGAGCAAAAGCGTTTCAGCCGAAACCACCTTCAACGAAGATATTGCGGCGCTTGATGAGCTCGCGCCGATATTGCGATCCTTGTCGGAAAAGGTCTCCAGGCGCCTCAAGGCGGCGGACATCGCCGGAAGGACCGTCGTTCTCAAATTGAAGTCACGGGATTTCAAACTCAGAACCAGAAACCGGCAATTGGCCGATCCGACGCAACTGGCCGACCGGATTTTCCGTACGGGATTTTCGCTACTCGAAAAAGAAATCGACGGCACGCGGTTTCGTCTGCTCGGGATCGGCGTCAGCGACCTGACCGACGATGGCCGCGCTGACCCGCTCGACCTTGTTGATATTCAGGCGACTAAACGTGCGGTTGCCGAAACGGCGATAGACAAGCTCCGCGGGAAATTCGGCAACAATGCTGTCGAGACCGGATATACCTTCGGCAGGGTCAAGTCTCGAAGCGAAGCTCTGCCGGATGATACGGATTCAAACGAAAACCGGTGAATATGGGACAAGACTCTCCGGATTTGGAACAAGAATAGTCGAATCTGGAACGAAAATTTCCACCCGGAATTGCAATTCAGTTGTAACTGGTTGAGGTCTCGGCCTCTCAGCCCATCTCGACTTCCACAATCCCGGGTATGGCTTTCATCGCACTGGCGACCTGGGGTCCGACGCGATAGCGGTTCGGCAACTCGATTTCGACTTCCGAAGCACCATTCTCCTTGATCAGGATCAGACTCACCACCTGGCCATCGTTTTGCGGTGCCAGATAGGGTGTAATGGCGCTCAACGGCTCGCTGGAGCGCATATAAAGGCGCAATGCCTTCTGCATGCGCGTCGCCTCGTCCTCAAGCGATTGCGCCGTCTGGATGCGCAGGCTGATGCCTTCCGGACGATCCTCGGCGCCGACAGTGACCACCACGGAGCGGCCCGGCTCCAGCAGATCGCGATACTGCGCCAGTGCTTCAGAGAAGAGCACCGCCTCAAATTGTCCTGAAGAATCAGAGAATTGGATGATTCCCATCTTGTTGCCGGTCTTGGTCTTGCGCTCCTGCTTGGCCGTAATTGTCCCGGCAAGACGCCCTGCATTGGCGCCTCGCTTGACCGCAGCCGAAAACTCCGACCAGGTTTGGACCCGCATCTTTTCCAGCACGCTTCGGTATTCGTCGAGCGGATGCGCCGAGAGATAAAATCCGGCCGCTTCGAATTCTCGCCGCAACTTTTCCGCCGAAAGCCATGGCGCTGCCGCAGGAAGTTGAATCGTCTGCACCCCACCTCCGGCCATTCCGCCGAATATATCCGCTTGTCCGCTGACGCTGTCTTCTTGCGTCCGCTGTGCGTGGCCGATGATACGATCGAGTCCGGCAATCAGCGCTGGCCGCTCGCGTCCGAAACAATCGAAAGCGCCAGCATTTATAAGGCTTTCGAAGACGCGCCGATTGACCACACGCGGGTCGATCCGCTCGCAGAAATCTTCAAGGCTGGCATAGGGCGTCGCACCGCGCTTTTCGACAATATGGTCGACTGCAGCCTCGCCAACGCCCTTGATGGCGGCCAGCGAATAGAAGATGCGGTTCTCCCCAACCTCGAACAGGCGGTAGGACGTATTGACCGATGGCGTTACGACTTCGATGCCAAGCCGTACCGCTTCCCGGCGGAAATCGTTCAGCTTATCCGTGTTGGACATGTCGTATGTCATTGATGCGGCGAGGAATTCCACCGGATAGTGCGCCTTCATATAGGCGGTCTGGAACGACACTATCGCGTAAGCTGCGGCGTGGGATTTGTTGAAGCCGTAATCAGCGAACTTGGCGAGAAGATCGAAAATGAAGTTTGCCTGCGGCTTGGTCACACCACGCTCGACCGCACCGTCGACAAAGCGGACCCGTTGCATGTCCATCTCGGCACGGATCTTCTTACCCATGGCACGGCGCAAAAGGTCAGCTTCGCCGAGCGTATAGCCGGACATTTCCTGCGCGATCTGCATCACCTGTTCCTGATAGATGATGACGCCTTGGGTTTCCTTGACGAGATGGTCGATTTTCGGATGGATCGATGCCATCTCCTCGTCGCCATTCTTGCGCGCATTGTATGTCGGAATGTTCTCCATCGGACCTGGCCGATAGAGCGCGACGAGGGCAATGATATCCTCGATCCGGTCAGGGCGCATGCCGATCAACGCCTTGCGCATGCCCGTGCTTTCCACCTGGAACACGCCGACAGTTTCGCCGCGCGACAGCATTTCGTAGGTGGGCTTGTCGTCGAATGGCAGATTGGAAAGATCGACCGTGATGCCACGCCGTTTGACGAGATTGACAGCGGTTTGGAGCACGGTCAGCGTCTTCAGGCCGAGAAAGTCGAATTTGACCAGCCCCGCTTCTTCCACCATCTTCATGTTGAACTGCGTGACCGGCATGTCGGAGCGCGGGTCGCGGTACATCGGCACCAGTTCCGATAACGGCCTATCGCCTATAACGATACCCGCCGCATGTGTCGAAGCGTGGCGATAAAGCCCCTCGAGCTTCAACGAAATATCCAGCAGCCGCTCGACGACAGGCTCCTTGTCACGCTCTTCGCGCAGGCGCGGCTCGTCTTCGATGGCTTTGGACAGTGTCACCGGATTGGCGGGGTTTGCGGGCACCATCTTGGTCAGGCGATCGACCTGACCATAGGGCATTTCCAATACACGTCCGACGTCACGCAGCACAGCGCGAGCTTGCAACGTACCGAATGTAATGATCTGCGCCACCTGATCACGGCCATACTTACCCTGAACATAGCGGATAACTTCATCGCGCCGGTCCTGACAGAAGTCGATATCAAAGTCCGGCATCGAAACGCGATCCGGATTAAGGAAGCGCTCGAACAGCAAGGAGAAACGCAAGGGATCAACATCAGTGATCGTCAGCGCATACGCAACGAGCGAACCCGCGCCGGAACCGCGGCCGGGTCCGACTGGAATATCATGGGCTTTCGCCCATTTGATAAAGTCGGCAACGATGAGGAAGTAACCCGGATATTTCATCCGGGTTATGATGGAAATCTCATACTCCAGGCGCTCCGAATATTGCTCAACTGTATGGCCACCGGCCAAACCAAGCGTCTCGATACGCTGCGCAAGGCCTTCCCTCGCCTGGCGCGCCAACTCATCGGCTTCCGCCTGCAACGCCGCTTCCGGATCTTCGCTCTCGCCGGTAAACCGCGGCAGGATTGGCGCGCGATTCTTCGGATAATAGGAACAGCGCAACGCGATCTCGACAGTGTTCTCCACCGCCTCGGGCAGATCAGCGAACAACTCCACCATCTCATCTTCACTCTTGAGACAATGGTCCGGCGTCAGGCGGCGGCGATCGTCGATTGAAAGGAGTGAACCTGCGGCAATCGCCAGGAGCGCGTCGTGAGCTTCATAATCAGCACTTTTGGAAAAAAATACATCGTTCGTCGCGACGAGTGGCAGTTCCAACTCGTAGGCGAGTTCAACCTGCGCTGCTTCCAGCCCGCGATCGTAACCACGATGGCGCTGGAGTTCGACATAGAGCCGGTCACCGAACAGCGATTTCAAATAGTTGAGCCGCTGTCGAGCACGGTCGATACGATCGTCCTTAATCGCTTTGGCGATGGTCCCTTCCGGACCGCCAGACAAAGCAATGATGCCTTCTGAACGGCCGGTCAGCCATGCCGATGTGATATGAACCGGATCACCCGCTGGCGTTTCCAGATAGGCGCGGCTGACAAGGCGCACGAGATTGGCATAGCCTTCCTCCGTCGCAGCAAGCAGTACGAGCGGCGCAAGCCCCAGCGCCTCGCGGCGGTTGGCGCTGCGGCTTTCTTCCGCCTGATCATGAAAGGCGATGTCAAGCTGACAACCAATGATCGGCTGCAGTCCCGCCTTTGATCCCTTCTGGGCAAATTCAAGCGCGCCGAAAAGATTATTGGTGTCTGTTATCGCAATCGCCGGAGCCTTGCTCGCCACAGCCTGATCAATGACTTTCGGAACCTGCAAGGCGCCTTCAAGCAGGGAATAGGCGGAATGAACTCTGAGATGAACGAAGCGCAGCGCCTGTTTGCTCGCAACGCCTAGACCGCTATTGACCTGCCCATCTGCCAATTCTTTTGTCTCCGAGAATCTGAACGGAGAAACTGATTCACCGCGCGCTCATAGTCGGACATGCACGATGAGGTGTCCACCTGTATTGAGGGTTCAAACACTTTCAACAGTGGACAAGAATTGGGATCACAAGAACTCAAAACGTTCAGTTTTCATGATCCCAATTTTCTTCAGATTGCACTGACCCACATTGCAAATGTGGCAATGAACAGGCTGACTGTAACGAATGACATAACGTCCTGGAAAAGTTCGCTCATCGGTAAAACCCTTCTTCGTTGTCTCTATGTATATCTTTTGTTCTATTTTTGTTCCTAAGTCAAGCGCACCAAGGCACCCATTGGCCCTATGGTTTTCGAAATGTTAACGGAAGGTAAAATGGGTCGCGCGATCAGAGGTTTGTGATCTTGCCGTCTTTGAGAGTGACACGCCTGTCCATGCGGCGTGCAAGTTCAAAATTATGCGTGGCAATCATCGCTGACAGACCCGACTGTCTCACCAAGGCTTCCAGTGCTTCGAACACATAGGAAGATGTTACCGGATCGAGATTGCCTGTCGGCTCATCAGCCAGGAGCACCAGTGGAGCGTTCGCCACGGCACGGGCAATCGCCACGCGCTGCTGCTCACCGCCGGAAAGTTCGCTTGGCCGGTGCGAGGCACGTGCGCCAACCTTCATGTAATCGAGTAGCTGCTGGGCGCGCTCGGACGCCACAGCCGGTTTCATGCCGCGGATCATTTGCGGCATCATCACGTTCTCGAGTGCCGAGAACTCGGGCAACAGATGATGAAACTGGTAGACGAAGCCGATATCGTTGCGACGAATCGCGGTGCGCTCTTCATCGGAAAGCGACCCACAGGACCTGCCATCGAGAATGACGTCGCCACTGTCTGGCCGCTCCAGCAATCCAGCCGTATGCAGCAATGTCGACTTGCCAGCGCCTGACGGCGCGACAAGCGCCACCATCTCGCCTTTTCCAAGCGAAAAGCTGGCGTCATTGAGAATGACCAATTCGCGGCCGATCTCATCGTAACGGCGGCCGACATTCAGCAGCTGTAAAATAGCCCCGGTTGCCATATTATTCGTACCTCAGGGCTTCAACGGGATCGAGCTTGGCCGCACGCCATGCCGGAAAAAGCGTTGCCAGAAACGACAAGACGAGTGCCATAAGGATGACCGAGAAGGTCTCGTTGAAATCCATCTTGGCGGGTAAGGTGCTCAAGAAATAGAGTTCAGGATTGAACAAGGTCGTTCCTGAGACCCAGGAGAAGAATTCCCTGATTCGCTCGACGTTAAGACAAACAACGACACCCAGCACCACCCCCGCAATAGTTCCAGTGACGCCGATTGCAGCACCGGTCATAAGGAAGATGCGGAGGATCGAGTTTCGCGTCGCACCCATGGTTCGAAGGATGGCGATGTCATGCCCCTTGTCTTTTACCAGCATTATCAGGCCGGAAATGATGTTGAGCGCGGCGACGAGCACGATCAGCGTCAGGATCATGAACATGACATTGCGCTCGACTTGCAGCGCCGAGAAAAAAGTCTGGTTGCGCTGACGCCAGTCGGTCAAAAGGATCGAGCGCTGTGCTGCATCCTCAATAGGCTTTTTCAACGCATCTACATTGTCAGGATTGTCGGCAAATATCTCGATCGATTGCACCTTATTTTCCTGATTGAAATACAGCTGTGATTCTTCGAGAGGCATCAGCACAATTGATGCATCATATTCGGACATGCCAATCTCGAATATCGCCGTTACTGGATAGGATTTGACGCGCGGAGCCATACCAAGCGGCGTCACGTCGCCATCTGGAGATATTAAAGTCAGCTTGTCTCCAAGCCCCAGCCCCATATTCTCGGCCATACGCGTCCCGATGGCGATGCCTCCAGCTGTGTTAAATCCCTGGAACGTACCTTGCCGGACGTTTTTCGAAACCAGCTGAAGCTTCGCGATGTCTTCCTCGCGCAAACCACGCACCAGAGCGCCCGCCCCTGCTCCTACATTGCCTTTAGCCAAGACCTGACCTTCGACCACAGGAATTGCGAAAGAGACGCCTGGAACGGCGTCGACACGCTTGATCACCGCGTCGTAATCGTCGAAAGGCCGATCCATCGGCTGCATGATGACATGGCCATTGATACCGAGAATTCGGGTCAAGAGTTCAGCCCTAAAGCCATTCATCACTGCCATGACAATGATTAGCGTCGCGACGCCGAGCATGATTCCGGTGAAAGAGAAGCCCGCAATCACAGAAATGAACGTTTCCTTGCGCCGGGCGCGCAGATAACGCCAGGCGATCATCCGTTCATAGGCTGAGAATGGTTTGGAACCGTTCGGCGCGGTGACGGCGTTATCGCTCATAAAATCCCTGCCTCGACGCCCGCGAGCTTGTTAATCGCGGCTTCGATACTCAAGGTCTCACGCTCGCCGGTGGCGCGGTCCTTGATTTCGACCTCGCCGCTGGCAACGCCGCGCGGACCGACAATCACCTGCGTTGGCAGGCCAATCAGGTCCATTGTAGCAAACTTTGCGCCGGGACGATCATCTGTATCATCCAGCAGCGGTTCGATACCAGCATTGGTCAACGCCTCGTACAGCTTGGCGGAAACCGCGTCGCAGCCTGTATCGCCCGGCTTCATGTTGACAATGCCAGCCCCAAAGGGCGCGACGGCTTTCGGCCAGATAATCCCGTTCTCATCATGCGAGGCTTCAATAATCGCCGCGATGACGCGCGATGGTCCGATGCCGTAGGAACCCATCGAAACCAGGTGGTCCTTGCCATCGGGACCGGTCACTTTGGCACCCATCGGCTCGGAGTATTTGGTTCCGAAATGGAAAATATGGCCAACCTCGATGCCGCGGGCAGCAAGTTGATCCGATGCACCAACCTTGCTCCACGCCGTTTCGTCGTGCATTTCGTCGGTCGCCGCATAGGGCGTGGTCCAGCGCGTCACGATGTCCGCGATCTGCGCATCATCATCAAAGTCGGTGTCAGGTCCGGGTACTGGCAGATCGAGATAGACACGATCGCAGAAAACCTGGCTTTCGCCAGTCTCGGCCAGAATGATGAATTCATGGCTGAGTTCCCCGCCAATAGGGCCAGTATCGGCACGCATCGGAATCACTTTGATCCCCAAGCGCGAGAACGTGCGCAAATAAGCAACGAACATACGATTGTAAGCCGCTTTGGCGCCTTCGAAATCGAGATCGAAGGAATAGGCATCCTTCATCAGGAATTCTCGCGAGCGCATTACGCCGAAGCGTGGACGCCGCTCGTCGCGGAATTTCCACTGGATGTGATAGAGATTGAGCGGCAGGTCCTTGTAGGATTTGACATAGGCCCGGAAAATCTCGGTGATCATTTCCTCATTCGTTGGGCCATAGAGCATTTCGCGCTCACCGCGATCCTTGATGCGCAGCATTTCGTCGCCATAGGCGTCATAGCGGCCGCTCTCCCGCCAAAGGTCAGCGGACTGGATGGTCGGCATGAGCAACTCGATCGCGCCGGAACGATTCTGTTCCTCGCGGATAATCGCGCTCACCTTGTTGAGAATGCGCAGTCCCGCTGGCAGCCAAGCATAGATACCAGCCGACTCCTGGCGGATCAGACCGGCACGCAACATCAGCCGATGGGAGACGATTTCCGCCTCCTTGGGGTTTTCTTTGAGGATGGGCAAAAAGTAACGGGAAAGCCGCATTGAGAATCACCAAATTGAACATCGCCTGAGTGCTTGAAGAATCAGGCAAAACCAAGTGCAAAGTGATGTTTCTTTACCGGCTTCCCGGTGGATTGGGAACCCGTAACGCCAAATGAAACAGACCGAGATTTATGGGAGATTCACCAGCTTGCTGGATTTGTAAGCAAAAAATGACGAGAACGAATATTTTTCGTGACATTTCGCAGGCAGTCCGCTATTTTTTTAATCATAAGGAGAAAGTAAGAATATTTCTGCTTTCCTACGCGGTCAAAGTCTTGGGAGGATGTGACCTAGGCGCGGTTTTCCGCAGCCGCCACGCAAGTGGATTTGGTCAGACGCGATCTTCAAATGCAAGGTGAAAGCCTTGCATTTTTTTTGCTCAATTTCCTAGAATCAATGTGTTACTGGGGTTTTATAAAGTTAATTCTCGATGACTGACGGCGTGTCGGTTTCAAACGCTTCGTCGTCACTAAAATATGAGCCAAGAAATTGCGTGTGAATCTGCCAACCAACGCTGCACACAAACTCATTAGCAAGCTAATCTGATTTCTTTCGTCTCCGGCCGATTTAGCCGACTAGCGCGAAATTTTAGTCCAGTTGCGGGAAAAAGACCGGCAGATCATTTACTCCGTAACCGAGCACCTCGTTCACGACGTAGAAAATCGCAAACACAATTGTTGCGATAATAGTCGTCAGCAGGAAAATGCGACCCATGCGATGTTTGTGCGGCGCACTGGGAGTTGTGCCAAGCGTAACATCATCTTCATCCGCTTGGGTGCGAAGACCGATCGGTAGCACGGTGAAAAGCGTCAGCCACCAAAAGATAAAATAAACCGCCATTGCAGTAGCGATGGGCATTCACTCTTGCTCCAGTTCAATCAGCGTCCCGTTGAAATCCTTCGGGTGAAGGAAGAGAACCGGTTTGCCGTGTGCGCCGATCTTTGGCTCGCCATCACCAAGAATGCGCGCACCCTGCTCTTTTAGACGATCGCGCGCCGCCAGGATATTGGGCACTTCGTAGCAGACATGGTGCATACCGCCTGACGGGTTCTTTGCCAAAAACGCGGCAATGGGCGAGTCCGCACCCAAGGGTTCTAGCAATTCGATCTTGGTATTGCCAACGTCGATGAAGACGACGGTGACGCCATGTTCCGGCAAAGCTTGCGGCTGCGTCAGTCTTGCGCCGAGCGTGTCGCGATAAATCACGGACGCTGCCTCCAGATCCGGCACGGCGATCGCGACATGATTGAGGCGGCCCAGCATGGAGTCTCCTTAGGGGCGGGTAACGAAAACCGTGACTATCGGCTTCTTGCCCCAAACTTCATTGGCCGCGGCGCGTACCGCCCGGCGCACCGCTTCGCGCACCATCGCAATGTCCCTGCGCTTTTCACGTGGGATGCTTTGAACAGCGCTCACAGCCGCATCGTAGAGCAAATCTTCAAGAAGTTCGCCCTCATCATCGTTTTCCGGAAGCCCGATCGGAACGATCTCCGGGTCTTCGATGATGTTGTATTTCTCATCAAGCAGCATCGAAACAGCAACATGGCCCACGTAGGAAAGTTTGCGACGATCGGCGATGCCAACCTCTTCCTCGTCACCGATCAGCTTGCCGTCCTTGTACAACCGGCCAAACGGCGCCTGGTCGATAATCTCTGCCCTTCCCGGTGCAAGGCGCAGGACGTCACCATTGCGCACCTGCGGCACTTCCGGAATCCCGGCCATCGCCGCCAGCGATCCCTGCCCGACAAGGTGCGCGGCCTCGCCGTGCACGGGGACGAGAATGCGCGGACGAACCCATTCATACATGCGTTTCAATTCATTACGGCGCGGATGGCCAGAGACATGCACCAATTGATCGCCATCGGAAATGATGTGAATACCCTGCTCGATCAGAAGGTTCTTGGTGTCGATGATAGACTTTTCATTGCCTGGAATGGGGCGTGACGAATAGATCACAGTGTCACCCGCCGATAATGCGACGTTGCGCATTTCATCCCGCGCCAACTTGGCGAGCGCCGCGCGTGGTTCGCCTTGGCTGCCAGTAAGGACGATGACCATGTTCTCGCGCGGGATATAGCCGTAGTCGTCTTCGGACAGGAACTCCGGAACGCCATCGAGATAGCCGAGCTCGCTCGCCACATCGATCATCCGCTTCATCGATCGGCCAAGAACCAACGTCTGTCTGCCGGCATCGCGTGCTGCCAAGGCTATCGAGCGAATGCGTCCTACATTGGACGAGAAGGTGGTGATCGCCACTCGGCCCCGGGCATTTTCTATGATCTCGCGCAGGCTTTCGCCTACTTCTCGCTCAGACGGGGACTCGCCATCGCGCAAAGCGTTGGTCGAATCGCACATCATTGCGAGCACCCCCTCGTCGCCAAGCGCGCGAAATCGGGCTCCGTTGATGAGCGGTCCGAGTGATGGTTCCGGATCCATCTTCCAGTCGCCGGTGTGAATGACCGTACCCAGCGGGGTCTTGATTGCCAGTGAAACCGGTTCTGGAATCGAATGGGTGACGGCGAGCGCTTCAAATTCGAATGGACCGACGTTGAAAGTTTCACCGGCACGGTAAATGGTTACGGGAATGTTTGGCGCGCCAGGTTCCGACTGGCGCTTGGCCGCAAGCAAGCCTGCCGCGAAGGGCGTCGCATAAACCGGAACATTCAGCAGCGGCCACAGGTCAAGCAGTGCGCCGTAGTGATCTTCATGTGCATGTGTGATGACGATGCCCTTGAGATTGTGACGTTCGGCTTGCAGGAAGCGAATATCGGGCAATACCAGATCAGCACCTGGAAGGTCGGGGCCGGCAAAGCTCACGCCCATATCGACTACAACCCATTCACGCTTGTGCGCTGGACCGTAGCCATACATAGCCAGGTTCATACCGATCTCGCCGACACCACCTAAGGGCAGGAAAACAAGTTCCACTTGATCGGAATTGGCCATTTATACTCCTAAACTAAAATCTACTCAGCGCTTGCCGACGCCACTGCACCAAAATGAACGTCACCGGCAGCAATCTTTACTCGTTCACCTTCATTGTCGCGAATGACGAAGCGGCAATCTTCATCAATAGTCTCGAATATACCACGCAGGACCGTTCCGTCGACTCGGACGGCAACTTCACTGCCAATACCCGCCGCCCGTGCAAGCCAGCGCTTGCGAATCTCGGCTAGCCCCCGGCCTTCGCTCCAGATCCTGCTGTTTTCTTCCCATGCATCTGACAGCGCCAGAAAAAGTGTTTCTGCGTCGCAATTTGCGCCGAGCTTCATCAGCGATGTGGCTGGATAAGGGACATCGTCGGGATAGACGACTACATTGACACCAATACCAACAACGATCGCCAGGCGATTGTCCGGCAGTTGTGTCGATTCCAAGAGAATGCCCGCAAGCTTTGCACCGTCTGCCAAAAGATCATTCGGCCATTTCAGTTCAACTCGCAAAGCTGATTTGCCGCTCCCGGTATTTCCCGCTCCATCGATGCCGACTTTGAATGCCGCCGCGGGACAAACAGCATCCAAAGCGTCGGCGAGTGAGAGCCCGGCAACGAAACCCAAAGTTGCCGCGGTCTTCAGCTCGAAGTTGCCCGTCAGCAAAAGCGATGCGGCAAGATTACCGTGCGAGGTCGCCCAGGCACGACCGCGTCGTCCACGACCACTCTCCTGCTTCTTGGAGACGATCCACAGCTTTCCAGGATCACCCGCATGCGCACGCTCCAGAGCGACAGCGTTGGTCGAGCCGATCGTCTCGAATGCCTCCAGCCGAAAACCGTTTTGCTGTGCCAGAGGCGAAAGTAAAAATCCCATCGAGGCTCCCGACCTCAGAAGAAGGTCTTGGCGGCAGCTTCCGCAAATGTGCTGACCGGTCCCCCGACGAGAACGTAGAACAGCACCAGCAGGCCGGATACACCAAGGACAAGCCGCAACTCACCCGCCATGGGAACGAAGGCGCCTACTGGTTCGTCGAACCACATGATCTTGATGATGCGCAGATAATAAAATGCACCTACGACCGACGCCACGATACCGATGATAGCCAGCGCATAAAGATTGGCCTGCATCGCTGCGAGGAAAGTATACCACTTGCCCCAGAATCCAGCGAGCGGCGGAATACCGGCCAACGAGAACATCAGGATCGTCAGGATGGTCGCCATGATCGGATTGGTCCGCGACAAGCCGGCGAGATCGCCGATCTGCTCGACATTGCCATCCTTGCGGCGCATCGCGAGAATGAATGCAAATATTCCAAGTGTGGTAACGAGGTAAATCAGCATATAGATCGCAACGCCGCGCACACCGACCAGTGTACCCGCAGAGAGCCCGACGAGTGCGTAGCCCATGTGGCTGATCGAAGAATAAGCCATCAGCCGCTTGATGTTGCGCTGACCAATTGCTGCAAAAGCGCCAAGGACCATCGATGCAATCGCAATAAACACGATGACCTGTTGCCAGTCATGCGTGATAGGCTGGAACGTTTCGACCGCCACGCGGGTGAGCAAAGCCATGGCAGCCATTTTGGGCGCGCTGGCGAAGAAGGCCGTGACTGGTGTCGGTGCACCTTCATAAACGTCTGGCGTCCACATGTGGAACGGAACGGCGGAGATCTTGAACGCAAGGCCGGCTAAAATGAAGACGAGGCCGAATACGACCCCCAGTTGCCGCTGGCCGCCTCCCAGAGCCTGTGCAATCGCCTCGAAGCCGGTGTGGCCTGTGAAGCCGTAGACCAATGAAATGCCGTAGAGCAGCATGCCGGACGACAAGGCGCCGAGTACGAAATATTTCAGGCCAGCTTCCGTCGATCGGACGCTGTCACGATTGATCGCCGCGACGACATAGAGTGCAAGCGACTGCAGTTCTAGGCCGAGGTAGAGCGACAGTGTGTCGTTGGCTGAAATCATCAGCAGCATACCGAGGGTCGACAGCAGAACCAGGATCGGGAACTCGAACTTGTCGAATTTTTCCGATTTGGCGAAACCAACCGACATAACAAGCGTCACGACCGATCCAACCAAAGTCAGGACCTTCATGAAGCGTGAGAACGGGTCACTGACGAAAGCCCGTCCGAAGACGTGACCGTCCTGCGGGAACAGAACAACCAACGCCAGTGCAACCAGCAAAACGGCCACTGAAAGGCTGTTGACCAGCGCGTATGCCCTCTCACCGGAGAACGCTCCCACCATCAGTAAGGCCAGTGCACCCACTGTGATAAGCAGTTCAGGAGCCATAAGCGTCAAGTTGGCAATCATGTCGGTCTGCATCGGCCTTGGCCTCTTCCTGCTATTTCAACGCCAGCGTGGCGGCTGATGACAGCGCGTTATTGTATTGATTGATCAGGGCGTGGACAGAGCTTGCCGTCGCGTCGAAAACAGGCATCGGATAAACGCCGTAGAAGATCGTCAGAACTACCAGCGGGTAGATCACGGCCTTTTCGCGCGGCGACATATCCAGAAGCGATTTCAGGCTCTCTTTGTCAAGTGAACCGAATATGACACGGCGATAGAGCCAGAGTGCATAGGCCGCCGAGAAGATGACACCGCTGGTCGCGAACAGCGCAACCCACGTGTTGACGCGGAACACGCCGAGCAAAGTCAGGAATTCACCGATAAAGCCTGAGGTACCCGGCAGGCCGACATTGGCCATGGTGAAAATCATGAAAGCAACCGCATACTTCGGCATGTTGTTGACGAGGCCGCCATAGGCCGCGATCTCGCGTGTATGGGTGCGGTCGTAGACGATACCGACGCACAGGAACAGCGCGCTCGAGACAAGCCCGTGTGAGAGCATCTGGAAGATTGCGCCTTGGATGCCCTGCTCGTTGGCCGCGAAAATACCCATCGTGACATAGCCCATATGGGCCACGGAGGAATAGGCGATCAGCTTCTTGACGTCTTGCTGCATCAGCGCGACGAGCGAAGTGTAGATGATGGCGACAACCGACAGCGTATAAATCAGCGGCGCAAAATCAGCCGAAGCGACCGGGAACATCGGAATGGAAAAACGGATGAAACCATATCCACCGAGCTTCAACAGGATGCCGGCCAGAATGGCGGAAGCAGCGGTTGGTGCTTCGACATGCGCGTCCGGCAACCAGGTGTGGACCGGCCACATCGGCATTTTGACCGCAAAGGACGCAAAGAAAGCCAACCAGAGCCAAGTCTGAAGCGATGCCGGGAATTTATAAGCAAGCAAGGTTGGGATATCGGTCGTGCCAGCTTGCCAATACATGGCCATGATGGCCAGCAGCATCAGCACCGAGCCGAGCAAGGTATAGAGGAAAAACTTGAAGCTGGCGTATACGCGGCGCTTGCCACCCCACACACCGATAATGATGAACATCGGGACAAGGACAGCTTCGAAGAACACGTAAAACAGGACGATATCGATAGCGCAGAACACGCCGATCATCAGCGTTTCCAGCACCAGGAACGCAATCATGTATTCCTTGACACGGGTCTGGATCGCTTCCCAGCTTGCCAGAATGCATAGTGGCATCAGGAAGGTGGTGAGGATGACAAACAGCATCGAGATGCCATCGACACCCATATGGTAGGAAATGCCGGAGTCAAGCCAGTCAGCCTTTTCGACAAACTGAAAGCCGGCTTGGCCATTATCGAAATAGTACCAGATCGGCAGTGACAGCAGGAACGTGATGATCGTCGTCCACAGCGTCACATTGCGGATGTTGCGGCGTGCAGCATCGCTATCATCCCGGATCATCAGTACAAGAAAGGCACCGACCAATGGCAGGAAGGTAACAGTCGACAGAATTGGCCAGTCGGTCATCAGAAGTTGCTCCCCAGCATCATCCACGTGACGAGTGCGGCGACCCCGATGAGCATCGCGAACGCATAATGATAAAGATAACCGGACTGCAGGCGTACAACCCGGTTGGTGACGTCAACCACGCGTGCGGATATTCCATCCGGACCATGGCCGTCGATCAGCCAGCCGTCGCCCTGCTTCCACAGGAACCGGCCGAGAGCCTTTGCCGGACGCACGAACAGGAAGTCGTAAAGCTCGTCGAAATACCACTTGTTGAGCAGGAACTGGTAGAGGCCAGGATGCTGCGCGGCGAGCCGTTTCGGTGTCTCGGGCGAGCGAATATAGAAGTACCAGGCAACGATGAACCCAGCGGCCATCGCAAGGAATGGCGACATTCCCACCAGGAACGGCACATGCTCATGCTGTTCGAGTATCTCGTTTTCAGCACCGGTGAAGAGCGCGCCCTTCCAGAACTCGGCATACTCATGGCCGAAGAAATAGCCATGGAAGATGACACCGGCGAACAGTGCACCGGCCGCCAGAATGAATAGCGGTACCAACATGACATAGGGCGACTCATGCACGTGATGCATCACATCATGGCTGGCACGTGGCTTGCCATGGAAAGTCATGAAAATCAGGCGCCAGGAATAGAAGCTGGTGAAGATCGCGGCCACAACGAGGAGGATGAAAGCATAGCCGGCCATTGGGCTGCTCGACGCGAAGGCAGATTCGATGATCATGTCCTTGGAGAAGAATCCGGCTGTACCGATAAGCGTACCTGGAATGCCGAGACCTGTCAGGGCGATCGTCCCCACGATCATCATCCAGTAGGTCTTGGGGATCAGCGTGCGCAGACCGCCCATGTGGCGCATATCCTGCTCATCGGAAACAGCATGAATGACGGAACCTGCACCAAGGAACAGCAACGCCTTGAAGAAAGCGTGCGTGAACAGGTGGAAAATGCCGGCGCCGTAAGCGCCGAGACCCAAGGCAACGAACATATAGCCGAGCTGCGAACAGGTCGAATAAGCGATCACGCGCTTGATGTCGTTCTGTACGAGGCCAACCGTTGCGGCAAAGAACGCTGTAGTCGCGCCGATAAACGTCACGAAAATCAAGGCAGTGTGCGACAACTCGAAAATTGGTGACAAGCGGGCGACCATGAATACGCCGGCAGTGACCATGGTCGCCGCATGGATCAGCGCCGATACGGGCGTCGGGCCTTCCATGGCATCCGGTAGCCAGGTGTGCAGCAGGAACTGCGCAGACTTACCCATCGCCCCCATGAACAGCAGCAGGCAGGTAATGGTGATCGCGCCCTGCTTGTCGAGCGCATAGCCAAGGAAGTTCAGGACGGTCTGACCACTCTCAGCGGCACCCTCTGCCGGAAGATACTGCGCAGCGGAAGCAAAAAGCGTGTCGAGCTGAACCGTATCGAAAAGCACGAACAACGAGAATATGCCGAGCAGGAAGCCGAAATCGCCGACACGGTTGACAATGAAGGCCTTGATGGCAGCCGCATTCGCGGAAGGTTTCTTGAACCAGAAGCCGATCAGAAGATACGACGCAAGGCCGACGCCTTCCCAGCCGAAGAACATCTGGACCAGATTGTCTCCGGTTACCAGCATCAGCATGGCGAAAGTGAAGAGCGAAAGATAGGCGAAGAAGCGCGGCCGATCCGGATCATGATGCATGTAACCGATCGAATAGGTATGGACGAGCGCCGAGACAGTGTTGACGACAACCAGCATCACCGCAGTCAGCGTATCAATGCGCAGCGCCCAGTCGAAGCTCAACGAACCTGACTCGACCCAGTGCGCAACTGGAACCTTGAACGCTTCGCCGTGACCAAGCGCCACGGTGCCGAAGGCGATCCAGGAGAGGACCGCACAGACGATCAGCAGTCCGGTCGTGACATACTCGCTCGCCTTCGCGCCGATGGACGAGCCGAGCAGACCCGCGATCAGAAAGCCGAGGAGCGGAAGGAAGACAATCGCCAGATACAGCATGCCCCGTCAACCTTTCATCATGTTGACGTCTTCCACGGCAATCGACCCACGATTGCGATAGAACACGACGAGAATAGCAAGACCGATCGCTGCCTCTGCGGCAGCAACGGTCAAGACAAACAATGCAAAGATCTGGCCGACCAGATCGCCAAGAGCAGCGGAAAACGCCACGAAATTGAGGTTGACTGCAAGCAGGATCAATTCGACCGACATCAGAATGATGATGACGTTCTTCCTGTTGAGGAAGATGCCGAAGATCCCGAGGGTAAACAGCAGGGCAGAAACAGTCAGATAATGTGCGATACCGATATCCATCATGACACCTCTGTCAGGCCTTTGCCTGTTTCAACCTGTTTGACCTCGATGGCCGTTGCGGGCGTGCGTGCGACCTGCTCTGAAACATTCTGGCGCTTGATGTTCGGCTTGTGACGAAGCGTCAATACAATCGCGCCGATCATCGCAACCAGAAGGACGAGACCAGCAATCTGGAAGAAGTAGATGTAGTCCGTATAGAGAATATCGCCGAGCGCTGCCGTGTTGGTGCGCGTCGCCACATCAGGCGTTGGCTGGAAAGCAACAGTCCCGAGTTTCGGGGCGAAGACCGATCCGCCCAGAACGATAATCAGTTCGGCGGCGAGGATCAGACCGACAAGCGCGCCGATGGGCGCATATTGCAGCGCACCGCTTTTCAGCTCAGTGAAATCGACATCCAGCATCATGACGACGAAAAGGAACAGAACTGCGACCGCGCCGACATAAACGACCAGAAGGATCATCGCCAGAAACTCGGCGCCGGTCAGAAGGAATAATCCAGCCGCGTTGAAAAATGCGAGGATCAAGAACAGCACGGAGTGCACGGGATTGCGCGCCGCAATCACCATGAACGCACTGGCGACGGTTATGAAGGCGAAGAGATAAAAAAACGCCGCCGCGATACCTGTCAACATGGGTTCCCCCGATTTCCATTCCGGCAGGTCTTCCTGCCATTTCTAGAACGATTCACGGAATTTCCGCGCGTTCGCAGCCTCTTAACGCATGTTCCTGTCCGGTAGAAGCTACCTTTCCAAGGACACAAGCGCGCACTCAATCTTTACCGATACGGCGCATCCATAGCGATGTTGCGCGCCAGTTCTCGCTCCCAACGATCGCCGTTGGCAAGCAGCCGGTCCTTGTCATAGTAGAGCTCTTCACGGGTCTCCGTCGCGAACTCGAAATTCGGTCCCTCGACGATCGCATCGACCGGGCATGCCTCCTGGCAGAAGCCGCAATAGATGCACTTTACCATGTCGATGTCATAACGCACCGTACGCCGCGTTCCGTCATTGCGGCGCGGTCCAGCTTCGATAGTTATGGCCTGCGCCGGGCATATCGCTTCACAAAGCTTGCAGGCAATGCAGCGCTCTTCGCCATTGGGATAGCGGCGCAAGGCATGTTCACCGCGAAAACGCGGGCTGATCGGACCCTTCTCATAGGGATAATTCAACGTTGCCTTAGGCGCAAAGAACTGCCGCATCGACAGAAAGAATGCGCCGACGAATTCCAGAAGCAGGAGCGATTTGGCAGCTTGACCGAGAGAATTCATGGCGTAAGCCCCGTGATTTTGAGGAAGGCCGCGGTCGCGATGACCATGAAGAGCGAGATCGGCAGGAACACTTTCCAGCCCAGACGCATCAACTGATCATAGCGGTAGCGCGGAACGAATGCCTTCACCATGGCAAACATGAAAAAGCACAGGAAGAGCTTGAGCAGGAACCAGATCACGCCCGGTACCCAGTTCAAGAACCAGACGTCGACCGGCGGCAGCCAGCCACCCAGGAACAGAATGGTGGTTAGCGCGCACATCAGCGTAATCGCGACATATTCACCAAGGAAGAACAGCAGGAAGGCGGTAGACGAATATTCGATCATGTGACCGGCGACGAGTTCCGATTCCGCTTCGACCAGATCAAAGGGCGGACGATTGGTTTCTGCCAATGCCGAGATAAAGAAGATGATGAACATCGGGAACAGGCCGAGCCAATGCCAATCAAGGAACGAGCTTGGCAGACCGACGATTGTGCCGAGACCATCCTTCTGCGAATTGACGATGTCGGTCAGGTTCAATGAGCCAACGCAGAGCAGTACCGTGACGATAACGAAGCCGATGGAAACTTCGTAGGACACCATCTGTGCGGCCGAACGCAATGCGCCAAGAAAGGGGTACTTCGAGTTCGAAGCCCAGCCAGCCATGATCACGCCGTAAACCTCAAGCGAAGAAATGGCGAGAACATAGAGAATGCCAACATTCACATTTGCAACCGCCCAGCCCTCATTGACAGGGATAACTGCCCATGCGGCCATGGCGAGTACCGACGAGACCAGCGGCGCCAGCAGGAAAATACCCTTGTTAGCGCCCGACGGAATGATCGGTTCCTTGACGACAAACTTCAATAGATCGGCAAACGACTGCAGCAATCCGAATGGGCCGACGACGTTCGGACCACGACGAAGCTGCACGGCCGCCCAGATCTTGCGATCCGCGTAAAGCAGATAGGCGATGATGAGCAGCATCACTACCAGCATCAGCACTGATTTTCCGAGGATGATCAGGAGTGGCAGGATGTAGGTTGCGAAAATTTCTTCCATGTCAGTCTCTTCCCCGCCTACTCGGCCGCCTGCTTGAAGCCGCCCTTGGCAAGCGCGGAACATTCGGCCATGACGGCAGAGGCGCGCGCGATAGGATTGGTCAAGTAGAAATCTTTCACCGGCGATACAAAGGCCGTTTTCTCAACCGTGCCCGATGCACTCGCCAGCTTCTTGATATCTGCAGGATCACCGGACTCGATCTGATCGATCGCCGCGAGATGCGGATACTCTGAATAGAGGACCGAGCGCAAGGCTGCCAGCGAGTCGAATGGCAATTTTTTGCCGAGAACATCCGACAGAGCCCGCAGGATCGCCCAATCTTCCTTGGCGTTGCCCGGCGCAAAACCGGCGCGATTGGTCATCTGCACGCGGCCTTCTGTATTGACGAAAGTACCGGACTTTTCGGTATAGGTTGCGCCCGGCAGGATGACATCGGCGTTGTGTGCGCCTTGATCGCCATGGGTACCGATATAAACGGTAAAGGCCTTGCTCTTCTTTCCCCAATTCAGTTCGTCAGCCCCAAGAAGGAACAGCACGTCAAGCGCGCCCTTCATTTCGGCGACTGTCTTGCCGCTTGTCCCCGGCACAAAGCCGATGTCGAGCGCGCCGACACGGCTGGCAGCCGTGTGAACGACACCGAAACCGTTCCATTCGGCGCTGAGCGCTCCGGTATCGGCGGCGATCTTTGCCGCGAGGCCGAGCACAGCGGCGCTATCGGTTCGGGAAAGAGCGCCCTGCCCGATGATGATCATCGGATTCTTGGCTTTCTTCAGAACGGACAGGAATTTCAACGAGCCACCGGCGAGGTCCGCCAATGTCTCGGCTCCGCTGCCCAGATATTCATACTTGTACCGCAGATCCGCCTGCTCACCGATCACCGCGATCGGCGTTCCAGCAGCCCGCCAACGCTTGCGGATGCGAGAATTCAGCAGCGATGCTTCGAATCGCGGATTGGAACCGATAATCAGGATCGCATCGGCCTGCTCAATACCATCGATTGTCGGATTGAAGATATAGGACGCACGTCCATTGGCCGTATTTAAAACCGATCCATCCTGGCGCGCATCGATATTGGCGGAGCCAAGCGATGTCATCAGCGCCTTCAGTGCATACATTTCCTCGACGCTGGCAAGATCGCCGGCGATCGCGCCGATCCTGCTGCCCTTGGTCTTGGCAACGGCGGTCTTGATTGCATCAAAAGCTTCCGGCCAACTTGCAGCAACAAGGCGACCATCCTTACGGATATAGGGCCGATCAAGGCGCTGGGTACGTAGGCCATCCCAGATGAAGCGGGTCTTGTCGGAAATCCATTCCTCGTTCACCTGTTCGTTGACGCGCGGCAGAATGCGCATCACTTCGCGGCCACGCGTATCGACGCGGATAGCCGATCCGACCGCATCCATGACGTCGATGGACTCGGTCTTGTTTAGCTCCCACGGACGCGCCTGGAATGCATAAGGTTTCGAGGTCAGCGCTCCGACCGGACAAAGGTCGATCACGTTGCCCTGCAGTTCCGAGGTCATCGCATGCTCGAGATAGGTGGTGATCTCGGCATCCTCACCGCGGCCGATCAGGCCAAGCTCGGAAATGCCGGCGACCTCCGTCGTGAAGCGGACGCAGCGCGTACAATGAATGCAACGCGTCATAATCGTCTTGACCAAAGGTCCGATATATTTGTCTTCGACGGCGCGCTTGTTTTCCTTGTAGCGCGATGAATCAACGCCAAAGGCCATCGCCTGGTCCTGCAGATCGCACTCGCCACCCTGATCGCAGATCGGGCAATCCAGCGGATGGTTGATCAAAAGGAACTCCATAACGCCTTCACGGGCCTTCTTGACCATAGGCGTGTTGGTGAAAATCTCCGGTGTTTCGCCGTTCGGACCTGGACGCAGATCGCGTACGCCCATGGCGCAGGACGCAGCCGGCTTGGGCGGTCCGCCCTTCACCTCAATCAGGCACATGCGGCAATTGCCGGCGATCGACAAACGCTCATGGAAACAGAACCGTGGCACTTCCGCACCCGCCGTTTCCGCCGCCTGCAGAAGCGTGTAGTGATCCGGTACCTCGATTTCCCTACCGTCGACTTTGATCTTCGCCATCGTCTGTCCAACCTCGCGGAACATTCCGCATTTCCATCTGACAATTCCGCTTTGAAGCTGAAACGTCTTTAATTCTCCAGCGCCGGTCTTACCTGGACGCCAATTATTTTTGACCTTCGGCAGCTAGCTTGCTCGCTTGCCCAACCCAATCATCACGTGAGATCCGCCCACCGAATTTCAGCTGATCATCTACTTTGGCTATATCATCAGCGGTCCACGCCGCGATCTGCACGTAAGTCCGAATACCCATGCCCTTAAGCACTTGCTCAAGCTTGGGACCGATACCTGAAATTCGCTTTAGATCATCCGCTGCGATCGGCGAAGCGGGTGCAATGGTATGAGCCGATGAATTGGTTGCGATCGAAGCATTCATTTCCTTTGCTGGGATGTTCCTGGCTAAGATCGGCGCCTTTTCCTTAACTGTTCCAGCTGTCTTGCGGATAATCGTCTTCAGCGTATCTATATCAGGCGAAGGTTGCGGATCGGCCCCATGTGGCTGCCACATCACAGGCTTTAACTTTGTATTCATATCAAACGCACTTGCCATTGCACCGGCCCAGAAGCCCCATATCTGGCTGGCCATGCCAAGACCGAGCGCGGAAACAACGGCTGCCGCACCGAGCGGGGGCGTCAGCAGATTAGCAGCGGGAATGGTCTGTTTCGGCATCAAAGCCGCCCAGTCAGCGCTAGAATGTTTGTTTCCAGTGTCCGGCATCGGCCCTTCAACCCTATTCCGCTGCTTCAAGCACGGGGCTTGCGGCAGCGTTGCGTGAAAATTCATCGATCCGGCGTTCAATTTCCGGCCGGAAATTCCGGATGAGACCCTGAACAGGCCAGGCCGCAGCATCACCAAGTGCACAGATCGTGTGACCTTCGATCTGCTTGGTAACATCGAGCAGCATGTCGATTTCGCGTTTCTGAGCGTTGCCCGTAACCATGCGTTCCATGACGCGCCACATCCAGCCCGTGCCTTCACGGCATGGTGTGCACTGGCCGCAGCTCTCATGCTTGAAAAAATAGGACAGCCGGGCGATCGCCCGCACAATATCGGTCGATTTGTCCATGACGATGACGGCCGCCGTTCCGAAAGACGACTTGACACCGCGCAGCCCGTCAAAATCCATGGGGCAGTCCATGATGTCCGCAGCGGTCACCACCGGGCAGGATGCACCGCCAGGAATAACAGCAAGCAGATTGTCCCAACCGCCGCGAATGCCGCCTGCATGCTTTTCGATCAGCTCACGGAACGGAATACCCATGGCCTCCTCTACGGTGCAAGGAGTGTTCACATGTCCGGAAATCATGAACAGCTTTGTGCCGACATTGTTAGGACGGCCAATGCTGGAGAACCATGCGGCGCTGCGACGGAGGATTGTCGGCGCAACGGCAATCGATTCAACATTGTTGACGGTCGTCGGGCAGCCGTAAAGACCCATATTAGCCGGGAATGGCGGTTTGAGCCGAGGCTGTCCCTTTTTGCCTTCGAGACTTTCAAGCAACGCAGTTTCTTCGCCGCAAATATAGGCGCCGGCGCCGTGATGGACGAAGATGTCGTAGTCCCAGCCATTTTTGTTGTTTTTTCCAAGAAGACCGGCATCGTAACATTCGTCGATCGCTCGCTGCAGTGCCTCGCGCTCGCGGATGTATTCACCACGTACATAGATGTAGCAGGTGTTGGCGCCCATGGCGAAACCGGCGATCAGGCAGCCTTCGATCAGCGTATGCGGATCGTGACGCATGATCTCACGATCTTTACAGGTTCCCGGCTCGGACTCGTCGGCGTTGATGACGAGATAATGTGGGCGGCCGTCGCTTTCCTTCGGCATGAAAGACCATTTGAGACCCGTCGGGAAACCGGCACCACCGCGCCCGCGCAAACCGGAAGCCTTCATCTCATTGATGATCCAATCACGACCCTTGGCAATGATACCTGCTGTGCCATCCCAGTGGCCGCGTGACATTACCCCCTTCAACGACTTATCGTGAAGGCCGTAGATATTATTGAAGATGCGGTCCTTATCAGCAAGCATTTCGCACCGGTCCTATTCTTTCGGCTTCTTTACCGAAGTCGCCTTTTCCACCGCCTTGGTCGTCTTTACCTTGGACGGCGATTTGATCGCTGCACTGGTCGCTTCATCATGCGTCACCAGCTTGGCGGCGTTTGGCGGCGGAATGCTTGCGGCTTCGGGAGCGGCACTCTTGGCAGCGCGTTTCGGTTTGGCAGCGCCATTACCTTCATTCAGCGAAGTAAGTTCGCCTTGTGGCGCTGAAAATTGGCGGTCGATCTGCGGCCCGACAGGAACGGAAGCCCCGTTTCCAGCTTCAAACGCGTCGATGATTTCTTCCAGGCGTTCTGGCGTCAAATCCTCATAAGTGTCCTTGAACACCATCACCATCGGAGCATTGACGCAGGCGCCAAGACATTCGACTTCTTCCCACGATAACGTGCCGGCTTCGTTGGTGTGGAATTGCTCATGATGAATCTTGTGCTGGCAGACCTTCTTCAGGTCTTCTGCGCCGCGCAGCATGCAGGGCGTGGTACCGCATACCTGGATATGAGCGCGAGTGCCGACCGGCTTCAGCTGGAACTGCGTGTAGAAAGTCGCAACTTCGAGAACGCGGATCAGGGGCATATCGAGCATGGTCGCGACATGTTCGATTGCAGCCTTGGTGACCCAGCCGTCCTGTTCCTGTGCACGCATCAACAGCGGAATAACCGCAGACTGTTCGCGACCTTTGGGGTATTTCTTGATAGCCTGCTTTGCCCAAGCGCTGTTTTCGCGACTGAACGCAAAGGCTGCTGGCTGGACGTTATCTTCTGCGAGACGGCGGACGGACATTAACGATCAACCTCACCAAATACGATATCGAGCGAGCCGAGTACGGCAGAGACGTCGGCAAGCATGTGGCCACGGCACATGAAGTCCATGGCTTGAAGATGGGCAAAGCCCGGAGCGCGCAATTTGACCCGGTAAGGCTTGTTGGAACCATCGGAAACCAGGAACACGCCGAACTCGCCCTTGGGCGCTTCGACCGCGGCATAGACCTCACCGGCAGGCACATGATACCCCTCGGTGTAGAGCTTGAAATGATGGATCAGCGCTTCCATCGACCGCTTCATCTCACCGCGCTTCGGCGGAACGATCTTGGCGGAGGTGTTCGAGACGGGCCCTACCCGCTCCTTGCCGAGCAACTGTTCCACACACTGACGCATGATGCGAACGGACTGGCGCATCTCTTCCATACGGATCAGATAACGATCATAGCAATCGCCGTTCTTGCCGATGGGAATGTCGAATTCCATTTCCGAATAGCATTCATAGGGCTGCGACTTGCGCAAATCCCACGCAGCGCCGGAACCGCGAACCATGACGCCTGAGAAACCCCATGCCCAAGCATCGTCCAGCTTCACGACGCCGATATCGACGTTACGCTGCTTGAAAATGCGGTTCGGAGTGATCAGGTCGTCGAGGTTCTTCACCGTCTGCAGGAATGGATCACACCATTTGCCGATGTCCTCGATCAGCTGATCCGGCAGGTCCTGGTGAACACCGCCCGGGCGGAAATAGGCTGCGTGCATGCGAGCACCACAAGCGCGCTCATAGAACACCATCAGCTTTTCGCGCTCTTCGAAGCCCCAGAGCGGAGGCGTCAACGCACCGACGTCCATGGCCTGCGTCGTCACGTTCAAGAGATGCGACAAGATACGGCCGATCTCCGAAAACAATACACGAATGAGCTGCCCGCGCTTCGGCACCTCGATCTCAAGCAATCGCTCGATGGCAAGCGCGTAGGCGTGTTCCTGATTCATTGGCGCAACGTAATCAAGGCGGTCGAGATAGGGCACAGCCTGCAAGTAGGTCTTGGCTTCCATCAACTTCTCGGTGCCGCGGTGCAAGAGGCCGATATGGGGATCGACGCGCTCGACCACTTCACCATCAAGCTCGAGCACAAGACGCAAAACGCCGTGCGCCGCCGGATGCTGCGGGCCGAAATTGATATTGAAGTTGCGGACGCTGTGTTCAGTCATTGTTCGCTTCCTGGCGTGATGCCGATAGGGACATCAACGCTCAATTCACCTTGGCCTTCTCATCACCCGGCAGCACATAATCGGTGCCTTCCCAAGGAGATTGGAAGTCGAAATTGCGGAACTCCTGCCGTAGCTCAACCGGCTCATAAACGACACGCTTGACCTCGTCGTCGTAGCGAACTTCAACGAAGCCCGTCAGCGGAAAGTCCTTGCGCAATGGATGGCCTTCGAAACCGTAATCGGTGAGGATACGGCGGAGATCCGGATGGCCCGAGAACAATACGCCGTAGAGGTCGTATGTCTCGCGCTCGTACCAGTCAGCGCCCGGATAGACAGGCGTTGCCGAGGGAATCGGCGTATCTTCATCCGTTGCTACCTTGACGCGGATACGCAAATTCTGGCGCGGCGAAAGCAGGTGATAGACGACGTCAAAACGGTTGAGGCGCGATGGATAATCGACGCCGCTGATATCGATAAGCGAAATGAACTGGCACTGCACATCGTCACGCAAGAACGTCAGCGTTTCAAGCAGTGCGGCAGCTTCGACCTCGACCGTCAATTCGCTATAGGCAATTTCAACGGATTTCAGGGATAGATTCGATTTTTCCCCAAGATAGGCGGAGAGATCGTTCAACGCTTCGTCAGACATCGCCCTCTCCTATCGCTCGATCGTGCCGGTGCGGCGAATTTTCTTCTGCAACATCAGCACGCCATACAGAAGCGCTTCAGCAGTAGGCGGACAGCCCGGCACATAAATATCAACAGGAACCACCCGGTCGCAGCCGCGCACTACAGAGTACGAATAGTGGTAGTACCCGCCGCCATTGGCGCAGGATCCCATCGAGATCACATAACGCGGCTCCGGCATCTGGTCGTAGACCTTTCGCAGGGCCGGCGCCATCTTGTTGGTCAGTGTACCAGCTACGATCATTACGTCCGACTGGCGCGGTGAAGCCCGCGGGGCAAAGCCAAAGCGTTCGCCGTCATAGCGCGGCATGGACGTGTGCATCATTTCGACGGCGCAGCATGCGAGGCCGAATGTCATCCACATCAGCGAACCGGTGCGCGCCCAGGTAACCAGCGCGTCTGCCGAGGTGACGAGGAATCCCTTGTCAGCGAGCTCATTGTTGATCTCGCCGAAGAAAGCATCGTCCGAACCAACTGGCTTACCGGTGTTCGGATCAAGAATGCCCTTGGGTTGTGGCGCAACGAGGGTAGTGTTGCTGTTGGTCAATCCCATTCCAGCGCTCCCTTTTTCCACTCATAAATAAAGCCGATCGTCAGGACGCCGAGGAAGGCCATCATCGACCAGAAACCGAACCAGCCAATCTTGCCGAAGGAGATTGCCCACGGGAACAGGAAGGCCACTTCCAGGTCGAAGATAATGAACAAGATCGAAACGAGATAAAAGCGTACGTCGAACTTCATACGAGCATCGTCAAAGGCGTTGAAGCCGCATTCGTAAGCCGACAATTTTTCGGGATCCGGCGCACTGTATGCGACCAGAAAAGGCGCAACCAACAGTGCCAGACCGATTACCAGCGCTACCCCGATAAAGATAACGATGGGCAGGTAGGAACTTAACAACTCGTTCATGATCCGTCTTTTTCCGCCTTGTGAACTCAGGCTGACAAGAATGCCATGTTATGCACATGACTGCCACAAATACGCGACAGATCGCACCATCCTGAAAGATGGTCCGATGGGCCGAGGGTTAGCGCGTTAGCGTCATGCGCGCAAGTGCAACAATCGCCGTAGAAATACCCATGCTCGGCCTTCATCTTAAAGCTGCCTTGCGCGAAAAGTGCCAAGTTTCACGGTTTTTACCCCTATTTCGCATTAAATTGGCTCTGAATTGCTTTTTAGAATGATATTAATATGCGTCGGTCTTTGGATAGGAGATGAATGGGAATTTTTGAGTGCGACATTCGGTCCTATAAACGATTTAGGTGGGAAAATAAGGACGAATAGCAGCGGTTAGATACCAAGCGGCTCAAGACTGAGCCGTTGCCCCTCTTCTGACATCAGCCTGTCGTGATGCGCCTTACGATCAAGCACCAAAGACCAGATTGCCACGAGCAGACCGACCACAGCGAGTGCTGATCCGACAAATGGTAGATTTTGATAGGACACACCCCAGGTAAGTGCGGCACCGCCGATCCAGGCTCCCGAAGCATTGCCCATATTGAACGCACCCTGATTGAGCGTCGCAGCCAGGTTGGGTGCTTCACCAGCCGTTTCGACCACTCGCATCTGCAAAGGCGGAACGATGACAAAGGTCAACACACCCCACAGGAATATGGTGACAATGGCGGCGGCCGGAAACCCGCTGACTTCGGCGAGGAGCACGTAAGTGAACATGACAGCGACAAGCGTGCCGATCACCGTCGGCATCAGCTTCCAATCCGCCAGTTTGCCGCCGATAACATTGCCCACCGTCATCCCTGCGCCGAAGAGCAGAAGTACCCACGTGACCGCTGACGTCGAGATGCCTGAAACGTCGGTCAGGATCGGCTTTATATAGGTGAACACGGCGAAGAGACTGCCGGAAGCCAGCGCCGATATCATCATCGCGAGCCAAACCTGCAATTTGCCAAGCACCTTGATCTCGCTGAGGATGCCCGCGCCCTTCTGCTCGCCCCTCGCCGCTGGAACAAGGAGGATGATCGCGATGACGGCGGCGACACCTATCGCCACCACAGCGAAGAAGGTCGCACGCCAGCCATAGATTTCGCCGAGCGCAGTTCCCGCCGGCACGCCAAGGATATTGGCAAGGGTCAAGCCTGCGAACATCAATGCGATCGCGCTGGCCCGCTTGTGGCGGGGAACAAGATTTGCGGCCACCACTGAACCAATTCCGAAAAAGGCACCATGACCGAACGCGGTTACGACCCGCGCGACCATCAACATCCAGTAGTTGGGCGCAATGGCACAGAAGAGATTGCCAACAACGAACAGCATGGCCAATCCGATCAGAACCGGCTTGCGGGGTAATGAGGCGGTGGCAATCGCGATGATCGGCGCCCCGATGACCACGCCAAGCGCATATCCGGTAACCAGAAGACCTGCGCTTGGTATCGAAACTCCCAGATCAGCTGCTACTTCCGGCAGCAGGCCCATGATCACGAACTCGGTTGTACCGATGCAGAACGAAGCTATGGCGAGGGCGAGAATCGGTAAGGGCATGGGACAACCGCGAGTCTGGAGAAAGAAAGATGCTGCATAGAGTTGAAATGTTTCACAAATGATTTTTGTGCAATGCAGCAATGCATTTACGCGGGTTCTTGCTGATCGGATATAGAATGCGTTTGAGCGTCGATTTTAGCAAAATCCTCATCCTTCAGGAGGACACTGATATCAGTCCAACCGCTGGGTGCTCCATGATCAGTTACTTGTTACCGTGCCTCGTATCATTTTGCCTGACGTACATGCTGCTCTATCTTGTGAGCACGTACGGCAATTCTCTATCCATTAAAACTGACAGACAAAAAGACGAATAGCAGACGGCGTTAATAACGCGATCATCCGACTTTCCCCACAAGGGGAAAGTAACATCATTATGATTTTACTGAGGAAAAGTGGCGCGAGTGACGGGGCTCGAACCCGCGACCTCCGGCGTGACAGGCCGAGCGGAAAGTTATCCACATCAATCTGTTCCAACTTTTTTAGCGTGTAAATAATGCACGGAACAAATGATGAAAGTTGGAACGCTTTTCACCGCGTATGCGTCCGCTCTTCCGTACTCTCGGCAGACAGGATCAGCGCGATATCCTTTGACTTACACGCCGAGCATCTAAGCTTCGGTGTCAGGTCCGCGTGCATGGTGCTGTGATCGAAGCCGAGACGCTTGCCAAAAGCAACAAGATCCAGTTTCGAGCAATGGTGACAGGCGTTGCAATAAGCCCGCAAGTTGTGTTCATGTACCAGCAGGGAACCTATGGTATCCAGATCGATTGACATCCATCGGATGATAAGAACCCGGGCGAGCATAGGCAATGGCAGAGTTTGAGTTGTATCGGGCGTTCTCACCCGTCACCGTCTTGACAAGCAAGCCTGGGGTGATGAAGGGCATCGGCACCGTGTACGACGCAGCGAAGTTCCTCCTGGAAGAATGGCCCGAGGGCAAGGCGGGGCCAAAGCATCTCAATGCGAGAAAGGTTCTGCTGTCATGTCTCGAGGGGAATTGTTCGCCGGCGGTGGCGCGAGTGGCCTTCGTTGAAGCAGCGAAGGAAGCCAATATCTACATCCCGCCAGCAGAGATTGATCCGGTTTCAGCGGGAAGACCATCGCCCAAGTGGCGCTACGGCAAACCGCGGCGCAGGTCTTAAAACGCAAAAAGAGCCCCACCATCCCGAAGGACAGTGGGGCACGATAAGATTTTCGAGCTTGAGGGGTGCTTACTCCTCCCAAGATGTGCGGTAATGCCGGGCCGGCGGAGAGATGTGATTGCGTGACCGGCCACATCGAGGGATATCCAGTGGACAGTCTTCAAGCCGGCGCAGGACAATATAGGAACTGGTATGCCATCCGCTGGCGACAAGCTGGATCCATTTGCCCTTGGTCAGGCTGGCGATATGACGCCACGCTGCTCGGCGCCGCGATTCAGGATCGGGGTGAATGAACCCAAGGTCGCTGTAGAGCGTATCCCGATCGACATCGATGACAGAGCCGACTGGTCCGAGTCCGGTCAGGTAGGACAGAATGTCTTCCTCCCGCGCCGACAGCCCCTTGCGGGTCAGTGTGGTGATCGCCTCGCTCATCTCAGTAGCCCTTGTTGGGAACGTAGAGGCAGAGCGACCGGCCGGCGTTTGGATCGCCAGACAACGTGCAGCGATGAAAGAATTCATCCTTCGACTTCTTGATGCGCTTGTCGTTATAGAGGATGAGTTCATTGGTCAGGACGACCTTGTAACCGTTCGGGGTTTCGGTAATGGCCCCCTCTTTCTCCTGCCAGCAATCCTTGTTGGAACAGCATTCGAGGCCATAGGTCCATCCGGTCGGGGCTTCATGTGCGAAAGCAGGAACAGCGAAGAGCAGAGCGGCGGCGAGAAGCTTGCGCATGGTCACATCTCCTGTCCTTTGGGGCGGGACAGGAGATGTTCGCCGTTGCTGATGACGCAGGCTATCTTCTCCGGAGAAACATAGAGGATGGTCCACGTCTCACCATTGGGTGAGGAAAACAGCACCATCGTATAGCCGTTCGCAAGTTGTCCTGCTGTAACGGATATTTCATGATACTTGTCGTGGAGTTGTTTTTCAGCCTGATCAAACGGCCCGCATTGCGGTTGCGGTGAGCTGACAATAGCGTCTTGAGCATTAGCTTGTGAAATACCTATAAGAAAGGCGAGCGAAAGCGCCCGCAGAAACGGGATGCGCATGGGGTTTATGTCCTGAAAGAGTTGCCAAGGAGCCGCTGGCAACGAGCGGGGATTATCTGCCGGTACGGGGAGCCGGACGGGCTTGGGAGAAGGCTTGGTCTAGCCTCTCATTTGTGCGATCTATCTTCGTGTCGAGACGCTCAATCGCGTTCATCACCCGGTCTGTCTGTTCGGTCATCCCGGCTTTGGTGATGAAGTTCTCGCTGACGTGGATCTTCAGTTCGTAGACTTGGCTTTGAAGCCTCCACCACACACCACCAAGTGCGCCCGCAATAGAAATAAGTGCGATGACGATCTGCAGCCATGTGACAGCCTCATTCATGACAAACCCTCACGCTGCTTCTTGATGAAGTCGCCAAGCGCCTTGTGTCTGCGTCCGCACTCGATCAAAGCTTGCCGATCACTTATCCACAGCTTTTCAACGAGCGCCTGTGTCAGTGGCTTATTGGGCAGCAGGACGGGGATATTGCAGCCCTTGAGCAATGCGCTATCCGGCATGGCTATGATGGGCCGTACAGCGGGCATGACCACGCTAGCGGACCTTGTTGATACGCAGGCGGGCAGAGTCAGACAAACCACCAGAATTGGCAGCAGGGTCTTTATCAGCTTCATCTGACAAGTCCTTTATGAGTTGGGAGAGTTTCTCGTTGTCAGCTTCAAGCTGTGCAATGCGTTCGACTTCGAGGGCCTTGGCCGCTTCGTTGGCCGATCTTTGCCGTTCTGTTTCCGCCATGGATTGACGGATCAGATCGTTTTCACGCTGATTATACTTGGCGGTCCACAACGCTTCAGACTTGTTAAAGCCCGCGTTATTGCGCCATTCTCCATAGCCGACGATGGCAGCAAGGATGACGCCAGCAATGATCAGCTTGGCGTAGAGTCCGGTCAGCATCACTTCACCGTTGGAACGTTTTGGCCGGGATACAGACCAGTCACCGGATCTGCCACTGGTGCGGCAGGCTTCTTCAGGCCCCATGCGATAGCTGCAGCCTTTACGACAAGGCCAGCCAGACCAAGCACAGCAACGACTGTGGGCGTGCCGATTTCAAGAACCTTGAAATAGCCAGTCGCATCCTTTAGTTAAGGCCGGATACGCAGAGTTCAGCTTCACCGATACGGGATGGGTCACCCATCTCACGGCGCTTGACGAGGCCAATGACCATGCGTCCGCCAGCCTTGTTGAAGGCAGTCGCGGCGATGCAGCTTTGCTGGTACTTGCCCTCACGACCCAGACGGGCAGCGGTGGAATTGCATGTCGCCCGCACGCCGATGTTCCATGCCAGCGAAAGCATCATCGCGCGCCAGCTCAGGGGCTTGTTGCTCCAGTTCGCGATGCACTGTGTCAGCGGCTTGCGGTAATCACGCACGATCTTGACAGCGAGGCGCTGATTGCAGCCCTCCTGCGTCTCGACCATTCCTGGCTTCACATTGGTCGTGTCACCGTTGCAGATCGTCCAGACAGGTGGCTTGGCGATCTTGTCCAGATAAGCTTCGAGTGCGTCACCCTCCCACGGAACGACCAGAGTCTTGACGGCCAATGCCGCATCGTCTGGCAAACTCTGTTGGCCGGGAAACAGGGCAACCATTCCGCTGGTACCGGCTGCTACTATCATTGCAGCGATAGCAGCCTTGGCGCGGGGCGTGGCTCGGATATTAGCCATCGTATTCGTCCTCGTATTTCTTCGGTTCGGGGGAAAGTTTTGTCTGGACAACCAGACGTGCGCCGCTCGCGAGAATGTTCACCAGCACAGCCAAGACAGCAAAGGTGCCGTTCGGGATGGGCAGGCTGTATGGGTCGATGAACGTGAACCATGCCTCCAGCCCCGAAAGAAGGGCGGCGATGATGTTCAGCCGATACGACCATGCGTAGCGCATGACCGCCTTCCAGTTGGGAAGCAGGTTCATTTTCGTGACCTTTTGTTTCTTGGGAACCTTACGAGATACAGGAGCAACAACCGGATCACGATTGCAGTGAGCGTGTGCATGGCCAGTTGCTTTGGAATGAGGAGCGTGTATTTTGCGCTTGAACCTTCGGAGGTCCGCTTATGTCAAACTACATGGCACTAGACGAGATTATGCGCGTTATTTATGAGTTGGCCGGGGAGCGCCCCGAAACCGGACCGTGGACAATTGACGTTGTTGATCTTGAAAGCAGGCTTATTGCTGCGGATCGATTGGAGCCTGTTGTCCAACCTCCGGAGCAGGATTCGTTGGGAATGCCGTAATGCGGGCAGCATCGATCATCGCTTGGGTCCAGATAAACGAGGCGAGTTGTTTGATCTTCTGCGGTTCAGCGGTTACATCATCTCCCGGTGTGACCACTCTGCGCTGATAATTCTTCGCAATCTCAATGCCATCCTCATAGACAACAGCGGCCATTCTTATTTCAAAATGGCCGGTTGATCTGATAGTGATCGCATCGAAGATAAGTTGTTTGGTAAAAGCCATAAGGTTTTTCCTATGCAGTCCTGTACATTCCTACAAATACCATTATCGATGTATTTGTAGCGTTCGCGTCAGTAAAGTTAACGGAACCGGTCGCTGATCCATAAAATAATGATACATTCGAAGCACTAGCTCCTATTAGTGCGTGCAAAAGTGCTGCTACACCCGCGACAGAACTAACAAGAGTAGAATATACACCAGCGCCAGAACCGGTAACAGAAGAACTTGTAAATGGCATACCTGATATGGTGGCGGTTCCTACTGAGGAACCTTTGGCGCTCAACGTTATGTTGATAGTAAAAAAAACACTATTGCCGATTTTTGTATAAAACCCTAAACGGTTAGTATACGTCATGCCGACAGCGGAACCACCAAAAAGCAGGTTTGGGGTGAATGTTCCCTCTTCGTAGTCATCAAGTGTGTTTACATCAGACGAAGGATTCTGAACGCCCGGGAATTTGATCTGTCCCGCTGCCGTCATAATGCTGACAAGCGTTTCGTTGGCTGCAAGGGATGCTGGTTCGGTGCTGATATCCAGCACGATACGGGGGGTGGTTGGTACGGTGCTGATTGCCTGGAATGTGTGCTTCATGTCAGACCCAAGACATTGCAAGAAGGCTATTACCAGCGCTAACAGCTACATTGACATCAGTCATTGATACTGTATTCGTTCCATTTTCGCCCGTGATATACCCGCCTGCATTATGTCCTATATCGCTGGCCTGATACTGCTGGGCGACACCATTCAAGTTGAAAGAAAAGGAACTGATATTTCGATGTGTAATAGCACAAGCAATGATCGTTCCATCGGTTCCGGCATTGAGATTGAAACTTATATTCCCGGACGGCTGATTGATGGTTCCAAAATTTACAGCAGTTGGTGCGCCAGAATACCCATATAGTGCATACAGTCCAAGGCGCTGAATAACAGGGCCTGAACTACTGAAATTGACGACAATATTGCCCGATGTGCCAGTGGGCACAACAGCGGAAATCAAGCCGATACTGAAACCAAAGGTAGGAATACCACCCGGATCAACACCCGAATTATGGATTGTCGCCGCCACGCCGCCGATGGTGGCGCTGGTAATCGTGCGATGGGCACCGGCATTTTCTTCCCAATGGATCGCGACAACGATACGGCGATTGGCTGCCGCACCCCCGAATGGAGCGCCCGTTAGAGAGGTAGATGTACCAAGGAAGAACTCAGACTTGCCGCCGCCTGCTGCCGTCTTGCCGTAGAAATTTGACATGGAATACCCGTCTGACGGCACAGCGGCAAGCGTGCGTTCTGCCGTACCGTTCATATTAAAAGGGGCTGCGGAAGAGCGCCCCAACTCAATATTGACCATTGCGGCAGTCATGGTGCCGGAAGCAGGGAGGGTCATTTGCTCTCCAGTGCAGCAAGCCGCTTGCGCAGGTCCTTGACTTCGTTCCAGAGAACAGCGGTCAGGTTGCCGTAGGCCACTGATAAATATGTTTCGCCCTCGTCTCCGATCATGGATTGTCTTTCAATCAATTCTGGGAGATGAACTTGGATATCCTGGGCGATGAAACCGACGCCGGGTTTGCCGTCCTTTGTGAACCGCTTTCCCTCAATGGCGTCGATGATTTTGCCGGTATCAGTGAGTTCTTCAATGTCTGACTTCAGCCTGAGATCGGAAAAAGCCGTCACATTGCCAGCAGCAACAAGATTGCCAGATGCATCAATAGTGACATTGCCAGCACTGGAACCAGTGCCGTTGGGCCGTAGAAATATGCCGCCACCGGCTCCAGCCAGAACGAGATTCGCAGTGCTTGATGCAAAGTTCTGGGTGGACGCTACATCGCCAGAGAAAGCCACCGACCCAGACGAGGCCAAAACCGCCTGACCAACAGTGCTGCTAGAGCCGTTGGGCCGTAGAAATATGCCGCCCGCGCTGGCCGGAGCCAAAACCACATTGGTCGTTGAAGAAACAAAATTTGTAGCTGCGGTAACATCAGTCGAAGAGAATAGTCCGGTAGATGCCGTAATCGAGCTAGCGCTGAAAACCAGCCCGGTCACACCCAGATCACCTGTGATACTTGCTCCATTCGAGGCTAACCGAAGTCGTTCCGTAACAGTACCCGCAGTGACTACGCGAAATACGATCCGGCCATCTTCCGAACCAGAAGTTGCATCATCAATCTGCGTATAAATATCAATATAGTTTTCTTTGTTCCCCGCGCTGTCCTTGCCGTAAAACCGCAAAACACCCATAATATCGGAGGCGGCAGGAGATGCGGAATTCCGGTATAGGGAGAGTGTTGGGCTTTCGCCAGCGCCAGCATCGGTGCTTACGAGTTCAAGGGGACCCGTCAACGTGCCGCCCGTCAAGGCCAGATATGCGGAGGTGGCAGGGTTGAGGATGATCCAGCCGCCGACTCCTCCATTCGTCGTTGCATCGTAGACGACAACGTAGACGCCCTTAATGTTGATATCGCCCGCATCAAGGGGAACGCTATCGGTTCCGCCGATGATAACCTTGCGGATATCCTTGCCGCCAAGACCGTTCACATTGAGCGTGACAGCGGTCGTGTTCGTAGCAGCAGCACGGAAGGACAGCGTCATTCCAGTGGCGATTGTCAGGATCGGGCTGTTCGTCGTCACTGCAATCGTATTGGTGCCTGTGACGGTCAAGACTCCGTTGTCATCGAGCCACTGCGCAACGCGGGCCATCATCTGGCGAGCGGAATTGTTGACCGTGGAGGGGAATTGTCCTTCCGCCCAATTGATATCACCATCAGCCGTTGCATTAGATCCAGCCGTGGTGCTCCAGTCGTAGATATTTCCAGCCATGTTATGTGTCCATCATGGGGTTGGGCGCGCAGTCACTGCGGGCCGGGGTAATCAGGCAGTACGGCTCTGAAGGAAGGATTGAATGTATTCGGCAAGTCCCGGCTGACCGGGTTGTGCAGCGGGCCGCATGGGCTGCAATTGCATTGGTTGTGGCTGTTCCTGCTCAGCCATGAGCATTTGCAGTATTCCGCTCATATCGCCGCCCTGAGAGGCTTGCTGACCACCGCCCATCAATCCCGCAAGAATACCGGGTGGAGGCGCTGACGGGGCTGTCTGAGTCTGTGCGGGCGCAACGGGACTGTCACCGACATTGATAGGCGCTGGCAGTGCCGGAGCGGGAGCGCCGGAGGCTACCGAGATAGGTGCGGTTTGGTTGGCCGCAACTTGACTGTGGACACTCTGTCCAGCCGGAGCGCCGTTAAAAGCCTTGACAAGCCACTCAGGAGCATTCTTGCCCGAACCTCCTGCGCCCCATACGCCGGGATGACCAAAGCCAACGTGCATGCTCCCAGGCTGCATATAACCTGGTCCCGCGCCGAAGCCTGTTATTCCTGCGCCTTTGCCCTTGCTGACAATCTGCTCAAAAATGGGCAGGTCTTGCGGGTTGGACCAATCAAGACGGCGACCATCTTTGGAGAAGAACACATCACCAGAATTTCCATGGTCATGACGGTGCGAACCAACGCGATTTGGCCCTTCGGCCTCCTGACCGCCCGAAAACACCTGCATCGTGACGCCAAGCTCAGGGAGGAACTTGCCAAACGCGTCCAAAAGCTGGGGGCTGAGAGGTTGGTTCCGCGTTGCTCCTTGATTGGAGTATTGGAGCCAGTTAGGCGTTGCCATGGGCTGCCCCTTTATATTTCAGTGGTGAATTGCTATATTGCGCGCATGGAAAAACGCGGTGTCGATATTTACGATGTAATTGGAGCAGCTATCGTTCTTGGCGTTATGCTCTATGTCAAAATCTACTACTTCGAGCAGATCAAGGCTCTATTGTTCGGGTAGGCTTCCGGCAACAGTTGGTGCAGCCAGAACACTGGCACGAGACGCGCCACCGGCAATCTTCATCAAAGCATCTACCGCAGCCATGTGTTGGGGTGACGAGGCTGCATTCTGGATTGCCCGTTGAATGACAGCGGGGTCATTCGAAGACAGCATTTCAGCAACCTTCGTCATGACATTGCCGTCAATCTTCTTGCCGCCGTACCGCGCCGCGCCAGTCAACGCCGCTGCAGTCAATCCGGTGTTGAAGTCTCCGGTATAGCCCCAGGTTCCGGCACCGACGACACCGCTTTCAATCAATTGGCGTGCGGTGGTCGAATTGCCGAAGGCATTGCGCAGGGCATCCATAGCCACTTCGACACGAACAAAGGCTTCTATTTCCTTCGATCCCTTGTCGCCAAAGGCCATAACCATCTTCTCCCGGCTTTCAGGCGAGGCAAAGACACGGTTGATAACGTTTGTGCGGTCGCCAGCGCTTTTTGCGGCGTCGATAATCTCGGAGGCAAAGCCCGTCTGAAACAGGTCTTTTTCTGCAGGCTTCATGACCATCAGGCCACGCTTGTACTCCGACAACATCCTGGATGATTTGGCAAACTTCTTGCCTGCCTCAAGAGCATCTTCCGCATTGAAGAAGGAAGCTGCACCTTGACGTGCTGCCTTATATTCCGGCACTGCCTCGTCCAAAGACTTGACCAGCTTGCTCTTGAGGGCGTTGAGGTCACCGTACAGCGAGTTATCACCAGAACGCTGTGCCTTGCCGATGTCACTATCAAGATTGCGCTTGACCTGATCCCAGAACTGCAAAGTCGGGGTTACCAGTGTACCGTCTGCCTTCTTCCGAAGCTTGAACGATCCATCGGCAGCCTCATGGAACGGGTTCTGAATGGCTTTGCTGCCCTCGACCGCTGAGCGGTTCGCGCTCCTGCCGGTAACGTCCTTCACTGCCTGCTTGATGGCTGGAGACTGCATAATCTCCTGAAGTTCCGGCGTATAAAGCTGTTGTGCAGCCGGTGATTCATAGGCTCTTTTATATGCCGGACGGTTGGCTGCCCCGGCTAGATCCTTGAGCATATCCTGGGCCATCAGATCGTCTGTCTTGTAGCCGGTGACACGACCCATCAGTTTTGTAATGCGGCTGCTCTGATCGGTGAAACGGTCACTCGCGGCCTTCTGCATCATTTCGCGGGCGACGGGGGATTGGTTGGCGGCGGACCGGGCAAGGGCGCGGGTTGTCTCGCCGCCAATGTCTGCGTTCATTAATGGCTGATTGTTGCGAGCCGCTGCCGCAATATCATCAGGGGCAAGAAGCGCAGAAGGATTGCCAGCCCGGTCAACCTCGATGGCTTTGGCAACCCGTTTACCGGCTTCAGCAGCGGGTTTGATGGCGCTACGAATGGTAGAGCCTACTTTGTTAGCGATTGCCCCACCAACACCACGAAGACCCGCGCCGACGACAGGAATAGCCCCGCCGCCAAGAAGACCTATAACGCCTGATGTTCCAATGTCCTCCAGATCGCCACCACGCGTGGCAGTGTCCGCTGAATTAAGCGCACCCGATGAACCGGCACCAGCCAGCATCCTAGCGAGAAGCCCCTGCCCTGCCTTCATGCCAAATGCAGCCGGAGCGGCAGCCATAAGCGGTGCGGTTCCCACGATATTGCCGACAACGTTGCCCGATGTCTGGGCTGTCGGGTTCTGCTGGGTAGATTGAGCTACTCGATTTTGAATGCCGGAAAGCTCTTCTGAATAGGTCTTGTCTGTGAAGGGGGCACGCAGACCAGCAGCAAGTCTTTCCACACCACCGGCCACATATGGCCCAATGATGGGCAATCCTTCGACCGCCCCGCGTGACGCGGCAAGGCTTTCATTCTCTGTCACTAATGGTTCTTCTGGAGCGACCTCTGCTTGTGGAGCAGGAGCCAAGCCCATCTTGCTGTCAAAGTCCTGCTTCGGCATGTCCGAATAGAACTTCTGATAGACAGCATTCGACAGTTGCTGATCGCTCATGTCAGCATACTGCGGGAACTTTGCCCTGATATCAGCAATGCCAGCCATTAGCGAATTCCCAACGGATCGTTGTTCGTGTCTGCTGCGGGTGGAGGAGTGGTTGCTGCGCCACGCCCGCGCAAGGCCAATTTCTTGGTGGATTCTAGTTCACGCTTAAGCTGCTCAAGTTTGCTTGTGGCGCTCTTGGCATTGTCCCTGTACGTGGGGAGATAACGGTTAGCGTAAGACTCCGCTTCACTCTGCGGCATACCGGCACCCGTCAACATACGCTGGAGGGCATCCGTGCCAGACTGGATCTGACGGTATGTTTCGTTTTCCTCGCCGTTGCCATAACCAGCCTCGAAACGGTCGATGACGCCCGTTACCTTACCGGCAGAGACCTTTTCCTTGATCTTATCGAATTGCCCAAGGAAACTGTCAGTCAGACCAATACGAGCAGCCGATTCAGCAGGTATCTGCTCACCGGGACCACCAGGAATAGGCTCAACACCTGCCTCTTGATTGTTCGGGTCTTTCCAGCGGAACCCTGTCGGCAGCTTCACGCCAGTGTCGATATTGACCTGATTGCGCCCTGCTTCCTTCATCATCTTCTGGTAGTCCAAGAACGTGCCAGTGTATCCCTGATCCTTGACGGTCTGATATTCGCGTTGGTCAGTCGTCAATTTGTCATTGGGGTTGGGCGCTTCCGCTCCACCGATCTGGTTGTAATTGCCGGTCTTCTTGTCAACCATGGCCTTGATCTTACGGCCCTGATCGTCAAACAGGTCAGTTATCTGCCAATCTGGTTTGCTTCCGGTCTTGTATTCGCTGTACCAAGCCTTCAACGCGTCTGGATCGGTCGCGAGGTAGGCCGCTTCCTGATCGCCAACACCTGTTGATTTCAGCCAATCTACGGTGCGGTTGGCCTGTTGCTGGCCTAGCTTTGCCTTGCGACGGCTTTGGTTGCCCTGTGCCAGCAACAGGCCAGCGCCTGCCACTGATCTGTTTGGGTCTGACCCCATAGCCAAGCCAGCGCCGATATCCCTGATCTTGTCAAGGAAATCACCGCCATAGGACGGTGCAGGCTGCATAGGGTTCTGTGGCTGCTGCTGTTGACCGCCACCCATGAGCATTTCTAGGAGTCCGCCTGCCATCATCCGCCCCTGTTATTCTGTGCCAAAAAGGCTTGGATAAGCTGCTGAAGGTTCTGTGCGCCGCCCATGCCCTGTTGAGGTGCGGGCGGGAAATAGTTCTGATCCATCGGCCGTTGGCCCTGACGGTTGCCTTTCAGAAGCTCAAGGAGGCCACCCGGTTGACCAAACGATGGTGAAGCCTGACCGGACTGCTGTGGATGATCACCAAGACCCATGCGACCAAGCAAGCCACCCTGCGAACCCATGCCGGAAGTAAGGCGCTCGCCAAACGGCTTGGCCACGGCGTTGGGGTTCATCTGCATCATGGAGCCACCGCCGAACAGTGCGTCAAGAATTCCCATTACAACAATCCCATTAAGAGGCCGAGAACACCAAGAGGATTACCCGGCGTTGTCTGTGTGCCCGTCTGCGTGCCATAGTTGCCCGCTGAGCCTGTTCCTGCGGTGATAAGGCCACCAAGGCGTGCCCAATCCTGCATGTCGCCCTGACCCCACTGCTGGATCGCCTGATTGAGGGCGTCCTGCGTGCGGGCGTCGATCTGACCGCCAACCCCCTGCTGCTGCTGGGCGTCGAAAATCTTGTTGTTCTGGATGGTGGGGAGCTGGGAAATCATGCCAAGCATGTTCTGAAAGCCGGTGTTCTCAAGACCCGCAGCACCCTGAAGCGCATTGCCCTGAATGCCCATGCGACCCTGCTGTGCCGACTCCAGCGAATTGGCAGCGGCCATCTGCCGGTCACGTTCGGACTGATAGTTTGAATTGCGAAGCTGGTTGCCCTGTGCTGTCACACTGTCGGCAAGCGCGCCCTGATTGGCAACGGAGCCATAACGCCCACCAGAGGCGAACATGTTGTTGACCTGTCCAGCCGTATCGGACGCGCCCTTGGAGATGATATCTTCGAGGTATGGAGAACCCTTGAGATAGTCGCCGTTGGCCGTGCCTGTCAGGTACTGGCTTGCAGCCCCGCCCTGCCCTGCCGTGTCGGCTACGCCCTGCAGCCCATTGATGGCCGACTGACCCGCTTGACCGATACCACCGTTGGCAATCGTCTGCGTGGCTGCGCCCATGGGAAGCGTCTGCAATGCGGTGTTGTTGTTGTTATACGCAGTCGTGCCGGGAGCCGCCCATGCGGGCAAGCCGTTGCCTGTGCCGCTGGTCGAGTTCTTGCTGCTGGATGCTTTGCCGGTGGCCATATTCGTATCCTTCTAGCGCTGCTGGTTACCTGACCACTCGCGTTTCTTTTTCTGTTCAGCAGGCGGCTGCCACAATGGCTGCGGCTGGCTGAGTTGCGGCTTGGGCTTGTTGGCCAGAGCCTGCTGCATGATCGCCTGCACATTCGGAACTGAGGCATTGATAGACTGGTCGGAAACCGGCGCGCCCTGATATCCGGTCGCGGCCAGCATGTTATTCATGCCGCCCAGCGTCATATCGGACAGAGGAGCCTGCGTCGGGCCGGTGTATGTGTTATAGCCAGCGCCGGAGTCATAGAGCTTGAGCGCATCCTGACCGGCGCGCTCCAAAGCGGGTTTTGCCCACTCTGGCGGCTCGTTCTTCTGTGTGGTTTCTTGCTTTGAAGACTTACCCATGATCGTTCCTTAAGGTCTTGCGGTAAATCACAGCCGCTGGTTCGTAGCCGAAGGGCTTGAGAAACGGTTCCCAGCCCTTGCGGCCTATAAATTCTGCATCCGTTGCATTCCGCTCTGTCGCGGCCCATGCTTCCATTTCAGTGATCAGCGGCAGGACTTCGCCAATGCGCGATCCCGCACACTCGGCAAAGACCATGCGATTGTTGCCGGTGGCATCGATCTTGACGACCTCGGTCACCGCAGCGAGGATGACAGTGGCGTCCTCATCCTGGATAAGCCAAAGCTGGCGTCTTCCGTTGGCGCATTGTGCAATGATGTTCTCGACCGTCTCATCCTTGGGAAACCGCCGTACATACTTCTCCAGACAGGCTATAATCCCCGGCCATAACGGGGCCATTTCCTCCGATGACATATCCGAGGTAAGGCGAATGGACAGGCTCAACCGGAACGCCCCGGTATTTCTGCGATGGTCAGGATCACATCGACCGTGTTGGCACCGCCAGCCGTGACGCGGATTTCATCACCCGCATCGAGGCCGAAGCCATCCAGTGCATAATAGGCTGCGAATTTCGCCGGTATGTCGCCAGCCTGTATCAGCCGATAGGTCAGGTTGTCCTTGATATTGTACCATTCGACTGTCACTGTAGAAGCCGTGGCCCCAATGGCTGCGCAGCGAATCCCCAGAGCCTGCGCATAGCCGGTTGCCGTATAGATCACCGTGACCGAGGTTGTCGTGATCCGCTTGCCGATGGAGCGAACCGGGTTATTGACATAGTTGGCCATTATTGCTGACCCTCTGTCTTGCCGTCAGGGTCAATGCCGTGGACATGTTCCCATGCCTGATTAGCCGGGATCGTCAGCTCAAAGCGATGGAAGCGCCCTGAAGCACGCGCTGGGATCAAACCGGTGCGATTGCAGGCAAATGAAGACTTCCATGTATCCATCTGTCCAGCACGATCCCGCGTTGCAACTCGGCCCGTTGTCGTTTCCGCATCACACAGCGCCCTGAAGCCACGTACAGCCGTCCGGCTGGTCTGTGACAATCCAACCGCCCCGGTCTGCAAGATCGCTTCCAGCGGTGAACCTGAGAAGAAGCCAAGACGAAAATCCGTATCGAAGGCGGCAAGCGTCGGAGATCCACCCGACCAAGCGCGGCTATCGAGCGAATAGGGCAGATCGTCCAAGGGAATGCCGAGACTATCCAGGCTATCGAGCGTATAACCCGGTGTGGTTGCCTCAATCAGTCCAGTCAGATAGGCGCCGGGTATCAGCATGGACCATTTGTCCGTGCCGTAATTATAGACCAGAACCTTGTCGTAGGAGCGGGCCAAGGTGTTGGCACGGCTGCGATAGGCCCAATAGACAATCTTGCGGATCGGATCTTCTGAACCGTAGACGTTGAACGTCTCTTCCGTCGCGATATCATCGATAAAGAAGCGGTCTACCCGTTCATTGCCGATTGGTGTGGGTGGTGCGCCATAGAGGTAAAAGCCATCCTGGCTGAGATAGAATATGCCTGCGCCCGTGGTAACGATCGATCTTGGGGCAACGCAGCCATGACTCTCAATGGTCTTGCGAAAGGTCATGATAAGCGCCGTATCGAGTGCCAAAGCACCTTCGCGAATGCAATTCTCGTGGAAGATCACGCCGCCCTTTTCAAAGCCGCTGAATCCCATGATTTCGCCGCCATCCGGGAAGGGCTGCAGATCAGAGGAACGCTGACGCGGTATCCAGAACTGCGGATCGTTCAAGCCCGACCACTGGATGGTCTTGCTGCCGCCACTCGTGTTGAGCAGCATGATAAAATCACCAATAATGCCCGAATAGAGGGCTGTTGGTGCATTGGCGCTGAGAACGCCGAAGGTGGTTGGCGCAGAAAGATCGTAATACTGCACCGGATCAGTGCCGTTTGTGGCCGTTACCCATGTGCCGAACTGCTCGAATGACCAATTGGCGCTGTCGGCTGTGCCATAGACGCCACCCGATATGTTGTCCCAGCCCAATGTGCCCGCATTGAGCTTGTAGATGCCGGTTTCAGTGCCTGTAATCAGCGTGTACTGCCCAGCCCCTTCATTGGCGAGGATCGATCCTTGCGGGCGAGCAGGAAGCGGGTCCGTGAGCGGCACAAACGACGGAAACGGGCCGAACGACTGCGCCTGTGGCAAGACGTTCTGCAGCGTATTGCAGGCGCTTGGGTCAAACACGCTCTTGTCGGGTGCGAATTCCGCGAAAGGGATCATCGTCCGGCCTCGACATACTCGCGCGCAGTGACAACCCAATGCCGGTTGAACCTAAACCGCAGGAAATCCCCGTTAAAATCCTGTTCCCAGAGGGTGCATGTGGGGGCAGCCCTCACGATCAGCAGGCGAAGCCACGCAATCATGGAGTCGGCCCACTGACGCGCATCGAAGCGCGGGAATAAAGGGCCTTCTTCTCGTCATTCATGAACGCCTGCAGCATGCCGGAAAACGCTGCGCCCATCGTCTGCATGCGCTCCGGTTCACCGATATACATTGCGGCGTATTTGAGGGAGCCTGCGAGATAGAGGTTGGGATAGCGGTCGAGCAGCCAATTGGTCGTCATGGTGTCGGAAAGCGCCGGTATCTTGGCGTAGTAGATGAATTGAATGTCGCTCGTGGTCAGCGGCAACACCGTCAATGTTAAGCCGTTGATGGTGAAGAAGTTGGGAAGGCCTGAGGCATGGTAAGGCTCCTTGGCGTCCATGTATGACGGGGCAACGAGCGACAGCGGGCGGCGGGGATTGGTCAGCGCCGTAACCTGCCGGAACTCCAGGTAATCGTCAGGTAGCGCGACATTGCCGTTCACATCGGGCGTCAACGTTACAGTGGTAAGCTGGTGCCGCGTGCGCAGCGTCCGGTTCATGTCGCCTTCGAACATGGTGACAAAATCAGGGCATGCGTTCGCCAGATCGGGCCTGTCGAACATCCAGTTTTGAATGGATGTTTTGATATCGTCGTAGGAAGCCAAAGCCATTTAGAGCCTCCCACGGAATGTGCGGAATTTCTGGTGATCGGAGTCATTAAGCCAACGGCGGATATAGGCTTGGTCGCCGTTCTTGCTGGCTTCAGCCAACTGGCTTTGATAGATATCCATCGGAATGGAGCCGACAACCTGACCGTCGCCAAAGCGCTTGCCTGTGCTGTCGTTCAGCTTTTCCGCATTGAGGTCGAGCAGTTCATCTACAGGCGTATCGCTGCGGATGACGTAGTGGGTTCCCATGTCGAGGTACCACTTCTTGGTGCCTGTAACGGGGTCGTGACTGAACAGACGCCAGTCACCTTCGTAAACATCTGACATGAAAAGGGTCCATCTGAGGGAACAGCGGCGCTATCCAGCGCGGCCTTGAAGGATCAGAAGTCGTCGGCGCGTTCAGCAATGCCGAGTTTGACAACCTTGCGGGCCTCTTCGACAGGCAGGTTGATGAGCGAACCGGCAAGCTGTTTGCCACCGCCAGATTCAGGCACATATCCGCGAAGCAGCAGGACCGGGAGAAGCTTGGGTTTCTGGAGAATTTGCTGTTGAGCGTTCATAGGGATTCCTCACGAGAGAGAAGGCCCCGCAGTTGCCCGCGAGGCCAGTTGTTGGATTACGTGGTTGCAGTCAGGCCGAACACATCGGCAACAACACCATGGGCAGCCTGATTTTTTACAACCAGGGTCCATTCTGTCTTGATGACGCGCTTGTTGGCATCGCCGGTCTTGGCAGGAACGTCCTGCGTGATCGGGCGAAGAACACCACGTTCCACCATGTCAGGCGTGATCACGAACACGTTGCGGGCAAGAGCCGCAGTCGTGCCCATGACACGATTTGGAACAACCGACAGAAGGCCGAAGTCGGACAGATAGGCGTCTGCTGCGGCAATGATTGTTCCCTGCTTCGGAGACTTCACTTCGTTACGGAAGGGAGCCACGTTGGCATTGGACATGAAGGTGGAGAACACCTGCTTGTTGTAAGGTGACAACATGACAGTGTCAGGATTGCCACCGGAGGCATAGACAAGCCCGATGACAGTATCAAGCAGCGTCTTGGTGAAAGCGCGCTGTGTGCCGTTGGTGGCAGCGACCACAAGGCCGGTACCCGTGCTGAAACCACCGTCAGCGCCAGCAGCGCCACGGTCGTCATTGGAGGTCATCCAGGCAGGGAAACCACCGGAAATGCGGGCAGTCGTGTCGTTACCAGCTACCGAAGCGACGTTCGAAAGCGCGGCGGCTTCAATGTCCTTCTTCAGCTCGACGCCCTTCTTGGCCATCTGGTAGGCCAATTCCTTTTCACGGCCTGCCTTGTCCACGGCATCCTGTGTTTCCGTCACGATGACGGTTTTCAGGGAAATCTGCGTGTAGTTGGCAAGACGTGTGGTCGGGGTGACGTTTGCGTAGGTGTAGTCGTCACCTTCGATTGCCGCGTTGACGGCAGGAACCGCAAGAGCGTCAGTCTGCCAGTCGTGGCGAACTGCCTTGACCTTGCCGGAGCCGATCATCGAAATGAACGGGGTTTCCTCCGGGGTGATCTGATAGATGGCGTTTTCGAGATCTTCACGATCACCGATTGCGTCATAGGTAGAGAAAGTGCCAGTTACCTGTGCCATTTGATTTAACCTTTGATGATATCGAGGATGAGATCAGCTCCATCTCTGAGGGAGCCGGTTTGGCGCAGTTTGTCCCGACGTTCCTTGTGCGCGCGGGCCGCGGCTTCCCCTTGGCTTGGACGACGACCGGGCTGTTGCACCGGGGGAGCGTCTTGGGCCTTCTGGATAGCCTTGGGCTTGGAATCCATGAGCTTTTGGTAAGCCATGGCATCCTTGGCGAGGAGGATCAGGCGGTGGTCATAGACCGATCCCAAATCCTTGGCGGTGAAGCCGTATCTTTCGATACCCCTTGCCAACTCCGCGTTGAATTGTGTGAGTTTTGCCGGGTCCTTCAGCTCAGGAAGACGTTCAACGAGGCTTTTGCTCTCGCTTTCGGTCCAATCCCTGAATGCCTGTTGACGTTGCACTGCCGCTGCCTGTTCGTGCTCCTGCTTGGCACCCATGAGGTGCTGCAGTTGCCCCAAACGGGCTTCATACTCGGCCTTTTCCTGAATATACGCGATAGGATCGCTGTAGAGCAGCGCCTGATCGGGTGCAGCCGGGAGATTGGCCTGCGCAACCTGGATGGCGAAATCCACGTTCTGCTGGAACTGTTGGGCTTGCTGCGTAACTTCCGCCTGCTGTGTCTCCAGAGCCTTGCGGGTGTCTGCGAGAGCCATAGCCTTGCGGGTGTAGTCGGACTGCCGAAGGTTGCCCTTCCGCCATTCCTCGATTTCGCTCTGGGTAACCTCGGTGCCGTCAGCTAGACGATACTTGGTAGGTTCCTCGGCTGCCTCGTGTTCAGGTTGTTCTTCATCCGTCTCTACCGTGTCGGTTGACACATCGGCTTCGTCATCGGATGCACCGTTATCAGCGCTCTGAGTGACTTCTGCCTCGTTACCTTCAGTCTCTACCGTGTCCTTTTCAGGGGGATTGAGAATGGCTGCGATTGCTTCTGCGCCTTGTAAGACGCCCATGCTTGCGGTCCCGGATGCCGGGTTGTCGCTGGTGGTATCCATAATATGGTTCCTTCTGGCGGCATAAGCCGCGCTGGGCCGTGGCGCATCACTGCGCGGTTACCAGAGGTCAGACGACGCTCTGTTTCCCTGTCTTCCGGGTGGTTCCGAGGAGCCTTATCCGGGACTGGAGATCACGAATTATCTGTACGCGCTGGATCAGCGCATCTTTCTCCCGCTCATCCGAAGAGATGGGGAGACGCAGCAATTCCTCGAACGTTGTGCGCTCAAGGTCTGCGAAAGCCTCTTTAATCTCCGCATTATCAGCCAACTGGCGAAACGCGGCAGCTTTGATTTCATCAATCACGAGAGAACCGCAGCGGTGATTACGCCAGAGGCATTGATCGTGAACGTGATCTGGCTCACCCAAGCGCCAGTTGGGGCGGCGCTCAATGGGTATGCGACCGCAGTCTTGATGATCTTCGCAGTCGTCGGCAATTGAACGTTGCTCAATACGGCAGCGGCGACCGTGGCCGTCCCGGTAACGCGGCCATTGGCAACGTTCGTGCTGTCGCTGATCTGCGTAAGCGTATCGGCGTTATCAACCATGACTACGGTTGATGCGAGATCAACGCCCGTCAATGTGCTGCCTGTGACAACAGCCGTGGCATTGTGGCTATCGGCTGCGAGCGAATTGCGAACGGGGACTGTCCCGCCGTTAAGTACCTGCGCACCGACTGTGTAGTCTGGCGCACCGGAACGAAGTTGATCGGCCCAGAATGAAGGGCCACCTGCTTTGATGTCTGGCATGATATGCTCCTTAGTCCTCTGGAACCGAACGGTTCTGGATGTTGGTATCGACCTTGGGCTTGTTCACTTCGGCGTTCATTACGTTGGCTTGGGAAGTGAGTTCCGCTTCCATCAGCATTTCCTCGCGACGCAACTGCATGTCCATTGCCGCTTTCTCGCGGGTAATCTGGATTTCTGCAGCGGCCTTGTCCTGCATGAATTGCAGTTCGGCAGCGGCTTTCTCACGTTGCGATTGCATATCGAGCGCATTCTTCTCGCGCTGGAGATTGACGGCAGCAGCAGCCTTGTTCTGCTCAAGTTCGGCAGAGGCAGCGGCGCGTTCCTGATCGATCTGGATCTGCGCCTGTGCTTTCTGCTGTTCCATCTCCATCTTGGCTTGTTCAGCCGCTACCTTGGGATCTGGCGGAGGCGGTTGATTGGTCAGGGCCTGCATGTCTTCTTGACTGACTTCGTTGAAATACTGGTCAGGCGAGCGAATACCGGCAGACTCGACAATCTTGCGCAGCGTGTTGGCGTATTGAGGCAGGCTGACAATCGGATTTGTCGGGCCAGCCTGTGCAATGATCAATTCCTGCTTGGCTGCGATCTGCATCAGCAAGGTTACGTCACGGTCACGCGAGCCAGAGCCAAGCCCGACGCTCACATTCGCGTCCATGTTGGCATTCCATGAGCGTGGGTCCATCTCGACCCACTTGTCACGCAGGCGGATCATGCGCGGCTTATCCTGATGCGCTACAACCAGCTTCAACAGGCATTTGAACAGGCGCTTGAGGCCGAGTTCAGCGATATTGCGGGCATAGAGTTCAATCTTGGCATAGGAGGCGCTCTGGGCCATCATCTGGCCTGCTGCCGTCTGGTTCTGCAATGCGTCTGGATCGAGCGCCATGGACTGTCTGGAGACGCCTGTGCGCTTTTCCGAGAGCATGTCCATGTATTCGAGCATGGAATAGGACTTGTCAGCCACGAAGGGCACGGCAAGGTCGGTAATGGCTCCCGGACCAGTGGTCTGGATGACACCCCCGAATGTCGGGTTAATCACCTCATCCATGTTCTCGATCATGTTCGCAACGGCTTCACGCTGCGGATTGTTGGACAGGTAGAGGTTATCCAGTGTCTGCCTCAACAGCACGGTCTTGACCTTCTGCACGTCCTCCAGTTCATCGAACAGTGAGCGGCCTTCCCAGCGGTGCGGCTCTGGCATCGGGCAGGCATCGGAGAACGGCAGATCATCCTGCCATTCGTCATTGGAGAGGATAGAGCGTCCTGCTCCGGTCCCGGCCATGACAACACGCCGCCATTCAGCATAGCCATCGCCGTCATAGTCACAGCGCAGATAGGCCTCATGCACCTCGACCTCGACCATAAGCGGGTCAGTCTCGGATTGGTTCTTGTTCGGTACGGTTCGGTTCCAGCGGGCAAGCTTCTCGTCTGTGGTGTCGAGGTCTTCCCAGCCGTTGAGCTTCATCACCTCTTTGCGGTCGTAACCATCGTCAATCAGGCTCTGGCGCGTCCGCATCGAACGGTGATCGGCAAAGGTGGCCTTCTCAATCGAGGTTGCACCGCGCTGGATGAGAAACTCTTCCGGTGCAATGCACACGCAGACCAGCTTACCGTAGCTGCAGGTGCGCTTGATCTTGCAATCATGCGTGACAGTCTGCTGCTCGACCGGCTGTCCAGTCGTTGGATCGGCAACCATCTCAACGGTGACGGTGGCCGTGTGCTGAAGCACCTCGACCTCATCATCCGAGACCAGCATCGTGAAGGCGTCATCATCCAGTCCGCTGAAATCCAGCGTCTCGTAGGTCTTGGATGTGTCCCACCAATGTTTCCAGATGCCATTGCCGAACAGCAGGCCCTCATGGAAGCCGTTGCGCAGTGTCCGGTAGCCCTCACACTCGCGCATGAAGACGTAATTCACATAGTCAGTGGCCTGCGATGAACCCTGCTCATCCTCTGGCGTCTGTGGCTCATACTGGACAATCGTGTCAGATGCCGTGAACACACGCATGAGGCCGGGAAGTATCCAGCCCATGGCGTCGGACACATCACGCGATGTAACCTGCGAGCGGCCTTCCTGATGCGGCACATCGGGCATACGACCGGCGTAGTAGTCCAGCGCACGGCCACGATGCTTTGACAGTTCGCTCTGGTCGTAACCAACGGCATCGTCAATACCGGCGCGGACAAGGGCGGCAAGTTCACCCTCACCCATCTTTTTGGTTTTGGCCATATACGAATCCATCCAAGGGAATGCGCGCAGTCACTGCGGGCTTTGGGGTTATACGACCCAGTTTTTAGGTTGTGCTTTGGTTGCAGTCCGCTTCAGAACCTGTGCAAACCGCAAACACATCAGTGCGTATCGAGAGGCCGAGATCGTATCATCCCGCTCCTTGACGATCTTGCCGTCCTTGCGGTGATACAGCCTGCGTTCCTCAAGCCATGACGAGCAGGTTGAGAACACTTTCCAGCGTCCTGTCTGCATCCTGTCCAGCATATCCATCAAACCGGCTTCAACACTATTAGAGCCATCGTTGAAACGGGCATTCTCCGGCAGCATCTTCAGATCCTGCGCCTGATACTGCTTGGCGAGGTTCTCACCTGCCGCCGTGTCATTGTTGCCATCGTGCGGCCATGCCCAAGGCAATGTAGCGCCCCATGGCTTGACTGCCGCAGCGTGAATGATCGGTGTTGCCTGCCTTTGCCGATAATCCTTCGTGACATAAACGATATCAGCGTCACGATCCCATGCGAGACATACAGCCGCTGTCGGGTGATCCCAGCCAAAGTCCAGACCGCCGATCTGCGGCCAGAAGGCCGGTATGGCGAATGGCTCAACAATGATCTTCTCTTCCAACACCGGGAAGATCAAACCGCTACCGAGCGTTGGTATGCCCTTGGCTCGTGCCTCGCGTTCATGTGCCGGATAGCTCGCAATGATCTGCGCCCGCTGTTCCGGTGTGTAATGTTCTGCGTCATCGATAGTCATTGACGTAACACTACGTGCGCCCGCTCCAGGATCGTCCTTGGCTGGCATGATGAACCTGCTGACGACCGTGGACATGCCAAGCAATGGAGTGAAGGTCGTCTGTGCGAACTGACCGCGCTGGCCGTTGTTCGTGCGTGTCAGCCCCTCTGAGTAAATATCCTCTGGCGGTTCTTCATCGAACCAGACCCCGTCTACCGTTGGCCCCTGCCACTTTTCGCGGCCCTTTTCATAAGCCTTGAAGGCAATGACACTCTCGCCAGCCTGAATGTCGCCACCACCGCCCCAACGAACAACAACGTTGTCGAGAAGGTTTGGCACACCCATTGCCCTGCCACGATCCTTGATGCAGTCAGATGGTATAAAGCCCGTTCCCCATTCCTCTTCCTTTGCAGGAGGGCCTATGAGAATGCGCTGTGGGTTGTCTCTCGTACTTTCACCTGTAACCGAACCGGCCCAGAGCAAAGGCGCTGTGTTAAATGTTGCCCCACTCCACCAGTCAGGATAGCGGCCCGTCAGATGCATGGCCCACTCAGCACCACCGGCCACTGTCTTACCCAACTGATTGCCTGCCATGAACAGACGCTCGCTGAACGATGCGCCTGCGAGATGAAAGGCTTTCTGCTTTGAGTACGGGCTGTAGAACTTGAGCTTGTTAGTGCGCTGTCTGCGCTCTATCTCCGCCGTCAGTTCCATTCTCTCCCTGAGAAGCAAGGAAAGGCTGGATGACGGAGTCGAGGCTGCGGATGCGGGCGATGAGCTGTTCATCAGTCATCCCGTCCGTTTGGTTGATGTTGACATTCATATCCTTCGGCATGAGCGAGGCCACGACCTTGAGATACTGGTCAGGCTTCTCATCGATCACGCGCTTGATGACTGCTGCGCCTTCTGCCTGCCAGGATGTGAGCAAGTCCTCGATGAACTGCTCGCCAAGCTTGTTGCGTGAGCCTTTGGGGCGACCACCGCCGCTATTTCCGGTTAGGAAACGGCCATTCTCCGGATCTTTGGTTGGTTGATCGGTCATTATCCATTCTCGATTGAACTTGCGGCCCGCGCCAGCCAACCAGCCATCATTCGTGCTTCTGTTGGGGTGAACCTTATGTTGGTTGAGCCATCGCCATCTGAAGACCAGATAAGAACCATCGACTCGTAGATGGACAATTCGACTATATCTTTTTCTATCGTGGTGGTGATTTCCAAGTCTTCAACAGGCATCACATAAACTCTTCCAACTGGTCTGCGTGCTCTCTCAGCATCTGAGCGACAGCGCGGTGATCGTCTGCATCCAAGAATGCGCTAATGACAGCTTCAAGCATGAGAAGGTTGCGAGCGCGGAAATGTTCGATCTTGGCTATCTCTGCTATCTTGTTAAGGGATGAGACGTTCATCGCATCTTGCCCGCCTGAGAATGTCAGCGTTTGTCATGGCCAGCGGCTTGAGAGCCTGACCTTGTGCTATGAGGTATTTCTGCTGTGCCTTGTAGGCTGGATATTCAAACTGGCAATGAGCAACACGAATTCCGTTTCGCTCCTGCAAGACGTGTGTCAGTTCGTGGACCAGAATGCTACGGTCGTATGCCGATTTCATGCTGAAGTCCTTGGGAAGGACAACCACGTTCTTCTTGGCATCGAAGTAAGCATAGATGGTGCGAATGCCGCCGTGTCCCGCTTTCATGATCAGCTTGCATTCCGCTGCCTTGATAGTGCGGCGCTGGAACTCTGCCATGACAACACAACCGTCAACACCCTGTCTTAGCTTTGGAAGCTCAGCAGTGTTGGGCAGACCGCTCATTGTCGATGCGATCCCAAGAAACACTTTCAGGGTCAGTTCCGTTATCATTGAAGGGCTATACCATATTTCTTATTTCATATATATAGAAATAATGGCTATCCAATTCAAGAAGGCTGAAGAGCCTAAACCGAAGAGACGAGCGGGCAAACCCAAACGAGGCCGTCCAGCGCTTGGCAAGGTGCGTATTTCAATCCTTATCGATGCCGATACATTGGAGAAGTTCAAGGCTGGTGGTCCTGGTTACCAGAACCGAATGAATGAAGCCCTGAGAAAAGCTATTCTTTAACGCGATGCCTGCGCTTTTGTGCTGTCGCCCGAACGTTGCGAGATGCTCTGAAATTGACCTGTCCTAGATCATCAATGCGAAACTGCATATTGTGAACCAAGCCGCAATCACAACACGCCATCTTGTAGCCTGGCAGTGGGTGAATCCAATCAGACCAGCCGTCGTCGCCCTCAGTTTCGGTGCGATAGCGGGTCATTAATTGGCCCACCCATCCCTAGCGGTCCACATAAGGGTTGATCCCGCGTGAAACCGTGGATTGTCAGGGTTGCTATTACAATCAGGGCAAGGCATGCCCGCCCCGCCACATTGGCAGCCCTTATCGACCTCCCAGCCAAGATTGTCATGGTTTTCGCAAACCCATCCAGAACTGGCGCAGCGATTGCATTCTAGCTGACTCATTCAGCACAGTCCTATGTCTTGAGCCTCAACCAATGTGGTAACAAGTGAAGCCGCGCTGGATAGCGCAGTCAGTCCCACAGGAAGAGAGGCTTAGGAGGATGAAGCAGGCGGCGATGAGTTTGATCACTTGCGCTTGCCTTTAGCCTTCTTTGGCTTGGGAGGAATTGGGGCTTGCTTCTTCTTGGGAGCGCCCTTGAATTTGATCATTGGTGCGCCCTCGTTGATAGAGTCTTGTTTACAGACCATCCATATGCATTGAGGCGTTGGGTTATTGTCGTTCTCTTCAATCCGAGACGTTCAGCCCAATCGGTGATGCTAAGGGTTTCACCATTGTGCGTGAGGAGTCTGCGTTTCTCTTTGCCTAGTTGTTTTGGCAATGCCCACGTGCAGTTCTCTTTGTTGTAGTCCTGCTTAGCATCGAGGCGATCTAGATGAGTGCCTTCCGGTCTTGGTCCCATGTCTTCATAGAAGTTGGCGAACCAACGCCAGCGATCACAAACCCTGATGCCTTTGGCTCCATAGTGAGGATAGCTATCATGCTTTTCATAATGGCAACGCTGGACCATTCCTCGCCACGTCGCATATTCTTGGTGATATCTTGCCTTCAAGGTCTCGACTCCTTCCGACCTCATGAAAAAGGCGGAGCCGAAGCCCCGCCCTACCAATGCGCAAGAGGTCGAGAATTGCGCTTAGGTTCCGTTTATTTCCAGCTCCAATATATGCAATGCCACGTAAACCGCAGTAGCAGCCAAGCCCACATGCAAAGACCGAGCAGCGCTACGAAGTCTCCACCGTCGTTGATCATTTAAATCACTCCACATAAGTGGCCAGCAGCGGCTTATTCCGCCTACACACTGCTGACCTACCCAGCGCTTCGCTTTATCAACGCGGTGCTAGGTATTGGTTTAAAGCCACTCCAGCTTTGCGAAGGTTGGATCATTCGTCATCCCAAGCACTTGTTCGAATGACAGTTCAGTGCGGGGATCTACGCCTTGAGATTGCAAATAACGGCACTCGACCGTGATCGCTTCAGTCTCTGATAAGTCCATGTCATTGATCCACTGAATGTGATGGCACAACTCGTGGACCAAAACTGCCCGGTCAAACATATTCCCATCATCCCAGTTCCGAAGCTTGATCCTGGTGCGCAATCCCCATTCTATCTGGCCAACGTATTCAGCTTCTGGGTCTATGGTTATGATGGGGAGATCAGGAATTGGCTTTTGAAGATGCGAGGCAGCGAACCCCAGCAAGGAGCGTGCTATAGCGTCCATGAGCTGCCTTGAAATGACAAAACCCCGCACGATGGCGGGGCTGTTTGGACGCACTGGCGTCTATTATCTGTTTATGACATGGACCGTTTTAATAGTCAAGAGACCTCTTAAGTTTCGTCATCCTGTTCCACCAACATTGTCCACAGGTTCACCGATCCTGCGGGCGAGCGCTCTAACACAGAGGCACTATCCAATAGCCACCGTCCAACATCGGGGGTGACGCGACCGACTGCGCGATAACCATTACGGCGTATTTGTTTCCCGTCGTTGTCCAAGACGAAGTGACGCCCATCCCGTTCCCCATCGTAAAAGCCTACGGCCCAAGCGTCACCGGGATCACCATCTGAGTATTTGGTGGCGAGAACATACTCCCCGATCTTTAAATCATCATGCCTGCCCGTCACGCTGCCCGCTCCATCTTATCCACGCCAAAGAATACCACGAGCCGATTCAAACCCGCAACCAATTGCGCCCGCATAGTCTCGCTGATGCCCAAGTCTTCATCCATAACACACACACGCTTGACGACAGAGGTTACAGAACGGCTTTGAACGACAACCTCGCCCAATGCCTGCTCTATAGCCATGACGCGGTTGGTGGCCTTTCTGGCTGCTTCGTAGCTCACCTCCCCGCCCATGCCCTTGACGCGGGTTATGTCCTGCGCCTTCGCGCTTGGATGGGGAATGCCAGTAAGCCCGTAGTATCGTCCGAAGTCCTCGGCAGTCCTGTTGCCCGCCTCAAGCTGCAGTTTGTTGATGTGGCCGGTCATGTACAGCCTGCCAAGCACACTGCCATATTCAGGACGCACGCATTCGGCCTCAGGGGCACCGTAGATGCGCGCGCGGGCCTGTACCGCTACCTTGCGTGTCTCTGCCTCTGTTTCCGTCTTGCGCTGGCTTCTGAGGGGGCGACCGTTAGGCTCCCGCTCTACATTCTCCAGACGAGGACGACCGCCCTTGTTCTTGCGTTTACGATTAGCGCGGCTCATGTCCTTTATCCTTCCGTGTGAGGGCTAGGCGCGGCTGGGAGAATCGAACACCCCTCACTGGATTGACGGTCCAGTTTAGCGCCAGCGCCGTTTCGTTATGCTGCTTGGGAACGATTCATCACGAACTCAAGTGTTCCATACCCTGAAATGTCTGTGATAGGTGGCAGCGGGGCGTTGTTCTCGGCTTGGGAGAGTTGGTGATAATGAGCCTTGGTTCGAGCGTTGTTGATGGCCAGACGACGTTTGGCGATGTCTGTCCATTCATTGTCCAGCCCCATGCGGATCATGTGTTGCCCCCTGGAAAACAAGCACGATGTGTGATCTTTGCCAAACACCCGCCCGATTGCTGGTAACGTGTAATCCCGTGAATACCAGACCATCCAGATAGCAGCCTGACGGGCGCGAACGACGTTCCTCGTTCGCGATTTGCCGAGCACATCTTCCAGCGTCAAATTGTAAATGCGTGCTACAGCCTCAATATCTGCTAGGAGGCGCTGCTTGGGCATATTGAGGCGGTTGGCGCGGTTAATGGCCTCAGCCTTCTTCTCTGCCAAGCTGCTGCGGATGGCTTTGAGCTTTGCCAAATGGGAGGGCTGCCGTTCCATCTCCTTCTCCTGCTGGCGACGAACGGCCTCTTGGTATCGCGGATTTGCTTCGGTATGATACCCGTACACTTTCTGGTACATGACTAACTCCTTGGTCCATTAAATCCTGTTGGTGCATCCGGAATGGCATCCAGTAGCTCCTTGGGATACTTGTTGCGGATTTCCGCAATGAGTTGCTCTTCAGTCTTGAAATCACTCTGGTGCCCCTCGCAAAAGCTCTGATAGAGTTCGTTGACGCGGACTATCTCTGCCTGTGTGTGCTGGACGGGGCGGAACTCTGCATCCCGCTCCTTCTCAAGCCTCGTGCGTTCAATGCGCGCCATCTCGTCCTTGATCGGCTTCATGGCCGCATCGCACCGCATCCGAAACTCTGGTGGCGATGGATGGAACGCATGCCCCAAGCCTCCCCTCAGTATGGCCATGGTGGCTTCTGCAAGCCCGTATGCCGTCACACCGTCCAAAGCGATCATGAACACTTCCTTGTCAGCCTCAGCCGTGTCGGTAAGACGGGAGGGTAATGATTTGAGCATTGCCAGGCTCTTGAGCATTTCCTGTCGTGTTGCGCGCTGTAAGCATTCTTTCGAAGGCAGTTGGGGCATTGGCGTTTCCCTGTTGTATTTCCTGCAAGGCGGACTCACCGACTGAGTGAGGGCGGGCCGTGCGCTGTTCTCGGGCCATCCATTCCAATTTGATCGCCATCCATCCGCGCAGGATCATTTCGTCAGCCGCGGCGTTTGGATCGTTGAAGCGGGCAAACTGCTTTGCGAGGAGCTTGGCGGCATAGGGTGTAAGCGCCTTGGCTTTGCCCATTGCCTTGCGATGCTCGTAAATGGCTTCTGCTCGCTCGCTGTCGAGAACAGCCGACAATTCGTCTATGACTTCGAACCGATGTGTCAGGCTCATGAGAAGACCCCCCCGAAAACGAGAAGTCCCATGGTGATGGCAAAATTTATTATGCCGTGGGCGAAGTTGTAGTCCACACGGGGCTTGCCATGCAGGCCGCAATACCCGATCAATGTCAGGGCTTCGAGGAAGAGCAATGTCCACTGCGGCCAAGCCCACAAGGCTGTGTTTATGACGATCATGCTGCCATTTCCTCTTCTGCCGGATGAAGGATGACAACGCATTCCTCATCCATGTTTTCGTTCCAGCAGACGGTTAGACGCCTGCAATAGCTGTCGTCTTTGACCACGCCATGGGCTACGAGAAGGTCACTCAAGGCCTTCACGAAATTGTCCAGATCACGAGCGCGCTTGTCCGGTGGATTGAGCGCTATAGCGATGGTGTAGGCTTCGAGGTTGATGCGGTGGCTGTCCTTGATGTAGAGTGATGCCAGATGCTCCCACGCCTTGTATTTGGGCGTCCTGTAGCGTCCGTGGCCCTTGCCTCCATTGGAGAACAGGTTGTTCGTGGACGGCGGGAACGGGAGCGCTAGGCGGATCATGCGGCCACCTTCAGAGCCAACTTGCCCTTGTCGGTGATAGCAAACCGGCATTTGCTCACCCAGATTGCAGGGAGGAGCGAGACAAGGCCATGAACAAGCAGCAAGTCTCGATCAGTCCCAGGCTTCAGCTGAATGCTGTGGTTGTTTGGGGTGAACATTCTCAGCATTGAGATTTGAGCAGCGTCCGGCGTGTAGTTCATCCCACCACCTGAAACATAAGAGCGATGATGGCTGCTCCAATGGTGCAGAGAATCAGCATGGTGGTGAACTTGATCATGTTACCTCTCAATCAATCGTTTTCCGCCAGCCTTCGGGAGTGTGTTCCCGCGCGGTTGTGACCCGGTACGTTCCCTTTTCGAAGATCAGAGGCTCGTGGGTATCGAAGGTTCGGAGGTGTTCGAGCGCAGTCGTGTCTGTGACAACGAGTAGGCAATCCATGATGCTGTCCGGCAGGCGGTGCATGGTGACGCAACCAGCATCCATGATGTGATGATGGCCGGTCTCACTATGCCCGACAATAACCTTATCGTTTACCGGCTCGACCGTAATGGCGTTGGCAGGGATAGCCTCATCTGTCCGAACGAAGCGAAGTTCGCCCTGTGCTGCGATTGTATGAAAAGTGCGCATGGTATTTTCCTTTATGTTCTGATTGTTGATTGGAAGGGGTGCAGATTTGCTTTTGCATTCACGTAGGCCGCATGTGCATCCTCAGGCGATGCAAAGAGGCCCAGATACAAATTCCGGCCGTCAATGGATATTTGAGACCGCCATCGGCGCTTTGTCGCCATGTAGGAAACACCGGCAAACCCGCTGGTGTTTGAAGATGGAATTTTACGATTGTGCTGATTTTCCGATGGCGTTGCCAAACGGAGATTTTCCCACCGATTATTGGCTCTATCACCATCAATATGGTCAACAAATTCAGGCGGCTCTAATCCTGTCATGTATACGAAGGCTAGCCGGTGGGCGCGATATATCTTGCGATCTAAACACACCACTCGATACCCCGTGGAGCTGATCCGTCCAGCAATCATACCGGCAGTAAAACGCTTGTTTGGTCTCCTGAGCCAAGTGAATTCCCCTGTTTCAGGATCGTAATTTATGACCGATTTTAGATAATCCTGGTCAATCTTCACGTCCGTATCTCCGGCTTGATGAATGACTGCTCATCCAAGCCCCAAAGCCATGCTTGAGCTTCAAGGGCTGTTTTCATGCTTGGTGGTACTGGCAGGGCGAAATCGCGGCGCGTGCCGCACTTGACTTGCAGGAACTGTTCGCCTCTGGCGTCCGGTAGATCGACACGGATCAGCGTTCCAATTTCTGGATCACCGTCAGTGTCGATTACTTTCGCGTCTAGTTTTTTGAGGATGTTAGCCCAACCGATTATCTCGCAGGCGGCACGGCGCAACTCAGCGTTCTCTTGGCCAAGTGCTATGGCGGGGGTGAGTGATTGCTTGTCCTCAATCCATTCAGATGGGACCTTGACACCGTGCCAATAGTGAAGAGCCCAGCCGTCACGCCATCTATGTGATGGTCCGGTTTCGCAATGAGGCCTGTTCTGGTCATCGACGCGTAAAACTTCCGGGAAATCAGAGACTATGCAGAATTCTTCGTGCATGACGCGGAACCCGCCATGAATAGCTGCCTGCTCCCAATGGGCGTAAGCGGCATGGCTTGTCAGTTCCAACCCAAGAATGTCCCGGCAGGAGGTGAGGTAACAATCATATCCAGCCCACATGTTGCCTCCCTGGTAGGCAACATACCAACGTTGTGAGCACGCGATGCCGAGATCGCCCGCTAGATTTCGGCAAGCGCTGGCTTCTCGGTTTTCTACAGCGTCGGTCGCAGCGCGGGTCGCAGCGTAGGTCGCAGCGTAGGTCGCAGCGCGGGTCGCAGCGTCGGTCGCAGCGTAGGTCGCAGCGTAGGTCGCAGCGTCGGTCGCAGCGTAGGTCGCAGCGTCGGTCGCAGCGCGGGTCGCAGCGTAGGTCGCAGCGTAGGTCGCAGCGTCGGTCGCAGCGTAGGTCGCAGCGTCGGTCGCAGCGCGGGTCGCAGCGTAGGTCGCAGCGTCGGTCGCAGCGTCGGTCGCAGCGCGGGTCGCAGCGCGGGTCGCAGCGTAGGTCGCAGCGTAGGTCGCAGCGTCGGTCGCAGCGCGGGTCGCAGCGTAGGTCGCAGCGTCGGTCGCAGCGCGGGTCGCAGCGTCGGTCGCAGCGCGGGTCGCAGCGCGGGTCGCAGCGTCGGTCGCAGCGTAGGTCGCAGCGTCGGTCGCAGCGTAGGTCGCAGCGTCGGTCGCAGCGCGGGTCGCAGCGCGGGTCGCAGCGTAGGTCGCAGCGTAGGTCGCAGCGTCGGTCGCAGCGCGGGTCGCAGCGTAGGTCGCAGCGCGGGTCGCAGCGTAGGTCGCAGCGTAGGTCGCAGCGTAGGTCGCAGCGTCGGTCGCAGCGTAGGTCGCAGCGCGGGTCGCAGCGTAGGTCGCAGCGTCGGTCGCAGCGCGGGTCGCAGCGTCGGTCGCAGCGTCGGTCTTTTTCCTTGCATACCAGATAGCCGACGAAGCCCCATATGCAAACGCCATAACCATTGGTGACGGCACGATGACAACGCGCGGCTCTTTCAGATTGGCAGCAGCATAAATCCCCTTGATTGCTGGAATGATCTTTTCAGGCTCGATAGGATCTGTACGCATGCCTCTGGCGATCCAGAGTTTGGTGTGCTCATCCATGCGGCGCTTTTCATCTGGCGTAATGCCGCCGTGGGCTTTAGAGGGTGTGCGAATTATTTTACTAGTCATTTGTCGTCTCCAAATAATTCCGGTACGAGCCACTCTGCCCAAGACGCGCCTTGGTTCCGTAGCCACACTGCTATGGAGTGCCGCACGCTAAAGGGCACCCATCGAAGCAATACGGGAGGTTTCCTCTTTGTATCTGGCATGTTCTTCCCTTGCTCTGAGGACTGCGCGCATCTCTTCGATTTCGCGGTAATCAATCCGTCTGGCTTCTTTGTTGAAGATCGAACGCACCCGACGACGGGTCCATTCCTTGCTACGCTCGCGCAACTTGCAGTAGGCACGCTCAAGCATGCCTTTGATCGGTTCGCGTACCCCGCGATAGCCAATCACTTCGTCAAGCAAGTGTGCGGCGATTTCGGTATCTGACATGACCGATCCTTCCGTTTTTTGCCTTGGATAAAAATTCCGAGAGTTTGCTGATGTTTCCGACATGTTGGGTGATCTCGCTCATATGGTTGATGACATGAGCGACGAGAAACCCAACGACACGGAGAACGAACTTAGAGAATGGTCTTTGGACCTGACAAATTATGGGGTTGTGGGAAACACGGATTGCCGTCCGCCTGCTACCAATTCGAATGAAACAACATGGGAGCATATTTCCTTTCCGGTGGGAGTTGTCCTGTTCCGCATCGGAAAAAACCTGAGCGAAACTACTGCCCCCAACCAGCTCAGGAGAAAGACTCCTCTCGGAACCAACCGGAACCGAGAGGAGCAAGTTACCAGCGGTCGTGTGGGCTCGGGAGGAGGAACCGCTGGCACGGGGGACTGAATAAGGGGCGACGAGTACTGACGCAGGTGTCACGGTCATCGGCATGAAAACCGCTGTAATGCTTTCCAGTACTCGTCTGGTACGGACGAAGAAAGCTTCTGCAAGATCGTGCGAATTCGCACTCCGTATGTTGGTCATTTGGTTTCTTCTCCTGTTTGGGAGAAAATGAGGGCAAAAAGTGTATCGAACGAACCCGGAAGGGGCCTGTCTGAAGTCATGCCGTACCCTAGCTTGACCAAGTCATTGCATAGAGTTCTGGCAGCCTTTTCCAGCGCGTCGCTCGCAGGCTGTACTTCACGGTTGGGAGAGGTCATGATTGCACCTCAGGCTCAATTCTTTTGATGAAGTGTGGACGTATGGACCGCGAACAAGATCAACCTGGAAGTCAGTATCAGCAGCTGCGAGCGCCGCTTGCGCTTCTTCCATCTGATGTTGGGCGTGGCGTCGTACTTGTGCCACCATTTCGGCATGGGACTTCTCGCCCCAATCCATCAGCCCCTTGAACTTCGAACCAGGAAGGCGAACGCGTGTCATCTTCTCGCTCATGCCCCTACCCTCACAACTGGAGAAACAAGCATGGCTTTGAACACCTCAATGCTCGTTGTCCGCTCCGGAGCAAACGCGCTCGCGTTAAACCACATCTCATCCGTGCCGAAGTGGTGCAGCTGCGGGGCGTTGATGATCTCTGATAGCTGCAAATATTGGCTTTGACGGAGCGTTTGGGTTGCTTTGACCGTGTACGTGTTTCCTGGAACGGGGAACTTTTCGTTTCCGTATCCACCAGTAAGGGGCTTGGTGCAGATGATGCGTTGACCAGCAGTGAAGCTCATTTGTCCAACTCCGCTATGAGAGCGTCAGTGAACTGGATTGCGAGGTTGGCGAGAATGTCGGGGCGAATGGCGTAGATCGATTGTTTGCCAGCATCGGATGAAGACACCAGCGAGAAGGCGAAACCTTCGGCAATACGGCTCCGGCGCAATCTTGCCGCTTCGGCGGCCTCTGAAGCACGGCGCGCTTCTAGCGCTGCCTGATGTTCGGGAGAAACAAGGTTTTGATATTGACTGCTGGAGTTCATTTGCGTCCCTTCCCTTTGGTCTTCTCGTTGCGCTCAAGCCAGCGGGCAGCGGCGTCATTGCCGCGATATTCCTGCTCATCCAGTACGGAGAGTTTGGGCTTTGGAGCTAGGTTTGCCTTGCGCCAATTGATCTGCTTGCTCATGCCCCGAACCCCCACACAGACGGAAGAGCTTCCTTACCGCGAGAGCGCAATTCATCGCTCAGTATCTTGTAGAACTTAGGGGGGATGCGGTTGTGAGTGCTGCGTGGCCATTCAAAAACAGCGGTGTAACCAACACCGACCATAGCGGCCACTGCATTGTAGCCGCCAAGCTCGTCAATAACTTCTTTTGGATTGGTGAGAATGTTGCTCATCCATTTCTTATACTCCAAGCAATTTGGATATACAAGCCATCCCTCCAAATTATTTGGATCATTTTTTATCACTTCGATTTGGATAGCGAAAAGTTTACTGAAGGGGCATTCTCCAAGCCCAATGGATGGAAAACGAAAAATAGCCTCCGGACCAAAGTTAGGGGATGAAATGAGTGTGTTGGCTATTGCTGCTAGACTGAAATTATTGCGCGAAGCGCTGGACTGGTCACAGACCGTCATGGCTCAAAGGATCGGGGTTCAGCTCTCAACCTGGAATAATTATGAGTTGGCTGTCTCTCCTATACCGTGGAGAACGGCCCTAAAATTATGCACCGTAACAGGTGCGTCTCTTGATTGGATCTACCGCAATGAGCGCGGACTCATGCCCGTCAATTTGATGGAAAAGATTGAAGAGCTGGGAGCGACCGGCTAGGCCCACTTGCTATTTCCGTGCCGATGACTCATAAAGAAACACCGCCGAGGGTGGATTCCTGCGGCGGTGTTGATGGGTTTTTAGGTAGTGTGCATAAATCTTTTACCAGACGGTAAAAAATAATGCAAGCCCCATCAGCGGTGGAAAAGCGCTAACTCTTGTGTCTGCTCGGATGTTCCCGACAAGATGTTGCGCCAGACTGCTAAAGATGGCGGTTTTTAATTTGGGTTTGCCCCGCCAGCGCCAACCACCTGGATCATCAAATTCATCGCGGTTGCCGAATCCCTGTCTGATTCGGAAACAAAAGTGTGGGCTCTGGTGCACCCCTTCCACCCCACGGCCTTGAAGTCGGGCAACCCCCGGAACGGTTGAAAGCGGACTTGTTCGTTAGCAGGATGACAACCTGCCCGAAAAGTTCGTAGCGGCGCCGAAAAAAGTCGCTGGCGACGGTATGGAGTTAACGTACCGGATTGCAAGGATAACGAGTACGCTGGGCTCTTGCCCTCCCTCTAGTCAGGGGCTTGACGGTTCCCATACCTTCAAGGCGGAAAGGGGAGAGATATTACACTTTTTCCCGAACTGACTGGTTTGCAGCGGCGATTGTCAAAGAACAGGTGCGCCCCCTGCTGACGAAGCTTATCAAATCTCGGGCATATTTCAGCACCTTGATTGCGTCTTCTTCATTTTCCGGTAGTTGAGTGGTGATTTGAAGGGCAAGTCGCCTTGCCCACACTTCCTTATTATTATTCCCGCCCATCATTTTTCGTTTTGCCCCAGATGATGCGCGCTACAGCCATCACCCCTACATCGAATTGTCTACTACAATGCATTAAGTCCGGAGTCCGGTCCATAAGGCTTGAACCGCGTCAAAACACGATTATCCAAATTATTTGGAAATAGTTATTGCAAGTCCAAATTTCTTGGAGTATGGTTTCTCCACATACCAGCCAACACGGCTCAGGAGAAGAAGATGACCGAGACCCTCAAAGATACATCCGGCCTCACGATGGCAGTGACCACGAAGGGCTGGGAATATTCGGATACTCATTTCGAGGCGACCTTGCTCAAGGGCAAGCTGAAGGGCCGCACGATGCTCTTCCTCAAGAGCCGTCCTTACACAGTTGTCAGTGTGGCAGCATGAACGCTCCCTCTCACACCCCTACTCCTTGGCACCTAGCCTCGGCATCAAACAAGTTCATCGCTGACGCCGAAGGCATCATCGTAGCTCGTGCTTCAGTGCACGCGATTACGTCTCACGATTATGCAGCGGACAACGCCAAACACATCGTCAAGTGCGTCAATGCCCACGACGATCTTCTCAACGCCCTGATCGATTGCGCCGATTATTTCGACGGATGTTCAGACGCTGATTTCGATGGCGACACCTTCGTGGCCAACAAGGAAATGCGCCTCAAGATGATGATCGATGAACTCCTTACCAAGATCGGCGGTGCGAAATGAACACCGCCATGACCCTCACCGACTTCCTTCTACAGCTCTCTCTCGCAGCCAACCTTATCGTGTTTGCTCGGAAGATGGGAAAGGGGTGCAAGCTATGAGCGCCGCAAAGATTGACCGCATCCTCGACCGCACGATCTACAGCGTCGTTTGGGTTCACCGCGTCACTGGCGACATATGCCTCGACGGTGACCGCAAGTTTATCGACATGTCCCGCTCCTTGGCTATCGAAGCCTGCCAATGCGGGAATGTCCTCCGCGTCTACGAAATAAACCTGATCGAAGAGACAGTGCGCAACGTCACAGACGAATTGATGTTGGCCGCTGGAATGATCGAGGAAGCAGCATGACCAGCTTCATCACCCACTCCGACAACTGGCACTGGCAGCCTCCAATACCGCCTAGCTACTACCGTGGCTGGTACATCGAGAACGATGACGGCGAGCCAATCATTGGACCATTCAAGACAGAAACCGAAGCCCAAGAAGAGCTTCAAGCGCAGGGAGAAGCAGCATGAGCATTCTCGCAATCCTGATCCCCGCCACGCCGTTTTTTATCGCGCTGTGGATAGCGCACACCGAAGTGGCTGTTGAAGCTGCGCGTCAGGAGATTGACCGATGACCGCCAAAATCATCAGCATCCGAGCAAGCAAGGCCGCATTGGCAGAACGGAATGCACTGCTGGAACAGGCCAAGGTGATCGGAGACTTGTTCTCGCAGCCGCTTTTGGGAAATCGACGCACTGATTTGCGGATGGATTACCTGCTTTGCCACGCACAGCTAGCCGAAGGAGTGCGGACATGAGTGCCGAGATATCTGCTAAAGTAGGTAACGTATGGTTGAAGTTGGAAAACGGCTTTACCGTCTCTCTCCAGATGGGCCGAGCCTATTACGGATCGAATTACGATTATACCGACGACCCGTCAAAGCTGCCTCCTGCCAATACGGTCGAGGTCGGGATTCTTGATAAAAACGGGTCTCTGGTCACCATAGGGGAAGACAGTGTTTTAGCCTACGTCCCCGTGATGCAGGCAATAGACCTGATACTTCTGGTCAAGCTGTTTCCAGCAGACGTTACTTCCAAACAAATCGAAGCAATCGTTAAGTCTGCCCGACTAATTCATGAGGACGCGCGATGAACAGTCAAGCACAAGCATGGTTTTCGCTCTCGCAGACACAGCGCCGCCTTGCCCATGAGTATCACCGCTTTGCCCTCGAAGACGAGAAGAACGGCAACCTGGAGCGCTACAAGCTCAACCGTGACCGATCAGACCGTCTCTGGCGATCAGCCAAGTGGAGCTTCCAGCGGCTCAAAGTCTGGCGCTTTGTCGATGAGACGGCAGAGCAAGAGCATAGGCGGGCAGCGTGATGAGCCAGAAAATAAACACAGCCGATTGGCGCTTGGCAGTTGAGTGGCCAGCCCGACAGAGTGGGTATGTTGTGTGTGCATTTTTCAATGCGCCACCGCCGGACCAGCAAAGAATGACCTGCATTGATGAGGCAGCGGCCTACATTGTCACGCAAATGGATTTCCCAGACGAGCAGAACCGTGATCTTGCGGAGCATTTGTTAAGGGCGGGGCAGAACCACGACGAAGCCCTAGACCTTCTCTCTGCAGTTACTCAGTCAGATGGGAAAGTAAGCGATTTGCTCTTCAATCAAATACTCGCGTTTCTGCGAAAGGTTGGTGCCGAATGAACGAGCGTTTTGTTTTCATCGATGCCGAAGCAGTCAAGGCTCAGATCGCGGACTTGCTAATTTCGTTTCCAGAACTTTCAACCGACGAAACGTTGCGGCTGGACACGCTGGAGGGCGAGACGGATCTGTTCAAGGTCATCACCAAGGCGCTCAACGAACGCTTTGAGGCTGACAGCATGGCAGAAGCTATCAAGGCCCGTACAAGCGACCTCTACGCCCGTCAGAAGCGATTTGAGCGCAAAGCGGACGCAATGAAGAAGCTGATCAAGGCGCTCATGGATGTTGCCGATCAGGACAAGATAACGCTGCCGGAAGCAACGCTATCCGTCACGGCACCGCGCACCACAGTCAATGTGATCGACGCCGATCAACTCCCGCAGGGGTATTTCAGGATCGAGCGGATCGCAGACAAGAAGGCCATTGGCGAAGCGCTGAAGGCTGGCAACGAAATTCCAGGGGCGGAACTCGCTCTTGGTGAACCTTCACTAACGATCAGGCCAAAGTGATGAACAAGGGGCAAACTTGTAAAGTTGAAACTTGCGGCAGACAGGCTAGTTGCAAGGGATTTTGTGACCCTCATTACAGACGGTTCAAGAGGCATGGTGACCCTTTGCAAGGTCGAGTTAATAAAGGTTTCCGGCTCCAGTGGCTGAGTGAGCAAATTAACTTTTCTTCTGATGAATGTCTTTTGCCTCCATTCCAGTCTGATGGGAAACGGCATTATTGGCAGTTCAGTTTGAACGGAAAATTCTATGGGGCACATCGTTGGATGTGCCAAGCAACGAATGGTGAGCCGCCCACAGAAAAGCATCACGCAGCCCATTCCTGCGGCAATGGACATTTGGGTTGCGTGAACCCAAAGCATTTGAATTGGGCGACACCCAAAGAAAATGCTGCGGATATGATCGTACACGGCACAACGCTCGTGGGTGAAAACGCCAACTCATCAAAATTGACAGAATTTCAGGTCGCATTGATCTGGAAAATGCGCGGAGAAATCAGCGCAGGGAAGATAGCCAACCAGTTTGGCGTCTCCAAAAAAGCAGTCCTTTGCATCCATCATAGGGAAACGTGGAAGCACGTAACCCAAGGGATGTGAAGACCAAAATAAGCCCGGACCGCTGGTCCTCACTCAAAGGAAACTGAAATGGACGTTAATAACCTCTTCCCCTCAAAATACCTCAAAGCTGCTGACCTTCAGGGCGCACAGCCGACAGTCACCATTGCCAACGTCACCATGGAAGATATCGGTGATGACGGTGAAAAGCCGGTCATTCATTTCGACGGCAAGGAAAAGGGTGTTGTTCTGAACAAGACCAATGCCACGAATATCTCATCTGCATACGGCGGCAACACCGATGGATGGCGCGGCAAGAAGGTTGTCCTGTTCACCACATGGGTAGACTTTCAGGGCAAATCTGTCGAGGCCATCCGCATTCGGCCCGCCCCTGCATATGCTTCTGGATTGCCTGATCGTGAAGACCCTGCACCGGATACTGGCCATGGCGGCGCGGGTGTAGCCAAGCGGCCTATCGATGACGATTTGGACGAAATTACATTCTGATATCGCAACCAGAAAAGGGAGGGCAGTAATGTCCTCCCGGAAAGGTTCCTCTCATGGCCAAAGAACAAGCTCCGGTCTATCTCGTCCGCAAAGGAAACGCATTGTTTCCGCAGTTGCAGATGGACCTTGAACGCCTTCAGGCCATTCCTCAAGGCCATAGCGTCAGGGTTGAGTTAAAGCAGCCTCGGAACAACGAACGGCTGCGCCTCTACTGGCGAATGCTTTCCTACGTCAGGGAGGCCACAGACTGCGCCCCTACGAGCGAATACCTGCATTCGGCTATCAAGCTAGAGCTTGGGTTCGGAACGCCTGTACGCCTTCGTAATGGCATGACGGTGCTTGTTCCTTCGTCCGTAGCTTTTGACAAGATGGATGAGCCTGAGTTCCACATATTTTTCAACAAGGCGGTTGAGTTTCTGACGGCCACTTATGGCTTCGATGTACTCGGCTTCTACAACCAGGAGCGCGCAGCATGATCGCCCTTCTCAAGCGCTGGTTCCACCATTCAAAAGCCCCCTCTTACCTATCCAAATCAAGGATACAGAAGAACAGGCAATGGTCTCGGGAACTCGGTTACGACTCGGGTGACTGGTGATGCGCTACGTAGACGAGTGGATCGGTAAATCCGACGACAGCGTACCTACAGCCGCGTGCAAGAGACGCATCCTTGATCGGCAAGACCGCAAGTGCGCTACCACTGGCAAGACCTTCGTAGACGGCGACAAGATCGAATACGACCACGTTGTCCCGTTGTGGCTGGGCGGTGCCAATCGCGAAGATAACCTTCAGGCAATCCTGTTTGCTGCTCATCAGCGCAAGACGGCTGTGGAAGCAACGGTTCGCTCGAAAATCAATTCTCAGATCAACAAGTCTTTTGGCCTCAAGAAGTCCTCTAATCCAATGCCAGGATCGAAGGCGAGCGGCTGGAAGAAGAAAATGAATGGCGAGGTTGTGCCGCGATGAAACCTATTGACCTGACGGGCCAGAGATTTGGCAGACTGGTAGCAACATCATCTATCTCCATACGCGAAGCGGCTTCTGGGCGGTGTCGCACACACTGGTTAGTTGTGTGTGATTGTGGCACCGAGAAAACAGTCCAAATGGATATGTTAATATCAGGCAACACTAAATCATGCGGTTGTCTACAGAAGCAGTTGGCGGCAAAACGTCGGTTTCAGCATGGCCAAAGCCAGTCTGGTCTGTACAAAATATGGTCAAAAATGAAACGGCGGTGCGAAGTACCCACCAACAATGGCTACCACAATTATGGTGGCAGGGGCATCAAAGTCTGTGATGCTTGGCAGTCTTTCGAACAGTTCGCGGCTGATGTTGGACCTAGACCAAGCGAAGACTACAGCCTGGATCGAATAGATAACGACAAAGGCTATTCCCCTGAGAATGTCAGATGGGCAACTGCCAAGACACAAGGGCGAAATCGACGTGGGCTTTTAGAGGTCTGTGTTGACGGCCAAAAGATGTGTTTAGCCGAGGCCATTGAGAAATATAACATGCCTTATCAGGCGGTTTACGCCCGCATGTTCAAGCATGGTTGGACGTTAGATGAGGCGCTAACAGTCCCGGTATCAATTGGCCAGAAGTACCAACATCAGAAGCACCTCGGCATCCGCAAAGCACCATCATTTCAAAAGCCCAAGGGAGTCCGGTTTGATTGGGCACAGGGCAGATACGTCAAGGAGACGGAAGCATGAGCAATCCAATAACGCTGGCCGCACAAGCTGTCCTTGATGATTGGGATAGCCGGATGGTTGAAGGGCCAGAGAAACTAAAACACTACGACGGAAACCCCTATTGGTCGCCCGCATCGGCAATGATTGCCTCCGAGAAAATCAACGCGCTCCGAGTATCCCTTGCTCAAACAGCACCCGCTGAGGTGGTGGGGGAGGCGAGCACTGGTAAATTCTGGTATGCGGTTCACTCGGTAACCGGCATTCACATCGGATTGTGGGACAATGCTCATTGGGCTCATGCTGTGCTGGCTGAATATCCGGATGGCACCGTCACAGTCCTGCGCGAATATTCCCCCACCCAAGCAGAGGCGAAAGAGGACAGCCAGCCTAGATATACGACCGCTCGAATGAAGCAGGAGAAAGCTGCATCGAGGCGTCTAGCGATAGTCGAGTGCATGGACGCTCTTCAATCTGCTGCGGGAAAACTCGGCTTCCTATCCGTTGAAGAGGTGGCAATAGCCCTCCGCGCTCTTCTCACGGAAGGGGAAGCACGATGAGCCTCGAAGAACTGAACAAGGAGTGCGACCGCCTTCGCCAACTTATGCACGAAGCACCGCTCAACACCCTTCGCACCGATGCTAATGGCCACAAGTGGATAGGATCAAATTCAATGGCATACGCAGATCGTAGCCGTGAATGGATGGCAGCTTGCGACAGGCGAGACGCCGCCCTCTCCACCCTCAAACCGGAAGGCGAGCAGATAAGCGGGGAGGCGGTGGAGCGGGACATGCTCAGTGAAATAGCCCATCTGATAACAGGCGTTTACGTGTCAACTTGTTGCGCCAGAACTGGTGGACGTGGGGGCGCAAGTGCTCACCCGCATTGCGATTGTCGGTCAACCGCCGAAGAAATTCTAGCTCTCATTAGGACGAAGCCATGACTAGCACCATTGCGTTGATCGAGCGGTTGAAGAAGATCGAGGATTGGTTCGTTTCCGACTATGGGTACAACCACGCAGCCACGATCAAGGAAGCCGCCACCGAACGCACACCGTTGAGCTACTGATTGGGAGATCCGGTATGAGTGCAGTCCGCTATCGCATCGACCCACGATTGGTACCGCCTGAAAAGGTTGCAAGGCGTCTAGGAGTGACGTTCGACAGGTTCAGAGCGTCAGTACCCGATCTGGAGCGTTCAGGCTTCCCAAAGCCTCTCAGTGTCCTGGGGAATTACTGTTTACAAGCTGTGGATAACTGGATCGATTCACAATCCGGTTTGACGGCAGCCACCACTCCCGAGTCTGCTCGCGAAAAGATGAAGCGAGCAATATCGGAGAGAGCGTGGGATCGGTGAAAATCGCCTACTACCGAGTCAAGCGAAATGGCCTTGGGTTTTGGGAACCCACGAGGGCAATGAAGGCGTATGGATTCACATCAACGCCTTGCGGGAAAGATGGCCCGCCAGCATGGGCAAAGGCTCATGAAATGAATGCCGCATGGCAGACCGCACGGCGATTGCCGAAGGGCAGCGTGCCCGCTCCGGCGCCGGCACAGTCTGAAAAGGTCTATCCCGTCGGCTCACTCGGCGAAGCGTTTGCGCGCTACAGAACCACGGATGAATGGAAAACCACCAAGAAAGCGCGCACACGCGAGGATTGGTGGCGCGGCTGGAAATATATCGATCCGGTATTTGGCGAGTTTCCGCCAAGTTGGGCTGATATGGAAACGCTGTCGTCATGGCGGAAAAATATTGAAGAACAGAAGAGCTTGCGGGAAGCCCATCGAGCAATGAAGATTTGGCGTGCCCTATGGAAAGTCGCTGCTGCTTTGAAATACTGCAAGCGAGACGACGACCCAAGTTTGGCCGTGACAAACAGCGAGCCTAAAGGCCGGTCACAAACTTGGACAGAAGGTGAAGCCATCCGCTTGGTCAAGCGCGCATTGCGCATGCGCTACAACGGCTTGGCAGCCGCTCTTGCATGCATGTGGGATGGTTCGGTCTCACCAGTAGACGCTCGATCGCTGATGCTGTCGCAGCGCTTCAAGGATGGCAAGGGAACGTGGTTCGAACTTGAGCGGGGCAAGACAGGCCGAGACGCTGTTCTGACGCTGTCGCGCCGCACCAATCGTCTGCTGGAGTGGTACATCAAGGCCACGTTCGGCGATGCAGACCCCATAGGCTCGATGAAGATATTCCGAACCAGGCGCGGGGCTGCCTACACCAAGAACTCATTTGCTGAAGATTTTCGCGACATCCGCAAGGTCGAGTTTCCCGGCGATACCCGTATGATGATGGATTTCCGCAGGTCCGGTGCCGTCGAGGCTGTCGCCGGCGCGGCATCTCCAGCACAGCTATCGGCCAAGATGGCAAACTCGATCGGGCAATCGAAGAAACTTGAACAGACGTATGCGCCGGTACGGGTGGCAGCGGTGCGCGAGGCCGATGTCGCGCGGCAGGCTGGTCGAAAGACATTGCGCGAGAACAAATGAGGCGCAAAAGTTGGAACAGCCGGTCTGGCGTTCCAACTATCCAAAACGGACGAACCAAATCAGTATTTGATTTTGTTGGGAAAAGTGGCGCGAGTGACGGGGCTCGAACCCGCGACCTCCGGCGTGACAGGCCGGCACTCTAACCAACTGAGCTACACCCGCGCACTTTCGTACCGTACTATTTGTACGGCGTGAGCGGTCGTTTAAGGGGTTCGCGGGGGTGTGTCAAGCACAACCGGAGATGAAAAATGCGATTGTGAAAAACTACTCCGACAAATCATAAAAGTGTCGTATCCCCTCTTGCCAATATCGCTCGAAACGCATAAACGCTCCCCACGCACCCTTTTGCGAAGGGCGATTAGCTCAGTTGGTAGAGCGCTTCGTTTACACCGAAGATGTCGGGAGTTCGAGTCTCTCATCGCCCACCATTCCTTTCCGAAAGACATCCCGCCAACATTAAAAGGCGTGCAAACTCGCCGATCCTGAGCATCCGCGGCGTCTTGCTCTTCCGTACCGGCAGTTTCTTTCTGCAACAATCCTGGTCAGCACTCCTTCAGAAACGCTGAACGATGGGTGCAATCTGATTTCACCGCAGTGACGAATCAAAAAGGCCGGGTAATTTCTTACCCGGCCTTTTCTTTTCGATATTTTCTTAGTGAGCGATCTGAGCGGACGCGTCATCCTCGACAACCGAAGACGGCACATGAACCGGTTCAGTCCATTCGATCGGCTCCGGCTGGCGCACCAGTGCATGCTTGAGTACCTCATTCGCATGCGAAACCGGAATGATCTCAAGGCCGTTCTTCACATTGTCCGGAATCTCCACCAGATCCTTGGCGTTTTCCTCCGGAATCAGAACGGTCTTGATGCCACCGCGCAAGGCGGCAAGCAGCTTCTCCTTCAGGCCACCGATCGGCAAGACCCTGCCTCGCAAGGTGATCTCGCCGGTCATGGCGATATCCTTGCGAACAGGAATGCCAGTCAGTATCGACACGATGGCGGTAACCATCGCAACACCGGCCGACGGACCATCCTTGGGTGTTGCACCTTCCGGCACGTGCACGTGAATGTCACGACGATCGAACAGGGGTGGCTCGACGCCGAAATCGATGGCCCGTGAGCGGACATAGGATGCCGCCGCAGAAATCGATTCCTTCATCACGTCGCGCAGATTGCCTGTCACGGTCATGCGGCCCTTGCCAGGCATCATGACGCCTTCAATGGTCAGCAACTCGCCGCCCACTTCCGTCCAGGCGAGGCCAGTAACAACACCAACCTGATCTTCACCGTCGATCTGGCCGAAGCGGAACTTCTCCACACCGAGATATTCATCGATGTTTGCATCCGTAACCTTCACCGACTTCTTCTGTGTTTTCAGAATTTCGGTGACGGCCTTGCGGGCCAACTTCATCAATTCACGTTCCAGATTACGGACACCAGCCTCCCGCGTATAATTGCGGATGATGGCGCGGATGGCGTCTTCGGAGACCGAGAATTCCTTCGGCTGCAATGCATGATCGCGGATTGCCTTCGGCAGCAGGTGCCGCTTGGCAATTTCCAGCTTCTCATCTTCCGTGTAACCGGCAATACGGATGATTTCCATACGGTCCATCAACGGACTGGGGATATTCAGCGTATTGGCAGTCGTCACGAACATCACATTCGAAAGGTCGTACTCGACCTCGAGATAGTGATCCATGAATGTCGAATTCTGTTCCGGATCAAGCACCTCCAACAAAGCAGATGACGGATCACCGCGGAAGTCCTGGCCCATCTTGTCGATCTCATCGAGCAGGAAGAGCGGGTTGGATTTCTTCGCCTTCTTCATCGACTGGATGACCTTGCCGGGCATCGAGCCAATGTAAGTACGGCGATGGCCGCGGATTTCAGCCTCGTCCCGCACGCCGCCAAGCGACATGCGGATGTATTCGCGGCCGGTAGCCTTGGCGATTGAACGGGCGAGCGAGGTCTTGCCAACGCCGGGAGGACCGACGAGGCAGAGGATCGGGCCTTTGATCTTGGTTGAACGGGCCTGCACCGCCAAATACTCGACAATGCGATCCTTGACCTTGTCCAAGCCGTAGTGCTCGGTATCGAGAACTTCGTCAGCGAGGTTCAGATCGTTCTTGATCTTCGACTTCTTGCCCCACGGAATGGACAGCAGCCAGTCGAGATAGTTGCGAACAACGGTCGCCTCGGCTGACATCGGGCTCATCTGGCGCAGCTTCTTCAGCTCTGCATTGGCCTTTTCGCGCGCTTCCTTCGAGAGCTTCGTCTTCTTGATGCGGTCTTCCAGTTCAGCGGACTCGTCGCGGCCATCTTCGCCATCGCCAAGTTCCTTCTGGATCGCCTTCATCTGCTCGTTCAGGTAGTATTCGCGCTGGGTCTTCTCCATCTGGCGCTTGACGCGCGAGCGGATACGCTTTTCCACCTGAAGGACGGAGATTTCCGATTCCATGAACGACATGGCCTTCTCCAACCGTGCACGCACGGAGAGGATCGACAACATATCCTGTTTTTCAGGAATCTTGATCGCGAGATGCGAGGCAACCGTATCGGCCAGCTTCGAATAATCCTCGATCTGTCCGGCGGCCCCGACAACTTCAGGCGAAATCTTCTTGTTCAGTTTTACGTAGTTTTCAAAATCCGACACCACCGAGCGAGCGAGCGCTTCGATCTCGACCGGATCTTCTTCCGGTTCTGTGAGCGTCACGGCAGCGGCTTCGTGATAATCTTCGCGTTCGCTGAAACTGGTGATCTCAGCGCGGGCAATACCTTCAACCAGCACCTTCACTGTACCGTCTGGCAATTTCAGCAATTGCAGGACGTTGGCAACAGTACCAATCGTATAGATTGCGTCAGCCTGCGGATCGTCGTCCGCAGCATTCTTCTGTGTGGCAAGCAGGATTTGCTTGTCGACGCCCATGACTTCCTCAAGCGCGCGAATGGATTTTTCGCGGCCGACGAAGAGTGGAACGATCATGTGGGGGAAGACAACGATATCGCGCAACGGCAGAACGGCATAAAGCCCGCTCTCGCCACCCGCCAGTGTCTTCTTGCTTGCAACCGTCATTTTATGTCCTTTCTCAGGCCATTCGGCCAGATCGCCACGTCCGGGTACCCTTTAAGCTGCATGGCCAAATCCAAAATCTAGATCCACTTTGGGGCTCATGCATTGAGCGGCGTACTACCAGTTATGCAGCTTAACACTTACTTGGAGTGGAGGCCCGCTTGTTTCAAGCACCCAGGCTCCAAGCTTATTCACAGAATCGTAATCTATCCTGCGCTCACGACAGCCCGAGCGCAATCTCTTGCAATGCCGTGCACAGAATTCGATCCAAATATAAAACAGAAAAGCTCCGCGAGACGCGGAGCCTTGCCGTTACATTGCTCTATTTCCGGTAAGTTACGCGGAAACATTGCCTTTTTCTTCCTTACGTTCGGCATAGATATAGAGAGGCCTTGAGTTGCCTTCCACTACGTCACCGGAGATCACCACTTCCTGGACGCCGTCGAGCGTTGGCAACTCATACATCGTATCGAGAAGAATCTTCTCCATGATCGACCGCAGTCCGCGCGCGCCGGTCTTTCGGGCAATCGCCCGCTTGGCAATAGCCTTCAACGCATCCTCATGGAACGTCAACTCGACGTTTTCCATATCGAACAGACGCTGATACTGCTTGACCAAAGCGTTCTTCGGTTCGGACAGAATCTGGACCAGTGCGACCTCATCGAGATCCTCGAGTGTCGCGATCACGGGCAGACGGCCAACGAACTCGGGGATTAGGCCGAATTTCAGCAGATCTTCCGGTTCGAGTTCGCGGAAGATTGCGCCAACCCGGCGATCGTCCGGAGCCTTGACCGCAGCACTGAAACCAATGGAGGTCTTCTCGCCGCGGGCCGAGATGATCTTGTCGAGACCGGCAAAAGCGCCACCACAGATGAACAGGATGTTCGTGGTGTCCACCTGCAGGAATTCCTGCTGGGGATGCTTGCGGCCACCTTGCGGCGGCACGGAAGCAACGGTGCCTTCCATTATCTTCAACAGTGCCTGTTGCACGCCCTCACCGGACACGTCGCGTGTGATCGACGGATTGTCCGACTTGCGGCTAATCTTGTCGACCTCGTCGATATAGACGATGCCGCGCTGCGCCCGCTCGACATTGTAGTCAGCCGACTGCAGCAGTTTCAGGATGATGTTTTCGACATCCTCACCAACATAACCGGCTTCCGTCAGCGTCGTCGCGTCTGCCATCGTAAACGGCACGTCGATGATGCGGGCAAGCGATTGCGCCAGATAGGTCTTGCCGCAACCGGTTGGACCAACGAGAAGGATGTTGGACTTCGCCAGTTCGACTTCATTGTTTTTCGATGCGTGGGCCAACCGTTTGTAGTGGTTGTGCACCGCGACAGAGAGAACACGCTTTGCATGGTTCTGACCGATGACATAATCATCGAGAACAGCCATGATTTCCTGCGGCGTCGGGACGCCTTCACGGGATTTCACCATCGAGGATTTGTTTTCCTCGCGGATGATGTCCATGCACAATTCGACACATTCATCGCAGATGAAAACAGTCGGGCCCGCAATCAGCTTGCGAACTTCATGCTGGCTCTTCCCGCAAAACGAGCAATATAGCGTATTCTTGGAATCGCCGCCGCCGTTGCTGACTTTGCTCATTGCAGTTTCCTTTCAGTATCGGGCCCGCTCTCCCGGGCCCGCCACTTCCTCCAGGTGGAAGTGAATAGTCATTCGTAGAATAGGCTTCTCTAACTCACCAATGGCTTAACGTAACGTCTGCTCCGCTCTATGCAAGCCGCATGTGTGGCAGAAAGTCCGCATCGGGGTCAAAAAAACTTCATTTTCGACCCCCATGGGCGATTTAGCCGGTTACTTTCCGTCGCCTTCAAGCACTGCACGCGATTCCAGCACCTTGTCGATCAGGCCGAACTCGAGTGATTCCTGTGCGGTCATGAAGTGATCGCGGTCAAGCGTGCGTTCGATCGACTCGTAATCGCGACCCGTATGCTTGACATAAATCTCGTTCAGGCGACGCTTCATCTTGATGATGTCCTGGGCATGGCGTTCAATATCGGACGCCTGTCCCTGGAAGCCGCCGGATGGCTGGTGCACCATGATGCGTGCGTTCGGCAGGACGAAACGCATGTCCTTCTCGCCAGCAGTCAGCAGCAGCGATCCCATGGACGCAGCCTGGCCAAAGCAAAGCGTTGACACGGCTGGACGAATGAATTGCATCGTGTCGTAAATTGCCATGCCTGAGGTGACGACACCCCCCGGCGAGTTAATATACATGTTGATTTCTTTTTTCGGATTTTCCGATTCAAGGAAAAGCAGCTGCGCGCAGACAAGCGTCGCCATGGCGTCCTCGATCGGTCCGGTAATGAAAATGATGCGTTCTTTCAGCAGGCGCGAGAAAATATCATAGGCCCGCTCGCCTCGATTGGTCTGTTCGACGACCATTGGCACGAGGTTCATAGCTGTTTCGATTGGATCTCTCATCGGTGGGCCTCAGCGTTTTGGAGAATAAGGAGCTCAAATACCCCAGATTCGTGGAAGACTAGTTCGATACATAGGGCGTCGCCACCCGGTTCCGCAAGATGTTCAACACATGATCCTTGACGCAAGCCGAATTCAATTCAAAGCCTGATCACATATTCCTTGCGTGTCGTCTCAAGCACTTCCCATGTGCCACGGAAACCGGGACGCAGCACAAAGCTGTCGCCCGCCTCGACGGATCGTTCGTCGCCACCCTCTTCCGTGATGATCGAACGGCCGGACAGGATATGGCAGAACTCCCACTCGTCATAGGCGATGCGCCATTTACCCGGCGTCGCCTCCCATATCCCCGCATAAATATTGCCTTCAGCCTCCTCGCAATTCCATGTGCGGAACTGCGGATCTCCAGAAATTACGCGCTCTGGTTTCGGCGCACCATGCTCGGGGTCGATATTGCCGAAATCAATTTTAATGAAATTTTTCATGAGGTTACCCTGCCTTTGCTAGCGCCTGTTCAAGATCGGCGATGATATCGGCAACGTTCTCGATGCCGATCGAAAGCCGCACCACATCTGGACCAGCGCCTGCCGCGATCTTCTGGTCGTCGCTGAGTTGCCGGTGCGTCGTCGAGGCCGGATGGATGATCAGCGATCTCGTATCGCCGATATTGGCAAGGTGCGAGAAGAGCTCCAGATGTTCGACAAGCTTGACGCCGGCGTCATATCCACCCTTCAAACCGAAGGTGAAAACCGAGCCCGCACCCCTTGGCGAATACTTCTGCTGCAGCTCATAATAGGGATCGTCCGCCAATCCCGCGTAGCTGATCCAATCCACTTTCTCATTTCGTTTCAACCACTTGGCGACCTCAAGCGCGTTGTCGCAATGGCGCTGCATACGCAGCGGCAGGGTTTCGATGCCGGTCAGGAGCTGGAAGGCATTGAAGGGCGAGAGCGCCGGACCTAAATCACGCAAACCGAGCACGCGGCAGGCAATGGCAAAGGCGAAATTGCCGAAGGTTTCGTGCAATACCACCCCATTATATTCGGGACGCGGCTGCGACAGCAGCGGATAATTACCCGATTTCGACCAATCGAATGTGCCGCAATCGACGATGATACCGCCCATGGAATTGCCATGGCCGCCGAGGAACTTCGTTGCGGAATGTACAATGATATCAGCACCATAGTCGATCGGCCGAATGAGATATGGCGACGCCAGAGTGTTGTCTACGATCAGCGGAAGGCCGTGCCGGTGGGCGATTTCGGCGATTGCTGCGATGTCGGTGATGATGCCGCCGGGGTTGGCGATGCTCTCGACGAAGATAGCGCGGGTACGATCATCGATCCGGGCCTCGAACGCTGCGGGATCCACCCCGTTCACCCAGCGTACATGCCAGTCGAAGGATTTGAACGACTGGCCGAACTGGTTGATCGACCCGCCATAAAGCTTGTCCGACGCGACAAAGTTATCCCCAGGCTGCATCAATGTATGGAATATCAGGAATTGTGCTGCGTGACCGGATGCAACTGCTAGTGCGGCCGTTCCACCTTCAAGTGCTGCGACACGTTCTTCAAGTACCGCATTGGTTGGATTGGTGATTCGGCTATAGATATTGCCGAAGGCCTTCAGGCCAAACAAAGACGCCGCATGATCCGCGTCATCGAAGACGAACGCCGTTGTTTGATAGATCGGCGTCACCCGCGCGCCCGTTTCCGGGTCGGGCCTGGCACCGGCGTGCACCGCCAATGTTTCGATTCCGGGTGCGCGATGCGCCATGTTTGTCCTCCTGTTGCCAGCCTCTCCTGCAAGGCTATGGGATTGCGACGCTGGGGCCAAGTGCGCATTTTCGCAACCAAGGACAATCTAATTGCAGCCAGCGATTGAGATTCTTGTGCCATTTTCGGGGTTTCTTGCGTAGGAATCGGCACTTCTTGCATAGGAATCGCGTAAAAGCGTTCAACTTGTTCGCCGGAACGGCACACAGGCATCGCATTTTTCAGCGATCGGCGAAAATGAATTGAACGAGCGTTTCATCAACCGGCAGACGGTGCTAGACGCGCATGCCGAGCCGGGGAATTTCGATTGCCGGGCACCGATTCATGACTACCTTGATCCCGGCTGCTTCCGCCTTGCGTGCGGCGGCTTCGTCCCAAACACCGAGCTGCATCCAGATCACTCGGGGCAGCGGTTCGAGCGCCAACGCCTCATCGACCACACCCGGAACGGCGAAGGAGTTGCGGAAAACATCCACCATGTCGATCGGCACCGGAATATTGGCGAGCCGTGCATAGACCAGTTGGCCAAGGATGGTCTTTCCCGCCTGCCCCGGATTGACCGGTATGACGTGATATCCCTGCGAAAGCAGAAATCTCATCACGGAAAAACTCGGCCGCATTTCATTGGGCGAAGCGCCGGTCAGCGCGATGGTTTTGACAGAGGACAGAATGCCGCGAATATATTCGTCGGAATAGTAGTCATGTTCCTGCATCAGCGAGCATGTCCTGTTTTTCGATCATCCGGCCGGCGCTGCCCAAAGTTCATAAAACGGCTTCAACGTGCGCAAATGACGCTGGACAATCGCCATATTCTCCGACGTCGGCTTTGCGTTTTCAACCTTGGCGAGGCCAGCTTTCAATCCCTCGATCATATCGGACTTTTCCTGTTCGGAAAGGTTGGGCATGGCGGGAATTGAGGCGATTGCTTGCTCTACTTCGACGCGCGGATCAGGGTTGGTCGCCCAGTGATAGGTCACCATGATCGTATTCGTTGTATCTATCCAGTCCGAAAAGCCGGCGAAACCATATTCAGCTGCTTTCGCATCGAGGATAGCCGTTCGCTCCACAGCCTCACCCCTGCCGTCCAACTCGCGTACGGTCGCAGCCACGGGCGCAAATCCGAAAAGGAAGCGTCTGATCGTATCCTCGGTCAGAGCTACCGGCCGCTCCGGCAGATTGAACGGTTGTATGGCTTGGGTCGGGGGCGGTGTCGTCTGTGTAGCAATAATTCCGGCATAAGCGAGCGCAAACACACAGCATGCTGCGATCAATCCAGGCGGTTTCATAACGTCCTCCGTCTTGAAAAGACGATGTGGAAATAGGAGCGTCAAGGATAGTAGTGAAGTGTAAAGAAAACAGCAAAGGACTGGTTTATGGCTATAGCGATGGATGTAGAGGCGTTGACTTCCTTTCTGGAACGTGAATTTCCGCAAGTAAATGCCGAAGGAATGGCCTTCGTGGTGACCGACGCCGGCGAAGGCTTTGCATCGATGCGGCTTGATCCGGCGGACCGGCATCTGCGGCCGGGCGGCACGGTGTCCGGGCCCACCTTGTTCGCGCTGGCAGACATCACCGCCTATGTTGCTATCCTTGCGCAGATCGGGCCGGTGGCCCTCGCCGTGACAACGAACCTCAACATCAATTTCCTGCGCAAGCCGCAGCCTGGGCCTATCGACGCAAAGGCGACGCTGCTGAAACTCGGCAAGCGCCTGGCGGTCGTGGAAATTGCGATAACCAACAGCGTAAATGGCGAGCTTGTGGCGCACGCAACGTCGACCTATTCGATACCACCGCGCCCCGAAGCCCAGGGTCAGGACCTGTTAATATGATCGAAATGGCACCTGAAACGGCAAGAAGATGCAGCGCATGTTCCGATCCGGCTCTTCGCCGGGTCGAAAGATACATGCGCCGCTTCTTTCATTGGAGCATGGTCTTGTCAGAAAAGTCGAACAACTTTTCGGGACCATGCTCTGAGAGACGTGAAGGGCGGGGCCTTTCCCCCGGCCGAACGGTTCGACACGGCAGCTTGCAGCCGTTTCGGCGTCCGGAGGATATGGTCTTTTCGCCCGGCTACTGTGTCGCAAAGGCTCGAAAATGGATAAACATTTCCATCGCCTTTGTTCCTCGCATCCGAACGAAAAGCCTCATACCATTTCGACCAGATTAACGGGTCCTGACCCTAGCCTCTATATCTGAGGCACTGCGGGCGTAAGGCCGTGACGGCGCATGATTTCTGCCATCTTGGCCCGGTCCGGTGGAGCACCGGCCGCGGCGTTGACCACCGCGAAAGCCTCGCGAAAATACTCCGGACCAATCGCGGCTGGTGTAATCATGCAGAGTGCCTTCACGTCCAGGCTTCCGTTGTTATCAAACCGATGAACAGCACCTCGCGGAATGCATAGTGCCTGTCCCGGCCCAACATCGATCTGTTTCCCGTCGACCGTCCAGGTCAGCACACCGTCGATGCCATAGATTGTCTCTTCATAATGGTCGTGGCTGTGAGCGGGAACGGGCAGTCGCTGAGAAGCCGGGACAAGAAGCTCGAAGGCCGCAATGCTGTCATTCGAGTTGTCTCCGGTCAGCAGGAAGTGGACCGCGAGCCCCTTGGTGGCAATGGTTTCGTCGGAAGGATTGACACGAGGATCTATGGCTGGCTGCGGCATTGCGTAATCTCCTTCGGTAAACTACATTTACTACTAGTAGTAAACTGCATTTACCGAGAGTCAATGCCCCTATCCCAGAGAGTTTGCCGATGAAAACCGAGGACATGCTGATCGGCGCACTGCTGCGCGTTCCGGCCCAGGCGATCCAGCGCCGGCTTATCAAGGAGCTCAACGCCGCCGGGTTTGACGAACTGCGCCTGCCACATATGGCGGTGCTGCAGTTTCCCGGTCCGGATCAGGTTCGCCCGGCTACGCTCGCCGAACGCGCCGGTATGAGCAAACAGGCCATCAACCAGCTGCTTCGGAGCCTCGAGGGTTTCGGCTACATCGTCCGGTCGGATGTTCCGGGTGAAAGCAGCGCGCGGCAGATCCTTTTTACCGAACGTGGACACGCCGCATTCTGGAAGATGGTTGACATATTGCGCGACATCGAGCGTGAGTGGAGCGCCGAACTTGGGCCAGAGCGTTTCGCCCAGCTCAAAGCGCTGCTGTTTCTCGTCTGGGACAGCCCGTTGGTTCGCTAGTCCAGGCGTTTACACCCCCTAGGGTCAGGACTCACTAATCAGAGCCAGAAGATGACGGCTGCCGCTATGTATATGCTTGAGAAGAAGGTGTGAGCGCCGCCGTCATATCGGGTGTGAATGCGACGCCAGTCCTTGAGCTTACCGAACATGTTTTCGATTTGTAGCGCTTTTTGTACAGCACAGGATCACGCGGAATCGGGATCTTTCGGTTGGCAACCATTGAATCAATCCGCCAATAAGGCCGCTAGTGGCAATGCCACTGGCCCTATTGGCCATTGAAGACATTCATCGAAGCAAGAGAAGCGGATGTTACCGTTACGTACTTGCCCCCTCACATATCCGGAACTAGATTGCCTGCTCACGCCGCAGCCTGTCCGCTAATGAGACCAAAGGCGCGTGCGTATTCCCATCAAGGCCACGGCCCGCGAGCTGATCAAACAGGCCGGATACATATCAGCGATTTCCGCTATTCATGCACGAACTCACTTGCGAAACGCAGCCGGTCCATACATTTGCGCGGATACTGTTGAAAAACTCCCAGCAGGCCCTGCCGGCAAGACTTGACTGTGACAGGGTCAACCGCCATAAGCCGACCAGTTTTTGGGGGAGGTTGCGGTGAACCAGATAGCCATCTTCAGCGGCAGTGCTCATCCCGAACTTGCGCAGGAAATATGTTCCTGTCTCGGCGTGCCGTTGCATCCGGTGCGCACCAAGCGTTTCTCCAACGATTGCCTTGAAGTCCAGTTGCAGGCCAATTGCCGCGAGCAGGATGTTTTCATCGTCCAGCCGCTCAGCGTGCCGGTGCAGGAAAACCTGGTCGAGCTGCTGCTGATGCTCGATGCCGCGCGCGGTGCATCAGCCTCGCGCATCACCGCTGTCATCCCGCACTTTTCCTATGCCCGTTCCGACAAGAAGGACGCGCCGCGCATTTCCATCGGTGGGCGGCTGGTCGCAGATCTCCTGGTCACTGCTGGGGCCAGTCGCGTCCTCACCATGACGCTGCATTCCCCGCAGGTGCATGGCTTTTTCAGCGTGCCCGTCGATCAGCTCCATGCGCTTGGCGAGCTCGCCAATCACTTCTTTCGCTATGACCTGAGCCGCGGCGTCGTCGTTTCGCCCGACCTTGGCAATGCCAAAAACGCGGCCGCCTTCGCCAAGCGCCTCAATGTGCCGGTCGCCGCCGGTGCCAAGGAGCGTGTGAGCGATACCCAGGTGCGCATCTCGGCGCTTATCGGCGATGTCCGCAATCGCGACGTCATCGTGCTCGATGACGAGATCGCCAGCGGCGGCTCCATTCTCGAACTGCTCCAGCATCTGCGCGCCCATGGCGCCCGCACCATTCGGATTGCCACCACTCACGCCATTTTCGCCGGCTCCGCCGTCGCCCGCCTTGCCGCCGAACCCGACGTGCTGGAGATCGTCTGCACGAACACCGTGCCCATCGCCACCGAAAAGCGCCTGCCCAAGCTGACCGTGCTGTCTGTCGCGCCTGCCTTCGCCGAAGCCATGCGCCGGATCAACTCGGGCGATTCCGTCAGTGCGCTTTTGGCAGAGGACATCGCCCCAACCCGGGCAGTCGCCGCGTTTTAGCCAATCGAGGCGTGCCTTCATATTGTCCATCACACGTCCCGCTCCGCTGGACTTGATCCGGTCATGAGCTGTGCTGCCTCTATGTCAAACTCCAAGCAGGGCGGTCATTCGCTAAAGTCTGCTTCGGGCCCAAGAACGGTCATTCAAGAGTTGTGGAAGACGTCTACGCCTGCCCGCCAGGCGGCAGCAAATACAGCGTCATCGCAAGAATGAAGTAGACCATCAACATCAATACACCCACGAACCATGTCGAGTGCCCGCTATTGGTAACGATGATGGCGGTCATCGTGGCGATCAGCACCATGACGACAGCGCCCGGCCAGAATTGCAGGTCCATGGGCGCTGGCCCGATGACGTAACTCAGCAGCACAAGGACTGGTGCAACGAAGAGGGCGATTTGCGCAGCACTTCCGAGAGCAATGCCGACGCTCAGATCGAGCCTGTTCTTGCGAGCGCCGGAAAAGGCTGATGCCATTTCCGCCGCACCACCTACCAAGGCCACGACGATAAAGCCCACGAATGCGGGCGTCATTCCGAATGTCGCCGCAGCCTCCTGAACCGATTCGACAAAGATTTCGCTGACGAGCGCCACCAGCACTGTAATGCCCGCCAGCGTAACAAGGGCCACATTGATTGGCCAAGGCTGCTCCTCCGAAGCCTCTTCTGTGCTGCCGAAGAGCTCGCTGTGGCTCTTGAGTGAGAATACGAGACCCAGTCCATAGGCGATGATCAGGACGACTGACAGGCCGACACTCAGTTTTTGCATGAACTCCGACGGCACCTCAAAATCGGCAGAGGCAACTGCTGAGGGGATAATCAGGGCGACTGTAGCCAGAAACAGCAGGCTTGTTTGCAGACGCGCGTTCACCCGATTGTACTCCTGAATGTGGTATTTCAGTCCCCCGAGCAGGAACGACGCTCCCAACATAAACAGAGTGTTGGCAACAATTGCTCCGGCCACGGAAGCCTTGACCAAGGTAAACTGGCCAAGGCGCAGTGCGGCCAGCGCAATGATGAGTTCGGTGAGATTGCCGAGCGTTGCATTGAGGAGACCGCCGACCGCATCGCCGGTTTTGGCGGCAACGGACTCGGTGGCGTGACTGAGCAGAGTCGCCAATGGAATGATGGCCAATACCGCGAGCAGAAAAAGCAGCGTGTGCGCCTCCGGGCTGGCCATCTTCGCCGCAAAAACGACGGGCACGAGGGCGAGTAGCCAAAGGATCGGGTTGTGCCGGATTTCTTGCCATAGATGGTTCATGAAAGATCTCCCAATTCCAAAAAAGCACTGCCGCTGGCAGCGCTCAGGACTTGCGATCGATAACCGTCGAACGCAGCGCCTCTACGCTGACCGCCGCAACGAGCCCGGTCAGGATGATACCGCAAAAGCCGATCACAATAGCGAAGATGCGCGATGAAAAATGTTTTGGCGTCAGATCGCCATAGCCGATGGTGAGGCCGGTAACGAAGGTGAAATAGAGAGTGTCGGTCACGCGCCAGCCTTCTATCCACCCAACCAGAAGCCCGCACGCCACCATCACCATGATGATCCCGGACAAGATCGGCCATACCACCAGAACTTGCTGATAAAGCGCTTTGAAGAAGATGAGCCTGGTCTGCCTGTTTGCCATCGCACCTCACCTGATAAACGGACCACGATGATCATAGGCAACCCGGCGGGTAACGGAAGTACGTTACGGTAAAACGTTGCGTAAATTGATCAAGTGGCGGTGATGAGCGAGTCCTGGCCTAGGCGGTGTGGACGGATTTGACCAAGAAGAAGCCTGCTGTGAGTGCGACAATGGGATGCGAAATTCCGCTTCGTCTTCTCGCATCGCAGGGCGACGCGTTTGAGCTTGCCGACGGCTTGTTCGATGCGGGCATATCCATGAGTGCGGGCCTGTTTATGGTGCGGAGCTTTGTGTGCAACGCGAACCACCCAAACGCTCCGATGTTGCAGGAGTGTCATCTGACAGGCTCTGTTCGCCTGGAAGCGATGATCACTATCGCCCGCTACGGAAGAACGACGCGTCCCCGCCCGCAGCGGGCAATTGCAATGACAGTGCCGTTCGTTGTAATCATTCCGCCCGCTTGATTTTGGAGGAGACGCAGCATGGACCGATTCACTGGCGGTTGCCTGTGCGGCAACGTCCGAATTGTGGCGTCGGGACTCCCATACCGGGTCGGCCTTTGTCACTGTCTCGACTGCCGCAAGCATCATGGGGCCCTTTTTCACGCTTCCGCGGTGTTCCCTCAGGATGCGGTGACGATCGATGGCGAAACACGCGACTACGCCGGGCGGTTTTTCTGTCCCCGCTGCGGCTCGTCCATTTTCGCACGCACCGCAGACGAAATCGAAGTGAACGTAGGATCCCTGGATGCCCCTGACCAACTGATGCCAACCTACGAAAGCTGGATCGTCCGTCGTGAGTCCTGGTTGCCGCCGTTTCCGCTCACGAGACGATACGACCGCGATCGTGACGCCACGAGTCGCTTTGAGGAGTAGGTCGCACGAACGGTGCGAAGGGCGCATTACAGCATTCTAGCCGGTATGGTCTACTAGGCTCAGGACCTATAAATCTGGCATCAGTATTTGGCAGCGACTGCCATGAGGCATGGCTCGAAAAACGGACCACCACCGGCAACTTTGCGCCGGAAGCGGGCTTCCAATGGCAGTTGTCAGGCGCTGCTTCATCCGCCGTGGGGCGAGTCATTCGGGTGCGGCAACGCGAATGGGACGTGTTCCGACCGGAGCGCCGGTCTCGCGGTCGATGGTGACGGGATCGATCTCCGTTCCGGTCTCGGCGTCAAAGAACCGGTTCACCTTGCCCCCGCCGCGATGCTTGCGTCCCCACGCGCCGATCGCAAACAGCACCGGCAGAAAGTCGCGGCCGGCTTCGGTCAGCAGATATTCATCCCGTGGCGGTCGGTCGGAATAGCGGCGTTTCTCCAGCAGCCCCTCGTCAGTCAGAGCTGAAAGTCGCCCCGTCAGCATCGTCGGCGCGATACCAAGACTCTTGCGGAATTCATCAAAGCGAGTGAGGCCCGCATGGGCATCCCGCATGATCAGCATGCTCCATGCATCCCCCACAAGGGCAAGGCTCCGGGCGATCAGGCATGGCTGGTTTGAAAGATTCTTCATGTTAATATCTTTTTGATAGTGACTTACTACTAAATTCATAGTAACTGATTATTCATCGATGTTCCACGACAAAATGAAAGCAGAACGCAATGAGCAAGACAGAACGCGGCATCGCCCTGGTCACGGGCGCTTCCTCAGGCATTGGGCTGGTAGCGGCACGAGCGCTGCGGCGCGATGGCTACCGTGTATTCGGTACCAGCCGAAAGCCGATGTCCGATACCCCGGACGGGATCACGATGCTGATCTGCGATGTAACCGATGACGCATCGGTGCAGACGGTCGTCGACGAGGTTCTAAGCCGCGCAGGGCGGATCGATCTTCTCGTCAACAACGCCGGAATCGGGCTGCTCGGCGGCGCTGAAGAGTCCTCTGCGGCACAGGCGAAGGCTGTGTTCGACGTGAACGTGTTCGGCGTCCTGCGGATGACAAATGCAGTCCTGCCCGTGATGAGACGCCAGCGCAGGGGCCGAATTGTCAATTTGAGCTCCATACTCGGGCTAATTCCCGCTCCTTATAACGCCCTCTACGCATCGACCAAACACGCTATCGAGGGCTATTCGGAATCTCTCGATCATGAAGTTCGAACGCAGGGCATCCGCGTTGTGCTTGTCGAGCCGGGTGTGACCCGCACATCCTTCGAAGATAACATCACCCGACCGGACCAGCCGCTTCCCGTGTACGATACTAATCGTGCCAACGCAGAGAAGCTGATGCGCGAAATCATCGCGAAGGGTGACGCACCTGAGGTAGTCGCCGCAACCGTCGTAAGGGCCGCCAATGCGGCATCGCCTAAAAGACGCTACACCGCAGGCAAAGCAGCGGGGCAGGTTCGTTTTATGCGCCGCTTCCTGCCGGAGTCCTTCGTAGACAAAAACCTGCGGAAATTCAGTCGGCTTCCCGACTGAACGTTCATCGCTACATTATTTGGCTTCGCCGGCTGACCACAGAAACGAAAGTTGGTTCTTATGAAATCATTCCTGATCGATCGCTATGTGAAAGGTGGTGCCCTGCGTTTCGCTGAAAGTCCGGAGCCGGAGCTGCGGGAGAATGATGTGATGGTGGAGGTTCACGCCGCCAGTGTGAATGTTCTGGATACCAAGATCAGAGATGGAGAGTTCAAGCTCATCCTGCCATACCGCCTTCCGCTGGTCCTCGGCAACGATGTAGCGGGCGTCGTGGTCCGGGTCGGGGCCAATGTCCGTCAGTTCAAGCCTGGTGACGAGGTCTATGCGCGTCCGGCCCAGGATCGCATCGGGACATTTGCAGAGTATATCGCCATGGACGAGGCCGATGTAGCGATGAAGCCGAACAATCTGACCATGGAAGAGGCCGCATCCATTCCGCTTGTCGCCCTGACAGCATGGCAGGTGCTTGTCGAGCGGGCCAACTTGCAGAAGGGGCAGAAAGTCCTGATCCATGCCGGCTCGGGCGGCGTGGGCACGATCGCGATCCAGCTTGCCAAGCATCTCGGAGCGTATGTGGCGACGACCACAAGCACAGTAAATATCGATCTCGTCAAAAGTCTCGGCGCAGATGTCGTGATCGACTACAAGAAGGACAACTTCGAGGAGGTCCTGCACGATTGCGACGTCGTACTGAACAGCCTCGGCATAGACACGCTGAAGAAATCCCTTGGTGTGCTGAAGCCGGGCGGGAAGCTGATCTCGATTTCCGGTCCGCCGGACCCGGATTTCGCGAGGCAGAACGGCTCAGGCTGGCTGCTTCAACAGGTGATGCGCCTGCTGAGTTTCGGCATCAGGAGAAAATCGAAACGCCAGGGCATCAGCTATTCCTTCCTCTTCATGACGGCCAACGGTGGGCAGCTTGGTCAGATCACCTCCCTGATCGAGGCAGGTGCCATACGACCGGTAGTGGATCGGGTCTTCCCATTCGAGAAGACCAATGAGGCGCTGGACTATGTCGAAACGGGTCGCGCGAAGGGGAAGGTTGTCGTCGCTGTGAAGTGACGCCTGGGGGGCAATGGGGGCGCCGCTCCATCTCATCCAGCGGCCAAATTGCGCCAAAATGATGTGGTAATATAATACCTTTTCAATAAGCAGCTGTATTTGCTATGTTATTTCTGATACTGCACAAAAATCGACACTTGACGCAAGTGCCCTGCCCCTTTATTGAAACCCTCGACTGCGGTGGGATTTCCCGCCGTTTTTCATTGTTATACGGAATTCAAGTATCCGCATAACCCAAGCAACAAGAAAAGCCTTCCTTTGTGAAGGATGATCTCAAGGACGAACACAATGGCTACCTTCTCCCAGAAGCCGGCAGATGTGACGAAAAAGTGGATCCTGATCGACGCCGAAGGTCTCGTCGTCGGCCGTCTCGCTTCCATCGTCGCCAACATCCTGCGCGGCAAGCACAAAGCAACCTTCACCCCGCACGTTGACGATGGCGACAATGTCATCATCATCAATGCCGACAAGGTTGCCCTCACCGGTAAGAAGTTTACCGACAAGATTTACTACTGGCACACCGGTCATCCCGGCGGCATCAAGGAACGCACTGCCCGTCAGCTGCTCGAAGGCCGTTTTCCGGAACGCGTCGTTGAGAAGGCTGTTGAGCGCATGGTCCCCCGTGGTCCGCTCGGCCGTCGCCAGATGAAGAACCTGCGCGTTTACGCCGGTTCCAACCACCCACATGAAGCTCAGGCACCTGAAGTCCTCGACGTTGGCGCGCTGAATTCCAAGAACAAAAGGAGCGCATAAGAATGGCTGAGCTCAACTCGCTCGCAGAACTCGGTACCGCTGCCGTCGCCTTGACGCAGGCCGCTGCACCGGTTCATGTCCAGAAGCTCGATGCCAAGGGCCGTGCCTACGCAACCGGCAAGCGCAAGGATGCGGTTGCCCGCGTCTGGATCAAGCCGGGTTCCGGCAAGATCGTCGTCAACGAAAAGGAATACGGCAAGTATTTCGCCCGTCCGGTTCTGCAGATGATCCTGCAGCAGCCGATCGTTGCTGCCAACCGCGCCGGCCAGTACGACATCATCGCTACCGTTGCCGGTGGTGGTCTGTCCGGTCAGGCCGGTGCCGTTCGTCACGGTATCTCCAAAGCCCTCACCTATTTCGAACCTGCCCTGCGCGGCGTTCTGAAAAAGGGCGGCTTCCTGACACGCGACAGCCGCGTCGTCGAACGCAAGAAGTACGGCAAGGCGAAAGCCCGTCGCTCGTTCCAGTTCTCGAAGCGCTAATATCGCTTCATACGGACAGAACAGAAAGCGGGCCTTCGGGTCCGCTTTTTTGTTGCCAATGAGTGCGTTTACGGTAGCTTCGCCACTGTGCGTGGTTCGACAAGCTCACCATGAGGGAGGTGGCGGCTGCAACGATAATCGTCAACGTCGCAATTCTTGGTTCCATGCCATCGACCTACCTCCCTCATGGTGAGCTTGTCGAACCACGCACCAATTAACGATGCCAAGTCCTGGAGCAGAAATCCAATGCCATCGAAGTCCATCGATCACGCCTTTACAGCGCGCAATCTGACCAGCGCGGCGACGGATCCGACCCATGCGGGCGCCCTCTCCTTCATGCGCCGGCGCTATACGAAGAACCTGAACGGTGCCGAGGCAGTGGTCTGGGGCATTCCGTTCGATGCGGCGGTATCCAACCGGCCGGGAGCGCGGTTTGGTCCGCAGGCGATACGGCGGGCCTCGGCGATCTTCGACAATGATCCGCAATATCCGTTCCAGCGCGACCTTTTTGCCGATCTTGCGGTGATCGATTATGGCGATTGCCTGCTCGACTACGGCAATCATCAGAAAACACCGGTAACAATCGAGCGCGAGGCGGCGAAGATCATCAAGTCCGGCGCTTTCCTGCTGTCGCTCGGCGGCGATCATTTCGTCACCTGGCCGATTCTCAAGGCACATGCGGCGAAGCATGGACCGGTGGCGCTGGTGCAATTCGATGCGCATCAGGACACCTGGTACGATGACGGCAAGCGCATCGACCATGGCTCTTTCGTTGGCCGCGCCGCGCGCGATGGGGTGATCGATCCGGCGCACTCGATCCAGGTCGGAATCCGCACCCATGCGCCAGATGATTGCGGGTTGAAGATCGTCTATGGTTATGAGGTCGAAGAGTTGTCTGCAGCCGAGATCGCCAAACAGATCATCGCCCGAACCGCGGGCAAAAAGGTGTATCTCACCTTCGATATCGACTGCCTCGATCCGGCCTTCGCGCCCGGCACCGGCACGCCTGTTGCCGGCGGGCCCTCCTCGGCGAAGATCCTGTCCGTGTTGCGGCATCTGACGGAACTCAATATCGTCGGTGCCGACGTGGTGGAGGTCGCACCTGCCTATGATCATGCGGACGTGACCGCGATCGCAGGTGCCACAATCGCGATGTATTACCTGGGTATGCTGGCTGAACAGAAAGCGCGCCGAAAATGATGAAATGGCAATGTCATTGTGCGTGGTTCGACAAGCTCACCATGAGGGAGCGGGGCAAGCTGTCGTGGGTGTTCGTGGGTGTCCATAATTGTAAAAAAGCCAGTGTTTTCAATGTGTTGATTTGCCATAGGCGTCCGCAAGTGTTAGGTGGTGTCATATACCTAACTAGGAAACCGTCAAGGAAAGCCCATGCCAAGAACCCGCAAACACATCACCCCGCTCACTAAGGAAATCATCGACAACCTTACCGAACCCGGACGCTATGCGGAAGGGACGGTGCCGTGCCTGTACATGAAGGTCACAGAATCAAAAAACGGCAGCATCTCGAAGAGCTGGGTTTTCTTGTGGAAGCGCGGCAAGAAGCAGAGCGAGCCGGGCCTTGGCTCATGGACCGGCGCGGGCAAGGCCGGGCGGGTTTCGATCCCGCTGGCAAGGAAAAAGGCGCTTGCCGTTCATGACCTGATCGGCGCGGGCAAGGACCCGATGGCCGAGAAAAAGCGCAACGCCATGACCTTCGCGAAATGCGGCACCGCGCTGCTCGACAGCCTCAAGCCGACGTTCCGCAACAAGAAGACGGAGGATGGCTGGAACCGCTCGCTCACCCTGCACGCCGCCGCCATTGCGGACATGCCGGTGAACGCCATCGGCGTTGACGATATCCTCGGCATCCTCAAACCGGTCTGGCTGGAGAAGGCGGAAACCGCCAAACAGTTGCGCGGGCGCGTTGAGCGGGTCTTGGACTACGCCAAGGCCAAGGGCTATCGCTCAGGTGACAATCCGGCAGCGTGGAAAGGCAATCTCGATCACCTGTTGCCGAAGCGGCCACGGCTGCAACGCGGTCACCATCCAGCATTGCCCTACGCCGATCTCCCGGCCTTCGTTGCCGGACTGGATACGACAAGCGACCCGGCGTTGCCGCCGCTGCTCCTCACCATCCTCACCGCCGTCCGTTCCGGCGAGACCCAACTGGCCGAGTGGGACGAGTTCGATTTCAAGGCGGGGCTGTGGACGATCCCCAAGGCCCGCACCAAGACCGGTGCCCGCGACCATATCGTTCCCCTGAGCAAACCGGCATTAGCGATACTCAACGCGCAGCAGCGCCGCGACGGCGAGAGCCGGGTGTTCCCGGCACTGGAGAGCGGCGACATGCGCGACGCGCTCAGTAAGCTTGTATCGGGCAAAATCGCGGTGCCGCATGGCTTCCGCTCGACCTTCAAGGATTGGTGTTCCAACGAAACCGCGTTCGCCCGCGAGACTATCGAGGAGTGCCTCGACCACAAGGTTGGCTGGCGTTTACCAACATGCTCGACCGGGTAATCGACGGATTGCTCAACATGGCGATTGAGGCGCTGTTCTCGAAGAACGCGCTCGGCTCACTGTTCACCGGCACCGGCAGTGGTACGGGCGGTGGCTTCCTTGGCAAGATATTGGGCTTCGGCATGCACGCTGGCGGCACCGTGGGCCGCGACGCAACGTTCGTGCGTGCGGTTAGTGCCAATGCCTTCGTCGGGGCAAAACGCTACCAGCGCGGCGGTGTGGCGGGATTTGCGCCCGGTGAAGTCCCGGCGATATTGCACAAGGGCGAAGTCGTGCTGCCGAAGGGCGCGGCGGCGAAGGCTGGAAGCGGCACCGTCTACGACAACCGGCAGAACAACGTGGCAATCCGGGTGGACAGCAACGGCAATGCGGTGCTGACGAAAGACCAAGGCGTCGGCCTCGGCAAGCGCCTGAACCTTGTGGTGCAGGAAGAGATTGCCCGCCAGCAGCGGGCGGGTGGATTGCTCGCCGGGACCGGGCCGGGAGCGCGGTGAGAGCAAAGTGGGGCCACCCCTACTTTGTTCGGGCGCGGAAAATTCCGCAGTGCTGCGACATAAGTCGCATGGCGTCGATTTCAGCCCTTGGTTTTATTGGGCCTTTTGACGGGCGCTGCGACATCTGTCGCAAGGGTGCGGAAAAATCCGCAGGGAGCCACCCATGACCACCATCAACCATCTTGCCAGCAAAGCCATGAAGCGCATCAGGCCACCGCGCCATGAGGGACCATACCCCGAGCGCGACGCCGATCTGGTGCGGGCGCTGCGCAGGCGGTTCGATCCCGATATCGACGATCCGCAACCGCTCATCCTCGAAGCCTACCGGGCGGGCTGGAGCATTGCGGAGGCGGGCCGCGCCATCGAGACGATCAAGGCCGAGTGGCGGGCGCTGCCGTAATGGTTAAGCGTTCGCGGGCGAACAGTTTCCGCGTGGCAAATTTCCAATTATTGGAACTTTCAAATTCGTAATAATTACGGATTTCAAATTCTGACCCGGGTCACAATCTTGCCGCCCGCGCGCCTTCGGGTGTATCGATATCACCATGCCGTCTGACGCCGAACAATTCGCCTCGTTGATAGCTGGCCTCGAAGCCTGTGGCATGTCGCGCGATCTAATCGCCAAGCAATGTGGATTGTCCCGCGCCAGCGTCTGGCGCTTGGCGGCGGGCGAAGCGCGGACACCGACATACGGCACGGTGCGGAGCCTTGAGCGGCTCTACGAAACCAAGGTGGGGCCGTCGCCGTTGCGGCGGTGAAATGTACCACCATTCCGCCCGTGGAATGGTTTCAGATCTGAGAGCAATTTGTCCATAAATGGACAAACTACGGCGGACAAAAACCCGGCAGAAAAATCCGCCTGTTACACCGGCTGGTAGAGCGCCAGCATGATCAGGGCGAGCACGCCGCAAGCCTTGCGTCACCGTGTCGTTGGTACAAGTTTAATAAGATTTACTGTCGCTCAGTAATCGTGAATTAATCAACAATTTCAGTCACTTTTCAGTAACCATCCCAATTAAGAACCCCGCAATGTCTCGCGGCCTATGTTCACGACGGTTCACGGAAACCGCAACAAAGTTACAGGACAGGCGAAAAACATGACCAAGCTCTTCACACGTTTCCTTAAAGACGAGTCCGGCGCGACTGCCATTGAATATGGCTTGATTGCCGCCCTTATTTCCGTCGGCATCATTGCTGGTGCATCCTCTCTTGGTACCAGCATCAATGGCGTGTTCAACAAGCTTTCCGGCAACATGGCTACAGCTGCCCCATAATGCATCCTGGGGCTGTTTTAACCGGCAGCCCCGGATACCAAATCTTATCCTCTCGATGATATTTGGTATCTAGTTTCTCTGGTTCCGGTTCACCCTGTTGTTGTCTGGAACCCAATGTGCTGGATTATACCCCATTCATAATCCCCATTAGACCGCCTGCCGAGGGCGGTCTTTTTTTAGGTCTGCGCCATGTTAGCCTCGCGTGCGGCTTCTATGAATGCTACACGAGTCACTGGGATAATCGATAACCTAGTGACGAAATTGCAAAAAATCCGCAACTAGGAATGCTACCGGGAAACAAATCGGGACTATTTAATTCGTCAACGATTTCAAATTGTTAGCGGATAGGTGATTTCACCATGAGGGAGGTAGATTGATTGCAGGGAGTCAAGATTTGCAAGGCTGGTGGTTATCGCGGTTGCGAGGCTGGTGATCATTGCGGTTGCGACACTGGTGATTATCTTGCAGCCCACCTACCTCCCTCATGGTGAGCTTGTCGAACCACGCAAACGATAAGGCCACTTAGAAGAAACTGAGCTAACCATCTGAATTCAAAGCTTCCAGGGGCATTTCCATGAAACCCAAAATCTTCATCGACGGCGAACACGGCACCACCGGCCTGCAGATCCGCACGCGGCTTGCGGGCCGCGACGATCTCGATGTGCTTTCCATTCCCGAAGCCGAGCGGCGCAACAAGGAGTTGCGCGCCGATTTCCTGAAGGAAGCGGACGTCGCCATTCTCTGCCTGCCCGATGATGCGTCGAAGGAAGCCGTAGCGATCCTCGAAGGGCATAATTCAACCAAGATCATCGACACCTCGACCGCACACCGTGTGCACCCGGACTGGGCGTACGGCTTTGCCGAACTCGACCGCGACCAGCGGCAGAAGATCGTTAATGCACGGCTCGTCGCCAATCCCGGCTGCTATCCGACCGGCGCGATTTCGCTGGTAAGGCCGCTGCGCGATGCGGGCATCCTGCCCGGCGACTATCCGGTCACCGTCAATGCGGTCTCCGGATATACCGGCGGCGGCAAGCAGATGATCGCGCAGATGGAGAATCCCGACGCGCCCGACCATATTGACGCAAACCATTTCCTCTATGCGATGCCGCTCAAGCACAAGCACGTGCCGGAACTGCAGATGCATGGGCATCTGGATCGCAAGCCGATCTTTTCGCCAAGCGTTGGCCGCTTTGCGCAAGGCATGATCGTGCAGGTGCCGCTGTTTACCGCTGATCTAGACGGCAATGCGTCGATGGCAGATATCCATGCGGCACTGGTCAAGCATTATGAGGGCCAGAACATCGTGCAGGTCGTGCCGTTGGCGGAGAGCGCCATGCTGCCGCGCCTCGATCCGGAAGAGTTGCGCGATACGGACATCATGAAGCTCTATGTCTTCGGTACCGAAGGCCAGGGTCAGGTCAATCTCGTCGCGCTGCTCGATAATCTCGGCAAAGGAGCATCGGGGGCTGCAGTGCAGAACCTCGACCTCATGCTGGGAGACAAATAAGACTCAGATAGCGCGCGATTCCTCGTGCGCTATCTGCGTCTTTGGAAATCACTGCAAATGCAAAACCTCACTTGCAGAAAGACGCGCCGGTCCCGGAGCAGAAGTATTAGAGTCCACCAACTACTTGATCACAATTAGCAATTAGCATGATGAAAACACGCAATAAAAACTATCTGCCTGTAAAGACCACTGTCTCCAACGGATAAGCACCCTTGGTCGCGCGCCAATGGGCGACGGAAAATCCAAGAATGACAATGGCGAAGAATTGATGCAGCAGCCCGAGCCCGATCGGCACCTGCATCAGCAGCGTGGTGATGCCAATCGCTGCCTGGAGGGCAACCAGAACGGCAAGGAGAATGGCTCGCCGCGCGTGGGTTGTGCCGGGCGCTTGCCGAACCGTGGATACGGCCTGCCAGATGGCGACGATGAACACGAAATAAGCAAAGCAGCGATGCACGAATTGCACTGTCTTCGGGTTTTCGAAGAGATTGTGCCAGATCGGCTGGATCGGGAAGAGATCACCCGGAATGATCGATCCATCCATCAGCGGCCAGGTATTGTAGGAAAGTCCTGCATCGAGGCCAGCGACGAGCGCGCCGAGATAAATCTGGATGAAGACGAACACGACGAACCAGCCGACAAAGCGCTGGATCCGGCGATTGGCCGGTGTTTCGGAATAGACGGCGAGACCGCGCGCAACATACATGACCGCCGCGAATATGATGCAGGCGAGCGTAAGGTGTGTGGCGAGGCGGTACTGGCTGACATCGACGCGGTCGACCAGCCCGGACGCGACCATCCACCAGCCGACTGCGCCCTGCAAAGCGCCAAGACCAAGAATGAAGATCATGCGCGGCTTCAACCGGCGCTCGAGACGGCCTGTCAGCCAGAAGAAGACAAGCGGCACGGCAACGAGAAAGCCGACGCCGCGCGCGAGAAACCGATGGGCCCATTCCCACCAGAAGATTTGCTGGAATTCGGCGAGACTCATGCCGTTGTTCAGCCGCTGATATTGCGGGATCTGCCGGTATTTATCGAATTCCTCCATCCATTGGTCATGGCCGAACGGCGGTATGATGCCGTGGATAGGCTTCCATTCGGTGATTGAAAGGCCGGAGCCGGTCATGCGGGTTGCTCCGCCCACCAGCACAATGGTCGCCAGCACGATCAGCACCAGATAAAGCCAGATGCGGATATATTGGCGGTTTCGCGCTTCGCGATCCTGAACCGAGGCGACCATGCCTTGGGATAGTGTGTTGGCAGCCATGCAGAACGCTCCTGTATTGCGCCGATAGGTGCAGCATAAGCTGATCCGTTACAAGGATGCTCCACGCGACACGCCGTCGCGTTTATGGCGGAGGCCGGCCTTTTTTGCTTTGCCTCGATGGGTTTAACGAGTAGAGGATGGCCCAGAAGCTGGAGAATTGGATCAGGCGATGCCCGTAAGGCTGAAGAAACTCATCGGAACATTTCTGCTCGTGACGCTCGTCTGCGTCTACGCGATCGTCGCAACGATTTTTGCCGTCGCGCTGCTCGGCAATTCCGGTCCGTGGGTACACCTTCTGTATTTTTTCGGCACCGGATTCCTCTGGGTGCTGCCGGCGATGTTTATCATTAGTTGGATGGAAAAGGCGCCGAAAAACAAGGCTGAGAATTCACCCTGATGGGCATCTGATGCGACTTTCTGCGCTTCCGGTGCTCATGGACGAGAATGTCCATTGCGCTCCGGTTCTCGAAAGCCGCACCAGCTACCTCATCATACTGAATTCTCATAAATCTTTTTTAAGCCTGGACCACTCGCCTTCCCGCGTTGGCGATTGGCGTCGTCACGCCGCTCATCATCGTCCTGGCGTAGACCAGTTTCTGGAAGCGGCCATTGATGGAAATCCGTGGCAGAGCCCACATATTGGCCCGATGTTCGGCATGGATAGTGCCGTGCCGTGTGGTGACGGCGGAGGCAAAACCTTCCGCGGCGGCGATCTCGGCTTCGCGTCGTCCTGCAGCTTTTGAAGAGCCGTAGGGATAGGCGAAATGGGCGGGCCGCTTGCCGAGTTTTTCTTCCAGCATATCAGCTGACAGGCGCATTTCCTGCGCGACCATATCCGGGGTTAATTTCTTCAGGTTGTAGTGATGGACCGTATGCGCGCCGATTGTGCATAGCGGATCGCTGGCGATCTGGCGTATTTCCTTCCAGTTCATCACATCCTGATTGGCCGGGACGCCGCAGATCATTCCCTCCTCGGCACACATCTCGCGAAGGATGGGCAATTGCTCCAGTTCAGTCAGCGTGAACGAAAAATAGCGCATCAACGAATGGAAGGTTGCGCGTTTCTGAAATAGCGTCCCGCATCGCCATTCGGGTCCGCCGGGGATATTTATGAAATCTGCCTTGGCAACGAGTTTTTCGGCGATCTCCCACCACAGTACCGCAGCGCCCTCGATCAGGCCGGGCGCGGCATAGATTGTGAATGGCGCATTGTGCTTCTGGAAAACCGGATAGGCGTGATTGAGATTGTCATTGTAACCATCGTCGAGCGTGATCGCGACAAAGCGCCTTTTGCCAGGTGAACCTGCTTTGACCCGCTCTGCCATCTCGTCCATGGAGACGATTTCCGTGCCCTCGGATTTCAGCGACACGATAATTTGATCGAGAAAGGCAGGCGTGATCGCCAGTGAACGGGTAACGCCGAGCGGGCTGATACAATCCGGACGAACCCGGTGCAACATGATGATGGAACCGAGCCCGCCGAAGCGGTCGCGTGTGCTTGACGCAAAACCGCTGTGCCAAGCCAGTCTCATCACGGCTTTTCGTATCAAGTCAGCCGCGTGGACCATTCCTTCACCAATTCGCGTTATTTGAAGATATCCGAAGGATTCTGTTCATCAACTCATGCGACTTAAACGTTTATATATGGTTGATCAACAGAACCTCGCCGCATTTCGCATCTCCTCCAATGGAACGCAAGAATGTCCATTACTTCACGACAAGCAAAAATCATTGCAAACCCGCTTGAAGCCAAAGCAATGTGGAGTGGACTGGGGGAGGATTTTCTTGCCGGCCCAGCTCAAACTGCCAATTGGTTTTCATTCTGGCAGTCATGCGTCAATGCGGACTGCCTGATCGCGGCGCTCTACGAAGCGGACAGGCCGGTTTTCCTTTTGCCGTTGGAGATTGTGAAAAAGGGTCCAGTCAGGATTGCAGCATTCCCGGGCGGGCCGCACGCCAATTGCAATTTTCCGGCGCTGTCGCCCGGCGCGCAGATCTCTGCGGCCGATCTCAACGGGCTTTTCGAAGCACTGCACAAGGCCCGGCCGGATATCGATCTCGTCTCGCTGGCGCGGCAGCTCGGCGAACTCGATGGCAAGGCCAATCCGCTGATGCAACTGCCAAGCCGGGAAAATGCCAATATCAGCCTCGGGATCACCCTCGACCGGAATTTCGAAACGGTGATGAGCCGCCACAACTCCAAACGCAAGAAAAAGAAACATCGTCAGAACACACGCCGCTTCGAGGACGCCGGAGGATATCGCATCGTCACTGCGACCACTCCAGTCGAGACCAACGCGATGCTTGAGAACTATTTCGAGTGCAAGGCAATGCGGCTCGCCAAGGCTGGTATCAAGAACACCTATGAACCGGCGGGCACTATGGATTTCTTCCGGCAGCTGTTCGCCCATGAGGTTCAATCGGCAACGCGTTTTCAACTCAAAGCACTGGAAGTGGCAGGGCAGTATCGCGCGGTTCTCGGGAAGTCCTATGCGAGGAACCAAACCTTCATCGATTTCATCGGCATCACAGAGGATGAACTGGTCAGCGCCAGTCCTGGCGAGTTCCTGTTCTTCGAAGACATTCAGGATAGCTGCAAGACCGATCTCGCCATCTACAGCTTTGGCATCGGCGATGAGCCTTACAAGCGCAGCTGGTCAGATATCGAAGTACCGAGTTTTGACACCGAAGTCAGCCTCACCGTGAAGGGTCGGATATTTGCAGGATATCTCAGTGCACGCGGCAAGCTGGTGCATAGCATAAAGAAAAACGAAACCGTCTGGGCTGTCGTGAAAAAGGCCCGTTCGCGCTTGTTCGGGAAACGTTAGGCCGAGCGGACAATCCGGCCGGCATCCAGTCGTAAGTGGCCCTTGTTGAATGGCGTCAATAATTCCGGCTCGAGCAGCTTGGCGTCGAACACAGCTCTTGCGATTTCGGCTACATCCGGATCATCTGGATCGACCACGCCGAGAATAAGTTCTGTACCATCGGCAAGAAGGTGTTTCAGCTCAACAACCGTCGCCGGGCCAGCATCGACAACGACAAGATCGTACGCCGACTGCAAGGCATTGAGGATCATCGGCAGGCGCCCCACGGATTGCATCGCCTTGGCCGGATCGTGATTGCCCAGCGGGATGATCTCGGCCTGCGAATAGTGATCCGGATGAATGACGTCGCTGAAGTGCTTTTCCGACACCAGAAGATTGGTGATGCCCGGAAGGTTCTTGTCGTCCAGCATGGAGCGGCCGATTTCACCAGAACCTGTCATGTCGACGAGTATGACGCGCACGCCCCGGTCGGCGAGTTCACGCACGAGCAGGATGGTGAGAGCCGAGGCTTCGTCGCCTTCCGGCGAAACAACCACGGCGCGCGCTGCACCACTCGCCATCAAGCGTGTGGCGACATTTGCGATGCCTGAATGATCGGCGGGGATTGCCGGCGTCTCGACAGGCGTATCAAGCACGGGCGCGCGGATTTCCTTGGACGGTTTCTCTTCGTCGACAGCGGTCGCCTTTTCCGGTGGCTCCGGCGTCTCTGCGACTATCGGTTCAATCGCTGGCTGAGCAGGTTCGGCAACAGGCAGAACCGGTTCAGGGATAGCGCGAACAGGGACAGGCCGTACGGCCTCTTCCACCGGCGCGGGCCGTGTATAAGCGGGACGCAGGGCCTGACCACTGAACAGGGCCCGCAGCAAAGTGATGATGCTGAGCAGCAGCAACGATGCGACGAAAGCCGCTATCGTCATCGGGATCTTCTTGGGGAAGTAGGGTTCGATCGGGCGGTCAGCGCGTGAGAAGATACGCGCATCGGCAGGCAGATAGCCGCGATCCGTGCGAGACGACGCTTCGCGATAGCGCGTCAGGTAGGATTCGAGCAATTGCCGCTGCGCTGTGGCTTCGCGTTCCAGCGCACGCAATTCAACCTCTTCTTCACCCGCCTTCGAAGATTGTGCCTTCAACTGGTTGAGAGAACTCGTTAATTGGCTCTCACGCAAACGCGCGGTCTCGGCCTCGTTTTCAAGGCTGCCCAGAACCTTGCGCGCCTCCAGACGAATCTGGTTGTTGAGATCGGCAAGCTGCGAGCGCAATGCCCGGATACGCGGATGGCCGCTGAGCAGGGACGCCGACAGATCGGCAATGTCATTGTTGAGCTGCACCTGACGCTCGCGCAGGCGCTGGATCAAGGGCGACGCCATGACTGCCGGGAGCGTTTCGACAGGCGCACCCTTTGCCAGTGCGGCACGGACGCTCTCGGCGCTTGCCTCGCTGGCCGCCCTGTTGGCTCGAACACGCGAGAGTTCCGAGGAAAGCTCGGAAAGCTGCTGGGTAGCGAGAACGGCATTGTTCTGGCCGATCAAGAGGTCAGATGAGCTGCGATACGCCGCGACTTTCGCCTCGGCGTCCTTGACACGCTTGCTGAGGTCGGCAATTTCCGGTTGCAACCAACCCGTCGCATCGGTGTTTGCCTGGGACTTCGACGCCTGCTGCGCGGCGACATATTCGTCGGCGATGGCATTGGCGACGGATGCGGCGAGTGCGGGATCCTTGGAGGAGAACTGGATGACGATGACGCGCGAGGCCTGAACGCTATAGACGAGGAGCCGGTCGCGCACGGCCTGGAGGATATAATCGTCCCGAGTCTCTTCATCCGGATTGTTGCCGATACCAACAGCGCCAAACAGACGCGACAGTGCCGACGGCTCAGCGCCAGCGGAAAGCTCTGCATTGTTGGCAAGGTCGAGCTTGACGATGACGCGCTTCAAAAGATCGGACGAACCGATGAGCTCGACCTGGCTCTTGATGCCCTCCTGATCGAGCACCGGACGATCATCCGCCTGCTGATTTGCCGGACGGGTAAAGACTGATTCCCCTGTTTCGATGAGGATACGGGTTTCCGCGCGATATTTGGGCGATACCAGTGAAAGGAGAAGGAATGCCAGCGCCGTCAAAAGCAGAGAGCCAAGGAGTATCCGTAGCCTGTTACGCCACAGGCTGGCGAACAACGCGCCTATATCAATGTCCACATCGTTTCCGACAGAGCTCGCGGGCATTCCAGAACACTCCAATACGAATAGCATAATGGTAAAGACGTATGGTAACCAGCGAGTTAAGAAGTTGCAGTCATCAACCACAGCGTGCAGTAAACTGCTTGTCGCCGCTAAACTTTACCAGCCATTAACCCTAATGAACTGATAATCCCGCACAGAATCGAGAAACTTCTCCGCAACGTTTGTTAGGGTTCGTGACGTGTTCAGCAAGCAGATCTTTCTGGTGGCCATTGGCGTTGTTTCCATGACGCTGGGTGGTTGCGCCAGTTACCGGCCGGCCCCGCCCGCGTTCAACGAAGCCATCAACAAGCCTTATATGCTGGACGCGGGCGACCGTATTCGGCTGACTGTGTTCGAGCAGGAAGGCATTACCAATACGTATAGCGTCGATCAGGCCGGATATATCTCGATCCCGCTCATTGGCAGCGTCCCTGCCCGCGGCAAGACCATCCAGCAGATCGAAAAGGAAGTTGCGGCCAAGCTGCGCAAGGGTTATCTGCGCGATCCGGACGTGGCAGTCGAGATCGATCGCTACCGGCCGGTGTTCATCATGGGCGAAGTCGGTGCAGCCGGGCAATACTCCTACGTTCCGGGAATGACCGCACAGAAAGCCATTGCCGCGGCCGGCGGTTTTACCCCGCGCGCGCAACAGAGCGACGTCGACATCACGCGGCAGTTCAACGGCGAAAGCCTGACGGGCCGCGTTACCATTTCCGATCAGGTGCTGCCCGGCGACACAATTTATGTGCGCGAGCGGTTTTTCTGATAGCGGGAATGGCCGACAAACCATCCCTTCGTATCGTTCACTGTTTCCGCGCGCCGGTCGGCGGAATATTTCGCCATGTGCGCGATCTCATCGATGCGCAAATCAAAGCCGGTCACAAGGTCGGCGTGATCTGCGACGCATCGACAGGGGGTGACTTCGAGGAAGCGTTGCTTGCGGGGCTGCGCGACAAGCTTGAGCTTGGTCTCAAACGCATTGCCATGCAGCGCCAGATCGGTCCGGGCGATGCGGTGGCAGCGTTGCGTACGTACAGGATCATCAAGAAATTGCAGCCGGATGTCTTGCATGGGCACGGTGCCAAAGGCGGCACCTATGCGCGGCTCTTCGGCTCATGGTTGCGGGTATCTGGTTCACGCGTTGTCCGCTTTTATTCTCCACACGGGGGCAGTCTCCACTACGATCCCGCAAGCCTGCAGGGCCGCGTGATTTTTCGAGTCGAACGCGCCATGGAGAAAATGACTGACAGGATCATTTTCGTCTCTGCGTTCGAACAGGGCGTCTATTCGAAAAAGGTCGGCGAGCCGCGATGTGGTTTCGCGCTGATCTATAACGGTTTGGCGGACAGCGAATTCGAGCTTGTCACACCTTTTGAAGACGCCGCCGATTTCCTGTTCATCGGTGAAATGCGCGTGTTGAAAGGCCCCGATATCTTCATTAATGCCCTTGCGAAAGCGAGCATTGAAACCGGGCGAAAGCTGACGGCAGTCATGGTCGGAGACGGCAAGGATCGGGCCAGGCTGGCCAAACAGGCGGACGCAGGCACGCGTTTTCTCATGCCGATGAAGGCGCATGAGGCGTTCAAACTGGCCAAAGTTGTGGTGATCCCTTCCCGCGCAGAGGCCCTGCCCTATATCGTGATCGAAGCACTCGCTGCCGGGATGCCGGTCATTGCCAGCCGCGTCGGCGGCATTCCGGAAATCCTCGGGGATGATTCCCCTGCCCTGGTGCAGCCGGAAGCCAATGATCTGGCAGCGAAAATGACTTATGTCATCGGCGATATCGCTGCCTACAAGCAGAGGCTACCCAGTATCGAAGCTCTCCAGCGAAAGTTCGGTGTGGAGGCAATGGCGGAGCACCTCGAAGCCGAGTATTTCGCGGCGTTGGGCAGCTAGATTCCCTAAGCCTTTTTTAGCGCATATGTGCTATTGACGGGCAATTCGGGTCGTTCAGGTGAATCATGACAGACAGAAAAGCGGAATCGAAGCTTTCGCGTGAAGTTGTTCGCAACCTTGCGCCCGATACGCCGCGAACTTCCGGCAAGAAGCCAACGCTGAGCCCGGTCGCCTATCAGATCGCGTCGCAATACGCCAAAGACACCAATTCGCCTGTGATGATCAGCGGCATCATGCGGATTATTGAATTCCTGATCATCGTGCTCGCGGGTATTGCCGTCTTCGTGATCTATGTCGGCCCGTCAGTCTACACCTTCCTGCACTATTCGCTTGCGATCCTTGCGACCGCCGTGATCACGGTCCTCGTTCTGGAACTGACCGACAGCTACCAGCTTGCCGTCATGCGCGATCCCTTCAGCAAGTTCGGAAAGCTCATCCTCGTCTGGTCCGGCGCGTTCGCGACGATGTCGCTGGCGGCGTTTTTTCTCAAGACCTCGGAAGACTATTCGCGTGTGTGGTTTGGCACCTGGTACGGGTCGGGACTGATCCTTTTTCTGGTGTTCCGTGTAGTCATGTCGCGCCTGATCCGGCGCTGGGCCCGCAACGGCAAGATGGAACGGCGCGCCGTGATCGTCGGCGGCGGCAAGCCGGCCGAGGACCTTATCCGGTCGATCGAACAGCAGCCCTATAACGACATTCGCATTTGCGGCGTTTTTGACGATCGCGATGCCAAGCGGTCACCGCCAATCGTTGCCGGTTACCCGAAGCTCGGCAATATTTCCGAGCTGATCGAATTCGCGCGTATCGCCCAAATCGACATGCTGATCGTGTCCCTGCCGATCACCGCGGAAGAGCGGGTGCTGTCGCTCCTGAAGAAGCTCTGGGTATTGCCTGTCGATATCCGCCTTTCGGCCCACAACAACCATCTGCAGTTCCGTCCGCGCGCCTATTCCTATATCGGCTCGGTCGCCATGATCGATCTCTTCGACAAACCGATCAACGACTGGGATTCGGTGGCCAAGCGCGCCTTCGACATTTTCTTCAGCGTGTTCGGTTTGATCGTCTTCAGTCCGATTATCCTGGCGACGGCCATTGCCATCAAGCTCGAAAGCAAGGGGCCCGTGATCTTCAAGCAGCGGCGGCATGGCTTCAACAACGAGATTATCGAGGTCTGGAAGTTCCGCTCGATGTTCACCGAAATGTGCGACCCGACGGCGCGCAATGCCGTGGTCAAGGACGACCCGCGTGTAACCCGCGTCGGCAAATTCATTCGCAAGACCTCGATCGACGAACTGCCGCAGTTCTTCAATTCATTGATGGGAACGCTTTCACTCGTTGGACCCCGGCCCCATGCTATCGCTGCGCATACGCGCAATCTGCTCTATAACGAGGTCGTTGACGGCTATTTCGCGCGGCACCGGGTTAAGCCCGGCGTGACCGGTTGGGCACAGATCAATGGCTGGCGCGGCGAAGTCGATACGGACGACAAGATCAAGATGCGCACCGAATTCGATCTTTACTACATCGAGAACTGGTCGCTGTGGTTCGACCTGAAAATCCTGTTCCTCACGCCGGTGCGTCTTCTCAACACGGACAATGCCTATTGAGCGCTTTGGCTGATCAGAACCGGCAAGCAAGCGTCGATCACGCCGTAAAAAACCGTGCTCTGATCAAGTTGATTTCGACTTTTGCCGTGGGCTTGGGGGTGTTTCTCAGCGGCTTCGTCATCGATGAACCCGCGCCGTACGAGCTCTACATGGCAGGCCTCATCGCCATCTGGGCCTTGTTCGGCCTCAGATTGTCGCGCGCTGTTGCTGCCCTCCTCGCCATTCTGGTGGTCTTCAATATTGGCGGTCTTGTCTCCATGGCACAGATGCCCGACCTGAAGACGGCACCGATGTATATCGCCGTTTCGCTTTTCCTCGGCTTTACGGCAGTTTTCTTCGCAGCGATCATCAACTCCGACCACCGTATCCTCCCTGTTATCTTCAAGGCATATATCCTGGCTGCCGTCTCAACGTCGCTTCTCGGTATCCTCGGTTATTTCGATGCCTTCCCCGGCGCGGAGCTGTTCACACGCTATGGCCGCGCCATGGGGGCTTTCCAGGATCCGAATGTTTTTGGGCCGTTTCTCATGCTGCCGCTCGCCTGGCTGGTGCACGGTGTGCTCGTTGGCAATCTTCGCGCGCTGCCATTGCGCCTGATCCCGATTCTCATCCTGACGCTCGGCATCTTCCTGTCGTTCTCACGCGCGGCTTGGGGAATGGCTGCGCTGATCATTGCCGGCCTTGCGCTCTTGCTGTTCATCAGAAATCCCAATCCGGTCTTCCGGATGAGAATTATACTTTTGGCGGGTCTTGCGGTCGTGTTCGTCCTGGTCGCGGTCGTCGTCGCGCTGCAAATCCCAAGCGTTGCCGAACTTTTCACGGCGCGAGCGCAACTCGTGCAGGATTATGACGATGCTCAATTCGGGCGATTCGCCCGCCACTGGTACGGCATGCTCATATCCATCGATCACCCGCTTGGTATAGGTCCGCTGGAGTTTGGACCGATCTTTGGCGAGGACACCCATAATATCTGGTTGAAGGCAGCGCTGGACTATGGCTGGATCGGATTTATCAGCTATCTGACATTGACCATGTTGACGCTGGGCCTCGGACTGCGCATTCTTTTTCGCGAGCGTCCGTGGCAACCCTTTCTGCTCTGCACGTATCTTGTCTACGTGGCACATGTGGCGATCGGCAATGTCATCGACACGGATCACTGGCGGCATTTCTGGCTGCTCATAGGCATTATCTGGGGTTGCGCCGCGCTCGAAGTCCGGTACCAAAGCGGAGGGTTACCCTACCTTCCCAAGCGGTGATAACGAAAATGTGCTAGATGTAAGTTTGCAGTTTAATCTCTTCTTGTGATTGAAAAGTTCAGCTGTAAATGGTGAAATACACAATCAAAATATACCTCCAGTTGAATTCTGATTGACAAAGCAACCTTTGCGTGTTCGCCAGGGATTGAACTCAAGTAAACTGATGTTTACTCCAAAGATTTTCTGGTTCTGGTTTATAATCTGACGCTGGAAACGTGATTGCCGTTTTCAAGACCGGATGAATGGGTGTGATAATTGGTATTTCTTAACAACGACAATCCCAACTATTCGAAAGCGGATGGCGAACTCATGCAACGCGCTTTGGATATCGCTGCCGAAAGGTTGAGTATAACGGACGAAACGGACGACGAACTCAGCACGTTGGCGCGTTTTGTGCGCGCCGCCTTCATTATCGGCAATCGAGATGTGGAATCCATGGCAAAATTTGCGGTGAAGGCGGTCCTCGTGCGACGCAAGAGCCGGTCGAAGGATTAGAGCCCTTTCCACCGCTACAGACTCAGTTCTCCTGTAACTTTGCTGCTTCGGCAGCCTTTTTACGTGCCATCGCATCACTCGTGGCTGCCGCGGCGCTTGCCGCATGATCTTCGCCGCCGGCAACCTGCACCGTCGGCGAAGCAAATCCGATGCCGTTCTCGGCGAAGGCTTCGCGGATCATTGCGTAGGCGCGCCGCCGGATGGTGGACTGATGGCCGGGTTTCGTCATCATGGCGAAGCTCAGGTTGATGCCATAATCACCGAAGGCCTCGACACCCTTCATCTTGACCGTCTCGATGATCTGCGGGCCGAATTCCTCATCTTCGAGCAGCGCCGCACCGACACCCTTCACCAGCTTTTTGACCTTGGCGATATCCGTGTCGTAGTTGACCGAAATGAGGAACTTGTCGATGACCCAATCCCGGCTCATGTTCTGCACCGCTCCCAGTGTACCAAAGGGCACAGTGAAGATCGGACCGCGATGGTGGCGAAGTTTGACAGAACGGATGCTGAAGGATTCGACAGTGCCCTTGTAGCTGCCGCTCTGGATATATTCTCCCACCCGGAAAGCGTCGTCGGTCATGTAAAACACACCGCTGATGATGTCCCTGACCAGCGCCTGCGAGCCGAAACCGATCGCGACGCCGAAAATGCCCGCACCCGCGATCAATGGGCCGATCGCGACGCCGAGCCCTGACAGAACCATCATGACGGCGAGGACGGCGATGAGCACGGCAAGGAAATTGCGCAGGATCGGCAGCAGCGTCATCAGCCGTCCGCTGCGGGCCAGTGCGGCCTCATCGCCGCCTTCGACGCGAGCGCGTTCGATGCGCTGATTGATGAGGCCCTTGACCATGTGCCAGATCAGGTCAGCTCCCAGCAGGATAACTATGCCGCTCAAGACGCCACGGATCATGCGGCTGGCAGCCTCGTCCTCCATCAATCCGCTTGCGCGCAAGCGGATGACTGTGGCGAGCCAGGCGGCGGCGAGCGCGATGATGACCACCCTTGCTCCCCGCTCTATCAGGACTTCGAAGACCGGATTCCTGGGCTTAGCCGTATCGTCAGGGCCAGAGAAGAACGACTTCACGATCGTGCTGGTTGTCTTCAAAATCGGCGGCAGGATGAGCGCGTAGATGCCGACCCACAGCGCCCCGCTCATGCCGGCGACCCAAAACAACCAGAGCAGGCACAGATAGAGTGTGAGCAGCCATTCCTTGACGCGATAGGCCCGGGAAGCAGCGGGTGCTTCCGGGCGGCGCCACCCGGTTTCGAGTGCGACGGCCAGAAGACCGAGGCCGAGTATGTAAACGACCAGGCTCTTGGCGTTGGGGGTGAAATTAAGGGCGATCATCACTCGCGCCACCGCCCATCCCGTAAAGAAGATGCCTGCGAACAAGGCAACCCGTCGATACCAGAAGGCGGCCATGACATCATCCATCGGAATGAGGCGCATCTTGTCCCCAGCATCGCCGGTTGACTGCCCGCGTTGAAAGCCCAGCAGAATGGCGGTCAATCGCATGATCACGCGCCAGGCAATCAGGGCGACGAGCATGGGAAGGACAAGCATGGCCAGCAGCGGCGGCCAAGTGAAAGCAAGGAAGGCACCGATGCTGGCTAAAGCAAAGACCACCAGCGGCGCGATGGCGGCGAAGATCGAGCGACCGATCATATGATGCCGTGCGGGCGCGCCATCCTCGATCGTGCCGGGCGCAACGTTCCGTCGGCTCGCCTGACTGACCAAACGCCGGAAGACAAACTCGGCTCCCAGACCCAGCGCTGCAAATGCAACAAACAGAACCAGTATTGCTCCCGGACCTCTCCCGTTGATTTCGGTCATGATCGTGGAGCTTGCCCCCGAAAACTCGGCAGGAATCGCCGGAATGGCTTGCCCCAGGCCCCGCAAATGCGCCCGAATGGCGTTCGACCAAAGCATAAAATCATCCGCTGAAGCCGCGAGCGGAGTCTCTGCCGCCGGGGGCGCACCCTTGGTGGCGATCCAGGCTTTGATTTCCGGATCATCCAGCAGCTTCAGGAGTTGCTCGACTTTTTGCGGTGAAGGCTGGGTCGCCGCAGTCTGCGCTTGCGAACTTGCAATCAAAACCAGGAAAACCATGCAACTCAACGCAAGCACGACACGCATCTTGGCGGTCATTGCCCGAAAAACGGCGGTACTCATTCGTTTGCCCCCTGACAGACATTTCGGTATAGTATGCCCAGAAAATACTGGTCTGTCTCACCAATAGTACAGCATTGCGTATGCGAGAATAAGGTTTCCGGCCTTATTTACCAGTTCCGCCAAAATAAATGGTGTCATGGCCGTCCGGCCCTATTGCTGCCAATCGCATGGGTTTACATATAAGTTCTGCCAACTCGAGGAACCGTCATGACCCGGATCGAATACAGGTTGCATGCTTTTGATCTCGCAAGCCCCTTCGGCTTCGCGGACGGCAATATGTTCGGTCACCTTTTGCGGGAAAAACTCGGAAAGCTTGCACCGGACAAGCGGGCGGTTCTGATCGAATGCGTGAAACGATTTTTGCTCCCCGCGCTGCCGCGGCGGATAAAGACTGTTCTGGTTGGCACACACAATCCCATCCGTATTCCTGATGGCGAGACGATCGACGACATCGAGGATTTCACGGTCGGTATCAGGGAAGACCAGGTACTGAAAGTAGCCGCGGAACTCGCTTCGAAGCACGATTGATCTGAAAGAATCAAGCCAGATGCAATCATCCCGCCGCCTTTACAATGCTGACAACGATGCCGGGACCGGACGTGGCACTATACCACAACCGCCAGGTGGTCGTGCTTCGCCCTGAAAACTGGGCGGCATGGATTTACTTGACGAAGCCCGAGGCAGAACTGCTGCGGCCGCTTCCGGAAGGCTCGCTGAGCGTTGAGACCGTGCGGGCGGGAGCGGACTGACTGCTGATCAACACGCCCTCACCGACTTTCGACCCAGGCCCATGGTCTTGGCAAGACGGGATCGAGTCTCGGCGTAGTTCGGCACGACCATCGGATGGGGAGGATCGAGATTCCGAGAACGTTTCTTCGTAATGTGTGCCGCTAATCCTGGCGCGCAGGGAAAACGAAGCTGCATTTTCCAACGGCTTGATGACGCGGTCATAGGACGTCCAATTGATCCGGCTTCAGGATTCCCGTCCGATGGGCCCCACGTTCGGCTGAGGTCGGGCTTGGTACCAGCTATCTCAATTTATCACGCCCTACGGCGCATCAATTCGGGATGTTTTCCCGAAAAATTGATGGCTTAGCGTTAAATGTTCAACCTAGTTAGCTACTGTCGAGACAATCTACAGAGGGATATAATTCGTTGGCTATCGGCAAACGGATAGTTTGGCCAGATATAGCTAAATATCCGAAAGGCTTCGGCGCAGTTAAAGTATGATCGACCATTTCTAGCGCGTCCTTGTCAGCTTCCAATTCTTCATCAGTTCCAACGTGAAGTGGGTAGTGTGCTACGCCTTTCTGTCAACGCAATCTGAAAGAAAGCTGATGCATTAAGTCAACATAAAGTCTTTCTCCCTATTAGATGGAAAGGGCAACAAGAGCGGGCAGAGAGTATTATAGTCATGATGTCAGTGGTGGCGTGCGTAACCGGGAAACACAACCTCTGGCTTGTCCTGCTCGCCGCCCTCGTTTGCACGTCGGGCTCATGGGCCATAATCCGGTTGTTTCAGCGGGCCGCGAGCACAAAAGGGTTGCAAAGTCTTGGTTGGCATTTTCTGACAGCCACGGCTGCCGGGTGCTCGATCTGGTGTACACACTTCATTGCCATGCTCGCCTATGAACCGGGCGCACCTGTCACGTTCGATCCGGTATTGACCATCATATCCCTTCTGGTGGCGATCGGCGGCTCCTTGCTGGGATTCACGATAGCAGCAAGTGGATTGACGCGCTTGGCCCCGATTGTCGGCGGCAGTTTGCTGGGGTTGGCAATCTCGGCCATGCACTACACGGGCATGATCGCGTATCGCGTTCAGGGTATCATGGAATGGGACATGTCCTATCTGGTGGCCTCGGTTGTGCTCTCCGTGGTGCTGTCGGCAATTTCGCTACATGTTGCAAGGCTGGGTAGTTTCGGGCCAAACAAGGTTGTTGCGTCCGGAGTGCTGGTCCTTGCCATCGTCAGTCTGCACTTTACGGCTATGGCGGCGTTCCGCGTCACGCCGCTTGCCATCGCGAACGCATTTTCCGACCAAGGTGCGCTGCACGCCATGGCGCTGGCGATTGCCCTTGTAGGCTTGATCATCATCGGCACAGGCCTCGCCAGCTATCTCATCGATGACCGGACGCGCGCGGACTCTTACCAGCAGCTGCGCCACATGGCGTTGAACGACAATCTGACGGGCCTGCCAAATCGGGCAAGCTTCAATGAGCGCCTCGATCAGGAGATTGGGTTTGCCCGAGGCACAAATGGCAAACTCGCGCTTGTCTGCATTGATCTCGACCGTTTCAAGGAGGTCAACGACCTTCGAGGCCACAGTGCCGGAGATGAGGTGCTTCGCATCCTCGCCCTTCGAATGAGCAATCTATTGCGTGAGGGGGAATTCGCTGCGCGGTTAGGCGGGGATGAATTTGCCGCCATTCATCGCATGAAGGACCACGAGGACCTTGTCGAGTTTCTGTCGCGTGTCGAAGCGGCGCTGTTCAAACCCATTCGCATGGATGATTACGAGGTCACGACGGGAGCCAGCATCGGCGTTGCACTGTATCCCGACAATGCCGACACCAAGGAAATGCTGGTCAACAATGGCGATCTGGCGATGTACCGGGCCAAGGCCGACGTGACAAAGGCCATCTGTTTTTATGAACAATCCATGGATGAAACGGTCCGGGCTCGCCGGACATTGGCGGGCGAGCTTCGCGAAGCCTTGGACAACAACCAGCTTGATCTGCACTATCAGGTTCAGACATCCGTCTCGACGGGCGAGGTTCGCGGCTACGAAGTGCTGCTGCGGTGGAACCATCCGAAGCATGGTTTCATTCCTCCGTCTGAATTCATCCCGCTAGCCGAAGAGACCGGACTTATCCTCCAAATGGGGGAATGGGTTCTTCGAACCGCTTGCACCACGGCGGCAACATGGACGCCGCGATACAAGATTGCGGTCAATCTTTCTCCCGTTCAGTTCGCTCATTCCGATCTCCCCAAACTCATCCATGAAATCCTCCTCGAAACGCGGCTGCCGGCTAACCGTTTGGAACTGGAACTGACGGAATCGACGATCATTTCGGACAAGATTCGTACTTTGGATATTTTGCGGCGGATAAAGGCGCTCGGCGTCACCATCGCGCTCGATGATTTTGGGACGGGCTATTCCTCTCTCGACACGCTGCGCGCATTTCCGTTCGACACGATCAAGCTCGACCGCTCGTTCATGAGAGAGGTGGAGACAAGTCCGCAGGCCAAGGCCATCATTCGTGCGGTGCTTGCCCTGGGCACGAGCCTGAGTATACCCGTGTTGGCCGAAGGAATTGAAACGCAGAGTCAGTTGTCAATTTTGGATGACGAAGGTTGCGATGCGGCGCAGGGGTTCTTCCTCGGCCGGCCGGCCCCATTGGAGCAGATCATGATCAGCGGTCAAATCACCATGACTGACACAGGCACGATGCGTGACACGACAATTCGGGATCGCTCGCGGAATGGGGCTGGCCATGGCTTTGACGAAACTACAGCATTTCTGGATTTTGGGCCTCGAATGCGATCCCCTGTTTGATCGACACTATACGCCGCATGGCCAGACTGAGCTTTCCTGTGAGCGTGTCCATACACCGCTGCGAGTACAACCTTTTCAATTTAGTCCCGCACGTTGAGCGCCTTGCCGAATTGCAGCTAGGGCGATCGGATTCGTAACGGGATACGCAGTTATGTATGCCTCAGGCGTAAATTGCGGAAACTCTTTCGCCAGCCGTTGATTGAGCTTTGTAACTTCAGCCGTTTCCCCGATCGTAGCGTATGCCATCGCGAGGAACATGAGTGTTGAAGGCATTTCCGGAGCACGCCGGAATGCCGCGATGCATTCCGCATACCGATCCATTACAAAGGTTACACGGCCGAGCATGCTATAATACCAGGCGGGAGCAAGAGCGTTGATTCTCAGTGCCCGTTGGATCAGTTGATAGCCCTCGTGGGGATCACCAGCTACCAACGCGCGACTGCCGGCCACAAGGGCGAGTGTGTCACCGTCGTTGGGGGCAATCGCTAGCGCGCGGTTGTTTTCCTCGATAGCGCGACCAAAGTCACCGTCGCAGGCGCAAAGGTCACCAACACATTGCCGCGCGATGCTGTCGCCAGGGTCAAGGGACAAAGCCTTCTCAGCACAGTCGCGAAACCGCTCCAGTGCCTCCGTTGCATTGTCGCAATAAGCGTTGCTGCCCTGAATAGAGTATGCAAACCCGAGTTCCATCCACGCACGCGCCAGTCCAGGGTCGAGCTCGACGGCGCGTGAAAGCAACCGAATGGCTTCGGCGTTGGCTGCGGGGATGTAGAGATTGTGTTGTTCCACACCAAGCAGGTAGCAATCGTAAGCTCCCAAGCTGGTCGGCGGCTTACGCCGCGCTACGTCGAGGCGAAGCTTCGCAAGTTTGCCGCCACAGCTTGCAAGAACATTGATGACGTTCTCCGACACCGAATCCTGAACCGCGAACAGATCGTCCATTGGTCGTTCATAACGTTCGGCCCACAAACTGGCCCCACTTACGCCGTCAACAAGCTGAACGGAAATGCGGATCTGTTTTTCGGTTGCCTGCAGACTCCCTTCCAGCAGATAGTCGGCATTCAGCTTCCGGCCTATAAGCAACGTGTCGCAGTTGCCCTTAAACGCAAGCATCGTTTTTCGAGAAATCACTGCCAAATCCGCATATCGCGATAGATCAACGATGATATCTGCCGACAAGCCGTCAGCCAAACGAGCCCAACGAACATCGCTGCCTAGATTGTCAAAGGGTAGGACCGCAATGATGGTCGGCCCGGTCCTGTCGGTACCGTTCGGCATAGCCGCAGCAGTTGTCTGCTCTCCTTGAACGGCAAGCAGGCTTGCAAGCTCAAGTTTACTATGGACGCCGAGTTTTTGATAAATCACTGACAAATGTGTGCGGACGGTCATAGGCGAAATGAATAGAGCCTCACCGATTTCGCGGTAAGTCAGTCCTTTGGCAAATTTGGTAGCAACGACATGTTCCCTGGTCGACAGTCCAGAGATTGGGTTGGCGTTCACCTCAAGGCTGGACACAGATGGAAATCCCCAATGGATCGACTGCATTGTCGCGCTGTTACAAAATACTACATTTGCGAGGCAAAAACACTGCATTTGCAGGATGCCGTCACCGCAGACCTGTCTGTAGCGTTGAGCCGCGGAGCGTGATCTCGAGGATATCACTCCGGTTCGGTCAACTAGAGGAGGCATCGATGAAAACTTTTTTTGCAGCTGTTAGTCTATTTGCTTTGGCCGTTTCATCCGGACCAGGTTTGTCCCAAGAAACAGGCGCACGAAAGGTTCTGATCTCGGAACAAACGGTCAGGCTCATCAGCGCAAGGGCGTATTCCAATTTGCTCCGGCAAGCTTATGAAAAGGGATGGCGCTATCCACGACGACAGATCGAAAGCGGGTTCAATCGTCATTTTGAAGAACTGAAGCTACAACTGATCGCTCAGGGTTACACGATCGTTTCACAATATGCAGAGCAGGATCGAAACTTGCGGCTGTCTCAAAGGGAACTTTGAAGCTTGCCGTTCACCCCCGCCTGGTGGCTTCCTTCACTCGATTGCTAGACCAATCTAGATCAAGTGTCTTGTCGTCCATCCAGAAATATTGAGCTGAGTGTCCTCTTTTGGCAGCGAAGCGGCGGACATCGTGGCACTCCCTTCGTGGTGAATGTAAGAACGTTGCGCTTGTCGCTCGTGCAGCTCTCAGCGCCAAGAATCCCTGATCATTAATCCTTATTCTTTGGCAAGGGTGGTCAACAAAAACTCGCCTACGCTCGCTGCGTGCGCCTCGCCGGTTATCGAGTCCCGCTTCCGATACCAGCCTGACTGGGTGAGAACAAATTCGACAACCCAACCTGCCTGGCGAGATGGCTGTGACGCTGACCAAAGTGTCGGTCGGGACCGAGCTTCATATAACGCAGGCAGGCGTGCCACTCCACTGCAATGCAACTGTCTGTGCTGCAGCGTCGAACTCATAGCTGCCGGCAACGAGGTGACCGGGCAGCTGGTATTTGTCCCCGGTCGGTAACGGCAGGGTGAACTCGAGCTTCTCGGCCGCCTCCTTTGGCGTCCCCAACGCCACCCCTTGGACGGTCTCAGATCCTTGGGAATCAGTTCGGCTTTAGCCCTGCTTTGCGAAGTCCGTCGATCCAGTGGTACCGTTCAGACGCGCTGTCATAGGGATAGGCCGCTGACTTTTCCAGTGTCCAGTTTGGCTCAATGTCGCTGAACTCCTTCATGATCGCTTTTGCCTCGTTTAACATTGCCTCGTCTAGCTTTGCCTTGCCAATGTTTGCCTCGTCTGTGGTTGCGAGCTGGGCCTTACTTGCAGCCAGTATCAGGCGGACATCGTTAGGCTTCTTGGCGGCTTCAATTTTTCCGATCTCGTCGATGGCGTCCTGATAACGCCCTACCTGGTAATACCCCCTTGCCAAGATCCAATGGAGCCAATATGCGTGATCGGGATAGAGTTTCATCGCATCGAGGACAAGCTGAATTGCCCGCTTGGGATCACCATAGTAGATCAATGCCTCCGCCATATCTGCGTCAAGTTCGGCGGTATTCTTGTTGATCCACTCAGGATTGCTGATAAGTGCGCGGGCGGCCTCGTATTCTTGAAAGCTTTTAGGAAAGTCATTCTGATGCCAAGTCACCATCGCACGATACCATAGGCCCCTGAAATCATTGAGCCAGCCTTTGTTCTCATCCTTGCTCAAATCGACGGCTATATTGGCCAGCCGCTCGGCCTCCGCTAGCGCGGCGGGGCATTCGCCCCAGCCATTCTCACACTCCCGCACCCAGACGTAGGAAAATTCGGCGTAGGCGGGCATATAGTCGGCATCCTCGTCTATTGCCAACCGGAAGAGCCGTTTTGCCTCTTCGTTCCCTTCTGGAGTCAACGGTTGCTGTCTTGCGAGTCGGGTATTCTCCTTGGCTTGGGCGGTAGTCATGTTATTCCCCTTTGTTTTTACTTCGGTTGTGGTTTGGCCAATTACTAAAGAGCTTTCAGGGACGTTCAGCTCTACATCTCCTTCAACCCGGCTTTCCGTAAGCCATCCAGCCAGTGCTGTCGGTCACTGTCCTTCCGATAGAAATATGCGGCCGATTTTGCGATCGACCAGTCGGGATCAATTTTGCTGAACTCGGCCATAATGGCTTGAGCTTCCGGGATATCGCCGAGCTGCGCCTTGCTGGCTGCAGTGATCAAACGGACGTCGTTGGGTGGAGAGTTAATCCTGCCGATGGCGTCGATGGCGGCCTGATACTGTCCGGCCATATACCTGGCCCTGCCTTCGTTCCAATCGTACCAGAAATCATAAAATGGGTTGCGACGCTTGGCAGCTTCGATCTGCTCTATCGCCTTTTCGGGTTCGCCACCGTAAATCAACGCCTCTGCCATGTCGGCAGCGAGGTCCGGATCGTTAGGGTTTATCTGACGGGCGGTTTCGTATTCCCGGAAACTCTTGTCGAAATCGCCCTTGTTCCACGCGACAATTGCCAGATACCAATGGCTGCTGAAATCGTCGTTCAATGCAAGGGCCTTGTTCGCAAGGTCTTCGGCCTTTTGGAGTGATGCTGCGCCATCATCACTCCAGCCGTTCTGATACGCCCGGACATACACGTAGGACAGTTCCGCATAGGCCGATGAATAGCTCGGGTCGAGCTCTATCGCTTTTTCAAAAAGCTGGCGTGCCTCGGCATTTCCCTCGGGCGTGACTTTGCTGGAATCGGCCCAAATCGCCTTACCCTTCAGGTAATAGTCATATGCGCTCATATTTTGGGTGAGCTTCTTATTGGAGCGCCGCTCTTCGGCCGCCGTCACCTTTACGGCAAGCGTAGTCACGATGTTTCTCGTGATATCCTCTTGCACAGTGAACGTGTCTCCAAGAATCTGATCGTAGCGGTTTGCCCATACGTGATAACCAGTCTCGGCATCGATAAGCTGGGCATTGATGCGCAGTCGCTCTGGCGTCTTTTGAACCGTGCCTTCCAGCACATAACGTACGCTCAGTGCTTTCCCGATGTCCTGGACTTTGGCCGGCTTGTCTTTGAAGGTTGATGCCGAGTTGTATGCGATGACCAAGAGGCCCGAGAACTTGGAAAGGTCGCTCGTAATATCATTGGTGACACCATCACTGAAGTATTCTTGCGATGGATCGCCGCTGACATTGTCAAGCGGCAGAACCGCGATCGAAGGTTGCGAAGGAGACAGGAGTTGCGATCCGGCTTCCCTTTTGGCTGTTATCTCGGGTACGTACTTCCACCAGACCGGAAGAGCAATAACTGCAAGAAGCGCTGTTGTTGCTGCCGCAAGTCCCCAAGCGGGGATGCGCTTGCGCGAACGCGCTGAACTCACTCCCTTGATAGAGTATGCGTGTACCGGGAAAGGGATATTCTTCAGTTTCTTTGAGCCAAGGTCTGTAAAGCCGAGGTTCGGCAGGTGCTTCACCTGCTCGTAGAGACTCCCCGATACGCAAATTCCGCCAGGCTCGGACAATCCTTCAAGACGTGCTGCGACATTCACCGCTTCGCCAAGTAGATTGTCCTGTTCGACAACGGCATCCCCGAGATTTAGGCCAACACGGAAGAGCATGCGCCAGTCTTCTGACAGCTTCTCATCCAGTTGCGTTATTTGATTTTGGATTTCCAAGGCGCAACGCATCGCTTCAACCGGGCTAGGAAATTCCGCGATTATACTATCCCCAGCCCCGCCGAATATGCGGCCATTGTGCGCCTGAACACGTTCCTGGATGATTGCGGCACAATCCTTGAAGAGCGCGAGTGCCGCATCCTCATCCTTCCCGACGAGACGGCTGTACTCGACCGCGTCAGCGGCCAGTATCGTGACAAGCCTGCGCTGCAGCATGTTCTCTTCCCCTCACCAGTATACCATTAATTGGACGGGAGCGGGTAACGGACGGTTCTAGTCAGTAAGGCTTAAGTCTTTGAGATTGGTTCATTTTAAAAAAAGGAAGCCGCCCAAGCTATCGAGGAGTACGTGTTGAAGCAGACGCCACGATCCTCTCGATCAGCGAGATGTAAGACAGGTCGGTCATTCGGGCGATGAGGGGGAGATCCGAATCTCTGGGATGCATGCCCGCGAGCGGATTCGCTTCCAAGAAGTTGACTTCCCCGGCGTTATCGCAACGGACATCGACGCGGCCACCATCGCGCCCCCCGAGACACTTCCACGCCGCGAGCGCGAGGTCCGCGGCGGCTCTGCTTGTCGCGTCATCTACCAGACGGGGAGCGACCCGCTCGTCAAAATGCTTCTTGTTATCGTAAGAGTATATTTCAGGCTCCGGCCCGTCCTTGAGGACTATTTCCATTGTCCCGAGTGCATAAGCGGCCGACCCTGTTCCTAAAATGCCCACCGTGAATTCGCGGCCGGGCAAATAGACTTCGACAAGCACCGGTTGTCTGTGACGGGCGAGCAACCGCTCGCACCCTGACTGCAATCCTCCCCGATCGTGGATTTTCGACGCCGCGGAGATTCCCTTGCTGGTACCCTCGGCAATGGGTTTTATGAACAAAGGGAATGGCAGGGCAACCCTTGCGATATCTGAGAGCGTTTCGACAACCGCGAAATCTGAAGTTCGGATACCGCTGTCGCGAACAACCTGTTTCGCCGTCGCCTTGTGCAATGTGACAGTAAGACAAAGCGGATCGGCAAAAATATAAGGAACCTCATAAGCGTCCAGCAGGGCAGGTGCCAGCGCTTGGCGGCCGAAACCGTACATTCCCTCCGCGCTGTTAAAAACGAGATCCCATCGATCGCCTTTACTCAAGCGCATTGCCAGCGCCCGGGAAGTACCGATGCGTTCAGTTGAGTGACCAAGCGAGTGCAATGCAGATTCTATCGCCTCGATCGTCTCTAGCCTGTCGAACTCGGCAATCTGTTCCTCGGTGTATCCTTCCTTCGCGTAGTCGTCCCGGAGATCGAATGTTATGCCAATATTCATCGTTTGGCCCGCCTTCGTAGTCTCACAATTTCCAGCGCGTTTCGTAATCTACCATCCAATCGTCTGCCATAGATAAGAAGATTTGAACATCGGCGCGTATGGGCGTTATACTTGGCTGGAAATTGGGAACTGACCAGCGTTCTTGGGTACTCCTACGGTCAAAATAATACCGAGCGAAACAACGCAAATGTCGACTGTTCACCTGCGGTACCGCAGAGGCCGATTTTTGGCAGTAATGCAGGCGTTCGATTGCATCACGGGTGTGTGGCTCGCGCTCGCCAGTGGTTATGTGTCGACAACCGGCGAACTCACCCACTGCTCTTTATGGAACTGCTGTTGACTGTGCAGATCGTGAGGTGCTCGGGTCCGGACGTCACTATTGATATAACGGTCATTGACGAGACCAATACTCGAGTAAATATTCCGGCGCTCTTGGCTCAATTTTGGCGAAACGACAATTTCGGAATGGTCGCTCTGATTGGCGTCCCGTCCAATCAATATCCGCCCCCTCGATATTGCCTGCCCGTTCCGAGATGCACCGCTGTCCGTCCTGCGGACAACGCTCAATGACCGCTTTTTGGCCAAAACCGGACATTCGACGCGCTGTTGCGACGCGCCAATACCAGCCATCCAGCATTATCTGATCTGCGCCGATATTGTTGAAAAGTTTCAAAACGGAACTCGCTTTTCGACCACGATTCACGTTGGTTTCACGCTGGAATGACAGATGAACTGTATTCCATGCAATTCAGCCGGACCAGCTGGCATCAAAAATGGGAGCGGAATAGTGTACGGCCTTTCAGAAATAAGCGCTCCTGTTTACCTGCGGGGGCTCCCAACACCTGCAAACGTATTGCTAAAGTCGTGTTTTGTGCCACACTTGGGGCGAGAGCATTATTTTAAGAAAGATAAAGCAACCCACGACGCTACTCCGGGGCTAACCCTGATGGACCGCAGTCATCAGCACGAAGCGGCTTATCGCATGTATCTTATTGGACCCTTCGCGATCACTGATCCGGCGGGGAAGGCTTTGACGCCCAAATCCCAAAAGTCTCAGGCTGTCCTTGCCATGCTGGCTCTTTCCCTCAGGGGATCACGTTCAAGAGTTTGGCTCCGTGACAAGCTTTGGAGCGACAGGCCTGAAGACCAGGCCTCTGCCAGTCTTCGCCAAGCATTGCTCGATATCCGTAAATGTCTGGGTGATGCACGCGATATCCTGGTGGCTGACAAAAACACCGTCTCGCTTCGCATGGACCGCATACGGCTGGATATCGACGAAATCCTTACCGAGGGCCATACAACAGGAAATGACGAACTGGCTGCTGAACATTTTCTCGAAGGGGTCGACGTCAGAGATCCCGAATTCGAGGAATGGCTGACGCTTGAGCGACAGGTCTGGCAGCGCCGTTACGATGAGGGACAGCTCCAGCATAAATTCGAACCAAAGCTCGAGTTGGCTCGTGAACACCGGAAACAGACGCTTCTCGTTCCTTTGACGGCGATCAATCCGGGTAAAGATGATGACGGGACTGCAAATGAGCTGTCGGACGATGCAGCTGTTGCCCACGGCTCGATTGCCGGCGTCAGTTCGAGACAATGGGTTGTCGCGATCTTGCCCTCGCGCATTGCCGGACAAAGCGAAAATGGACAGATTCTTGCATCGGAAGTAACGAGCCTCATCGCAAAAACACTCGTTGAGGGAACTGATATCCGTGTCACCGATTTCTCCTTCGGCGGAGGAAGTTGGGCGGGCTCGCCGAATGACAATCAACCGGGTAGTGAAATTTCACTGGCAACGCCCATCGGCATACAGCTGGAACTAACGCTCGCCAGTCAAACCGTCCTTGTCGTGGTGAGCATTCTGCGTTTGGCCGATCACAGCCTGATCTGGAAAGACAGTTGCATTGCCGATCGGCAACTCCTCGAAAGAGGTGAAAGCAATCAGTTACATGCGCTAATCAATCACTTGATAGATGAAGTCCATGGTTGCTTTCTTTTCCGCGCTGAAGGCGGAAAGATGGAGCGCGAATCCACTATGATCGAGGCGGTCAACTCGGTCTTTCGATTGTCTCGGGACGATCTCGACAGAGCGGAACGCATCCTTCATAACATTGCTGCTGACCGGCCCTCTTCCTCTGTCTATGCATGGCTCGCCTTTATCAGAACCTTTCGGGTTGGGCAGCGTTTCAATGCCTATGACTCAACAATAGTTGAAGAAGCCCAATTCTACGCCCGTAAGGCACTGGAGTTGGATGTCAACAATTCCATAGCGCTTGCTCTCGTTGGACACGTCCATTCGTTCTTGTTTTGCGAATACGACTATGCCGCCGGATTGTTCGAGCGAGCGATAAGGCTCAATCCCGCACAACCACTCGGTTGGGATCTCTATTCCATGTTACATTGCTATGCTGGACAGCCTGAGAAGGCGATGGCCATGGCCAATTGGGTTCAGAACCTGGGTTTTTACAGCGCGCACAAGTATTATTTCGATACCACAAAGTGCATCAGCGCCGCTCTGGCTGGCGATCACGCCGCCGCCATTTCTGCGGGTGAAGAGGCGCTGAAGATGCGGCCGGATTTTAATTCTCTTTTGCGCTACCTGGCAGCAAGTCATGCACATCGCGACGAGATGGAAATGGCGAGAAGATGCGTGGAGCGACTTGAGACTGTCGAACCGAATTTCTCGATCGAGTCCCTCCAGGACAATCGCTATCCGCTGTTGAACACTGCGGGCGGCAAGATGCTGATCGCCGGCCTCACGAAAGCTGGCGTCAAGCTCCGGTAGTTTTTCCCTTAGTCAAATTTCGGTTCCAGCATATGAAGGAAACGCGAATATGGTCGACAACATTCCGCAATCACCTCTGATACGGTTCTTGAACAGTTTTCGATTTCAGATCGACGCCGATCAGGTGTCGCCATGTCCTCCTTCACCCCTCGTCGCAATTGACCAGCAATCGGTACTGCCTGCCGAGGTTGAATTCGATAGCGACGGCCCAACTTTAACGATAGCGGGGGCTATGGGGAGTGGCGGCGTCATGAGCGCCGGTGTTGCCAACAAATCGGTACTGAACAAGTCTTCGCTGAACAAGAATAAAAACAAGAATAAGAATAAAATGGCATTCGGCGGGATCAGCTCCGGCGACGCACAATTGATTCCTGCTTTCGAGTTACGCCGGCTACACCAGCAACCCTCCCGGAATGCTTTTACGGCGGCGGCGCGGTTCACGTGGGAAATGCTCGACATCGTTCCACCGCCGGGGCCAGATTTCAGTCGCCTTGAATCCAAAGTGCTTCTGTCAATGCAGAAGCGCGACCGTGAACGGGCCAGGCGATTATCGGATATTCAAGAGGAAGCGTCACTATCTGTCGCCGAGTTTACGCGACCTCTCTACATTGAAAACATAGGCGGGTTCGAACAGACCGAGGGGCTTTTTCAGAGCATCCTGACGGCGTGCGAGTATGTCGGACTCATTTACAAAAGTAAGTTCAATCGCATACGACCCAATCAGTTCGAACCGCGCCTGCGACCCCTTTTGGCAGTTCCAGCGCACGAAGCTTTCCCAAGCAATCATGCATTCCAATGCTTTTCCATTGTGTTTGCATTCAACACGATCCTTCCCGAGCATCCTGCGACCGAAGAGTTGGCGCGAGTTGCCCAAAATGTCGCGGAAAATCGTGAATGGGCAGGTCTTCATTATCCGAGTGATACGAAAGCAGGACGTGATCTGGCCCGTCGGTTTGCTCCTTATCTGAGAGACGCGTTCGCCGCGACGTTTAACGCGGTACACCAGGAATGGGTGTGAAGAACATGCATCCGTCTTCGGCGAATCCTCTAGCGCAAATGAGGTTATAGATGGCCCACCAATCGGACGAAATGAAGCCCGCACCTGCTGGTTATTATTATCTCTGGCATTTGGCTGCTTTAGGGGTGCTTACCGCGGATTTTGGACCCTCGAATGAGCCCCTCCCCCCCAACAATGAAAGTGCGCTTCGCAACGCCGCTTCTCCCGTTATTTCTACGTCTGTCTGGGACGCTATTGCCGATCGTGGTGCGATTTCGCCTGCAAAGGTGGCACTGATTGACGTCGGGATCTCTCCAGATCATCCGAACCTGGCTACTCGGATCGACCACAACGCCTCGATCGACCTTGCAACGCACAGATACGGCGCGCGTGCCTTGGAAATCCTCGACGATACAAACAGTTCCTATAAGGAGGAGAAACAGGCGTTCTTCTCTGGACTGGACATATCCGGTCTTGGAAACCTGGGACTATCGAATGATGACAAGGAATACTTGGATGATATCGTGGCGGAGTACGCTGCCTCAAACGGCGTTTTGCGCCGCCTCCTCGATTCGAACACGTTGTTCGCATCTCACGGCACTGCCTGCGCCGGTTTGATTGTGGGAGAGCCGGCCGTGTTGCTATCCGAGGACGGCGAAAGTCCATCTCCTCCAGAAAATATCCTCACGAATCCAGATTCGACCGAGGCGCATCCCAACAAGAATCCCAACCTGTTACCTTATTTTGGCGCTGATCCTTTTTCGCGCCTCGTTAATATCACGACTTCATTCGAAGAGGACGCGAGGCAGTTCATTGCTGCTTTCCTTTATGCGTATTTGCAGAACGTTGACGTCATCGTTATGCCCCGCGGCATACCCGATCCGAAGCGAAGCGCCATTGAGCCCAAGAACGAATTGAAGGCGGACCTTGAGCGCTGGGCCAATCGTGATGCTGCAGATCTATTTGCTCGTATCGCGGTGGCCGAACAGGGGTCGGTGGAACTCGAACCCAAGGCCTCCCAGCCAGGTTCCAATCCGGACCGGTTGTGGAAAATCCTGAAGCGGTTGATTATTGGCGTGAGCCGAAAAATCCCGGTGATCTGCGCTGCCGGCAATAGCGGTGAAAGCCAGCTAATCTATCCAGCAAGTCTTGCAGCTCCCGACAATGGCATTGTTGCTGTCGGGGCTGTTACGGTTGAAGGTTTTCGGTCCGGCTACAGCAATTATGGCGAAGGGCTCACTCTCGTTGCACCTTCCGATGATGGCGAGGTTTTCAATCGCCATCAATTGCGGATCGATCGCCTGTCTCCCTTTACGGCCAAGCATCAGTATAGCGCGGATACTGGGAAGGAATATTGCTATTCCCGCTTCAGTCTTCTCAGCACAGACCTTCCGGGGGTCTTTGGTTACGATGAAGGAAAAGCACCTTGGTCCTCACTGCTCCCCTATGCAGATAATCCCGGCGTTGGTGGTGGTTACTATACGAGCTTTGGCGGCACGTCCGGAGCGACAGCTTTAGTCGGCGGAGTTGCAGCTCTCATGCAACGGGCCCATCGCGCCGTTCGCGGTGGATCGGGAAAGTTGAACGGTATAGCTGTGAAGAATATCCTTGAGGCAGCGTCAAACCGAAACAGCAATGTCGAGCCGGGTTTGCGTCCTCTCACACCCGACTGCATGAATGCGGACAACGAAGATGTCATCGATCCCAGCTACTTTTTTGGAGCGGGACTACTCAATGCAGCCGCGGCTGTGAGCGCTGTGCTGAACAGCTGACGCAAACCCGATTAAACACAGAAAAAGGATCCGCTTGCGGGTCCTTTTTACGTATTTCCCTTCATTTTTAACGGTGCGTTGACGGCCAGACAGCGTTCGAGAGACGCCCGGTCGAGTAGTATTCAATAAATACACCGGCACCCCGATCGATCCGGAGATAACAGTCGATCGATAGAATTTCACTAGCCTATAGGAGGCGAACCGATGTCAATAGTTCTTGCCAGAAAATACCGATGGTCATCATTTGCCAAGTTGATCAAGCGCCCGAAGTTGCCCGTCGGTTTGCACCTCTCTTACAAATGCTTCAAAGCATCAGTGGAGCATGAGATCCGTGTTATTCATACTACGATCTTAACTCCAGTGCATAAGCCTGCCTTTTTACCATGTCCAATCATCAACAACTTGAGGGGGCCATCCCATGAGCAACGGACCTGCCGCGGCAGCTCCCGCTATTTTCGATGAGCTCGTCGATTGGATCAAACAAATATCGCCGGCTCGCACCGACGACAAGCCGCTCGGCAGCGGGGGGGCTATTCACAGCTTGTGCCAGGCATCCCGCTCTCGCCCACCAATTTATGATCGGAGCTCGACGGACGTGGTTCTAATGAGTGATCTATCGAAAGACGAATGGGAAGCACTGAAACGCCTGTTGCAGGGCGAAACTATCCGGCAACTAAACTGTCAAACGGTTAAACGCCTGACAGATATCGGTGCACTGCAAAGGAAGAGGGGCGGAATAGAACTCTCCTACGCTGCAATGCGGCTCTTGAGCGAACGCATGGCACGCATTAGCCGAGCGCGAAATAGCGATAGTCAAACGTGGTGCAATTGAATTTCAATGTTGCGAGCATGTGGCAGTGAGCATGTTTGGGGGTAAGAAAATGTCAGGAATCATGTATGAACGAATACCGGATGCTGATCATGCCGTTTTAAATCGGCATGCGGCTGCCCGCCGTGCAGCATTCCAAATTGTATCGACCGAACTCCGTCCACAGCAGACCCTTGCCATTATTGACGGGCGTGCCGTTACTCGACAACACCTTTCATGGGAGCTTCTATCGAACGGGCTTGGACTGCGCACGGTCACATATGGCTCTGTCGAAGATATAGAGCAATACGAAGCGAAGGAATTTTCGGTCATTCTTATGTGTGTCGACGACTCCGGGTTCATGGATAATTCCGTTGTGCGTAAGATCGAGGCGCTTGTTCGGAGATTTCCGGGTATCCCGGTCATTGTTCAGGCAGAACTATGCGGATTTCAGCAAATCCTGAGCATTCTCGAGCAAGGTGCACGTGGTTACCTTCCAGGCAACGCCGGAATATCTGTTTGTATTGAGGCAATATCGATGGCGTTGGCCGGTGGTGTGTTCGTCGCGGCCGAAAGCCTGGATGATATTCAACGCGTCCTCGGAACCAGACGTTATCAATCCAAGCGCCAGCTAATGTTCACACGACGGGAACATGAGGTCATCGAAGTCCTGCGGCAGGGAAAGGCAAACAAGACGATTGCCTATGCTCTTAGTGTTGCTCCAAACACCGTGAAAGTTCACGTCCGAAATATCCTCAAGAAGGTTCGGGCGACGAACCGGGCGGAAGCAATTTACAAAATCAACGCGATGTTTGACGAAATCGCTTAGAGCGTCGTTCAGCAAATAGAACGCCGTTGGGGGCGACGGGGGCCGCTCAACGGGGACGCGGCGATGGACATTCGATCGACACTGACGGAGCTATGTGAGGCCTTCAACGCGCACAATCTTGATCGCATCATGACGTTCTTTTCTGATGATTGTGTATTGGAGATGCTACGGGGAAACAAGCCTTGGGGTTCTCGTTTAAACGGAACGTAGTGAAGCGCTGGCAACACGTTTTGAGGGCCTGCCCGATGTTCATTACGGCAACGAGCAGCATTTTGTAGATTCGGATACCGAGACTGGCATCTCAAAATGGACCCTTACAGGCACTAACCCCGATGGGACGAGAAAGGAAGTCCGGGGTTGTGACTTCTACACGTTTCGCGACGGCAAGCACGTCCGCGCGAGGCCGGCGGGACGATCCTAGCTCCTCCGATTGCATCTCTTCAAGACTGAAGGAGCCGAACTTCAGATATCGATCCGGAGAGCACAGTGTTGAACGGCGGCTTTGCGGCCAGCAGCGGACGCTCTGGCAAAAAATGCCGCCCGACGCGAGGCTGGCTCAGCCGCGCCGAGCCGCTTCGATCACCCCGACGTCGATCTTCCTCATGGTCATCATCGCATCGAAAGCACGCTTTGCTTGATCACCGCCTGCCGCGAGCGCTTCGGTCAGAACCCGCGGTGTGATCTGCCAGGACACACCCCACCTGTCTTTGCACCAGCCACAGTCACTTTCCTGGCCGCCATTGCCGACAATGGCGTTCCAGTAGCGGTCGGTTTCTTCCTGATCGTCAGTTGCGATTTGAAATGAGAAGGCTTCGTTGTGTTTGAACGCGGAACCGCCGTTCAGGCCGATACACCGAATACCCGCAACGGTGAATTCAACAACCAATACGTCTCCCTGCTTACCCTCGGGATAGTTATCAGGTGCACGAATGACGGCACCCAGCGCGCTGTCGGGAAAAGTCTCTGCGTAGAAGCGGGCGGCAGCCTCGGCGTCTTTGTCGTACCATAGGCAGATCGTGTTCTTTGTCATTGCGTGGTCCTTTCGCTCTTCGTTTCCAATTATGCCGATGCGACTTCACCGTAGTGGACGAAGCCCAGATGCAGCGGCTCTCCTTGCCACAGCAGTCACAATGGCTAGAGCTCTCGCCCATCGTCTCTACCCTGAGCGAACATCCGACCAGCCTATCGATGGGGTGGACACCTCCTAACGGCATCGCGATGTGCCAAGGTAGCGATGTCGAAACTTTGCTACGAAGGAGGCGTCCATGGAAAACAATATTATCATCGGGATCGATCTGGCCAAAAATGTCTTTCAGTTGCACGGGATGCGGGCCGATGGCTCGGTAGCGTTCCGCCGCAAGGTGTCGCGGGCGAGGTTGCTGCCATTTCTGGCTGAGCATCCGGCCTGTCTTGTGGCGATGGAAGCCTGCGCCAGCGCTCATTACTGGGGCCGGGAGATTGGGAAACTTGGCCATGAGGTGCGTCTGATCGCGCCGCAATATGTGAAGCCGTATGTAAAGCGGCAAAAGAATGATGCGGCGGATGCGGAGGCAATCGCCGAGGCGGCGTCTCGTCCGACGATGCGCTTCGTCGCGGTCAAAAGCGCGGAGAAGCAGAGCCAGGCGATGGCTTTCAAGACCCGCGATCTTCTGATGGCTCAACGAACCCAGACGATCAACGCTTTGCGCGGTCACCTTGCAGAGTACGGGGTTATTGCTCCGCAAGGCATCCAGAATATTGGCCAATTGGCCAAGGCCCTCGACGATCCCGAAGCGACCCTACCGCCGGCTGTCGTCGAACTCGGCAGAGAGCTCCTCAATCATCTTGAAACACTGGACGAGCGCGTTGCCGTGCTGAGCGAGCGGGTCAAGGAGACCGCACGAACGGATGAAACTGCGCGGCGGCTGATGACGATCCCAGGCATCGGTCCGATTTGCGCTGCCGCGATGGCGGCAGTCGTTCCACCGCCCTCAACCTTTGCGAAGGGGCGTGATTTTGCTGCCTGGCTCGGGCTCACGCCGAAACAGAACTCGACGGGTGGCAAAACGCGATTGGGTAAGACATCGAAGATGGGACAAAGAGATTTGCGGCGTCTCTTGATCATTGGCGCAATGGCCATGGTGGGACACGCGGCGCGGCGCGGGGCACCGGTAGGCTCCTGGCTGGCACGCATGCTTGCGCGAAAGCCGAAAATGCTGGTGGCGGTCGCGCTGGCAAACAAGATCGCCCGTGTCGCTTGGGCACTAATGGCCAGCGGCGGGGTGTACCAGGCTCCAGCTGCCGCCTGACGGCGACTGGTTGGAGACGTAGGAATGCGGTGGTTCTGAGCGGAGGTTTATGGGCGAAAAGTCGAGAAAGACGGGATCAGGAAAACCAGTTTCGGGCCAAGTGTCTTTGAACACGCCCTGTCGATGTGGACCAGATCCCCGAACGATCCATAAGGGCCCGCGGCGTTGTAAGCCGCACTATGAGGCCGGACACACGACCGAACTCGACCGCATTGCTCATCGCCAAAGTGAAAGAAATCGCTTGCATTCCCGGAGGTGTCCACACACGGCCCGAAGGTCCGAAATCCACCCATCGCTGCGGTTCAGGCCGCTGCACCTTGAATGCCCCGTTATAAGTTTGCCGTATGGCCAAGATGAAATAGTCGCCGTAGGTTGCTCCAAAAATCAATTTTGACGAACCGGAGGCGCATTAGATTGAATCACACGAGCCTTTTGGGGAAATGCAGGACGCTTGCCGTGATTGCCTTGATCCTGTCTTCCGGCCAAATCACCCCCTCTTTTGGCGACGGGGCCAAGAGCTGCGTAGCCGGAACCGAAAACGAAAAAGGATGGCTCTTCGTCAACAACTGTGATCGCGAAGTGGTCATCGAGATCTGCTTCGAAGAGACATCCGATGAACCATTAAATTGTGGAAGCGTAATACAGCACCAGGGTGATCGGTTATATCCGGCCACGTTGATCGCCGCAAAAGAAGGATTGCAGATTTTGAGCGTTGGTGGGCGTGCCGGAATCAGGTGGGGCGCTTGTTATCATGACCGAGGAGCCGACAGGAACCCGGGAAAGCCTGAAGGTGAATATAAGTTTACGTATCGCTGCAAGAATTCCAACGTCGAGTGACCTGATGTGCATCCGCGGCGATTTTCGACTTCCCGTAAACCTATGTCGGCACTTTGAAATTTGGAGAGCGAAATGCCCTACAATAGCAGCGTCTCTGCAACAGTGGTGGCTGTCGGTCAGGGGCTGGGATGAACCCGGAATGGGTCAAACTTTCCAGCTTATGGTCAACGTTATATTTGATACATTAGCATGCGCGGTCTGGTCCACCGGGCTTATCATCATCTCGACGCGGTGTGCACCCGGGCACGGCAATCCCGATAATTCTTTGTCAACAATGTAATAATCCGCCGTCCAAGCTGAAGGACGTGGACGGTCGCACAACCTGTCAACAGCCCCCACGATCACTTGGCAACGAGACGGCTCGAACCAACCGCAGCACGCCTGTTACCGCTCAATCCAAGTCGTGTTCTTTGCGGTGGGGTGGCAAGCTGAATTACACGGACATATGCGGCATCGCTCGGGTAGCATTGTCCGAGACGCGGAGTGGTTACGACCCTGAGCCGCATCATCGTTACGGCTCTTCTCGACGTTCCTCTGGCGGACGGAGCTTCCGGAACATCCCCAGCAAGAGAATGTCGTAGACAATCTTCAACGCGCCGGCGATGAGCAGCGGCCAGCCGAAACCGGAAGTAGCGAGAAGCGAGCCCGCGATGATCGGACTTGCCGCGGCCGCGAGGCTGCGTGGGACGGCGGTGACGCTTGCCGCCGCCGCCCGCTCGCCCGGCGTCACCACGGCCATGACGTAAGAGGTGCGCGTGGGCACGTCCATCTGCGACAGCGCGCTTCTAATCAGTAGAAGCACGATGGCCGGAGCAAGGCTCGGCATGAAGGGGACGAGCATGAGACAGAGGCTCGACGGTAGGTGCGTAAACACCATGGTATTCACAAGACCGATACGTTTCGAAATTCGCACAGCCACAAGGTAAGAGCCGGCGGAAAGGACACCCATCCAGAAAAAGATTGCCCCGGTCGCGGCTAGCGACAGATCGAACCTTTGAAAGAGCCAAAGAGCCAAGAGCGATTGGATGACGAAACCGCCTGCGAACGCGTCGAGGCTGAACAGCGCGGCGAGCGTTAGGACGACAGAGCGGGATTTGCGCAGCGGCTCGGCGGGCGCGGTTCCCGCACTTGGCAGATCGTCCGGCAGGCGTCGATAAAGGAGAAGAGCGACCAACCCCAGAGAGGCGTAAAGCAGGAAAGCAACTTGGAGAGCATGTTTGAGCTCGAGGCCGGCAACATCGCGGAGAATGTCGGGCGCGCCGGCGGCAAGCGCACCGACGGCGGCGGCAAGTGAACCGATGAGGCTATAGCGGGCAAAAAGCGCGGTGCGGTCGCTGTCGGTGACGGTGTGGGCCAGCTCTGCGTGCTCGAGTGGCAGAAACACGCTGACGTCACCGGAGGATGGGTTCAATGTACCCACGAATGCAATGAGAAGCAGCGGCCAGAAGTCCTGAACCAAGGCGAAGGCGATCCCCGTGAGGACCATCAGGACGGCGGCTGCGATCAGCAGAGTGCGGCGAAAAAAATGGTGCGCGACGACTCCGACAGTCAAGGTGAGAGCGGCCGAGCCCGCGAGCGTCACCGTCGAGAGGATCCCGATTTTGAAGGCGTCGAAGCCCAGCGTCGCCAGATAGGTGGGAAGCAGAATGCTGACCAGTCCATCGCCGAACGCCCGCAATCCCCTGGAGGTCAACAGATAGGCAGCCGTCGGTTCGGCTCCGCTGGGCAGAAAGACAAATCTCCACTTCGCATGCCCTCCAGGCAAAGCCTCGATCGAGCTTTGGCCTGTCAACGACGCTTCGTGCGCGTTGATGGGTGGAGTCGGCTGCATCGGTCAGATTGCTCCTGTGGCCAACCCATAAAGCAGCCCGAGGATCGCAGACGCTGCAAGCACCGGGATCATGCCGACCTTAAAGCGAAACACCGCCAGCAGTGCACCGATCGTCAGGATCAGAGACGGTACGTTGACGGATCGAAGAACGGGCACCTCCAACGTCATTCCAAACCAGCGGATTTCTTGCAGTTCACCGAACAGGACGTGAAGCGCGAACCACACTGCGAGATTGAGGATCACCCCCACGACCGCTGCCGTGATTGTCGCCAACGCCGCCGACAAGGCTTTGTTGCTACGCAGCGTTTCCATGAACGGCGCGCCGAGGAAAATCCATAGGAAGCAGGGAACGAAAGTCACCCAGGTGGTGAGCAGCCCGCCAAGAGTTCCGGCGACGAGGGGATGAAGGCTACCCGGTGCCCGATAGGCCCCCATGAAGCCAACGAACTGGGTGACCATAATCAGCGGACCGGGAGTGGTCTCCGCCATGCCGAGACCATCCAACATCTCGCCAGGCCTCAGCCAACCGTAGTGATCGACCGCCTGCTGCGCGACATAGGAAAGCACCGCGTAAGCGCCGCCGAAGGTAACCATGGCCATCTTGGAAAAGAAGACGGCGATGTCCGTGAAGACATTGCCGGGGCCGAGCAACGCCAACAGCGCGACTACAGGCAGGACCCACAAGAGCAGCCCCGCCGCGGCGACCTTCAGCGACCAACTGGCCGGCGGACGCGCGTGGGCCGGGATGTCCTCACCGAGCGCGGAGTCGGCGTCAGCGACCTGGTTGCTGCCGACTTTGGCGTGCCCGTTTCCGGTCAGGAACGGAGCGAGGCCAGACCGTCCGCCAAAGTAACCGATCACGCCTGCGGCAAGGATGACCAAAGGAAACGGCGCATGGAAGAAAAAGAGAGCGACAAAAGCCGCCGCGGCGAGGCCCACCATCACGTTGTTTTTGAGGGCCCGCCTGCCGATCCGGGAGACTGCCTCAAGCACAATGGCAAGGACCGCTGCCTTCAAACCGAAAAACAGCGCTTGGACCGCACCGACATTGCCGAAGATCGCGTAGATCCAGCTGAGCGCCATGATGGCGATGGCGCCCGGCAGCACAAACAGAATACCAGCCACGAGCCCGCCTTTGGTCTTGTGCAACAGCCAGCCGATATAGATGGCGAGTTGCTGCGCCTCCGGACCCGGCAGCAACGTGCAGTAGTTGAGTGCGTGCAGGAACCTGTTCTCGCCAATCCAGCGTTTCTCTTCGACGATGATCCGATGCATCACCGCGATTTGGCCGGCCGGACCGCCGAAGCTGAGGGCGGCAACCCGTGCCCAGACCCACATGGCATCGCGAAACGAAATGCCATGGTTCGAGGCATCGGGTGATTGGGTCGGCACCGTAGCGGTGCTCTCAAGATTGGCCATTACCTGATACTTCCGATCATCCGCGTTGTCCGCGAAAATACTGGTAGAGATTGTCGAAGACAGAAGCGCCTTGCGCGATCCGTTGCTCGTCACCTTCGTTCGTCATCGCGATCCCGGCGATCAGACTGGCAATTCCCGTTGTTTCCTCGCGACCGAACTTGCTATCCTTGAGATCGACGTCGTGAACAATTTCGGCGATGGCTTGCAGCGCGGGATCAGTTATGCCGGAGCGGGCGAACAGCACCTCGAAGCTGCAGCGGTCGCCCTCATGGGTGATCTCGCCTTCGAACATGTCAAAGCGCAGCTCCCCCGACTTTGGTACGTAGCCCTTGCCTGGCACGAAACGGATGATGGCGTCGGGATCAATGAAACGACGGATCAGCCAGCTGCAGGCGATGCGATCGACATGCACGCCGCGGCGCGTTATCCAGGTCCTGCCCTTGAGTTCCGCGATCGGATCGGCAGCCTTTGATGGGTCCTTGGTCATCACTTTATCCTCCGTGACCCGAGCATCAAGCTCGGCGAGCAATCCCTCGACCGCAAGACGACCCGTGGCGTCGAAAAAGTCGATCGTCACGAGTTCGGTGAGCCGCTTGCGTATTCGGCCGAGTTGTGTGCGGACGTCCGCGCGCTTTTCGACGGTCGCCTCGATATTGAGCCCAGCAATCAAATCGCGTGCTTCCTTGGCGATCTCCGCGTAGTCGGCGTCACGCGCTGCATCGAAAAGGGCGCGGACCTGTGCGTCCGACAAACCATCGACGAGACGCGCCTCGCAGACCATCGCCTCACCGCCGCCATCGACGATCTCCTTCAGGAGCCATTCGAAATCCTCCTGTGTCTCGGTATTGGCAGGCAATGCATAAACGGTGTTCTTCACCGCGACCGCGCCGATGCCTTGCAGCCGCCGCCAGATCTTCACCCGGAAATAGGCTGGCTTTGTCGGTAGCTGATGGATCAGAAGTAGCCAGCGCTGATCCGTCCCAAGTTCCCCTTCGCTCATGCGCATACCGTATCATCAAAATTGATAATTGCAACACTTGTATCATTTTCAATTCGGGCGTAGTTTCATCTTCCCGGCACTCCGTTCCGCTGCGAGGAGATTATGCACCAGATTGTCCCGCTTCCTTTCAAGCCGCCACGCCTACAAGGACTTTCCGAACGGCTGCTGGCAAGCCACTATGAGAACAATTATGGCGGCGCGGTCAGGCGCCTGAATGCGATTGAGCGCCGGCTTGACGAAACCGACTGGAGCGCCGCGCCGGTCTTCGATATCAACGGTCTGAAGCGCGAGGAGCTGGTCGCCGCCAATTCGGCAATCCTGCACGAGATTTATTTCGATGGCCTCGGCGGTTCAGGGGATGCCGGAGGCGATCTCGCCGCTGCTCTCGAGCGGGATTTCGGTAGCGTCGCCAACTGGCGCACCCAGTTCATGGCTTGCGCCAAAGCGCAGGCCGGGGGCTCGGGGTGGACCCTCCTCACCTGGTCAGTGCGCCATGAGCGGCTGAAAATCCAATGGGCCGCCGATCACACGAACTGCCTTGCCGGCGGCATTCCGATCCTGGCGCTCGATATGTATGAGCACGCCTATCACCTCGACTTCGGCGCCAAGGCTGGCGCCTATGTCGACGCGTTCATGAAGAACATTCACTGGGAGCGGGTCGCTGCCCGCCATGGGCGCGCAATTACCAGGCAAGATAGCTGGACAAAACCGGTCTCCGAGGACAGCACGCTTGCCATTGCTCCGGAAGAGCTCCGCACGCGTCTCGATCGCGGTGACGATCTCGTTTTGCTCGACGTTTGCCTCGCCGAGGACATGGCGAAACGCAGCGACATGCTTCCAGCTGCCAGGATTCGCGCCCCGGAGAGGGTCACCGAATGGGCCGACGAACTGCCGAAGGACAAGCCGGTCATCGTCTATTGCGTCTACGGCTTCCAGGTCAGCGGCGATGCTGTTGCTGAGCTGCGCCGGCGCGGCATCAATGCCAGAGCGCTCTCAGGCGGCATTGCCGCCTGGCACGCGATTGGCGCACCCACGGTTCCACTGACGCTCAACCAGAAGGAGATGAGATCATGAAATGGGTCACCCGCGAACGCCCGGTCATCGACCGTATTGCCTGCCCCTGGCTGATTGCTCGCTTCATCGACAAAGAACCCGAGTTCCTGTTCGTCGCACCGGATCAGGTGATGCGCGTTGCCGAGGAAACTGGAGCAACGCCCTATGATGTACCGGGAGTCGAGTTCACACATGTGGGTGAAGGCTGCAGTTTCGACACCTTCGTCTCAAAATACAGCCTCGATCGCGATCCGGCGATTGTGACGATTGCCGCCATCGTGCGCGGCGCCGATACCGATCGGCACGACCTCACGCCGCAATCGCCGGGTTTGCTGGCGATCTCCATGGGGCTCAGGGACGTGACGCCCGATGACCATGAGGTGCTGAAGCATGGCTTCGTCATATACGACGCGCTCTATGCCTGGGCCTCGCGCCGCAAAGGCGAAACACATAGCTGGCCGCCAGCCATGAAGCCAACCGCGGCGTGAAACCCGTCATGGAACGTGTTTGGTCGGGGGAGCTCTCTTTGGCTTTCCCCTTATCATAGGCACGCAATGGCAAAAATTGGTGGATGAGAGATGCGTCTTCTGATCGTGGAAGACGAGGTTCGTATTACGGAATTGCTTCGCGTGGCGCTGATGCGATCCGGGTTCGTTGTGGACGCCGTTAGTCTCTGCGAGGATGCGCGAGCCGCTCTTTCCGATATTCCGTATGATGCGGCTATTCTTGATCTGGGGCTTCCCGACGGCGATGGCATTGCCTTGCTCCGGAAACTGCGCTCCGGCGGCGTTCGAGTCCCCATTCTCGTTCTGACAGCACGCGATGCAGTCGAGGATCGCGTCAGCGGTCTTGACACCGGCGCCGATGATTATGTCGTCAAACCATTCGCGATGTCCGAACTGATAGCCCGAACCAAAGCTTTGTTGCGGCGCCCCGGAGGGGCCTTGGGAACGTCGCTTAGTGCCGGGAATATTATGTTCGACACAATTGGCCGGGACGTGCGCGTCGACGAAACCTCATTGTCGCTGCCGCGGCGCGAAAGTTCGATCCTGGAATATCTGATGCGCCGTATGGGCCGCGTCGTTCCGAAAACCGTTCTCGAGGACAAGATTTACGGCCTGGATGATGAACTCGAGTCCAATGCCATTCCGGTTCATGTGCACCACCTCCGGCGCAAGTTGGCAGATGTGGGGGCTACGGCCGAGATTCACACAGTAAGGGGCGTGGGTTACCTGCTGACCGAGTCCGAGACATGATCCGAGGTCGTTTTCGGTCATTGCAGTTACGCCTCGTAACGCGCCTGGTCGTCCTTTATCTGGTGACGAGCGTGATTATCGTCGGCGTATTGGTGTATCACGCATACGACACCGCCGATACGCTCAATAATCGGGAACTCAGTCTGCGCACAACGGACCTTGCCCGGTATGTCTCTGTTGACCCGACCGGAGTGGCGCGCCTCAACCTGCCACAGAATCTTGAGGCTGCTTATAACGAAGCGTCCGGGGTCGACACAGATTGGGCCGCCTCATTCTACTGATCCCATGCCGGGAGGGCCAGGCAGCCGATCCCGAAGAGAAGCAAGGACCCGCGAAGAACGCCGGATGCCGGTGAAACGGAAAGCTCGAAAGCGCTTGACCTTAACACGCCGAATAGAGAAGAACCCTCTTTATTACCTCATTCCGAAAGTTTGGATTCCCATACCACTGCATAGTCGCGACAAACCTAAGTATGATTTCGCCACAAGGGTTTCGGGTATAATCCTTATTCGTCTCCCAGAGAGGCGGGAGCGAACTCTACCCCCCGCTATTACTTCGGTGTCCTCCCACTCCAGGATTGCAGCAGAGTTCGATCCGCCGGCCCCCAGTGCCCCTGGGCGGTCCCCTTTTGGTGACTTACTCGGGACAGTCCAGAGCCTTTGCATGGCTTTGGATAGCACGGCGAACAGGAGACAGCACATGGCCGCAAATAACTCTTCCGCAACAGCAACCACCCTCCCCACCCGCCGCTTCGGTCATACCGACATGGAAATTACACGTGTCGGCTTTGGCGCCTGGGCAATTGGCGGTGCCGACTGGACTGTTGGCTGGGGCTCGCAAGACGACCGTGATTCAATCGCCGCCATCCGAAGGTGACGACATGACGAGCAATGGCAACGGATCGAACTCTGTCGAGCGCATTAATGCACAAGATCAGAATAGCGCGCACAAGATGCAGAGGCCGGTGCCTCCCAAGGGCCCCCGACTGCTCCCGCCTATGGCTCCTGTAAGCGCCCGCCCCCGACTCCGCGCGTGCCGGATTCTTTGAATGAGGAGCGCAATCGGTTATGAGCTCTGAAACCAGGGGACCCTCATCAGCGACGCTCGAAGGGGACGCGAGGCGACTGAACGCCCGCCACAGCGATGTGAACGTTGGTGAAATCGCGATCGGAGTGGTTATCGGACGGACGTCGGAATTCTTCGATTTTTTCGTCTACGCCATCGCATCGGTGCTGGTCTTTCCAAAACTTGTATTCCCTTATGTCGATGCGCTGACGGGCACACTCTATTCCTTTGGCATCTTTGCTCTTGCCTTCATCGCGCGACCGCTTGGTACTGTCCTCTTCATGGCAATCGATCGCACCTACGGCCGAGGTGTAAAGCTGACGATCACGCTGTTCCTGCTCGGAAGCTCCACCGTGGCAATTGCCTTCTTGCCCGGCTACGATCAAGTCGGATGGGCGTCAGCTTTGCTTCTGGCGCTGTTCAGGATCGGTCAGGGACTGGCTCTGGGAGGCGAATGGGACGGTCTCGCTTCGCTTCTTGCGCTCAATGCTCCCGAGCGCCGCCGGGGCTGGTATGCCATGATCCCGCAACTAGGGGCACCGCTCGGCCTTATAGTCGCAGCGGCTTTGTTTGCGTTTTTTGTAGCGAACCTCTCCGCCCAGGACTTCCTCGATTGGGGTTGGCGCTATCCGTTCTTCGTGGCCTTCGCGATCAATGTCGTTGCGCTGTTCGCACGGCTTCGCATGGTCGTGACGCCACAATACGCAAAGCTTTTCGAAAGCCAGGAGCTCCAGCCGACCACTGTCACGGACACGCTCAAGGCCGAGGGGCGCCATGTCGTCATCGGAACATTCGCTCCTCTCGCTAGTTTCGCGCTGTTCCACATGGTCACGGTATTTCCTCTTTCATGGGTGTTCCTGTTTACAGATCAGGGACCGGCGCGGTTTCTGGTGATCGAGACGATTGGCGCGGCGGTCGGCGTGGCCGCAATCTTCGCATCCGGCACTATCGCAGATCGCGTAGGGCGAGGCACCTTGCTCGGAGTTACTGCGTTAGCCATCGCCGTTTTCAGTGGTTTCGCCCCTCAATTGCTTGATGGCGGCGATGTTGGCGAAATGATTTTCATGATCCTCGGCTTCCTACTTCTTGGCCTGTCCTTTGGCCAGTCATCGGGCGCAGTTGCATCGAATTTCTCAAAAGCATACCGCTACACCGGATCTGCGCTGACATCCGATCTGGCATGGCTTTTCGGCGCGGGTTTTGCACCTTTGGTAGCACTCATTCTGGCGAGCCGCTTCGGCTTGATCGCCGCCGGTGCCTATTTGCTTTCGGGCGCTGTATGCACGCTGGTCGCTCTGGGAATGAATCGCCAAATTGTAGCCTACGATCGATAACAAGGCACCGGCCCACATCAACCCAGAACCAGCCATTGTAGCGGAAGTTGAAGAGATGACGATTAAAAGCGACGGATCCGTGAGAGCTTACCTCGGTAGCCGGCTGCGTGCTTGCCGGAACCGTTTTCTCGCCATCGCCTTGCTTCCGCTTTTCGCGTCACTGACTGCATGCAACGCTGTGGTCATGAACCCTTCTGGCAACGTGGCGGTTCAGCAGCGCGATCTGGTGATCATCTCTACCGTGCTAATGCTGCTCATCATCATGCCGGTCATGATTTTGACCGTGTTCTTTGCCTGGCGTTACCGGCAATCGAACACCGACGCTCCTTATGACCCAGACTGGGATCATTCAACCCAGCTCGAGTTGCTCATCTGGGCCGCCCCGCTGCTCATCATCATCTGCCTGGGTGCGGTGACCTGGATGGCAACGCATCTGCTCGATCCCTATCGAGCATTGGGCCGCTCTCCCGGCGAAGCCGTCTCGGAAGAAACAAAACCGCTGCAGGTGGAAGTGGTCGCGCTCGACTGGAAATGGCTGTTTATCTACCCGGAATATGGCGTGGCGACGGTCAACGAGATGGCAGCGCCGGTGGATCGACCGATCGAGTTCCGCCTGACTTCCTCGTCAGTGATGAACTCCTTCTATGTTCCCGCGTTGGCGGGGCAGATCTATACCATGCCGGGAATGCAAACAAAGCTGAGCGCGGTCATCAACCACCCCGGCGTGTATCAGGGGTTTTCCGCAAATTACAGCGGTGCTGGCTTCTCCGGCATGCGCTTTGCGTTCCGGGGCCTGCCAACGGCCGATTTCGACAAGTGGGTTGCCGATGTGAAGGCGCAAGGCAGCGCGCTGGATCGCAATATCTATCTGCAACTTGAGCAGCCGAGCGAAAATGATCCGGAGCGCCGCTATGCGTCCGTCGATCCCGAGCTATTCGGCGCCGTTCTCAATCGGTGTGTCGAGCCGGGTAAGATGTGCATGAGCGAGATGAGCGCTATCGACGCACAAGGCGGTCTTGGTCTTGCCGGGATTTATAATGTCCGCCCGCTCGAATATAATAAATATGCCAGGCGCGGTGCCGTTTTCGGCCCCGAAATCAGTTTCGTCGCGGCTATCTGCAGCACGAGCGAGGCGCTCAAGGCGGACGTCGATGCGCAGCTAATGTCGCCCCGCGACCCCTCACCCATCACTGGTGCTAATCTCCCACGGCCCTTTTCTGCTCCCTTGCTCGGCTTCCAGCGCCGGCTGTCGAATTCCTGAACGAATCGAACCCGACATGTTTGACAATCCCGATCTTCTTAAACTCGTTTTCGGCCGGCTCACTCTGGATTCCCTTCCGTTGCACGAGCCCATTCTGGTCGTCACCTTTGCTGTAGTTGCGCTGGGCGGCGCGGCGGTGGTAGGAGCCCTCACCTATTTCCGGCTGTGGGGCTATCTCTGGCGCGAGTGGTTCACCAGCGTCGATCACAAGCGGATCGGCGTCATGTATATGGTTCTCGGCATCGTAATGCTGCTGCGGGGTTTTTCGGACGCCATCATGATGCGCCTTCAGCAGGCGATGGCGTTCAACGGCTCGGACGGTTACCTGCCCCCGCAGCATTTCGACCAAATATTCACGGCCCATGGCGTGATCATGATTTTCTTCGTCGCGATGCCAATGGTTACGGGACTGATGAATTTCGTTATCCCCCTGCAGATCGGGGCGCGCGACGTGTCGTTCCCTTTTCTGAATAATTTCAGCTTCTGGATGACATCTGCCGGCGCGGTCCTGGTGATGATGTCGCTGTTCGTTGGCGAGTTTGCCCGCACCGGCTGGCTTGCCTATCCACCGCTCTCGAACATTGGCTACAGTCCCGACGCCGGCATGGATTACTATATTTGGGCGCTTCAGATTGCAGGTATCGGAACACTTCTTTCGGGTGTCAACCTTATAGCCACCATCGTAAAGATGCGCGCGCCGGGAATGACCATGATGAAGCTGCCGATCTTCACCTGGACGGCATTGTGCACCAACATTCTGATTGTCGCTGCCTTTCCGGTGCTAACCGCCGTACTGGCTTTGCTGACGCTCGACCGCTATGTCGGCACAAACTTCTTCACCAATGATTTTGGCGGCAATCCGATGATGTATGTGAACCTCATCTGGATCTGGGGCCATCCGGAAGTTTACATCCTCATCCTGCCAGCCTTCGGTATCTTTTCCGAAGTCACATCGACCTTCTCGGGCAAGCGCCTCTTCGGCTATACTTCCATGGTATACGCGACCATCGTCATCACCATTCTTGCCTATCTTGTCTGGCTGCATCACTTTTTCACAATGGGCTCCGGCGCGAGCGTGAACTCGTTCTTTGGCATCACCACCATGATCATTTCGATCCCGACAGGCGCCAAAATATTCAACTGGCTCTTCACCATGTATCGCGGCCGTATCCGCTTCGAGCTCCCGATGATGTGGACAATTGCTTTCATGCTCACCTTCGTCATCGGCGGCATGACCGGGGTGCTGCTCGCCGTACCACCGGCAGACTTCGTGCTGCACAACAGCCTGTTCCTCGTCGCCCACTTCCACAACGTGATTATCGGCGGCGTGCTGTTCGGCCTGTTCGCCGGCATCAGCTACTGGTTTCCCAAGGCTTTCGGGTTCAAACTCGATCCGTTCTGGGGAAAAATGTCGTTCTGGTTCTGGGTCATCGGCTTCTACTTCGCCTTCATGCCGCTCTATGTGCTCGGGCTGATGGGCGTGACCCGGCGACTGCGTGTGTTCGACGATCCATCGCTCCAGATCTGGTTCATAATCGCTGCTTTCGGGGCATTCCTCATCCTCCTCGGTATCCTGTCCTTCCTCATCCAGATCTATGTCAGTATCCGCAATCGTGAGGCGTTGCGCGACCTGACCGGCGATCCCTGGGATGGCCGGACGCTGGAATGGTCGACTTCATCGCCACCACCCGTCTATAATTTCGCCTTCACACCGGTGATCCACGACCTCGACACATGGTACGACATGAAGAAACGCGGCTATCGCCGTCCGCTCGAAGGTTTCAGGGCGATTCACATGCCGAAGAATACCGGTGCGGGCATCATCCTGGCTGGACTGAGCATGATCTTCGGTTTTGCGATGATCTGGTACATCTGGTGGCTGGCCGCAGTGAGCTTTATCGCATTGCTGGCGGTCGCGATCGGTCACACCTTCAATTACAAACGCGATTTCCATATACCGGTCGATGAGGTCGTGCAGACGGAAGACCAACGCACCGGCCTTCTCGCCGCGGGATTGGCACAATGAGTACGATAACCGCCACCGCGCAAGACAGCGCCGACGTTCCTGTATTTCACCTGACGGACGAACATGATCATGACGAAGGCGGCAGCACCATGTTTGGCTTCTGGATCTACCTGATGAGCGATTCCCTCATCTTCGCAGTCCTCTTTGCAACCTATGGCGTGTTGGGTGGTAATTACGCCGCCGGGCCCGCGCCAAAGGATTTGTTCGATTTGCCCCTCGTGGCGGTAAACACCTCCATGCTACTCGTCTCGTCCATCACATATGGCTTCGCCATGCTAACGATGGCGAAGAGGCGCGTCGGGCCGACACAAGCCTGGCTGGCCCTGACCGGCCTGTTCGGCATCGCTTTCATCTGCATCGAACTCAGCGAGTTCGCACATTTGATTCACGAGGGTGCAACCCCACAGCGCAGCGCCTTTCTCTCGTCCTTCTTCACATTGGTGGGAACGCATGGTCTGCACGTTACTGTCGGCATAGTCTGGCTGGTAACCTTGATGACCCAGGTTACCCGCTATGGATTGATCCAGGCAAATATGCGCCGGTTGATGTGCCTGAGCATGTTCTGGCACTTCCTCGACGTCATCTGGATCGGCGTTTTCACATTCGTTTACCTGATGGGAATGTTGAGATGAATATGGACGCGAAAGGCAATCGCGACGCTCATGGGCACGACCGCGGTGCGGCTCACGGTTCACTTCGGTCGTACCTGATTGGCTTCGGCCTTTCGGTCGTTCTGACGGCTATCCCCTTCTGGCTCGTCATGACCGGCGCACTGGACTCCAAGCAAGCAACAGCACTGGCAATCATGGCATTGGCCGTGATGCAGATCGTCGTCCATATGGTCTTCTTCCTGCATATGGATGTGCGATCCGAAAACGGCTGGACAATGATGGCCCTGATCTTCACCCTCGTTCTGGTGGTCATCACGCTGACCGGATCGCTCTGGGTGATGTATCATCTCAATGTCAACATGATGCCCGGCGATATGAGCCAGATGCTATGACTGCGACCCCGGCAGCTGACAAACTCGCCGACAGCGACGACAAGGCCGATCGCCTCGGGGCACACACTTTCGCCGGTGACGATCAGGGTTCTGTGCCAAATTCTCCTGTGAAGCTTTGCGTGTTGGGCATAGCCGCCCTTCTGGGTGTGATTGTGTTGAGCGGTCTCGGCATCTGGCAACTTGAACGCCGGGTTTGGAAGCTGGAACTGATCGATCACGTTCAACAACGGGTTCATGCCGTAGCGCTCCCAGCGCCGGGCCCAGCCGCTTGGGACCATATCAATGCCATCGACGACGCTTATCGCCATGTCGGTGTGACCGGAAGCTTTCTGGACAACCGCGAAACGCTGGTGAAGGCCGTAACGGATCGAGGTGGTGGTTTCTGGGTTCTCGCTCCGTTTCATACCACGGAAGGCTTTACCGTTCTCGTTAATCGCGGCTTTTTACCAGGTGAACTGGCACGGAGCGGATGGCAGTCGAATATTGACACTGGAGCAGCTACGAAGCTGACCGGTCTTATGCGCATGACCGAGCCCCGCGGCGGTTTTCTGCGGGGGAATGATCCCACCACCGATCGCTGGTACTCGCGCGATGTCGCTGCGATTGCGGCAGCTCGCGGCATTGGACAGGTCGCGCCTTACTTTATCGATGCCGACGCAAACGCCAATCAGGATGGGTTGCCGGTGGGAGGACTGACCGTCACCACCTTTCCCAACAATCATCTGGTCTATGCGCTGACCTGGTTTGCAATGGCGCTGATGCTTGCTGCCGCCTCGGTTCTCATCGCGCGGCGAATGGCAGGTCCGCAGAGGGCACCGTCAACTTAACCAGTTAGCGATTATTTTTGTGACTTTGAGTGATGACGGAGGCTCGTGATCTACCTTGTCACCGTGGATGCGTGACGTGAAACCACATGCGTGCAAGCTGCATAAGATCAGCAACAAAGCCACCAGTGCGCCCAAAGAGCAAATACGTCAGGCTAGGTTTACGCTGCTCCGTGAACTAAGGTGTTGATTTTTCGCACATCGGATGATGCTCTTCGCCTGCGACTGACAAGTATAGATCGAGTTTACAACAGAACCAAACCTATTAGGATGGGAAAACAAATAAACAACTTAGTCGATTGCCCGTGCGATTGCCAAACTTGCTATTTGCCCCTCTTCATGTAGTCGACAAAAATGTCGGCTTCCTTGGCGGCTGCGATGAATGCGGAGCGTACATCGGCCGCCGATGCTTTTCCGTCCAAGACGTCAAAGCACCGCTGATGTGCTGCCTTCAATTTGTGGCCTTCGTGTACGGGCCACTTCATCAACAGAAATTCGGCTGCCTCGGTCACGGAGCAGATATTCTTGGGCTTACCCAAACGGTGCGATTCAATCGTCTCGGCATCGACACCCCGTGACGATCGCAGTTCACTTCGCCCTGCGCCAATGCCCCAACATTGTGATTATGAAGGACCATCCTCCAATCGAAAAGGGCTATGAAACTAGATGCAAAAAGATTGCTGACAAAGAAATTTCCATACAGGTGCAGTGCGACACCAGGAATAGGCTGGCTTTGTTCGTAGCTAATGGATCAGGAGTAGCGAGCGCTGATCCGCCCAATTAGCGAGGAAACGATGCACCAGATTGTGCCGCTCCCATTCAAGCCACCTCGCCTCGAAAACCTTTCCGAAGGGCTGCTGGCGAGCAACGGCGTGCAAGGCGCTCCCGCCTTCGATAACCTACCAGTACTTGCGTCGGAAGCGCAGGTGACGTGGCAGCGGTCTGGCGCGGCGACCGCGAGACACGACGCACGGCGACGCCCCAGAACAGCCGCTTTCATCGCGTGTTCGAGGAACTCGCCGCGATTGGCATTCACGCTGAGCCTGCAGTTTATGACGAGGAGTTTGCGGAGGAGGTTCGCGCTCAGCTTCTGACAGTGGACGGCGTGTTGGTCTGGGTGAATCCGCTCAGTTCTTTAATACGGGCATAGTGCCTCACGTGATTGCAATGGCTGCATTCTTACACCTGAGTGCTAAGCGACATCCGCGCCCCAACGTTTTATTTTTGTGCATTTTCTGCGTTCGGTCGACTTTGACCAGTCGGCGGCAGATTGAGCATGGTCAGCGGATTCGATCCGCTCCCCAGCATTGTGGCGGGCATCATCCCGTTCCAACGGTGTGCCGTCTCATAGGCGACGACACCAGGGTTGGAAGCGACGGCGGAGCCGACCTGCTGAATGATCTTCGCTTCAGCTTCCCCGGTTAGCGTGGTCGCCTGAGCCGTGCCTTCAGCCTGCAAGATTGAGGCCTCGCGTTGGGCGCGCGCCTGAGCGATCGCCGCTTCCGCCTCGCCGTTGGCTTGCGCAATGCGTACCGCGGCCTGTGCGGCGGCCTGCACTTTCGCCTGCTCGCCTTCGTACTGGACTTTCGTCACCGTATTCTCCGCACGAATGGCATCGTTCTTGGCTTGGACCGCGGCTTCAACCGAAGCCTGAAAGCTCGGACTGTAGGTGATGCTGCTGAGTTGCAGGTCGGTGATTTCCAGCCCAAAGATGCTGTTCAGTGCCTCGGCAACGTTCTTGGTGATCTGGGCAGCAATCTGCTCGCGATTGGCGGAGATGCTGACAGTGCTCTGTGTAGCGAAGACGCGAAGCACCCTATCGGAGAGGATCGGTCTGATGTTCTCGGTTATATCGACGTTTCCCGTCCGGCCGACCTGGTAGAGTAACTTCAAGACGGCAGTCGCAGGGATCCTGTAAGAGACCCCGAGGCTGACGGTGACCGCCTGGTTGTCAATCGTGTAGACGGTGAGATTGCTGAGATTGAGAGTGTCAAGACTGGTCTGGATGGTATCGACCACATCAATAAACGGTAACTTGAAATGTAGCCCAGGCCCAACAGGCTTGTCGGTGACGACTGTTCCGAACCGCCGCACGCCCGCCATTTCCGTTGGTTGGACGACATAAAAGCTGCCGAGCAGAAGAGCTACGATTGCAACGATGGCGAAACCGCCGACACCTAAAAGCCGTGCCAGCGCAGGCGGCAGTTGCGGGGTCTTAAATGGCGGCTGGGGAGCCGAACCCCAAGGTCCTCGTTCGTTTTGCACAACTTCATCCTCTACATATTTAAGCGCATGTTCTTTCTAAAAACTCAAATGCGCCTATTTCGTGAAGGATAAAAACGAATTAATTGATTTTATATACATTTCGACAAATAACTATCTGTCTTTATACGTTATTTATATTTAATTCCGTTTTCAATATAGGATATTTATGCTTTCTATGTTCCCATTATTCTTTGTTTACCGTGTTCTGAATGCGATTGACGCGAGGCTTTCGCGCTGTCAGGCAGCCGAACGGTTCGGGGCGAGCGCGGCGAGCGCAATCCGTTTGTGTCACGCTGCAGTTAATTAGGGTCTTCCTCAAAGTGTGTGGTGCTAGGCTTGATCGATCGCCCCGTGGCTCGCGATTAGAACGACTCTATCGAAAGGCATGGGTGTCTTCATTAGCGCAAAACTCAAAGAAAAAGGCCGGGCACAGACATACTGAGACCGACCTTTCTTTTGGAATAGACAAATTGACAACCTAACATATTGTTTTTGTTAGGTGATTATTGGTCGGAGTGGCCGGATTCGAACCGACGACCCCTTGACCCCCAGTCAAGTGCGCTACCGGGCTGCGCTACACTCCGAACCGGGGAAAGCCCTAGATTACTAAGGTTTCTTGCGCAAGGGGCAAAAATCAGAAAAAGAATAAATTGTGAGTTCGGTCGGATACTCCCGGATGCACGAGATCAATCAGTCCGAGTCGAGCACTCGCTCGAATAATTGTACGGAATTGCCTCGGTGCGTTGCAACACGGAACATTTTGAAACCCAGCCGTCCCGCGACCCTCTTCGAGGCATCATTCCACGTATCGATCATACAAACTGTGCGAGTTGAAATTTGCTTCGCGTCGAACCAGGCAAATGCGGCTTGCGTAGCCTCGGTTGCGATACCTCGTCCATGCCAGGAATGTTCTACCCTCCACATGGCCTCCGGGACACCATCGTAAGAAGGGCCATGACCTCGACGGAAGTGCGCCAGCCCCACCTCGCCGATAACCGTGCCGGACACACGGTCAATGACGGCAAATGGACCGAAGTCGAAAGTCTTCCAATGTCCAATCCAACGCAGCAACCGATTCCAAATCTCTTCCTCGCTTAGCTGGGCTAGACCGGGAGCATTGTTGTTGGCCATCGGCTTGTTTACCCACACAGCCGTATAGGTTTCAAAATCATCAATGCGGATCGGACGCAGGAGCAGGCGGTCTGTTTCAATCATGGTTTTACTTGATGTGAGGTTGGGTTTGCGAGTGATCCAGGCTTGATAACCGCTTTCTTGCGCGGCGCCAAATTCTGAACGCCCTTCTCCGAAATCCGCGCATTAACAGTTACGTACTTGTTTTTCCTCCCGACGGGAACCCACTTGCTGAACCGGGGCATGTTGGACGGCCAACCTGCTCAAATCGAACTGGGGAGGATCAAGGTCATGACAACCATAACACGCAGAGGCTTTGCTTGCGGGATTGCTCTGCTCCCGGCTTTGCATTTCACGGCGGCGCGCGCCCAAACCGGCGCCAGCCCGGATGAAGCCCGCACGATTGCCAAGGAAGCCTATATCTACGGCTTCCCGATGGTGGACAATTACCGCATTGAATACGCCTATTTCGTCGACGCCAAGAATCCCGAATTCAAAGACCCCTGGAACCATCTCGTCAACATCCCGCGTGTCTACACTCCCGCCGACACGGCGATCCAGACGCCCAACTCGGATACGCCCTATTCGATGATCGGCATGGATTTGCGCGCAGAGCCGATGGTGTTGACGGTGCCGCCAATCGAAAAGGACCGCTATTTCAGCATCCAGCTGATCGATGTGTACACCTTCAACTTCGACTATATTGGCAGCCGCGCGACCGGCAATGATGGCGGCAGCTTCGTCATCGCCGGGCCGGACTGGAAAGGCGAGGCTCCCAAGGGCGTGAAGAAAGTGATCCGCTCGGAAACCGAGTTGGTGCTCGCCGCCTACCGCACGCAACTTTTCAACCCCGGTGATCTGGACAACGTGAAGAAAATCCAGGCTGGCTACAAGGCTGAGCCACTTTCTGCGTTTCTCGGTCAGCCCGCGCCAAAAGCCGCACCGACGATTGATTTCATCAAACCGTTGACACCGGACGAAGAGAAAGCATCGCTGGAGTTTTTCAACGTCCTCAACTTCATCCTGCAATATTGCCCGACCGATCCTTCAGAAACCGAACTGATGGCGCGTTTTGCCAAGATCGGGATCGGCGCGGGGAAGACCTTCGACGCAAGCAAGCTGTCGCCCGAAACGAAAAACGCCATCGAACAAGGAATGGCTGATGCCTGGGTCGACCTTGAGAACTTGCGTAAACGAATAGATGCGGGGGAAGTGACCTCCGGACAACTGTTCGGCACGCGGGAGTATTTGAAGAACAACTATCTGTACCGCATGGCGGCTGCCAAGCTCGGTATTTACGGCAATTCGAAACAGGAAGCGATGTATCCGGTGTATGCCGTCGATGCGGACGGTCAGAAACTCGACGGCACCCATCAATATTCTGTGCACTTCGCGCCGGGCCAACTACCGCCTGTCAACGCCTTCTGGTCGCTGACGATGTATGATCTGCCCGCAAGCCTGCTCGTCGCGAATCCAATCAACCGCTACCTCGTCAACTCGCCGATGTTGCCGCAGTTCATGAAGGACCCCGATGGCAGCCTGACATTCTATGTCCAGAATGAATCTCCGGGCAAAGACAAGGAACCGAACTGGCTGCCCGCCCCAAAGGGTCCCTTCTTTATTGCGATGCGCCTCTACTGGCCGAAAGAACAAGCGCTCGACGGCACGTGGAAGCAGCCGCCGATGAAGCGCATGACGTAGGCAGCTGGATCGCGCTCCGGTTGCAGAGCAGCAGCGTTAAGTATCAATTCGGCAACACCTGCACGCAAACATGAATGCCCGCCCTGATTGTATTCGAAAACTAAATATTTAGATTTATAAGTGAGCTTTGACTCGAGCGACTAATGACCGTTTTATGCATTTTCTAGATTCGACGCGGCGGAGGGGACCTTAGCGGCTTCGCGCGAATAAAAAGGTGGGATAGGTATTGGTATGACGCTACGCAAAGCTTTGCGCGCATCGACTGCGCTGACCGTGGTCTCGGTTCTCGGCATGGCTGCCACGGTCTCCCTCTCGGTTTTCGACGAAGCAAATGCGCAGACGTGGGTTGGGGCAACCCCCGATTATGGTACGCCTGGCAACTGGTCGTCGCCTGCCGATGTTCCAGATACGTCGACAGAGAGCGCCGCGTTCAATGGTGCAGGCTCTGCAACGGTTGATCTTGGCGGCGTTGCGTACGAGGTCAACAGTTGGCAATTCACCGGTGCGTCGACCCAATACGTCGTACAAACCGGCAGCGTCAGTTTTGCTACTGGGCTGATTAACTCCACAGGAACGGCTACTCTGGTGTCAGCCACTATTACCGGCGGCACCGTAACGCAGGCAGGCACTGACTTTCTATATCTGACGGCTGCCAATACATATTCCGGCGGGACGGACGTTACATCCGGATTCCTCCGCGCAACGACAACAGGAGCGCTCGGAACAGGCGCCGTGAGCGTCGGGAATGCGTTCGGGGGTGCCTCTGCCGAACTCCAGTTGACCAATGGCTTCGATGCTCAATCATTGAACATCACCAACGAATCCACAGGCGCGACACTTTTCGTCGGTGGCTCGGCTGGAAGCGCTACCATTATAAACCGTGAAGGTGGCCAAACCGTTTTCAACAGCGGCAGCACGGCCGGCAACGCGACTATCACCAACGCCATAAGCCCCGGCGACCCAAGTCTCACTGTCTTCAACGATACCAGCACGGCCGGCAATGCCAATTTTTCCCTACCCGGTGGCGATGTCCGCTTTCAAGGCAACAGCACTGCAGGCAATGCTACGCTAAGCGGAACTGCCACAATTTTATTCTCGCAGAATGCGACTGGCGGCAATGCCACTATGAATATGAGCTCCGACACCGGAACAGTTCGTTTTCTTGGTAACAGCACGGCGGGTGCTGCAATAATAAACAACACTACCGGGAGCCAGGTCATATTCGCCGATGGAGGCACGTCGGCAGGCAACGCCATTATTACAAACAGTGGCGTCGGAACACTTAACAGTTCGACGACCGAATTTGATAGCACCAGCACTGCGGGTAACGCGTCGATCACCAACTTAAACGGTGGACGCACAAATTTCTTCAATACAAGCACGGCCGGAAGCGCCACGATCACCAATGATAATGGCGGTGGCACGTTCTTCGACGACAACAGTACGGCCGGGAACGCTAGCCTGGTTGCAATCGGCACAGGCTTCGTCGACTTTTCGAGAAGTGCCAATACGGCAGATACGGCCGGCTCGATCGAAGGCAGCGGTCAGTTGAGGCTCGGAGCAATCGATTTCACCGTCGGCTCAAACAATCTGTCCACTACATTCTCCGGCGTGATCCAGGACGGTGGCGCCAATGGTGGCACCGGCGCTTCTCTGATCAAGACCGGGACAGGCACGCTGACGCTATCGGGTATCAACACCTACACAGGTGGAACGACAGTCAATCAAGGCACGCTTTCCGTGAATGGCACGATTGGCGCTGTCGACGTGATGAATGGTGCTACGCTTGGCGGTATCGGCACGGTCGGCAATACCATCGTGGCTTCCGGCGCTACCATTGCGCCGGGCAACTCGATCGGGACGCTGAATGTCGCCGGAAACATCACGCTTGCTGCGGGTTCGATCTACAGTGTTGAACTCGCCGGATCGGGCGCATCCGACCTCATCGCCGCTACGGGTGTTGCAACCTTGCAGGGCGGTTCGGTGGCGGTGACCACACTTGATCCGCAGACAAGCTACCAGAATGGTCAAACCTACAGGATCTTGACGGCGCAAGGCGGCGTCAGTGGCACCTTTGATCCAAACGTACTGAGTAATTCCGCATTTTTGAGCGCGACGCTCGCCAATACTGCCAATGCCGTCGACTTGACGATTGCGGTGCAACAGACGCCACCCAATCCACCAAATCCGCCTGGTCCGCCGCAGGTATTTGTGACGGCTGCCCAGACGCGCAACCAGTTCGCGACGGCTGGTGCTCTCGACACCCTGGTTCAGAGCGGCAGCTCACTGGCGCTCTACAACAGCCTTCTCGTCCTCGATGCGGCAACGGCCCGCGATGCATTCGATTCATTGTCCGGCGAAATTTACGCTTCGACCAAGACAGCATTGATCGAAGACAGCCATTTCATCCGCGATGCGGCTATCAACAGGGTCCGGAGTTCCTTTGGTGGCGTGGCCACGGCTGCAGTGCCGATTATGGCCTATGGCGAAGGCGGCCCGGAACTCGCGCCCGCTACAACCGAGAAATTCGGCATCTGGGGAACGGGATTCGGCAATTGGGGCTCGACGGATAGCGATGGCAGTGCTGCATCTCTCGACCGTTCGACCGGCGGTTTTGTCGTCGGTGCCGACGCTCTTGTGGGTGGTAACTGGCGTGTCGGCATGCTTACCGGATATAGCCACACGTCGTTCGATGTCGATGATCGCTCATCGTCAGGTGACAGCGACAATTATCATCTTGGCGTCTATGGCGGCTCGCAATGGGGCAATCTCGGCTTCCGCGCCGGTGCGGCCTATACCTGGAACAATATCGAAACCGATCGCTCGGTGGTGTTCCCGGGTTTCACCAACGATTTGAATGCGGATTATGATGCCGGAACAGCTCAGGTCTTCGGCGAACTCGGCTATCGCATCGATACCAGTCGGGTTGCGTTCGAGCCTTTCGCCAATTTGGCATATGTCAACTTCAGGAGCGATTCATTTTCCGAATCCGGTGGCGCAGCGGCGCTATCGGCATCGAGTGAAACCACGAACACTACCTTTTCGACCCTTGGCTTCCGGGCCTCCACGGATTTCGTAGTGAGCGGCATGTCGGCAACAGCGCGTGGCATGTTGGGCTGGCGTCATGCGTTCGACGATACAACACCGCAATCCCGACTCGCTTTCACAGGCAGTGATGCCTTCACTATATGGGGCGTGCCCATCGATCAGGATGCGCTGGCGCTCGAAGCGGGTCTTGAACTCAATATTACGCACAGTGCGACCCTTGGCCTGTCCTACACCGGACAGTTCGGCAGCAAAGCGCAGGACAATGGATTTAAAGCCGATATCTCCTTCAAGTTCTGAGAGTTTCACGGCCGACAGCGTTTGCGCACCGAACATGCTCCGATTTCGGTATGCCGGGGAAATGAGTGCGCGTATGGTGAACGCAATAGATTCTACGGAATTTCAAGCCTTCACCTGCGCACCCGACAAGAGATCATCCAATGGAACGCCCAGAGACAGACAGTGTAGACGAAGACGCTAACTGGGAAGCATTGGCCAATTTCGTGGAATATTCCGGCATCAACAGAGATCGAGGCGACCGGTGCCGGTTTGAGGCCGATATTTCATTTCGAAGTGATCGGGATGTCGATGAACGCACACGGGTTCACATAAGTTTTCGGGACGACGAGATTTCGCCGGTACGCTTTACCGAAAAGGGTGACTTGAATCCTGTCCACGTGCATACGGAATTCAGACTGACCTCCTCTATTTTCAGGTTCGAGGACGGAGAATTGCAGATTCTGGGGACTTCACCGAAAGTCGGCCAGTACAAGGTTCGCATCACGCCAATTTAGACTCTGGTCGAGTAAAGGCATATGGGCTGGAGATTTGGTGAATGACCGCATCGTTTTCGGAGAAAAAGACACTTCTGTTCCGGAGACTAAAATATGTGCTCCGCCGCCCCAAGGCGCCGACCCTGCCGGTGCCGTTTGACGGACCCGTCGTTGTTGTCGGCTCGGCTCCGGTTTCGCACAAGCCCATCGATTTTGACGAAACATTTCGCGTGATCACCATCAATGGTTCCCAGACAGTAACCAGGAAATGGGGCGTCGCGGTGCCCGACGTTACGCTTATGCAGTATAGACAGCTCGATGGCACCAACACCAACGCAGTCGAGGTTCGCCGCGTACTCTTCGGCGAACGCACGGGCATGCTTTACGCTCTGCTGTGGCGCAAGGGTCTGGCAAGCCTGAACGAGCACCTGAAAGCATTCGACTATCGCTATGACAATGTTCAGATCGTCAACCGGTATGAGCGTATCGCGTTGGTGGAAAAGGTGTGTGGGCTGAAGGTCTTCGAACTGGACGCAATCTCCAAATGTTCGAACGGTGTGATCGCTGTGCTCTTCGCCCTGCTCAACGGTGCCACAGCCGTTATCATCAGCGGAATCAATCCGAATTCTACCGGGCACGTCTATAACCAGGAGAACCTGTCCCGGCTCCATGTGCAGATGGACAGCGACATATTGTTGGCGCTGTTGCGGCAGGGTTATCCGGTTTACACCGCGGACCCTGAAGTCGCAGAGTCCGTAGGACTGCCGCTCTGGGAAGGCAAAGCCCTCGCCGCAACTGCTCGGTTAATCGGTCCGGCGGGAACATAAGCGCTGAAGGTCCGTTATAGCTCTTGTAATTAACAGGAGCGTCAAATGGCAATATTTTCCAAAAACGCAGATGATATCCAAGGTGACGTCGAGGCGCAGATTGCTGCCTTGCGCAACGAGATTTCGAAAATTTCGGCCAGTTTGTCTGATCTGAGCTCCGAACGATTCGATGAGGTAAAGCGTGTTGCATCGCGGCAGGCGCGCTATGCCGCCGATACCGCCAAGGAAAATCCCGTGGCCACGCTGGCGCTCGTTGCCGGTGCCGCCCTGCTGATCGGGCTCTTCTCACGCCGTTGATACAAGGATGACTCCCATGGACGATATGACTGAAGCGATGCAAAGTGAGACAGACAAGGCGAGACTCAGACGTGAAATCGCCGATTTGAAACGTGATCTGGCGGCAATTACCAAGACCCTGTCCGACAGGGGTATCGAATTCATCGACAATTTATCGGATGACGACGAAAGCTCGACATTTGATGAAATCAAGGAACGCGGTGCCCGCGCTGCCAGTGCTCTGGGCCATCAGGCGAGGAAAATCGCCGATACGCCAACACAGAATTCGGTTTCGACCCTGATGATTATCGCTGGCCTCGGCGTCATTATCGGCATGCTGGCTCGCTAGAAAAAATTTTTATTTCCGCGGAACCTTTGCAGCACAACGGCGTTTTACGGAAACTGGTCCCCCAACCAGCTAGGCTGCAACCCCACAGCCAACCCCGAGTCCCAGCTCTCACTTCGGTGGGAGCTGGGCTTTTTTATTGGTGTGACAAATCAACGGACCTGATCAAGCAGACGCTTGCATTCAAGCAGGTCGAACAGGGTTTCCTGAAGAAGCGTACGATTGTCTTTGGAAAGCCGTTTGCCATCAGCGGCAACCGGGCCTTCATCATCGCCCTTGATCAGGCCGAACAGACGCCTGCCGTGGGGCGCAGATTTCGGCGTTCCCATAACCGCAGCCTCTTCGTCGGCGTCAACCCGATCCTGCTCGGCGGCAAGTGCTTCCTCCTGGCGGGCTGAGGCCTGCTTCTGCTGGCTGATCGCTTCGGCTGCCGCTGTATCGCCGCTGCCCAGGGCAATGATGAACTGCGTGCCGTTTTCCCGTAGAAGCCGCTGCACGCCCTTGATCGTATAACCCTGATCATAGAGCAGGTGGCGGATGCCTTTCAGAAGATCGACGTCCAGCGGGCGATAATATCGCCGGCCACCGCCGCGTTTCATCGGTTTGATGTGCGTGAAGCGTGTTTCCCAGAACCGCAGGACATGCTGGGGCAAATCGAGGTCTTCGGCAACTTCGCTGATGGTTCTAAATGCGTCGGGACTCTTGTCCATGATTTCACCCTCTCAGGAGAAATTCTGATTCGACCTCTATTTCAGCGGTTTATCGACCATTTTTCAAGCTGGCGCTGAATTACACCACAGCAATCTTGCATCCGCAGCGTGTAAGGACGCGAATCGAGCTATATTCAGGCCGTTTTCTTCTTGCGCGTCTGGTGCGAGCGCAAAATGCGCTGCTTCAGTACGTTGGACGCCTTGAACGTCATGACCCGGCGCGGGAGGATCGGAACCTCTTCACCCGTCTTCGGGTTGCGGCCAATGCGTTCGTTCTTGTCTCTTACCTGGAACGTGGCGAAAGACGACAATTTGACGGTCTCGCCACGAACAATTGCGTCACATACCTCATCAAGAATCGTTTCGACAAGTGAAGCTGACTCTGTTCGCGAAAGCCCTACCTTACGATAGACTGCTTCAGCCAGATCAGCGCGCGTAATGGTCTTACCCCCCATACGATCTCAAAGCTCTCGTTTGTTGCAAAACTACCAGGTGACAGCGGAAGTTATAGAATGAAAACCAATCGGGCAAGCGGGTTGAACGAAACTGCTAGCCCAAAAGACCTGCTACCACCGTAGCAGAACTGCTCCCCACGTAAACCCCCCACCCATGGCTTCGAGGAGCACCAGATCGCCTTGCTTGATTCGGCCGTCGCCGACAGCGGTCGCAAGAGCTAAGGGTACTGAAGCGGCTGAAGTATTTCCGTGTTGGTCAACGGTGATAACGACCTTCTCGGCGGGGAGATCAAGCTTCTTCGCCGTGGCGTCGATGATGCGCTTGTTGGCCTGGTGCGGGACGAACCAATCAATGTCCGCAGCGGTAATTCCTGCCTCGGAAAACGCCGCTTCGATGACGTCGGTGACCATGCCAACGGCATGCTTGAAGACCTCCCGGCCCTCCATGCGCAGATGCCCGACTGTCTGCGTCGTGGATGGTCCGCCATCTACATATAGTTTCTGCTTGTGCGATCCGTCCGAGCGCAGATTGGCGGTGAGGACGCCGCGATCGGAGGTCAGCCCACGGCCCTCGCCGGCTTCCAGAACAACAGCACCGGCGCCATCACCGAACAAGACGCATGTCGTGCGATCTTTCCAGTCGAGGATGCGCGAGAACGTCTCCGACCCGATTACCAGAACGCGCTTGGCCATGCCGCCGCGAATATAGAGATCGGCAGTGGTAATGGCGTAGACGAAGCCCGAGCAGACCGCCTGCATGTCGAACGCAAAGCCATGTGTCATGCCAAGACGTGCCTGGATGTCGACGGCAGACGCGGGAAATGTGTTGTCCGGCGTCGAAGTAGCCAGGATGATCAGATCGATATCGTCGGGCGTGAGGCCGGCATTGTCCAGCGCGGCTCGTGCCGCCGCCTCGCCGAGCGAAGCCGTCGTCTCGCCCTCACCAGCGATATAACGCTGGCGGATACCCGTACGCTGGACGATCCATTCGTCGCTTGTTTCGACAATGCCTTCCAGATCAGCGTTCTTGACCAGGCGTGCCGGCTTGGCCGCCCCTATACCTCTGACAACTGATCTGATCATTTACTTTCCTGCTCTATTTCAGCTTCTGCGTCGGCCTCGGGTTCGCCCTTGAAAGCAACACCGACCGGGCTTTTGTGGAAATGGCTAAGATCCGCAGCGATCTTGTCCAGGAGCTTGTTATGGGCCATGTCGTATCCTACGTCGATGGCCGAGGCAAAGCCCAAAGCATCCGTGCCTCCATGACTCTTGATAACGACACCATTAAGGCCAAGGAACACACCGCCATTGGTCTTGCGGGGATCCATCTTCTCACGCAGCCGATTAAATGCACCCTTGGCGAATATGTAGCCAATCCTTGCCATCAGTGTACGGCTCATCGCCTCGCGCAGATATTGCGCGAACTGCTTTGCGGTGCCTTCGGCGGCCTTCAGCGCGATATTTCCAGCAAATCCTTCCGTCACGACAACATCGACCGTACCTTTGCCGATGTCATTGCCTTCGACGAAGCCGTAATATTCAAGGCTCGGCAGCGGGATTTCACGCAGGATTCGCGCAGCGTCCTTGACGTCATCCTGGCCTTTGATCTCTTCGACCCCGACATTCAGAAGGCCAATCGTGGGACGCTCGATGTCAAAAAGGGAGCGCGCCATGGCTGCTCCCATCACTGCGTAGTCTACCAGTTGCTGCGCATCCGCACCGATGGTGGCGCCGATATCAAGGACGATGCTTTCGCCGCGCAAAGTCGGCCATATGCCCGCGATGGCGGGCCGCTCGACATTCGCCATGGTACGCAGGCAAAACTTCGACATAGCCATCAGCGCACCAGTATTGCCGGCGGAAACGCAAACATCCGCCTCGCCTGTCTTTACCGCTTCGATGGAACGCCACATGGACGATTTCCAGCGACCATTGCGCAGGGCCTGGCTCGGCTTCTCGTCCATGCGCACAGAAACATCGCAATGATGGAAGGTCGACGCGTTGGACAGCGCCTGATGTTTTGCCAGGTGCGGCTGGACCTCTTCTTCTCGTCCAAAAATCACGAACCTGATATCAGGATGGCGCTCCAGCGCCGTTGCCATGCCGGGGATGACGATCTCAGGACCGAAATCACCGCCCATGGCATCAATGGAAATTCTGATCACTCTTGATTGTCCTGTCCTGTTCAGTGCGTATGCGCGTATCCGGGCGGCATTACTTATGCCGAGGACATGGCACCAATCAAGTCTTCTGTTTCCAATCCTTCAGACCGGCGAATGGTTTGGCGGGCTTTTCCGCCTCGTCGTCCTCACCAAAACTCACCACGACCGGTGGCGCGGCCTCTATTTCTTGCTTGCGTGGATAGGGATCGATTGCAAGCTCAAAAAACTCCTCGGCGATAGCACCGGCGTCAAGCCTGTCGCCGGAAAACGTCTCCGGTGCGTCTGGCCCTTCGGCACTGATAATGAGTTCGCCATTCTCATCGAGCGGCAAACGGGCAAGCCGGGAATTCTCCGGCACAAAAAGCGTATCGATCTCGGCCTCGACGGTCGCATCAATCGGTTCCAAGGTAACGATGCATGACTGGACAATCTCTGCTTTAACAGTACCACGAACACGAATGCCGTCTTTTTTCCAAGGCACGATCTGCAGATCGGCCTTGAAGGATTTGACATCTTCGAGTTCGTGAAAGTCGCGCAGTGCCTCGCGTTCGCGTTGATTGGCATCGATCTTGATGGTGACGCCCTTTTGCGGCAGCCGGTTTACTGAAACAGGAAAGCTCAGGGCTCCGTCAGTTTTTCTCGTCATCACGTTGCTTTTCCTCTGTCAATTCTATGGCGCTTCACGAGCGCTGGCGTCAGGAAATATCACTTTCCCGCTTGCGAGCACATCGTCCGGCTGGCTCTCCAGTTGCTGGACCACCTGCCCGACATAATCTGCCAGCGCGGTTGCACCCGACCAGTTTTCGTTGTCAGGCCGAACATTGCGGGCAAGCGCGGCAACCAATGCCGGGTGGTCATTGTTTTCAAGTGCCTTGTCGTAGGATTCGATACGGCCGTAAAACATGCGCGCCAGTTTCTTCATGCGCTTCGGTACACCAGAATCTCCGATGCCGAGTTCCCGCAATGAATGATCGACATCCCTGAAGAACTCGTCCGTCACTTCCTGGCCGATCGATTTCAGCGCCGGGGTCCTGCCCTTGATACGCCGAACAAACAGAAAAACATGCAAGGAGAGCATTTCATAACGGCCAAGCGGCGAATCCGGTACCTCCAGGTCAGAATAAAAATACGGCTGCCGCGCCGCTGCCACGATCGCATCGTAGAGGGCAATGGTAATCGCCTCATTTGCTTTGGCCTTGCGGCTGAATAGACTGAGAATCATGTAGTTAGGCCTCAACTTGAGTCCTCCATGCATCACGAGTCGCGTGTTGCATCGGACTTCAAGGTGGTTTACCGAAGTTCTGCGGGCAGCGAAAGACTTGCGCCCAGTTTGAAATGGAGATGTCGTTGCTGCAGCGGATTTTCAAGACCGGCCGTTCAAGGGAATACCTTCTCGCCGGAACCCTTTTTTTGGCTACGGGGCTCGCTGGCTGCAATACTGCCAACCTCAATCCATCCGAGACACTGACGCAAGGATATGTCCTTGACGAAAAGACGCTGGAGTTCGTTCCTGTGGGCTCCAGCCGTGAACAGGTGATCCTGTCGCTTGGCAGTCCGTCGACGACAGCGACATTCGACAATGAGGTATTTTACTACATCTCGCAGAAGGCCCATCGCAGCGTCGCCTTCATGCAGCCAAAGGTTACGGAACGCCGCATCCTGGCCGTCTATTTCGACAAGGACAGTAAAGTTGCCAGCATTTCCAATTATGGATTGCAGGATGGCAAGGTATTCGACTTCATTTCCCGCACCACTCCGACAGGCGGCAAGGACCTTTCGTTCCTCGGCCAGTTGCTGCAGGGCGTCGGCAAGGCCCCGGGCTCTCTGCCCGCTGCCGGCGGCACTCCTACCGGGGGCGCACCGGACTAACAAACACTCCAAAGAAAAACCCGCGAAACATGTTTCGCGGGTTTCTTGTTGGAAAGCTGAGAGTGATCAGTGCGCGAGTACAGCCAACAGCAGCAAGGCAACGATGTTGGTGATCTTGATTGCCGGATTGACTGCGGGACCCGCAGTATCCTTATAGGGATCGCCCACTGTATCACCGGTCACGGACGCCTTGTGCGCTTCCGAACCCTTCATGTGCCGGGTGCCGTTCTTATCCACGAAACCGTCTTCAAAGGACTTCTTCGCGTTGTCCCATGCGCCACCACCGGATGTCATCGAAATCGCGACGAAAATGCCATTGATGATGACGCCGAGCAGCGAGGCACCGAGAGCTGCGAAAGCCGAAGCCTTCGAGCCGGAAATCAGCAACACCCCGAAATAGACCACAAGCGGCGCCAGTACCGGCAGGAGTGACGGCACCACCATTTCCTTGATCGCGGCACGGGTGAGAATGTCCACCGCCCTCGCATAATCCGGCCGCTCCGTCCCCAGCATGATACCGGGTTTTTCGCGGAACTGGCGGCGCACCTCTTCAACCACAGAGCCCGCAGCACGGCCCACGGCCGTCATCGCCATAGCGCCGAAGAGGTAGGGAATAAGACCGCCGAAGATCAGACCAGCCACGACATAAGGATTGGACAGTTCGAAGGAAATGGTACCAATTCCCTTGAAATAGGAGAAGACCGTCGCACCTTCCTTGTTGGCTTCGGTGATGAAGAACTGCAGATCATTGGCATAGGCCGCGAACAGGACCAACGCACCAAGACCGGCAGAACCGATCGCGTAACCTTTGGTAACCGCTTTGGTGGTGTTGCCCACCGCATCAAGCGCATCCGTAGACTTGCGCACTTCCGGATCGAGACCCGCCATTTCCGCAATACCACCAGCATTGTCGGTGACTGGCCCGAATGCATCGAGCGCAACGATCATACCGGCAATACCGAGCATTGCCGTCACCGCGATACCGGTGCCGAACAGACCGGCAAGCTGGTAGGTCGAGATGATACCGCCAACGATGACCAAAGCAGGCAGCGCGGTCGATTCGAGCGAAACCGCGAGGCCCTGGATGACATTGGTGCCGTGGCCGGTAACTGACGCCTGGGCAATCGAATTGACGGGGCGCTTGTTGGTACCGGTATAGTACTCGGTAATCACAACGATCAGACCTGTGACGACGAGTCCAACCAAGCCGCAGATGAACAAGTTCGACCCGGTAACGGCCTTTCCGGCAACGGTGCCAATCTCGCCCCAACCGATCGTCATGGACGTTGCTGCGGCAAGCCCGAGGATCGACAGAAGTCCCGTCACGATCAGACCCTTGTAGAGCGCACCCATGATGGAATTGTTGGCGCCGAGCTTGACGAAAAACGTGCCGGCGATCGACGTGATGATGCAGGCGCCGCAGATGGCCAATGGGTAGAGCATGACCACATTAAGGATCGGTGTCGCACCGAAGAAGATCGCAGCGAGAACCATGGTGGCAACAATCGTCACTGCATAGGTCTCGAACAGATCGGCTGCCATGCCGGCGCAATCGCCAACATTATCGCCGACATTGTCTGCGATCGTTGCCGGATTGCGTGGGTCGTCCTCAGGAATTCCGGCCTCGACCTTGCCGACCAGATCGCCACCGACATCAGCGCCTTTGGTAAAGATACCGCCGCCGAGACGGGCAAAGATGGAAATGAGAGAAGCACCGAACCCGAGGGAAACCAGGGCATCGATCACCGTCCGATCAGCGGGCGCATAGCCCATCGGGCCGGTCAGTATCCAGTAGTATACAGACACGCCAAGCAGGGCCAGACCCGCGACCAGCATGCCGGTAATGGCGCCTGACTTGAAAGCGATTTCAAGACCAGCGGCAAGACTGCGGGAAGCGGCCTGTGCTGTACGGACATTGGCACGAACAGAAACATGCATGCCGATGAAACCGGCAAGCCCTGAAAGAACGGCACCGATCATAAAGCCAATCGCCGCTGTTCCCGTCAGGAGAAACCAGACGGCGAGGAATACGACGGCGCCGACGATGGCGATCGTGGTGTACTGACGTGTGAGATATGCCTGTGCGCCTTCGCGAATTGCACCGGCGATTTCTTGCATGCGTGCATTGCCCTGGTCCGCCGCGAGCACCGATTTGGTGGCCCAGATAGCGTAGACGATAGACAGCAGACCGCAGGCAATGACCAAAAACAGTATTGTCATGCCACTCCCTCAGAATTTTGACCGGAAAAACCCCTCCCCGGGTCAGGTTCGGTACGGCACACAAAGAAATCTGCCAGGCCGGCAGAAACGCGACCGTATCTGTAAGGAGTAGCGAAGCAAATGTGAAAACGTCAAGGTCTTTCGCATCTTAGTGGAATGAGCGACGAAAGTAGGGCTAGCGGGAGTATGGATTACAGGCAACTAATAGGCTGAATAAGCAGCTGAAAGATTGCCAGTGGACGTCATCTATAATGAGCGCATCAAGCTGTTTGCCACTTTTTTGAATGGATTGGGGATTGCAATTTTCGCGGTCGGATGCTTGGCGCCGCTGATTTCGAGTTTCAATGGTTCAACAGGTCCTACCCGATTGTTAGCGGGCGTAAGCACCATTTGTTTTCTGGGCGCATTCACACTACACTTTACAGCAAGCAGATTCCTGAAAAGGATGAGACCGTGACCACGCTACAAGTAATTTCGATTCTGTATATGCCGGTAATGGGCCTTGTCGTTGCCGGTGCTGTACTTTTCTATGACTGGAAGTTTCCGCCTAACCATCCCCCTCGCGATCCTCGCTAACGCCTTGGGCTCTTGACGCCCTTGCTCTCGCCGCGAATTTCAAAAGCCAGCCGATCCAGTACCGCATTGACGAGCTTCGGTTCTTCTTCCGTATAAAACGCCTTGGCGATATCGACATATTCCGAAACGATGACAGCGGTCGGAACATCAGCTTTGTTCTTCAGTTCCCAGATGCCGGCGCGCAAGATCGCACGCAACGTCGAATCAAGACGTGACAGCGGCCAGTCTTCGGTCAAAGCCTGACGGATCATCGGATCAAGCGTGGTCTGATCGGCGACGACACCTGAAACAATGGCGCGAAACCACTGCGGATCGGCGTCGAGATACTGTTTGCCGTCGACTTCCTTGCCGAGACGATATTCCTCATATTCAGCCACGACCTCAAGCACGCCGGTACCGGCGACATCCATCTGATAGAGGGCCTGAACCGCAGCCAGCCGGGCAACGCCACGTTTATTTGCGGTTTTAACGACAGGGCTCTGCTCGTCTTTTGGAGAAGGCATGGGTCTCAGGCTCCGAGCTTATCCTTGAGGGCAATCATGGTCAGCGCAGCGCGTGCGGCGAAGCCACCCTTGTCCTTGTCTTCACGCCGCGCACGCACCCACGCCTGCTCTTCATTCTCGACTGTGAGGATGCCGTTACCGATGGCGATGCTTTCCTCCACAGCAAGGTCCATCAGCGCGCGGCAGGATTCATTAGCGACGATATCAAAATGGTAGGTCTCGCCGCGGATGACCGTGCCAAGCGCTACATAGCCATCATACTCGGTCCCGCCATCCTCTGCACCATCGAGTGCGAACGAAATGACGGCTGGCACCTCCAGTGCGCCGGGAACAGTGGCGACATCGTAGGTGGCATTGGCTTCATCGAGCGCCAGTTTGGCACCATTCAGCAAGGCATCCGACAAATCTTCATAGAATCGCGCTTCCACGATCAACAGATGTGGCGCACGCGCCTTTTTTTTCGACATGATAGCTCCAAGGGAAACTGGTTGCGGATGATTTCCGCGTTGGTTCAGGTCCTAGGCTGATTTCGGATATTCTGCAAGCCGTGCAGCGTATCGCGCCATCTGGTCAATCTCGATATTGACCTTGTCGCCAACCTTGCGATCGCCCCAGGTCGTTACTTCGAGCGAATGGCGAATAAGCAGGACATCGAACTCATTGCCATTGACGCCATTAACCGTGAGCGACGTACCATCCAGCGCCACAGAGCCCTTTTGGGCAATGAAACGCGCAAGCTGCTCCGGCACACGCAAGGTAAAACGAACTGCATCGCCCTCGTCTTCACGCTCGATGATTTCTGCCATTGCGTCGACATGGCCGGAAACAAGATGACCACCCATTTCGTCACCGAGTTTCAACGAGCGCTCGAGATTGATACGTGTTCCCGCCTTCCAGCCGGCAATGGTGGTGAGGCGCAGCGCTTCTTCCCAGGCTTCGGCCTCAAACCAGCGTGCATTCGAGCCTTTTTCGGGAAGGGTCGTGACGGTGAGGCAAACGCCGGAGCATGAAATGGATGCGCCAATTTCGATCGTTTCCGGATTGTAACTGGTTTCAACACGCAGCAGCACGCCCTCATTGAGCGGCTTCACCTGACCGATCCGGCCGATATCCGTTACAATTCCCGTAAACATCCGCGATTCCTTAGAGAGGTCTGACATATTCGCCGTAGCGATCTTCACCGAAGCGATATTCATGTGACAGGTTGAAACCACGAGCGATATGGGAGCGCAGTTCAGGCACTGCAACCCCGCTGCTACTGGCAATTGGAGCCGAACCTTCGAAAAGCGCGATGCGATCCACCAGCTCTTCTTGCAGGAACGAGCTTGCGACGGTCGCACCACCTTCCACCATCAGCGTTGCAATGCCCTGAGCTGCAAGATCGTCCAGCAATTCGGGCAGTGCAGTCGCGCCGCAATCGGTTTCGGTCGCGAGGATGCGGCAACCCGCGGCTTCCAATGCTTGCCGTTTGGCTGGATCAGTTGCTGCATTGGCAGCGATCCAAACTGGAACAGTACCTGCAGTTCTGACCAAGGCGCCATCAAGCGGCAAACGAAGCTGGCTATCGAGAACAATGCGGATGGGCGAACGCGATTGCAGGCCCGGCAAGCGGCATGTCAGCTGCGGATCGTCGGCAAGAACCGTCCCGATACCGACGAGAATGGCATCGGACTCAGCCCGCATGAGATGAACCTGCGCGCGAGATATCGGACCAGTGATCGCGACCTGCCCATGCCCCCTGTTGCCGATGAACCCGTCGCTTGAAAGCGCAAGCTTTAGAGTCACTTCCGGCCGTTTTTTCGACGATCGAATCAAGTAACCGGCGAGATAGTCAGCCGCTTCTGCGCGAAGTACATTTTCCTCGACCTCGATGCCGCCGGCGCGCAGGATAGCGTAACCCTTGCCTGCCACGCGTTCGTCGGGATCGCTCGCAGCCGAAACGACCCGGACCACGCCAGCTGTCACCAGCGCATTGGCGCAGGGGGGTGTCCTGCCATGGTGGGCACATGGCTCCAGCGTAACGTAAGCCGTGGCGCCGCGGGCTTTTTCGCCAGCTTCCAGGAGCGCCTGCGTTTCGGCATGCGGCCGCCCGCCGATGGCGGTAACACCGCGTCCCACGATCACACCGTCCTTGACGATTAGTGTTGCGACGGACGGATTTGTTCCTGTCAGCCCCTGATGGCTGCGCGACAGGCGAATGGCCGCAGCCATGAAGCGGCGATCGAGAGCAGAAGCTGTCATCTGGCTCATTCGTCCTTGACAGGTTCGGGTGCAACGTCACCTGCGGTGATCTCATCGATGACATCGTGGAAGTCTTTGGCCTCGCGGAAATTGCGATAAACCGAAGCAAAGCGGATATAGGCAATGTCATCGATGCCCTTCAGTGCGTCCATCACCAGCCGGCCAATCTCGTCGGAGCTGACTTCGGGTTCGCCCGAGCTTTCCAGCTGACGGACAATGCCGGATACGGCGCGTTCCACCCGCTCCGGATCCACCTGCCGCTTGCGCAAGGCGATCTCGACAGAACGCATCAGCTTATCGCGGTCGAAAGCAACCTTACGGCCGCTTTTCTTGACTACGGAAAGGTCGCGCAGTTGCACGCGCTCGAAGGTTGTAAAACGGCCGCCGCAATCCGGGCAGACACGCCGGCGGCGGATCACCGCCCCATCTTCAGCAGGGCGGGAATCTTTCACCTGAGTATCTTCGGACTGGCAATAGGGACAACGCATCGATGAGCTTTCTGAACGCGATTCTGAAATCACTGCAAAGATAGTGTCTTTCTCTGCGAGATTAAAGCGTTCGGGCGATACGGACTGTCAACCAATAGACGTATGAAAACCGCAGCCACTCAATGTTGCATGCGTTTCGTCTTAGCCGACGTAAATTACCCCAAACAAAACAATCTCCCCGCTGCCGGGGAGATTGCAGCTCCTTTACTATCCAAGATATGGATAGAGCGGGAAGCGATCCGTCAGCGTAACGACCTTCTGCTGAACGGCCTTTTCGACTGCGGCGTTACCCTCATCCGAATTGGCCACCTTCAGGCCGTCCAAAACTTCGGAAATCAGATTGCCGATTTCAGTGAATTCTGCCGCGCCGAAGCCACGTGTCGTTCCGGCTGGCGTGCCGAGGCGAACGCCTGAAGTGACGAATGGCTTCTCTGGATCGAACGGAATGCCGTTCTTGTTGCAGGTAATATTGGCACGCCCAAGCGCAGCTTCGGCACGCTTGCCGGTTGCGTTTTTCGGGCGCAAATCGACCAGCATCAGATGATTGTCAGTGCCGCCTGAGACGATATCGAGGCCGTTCTTCTTCAATGTCTCGGCCAGTGTTTTCGCATTGGCGGCGACATTCTGGGCATAGGTCTTGAATTCCGGCTTCAACGCTTCGCCGAATGCAACCGCCTTCGCGGCGATAACATGCATCAAGGGACCGCCCTGCAGGCCAGGAAACACAGCCGAATTCATCTTCTTGGCGATTTCCGGGTCATTGCTAAGGATCATGCCGCCGCGCGGACCGCGCAAGGACTTATGTGTAGTCGTGGTGACGACATGCGCGTGGGGGATCGGAGACGGATGTACGCCAGCAGCAACGAGACCGGCGATATGTGCCATATCAACCATGAGATAAGCGCCGACTGCATCGGCGATTTCGCGAAAACGCTTCCAATCCCAGATACGCGAATAGGCAGTTCCACCGGCCAGGATCAGTTTTGGCCTGGTCTCATGCGCCTGCTTCTCGATCGCATCCATGTCGAGCAGATGATCGTCCTGACGCACGCCATAGGACACGACCTTGAACCATTTGCCGGACATGTTGACAGGCGAGCCGTGGGTGAGATGGCCTCCGGAATTGAGATCGAGGCCCATGAACGTATCGCCCGGCTGCAAGAGAGCCAGGAAAACCGCCTGATTCATCTGGCTGCCGGAATTCGGCTGTACATTGGCGAATTCGCAGCCAAACAGTTGCTTGGCACGCTCGATCGCCAGTTCCTCAGCGATATCGACGAACTGGCAGCCGCCATAGTAGCGCTTGCCCGGATAGCCTTCGGCATATTTGTTGGTCATGATCGAGCCCTGCGCTTCGAGCACGGCACGCGACACGATGTTTTCCGATGCGATCAGCTCGATCTCATGGCGCTGACGGCCAAGTTCCTTACGGATGGAGCCGAAAATCTCCGGATCGATCTCTTCGAGCGATGCATTGAAAAATCTATCTGCAACAGAAGCGCTTGCATTCGACATGGTGACAGGACCCTCATTTGCCGGTGGGGAATTCATAGGTTATTGCGGCGCATTATCATACTTAAACGGCCGAGGCCAATGGCCGGTGGGCGAAAAGCTTTAGCTCGAAACCGCCATACAGAACCTTTGCCAATCAACCCTGAAGGGCATCTGAAGCGATTTCCTGTGCTTCCGGTGCTCATGAACCCAAAAGTTCACTGCGCTCCGGTTCTCGAAAATCGCACCATCTGCCTCATCAGGCTGAATTCTCAAATGGTTCTTGAAATTAAAAGACCGCCCGGAGGCGGTCTTTTAATAGCATGGTCTTTAACCGATCAGGTGTTCGTTCCGATCGACAGGGCCGCCTGTCCATCACGCTCGTAAATATCATCGCGCAGATGAACGACGCCATCGCCCGTCGACCAAGCGCTGACATAGACGAAATGCAAAGGCACCGGATTGGTGACTGCGATCGGCGTATTGACGCCAGTCTTGATCGTGGCTTCCATCGTCTGGCGATCCCAGCCCGGCGTGTCGCGCAGCAGCCAGACATTCAGGTCGCGAACATTCTGCACGCGGACACAGCCCGATGAGTCGAAACGCATCAGCTTGTTGAAAATGCCCTGCTGCGGCGTGTCATGCATATAAACCGCGTATTGATTCGGGAAGTTGATCTTCGTCGAGGACATGGCGTTGATCTTGCCCGGGTCCTGCCGGAACATCAGTTTCATCGCGTCGTCGGTGTTCCAGTCGACAGTCTCCGGCGCAACTTCCTCACGTGTCTGCTCGTTGAACAGCCGAATCTTGTTGCGCGTCAGATAAGTCGGATCCTTGCGCATCAGCGGAATGATGTCCTTCTGGATAATCGACTTTGGCGCCGTCCAGTAGGGATTGAGGATGACTTCCTGAATCTTGGAGTCGAGAATCGGTGTCTGGCGATCGATCTTGCCGACAATGGCGGTGTGGCGCTGGGCGACACGGCCAGCTTCCACGGCCTCGATCTGTGCAGCCGGAATATTGACCATGACATAGCGCGCGCCCTGATCGTCGCTGGCAAGCTTGCGCAGGCGCTCAAGGTTCGTCTGCAACTGGCCGAGGCGAATATCGGCAGGCACATTCATTGCAGCGATCGAATATTGGCCCATGACGCCGTCGGCCGGCAAACCGTGACGTGCCTGGAAACGTTTCACTGCGGCGTCGACATAAGTATCGAATGAATTCGACAGGCCAGCACTTTCGGAAAGGTCGCCCGCGATCATCAGGCGCTTGCGCATGACCGAGACGGAAGGATCGACTACGCCGAGCTGCAACTTTACCGTTGGCTGTACAGCCGGCCAGCCGCCATTGCCGACGATCTGGTTGTAGGTATTGATCGCGCTCTCGGTGAAGGAAACCGTCTCCGGGCTTGCGATCGGCTGGAAACCGGCGACTTTTGCCCGTGTCGTCGAGCGGGCGTCGAACTGGTCATCCCAGTTACCGCGACGCGGAGCGGCAAGAATGTCGCCAATATCCGTCTGTTGTGCAAAGGCCGATGATGTAACCGCAGCGAGACCAGCAGTTGCCACGCCAGTCAAAAATGCACGGCGATCAAGTGCTGATAATCCAAATTTCTTCATATTTTGTCCAACCCAACTGGAAATCTGCCGTCAACCCGCCGTTTACAAAGAAAAACAGCTCCGGTTGCGAGAATTATCAGGAACACTCTTAACAAACAGCAACATTCGCACTGATCGCGCAATTGTGATGGTTCAAATGCCGACCAGCCCTCTCCGACTGTCTATGGAACTTCACTGAATATGTGCTGTGGCATTTCCACGGCAATATGGCGGATTAATGACTGGGGGACTAGGGTCCTGACCCTAATCATCCCGCTCTTGGCCGGAGTCTGTCGTGTCGTGGCGAGTGGTCCTTGGCAACGAAACCTCTGACTGAACAGGCGATCTCTCGCTAACGTCTCCCCGCTCCTACATGCCCGCCATGACCTCCTCCCTCACCGAAGCCACCGAACTCATGATGACCATAGCCACCATTGTCATGAAGATCGCGATGGACGCCGGTAGCCCCATCGAAATTCCCGTCATCCCAAAACGGGATACCACCAGGTTGGTCATACTGGTAATAATACCGACCTCCATCAGTGTACACGCATGCAGATAACGGTAAGCCTGATAGTCCTATCACAGCGATGACAACTACAGATTTGATAGACATCGCACATCTCCTGAACGAAGTTACTATGCGGCGCTCGGCGAAGGATCTCGGTAGTGGCAGCGCAGTTCATCCCGCACGAGAACCGGAATAAAAGCCGGCTCAGTCGTGAAGGTTTTCAGACCTCGTGGGGGAATCTTTCTGCACCACGTTATCGGGGCACGATCGTGCGCCATTCCTGAAATGGGTAAGGAAACCGCTGTCTACAACTCAGTTTGTTGTGATCGATGTGTGAAGAGCACGCACGGGGCAAATTTTTGTGTTTGACCGGCTAAGTTTTGTTGAATTGATCCTTCGTTTAGGCAAACCATACCAATGTATACTTACGCATCGGGCGGGTTGGATGTATCCCTTTGATCGCGCCTGTCAAACACCGATGGGGCTGGTAGTTCCCCCCGGCTACCAAACTTCAGCGTTTTCCGCCCGTTGAAGTGCGGCCATCCTGATGGTCCGCAAAAGACCGCCCGAGCCCCTCCCGGGCGGTCTTTTGTTCTTAAAGCGGAAATGTTGGGAAACCGATTTTTATCGACAGATCGCCGTGGGAGCATGGCTACAGGCGTCCTCCGCGCGCAAAACCTGGTGCCAGCCTTCCCTTGGGGAAGGCTCAATGCAGGGCTTGCAAGAGACACCATGATTAACCGGAGGCCGTGCAGGATAACTGATTTTGACGTGTCCGATCATGCCAACGTTTAGCCAGCACTATTCCCAGTACAATTTTATTACTCAAAAAGAATGTAAAACGTAGAACAACAGAAGAGCGTTACAATGAAACACACAATAGCTATCGTTGTTTTCTCCATCTTGCTGTCCGGAAGCTTAATGACCGGGTCATGGGCTTCTGGGCTTGGCACGTTTGCCTCTGCTCAAAAACGATACCTCGTTCATAAAGAACATTCTCACCAAGGCCCGACGTTTCAACATGGCGGTGAGCACTATAGAAGCGACATCGGTAAAAACTTCCCGGGTTGGGAGAACAATATTTGGGAGGACCAGGTCTGGAGCGATTTTACCTAGGTCAGGACCGGATCTGATGATGTGGAGTCCGTGGAGCGCGATGCTCTGCTGTCAGAATTCAATGGTCAATATCTGGAGACAGTCGCGTTTGACCCCGCAACCATCTAACTCAAGAATGAAACTTTTTAAGCTTTAAACACGCAAAGCCCGCCTTCGTTTCGCACGAAGCCGGGCTTTTGCTATGGAAGTCCGCATGTTTTTACATGCGATAAGCGATGGAGTCGTTCCAGAAGCGGTCGAGGCGCTGTAGTGCCTTGTTCATCGACTGGAATTCTTCCGCCTTGATGCCGCCGACATGTTCTATCGATGCGACATGGCGTTCGTAGAGACCCGCAACCAGTTCCGCGACTTCCGTTCCCTTTTCGGTCAGGCTGACCCGGACCGAACGACGGTCTGTGCGTGAACGTTCATGGGAGATGAAGCCAAGCTCGACGAGTTTCTTCAGATTGTAGGAAACGTTCGAGCCCAGATAGTAACCGCGGCTGCGGAGTTCGCCGGCGGTCAGTTCTGCATTTCCGATGTTGAAAAGCAGCAACGCCTGGATGGCGTTGATGTCGCTGCGGCCATTGCGGTCGAATTCATCCTTGACCACATCAAGCAGACGACGATGTAACCGTTCGACCAACTGAAGTGCTTCAAGATATAGTGTACGCAATGCTGTATCACTTGGTGTTGAACGCTGGCTTTCACCAGACTTTCTCTGTGTGTTGTTCATAGTACCTGCCTCACTGTTGTTTCGGTGTATTTTTCTCACCGTTGAGGAGACACTATCGAATACGCATAAAATTCGACTTAAAACACAGACTTAACAGTGCGTTACCGCGAACGAATCAATTTCAATCTTAATGAAGACTTACTGGGATGCTTAGTAGCCGCAAAGCCGGACGAAAAACCGGTGCCCACTTTTCTCGGGCTTTGCTTCCTACCCGCCGCAAAGCCGGACGGAAAACCGGTGCCCACTTTTCCTGGCTTTGCTTCCTACCCGCCGCAAAGCCGGACGGAAAACCGGTGCCCACTTTTCCTGGCTTTGCTTTTAGCGGACCGGCATCGCCTGCTGGCGCTTCTGCAGGAAAAGCACAATGCGGAAGAGAATATAAAGCAGCGCCACACAGCCATGGATGATGGCGGTCTGCGGCCTGTAGAAAAAGTAATTCGAGAAGACCGTAAACATCAGTGTTTCGCCCAATGCGGCCACAAACCATATGACCGGGCCCCAGGACACCATCATCCACAACCCCGTCGACGCCACGGGGTAGAGCATGGCAAGAGAGACGGTCGCGACCTTCCATTGCCACGGCATCAGATCGAAGCGCCAGAGTAGACCCTCGTAGTAACCACTGAGCTGCGCCCAATACCCGACGCCCGCGACGAGGCAATAGATCGACACAAGTCGCAGAAACCAGACGAAGCCTGTTTGGGCCATCGTCGCGTCGAATGGCAGATGGGTCGGCCTATCACTCATGTATATCTATTCATGTCAGTTGCAGTTCCCGCTCGCCCAGTGATGCGAAATAGGCATCGACCATTTCGGGCGTTATATCGTCAATCTTCGCGGGCTGCCACACAGGCATATTGTCCTTGTCCACAAGAAGCGCACGCACGCCTTCATAAAAATCATGACTCTCGAGCATGCGGGACAGGATCCGGTATTCCATCTGCATGCATTGATCCATGTCGAGGTCGCGGCCCTCTTCGATCTGCCGGAACGTCACGTGCAGGCTCGTCGGTGAACGGGTCTTTATGAGATCGAGGAGTTTTTGCGCTTCCTCGCTACCATTTGCTCCGGCTGCCGCCAGGCGGATCACGCAACCACCCAGTGTTTTCGAATCGAACAGCACGCCGATCATATCGCGGGTTTTTTCGGGTGTTTCATAGTCCGGGTTGATGGTTTTGCCACGCAGTGCCGTTTCGGGATTGCCGGATCGGATCAGGCTGCGCCGCAGCTTCTCCTTGTCTTCCGCCTTGATGGCATGGGTGGCGATGCCGCTTTGAAGGCAATCGCCCTGGCGGATACGGTTGCCGGTCAAGGCGAGATAGGTGCCGAAATGTTCCGGAAGATGCGGGAGAAAGGCGCTTCCACCTACATCAGGAAAGAAGCCGATGCCGACTTCCGGCATGGCGAACATGATGTTTTCGGTGACAACCCGATATGTGCCGTGGACGGAAATTCCAACGCCGCCACCCATGCAGATACCATCGATCAGCGAAATATACGGCTTCGGGAAGTGCCTGATATAGGCATTAAGACGGTATTCGTCGGCAAAGAATTCGTAGAAAGGCCGACCGGACCGTCCGGCATGATAGACCGCGAGGATATCGCCGCCAGCACAAAAGGCCCGACCCTCGCCCTCGACAAGGACGCAATGGACGTCGGGATCGGTCGACCACGCGACAAGTGCACGATGCATCGCATTGACCATGCTCCGCGTCAGCGCGTTCAAGGCCTTCGGCCGCGTCAGGCGAATGAGACCGGCCTTGCCGCGGCGCTCGAATACGACTTCCCCCTCGCCGCCAAAATCGATTTCCATACACCCTCCGAACTTTTATGACAGAGGTTAGGAAACTCTGGCGCACCGCGTCAATGGATCACATCTGTAGCCGGGCATCTTGGTCAACAGGACGTTCCCTGTTAAAACAATTCCAAACAACGAGGAAATGCCACCGTTCGGCTGAAGCAATCATGAACAAACATCCAACGTTTCAAACCCGTGCGCCAAGAACCGTCGATGAAATCACCCAGGGCCGCCGTTTGCGGCGCATGCGCAAGGCCGATTGGTCGCGGCGTCTGGTTCAGGAAAACCAGCTGACGGTCGATGATCTGATCTGGCCGATTTTCCTGTGCGAGGGCACGAACCGGCGCGAGGACATCAACGCCATGCCGGGGGTCCAGCGCTATTCTGTCGACATGGCGGTGCGCGAGGCCGAGCGTGCGGCCAAGCTCGGCATTCCCGCTATAGCCACCTTTGCCAATATCGATCCTGACCTGCGCGATGATGCTGGTTCCGGCATTCTCGATCCCGATAATCTCATCAACCGTGCGACGCGAGCGATCAAGAACGCGGTGCCGGAAATCGGCATGATCACCGACGTCGCGCTCGATCCTTTCACGAGCCACGGCCATGACGGTATCCTGCGCAATGGCATCATCGTCAATGACGAGACTGTCGAACAGATCACCAGAGGAGCCGTGCTGCAAGCCGCTGCCGGTGCCGACATTATCGCGCCGTCGGACATGATGGACGGGCGCATTGGCGCCATCCGCGATGCGCTGGACCAGAACGGCTTTCAGGATGTGGCGATCATGGCTTATGCGACCAAGTTCGCCTCGGCTTTCTACGGCCCCTATCGCGAAGCCATAGGTACCTCCGGGCGTCTGAAGGGTGACAAGAAGACATACTATATCGACCCGGCAAACACCGATGAGGCCGTTCGCGAGGCAGAGCAGGATCTCGCCGAGGGTGCGGATTCGCTGATGGTCAAGCCCGGCCTGCCCTATCTCGACATCATCCGCAGGCTTAAAGATACGTTCGCGATGCCGACCTTCGCCTATCAGGTGTCAGGCGAATACACGATGATCAAGGCTGCCGGGGCCAATGGCTGGATCGATGAAGAGCGCGTCATGATGGAAACGCTCCTCGCCTTCAAGCGCGCCGGTTGCGATGGCATCCTGACTTATTTTGCGCCGCTCGTAGCAGAACGCCTCAAGGCCGGTTATTGAAATCTTCTTGATATTTTGTTCTCGAATTCCCAATTTCGACGCAACGGCAATGTATCCGTCTTTCTGAAACAGGAAATGAAATGAACGCAAAGACCCTTGATGGCGAAATTGTCACCAACCGCCTTGACGACTGGCGGATGTATCAGGGCGTGCGGACGAGCCGCATCTTTGCGTTCCTGATCGACTATGTGATCATTTTCTTCCTGTGCATTCCCGTTGCAATCCTCATTGCCATCCTGGGTGTGGCAACGCTCGGTCTCGGCTGGGCGCTGTACGGCATCATGTTTCCTGTTGTCGCCCTTGCCTATGTCGCGACGACGATGGGCGGACCACGTCAGGCGACAAAAGGCATGCAGATGATGGGATTGAAGCTCGAACGGCTCGACGGGCAAAAGGTCGATGGCCTGCTTGCCATCGTTCATACGGTGCTGTTCTGGGGCCTGATCGTCGTGTTGACACCGCTTATCCTGCTGGCGACGCTGTTTCTCGATCGCAAACGCACTGTCCACGATCTTTTGCTGGGCACCGTGGTAGTCCGCGCCTATAACTAAATCCTTCAGCGCTCCTGATCTGGAGCCCTTCTTCATTTGGCTTTGAATATGATGAACTTACGCTCCTTTGCGTTCGCATTTGCGGCGCTTGCATTCTATGGTTTCGGCACCGCGAGCGGCATGGCGGCGTCTTCGTCAGGACGGTTTTGCGGCGAAATGATTTCCAGCGGGGACTATCGTGATGTGGAAACCAGCCTGAACGTCGCCAGAGATGGCCACCTCTCCGGCACATACGAACTCGATGAACCAGATGGCCAGGTCGACGGTACATTGACCGAGGAGGACCTTGGAAGCGGCACTTCTCGCACCCTCGTCTGGACCGATAAATATGGCACCGGCCTTCTCTCTCTCGATTTTTCGAGTGATTTTGATGGCTTCAACGGAAGCTGGGGAGGTTCCGCCAACGGCAAATTTGATGCGCCCAGCCATTCGTGGAATGGCGCGCGTTGCGGCGGTGGTTCTGTCAGATAGCAGGGTGCGGACCCATTAATCTGATCGAAATGGCGCCTGAAACGGCAAGAAGATGCGAGGAGAAGCGTGATGGGCGGGGTCCTTCCCCCGGCCGAGCGGTTCGACACTGCAGCTTGCAGCCGTTTCGGCGTCCGGAGGATAGGGTCCATTTGCCCGGCTACTTTGTCGCAAAGGCTCGAAAATGGATAAACATTTCCATCGCCTTTGCTCCTTGTATCCGAACAAATGGCCTCCTACCATATCGACCAGATTAATGGGTCCGCACCCTCACTCGCCGAAGACATTCACATCTGAATGCAATATAATTGAATTGACGTTTCAGGCGGTCATAGGATTCTATAGGCATTAAGACCGTCTCAGGACCTTGGATGACCCATCAACCGCAGCAATCACCGCAGTTCTTCCTGACAGCGCCTTCGCCCTGTCCTTACCTGGAGGGTCAGCTTGAGCGCAAGGTTTTCACGCATCTGGTGGGCGGGCGCGCCAGCGAACTCAATGACCTGCTGACACAGGGTGGCTTTCGCCGCTCGCAAAACATCGCCTATCGCCCTGCCTGCGAAAACTGCAGGGCCTGCGTATCCGTGCGTATCCTTGCGGGCGAGTTCAAACAGGACAAGTCCATGCGCCGGGTCTGGAACCGTAACCGCGACCTGATCGGGAATATCCACCACGCCGAACCTTCTACCGAACAATATTCGCTGTTCCGGCACTATCTCGATGCGCGCCATAACAAGGGCGGCATGTCAGAAATGACGGTGCTCGACTATGCGATGATGGTTGAGGATACCCATGTGCCGACGCAGATCATCGAATACCGGCGGCGCGGACCGGATTCCTTCATTACCAAGAAAGGCGAAGGAGAACTCATCGCAGTCGCGTTGACGGACATGATGGGCGACGGGCTATCGATGGTCTATTCGTTCTTCAACCCGGAGCATGCGAGCCGTTCGCTCGGCACATTCATGATCCTGGATCATATACAGCGCGCCGCTGCAGCCGGTCTGCCGCATGTCTATCTCGGCTATTGGGTCGAAGGCTCGCGCAAGATGCAATACAAGATTCGCTACAAACCCCAGGAGCATCTGGGAACCAAAGGCTGGGAGCGCCAGGACTAAGATGGTCCAATGAGCATTGTGCCATCCAGCTTCGTGCCGCCAGTCGAATTCGAAGGGCCAGGTTTCCGGCTTGAGCCGCTCGGGCCGCAGCACAATTTGTCGGACCACAGGGCATGGTCGTCGAGCATTGCACATATACTCAGCACACCCGGTTTCAGCGACTGGCCGCCGCTGGAAGGCATGACCCTCGAAGCCAATCTGGCCGATCTCGAACAACACGCGCGCGATTTTGCTGACCGCACCGGCTTTACCTATACCGTGCTGGAAGGTTCGCAGGTGATCGGCTGCGTCTACATTTATCCATCCAAACAAGACCCGGCAATAACGGTTGTGAGGTCCTGGGTCATCGCCGACCGCGCGTATCTCGACACTCCGCTGCACGAGGCGGTTTCAGCCTGGCTCAAAACCTCCTGGCCGTTCGAAAACGTCATTTACCGCTGAGCTTGATCTTTCGGTTCTACCCGCCTCTGGACGAAGATCGTCCTTCCCGCTAGACCACGCGGCATAACAAAAATACGGGAAACGCCGCCGCATGTCTCAACTTCATCTCGATCACCGCAAGGGTCTGCTCATCACTGGCTTTGGCGGACTGATCCTGTCCGCCGATATTCCACTGCTGCGGCTGGGTGAAGGTGAAACCTGGTCGACCCTGCTGTTGCGCAGCGGCACGACCTTCATCACCGCGTTTGCCATCTGGGCGTTGTGGAGTCTTGCAACGGGCCGCGCGCGAACGATCGTCCCGGGCCGCGTCGGATTTTTGGTCGCAGGACTTTACGGCCTCGCATCGATCACCTTCATGATCGCCGTCTATAATACCAAGACGGCCAATCTGGTTTTCATCCTCGCGTTCAACACGGTGTTTTCGGCCTTGCTGTCATGGATTTTCCTGAAGGAGCGGCCAAAAACCGTCACTTTCATCGCCATGTTCTTCATGCTTATCGGCGTCGGGATCATTGTTCGTGAGGGGCTATCCTCGGGCCATGTGTTCGGCGATCTGGTGGCGCTGTTGTCCACCTTCATTCTCTCCACAGCGATCACGATCAGCCGCTCGTCAGGCAAGGATATGGGCTTCGCTGCGATCATGGGTACGGTATTGCCCATGCTCGTCGCTGCCTTCATGGTCTCGCAAAACGGCTACACCGTCGCAGTACCCGGCTGGATCATTTTCAACGGCGCGGTGGTAACGACCCTCGCCTTCCTCTGCCTCGCCACTGGCCCGCGGTTTCTTTCGGGACCTGAAGTTGCGATGTTCTATCTTCTCGAAACCGTGCTGACGCCGATCTGGGTCTGGCTGGTCTTCGCAGAGCGGCCGAGCGATCCGACCCTTGTGGGTGGAATCATCATCATCACGTCGCTCGTAGGTCATTCACTCTGGCAGATGTATCATGTGCGCAAGAAGTCACGGACGGCAGGACTGGTCCGCCATCCGATCTGACCTTATTCTGCAGCTTCGACGCTGATGGCTTTTGACGGAAGCAGCGGAACTGAATGCATGCCCGGTCTTGGTATGCCCCCTGCCTCATCCGGCTTGTTCGGACGGAACGACCAGTGGAACGCGCGCGCCATCCAGTGGCTGACATCGTCCATGATCGTATAGAAGGACGGGACGAAAACCAGCGACAGGACGGTTGAGATCAAGAGGCCGCCAATCACCGCAATCGCCATCGGCGCGCGGAATTCACCGCCATCACCGAAAGCCATGGCTGCAGGCAGCATGCCGGCCGACATGGCGATTGTGGTCATGACAATCGGGCGGATACGCTTGCGGCCTGCGTCGATGATGGCTTCGTTTCGCGGTATGCCGTGTTTCACCTCTTCAATAGCGAAATCGACGAGCATGATAGCGTTCTTGGTTACGATACCCATCAGCATCAGAATACCGATGACGACCGCCATGGAGACCGAATTGTTGGTCAACAGCAGCGCGACCGCAACACCGGCGATCGACAGCGGCAATGACATCAAAATGGTGAAGGCGTGGAAGATACTACCGAAAAGCAGGATCAGCACGACGAAGACCAGCATCAGCCCCATGATCATCGCATCGCGGAACCCGGCAAAGACCTCGCCCATGACTTCGGCGTCGCCGGTTTCCTGAATACGCACGCCTGCTGGCATGGATTTCGCCTCGGGCAGGTTCTTGACGATGGAAAGCCCCTCGCCGATCTCCTTGCCTCCGGCCATATTGGCGCCGACAACGATGCGCCGTTCGCGGTTAAAACGCTCGATCGAGGATGGTCCCTGCCCGAAACTGATCTGGGCAATGGATTCGAGCGGCACCACGACTCCGGATGGTGTGGTTACTGTCAGCGTGCTGAGAATCGAAAGGTCGCGGCGGGATTCTTCGGTCAATTGAACGCGGATCGGTATCTGGCGATCGCCGACCGTGTATTTGGCAAGGTTCGGATCGAGATCCCCCTGCGTTGCAACACGCAACGCGTCCGACAGCGCAGTTGTGGAAATACCCAACTCGGCCAGCTTGTCCATGCGCGGCGTGACGATGATTTCCGGCCGGTCAAGTGCGGCGGTTGAAGAAACCGCCTGGAAACTGCCGGTTGCCGTCATTGCGCTCTGAAGCCGGCGCGCCTGTTCATTGACCTTGTCGCCATTGCTGCCGATAACGCCGACGGCGAATTCCCGTTCACCGCGATCATTTACGAAATTCGCCCGCAAATCAGGCACTTGCGACAGTTTGTTGAAAATATCGACTTCAATCTGCTTTTGCGTGCGTTCACGTTCGCTCTTGTGGCTGAGCTTGACGATCATCGTCGCGCGCCGGGTGTCGAGAGAGCCGGTTGGCGAGGCGCCGCCGGTTATATAGGTCTGCTGGACCTCGGGAATTTCGCGTACCAGCGATGCCGCTTCATCGGTTACCCGGCGTGTTTCATCTATTGGTGCACCGGGCGGCAGTTCAAGACTGACCGCAACGCGTGCTTCATCCTGCGGCGGCACGAAACCGGCTGGCAGAAAGCCCATGGCCCAGATGGCGATGGCAAACAGCGCCACGCCACTGATCAATGTCAGCCATCGATAACGCAATGTGACGGTGAGGAAGCGGGTATAGGCCCTTATCCAGCCGGTCTCCTGCTCGCCGTGATGCAGGCTTTTGCCATCGCGCAGAAGATAGGCGGTCATCATCGGAGTAATCAGACGCGCGACGAGCAGCGAAAAGAACACTGCGACGGCTACCGTCAGGCCGAATTGCTTGAAATATTGCCCGGCAATGCCGCTCATGAAGCTTACGGGCGCGAAGACTGCGATAATGGTCACTGAAATTGCGATAACAGCGAGACCAATTTCGTCGGCGGCCTCCAGCGAAGCCCGGTATGGCGATTTGCCCGATCGCATGTGCCGGACGATGTTTTCGATCTCGACGATCGCGTCATCCACCAGGATACCCGTCACCAGCGTGATACCGAGCAGGCTGATCAGATTGAGCGAAAATCCGAGCATGTCGATCGCCCAGAAGGTCGGGATGGCCGACAATGGCAAGGCTATGGCCGCGATCAGGGTAGCGCGGATATTGCGCAGGAACAGGAAGACCACGACGATCGACAGCAGCGCGCCTTCCACCAATGAACTCATGGCGGATTCATAATTGCCATAGGTGTAGTTCACCGAATTATCGATGATGCTGAAACGTGCGTCGGGATATTTCTGCTGCAGTTGGTCCATGCGAGCCTGTACCAGCGCGTAGACATCGGCATCGCTCGCACCCTTGGCACGGAACACGCCGAGCGATACTACCGTCTGGTTGTTCACACGCGCAAAGGACTTCGGCTCTTCATAGGCATCGGTGATCGTTCCGAGCTGATCGAGCCGCACGGAGCGCCCGCCGGCGAGCGGGATCTCCACCGCCCGCAGATCATCAAGCGTGCGCGATGCGCCAAGCGTGCGGATCGTCTGCTGGGTGGTGCCGAGATCGCCGCGGCCACCGGTCAGATCGGCATTCATGGATTTCAGTGCACGATTGACATCAGCAGCGGTTACGCCGAGCGCGGTCAATCGATCGGGATCCAGCGCAACACGGATTTCACGCGTCACACCGCCATAGCGCTCGACACGGCCAACGCCCTTGAGGCCCTGGATATCGCGGAGGATCTTGTCGTCGACGAACCAGGAAAGCTCTTCCGACGTCATGGTCGGCGCCGAGACGCCATAAGTCAGAATTGCAGAACCCTCCACGTCGACCGAATTGATGATCGGTTCCTTGATCGTTGCGGGAAGGTCATCGCGGATACGCGAAACTGCGTCCTTGACGTCGTTCAGCGCCTTTTGGGTATCGACTTCGAGCCGGAATTCCACGAGCGTCGTCGAATTGCCTTCGGTCAAATTGGTCGTGACGTTCTTGACGCCGGTGATATTCGCCACCGAATCCTCGACCCGCTTGGCGATCTGTGTTTCGAGTTCTGTCGGCGCCGCGCCCGGATCCGTGACCGAGACCGAGATCAAAGGCACATCGATATTGGGAAAGCGCGTGATAGGCAGCTTGGCAAAGGCCATCAGGCCAAGCACCACCAGCACGACAAAGAGCAGGATCGACGGGACCGGGTTGCGGATGGACCAAGCGGAAATGTTCCAGTTCATTTGATCGCCCCCGTCGCCTCATCAGTCACCCGCATAGGCGTGACGCGGTCACCATTAGCAACGAACGTCCCGGCGCGAGCCACGACATCTTCGCCCTCCACCAGGCCTTGCAGCACCTCGACAGCACGATCACTGCGAATGCCAAGCTCAACCTTGCGGCTTTCGATCACACCATTCTTGACCACCTGCACGAGCGCTGAAGAGCCATGGTAGACCACGGCGGAAAGCGGAACGCTGACGCCTTCACGGCGGGTCAACTCGATCACCGCGCGGGCAAAGTTGCCGGGCCGGATCGATTCATTCCTGTCGAGCGCGATCTTGACCGAGCCCAGACGCGAGCTTGCAGTAATCTCCGGCGATATGAGCCGCACACGGCCGGCAACAGGCTCATCCATGCCCGACACTCGGACCGAAACAGGCATGTTTTCTTTCAGGCGCGGCAGATCGACTTCAGGAATATTGGCCGCCAACTCGAAATCACGATCACGGGCGATACGGAACAAAGGGCCGGCATTGAAAGAGACGATTCCACCGAGAAGTGCATTGCGGCTCAAGACAACACCGCTTGCGGGCGCCCTCACATCGGCTTTTTCGAGTCGCAGCAGGACATCGCGTTTTTGCGCAGCAACGAGCTGCAGTTGCGACTTGGTGGCTGCCAGAGCCTGCCGAGCCGTGTTGAGACGAGCATTGGCGCTGTCATGCGCATTGGTGGCGTTATCCAACTCCATTTTGGAGTTAATGCCCTTCTGCGACAGAGCCCGCGCTCGCTCCAGCGCTTCCTGAGCTTGGCGGACAGCAATTTCCGCGTCGACGATCTGCGCCTCGGATTGAGCAATGGACGCATCTGCCTGGGCGCGTTGCGCTTCGATCTGAGCCAGCTGGATTTCGAGCGAGGATTTATCGAGGCGCGCGAGGATATCACCCTCTTTCACCACGTCGCCCTGATCGGCATTGAGCTCGAGAACGAGCAGCCCCGCGACATCAGTGCCGACTGCCACTTCCTGACGGGGCACAATCGTACCGGTAACGGTGAGCGTTGCGACCATTTCATTGATGCCGGCAGGAGTGACGTTGATGACCGGCGGCTTGGCTTCCTGGATTGCTGCCGCCGCTCTCTCTTCGGCAAGTCCGCTGGTGGTCATGGACGATGAGAGGCCCAAGGCGAGAGCCAGGGAGATCAGGACTTTTTTGCTGTTATGGCTCATTGGAAAACCCGGGGTGAGAGCAATATTCATTTGTTTGTGGGGCGCAGCAAGCCGACGGCGAGCGCACGGAACACCGGTTCCAGCGCCTCAAGCGGTACGCCTTGCGCGGGAAAATTACGCATTATGATCCCCTCGCCCATGGCAGCCAGTGACGCCACCGCGAGATCCAGATCGGTGACAGGATCGATCTCGCCGCGTTCCTTCGCTGCAGAAAACGCTGCTAGAAGCTCTTCGCGCATCAGACCTTCGTGAAGTTCACAAATGGCGGCAACGCTTTCGTTCCGCATGGCTTCGGCGCGCACCTCGACGAAAAGACGGGCGCTGGAATCGCGTGGTCCGGGTCCGGTATCGTTCATCGACATCTTTTGCACGTGATCGAGGCCGACCTGCGTGATGGCATCAACGATATTGTCGGACTGTGACATTCGTTCGAGAATTTCTGCGCTCTGCTGGCGATGAGTCGCGGCAATCTTCTCTATGATTGCTTCTTTCGAAGGGAAATAACGATAGAGCGCCCCCGGGCTCATACCTGCTTCCGAGCAGATCTCATTCATGGACGCGCCACGAAAACCTGAGCGGATGAAACAATTCATCGCGGCGGTGAGGATGCGTTCTTCCTGCGCCTCGCGATTGCGCGCGCGCTTGCCGAAGAGCTTGGCGACGAAACAACGGGGTGCGTCGTCCGCGTCATCGTCGGAAATGTTCGCTGCCTGCTTTGGCAGGGCCTGATCAACCATAGAACACCAAATAAAGAGAGAACGTTCTCTCTCATTTACAATGGTGACAAGGAAAGATCAATACGAGAATGATCATTCTCGTTTCATTTTAGCCGAAAAGTTTCAGGCGGAAGATGCCAGGCGGTGAAGACCTCGAGTGATTTCATCGGCCTTCTTGCGCACCTGCGCGACATCGTGGGCAGACTGCATGCTCAGCCAGTGATCCGCCGTACCGCCGATGACATATTCCAATCGCAACGCCATTTCTGCGGATATCGCACTCTGTCCGGATAGAACGCGGTAAAGCTGTGATCTGGTAACACCCAAAGCCTGCGCAACAGCGCTGACAGGAAGTTTCAAGGCGTCGATATCGTTCTTAAGGAGGGCACCGGGATGAGGCGGGTTTTTCATAGCCATTATCATGACCTCCTAATGGTAGTCTTCAAAGTCGACATCGAAGGCATTTCCGTCGGACATCGAGAAGGTAATGCGCCAGTTTGCTCTCACAGTCACCGTCCACTGACCTTGGCGATTGCCCTTCAAAGGATGCAGTTTCAGCGATGGCCTATCCATGTCTTGCGTTGTGCCTGCCGAATCGAGTGCCGCTAGAATGGACGCAATCCGCGGTACCATACCTTGCGGTAGACGGCTGGCATCGTCCTGCTCATACAGGCGTTTCAGCGCGCGACTACGGAACGATTTGATCATAGGATTGTCTCATGTCGCGCGACAATAGACAACCCGGATCATTCACGATAGAGAACTTAAGTAGCAGACCAAAGCCTCAGGAAAACTTGCCGGACCGCGGGAAGCCCTTCGGTACCATGCGCCCGGCAGTCGCGCGCGGGCCAGTCCACTCCAGCAATTCGAGCTTTCCCCGGGTGAAGGTACGGCCAGAAGCGTCCTGCCATGTCAGCCCCTGCTCCATCGCAAAGACGCGAATGTCAGAGACACCGCCGTCTTTATAGCGCTGCAGGCGTACGCCCTTGCCCCGGCCAAGCTCGGGAATTTCGGTAAGCGGAAACACCAGCATCTTGCGGTTTTCGCCAACGATCGCAACACTATCGCCGGTGATCGGGATGCAGTGACGCGCTTCATCAGGCGCCTTGACGTTCATGACCTGCTTGCCCTTGCGCGTATTGGCGATCACCTCGGCCTCAGGCACGAGGAAGCCATTGCCGACATGTGACGAGAGCAGCAGTTTGCGCTCCGGATTGTGCACGAAGGCCGTGACGATGTCCTGATTGTTCTCCATATCAACGATGATCCGGATCGGCTCGCCATGGCCACGTCCGCCCGGCAGGCTGTTGGCGCCGATCGTGTAGAACTTGCCGCCCGTCGTCAGGACGAGGATGCGGTCCGTGGTCTCGGCGTGGAAGGCGAGCTTGAGCTTGTCGCCTTCTTTGAAGGTCAGTGTCGAGAAGTCGGCCAGATGCCCCTTCATGGCGCGCAGCCAACCCTTTTCCGAGACGACCACCGTAACCGGCTCCTTCTCGATCATGGCGTGGTGCATGTCGGTCAGGTCGTGTTGCGGGGCATCGGCGAAGGTCGTGCGACGCTTGCCGAGCAGCGTATCCGCGCCGTACTTTTTCTGCATTTCGGCGATCTGCCAGGAAATCGTCTGCCACTGTTTGGCTTCCGATCCGAGCAGTTCCTCGATCTGCTTCTTTTCACCTGTCAGACCGTCGAATTCCTTGCGGATCTCGAATTCCTCAAGCTTGCGCAAGGAGCGCAGGCGCATGTTGAGGATGGCTTCAGCTTGATTATCGGTGAGTTCGAAGCGGCGGATCATTTCCTGCTTCGGCTCATCTTCTTCGCGGATGATGCGGATGACCTCATCGATATTGAGGTACGCAATAAGCATGCCGCCGAGGATTTCCAGCCGGCGCTCGATCTCGCCAAGGCGATGGCGCGAACGGCGGATCAGCACGTCCTTGCGATGTTCGAGCCATTGCTGCAGCACGTCCCGCAGCGACAGGACGTTCGGTACCTTGCCGTTGGAAAGCACGTTCATGTTCAATGGAAAGCGCGTCTCGAGCTCGGTGAGCTTGAAGAGGGATTCCATCAGGATGTCAGGATTGACGCTGCGGCTCTTCGGCTCCAGCACGAGGCGTACGTCTTCAGTAGATTCGTCGCGTACGTCGTCGAGCAACGGCAGCTTCTTGGCGATCAGCAGTTCGGCAATCTTTTCGATAAGCCGTGATTTCTGCACCTGATAGGGAATCTCGGTAATGATGATATTCCACGTGCCGCGTCCCTGGTCTTCGACTTGCCAGCGCGCGCGCAGGCGGAAACCGCCGCGACCGGTCTTGTAGGCATCGAGAATGGCATCCGGCGTCTCGACCATGATGCCGCCGGTCGGGAAATCCGGACCGCGAACCTTCGTCTTCAGCGGGTCCTCATCCTCGGCCTGCGACATCAGTTCTTCGACCGTGGCGTCCGGATGCTTGATCAGGTGCAGCGCGGCAGCACAGAGCTCCGAGACATTATGCGGCGGGATCGAGGTTGCCATGCCGACGGCAATGCCGGAAGAGCCGTTGGCGAGCAGGTTCGGAAAAGCACCCGGAAGAACGATCGGTTCCTCGTCTTCCTCGTTATAGGTCGGGCGGAAATCGACGGCGTCCTCAGTAATGCCTTCGAGCAGCAGCATGGCGACATCGGTCATCCGCGCTTCGGTGTAACGCATCGCCGCGGGATTATCGCCATCGATATTGCCGAAATTTCCCTGCCCGTCGACAACCGGATAACGTACCGCGAAATCCTGCGACAGCCGCACCAGCGCGTCATAGATCGACTGGTCGCCATGCGGGTGGAATTTACCCATAACCTCGCCAACGATACGCGCACATTTTGCATAGGACTGATCGGGCGAGAGACGCAGCAGGCGCATGGCATGCATGATGCGGCGATGAACCGGCTTCAACCCGTCGCGCACATCCGGCAGGGCGCGATGCATGATCGTTGAAAGCGCATAGGCAAGATAGCGCTCTTCCAGCGCTGCCTTCAGATCGACCGGTTCTACATTATCATCGCCATTGTCTGGCGGAATCAGGCTTTTTCCCATGTCAATGGACTATCAAGTCACGGAATCCCGGGCAAGCAATGATTCGCCAAGATCACAGCAGTTAACCGCTCGATTGCACAAGGCTTGCTTCCTCAACTCAAATCTGACTTTGTAGCGCCAAAATTACAATTATTGCCCTTTGATTGGCGCCTGTCACAGTTTTGCCGCTCCTGATGCAATAGTTTCGAATGTTGAAAACAATAGGGATCGAAACATGCCTCCAATCCACCTTGTGAAGTCGGGCTTGCGCCTTTTGGCTGCAACCTCTGCTCTCGTCGTCGTATTTGCCGGTTCGGCCTATGCGGTCGACGGTAATGCCGTGGCCGCTCGATTGAAGGCAGTCTATGCCCAACAGGGCGGCACGATCGAGTACAGCAATGTCGAAACCCACGATTCTACGGTGATCCTCCAGGACACGAAAGTGTCTACTACCGGCATCAAGGAAGCCTTCAAGGTCGGCGACATCACGCTCAGCGATGTCAGTGACGTATCGGGCGGCGGATTCAAGATCGGCACGCTGGCAATGCCGGATATCAATTACAGTCCGGAAGGTGAACCCGACAGCAAGATAAGTGTCGAGGGCATCAAGATGGAGGGCATCTCGCTTCCGGCCGAGGGCGCGACCGAGCCACTGGCGAAAATTCTCCAGTACGAGAAAGCCGAGGTTAGGCACATCACCGTCAACGCCAAAGGCAAGGACGTTTTCGCGGCCGACGGATTGACGGCAACGATTTCGCCGCTAACCGAAACGTCGCCCGTTGCGTTCACGACCAACGTCGCAAGCTTCAAGGCGGACCTTTCCGATGTCCAGGACCCAAAGACCAAGGACACACTCAAAGCGCTAGGCTACGAGACCATTTCGGGGAAAATCGACATCAATGGCACATGGAACGTGCCCGATGGCCGTCTTAATCTCGAGAAGATGGACTTCATTGCGGACAATGCCGGAACGCTGGGCCTGAAACTCGATATTTCCGGCTACACCCTTGATTTCATCAAAGGCCTGCAGGAAGCCACCAAGAACATGGATAACAAGCCGGACGATGCCAAGGGCATGGCAATGCTCGGGCTTATGCAACAGTTAATCTTTACCGGCGCTTCCATCCGCTTCGACGATGCCTCGGTTACCTACAAGGCGCTGGATTATGTTGCCAAGCAGCAGGGCGCAAAGCGTAGCGACCTGATCGGTCAAGCCAAGATGATCATTCCAATGGCGGCGGCGCAGCTTGGCAATGCCGAATTTGCCCAGGCACTCGGAACGGCAGTCGGCACCTATCTCGATGATCCGAAAACCATCGAGGTCAAGGCCGCTCCGGCAAAACCGGTTCCCTTTGCGATTATCGCCGCAGGCGGCATGGCCGACCCAAAGTCGCTGATCAAGACGCTCGGCGTGACGGTCAATGCCAACCAGTGATCGAAACTGATCAAATAAAAAGCCCGGCAGCGATGCCGGGCTTTTTATTTGTCTGGAGTCGGTTAGAGGAGATTTTTAAATCTCTTTCTTCACCGGATTGAGCCGGATATTCAACTCGCGAAGCTGGGCCTGCGACACTTCCGACGGGGCGTTCATCAGCAGATCATGCGCCTGCTGATTCATCGGGAACATTGTGATCTCGCGCAGGTTCTTTGCGCCGACGAGCAGCATAACGATACGATCGATGCCGGCCGCCATGCCGCCATGTGGAGGCGCGCCGTACTGGAACGCGCGGTAGAGGGCACCGAAGTCCTCTTCCACGGTTTCGCGAGAATGACCGACAGCCTCAAACGCCTTGACCATGGTTTCCGGCAAATGGTTGCGGATACCGCCCGAGGCAATCTCGAAGCCGTTGCAGACCAAATCGTACTGGAAAGCCTTGATCGTCAGCGGATCCTGGTTTTCCAGCGCATCCATGCCACCCTGCGGCATGGAGAATGGATTGTGGGCGAAATCGATCTTCTTCTCGTCTTCCAGCCATTCGAAGAACGGGAAATCGACGATCCAGCACAGATTGAACTGGTCGCGGTCGACAAGGTTCAACTCTTCACCGGCGCGTGTGCGGGCGCTACCCGCAAAGGACACGAACTTCTTGGGATCGCCGGCAACGAAGAACGCCGCGTCGCCGTCGTCAAGGCCGAGCTGAATGCGCAGCGCTTCGGTGCGTTCCGGCCCGATATTCTTGGCAAGCGGCCCTGCCCCTTCGAGGTTTTCACCTTCCTTGCGCCAGAAGATATAGCCGAGACCAGGCTGGCCTTCACCTTGCGCCCAGGAATTCATGCGGTCGCAGAAGGCGCGTGAGCCGCCGGTCTTGGCCGGAATCGCCCAAACTTCCACCTTCGGATCGTTGGCGATCATGTTGGCGAAAACCTTGAAGCCGGAGCCGGCGAAGTGCTCGGTCACCGCCTGCATCTCGATCGGGTTGCGCAGGTCTGGCTTATCCGAACCATATTTGCGCATGGCGTCATCATAGGCGATGCGCGGGAATTCCTGCGTGACCGGCTTGCCGTCGGCGAAATCCTCAAAAACGCCGCGCAATACGGGTTCCATGGTCGAAAGCACATCGTTCTGCTCGACGAAGCTCATCTCGATATCGAGCTGGTAGAATTCGCCCGGAAGACGATCGGCGCGCGGGTCTTCATCGCGGAAACACGGCGCGATCTGGAAGTAACGATCGAAACCGGACATCATGATCAGCTGCTTGTACTGCTGCGGCGCCTGCGGCAGCGCGTAGAACTTGCCGGGATGGATACGGCTCGGCACGAGGAAGTCGCGCGCACCTTCGGGCGACGACGCGGTCAGGATCGGCGTCGAAAACTCAGTGAAGCCGATATCGGTCATGCGCCGGCGCATGGCGGCTATGATCTTGGTGCGCGACATGATGTTCCTGTGCAGCGTATCGCGGCGCAGGTCGAGGAAGCGGTATTTCAGGCGGATGTCTTCCGGATAGTCGAGCTCGCCGAAAACCGGCAAGGGCAGTTCCTTGGCAGCGGACAAAACCTCGATTTCTCGGGCAAAAACCTCGATTTCGCCAGTTGGCATGTTGGGATTGATCGTGTCATCGGTGCGGGCCTTCACTTCGCCGTCAACCCGGATAACCCATTCACTGCGCACGGTTTCTGCCAGTTTGAAGGCGGGCGAATCCGGGCTGGCGACGATCTGCGTCAGACCGTAATGATCGCGGATGTCGATGAAGAGAATGCCGCCATGGTCGCGGACGCGGTGGACCCAGCCTGAAAGTCGAACAGTCGAACCAACGTCCGATTTACGCAAGGCGGCGCAGGTATGGCTGCGGTAACGGTGCATGATAAGTGCCTCTGATATGGGATGGACAAGCGTGGAAAGTCCCGCAAGCGGTCCAGGAATTTGGGCGGACAAGCGCATTTTGAGGGTGATTTGTCAAGATCAGGATTGGGGCAGAGACAAACGCTCATCCATTCGGTATAGAAATTTCATGACCATGATTACAACCACTGATCAGCTTGAACAGGCTGTTGCCGCCCTTTCACAATCCGACTTCGTGACCGTCGATACGGAATTTATCCGGGAGACCACGTTCTGGCCGGAGCTATGCGTTATCCAGCTGGCGTCGCCCAACCATACGGCAATTGTCGACGCCTTGGCCCCGGGCCTTGATCTTGCTGCGTTTTTCAAGCTCATGGCCAATGAAAAGATCGTCAAGGTTTTCCACGCCGCGCGGCAGGACATCGAAATCATCTTCCATCTCGGCAATCTGATCCCGCATCCCGTCTTCGACACCCAGGTTGCGGCGATGGTCTGCGGTTTTGGTGATGCAATCGCCTACGACCAGTTGGTGCAACGGATCGTTGGCGCGCAGATCGATAAATCATCGCGATTCACCGACTGGCGCAGACGTCCGCTCTCGGAAAAGCAACTGGACTATGCACTGGCGGACGTGACCCATCTGCGCGACATCTACCTGCATCTGAAGAACAGCCTCGAAGAGGAGGGCCGTACGGAGTGGGTCCTTGACGAGATGAAGATCCTCACCGCGCGCGAGACCTATGACATGCATCCGGACGATGCGTGGAAGCGGCTGAAGATGCGGCTGCGCAAGCCGGTGGAACTCGCCGTCCTGCGCAGTGTCGCCGCCTGGCGTGAGCGGGAAGCGCGCGAACGCAATGTGCCGCGCGGCCGGGTCATCAAGGACGATGCGATCTACGAGATCGCGCAGCAGCAGCCGCGCGATGCGGAAGCGATGTCGCGTTTGCGAACGATTCCAAAGGGTTGGGAGCGTTCCAGCATGGCAGTAGGCTTGCTCAATGCGGTCAATCTGGCGCTCGACCTGCCCAAGGAAGACATGCCACGCCTGCCGAAATCGGTACAGTCGCCCGAAGGGGCTGGCGCTGCGGCGGAGCTTCTCAAGGTGCTGTTGCGGCTCGTCACCGAGGAGCATGGTGTCGCCGCCAAGGTCGTCGCGACCTCCGACGAGATCGACAGAATCGCGGCTGAAGGCGATGCGGATGACATTCCGGCGCTGCAGGGCTGGCGTCGCGAAGTCTTCGGCGAGAAGGCGCTGCAGCTCATCAATGGCGAGCTTTGCCTCAAATTCGAGAACAAGAAAATCCGCGCTGTGGAGTGGCCTGTCGAGGAAGATTCAATCGCGAACACCAAAATTTCTACTGGAGATTGAAATTCTTGCGCCAGATTCGATGATTCTTGCATAGGAATCGACCATCCTTGAGTAGGAATCGCAAATTCTTGTGCGATTTCTGTCTCGGATCGAAACAGGCTTGCTCGAAACTTATAGTTCGGTCTTGATCGAAGCATCGAGAGAAAATTTACTGCATTGATGTGCGTGGTTCGACAAGCTCACCATGAGGGAGGAGGATTGATTGCAGTGATAGTCGCTAAGGTTGCAGCTCTCGGCTCTTGCAACCCACTCACTCCCTCATGGTGAGCTTGTCGAACCACGCACAAGATCATTGCAGCAAAATTAAGCAAACCATCATGACCCCTTCGACGACCCCTGCCCCGATACTCGCAAAAGAAATCGCCCTCCTCGCCGTCCTCGCGACGCTTTGGGGTGCGTCCTATACCTTTATCAAGATCGGCGTCGAAACCATCCCGCCAATCACTTTCATCGCGGCGCGGACTTTGATTGCCGGCGGGCTGCTTCTAGCGATCATCAAAATGCGTGGATTGTCCCTGCCAAGAGACCCGGCCATCTGGAAGCGGTTCCTGATTCAGGCCTGCATCAACAGCGTCATACCATTTACGTTAATCGCCTGGGCAGAGCTGACGGTGAATGCCGGGCTCGCGACCATCCTCAATTCGACTACCCCGATCTTCGCCTTCCTGCTGACGGTTCTGATCACGCGTCATGAAACGGTAACGGCGCGCAAGCTGTTTGGCGTTGTCGCCGGGGTTGTCGGCATCAGCCTGATTATCGGGCTCGAAGCATTCAACGGCCTGGGCAAGGAACTGGTATCGCAATTGGCGATTGTGGTCGCCACGATCTCCTATGCCGCCGCGGCAATCTTCGGACGAGGCTTCAAGGGGCTCGATCCGATGATGCCGGCTGCGGGCTCGCTCCTCTGCGGCGCGGTGCTGCTCATTCCGGTCAGCCTCGTCGTCGACCAGCCCTGGACCATCGCTCCATCGGCGCATTCGATCCTTGCCCTGCTTGGCCTGTCGATCTTCTCGACGGCGCTGGCCTTCGTGATCTACTTCCGGCTTATCCACACGCTGGGTTCGGTCAGTACTACATCGCAAGCTTATTTACGCGTACCCATCGGCGTCGGCATAGGCGTGCTCTTCCTTGGCGAAGGCCTGAACTCGACCGCATGGATCGGTCTCATCTGCGTCATTGCGGGCGTCGCCGCCATGACGTTGCCGTCGCGCCGGAAAGCAGTTGCCGCAGCAGTTTGAATGGATATAGCTCCAGATAAGTTGAATAAAGCGCCTAGCGGCGCGGTACGGCACGAACGGCCCCCGCTCGAATGGCTCCTGCAGCTTCTGCGGCGATGCGGGACATGAACTTTCGCGTAAAGATGCCAAGAGGTTGAGAGTCCTGAAGTGCAAACGATGTCGTCAGATCATCGGTGTTGAATTCATCGACGATAACCCATGCAGGCGTTTAAAGCTTGGCACGTCGAGCTTCAGTTTCCGGAATTTCTATGGCATGCGCATCTGGCCGGGGCAATTGGCTGGTGATCGGAAAAAGGAGCGGCGTCTGCTTCCCGCCCTTGCCTGCTATAATTAACATGACGCAAGTGTGGCGTGATTTCCGCCCGCTTTCCTCGCCGCGATCATATTCTCGCGCCCAGAGATAGGAATAAAGAATGACTTGGCCATGGAGGGTCTCAGTCATTCGATCGATCGCCCTCATGAGCAACCGCATCGAGACCTGACAAGAAGGAGTCGCGTTCCTCTGTCGTCAAATCGTCCGACCGGAACGCCCGTTGAGAACTTGCGCTTTTGAGGCGGTCAAATTGGTCGGCGGTCATGAGCACGAATTTTCGCTTGCCGCGCTTGGTGATATCAACTGGCCCGTTGAACGCGGCCTCCACCACTTCACCCGATTTGTTCCCAAGATCTGTTAACGTAAAACGTGCCATGACAGCTTTTCCTGAATTACTGTTTTAGCTAATTTAGCTGTTTTATGTAATTCAGCCGTTTTAGCTAAAATCGTCAATTGGCCTACGCCTTCACAGCGTCCAGCAAGCTCTGCACGCCTGAGGTCAGATAGGCGGTGTCGACGCCAAGAGGAATATAAGTATAGCCCAGACCGACGAAGCGCTTTGCCAGCGCCGGAGTCGCAGCATATATGCCGCAGAGCTTGCCTGCAGCCTTCGTCTTCGCGGCAATCTGCGTCAACGGCTCGATGATGGCTTCGGAAGCTGCATCCACCTCCTGCCCGTTGCTCCAGGCTATGGAGAAATCCGACGGGCCGACGAACACGCCGTCTATACCGTCAACCGCCAATATGCCGTCCAGAGCAACATAGGCGGCGCGGGTCTCGATCATGGCGAAGGCAAGCGTCGACTCGTTGACCTCACGCAGATAGCCGCCGGAACCGCCCGCGCCATAGCTGTCAGGGCGGCCGCGCAACTGGCCCCAGGAGCGTTCGCCGAGCGGCGGATATTTCATCGCGGCGGCAAAGAGCCGTGCATCCTCGACCGAATTGATCATCGGCGCGACGACGCCTTCGACGCCGAAATCCAAGGCGCGGCTCGCCATATCGAAGCGCCCGACCGGAATGCGTACCAGCGCATGTTTTTGGGCGCTGCGCAGGATGCCGGTGAGCGCTGCGACGCTTGCTGAATCGTGCGGGCCATGCTGCATGTCGAAAAGCACGGCATCGAGCGGCGTGCGTGCGAGCGCCTCCATGGCAAACGGATCGGTCAGATGCGACCAGCCCGAATAGATGGTTTCGCCGGATTTCAGACGCGATGCGAGCGACATGGGGGATTCCTCGTGTGGTGATTTGGGGGAGTATGGGAAACGTGGATGGCGATGGTCAAGGGGCGGGACCAGAAACGCGGCAGGTACTTTCAGGTGTCATAATCAGCATGCTCAACGAGCCGCTCAAACAAACACCTCAGTTCCCCGCATCCCACGAATCGCGAGGAACGTTGCGGACGTTACAGGATCAGTCTGATCCCTTCGCGCCTAAGGCAATACTGCACTGCACCAAAATAAAAAATAGCAATAGTTGCAATACGTTGGCATGCCCTCCCCGTTGAAACACGACGTCTTGCCTACGCCAATTTTTCCGCGGTGCGTCGATTATTCCGGCGATTTGATGTAAGAAGAGCGGATTCGATCATCCGCCGAACAATCAGCTCACGGTCATAATGACAGGTTCCAGAAATGCAGATGAGGTTCTTCTAAACCTTGTGTCGTCACAGGACGACAGCCTGGTCCTGATCGCGCTGTATGACCACGACGATATCCTTCGCTACGCCAACAAGAGCTGGCGCGCGGCCTTCCATCTGGCGCCGGGGGAGCAGCCGGGTTGGGGCGATCTGATGCGGCGCAACTACCATGCGGGGCTCGGGACTGTGCTCACCACGCGCAATTTCGACGATTGGCTTGTCTCGACCCAGTCGCGCCGCGGAAAGGTGCCGTTCCGCGCCTTCGAGACGGATCTCGTCGACGGCCGCTGGCTATGGATGACGGAAACGGTCCAGCAGGACGGCTGGATGCTCTGCATCGCCAGCGATATCACGCCATTGCGCACGGACGATCGCCGGCTGCGGCAGGATCGGGATCTTGCCTTGCGGGCTTCGCAGACGGACGAGCTGACCGGCGTTGCCAACCGGCGTTTCATCATGACCAAGCTCGAGGAACTGGCGGGCCGGGAATTGCCGCCGGACGAGAGGATGAAGGGCTGCGTGGCGGTTCTCGATATCGACAATTTCAAGACGATCAACGACCGCTACGGGCATCAGTCGGGCGACCAGGTTCTGCTCGATTTCGCCAGGCACACCCATTCGTTCGTCAGGCGGTTCGATTGTTTCGGCCGGATCGGCGGCGAAGAATTCATGCTGATCCTGCCGGATACGGAGCTCAACGCAGGCATTCATATGCTCGAACGCGTGATGGAACGCATCCGGACGACACGGCCGCTGACGGTTCTTCCGGATTTCGCCTACACCTGTTCGGTGGGCATTACGGCAGTACGCATGGGAGACAGCGCGCAGGACCTTTTTGCCCGCGCCGACCTTGCGCTTTATGAAGCCAAGCTTGGAGGGCGAAACCGCATCGGCGTGATATAGATGCGAAAGCCAGCCATGCAGGGCACAAAACGCGAAAAGCGCGTGACATTCACGCGCTTCTCCAAATTGATGCAGCGGTCGTAAAACGTTATGTACCGTCGCTTTAAGAACCTTCGATCTGGCGGATGGCCTCGATCATCATTTCTTCCATGGTGCGGCGGATGCGATGGTCGGATTTGTCGACGCCGGCCGCATCGAAATCAGCGCGGATCTTGCGAAAGACGTCATCGTCGCCAGCTTCGACAAAATCGGCCTTGATGACTTCCTTCACATAAGCATCGGCCTCTTCGCCGGTCTTGCCGAGCTTTTCCGCCGCCCAAAGGCCGAGAAGCTTGTTGCGGCGGGCTTCCGCCCTGAAACGCACTTCTGCGTCATGCGCATACTTGTTTTCAAAGGCGTTTTTGCGATCTTCCATTGTCATCCTCTGCTTTGCTCCCGCAAATTATTTGATCAATTGTGTATTACAACAGGCTCTTGGGCGTTTTTCAGGCGATACTCGATGTTTTTTCGTTTCCTGAGTTCCATATAATGGTTCTGCGCAAAATCGGAAGTCTCAATTGAACTTCATTGGCTTAAGCTGGATCACATTGTTCATATAATCCATAAAACGGGGGAGCTCCATAAAGGATCATTGTAGAATGCTTGCTTTTGCGATAGTTAGCGCGCCAACATGACGGCCAAGACCCAAGGCCGACCGATAACTCCAATACCAGAGAATCCGCAATGAACCGTCGCCGCCGTGTCTACGAAGGCAAAGCAAAGATCCTTTACGAAGGACCAGAACCGGGCACGCTCGTCCAGCACTTCAAAGACGATACAACTGTGCTTCACCCCAAGAAAACGGAAGTGATCGACGGCAAGGGCGTCCTCAACAACCGCATTTCCGAATATATCTTCAGCCAGCTCAACCGCATGGGTATCCCGACGCATTTCATCCGTCGCCTCAACATGCGCGAGCAGCTGATCAAGGAAGTCGAGATTATCCCGCTGCAGGTGGTCGTGCGCAATATCGCCGCCGGCTCGCTGGCAAAGCGCCTCGGTATCGAGGAAGGTACTGTGCTGCCACGCTCGATCATCGAGTTCTACTACAAGAACGACGAACTCGACGATCCGATGGTCTCGGAAGAGCACATCACGGCGTTTGGCTGGGCTGCACCGCAGGAAATCGACGACATCATGGCGCTGGCCATCCGCATCAACGACTTTTTGAGCGGACTGTTTCTTGGCGTCGGCATCCAGCTCGTCGATTTCAAGATCGAATGCGGCCGGCTTTACGAAGGCGAAATGATGCGCATCGTCCTTGCCGACGAGTTCTCGCCGGATAGTGCCCGGCTTTGGGACGCGCAGACGAGCGAGAAGATGGACAAGGACCGGTTCCGCCGCGATATGGGCGGGCTGATCGAGGCCTATCAGGAAGTCGCGCGCCGTCTCGGCATCATGAATGAAAACGAACCGACGCGGCCTGCGGGGCCGGTATTGGTCAAATAGCACCGGAGAAGACAGATCGATGAAGGCACGTGTCACTGTAACCTTGAAGAATGGCGTTCTTGACCCGCAGGGCAAGGCGATCGTCGGCGCGCTGGGCAGCCTCGGTTTCGAGGGTGTCGGTTCGGTTCGCCAGGGCAAGGTTTTCGATGTCGAACTCGATACGAGCGACAAGGCAAAGGCCGAGGCGAACCTCAAGGCGATGTGCGAAAAGCTCCTCGCCAATACCGTGATTGAAGATTATAGTTTTGCTATTGATTGACGATTCCGGAGATTTCGATGGAAACCATTACAAACCAAAAACTTTATGAGGAGTTATTGAAGCTCGACAAGCGATTTCAAAAGAATCTTGATGACCTGCAAGACCTCGTCTCCTTCATGAAGGAGACGAACAAGGAACTTGCGGCAGGGCAAGCAAAGAACGATGCCTTGAAGAGAGAGCTGTTTGGAAATCGCTTCGACAGCTCGGGTGCAATTAATGTCTGAAGCGGCGCAGGATTTTATTCACGAGCTTTTGCGTCGATTTCACCAGCGAGTTGATAAGGCCGACACGGGAATTCGCGACTTGCGAAACGAGACGAGTTCGCTTCGTCTGTTGATCCAGGCCGGCCAGAGTGACATTACCAACATTTACACAATGATGCATCAGCTCGACGAGCGTCTCGAACGTATCGAAAATCGTCTCGAACTTAGAGAGCTCGCAGAAGCACAAGCAAGGTTTGAACCGCACCCATGAAATCAGCAGTTGTACTCCTTCCCGGCCTCAACCGCGACCGCGACATGATTGCGGCGCTGACAAAGATTTCCGGTGTTGCACCGCATACGGTGTGGCAGACGGACACGGAAATTCCCGATGTCGATCTGATCGTCATCCCCGGCGGCTTTTCCTATGGCGATTACCTGCGCTGTGGCGCCATCGCCGCGCGCATGCCGGTGATGGAAGCGATCCGCGAAAAGGCCAACAAAGGCGTCATGGTGATGGGCGTGTGCAATGGTTTCCAGATCCTGGTGGAAGCCGGCCTCCTGCCCGGCGCGCTGATGCGCAACGCCTCGCTCAAATTCGTCTGCCGCCAGGTGAAGCTTGAAATCACCAACGCCAATACGCCGTTCACTCGCGGCTATTCGCACGGGCAGATCATCCAGTGCCCTGTCGCGCATCATGACGGCAATTACTTTGCCGATGCAGAGACACTGGCGCGCATCGAGGGCGATGGCCAGGTGGTGTTCCGTTATGCGGAAGGCACCAATCCGAACGGCTCGATGAACGATATCGCCGGTATCATCAACAAGAACGGCAATGTGCTGGGGTTGATGCCGCATCCGGAAAACCTCATCGAAGCGGCCCACGGCGGTACGGACGGCCGCGCGCTGTTCACAGGCGTGCTGGGGATCGCCGCCTGAGGTCATCCTTCTTGCGTGATGACAGAAGCCCTCGGGTCGTGTGACCCGAAGGACCCTATTGCATTTTAGCCAACAACCATCTTCAGGTTCTTGCCCGTCAGCCTTGCCAGTTGCTGCAGGCGGCCTTCCGGGACGTCGCCGATGAGATCGGCCTTGCTCTTGTCGACCACGAGGTCGAGCCCTTCAGCCGTTGTCTTCCAGGAAAGTTTCGGGACAACCCCTGCCATCGAAGCGGAAAACGGATAGGTGATCCGCATGATCGCCGCGAGAATCCTCGAATATTCGAGCAGTCGCGGACTGGCGATGGCCGCGAGTTCGGGATCCGCCACGCTGTTGGTAATGCCTTCGTGCCGGAAGAAATTGGCAAGTGCGATATAAGCGCGGCCGGGATGATCGATGCCGACAAAGGCAGCATTCGAGATCATGTTCAAGGCCTGTGAGCCGCGATAATCCGGATGCGCCCGCCAGCTGATATCCGCAACGAGGCAAGCCGCACGGCGATAGCGCTTTTCGTCTTCGGTTTCATCATAGCCAAGCGCTGCAAAAGCGTCGCCGGTCCAATCGGCGAGTTCGCGCGCATAGGCCGGCGAACGGGCCCGCAGCACAGCCAATTCGTCCGCCGCAGAGATCAGCGGATCCTCCAGCTGCTCGCTTTCCGGCAGCAGCGAATAAAGGAAACCTTCACGCACGCCGAGCGCGGAGAACACGACTTTCGAGGGCCGCATCAGCTTGATGGTTTCGAGAAGCGCGATAGCGCCATAGGACAAGAGCGCCCGGCGGTTTTTCGAAACATCCTCGATGCCGCGCATGTAGTCGAGATAGCCGGCGGCAACAAGCTTCAGGAAGCGCTGCGCTTCCTCGAAGGGAATTTCATAATGGTGCATGACATGGAGCGGGTAGTGCGTCGCGCTCATATGCAGCTTGGCAAGATTTCGCCAGGTGCCGCCGACCGCATAAAAAGTCCGGCCTCTGCCATTGGCGAGAAGTTTTGCCGTCGACAAATGTTTCCTGGCGATGCTGACCGCTTCGGTCAGATCGCCATCCGACATATCCTGCAGGCGCAGGCCACCCAGAGGCAGCGTGATGCCGTCACCGATCTGGCGACCCTTCACGTCGACCAGTTCGAGACTGCCGCCGCCAAGGTCGCCGGCGATGCCATCGGGATCGTGAAAACCGGAGATGATACCGAGCGCCGAATAATAAGCCTCTTCCCTGCCCGACAGAACTTTGATCGGCTCCTTGAGCAGCGCCTCGGCTTCCTTGATGAACTGCGAACCGTTTTCCGCCTCGCGTGCCGCGGCCGTCGCCAGGACATCGAGTGAGACTGCTCCAGCCTGATCAGCGAGCGCGCGGAAGCGGCGCAGGGCGCGAAGAGCACTTTGTACTGCCTTTGCGTTCAGCTTTTTGGTCTTTACCAGCCCCTTGCCAAGGCCGCACAATATCTTTTCATTGAACAGAACCGTCGGGGACCGGTTTACGCCTTCATACACCACCAAACGTACAGAATTCGAACCGATATCAATGACAGCAGCCGGTTGACGCCCCTGCACGCGTCCTTGTGCAGCCGATATCATGCAGCCTTATTTCTCTTTGACCGCTTGCGATGCGCAATCAATCGGGGTGCTGAAGACTTCAGCGACTTGCCACGGCCTGAAAGGCTGGGATTTGTCATGAAATATTCCTGTGCGTTAAAAGCCTCTTCCCCGTCAGCCGGGGCGATCCGGCGCGACGTTCCGTCTGCTAGTAACTCGTAACTCTGCTGATTGTCGAGGAGGTTCGCCAACATAATCTGTGAAAGAACCTGTTGGTGCACAGTTGGATTGGTGATCGGAACCAGAGTTTCGACGCGACGATCGAGATTACGGGTCATCATGTCGGCCGAGCCGAAATAAACCAGCGCCCTATCCGACGGTAGCGGTTCGCCATTGCCGAAGCAGAAAATACGGCTGTGTTCGAGGAACCGTCCAACGATGGATTTCGCCCTTATGTTATCGGAAAGGCCCGGAACCTGCGGACGCAGACAGCAAATACCACGCACGACGAGATCGATGTCCACCCCGTGCTGGCTAGCTTCATAGAGCGCGTCAATGATTTCTGCATCGACCAGGGAGTTCATTTTCATCCAGATCGATGCCGGACGGCCGGCCTTGGCGTGGGCGATTTCCTCGGCAATATGCTGCATGATGCGCGGACGCAACGTGATCGGCGAAACGGCAATGCCCATCTCGCCGGAAGGTGGCGTGTAGCCGGTGATGTAGTTGAAAATCTGAGCCACATCGCGGCCGATCGAAGGCTCACATGTGAAGAACGACAGGTCGGTATAAATCTTCGCGGTGATGGGGTGATAATTGCCGGTCCCGAGATGCACATAGCTGCGCAGCTTGTTTTCCTCACGCCGCACGATCAGCGACATCTTGGCGTGGGTTTTCAATTCGATAAAGCCGAAAACCACCTGTACACCGGCGCGCTCCATGTCGCGGGCCCAACGAATATTGGCTTCCTCGTCGAAGCGGGCCTTGAGTTCGATGAGCGCCGTCACCGACTTGCCGGCGTCTGCGGCATCAATCAGCGCACGCACGATCGGACTGTCGTTCGAGGTGCGGTAGAGGGTCTGCTTGATGGCCACCACGTCGGGATCGGCCGCAGCCTGGCGCAGGAACTGGACAACTACGTCGAAGGATTCGTAGGGGTGGTGAACGATGATGTCCTTTTCGCGAATCGCAGCAAAGCAATCGCCGCCATGTTCGCGGACGCGTTCCGGAAAACGCGGATTATAGGGCACGAATTTCAAATCCGCGCGCGGAATGCTGACGATTTCCGAAATCATGTTGAGTGCCAACAATCCGCCAAGAACGCTGATGCGGTTGTCGGGAACACCGAGCTCGGTCGCGACGAAGGTGCGGAGCGATTCCGGCATTTCATCATCGAACTCGATGCGGATAACCTGACCGCGACGCCGGCGCTTCAGTGCGGTTTCGAACAGACGGACCAGATCCTCGGCTTCTTCCTCGACCTCGATATCACTGTCGCGGATGATGCGGAAAGTGCCGGCGCCCTTGACTTCGTAGCCGGGGAACAGTCGCCCGGTGAACAGACTGATCGCATCCTCCAGTGTGAGGAAACGGAAACGTCCGCTGTCATCGGGAATCTGGATGAAGCGCTTCAGCGCTTGCGGCAGGCGAAGCAGCGCCGTCATCGGACGATTGTCAGTGCTCCGGTTGAGAAGCATGGCGATGGTGAAGCCGAGATTGGGAATGAACGGAAACGGATGGGCTGGATCGATGGCGAGCGGCGTCAGAACCGGATAGATGGTTTCGAGGAAGTGATCTTCCAGCCAGGACTGCTCAGTCTTGGTCAACCTGTCCGGACGAACGATCTCGATGTTTTCCTTGAGCATTTCGGCTCGCAAATCATCGAGCCTCAGCTGCTGGGCAATCTGAAGTTTTCCGACTTCGTCGAGAACGAATTCGAGCTGTTCCTGGGCGGTGCGCCCATCATCGCTGCGGTCGGAAACACCGGCTCGCACCTGTCCGGCAAGACCGGCGATGCGCACCATGAAGAATTCATCGAGATTGGCCGCGGAGATGGAGAGAAAGCGCAAGCGTTCAAGCAATGGCTGATGCGTGTTCTCGGCTTCTTCCAGCACACGGCGGTTGAACTGCAGCCATGAGAACTCACGATTGACGAAACGATCGACACTTGTGTGCAGGTCCGGCAGATCGACTTTTTCCACAGGCTCCGGAATTGCGGGCGATTGTTCGTTCATTGTCATTCTCCAATCATAGGCATTTGCCAATCCATCCTGATGGCTACCCGATGCGATTTTCTGCGCCTACCAAAGCTCATGAACCCAAAAGTCCCACTGCGCTCCGGGTTTCAACAATCACATCAGTTGCCCCATCAGGCTGAATTCTCAAAAGCCTCTCAAAACTTCCGTGAAGTACGGACTTAAAAGCACACCATAGAGAAGTCTTTTGACAGTTTGATAGCAATCGTCTTGAAATCGTAATCAGGATGATACAAACCGGAATGAAAGAGAAGTCAATTGCGCAACAAGCGCTGGTTTGACGAGTTTTCCAGGAGCGAATAATGGCTGGACACAGCATCCCTCATTTCCAGAACAGCGCCGGTCATGCAGCCATCACCATCGGCGTCAAGGAATTCATGTGCGTCGGGGCCAATCCGCCCTTCGACCATCCGCATGTGTTCCTGGATCTCGGCAGCGACAATGAGAAGGTCTGCCCCTATTGTTCAACGCTCTATCGCTATGACGCATCGCTTGACGCCGATGCGACCATTCCGGAAGGTTGCGCCTATGTGGACACGGCCGCTTGAAAGCAGCGCTTATCGATCTGAAAACAGAACGAAACAGGCGAATTCCAAATCCTGATCAGATCATTATTGCCGGTGCAGGTATTGCCGGCCTCACCCTTGCGCTTGCGCTGAGCGACAAGGGATTTCACGTCCAGATATTCGAAAAAAGCGCGACGCTCGCCGAAATCGGCGCGGGGTTGCAGCTCTCACCCAATGCGACACGGCTTCTCGGCCGGCTCGGTGTGATGGAACAACTGCAGTACGCATCCGTCGAGCCGCAAGCCGTCTGCCTGCAGGATGGAACAAGCGGTGACACGCTTCTACGGTTGCCGATTGGTGAGCAAGCGAAGGAACGCTGGGGTGCGCCCTATATCGTTTGCCATCGCGCCGATTTGCAGAACACCCTGCTCACCCTCGCGCGCAGCCGGCCCAACATTGCCATACAGCTGCAGTCGGCGGTGACCCAGCACAAGGCGGACAGCCAGGGAATGCTCGTCCGCGTGCAATATCACGACCGCATCGAGGAACATCGCGGCGCGCTGCTGGTCGGAGCGGACGGCGTGTGGTCGAACATGCGCACCGCCATGTCCGACACAGACCGCGCGCGTTATACCGGCACGATCGCATGGCGATCATCGGTGGCGGTCGACCAGTTGCCGGAATCGTTCAAGACGCTGTTGCCGCCAGGGATCAACGTCGTCGCCTGGACAGGCGCAAATGCGCATCTGATCGCCTATCCCATTCGCTCCGGCCAGATGATCAATTTCGTAGCGGTTGCGCCTGACCGCCAGATCGGCCGCCGCTGGGCCGTTCCGGTCGATCCGGATAGTCCGAGCCAGAATTTCATCCGGGAATTCGCCGGTTGGCATGCAGGACTGCGCGATGTAATGCGAGCCGGTCGTCCGTGGACGCCGTGGCGGCTATTCGAGATGAAGAAATGCCGGTTCCAGACCGAGGAGCGCCTGGTGCTGATCGGCGATGCTGCGCATGCGATGACGCCTTATGCGGCACAGGGTGCAGCGATGGCCATCGAAGATGCGTGCGTATTGGCGGGCGCCTTGAGTGCGGACTGTGCCGCGTGGCCGTCTGCCCTCGCCCGATTCAGCAGAGCCCGGACAAAGCGTATCGGCGCAGTTGTCAGGCGCGGGGCGCTCAACCATCTCGCCTATCATGCCAAGGGACCAGTGGCCGTCGCGCGCAACATGCTGCTGCGCAACCGGCCGGCGGAGAAATTCGTCAAGGGATTTGATTGGCTTTATGGATTTGATGCCGAAGAGCAAAAAGAACAGGTTTGAACGTTATTCGGCCGGTGCAGCGCGCCGCTTCAACTCGCGGGCGATTTCAGCAAGGCGAACGTCAGTCTCATGCATTTGGTTCATCTCATATTTGTAATAAAAATAAGCAACGACCCAAATGATCAAAGGGACGATCGTCATGTAAATGGCATAAATTTCCATTTAACCCAGCCCCTTCCTTAATGTATTTCTACCAAACATATGAAGTACAATTGATATCACAATCCATACGGGAGAGGCAAGAATGAGCCAAATTGTCCTCTCCCAATCGAATTGATGTATCGATGAAGGGTTCGCGATTATTCCAGCCACGGGTCCCATGAATCCTACGACGATAGCCGCCGTCGATAGACGATCAAATGCCCCCGCTACATATTTGCCAATCTCACTTTTTTGCGTCTTGAGCTTTATCGCCTGCTCTTCTAGCTCGTCACTGCGTGGTTCCTTAAGATTTTCCGTCATAAAAATCCGATAATAATGGTTTTTGTAAAATTCAGAGATTGAAAAACATAAAGTGGTGACGGCGGCCACGAGGGCCGCCGCAATAAGTCGATACGTAGTTCAGGACTGCTAGTGCAGGATCTGGCTGAGGAACAGCTTGGTGCGCTCGTGCTGCGGATTGTCGAAGAATTCCGCCGGTGCGTTTTGCTCGACGATCTGACCCTGATCCATGAAGATCACGCGGTTTGCGACCTGGCGGGCGAAACCCATTTCGTGGGTGACGCAGACCATGGTCATGCCTTCTTCGGCGAGCCGGACCATGGTATCCAGCACTTCCTTGATCATTTCCGGATCGAGAGCCGAGGTCGGCTCGTCGAAGAGCATGATCCGCGGGTTCATGCATAGCGAGCGGGCGATCGCCACACGCTGCTGCTGACCGCCCGAGAGCTGGCCCGGATATTTATTGGCCTGCTCCGGGATCTTGACGCGTTCCAGAAAGTGCATTGCCACCTCGTCGGCCTTTTTCTTCGGCATCTTGCGCACCCAGATCGGTGCGAGCGTGCAGTTTTCCAAAATCGTCAGATGCGGGAAAAGGTTGAAGTGCTGGAAGACCATGCCGACTTCGCGACGCACCTCGTCGATCTTCTTCAGATCGTTGGTGAGCTCGATACCATCGACGATGATCTTGCCGCTCTGGTGTTCCTCCAGACGGTTGATGCAGCGGATCATCGTCGACTTGCCCGAACCGGAAGGACCGGCAATGACGATGCGCTCGCCGCGCATCACCTTCAGGTTGATGTCCTTCAGAACGTGGAAATCTCCATACCACTTGTTCATGTTGATGATCTCGACTGCAACTTCCGTCTTGGAGACGTGCAGGAGCGAACGGTCGACGTGGATTTCTTCCGGGTCGATGATGTTTTCTGTTGTCATAAAGATATGCTCCTTAACGTTTGTGTCCTGTATCGAGACGGTTTTCCATGAATATGGAATAACGCGACATGCCGAAACAGAAGATCCAGAAGACGAATCCGGCAAAGATCAGGCCGGAAATGGGTGTTTGCGGAGATGCCCAATTGGCATCGGAAAAGTGTTGTTTCACGGTCCCAAGAAGGTCGAACATGCTGATGACGGAAACAAGGCTGGTATCCTTGAACAGACCGATGAACGTATTGACGATGCTGGGTATCACCAACTTCAGCGCCTGCGGCAGGATGATCAGCCGCGTTTTCTGCCAGTAGCCGAGGCCAAGGGAGTCAGCTCCTTCATACTGCCCCTTCGGGATCGCCTGCAGCCCGCCGCGCACCACCTCTGCCATATAGGCGGAAGCGAACAGCGCCACACCGATCAGAGCCCGCAGCAACTTGTCGAATGTTACCCCGGGCGGCAAAAACAGTGGCAGCATATAGCTTGCCATGAACAGGACGGTTATCAGCGGAATACCGCGAATCGTCTCGATGAAGATGACGCAAAGCATCTTTATGACCGGCAGCTGCGAACGCCGCCCCAGCGCCAGAATGATTCCGAGCGGCAGGGAGACGCAGATGCCGACGAAAGATATCACCAGCGTGACCAGCAATCCGCCCCACAATGGTGTCTCGACATAGGTAAGACCGAACCAGCCGCCCACGAGCAGGAAAAAGCCCACGATCGGGAATATGAAGAAGAACGTGATCGCATTTGCCACTTTGTATGGTGCTTTGGGAATAAGCAGCGGGATGAGCAGCAGTACGAACATGATGCCGACGAGATTGACCCGCCAATGCTGGTCCTGCGGATAGGGCCCGTACATGAACTGTTTGAAGTTGGCATTCACATAGGCCCAGCAGGCGCCTGACCATCCTTCCGGCTGAACACCGCCCTGCGCCACCGTCGAACAAACCGACCGATCGGGTCCTACCCATGCTGCCTGGACGAACATCCAGTTGATCACAGGCGGCAGGAACCACGCAATAAGCAGAAGGGCGAAAATAGTCAGGACGGAGTCAATCGGACTGGCGAAGAGATTGATACGCATCCATCGGACGATGCCTCTTTCCGCCAGAGGCGGTGTCTGTCCCTGAAGCATTTCGGTACGGACAAAGCTTAAATTACTATCCACCATGATCAGCGCTCCACCAGTGCCATTTTGGCGTTGAACCAATTCATGAAGAGCGATGTCAGCACGCTGAGGCTGAGATACACGACCATGAAGATCGCCACCACTTCGATGGAGCGGCCAGTTTGGTTGAGGATCGTTCCGCCGACTGCGACGAGATCAGGATATCCGATCGCGACAGCCAGAGACGAGTTCTTGGTCAGGTTGAGGTATTGGCTTGTCAGCGGCGGAATGATGATGCGCATCGCCTGCGGCACCACCACCAGGCGAGTGGTCGGACCAGCCCGCAGTCCAAGAGCATGAGATGCCTCGCTTTGCCCCTTGCCGACACCACGAATGCCGGCACGGACGATCTCGGCGATGAAGGCAGCGGTGTAAAAGGACAAGGCCAGATAGAGCGACATGAACTCCGGACCAATCTGAGCGCCTCCCCTCAAATTGAATGCGCCAAGGACCGGATAGTCGAATGACAGCGGGAAACCCTTGATGGCGAGCGCCAGGAGCGGCAGGCCGATAATCAATCCCAGCGAGGTCCAGCCGACCGGAAACTGCTGTCCGGTCGCCATCTGCCGCTTGTAGGCCCAGCGCCGCACGAAGAACGTTCCGGCAATGCCAACCAGAAGGCCAACCCCTGCCAGCCCGGCGCCTTCACCAAACACAGGTGCCGGGAAAAAGAAGCCTCGATTATTCAGATACATGTTGAGTGGCAGGGCGATACTTTGCCGAGCCTGCGGAAGCACGGACAGAACGCCCAAATACCAGAAGAAAATGACCAGCAATGGCGGAATGTTACGGAAGACTTCCACATAGACGGTGCAAATCTTGCGGATGAGCCAATTGTGCGAAAGGCGGCCGATACCGATAATGAAGCCGATGATCGTCGCGGTGACGATACCAACGACCGCAACTGTCAGCGTATTGAGAATGCCGACCCATAGAGCCTGCAAGTAGGTTGAATCACTCGTATAAGCCAGGTACGGGCTACTGCTGATATCGAAGCCTGAGCGGCCATCCAGAAATCCAAACCCCGTTGCCAAGCGAGCGCGTTGAAGATTGGCAATTGTGTTGTCGACGATCCAATAGCCGAGGCCTGCTATCGCAAGCACTACCACCGCCTGAAAGATGTAACCGCGGAATTTCGGATCGTATAAAAGTGATACTTTGGCGCTGTCTCTGCCGACAGGCGTAATATCCTGCGATGCCATTGACCCCTCATTTCTACTATTTTTGTTTTGTTATCGTTGTCATAAAACCTATTCTATATCCGAAGAATAGGCAAAGCTTCCTTGCTGGATCCCGTACACAATTTGATATGATCAGCGGATTGGCATGGCATATTGCAGGCCTCCCTTGTTCCACAAAGCATTGATGCCGCGGTCAATCTTGAGCGGGCTACCGGCACCGAGATTCCGATCGAATACTTCGCCGTAATTGCCGACAGCTTTTACGATATTTGCGACCCAGTCAGTGGTTAGCCCCAGATCTGTCCCAAGCTTTGTATTGACCTCCTGACCCAGAACACGCTTGATTTCGGGACCGCCCGTCTCCGCCAGTGCATCAGCAATGCCTTGGGTGATGCCGAGCTCTTCCGTCGTCAACAAAGCGTAGTGCGTCCAGCGGATAATATCCGTCCACTGGCTGTCGCCCTGGCGAGTGGCTGGACCAAGCGGCTCCTTCGAAAGAATTTCAGGGAGAACGATATGATCGGACGGGGCTGAAAGCGAAAGTCGAATGGAATAGAGTTGCGACCTGTCAGTGCTGTAGACATCGCAGCGCCCGGAATCATAGGCGGCTTTGACTTCTTCCAGCTTCTCGAACACGACGGGTTGGTATTCCATCGCGTGAGCCTTGAAATAATCCGCGGTAACGAGTTCGTTCGTCGTACCGGTCTGAACGCAGACAGACGCCCCGGACAGCTGCGAAGCCGAATTGATCCCCGGCAGCTTTTTGGTGTTGATCATGAAGCCGCTGCCGTCAAAGTAATTGGCGCCGATATAATCCATGCCCTGCGCATCGCGGCTCAGTGTCCACGTCGTATTGCGGATCAGGACATCGATCTCCCCGGACTGCAGGGCAGGAAACCGATCCTTCGCTGACAGGGGCGTGAACTTCACCTTCGTTGCATCGCCGAATATGGCGGCAGACACGGCGCGGCAGTAATCGACGTCAAAACCGGCCCACTCACCCTTGTCATCCGGAGCTGAAAATCCGGCAAGACCACTGTTTACCCCGCACTGCAGGAAGCCCTTTTTCTTGACGTCATCAAGTGTTCCTGCCGACGCCGCAGTCGATAGCAGCATGAGCATCGAGGCGGCCAACGCGCCTCCTGAAATGAATTTTCCCATAATAAAATCCTTCAACAATCGTTCCAATAGCCTGGAAAACCCCGATTTCAAGGGTTGCCCCAGAAAGGCGAAAAAACCCTCCATGTTACCGCTCGAGAGGCATAGTCTCGCGCAGCGCGTTATTCCCTAATGTTTATAATAGCTTCAAGAATGGATGGGTAATCCGGAAAGGAGAGAGCCCCCTCCCCGGATTCCAACAGGATATTCTGCTATCAGCGGATAGGCATTGCGTATTGCAGGCCACCCTTGCTCCATTGAGCATTGATACCACGTGCAATCTTCAGCGGGCTTCCGGAACCGAGGTTCCTTTCGAAGACTTCACCATAATTGCCGACGGCCTTGATGATGTTGACGACCCAATCATTGGTCAAACCGAGATCAGTACCGAGCTTGGTATTGGCTTCCTGCCCGAGGACGCGCTTGATTTCAGGATTATCGCCGTTCTTTACTTCATCGACATTGGCTTGAGTAATGCCAAGTTCTTCGGCTGTCAGCATGGCATAGTGAGTCCAGCGAATAATGTCCGCCCATTGCGGATCACCCTGGCGTACGACGGGGCCCAGTGGCTCCTTCGAAATGATCTCGGGCAAAACAATGTGATCATCCGGAGCCGTTAGCGCCAGCCGGTACGCATAAAGACCGGACTGATCGGTCGTGTAGGCATCGCAACGTCCTGAATCGTACGCCGCATTAACCTCTTCGACTTTCTCGAACACGACGGGATTGTATTCCATCTTGTTCGCCTTGAAATAATCCGCGAGATTGAGTTCCGTCGTGGTGCCAGCCTGCACGCAAACGGACGCGCCCGAGAGCTGAAGCGCGGAATTGATACCGGAAAGTTTCTTGGAGTTGATCATGAAACCCTGGCCATCATAGTAGTTGACGCCAGTGAAATCGAAGCCCTGCGTATCGCGGCTGAGCGTCCAGGTTGTGTTGCGGATAAGAACGTCGATCTCGCCGGACTGCAACGCGGGAAGGCGGTCTTTCGCGGACAATGGCGTATATTTCACCTTTGTTGCATCACCAAAAACGGCAGCAGCAACTGCGCGACAATAATCGACGTCAAAACCCGACCACTCACCTTTGTCATTCGGCGAAGCGAAGCCTGGAAGACCGGTGTTCACACCGCATTGAAGGAAACCCTTCTTCTTGACGTCATCGAGTACGCCTGCCGAAGCCGCGTTCGCAAGAAGGACGAGCGCTGAGGCTGCCAAGGCGCCCTTCAAAACAAGATTTTTCATAATAATTTGACCCTTTAGGTTGTTGCCCATAGTTCCCAGAGAGGAAAATCATATTGGCGGATAGCTCGCCACACCCCCGAAAAGGGCCCAATATGTCTCCCATTCACGTCTTGTATCGAAGGGTATTCTGACGCGTTGGTCAAGGGACAATTATTGCTCAATATTGATGCAATCGGTTAGATTCGGCTGCACCCAAAACATTTTTTCGATCATTTGTTGTTCAGACCTGCATTTTGTTACCAAAATCTCCCCTTGAAAGCGCAAAATCGATCAGAATCGACTTCCCAAAGACGCAGACCGCGGCCCGCTGTAAAGGATCGAGCAAGTACAACGGTGAATGGAAAGCCGGCCTGCCATGACGATCAACGGATCGGCGAGGCATACTGCAATCCTCCCTTGCTCCACAGCGTATTCGAAACAATAGATGCAACTTTAAGTATAGAATTTTTCAAAATTTTACCTTTGTATTATACTTTCGTAGTAAAATATATATTCCGTATAAATTTAAACTTATGTCCACATGGAAAACGATTTCACTTATCGCGTCAAGGGATAATATTCGCTCAATATTTTTGCAGTAAATTTAAACTTGCTGCATTCACGTCAAATTTTTCGATTATTTCTTGCTCAGATCGGCCTCAGCCCGCCAAAAACGCTCGCGAAATCGCATATTGGGCCAGAATTGGCTCTTGCCGAAGACGAAGGCAGTGCGGCGTCCAGCCAGAAACCGGGCAAGTACAACCGTGAATAGAAAGCCAACGGTGTAACCGGCCACGACATCGGTCGGATAGTGAGCACGGGCAAAGACGCGGGTGAAAGCGATGAACATTGTCGCCAGGATGATCGGCATACGCCAGTGCGGGAACCACAATGCCAGGATCGCGCCCACCGCACCCATTGTCGTTGAATGACCGGATGGAAAACTGGCAAAATCATATCCGGCCTGAAAGGGCGAGAAACTGTTGGCACCCAGCGTATCGATGAATTTTGGGCGCGCCCGGCCGATAAGGAACTTCGCAATATTGGTCAGTATCCCCGATAATGCGATTGCCCAGAAGGCGAAGGTCGCCTGCGCATAGACAAGGCCAAAGCGGACGCGCCGGTTTCTGGCAATATTTCCCCAATCGATGCCGATCAAGCACACGCCGATGACAAAGGCCGGAATAAGATACCATTGCGACAGGCCGATATCCGTCAGATGCCGCACACCATTCAAGGGTTCATAGGAAGACAGGGTCCGCGACAGAAACTCGTCATAGGGATGGAGCAGCAGGATGAGGAAGAAGATGAGGACAATAGCCATGGACATGCCGTTCGTCCACGCGGATGGAGAACCGGGATAAGCGGGAGCATTGATGCGGCGCAGAAAGCGGACGATGGACTGACCGACCCGCCGTAGAGCAGATTGCGTATGTCCCTGATTGCTTGGCTCCGTCATCTTGTCTTTCCAGTCAATCAGCCTGCTCTCCTGTTGCAACCTGCACGTGGTGGCATTATCGACTTCTCATAGAGCATACAAGATGTGGAGACGATCTCATGGATAAGCAACCGGGCAAGGAAGCGAAACTCGGAATCAATACGAGGCTTGCCCATGGCGGATATGACCCGCGCGATTACCACGGGTTCGTCAATCCTCCGGTCGTGCATGCATCGACTGTGCTGTTTCCCGACGCACAAACAATGGCAGGTCACAAGCAGAAATACACCTATGCCACGCACGGAACACCGACCACCGACGCGCTTTGCCGGGCCATCGACGAGCTGGAGGGCTCCGCCGGAACGGTTCTCGTTCCGTCCGGTCTTGCGGCGGTGACGGTTCCCCTCCTTGCTTTCCTCATCCCTGGCGATCACCTTTTGATGGTCGACAGCTGCTACGGCAATACCCGCCATTTCTGCAACACGATGTTGAAACGGCTGGGTATCGAAGTTGAATATTATGACCCGCTGGTTGGCGCCGGCATCGAAGAGCTGATCAAGCCGAACACCCGCGTCGTCTTCACCGAATCGCCGGGTTCCAACACGTTCGAAATCCAGGACATCCCCGCCATTGTCGAAAAGGCCCATGCGGCAGATGCCATCGTCATGATGGACAACACGTGGGCGACGCCGATCTATTTCAAGGCGCTGGATTATGGCGTCGATATCTCAATCCATGCGGCGACGAAATATCCGGCTGGTCATTCCGATATCTTGATGGGAACCATTTCGGCCAACGAGAAATGCTTCAAGACACTTGATGCGACCCATTCGGCGCTCGGGCTTTGCGTGAGCGGCGACGATGCATATCAGGTTTTGCGCGGACTGCGCACCATGGGCGTGCGCATGGAACGGCATGCGGAGAGCGCGCTGGAAATCGCGAGGTGGCTGGAGAGCCAAGCGGGCGTTGTCGAGGTACTGCATCCCGGTCTTGAGAGCCATGCGGGAAATGCCTTGTTCAAACGCGATTTCTGCGGTGCGGGCGGAGTGTTTTCCATCGTCATCGAAGGCGGAACAGCACAGGCACACGCCTTCCTCAACGCATTGAGGATTTTCGGCCTCGGCTATTCCTGGGGCGGGTACGAAAGCCTGGCACTGCATGTCCACCTCGGTGGCCGGGAGATTACGGGTAAGAATTACGCAGGACCTGTCATCCGGCTGCAGATCGGTCTTGAAGACAAGGCCGATCTTATTGCCGACATTGAGAACGGCCTGGCCGCGGCGAAAGCAGTTTGACACGGATAAATACAAGGTGATTTCAATCCCGGTGACATGGCCGCATAAGGGGCAGATGAAGAGGCTCACTGCAATCCTCGTGCTTCTGACTGCGCTCAGCATTGGCTGGGTTCCGGTGTCTGCGGCGCCCGGCCGTCTGGCTGCGGAACTGGGTTCGCACGATGTTGTTGCGGCTGGGGCCGTTGCGGCCGGGGCTTTGCAGGCGCCTGTGCATACTCCCAATGGCTGCGCCGGCAAACAGCATCATTGCCCTGGAGATGCCAAACAACAGCATCCAGCGGTGTGCGCAGCCTGTGTCGGGGTTCCGGCAATCATGTTCGTGACGCCGGTTGCCGGACAACCCAAAATCATCATTCCGCGGGCCAGTGAATTACCGCTTGTCGCCCTAGACAACGCGCCGCTGCCGCGCCCTCCCAGGATATAATCGATCATTTCCCTTCGTTTTCACGCGCAGGTGAGCGGGCCGCTGCCTGCGCCGGTTTGACTGGCCTATGGAAAGATCAACGATGAAAATCACATATATTCACAAAGCGGCGCTGGTCTGCGCCCTCGCCTTTGCGTCACCGGTGCTGGCACAGGACCACACAACGCACAAAACCAAGCAGCACGACATGATGGCGATGCCCAAAGGCGATCAAAGCGCATCCTCCAAGGCATTCACTGAAGCCAATGCGAAAATGCACAAGGACATGGCAATTGCCTTCACCGGCAATACCGACAAGGATTTCGTGTCGGGCATGATCGCGCACCATCAGGGAGCGATCGACATGGCAAAGATCGAGCTCGAATACGGCAAGGATCCGGAGATACGCAAACTTGCCGAAGCGATCATCGCTGCACAGGAAAACGAGATCAAACAGATGAAGTCCTGGCTCGCCAAGAACGGCGGCTAAGGCTCAAAAAAGGATCACCCGCCGGTTTGCGCCGGCGGGTTATCCATACATACAAACTCGTTTTGCCCTACTGGCGTAGCTCGTTGCTCGCAGCGCGTTTCTGCATGCTTAACTGCCAAAGACTGTAGGCGGCATCGGCATAGGTCGATGCCCCGATCTTGAATTCGGCGGAACGCAATGGCAACAAATCTTCCACGACGGCTAACGTGCGTGCGGGAAGAATATCCGTGCAAGTCCATAGACGCCGGAACACAGCGCTGATCGGAACCCGCTTCTCATTGACGTCTATCTGGGGCTCGTCACTGCCGAGTTCCCAATCCTCCAAGGCGTCAATCGCATCCTGAAAGGCATTATGCAATATGATGGGCGCATGGCCCTCATGAAGTGGGTGCAGCAAACCAGGCATTCCTGTCTCCTCACTCTTGTGTTGCAATTGCCGGGGGCTCCCGGAAGTGGAATCATAAGGGCGAGAAGGCACTTATCGCAAGCCTAAACTGCTATACCATACTATTTTACTAGAGATTTTTGATTAAATCGAGTTTTCGCTACGGTTTTAAGCTCCGTCATTCAACCAATAACTGCACGCAATCGGACAGCGTATTGAATATACTGTATTTTTTGGGAAGTTTTCCCTATAAATCTAATTGTTGAGCTGCGCTGGTTTGACTGCATCGGACTGGCAAGTTAATAAGAGACACGTTTTGCTTTTATCGATCTTTGTTTTTTGAACTGGACCTTTTCAATGACCTATTTTCAGCGCGTGGCATTTGAGCCGCGACCAGATTTCTCAGGCAATTTCATACAACGTCTCGGTGGTTTTTTGACCGCCCGCATCCAGCCGCTTGCCGGGCACTTTCGTTCGTTGAAAGAAGCCGCCCGGGGTGAACTGAGCGGCTCCGCCGATAGTCACATCGTCTTTGACGCATTGCCGGAAAGCGATGTCGCCAAGGTGTGCCATATCCTGCGCGCAACCGGATCATTTCGTGAAAATGCGACATTGCTGGAACTGGGCGCCGCATCCGGCGTGCAGACCATCGAGATGGCCACATGCGGTGCATTCGCCCACGTGCTTGCCGTCGAACCGGAAGCCGGCAATTTCACCGCCTTGCAGCGAAACGTGGACGATAACAGCCTGCAGGACATGGTTTGCTGCTTTCCATGCGCGGTCGGCGTCATCGATGGAATGACCAAAATTTACGTGAGCCGCGATGACAAGCAGCGAAGCGGCATGAAACAGCAGAAGCCGAACGACACCAGGACAAGAACGCCGATCAGCACAATCGAAACCATCCTGCAGGATGCGCGTGTTCCGGCGGAACAGATCGGTCTCGTATGGATCGACATCGAAGGCTACGAGGCCATCGCCTGTCTGTCCATGACCAGGCTGATGGAGCGCAACGTTCCGATCTATGCTGTGCTTTCACCGGAACTCTATCACCGTGATCATGGATCGAGCCTCATCCGCTATCTCGCCACATATTATCGCCGCTGCGTCTTGTTGACTGACTCCGAGCCGCGAATAGTCAACATATCGGACATACCCCTCGATCAGGGAAGCGTGCGCGTCCTGTTGATCGACTGACCGTCAAATCCGTATTTGGATGCGGCATTTTTCGCATCCATCTTGCCAAACTGGCGCCATTGCCGCATTCATGTCGCGCTGTTACGCGATCGGGGAATCTGGCAATGACGACAAGGCACCTTCAGGTGATCATTCTTTCCGTAATGCTCGGAGGTTGCGGAGGCATTCAAAGCCAGCTCGATAATGAAAAAATCTCATCCGTGCATTATGACAATGTCGCTTGCCCGGCACTGGTGGCGCAGCGCAATCAGGCCGTGGCGGAAATCAGCCGGCTCACCAATGGCAAAGGCTATCAGGACCCGAACGTGGTCACCGGCTTCGGCCCCTTCCTGCCCGATTATCGTACGGCCAACCAGAAGCAGGCAGGCGCCTTGCAGGGACAGGCCGATTCAATGACGCGGTCCATCGATCGCAGGAAGTGTACTGGCTAACGGCCCTCAGCCAGTCGATTTGCTTGAAGAATTATTGAGTTGTTTTATCATAATTTCTTCTAACGCAGACGGATTTACAATTGCCCGCAAACGTTGTTTCGTGTGATCACATCCGGACTCAATAATATTGTACGGATCGCAATCGGGGGCACCATCATGATCTTCGGTATGACACCATTTACTTTGTTCCATGTGATTCTAAGCCTGATCGGCATTGTTTCAGGGTTGATTGTTCTGGCTGGTCTCATTGGGTCCGACAGGAAGGAAGGCTGGACGCTGATCTTCCTGATAACAACAGTGGCCACGACCGTAACGGGCTTCCTGTTTCCATATAATGGCTTCACGCCGGCCATCGGCGTAGGCATCATATCGATGATCTTCCTTATAGCGGCAATCGCTGCGCTCTATGTCTACCGCCTTGCCGGTGCCTGGCGCTGGATCTATGTGGTCAGCGCGATCGTGTCGCTCTATCTGAACGTCTTTGTTCTTGTCGCGCAATCATTCCAGAAGGTACCGGCACTCAATGCGCTCGCGCCGACAGGCTCGGAACCGCCGTTCGCGATCGTGCAGGGCATAGTTCTGGTATTGTTTGTTATCGCGGGCTTTCTCTCCTTGCGACGGTTTCGCCCGATTTACGCCTGAAAACCCAAGCCTTCCGAGCTTCGAAAACCGGTGCAAGCGGCGTTCTTTTCAAGGAGCGCCGCTTTTTTCACGGCCTGTTGATGGTCTCAAATCCTGGCGCGATCACCCTGCCTGCAAATCCAGTTGAATAACCGCAAAACTAGGCGTACACCTATTAGCTTAAGCGAATAAATAGCTTTCAGCCTTTCGGATAAGCCCGCTAGGTCAATTGTTCTTCTAAGGGAGTGACAAATGGGAGAAGTGACGCTTCATACCCCCCACAATGCCTGCTGCGCAACACCGCAGATACTGCAAAAAGTCCGGGAAGAAATGCCAAACAAGCCAGCCAGCCCCAACAGGCTTTCGGATATCCTGCGACGCGCTAAAGGCGGATTTGCGCATCGCCGATTCAAACAGCATACGAAATAGCCAGCGACGAAAGTCACGGCACGTTAACATGAAGATCGCTGCGCCGCAGGCTGTGGCGATCTTTCTGTATTTGCCTTGTACTTCTGTCCGCCGAAGGACACATTAGATCACCTGGCTTGCCTGCGGGGCAGACTCATCGCATCATCGACCAAGCTTTGATTTGTCCGCTAGCGGAACCGCTTGCGGCTGAAAACGTTTCGTCATGACGGAAATCGATAGAGATTGATCCTGTGGGGTGATTTCGAGCTAGCTCTATAGATAGAATTACTAAGTTGTTTTCGAATTGGCGCTATGGCCTGATGCGACCTGAGCCGTAATTTATTCTCGGCTTTAAGTCCTCTTAATCACTGTTTTCATTGGCAGATGTGGGAGGCACCAATGGAAGAGGATGAAAAAAAAGACAAGGAGGATTATGCGCCCTACATGACGTCCATTTGGGGTTACCTCATAATCTTTTTGATCATCATACCGGTTGTCTTGTATCTAGGCCGTCAGTTCGGAAGGTGAATTCTTGTGTCGTTTACTAGCTTGATCAAGAGGGCGAAGACCCCCGCAGCAATGGCATATGCCCCGTCAAATGATGAAAGCGGGTATGCAGCCGACAATGAAATGAAATTCTATCTGTACTGGCCGCCGGCGATGATCATGGTCCTCCTGGCCGTTGGGAGCTATGCTGTAGGAAGGTATTTTTCCTAGAATAGTCCACCTGAGGCCATCTGCTATCGCGGCGCTTCGTATTCGGGGACAGTATTGGTCGGCCCGAAGATATATTTGTGGGGATCGTCCGCGATTTCGGAAACGCTGCGGTCGATGCCTTGAACGGTACGGCGGCTCTCCGACACAAACCGCTGCGCATTGCGCAGTTTATCGCCTGTCAAATTACTCAGATTGTTGACGATGGCGACCAGCCTCGTATTCAAGTCCTTGGCCTGTTGCTGATAGGATTGCAGTTTGGCGCGGATTTCGCTTGCCACACTGTCCTTGTCGTCGGAGAGCTGCCTGTCGACATTCGCCAGCGTCTCGTCGACGCGAACAGAAGCTTTGTTCACCCGCGAGATGACATCGCGGGCGTCGTTCATGACTTCCCCGACACTTCGCGCCTTCTGGCCATATTCGTTTATCAAGTCGGTACTGCGTGCAAGACCATCGGTAAAATCCTTGGCCTCTCTAATACTCGCCAGCAGAGGTCCGCGCGTTTCCGCCACGTATTGTTCGGTGGCGGTCGTTGCCTTGTCGACGCGGTCGATCCAGTCCTGCGCGGTCTGCACCAGTGTCTTCAGCGATGATGGATCAACATCCACGCGCGCAATGGTATCTTCCTTGTCCGCCTCTTCCAGAAGCTTGGGCTCATAGGCCTTGCCGCCCGTCAACTCGATGCGCGCTTGTCCTGCCAGTATTTCGAAGGCCAGTGTCGCCACGGTCGAGCGCGTGATCGGTGTGGTGGAGTCGATCTCGGCCTGGACGATGACGGCGTCCGGATTGGACGAATCGATAAAGAGACGCTTCACATCACCGACCTTCAGGCCATTGAAGAACACCGGGCTCTTCGCGGCCAAACCCGTGACGGAACCAGGAACCCGGATCTCCAACGTCGAGGTTTCCCGCGTGTCGCCGTAGCGTCCAACCCAGTAAAAGAAACCGAACGCCAGGGCACACACAACCAGGCTGAAAACCGCAACGAGAAGATAATTGGCTTTGGTTTCCATCGATTCTTTGAGGCGACTCCACGGTTGGGATCATTGATCCTTTCATTACCGCCTTAGGTGACGGCAAATCAATGGCGAACAAATATCGTTCTTGCTGGTTGTCCGGATTAATCCGAGAGTAGAGCAACTCCACTTCGGAAACACCGAACAATGATGAAGCTTGAGGGCATTTCCACTTTTGTGACGGTAGCGCACGCGGGATCGATCAGCGAAGCGGCCCGCCGCTTGCGTCTTTCGAAATCCGTCGTGAGCGAGCGGCTGGCCGAACTCGAACGGCAGATTGGCGCGGTGCTCCTGCACCGGACGACACGCAAGCTTACCCTTACAGAGGATGGCACGGCCTTTCTCGAACGTGCATCGCGTATTGCGCGCGATGTCGAGGAAGCCGCAGCCGATATGGCGGAGCGCCGCGGCCAACTGATCGGGCCATTGCGCATTTCGGCGCCGGTCACGTTCGGTCGCATGCATCTCGGCCCTGCCCTTTATCCCTTTCTCGCGAACAATCCCGGCATTGAGCTGTCTCTCGATCTCGATGACCGACGTATCGATGTGGCTGCTGGCGGCTATGACGCCGTGGTCAGGCATGGGTCGATCATCGATTCACGGCTGATGACATGGCGTCTGGCGACGAGCCAACGCGTTCTGGTGGCTTCTCCGGCCTATCTGGAGGCGCATGGAACCCCTGGCTCGATCGAAGAGCTGGGTCAACACAGAGGCATTTTCTACGCCAATCGCGGCATCGCGGATTGGAGCTTTCCCACGGCAAAAGGCACAGCGACCGTGCGCGGCTGCGTGGGATTGCGCGTCAACAATGGCGACATGATGCGGGATGCGGCCATAGCGGGGCTCGGCATCGCCCTGCTGCCGACCTTTGTCGCCGGTGCTGCGCTCAAATCCCGGGAATTGTTGGCTATTGACGTGGGCGTGCAAGCCGAGGGCGAACACATCTTCATTGCGCATCCGGAAGGCCGCATGCCATCCGCCAAGCTCAGAGCACTTGCGGACCATTTGCGCACAGCCTTCGGTTACCCGCCTTACTGGGAACGCTGAGCGCGACCATCAGCACTTTGACTTGACAACTGAGAAAAGAGAATGGTGTTTGGTGCGGGTCAACAGGCAAAACTGCATCTGATTTCTCCGGAGCAAGTCATGACAAATCTGACGATTTTAGCATTCGCATTGGTTTCGTTCATCGGCATTGCAACACCGGGCCCAACTGTGCTGCTGGCGCTGACGAACGGCTCGCGTTTAGGTATCAGGACCGCCTGCCTCGGCATGGCCGGTGCGGTGCTGTCGGACTTCGTCCTGATCGGCGCAGTAGCGCTGGGGCTCGGCGCCCTCCTTGCCGCATCGGAATTCTGGTTCTCTGTCGTCAAGTGGATCGGCGTCGGCTACCTCACCTTCCTCGGCGTCATGCTGTTGCGCTCCAGGGGAACGCTTGAGGTCCTGCACCCGGGAACAGGCGGCAGTGCAGACCCCTCGTCGCGAGCGGTATTCCTGAAGAGTTTCTTCGTCGCCGTCACAAATCCGAAGGGATATCTGTTTTTCTCGGCGTTTCTTCCGCAATTCGTCATGCCGGAATTGCCGCAGTTTCCTCAATATCTGGCGCTGGCCGTGACCTTCGCGCTGATCGATTTCGCCGTCATGTTCGGCTACGCCGTTCTGGGCTCGCGGGCGGTGCGCCTGCTCAAGAAATCCGGTGCGCTGTGGCTTGACCGGATCTGCGGCGGCGCATTGCTTGCCCTCGCCGGTTCGTTGGCGTTCTATCGACGGGCGAGTGCATAAGCTTAGACCAAAAGAGCTACCCGACGCGCAACTGTCATGAAGGAGTCTTATGATTCCGTTGATTCTGCGCGTCTGGAAACTGAACAATGGACCATCACGACTTTAACCTGCGGCCGTTTCGCTTTGAAGAGATCGAAGAACTCCGGTCGATCGAGAAATCCGCCCGCCTGCGTTATGCCGGATGGGACGGCCTGGAGATGGTGGTGGACGCGCCGTCCATCGCTGCAGAGCGTTTTTGCTCCGGCGAAACAGTGGTCGCGGAAATTGATGGCAAGCGCGTCGGCTATATCCTGATGCAGCCTCTGGACGGGTTGATGTACATCGCCAATATCATGGTGGCTGCCGATTTCTCCGGGCACGGCATCGGCGCGGCATTTCTCGATGTGGTCAAATCCAGGGCTAAAGAGCTGAAACTGTCCGGCGTTACGCTGACGACCTTCCGGGCACCGCGCTGGAACGGCCCGTGGTTTCGCAAATACGGCTTCGAGCCCATGCCGGAAGAGCGGATCGGACCCGGCTTGCGGGCAATACTCGACCGCCACGCCACCGTTCTGGATATGTCCAAACGCGAAACGCTATGGGTGGAATGGGTGTGAGGCCTTTGCCACTAAACTCATTCTATCAGTAGCAAGCGACCGCTCGAGGTCGGCAAGGCGGCATGGTGATAGCACCAACAGTTTCGCTGTCATACCTGGACGTCGACGATACCCATCATGCCCAGTTGCTCGTGTTCCAGGATATGGCAGTGGTACATCCGAGGGCCAGGTTTGTCCTGACGAACTAGAATGCGGATTGTCTCGCCGCGTGCGACATTCACGGTGTCCTTCCACGCCCTGTAGGGCGGTTTGTTGACTTTGCCGCCCCGCTCGTATTCGACAATTTGAAATTGCGTACCGTGGACATGAAACGGGTGATCCATGTCGGCGGGATTGGCAATTTCCCAAAGCTCAAGTTCGCCCGCTTTCGACACGAAATCGATGCGGTTCATGTCGAACGACTTCCCGTTGATCAAGAAGCCCATCTCCATTCCGTCCGCGCCCATCGTCATGGTCTCCCCGAAGACAAGGCGACGGCTGACTGACGGCGCGCCCAAATCTGCGATCGGGCGCAGGATCGCCGGCAGCGGCGGCGGCGGTTCGGCCGGCGTCTCCGAGACCGCAACCGTCAAGAGAGTAAGGCCTGCGTCCTTCGGTCGTCCCTGCCCCATCCATCCGCGGTCATAGTCGAGAGTCCCGAGCGTCGTGGTCCCCGGTTCGTCGAAGGCGACGATAACCTCGAGACGCTCCGCAGGTGCGAGAAGGACGTCTTGGACACCGGGAACGGGTGCACCCAGCAGCCCGCCATCCGTGCCGACGATGGTCATCGGCACATCCCCGAAAGACAAGCGAAGGAATCGTGCGTTGGTGGCGTTGAACAGCCGGAAACGCCGCTGTGTTCCGGCTGGCACGGACAGCACGGGATTCTTCTGGCCGTTCACCAGGACATGGTCGCCGACCCGCCCGTTCATCACATCAACCATCGTGTTGGCCGGCATCGTACCGTCCGCAGCCAAGCGCAAGTCGGTAAAGAACAGCTCTGTATCGCCATAGGCCGCCGGGATCGGGTCAACCTTCGGCTTCACGAGGAATGCACCTGCGAGGCCGCGATAAACCTGTTCGGCGGTCTTCCCATGCGGATGTGGATGATACCAATACGATCCCGCACTACCTTCAGGCAGATCGAAACTGTAGAGACGATCGGTCCCAGAAGATACCGGGTCCATCGGGTTACCGTCCTGGTCCGCTGGAACCGGCATCCCATGCCAATGGATGGTGCTGATTTCGCCGGGAATGCGGTTGGCGAAAGTGATTCTGATGCGATCGCCCTCGGTCGCCTCGATCAGAGGTGCGGGGCTGTCCCCGTTGAAGGCAAGAACGGGTGTGTCGAGACCTTCGGCAAACTGCGCTGTCGCCGGCTCTGCCGTGAGCGTTGCCTCCAAAAGACCAGCCTCGTTGGACCGATTACTGAGCCTGGAAAGCTCGCGCAGCGGCGCGCCCTCGGGTAGCGACGGAGCGTTTGCTGGCATTGCCATCGCTCCGTGGCCAGCATGCATGTCGCTCATGCCCGACATGCCGTCCATCGTCTCCATCTGAGCTTCGGCACGTGTTCCGGCGAAAACGGTTGCTGCGCTGGCTAGCATGAAACTACGTCGATCCATGAGTCAGGTCTCCTCGTTCAGATTGCGGACTGCAAGGCAGTAACGGTCTTCTTGCGGAATTGATCTGCCAAGCAAATGCACGTTCCCATCTTAGGGGCAAGCGCGCCGTAGCAGAATGTGGCTCCGGCACAGGCGGGAAACTATGGACCTTCCAACAATGGGAGGGTCAAGAGGAAAATGACTTAGATGCATTAATGTCCGCAATGACCCAGTTGCCGGCGGTCACAATGCATCAATCACCGCCTTCGCCACATCTGTTGTTGACGATGCTCCACCCAAGTCCGGGGTCAATGCAGTTCTTTGCGCCGTGACGTTTTCCATCGCCGCGATCAGTGCCGAAGCTGCCTGCCTTTCCCCGAGATGGTCAAGCATCAGGGCACCAGCCCAGATTGTTGCCAGCGGGTTGGCGATGCCCTTTCCGGCGATGTCCGGTGCGGAACCATGCACAGGCTCAAACATTGATGGAACGCCACCTGCCGGATTGATATTGGCCGAGGCCGCAAACCCCAAACCACCCTGTATCGCAGCACCGAGATCCGTCAGGATATCGCCGAAGAGATTGGAGGCGACAACGACGTCGAGCGTTTCCGGATTGGTGACGAACCGGGCCGCTGCAGCATCGACATGGTAACGCGAAACCTTGACATCCGGATACTCGGCAGCAAGCGCGTCGGTTACCTCATCCCAGAACACCATGGAATATTTCTGCGCATTGGATTTTGTGACCGAGGCAAGCTTTCCTGATCGTTTTCGAGCGGCTTCAAAACCGTAACGCAGGATACGTTCGACACCATTGCGGGTGAAGATCGATGTTTCGACGGCAACCTCGTTTACGGTGCCCTGATGCACCCGCCCTCCCGCACCGCTATATTCGCCTTCTGTGTTTTCGCGAATACAAAGAATGTCAAAACCATCGCTGCGCAGAGGGCCTTTGACGCCCTTCAGGAGGCGGTGCGGACGCGCATTCACATAGAGATCAAAAGATTTGCGGATCGGCAGCAACAGCCCATGCAGCGAGACTGAATCCGGAACCCGAGTTGGCCAGCCGACAGCGCCGAGAAAGATGGCGTCGAACGGGCGCAATTGCTCGATCCCGTCCGCTGGCATCATGACCCCATGTTCGAGATAATAGCCGCAAGACCAGGGTAGGGTTTTGGATGCCAGCCCGAAATCGAAACGCCGGGCGACAGCGCCCAGGACGGGCCAGCCAGCCTTGATGACATCGACGCCGATCCCGTCACCGGGAATGAGTGCGATATTGTAGGTTCTCACGGATGCCTCCAGTCGGATCAAGCTTCGGCGCGCAGACCGCCGATGTGGAAGGACTTCGTCTCCAGATACTCTTCGATACCCGTCGGTCCGCCCTCGCGGCCCAGACCGGACTGTTTGATGCCGCCGAAGGGTGCAACCTCCATCGACACCGATCCGGTGTTCAACCCGACCATGCCGAATTCCAGCCTTTCACCGACACGCCACGACCGATGCAGGTTCTCCGTGTAGAAATAGGCGGCAAGGCCGAACGGCGTATCATTGGCGATCTCGATGGCCTCGGCTTCATGGCGAAACCGGAAAAGCGGCGCGACAGGTCCGAAAGTCTCCTCGGTTGCCACGCGCATTGCCATCGTCGCATTTGTGAGAACAACGGGCGACACAAAACGCTTCGGATCGATATCATCGTTGCGCTCCGTCAGATCCAAAGCACCCTTTGATCGAGCATCGTCGATATGCGCGCGCACCTTCTCGACCGCGGCCAGATTGATAAGCGGGCCAATCTGGGTATCCGCCTCGAATCCGGACCCTATCCGCATCTTCGATACGGAATCGGCAAGCCTGTCGGCGAAACGGCCGTAGATGCCTTCCTGGACCAGGATGCGATTGGCACAAACGCAAGTCTGACCTCCATTACGGAACTTGCTGGCAAGCGCGCCTTCAATCGCAAGATCGATATCCGCATCGTCGAAAACGATGAATGGGGCGTTGCCGCCGAGCTCCAGACTGAGGCGTTTCACGGTCGGTGCGCATTCTTGCATCAGCAACGAACCGATCCGGGTAGAACCAGTGAAGGAAAGCTTGCGTACTGCCGGGTTGCCGGTCAGCTCCGCGCCGATTTCCTGCGGCAGTCCCGTCACGATGTTGATCACGCCTTTGGGCACGCCTGCACGTTCGGCAAGGACGACGAGTGCCAGCGCCGAATAGGGCGTCAATTCCGATGGCTTGATGACCACGGTGCAACCGGCGGCAAGCGCCGGAGCGCATTTGCGGGTGATCATGGCGTTCGGGAAATTCCACGGCGTGATGACTGCCGATACACCGACAGGCTCCTTCAGCACGAGGATACGGCGATCTGCTGTTGGTGCCGGGATCGTGCTGCCGGCGATGCGGCGCGCCTCTTCGGCGAACCATTTGATGAAGGATGCGCCGTACAGAACTTCGCCCCTGGCTTCGGCCAGCGGCTTGCCTTGCTCTGCCGTCATGATAATCGCCAGGTCGTCGGCATTCTCCAGCACAAGTCCGTGCCAGCGTTCGAGAACCGCCGCACGCTCCGCAGCCGTCCGCATGCGCCAATGAACAAAGGCCGTTTTGGCCGCACCAATGGCTGCTCTGGTATCGGCGGTGCCGCAGGCCGGGACCGAACCGATGATCTCGCCGGTCGCCGGGTTATCAACCGGAAGTTCCGCCTCCGATGCCGCCGCCGACCATATGCCATCGATGAATATCTGCTGGCGAAAGAGGGATTTGTCACGCAAACGATCAAGAAACATGGGAAACCTCAATAGCCACGCATTCGGTCGACCGCACCAATCAATGGGAGGCCTTCGCGATGGCGGCGGATAGTGTCAAGCACATGATCGACTGCCGTCTCGGGCCGCGTCATGCTGGCGATATGCGGTGTGAGCAGAATTTTTGGATGCAACCAGAACGGATGATCCCCCGGCAAAGGCTCAGGGTCCGTGACATCAAGAACAGCACCCGAAAGTTGACCACTGCCGAGGGCTGCCAATAGGTCATCCTGGTGGAGGTGACCACCTCGTCCGGCACTGACTAGCGCTGCGCCGCGGGGAAGTTGCGCAAACAGCTCCGCATTCAGGATTCCTCGGGTTTCATCCGTCAGCGGCAGGAGGCAGATCAATATATCGCAGCCGGAGAGAAAGCGCGGCAGTTCGCTACTGCCCGAAAAGATATCTGCACCGTCAATCACACGCGGCGAACGGCTCCACCCGGAAAGCGGAAAGCCGAACGGCCGCAGTTTTTCAAGAACTGCCTGTCCCAGCATGCCAAGGCCCAACACACCAACCTTCCGCTGTACGGATGGTACAAGTCGCATCTCTTGCCAGACGGCGCGGCGCTGCTGATCGATATAGGGGAGAAGATCGCGGTGGAGAGCCAGCACCGCCATTGTCACATATTCCGTCATGCCCTCGGCTATACCCGGCTCGATCATGCGAACGAGCGGCAGATCCTGCGGCAGGGTCGAAAGATCGAACTGGTCAATCCCCGCGCCCACCGAGAACAGGATCTCCAGGTTGGGAAAGGCTTCGGCGAGATTATCCGGCGGCAGCCACGCCGCCAGATATCGCACCTTCTCGGAAGGCCCGACATCCGGCCAGATGCGGAACTGCACATCTGGAGCTTTTTGGGCGAAGAGTTCGGCCCATTCAGCGCCTCTTACCGGATCGGCCTTGTAGATGAAAGTCAAAGCCCGACCACGCCAGCAAGACCACCGATATCCTTGATCTCGGTATAACCGTAATAGGGTGTCGATGGTTCATGGCCGCGCGCAACAAAAACCTTGTTCTTGATGCCGAGATCATGTGCGGACATCAGGTCATAACGCAGGCTCGACGAGACATGGAGGAATTCAGAAGGATCCGCATCCAGTTGCTTGAACATATACTCGAATGCCTGGAAACGCGGTTTGTAGGCCTGCGCCTGCTGTGCGGTGAACACCTTATAGAAAGGAGCACCAAGCTTTTCGACATTGGAATGAATCTGGTCGTTCGAGGCGTTTGAAAGGATCACCAGCTTGTAATGCTCCGCTACCTTGGCAAGGCCAGCCGGAACGTCGGCATGCGGGCCCCAGGTCGGAACGGCATCGTAGAACTGCCGACCGTCGGCATCGTCATAGTCGACGCCCCATTTCTGGCAGGTACGGCGCACGGCATTTTTCAGCACCTGCTCGTATGGTTTCCAATCGCCGAGAACTTCATCCAGGCGGTAAGCGGCAAAGTCTCTGCAAAAAGCGTCCATGCTGTCAGCGGCAACGCGATCAGCGTAAAGCGAACGCGCCAATTCCGACATCTGGAACCGTGTCAGCGTCCCGTAGCAGTCGAAGGAAATATATTTCGGCTTGAAAGTCGGCATTGCTTGCTCCGTGTTCCCCTTGTTATCGCAGATAGCGCTGCAACTGTAGGACCAAAAGAGCAGCATGGCTCCCTGACAAGAGTGTTTTGCACGAAGATCATTGCAATTCGCGACGTCATTTCAGCATAGGCTGCTGAATGTTCTTGAGATCATTCGCGGTGCTTGAAATCGGCCCTGATCCCAGCATAGTCGCATTTGAGAGCCGGAATCCGGCCGGATTACCTAGAGCGCATGCGGCCCATACAGCCAGATGTGCCTCGTGAGGAGAGTAAGATGCATGTGCAGGAAATATTGGCGAATCTCGTCAGCTTCCCCTCCGTCGTCAGGACATCGAACGCCGCGATCATCGACTATATACGATCCTATCTTGCCCAATACGGCGTGAATTCCAGCATTATCGCCGGGCCGGAAGGCGATCGCTTCAACTTGTTTGCAACGATCGGCCCGGCTGATCTTCCCGGCTACATCCTATCAGGCCACCTTGACGTGGTGCCGGCGACGGAATCGACCTGGTCGAGCGACCCGTTCCGCCTGCGCGAGGATGGCGAACGGCTGATTGCGCGTGGCGCGGTCGATATGAAGGGCTTCGTCGCTTGTGTTCTGGCGTCCGTCCCGGCCTTTGTCTCGCAACCATTGAAACAACCGATCCACCTCGCCTTCTCCTACGACGAGGAAGCCGGCTGCATTGGGGTCAGGCATTTAATTGACCGGCTGCCGACGCTATGCGCCAAGCCGATCGGCTGCTTCGTTGGCGAGCCATCCGGCATGCAACCCGTATTGCGGCACAAAGGAAAGATCGGCTGCCAAATCTCGGTGTACGGCAAATCCGGACATTCGTCCCGGCCCGATTTGGGTCTGAACGCGATCCATGCCAGTGCGGATATTGTTGCAACCGTTCGTGACGAAGCAGCGCGTCTTGCGGCGGAAGGCCCGTTCAACGAAAGGTTCGCTCCGCCCTATTCAAGCATGCAGGTCGGCGTCATCGCGGGTGGTGCCGCTCTCAATGTCATTCCGGAGAAATGCACCATCGATATTGAGGCGCGCGCGGTTCCCGGGATCGATCCCGCAACATTGATGGAGCCTATCAAGGCCCGAATTGCTGAACTGTCCGCAGGCGGGTCCGGCCTGCGGTTCGAGACACAGGTTCTCAGCAGTTATCCGGCACTCGATCTCAACGAGACCGACGGACTTGCTGCTCTGGCCGAGAGAATATCCGGGCAGAGCTGCGCGGGTGCTGTCAGTTTCGGCACCGAAGCCGGGCTCTACCAAGCCGCCGGGATCCCCTCGATCATCTGTGGCCCAGGCGATATCGCCCGTGCACATCGCCCCAACGAATATGTCCTGAAATCCGAACTTGACGGTTGCCTGAGCGCACTGGGACGGCTGACAAACGAAGTCGCCGCATGAGTGCTCAGACATCGATCAACACCGATTTGGAACGAAGATTGGCCTCATAGGCTTCACGTCCGAGATCCTTGCCGATGCCGGAACTCTTGTAGCCGCCTGTCGGCATGATGAAATCATCCGAGCGGCCGTAGCGGTTAATCCAGACCGTTCCGACCTCCAGACTGCGTACCATTCGCAGAGCCCGGGACAGATCGCGCGTATAGACACCCGATGCGAGGCCGAATTCAGGATGATCGGCGAGCGCCAAAGCTTCGTCCTCGTCTTCGAAGGTTTGAACCGTCAGCACCGGGCCGAAGATTTCGGCGCGCGCTGCCTCCATGCCCTGATCGACGCCAATCAGTATCGTCGGCGCATAAAATGTTCCATCGCCAAAGCCCTCCATTGCATGACCGCCGATGAGTGCTTCTGCGCCTTGAGCCACCGTCCGCCGAACAATCGAGTCAACCCGATCGAGCTGTCCTGACGAGATGATCGGCGAAAAACTGGTGCCTGTCTCCCATGTCGGGCCCGGCGTCACCTCTCGGGCAAGCACAGCGATGCGCTCAATCAGCGCGTCACGCAAATCGCGGTGTACGAGAAGCCGGGAACCCGCAACGCAAACCTGCCCGGCATTGCCGAGGATCGAGCGGGCGATGCAAGCCGCCGCCAAGTCAACATCCGCATCCTCGAAGACAATCTGCGGGCTCTTGCCACCAAGTTCGAGGGTCACCGGCTTGACGCCGTTCAATGCCGCGGTCGCCATGATCGCGGCACCTGTTCTCGTCGACCCGGTGAAGCTGATTTTGGCGACATCGGGATGACGGCACAGCGCCTCGCCCGCACCTGCACCTGTTCCCTGAACAATATTGAAAATACCGCTCGGCACACCCGATTCGATGGCAAGCTCCGCCAGCCGCAGGACGGAAACTGGGGTCATTTCCGATGGTTTCAGCACCACAGCATTTCCCGCAGCAAGTGCCGGTGCCAATTTCCAGCCTGCCATGACCAATGGGAAGTTCCAGGGTGCGATCGCGGCAACGACGCCGCGCGGCTCGGTAACGATCATGCCGAAGCGATCGCTCTGGGTGGCCGCAACCTCGCCGCCATGCTTGTCGGCAAATTCTGCAAAGAACCGGATGGTTTCCGCGAGATAAGGAACATCCCAGCCATTTGCTTGCGCGATTGGCCGCGTTGAGCCGACAGCTTCGAGCCGTGCCAGCTCTTGCCTGTTAGCATCAACAAGGTCTGCCCAGCGCCGCATGACCCGCGCGCGTTCGCGTGGCGGTCGCTTGGCCCAATCGGATGTCCGGAAGGCCCTTTTCGCGCTCGATACCGCGCGATCGACGACGTCGGCGGATGCCAGCGGCATCTTTGTATAGACGGCCCCGTCACAGGGCCGCCGGACGGGAAGGTTCCCGGGAGGACCTGAAACCAATGCCCCATCGATGAAATGACCCGTTGGGACTGCTAGATGTCGGGGGTCGAAGCTAAGCATTGACGGCGGCCTTCGGTGCAATGGCAGCATCCCCAGCCGCCCAGGAGCTCAGCGCTTTCGGGGACAGTCGGCCTTCGAACATGTCGACGATCGCCTCGCCAAGCAATGGGCCGAACTTGAACATCTGCCCGTCGCAATTGGTGACCACGAGCGAGCGGCCGTGGCTGTCGAGCCGGAACTTCCGCGTGGCGTCCATGACATAATACCCGACCTTCATCCGCAGAGGCCGGTAGCTTGCCGCGTCGTGCAGATAGGGCGCGAACTGACCGATAATATAGTCCGCTTCCGCGATGTCCGATTGAAACCCAGCAGACGGAGCGCCAAGCCGCCGATGCGATCCCGCTCCGAATTTCAATCCTGCCCCGCGTAAATCCGGCAATGTATAGCCGACCCCATCGCCGATCGTGACAATCGACGGAGCGCGCCGCCAGCTTTCAGCAAATTGCACAGGCGGCTCAACATAGCACAGGGCCTGCCGATAGGTCGTCAGGTTCGCATAAAGATCAGGCAACAGCGACGGCAGCCATGCTCCTGCGGCAACGACCAGATGATCGCCTTTGACGAGCTCGCCGTTGTCCAGGGTTGCAGTGACTGCCTCGAGGTCAACCCTCGCAACTTTCGTGTTATCCCGGATGTCTGCGCCATGCTCCCTGTTCCAGCGGGCCAATCCATCCACGATACGGTTTGCGTAGAGCGGACCGCCAACACGGGAAAGAAGCCCCCAGGCTCCTCCAGGCACTTTCAGATGCGGGCACAGGGCTGCGATTTCGGCACCATCGAGAATCTCATGCGGGATACCGTTGTTGCGGAACGTCGCAAGTGTTTTTCCGGCATAGTCATCCTCTGCCAGTCCGATCGAAATCGCGCCGGTCGTATCATGATGCGTCTCGCCAAGATCATCCCAGACCCGCGCCCAAGCGGCGAAAGCGTCCGTAACCATGCGGGTATAACCTTCCGCCGCACCATAGTGATAACGGATCATGCGATGATTGTCGTAAGAGGCACCGTTCGGGTTTCCGACCGGCCCCTGCTCGAGCAAGACAACCTCCTGGCCAGCCTTCAATGCAGCCCGTGCAATGGAAAGACCGACGATCCCTCCTCCGACAATAACAATCCGGCTCATGCCTTTTCCCCTTTTTGCGATCGTGATGGCATCCACGGAGCCTAAGCAATGTTACCAAGCTTTTTATTCGGGCTTTTATCAATGCAACAGCGCAAAATTGCGTTCTTGGACAAAGCTCGGAACAATGTTTCTCGCTACACACCATATTTTATCGGCTATGAAACCGTCTTCGACATCCGCCGCACAGAAGGATCAAAGCGTGGTGCAATCGCCAAGCGACTATTTGCTGCGGACAATGCAGCCCGCCGATCTGGCGGCCGCGTTGTCCTTGTCTTCGGCAGTGAACTGGCCGCACCGGATCGACGATTGGCGATTGGTTGCCAGCCTTGGCCATGGCACTGTGGCCGAAGACGGTTCCGGAATTGTCGGTACGATTCACTGGTGGCCGTTCGGCAATGATTTCGCCACGCTCGGCATGGTGATCGTTTCAGCTGAGCGACAAAGACGCGGCATCGGCGGGAAGCTGATGGACGCAGCGCTTACCCAGGCCGAAGGCCGGAATATTCTGCTGATCGCCACGAAAGAAGGAGAACCGCTCTATAAATCCCTGGGTTTCCGGACGACCGGAGCAATCTCGCAGCATCAGGGTAGGCCGGCAAACTTCAGACCGATCATGCCGGAGCAAAATCACACAATTCGTCCCTTTGCCGAAGACGATACAGCGAGCCTGATTTCTCTCGATAGCAATGCTTCAGGGCTGGATCGCAGAGCCATGCTTTCCGCGCTCCTTCGTACAGGCCAATGTATCGTACTGGAGCGAAGCGGACAGTTGGATGGTTATGCAATTCTCCACCCGTTCGGACGTGGCTATGTCGTCGGGCCGGTCATTGCCCCTAATCTCAAAGCTGCGCAGGCGCTGATATCGAATTGGATTTCGGCTCGGAGCGAGCACTTCCTGCGTGTCGATACACCGGATGACAGTGGCCTTGGCGATTGGCTTGAAGCAATCGGGTTGCCGAAGGTCGGCGGCGGAACAACGATGGTCCGCGGAAACGCGCCCCAGCCTGCGCCAGGACATCGTATTTTCACCCTGACAAATCAGGCGTTGGGATAAACAGCATCTCCCGCTGCCACGTCCGCGAAAAGAGCATCCCATAGTGGAAAGCCAGCTCTGTTCAGCATGCCATTTTTCGCCTGCAATGCGAATTTGGGAGGATGACAATTCGAAAGGACATGGCATGCTGAGCAATTCTCTTGTCGAGCTCGACCGCGAGCATCTTATCCACCCCGTCGCTTCCTACCGGGGCCACGAGAAACGCGGCGTCACTGTGCTGCAGTCGGCCAAGGGCGTCTTTGTCAAGGATGCGAGCGGACACGAGCTGATCGACGGTTTTGCCGGTCTCTGGTGCGTCAATGTCGGTTATGGGCAGGATTCGATCGTCGATGCGGTGACGGAGCAGATGCGCCGCCTGCCCTATGCAACGGGCTATTTCTCGCTCGGCAGCGAACCAGCGATCCGGCTCGCAGCGGAGCTTGCCGAACGCACTCCCGGGGATCTCAACCGGGTCTATTTCACCCTTGGCGGTTCCGATGCGGTCGATTCCGCCGTACGCTTCATCCATTACTATTTCAACGCACTCGGCAAGCCGCAGAAGAAACAGTTCATCACCCTCGAGCGCGGCTATCATGGTTCTTCTTCAACCGGCGCAGGCCTGACGGCATTGCCGATCTTCCACAGAGGCTTCGACCTCCCCCTGCCCTGGCAGCATAAAATTGCATCGCCCTACCCCTACCGCAATCCGGCGGGAACTGAATCGTCCGCAATCATCTCCGCTTCGGTAGCGGCCTTGCGGCAACGGGTCGAAGAGCTTGGTTCCGGCAATGTCGCAGCCTTCTTCTGCGAACCGATCCAGGGTTCCGGTGGCGTTATCGTGCCGCCTGCCGGATGGCTCAAGGCCATGCGCGAGACCTGCCGGGATCTCGATATCCTCTTCGTGGCAGACGAGGTCATCACCGGGTTCGGCCGGACCGGGCCGCTCTTTGCCTGCGAGGCGGAGGAAGTCGTGCCGGACATGATGACCGTGGCGAAGGGCCTGACCTCAGGCTACGTGCCGATGGGCGCGCTGTTCATGCGTGAGGAAATCTATCAGACCATAGCCGAAAGCGCAGGCGCTGCCGCGGTCGGCCATGGCTTCACCTATTCGGCCCACCCCGTCAGTGCTGCGGCGGGTCTTGCAGCGCTCAAGCTCTATACTGAGGGCGGTCTGTTGGCGAACGGTCAGAAGATGGGCGACCGTTTCATTGCAGGCCTCGACCGTCTGCGCGATCATCCCCTTGTCGGTGACGTTCGCGGGCGCGGCCTGCTCGCCGCTGTCGAGCTCGTCAGCGACAAGGCGGCCAAGACGAAGTTCGATCCCGAGCTGAAGCTCAGCGAACGCCTGTTTGATGCAGCCTACCGGAACGGCCTCATCCTGCGCGCCTTCACCGATGACGTGCTGGGTTTTGCACCGCCATTGACCTGCACAGCCGAGGAAATCGACCTCATCGTCGCGCGTGTGCGTCTGACACTCGATGCCATGCTGGACCTGAAAGAAGTGCGCGCTGCCGTCAGTGAACCAGCTTGAAATAAAGTGCTTGACCTTCCCACGTTGGAATAGTTCAGGCTCCTTTCATCCGAAATTTCAACCCAGGAGAACCCTATATGTGTACAGCTCACGAGCATCATTCCGAAACCACCAAGCCCGTCAATGCCGACGTCTCGTTCCGCGTTGACGACATGACCTGCGGCCATTGCGCAGGCGTCATTAAGGGGGCCATCGAAAAGACCGTCCCCGGTGCTGCTGTCCACGCCGATCCTGTAAAACGCATCGTTTCGGTTGGCGGCGTTTCGGATGCTGCGCGCATTGCGGAAATCATCACCGCTGCAGGCTACACGCCCGAAGCCAACGCTTAATCGAATTGATACCGGCGGAACTGGTTGCTGTCAGCCGCCGGTAACAATTGGCATGTCGATAATCGATCGGTACGCAAAGTGTTTCGACAAATTGATCGACCTTGCAACTTCGCCGGGTAATAGAGCAGTATCCGTTCACGAGGAACCATAAGGCAGCCATGTGATGAGACCACCGAAGCTCGACCGGATCGATCTTAAAATTCTTTACGAGCTTCAGAAGAATGGCCGCATCACCAATGTCGATCTCGCCGATGCTGTCGGGCTATCACCGAGCCCATGCCTGATGCGAGTGAAGCGGCTCGAACAGGCCGGTTATGTCACCGGGTACGGTGCCCAGATCAATCTTGCCAAGCTTGGCGAAACCATATCGGTTTTCACCGAGGTCACACTGTCGGATCATCGGCGCGAAGACTTTGTCCGTTTTGAAAATGCCATCCGCAATGTTGATGAAATCGTCGAATGTCATCTGGTCAGCGGCGGCTATGACTATCTTCTAAAATTCATCGCCCGCGGCGTTGTTCACTATCAGGGCATTGTCGAAAATCTGCTCGAACGCAATATCGGGATCGAGAAATATTTCAGCTATATCGTGATCAAATCGCCCTTCATCAAAAACTATTATCCCCTGACAGCACTGTTCGACCACGACGACCGCAGCTAACGCGGTGGACGATGGTCCCTGTGGCAGACGCCGCATTCGGCCAGCGCTTCAATGACCCGGCAATCGCCGATTCGGTGCCCGTCGCAGCTTTCGACGACACGCTGCAGCTCGGCTTCCAGCAACTTGAGCCGCTGGATTTTGTCACGCACGGATCCCAACTGCTGACGCGCAATTTCGTCTGCCCCATCGCACGGCGCGTCCGGATCGCGAGACAGTTCAATCAACTGCCGTATTGCTTCGATCGACATGCCGAGATCGCGTGCGTGGAGGATGAACAGAAGCCGTTCATGATGTGATTTCAGATAGCGGCGCTGATTACCCTCCGAGCGCTCCGGCTCATCCAGCAGGCCGATCGATTCATAGTAGCGGATCGTCTCCACCTTGCAGCCCGTCGTCGTTGAAAGACGGCCAATTGAAAAAGTGCGTTCCATCGAATTTTTCCTCTTGAACCTATAGTTACTAGAGGGATTAGCGTCATTGAAGTCAAGAATCCTTTGAACCAAAACAGGAGACATTCAATGACCGAGACAGGTTCGGGAAGTATCAGCGAGGCTTTCACCTTCAAGGTCGCCGGGATGGATTGCGGCAGTTGCGCCAACACGATCAAGACCGCATTAAACCGTGTGCCCGGCGTCTCCGACCTTAAGATCTTGGTCGCGACAGAAACGATGTCGCTCATGCTGGATGAGACCGCGACGTCCGTTTCCGAGATCGAGAAAAGGGTTCGCAAGCTTGGCTTTGAGCCTAGCCTGACGCGTCGTCCTACTGCAAAAGCTGCGCATGATGCTGGTCACGTCCACGGACCAACCTGCAATCATGACGCTGGTGTGCACAGACAACTTGAAGGGCACGTGCATGAACACACGACGCACGATCACGTACCCCATGTTCACGGCCCGAATTGCAGCCATGATCATGTTGCGCCCGCCATCGAGACTCCCGCCTCGGCAGATCATCTTGTCTGGAAAGTCGAAGGAATGGATTGCGCGAGTTGTGCAGCAACGATCCGCACGGCTCTTGTGCGCGTTCCGGGTGTTTCGGATATCCGTGTCTCGGTGACAAATGAAACCCTCACACTTGCGCTCAATGAGCGCCTGACACCAGCCGGCACCGTTGAGAGCAAGGTGGCAGCGCTCGGTTACAAACCAAGCCGTATTGTGCAAGGCATTGACCCGTACACGGCGATCCCGTCGCCCCGCCGCTGGTGGCAAACGCCGAAGGCGAAGATTGCCATTACGGCCGGCGCATTGCTAGCTGCCTCCTACGTGGCGAGCCTGGTTCTTCCTGAGCTCTCCTACTGGGCGTTCCTGCTGGCGACTATTGTCGCAGCCGCTCCCATTGCACGTCGTGCGGTTATGGCTGCACTTGCCGGTGCGCCCTTTACCATCGAGATGCTTATGACCATAGCGGCAACAGGCGCAGTTATCATTGGTGCGGCCGAGGAAGCGGCCGTTGTGGTCTTCCTCTTCGCCGTGGGTGAAGTGCTTGAAGGCTTTGCGGCGAGCAAGGCTCGCGCCGGGATCAAGGCGCTCGGAGCGCTCGTCCCCAAGAGTGCATTCGTCGAGGCGAACGGCCAGCTTTGTGAAGTCGCGGTGGATACGTTGCGCATCGGCCAGATCGTTGCCGTCCGGACCGGGGACCGTATTCCTGCCGATGGGGAAGTGGTGGAAGGCATGTCGAGTGTCGATGAATCGCCAATTACAGGCGAATCGGTGCCGCGCCTGAAGGAGCCGGGGGCTGCAGTCTTCGCCGGGTCCATCAATCATGAGGCAACATTGCGTATCCGCGTCAGCCGAGCAGCGCAGGACAACACCATCGCGCGCATCATTACGCTGGTCGAGGAAGCCCAGGATTCCAAGGCCCCGACCGAGCGGTTCATCGATCGCTTTTCCCGTATCTATATGCCGCTGATCGTCGGCATCGCGATCCTCGTCGCAATTGTTCCGCCGCTCGGCGTGGGTGCAGAATGGGGAACATGGATCTATCGCGCCCTGGCCCTGCTCCTGATCGGCTGCCCCTGTGCCCTGGTCATCTCGGTGCCGGCCGCCATCGCCTCCAGCCTGTCGTCCGCCGCAAAGCACGGCTTGCTCGTCAAGGGAGGCGCGGTGATTGAGGCCCTCGCCGGCGCTCAGACGGTCGCCTTTGACAAAACAGGAACCCTCACGCGCGGCGAACCTGTGGTGACGGATATCGTTGCCTCCGATGGCAACATTGCAACCTTTCTGGCGACTGTAAGTGCCCTCGAACGGGAAGCGAGCCATCCGCTTGCCAAGGCAATCGTCGATCGTGCTGCTGCTGACACGATCAGTCCTGCTGGCGCAACAGCCGTCAAGAGCATTGCAGGCAAAGGCGTCGAAGGCCAGGTCAGCGGCCGGAAACTCTTCATCGGAGCGCCGCGTTTTGCCCGTGAGGCCGGAACCATCGACGAATCCTTGGCCATGCAAATTCACGTACTCGAAGCGGAGGGAAAGACCGTGGTGGTCGCTGTGGCAAATGGCGAAGCAATTGGCCTCGTAGCCCTGCGCGATGAGCCGCGCAGTGACGCCCGCGCCGGCGTTGCCGCGCTGAAATTGGCTGGCATCGATGCTGTAATGCTGACCGGTGACAACAAGGCAACTGCAGCCGCGATAGCGCGTGAACTCGGCGTTGAAGCCCGAGCCGAGATGATGCCCGAAGACAAAGTGACGGCGATTCGGGAACTCGCGGAAAAGCGCAAGGTCGTCATGATTGGTGACGGTATCAACGACGCCCCGGCGCTCGCCGCCGCCCATGTTGGTGTCGCTATGGGATCAGGAACCGATGTTGCACTTGAGGCGGCTGACGCTGCTCTGCTGCGCAATCGCGTTCAGGATATAGCGACGTTGATCGGGTTGTCCCGTGCCACCATGCGCAATATTCGCCAGAATGTGACCATCGCGCTCGGGTTGAAGATAGCGTTTCTGGTGACCACCGTCCTGGGCGTCACCGGTCTGTGGATTGCAGTGTTTGCCGATACCGGCGCGACTGTTCTGGTGACGCTCAATGCAATGCGTCTGCTTGGCTATCTCAAGAAGGAGACGACCAGGACACCCGCAACGACGCCCCGGATATTGGCGGCTGCCTAAATTCGAACAAATGGCACCCGCCCTGCTTTCAAGAAGGGTGGGTGCAAGACCAATTTCCCTGAAGGAATACTCGGACCGTCTATGACGGCCGCCAAGTGCCATAGATCTTCAGCACGTCTTCCCGGCTGTTCCACGCCAGCGATGCACCCTTCGGCAGAAGACAGGTTTCACCCGGTTCCCAGACCGTTCCCTGCTCACTGCCGTTGCTGATCTCGACCCGGCCTTCGAGCATATGCATCATCTCATAGTAGCCATAGTGCATTGGACGGCGGTGATAGGACGTCGAACTCCATACACCGGCGGTCCACTGGCCGGAAGGGTCCGCATACCAGCGGCGGTTCTGGCATTGCGGTTCAGCGGAAATTAGCAGTTCTGCCGATGGGCTCGCAGATGGTGGACGCGGAACGTCTAGATCGAAGAGGACGATGCCCGGCTCCTTTGCGGCGGGATCCGCTGCCCCGGAAAAAGTCATGAAATCCCATTGTACCACGCTATCGGCGCTCCATGTGACGGTAATTCCCTGCGGAATAACGGCAACACTTCCCTGGACCAGCGTCACGGCCCGGATTCCATCATCGAGAACGAGGTTTCCGCCCCTGATGATGATAAGTTCGTGGTGCGGGTACCGGGCGCTGCCTTTCGCGCCGGATGCAAGCGAACAGGCACCTGCCGCTATCTTGCCCTCGGCAGAAAACGCCACCATTCGCGTTTCGGCAAAGGGATCGCCGGTCAAAAGCTCACGGGCATCGGCCTGATCGGCCAACGGATGAATGCTGATAACACTGGACATGAACTTATCTCTCGTAAGTTGGGGAAATTGTAGTTTCAGCTGTCGCAATCGGATCTGAAAAAACCCCGGCTCGTTGGAACCGGGGTTCGCGCAAAAGCTCGGGAGGACCATTTGCTACTTCGTCGCCAGATCCTTGGTCAGGACATAATAGTTCAACGGATGCGGCTTGTAGTTCTCAAGCTTGTCCGAATAGGCGTCGAAGACCGTTTCATGGATCAAAAAGACAGAAACGGCTTCTTCATAGAGCTTTTTCACCGCTTCTTCGTAGATGGCATAACGCTTTGCCGGCTCGGCAACGGTGTAGGCAGATTTGATCAGCTTGTCGGTCTCTTCATTGCAGTAGTGAGAGATGTTGTAGCTGCCGCCGCAGGTGTAGTCGGCATTAAGGAAGCCTACAGGTTCCGCAACGTCGGTGGTGTAACCACGTGACATCAGTGCCATGTCGAAATTTCCGGACAACAGGTCAGGCTCGATCGCACTGTAATCGGCAACCCGCACATCGACCTTGATGCCGATCTCCTGCAATTGCGCCTGGATGATCGCCGCGACATCCTTCAGTTCGGTTTTGGCCGTATAGGCCAGAAGCCCTACCTTCAGGCTGCCAGGTGCCACACCGGCCTCGGCGAGCAGAGCTTTCGCCTTGGCAACATCATAAGCAGGCTCCGGCTCTTGCTGAGCCCAGGGCTCGCCCGGCGCAAACGGCATAGTTGCCCCCTTCACTGCACCCTCATAGATGCTGTCCGCGATGCCGATACTGTCAATGGCCGCCTGGATCGCCTGCCGTACCTTTACATTGTTGAAGGGCGGTTTTGCATTGTTCAACAATAGTTCCGTGATGCGGGGTGATGGAATCGGGGCTACCTTGACACCGGCCGTCGACTCGATTGTCTTGACGGTCCACGGCGGCACCAGCCGCGAGATTTGCGCCTCCCCGGTACGAATCTGGGTTGCGCGGGTGTCGGCATCCGGAACGAAATTCACGCGGCCACCGGCAAGCTTGGGCATACCGCCCCAATACTCATGGTTTGGCGCAAGGGTCATGTACTGGTTCGGATCGACCTCTGTTATCTTGAAAGGACCTGTACAGGTCCCGATCGGGTCGACTTTCCCGGATTTGTAGGCAGCGGGCGCGAGGATGGTCGTGGCGGGGCTCGCCATTTGTGCGGGCAACAATACCGACGGTTCGACCGTCGTGATCTTCACCACATCCTCACCGACGGGCTCTACAGAGGCGACCAACTTGGGCGAAAAGGCGCGTGCCGGAACGGGGGCTTTCAGACGGTTGTTCAGCGCATTGACGACTGTCTCAGCGTTGAAAGGTTCGCCGTTCTGAAACTTCACCCCTTTGCGCAATTTGAATTCCCAGACCGTAGGTGCGGTCTGCGTCCAGGATTCGGCGAGGCTTGGCTCAAGTTTGGTGTCATAACCGATGCGTACCAGCCCTTCAAAGCAGCCCGCACGCGAGCCGAGATAAGCGTCGTCCGAAGACAGATCCCATCCCGTTTTCACCCCGAAATTATCATCATATGTGACTGTACCACCTTCGGCTGCATGGGCACTGAAGGATATTGCCAAGGCGCATGTTGTGAGAATCGCGTGTTTCAACATTGTCTTATTCCCCTTTCTTTGTAACGACATTACCAATTAGCAACAATATTTTTGTACTATATAATATGGTTGCTGCATCACATACAGAACGCATAGCTCCACTGTATGGATATTCCAAGAATATCCATTATCATTAACTCTACTTTATATTCCATATTTCGGAATTAGATTCCGTTTTTACTTATGTTACGGCCCAATTTGTCTGTTTTTTATAAGAATCGCTAAACATGAACCGCTCAAGCAGATCAGCCCAAGTCCCGCCAGTGATGGCAGCGTACAAGATGCTCATCAGCGACCGTGCTGAACTCCGGTTCGCTTGCGCTGCACCTTTCTGTCGCATACTTGCAACGGGTATGGAATTTGCAGCCATCGGGTGGATTGAGAGGACTGGGCAAATCTCCGTCCAGCAGCATTTCCGGCGCATGCAATCCGGTTTCGTCAAGCATCGACGACGCAATCAGCGCCTTGGTATAGGGATGCTTCGGCGCACGGAACAGTTCGTCCCGATCGGCAATTTCGACAATCCGCCCGAGATACATCACTGCGATGCGGTCGCACAGGTAGCGCACAACGCGCAGGTCGTGCGAGATCATCAGAATGGTCAGGCCATGACGCCGCTTGAGATCCATCAGCAGATTTAGGATCTGCGTCCGCATCGACGCATCGAGAGCCGACGTCGGCTCATCGCACACAAGAAAACTCGGCTTAAGGAGAAGGGCGCGTCCTATAACCACGCGCTGCAGCTGCCCTCCGGAACATTGGCTTGGATAGCGGTCGTAGAACGAAGCATCAAGGCCAACCTCCTCCAGCATTTGGTAGACCAGCGCGTTGCGTTCGTCGCGCGTTCCAATCCGGTGCTGTTCGAGCGGCGTCTCCATGCTTTGCCCGATGCGCATGCGCGGGTCCAGCGCCGAATAGGGATCCTGAAATATCAACTGGACGACGCGGCGCATGCGGCGCAGCGCTTCGCCCTCCATGTGCAGAATGTCATGCTCTCCAATGGTAAGCTCACCGTTGGTCGCGTGGGTAAGCCGGGTCATTAGCCTGGCAATGGTGCTCTTTCCGCAACCGGATTCGCCCACGAGACCGAGGACTTCGCCCTCGCCTATCGTGAGCGAAACGCCATCGACGGATTTGACCGTGCGATGGCCGAGGCCCGGCACCGGATAATATTTGACGAGGTCCTTGGCGATAACATATGGCGGCTTCTTGCCATCAACGGATGGAGACGTTTGTGTTCTCACGGCTAGCTGCATCATCCGTCTCCCTCAACAGTCAGGTTGTTCGGCAAGTTCGTGCCCAACTGCCCAGCATCGCGCCTTACGTCCTTCCGGCAAGCTGTCCAGACTTGGCTCAGACGCCATGCATTGACTTCCCATGCCGCTGGAATTGGCGATGGCGCACCGGGGATGGAAGCGACAACCGCAAGTAAGTTCGTGTGCCTGCGTGCTCGATCCGGGGATCGACAACAATTGGCCCGCGCCATCGGTGGTGAGGAGCGAACAACTGATAAGGGCCTTGGTGTAGGGATGTTGCGGTGCCTTGAGGATTGCCTGCGTCGGCCCTTCCTCAACGATACGACCCGCATACATCACAGCGACGCGATCAGCGAATGCGGCAACGACCGACAGGTCATGGGTAATCAGCAGTGTCGCAAGCCGGCGCTTGCGCCGTTCAACGTCAAGCAAGCGCAAGATTTGCGCCTGCACAGTCACGTCAAGCGCGGTTGTCGGCTCGTCGGCAATCAGCAGTTGCGGATTGCCGGACAGGGCCGCGGCTATCATCACGCGCTGCGCCATGCCGCCGGAAAGCTCGTGGGCGAAGCATTGTGCTCGGGCAGCCGGATCAGGGATGCCGACGTCACGCAACATGTTGACCACGCGGCTGAGGGCCGAGTGACGGCTCATCTTGTGGTGGACCCAGAGCGGCTCAGCCACCTGCGTCCTGACACGGCTGGTCGGATCGAGCATGGCTTGCGGTTGTTGGAACAGCATGCCGATATCCGCACCGCGCAGCGCATCAAGTTCCGCAGATGAGAGGGCAAGGATATCCCGTCCGGCAAACGAAATACGACCAGCAGTGATCTCGGCGTCAGGCGGCAGCAGACGCATCAGGGACAGCGCCGTCATGCTCTTGCCGGATCCGGATTCGCCCACGAGAGCCACCACCTCGCCTACATCAACGGAAAGCGTCAGGCCTGAGATTACTGACTTTCTGCCTTTCTCCCCCGGGAACGAGACGTGCAAGTCCTCAATCTCCAGAAGCGACGTCCGCTGTGGCGGCGTGTCAGTATCGGTATGCGTTTGTCCTTCGATGTTCATAAGAGTTCCCTTATTTTTATTGAACCGGAGGGCATTTGCTAAGCCTGTGTCATGCGGCTTCGGATGACGATCCTCTCTCACGAGCGGCATTGGCTTTGTGCATGATGCGAACCGGATCGCCGAAGTGCTTCGGCAGTTCTTCTATGGCGGCGGCAACGTCACCGCTTGCGATAATATCCGCGAGACGCCGGTGCTCCTCCACCAGCGCCGCACTGCCGCGATAGCCGCCTCTCAGCATGAGCAGGCAAAGCTTGGTTTCGGCCTGTACCGTGGCATACATGCGCGACAGCCGGGAGCTTCCCGCGGCATCAACAAGCTCGCGATGGAATTCCATGTCGAGCTCAGCGACGAGTGGCCAGTCTTCAGCGCGCGCAGCCTCATCCATGCGAACGACCAACCGCTTCAATTTCAGGCTGATCTCAGGCAATTCCGCTGAGGTCATTACGCGCCGAATGGCGCTGCCTTCGATCGCCTCGCGAACGAAAAATATATCGGATAGGTCATGGTCTGTCAGTTCCGGCACGAAGACACCGCGATGGGGTTCGCTGACAAGCAGGGCTTCCTGAATCAGCCGCTGCAGGGCCTCCCGCACCGGCCCGCGGCTGACGCCGAATTTTTCCGCGAGTTCCATTTCATTGAGTTGCGCCCCGAGCGGAAAGGCTCCGGATAGAATTGCCTGACGGATTTCCTCGGCGATCCGGCCGGACAAGGTCCGCCGGGTCAGCCGTTTGATCGTGTTCGCCGTATCTGCCATTAACCTCTCCTCGCCTGATTCAATGACCGCCTGATTTCTTGGTGTCGATGTTCAGCCCGTGACCGATCCATGTCACGCTCAGGGCCGACAAGAAAATTGCCAGACCCGGCGCTATGACCAGGATGGGCATGCGCTCGGCATAGGCCTGCGCGTCGGCCAGCATCAGCGCCCAATCGGCCGCCGGCGGCTGCACGCCGAGACCGAGAAACGACAATCCGCCAACAGTGATCAGCTTGTGGCCGAAGCGCAAAAAAGCCACGGCAGCTATTGGGCGGATCGTGTTGGGTATGACATGCCGGAAAATGATGAAGCGTCTGGTGCAGCCGAGCACTTCCGCGGCACGGATATATTCCTGCGAATTGATTGACAGCGTCAGCCCCCGTGCCAAGCGAGCGAACGGCGTCCAACCGACTATCGTCAGCGACGCGATCAGCGTTCCGTAGCCTGGGCCGAAAATTGCAACCAGGAAGATCGCGATGACCACATCCGGGATCGAGATGAGCAGATCGACGATGCGCATGAGAACCTCATCGATGAGGCCGCGGCTGCGCCCGCTGACAATGCCGATGAATGTTCCGATCACTACCGACAGGACGACCGTGACCGCAGCAATCGTGACGGTAAAGCGCCCGCCAATCAAAACGCGGCTCAACAGGTCGCGGCCCAGATGATCGGTTCCCAGCAAGTGGGCGGCGCTTGGCGCGTTTAGCCTCAGGCGCAGGCTCTGCTGGGCGGGATCAAAGGGCGATATCCAGGGTGCGACCAGCAACGTTGCAAGAATGATGAAAAAGATTGCCGATCCAACGAAGAAGGTCCAATGCCGTCGCTTGATGAATCCGATAATTCCGCTGACTGCAGATGGTCGCTTGCGCTGATAGATCGCGGCTGCCACGGGGGACGTTTCTGAATAATGGCTAATGGTCATGGCGTCCCCGCATTGCTGGATTGATCAGGACATAGAGGCCATCGGCGAGCGTGTTGATCAGGATCGACAGAGCGACGATGCAGACAAACCCGCCCTGCAGCATCGGGATATCGCGGTTGATCACTGCGTCGTAAAGAAGCCGCCCCATGCCGGGTACGGCAAAGATCACTTCCACTACGACCGAGCCGCCGAGCAGACCTGCCAGCCAAAGGGCGAAGAATGTGACAACCGGCAATGAACCATTGCGAATCCCGTGACGCATCACCGTGCCGTGCATGCCGAGTCCCCGGCTGCGTGCGGCGGTTATGTAGGGTGCTCGCAAGACGTCAGTCATCGCTGCCCGCGTAACCTGCGTAAAATAGGCAAGCGGCCGCAGCGTCAGCGTCAGCGCTGGAAGGACCAGCGACCGCCAGCTTTCCCACCCGGCCGATGGCAACCAGCCCAGGTAAAGCGCAAAGACCAGCGCAGACATTGGTGCGAACCAGTACTCGGGCGTAGCAACAAAAGTCTGAATCATCAGCGTGGTGAAATTATCGAGCCTGCCGCCCGGCCGCATGGCCGCCAGTGTCCCGAGCGGCAACGCAACGGTGACCGCAATTGCAAGCGCAGTCATCGCCAATGTAATTGACACGCCAAGCGCGCGCGCCAGTTCCGCCGCGACAGGCTGGCTACTCGTGAAGGAGAAACCCAGATCGCCGCGCAATGCGCTTCCCAGCCAGGCGAAATACTGGACGTAAAGCGGGCGATCGAGCCCCAAGCTCACGCGCAAGGCTTCAACCGCTTGCGGATCGAGTGCCGTGTCCCGCATGCGCGAGAAAAGGATGGTACGGGCAGGATCGCCGCCTGTCATATAGGGCAAGAGGAATGCGATGACAGAAACAATTGCCAGCATCAGACATAGTATGAGGAAGCGTTGCAGTATCTGTATCCACATATCCTTGTCCTTTCTCCGCAATTGTTTCTAATGCAATAGATCCTGCAGCCGGTAATAGGCACCGACAAAGGGCAGGAACCATGGCTTGCCAAAATGCCCCGGAATGGCGGGCCAATCGAGCGAGCGCCAGACGTTTGCGTCATGCTGACCGCTCATGACGTCGGCCATGACCGATCCCATATGTGTCGACATTTGTGTGCCGTGGCCGCTATAGCCCATCGAATAGAACAGACCGTTATGCTCGCCGGCACGGGGCAGACGATCCGCTGTCATATCAACCAGGCCGCCCCAGCAGTAGTCGATGCGCACGCCCGTCAGCTGCGGGAAAACGGATATCATCGTCTTCTCGAGGATCTTGCCGCTCTTGGCGTCCGAAGACGGACTTGACATAGCGAACCGAGCCCGCCCCCCGAACAGCAACCGGTTATCAGGTGTGATCCGGAAATAGCTCCCAACATTCTTGGAATCCGTCGCCATGCGCCGCGTTGGCATGATCTCGTCAATGAGGGAGAGCGGAAGTGGCTCGGTCACAATGATGAAACTGCCGATGGGAATGATGCGGCGGCGGAAGCGGGCGAACGGGCCAGCAATCGACGTGCCGGTTGCCAGCAACACCTGCGAAGCGCGAATTGATCCTTCCGTCGTGACTACCTCGTGTTGGTAGCCGGAGATGCGCCTAAGCTTAACAACTGGGGCTTTCTCATAAACCCTGGCACCATGGCGAACCGCGGCAGATGCCAATCCCTGTGCGAACTTTCCCATATGCATCCCGGCGCTCTTGGTGAAGGCCAATCCGCCGAAATAACGGTCCGTTCCGACTTCCGAATGAAGCCTGTCACGACTGACGAGTTGCGTATCCTGGTCAACATCCCGCGAGAGAATTTCGTATGTCCGGGCCAGCTTCTCATAATGCTCGGGTTTGGCGGCGAGCTTGATCTTGCCGGTTCGCCGGAAGTCGCAATCAATCGCTTCTTCGGTGACGAAACGCTCAACCGTGTCCACAGCCGCATCATAGGCGCGATAGAACGAGCGGGCCGTGTCGCGACCGAACCGGGCGACCGCGCCGGCATAATCGATTGCAACGCCATTGTTGCACTGACCGCCATTGCGCCCTGACGCGCCGCTGCCGACCTGCCCGGCTTCGATCAGGACAACGTCAGCACCCTTTTTGGCAAAACTGAGCGCCGCCGCAAGTCCGGTGAAGCCACCACCAATGACCGCAACATCCGCCCGGCCGGTGAGGTCGCCACTGGTGGCGGCTGCGAACGGAGGAACGGTGTCCAGCCAATAGGATTGGAATTTCATTGCGTCACTTTCCATCATGCCTGCACTCAGAGATCCAGACGCAGAATTTTTGGTTCATCTTCTTCGGGAAGAACCGCCAAATCCGATCCCAGCCTATGTCTGATAGTGATGGTGTCAGAAGTTTTAGGATTGTCAACAATCCTAATGTTACACGATACGCTTTATTGAGGGTATTTTAGGCATATGCATGAAGAACGCAATTATTAGGCAAATCGTTCGCGCGCAGAAGCAGAATCTGCTGGACAAATAAGGCAAATTCGGGCGGTGCCGAGAGCCACTCGCACGGCATGGGCAAGGCAAAACTCAATTTTCGGGAAGAATGAGATTTGGCAGCGGAGGCTAGATAGGCTCCGACTGGCGATTAGTCCTGTCCCAGGAAGAAGGTCAGAGATACTTGGTAATTTCCTTGAATTCGTCGATAGGTTTGCGCTGTGCCTTCGGCAGGGCTCCGACGGTTTCTTCAAGGCAATGATCGAGATGATCCTGGATCAATGTGCGCTTCGCCTGGCTGATGGCTTTTTCGACAGCATGGAGCTGTTGAGCGATATCAACGCACGCCCGATTGCTTTCGATCATATCCACCACGCTGCGCAGATGACCGATCGCTCGTTTCAGCCGTTTCGCAATGTCAGCATGATGCTCATGAATGTGATGTTCCTGCGCCGGAGCTGCTTGATCTGTCATGGTGGTCTCCAAGAGCATGGCCAGTCTCTTTCCTAATTCTCTTGATACGCGACGACGGGGCAAAAGTGTAGTGTCAGGCGTCCACCAGTTGCAGCTTCTTGTCGAAATGCGTGCTGAAGTCCCATTCGCCGATGTTCTCGTAACCAACCGATCTCCAGAAACCGATGGTAGCCACAGCATCGCTTGAAGCATGAAGATACATGGTCGTATAGCCGAGCTTCAGCGACTCCTCCTCGACCAGCCGGTTGAGCTTCGTGCCAAGCCCATATCCGCGCTGATCTTTGCGTACGTACAGCCGCCAGAGCGAACCGATTTTGTCCGGCTCCGGGTAACGATCGCGAAAAGTATCGACAATCGCCGGCTTGAACCACAGGCCGCGAACGCCAACCGTCGCGACCAATTCACCTTCCCCGTTCTCGACAATCCAGAATGCACCGCGATTGGGCTGCGCATAGTGATTTTCCGATTCGGAAAGGAGCAAGGTATCGATGTCGAGATGCCAATTGGGATTATAGTCGAAACCATAGAACTCTTTGATCGTATCAAGGCAAAACTTGCGGGCGGCAGCGTGGGCTGGCGTTGCTGAACCGGAAAGGCGTGAAAGCGTAAAGTTCTCGGGTAACTGCATGATTTCTCTCCCTCGCAGCGCCCACCGCGGCGATCCCACGGTGGGCCATTCCACTGGACAGGGTCAAAGAACAGGAAGGCTGCGCTTCACCGTTCCGGTATCGTCTTTGACGATTACCCGGATATGAGTCGCATCATCGACCTTGCCGCTGGCGATCAGCGTTGACTGGTCTGGACCGGGCATGAGCAGAAGCTGACGCACCTGGTAGTCCTCCGCCTTGGGTCCAATGGCTTCAACCTCGATCTTTTCTTCGGATATCGCTTTCGTCGCAACGCCATCCTGATGCCATTTCAGCAACCAACGCCCTGGCCCGGACCGGGTGACCTCGACCTCTGCTCCCCCGCCAAGCGGAATGACAGAATTGCCGATTGTACCAACCTTCGCTTCTAGCGGTGCCGCACCGGGCACAACCGCTTCACGGGTATGAAAGTGGCTACCATGCAAGACCATGATGCGCACGCGGCGAGCGCGCTCGACATCGCCAGTCACAACGACGGTGGACACCTTCGATCCCTTCGCCACCGATAGGGAATGGACCGCACCACCGTCATCGATAACATCAACCATGATTTCTTCGAGCGGCGGGGCCTTGTAGTCAGGCTTGCCTGCCTCGCTGAAAGCAAGTTCCCAGTGTCGGTTGCCGAGGTCGATAATGTCGACCATCTGACCATGCCCCATATGAATGCTCTGCGTCATTGTTCCAATCCTCAACTGTTGTTTTGTCGATAGAGATGTTTTCCAGTATCTGCGAGCGCAGCTCACGCCGCCGAACGAACCCTGATCTGGACCGCGTTCAGTGCGGGCAGATGCCCCTTCAATTCACGCTCGTAGTGGTTCGCCACCCTGTCGGCAGCGGCAACCGGCAGATCAGGATCCATGGCAATGTCGATATCTGCGCGCAGCTTGTGGCCGAGCCAGCGTGCCTTGACGTCGAGCACGCTGACAATGCCCGGAACGTGCTCGGCGGTATGCGTGATCTCATCGAGAACGCCCGGTTCCACGCCATCGAGCATGCGAGTGAAAACAGCACGGGCGGATTGCCAGACAATACCGAAGATCAGGAACGTGATGATCAGGCCGACGATCGGATCCGCAAGCGGGAAACCAAGCCAGACTCCAACCGCCCCTATGACGACGGCCAGACTCCCGAAGCCATCGACACGGGCATGGTAGCCGTCCGCGATCAGTGCAGCACTATTGATCTGGCGGCCGACACGGATACGAAACACCGCAACGGCTTCATTGCCGAGAAAGCCAATAATCCCTGCCATGACGAGAACGCCAATCATCTCGATCGGCTGCGGGTTGAACAGACGTTCAATCGATACGTAACCGGCATAGAGCGCGCTGAACAGGATCAACCCCACGATCACCACACCTGCGAGATCTTCGACACGGTTCAATCCATAGTTGAAGGTGCGAGTGGCAGCCTTGCGGGCGAAGAGAAATGCAATGCCGAGCGGGATCGCCGTCGCGGCATCGCCGAAATTGTGGATTGTATCGGCGAGAAGCGCCACGCTACCTGTCAGATAGACGATGGCGACCTGTGCGATGGTGGTGACCATCAAGATAATGAACGACCACTTGATAGCCCAGAGTCCCTTGCTGGTTGACGCGATTGTTGCATCGATGACCCCGTGCGTGTGGCCATGATCACCATCCCCATGGGAATGCCCGTGCCCATGGCTGTGGGCACCCGAATGGGCAAAGCCCGGATCAGGCGCGAAGCCCATCCAAACAAGCGCTGATTTGATCATTGCGTTCTCCTCTGGAGTTTTGTCTCTTAGCTCCACCTATACCATCCCCCTGGAGGGGATATGTCAACGCGATTTCGATCGATTTATCAGCACAATATTCTGGTTTGCAGGTGAAAACAGAATGTGTGGCGGTGCAATCGCTGCGCCCGTCGGCCCAGCGATGCCGTCAGCCAGCCAACGTACCTTTCAGCGCACCAGAGCGTTTGGATGCTGCAACCGCCGGCGCGAAATCGTCGGCATCAGGGTGAGCGAGATCGCGAATGATCGGGCAGTCGGGCCGGCCATCGCCGTGGCAGTGTGTTGCGAGGTGGCGCAGCGTATTGGCCATTTCCCGAAGCTGACGCATCTTTGCTTCCAGCTCTTCGACATGTTCCAGCGCAATGCGCTTAACATCGGACGAGGCACGGCTTCGGTCACGCCACAATGCCAGAAGCTGGCGGATCTGCTCGATTGAAAATCCGAGATCGCGCCCGCGCCGGATGAACCGCAATGTCTCAAGATCATTGCCCGAGTAGACACGGTAACCCGAGCCGGTACGATCCGCCGATTTGATCAGACCGATCGACTCATAGTGGCGGATCATCTTCGCGGAAACACCCGATGCGGCAGCCGCTTCACCAATGTTCATAAATCCTGCTCCTGTCAGTTCGACTATCGTTCCGGCGTAAAGAAAACGTCTGCATGAATGTCCGCGGCGCGAATACCCCGCTCAATCAACAGCGGCGTTGTAGCATCGATCATGGCGGGCGGTCCGGCAAGATAGGCTTTCCAGCCATCAAGGTCGTTGAAATCCTCCGCGACAACCGCTCCAACATGACCGCTGCGCCTTCCCGACTGCGTTTCCTCCGACAAAACCGGAACGAAGCTGAGATTGCCATGCAGCAGGGTCAATTCGCGAAAGTGCTCGATCATATACAGGTCACGCGATGCCCTCGCGCCAAAATAGACATGGATCGGCTGCCCCATGTTTCTGGCAAGTGCCGTTTCAGCAACGGCCTTGACCGGCGCAAGCCCTGAACCACCCGCTATGCCGAGAATGGGTCCCCGGTGTTTTTCGCGCAAGAAGGAGGAACCGTAAGGACCCTCGATAGTGATTGTATCTCCCGCGGTCGCATGGGCAAAGATGCGGGCGCTGGTTGCGCCACCCGCTACATGCCGGACGTGGAATTCGATCAGATCAGCATCGGGGCGGCTGGCGATGGAATAATCGCGTGGCGGGCTTCCCGGATAGAGCAAACGCACATATTGCCCAGCCCTGAAGTCGAATTGACTGCGGTTTCTGATTTTGACCCGAACCATCTTTATATCGTGTGTTGCATCGACTGCTTCGGCGATCACGCCTTCAAAGCTGCCTGCTGGAATATCTGCAATTTCGTCAGCACCATCGAGCCAACTGATGGTCACTTCGCTCCTGGGCATGGCGCGGCAGGCGAGCGTCAATCCTTCTGCCTTCTCCTCTTCCGTCAAGGAGAAGGGCGTATGTTTGAGAAGATCAACTTCTCCGGCAACGAGACGTGACTTGCATGCGCCGCATCGGCCCATCCGGCAGCCATGCGGATAGGAAATCCCAGCGGCGAGAGCGGCCTGCAGGATAGTTTCCCCTTCCCGCACGGTAATCCCTCGCCCAATCTGTGGCAGGTAAACTGTCTTCATGGTGGTCATCGCATTCAGCCCCTATTTCGCAACGGCGAACACGCCCGCAGGCTGCGTATCGACCTTGTCCTGAAGCGGCGGGCGGAAGCTCTTCAGACGGAGTGCATTGGTCAGCACGAACACGCTCGACAGCGCCATGGCCCCCGCTGCAAGAACCGGCGACAACAGAACGCCATTGACCGGATAGAGGGCTCCGGCCGCCACCGGAATGAGCGCTGCGTTATAAGCAAAGGCCCAAAACAGGTTCTGACCGATGTTGCGGATTGTCGCCTTCGACAATGCTATGGCATTCACGACACCGCGCAGGTCGCCGGATATCAGCACCACGTCGGCACTTTCGATGGCCACGTCCGTACCGGTGCCAATGGCGAGGCCGACATCCGCAGCGGCGAGCGCCGGAGCGTCATTGATACCGTCGCCGACAAAGGCAACGCGCTGTCCGCCGGACGCCAGCCGTTTGACGGCCTCGACCTTCCCGTCAGGCAGAACTTCCGCCACGACTTCATCGATACCCAGACGCTGCGCGATAGCTTCCGCGGTGCGGCGGTTGTCGCCGGTTATCATCGCGACCCTAAGGCCCAGGGCATGCAAGGCGGCGATCGCTTCCGGCGTCGTCGGCTTGATCGGGTCTGCAACAGTGATGATCGCTGCAAGCCTGCCGTCGATGGCAGCATAGAGCGGTGACTGCCCTTCCCGGCCGAAACGTTCTGCATCGCTGGCAAAGACCGCCACGCTATGGCCAAGCCTTACCATGAAACGGTCGGCACCCACTTCTACCTTTCGTCCGGCAATCATAGCCGCAACACCAAAACCGGGTGTCGCTTCAAAATTGTCGGCGGAGACCAGCCGCAGACCCTCGCGTTTTGCGGCTTCGACGATGGCTTCGGCTATCGGATGTTCCGAGCGTGCTTCGAGCGAGGCGACGAGGCTCAAGATTTCGTCGCGGCCGAAACCTTCGACTGTCTTGAAGTGGGCAAGCGTCGGCTTGCCGAGTGTCAGCGTCCCGGTCTTGTCGACGGCGATGATCTCGGCATCCCGCAGCGTCTGCAAGGCATCGCCGCGCCGGAAGAGCACGCCCATCTCGGCAGCACGTCCGGTGCCCACCATGATCGAAGTCGGTGTTGCAAGCCCCATCGCACAGGGGCACGCGATGATAAGAACGGCGACCGCATTCACCAGGGCAAAGGACAATGCAGGATCCGGGCCGAAAATGACCCAGACAGTGAATGTCGCAGCAGCGGCAAGCATGACGGCAGGCACGAACCAGTTTGTTACCCTGTCCACCATTGCCTGAATCGGCAGCTTGTCGGCCTGGGCCTCTTCGACCATACGAATGATCTGGGCAATCAGCGTGTCGCTGCCAACCTTCGTGGCCCGGAATGTGAAGGAGCCGTTCTTGTTGACTGTGCCGCCGACAACTTCCGAACCGGCAGCCTTGGTAACGGGCACGGGTTCGCCGGTAATCATCGATTCATCGACGTAAGATGAGCCCTCGATCACTTCTCCGTCGACCGGGATTTTTTCGCCGGGACGGACAATGATCACATCACCGGTCTGTACTTCCTGAAGGGGCACGTCAACAGCCTCGCCATTGCGCAGAACACGCGCCGACTTCGCCTGCAGTCCGAGAAGCCGTTTTATCGCCTCGCTTGTACGGCCCTTGGCCCTAGCTTCAAGAAAACGGCCGAGCAGGATGAGCGTCGCGATAACCGCGGCGGCCTCGTAATAGACGTTGGCTGTACCTCGTGGCAAAAACTGGGGTGCAAATGTGGCTATGACCGAGAAGCCCCAGGCAGCCGTCGTACCGAGCACCACGAGCGAATTCATGTCGGGTGCCAACCGCAAAAGCGCAGGTATGCCTTTCTTGAAGAAACGCAAACCGGGACCGAAGAGCACCAGCGTGGTCAACAGGAACTGGAGATACCAGCTTTCCCGCATACCGACTGTTTCCATGACGAATCCATGGATGGCAGGTACCAAATGGGATCCCATTTCCAGGATAAACACCGGGATAGTCAAGATAGCAGCGGCACCCACGCTGATTTTCAGGCTGCGCAATTCGGCTTCGCGCCTGTCACGCTCACCGTCTTCCGCCTTGCCTGTTGCAACCTCACTTGCCGTGTAGCCTGCAGCCTTGATGGCTTCTGCCAAACGGGAAGCGGTCGCACTCCCGGCAGCGACCCGGACTGTCGCCCGTTCCGTCGCCAGATTGACACTGGCGCTCGTCACGCCAGAGATGGTCTTCAGGGCCTTCTCGACCCGGCCGACGCAAGATGCACAGGTCATGCCCTCAATGTCGAGTTCTATTGTTTTCTCGCCGACCTCATAGCCCGCGTTCCGGATCGCATTGACCACAGCGGGAACATCGGGCGCACCGGAAAAAGCAACATCAGCCCGCTCCGTTGCGAGATTGACCGAAGCCTTGGCGACGCCGGGCACATTGGCGATGGCTTTTTCCACCCGGCCGACACATGAGGCGCATGTCATGCCTTCAATTTCAATCTGGTGGTTGGGTCGAATTTGAACGTCTGACATACTCATGGAAGACCTCGTTTTATCCTGTTACCAGGAAGATAGGGCTTCCCATCGTGGTAAGGTCAAGACCGTTCAATGCGACAATTTTCAAAATTCACGGTAGCTGACTAGACGACGGGGCAGCTTTCGTCCTTCGCCCAATCGGCAAAACTCAGGTAATACACCCGAATTCCGGGATAACCCGCCCTTACAGCCGCTACAGCCGCCAGCGCAGCACGGCCGCCGCCGTCGCAGTGTGTAACGATATGATCGCCGGGCCGAAAACCAGCATCATCGATGAGACGGCGTAAGGTCGCGGCTGGCTTCAGCCGCTTGCCCTCAAGCAGATCGGAATGGGAAATAAGCCGTGCACCGGGCAAGTGACCACCGCGGACGTTGTTTTTCAAGTCCAGCCCATCAAACTCCGCTTGCGTGCGCGCATCGAAAATAACGGCCCCATTGCCAATCTCGTCCTTGAGGACCTCACGCTCGATTAGACCGACTTTGCCTGATCCCGGTTTCGCGACGAACGGGCTCTGTGTTCCGGATTGCGTTTCATGTTTGGCGATCCCACGGCCTTTAACGGCATCCCAGCCGCCATTCAGCACATAGGCGGTTGCACCGAAATATTGCAGAATGAACCATACCCGTGCTGCTTCGGTCAGCCGCCCGTCGTCAAAGATGACCGCGGAGGTGCTTGCCTTCACTCCGAGATCGCTGATTTGCTGTTGCCAGAACCCGACCTCTGCAAATGAAATCTGGCTGTCCCTGGCTGCATCAACCCATAGCTCGACCGGGACACGAACAGCACCGTCTGCGTGTGCGGCATCGAACGCCGACTTGTCCCTGACATCAAGCAGCAGAACATTTGACAGGCCACCGACATCCTTGATTTCGACTACGGGATCCTGCCGCATTGGTCTCGCCTCCTCTAAAGCATACGCTGTCATTAAAGTCGGTGTTCGATGGCACGGCAGCAAGGGCAATGATGGGAAAAAGATGCTGTTCTTTTGGCAAACCGGGGCATACCCATGCAAGCAAATTGACTGACAATAGTCAGGAACGTATTTTCCAAGATATCGGTACACAATATCATATGTCGATTGTCTGGGGCATTTGGGATAGCCTTTCTCTCCTCATCCGATTTCCTCTGACGTGTCACAGATGTTCGGCATAGGGAGGAAAATGAGATGCCGGAAGAGTTTGTAAGCGTCCGTTACATCGTCGAGGACGTACCGGCATCGGTTGAATTCTACACGACCTTGCTCGGCTTCACGCTTCAGCAGGATGCCGGAGCCGCCTTTGCATCGGTAACCCGCGGCAATCTGCGGCTGCTGCTGAGCGGCGAGGCCAGCTCCGGTGCGCGGGCAATGCCCGACGGACGGCAACCGATTCCGGGTGGCTGGAACCGAATTTTGCTGCTTGTGTCCGATATCAACGTAGAAGTGGAACGGCTGCGCAAGGCGGGACTATCATTCAGGAACGAAGTCCTCAAGGGCGTCGGCGGCAGCCAGATATTGCTCGACGACCCGTCCGGAAATCCAATCGAGTTATTCGAACCAGCACATTGAAAGCAGGATGAGCATTGCGGCTGCGGAAAACCGGTACGGAAGCCGAACTGCATAAATCAGCATCTGCGAAATGACGGTCGGCGCACCCGCTTAGACCGATAAGAGGAGCCATTTAGCAGACCGCTATGGCGTTTTTATTCCCGGAGAATCATCGGCATTGCAGGGTGCTGACTACGCGGCCTTCAATTGATCGGCCGACATTTTGCCCGACTTTCTGTCATGCACGAATTCATAGTGGATTTTCTGGCCTTCAATAAGGTTGTGAATGCCTGCGCGTTCAACAGCGGAGATATGGACAAACACATCCGCGCTGCCATCATCAGGTTGAATAAAGCCAAAACCCTTTGTCGAATTGAACCATTTAACTGTACCAGTAGCCACAATGAACCCTCTCCTGTGCCAACATAGAACATCGTTGCATGCCGCAAATACAATCGCGTTTTAAGGAAGTGGTAACGCCCTTGCATGCGATGGGGCAATTGTGGCGTTTGTCAGAGAAGGCAACGGCGCGGTGCGGATGTCGAACTTGCACTCATTGAATTTCAAGGTGCCTGAAATTTGGGACGGATGGTTGCGGAATGACCTTATCAGAAGTGGATGTCACATCGTCGATTGATGTTTTCGTTTCAAATCGACGTCGGAAGCGGTAAGGTAAATCCAATCTTTCCAAAAATATAACGCCAGCGGCTGTGTGCAGCCGCTGGCGTCTCGTCATCAGTGACTAGCCCCTGCAACTCCCCCGGGTCGCTGGACAGCAATCAGTCGTCGTCACCTACTTGATGTCGGTAACAGTGAGCTTGCCGTTGACCTTCTCTGCAACGAATTCGATCGATGCACCCTGTTTTGCCTTGGCAAGCAGGGCATCGTCGCTCACGACGAACACCATGGTCATTGCAGGCATTTCCAAACCTTTGAGTTCCTCATGCTTGATGGTGATCTTCTTCTGCTTGAGGTCAATTTTCTTCACCTCGCCTTTGGTGAATTCGGCAGCCATTGAGGCAGTCGAGATTGCGGCCGCGGCAAATGCGATCAAAGCGGTCTTGATGATGGATTTCATGATTGTTTTCCTTTGTTGATGTAGTTTTGATGATCTGGTTACGGAGCGACGGTGATGTCGCCCTTCATGCCGGACTCGTAGTGACCCGGAATGAGGCAGGCGAAGCTGATTTCGCCCGCCTTGGAGAAGGTCCAGATGATTTCTCCTTTTGCGCCAGCGGCAAGGCGGATGGAATTGGGATCGGCGTGCTCCATTTCCGGAAATTTCTGCATAAGCGCCTTATGTTCCAAGATGCCGTCTTGGCGATCCATGACGAACTCATGATCGGTATCGCCCGTATTGTTAAACTTGAGGCGGATGGTTTCGCCCTCCTTCACCTTCAACACGGCCGGTTCGAACACCATCGCGCCGTCCGCTTTCTCTTTCATCGAAATGGTGACGGTGCGTTTTGCGGCTGCCTTGGTGCCGGGTTTGCCGATTTCCATAACATCATGCCCTCCGGCATGATTGCCAGCAGCAACGGCGGGCGTGACGGCAAATGCCGCCATCAGGGCGAATGCCAGTTTCGTCTGAATTTTCATGCTTCAATTCTCCGTTTGGTTTTGATGCAGTTGTCCTCACCCCTTGTGGCCGTGGGAGTCCTTTGCGGCGTCGGGAGTGCGGGTTTCAGGCCCGGTGGCCTTCTCGGGAACCGGCAGATCACCAGTCCATTCGTATGCGACGGTGCCTTTCGGGTGCTGGTACCATCCCGGATCCGTGTAATCCTTGGCCGAAATGCCCTCGCGAACTTTGACGACTGAGAACATGCCGCCCATCTCGATCGGGCCGAATTGACCGGTCCCCGTCATCATCGGCACCGTGTTGTCGGGCAGTGGCATTTCCATTTCGCCCATGTCGGCCATGCCGCGGTTGCCCATCGGCATATATTCCGGCTGCACCTTGCGGATCTTGTCGGCGAGTTTGGATTTGTCGACGCCGATGAAGGTTGGCACGTCATGCCCCATCGCGTTCATGGTGTGGTGTGATTTGTGGCAGTGGATAGCCCAGTCGCCCGCATGGACGGCGTCGAACTCGTAGGCTCGCATGGCACCGACGGGGACGTCGATCGACACTTCCGGCCAGCGGGCTTCGGGGCGCACCCAGCCTCCGTCGGTGCAGGTGACCTCGAAATCATAACCGTGCATGTGGATCGGATGATTGGTCATCGTCAGATTGCCCACGCGCACCCGGACCCGGTCATTCTTCGACACCACCAGGGGATCGATCGCCGGGAAGATCCGGCTGTTCCAGCTCCAGATGTTGAAGTCGGTCATCTCCATGACACGCGGGACATAAGAGCCGGGGTCGATGTCGTAGGCATTGAGCAGGAACACGAAATCCCGGTCGACACGCATGTATTTCGGGTCCTTCGGGTGGATGACGAAGAAACCCATCATGCCCATGGCCATCTGCACCATCTCGTCGGCGTGCGGGTGGTACATGAAGGTGCCGCTCTTCACGAGATCGAACTCGTAGACGAAGGTCTTTCCCGACGGGATGCCCGGCTGGGTCAGTCCGACCACACCGTCCATGCCAGACGGCAAGATCATGCCGTGCCAGTGCACGCTCGTGTGTTCGGGCAGCTTATTGGTGACAAAGATACGGACGCGGTCTCCTTCGACTGCTTCAATGGTCGGGCCCGGCGACTGGCCGTTATAGCCCCACAGATAACCCGTCATGCCGGGCGCGAACTCCCGCTCCACGGGTTCCGCCACCAGATGGAACTCCTTGACACCGTTGTTCATGCGGTGCGGCAAGGTCCAGCCATTGATCGTGGCGACAGGTTGATAATCCGGACCCGAAACCGGAAAGAGCGGCGGCTGGGTTTCGGGCGCTTCCATGGTCGGGGCGTCGGGCAGGCCCTTGGCCGAAGTCTTCGTCCAGGCGGTGGCACCTGCAAGAACAGCACCCGCGCCCAATAGTTGGCGTCTTGATAGCATTGTCGGTTCCTTGTTCATTCTTCAGTCTCCTGCGCCGCAGCTACTTCGGTTTCGCCGCTTCCACCACCGGAACCGCCGCCATAGATGGCAGTCCCGAGATTGACCTCGGCGAGGTAGAATTCGCGTTTGGCGTTGAGGGACAGGATGTTTGAGGTGATCTTGGCGCGCGTGTCGGCCAGGAGTTCGAACGTGTTGGTGATCATGCCGTTATAGGTGAGCACCGACTCTTCCTCGATTTTCGCCCGCAGCGGCAGGACACTGTTGCGGTAATGACGGGCGATGTCATAATTGGAACGATACGCCTGGTAAGCGGAACGGACCTCAGACCGGGCGTTCACCGCTTTTTCTGCCAGAAGGTTTGCCGCCCGCATGTACGAGAGCTCGGCCTTCCTCATGCGTGCCTTTCCAGTGTCGAAGATCGGGATGGTGAATTCCAGTTCAGCGGCACCCGAAACCACGTCCTTCTTCTCGCCTTCTTCCTCTTCGCGCTCCGCTTCCACGCCGCCCATGAGCTGAAGATCGTTGACGTACCGCGTAGCGTTGGTAAGACCGTAGGATTTCGCGGTCGCTTCAAGTTCAAGCTTCGCGACGTCAAGATCGACCCGGTTTCTGAGCGCTTCCGCCTCAATACCGGATTTGTTCTTCGGCCCCTTCGGCAACGCGGGGAGAGCGTTAGGGACGCTGTAGTCCACATCCCGCCCCCACAGCCCCATCAGGCGGGTCAGCTCTTCCTTGGCGAGCCTTGCATTCAGACGCGCCTTAGCGGTTTCGCCCGTAAGCTCGGCATTGAATACATGTTCTCGCGCTTGCCCGGTTTTGGAAAACGCTCCGGTTTCTCCGAGCTTTTGAGCAAGGTCCGACGCAGCATCGGCGGCCGCTTGTGAACGGTTGAGATAGGAAACTGTTTCCCATGCCGACACGGCATTGATCCAGGCTCGCCGCGTGTCAGCAGCAACCCGCAGGGTCTCTTGCGCCGCCTTCAATTGCGCTTGGCGGAAACGTGCATCGGCTACGCTGACGCGTCTGGATTGTGTCATCAATGCGAGGATGTTGCCCGTGATCGCCGTTTCGATGATGCGGCCGATGCCGATGGAACTGTAGCTGACGGACGCCGTCGGATTCACGGGCATCGTTTCCTGCCAGACGTCAGCGGCCGACAGTCCCACCTCGGCGTAGGCTGCCTGCAACCCGCGATTGTTCAGGAGCGCGACCTGGACAGCGGTGTCGGCTCCGATTGTCTTCTTGTAGATGAGACTGCGAGTCCGATCGGCAAGTGCCCTGGTTTCTCCCTGTGATTGTGCCCAGACCGCCTGTTTGCCGATCGCGCCGGACGTCCTAGCTTGCACCGTGCTGAACCCGGCGACAGGATCGGAAACCGAGGTGGCGGAGGTGACGCAGCCGGAAATCAGCGCCGGAACTGTCATGACCAGGATCGTCCTGAACAGCGACCAGCTCATGCGCCCTCTCCCTTCGGCGCAAGGTCGTCATTAAGCTGTCTCCAGTTCTTCGGATCGACGGGTGTTCGGTGCTGGTAGGATCCCAGCACCGAACGGTAGTGTCCCGGTGCCGTGGCATATGACGGATTGGCGGCAGGCTCGGCTGCCATTTCGGCAAGCCGTGGTGACGTGGTGCATCCAGCGCCAACCAGCGTTGACGCTACCGCAAGTAATGCAGCGATTTTCATGTTCTAACCTGATTTTGAACGAGGTCTTTAAGCCGCGCGGACCGGAGCCTGCGCAGAGTTCACCCGTCGGTGGACGGGAAAATCAGATCAGATGTTTTGGAGGGCGTGGCTGCTCGTACGATGCCTTCGAAGTGAGGACAGGGTGCAGAACAGGCTCGAAATTGCGTTTCGGCATAATCAGCGGCCGGTAGTAAGTTGTGAAAAATGCCGCGAGGGGAGAACAATGGACTTCGCAATCGGTATCAGCGGCCGGATGTTTGGCGGAATGCTTCCCTACGGGCAAATCAACATCCGACAGTGCCGTATCGGTATCCGTGACATGCTCGCCGTTCATGTGTGAATGGCCGACATCAGACATTTCCGATGTGCTGACGGACTGGAAAACGTCCATGCTGTTTTGGGCGTAGGCCGCAAATTGCATCGAGGGCATGACCACCAATGCGAGAGCAAGCAGAACCTTGAACGGCGCTGCCCGGCTTCCCAAAAACTGGTGCACGAACCTTTTCATGATATCTTTCCACAAGTGTTCGGCAAAATTGTCAACGCCAAAAATGCTGCGGTGCAGTTTTGGACCGAAGTTGTGATCGAACGTTACGGCGGTTGGACGAACATTGACAGTTTTCCCTGTACTGGTTGTTGGCATCCGACGGCACCATGCCTACTGGATTTTCTCCCTGAACTTGGCGTGGCAGGCAGAGCAATCCTGCAGCATCAGATGAAAAGCGTGTTCGGCGGGAAGTTTCGAGATATCTTCTTCACCCGCCGCAATCTTACGCTTTCCTAGCAGGCTGCTGCCCATGGTGGACATTCCCGCTCCCATGCGCATCTCCGGCGTGATGCCGTCCGGTGCCTTGTCTGCTGAGGCCGAGATGACCGATGCGAATGAGGCGACCTTCCGGGCCAGGGCATCGAATTCGTCGCGCGACTGGTCTATCTCGTGTTTTGCCGCCGAGGGCGGGCCGAGCGACGCGGCAGGAAATTCCGCCATCAGCGCAGCGCCGGAATGTGCCCTTATCGTTTCTGCCGCGCGTTTGAAGGCCGGGGCATCATAAGGAAGTTTGCCTTCAAACATTCCGGCGATCGTCTTACCCGCATTGGCCATGGCCTTCATGGCCTCCTGACGCCCCTTGACCATGTCCGGGAGCGTGTTGTCTGAGCCAATCGAAGGAACGGGACCGAGCATCGCGCACACAGCGAGCAGGATCACAATCCGCAGCCGTTTTGCGCGGCTGCCGGGGGCGATAATCCAAATCCGCATTTTACTTTTTCGACTCCATCAAAGGATGGGTAAAGCTTCCACCAGTTGAAAGCACAAGCTCTGATGTGCTGCGGGCGGAAAAAACCTCCCTCGCCCGCAGTAATCGCAGCAGATCAGGTAGCCATTTTTGTGCAGGACTCGGCGCAGCGGCGGCAGGCGTCGACACATTCCTGCATGTCTCCGATCCGCTCACAGTCGTCGGCACACTCCGTGCATATCTCCGCGCATTCACGGCAGGTATGCTTGTGGTGCGATGAGCCGATAAGCATAAAATGCGCCGAGGTCCGGCACATTTCCGCGCACGCCAGCATCAGCACGAAATGTTTCTTCTCGGTGTGCTCCCCTCTCATCTCAAGACAATGTCCGGTGGCCATCGAGAGACAAGTTGCGTAGCAGGCAAGGCATTCATCGATGCAGGCCTTCATGTCAGTGTCTGTATGATGCATAATGATTTTCCTCCTTTTGCGTTGAATTTATTGGGCCCGCTTGTCCAGCCAGTCTGTCATATCGGTTATTTCCTTTTTCTGGGCGTCGATGATCTTTTGAGCCATGTCCTTGGCCCACGGGTCGTCGCCATGCTTGAGTTCCGCGTTGGCCATGTCGATCGCGCCCTGATGATGGACAATCATGCCGCAGACGAATGCGACGTCAGGGTCTTTCGCCATCATGCCCTGCATGGCTGAGGGCTTCATCATGCCCATCATTGAATCCATCAATTCGGAGTGTGCGGCATCCATTTTCGGCATCTTGGGCATCGCCATGCGGTTGCTGGCCATTTTCTTTCCGTCCGCCGCCTTGCAGGCGGCAGGCATGTCTGCAGCCATTCCGCCCATTTTGTGGTCTTTGCTCATCGCGTCCTGCGACAGAGCAAACGAAGCGCCGCCGAACAGAACCGCCACAGCCAATACTGGAGTGAGAATACGCATTGTTGTCTTCCTTCACGAAACGTGGATTGAATCCATGCCTCCGCCGGGAGGAGCGTCAGGCATGCTGAAATCGAAAGTGGGAAGTCAGATCGCTTGCGGAGGTCGCTCGAGCCGTGTCGATGCAGGGCTGACGGTTATGATGTTTGTGAGGTCGGCAACCCGCAATCCCGCCGGGCCCACAGCGAATAGTGGCGCACCAATCTCCGTTGCTACCCAACAGTGGCCGATGGAACAGCAGTGAACCTGCCCGATGGATTGTTTGGCAGCGTGCCCGTCATCGGATTTGTGTTGACTGGCACAGTCCGTCATCGGCCTGCTCGTTTCAGGCGAATGGTTATCAGCCCGCGCACTCATCGTTCCCGCTGCCAGCACAATGGCCAAAAGGCATGCAGTGAGAAAGCGTGGGAATTGTGCGATGTCGAACATGAGGGTTGCTGGCCTCCAGCCCTGAAACGGCGGCAGACGGATATCGTTCCCATCACGGATCAGTGTGGTGGCGGGCTCGCCTCAAGACAGCGCTTGCGCGGCGGGAAACAGCTCGTCGGTCAATCCGAGAACCCTGTAGATCAGCAACCCCAGCCATTCATGCATCGCGAGATCGGAAGCGGCAAGACCCGCGGCAATCGTGGCGACGGGTCTGCGAAAATCGGCATCGCCGCGGGTGCGGTAGTCGACAGGATAAGGCGTTGCCGTCACGCCCGCTTCGCGGAAGCATGCAATGGCTCTCGGCATGTGCGCGGCAGACGTGACCAGCAGCCATTGTTCACTGGCGGCGGGCTGGAATAGTGCGGCGCTCGCTGATCCGTTTTCGCATGTATTCCGGGAAAGCTCTTCGATTTTTATGCGCTCCGCGGCGACGCCGATGCTCATGAGCACATCCCTGGCGATTTGCGATTCCGTCGGCGAGTTGTCATGCACGAGGTGATTGGCACCGCCAGAAAGCAGGATGCGTGCTCCCGGGTAAAGACGGGCGAGCGCGGCTGTGGCCGTCAGCCGTTCCCCGGCCTCGTTGAGCGCCGGACTGTTGCGGTCCCCGGTTATGTGGGTGTCGACCGCTCCGCCGAGCATGATGATTCCGGTCACAGGACCGGAAATTGACGGCTCGGGGAACCGGTCTTCCAGCACCGCCAACGCCGCGGGACCGACCGGTGACCAGCCGAAAACCGCAAGCAGCAGGACCGAGACAATCAGGAATGTGTGGCCTGTTTTCCTATATCCGAAAATGAGTGCGGCGACTGCGAAAAGCCCGAGAAGTCCGATGAAATTCGATGGCAGCACCAGATATCCGAGCACTTTTGAAACAAGGAAGAACATCGGCGAATCCATTTTGGAGGAATGTCGGGAGCTTCATAGCAGATAACACCAGACCGCCCGGTCGTCCACTCGGCCACCCTGGCGAGCGTTGCTTGACCCGGAATCCTGCGGATCGTCTCAGCAGACGATTTCGAACCGCGTGGCGAATATCTTGCTCATGTTAGTCCCGGCCGGATCATTGAAGAACGCTTCCGTGAGGTTTTTCTGATTTTGGGCTAACGCCTCGTCCGGATTGGGCCTCACGACGGAGGAAGTACATCCGTCAGGCAGTCCTGCAACTTGCAGATGCTTGTCCTCCGTGAATTCAATCGCGGTGTAGAACGTGGGATCGTAGATTCCGAAAGTGACTTTTCCGGCAACCTTGAGCGGGTTCTTGGGTTTTGTTTCAAACAGGACTATGAGCTGACTATCCTCAAAACTGGCCATACGCTTTGGTGGCGCAGAGATTTCGATGTCTTTGCCGCCAGCGGTCACAACCTGAAAATAATTGAAGTCCGCCAGCGATGCGTGAATTGTTTCGGCCACCGTCTCCAGCTCAGCCGTATCCAGTGCCAGGTCAGCATTTTTGTCGAACTCGACAATCACGGTACTGGAAAACATTTCGTCGAAACGCCAGAGATGGCGGAGTGACTGCACAGTCCCGTTTTCGACTGTCAGGTCCAAGCGGGCCTCGGCAAAAATGTGCGGATGCGAAAATGCTGCCCCACTGCCAAAAACAACAGTGCTGCTGCGGCTAACGCCGTGCTCCCGGGTCTGGAGAATTTCATTCGCCTGCTCTCTCAATGGGGTTGCAAACGCTCTATATCAGCGTTCCTCATGAAAGTGGAGGCTCTAGGCAAACGGCCCGCCATAGATCACGCTTCCACCCGTCGCCGGCGGGGGCGAACGTGCCTGTCACAATATACTCCCTACCACCGACAAACACTTTGCCGGGATTTGCATGGCATTGCACGAGCGCTTTGTGCTGGCCGTTGTCGTGATAGGTGACCGAACCGGTCTCATCGGTTTCAATGAGTTTGATGGTGACGCCGAAGTCGTAGTCCTGCCTGGACAGTGCCTCGTTTGACGTCAGCGCCATCGTGACGGTCGTCCTGTCGCTGAGGGTCTCTGAATGGAAAACGATAGGTTCAGCATAGGCGGCATTTGCTCCGACAAACGCCGACGCGAGCATGCACATCCATAGACGGGGCATGGCGGCATTCCTCCCAATTCCAGAAAATTTAATATAGCAGATTATTTCACCGTCAGAACGAAGTTCATGCTTGCCGGAAACGTAGTCCGGCAGGCATCCCTCTTTGCGACAATCGACAACCTCACCGCTACGGTTCAGGCCAGCCCCGCCGTGGAAGGCTCCGCGATCATTTGTTGAACGGTACCAGCCGTGCAGCCGGTCGCCCCAGTGAAGGAGGCTTCCGATGAAGATCGCCCTGTTAGGCCTGTTCGGAAGTGGCAACACAGGCAACGACGGATCTCTGGAAAGCATGGTAAGCTTTCTGCGCAGATCGACGCCCGATGCGGAACTTCTTTGCATCTGTCCCAATCCTGAGGTTGTGACTGGGACGCTTGCAATCGCCGCAGTCGGGCATGGCAGTATCTGGATGACGGGTTACTGGTCAGCCTTGGCCAACCGCCTGCTCGCCGCCCGTTCGATCTGCCGCTTTTCGGCCGCATCCCGGACGTCAGCAGCGGCGCGCTCGACCCTATTGTGGAGTTCGCGCACGTTTCCGGGCCACGGGTGAGAGGTGGCTGTGTCCTCAGCCAGGGAGCTGAAGCCGCGGATATCGCAGTCAGAACAGGCACCCAGCCTGCACAATTCGCTGTTCGCGATTTTGAAGAACCGCGAAGACGAGATGTCACCGACAATGCGTGAGCCCATCGCCGGTCTCCACGAAGACTGGCTACGGCTCGATGAACGCATCGATCTCCCGCGAGATCGAGGTGATTGACCAGACCGAGGCAAACTGCCTTCGCATAATAAGCGTACCCGGCATCGGACCACTGATTTCTACCGCTGTGGTTGCCGCTATCGGTCGCGGCGAGGCCTTTGACCGCGAAAGAGAACTTCAGCGTGGCTCGGCCTGGTACCCGACAATACAGCACTGGCGGTCGATCCATCCTGGGTGGCATTTCCAAAACGGGGTAGCCGGTATCTGCGAAGCCTGTTCATTCAGGCCGCTAAACTCATCCTGATGCGACCACATAACTGGGGCAACTTTAGCTTCGGAGCGTGGCTGCACAACGCAGCGCCACGGATGCATCGCAACAAGTTGGCCACCGACCTTGCCAACAAGCTGGCACGCATCGCCTGGAGCCTGCTGCACAACGAGAAGGCTTTCGATACACACCGTTACGAGGTCACGGCAATATGAATCGATGATCTTCGACCAAATTCGCGACGGAGACACTGGATCGATAAACGCGCCCTGAACCTGGTGGCCCGAATGGTTGCTCGTCAACCTGTCCGCTAATAGACCAAGGCGCGTGCGTACGCCCGTCAAGGCCACGGCCCGCGAGCCGATCAAACAGGCCGGATACATATCAGCGACCTCCGCTATTCATGTATCCACGCACGAACTCACTTGCGAAATGGAGCCGCTGAGAGGCGCTTGGCAACGCAGTCACGCGTACACCCATATTCAAGTCGATCGAGGAATTCTTTGACAATTTCAACGCCGACTGCGGTTGCGAGCAAGTCAATGGGACGACGCTGGTTTAGGCCAATTGCAGGGTGTTCCATCCAGTTCCGTCCCTTCATCCGAGTGCAACTGCAATCCCCCAGTTCGTCTATCTCGAAATCTATTTCGGCATCGAGAAGATCCGCGAAGACAATCCTGCCAAATTTGCCCGTCTTGACCAGACTATATGCGATATTGAACGCGAATTCGGCGTCCTTGAAGCGACTCCCGAGGTGACAAGGGTTCTCGCCCGAATGATATTGTGCCGCCCAAGCCACTCTGGCTGCCCGATCCCCGTGCCAAAAAGATCTGATGTTGCTCCGATGTTCACATAGCGGCAACCGCTATCGCACACCACGCCGTAGTGGCGACAAGAAACACTGACGATTTCTGTTTGATCAATCGTCATTTTCCACTCCCCGGTCTGCTCAATCCGTGGACGGGTAAATAGCATGTCCCGCCCGGGGGGCTACAGCAGTCACATCAAAACGGGTCAAATAAAATGGCGAGGAGTCAGGCTACTCTGGCGAGAAAGAGAGAATGGCGATCCCGACTGGATTCGAACCAGTGACCGTCGGCTTAGAAGGCCGGTGCTCTATCCAGCTGAGCTACGGGACCAAATTGTGTTTCGGCGGAAGCAATCTTCGCCGGAAAATCGAAAAATTCAGTAAAAATCAATGCGTCCAGGGCTGCTTGCGGTCGAAGCGGAAGTTTTCCGAATAGGAAACCACACGCCGGCGCGTTTCCTTGGGCTCCTGGACCGTATAGGCAATGGCATTTTTCTGCGCGTAGGCGATCGCCTCTTCCTTCGTCGCGAAGGTCAGGCGAATCTGGCTTTTCATGTCGCGTGACGACGTATAGCCCATCAGCGGTTCAACCTTGCGCGGCTGTTCCGGCTCGAACTCGAGTGTCCAGGTGTCGGCCTTGGCCTTGCCGGATTGCATTGCGGTTTTTGCCGGGCGGTAAATGCGTGCTGCCATTGAAGAAATCCCTTTGTCTGCAATCCCGATATATTACAGGCTTCAACTCAGTTCCAGCAGCATTTGCTTGGGAAGTGGTCGGAGCGGCAGGATTCGAACCTGCGACCCTCTGGTCCCAAACCAGATGCGCTACCAGGCTGCGCTACGCTCCGTTCCGACTTGAACGCTGATGTCCCTAGAGTCTTCGTTCCCGGAAAGCAATAGCCCAAAACAGGAAAAGGCGGAAAAACTGAACAAATGGCCTGCACAGGCTTCGTAAGGCACCAAAAGTCCCACGGAATTTCCCACCGAACTCTCGACAGATTTCGTGGCAATGGCTAACCGAATCCTCTGTGCGGCACCGAGGAAATCGACGCCAGCCACTCATAACGACGCAAGTGGAAGCGGGCTCCCTTCTGGTGGCGGATAGCGGAGTTCAGTATTTCCGAACCGTGCTATGAACGACGGGGTCGTTTGTTACCCTCGTAAGCCATTTGATGAGCAGCATCTGATACGGTGTCTTCGTGCGGCTCTCCGGTCAAGTGAGCCGAGCGACGTCGGTCGCGCCTTTTCGGAGCTTGACTCTGCGCCGACCGCGTTGGCCGAGTTAGTCGGTGCGTGCGACGGAACCTTATAGAGCGCCACCAAACTGTTCATTCGTCGTTGACTTCGCAGGTTATGAGAGGAGAATGTCTTTTTATGCCTCACCACGCAACATTAGGGGCGCCTACGATGACGATCGCAAGGAAACTTCAGGACTGTATCGACGGCGAAGGTATCGCCTACGACACCGTCGCTCATCACCGCACAGCAACAACCAGCCAGCCGGCGCAAGCGGCACTTGTTCCGGGCAGCAGGCTGGCCAAATCCGTGGTCGTGCATCACGAAATTGGGTACGTTCTAGCCGTTGTTCCGAGCACGCACCGGATCGAGCTCTCCACATTGCAGGATGTAATTGACAGGCGTCTTGGTCTCGGCTCGGAGGAGGCGGTCAGCTCGCTTTTCGCCGATTGCGACATTGGCGCGGTGCCGCCCACTGGATCGGCCCGCCTACCGTATGTCACGATCCTGGGTCGCGCGCCTCGCAGCGGCCATTATGAATACCGAGTCAGTGATTTCAATGAGTTAGCTTTGTACTTAATTTGAGAATGTGCAGTATATTTGAGATTTCGGTGCTGACCGCTGCAGTTTATTTGAGAAACGATCCCAAGGAGGAACTCACATGCCATTGCTCACCGCACTTGCACTTAGCATCGGTATACTCGGCGGCATCGCCACCTGGCTTTTCGTCGGGCCGCTGGCGGTACTCGGCCTCCAGATATGGGCGGCCTTCATCGCCTGGGCCGCCTACTATCATTCCGGCGGTAAGGAAGCGTCCCTCAAGACCAACATTCCGGCGCATATATGGGGCGCGATCCTCGGCTGGATCGCGCTTTACGGCATAACGCTGCTTGCCGGCTCGCTCGGCGTTCCGCTGGCAGCCGGCATATCGGTAGCGATCACCGTCATTGTTCTCGTGCTCGGCGCAAATGTGCCGGCGCTCGCCCAAATCCCGTCCTCGGTCTATGGCTACGCAAGCGTTGCGGCCTATGGGCTGCTCGCCGGCAAGATGGCGACCTTGACCTCGGGCTCCATCATCGACAATCCGCTGATCAACATCGTCGCCTCGATGATCGTGGGCGCTCTGTTTGGCTGGCTGTCGGAGCGAATCGCCGGGGCATTGACGGCGAAGCCTGCGGGGACAGCGGCGTAGAGACCGCTCGCTAACTCTACTTTCGGCGTTATCATGTCTGGATGTATATGGACCCCGCCCGATTGCAACAGGTTGGCTGGATGAGGGTTGATGGTCACAACTGCTGATGTATATCCGGCTTCCTGATGCGGCTTGATATTCTTCGCCGCGAGCCTCGATGGATTTTCGCACGCTTTCACCTCAATGGCGCCGAGACATTGGCAAAAGCCATGCCGATCCAGACATCAGGTTCGGAAAGCGACGGGAGTGACCGTTTCACCATCTCCTGCCTTATGTTGCAATTGCCAGGGTGAGACCTCCTTTGCTTGTTTTCTCTACCAGTATTCTCAGGCCGCCGCCGTCACCGATAGGGCGGGCTTGTAGAACGTATCGCCGGAGAGCATGGCCCACACGATCCGCGCGTTCTTGTTGGCGAGCGCGACGGCCGCGATGTTCGGATGTCGTCGTTGCCTCAAGTGGCCGAGCCAGAGGCTGCGCGGATCCTGCTTGCCGCCCACTCGACCCAAGGCGGATCGAGCGCCATGGATGAGCAGGGTGCGTAAGTAGCGGTCACCGCGTTTGCTGATGCCAAACAGGCGAGCTCGTCCGCCACTCGATCGCTGCTTGGGGACGAGCCCCAACCATGCTGCAAACTGACGGCCATTCTTGAAGCATGTTCTGTTCCCCACGGCCGCAATCAATGCCGTTGCGGTCACAGGGCCAATGCCTTCAATCTTCCCGAGCCGCTGGCACTGCTCGCTATTGCGGAAGATCTCGCGTATCCGCTGGTCAAAGGACTTTATTCGGACATCGAGTTCGGCCATTTCCGCCTGCAGATCCCTCATGAGCGACCGGACAAGATCGCTGAGGCCGTCATCGATGTTCCCGACAATGTCGGCAAGGCTGCGTCGCAGTTGCGTGATATCACGGGCAATGACAATCCCATGTTCAGAAAGAAGCCCGCGAATCTGATTGACGAGCCTGACCCGGTCTGCAACCAGACGCCGGCGAATGCGATGAACGGCTTGCACCGCCAGTTGATCCACTGATTTCGGCGGCACGAAGCGCATTGAGGGCCGGCTGACAGCTTCGCAGATGGCTTCCGCATCATTCCGGTCGTTCTTGTTCGACTTCACATACGGCGTTACGAACTGAGGGCTGATCAGCCGGACTTCGTGACCGAGATCGGTGAGCACTCTTGCCCAATAGTGTGCTCCGTTCGAGGCTTCCATCCCGACCAGACACGGCGGCAGATTGGCGAAGAACGCAGTCACCGCGGCACGACGCAGTGTTTTGCGCAAGACAACCTTGCCGTCGTCGTCTACGCCGTGAACGTCAAAGACATATTTCGCTAGATCAAGACCTATCCGAACAGCTTGCATGACACTCCTCCTTCATCGCAATTGATGTTCGAGATTCCACCTCACCGGGAGGGCGGGGTCCATACCATTGGCGCCCATTTTGGCAAGGTGACTTAGGCGATGTTTAAGCTTGGCGGGTCGGGTGCGAGTCATGTCTCCGGGTACTGTAAAGTTATCGCACTACGGACAGCGCCCGCAATGGCATAGAGCGCGGCTTTGATAGCTCCTGGGATGGTCATGGGCGTGCTCCCGGCCCCGGACCGTCGAGAACAGGTTCATCGGACGGCGGTTGAGGTGAAACAGTGGTTGTCGTGGTGACCGGCATTGACGGATCGACAGGCGCAGTTGTTGTCGTCTGCTGATAATATTGTTGCGGCTGCGGTTCGTAGGGCATGCCGGAACGGGTGGCGAGAATAGCGGTGATGTCCTGCGCCGTGGCAAAGCCGGTGTAGAAGAAGAAGCAGGACAGGATGATATTCTTCTGAATGGCGTCGTAGGCCTCGCCTGAAGGCGTGGTACCGGCGATGAAATCGAGGTCGCAGGTGTAACCCGCGCTCAACTTCTGTTTGCCAGCCTCGATGTCGCTGATCGCGCGCTCATCGCTGACCATCAGCGGAACACGGATGAAGATGCCCTCGCCCGTCACCTCGTCTCCGGTTTGCCCGACTGCATAGTCTTTCCAATTCTTGGAATTGACATGCGCGTCAGGATGGTCATTCGTTACGGGACGGTGTGCGGCGCTCCGCAAGGTTTCATCGCTGAACACTTCGGATCCGGGACGATGGACACGAACCTGAGCCATATCCGGCTTGCCGACTTCCGATCCGAGATAGTTCTGGATACCCGTGTGTGCGATCCGAGCGTCAGCAACAAGGTAGCCGTCATCGCGCCGGCGCGTTCCCGCGACGGTTACAGCGTCTGTGAATTGCATGGACGAAGCCCTATCTATGGAGTCTATGAAAACGCAGTGGGAGGATTAAAATGGAAGCCAGAACTGCGACTCCCCAAGATCTCAGCCACGTTTTCGATCATCTCGCCGACCGATTGAGCCGAGAGTATGCGACCGCTGGCGAAACCGAAAACAAAGCGAAAGAAAATCTGCTGATGGACCTTCGCGAAGGACGCGGGCACGCGTTGATGGATGGAAACGAGACCTTAGCGGTCATAACTTGGCATGACGAAGGCGGCATCGCTAACACGTCATTTGCAGCCAATGAAGAATTCTTCACTGCGAAGACTGTCCGTTTCTGCAAACGTCACATCAAAAAAATCCAGCAGCTTTGCGGCAACATCCCCATCCGGTCTGTGAGCCGGAGTGACCGCCCTGACGTTGATCGCTGGTTTGCTTTGATCGGTTTTGAAAAGGTCGAGCAGCATGAAAATAGCGCTACGTTCGAGTTGCCTGTCAGCAGAGCTTAGTTGTTTTCCGTTGGTGTCGTCGCAGCGATGATCTCAGCCTCACTCGGATCTTGTTCGGACAGCTTGCCGTACTCGTCGATAAATCCGTCCAGCCCGGGCAAGCTGCCATCTTCAGTGAAGGTATTCACGAGGGCGTCTGACAAGGCCTCGCGCGTGATGATCTCCTGTCCGGCCGTTGAGCCGATCAGCGCGGGCAGCATCCGCCTTAGTCTTGAAGATAGCGGACAAGTTAAGCAGCCTCCCTTTGGTACGAAGGACGCCGCGAAGGAGTTCGCCAAACAGGAAGAAAGACGCCTGGTATTGTCAGGATATAGCCTCAGCCAACATGGAACCGCATAAATCAGATCACGGCATAGTGTTTTGCATACGTGTTAGTGGCATTGGTCGCCTCGATGCTCACAGCTTGGAAATGGTCCATTGGATTACCGGCCGCAGAGGCGGCCATTGATTTGATATTTGTGGTTCGGTGTTAGAATTGGGCGTCAAACCGACAGTGAGGCCAAAATGATCAATCCCAAATCGCAAGTTCGTCTCTTCGTTCCAGACGAAATACTGACTACCAACGTCCTGCTGTTTGACGGCATCCAAAAGGCATATGCCGCGGTCCACGAGCACAACATCATCAAAGTCGAAATTGACGGCCATGGCACGATGACCCGCGACGAGTTTATCGCCTATTGCGTCGAGCATGAACTGGACAAATAGCCTCTGCACTATGCGGAACAATCCGCCCGCGCTAGTCGCGATATTCGCACTATTAGCGGCACTGGCCTTTTTATCGCGGGACGAACCTACGCAGGACCAACCCGGACAAACTCAGCCGCTGGATCAATCCGGCGCTGAAGGCAATTGATTATACTGCTGGACGATCTTCGCCGGGTTCTGTTGGCTTTAAGCAGCCCTCCCAGAGGGAAGGTCAAGCACGAGCGCATCGAGAGACGCTTACTAATTCACCAGCCTGCATAGCAGCTATGCAATAACCCGCATTGAGTTTGGCCCGCATCGAGCCTAGTTCAACAACAGCCGGAGCGGTCCTCCTCCCATTTTTCCGCTTCGGCTGTTCCCCTCTGGAGGTTTTTAACCTTCACAATTAGGCCGGGCTTTTTAGTCCGGCTCTTTTTTTGCCTGTCGTTATGGCAATGTTTCCCATATGTTACGGACGGGCAGCCAGTCGTTACAACTGCAACCCGATTCTCCGTTTCCCATACCGGAGCTATATTGAAGGTGATGTCGCGAGAATGAGAATTACGCGGTGCCCGCTACTTTCTTTTGCGCTCGCGCCATGAGTGTCCAGCCGAGACCGATCGACTCTTTAAATTCATCAAGTCTTTTGCCGACGAGCGCGCGGATCGGACGATTAAACGTCCGGGAGTTCAGAATTCGCATGAAGCCCCGGTTGGCCTTTGGCGTGACGGAAAAGACCTCCATCACGTTAAAGTTTTTGGAGAGAAGCGCTGTCAGTTGGCGGCTATCGACGTATTTGCGCAACTGCCCGGCGCCAGCGGGATCGACACGGTTATATTTTTCAATGACCGGTTTGTTTTGGGTGGCGAGCATCAATGTGCCGCCGTTGCGCAAGTGATCTGCAAGCTTTGCAATAAACGCCGGTTGATCGGCCACGTGCGACAATACTTCGAGAGTAACGAGCACATCAAATTTCTGATCGAATTCCAGCTCCATAAAGTCACCGGATACAAATTTCACATGGGGCATACGCTGTTGCGCTCTAGCGAGGACTTCGTCGGAAAGGTCGGTAGCAGTGACTTGCCCGTAGCGGGAAAGGTCGCCGCAAAACCAGCCTGCCCCGCAGCCCACCTCCAAAATCTGGAGATCTGTTCTATTTTCCGCTGCCAGCCAGCCGAGCACGACTTCAGCCTGCCGGAACGAAACCTCATCCAGATGAATCTCCCGTGTAGATGAATTCCACTGATTCCAGAATTGCTGCTGCTGCGACATGGGAACAATCATTTCTTCCCCTCCGTCTGAAAGCGCGCGATCGCATTCAGCCTTGTGGGGATGAGAGCGATCGTCAATTCGACTTTTCGGCGATAAGGGTCAGCTAAAAGGCGTGGATGTACCCGTTTTGTCTATCAAAGATCAAACGCCGCCTGCCCTTCATCAATCGCAGTGATTACGCTGGCGGCAAGGGCGCGGGTGATCTTCGATTTCTTTTCGAGCGCTGCGCGGTCCAGCCGCTCGACGATGCGGTTGGCCGTAGAGAGCGAACGCTCTATATGGCTGACGAGAAAGTTGATGACATTGGGATCGATGGCAATCTGCCGGTCGGCGAAGAGCTTGTAGAGAACGCCCGACAACAGCATGTCGTCCGGCTCGCCGATTTCCACCGTCGTGGCTGCCTTGAGGCGCGAGGCGAGGTCCGGCAGGGTCACCGGCCAATTTGCGGGCCATTTGCGCGAGGTCATCAGCAGACTGGAGCCACTCTGGCGTACGCTGTTGATCAGGTGAAACAGGCCGGGTTCGTCAATCAGACCTGAGCCAATGTCGTTGATAAGGAACGGGCCTTTCTCGCCCGATGCGGTGCCGATGTTGCGTGGATCGAGAACGATGGCGTCGGACTCCGCCTTCCACACCGCGGCGAGATGTGTCTTGCCCGAGCCTGTCGGACCGGCCAGCACCACGACGGGCGATATCCAACCGGGCCAGCGATCAACGATGTCCACCGCCGCCATATTCGACGCGGACACGATCAAATCGTCGCGGGCATAGCCCGGTTCGTGGCCGAGATCGAGCGGCAGTTGGCGTGGTGTATTGGCATCGGTCATGGAGCGATGAAATACAGCCAGCGACGCGGCACTGTCATCTGATTTCTTTGGTCTTCTCGCTTTTGCGATACTCGCCTGTGTAGAGCGGGGATTGCTGATAGCGATGGATGACGAAGCGCACGAGAACGCCCACGGCGGCAGCAGTCGGTACGGCGATGAGCATGCCTGTGAAACCCAACAGCGAGCCGAAGGCGAACAGCGCGAACATCAGCCAGACGGGGTGCAGGCCAACGGACGATCCGACGAGTTTCGGCTGAAGGATATTGCCCTCGATGAACTGGCCGATGCCGAATGCAATGGCGACATAGAGAACATTGAAATAGTCCGGCCAGAACTGCACCAGCGCCACACCAAGCGCCAAAAGCAGGCCGACCAGCGAGCCCACATAGGGAATGAAGCTGATCAGACCGGCGAAGAGACCAATCAACAGGCCGAAATTCAGCCCGGTGACCGTGAGGCCCACCGCATAGATGATACCGAGGAGAAGGCACACTGTGCCCTGCCCACGGACGAAACCGGCAATAGCTTTGTTCATGTCACGCGCGATGGCGCGAACGGTATAGACGTGTTCCCGCGGAACGAGATTGTCGATCTTGGCAACCATGCGATCCCAGTCGAGCAGCATATAGAAAGCGACCACAGGCGTGACGACGAAGAGCGCCAGCACATCGATCAGCGTCTTACCTGAACTCCAGATCGACTGCAGCAGGGTGGTGAGGAAGCCTGCGCCTTGCTGGAGGAGCGAATCCAGACTGTTGCGGATGACTGACGCATCGACGCCGATGAAATCCTTCAACCATTGTGAATCGCGATTGGCGATGAGTTCCTGCAGGCGCGATACATAGCTCGGCAAGCGCACGATGAAATCGCTCATTTGCGATGCAAGCACCGGCACAAGAATGATCAGCAGGAGCGCAAAAGTGACGACAAACAGGACGAGGATGACGATCGTCGCCAGCAGCCGGGACAAACCGAGGCGTTGGAGATGGTCCGCCACGGGATCAAGAAAATATGCGAGGACGAGGCCTGCGACAAAAGGCAGGAGGATCGACGAGAAAATGTAGAGAAACAGCGCGAGGAACAGCATGGCGCCCGTCCAGAACACGGCTTGCCGGCGCACGCTGGTCGCAAGCGTGTTGACCTGGACATCGACATGAATGTCCCGATCCGGGATCTCGACCGGAACAGGGTCCGTCTTGGTCGTCTTGCTAATGCTCTTGCGTCCGGTGCTGCTCATATCCTGCCATGTGTTTTGTCCACGCCACGAGATAGGCAGTCGCGGAAGCTGCGGTCAAGAGGCAACCCACTCGTTCTTATCCCGATTCTAAGTGGAGTGAATGAATGGCTTGCTCAAGTGCGATCAACCGGCAAAATGTCGATAAGTGGCGTTTTATCGCCCCTTGGGCTATCCAGACCTTGCAGCAGCGCGAGAGTCGTGCCATTTCGCGGGCAACAATCCGGAGCAGAACATGAATACCAAGAACGAGCCCGCCAAAGGTGGCAAGAATGGCCTTACCTACGCGCAGGCAGGCGTCGATATCGATGCCGGCAATCTGCTTGTCGAAAAGATCAAGCCGATCGTGCGTTCGACCCGCCGTCCGGGCGCCGATGGCGAGATTGGTGGTTTTGGCGGGCTGTTCGACCTGAAGGCTGCGGGTTTTACCGATCCCGTGCTGGTCGCGGCCAATGACGGCGTTGGAACCAAGCTCAAGATCGCCATCGACGCGGGCGTACATGACACCGTCGGTATCGATCTCGTCGCCATGTGCGTCAACGACCTCGTCGTGCAGGGCGCCGAGCCGCTGTTCTTCCTCGACTATTTCGCCACCGGCAAGCTCGATCCCGACCAGGGCGCGGCTATCGTCAGCGGCATTGCCGAAGGCTGCCTGCAGGCCGGCTGCGCGCTGATCGGCGGCGAGACGGCGGAAATGCCGGGCATGTACCGCGATGGCGATTATGATCTTGCCGGATTTGCCGTGGGTGCTGCCGAGCGCAATCAGTTGCTACCGTCCGGTGACATTGCCGAGGGCGATGTCATTCTCGGCCTCGCCTCCTCCGGTGTTCACTCCAATGGCTTTTCGCTGGTAAGACGCATCGTCGAACTTTCCGGTCTTGGCTGGGATGCCGACGCACCGTTCAAGACCGGCACAACGCTTGGACAGGCTTTGCTGACGCCGACGCGTATCTATGTAAAGCCGCTGCTTGCTGCCATCCGCGCAACCAATGCGATCAAGGCACTGGCGCATATTACCGGCGGCGGGTTTCCGGATAATATTCCCCGCGTGCTGCCGAAGACGCTGACGGCAAGCATCGATCTTTCGGCCATCGAAGTCCCGCCGGTATTTTCGTGGCTGGCAAAGACCGGCGGCGTCGAGCGCGATGAAATGCTGCGGACCTTCAATTGCGGTATTGGCATGATCGCCGTTGTCGCGCCCGAGAATGTCGATGCAGTGCTCGCGGCTCTGAAAGCACAGGGCGAAGAGGCTGTACGCCTCGGCAAGATGGTTGCACGAGCTGATACAGGTGTCGTCTATCAGGGCACGCTGGCGCTGTGAGCACGCCAAAGAAACGTGTCGCTATCCTGATATCCGGGCGCGGCTCCAACATGAGTGCGCTGATCGAAGCTGCAAAAGCGGCCGGCTATCCGGCAGAGATCGTTGCTGTCATCGCCAACAAGGCAGATGCCGCCGGGCTGGAAACAGCACGGGCGCAAGGCATTCCAGCGCTTGCGATACCGCATCGCGACTATGCTTCAAAACGCGAGCATGAAAAGGCTGTTTCCGAAGCGCTGCACGCGGCGAAGGCCGATATCGTCTGCCTCGCAGGCTACATGCGGATCATCTCACCGGAGTTCGTAAGCGAGTGGGAAGGAAGGATGCTCAATATCCACCCTTCGCTGTTGCCGCTGTTCAAAGGCTTGCATACGCATGAACAGGTGTTGGAAGCCGGGATGCGCGTGCATGGCTGTACCGTGCACTTCGTCACTGCAGGCACGGATGAAGGCCCGATCATCGCCCAAACTTCTGTACCTGTGAAGACGGGCGATATGCCCGAAACACTGGCCGAAAGGGTGCTGTCAGTGGAGCATGAGACCTATGCCCGGGCGCTCGCGCTCGTTGCCAGCGGCAAAGCCGTGATGAAGGACGGGCGGACGGTTTTTACCGACTAGAACGCCGGAGCCAGCCTCACCCAGACCTTGTTGTCATGGAAGGCGGCGCCGCCATTGGGTGCCGGGGAATCGGCGCCGGTCAGGACATTGATCCCCTCGCCCCGCTCGAAGGCCGAGTTGGCGAAGATGCCTTCGGAGATCACCACACCGCGTTTGGTCACGGCCTGAACGCGTGCATGAACCACGACTTCACCGCGATCATTGCCAATTTCGACGCGCGCGCCGTCTTCGATACCGAGTTCGGCCGCATCTTCCGGATGGATCAGCAATTCCGGCCGCCGCTCCTTGGCAACCGAGGTCGGTGTTTCGGCGAAGGTGGAATTCAGGAAATTATGCGCAGGCGACGTCGCCAGCCGGAACGGATGCTTCTCATCGGCAACCTCGATTGCCTGCCAGTAGTCTGGCCATTGCGGCAATGCTTCGAACGGACCTTGCAGGCCCATCGATTGCGGCGGGCGGTTCGGCGACGGCCCGTTGGTCCAATCCGGCTTGAAGCGGAACTTGCCATCCGGCCAGCTGAAGCCTTTTTCATAATGCGCTGTTTCGAAATCCGGCTGGATATCGAGCCAGCGGGTCTCCTTCAGCACGTCGAAGCCGGGCAGATTGCTGGCTGCCATCATGTTGTCGATCAGTGTCTTCGCGTCGAGGTCGAAACCGGGGAAATCACCCACACCGAGGCGTTTCGCCAATTCATTGACGACAAAGAGGTTCGGACGGGTCTCGCCGGGACCATCGATCAGCTTCGGACCGAGCACGATATGCTGCTGGCCGCCGCCGCGATAGATGTCGTCATGCTCCATGAACATGGTGGCCGGCAGAACGACGTCGGCGAGCTTGGCCGTATCGGTCATGAACTGCTCATGCACGGCCATGAACAGATCATCGCGCAACATGCCCTGTTTCACCAGACGCTGTTCCGGCGCGACGTTGGCGGGATTGGTATTCTGCACCAACATGGCCATGACTGGCGGGCCGCCATAGAGCGCAGCCGGATCTCCGGTAAGCGCCGGCCCGATTTTGCATTGGTCGATGTGGCGGACAGACGGGTCGGCAAACGCGCGACCTTCGATCTCACGCTTGTCCATGCGGAAAATGCCGGAATTGGAGTGGAACCCGCCGCCGCCCTCATATTTCCAGGCACCAGTTACGGCAGGGATCGACAGCGCCGCGTGCATGTTGACCGCGCCGTTGCGCTGGCGGGCAAAACCATAGCCCAGGCGGAAGAATGTCCGTTTGGTCGTGCCGACGAGCCGGGCAAATTCCTCGATCTCAGTGATGGTGAGGCCGGTAATCGCGGCCGCCCATTCCGGGGTGCGGTCCTTCAGGTGCTGCTCGAGACCTTTCGGATCGTCGGTATAGGTGTTGAGATAGTCCCAATCGGCAAGCCCATCGCGGAAGAGCACATGCATGACCGCGCAGGCGAAGGCGCCATCGGTGCCGGGCTTGAGGACCAGCCCCAGATCTGCCTGCCGGACGGTGGCGGTCTCATAAATGTCGATGGCGACGATCTTGGCTCCGCGCTCCTTGCGGGCGCGGACGGCGTGGGTCATGACATTGACCTGCGTCGCTGCCGCATTCGTGCCCCAGATCACGACACAATCCGACTTTGCCATTTCGCGCGGGTCGACGCCGCCGAGCTTGCCGGTTCCGGCGAAGAAGCCGGTCCAGGCCAAGTTCGTGCAAATGCTGTCGAATTGGTTGGAATATTTCTTCGCGTGGCGCAGGCGATGAATCGAATCGCGCTGCACGAGCCCCATCGTTCCAGCATAGTAATACGGCCAGACGCTCTCGGAGCCATACTCGGCTTCGGCCTTGAGGAACCGTTCCGCGATCAGATCGAGCGCAGCGTCCCAGCTCGCTTCTTTCCACACGCCCTCACCCTTGGCACCACCACGAATGACGGGCTTCAGCAGTCGTTCAGGATGATGAATGCGCTCGGCATAGCGGGCTACCTTGGCGCAGATGACGCCAGCGGTGTAGCTATTCTCCTTGGCACCACGTACACGGCCGATATGGCCCGTATCGAGCACCTCGATGTCAAGGGCGCAAGTGGAAGGGCAATCGTGGGGACAGGCGGAATGGCCCGTGCGGAGCAGGACAGGTTTGTTCATCGTCTATCCATAGCGCAAATTCGGACAGTCACAAATGCTGCTTTTTGTCTTGGTGACAAGCTTGACGCGCGCGCCCCTGCCTGATAGTTAAGTAGTTACTTTAGTATTTGGAATTGGAGGAATGAGATGTCGCTCAAGCTGTATTTTCACCCGCTATCGTCCTACTGCATGAAGGTTCTGACGGCGCTTTATGAAAAGGACCTGCCCTTCGAAGCAATCATCGTCAATTTTGGGGATGCGACGGAAAATGCACGCTTCATCGAGATGTGGCCGATCAGAAAGTTCCCACTGCTACGCGATGAGGCGCGCAACAGGCTTATTCCAGAATCGACTCCAATTATCGAGTATCTGGAAATGTACTATCCCGGAAAGGCACAGCTCTTGCCAACCGACCCCGAGATGGCGTACGAAGCGCGGTGGTTTGATCGTTTTTTCGATCTGCACGTCCACACCCATATGCAGAAGATCGTCGGCGACAAGCTCCGTCCGGAAGACAAGAAGGATCCTTTCGGGGTGGAAGAGGCCACGACAAAGCTGCGGACCGCTTATGCCGTATTGGAAAACAGGCTGAAGGACAGTGTCTGGGCGGCTGGAGATCAATATACTTTGGCCGATTGCTCCGCCTCGCCCGCATTGTTCTATGCCAATCTGACTGTGCCGCTCGGTTCCGAACATCGGAACGTCTCGGGCTATCTGGACAGGCTGATGAACCGGCCATCCTTCGCAAGAGCCGTGGAAGAGGCGCAGCCTTATTTTCACATGCGGCCGGAATAGGGCCTTTTATGCCTAAATAGAAACAGTTCTGTTTCGCGGATGGAGGGCATCGGCCTCGCCAAACCCCTCGACCTTGTCCACGAATTCCCTCCGGCAGAACGATTCTATTTAGGCATGAAAGGCTCTAGTTCAAGCGAGCAGGTGCTGCACCCTTTCGATCGCCCAATGATAGAAACTGCCGGGCTCGGCGGGTAAATTGGTCGGCTTCTTCTTGTGAATGTGGAACCCGATGAAGTCCTTGTGGCGTGTTGGCTCCAGACCATATTTCGGATCGAATATGCGAAGCGCATCGCGGCCCGTCCAATAGTAGAAGCTCTCTTTCGGGGCAGCGTCCCTGAAGAAGCCATGCCGGCGCGCCAGGCGCGAGATGCCGTCATTGCCGAAGACGGTATGCCCGATCATCGCCGTCGCGACTTCTTCTCCTTTAAGACGAATTAAGGCGGGCTTGATCACCCGCCGGTGGAAACCTAGCCAGTTCGGAAGGATCTCGGTTCCGTTGATATAGGCTTCGAAATCGCGAATGATCGGATTGTCTGGCGGAAGGTAAAGCGCTGAAACGCCGAGCCGGGCGAAGTTTTCCCGCGCAAGGTATGGCTCAGATGGTGACGGGTCGAATGGTTTCAGCAGATACACATCGGTATCAAGCCACGCTCCCCGACCGTGTTTCATCAGCATGATCCGGAACAGGTCGCTGAATTGCAGGACGGTAACGCCGGGCCTTTTTGCCGGAAAATCCTTGTTTATCCGGGCGAAGGTGTGATGGGGGAGGATTTGTTCGGCATCGTGAAGTTCGATGCCAACCGGGACGTTATCAACCTTGCTGTATGAAAACAGCTTTACGCGATGCCCGGCCAGCACCATTGATGCCAGACAGATCTGGTCCACGAAACGCAGGGACGGGCCGTACCAGAAGGTGCAAATATCCAAGATCTATCCACGAATGAAATAGGCCCGAGCAAAAACTCGTAAGCGCAGATAGGGCACACATCCAATGTTTGCCAGTACATGACAAAAATTTAAGCCAGGCGCATCACCGCCGCACCAGTCGCGATCAGCGCCACGGCCGCCAGACGCTTCAGCCCGACACTTTCCTTGAGAATGAACGCCGAAATAGCCACGGCAAACAGGATAGACGTCTCGCGCAGCGCCGCGACCGCAGCGACCGGCGCCATGGTCATGGCCCAAAGCGCAAGTCCGTAGGATCCAAGCGTGCCAACGCCGCCGATTGTTGCGAGGCGCGTCCGCTTGAGGAAATGCGGCCATAGCTCACCCGGGCGCATGATCATAGTCCAGATGAGCAACGGAAGGGCATTCAGGACGAAGACCCACATCGTATAGGAAGCAGGCGCGCCGGAATGACGAACGCCGATGCCATCGATGAGGGTGTAAGAAGCGATGATGACCGCGTTAATCAGGGCAAGGATGGTTGTAGCGCGATTTGAACCGGCAAGTCTTCGCGACTCCAGTGCAAGCGCGAGGACGCCGCCGCAGATCAGCGCGATTCCAGCCCATTTCTGTAGCGAAAGCACTTCGCCGATGAGGGGCCCGCTGGCGATGGCGACGATCAATGGCGCGGTGCCGCGCATGATCGGATAGGCTTGGCTCATGTCCCCGCTGCGATAGGCGGCGGCGACCAGTGCAAGATAGATAACCTGTGCGACACCGGAAGCAGCGAGGAAAGGCCAGCTTTCGCGTGCTGGCGGCGACAGGAACGGCAGGCATATGGCAGCAATGATGCCCGCTGACGTGACCACGACAACCGTGTTGAGGAACTTGTTACCCTCGGATTTGACGACGGCATTCCAGCTTGCATGCATGAGTGCTGCAAACAGCACAATGAGGACGACGGTTCCGGACATTATTGCTCACCCGCAGCACGCCAGCGATACGAGTGTGCTCGCTGCGCTGTATGACAGATTTGCGAAAGATGGCAAATTCGATAACCTCAACTTTAACATCAGGGAAAGTGACGAAGTACCGGGCCGCTTGCGACCAGGCCCGCATCATGAGAGAAGCGGACCATGAACTACCGTCACGCCTATCATGCCGGCAATTTCGCCGATGTGGTCAAACACATCATCCTGACGCGAATTGTGCTTTATCTCCAACGCAAGGAGCAAGCGTTCCGCGTCATCGATACCCATGCGGGTATCGGCCGGTACGATCTCCAGGGTGTCGAAGCAGGCAAGACTGGCGAGTGGCAGAACGGCGTCGGACGGCTGCTCGACGCCAAGGTCGATGCCAAGGTTGCGGAACTGATCCAGCCCTATCTCGATATTGTACGAGCCGAAAATGCCGATGGCGAGATGCGTCACTATCCGGGATCTCCGTTGATCGTGCGGCATCTACTGCGCCGCCAAGACCGGCTTTCCGCGCTGGAATTGCATCCGGAAGATGCTGAGCTGCTGGCGGGAATATTCGAAGGCGATATTCAGGTTCGTGTAACGAAGCTGGACGGCTGGCTGGCGCTCGGAGCACATCTACCGCCGAAGGAAAAACGCGGGCTTGTTCTGGTCGATCCGCCCTTCGAAGTGGCGGGCGAATTCGACAGGGTCGTCGATGGGCTGGTACGGGCGCACAAGCGCTTTTCGGGCGGAACCTTCGCTTTTTGGTATCCTGCGAAGGACCCGCAGGAAGTGCGGCGTTTCGTGACCGCGCTGCACGATACGGGCATTCCCAAGATATTGCGGACCGAACTCATGATTCGCGCACCCTCGCCGGAACCGCGGCTGGATGGCACCGGCATGATCATCGTCAACCCGCCTTATACGCTTGATGATGAACTGCGCACCATGCTGCCAGCGTTGTCGAAAATCCTCAGTGAAGGACAGAATGCAGGTTTCACGCTCGAATGGATACGTGGTGAGCAAGTTGGCGCTTGACCGAAGGCAACGGCTGGTTGAGATTGCGACCAACGAGATTTCACGGAGAGTGATCCTATGACACGCGTATCATCGTTTCTTGCTGCAGGCTTCGCCGTTGGCGTGGCGCTGACATCGGCTGCCGCACCAGCAAGGGCTGCAGACTATATCGAAGGCGGCCCCGGTTACGACGATACATGCGGGCAGGCACACGTCCTCAATCGCATCGTCAACAGGTTTTCCTATCAGGTTCACCACGTACCCAATCTGCCTCAGGTAGCCATCCAGGACTTCAGCGATGTGCGCTTGACTCACTTTGAGCCTAGCCGTGATCCGGAAATGAATGCCGTGGCGCGCCATTATTGCCGCGCGACAGCACATCTCTCGGACGGAGTTCAACGTCCGGTTTGGTATCTGGTCGAAGAAGGCCAAGGTTTTGTCGGCATCGGCAATAACGTCGAATTCTGCGTTGCCGGATTTGATCGCTGGCATGTTTATAACGGCAACTGCCGCACCCTCTACTAATCAAAGCTAGAGCATGCCGATCGGCAGGCTGGCTCGCTATGCGCTGTTTGCGGCTCTGATCGGCATTTCAATTCTTTCCTATCTGCGCGAAGAGAACGCGCCGGTAAAGAACGTTCCGATCGAACGTTCTTCGGATGCGCCGGTGGAACGGCAGGCCGGGGGGCCCTCGTCACTACCGTCCGGCACAGGCTTCGACTACTATGTCCTCGCTCTTTCCTGGTCACCCAGCTATTGCGCGGTGGAAGGTCCGAACGCCAATCAGCAACAATGTTCGTCCGGCCGGCCTTATGGCTTCGTCGTGCATGGGCTCTGGCCGCAATATGAACGGGGCTATCCGCAGGATTGCGATACATCACAGCCGCGGAACGTTCCCTTTGCCCAAGCCAAACAATTGTCCGATATCATGCCATCGCCCGGACTCGTCACCTATGAGTGGCGCAAGCATGGCTCGTGCACTGGCCTGACGCAGCAGGACTATTTCTCGGTGATGCGCCAAGCGGTGAAGCGCGTTGCGATTCCGTCCGCATATCGCCAGCCGACGCCGCGCGCTCCCGTCAATCCACAGGTGCTAGAACAGGCTTTCGTTTCCGCCAATCCGGGCCTCGCAAAAGAGGGCATCGCCGTTACCTGTGACAGCGATTATCTGCGCGAAGTACGCGTTTGCCTGACGAAGGATCTGAACTTCCGCTCCTGCCCCGAAGTCGAACGTTCGTCGTGCCGCCGGCGCTCAGTGGAAATGCCGGGCGTGCAATAATATTGCGAAAATGCCGCGCTTTGCGAAAACCAATGGCAGGTTTACGGTTTGGCACCGAATCGCAATCAATGGGAGCCCCACGTGACGAAAATTCTTTATTCCCCCGCCTCACCCTACAGTACCAAGGTCCGCATGGCGGCGCTTTATGCGGGGGTTCCTGTCGAGAACGTGCTGGTGGACAGCAATGCCGAACCGACTGAATTGATCGGCGCCAATCCGTTAGGCAAGATACCAACGCTCATCCTCGACGACGGCAAGGCTATCTTCGACAGCCGCGTCATTACGCAATATCTGAACCGCATGTCGGGCAACAAAATTTTCCCGCGCAATGCAGAAAAACGTCTCGAAGCCGAACAGCTCGAATCGATTGCCGACGGGTTGTGCGATGTCCTGCTGGCGCACGTCTACGAGCGCCGCTTCCATCCGGAGGAAAAGATCCATCAGCCGTGGCTGGATCGCCAGTGGGGCAAGGCGATCCGCGTGCTCGACCATCTCAACGCTGCACCGCCGCGCCTTGGCAAAAAAATCCATGGCGGGCATATCGCGCTTGCCGCCGCCCTCGCCTATGCGAGCCTGCGCTTCGAAGGCAAATGGGAAAAGGGCCGCTCGAAGCTAAAGCGCTGGCAGAAACGTTTCGAGGAGCTGCATCCGGAGCTGGCGGCCCTGCTGCCGAAGTAGAACAAAAAAAAGAGCCGGGCAGTTTCCTGTCCGGCTCTTTTGAAACATGCCCGTCTTAGAACTTGTAACCAACGCCGACACGAATCTCGTTCGTTGTCAGCTTGCTGGAAACGTCGTCAAGACCGCCGAGGTCGAAGTCTTTCTTGCCGTAATCGCTGTAGCGATATTCGACGCGGCCTACGATGTTCTGCGTGAACTTGGCTTCGGCACCTGCACCAACCGTCCAGCCAATGCGGGTGTTGGAGTCGCTGCCCGTATCGGCAGACAGCTTGCTGTTCGTCACTGCAAGACCGCCTGTGCCATACAACAGAACCGGATCAAGTGCGATACCGGCGCGGGCACGAACCGAGCCTTCGACACCCTGCTTGGCCTTGATGCCGTTGCGGGTCTCATCACCGCCGTTGTAGCCGAGGTCGGCTTCACCACCATAGACGAACTGGCCATTCTGGAAGTTGTAACCACCATAGGCGCCGCCCTGGAAGCCGTCGGCGTTGATGTTGCCTGCATCGTTGGTCTTGTGCTTGTTCCAGCCGTAACCGCCATAAGCGCCGAGGTAAGCGCCGGACCAATCAGCCGCAGCTGGTGCTTCGATAGGAGCTGGTGCTGGTGGCTGTTCCTGGATGGCGTCGGCGGCGAATACCGGGGCGGAGAGCGTGAGCACAGCCGCCGAAGCGAGGATCGTTGTTTTAAGAGTGCGCATGGCAATCTCCTTTTTTAAACTCTTTTACACGGAGCGGGCACTGGTCGGGGGAAAAACCAAGAATTGCGTCCGCTTGACGAGGCAGACATTCGTCCCGCATTGTGGCGGCACTTGCTCCGGACTGTGAAAAGAAACTGTCGAGAAAATGGCGGAAATGCGATGTGTTTTTTATGCAACAGCGCGAATTTCCCAATGATTTCAATGGTCTCAAAATAGGCTGGTAAAATAGACACCAATCGATATTTGAGAAAAATTTAATCGACAGTCTCTCAATATTGCAGCGCAATATAATACACCTAATGGATGCTTAAGATTTGCGTTCGTCTTGGATTGCAAGAGGATTTTGTGGCGCTATACGGACTCCAACCGTCCTGGCCCAGCCGGACTTCGATGATCGACTGCATCTGTTCATTACTGACACTCGACCGGCCTTTCACTCTCGCGCTTTCAAGCCGCGATCCCTATATTCGTGACTGAATCGCCGCATGAAGGAGCCACAACTTGAAGACTGATCAGCCCGTTGTTCTTGTAACCGGTGGCGCAAAGCGGATCGGCAAGGCGATTGTCCAGGATCTGGCTGCACATGGCTTTGCGGTAGCAATTCATTGCAATCGTTCGCGCGATGATGGCGAAGAGCTTTTAACGGACATCTATGCGGCGGGTGGCACGGCCTGTGTCGTGCAGGCCGATCTTGCCGACAGCAATGCAGTGCGCCGCCTTGTTCGCGACGCACAGGATCAACTTGGGCCGGTACAATTGCTGGTCAACAACGCGTCGATTTTTCAGGAGGACGGCATCGGCAATCTGGCGGATGACACCATCTGGGACAGGCATTTCGCCGTCCACGTCAAGGCACCCGTGCTCCTGGCGGATGCAATGGCAGCGGCGCTGCCGGCAGGTAAGGATGGTCTGGTTGTCAATATGATCGATCAGCGTGTTTGGAAACTCATGCCGAAATTCATCTCCTATACGTTGTCAAAATCAGCGCTGTGGACCGCAACGCAGACGCTCGCCCAAGCTCTCGCACCGCGGATCCGCGTCAACGGCATTGCTCCGGGACCGGCCATGCCGAGTGACAGGCAGAGCAGAGAAGACTTCGAACGCCAGGTGAGCACGCTCCTGTTGAAACATGGGCCTGATCTGTCAGAATTCGGCCGTACAATCCGCTATTTGTGGGAAACACGCTCCATTACGGGGCAAATGATCGCTCTCGATGGCGGGCAGCATCTGGCGTGGGAGACGCCGGATGTATCAGGAATTGATGAATGAGCGACCCTGCTAATCAAACCAGTCCGAAACAGCTTCTTTCCGGCGATGTGAAAGAAGACGATATCGATTTGCCCGTCGATGAGGACCTGGATGAGCCCATCGAGGAAAGCAACGAACCTGTGCGTGACGTTGCGGCGCTGATCAGCGCAATCGAGTGGGATTCAACGATTGTCAGCGATGGAACCAGCGGCGCTGACGTGATCGCTGCGCTGGTCAAGCGCCTGCCGAACAAGCCGGGCGTCTATCGCATGTTCAACGAAGCCGGTGATGTGCTCTACGTCGGCAAGGCGCACAGCTTGAAGAAGCGCGTTTCCAATTACGCGCGCGGTCAGGGCCACAATAATCGCATCGCGCGGATGATTCGCGAGACCATGAAAATGGAGTTCGTCGTCACCCGCACGGAGACGGAAGCGCTGCTGCTGGAAGCGAATCTGATCAAGCGCTTGCGGCCGCGTTTTAATGTGTTGATGCGGGACGACAAATCGTTCCCGTACATCCTTCTCACAGCACCCAAGCAGACCGATCGCCGGCTGGCGCCTGGTATTTTCAAGCATCGCGGTGCGCGCTCGAGCAAGGGCGATTATTTCGGTCCGTTCGCATCGGCGGGTGCAGTCGGGCGCACGATCAATGCGCTTCAGCGCGCATTCCTTCTGCGCACCTGCACGGATTCGTTCTACGAAAACCGCACGCGCCCTTGCCTGCTCTACCAGATCAAGCGCTGCTCCGGTCCGTGCACCGGCGAGATCAGCGAAGCGGACTACGACGAACTGGTCAGTGAAACCAAGGCGTTTCTTTCAGGCAAAAGCCAGGCGGTGAAGACGCATTTGTCGGATGCGATGCGCGAGGCTTCAGCGGATCTGGATTTTGAGCGGGCTGCCGTTTATCGCGACCGCCTGTCGGCGCTGTCGCACGTGCAGGCACATTCCGGCATCAATCCACAATCGGTGGAGGAAGCCGATGTCTTCGCCATCTATCAGGATGGTGGCGTGACCTGCATCCAGGTGTTTTTCTTTCGAACCGGCCAGAACTGGGGCAACCGCGCCTATTATCCCAAGGCGGATTCGTCGCTCTCAGGTGCCGAAGTTCTCGGCGCATTCCTGTCGCAGTTCTATGATGACAAGCCTTGCCCGGCGTTGATCATGCTTTCCGAAACGGTCGAAGACCAGGAATTGCTTGGCGTTGCACTGACGGCGAAATCGGATCGCAAAGTCACGATCACAGTTCCGCAGCGCGGCGAGAAACGCGATCTGGTCGAGCATGCACTCAGCAATGCGCGTGAAGCCCTTGGTCGCCAGTTGGCGGAGACGTCATCGCAATCGCGCCTGCTCAAGGGCGTGGCCGAGACCTTCGGGCTGGAGAAAACACCGCGTCGCATCGAGGTTTACGACAACTCCCATATCATGGGAACCAACGCCATCGGCGCGATGATCGTGGCCGGGCCGGAAGGTTTCGTCAAAAACCAGTATCGCAAGTTCAATATCCGCTCGACGGAGATCACGCCGGGCGACGATTTCGGCATGATGCGCGAAGTGATCGAACGGCGTTTCAGCCGACTGGTCAAAGAGCACGGTACACCGGAAACGAAGGATGCGCCGGCTGAGGATGTCGAGATCGATGAATTCGACGATGATTCCGATGCCTTCCCGGCTTGGCCCGACATAATCCTTATCGACGGTGGTCAAGGTCAGATGAGCGCGGTGCGCGGCATCCTGCAGGAGATGGGCATTGCCGACAAGGTCACCGCCATCGGCGTCGCCAAGGGCGTCGATCGCGATGCGGGGCGCGAACGGTTCTTCATGGAGGGCAGACAGTCCTTTACCCTGCCGCCGCGCGATCCGGTGCTGTATTTCCTGCAGCGCCTGCGCGACGAGGCACACCGCTTTGCCATCGGCACGCACCGGGCCAAGCGCAAGAAAGAAATGGTCAAGAATCCGCTGGATGAAATTGCGGGAATCGGTCCTTCTCGCAAGCGAGCCTTGCTGCATCAGTTTGGCACGGCCAAGGCAGTTTCGCGAGCGGCTGTCGAAGATTTGATGAAGGTCGACGGTATATCTGAAGCGATGGCGATTACAATTCGCGATCATTTCCGTACATAACGTTTTAACTCTTGAAATCGGGACATAAATGCGCCCGACTCCCCATTGATGAGCTTGACCTTTCGTGGACAAGTCCGTTTGATCGGCGCTACTGGCCGTGCGTCCAATTGAACGGACAAAGGACCCAGTAGCTTTTGTTTGGCGCATGATCCTTTCCAAAAATCAAAGACGATTTTTGGGGTCATGCGCTTTGATTGGTTGGAAATATGCCCAAAAACAACGCCTACTCTCTGCCGAATATTCTTACCTATGCCCGAATAATCGCCGTTCCGCTCGTGGTGGTGTGTTTCTTTCTGGAAGGACGGCTGCAATCCAGCGATGCGGCGCGCTGGGGCGCTCTGGCGATCTTCGCTATTGCCAGCATAACCGATTTCCTAGATGGCTATCTGGCGCGCATCTGGAAGCAGACCTCGACCATCGGTCGCATGCTCGATCCGATTGCCGACAAGCTGCTGGTTTCGGCCTGCCTGCTGCTGCTGGCAGCCGATGGAACGATCGCCGGTTGGTCGCTGTGGGCTGCCATTATCATCCTTTGCCGCGAAATCCTGGTGTCTGGCCTGCGTGAATACCTGGCAGAACTCAAGGTCAGCGTGCCGGTAAGCCAGCTTGCCAAATGGAAAACCACGATTCAGATGATTGCCATCGCATTTCTGCTGGCGGGACCTGCCGGCGACGAAATCGTGCCCGTTATCACCATCTTTGGTATTATTCTGTTGTGGATTGCCGCCCTGATTACGCTGTACACTGGTTGGGACTATTTCCGGGCCGGACTGAAACACGTGGTGGATTGACCAATGACCAAACTCGTCTATTTCGCATGGGTGCGTGAGCGGATCGGCAAGGGCGAGGAATATCTCGACCTCGAACCCTCAATCGTGACGGTCAATGACCTGCTGGCCCATCTGAAAACGCGCGGCGAAGAATATGAATCAGCGCTGGAATACCAGGATGTGATCCGCGTCGCGATCAATCAGGAACATGTCGAGCACGATGCGCCGATCAAGGGCGCGCATGAGATTGCGCTGTTTCCGCCGATGACCGGAGGATGAGGCGTGAACACGATCGAACCGCTCATCCGCATCCAGGCTGAGGATTTCGATACGGCCGCCGAGATTGACCGGATGACCAGGGACCGCCGCGGCATCGGCGCCGTGGTGACATTCAGCGGCCTTTGCCGGGATGAGGCCGGGACGCTGGCGGCGCTCGAAATCGAACACTATCCAGGCATGGCGGAAGTTGAAATTGGCCGTATCGCCGAGAAAACCCTGGACCGCTGGAGTTTGACGGGCCTGACCGTCGTGCATCGCTACGGTTTTATCAAGCCGGGAGAAAACATCGTCCTTGTTGTTGCTGCCTCCGCCCATCGGCAGGCGGCTTTCGAGGCTGCATCGTTCCTGATGGATTATTTGAAGAATGCCGCCCCTTTCTGGAAGAAGCAGCACCTCGTCAGTGGCGAGGCAAGCGGATGGGTCAAGGCGAAAGCAAACGACGAGGAAGCGCTCAAGCGCTGGGAAAAAACCAAATGAACCGTCTCGCCATTGGTTCACTCGTTATCGGCTTCATGGCCGTGCTGCTTCTGGTTGCGCTATCGCTTACAACCTAGCGTAAACATTGACATTTTTTCTTTCAGTTCGCATTGTTTCGGTGTGCAGTTGGAACTGGATTACTGAACTACAACGCGAAAACATCTAGTAGCGAAAGCATTGACATTTCCATCGTGAGTTTCCATTGTAGTCACATGTAACTACATGGAGAAATGTCATGAAAACAGTCAATTTGAGAGACGCTAAAGCGACATTTTCGAGCCTTGTAGACGAAGTTGTCAAAGGGGAAACGGTGACGATTACCCGTCATGGGAAACCCGCAGCCGTGCTTGTCTCTGTCGAGACCGCGCGAAATATCCAACCCCTTGAAAAGTCGAATTTTGGCAAATTTCTTCTGACTTATCCGGGTGGTGTAGAGCTTGAACGCAATCAAACGCCAATGCGTAGGGTCAAACTTTGAAGGGCTATCTTCTCGATACCAGTATTATTTCACTATTTGCGCCGGACAGACCCCAGGTTTCATCTGAATTTGCCGCATGGATCGAAAGCGAGGGCGAAAGAGGAACATTGTTCCTATCTGCTGTGAGCGTGGCAGAAATTGAAAAGGGAATACAGAACCTTCGCCGAAAAGGTGCTTCAGCCCGGCCTGAGAAACTGAATTTATGGCTGGAGACACTTATTGAGATTTTTGCGGACCAGATTCTCTCCGTAGATGTAAGCGTTGCACGAGCAAGTGGCGTGATCGAGGATCGTGTTTCAGCGAAGGGAAAACATCCAGGCCTCGGCGATGTTCTCATCGCAGCTACGGCCGGCGCGCATCAATTAACTATCCTTACCGACAATACCAAGCATTTTTCGCCGCTGGGTGTCGTACATCTGACCCCGCAGGAAGCTCTGCAGGCTATCCACTGATCCAATAAAAAAGCCGGGCATTTTCGCCCGGCTTTTCTTATTCACATAGCGGAGTATCAGCCGACGATTTCAGTACCGGAAAACCAGTAGGCGACTTCTTCTGCAGCAGTCTCGGGGGCATCGGAACCATGAACCGAGTTCTCGCCGATGGAGAGGGCAAAAATCTTGCGGATCGTGCCTTCGTCGGCATTGGCCGGGTTGGTCGCGCCCATGATTTCACGGTTGCGGGAAATGGCGTTCTCGCCTTCGAGAACCTGAACAATAGTCGGGCCCGAGGACATGGACTCAACCAGCTCGCCGAAGAATGGACGTTCCTTGTGCACAGCGTAGAAGCCTTCGGCTTCACGGCGGCTCATCCAGACGCGCTTGGAAGCAACAACGCGAAGGCCGGCCTCTTCAAACTTCTGGGTGATGGCACCGGTGAGATTGCGGCGGGTCGCGTCGGGCTTGATCATCGAAAAAGTGCGTTCAATTGCCATTTGGGGAAACCTTGTCATTTGGGGGAATGGTGGCGGCTCTATAGCGTCAGGGAGCCCATTTGCCAATAGACCTTTTGCCAATCCACCCTGATGGTCATCCGAAGTGACCTTCTGCGCTTCCGGTGCTCATGGACAAGAAAGTCCACTGCGCTCCGGTTGTCGAAAGCCGCACCCGCTGACTCATCCGGCTGAATTCTCAATAAGGTCTGTTACGCCGCCGCCTTGATCTCGCGCGCAACGCCGCCATGCAGGTCAAGGCAACGCTCGAACCAGTCCTGTACCGGATCGCCTTCATCGAACAGTTTATAAGGCGTCAAAACACGAACCCATTGGAAAGCGCCAAAGACAATATAGTCGGCGAACAAGGGGCTCTCACCACCGATGAAAGGCTGTGAAACAAGCATCTTGCGGATGGGTTCAAGGCTTGCCGTAAACGCTTCGCGCTTCGCATCGCGCGTCGCGGCGACGTCCTCAAGCTTGCGGCCAAAGATCTTTTCGCGGCTTTCGCGGAAATAGGCCTGGTTGGACGCGTCAAGCAGATCATGCACCGGCATCAGGATCACCACATTGATGAAGGGGTGGATGATCATCTGCGAATAGCCCTCGACGAAGCGGGCCATTGCGCGGCCCCCCTCTCCCTTGAACAGCGAAGGACGGTCCGGATAATTGTCTTCCAGATAGAGTGCGATCGTAAAGGAGTCTGCAACAACACGGTCCTCGTCGCGGATTATCGGAACTTTGGGTGAATAACCGTTCTCGAGTTCCGGTATTTCTTTGAACGAAACCCGGTTACGGTCAAATGGCAGTCCCTTATGCGCCAAGGACATGACCGTTTTCCAGCAATGAGGACTAAAGGGACGGCCTTGATCGGTACCGACAAGCTCGTGCAGAATGATTCCCATGGAAACAACTCCTCCTTCGGATATTATGTCAATAATACTGACCTTTATTTACAGAAAGTCACTGACCTTTATTTACAGAAAGTCAATGTGATGGAACAGCATTTCAGGATGCTTGCCGCATATAATCGCTGGGCGAATGAACGACTTTATGCGGCGGCGGCCGAGCTTGAGGATGAAGAATACCGGCGCGACGTGCGCGCGTTCTTTTCGTCGCTGTACGGGACGTTGAACCATCTGCTGGTGACCGATCGTATCTGGCTCTACCGCTTTACCGGCGAAGGCGATGCACCAAAGGCGCTCGATGCGATCCTTTTTGAAAAACTGGACGCGTTGAAAGCTGCACGACAAAAAGAGGACGCGCGCATTATCGACTGGATCAATGGGCTGGACAGTTCGGCGATTGCCGGACGTTTCACCTATACGACGGTCAGCGACATGCGGACGATCAGCCAGCGGCTGGCGCCGGCATTGGCGCATCTCTTCAACCACCAGACGCACCATCGCGGTCAGGCTCACTCTATTTTGACAGCGCTGGGAAAATCTGCGCCGTCCTTTGATCTCATCCAGTTCCAACGAACGGAAGAAGGCAGGCCTTATTCATAGGCTTGCAAAGCCACAAGGCAGATATGCAGTACGACCGTCTTGCGGAAAAGCCATTTCCCGTGCAAAAGCGCGGCCATGCTTATTCTCGACGACATATCCGTGCGTATGGCCGGCCGCCTGCTCATCGACCACGCCAGCCTGAACCTGCCGTCCGGCACCAAGGCTGGACTGGTCGGGCGCAATGGCGCGGGCAAATCAACGCTGTTCAAGGTGATTACTGGTGAACTTCACGCCGAAACCGGTGATTTCTTCCTGCCGAAGAACATCAAGATCGGTCAGGTGGCACAGGAAGCGCCGGGCACCGAGGATTCTTTGATCGAGATCGTGCTTGCCGCCGATACCGAGCGCACTGAATTGCTGGCCGAGGCCGAGACGGCAACCGACCCGCACCGCATTGCCGATATCCACATTCGGCTTGCGGACATCGATGCGCATTCCGCCGAGGCGCGCGCCGGTGCGATTCTTTCCGGCCTGGGCTTTGATGCGGAAGCGCAAAAGCGCCCAGCTTCATCATTCTCGGGCGGCTGGCGCATGCGCGTGGCGCTCGCAGCCGTTCTTTTTGCCGAGCCGGACCTTTTGCTGCTCGACGAGCCGACCAACTATCTCGATCTCGAAGGCACGCTGTGGCTTGAGGACTATGTGCGCCGTTATCCGCACACAGTCATTCTCATCAGCCATGATCGCGACCTCCTGAATTCGGCGGTTAACTCGATCATTCATCTCGACCAGACCAAGCTGACGCTGTGGCAGGGCAATTACGATCAGTTCGAGCGGCTGCGCAGCGAAGCGCTGGAATTGCAGCAGAAGCAGCGCACCAAGCAGGAAGCGCATCGCAAGCACATGGAAGCGTTCGTCGAGCGGTTCCGCGCCAAGGCGTCCAAGGCCAAGCAGGCGCAATCACGCCTGAAGGCCCTGCAAAAGCTGAAGCCGATCTCGGCTCACATCGAAGATCACGTGATGCCATTTCATTTTCCGGAGCCGGAAAAAGTGGTGGCATCGCCGATCATCGCTATTGAAAGCGGTGAAGTCGGCTACACGCCAGGCAAGCCCATCCTCAGGCACCTCAACCTGCGCATCGACGCGGATGACCGCATTGCCCTGCTCGGCTCGAACGGTAACGGCAAATCGACGCTGGCCAAGCTGATCGGCGGACGCCTGCCTTTGCAGACTGGCAAGATAACCGTGGCGCCGAACCTGAAAATCTCGTTCTTCGCCCAGCATCAGCTGGACGATTTGATCCCCGAGGACAACGCCATCGAGCATGTGCGCAAGTTGATGCCGGATGCACCGGAATCGAAGGTACGCGCCCGCGTCTCGCGCATGGGGTTGGCCACGGTCAAGATGAACACAGCGGCAAAAGATCTTTCCGGCGGCGAAAAAGCGCGGCTTCTGATGGGTCTCGCGACCTTCCAGGGTCCAAACCTGCTCATCCTCGACGAGCCGACGAACCATCTCGATATCGACAGTCGCGAAGCGCTGATGCACGCGCTGAATGATTTCGATGGTGCCGTGATCCTGATCGCCCATGACAGGCATTTGATCGAGGCGACCATGGACCGGCTCTGGCTGGTGCGCGATGGCGGCGTTGCGCCCTATGACGGCGATCTCGATGCCTACCGCGCGCTGGTTCTGGCCGACGCCAAGGCCGAACGCTCTGGCAACAGCAAGATCACAGTGGACGAAGGCCAGAAGCTGACGAAAGCAGAGCAGCGCAAGCTTGCCGCGCAGAAGCGTGAGGCTTTGAAGCCTCTGCAGAAGAAGATCCAGGAAGCCGAAGCGCAGGTGCATCGCTTCCAGAAGAAGATCGACTCGTTGCAAATACAACTCGCCGATCCGGTCATCTATACGAGGGAACCCGCCAAGGCGACGCAGATCGGCAAGGAAATCGGCTATGCCAAGTCGTCGCTCGCCCGGGCGGAAGAAGAGTGGCTGATGCTTTCGGGCGAATATGAAGAGGCGATGGCCGATCTCTGATCGGCCATCGCAGCTATTCTCAATTTTTTTGCATTTCTATCGCCAGACGCGTCTTCCTTTTCAGCGGCAAGGCATAGCCTGCTGCCAGCGCACCAAGACCGATGATCGTCGAAACGATAAAAATGGTTATGGTGGCGTCGCGCAACGCGTCCGGGGTAGTCGCCTCCGGATAACCCGCTGCATTGGCAGCAAGCCCAGACACGGCGGCACCAATTGCGTAACCAACCGACTGCAGCGTCGGGAGTAGTGCCGAAGCGCGATCCCGTTCGCCGCTGCGCGCTGATTCCATTACGGTCTGGCTGAGGAAGCCCCAACTGACGCCGAAGCCCGTGCCGATGAGTATCTGCCCGAGCATCACCACCAGCGGCATATCTCCAGAGAAACCAAAGACGATGATTGCAAGGCCGGCGACGAGCAGTGTCGGTCCGAGCCGGATCATCCAGGCGCGGTGGCGCGGATTCTGCAGGTTGGCGACGAGGATCGCGCAGATACTCCAGGCGATGGCGAAGGTGGCGTTGAAGGCACCCGCCTTTGTAGGACCGTAGCCCCAGAGATTCTGCAGCGTCATGACCAGATAGACCGAGGTGACGGCCTGCGCCACCGGCATGAACAGCACGATCCACAGGCCAATGCCGACGGTGGAATTTAACGCGAAGGCATCGGAGGGAAAGAGCGGCGTGCGGCTGCGCCGGTCGACGGCGATGACCGAAGCCAGAACGACAGCCGCGCCGACAACGAACAAAATCTCCATGGCGACGGTCTGCATGATGCTGGCCAGAGCAACGAGCATGATGCCGCAACCAATGGCTGAAAGCCGCAGGAAGGGTACGCTCATGCGCTGCACTTCACCGGAGAATTTCGGCACGATGCGGAAGACCAGCGCAAGGAAAATGAACGCCATGGGGACATTGACGAGGAATGCAGCGCGCCAGGACAGGTGCTCGGTGAGCAATCCGGATACCAGCGGTCCGCCAAAGGCAGCAACGGCCCAGACAACGGCTTCCGCACCGAAAACCTTGGCGACAAGACGCGAGGGGAAGAGTTCGGGGATGAGCGCGTAGCAGGTCGCGGCAATAATGCCCTCACCCATGCCTTGCAACGCGCGGCCAATCAGAACTTCCGTCATCGAAGAGGCAAAGGCGGCAATGAGTGTTCCTGCAAGAAAGACCAATGCCGAGCCGACCAGCGCTGTTCGTGCGCCCAGCCTAGCTTTCAGTAATGCGCCACTGGCACCGCCAATGATCGACAGGACGAGATATAGCGTAAATGCCCAGGAAATCAGCTCAAGCCCGCCAATTTCCCGCACTGCGGTTGGCAATGATGTGGAAACGAGAAAACCATTGAATGCAAAGAGCGCCACGCCCAAGCAGAGCGTTGTGGTCGCGGCCGAATAGCGGGGCGTAAGCAGCTCCGACCAGCTGGTCCTCCCGGGTTCTATGGCGTCGTGCATGGCATTTCCTCAATTTAATAATTTTTTTCTTTTTATATTCCACTTAATAAAACAAGCAATAGCTTTTTAAATTTTTATTGTTATGATGCAATCATGCAGGATCGTACGACAAATCGCATGCTTTATTCGTTGAAAGTAGCTGGAGCGCAGACAGCTTCGACTCTTGGTGACAGACTTGGCGTTACTGCCGTAGCAGTCCGCCAGATGCTGGGACGGTTGCATGAAGACGGTCTTGTCGCTTTCGAAGATAGCCGTGAGAGTGTAGGCAGGCCCAAACGGTTCTGGCATCTGACCGACGCCGGAAACGCCCAGTTCCCTGACAACCACGCCGGATTGACGGCGGACCTTCTGGCGTCGGTGTCAGCCGTCTTTGGGGAAGCGGGGCTAGATCAGTTGATCTCGCACCGGGAGAAAACGACGCTGAACCAGTACCGCACGGTGCTTGAGCCGATTGCTGCGATAGAACAGAAAGTCCAACACCTCGCAGAAATTCGTTCGGCGGAAGGCTATATGGCCGAAGCCAGCCGGGACGTGGGCGGCGATCTTATCCTGATCGAGAATCACTGCCCTATCTGCGTTGCGGCCAAAGCCTGCCAGAAATTGTGCCGGTCAGAGCTCGAAGTGTTTCAGGCGGCGCTTGGGCCGAATGTCGAGGTCGAGCGCTTCGAACATATATTGAAGGGGGCGCGGCGCTGCGCCTACCGCATCACAGAAACCAAGCGTGAACGTCAGTTAGCGATGAAGCTGTAGAGCATGGGGCTCATGTAGTTGTTGCCGACGCGCCAGTAATCCCGCAACGGCCCGCCCTCACATGCGAAACCAAGTCGTGTCACCAGCCTGATGGACGGCGCATTGTCAGGATGGATGATCGCGGCGATGCGGCGCGTATTCAGCTTGCCGATGCAGTGTGACATCACGCTTTGTACCGCCTCGCTCATCAACCCGCGCCCATGCCATTCGGATCTCAGTATATAGCCAATTTCCAGCCTGCGGTTGAGTGGCTCGCGGTGATGATAATTGACCATGCCGATGCAATTGTCGGTGTCCTTTTCGGCAACTGCCCAAGCGACGGATTCGTCAGGTGACGTCGTCTTGGCGAGAACCCGCACCCAGCTCCGCGTCTCCTGAATGTTCTTGCAGGCAGAAAAATCCCAATAACGCACGAGATTTGCATCGCCAATACAGGCGTGGAGGCCAGCATCATCTTTTGGCTCGAACCGGCGCAGGCGCAGCCTTTCGGTAAGGATCTTCGGAAAGGTCCCCGCCTGATCCGCCATCATCTGCCCCATTTGGGCGGAGCTGGTACATCGCGCGCAGCCCGGCGACTACGACTCAGGCGAACAAGCCCAAAAAGACTGATCACAATCAGCGCGATACCGGCAGGCATGGCGCGCCAGTCGACCGCGGTCACACCCTTGCGCAACACAAGATTAACCTCCGCCACTTCAAGGCCATCGAAATCACCAGGCCCAATGGTAAAAGCATAATCGCCATCCACTGGATCGATATCGCCAATGCTGTCGCGATAGACTTGCGGGCCTTGCGGCGAGCCCTTGTTGGTGGCTTTGCTGTTCTCATAGTTCAAGGTCTTGACGAGAACGTCCTTGCCTTGCCGTGTTACGACCGCTGTCAGCGCCGAACGCCCTACGGAAGGGACGAAATTGCGCAGCGGCTGCATGTCAACGAAAGCGCGAACCGGAGCATCGTCCGATGTCAAAGTGACAGTAACTGGTTTGTAGGGTCCGGGACGATCATAGACGCGCCAAGAGCCGATTTCTTCTCCTGAGAAATTGCCGACCGCCCAGGGATATCCGATCCCGAGCACAATTCCAGCGATCAAGAGGAGTAGCAACAGCGGACGCATCAGCAGTTTCTCAAGCTTTCTTTTCCCACCGCCCTTCGGCGTTCTGCTGCCAGTAGGTCAATTTGTGACCCTGTTCTTTCAACAGTTTCCATTGCGCCCTCGCCTGTTCCAGCTGCTGCTGATCGTGGCCATCAAACATCAGCACCAACCGTTCATAGGCTTCGACATTCTGCGGTTCGGCCCCATCGACGACGAAGCGCACGGTTGCGCCGTTGGGGTTGGCGTAGCCCGTCGTCAGGATTATCGGCTGTTCTTCCGGATGAGGCTCCTGGTCGGTCGCATGTGCAAGGAACGACGCATCGGACCAGGTCCATAGATGATTGTCGAGACTGTCACGCCGCTCTTCCGAACCTGTCTGGATGACGACTTTCCATTGGCGGCCAAGTGAACGCTCGACCAGACCGGGCAATGCGTTCTCCAGCGTCGATTCAGTCAGATGGTAGAAGAGGATTTCGGTCATAAGTGCAGTCTTGTGTGAAAGGACTGGCTTGCGTCAAGCCAGTCCTGATTGTTCTATCCTTCGAAATTGTCTCTAACCAGCCTGTCGAGAAGGCGAACGCCGTAACCCGAGGCCCAGGACTGGCTGTATTCGTTGGTCGGCGCGCCTATTGCCGTGCCGGCAATGTCGAGATGGGCCCAAGGCGTATCGCCCACGAAGCGCTGCAGGAACTGTGCAGCAATAATTGCGCCGCCATGACGGCCGCCAATATTCTTCATGTCGGCGTTCTTGGTGTCGATAAGCTTGTCGTATTCGGTGCCGAGCGGCATGCGCCAGAGCTTTTCGCCGGTCGCCTGGCCTGCATCGAAGAGCTGTCCGGCAAGCGCGTCATCATTCGAGAACAGGCCCGCGTGATAGGCGCCAAGCGCCACCATGATCGCCCCGGTCAAGGTCGCGAGATTGACCATGAACTTCGGCTGGAAGCGATCATTGCAATAATAAAGCGCATCGGCGAGGACGAGCCGCCCCTCCGCATCTGTGTTGAGAACTTCAATAGTCTGGCCCGACATGGAGGTGACGATATCGCCCGGGCGCTGTGCATCGCCATTGATCATGTTTTCAACAATGCCGATGATGCCGACGACATTGACCTTGGCCTTGCGTGAAGCCAATGCGTGCATGAGACCCGTCACGGCCGCGGCGCCACCCATATCGCCCTTCATTTCGTCCATGCCTGCAGCCGGCTTGATCGAAATGCCGCCGGAATCGAAGGTGACGCCCTTGCCGACAAAGGCGATTGGCTTATCCTTACCCTTGCCGCCATGCCATTCCATGATAGCAAGACGTGCCGGGCGCATGGACCCTTGCGCGACACCGAGGAGTGAGCCCATGCCGAGTTTCTTCATGTCTTTCTCGGTGAGAATCTCAACCTTGACGTCTAGCTTCTTCAACTCTTCGACACGTTCGGCAAATTCGACTGGACCGAGAACGTTAGCAGGCTCATTGACCAGATTGCGGGCAAGGATGACACCGTCCGCTACCGCTTCGGCGTTGCCAAATGCCTTTTTGGCAGCATGAGCATCCGCAACTTGAATGGTGATGTTGGCGACAAACTTATCTTCCTTCTCGCCCTCGTCCTTGCCCTTTTTCGTCTTGTACTTGTCGAATGTGTAGGAGCGAAGCAGTATGCCAAGTGCGAAATCAGCAGCGTTTTCGGTTGAAATCTCTGCGCCAGGAAGAGCGAGGACCACCGAAACATTCTTGGATTTTGCGATTTTCGAAAAAGCCGCGCCGCCAATTTTCAGCCAGTCATCAGCTTTCAGCTTGGCCGGATCGCCGCTGCCCACAAGCACCAGCCGCTCCAGTTCCGTGCCATTCGGGGCGAGCGTAGAGAGGCTCGTTGCAAGTTTTCCCTTGAAATCCGAGACATCGATGATACGCGACAGCAATGCCTGTCCGACAACAGATTCGGCTTCTGCAGCGGCTTTGCCTTCAGGTGCAACAAGCAAGATTGCAGTGCCGCTTTCGACGGCTGCATATTTTGCGAAACTGATGGATGGGCGTTTGGACATGATATCTCCGGTTTGAACAAAAATGTGACTTTCCTAATCATCAATCTTGATGAATGAAGGGGGGATCATGAAGGGATTGACTAAGACCTTGTTAACTAGCTTTCTTCGCCTATTTTTAGCCAAGCCTGACTAGATTGAACATATGTCGGGTTTATTGAACATGTAACGGGTTCGTCCCATAAAGCTCAAAATAATGCCTTGGCTCCCACGGCATGGATTGGACAGTCGGGTTTTAATGAACGGCTGGTCGAACAAGGTGGCGGAACTCTTTTTGCGAAACATGACATGCGCCTGATTGAGATATACATCTTGCGACGGATCGTCGTCATGTTTTTTGCCGTTCTGCTTTCAGCGGTCGGAATCACATGGATCGTCCAGGTGCTTGGCCGCATCAATTTTCTGACGACCAGCGGCCAGAGCTTCTTCTATATTCTCAAGTTCAGTTCCAATTTGCTTCCATCCGCCTTCCCCGTGGTGATGCCGTTTGCGCTGGTGATTGCCGTGACGCAAACGCTTTCGACGATGAACCAGGATTCAGAACTGGTGGTGATCAATGCGGCCGGCGCGCCGCGGTCCGCCGTAATTCGTCCTGTCATGCTTTTTGCGCTGATCATCGCAGCTGCATCCTTCCTTATTTCCAACTTTGTCGTGCCATATTCGCAGATGAACATGCGCCAGATGGTGGCCGAGGCGCGTGGCGATGTGATCAATCTCGTGGTTCAACAGGGCTCGTTTAGGGAAATCGATACAGACCTCTACCTCCAGATCGAGAACCGCGATTCCAACGGCACGATCCAGGGCCTGTTCGTTTCCGATTCCCGCGACAAGACGACGGACCTCATTTATTACGCCAAGGAAGGTCTCGTCGTTCAAACCGCCGATCAAGGCCTGCTGATCATGAAGGATGGCGAGGTCGATCGACGCGATGTGCAGACCGGCAATGTGTCCATCATCAAGTTCAACACCTATGCGCTTGATCTCGCGGCATTTCTTTCGTCGGACGACAAGGAAGCCACGATCTTCCCGAAGGACCGGCCTCTGGATTACCTCATGAATCCGGATCCGAACGATAAACAATATCAACAACGTCCGCTGCGATATACGTCCGAGCTCTACAAGCGCCTGTCGGACTGGATGTATCCGATCGTGTTTGCGCTCATCTCCCTCGCTGCAGCTGCTGACTCGCGTTCCCATCGCGAAGCACGCATATCCGCTTCATTTACGGCCATAACGATCAGTCTCATTGTATTCTGGCTGGGATATTCGACCGGCCAGAGCACTGACAAGAACGCGTCAATGCTGCCAATGCTGTTCGCAATTCCGATTCTCGCGGCGCTTTCCGCGATCTATGCGCTCGCAACCAATCGCCAGATCGGTATCCCGACAACGTGGAGCAACTGGTTCAAAAGTGTCTTTGAAACCAGACAGGCGGCATTCGCCAACGCCGGAGCAAGATTGTTCGGTCGCAAGCGCGGAGGACACCGGTAATGATCGGCTGGACGCTAGGGCGCTACTTCTTCCTCCGCTATGTGACAATCACATGCTATTTTCTGATGGGCAGCTTTGCGCTGGCCCTCATCCTCGATTTCACCGAATTATCGGGAAAACTGTCTGCGCTGCCCGACTATTCCGCGATCCAGGCCTTTGGGCTGTCGGTGATGCGCATTCCCTACATCATGCAGCAGGTGTTTCCGTTCATCGCGCTGTTTGCTGCGATGGCGACGCTTATTTCGCTCAATCGTAAATATGAACTGGTCGTCGCCCGTTCGGTCGGCGTTTCTGCGTGGCAGTTTCTCCTGCCGGCCTGTACGGGCGCGTTTCTCTTTGGGCTGGCGGCTGTGCTGATCGTCAATCCGCTTGCAGCCTATGGCTTTGAGCGTAGCGAACAGATAACCGCAAATTGGCGCGCCGGAAAAGCCAACGACGTATCGGCCGATCGCGTCCCCTGGTTGAGGCAGAAAACCGAAGAGGGCGAAACGATCATCGGCTCCAAGTCGATCCTCAACCGGGGATTGCGCCTCGTCGATGCCGTCTTCATCCGCCTTGACAAGAATCAGGACGTTATCGAACGGCTTGACGCCAAGACTGCCGATCTGGACGACGGTTTCTGGCAGCTGAATCAGGTGACGAAATTCGTGTTGGGAGAGACGCCGGTTTCCGAGGAAACGGTGCGCATTCCAACCCACCTGCGCCCTGAATTCGTTGAAGAAAGCCTCGCCCGGCCCGAGACGATTCCTTTTTTTGAGCTGCGTAACAAAATTGCCGCAGCTCGTTCTTTTGGCTATCCAGCCAACGCTTTTGACATGCATTTCCAGTCTTTATTGGCTTTGCCGGCTCTGCTGATGGCGATGACTTTAATTGCTGCAACCGTTTCGTTGAAATTTGTTCGGTTTGGACAATCGGGGACGATGATTCTGGGTGGCGTCCTCGCAGGCTTCGTGCTTTATGTCGTCACTGTTGTGGTCAAGGCATTCGGTAATGCGGGATTCGTTCCGCCTTTCGTTGCCGCATGGACACCCGTGTTGATTGCAACATTTTTTGGGGTCTCCTTTCTGTTGCACAAGGAGGATGGTTAGAGTGGGATTGAATGTAACGCGCTCGGTGTTGCCGGCGTGGCTTGCACACCTTGCGTGCAGCACGGCCTTGCTATGCCTTGCGGGCGGGATTTCGCTCCCAGCCTATGCCCAAACGGGTAATGCACTTGTCGGGAATGTAAAGACGGATCCAAATGCACAATTGCTGCTGGAATCGGATGAGCTTGTCTATGATATCAACGCCAAGACCATTTCCGCGGTCGGCGGCGTGCAGATCGACTATGACGGAAACCGCCTAGTCGCGCGGAAGGTCACCTATGACCAGAACACCGGCCGTCTGAAGGCGGAAGGCAAGGTCGAGATCGTCGAGAAAGACGGTAACCGTATCTATGCGGAGAATCTCGACGTTACCGATGATTTCAAGGAAGGCTTCGTCAACGCATTACGCGTTGAAGCTGCGGACAATACCCGCTTTGCAGCCGAGAGCGCCGAGCGCATCGGCGGCGAACTGACGACATTCAACAACGGTATCTACACGGCGTGCGAGCCCTGCCGGGCAAAACCCGACAGGGCGCCGCTGTGGCAGGTTCGTGCCCAGAAGATCATCTGGAATGGCAAGAAGAAGACCATTCGTTTTGAGCGCGGCCGCTTCGAGATGTTCGGCATGCCGCTGGCATTCCTGCCGGCGTTCGAAATCGCCGACCCTACGGTCAAGCGCAAGAGCGGCTTCCTTATGCCGAGCTATCGCCACGAAACAGAACTCGGTTCCGGCATTACCGTCCCCTATTTCTGGGCGCTGGCCCCCAATTACGACCTGACGTTGCAGGGAACCTACTATACGCAGCAAGGCTTCCTGGGCGAAGCCGAATGGCGTCACCGGCTGGAAAATGGTCAATATACGATCAAGCTTGCCGGCATCGACCAACGCGATCCCGGCGCTTTCAACAGTATTGCCGGCGACGAGGTCGATGAAAATGCCACGACGCGCGGAATGATCGGATCGACCGGCGCATTCAACATAAACCCGCGCTGGACTTTCGGCTGGAATGTCCTGGCTCAGTCGGACAAGGCTTTCGCCTATCGCTACGGCATCGAAAATTATGACAATTATAATATAACCGACGACGTCTATCTCCGGGGTCTGCACGATCGCAACTATTTCGATCTCAGTCTCTACCGGTTTCATGTTCAGGAGGGTTTCGAAAATTCCGATCCGAGTTCCTCGGAGCAGAAGCAACCCTGGGTCTTGCCGAGCCTGGACTATGCGTACACGCCAACGCAGTCTGTTGCGGGCGGCGAACTCAATTTCGATTTGAATTTGCAGGCACTGCATCGTGACAAATTTGACGGTAATTTCAACGGTGTCGATCGGACAGGCTACATAGCCGGCATAAAAGGCGACGATGGCCGTATTACCGGGGAAGCCGAATGGAAACGCACCTTTATCTCTGACAACGGGCTGGTCATAACCCCCCTTCTCGCTCTGCGCGGCGATGGTATGTATGTCGATTCCAATACCGACGGTGTCACACGTTCTGATGCCTTCCGTCCGATGGCGACCGCCGGTCTTGAAACGAAATGGCCAATCCTGTTTACAGCTGCCAACTCGACTCACGTGCTCGAGCCGACAGCCCAGCTTTTCGTTCGCAACAACGAATCCTATGCGGGTGAGATGCCGAACGAGGACGCGCAGAGTTTCGTATTCGATGCATCGAACCTGTTCGAGCGTGACAAGTTTTCCGGATATGATCGTGTGGAGGGAGGCACCCGCGCCAATCTCGGTCTCCGCTATTCCGGTACCTTCAACAATGGCTGGGGCTTGAACGGTATTGCCGGCCAGTCCTTCCAGCTTGGTGGCTTGAACTCCTTCGCAACTGCGGATTTTGTCAACGCAGGTGCTGAATCCGGACTGGAATCAGCTCGTTCCGACTATGTTGCAATGATCGGCGCTAATCGTGGCGGGTTCAATATCACGACTGGCGGAAGATTCGACAAGGATGATTTTGAAGTCAAGCGTGCAACAGTCGCAACTGCGACTGCGGGTAAATATGGCTCCTTGTATGTGAAATATGCGTTCATCGCCGCGCAGGAAACGTATGGTTTCCCCGACGACAGGAATGAAGTCACTGTGGGTGGCTCGGCCAAATTGACTCCAAACTGGCGCCTGCTGGGCTCTGGTACCTATGATCTCGTATCCGATACGCTTGTGAAGCGTACTGCTGCGCTCGCCTATGACGATGAGTGCTTCACTTACAGCATGTATTATACCCAGGAGGAGCCGGTCACCTCTACTGGCGCCACTGGCGACAAGACCACGACGTTCGGCTTCAATATTTCCTTCCGGACCTTGTGGGAATTCGGCAAGCCGGTCGATATCGGCGGAATCTAATCTTATTGTCTAAGCTGGCCGCACTTGCGGCCAGTCATGCTTTTGCCTTAGTAAAGCGACAATAAAGAGGAAATGAACATCACAAGAATAAAACTACGGTCCATTTCGCAGAAATGGTCAATGATCGGATAAAGTTGAGAAATGATGGTGAGGAAGCATATTCTTGCAGCGGCGATAATCACCGCATTGAGTTCTGTTATGACGGCTGGCGTGACATTGCCTGCTGCGGCGAGCGAAATCAAGATTGTCGTCAACGGAGCCGCCATCACTGACTACGATATTTCAAAGCGTGCCGCCTTTTTGAAATTGCAACATAAAAAGGGAAACCTTACCCAGCAGGCGCGGGATGAATTGACGGACGAGGCGCTCAAGCGTCAGGAATTGAAACGCCTCAATTTGCTTGTTTCGGACAGTGAAGTGAACGACGCCTATGCGCGCTTTGCTACCAACAACAAGATGACACTCAATCAGCTCAATGGCGTATTGGACAAGGCCGGGGTAACACCGGAGCACTTCAAAGAATACATCCGTATGCAGATGAGTTGGGGCCGTGCGCTAGCTACGCGCAACCGCACCCAAGGCGGAACCAAGGTTTCCGAGCAGGATGCCGTGCAACGCATGCTCAAGGACGGCGGCAAGAAGCCCGTCTCCACCGAATATCAGTTGCAGCAGGTGATATTCGTCGTGCCTGCCAATAATCGCGGCATTTTGGCCAAGCGGCGCGGCGAAGCCAACGCCCTTCGCGCCCGGTTCAGCGGCTGCGAGACAACCCGCGATATCGCTAAAGGCACGTTGGATGTCACGGTGCGCGATCTCGGGAAATTCGTCGAGCAGGAGCTGCCGCCGGAATGGTCAAAGCTGGTCACTGCCACGGCGGTCGGTCACGCGACTGCGACCCAGGATACGGACAAGGGCGTTGAGTTTCTCGGCGTTTGCTCGACCCGTCAAGTCTCCGACGACCGTGTTGCCCGTCTCGTCTTTTCCCAGGAAGCGACAGCAGCCGCGGGGGATGGCAAGCAGGATGCGTCAGCGGCCGCGGTCGACAAGAAATATCTCGAGGAACTGCGCAGCAAGGCGAAAATCGTCTCTGAATGATGGGATTGCATTGGCATGAAAGCCGCTCTCGCCGTCAGTTCCGGTGATCCTTCGGGTATTGGCCCAGAAATTGCGCTCGCTGCGTGGCTGCAGCGCGAGGCACTGCAGCTTCCTGCTTTCTTTCTGATTGCAGACCTGGAACTAATAGCCTCACGCGCGGCCCAATTGGGTCTAACGGTCCCTCTGCAGATTGCTACGCCGGAGAGTGCGGCCGCTATATTCGACCAGGCACTGCCAATCTTGCCACTGAAGAATCGACAATCGGATCGACCGGGCGTCCCCCTGGCCGAAAATGCGGCAGGAACGATCGAGGCCATTGAACAGGCCGTAGCGCTGACGCTTTCAGGCCGGTCACGCGCTGTCGTCACCTGCCCCATTGCCAAGAAACCGCTCTATGAGGCGGGCTTCAAATTTCCGGGTCATACGGAGTTTTTGGCCCATCTTGCAAGCGAGCATCTGGGATACGAGGTAACGCCGGTGATGATGTTGGCCGGACCGCAGCTACGGGCGGTTCCCGTAACAATCCACATTGCCTTGAACAAAGTTCCGGCTGTTCTCGACACGGCGACGATCTTGACGGTCTGCCGTATCACTGCACTGGCACTCAAGAGTCAGTTCGGCATCGCCAATCCACGGCTTGCCATTGCCGGATTGAACCCCCATGCGGGCGAAGGCGGCAGTATGGGCATGGAAGACGAAGTCATCGTGCGTCCGGCGGTGGAGACGCTGCGTGCAGAGGGTATCGACGCACGGGGGCCTCTTCCCGCAGATACAATGTTCCATGCCGCTGCACGAGCCACATATGATGCCGCCATCTGCATGTATCACGACCAGGCACTGATCCCCGCCAAGACGCTGGGTTTCGATGACAGTGTCAACGTTACGCTGGGTCTGCCCTTCGTCCGTACGTCGCCGGATCATGGCACAGCCTTCGATATTGCAGGATCCGGCAAGGCCAAGCCCGACAGCCTCATTGCAGCGCTGCGGCTTGCCGATGAACTGGCGTTAAATCGCGCCAGCCAGAACCCTGGCGCATGAACATAGATAGCCTTCCACCGCTTCGCGAAGTTATCCAACGCCATGAGTTGATGGCCAAGAAGTCGCTCGGTCAGAATTTTTTACTCGATCTGAACCTCACAGGAAAGGTTGCGCGGCAGGCAGGCGATCTCAAGGATCAGACTGTCATCGAGGTGGGGCCCGGACCGGGCGGGCTTACGCGTGCCCTCCTAGCCCAAGGTGCCAATGTTATCGCCATCGAGCGCGACGAACGCTGCCTGGCCGCCTTGCAGGAGATATCCGATCATTACCAAGGTCGGCTTCGCGTCATTGCGGGCGATGCGCTGGACGCGGATTTCGCTACACTAGGAGGCGGCAGCAAGGTGAAGATAGTCGCCAATCTTCCCTATAACGTCGGCACGCAATTGCTGATCGGTTGGTTGTTGAGTGAACCGTGGCCGCCTTTCTATGCATCACTGACGCTCATGTTCCAGCGCGAAGTGGCGGAGCGTATCGTCGCACGCCCAGGCTCGGATGCTTATGGCCGTCTCGGGGTACTGGCCGGCTGGCGAACGGAAGCGAAGATCACTTTCGACGTTCCGCCGCAGGCGTTCACGCCGCCGCCAAAGGTTACCTCCTCGGTCGTCCATCTGGTACCGCGCGTGGCGCCCCTCGCCTGCGATGCGGCAACGCTGGGGCGCGTCACACAGGCAGCCTTTGGCCAGAGACGCAAGATGCTACGACAGAGTATCAAATCACTTGGCGGTGAAGCGCTGCTTGCCAAGGTCGGGATCGACCCGACACGCCGGGCGGAAACGCTTTCGATAGACGAGTTTGTGTCCCTCGCCAACGCGCTCTAATCGAGCTTTTCATCAAGAAGACTGCTGACGAAATCGAACAGGCCCGGGCAGCGGTCACGGCGCAGGCGTTCGGCGGTGACGATCGACTGGACCTGATGATAGGCCCGGTTCAGATCTTCATTGACTATGACATAGTCATAGGATCGCCAGCGCTCGATCTCGTTACGGGCATTGTTGAGCCGCATATTGATGACTTCTTCAGCGTCTTCAGCACGCCGGTGCAGCCGCTGCTTCAGCGCTGCCATCGAGGGCGGCAAGATGAAGATGCTGACGATATCGCCCTTCATCTTTTCTTGCAGTTGCAGAGCCCCCTGCCAGTCGATGTCGAAAAGCATATCCTGACCGTCAGCCAGGGCGTTTTCTGCAGCCTCACGCGGCGTGCCATAGAAGTTGCCGTGAACTTCCGCCCACTCTATCAGCGCGTCGCTGTCACGCAGCCGTTCGAACTCGCGTGTTGAAATAAAATGGTAGTGTACGCCGTCGATCTCGCTGGCACGGCGCGGACGCGTGGTGACGCTGATCGACAATGACAGCTTCAGCGCTTTATCCTCAAGCAACAACCGCGCGATCGTCGACTTCCCCGCGCCGGACGGAGATGACAGGACGAGCATGAGACCGCGTCTTTTAATGCTGTTGGGCATAGTTACTCCAGATTCTGTATTTGCTCGCGCAATTGATCCACAACAGCCTTCAGGTCAAGCCCGATTGAAGTAATTGAAGCGGCATTGGCCTTGGAACAGAGCGTATTTGCTTCGCGGTTAAATTCCTGTGTCAGGAAATCGAGCTTGCGGCCGACGCCATTACCTTCCTTCAGAAGATCACGGGCGGCGGTGACATGCATTTCCAGCCGGTCAAGCTCCTCCTGGATGTCGGCCTTCGTTGCAAGGAACGCCGCTTCCATATGCAGCCGCGATTCATCCAATGCGGGAGCGGCGTCGAGCAGCAGCGAGACCTGTGCAGCAAGACGCGCGCGAACAGCATCGAACGAGCGGCTGGGATCAAGCCTTGCCTGTTCCACCAGCATCTCGATCGCAGCGATCTGCACCGTCAGAATCTCGCCAAGTGCCTTACCCTCCCCCTGGCGATTATGCGCCAATTGAATAAGCGTCTCGTCCAGAACGGCGAGGACTGCTTCTTCAAGCTTGTGCTGCTCTTCCGGTGCCGCGATCTCCTGCGGTGCCTCCAGGACACCACGGAGCGCCATCAGGCCTTCCGGCGTCGATGCCGCCAGTCCATAATCCTCACGCAGACGCGCCGCGATGGCAGCCAATTCCTTCAGAAGAGGCTCATTGATGATCGCCTTGGCAACACCGGCACTGCGGTCGATGGTGAGAGCTGCCTGAAAGTTGCCGCGCTTGAAATGCTGGCCGAAGAGTGCTCGGGCCCTCTGTTCGATCGTTTCAAGACCCGTGGGCCAGCGAAACCGCACGTCGAGACCCTTGCCGTTGACGGATTTGATTTCCCACGAGATTTGCACCCCGGCGCTGTTCCGGAGGTGACGGGCAAATCCCGTCATACTTTGCAACGACATGTCTACCCCCTGGAACAAAGGCTGAAGGCCTGAGCTCCGTCAGGCCTTTCCAGTATCAATTTCCGCTATCTGCGTCCGGCGATGCATTCTTGTCGCCGGTTGCTGCCTTGGCAGCTTCATCGAGGCGGTTTTTCTCGACCTCGCGCCACCGCTTCACATTATCATTGTGCTCGTCGAGCGTCTCGGCGAATACGTGTCCGCCAGTGCCATCGGCGACAAAATAAAGGTCCTTGGTCTGCGACGGATGAGCAACAGCTTCCAGCGCGTCACGACCGGGATTTGCAATAGGCCCAGGTGGCAGGCCATTGATCGTATAGGTGTTGTAAGGCGTCGGTCTCTCGAGATCGGACTTGAGAATCGGGCGGTCGGACGGTTTGCCCTTGCCACCAAACAGGCCGTAAATGATTGTCGGATCGGACTGCAGACGCATGCGCTTGTTCAAGCGGTTGATGAAGACGGCGGCGACACGCGGGCGCTCGTCTGCCTTGCCGGTTTCTTTTTCGACGATGGATGCAAGTGTCACGAAATCTTCGATGGTTTTCAACGGAGTCTTGGGATCGCGGCGCTCCCATATGTCTTCAACCAGCTTTTTCTGATCAGCCTGCATCTTCTTGATAAGTTCCTCGCGCGTTGTGCCGCGAGAAAAGCGCATCGTATTGGCGAAAAGCGAGCCTTCGCTCGGCATGACTGCAGGCAAATCGCCAACCAGCACGTCATCTTCACGCACGCGCTGGAAAATCTGCTCGACGGTGAGCCCCTCCGGAATTGTCAGAGAACGAAGGACCGATTTTCCGCTGCGCAAAAGATCCATTATCTCACGCATGGACGCGTGCGCCTTGATTTCATACTCGCCAGCCTTCATGTCACCCTGATGGCCGTAAGCCTGTACGCCATACTTGAAGACACGCGCATCGCTGATAATGCCACGCCTCTCCAGGCCATCGGCTATCTCAACGATGCCGGTACCGCTCTTGACGACGTAATTGGTTGTAACATCGGTAGGTCCAGGCTCGTTGAAGGCGAGCTTGCCGAAATAGACTGCGGCGGCGGCGGCGAGAACCACGAGCACGACGAGTGACAGCATGAAATTGGCAAAGACAACGATCTGGCTGCGAGCGCGGCGCGAGCGCCGCTTCGGCGCAGGTGGCGGTGTACCGGGTTCGGGACGCAAAGCTTCAGAGGCCGATTGCGGGACAATCGGCTTGCGATCCGCCACGTTGGCGGCGGCTGAACCGTTTGTCTCTTCAGACTGCTGATCTGAACTCACGCAAGCACCTCGGGGCATGATACCGGCTGATGCCGGTAGAATCGGGTGTGAATATGGCGAAAGCGCGAAAGCGCTTCCGCCACGAAATCAATCACTGTTGGTAACGCCGCATCACGAGCGAGGCGTTAGTGCCGCCAAACCCAAAGGAATTGGACAGCGCGATATCGATTTTGCGTTCACGCGGCTTGTGCGGAACCAGATCGATCTTGGTTTCCTTGGACGGCTTGTCGAGATTAATCGTTGCCGGAGCTATGTTGTCGCGGATCGCCAGTACACAGAAAATCGCCTCAGTCGATCCGGCAGCACCAAGAAGATGACCGATGGAAGACTTAGTGGACGACATCGAGATTTTCGACGCCGCATCGCCGACAACACGTTCGACGGCGCCAAGTTCAATCGTATCGGCCATCGTCGATGTGCCGTGCGAATTGATGTAATCCACATCGTCCGGCGTTATGCCCGCACGCTTCAAAGCCATTTCCATGGAGCGCTGTGCGCCCTCACCACTCTCCGATGGTGCGGTGATGTGGTAAGCGTCACCTGAAAGGCCATAGCCGATGATCTCGGCATAAATCCTTGCACCGCGAGCCAGGGCATGTTCCAGCTCTTCAAGAACGACAACGCCAGCACCCTCACCCATGACGAAACCATCACGGTCTTCATCGTAGGGCCTGGAAGCAGTTGTCGGATCATCATTGCGCGCAGTGGACAAGGCCTTGCAGGCAGCAAAGCCGGCTAGCGAAATGCGGCTGACTGGCGATTCTGTCCCGCCAGCGACCATTACGTCGGCGTCGCCGAAAGCAATCAAACGCGATGCATCACCGATAGCGTGCGCGCCGGTCGAACAAGCGGTAACGACCGCATGGTTCGGGCCGCGCAGCTTGTGCTTGATTGATACGTGGCCGGAAGCCAGATTGATCAGGCGGCCGGGAATGAAGAATGGTGAGATGCGCCGAGGACCCTTGTCGCGGAGCGTATAGCCCGCCTCGACAATGCCTTCGAGACCACCAATGCCGGACCCGATCAAAACACCGGTCCGTATCTGATCTTCATCGCTTTCCGGCGCCCACTTGGCATCCGCAAGCGCCTGGTCGGCAGCCGCGACAGCGTAAATAATGAAAGGATCGACCTTGCGCTGCTCCTTGGGCTCCATCCAATCGTCAGGATTGAATGTGCCGTCGGAGCCATCACCTACCGGAATACGGCATGCAATCTTGCAAGGCAGATCTTCAACTTCAAACTCCGTTACACGCCGGGCACCGCTCTGGCCGGCCAGAAGCCGCGACCAGGTGAGCTCTACACCGGATGCAAGAGGAGAAACCAGCCCAAGGCCGGTTATGACAACGCGCCTCATGGCAGATCCTTAACTATCAAATGCAACATGATTGGTTCCGGCCCAACACATGAACGAGCAAGGCTAAATACCTTATATCACGATCCATGTGCTGCAGGGCCGAACAAAAATCAGGCAGATGCTTTGTCGATGAACTTAACGGCATCGCCGACTGTCAGAATCGTCTCGGCAGCATCGTCGGGGATTTCGACGCCAAACTCTTCTTCAAAAGCCATCACGAGCTCGACAGTATCAAGGCTGTCGGCGCCCAGATCGTCGATGAAGCTCGCACCATCGGTGACTTTCTCGGCATCAACGCCCAGATGCTCAATAACGATTTTCTTGACGCGTTCTGCAGTATCACTCATGTGGAAACCTCAACCTGTTGTTTTTCCCAATGCCTTGGTTAGCGGCACGGATGACTCTAATCAAGCAATAAGATGGTTGTTCCGCCCTGTTTAACAGCTAAAACACCCACCCTCGCGGCTCTTTCCTTGCGGAATTGAAAGGGTATCAAATCGGTTTGATTGCCCAGACTGGTGCGCGACTTATCACGCTTTATTCGCGGCCTCAATCTCATAAATGTGATTGAGGCCAATACCCACCGATACCATCGGGTGCAATCGTGCAACCGGTGCATTCTGGATCAAATCATCACCATGCCGCCATTGACGTGGATGGTCTGGCCGGTAACGTAGGCGGCTTCATTGCTGGCGAGATAGACAACCGACGAAGCAATCTCGGCACCCGTGCCCATCCGGCGCATCGGAATGACCGACATGATGCCTTCCTTCTGCTTGTCGTTGAGCTTGTCTGTCATGGCCGATTCGATGAAACCGGGCGCCACACAATTGACGGTGACGTTGCGGCTGGCGATCTCCTGTGCCAGCGATTTGGAGAAGCCAATCAGCCCGGCCTTGGACGCGGCGTAGTTGGTCTGGCCGGGATTGCCGGTCACGCCCACCACAGAGGTGATGTTGATGATGCGGCCATAGCGGCGGCGCATCATGGGATGGGTTAGTTCGCGGGTCAGCCGGAAAACAGCTGTGAGGTTAACCTCAAGCACGTTATCCCAATCCGCATCGCTCATGCGCACGAACAGGCCGTCCTTGGTTATGCCGGCATTGTTGACGAGAATTTCAACGCCTTCGAGATCGGCTTCGGCCTTTTCGCCAAGCGCCTTGACCTCATCGCGATTGGAGAGATTAGCCGGGAAAATCTTGACCCGCTCACCAAGCTCGGCCGCCAAAGCTTCTAGCTTTTCGACACGGGTACCGTGAAGACCCACGATTGCGCCCTGTGCGTGGAGCGCGCGGGCGGTTGCCTCGCCAATACCACCTGTCGCACCCGTGATAAGAGCCTTGCGGCCTGTAAGATCAAACATTGCGCGTTCCTTTTTAAGCGTTCAAGGCAGCTACGGCCGCATCGATGTCTTCCGGGGTGCCAACGGCTATACCGGAAATGTCCTTGTTAATACGGCGCGCGAGACCAGTCAGCACTTTGCCGGCACCGATCTCGTAAAGTGTGGTCACACCGTTTTCGCCAAACCATTGTACCGTCTCGCGCCAGCGCACTTGCCCTGTCACCTGCTCGACCAGCAAGGCTGCGATTTCGTTCGCAGACTTGACGGGCGCAGCGCGGACATTGGCAATAAGCGGTACGACCGGATCGTTCTTGGTGACATTGGCCAGCGCTACCCGCATGGCTTCAGCGGCGGGCTCCATCAGAGCAGAATGAAAGGGGGCGGAAACAGGCAGCATGATCGCACGCTTGGCGCCTTTGGCTGATGCAAGCGCAGCAGCTGCCTCCACCGGCACTTTTGCGCCAGAAATGACCAACTGGCCGCCGCCATTGTCATTGGCGATCTGTACAGGTCCCTGCTTCGAGGCTTCGGCGCAAATGGCTTCAACGTCCTCATGTTCAAGGCCGATGATGGCGGCCATGGCGCCCTCGCCCGCTGGAACGGCCTTCTGCATGGCATTGCCGCGAATACGCAAGAGACGCGCCGTATCGGATAGAGAGAATGTGCCGGCTGCACAAAGCGCCGAATATTCGCCGAGAGAATGGCCGGCGACGAAGGCAACTTTGTTCTTGAAGGATACGCCCTTGGACTCCAGCACGCGAAACACGGCGATGGACACAGCCATAAGTGCGGGCTGCGCGTTGGCGGTCAGCGTCAAAGTGTCTTCCGGGCCCTCCCAGATGATCGAAGACAGCTTCTCCCCCAGCGCTTCGTCCACCTCGTCGAAAACAGCGCGAGCCTCCGGAAAACTCTCCGCCAAAACCTTGCCCATGCCGACAACCTGGCTTCCTTGACCCGGAAAGGTGAATGCAATGGACATAAGCTGCGCCTCCAGAGACTATGATCGTGCCAATCTGCCGCGCGATGTGCCTATCAGCAAGCGCGAAGTCAAGCTTTGATGCACAGTACGTCGCACCTGTCTTAAGACCAATTGATAGATTGATCGCTTTTCCAGGTTCGCTGCACAATGACAACGAAGTGGAGGAATGGTAATTTTGGTAAGCAGACGCCTTGAACAAATGCGTTGGAATCCGAAGGCTGACTGGCGCATTGAAAACGTACAGGCGGTTTGCAGGGAATTTGTTATTAAGTGTGAGCGATCTCGTGCCGGCAGCTCCCATTATAAAATCTCACATCCATCTCAGCATGAGATTTTGACGGTCCCTTTCAAAAGGCCAATCAAGGCCGTATATATAAAGAAATTCGTTGAATTTGTTGACGCTGTGAGGAAGTCAGATGGCCTATCGTAAGTATCCGGTGGTTGTTTCTCCTCTATCCGATGAGGATGGCGGCGGATTCGGTGCCTATGTGCCAGATCTACCTGGATGCATGAGCGATGGCGATACGCCTGAAGAGGCCGTACACAATGCATATGATGCGATCGAAGCATGGATCGAAGCGGCCAGCGCATTGGGACGCGATATTCCAGCACCGTCCCAAAAGCTCACGTTTGCCTGATTTACACAGTCAAATGCTCCTGTTCGGATAAAATTTCCAGCCGGGTTGCTTCTTTGAACATTTGCCCGTATAAGCCGCCCGTTCATTGCTCGGCGTCAGCTGGGGGCTGAACGGAGGGCCGGATTTCGATCCGTCGAAGCATAAAAGCTTCAGCCTCCCGTGTCTCCGCTCTCGATCGTCTCCATCAGCGTCCTTTCTTCCCCGGTCATCCGGCAGAGAGATTCGCAGAGGTTTACCGTTGATTCCGGGCAATATTAACGAAGAAAGGCAAAGACAATGGCTCTTTATGAACATGTGTTCCTTGCTCGACAGGACATTTCGCAGCAGCAGGTCGATGCGCTTGTAGAACAGTACAAGGGTATCATCGAGACCAATGGCGGCACAGTCGGGCGTGTTGAAAGCTGGGGACTTCGTGCCCTCACCTATCGCATCAACAAGAACCGCAAGGCGTACTACTCCCTGCTCAACATCACTGCTCCGGCAGCAGCTGTTGCAGAGCTTGAGCGTCAGCAGCGCATCAACGAAGACGTCCTGCGTTTCATGACGATCCGTGTTGACGAACACGAGGAAGGCCAGTCGGCCATGCTCGCTCGCCGTGACGATCGCCGCGACCGCGACGACAACAAGTTCGGAGGCCGCGATGACGACCGTCCGCGCCGTCCACGCCGTCCGCGTGACAACGAAGCCGGTGAAGGAGCAGAATAATGGTTGATATCAATCAGATCCCGACCCGCCGTCCGTTCCATCGCCGCCGCAAGACCTGCCCGTTCTCGGGTGCCAATGCGCCGAAGATCGACTACAAGGACGTAAAGCTCCTGTCGCGCTACATTTCCGAGCGTGGCAAGATCGTTCCTTCCCGTATCACGGCTGTCAGCCAGAAGAAGCAGCGCGAACTCGCCCAGGCGATCAAGCGTGCCCGTTTCCTTGGTCTGCTGCCTTACGTTGTAAAATAACAAGATCGAAGGCGGTGGATTTCGATCCGCCGCCTTCATTTCTCCATCCGCGATGGGCGCGGGTCTGGTGAACTAGAAAACCCAAGTTGAGGCACTGGTTTAAAAACCGCCTCTAACTGCTTCGGTAAGCAGGACAGCGAGCGAAATGAAACTGACTGCAAAAGATATTGGTGTTGGAGTGTTAGCGGGGCTTAGCGCCGCGCTGCTTTCGGTTGGTGTGATCACGCAATCGAGCCTCGCCATGGCGCTACTGCTGTTTTCGCCGCTACCGATCTTTGTAGCGGCTCTCGGCTGGGGTACGGCTGCCGGCTTGATTGCCGCCCTTTCCATGGCTGTCGCCGTCTCCGTACTTGCTGCGCCAATGGCCGCGCTGATCGTTGTCCTGATTACTGCACTTCCTGCTGCCGCAGCATCTTATTTTACCGGCCTTGCACGTCCTGCTGAAGAAATCGGCGGACCGAAAGACGTTACCGTCTGGTATCCGCTTGCTGATACCCTGCTGCGCCTCGCGCTGATCGTCGCTGCGAGCTTCATCGTCATCGGCGTGCTCGTCGGCTTTGGCGATGAACTTGCCGGCGAACTGGCGAAATCGCTGGGGCAGCAGCTTGCTGCCAGTAATCCTGAACTCGCTGCAAACGCGGATGTCGCGCAGAGCATGGCACTGTTTGTCGTGCGCGTCCTGCCTGCCCTGCAGCCGGCTGTATGGATGATGATGATCGTCGCCAACCTCTATCTGGCGCTGCGGCTGACTGCTGCATCTGGCAAGTTGCGCCGGCCGCACGATGATTGGCCGCGCGCGCTCCGCATGCCCCGCGCGGCGCTTATCATCTTCGCCATCGCCTGCGCTGCCTGCTTTTTGCCGGGCGGCATCGGCTATGCCGCGACAGCTATTGCCGGTGCGCTTGGTGCCGGTTTCACGATGGCGGGTTTCGCCATACTGCACGCGAGAACGCGCGGTGCGCCTTGGCGTCCTGTGGCGCTGTGGTTCGCTTATCTCGCGGTTCTGCTTTTCGCCTTTGTGCTCTTCCTCTTCCTTCTGGCCGGTCTGTTCGACACGTCGCGCAACGCACCGGTTTCGAGGGCTGCGAATACAACACCACCCAGCAACGACAATTAAACATTAGACTTGAAAGGATAATTCAAATGGAAGTCATTCTACTCGAACGTATCAGCCGCCTCGGCCAGATGGGCGAAACAGTCAAGGTAAAGGACGGCTTTGCCCGTAATTTCCTGCTGCCACAGGGCAAGGCTCTTCGTGCCAACGAAACCAACAAGAAGAAGTTCGAAGGCCAGCGCGCTCAACTTGAAGCACGCAACCTCGAACGCAAGACCGAAGCACAGGCGATCGCCGAAAAGCTCGACGGCAAGTCGTTCATCGCCGTTCGTTCGGCTGGCGAAACCGGTCAGCTTTACGGTTCAGTTTCGACACGCGATATCGCCGATCTGATTACTGCCGAAGGTTTCTCGATCAATCGCAATCAGGTCGAACTGAACACGCCGATCAAGACCATCGGACTTCACAAGATCGTTTTGACACTTCATCCAGAAGTCGAGGCAACGGTTACCGTCAATATTGCTCGTACGGCAGAGGAAGCCGAGCGTCAGGTAAAGGGTGAAAATCTTACATCCGCTGAAGCGATCTACGGTATTGAAGAAGTTCCGCTTGCGGACGAATTCTTCGATGAAGACGAAGACGGCGAAGAAAACGCCTGATCTTTCTTCGATAGATCATTCTTTCGAATGATCTCATCAACATTTTGAAAGTACCCGGCAGCAATGCCGGGTATTTTTTTGCTTTTCAGGAACAAAAAAACGATTAGATTTGTTTGTCCTACCACGCCCGACCACGGCTCACCTCCCGAGCCCCACAATGGCCGAGCTCTATCGTCAATGATGGAGATTGTTCATGAATGCCATACTTAAAGCCGCGCTTTCGCGGATGATCTATACGGGTACCCTGATCATAATTGACTCTTCCGGCAAGTCGCAAACGTTCGGCGATGGAACCGGCGAACCTATGCGCTTCCGCATCAACAGCGCTGCGGCGGAGCGGAAAATCGCCTTCGACCCGTCGCTGCATTTTCCCGAAGCCTATATGAACGGCGATATTGATGTTCTGGATGGTGATATTTATGACGTTCTGAAGATCATCTTCGAGAATACCGGGGCGACCGTCGCCAAGGAACCCTGGATGCTGGCGATCGAGGGAATCCGCCGCGCGACCCGCCGCCTGTACCAGATGAACACCCTGACCCGCGCCTCCAGCAACGTGCAGCGGCACTACGATCTCTCGGAAGACCTCTATAAGTTATTTCTCGATACGGACATGCAATATTCGTGTGCCTATTTTGAACGGCCGGATGCAACGCTGGAAGAAGCGCAACTGGCGAAAAAACGTCACATCGCAGCCAAACTACTGATCGAAAAGGGCCACAAGACGCTCGATATCGGCTGCGGCTGGGGCGGTCTCGGAATTTACCTCGCCAAGCATCTCGAAGCCAATGTCACCGGCGTGACGCTGTCGCAAGAACAGCACGGCATTGCCAACAAGCGGGCATTTGACGAAGGCCTGACTGCGCAAGCACAATTCAACTTGCAGGACTACCGCACCATCGAAGAAAGCTTCGACCGGATTGTGTCAGTCGGCATGTTCGAACACGTCGGTATCGGGCATTTCCCGGAATATTTCCAGCACACGGCCCGGCTGCTGAAAAAGGATGGCGTATTCCTCCTGCACTCAATCGGGCGTTCCGACGGCCCGTCCTATACCAATGCTTTCATTCAGAAATACATATTCCCGGGCGGCTATATTCCGGCGCTTTCGGAAGTCCTTCCGCACATCGAAAAGGCTGGTCTGGTGATCACCGACATCGAGATTCTCCGACTGCACTATGCGGATACGCTGCGTATCTGGCGGCAGCGTTTCATGGAGAATCGCGAAAAAGCCAAGGCGATCTATGATGAACGCTTCTGCCGCATGTGGGAGTTCTATCTCGCAGCCTCCGAGGCGGCTTTCCGCTGGCAAAACCTGGTGGTGTTCCAGATCCAGCTGGCACACCGGCAAGAAGCCGTGCCGCTGACGCGGAATTATATCGAGAAGGAAGAAAAGCGGCTCAAGCGGCTTGAATGCGAGCGCAGTTCGGCAAACAGCCAGGTCGAAACGAAAGAATCGGTGGCAGGTCGGTAACGCCCCTTCTCTAGACGGGAGTGAAACTCCACTTAACCCCTTCTCCGTCATCCTCACACTAGACCAGAGGATGACGGGGATTGCGTTGAGGTGATCAGCGCGAAAACGCCCCTTAGAACATCGCTTTTTCAGCGCGACTCACGGTATAGTCGACCGTCAGAGTCAAGCGACAGGTTTTCTTATCCGCATCTGTGTGAATTGCGGTGATAAGGGCAAATCTGCAACGCTATAATTTTCCCCACTGGGCCATAGTGATCGGAGAACGGGAAAATACGAAATGGCTGAAGCTACGGTACGCAAGATCAACGAGGCGCGGGATACACTTTACCGCGAGGCCCCGAACAATATCGAGGCTGAACAGGCCTTACTGGGGGCTATTCTCGTCAATAATGACGCGTTCTACCGTGTTTCCGACTTTCTGAAGCCGACCCATTTCAACGAACCGCTGCATCGCAAGATTTTCGAAGTCTCATCCGATATGATTCGCATGGGCAAGATGGCGAATCCGGTGACGCTGAAGACGTTTCTGCCCGCCGACGCCAAGATCGGCGAAATGACGGTGATGCAATATCTTGCCCGCCTCGCTGCGGAAGCCGTGACCATCATCAACGCCGAGGACTACGGCCGGGCGATCTATGATCTCGCCACCCGCCGCGCGCTGATCACCATCGGCGAAGACATGGTCAACATCGCCTATGACGCGCCGGTCGATGTGGCGCCGCAAGGTCAGATCGAGGATGCGGAACGGCGCCTGTTCGAACTCGCTGAAACCGGCCGCTACGATGGCGGCTTCCAGACCTTCACCGATGCGGTCAAGACCGCCGTCGACATGGCCAATGCTGCCTTCATGCGCGACGGCCATCTTTCCGGCGTTTCGACCGGCATTCGCGCACTCGATGCGCGCATGGGCGGTCTGCAGCCGTCCGACTTGATCGTCCTCGCCGGACGTCCAGGCATGGGCAAGACCTCCCTTGCCACCAACATTGCCTTCAACATTGCCGCCGCTTATGAACCGGAGCAGTTGGCCGATGGCACTTTCAAAGCAAAGAATGGCGGCGTCGTCGGCTTCTTTTCGCTCGAAATGTCGTCGGAACAGCTGGCGACGCGTATTATTTCCGAGCAGTCGGAAATAAGTTCATCGAAAATTCGTCGCGGTGAAATCAGTGAAGCCGATTTCGAAAAGCTCGTTGCCTGTTCGCAGCACATGCAGAAAGTGCCTCTTTACATCGACCAGACCGGCGGTATTTCGATTGCCCAGCTTGCCGCACGGGCGCGGCGTCTGAAGCGCCAGCGCGGGCTCGACGTTCTGGTCATTGATTATATTCAGCTGATGCAGGGCTCCTCCAAGCGCGCGTCGGAAAACCGCGTGCAGGAAATTACCGAAATCACCACGGGCCTGAAAGCGCTCGGCAAGGAACTGAACACGCCGATCATCGCCCTCTCCCAGCTATCGCGTCAGGTCGAAAGCCGCGAAGACAAACATCCGCAGCTTTCCGATTTGCGCGAATCTGGGTCGATCGAGCAGGACGCCGACGTGGTACTTTTCGTTTATCGCGACGAATATTACATCAAGAACAAGGAGCCGAAGGTCGGGACTGAAGAGCACTTCAAATGGCAGGCTGATCTCAACGAAGCGACGGGCAAGGCAGAAGTCATCGTTGCCAAGCAGCGTCACGGCCCGACAGGCACGGTAAGGCTGGCATTCCAGGCAGAATTTACCCGCTTTACCGATCTCGCCGAAGATTCGCATCTTCCTGAACGGTTCGAGTGAGCCTTTGACTGCAAAAAAGCCTCAGATCATCACAACCGGTGCAGATCCTCGACTCGCCGGTGCGCGGTTAACAATCGATCTCGATGCGCTTGCCGCCAATTGGCTATTCCTCGCCGAAAAGTCGAAACCCGCACAGGCCAGTGCCGTGGTCAAGGCGGACGCCTATGGCCTCGGCATTGTGCATGTCGTACCGGCGTTGTGGCAGGCTGGATGCCGCACATTCTTTGTCGCGCTGGCCGAGGAGGGTCTACGGGTAAAAGCTGTTGCGCCTGATGCGCGGGTATTCGTGCTCAACGGTTTTTTCGCTGATGCATTTTCCGCCTATGAGCAATCGGACCTCATCCCCGTCCTCGGCTCGCTGCATGAACTCGGTCTGTGGAAGAGCCGGAATACCAACCGCAAGGACAAGCTTCCCTTTGCGCTGCATGTGGATACCGGTATGAACCGTCTCGGCCTTACCCTGGCCGAAGCCTTGGCTTTCGCGGCTGACGTGCGGAACCAAAAGCCGGTTCTGCTGATGACGCATCTCGCAACGGCTGATGATCAGGCGCATGCGTTGAACCGGAAACAATTCGAATCATTTCAAATGCTTCGCGTGACTTTTGCAGGAATTGAATCAAGTATTGCCAATTCGCCGGGAATTTTTCACGCAGGAATCGGCGAATATGAACTCAGCCGCCCCGGCGTTGCCATGTATGGCGGCGAACCATTCTCAGGCGCCGCCAACCCCATGCGTCCCGTGGTGACGCTGGAAGCGCGCATCGTGCAAATCCGTACTGGTCTGAAAGGCGAGACTGTAGGCTATGGCGCCACGGCGACGCTGAAACGCGACACACGTATCGCCATTTGCTCGGTGGGCTACGCGGATGGCTATCTGCGTTCCGCATCGGGTAGCGGCGTGCCTCTGCGTAACGCTGTGCCCAACGGCGGAGAAGGCTTTATTGCGGGCAAGAAAGTGCCGATCATCGGGCGGGTTACCATGGACCTCACGTCCTTCGATATCACCGGGCTTGCTGAAAAAGCTGTCAAGCCGGGTGACTATATTGAGCTGATTGGACCGAATATCGCACTTGATGATGCCGCCCGCGCCGCAGGCACGATCGGATATGAGTTGCTTACCAACCTTGGGAACCGCTATCACCGCCGGTATCTCAAATCCGAAAGCAATTAATGGCCAAGGCTAGAATTCAATTCATCTGCCAAAACTGCGGTGCCGTACACACGCGCTGGGCAGGCAAGTGCGATGAATGCGGCGAGTGGAACACACTCGTTGAAGAAGGCACGTCCGGCGGCATCGGCAGCGGACCGGGCAAATTGTCGGGCCGCAAGGGTCGCGCGGTGGCACTGACCACACTCTCCGGCGAAATCGAGGACGCACCGCGCATCCAGTCGGGCATTGGCGAACTCGATCGCGTTACCGGTGGAGGATTCGTTCGCGGTTCGGCAATTCTTGTTGGTGGCGATCCCGGCATCGGCAAATCCACATTGCTTACCCAGGCGGCAGCTGCTCTCGCACGCAAAGGCCATCGTGTAGTCTATGTTTCCGGTGAGGAGGCCGTCGCACAAATCAGGCTTCGAGCCCAACGGTTGCATGCGGCCGACACGGATGTGCTGCTTGCCGCTGAAACCAATGTCGAAGACATTCTGGCCACCATCTCCGATTCGAAGCGGCCGGATCTGATCATTATCGATTCGATCCAGACGTTGTGGACCGATGCAGCCGATTCAGCGCCGGGCACGGTGACGCAGGTGCGGGCTGGCGCCCAGGCCATGATCCGTTACGCCAAACAGACCGGCGCAGCGGTTGTTCTCGTCGGCCATGTGACCAAGGATGGCCAGATTGCCGGGCCGCGCGTCGTCGAACATATGGTCGATGCAGTGCTCTATTTCGAAGGTGAAGGCGGCCATCATTACCGCATCCTTCGGACGGTGAAGAATAGGTTTGGCCCTACCGACGAAATTGGGGTGTTTGAAATGTCGGACCTGGGTTTGCGCGAAGTCGCCAATCCTTCCGAGCTTTTCCTGGGTGAACGCAATGATAAATCGCCCGGAGCAGCGGTTTTTGCGGGTATGGAAGGCACGCGTCCGATTCTCGTTGAAATCCAGGCGCTCGTTGCACCCTCCACGCTCGGGACACCCCGGCGCGCAGTTGTGGGCTGGGATGGTAACCGGCTGTCGATGATTCTCGCCGTGCTCGAAGCACATTGCGGCGTAAGGTTCGGACAGCACGATGTTTACCTCAATGTGGCCGGCGGATATCGAATAACCGAGCCTGCAGCTGACCTTGCAGTTGCATCTGCACTGGTTTCCTCAATTGCCGGTATTGCCCTTCCCGCAGATTGCGTCTATTTCGGCGAAGTCAGTTTATCTGGTGCGGTTCGCCCGGTGGCGCATGCTGTGCAGAGGCTGAAGGAAGCAGATAAGCTTGGGTTCAAGCAGGCTGTTCTTCCCAAGGGAAGCAACGACGTGGCAAAGAACGGCAATGCTCGTCTGACCGAGACCGCCTCGCTGCCGGACCTTGTGGCCCGGATCGCGGCGTCGGGACCGGGTAAAAGACAACGCGACGACTGATATGGGGACGAAAATAAAATGCCGATAACGTTGCTTGACGGAATTCTATTGGGCATCACCCTCGTTTCAGCGGTCCTTGCCATGGTGCGCGGCTTTTCCCGCGAGGTTTTGTCGGTGGTTTCCTGGGCGGCCGCGGCAGCCGCTGCCTATCTGTTCTACAAGCCAGTTATTCCGTTCCTCGCGCCCTATATCAGCAATGACACGATTGCGCAGATTGCAGCGGCCGGTCTGGTCTTCATCGTTACACTGATTGTTGTATCGATCATCACCATGAAGATCGCTGATTTCATCATCGACAGCCGTATCGGCGCTCTGGATCGCACGCTCGGCTTTCTCTTCGGTGCGGCGCGCGGCATTCTCCTTGTCGTTGTCGCCATGCTGTTCTTCAATTGGCTGGTTCCTGAAAATCAGCCGGCATGGGTCGGTCAGGCAAAATCCAAGCCAATGATCGACCAACTTGGTGCAAAACTGATTGGTTTGCTGCCGGAAGATCCCGAATCAACCATCCTCAATCGCCTGAAGCCGGGTACGACTGCTTCCCCGGATGCGGCGCCGGATGGCACGACGACGCCGGAACCGAAAGAAGACATTCCGCCGGAGGGGTCGACAAACCAGCCGTAATACGGTTCGAAGAACACAACTGCGTCAATATTGGCATCTATCAGGCCTTGGCGTTTACTTGGTAATGCTCCATATAGTGTGGCATAATGCAAAACAGGCACGATTGACTCTGCGGCGAAAGGCTGGCGGCAATGACCGACATTTCTCGTGACGATACTCAATTGATGTCCCTCGATGACGACACACTGCATGAAGAGTGCGGTGTGTTTGGCATTTTGGGGCATCCCGACGCAGCAACTCTGACTGCGCTCGGGCTGCACGCCCTGCAGCATCGCGGACAGGAAGCAGCCGGTATCGTCTCCTATGATGGCCGCCAGTTCTGTTCCGAGCGCCGCATGGGTCTCGTCGGCGACCACTACACCAACCCGGCCACCCTCGCGCAGCTGCCCGGCGACAGGGCGATTGGCCATGTACGCTATTCGACGACTGGCGATACGGTCCTGCGCAATGTTCAGCCGCTTTTGGCCGAACTTGAAGTCGGCGGCATTGCCATTGCTCACAACGGCAATTTCACCAATGGCCTGACCTTGCGCCGCCAGCTTATTGCCGATGGCGCTATCTGTCAGTCCAACTCCGATACGGAAGTCGTACTGCATCTCATCGCCCGTTCGCGCCACGCTTCTTCGAGCGACCGCTTCATCGACGCGATCCGCCAGATGGAAGGCGGTTACGCGATGCTCGCCCTCACCCGCACCAAGCTTATCGCTGCGCGCGATCCTATCGGCATCCGTCCGCTGGTGATGGGTGACCTCGATGGCAAGCCGATCTTTGCTTCCGAAACCTGTGCGCTCGACATTATCGGTGCGAAATTCGTACGTGATATCGAGAACGGCGAAGTGGTAGTTTGCGAGATACAGGCTGATGGTTCCATCAGTATCGATACATACAAGCCGCAGAATCCCAAGCGCGAACGGCTTTGCCTGTTTGAATACGTTTACTTCGCCCGTCCAGACTCGGTCGTCGGTGGACGCAATGTCTACACTGCCCGTAAGAACATGGGCATCAATCTCGCCAAGGAAGCACCACTCGAGGCCGATGTGGTTGTTCCGGTTCCGGACGGCGGCACCCCAGCAGCCATTGGCTTTGCACAGGCAAGCGGCATTCCCTTCGAGCTTGGCATTATCCGCAACCATTATGTCGGCCGGACATTCATCGAGCCAACCCAGTCGATCAGAGCTTTTGGCGTGAAGCTGAAGCACTCGGCTAATCGTGCCGTCATCGAGGGCAAGCGCGTCGTGCTTGTGGACGATTCCATCGTGCGTGGCACGACGTCGGTCAAGATCGTGCAAATGATCCGCGATGCCGGCGCGCGCGAAGTGCATATCCGCGTTGCCAGCCCGATGATCTTCCACCCGGATTTCTACGGCATCGACACGCCGGATGCGGACAAGCTTCTCGCTAACCAATATGCGGACCTTGACGCGATGTGCGACTATATCGGGGCGGATTCCCTGGCCTTCCTGTCGATCGACGGCCTGTACAAAGCCGTCAGCGGCGCTCCCCGCGATCCACGCTCGCCGCTCTTTACCGACCACTACTTCACTGGCGACTATCCCACACGGCTTCTCGACAAGGATGGTACGAGCAACGTTCGCCAGTTCTCGCTTCTTGCTAACAACGGTTAATTTTCCATGATTTCTGACGGCAGTTTTCGGCTGGACGGCAAGCTTGCGCTTGTTACCGGCGCATCCCGTGGCATTGGCTATTCTCTCTCCAAAGAACTCGCTGCACGCGGCGCCCATGTCATTGCCGTTGCCCGCACAGTGGGCGGTCTTGAAGAACTCGACGACGAGATCAAGGCGGCAGGCGGAACCGCAACGCTGGTTCCCTTGGACCTCACCGACATGCCCGCTATCGATCGTCTAGGCGGTTCCATTCATGAGCGCTGGGGCAAGCTCGATATCATGGTCGCCAATGCAGGCGTTCTTGGAACGATTTCGCCGATCGGACACGTGGAGGCAAAAGTCTTCGACAAGCTGATGGCGATCAATGTTTCCAGTGTCTGGCGCCTGATCCGCACAACAGACCCGCTTCTGAAGCTTTCTGACGCGGGCCGCGCAATCCTGCTGTCGTCGGGCGTTGCACACACGGCACGCGCCTATTGGGGCCCCTATGCAGCCTCCAAGGCCGCTGTGGAAATGATGGCGCGCACCTGGGCGGAAGAAACACGCCAGACACGGCTGCGCGTTAATTCCGTCAATCCCGGTGCAACCCGTACCGCTTTGCGCGCGCAGGCCATGCCCGGCGAAGATCCCGAAACGCTGCCAACACCGGCAGAGGTTGCAGCAAAGATCGCCCTCCTCTGCGATCCAGCACTCGATGCGACCGGCAAGCTCTACGATGTGCGTGCCGGAAAATTGCTGAGCTATAACGATCCGAGCTAACCCACGAGGCGGATGATCTTTTCGACCTTCTCGTTTGCGACAGAAGCCCGGGCACGCCATGCCTTTGGACTCACGCCTGTCACACGAAGGAACTCGCGGTTGAAATTCGACTTCGTCTGAAAGCCGGCATCGAACATGATCCGCGTGATCGGCTCGTCTGTGTCAGCGAGCGAACGGCAAGCCTCTCGCACCCTGTAATCATTCACATATTGCGAGACGCTCATCGATTTGACGCGGTTGACCGCATTGGAGACTTGCCGGACCGATAGGCCCATTTTGCGGGCAAGCCGGTTCAAATTGAGATCTACATCGCGGTAGAGCACGCGCGATTGCATCAATCCGTCGAGAGAGGCTGCTATTTCCGTATCTTCAGCGCTTGGCTGATTTGCGCTTTCCCTCTCCTCTGGCTCGTCATCAGCCGACGATTGGCTTGCACCCGCGACGGTTGCGGCTGTGCCCAGAACCAGCAAGGCGAGCACGTTGGCAATGGCAACAATCTGGCCGGAATGAATGCCGCCGGACCGCGCAAAGTCCAGGCTGATAACGATATCGATCACAGCGGAACCAACTATGGCAAAGGCTGTGACCTGCAAGGCGCGGTGCGAGTTGATCACCCCGTCGAGCCGCGACGAGGCAAGTGCATCCGGACCTGCCGATGCCAGCCATGTGAGCGCGGCACCGTAGCCCGCAAAGATCAGGATAAGCACGAGAGAGATTGGCGCGGGCCAGAACGCGACCAGTGCGGCCACCAGCAATGGTGGGAGCGCGTGCAGCCACAGTAGAGGCCGCTTTGAAGGAGATCGTCCGGTACGCAAGCCCTCGAAGCTGAGCCAGGCCAGTGACGCGATAGCTGCTGCAAGCACAGCCTGCACTGGCAGCACTTCCCGCAAGCCGTAGCCCCACCGCAAACCAATGACCATCGATTGCAGGGCATACACAGCGATCAAGCTGAAGAAAAACGGATTCAAAACAGTCACTTCCCGCCGTCTGATCATCTGGATCAGAAGGATGAAAAGCAGCAAGGCAACGACAAAGGGCAACGGAACAAAGATCATGGCAATTAACCAGCGAATTGTGAACGCCACTATGTCCTGAATTGCAATCGCGGACGACCTGAAATGCAATCAAGGTCGAAAATACCGCAAGCATACAGCTTCCTGAGGTCAGCGCTGACGATAGCGCCCAACCTCAGGAGAACATGATGCCCGGCTTTTTTGCTTCGTTGATACTGCTTTTCACAACGCTTACGCCAGTTGCGGCAAGCGCCGAACCGAGCAAGCCGCTCGACATGGCAAACATCAAAACGGTCGCCATAACCGGCGAGGCAAGCCGGGTCGAGTTTACCACCACGGACACGCAGCCCTACGCAGCAAGTATCGTCGGCAATCGATCCGGCTGGTTTTCGAACTGGTATTCGATCTGGTTTTCCAATGAGTGCGAAACGGGCACCTCGGCCGAGCTGAAAGATCAAACTCTGCTGATCCATGTCGTCGATGCTCCACTGCTTAGTCTTTCCGATTGTGAAGTACGCATCCACATCAACCTGCCTAAAAATGGCGATGTGGACATAGAGCAACACGCGCTCATAGCCCGCTTTTCAGGCGACTATCGTGGCATTCGCATTAAAGGCAATGCAGCTGATTTCTCGCTGGATGGGTATGCATCGAGCCTCGATATCAAAGGCGATGCAGTCCGCAGCAACATGCGGTTCGACCGGACGAACAACAGCGAGACAATCAGGCTGGATTCGCATGCTTTGGATGCGACCTTCAGCTTCGTCAAGGATACGCCCATCAGTTACGTGATCGATGCCAAGGCCTCGTTCATCGACAGCAAGCGCGAAAGCACGCCCGGAGCAAAGCCGTCAATCGAGATCAAGAGTGAATATGTACGCGCCACGATCCGGTAGGTCATGTCCCATAAGCATTCATTTCCACACGAGAAAACGATGGAGATTTCAATGAAATTCTGGACCATACTTTGTGCTGCCGCCGTTTCCACTGTGGCAATGCTACAAATCGCTCGGGCCGACGTTAGCGTTGGCGTTCGTCAAATCCTTGCCCCCTCGAAAGAGCGAGGCGTCAATCTCGATGTGACCGTTTGGTATCCAGCGCAAGCAGGTGGTGAAAAGGTCATTCTTGGTGAGAATGCATTTTTCACGGGAACGCCCGCCATGCGTGATGCCCCAATCTCTGAGGGAAGGTTTCCGCTCATCCTGCTTTCACATGGTGCTGGGCTAGCGGGCAGCGCGCAAGCTTTGAGCTGGATTGCAACACCGTTAGCCAGACAGGGGTTTGTTGTTGCCGCTCCTACGCATCCGGGGAATACGGGTAAAAATAAATCTGCAGCCGAAACTATGAAGCTCTGGTTGCGGCCTGCCGATCTCACGGAAGCCTTGAATACAATACAGAAGGAAGATTTTTTCCAGAATCACCTTGATCAAGACGAAATTGCTGCTCTTGGTCTTTCGATGGGTGGTAACACAGCTTTGGCAATTGCGGGGGCTCGCGTAAACCCGCAACTCCTCGCAGGCTATTGCGATACAAACTTGCTCAATCCTTCTCTTTGTGGGTGGGTCAGACAAAGCGGCGTTGATCTTCACGCTATGAATTTGCAACCCGCCGGCCGTGACAATAAAGATGATCGCATTCGGTTTGCGATGGCGATTGATCCTGCCCCATCCGATATCTTTGACTTCAAAAGCTTTGCCAGCATTAAAATTCCGGTTGATATCATTAATCTTGGACGACCGGGCGAAATTCCCCCTACCCTACAAGCCTCCTGGATCTCAAAAGCCATTTCAAATGCGAGGTATGCAGTGATCGAAGATGCAAGCCATTATAGCATGTTTGCCGAATGCAAACCCGGCGCTCACGACATTCTCAAGGCAGAGAAGATAGACGATCCGCTTTGCGATGACGGCGGCGGGCGATCCCGCGCGCAAATTCATGCTCAACTGGTCAGTATGATCACCGACGCCTTTAACCGTACGCTTAAGGCCGATCAGTGATGCACTATGGTTCCGGCGTCAGACGGTGGTTTCGGAACCAGCACTTTCCGCATTTGCCAAGGCGGCGCGATCCGCCGCCTCGTACCGCTTCCACGCCCGTGCACTGAATGGCAGCGTGATGAAGAAGGCGATAGTCGTCAGTGTCAGCGTTTGCCACGTGTAGCTCATCAGGAATGCCACGTAGACCACAATGAACAGGAAGGTTGGCATGACCCAGTCGGAGCGCAGCTTCGTGCCTGCAGCCTTACCGCTGTAGACCGGCAGGCGGCTGATCATCAGGACAGCGACACCGACGGTATAGGCGGATGCGGCAAATGCGAGTGTACGGGTGGGAGCGAGACCGAGAAAGCCGAGATAGACCGGCAGCATGACGAGCATCGCCCCTGCAGGAGCCGGTACACCCGTGAAGAAGTTGTTCTGCCAGAGCGGTTTGCCGACCACGTCGAGCATCACGTTGAAACGCGCAAGGCGCAGGCAACAAGCAATGCAGTACAGAAGCGCAGCTATCCAGCCAAAGGAGCGCGCCTGATCGAGCATATAGGCGTAGAGCACCAGCGCTGGCGCGACGCCGAAATTGACGATGTCGGCGAGCGAATCCATCTGGGCGCCGAATTTCGTCGACCCCTTCATCATACGGGCAATGCGGCCGTCGATGCCGTCGAGAAACGCAGCCAACAGGACCATGGAAACAGCCAGCTCAAAGCGGTTCTCGAAGGCCAGCCGGATACCAGTCAACCCGGCGCATATCGCGAGAACCGTGATGACATTGGGCGCGAGATAGCGCATGGGAATCCGCCGGCCAATCGGCTCGGCTGTCTGCGGCTTCTCGTCAAACAATGGATCGACTTCGGTCTCGGTCATACGCCCTGCCTCAACTGATCCGGACCAGCGGAGCGCTTGCCGCGCCACCGAACTCAGCAATGACGGATTCGCCGCCAACCGCAGTCTGGCCGATCGCAACGCGCGGCGTAAAGCCCTCCGGCAGGTAAACATCCACGCGCGAGCCAAAGCGGATGAGACCGAACCGCTCTCCAATCGAAATGGCAGTGTTTTCATCGGCCCAGCAGACAATACGGCGCGCCACCAGCCCGGCGATCTGCACAACGGCCACCTTGCCGTTCGGGCTGTCGATCAAAAGGCCATTGCGTTCGTTCTCGGCGCTGGCCTTGTCGAGCTCGGCGTTAAGGAACTTGCCCGGCTTGTGCACGATCGTTGTTATCCGGCCGCGTACCGGGGCGCGGTTGATGTGGCAGGAAAAGACATTCATGAACACCGATATCCGCGTCATCTCCTTGTCGCCCAAGCCTAGCTCGCGCGGCGGGATAGCAGGTCCCACGGCCGAAACGATACCATCCGCCGGACTGATGACCAGCTTGTCATCTGTTGGTGTGACACGCTGCGGGTCGCGGTAGAAGTAGCTGCACCAGGCCGTAAGAATGAGGCCGATCCAAAACAACGGTTCCCAGAAATAGCCAAGGATTACCGTCGCTCCGGCAAACCCGGCGATGAACGGATAACCCTCCTTGTGGATGGGCACCAAGGTGTTGCGTATGGAATCGACAAGACTCATTTATTTGTTCCTGATTGTGCCGGCAGCTCATGTTCCATGAATTGGCAATCGCGCCAACGGAATTTGCGCGTTACTTATCGGAGAATTGGATATGGAGCAAACCCTTCACGCCGGCAGAGCAGGCTTTCCACGGACGATGACGCCAAGGTCGTCTTCCGCCTGTACGCGGCGCAAACGCTCTTCAGCTTCTGTAGCCTCGCGCTGACGGTTCCACATGGAGGCATAGAGCCCCCTCTTGGCCAAAAGCTTCGCATGGGTGCCACGCTCGGCAATCACTCCATCCTTCAGGACAATGATGTCATCAGCCCCAATGATGGTAGAAAGCCGATGGGCTATGACCAATGTCGTGCGGTTGCGGCTGACAAGATCAAGCGCGGACTGAATTTCATGTTCGGTGGCGCTATCGAGCGCCGATGTCGCCTCATCCAGGATCAGAATAGGCGGCGCTTTCAGTATAGTCCTGGCGATTGCCACGCGCTGCTTTTCGCCGCCGGAAAGCTTAAGTCCGCGCTCTCCCACCATGGCGTCATAGCCTTCAGGCAATGTCTCGATAAAAGGCCCAATCTGTGCCAACTCAGCCGCATTGCGCATTTCGACCTCGGTCGCGCTGATGCGGCCATAGCGGATGTTGTAGGCGATGGTATCATTGAAGAGGACGGTATCCTGCGGAACCATGCCGATGACAGATCGCAAGCTATCCTGGGTCACGTCACGGATATCCTGGCCATCGATCGTGATCGACCCGCTCTGAATGTCATAGAAGCGGAACAACAGGCGCGACAGGGTCGACTTGCCTGCACCCGATGGCCCAACGATAGCTACGGTCTTGCCTGCGGGAACTTCGAAGCTGACGCCCTTCAGGATGGGGCGCTTGGGATCATAGGCGAACTGCACATTGTCGAAACGCACGGCACCTCGTTCGATCACCAGCGCCTTGGCGTTCGGCCTGTCCATCACTTCCTGTTCGACGTCGAGAAGATCGAACATCTGCTCGATATCCGTCAGGCCCTGACGCACTTCGCGATAAATGAAGCCGATAAAGTTGAGCGGGACGGACAGCTGCATCAGCATCGCATTGATGAAAACAAAATCGCCGAGTGTCTGCGTTCCGGCAAGCACCTCCCTGCCCGACATGATCATCATGACCGCCATGCCGATGCCGAAAATCACCGCTTGTCCGAAATTGAGCCAGCCGAGCGAAGTCCAGATGCGCGTCGCCGAAATCTCGTAACGCGCCATGGCAGCATCGAAGCGGCCGGCCTCCATATTCTCATTGCCGAAATATTTGACGGTTTCATAGTTCAGCAGCGAGTCGATCGCCTTGGAATTGGCATCCGTATCGGATGCGTTCATGTCGCGGCGAATGCCAATTCGCCAGTCGCTCGCACGCACGGTGAACCACGTATAGAGCCAGACCGTCGCAACAACGACCGCCAGATAAGACATACCATAGGTGACGGCGAAAATGACGGCGGTCATGAGGAACTCGATGATCGTCGGCGCCGTGTTCAAAATGGTGAAGCGGACAATGGTTTCGATGCCCTTCGTTCCGCGCTCGATGATACGCGAAAGGCCACCGGTACGGCGTTCCACATGGAAACGCAAAGACAATTCATGCATATGAACGAAGGTCTTATAGGCGAGTTTTCGCACGGCATATTGGCCGACACTGGCGAAAAGCGCATCGCGCAGCTGGTTGAGACCGGCCTGCACGATACGCGCCACATTATAGGCCGCCACGAGCATGAGCGGACCGACGAGAAGTGCCGGTATCAGATCAGAGGCCTCGAATTTACCATTCAGCGCATTTGTCGCCCATTTGAAGAAATAGGGAACGAGGATCAGGACCACCTTGGAGATGATCAGGTAGACGGAAGCCCAAACAACCCGCATTCTTAAATCGGGGCGTTCCATCGGCCACATATAGGGCCAGAGATTACGAATGGTCTGAAGGGTCTTTCCAGACTCGTCTGAGACAGTTTTATTGGCCACTGTTAATCCTTGAAGGCAATTTCGAGCACGGGCAACGACAGCGTTTCCCCGATGGTTGTTGTGTCTGGCGCACAGCAAAGGCTGGCCATGTCGCTCACGAGGGCGGCGACATTGGCAAATGCTGCAGGATTGATGCTGTAATGGGAGCTCTGGCCGGATTGCTTGTAATGAACAAGACCGGCATCGACTAGAATTTTCAGATGTTGCGACACGGTCGATTGCGCCAGATCAAGCCCGGCGACGATATCCTTGCAGCACGAAGCGTCCAGGCATGCGAGCTGACGGATGATGCGTAACCGCGCTGGATGTGCCAACGCGGCAAGAGTGCGCGCTGTATCTGCATCAGAATGATGTTGGAATGTACCTGTGCATTTCATCGTTCATCGGCGATAAACGATATAACTTTCCAGCGCAAGGGGAAAATGCAATCGGACTTTTCCGAAAAACGGGATTCTACAGCCCGTCTTTTCTATTGAGCCTCGGGTTTATCTTTTTCCGGCAAGGCAAAGACCTGACCTGGGAAAATCATATCCGGATTACGGATCTGTTCCTTGTTGGCCAAATAGATAGTCGTGTAACGCATGCCAGCGCCATAGGTGCGGCGAGAAATCTGCCAAAGACTGTCACCGCGGCGGATAATCACCGATCCATCGACATTCTGCAGGGGTGTGCCCGCATCTGCGACATGCGGCGCCTGTCCGTCGGTTTGCGAAGTAACGGCACCAGTCTCGGCCTGTGTGTCGGCGCCGGGAGTTGCCGCTGCGACGGCCGAGACGCGCTCGCCAGCCTCACGCTTGAACGGAACAGCGGCTCTGGCCACGACCGTCACGCCATCCTTGCCCAGCATGTCGGCACGAATGATATAGTCGCCGACGGCCAACTGCTGAACAGTCTGTACCAGAAACCGGCCATTGGGCGCTGTCTTCGTCGTTCCAAGCAGAGCGGAATTTGCATAGACCTTGACCGTCGATCCTGCCTGGGCAGTACCGGCGATGAAAATCTTGTTGCCTTCTATCTCGACTGCTTCCACAGCGATGAGTGCTTTCTCAGCGGGTGGCACGACCGGCTTGTCACCCTTGGGCGCGGCAACTGTCGTTGGCTGGGTGGTTGCCGAAGACGCGGACTCCACCGGCTCAGGCTTTGTAATCATGCGGCTTGGCTGGCCGGATTGTTCGACAAGAGCCAATACCTGACCAGTCTCTGACTCCGGAATAGAAACTATCGCCGTCTCGAGTGAGGTCATGGAACTGCCGTCTTGTGTTGTCGAACGCAAGACGAGCTGGTAGTCGCCTGGCTTCAGCGGTTGGTCCAGCGCGATAACGAAATCACCATTCTCCGTCGATTTGGTTGTGCCGATGACACTCGAGCGCGACAGGAGGTCAACCGTCGCATTTTTTGCAGCGTTGCCGGCAATGACAATTGTGCCTGATGGATCGACGCGCAAAACATCGAAGGTAGGGGCGCCATTCGCCTCACTTTGAGGCACGGCTGGAGCAGACTGTCCGGATGCAACGTTGGTATCAGGTACGGTCGTCAAAGGCTGAATTTGAGATTCGGAATTTGTCGCGGGTGCGGCAGGCTGTGGCTGTGCAGTTCCACTCATCACAGAGGCCGGTTGCTCCACAGCCGGCTTACCCGGCATCAGACCTACATAGGCTGCGACAAGACCGGCCGCAACGACAGTACCAAATCCCAAAAGCGCAAATTTATTCTCGAACATCGTTCCCCGATCCTATTGTTCCTTTTGCTCTAGCGCCTTTTCTGTCACGCTACAAGAAAACCCTTTAGATTCAGACCCATTCTTTCGACGTACGATAAAGAAGCCGGCATATGAAACTTTTGTCGCATTTGTACCGACTTGACGTTTTGTGATGTGCAAGGCACCACTCATTGGATGAACAAGATTCGATCCATTTGTGTCTATTGCGGCTCATCACCGGGTCGCGACCCGATTTACAAACAAAGCGGCAAGCTTCTCGGCCAAACGATCGCTGAGCACGGGCTTGAGCTCGTCTATGGCGGCGGCACCAAGGGTATTATGGGCGCAGTTGCAGACGGAGTCATGTCTGCGGGCGGCAAAGTCACAGGAATTATTCCCAAATTCCTTATGAACAAAGAGGCCACCGAACACGCGCTTGGCCAGCTTTCGGAGCTTATTGTTACCGAAGACATGCATGAGCGCAAGCATAAGATGTTCGAGCGGTCGGATGCGTTCGTTACTTTGCCTGGCGGTATTGGCACTGTTGAAGAGATCGTCGAGATCATGACTTGGGCGCAACTCGGCCGCCATCGGAAGCCCATGGTCTTCGCCAACATCAACGGATTCTGGAATCCGATGCTGGCCCTCATCGAGCACATGAAAGCCGAAGGTTTCGTGCACACGTCACATTTGGTCAATCCGCTTGTGGTAGAGAAGCCGGAAGACATCGTACCCGCCATCCTCAACGCTGCTGCACGAGGTGACCGGGAAGGCAATGAAGCAATCATAGAGCGGCTGTAGCGGCGAAGGGGATCTCATGGCGGACAATATAACCCCCGATCCCCCAAGCACCGCAACCCTCCTCCAAAATGATGAGTTTGTCATCGCTCACAGCTTTCGTGGGGACGGTACACTATTGCCATCTCCGGCTGCCGGGGCAGAAACCGCGTGGGTCTGGAAAAGCTACGGCCTTGCCGATGCGCGGGCACGGCGCAATCTCGAAACTGACGAAAGCCTGCCGGAAGTTGTGCGGGAAGCATTGCTCTCCCCCGGCGATCAATATCAGATCACCTATGAAGAGGGCTGGCTTTACGGCGAATTGCCGGATTTGCAGCACAAGCATTATGGCGATCCGCGGGAGCTTGGTTACTTTCGCTTCGCTTTCAACGACCGTCTTTTCATCAGCGGACGGCGTCACCCGCTCCAGTCTGTCGACGATGTGCGCCAAGCCATCCTGGGTGGCAAGGTGAAACCGAAATCTCCGATCGCTCTGTTCAATGCCATTTTCCGGCGTTTTCTCGATCTTCTCAAAACAGAAATCACCAAACTCTCCGAAACCCTCGATTCCATCGAGGATCATATCGTCGGCGAGAGCTGGCAGGGTGAGCGGGAGCGTCTCGTGCCGGTCCGGCGTCAGATCGTTGTATTTCACCGCTATTTGACGGCGGCCACCGGCCTGTTTCGCCATATCGATCACGCGGACCGCAGGGTCTTTCCGGAGGAATTGGACGATCTTATCGAAGGATTGTCGCGCCGCGCAGAAACATTGCATGCGGAAGGGGAGCAATTACAGCAGCGCGCACGCCTGCTTCAGGACGAACTCCTGGCGAAACTGACGGATCAGTCGAACCGGTTTCTTTACGTTTTGTCCGTAATGACTGCGGTCCTTTTGCCGAGCACCGTGATCAGTGGCCTGTTCGGGATGAACACAGGCGGCCTGCCGCTGGCACAGAGTGGACAGGGCTTTTGGCTTATCACCGCACTGGCGCTCGGTATTTCTGGAATGGTTTATCTCGTGGTGAGGAAGATCGGCGGATCACGGAATTAGGCAGTTGATGCCAACCGTTTTTTCCGCGCTTCATGCACCATCGACCAAGTATAGATTGCGAGGGCGGACCAGATCAGAATGAAAGCGATGAACTGTACGTGCGAGAATGGCTCGCCAAAAATAAAGATGGCGATGAAAAACACGATCGTTGGCGCGATATATTGCATCAATCCGATCGTCGTATAACGCAATAGTTTGGCACCGAGGGCGTAGAAAATGAGCGGCACCGCTGTCGCTGGTCCCGCAAATACCAGGAGGATCATGTCATGCGCACCGCCATTGATGAAATGGCTTGTGCCCTGCGCCATAGTCCAGAAGATAAATGCAAGTGACGGAATGGACAGGATCAATACTTCCAGCGTGAATCCCTGGATCGGGCCAATCGGCAGGGTCTTTCGGAAAAAGCCATAGACGCCAAAACTGAAGGCAAGCACCAGTGAAATCCAAGGCAGGCCACCAGACGACACGGTCAGCAGAATAACAGCGCAGGCCGCCAAGGCGACGGCAACCATTTGAGCCTTCGAAAGACGTTCAGACAGGAAGATTCCACCAAGAACGACGTTCACCAGCGGATTGATGTAATAGCCAAGCGCTGTATCGACAGTGTGACCGTTGCCGATTGCCCAGACATAGGTTCCCCAATTGACCGAGATAAGGCTGGCCGTCAATATCGCCATGGCGAGCATGCGCGGCGTGGTAAACGCGACTTTCAAATCGCCCAGCAATCCAAGCCACCAAAGCAGCACACCGGCGATGGGAACCGACCAGACGATACGATTGGCGACCACTTCCAACGCCGGAATATGGCCAACGGACTTCAAATAGAATGGCAGAATGCCCCACAGCAAGTAAGCGCAAAGGGCGAAGATAAAGCCCTTCTTTCCATCCGACATGCCGGCGGATGTACGGGATGTTCCAAAGCTTGCGCTTACAGCTCTGCTATTGATTTGCTCGGTCATGGTGCGGAGTCCTAGTCTGCGCGCCCCCATGCCGTCTATTGAATTCGACTGATCAATCAATCAAGCCAATTGATGCTTTTTGCGCCACTTCGAACACCATTTGAGCAATTTTCGCAGAAACTCTTTCACTCAGCAGCAATTTTGCCCGCCAAATCCCGATTTTTCATCAGTTTATAGACGATCGAGTCCATCAGTGCCTGGAACGATGCGTCGATGATATTGTCCGAAACACCGACCGTCCACCAACGCACATTGCTGGAATCGGTCGACTCGATGAGCACGCGCGTGATCGCCTCCGTGCCGCCATTCAGAATGCGCACCTTGAAATCCGCAAGCACCAGATCGCCGATTTCATCCTGGTAGCGGCCCATATCCTTGCGCAACGCCAGATCGAGCGCATTGACCGGACCATGCCCCTCGGCAACCGACATCCGCGTTTCACCATCGACCTGTACACGCACAACCGCTTCCGAGACAGTCTTGATATTACCATTTGCATCGAAGCGCCGTTCCACCATGCAACGGAAGGATTCGACCTTGAAGAACTCCGGTACGGTGCCGAGCGTACGGCGTGCCAGAAGTTCGAAGCTCGCGTCGGCACCCTCGTAAGCATAGCCTTCCGATTCATGTTCCTTGACCAGCGCAATCAACGTATCGAGCCTGGGATCCGACTTGGTCACCGGAATGCCACGACGTTCCAGTTCATTGATGAAATTGGATTTGCCTCCCTGATCGGAGACCATGACCTTGCGGCGGTTACCGACCGTTTCCGGCGGCACATGTTCATAGGTTGCAGGTTCCTTGATCAACGCCGAGGCATGGATACCGGCCTTTGTCGCAAAGGCAGATGCTCCGACAAATGCGCCTTGTGGATTGGGCGCACGATTAAGCAATTCGTCGAAACTGCGCGACAGGCGGGAAAGCCCCTGCAGTTTCTCGAGGCTGATCCCGGTTTCGAAGCGGTTCGACCAGGCGGGCTTCAGCATCAATGTCGGGATAATCGTCACAAGATTGGCATTGCCGCAGCGCTCGCCGATGCCATTGAGAGTGCCCTGCACGTGGCGAACACCTGCATCGATTGCAGCAAGCGAGTTGGCAACGGCCTGCTCCGTATCATTATGAGCGTGGATGCCGAGGTGGTCGCCGGGAATGGATTTCGTCACCACACGGACGATCTCGCCGATTTCAGCTGGCTGCGTGCCACCATTGGTATCGCACAGCACGACCCAGCGGGCTCCTGCATTGTAGGCAGTCTTGGCGCATGCAAGCGCATAATCCGGGTTGGCCTTGTAGCCATCGAAGAAGTGTTCGCAATCGACGATGGCTTCCTTGCCTGCGTCAACGGCAGCGCGAACGGAGGCATCGATGGATTCGAGATTTTCCTCATTGGTGCAGCCGAGTGCCACCCGGACGTGATAGTCCCAGCTCTTGCCGACGAAACACACCGTATCGGCTGACGAGCGAATGAGCGCGCCAAGTCCGGGATCGTTGGAAGCCGAGACGCCAGCGCGTTTCGTCATGCCGAACGCGGCAAATTTCGCGTGCTTCGTGCGCTTTTCGGCGAAGAAGGCTGTGTCGGTCGGGTTGGCGCCGGGGTATCCGCCCTCGACATAGTCGAAGCCGAACTCGTCAAGCATGGCCGCGATGACTTTCTTGTCCTCGACCGAGAAGTCGATGCCAGGCGTTTGCTGACCATCGCGCAATGTCGTGTCGAAGAGATAGATGCGTTCCTTGGTCACTTGTCCGCCTCCCCCTGCATGCGCATTGGCGGCCACTGATCCGTGTCATGGTCAGGGTGCTGGTAGGATATCATTGTTTTCAGGAATTCCACCGATTCCGGATCGCTTTCGGATGTATAGCCGGGCAAGCTGGATAGATCATCGACATAGGGCAGCTTGTCTTCCAGACCCCACTGGACGGTGGGCGCCAGCTCTTCCGGCTCATCAAAAGCACCGATAGCGAGCGCCATGCCGTCCGGTGCCTCATACGTCAGCGGCGTACCGCAGTTCGCACAGAAGCCGCGTTTGACGTGATTGGATGATTGAAACCGCTTGGGCTCACCCCGTGTCCACTCAAAATCCGTGCCGCGGACCGATGTCAGTGGCGCGAAGAAATTGCCGAAGGCCTTCTGGCACATGCGGCAATGACAGATCGATGCGTCACCGAGCGTGCCTTCGACGCGAAAACGGATCGCTCCGCACTGGCAACCGCCAGTGTAGACGGGCTTGTTATCGAGACTCATCGCTTCACCTCCCACGTCGTGACACGTTGGCCCGTTGCCGGATCTTTTCCATCCTTCAATTGAATGCCTTTTTCCAGCAATTCATCGCGAATGCCATCCGCTTCGGCGAAACTCTTGGCCGCAAGCAGGGCCAGGCGATTGTTGATTTTGACCTCGATCTCGCTTTCCAGATCGGACGAGACTGCACCGACGCTTAAGTCGATACCCAGCAATCCGAACGACGCACGATAGGCCGCTGGATCGAGCACCCGCGATTTTCTGATCGATGCCAACCAGTTGATGAGGCCTGGTGTCGCAAGATCGTCTGACAGGATATTAATCGCCTCATCCGGAATCGCCCCGCTTGCAGCATCGCCCACATATTCGCGAGCTTTAGCAAGGATATTCTCGGCCTCTTCCAGCTTTCGCACGCTGAAATCGATCGGCTCACGATAGTTGGTCATGAGCATGGCAAGGCGCAGCACTTGGCCCGGCCACTTACGGCCGCCGAAGACGCTGGTCTCCAGCAATTCATGGATCGTCACGAAATTGCCGACACTCTTCGCCATTTTCTGGCCTTCAACCTGCAGAAAGCCGTTATGCATCCAGACATTGGCCATGCGGTCAATGCCAAAAGCGCAGCAGGATTGGGCGATCTCATTCTCATGATGAGGGAACACCAGATCGATGCCACCGGCGTGGATGTCGAAAATGTTCTTCATCGGGTCATCGCATTGCAGCCCGCCACCGAACGGTTCCAGGAGCTTCGCCATCGACATGGCCGAGCACTCGATATGCCAGCCTGGGCGACCGAGACGATCAATGCCTGCAGGCGACGGCCAGCCCGGCTCTCCTTCTTTGGACGGTTTCCACAAGACGAAATCCATCTCGTCTCGTTTGTAAGAGGCAACATCTACGCGCGCACCGGCTATCATGTCGTCAGATGAACGGCGGGAGAGCAAGCCATAACGCGGGCCCTTGGCGGCATTCATTGCCGACGGTGAAAACAGCACGTGGCCATCCGCTACATAGGCAACGCCTCGCTCAACGAGGCGATCGATCATCGCCACCATTTCAGCAATATATTCGGTCGCTCGCGGCTGAGACGAAGGCTGCAGGTTGCCGAGGGCAGCCACATCCGCTTGGAATTGCTCGTTCGTTTCTTCCGTGACTCTGCGGATCGCTTCGTTCAAAGGCAAGTCCGGATAATCGCGGGCCGCCCGCGCATTGATCTTGTCGTCAACGTCGGTGATGTTGCGTACATAGGTAACATGAGCCGCGCCATAGATATGACGCAGCAGCCGGAACAACACGTCGAAGACAATGACAGGTCGCGCATTGCCGATGTGAGCGTAATCGTAGACGGTCGGGCCGCAGACATACATACGCACGTTATTCGGATCGATCGGCACAAAGGTCTCCTTCGTGCGCGTGAGCGTGTTGTAAAGCTTCAGTTCCTGCGGCATGTCTTGGATCTCAAAACTCGGGTTTCATCGTCAAAATGCATATCATCGCGCTGGTCTGGCGACCGGTGCGTTTCGCATCTTTATCAGGATTTTTGAGACGAAAACGGCCGGGCCAGCGAGAGCTAGCTGATAATAATCCGACAGGTAATAATAATCGTTACGGGCGACGTTTTCATGCGGGCATTTATGGTCGAGTGCGCGTCGATCGTCAAGCGGTCTCGCGAAAGAGCGTGGTGTTGCATTTTTGCCGACTTTGCAATGGTTAATCCATATTAACCGGAAAGCCTAAAATCCTCCCGGAAAGTGCCTTTTTTCCGGCCAATTTGAACGGGAATCCTCGTGTCTTCGACTTTAGGGGAATAGGCCCCGCTTACAAGGACCAGACCCATGACCGATGCCCAACAAACGGCAAAGCCGCGCGAAAGCGTCCGACCGGACAATCTCACCTCACAATACCGCGCAATCGGGCCAGCCGCGATCCTCGCAGCCGTACTCAGCACCGTACGCCAGCGCCCGCAGTTGAAGTTTGCTTCAATTGTGCAGGAAACGGACTAACAGGCTTAAAGCAATGCCGGCCATGACGAGGCCGATCAAAACGTCAAGTACGCGCCAGGCAGCCGGCCTTGCAAAAACGGGCTGCAGCAGCCTCGCGCCATAGCCGAGGCCGAAGAACCAGATGAAGGAAGCAAGTGCCGCGCCTGCGCCATAAGCCGCGCGGTTGACACCTTCGAAGCGGGCCGAGAGGCCCCCAAGCAAGACCACCGTATCAAGATAGACATGCGGGTTGAGGAAGGTCAGCGCCAGAACGGTGCCGATCGCCACCTTCAAGTTACCGTTGCCTGAGGTTGCCGCTTGCAGCACCTCCGGGTGGAAGGCGCGCCGGAACGCCACCGAAGCATACCAGAACAGAAACGCCGCGCCACCAAGCGTCACGAAGGAGATCAGCCTTGGCGATTGGGCGATCAGCGTGCCAAGCCCGGCGACACCCGCTGTGATCAACAGCGCGTCCGACAGAGCGCAAATGAGGCTCAGGATAAAGACATGTTCTCGCAGCAGTCCTTGCCGCAGTATGAAAGCGTTTTGCGCGCCGATGGCGATAATAAGCGACGCGCCAAGGAGGAAACCGGAGAGAGCGGCTGAAAACATCGGGTGGATATCCTGGAGAATAGTTGGGTTGGGTTGCCTACCTAGAACAGGTTCATCTGGTCGTCAGGGTCTGCCGGTTTGGCGCGTGCCGGCTTTTTCGCTTCGGCTAAGGTCTCGATGAACCGTTCCTGGATTTCCGGACCTGTATTGGCCACCTTGTTGACCTTGTCCGATACCGGGATTGCCTCGAAGAAATCCGCCTGTGCCGGCTTCATGAGATCAGCGACGTGGCGCGGTTCCTGTGTCTTGCAATCGAGCCAGCGGGCAAAATCCTTCTGCTCGATGACGACAGGCATACGATCATGGATGAAGCGCAGATCCTCACTGGCGCTTGTCGTCAGGATTGCTCCCGTATCCATTTCCGAACCTTCCGCATTGGCCCAAGGTTCATGAAGACCGGCGAACGCGACAATGCCGCCGTTGCGCGGCCTGATCCAATAGGCTTGCGATTTCCTGTTGCCGTCCCGCCGCCATTCGTAGAAACCCGAGGCGGGAATGAGGGCTCGTCTATGGCGCATCGCCGCTTTGAATGATGCCTTCTCGATTGCCGTCTCCGAGCGCGCATTCATCATGAGCGGATAATTGGCGGTATCCTTCACCCAACCAGGAATGAATCCCCAGCGTACCAGCAATGCCCTGCGATCCGGCCGGTTGCTGCCGGGCGGCGGTGTTTCACCGCTGACTACCATGAGGATCGGCTGTGTCGGCGCGATATTGTAGCGCGCAGGAAAAGCCTCGAGCTCCATGAGAGCGAGATAGGCCGCGATCTCTTCCGGCGTTCCGAGGAGTGAAAAACGTCCGCACATGCAGTCAATGCCTGATTTGTTTTGGGATTGGCGATCATCCGCATTTGCGATGCGGGGTCAAGGTGGCCTTGTCAAAACTTCCCTCACCGCTTACCCCTGACATATGGACCAAATTCCCCTTTCCGCAACTGTCGATGGCGTTTCGGCCGTCTGTATCCGCGATCAGGCGTTCCTCCTGGTGGAGCGAGCACGCGAGCCGTCAAAAGGCTGGCTGGCATTTCCCGGCGGGCGACGCGAGAAAGGCGAGACACCACAAGAAGCGACAATTCGCGAACTGCACGAAGAAACCGGCATGACAGCAACTGAGGTGACATACCTCACGACTGTCACATTCGACTATTCGACACCGGAATTTCCAACGCCGAAGCCTTTCCGTCTTGCCGTGTTTCTGGCGCGTGATCCCATGGGAGAAGCCATCGCCGCGGATGATGCGGCGGCGGTGCATTGGCTCCGGGTGGAGGAAATGGCGGCATTCGACGTGACCGAAAGTGTTCTGGATGTCGCGAACGAACTGGCTCGCAAATTTAAAAGCTAAGGGTATTAACCCCGGATGCCTTGAAGATGCCTAGCTTTCGGGCAACAAACCTTGTCAGGGGAATTCAGGTTCGGGATAGTCGTGCGGCGTACAGCATTGATCACAGCGTTTTTGACCGCTTTCGGCGCGGCAGCACCGGCCTATGCGGTCGATCCCCTGTACGAGGCAAAGCTTGTACGTTTGGCCGAGGTTCTCGGATCCATCCATTCGCTGCGTAACCTTTGCGGTGAAAGGAGCAATCAGTGGCGGGATCGCATGGATTCGCTGCTACTGGCGGAGAATCCGGACCCGGCGCGCAAGGCAAAACTGATCGCCAGTTTCAATCGCGGATACCGTACATTCAACGAGACTTACTCGACCTGTACAAGCCAAGCCATTGCGGCGATTGACCGCTACCAAATCGAAGGAACAAGACTTTCTTCAGAGATCGTATCAGGCTATGGAAATTAACCGGGCTTTAACTGTTGAAGCCAATGAACCGCATTTTAAACAAAAGCTATGGTATTGTTTAGCGGTAGTTTAAGAATTGGCTTCGGCCAAGGATGGTATATCATGAACATGACATCGACAGACCTTGATAGGTTGGTTGCAGAAGAAAAAAAGCTGGTTGCGATCGAATATCAGAATGAAGTCTGGGCTGATGGCACGCTTGAAGGTATCGAGCCAGAAATTATGGCTGAAGCCGCATTTGCCACCGCATTGACCGAACTGATCCGTGACAATGGCGAAGTGTCCGCATTGGCCTTGCTTGATGGCTTGCGTGAACGTATTTCTGCGGGCGAGTTTTCATCGAATCGCATCCTGCAATAACTGGTGATCCTGCATGCTTGAAAAGCACTTTTCCGCTTCCGCGATCGCCAGAATCTGTTTTCTAGCGGCGGCGGTTTTTAGCCCTCCGGCTCTTTCTGCCGGCGTCGATGCGCCGGTTCAACTCGCGTTGAGCGAGATCAAGAAAGAAGAACTTCCCAAAGCCGCGGAATCTGCAAAACCGGGCGCTGAACAGAAGCCAACCGGCGAAACGCCGACCAAACCCGCCTCTCCCGATAAGCCCGCGGCCACGCCGGAGCAGCCTGCACAGGCACCGGCAGCAACGGATGATGGCAATGACGCTGCGCAGAGCAACAATCCTGCCATGCCAAACGCCAAGGAGGGCGCACCAACGCCGCAGGTCGAATACGACGTCACCAAACTGCCCTTCCCGGTGCAGAAAATGCGCGAGCTCATTCTGACGGCGGCCAAGTCCGGATCGATCGAGGCGCTCCGCCCGCTGATCGGTTCTGGCGACGATGTCACGATGCTTTCGCTTACCGATATCGATGGCGATCCACTGGCCTATCTGAAAAGCCTCGCCGGTGATGCAGACGGCCAGGAAATCCTCGCCATTCTGGTCGATGTGCTTGAGTCTGGCTATGTGCATCTCGATGCTGGCACGGCAGACGAGCTCTATGTTTGGCCCTATTTCTTCGCTTACCCGCTGGATAAGCTCGACGCCAAGCAAAAGGTCGAACTTTTCCAGATCGTCACCGCCGGCGACTATGACGAGATGAAGCAATTCGGCACTTATGTCTTTTATCGCCTTGGCATTACGCCAAAGGGCCGCTGGCGGTTTTTCGTCACCGGCGATTGATCTTTTTCAAAGATTCATAAAAAAATTTGCTGCGATGTCACGTTTGGCAGAGCTGTCTCGTCTTGTGTTCAGGCAACTGAATGCCGGATATGGAGATAGACAATGAAACCAAGATTGAACCTCTTTAACAATCCAGCCCTCCAGCCCATGATCAAGATGAGCGACAGCGTCGAAAATGCCGGGCTGGAGAAGAGCCTGCTAGAATTGGTCAAAATGCGCTCGTCGCAGATTAATCACTGCGCCTTTTGCCTCGATATGCACTCCAAGGATGCACGCAAGAATGGTGAGACCGAACAACGCCTTTATCTGCTTGATGCCTGGCGTGAATCCCCGCTCTATAGCGACCGCGAGCGTGCCGCACTGGCATGGACCGAAGCATTGACGCTAATATCCGAGACGCAGGCGCCAGATGCTGACTATGAAGCATTGAAGCAGCACTTTACCGAAGAGGAGATGGTCCAGTTGACCTTGATGATCGTCACCATCAATTCATGGAACCGTATCGCTATCGGTTTTCGTCAAGTTCATCCGGTAGAAAAAGACCGTGCCGCAGCCTGACGATATCGCCGAAACGTTCAATCGCCTCAGACCGCGACTGATCCGCATTGCGTACCGCATGCTCGGGTCAGTCGCGGAGGCGGAGGACATCGTTCAGGAAGGTTTCATTCGCTAGCATCAGGCTGACCGGTCTGATGTCCGCAGCGAGGAAGCCTTCCTCGTGCGCACCATCACTCGGCTTTGCCTCGACCATTTGAAGTCGGCGCGCGTTCGAAGGGAAACCTATGTGGGGAACTGGCTGCCGGAGCCCATATTCGACCCGAGCGAAGATGAGTCCGACAGCGATATCACCTTGACGCTCATGATGGCGCTGGAGCGATTGTCGCCTCTGGAGCGCGCAGCTTTTCTCCTGCATGACGTGTTCGGTCAAGATTTCAATCAGATATCCGAAACGATCAGCCGGGATCCGGCGACCTGCCGACAGCTCGCGAGCCGAGCGCGCAACCACGTCCAGAAAGCGAAACCGCGTTTTCCGGTTTCGGATGAGCAAGGCAAGAATATCGCCAATGCGTTTTTCAATGCCCGCAGTGGGGACATGCAGGCCCTGCAGTCGTTATTGGCGGACGACGTTGTCCTATACGCGGATGGTGGCGGCATTCGTCCTGCTATGATCAATCCGATCCATTCAATGGCAAATGTCAGCCTGTTCTTCGGAGATGTTTCGCGCCGGGCTGCATACAGATTGCCCCCCGTTCTGCATGAAGGTTTGATCGACGGTCTGCCCGGCTTCGTGACACGTGAGTATGACGGGATCCCACAGACCACCGCACTTGAAATCGAGGACGGCAAGATCAAGGCGATCTACATCATGCGAAATCCCGAAAAACTTCGCCATCTGGACTTTCCGCATTGACCCTTGGCGGGCATCGCCTAGTTTGACGATCATTGTCCTCAAAGGATTTTATCAATGCAACAATTGACGATGTATCAGGTGGACGCATTTACCAGCGAACTCTTCAGCGGAAACCCGGCAGCGGTTCTTGTCCTTGACGACTGGCTCCCCGTCGAGGTCATGCAAGCCATCGCCAGCGAAAACAACCTGGCCGAGACCGCGTTCGTCAAGCGCAACTCGAATGGCTGGGATTTGCGCTGGTTCACGCCCGTGCACGAGGTTAATTTTTGCGGCCACGCTACACTTGCGACATCGCATGTCTTGGCAAACGAGCTTGGTATCAAGGGTGAGCTGACATTTGAAATGAAGGTCGGCGCATTGCGCGTTAACAGGAACAATTCAGCCTATCAGCTTGATTTTCCAAGCTTTCCGCCAGAGCCAATGAATGAAATTCCTCCCCTGCTCAACGATATCACTGGAAGCGATCACGTATCGGGATTCCGGAACTTCGAAAACATTTTTGTTGTCCTGAGAAATGAGCAGGCGATCCGCGAATTCATACCGGACTTGCCGAAGATCGCGCAGCTCGACCCATTTGGCCTCGTGATCACGGCAAAGGGCGACGAACACGATTTCGTCTCGCGCTATTTCGTTCCGCACGCGGGCATTCCGGAAGATCCGGTGACGGGCTCTATTCATGCAACGCTCGTGCCCTATTGGGCGGAAAAGCTGGGCAAAACCAGGCTTTCGGCTTTTCAACGCTCGAAGCGCGGCGGCCATCTGCTTTGCGAACTCGCCGGTGACCGTGTGCTGATCACGGGATAGGCCATCACCTTCATGAAAGCGCAAATCTATCTGCCCTGAAGCGCCTCGCCGAACAACACCGGCTCGCCTTGGCTTGGCGTCACGATCTCGCCTTCCCACATGACCTTGTGGCCGCGGATGATCGTGCCGACTGGCCAGCCGGTCACGGTCTTGCCGTCATAGGGCGTCCAGCCAGCCTTTGAACCGACCTGCGCGTTGGTGATGGTTTCGCGCCGTTTCATGTCGACGATGGTCAAATCAGCATCGTAGCCGACCGCAATACGTCCCTTGCGGGCCATGCTGAACAAGCGGTTCGGGCCGTGGGAGCTTAAATCGACAAAGCGCTCTATCGACATACGGCCAGCGTTTATGTGGTCGAGCATGATCGGCACCAGCGTCTGCACGCCGGTCATGCCGGATGGCGAGGCCGGATAGGGCTTTGATTTTTCTTCGAGTGTGTGCGGCGCATGGTCAGAACCGAGAACGTCGACAATCCCCTGCCCGATGCCTTTCCAGATGCCATCGCGATGCCGCGCGTCGCGTACCGGTGGATTCATCTGCAACAAAGTTCCGAGTGTCGCATATTGGCTGGCATCGAGGGTCAAATGATGCGGCGTTGCTTCGCAACTCGCGACGTCCTTGTGATCCGCGAGAAAATCGATCTCTTCAGCGGTGGAGATATGGAGAACATGTATGCGCGCGTGGGTTTCGCGGGCGATACGGACGAGACGCTGGGTACATTGCAGCGCCGCGATCTCGTCGCGCCAGATTGGATGGGACGAAGGATCACTTGGAACGCGCAAGTTTTCGCGTTCGCGCAGGCGAAACTCATCTTCCGAATGGAAAGCTGCACGGCGGCGCGTATTTTTCAGGATCGAGCGTACACCATCGTCGTCCTCGACAAGGAGATCGCCAGTCGACGAGCCCATGAAAACTTTGATGCCGGCAGCGCCGGGCAGGCGTTCAAGCTCACCAACATCACCCGCATTGTCGCGTGTGCCGCCGACCCAGAAAGCAAAGTCGCAATGCATGCGATGGTGGCCGCGCCGAACCTTGTCCTCAAGCGTTTCAGCGGAGGTAGTCAGCGGCTTGGTATTGGGCATTTCAAAGACTGCAGTCACCCCTCCAAGGACGGCCGAGCGCGAACCGCTCTCCAGATCTTCCTTGTGTTCAAGACCGGGCTCGCGAAAATGCACCTGGCTATCAACGACGCCTGGAAGGATATGCAATCCGGTAGCATCAATCATCTCGCCTGCCGAAGCTTGGCTGAGATTGCCAATAGCGGCGATGCGACCGTTGCTAATGCCAATATCGCGCAAGCCGACGCCATCCTGGTTGACGACAATACCGCTCCTGAAAATCGTATCGAACGTCTGAGCCATTTGCTTTCCACTCCAGCCTTGCGAACGCATCCCTTGCGGATTACGTAACAGGGACAGGAAAGGCAAGGGTGATCGAATGCCACGGCTAAGTTTAAGCAGAAGAGCAATCCTGAATGTTACGGGCGAGGATGCCGAAGATTTCCTGCAAAATCTCATTACCACCGATCTCGACACGCTGGAACCAGGCGATCTGAAACCAGGTGCCTTGCTCAATCCACAAGGCAAGATCCTGTTCGAATTTCTCGTTTCGCGTAGCAGGGATGGCTTGCGGCTCGATACGCTGCAGACCTCTGCTGACGATTTGTTGAAGCGGCTGACGCTTTATAAACTGCGCGCCAAAGTGCAAATAGCCGTGGATTCAGAGTCGCTTGCCCAGGTTTCCTGGGAAAACGAGACCGGCGCTTCAGAGACTGATTCAACGGTGCGTGACAGGCGCTTCCCCGATGAGATCAATGTCCGGCGGTACTACGGGAGCGTTCCGTCCGCAGACCAAGATGAAACGGCATGGATCGCCCTGCGCATCGCTCACGGTGTAGCGGAAGCTCCAATGGATTATGCCCTCGGCGATGCATTCCCACACGACGTCAATCTGGACCAGACAGGCGGCGTTTCGTTCCGGAAGGGTTGCTTTGTTGGTCAGGAGGTTGTGTCGCGCATGCAGCATCGCGGTACAGCGCGGAGGCGTATTTTGATCGTGACCGGCGCTTCGGATCTGCCGGAGACCGGTACATCAATAACAACCAATGGCCGCGAGATCGGCACGCTCGGCAGTGTTGCAGGATCATCAGGCCTTGCTCTCGTTCGCATCGACCGTGTGAAGGACGCGATGGATAGCGGCATACCCATTCTGGCAGGAGATATTCCGATCCACCTTGCCATTCCTCCCGAACACCGGTTTACATTCCCGGAGGCGACGCAAGAGGCCTGATCGGGGAATAGGGATGCTGCGACCGGCAAAGCCGCGACCGAGTGATTTGAAGAAAGCAGAATTTCGGGCCTGGCAGCGCATGCTCTCAGGGCGGCGATTGGATTTGCTTGACCCTTCGCCGCTTGACATTGAAATCGAGGACATTGCGCAGGGGCTGTCGCGTGTTGCGCGCTGGAATGGCCAGACCGTAGGTGAGCATGCTTTCTCGGTGGCGCAGCATTCGCTGCTCGTCGAAGAAATCTTCGGGAGGATCGTGCCGGAAGCAACAACGGAACAGCGCCTGATAACTCTTTTGCATGACGCGCCGGAATATGTGATCGGCGACATGATTTCGCCGTTCAAAGCCGTTGTCGGTGGAGATTACAAAAGCGTCGAATTGAGGCTACAACACGCTATTCATCTGCGCTTTTCGCTCGCGCCCATCGTTCATCAAAGTTTACGTGCCCTGATCAAGCGGGCGGATGCGATTGCCGCCTATTATGAAGCGACGCGCCTTGCAGGGTTTGCGGAGAAAGAAGCGGTACAGTTTTTCGGGCGTCCCCGCGGAATTGATCCGCAAGGTCTCGACTTGACGGCACTTGCGACCCAGAATGCGCAAAACACTTTTCTGCTGCGTTTTGCGTATCTTAATAAGCAACGTGCGCAGAGCCGGGGATAAATTTATGCCGCACATCGTTGTCTCTCCCCTTTCGCGCATTGCCGAGACGGCAACACGCTTCGGCGCGCGCGACATGATAACTCTGATCAATGCCGATACGGTCGTGCCCCGCCCGGTAGAGATTCTAGAGGCGCGTCATCTGTTTCTTGGATTCAACGATATTCTCGAGCCTGTGGAAGGCATGACGCATCCCGTTGCCGACCATATCAGCCAGCTGATCGCGTTTGGCCAGCGTTGGGACCGCAAGGCACCCTTGCTCATCCACTGCTATGCCGGAATCTCACGTTCAACCGCTGCGGCCTATATCACCGCGATTGCACTTAATCCGGAGCTTGATGAAGTGTGGTTGGCGCAGAAATTGCGCCAAAACGCGCCCTCTGCCACGCCCAATGGCAGGCTTGTAGCGCTCGCCGATGATATACTCGTTCGCAAGGGCAGAATGGTAGATGCGATCAAGGCGATCGGTCGCGGTGAAGAGGCATTTGAAGGCACGCCGTTCATTCTTCCGCTGACGGTGTGAGCATGACCGGCGCGCCCAATGCTGTTGAGATAAACTTAAGCGCCGCCATCGTGGCTGTGGCGAACAACGATCCGCTGATCTTGACCACACCTTCAGGCGATGACAGCGAGCGCGACGAACTGCCCTTCGGCCCGTTCAATCCGCTGCTGCATCGAACGTTCGAGACCGGGCTGCGCGAGTGGGTGGCGGAGCAGACGCCTCTACGTCTTGGATATGTCGAACAGCTCTATACCTTCGGCGATCGTGGTCGCCACAAAACCGCCGAAGATCGCGACCTGCACATTGTTTCAGTCGGTTATCTCGCACTCACGCGCATAACCGATGATGGAGAAGCCCTGCGCAAATCCGGCGCTCGCTGGCGCAGCTGGTATTCGTTCCTGCCTTGGGAAGATTGGCGCGGCGGTAAGCCGGCAATGATCGATGAGACGATCCGTCCTGCTTTGCGCGCGTGGGCTGGAGAAAGTGCTGTCCCCGCGCGGCTAAGCCGTTTCCGGCTCGCGTTCGGAGACGATGGAATTGTGTGGGATGAAGAGCGCGTGCTCGAACGTTACGAACTCCTGTATGAAGCGGGATTGATAGAGGAGGCAGCGCGGGATGGGCGCGCCGAAGGCACGCACCTTTCGCGTATCCTGGGGCTTCCAATGAGTTTCGACCACCGGCGCATTCTTGCGACCGCAATCTCGCGGCTGCGGGCCAAGCTGAAATATAGGCCTGTGATATTTGAGTTAATGCCTCCAACCTTTACCCTGACCGCGCTGCAGGAGACTGTGGAGGCGATTTCCGGACGCCACCTGCACAAGCAGAATTTCCGCAGATTGGTCGAAACGACCGAGCTCGTGGAGCCCACAGGCGCAGAACAGACGCAAGCGCGAGGGCGGCCGGCGGCGCTTTATCGCTTCCGTCACAATGTGCTGGAAGAGCGTAGCGTGGCGGGGTTGCGTGTCGGCGGCAGGGGATAGGAGGAGGATATGAATGACAAGCCCAAAGCCCTGAATGCAGAAGGAATCTCCGAGCCCTTCGCATCGGAAAGTGTTCCCTTGGAAGAGTGGTCGGAAGGTACACGCTACGGAAGCAGATTTCGCTATCTTTCCGATTTCGGCGGCGCCAGCCATGTTGGAGTCGCTCTGGAAGAGCTGGCACCCGGCAAGGAATCCAGCCTCAACCACTATCATATGCTCGGAGGAACAGGCCTTCATCCTCGAAGGCGAAATGACACTGCGGCTGGGCGACAAGACCTACCCGATGAAAGCCGGTGACCACGTCGTCTTTCCGGCCGGGCAGAAGGTCGGACATTCGTTTTACAATCACAGCGATGCGCCCTGCCGATTCATAATGATCGGCGAGAAAAACCCGAATGAAGTCGTGTTCTACCCGGAAACCGGGCGTGTCGGCGTTCGGCTCATGGGTGAAGGCTACGACAAATCCGCCACCGTGGAATATTGGCAAGGCGCTGATACAGAGCGGAAAAAACGCAGCTAGTTATTTACTTCAGCAGATAGACGTTCTCGACACCCGGAAATGCCCGAGTGCGCACGTCTGCCGCGTAAGCTTTGACAGCTTGATCGATGGCATTGCCGATAGCCCCATAGACCTTGACGAATTTGGGCGGCTTGGGATTATAGCCGAGCATATCCTCAAGCACGAGGATCTGGCCGTCGCATTCCCTCGACCCGCCAATACCGATCGTCGGAATAGCGATCTCGTGCGAAATCTCCGCCGCAAGCGGCTCGACAATGCCTTCAAGCACCACGGAAAAGGCGCCAGCGTCGCTGACCGCTTTTGCATCAGCCTTGATCAGCGGCCACAGCGCCGTGTCGCGCCCTTGCGTCTTGAAGCCACCGAGCGTGTTGACGGATTGCGGCGTCAGTCCGATATGTGCCATCACCGGAATGCCGCGCTCGATCAGGAAGCGGATCGTGTCAGCCATGCGCACGCCACCTTCCAGCTTGACCGCGCCGCAACCGGTCTCCTGCATGACGCGGGCAGCGTTGCGGAAGGCGATCGCCGGGCTTTCCTCATAGGAGCCGAACGGCATATCGACCACGACCAGCGCGTGGGCAGAACCGCGCACCACGGCGCGGCCATGAGCAATCATCAAGTCGAGCGACACGTCGAGCGTTGACTCCATCGCGTAGAGAACCATGCCGAGACTGTCGCCAACGAGGAGAATATCAGCGTGCCGGTCGACGATGCGCGCGGTGTTGGCGTGATAGGAGGTCAGTGCGACGATCGGCTCGCCGCCCTTGCGGTTACGTATTTCCGGTGCGGTGACCCGGCGGGTGACAATTTCCTGACTCATAGCTCCTCCTCCCTCTTCCCCGTTCAGCCTATGACACGCTGATCGATCAGACGCACCTTGCCGAAGCGGACTGTCAACAAAATGACGACTGGCTGCCTGAATTTTCCCGAGACCGGATCAAGTGTCCGCGCATCGCGAATATCGACGGACTCGATCTCGCCGCGTTTCTCGGTTTCCAGAACTGCGCGAACCGCATCGCGAATAGCCGGAACCGATCGCTGGCCTTGTCCGACCATTTCCTCCGCCTGCGCCAGCGATTTCGCCAGGATGACAGCAGCCTTGCGGTCGGCAGGCGCCAGCATCGCGTTGCGCGACGAGCAGGCAACGCCATCATCCTCGCGCACGGTCGCCACACCGGTTATTTCAATTGGCATATCAAGATCTGAAACCATCCGGCGGATGATCGTCAGTTGCTGATAGTCCTTTTCGCCGAAAAACGCATGATCCGGTTGGACGATATTGAACAATTTGGTGACGACGGTTGTTACGCCGCGAAAATGCCCAGGGCGGATCTTGCCGATCAGTATCCGCGACAGAACCGGGTTATCGACAATCGTATGAGCGCCCGGTCGGTATATCTCCGCAACCTGGGGAGTGAAGACGTAATCAACGCCCTCGGCTTCTAGCTTGGCCAGATCGCCTGCCATGTCGCGCGGATAGGCCGAAAGATCCTCATTCGGTCCGAACTGCGTCGGATTGACGAAGATCGAGACTACCGTGATATCGCATGCGCCTTTCGAGTGGCGAACCAGCGTCATATGGCCAATGTGCAAATAGCCCATCGTCGGTACGAGACCGATGGATTTGCCTTTGAGGCGCTCAGCTTTGAGGGCAGCGCGCAGTTCAGCGATCGTGGCGATGACCTTCATTTGATTTCGATGTCCAGTCCAATGTCCAGCGTTGGCGCTGCCATGGTAATTTTCGATGTCGAGATATAATCGACACCGGTTTCTGCAATCGCCTTGATAGTGTCAAATGCTATATTGCCGGATGCTTCCAGTTTCGCCCGGCCACCGTTGATTCTCACCGCTTTTTCAAGCAGTTCCGGCCTCATATTATCAAGAAGAATCACATCGGCGTGAACGGAAAGCGCCTCCTCAAATTGCTTGAGGCCGTCGACTTCCACCTCGATCTTGACCAGATGTCCGGCATAGGCGCGTGCGGCGAGAATGGCCTTTGCGACGCCGCCTGCGACAGCGACGTGGTTGTCCTTGATCAGGATCGCATCGTCGAGACCGAAACGATGATTGGAGCCGCCACCGCATTTCACCGCATATTTGGCGAAAGCGCGCATACCGGGAATGGTCTTGCGTGTGTCACAGACTTTGGCGTTGGTATGGACGATCAGATCGGCGAACTTTGCCGTGGTGCTGGCAATGCCGCTCAGATGCATAAGAAAATTGAGTGCGACGCGTTCGGCGGAGAGAATGGCGCGGGCATTGCCTTCAACCCGTGCAATATGATCACCCGGCTTGACCCTTGCGCCATCTTTGGCCAGCGCAATGAATTCTAGCTTCGGGTCCATCAGCGCAAACGCGGTGCGCGCAAAGCCTATGCCGCAGATCGTACCGGCTTCGCGGCTTGAGAGCATAGCACTGGCGGTCGCATCCTCAGGCAGCGTCGCGTTTGTCGTGATATCCCCTGCCCGGCCCAGATCTTCGAGCAAGGCAGCACGCACGGCGTCCTCGATTAGTAATTGCGGAAGAGATGGCGGGAAGGCCTTTTGCATGTCTCCAGCCATCAGGCCAACTCCATCATTTCATTTAACGCAGCTTCGGCGTCGGACAACGTGAGAAATGTCCTGTGCTGCCATTCAGCCCGCTTCTCCGGAAAGTCAGTGCGGAAATGGCCACCGCGGCTTTCCTCGCGTCGCAGGGCGCTGACAGCGACCAGCTTTGCCGTCGCCAGTACATTCCGAAAGGCTGCATCGTGATTGGCCCTTTCCAGTTGAAGGATGGTTTTCAGGCCTTCAAGCATTCCTTTGCGGTCACGAATAACGCCAAAACTGGCGCTCATCGTCTTGCGCAGCGTGGTCATCGCGGCCGTATCGACTTCAGCGACCAGATCATCTCTGTCGACCGAGCCTTTCGACCAATCTGTGTGTTTCGTGTCACCTTTGCCGATTTTGGCGGCAATGCGCGCCGAAAACACGACGGCTTCAAGCAATGAATTCGACGCCAGCCGGTTTGCGCCATGCGCTCCCGTGGAAGTACATTCGCCGCAAGCCCAAAGCCCGTCGATTGACGTGCGTCCGTCAGCGTCCGTCAGAATACCGCCCATGAAGTAATGCGCGGCAGGGACGACTGGAATGGGATCGATGACCGGATCGATGCCTGCATCCCGGCAATATTTGTAGACGGTGGGAAATTCCTCGGGAAACGCTGCGCCAACAGCTTTGGTGCAGTCGAGCCAAGCGCCCCGTCCGGCCGTGACTTCGGTATAGATGCCTCGCGCCACGACATCACGCGGTGCAAGTTCTGCATCGGGATTGATCTTCAACATGAAACGTTCACCGGCGCGATTGATCAGCGTCGCGCCATGCCCGCGAAGGGCCTCCGTCGCCAGGGGCGCGGGATCCTTGTGAACATCGAGCGCAGTCGGGTGGAACTGCACGAACTCCATATCCGCCATCATCGCGCCAGCCCGAGCCGCCATGCCGATGCCTTCGCCGCGTGCTTCGGACGGGTTTGTGGTAACCGCATAGAGATGGCCGATGCCGCCTGTCGCAATCACAACCGTTCGCGAAGCAAGCGTTACCTGCTTGCCGCGCCCAGCTTCCGTTCGCGCGATGACGCCGCTTACGGCACCTTTCTCAATCATCAGGTCTTCGACCACATAACCTTCCATCACGCGGATGGACGGCGTGTTCTCCACCGTCCTGACCAGCGCCTGCATGATGGCGCGGCCCGCCATATCGCCGCGAACGCGGACGATACGGCTTTCCGAATGAGCCGCTTCGCGCGAGACCTGCAACCTGCCTTCGAGATCGCGGTCAAAGGGAACGCCGTAGCCAAGAAGGTCATGGACGCGGGACGCCGCCTCGCTGGCCATCAGGCGGGCAATGTTTTCATCAACGATACCGTCGCCTGCCGCGACCGTATCGGCGACGTGTTTTTCCTTTGTGTCGCCTTCGGAGACGGCAGCAGCAATGCCCGCTTGCGCCCAGGCCGAGGATGCGCCGCGGCCGATCGGTGCTGCTGCCAGGACGGTGACAGGACGGGGGACGAGTTTCAGCGCACAAAAGAGGCCGGCAAGGCCGCCACCGATAATGATGACGGGATCGGATTGAATGGACATCAGCGTCGTCTCCGGCCTCAGTTCTTCAGATTGACCATGCGTTCAACTGCGAGTCGCGCCCGTTCGGCGACCAGCGGATCGACGTGAATTTCCTCACGCATATAGACCAGGCTTTCAAGGATATTCGGCAGCGTGATGCGCTTCATATGCGGGCAGAGATTGCACGGCTTGATGAATTTCACACCCGGCACTTCCGACTCGATATTCGAAGCCATGGAGCACTCGGTGACAAGAAGCACCTTGGCCGGGCGGTTGTCCTTCACATAATTTATCATGCCACTGGTGGAACCGGTGAAGTCTGCAATCGCAACGACTTCCGGCGGGCATTCGGGGTGGGCAATGATCTGGATATCGGGATCGGCGGCCCTGTAGGCGAGCAGTTCGTCCGCCGTAAAGCGCTCATGCACTTCGCAATGACCCTTCCAGGCAAGGATCTTGACCTTGGTCTGCGCTGCTACATTCTGCGCGAGGAACTCGTCGGGAATGCACAGAACGCGATCGACGCCAAAGCTCTCGACCACCTGAACCGCATTAGCCGACGTGCAGCAAATATCGCTCTCCGCTTTCACCTCGGCAGACGTGTTCACATAGGTGACGATTGGCACACCCGGATAGGTTTCGCGCAACAGGCGTACATCGGCACCGGTGATCGACTCGGCCAACGAACAACCGGCCCTCACGTCCGGGATCAGCACAGTCTTGTGCGGATTGAGCAGTTTGGACGTTTCCGCCATGAAGTGCACACCGCATTGAACGATGATCTCCGCATCGACCTTCGTGGCTTCCTTGGCAAGCTGAAGCGAGTCGCCAACGATGTCGGCAACGCAATGAAAAATCTCTGGCGTCTGATAATTATGGGCGAGGATGACCGCGTTGCGCTGTTTCTTCAGACGGTTGATCGCGGCCACATAGGGTGCGTAGACCGGCCATTCGATACGCGGAATATGGTGAGCGACGCGCTCGTAAAGATGTTCGGTTTCTGCTGCAATTTCGTGCGTATAGGAGAGATCCGGCATGTCTAGAACACCAAAGCGATCCGCTGCGGTTTGACCGGTGACGCGGTCAGAAGTGATGCGGGCAGTGCTGGTCATATCCATTTCCTCCTGGACACTCTTCCACCCGACAAGCTGGCCGGGATGTTGCTATCGATCATTTATACTCACTTTGAGCATATTTATGATCAAAAGAAAAACGGCAGGGCCGTCCCGATTTACATAGGGGATTATTTCGTTGGCTTCAAGGGTTGATAATCGAGCTTTTGCAACTCACTCGTGGAAATGGAACGCCAGGCATGCCTTGAACCTTCCTTTCCCCTCACAGGGTTATCGGCCCCAGGACTGACGATAATCATTGTAACGGCGCTCTTGCAGATAGCGTTTTTGGGGGCTGTCGCCGCCAATTGGCCGAGTGCAATTGGTAAACACCTTCGCATCATGATCGCTGGGCCGGTCGCACCAGATCAGTGGACTGACACTGCCGGAGTTGGCGCAACCGCCAAGCGTTACGGCGGTCAGCGCTAAAAATGGCAGTAATAGACGCATAAAAATCAATCCCTTATTCACTCTATTGCACACGCTGCGCAGTATCCCGATGCCTGCTTACCCATCAAACTCGTTTAAGTACCAATCAACTCAATTCAATTGATTGGGATGACAAATGGGATAATCCTGCGTTTCCAGAAAAAGGGAACGTGCCATGTCGCAGAACGAAACAAGTGCCGTCAAACAGTCCGGCGTGCCATGGCTGATTATCATCGCCGGTTGTCTCATTGCGCTTCTGACATTCGGGCCTCGCTCGGCTATGGGATTCTTCCAATTACCGCTGTTGGCGGAAAAAGGTTGGGATAGAAGTACATTTGGCATGGCCATGGCACTCCAGAACCTGTTTTGGGGTGCAGGGCAGCCATTCTTCGGTGCGATCGCTGACAAGTATGGCACGTGGCGCGTGCTGCTTCTGTCAGCCATCCTCTACTCGAGCGGTTTGGTGGTGATGGCCTGGGCCGCCTCGCCGGGCATTCTCTACCTTGGTGGCGGCGTGCTTGTGGGTCTTGGCATTGCCGCTGGCTCTTTCGGCGTCATCCTGTCGGCCTTTGCCCGCAACGTTTCAGCGGCCAACCGGACTTTCGTCTTCGGTATTGGTACAGCCGCTGGTTCCGCCGGCATGTTCGTTTTTGCGCCGATCAGCCAAGGGTTGATCGACCGGTTTGGCTGGTCGGACGGGCTGGTCTATCTCGGGATCGCCATGCTGATCGTCCCGCTTCTCGCCATACCGCTGCGAGGTAATTCCTCCACCGGCAGAATGGGTGGAACTCAATACAAACAGTCGATTGGCCAAGCGCTGAGAGAAGCCTTTGCTCACAAGAGCTACTTGTTGCTCACTACCGGCTTCTTCGTCTGCGGGTTTCAGGTGGCGTTTATCACCGCGCACTTCCCTGCCTATATCGGGGATATTGGCATCGATGCGACCTATGCGGTGCTCGCTCTGGCGCTAATCGGCTTTTTCAATATTATCGGTTCGCTCGCATCGGGCGTGATTAGCCAGCGCTATTCCAAGCCGAAGTTTCTGGCCTTTCTCTACCTTGGGCGTTCGATATTGGTCACGGCGTTCCTGCTACTGCCGCAAACAGGAACCTCAGTGATTGTCTTCGCGATCCTCATGGGACTGATGTGGCTATCGACCGTACCGCCGACAAACTCGCTCGTCGCCATCATGTTCGGCACCCGCTATCTCGGCATGCTCGGCGGTATCGTGTTTTTTTCGCACCAGATCGGCTCGTTCCTGGGCGTTTGGCTTGGTGGCTACCTCTATGATCATTTTGGCAGCTACGATCCCGTCTGGTGGCTAGGTGTAGTGCTGGGTCTCTTCGCAGCGATTGTTCACTGGCCAATCCAGGAAAGCGCCGCTATACGCCCTGCCCTTCAGCCAGCGGAATAACGTTCCCACATATCCGCCGAGCCTGGCCCATCCTCAGAACTCATGGAAGCACGGACCTTTCCGGCATTGAGGACGCCTGTCCCGGCGTGTTCGACAGCGATCTTGCAACGGCGTTCAGAAAGCCGTCCCGCGCTTCGGGAGGCTTTTGCGCCCGCGGCTCCCAGACATGCCTTGTGAAGAAGAAGCTGGTCAGCCGGAACGCAGCCATGATCTCGGCAAGGGATGCAGCTCGCACGCTCGAGCTGACCATGAAGGGCGGCATGGGCAGAAGCTTATCGGCCCAGGGTGCACCGGCATCGCGCGATACTGCGCGTCCGGATTTCGGCGACACATAGGCCAGGTCCTGATCGCTGCCCGTCGATGCGCAGCGTTTCAGATCGAGGCCGAACCCCAACTCCTCCAACATCATCACTTCGAAGCGCAGCAGCAGTTCGCCGGCGATCATCGTGTCTTCGCAATGTTCGAGGATGATCGCCAGGGTTTCGAACAGGTTCTGATGGGGATCGCGTTCCGGCAGCAAGCGCAAATGCGAGGCCGCGAGCTGCAAGCCGTAGAGCGCCACCGGCTGCTCGATCAGGCGCGCAGCAGCAAACGTAACAGGCTCGACCTGCATCATGCCGAGATGCTCGTCGATGCGCGCGCGCCAGATGACGTCGACGCGATTACCGGCCTGGAGCAATGGCTGCATACGGCGGGAGCGTCCACCACGTACCAACCCGAGATGGCGGCCGTGTTCGCGGGTCATCAATTCAAGGATGGCGCTGGTTTCCCCGTGCCGCCTTGTTCCAAGGATAATGCCCTCGTCACGCCATTCCATTGAGAGACCTTTGTGAACCCACCCTGATGGCCATCTGATGCGATTTTCTATGCTTCCGGTGCTCACGGACCCAAAAGTCCGCTGCGCTCCGGTTCTCGAAAACCACACCAGCTGACCAATCAGGTCGAATTCTCAAAAGTCTCGCAGACTTGCGCTATCCTTGAGGAAATTCAAGGCCCATTTCGCGGTAACGCTCGGGATCATTGCCCCAGTTGTCACGAACCTTGACGAAAAGGAACAGGTGCACCTTCTGTTCGAGGATTTCCATCAGCTCCTTGCGCGCAGCCTGGCCAATGGATTTGATCGCCTGTCCCTCATGACCGAGCACGATCTTCTTCTGACTGTCGCGCTCGACATAGATCACCTGTTGGATGCGGACGGAGCCGTCCGGCTTTTCCTCCCAGCTTTCCGTCTCGATGGTCGAGGAATAGGGCAACTCATTGTGCAGGCGCAGATAGAGCTTTTCGCGGGTGATTTCTGCTGCAAGCATGCGCATCGGCATGTCGGAAATCTGATCCTCCGGATAGTACCAAGGTCCTTCCGGCAGATTGTCGGCGAGGTATTTCAGCAAATCCTTGCAGCCATAGCCCTTCAGCGCGGAGATCATGAAGGTCTTGTCGAAATTGACCTTTTCATTGGCCTTTTGCGCCAGTTCCAGCAGCTTCGGCGCCTCGATACGATCCACCTTGTTGAGGACGAGGATCACCTTCCGCTTCTTCTCGTGGAGACTGCCGAGAATGGCTTCCGCCTCTTCATCGATCCCCTGCTCGACATCGATGAGCACCAGAATGAGATCGGCGTCCTTGGCTCCGCCCCAGGCGGTCGTCACCATCGCCCGGTCGAGACGGCGTTTCGGCTTGAAAATGCCGGGCGTATCGACCAGCACCATCTGGGTCTGCTCGTGAATAACAATGCCGCGCACCAGCGCACGCGTCGTCTGCACCTTATGGGTGACGATCGACACCTTGCTGCCGACAAGCTGGTTGACCAGCGTCGACTTGCCGGCATTCGGCGCGCCAATCAAAGCGATAAAGCCCGAGCGGGTTGGAACATCGGGCTTTGCATCAGCTTCTGTTGTCTGTTCTTTTTCGGTCATTATGGTTCTTCTTCCTGCGTCTTCTTACGAACGCCTTGACGATAAAGCAATGCAACCGCGGCTTCCTGTTCGGCAATGCGCTTCGAACGGCCTATGCCGGTCGCGGGTTCGAAGCCTTTAACGTCGACCCTCACCGTGAATTGCGGATCATGGTCAGGACCGGTGCGGTCGACCACGCTGTAAAGGGGTTGGGCGCCGTTCTGCTGGTGCGCCCATTCCTGCAATTCTGTCTTCGGATCACGCTGCGCCGAATTGATCTCGCGCGAGCGGGCATCCCAATAGTGCTCAATGAAAGGTTGCGCCGCTTCCAGTCCGCCGTCCAGATAAATCGTGGCGATCAGTGATTCTACAACGTCAGCGCGCAGGCTTTTGAGCCGTTTGTCCGCCAGCCCCTTCACATCGGAACCAGTGCGAATGAATTCGTGCAGGCCGATCTCGTCCGCGACTGCCGCACAGGTATCGGCGTTGACGAGGGAATTCAGCCGCAAGGATAGTTCGCCTTCCGTCGCGGTTGGATAGGCCCGAAACAGCAGTTCGGCAATGACCAGTCCGAGGACGCGGTCACCGAGAAATTCGAGGCGTTCATAGTCCGATCCCGCTGAAGGCCGTGCACTAGCGTGCGTAAGCGCACGTTCCAGACGGCCGAGATCGCGAAAAGTGTGCCTGGTTTTTTCCTCCAGTCTGCGAACGGCGTCGGCGGACAGACTCATAGGACCATCAATTGTTCTGGACTGAGTTTGGAGCGCCGTTGACGCTGTTCAGCAGCCGGCCAAAGCGAACTTCCGACGGCCAACGCCAAATCTCGAGCGGGCTTGCCTTGCCGGCGATCGAGAAGAAAATGATATTGGCGCGGCCAATGAAATTTTCGAGCGGCACGTAGCCCACGTCAAAGCGGCTGTCGCTCGAATTGTCGCGGTTGTCGCCCATCATGAAGTAGTGACCGGCTGGAACCACGAACTCACGCGTATCATCGCCAAGGCCATTCGGCGTCAGGTCGAGCGTATCATAGGTGATGCCGTTCGGCAGCGTCTCGCGATAGACGTCGACGGGCCGGTTGACCTCCGTCACGTCGGGATTGTCGATCTGACCAACCTTCTCGCGCGGCACGGCCACATCATTGATATAGAGCACACCGCCGCGCATCTGGACCTTGTCACCCGGCAGGCCAATCACGCGCTTGATGAAGTCCAGCGACGTGTCATTGGGCTTGCGGAATACGGCGATATCACCGCGTTTCGGCTCACCACCCCAGATGCGGCCTGAAAACAAGTCTGGCGCAAACGGAATTGAATATTTGGAATAGCCATAAGAGAACTTCGAGACGAACAGATAGTCGCCTTCAAGCAGCGTCGGCCGCATCGAGCCTGAGGGGATGTTGAAGGGCTGAAACAGCAATGTCCGGATGACCAGTGCGAGCAGCAGCGCCTGCACGATAACGCTGATCGTCTCACCCAGACCACCAGAATTCTTCACAACAGCTTTGTCGCTCACGTTTCTCATCTCTCCAAAAACCAAATGTGCCCCCTCTTAACCGCTGAATGCGCGGGGGGCAATGCCGCTCAATGCCGTTTGATTGCGGCTATTCTTCGATTCTCAACGCTTCGATAATCACAAATGCTTGTGCAAGGGGGAAATCGTCTGTGATGGTCAAATGAATTCGGGTGGAACAGCCGGATGGAGTGATCGCCGCGAGCCGTTCTGCTGCTCCATTTGTTAGTTGCATGGTCGGTGCGCCGCTCGGCAAGTTGACAACACCCATGTCGCGCCAGAAAACACCGCGCGACAGGCCGGTGCCGAGCGCCTTGGCACAGGCTTCCTTCGCGGCAAAGCGCTTGGCGTAGGAGGCTGCGCGTTCCTTGCGGCGATCGGACTTCGCCTGCTCTATCCGAGTATAGACCCTGTCAATGAAGCGACTGCCGTGGCGTTCGAGCGTCTTTTCGATACGCCTGATATCGATCAAATCGCTACCGATTCCGATGATCATGTCGGCTCAGTGGCCTTCTGGAGCCGAAATGTCGATTTGTGCCGTCGATGCTGAAAGCTTGCTACGGCCCAGCGAACCGGAAAATAAATGAGAAGCGCGGCGACAAGACCGAGCGGAACAGCGCCGATCAGCATTGGCTTGATCAGGGGCTGCCAGAGAACTGCAAAATCCAGATGCCTAAGCATGGAGCCAAGATGCGGCGGCAAGGGGTCTCCGCTGAGACGGCCGCTCATGACGAAACGGCCGACTTCAAGCGTCGCCGCCCAGATAAAAGGCAGAATCAAAGGGTTACCCAGCGTTGTTCCGATAACAGCCGCCGCGATGTTGCCCCCGATTAACCAAGCGATGGTCAGGGCAACAGCAATATGGACGCCGAGAAGCGGAATGAATGCCGCGAAGATGCCACATGCAAATCCGGTCGCGATTGCGTGCGGTGTTGCTCGAAGCCGCAGGACACGCTTGCCGAAATAGCGCAAAGACCGGCCGATCGAACGGCGCGGCCAAAGCGCCACACGTAGCCGTTCCCGCAGGCAAGGTTCTTTACGCCTCTTGAAGAGCATTTCTATTCAAATCCCTTTGCACCAAAGCACATGTATACTTTGAATGTGTCAAATCCACTTTGGTTCATTCAAGTCATTCAGATGTTGCGACTACCGGGCTTAACAGGCGGAATTGCGGCAAGTTCAGGCGGAAGTTTGTCGGCAGGATAGGCCGGCACTTCATATTCCGCCAGCGCTATCAATGGTACACCGACATCACTTTTTCCAGCAGACCGGTCGATGATACATGCTGCTGCCAGCACGTTCGCTCCCAACTCCTGCAGGCAAGTCACCGTTTCACGGATAGAAAGTCCAGTCGTCAAGATATCTTCAACGATGACAACGCGCGCTCCTTTGGCAATCTCAAAGCGGCGGAGCTTGAAAACACCGTTTTCACGCTCGACCCAGATCGCGGGAATGCCAAGATGCCGTGATGTCTCGTACGCCGGGATGATACCACCGATGGCGGGACCAACCACATAATCAATTTGGCCAAGTCCGGCACCTTTGATTTTCTCCGCGAGACCGCGGCAGACACGTTCGGTTTTGTCCGCATGCATGAAGACGCGCGCTTTTTGCAAAAAGATTGGACTGCGCAGCCCTGATGTCAGGATGAAGTGGCCTTCGAGCACCGCACCGGCCTCGCGAAACACGTCCAAAACCTCGTTTGTATTCATTCCTGCCTCTCTATCCACTAACGCGCTGCGCATCGCTGACGCATTTGCTCTCTTTAAGTTTTGACAATATCCGATTGAGATGTTTGAGGTTCCACACTTCGAGGTCAACGATCATCTGCGTGAAATCCGGTGCTGTGCGGACCATCGAAAGATTGTGGATGTTGGTCTCATTTTCGGCAATGATCTGCGCGATTTCCGCAAGCGATCCCGGCGCATTGATCGCCGAAATGCTGATACGCGCCGGGAAACGGTCCCGCCGGCTCTCGTCGATATCCCAGCGGACATCGATCCAGCGTTCAGGCTGATCGTCATAGGCCATCAGCGCCGACGACTGGATCGGATAGATTGTCATTCCTGCACCCGGCTGGAGAATGCCGACGATTCGATCGCCAGGCACCGCGCCTTCCGGCGAGAAATGCACCGGCATGTCAGGGCTGGCGCCACGGATCGGCAGGGCGTTTGGTCCGCCTGGCTCCAGGCCAGCAGCCTCCGCACCTTCGGGCATTTTGAAAATCATGCCGGAGGTGTTGCGGAAATTCACCCAGCCCTCCTCGCGATCGGGAGCGATCGGCTTGGGCTTGGCGTCCTGATATTCCGGATAGACCGCCTTCATCACATCGGACGATGGCAATTCACCGCGGCCAACTGCCGCCAGGACATCGTCGATCTCCTTGCGTGCCAGACGAGGCAGGCCTTTTTTCAGTTCATCGCGCGAATAGACCTTCCCTGCCCGCTCGAACGCCCGCTCGAGGATCTGCATGCCGAGGCCGGAATACTGCTTGCGCACAGCAAGCCGCGTCGCACGGCGAATGGCAGCACGCGCTTTGCCGGTGACGACAATCGATTCCCACGCAGCCGGGGGTGTCTGCGCCTTGGAGCGGATGATCTCCACTTCGTCGCCATTATGCAGCACGGTCATGAGTGGCATGATGCGGCCATTGACCTTGGCGCCAACGCAGCTGTCGCCGATATTGGTATGCACAGCATAGGCGAAATCGATCGGCGTTGCGCCGCGCGGCAGTGCAATCAGGCGGCCCTTCGGCGTGAAGCAGAAGACCTGGTCCTGGAACAGCTCGAGCTTGGTGTGTTCAAGAAACTCCTCCGGATTGTCGCCTTCCGCCAGCGCCTCGATAGTCTGACGCAGCCAAGCATAGGCGTTCGTTTCGGTCGAAATGACGTGGGGATTCTGCGCACTGCCGCGATCCTTGTAGATCGAATGCGCCGCCACGCCATATTCTGCAATGTCGTTCATCTCGCGGGTGCGGATCTGTAGTTCGACACGCTGGCGCGACGGACCGACGATAGTCGTGTGAATAGAGCGATAATCGTTTTGCTTCGGCGTCGAGATATAATCCTTGAAACGTCCCGGAACCATCGACCATGTCGTGTGAATGATACCGAGAGCGTTGTAACAATCGGCAACCGTATCGACGACGACCCGAAACCCGAAAATGTCCGATAACTGCTCGAAGGAAAGACCCTTGCTTTCCATCTTGCGAAAAACCGACCAGGCTTTCTTCTGCCGGCTTTTGACGCTGGCCTTGACGCCGTGTTTTTCGAACAGGCTGGAAAGATCGGTTTCGATCTGCTTCAGCGTCGCCCTGTTCTTCTCCAACAATTCTGCAAGGCGATTTGTAACCGCGTTGAAGGCTTCCGGATTGATGTAGCGGAACGCGAGCTGCTCCAGCTCCTCGCGCATGTCCTGCATGCCCATGCGGCCGGCAAGCGGCGCATAGATATCCATCGTTTCCTCGGAGATGCGCAGGCGCTTGTCTTCGGGCACATGGTGCAGCGTGCGCATATTGTGCAGACGGTCCGCGAGCTTGACCAGCAGGACGCGCACATCATCCGAGATCGCCAGCAACAGTTTACGCAGATTTTCAGCCTGAACAGCCTTTTTCGACACAAGATCGAGCTTTTTCAGCTTGGTCAGCCCCTCGACAAGCTTACCGATATCCGGGCCGAACAGCGTATCGATTTCCTGCCGTGTGGCTGAGGTATCCTCGATGGTGTCATGCAGCAAGGCGATGGCAATGGTTGCCTCGTCGAGGTGCATGTCTGTCAAAATTGCGGCGACTTCCAGCGGATGGGAAAAGTACGGGTCGCCCGATGCGCGTTTCTGATGTCCATGCTTCTGCATGGCATAGACATAGGCTTTGTTAAGCAGCGCCTCATTGACGTCAGGCTTGTAACGCTGGACACGCTCGACAAGCTCATACTGACGCATCATGGACGGGGGCCTCCGGAGTTACACACACAGAATTTAGTCGAAGATAGAATTGTTATGCCGCCTATATGGTAATTGCGTTACCAAGACGCAAAAATAATGCGCCGCAGAGACTGCGACGCATCAAAAGAGATTTGATGTAGAGACGTTTTAAACGGGTCTCTTAGTAGTCGTCGCTCTTCTCGGGGGCTACCAGCCCTTCGATACCGGCAAGCAATTCCTCTTCCGACATGGAATCGAAGGAAACATTGTCATCGGCATCGGCCTCGACGGCCTCGATCGCATCGCTGTCGGCAGTCACTTGCGGCACGGCGACGGCTTCCGGCTCGTCAACTTCCACATGCTTTTGCAGCGAATGGATCAGATCTTCCTTCAGATCGCCGGGAGAAAGCGTTTCTTCGGCGATTTCGCGCAGAGCAACCACCGGATTCTTATCGTTATCGCGATCGATGGTGATCGCTGCACCTTGCGAAATCAGGCGCGCGCGGTGACTGGCCAGCAGAACCAGCTCAAAACGGTTCTCAACCTTGTCAACGCAATCTTCAACAGTGACGCGGGCCATAAACTGCCCCTTTCATTTTTAACTGAATTAGCGGATTAATGGGGACATAACGTGCTTGCGCGCAAAAAACAAGTAAAAGCGCTTGCACATTCGCGGTAGTTGAAACGATTATGGTGTGGGACCTCACCAATAGTTGAGCACTTATGTCCAAAAACATATACAAATCTTCAATGAAGGTCTTGGCTTTTGGCGCAACCCGACGTACTTAATATCCAACTTTCGTATAAGGTCAGATCGGGCTTTGTTATTCTCCAGCTGATTTGAAATTGAAGCTCAGATTTTTGAAATGGAACGTTATTATGTTTGATCCCCGCGAAAAAATCGTCCTGTTTATCGATGGTGCCAATCTCTACGCAGCGTCGAAGGTACTCGGATTTGATATAGATTACCGCAAACTTCTCGCGGCTTTCCAGAAACGCGGCTACCTGTTGCGCGCCTATTATTATACTGCTCTGGTCGAAGATCAGGAGTATTCTTCAATTCGGCCGCTGATCGATTGGCTCGACTACAATGGCTACAAGGTCGTGACCAAACCTGCGAAAGAGTTCACGGATTCTGCTGGCCGCCGCAAGATCAAGGGCAATATGGATATCGAACTTGCTGTCGATGCCATGCAACTCACTGAGACGGTTGATCATTTTGTGATCTTCTCCGGCGACGGCGATTTCCGCTCACTGGTTGAGGCGCTGCAGCGCAAGGGCCGCAAGGTCAGCGTCGTTTCGACGCTGTCGACGCAGCCGCCAATGATTTCCGACGAATTGCGCCGCCAGGCCGATCACTTCATCGATCTGACATCGCTTCGGGCCGAGATCGGGCGCGAGCCGTCCGAACGGGCGCCGCGTCCGCGGGTCGAAGAAGAACAGGTCGATTATTGATCGCAACGGGTTTGAGCGTCGAACCTTCTCCCGATTGCCCGATATGTGTCCGCCTGCATGATTTCATCGCCGAATGGCGGGTGAAGGAGCCGGGCTGGCACAATGCGCCTGTACCGACCTTCCTGCCCGTCAATGGCGTCCAATCGGTCAGATTGCTGATCGTCGGCCTCGCGCCGGGCCTGCGCGGTGCCAACCGTACCGGACGGCCTTTCACCGGCGACTACGCCGGCGATCTTCTCTATAACACATTGAATGAATTTGGTTTTTCGCGTGGCACTTTTGCCGCGAGGCCGGATGACGGGCTTGAGCTCATCGATACGGCCATCACCAATGCGGTTCGCTGCGTTCCGCCGGAAAACAAGCCGGTTGGCGGCGAAATCAGCAATTGCCGGCGGTTTTTGACCCCGACCATCGAGCAATTCACCAATTTGCGCGCCATTGTCACGCTCGGCACCATTTCGCATCAATCGACGATCCGGGCGTTCGCGCAGCCGGTGGCGAAGTTTCCCTTCAGCCATGGCGGGCAATCGGATATCGGCAATGTCCGGATCTTTTCGAGCTATCATTGCTCGCGCTACAACACCAACACCGGCCGGTTGACAACGGAGATGTTCAAGGGCGTATTTGCTGAGGTTCGGCGCTATCTTGATGATATCACAGGGTAATTTTTAGCCGCGCTCTTTCATCAGGCGTGATTTCTCGCGGTTCCAGTCGCGCTCTTTTTCCGTCTGGCGCTTGTCGTGCAGCTTCTTGCCGCGCGCGACGGCGATCTCGAGCTTGGCCCTGCCCTGGTCGTTGAAGTAGAGTTTCAGCGGCACGACCGTCATGCCCTCGCGATCGACAGACTGCGCCAGCCGCGACATTTCCCGCTTGCTTATCAATAGCTTACGGTGGCGGCGCGGCTCGTGATTGAAGCGGTTGGCCTGCAGATATTCCGGAATATAGGAGTTGATCAGCCAGAACTCGCCGTTCTCGAAACTGGCATAGCTCTCGGCGATATTCGACTGGTTGCGGCGCAGCGACTTGACCTCGGTACCAGCCAAAACGATGCCAGCCTCCAGCGTGTCGAGAATCTCGAAATTGAAGCGCGCTTTACGGTTTTCCGCAATGATTTTGCGAACCGTGATGGGTTTTGCGGCAGTTTTTGGCTTGTTCATGCAATTTATATGGGATTCCGAACCTTAATTGACCAGACCGGCATGCCGCATCGCCTGATCGATACGATCGGCGGTATGAGCCTCGACCTGCACCATCGGCGAACGCAACGCGTTCTGCATCTTGCCAAGCTTGGCGAGCGCATATTTTGGCCCGGACGGGTTGGGCTCGAGGAACAGAGCTTTGTGCAGTGGCATCAATTTATCCTGCAATTCCAATGCCTTGTTGTAATTTCCGCTGAGCGTTGCCGCCTGAAATTCCGCACAAAGACGCGGCGCGACATTCGAGGTTACCGAGATGCAGCCATGGCCGCCATGGGCGTTGAAGCCCAGCGCCGTCGCATCCTCGCCGGAGAGCTGGATGAAATCCTTGCCGCAGGTGATGCGCTGTTCGGAGACGCGCTCGATCTTGCCGGTCGCATCCTTGACGCCCGCTATGTTCTTGAAATCATTGGCAAGCTGGCCCATCGTCTCCGGCGTCATGTCGATAATAGACCGCCCCGGAATATTATAGATGATGATCGGCAGCGACACGGCTTCGGCAATCGCGGCGTAATGGGCGTAGAGCCCGCGCTGGCTCGGCTTGTTGTAATAGGGCGTGACGACGAGAATGGCGTCCGCACCAGCCTTTTCAGAAAACTCAGCCAATTCAATGGCTTCGCGCGTATTGTTGGAGCCGGCACCAGCGATCACCGGCACTTTTCCTTGAGCTTCCTCGATGCAAACCTCGACCACGCGCTTGTGTTCGGCATGGGAAAGCGTCGGCGATTCGCCGGTGGTGCCGACCGGGACCAAGCCATTGGTCCCTTCCGCAATCTGCCAGGAAACGAAGCCACGAAAGGCTTTCTCATCGAACGCGCCATCCTGATCGAAGGGCGTGACGAGAGCGGTGATTGAGCCTTTCAGCATGGGAAACTCCAGAATAACAGCAATTATCCCCAAGCCGTCGTCAATGAACGCATGGGTCATGAGGTGGCGCACCATAGTCGCGCGGGCTTTGGGTTACAAGTTCCTTTTGGTGATGGAAATCATCAACTTGAGACAACTAAATTTCCCGCCCAGGTTGAAATTCTTGCGCCAGAATCGAGGTTTCTTGCATGAGAATCAGGAATGTTTGTGTGAGAATCGCAAGTTCTTGAATATTTCATGCGCCGAAATCCGTCCCTGACCTCAAAAAATCGGGCAAAATGCCTGCGAAAACCGGTTTCGCAGCCGACGTTAATAGAACGATCGTTCAATTAAATTTTCATTCATATGAGTTGTAAAATCGCATTTTGGCACAACTTGCCGTACCTATGGAATTGAAAGAGACGCGTTGTATCAAATTTTGACCCAAGCAATGCGATTTTTGCAGAAGTATAGATCTCGCGTCATCCATGTATAAATTTTGGCGGTCAAGCGAGGGCGCGGGCGGTGGATAAGTCCGGACTTATCCATTTTTTTGCGAGTTGGGAATCAGCGAGAAGTGCACTCCTTACCCTCCCCCAACGTGGGGAGGGTCGGACCGCAGGTCCGGGGTGGGGGAGTGCCCGATTGCATGTATTTTTCGGCATTGCAGAAAATCGTGTCTGCCCCACCCTACCGGGACGAGCCACGGGTCTCGTCCGCCTTCGGCCCCGGACAAGGGGGAGAATCGGCATCGTTTTGCCCCCCACCCCGCCGCTTCGCAGCGACCCTCCCCACGTTGGGGGAGGGTAAGAGACGGCATCGGCTGTTTGCGTCCCACCTCTCCGAATTCATAGGGGGCTTCCTTCTCCGTCATCCCAAAGCACCCACCTCTCCGTCATCCACGGTCCTCGGGTTAAACCCGAGGGGAGAGAATGACGGAAATTGACAACTTTTCCCAATCCGCCCGACTGCACCAGCTTGCTAACCCGGCACCAGTGCATCCAGTTCCGGCAGCAGTACGACACTCTCCTGCTCGTTCGGGTCGGTGCGGGCGATGATCGCGGTGCACGGCGTGCTGCTGAGATTGGCCGGCAAATGCGGAACGCCGGCCGGGATGTAGAACAACTCGCCGGCATGCACCACGGCATGCTCCTGCAGCCGGTCGCCGTACCAGGTGTGCGCCTCAGCCGTTGTGAAAATGCTGGTAGTGCCATGGTTCATTCCCTCCCGTTAAACATCACGGGGCAGCCACCATGCGGAGGCCTTCAACCCCCGCAATACATCCAATATACTATGTCTTGCAAGAGGAATAGGCAATAATAATTAATTAATTTCTTGATGTATTACTTCGAATATGAAATGAGTTATCAAACAAGACTTCTAAAAAATAAATGATTACTATGCCTTGATTGCAAATTTTGCGTTGATCACAAAGTATTAATTTATGCCGCTTTGAGTTCTATTGGTATGCTGACCCATGACAAGTACTGTGAGATCAAGGGTAAGAAACGTTAAAGGAACTCCCTATAAGGCGCGCTGGAAACCCGCGACGGCGAAAAACGAGGGTGGCGGGGGCATCTGTTCAAATTCGAAAGTCTGGGCTAACCTTTCGTTAAGACTGCTTTCATACGTCCGCCATTATTATCGGGTTTTCTTCCATCCGGATCAGGGGCACCTCACGATCCGCTTCAAATAACCGGTAGTCTGAATGCTGAGAACTTCTGTTTTGCGTCATGTTCTTCTTGGCCTCGCGCTCGCGTCGACGGCGTCGGCTTCGCACGCCCAAAATCCCATGCCCCAGGCTTCGATCCCTATCCCCGGCCTCAAACCTTTTGCCTCGACGCAGACGCGCGTCAGCCCGGCCATCCAGGCGGCGATGCATCCGGATCCGGTGACGACGGCAGGCATCACCCAGCCCTCGAAGCCTTCCGCGATCGCCGGGAGCCTGAAGAGCGGGCTCGACGCGCTGTCGTCCGGCGATGTGCGGCGGGCGCTCGGCATCCGCAACGGCTTGCCGTCGCAGGCGCTCGACCGGCATATATTGACCTGGGCGATCGGCCTTTCCAATGCGCCGGGCATACCGAGTTCGGAGATTGCGCAGGCCGCGGCCGAACTGCCGGGCTGGCCGGGCATGGCGACCTTCCGCAACAATTCCGAGCGGGCGCTTTTCAAGGAAAACCCTGCGCCATCGGTGGTCATCAATGCGTTTGGCAATACGGCGCCGCAGACGACCGAAGGCGTGGTGATCCTCGCCCGGGCCTACGTGGCCAGCGGGAACCAGCGTGCCGCGCGAACGATCCTCGGACCGTTCTGGCGGAGACAAAAGCTGGATGACGGCCAGGAAGCCATGATCCTCAAGGAGTTTTCCGGGGTGATTGCCCGCGAGGATCACCTGACGCGCATGCTGACGATGCTCTATGAAGGCAAGGTCAAATCGGCCGGGCGTGTCGCCAAGCTTGCCGGCGCGACATCGCTGTATCAGGCTTTTGCCGCCGTGCTGCAGAAGGCGCCGGATGCGGGCAAGAAGCTGGCGCAGGTGGATGGTTCGTGGGCGCAGAACGCCGCCTATATCTTTGCCAAGGCGCAATATTTGCGGCGGCAGGAGAAGTTCAAGGAAGCGGCGGATGTGATGGCCACGGCGCCGCGCGATGCGGCCTCACTGGTCGATCCGGATGCGTGGTGGACCGAGCGGCGGGTGCTGTCGCGCGAATTGCTGGACATTGGTGATGCCAAGCGCGCCTACCGCGTTGCGGCGATGCACAGCGCCGAAACGCCGAGCGTGGCGGCGGATGCGGAGTTTCACGCGGGCTGGGTGGCGCTGCGGGCGCTGAACGACCCGAACACCGCGCAGAAGCATTTTGCGCGCATCGCCGAGATTTCGTCGAAGCCGATGTCGGCGTCGCGTGCCTATTACTGGCTTGGCCGCGCGGCGGAGGCAGGCAGCGCGGGCAGCGCAAAGGATTATTACGCGCGGGCTTCGCGCTATGGCACGACGTTCTACGGCCAGCTTTCGGCCGCAAAGCTTGGCCAGTCCGGCCTGCAGCTGCCCTACCCGCGCCCGAGCGACGCGGACCGTACGCGCTTTGCACAACGCGAAGCTGTGCAGGCGATCCAGCGGCTCGAGGATACAGGTTACGATTCACGCGCGGCGATGCTTTATACGAGCCTGGCGCAGGAACTCGACAGTCCCGGCGAACTGGCGCTGCTGGCGGTGATGGCCGAGCGCAAGAACAACCATTATGTGGCGCTGCGCGTCGGCAAGGCTGCGGCACAGCGCGGCATCGACGTCGGTGCGCTGTCGCATCCGATTGGCGCTATTCCCGGCAACGCCAATATTTCCGGCTCCGGCACGGCCCTCGCCTACGCCATCGCCAGGCAGGAGAGCGAATTCAACCCGGCGGCCGTATCGAGCGCCGGGGCGCGCGGCCTGTTGCAGCTCTTGCCGGGAACGGCCAAGGGCGTCGCCACCCGCGCCGGCATGAGTTATTCGAAGGATCGCCTGACCACGGACGCCGCGTATAATGCGACGCTCGGCGCGAAATTCCTCGGCGAGCAGATCTCGAAGTTCGATGGTTCGTATGTGCTTACCTTTGCCGGCTACAATGCCGGACCGACCCGCGCCAATGAGTGGGTTGTGAAATATGGCGACCCGCGCGGCAAGCCGGTCGATGAGGTGGTCGACTGGATCGAGCGCATTCCCTATACCGAAACGCGCAATTACGTGCAGCGGGTGATGGAAAACTACGAGGTATATAAGGCGCGGCTTACCGGCAAGGCGCAGATCGAAAGCGACCTGATGGCCGGACGGCGGGGCTGATCGCTTGGCCAAAACAGCTTCACGTGTTGATTGGAGGCCCCCCCACCCCGTCGCTTCGCTCCGACCCTCCCCACAAGGGGGAGGGTGAAGAAGCGGCACCCTTGTCGTTTATCCGGGAATCGCCCTGAATTGGCGCAGTTCCCCTTCACCCTCCCCCTTGTGGGGAGGGTCGGAGCGAAGCGACGGGGTGGGGGTGCTCCAAGCAGACGGTTCAAACAAAATGGGAACAACGCGAGAATGGTCCGTGAGATCACCTTTGATGCGCCGGACGGGTTGAAGCTTTACGCGCGGGTGTACGAGCCCGCGCGAGAGGTGGATAGCCTGCCGCTGGTCTGCCTGCCCGGCCTGACGCGCAACGCCAGAGACTTTCACGAACTGGCCGAGGCGCTGGCCCAACATGCGGAAACGCCGCGCCGGGTGATCAGCTTCGATTATCGCGGGCGCGGGCTGTCGGCCTACGATCCGGACTTCGCGCATTATAATATCGGCACCGAGGCGGGCGACGTAATCGCCGGGCTCGGGGTGCTCGGGATCGATCGCGGGGTGTTTCTTGGGACGTCGCGCGGCGGGCTGATCATCCATATCCTCGCTGCCATTGCGCCGCAATTTTTGGCTGGTGTGATCCTCAATGATATCGGTCCGGAGATCGCACCGGCGGGATTGCTGCAGATCAGCCAGTATCTGAACGGTCCACGTCACCCGAAGAATTGGGCGGATGCTGTGGAGGTACAGCGGGCCGTGCATGGCGCTGCGTTTCCGGCGCTGAGGGATGCGGACTGGGAGCGCTTCGCCCATGCGATTTACCGCGAGATCGATGGGGTCATCAGCCCGGACCACGACCCGAACCTGATAAAGACGCTGCAAGGCATCGACTTCACTAAAGAATTGCCAGATCTTTGGGCGCAGTTCGATCTGCTGGCCGAACTGCCGCTGCTGGTCATCCGCGGCGAAAATACACCGCTACTGGCACCGGAAACAGTCGAGGAAATGACGCGCCGGCACCCGGCGCTGCAGCTGATCAACGTGGCGGGTCAAGGCCACGCACCGCTGCTGGAAACCGGGCGCCTGCCGGAGCTGATCGCAGCGTTTGTCGCCGGGGTGGATTTGCGGGCGGTTTAGAGCGTGACATGCCGCAGCCCACCCTCCCACCTGTGGGGAGGGTCGCTGCGAAGCAGCGGGGTGGGGCATTTCTTTGCTCCACTCAGGTTAGACAAAAGACCCCTCCCCGGACCTTCGGTCCGGCTTCCGGGGCAAGCCACCGGTCTTGCCCGCCTGTGGCCCCCACAGGTGGGAGGGTAGGCTGCGGCCAACCTCACTTCCATTGAGCTTTGTTATCGCGATCTTGTGGAGGATGGATATGCAAACAATTGTTTTCAATGAGTTATCTATTTTACTATTACGTAATAATGATAATTCTTTATGATTTAACATGGATATAAGATACACATTTTAATTCTGTCTTCAAGACTACTTTATTTAATAGTAATTTTGGAGTATTGTTCAGTTCCTGGTTGCTGGGTAACAGGCCCAGGGGAGGGAATCCGGCTCATGCGGCCTTTTAAGGGAGCGCATGATCATGACGTTTATTGTCGATCTACTTAATCTGTTGAAAATCCACATCGATGGGCCGGAAGGGCATGTGCTCGAAGGCGACGCACTGGTTAATGTGCTTGTTGGCACAGGCGGCGACGACTATGTCGAGGGTAAGGGATTGGCCGATATCCTCTCCGGGGGTGCTGGCAATGACACACTCAGTTATCTCTCGTCACCCTCCGGCGTCACGATTGATCTTACCCCCGGGTTCTTCGGTTTTGTGACGCAAGCCAGCGGCGGTGACGCCAATGGCGATATCATCACCGCGGATTTCGAAAACCTGATTGGCTCCTATTATGATGATACGCTGAAGGGCACGGGCGGCGCCAACACCATCGCAGGACTTGCCGGCAATGACAGCCTGTACGGGAAGGACGGCGACGATATTCTCATTGGCGGTGCCGGGGCGGATCATATGGATGGCGGCAATGGGTACGACATTGTCGATTATTCATCGAGCACCGCGGCGATCAGTCTGGTGGCCGACGCGCAGGATAACTGGACCGGCGCCGGCGGCGATGCGCAAGGCGATACATTCTCGAACATAGAGAAAATCATCGGCTCGCATTTTGATGATATTATTGACGATTCGCTGGCGACGAAGGCGCATTTCTACGATGGCGGCGGCGGCAATGACACGGAGATCGGCGGCAGCGGCGACGACGAATTCGTCGTTGAACATGGCGTCAATCATTTCTCCGGCGGTGCTGGTCACAACAAATTCGACTTCTATGATGCCACATTTGCCGGTGACTCAACCGATCCCGCACACCCCACCGATCACGGTGAGCTCGCGAGCGATGGTGGAATGGACATCGACTTTAGTTCGTTGACGAGCGGAGTCGAGATAACGCTATCTGAAGAGACGAATATGCCATTCATGTCGTCAGGAGATAACGGTACCGGACACTTTACTACCTTGGCCGCTTCCACTATCTCGAGATTGTATCGTTCCACCGTCACTCTCTTGCCCGACGGCACCGTTTTCGGTAGTTCTCGCGACGATACAATCACACCACTCCTAGTCGACGCCCGCATTTTGGTTACTGGTAGTTCTCACGATGATACGATCACACTGACCGGCGGCGCAGTCCGGGAAACTCTGTGGGGCGGCAGTGGCGGTGACACCTTTGTCTTCACTGCGGCCTCCGCCAGTCCGGCCGGTGCGGATTCGACCCTCGACCGTATCGAGGATTTCACCCATGGCGAGGACAAGATCAATCTGTCCGCTATCGCCAGGATCATCTCCTTCACCCCTGATGGTTTCACGGGCGTGGCCGGTCAGGTGCACGTCGTCGCATCGGACACGCCCGGCTATGTCAAGGTGGAACTGGACAGTGACGGCAACAGCGCTGCTGATCTTGCCGTGCTGGTGCATGAGCAGAATTCGGTCGCCTGGTCAGCGTCGGACTTCGGGCTGCTGTGAAGCTAAACCGGGAGAGGTAATGTGGAAAGGTGCCATGTTACCCTCCCGGCATGGCTTGGATTGCAACGTTTGTCGCGGGGTGGATCCAAGGGCGGTTTGGTAGCGCAAATCATTGCGCCTCGATTTTTTCACGTGCAGCGCTCGCCACGAAAGCCGAACGTGCCACTCCACGGAGCGCCGCGGCCTCATCGATAGCCTCCAGCAGTCCCGCATCCATCGTAAGATTGGCGCGCACCGTTCGCCCACTATCCAAAGCGAGAGGAACAATGACCGTTGTTTCGCCCGCTTCAACTTCACCCGAGGCAAGAATAGCCGAAAGTGGCGAGGGTAGCGGCACTTCAAAGCCACCGCCGCGCTTATGTGCCATTACATCGCGCAAGGCGATGATAACATCGGCAATAGCTTCGTCTGGCGTCGATCCTCCCCCGACACATCCGGGAACATCCGGAATGCGAACACCCCATACATCATCAGCGCCATCAAGGATTCCGACATAGTAGGTCATTTTATTGGGTTCCTTTCAGTCGTGGCGCAGGGCGGTTTAGAGCGCGAACCGTGGTGTTTTTATTAGGTAGCAATGCGGCTGTGCGTGGGTTCGACAAGCTCACCATGAGGGAGGTTGAGTTTTGCAGAGATAATCCTGAGGTGTTGAGGAGATGAGTTTTGTAAGGAACTCAGAGCGCCAATATCCCGATTATTTTGCAATCAACACCCTCCCTCATGGTGAGCTTCTTCATCGTGAGCTTGTCGAACGACGAACCACGCATAGCAGCATTGCCATGCACGTTTAGGGAATCCCCTCTTGACAGGGAGAGACAAGCGCTCAGCCGCTTTTGCCCGTTCTTGCTGGCTTCGGTGCGGCTTTTTTCAGCGCTGCCTTCGCGGGCTTTGCCTTCACCACCGGCTTGACCAAACCCGCCGCCTGCTTGATCCAGTCCTCGCGATGGGCGCGGCCGGGAAAGCCGATTTCCTCGCTGACCCAAGCGGCTTCGTCGGTAGTCCAGCCGGAGATCTGGTCGTAGTGGAAAATACCGAGCGCGAAGAGTTTTGATTCAATCACGGCGCCAATACCGTTGATGGCAGTGAGTTTGTCCGGCTTGCCGCGGCGTGCAGTCTTGAGCAGCGCCGGACGGTTCTTGTCATCCTGCCTGGGGCTGCGCACGAGTTTCGCCTCGGTCTTCGCCGGCGCCTTCTTCGGTGCGGCTGTCTTGCGCGCTGATCTTGTGCTGCGATCCGATATTGCAGGGTCTGGCGCGGGAACCGGTTCCGCCGGCGGAATCATCGCGGCCACTTCCTTGGCGGATTGCTTCACATCGTCGTTCGCAGCTGTTCCAAGCAGCGACAGCGATGCCAGCCGCGCATCGGCCGCGCGTGTCGAGCTCTCAGAAACAGAATCTCTTTTTGCCGAGAACCTTTTGGAAAGATTGCCTAAAATTGCCCCGAGAACAAAAGCGGCGGCAATGAGAAACAGCGACGACAAAATGAACATGACCATGATTCGTTATCCCACCTCGATTCATGCGGCACCCAAAGTTCAAGTCTGGGTCGACCAGCCGACATAGAAACCGACAAGAACAGCAATCAGGAGAAAGAGCCAGAGCTGGCTGATCAAATACCACATGCCTTTGTCCTCCTAGTTGCTGCTGGCGTTGGCCGGAACTTCCAATTTCACCTCGCCCGGCTTGCCATTGCCAGGAAGGGTCGAACGCAAAGCGGCGTTCAGGGTATCATAGTCGGTGGAATTGGCGGCGGTACCCCTGATATTATAAGTTTCGCCTGAGATTTCCACCTCGCCATTGGTCAGTTGCGCCGCTTGCGCCAGCGCGAAATCGACAAGGTCGAAAAAACCCTGCGGCGCGCCGCGCGCTACGGCCATTTCATCGAGAATTTCGATGCCCGGCATGGCATTTTCCGCAGCGGCGAGGATCTTGGCGCGGGCATCGCCATAGGGAACATTGCCCGAAAGCAGGATACCTTCATCGGACTTGGTGACCACGAAGGAAAATGGGTCGGCCAGCGGCAACAACGTCGCCTGATTATCGACGGCGCGGACGCCTCTCGTCTCGTTGGCAATTTTCAGCGCTGCAGCGAGAGCTTCCTCGGATGGTGCAATTCCCTTGAGGACCAGATCACGGCCATCGATCTCGGCGCTTGCCCATGGATTGGCGGTTTCAAGCGCATTGTTGGCCGTCTCGGTGAGCTCACGGTCGATCGGATCTGTCAAAAACCACACGGCCAAAGTCGTCAGCAGCGCAATGGTGATTACGCCTGGCCAGAACCAGCTTTTGATCATGTGCATATATTCAATACTTTCTCGTCTCACCCGTAAACCATGTCTGCCCACTATTTATGGCCATTTCAACACAGTGGTGTGTCCACATGTCATAAACATTGTGCAGAAAGCTTTCCGCACGGGATTTCGGACAAAAGAAAACCCGGCAGCTTGCGCTGCCGGGTCCAAATCAACCAATCCTCAAGAAGGATTAGAAGTTGCGCTGGAAGCGGATCATGCCACCGAATGCATCGTCGTTGCCGCCGTTATCAATGGAGGCAGCTTCACGTGCACCGTCGAACTTGGTGTAGTTGATTTCCGGCGTGATCGTGAAGCCAGGAACCAGTTCGTAAGCTACGTTAAGAGCAAAAGCGTAGGTGCCTTCGTCTTCCCAAGCAGCCTGCGCGTTGATGGTTGCCTTGTCGGTAACCTTGGCTGACAGACCGCCCCAAGCAGCCCAATCGCCTTCCCAGGTACCGAACCAGTTACGGTCGTTCTGATCAACTGCGCCCGTGACCGGATCGAAGTTGTTGTCATAACCGGACTGATAACCGCCCATGATGAATGCGGAGAACATTTCGTTGAACTTTACGTCCAAACGCAGCTTTGCAGCAACTTCTTCAACGTTGGAGTCATAGCCGACAACGCCGGAAACCGAGCCCCAGCCCTGTTCGAACTTCGCACCAGCGAGAACGTGAGGCATGTAGTCTTCGATGACGTAGTTGCCGCCGAGGCCGGTAACATCGTCCGAACCCTGTTCAGCACCGATCATAGCGGAGAAACCGTTGCCGCCAGTGAAGGTGTAGCTGACCTGGTTGCTCTCGCCCGACTGGTAGTTGATCACGTCGTCGTTGATGACGTTGCCAGCATAACCGGTCCAGGAACCGAAGAGTTCGTCAGCAGTACCGATGCGGAAACCACCGAGTTCGATCCAGGCCTGTGGCAGCGAACCGCCGTCATCAACACCGTTGGTGTACTGGAAACGGCCCTGGATGTACGAACGCAGGGTGCCGAGTTCGGTTTCCGAACGAGCGTCGAAACGAATTTCTGCACGAGTACGCTTGTACCAGGTTTCGTTGTCCTTGGCGCCTACGTTGGTGCCGTCATAAACGTCGTCACCGCCCTTGGCATCATAACGGACATAGCCGCCGATCTTCAGGCAGGTTTCGGTCCCCGGAATGTAGAAGAAGCCAGCGCCGTAAGCGTCGCAAACGCGAACGTATTCGACGGGCTCTGGTTCAGCGACGACGACTGCATCTGCAGCGCGTGCCCCTGATACTGCAACCAGGGCTGCAGCGGAGCCGATGAGTAGGCTCTTGATGTTCATTTCTGACCTCCAGTCAAAGTTAAAAATGGGTCTGGGCATTCCAATTTGGCTGAAGGACAACCTGTCCCCATCCCCTAAGTCCAAGAAGAAATGCGATGAACGCCCTTCCTCTCGACAGACCATACTCGCCAGCGCCGGGGTTTCAACCACGAATGTCCCCATCGGCACCTTGTAAGGGCTCTATGCCAGAGCGCTGTTGCACAAAAGCCACGAAATCGCCTCGGGTCCTGCAATATCTTTACTACTCCTTAATATTGGTAACCCGGTTTTTAATAAAATCCCGTCGGCCATGGCGGTATTGGAACTGCAATTCCGCGTAGAATCGGCCATTACACGCATGTTTCAAGCCGACCGCTGAATCGAATCAACGATTTCCCGCTCTCCCTGAATGGTGATTTGACATGACTTATCTCTACCTCCTTGTCGCCATAGTCTGCGAAGTGGTGGCGACCTCCGCCCTCAAACAGGCCGATGGATTCACCAGGCTGTGGCCCTCGCTGGTTTGCATTGCCGGCTATGGAGCAGCATTCTACCTGCTGTCGATTCCGATCAGGACGATCCCCGTCGGCGTTGTCTATGCCATCTGGTCGGGCGCCGGGATTGTGCTGATCGCCGCTGTCGGCTGGTTCTGGTTCAAGCAATCGCTGGATATTGCCGCGATTCTCGGTCTGAGCCTGATCATTGCCGGCGTTCTCGTCGTCAATCTCTTCTCCAGCACGGTCGGGCATTAGCCAAAACCCCAGCATCTACAGGCCGGCTGCTCGTCCAGCCGATGGTTTTCCGGAAGCCTCCACTCGAATCTTGACTGGAGGTCAGAAATGAACATCAAGAGCCTACTTCTCGGCTCCGCTGCAGCCCTCGTTGCAGTAACCGGCGCCCGCGCTGCAGACGCAGTCGTTGTCGCCGAACCCGAACCTGTCGAATACGTGAAAGTGTGCGACGCATATGGTTCAGGTTTCTTTTATATTCCTGGAACCGAGACCTGCCTGAAGATCAGCGGCTATGTGCGTGCCGACATTCAAGGCGGCGATAATGTCTATTCCGGTGCAGAACGCGACACTTATGATTGGCGTGCACGTGCCCTTCTCCGCTTCGACGCCCGTTCGGAAACCGAGCTCGGAACGTTGCGCTCCTATGCCGAGCTTCGTTACAACTTCAAAAACGGTGCTGATGCCGAGACAGTTGACCTGAACCAGGCAACTATTGAGCTTGGTGGCTTCCGCGTTGGTGCGGCTGACTCGCAGTTTACATCCTGGACCGATTATCTCGGCGATATCATCAACGACGACGTGATCGCCGAAGGCAATTATGTAACCAATCAGATCAGCTACACGTTTACTGGCGGTAACGGTTTTTCGGCATTCGTTGGTCTTGAGCAGGGCAGCGGTTCCAGTGACGTGCTATTTATCCAGGATGCAGCTACCGGTGTAGTTACTACGGTCTCTGTCGATAACAAGATTGATGACTATACGCCCCATATCGTAGCCGGTGTTAAGTTCGAGCAGGGTTGGGGCTCTATTGCAGCCGTTGCCGGTTACGATTCAGTCGTAGAAGAATTTGCCGGTAAAGTTCGCGTGGATGTGAAATTCAACGAGACGGTTTCAGCTTGGGTAATGGGCGGTTATCAGTCTGGTTGGGACGAGGCTTCCGGTACTACTACAGCTGGCGACGCTTTCTACATACACACCCACAACAATTACGGCACCTGGAATGGTGATTATGCTTTCTGGGGCGGCATTGCAGCCAAGGTTACCGATAAGGCAACCATCAACGCTCAGGTTGGCTATGAAGCTGACGGCACGATTTCTACTGCCTTGAACGTTGGATACGAACTGGTTCCTGGTTTCAAAATCACACCAGAAATCAACTACACTTCGTTTAGTGGCGGTCGCGGAGACGTGGTTGAGGCACAGGGCGGCAACAGTGACGCGTTCGGCGGCATCCTTCGCTTCCAGCGCAACTTCTGATCATTTGATTAGCTGACATTAATTTACCAACGCCGGGGTTTTCCGGCGTTGGCTTTCCTCCTTAACCATATTCAACAATCAATTTTCAGCGTTCGCACAGTGGCGCACAGACATTTACGAGAGAGGAGTTTCTAACCGGTCGCGGACCGAGGAGATGGTGAGATGTCTGTAGAGCAACCTATGGGGTTGGACATTGATGGAGCCGTTTATGGTTCCATCAAACGGAAGTCTATTAGCCTAAAGAGGCACAGGTTCCTGGATTGCGCTTTTCGGAAAGACGGGTACAACTCGTCGCATATTGTCCTGAATATTATTCCGATGTTTGTTTTATCGATTAGAGCGCAATCACTATGACGATCTCTCCAGCGGGCATGCCCCCTCCTCCGGGAGAATCAATCTTTCCGGTCCGGTTCCAGTACGATCTCAGTTACGCCTCGGCGGATCATGGGATCAAACGACTGGTCAAGGAGCATTCCCTCAACAATTTGACGGCGCAATATATCAGCATTCTCTGGGACGAAGGTTCGCACAAGACCAATGTCCGGTCCTTTCTTGGAGAAATCGGGGAAATATTGAGCGGCGAGCGTTTCAGCGTGTTCACGCAGGTAATGCTCGATTCTGTGATCGGCACGCTACGCGAGCGCGGCAATAGCAATGCAACCATCAATCGAAAGATGGCTGCCTTGAGCAAGCTGCTGCGGAAGGCGTGCAAGATGGGTGACATTTATAATTTGCCGGAGTTCCGCCGCCAGAAAGAGCGGCAGGGGCGTATCCGCTTCCTCGAGGCGGAAGAAGAACAGCGGCTTTTTTCGGCGATCCGTGCGCGCTGCGAAGACAGCTACAGATTGAGCGTGTTTCTGGTGGATACCGGCTGCCGGCTTGGCGAAGCGATCGGCCTCAACTGGAACGACCTGCAGGACTCGAGGTCCACCTTCTGGCTGACGAAGTCCGGCCGCAGCCGCACGGTTCCTTTGACCGCTCGCGTGAAGGAGGTCATCCAGATTCCGCACGGCCGGTTGAAGGGCCCTTTCGCCATGCACACACAGGTGCGTTTTCGTGCGATCTGGAACGAAGCCAAGGCAGAAGTCGGCCTCGGATCGGACGATCAGGTGGTTCCGCATATTCTGCGCCACACCTGCGCCTCGCGGCTGGTACGCGGCGGTATCGACATCCGGCGCGTACAGATCTGGCTCGGCCACCAGACCCTGTCGATGACGATGCGCTATGCCCACCTCGCGACCAACGATCTAGACAGCTGCGTGGCTGTGCTCGAGCGAAATTGATCCGAATTTACGGAAGGGTTTCAAGCCGATACGGGAACCCAAGCGATCTGTCAGACCAGCGGCATGCGGAAGGTGAACCGCGTTTCTTCAGGGGTCGAGGAAACCTGCAGGGTGCCACCATGCGCCCGCGCAATCTCCGAGGCGATGTAGAGCCCAAGCCCCAGTCCCTGCTGACCGGGGCGCGCTTCGCGGCGGAAGAACGGCAGGAACAATTGCCCTGTCGCTTCGGGCGGAATCGGTTCGCCGGTGTTGGACACCCACAACTCAAAGGCGCCGCCATCGATGGATGCGTTGACGCGAATGGGACCATTCTCCGAACCGTGCATCAGGGCATTGCCGAGGAGGTTCGACAAGAGCTGGCCAATCCTGACCCGGTCGCATTTCACCGGATCTGCGAAATCGAGATGCGCCTCGACGACGTGACCGGTTCGCACGGAAGTCAATTCATCGATGACCTGGATCAGTGTCGGCTTCAAGGGTTGCGCGTCATCGACTTCCGGCACCACGCCTCCGCCGAGCCGGGCGCGCGCCAGATCGAGCACATTGTCGATCAGACCCGACATGCGCACTGCGCTGCCGCGGATCAGTTTGACAATGTGCGTCGCCTTCTCGTCCAACGGCGAGCGAAGCAGCATGCGCGTGCCGGAATCGATCGACGCCACCGGATTGCGCAGATCATGGCCGAGCACGGCGACGAATTGTTCGCGAAATTCGGAAATCTTGCGCTCATCGATGAGCGCCTCTTCCGTCTTCGCCAGGCGCTCATTCGCATGCAGATGAAAGGCGATCAATTCGGCAAACAGTTTGAACATGCCGATCGTCTCGGGATTGTTGAGGCGTGCGGGCCGTGGATCGATGGCACAGAGTGTGCCAAAAAACGAACCATCCGGAAGAACGATAGGCATGGAAATATAGCTTTGGAAGCCATAGATCGCCGGCGTGTGATGCGCGGAATAGACTGCGTCCTTCGCGACTTCATCGATGATCACCGCTTCGCCGCTGTCGCGTATTTCCTCGCAGATCGTGGTCTTGACCGCCAGCTCGCCGCCGGGCTTGAGGCCGAAACTGATCCCGTCGAGAACCTGGCAGGCGATCCAGCGATCTTCGGTCACACGCGCTACAGCGGCAAAGCCCATGCCTGTCGTGCGGCAAACGACATCGAGGATCGTCGGCACGGCTTCAATCCGGCCGATCGCATCGATGTCGGCCTGAAAGTCGTTGGTCATCGAGGCTTCCGATATTGCAGTCTCGTCCAATATAGAGCCTCCGGAGAATAACGCCATGATATGTATCAACCCGAGGCATATCCGGTCCTGCGCGCAAGCAGCAGTGATATTTGCGTGTGCGTCAGGTCGGACCTGTAGCAAAGTACTTCCAGGAGACGCAGCGGCATTGTCCAAGAAAAACAGCGCCGATAGCAGCTCTTTTCTGATTTAGTCACATATAATACATCTGCATTACAGATATCTAATCTTGACGATGAATTGACGTCCCGTCGCTCGTCTGCAAGGATTCAAACCGGCACATCGGAGGCCATGCATGGCACAATGGTTGGATATACTTCGCGAGAAAAACGATCTGGCGGGGCAGCTAAGTGAAAAGATACCGAGGTTTCTCGCCTACGAAGCCCTGACGCTGGATCAGGCAACGCGGCTGCACATCTTCCTGGAGAACCACGCGGAGGAAATGCGACGGCTGGCCGAGGAAATCGGCGCGGTCGATCTTGTCGATGCGCTGCATGAAGCTGCCGCTGCGCTCGACAGGATATTCTCGGACCTCGCCGCCGCCGCCGCGTTGAAGGTAGCCGAACTCAGGCAGAAAGAGGCGCGCGCCAATATCCCGCCCGGTCCGAAACTTGTCTATAACTAGAGCCGGGCCGAAAGTCTTCATCCGCCGAATTCGCAGCGACTGACGATCTGACCTGCCGAAAACTTTGCGGCGCGGCGCCAGGACTCGTCCGTGTCACCGCGATAGGTAATCAATTCCCCACAAACAGCCCGCTGGTCGTCGACACCGAGTACGGAATATTCGACCCAGCCAATCAGCGTGCTCGTCTTCTTGACGACACCGATGACGACGAACCGCGCACCCGCCTGCTTGGCCTGTTGTGCCAATTGTTCGAAGCCGGGGTCTGTGGCCGTGCACTGCGCGGCCTCACAAGGAAGCTTTATGAGTTCGAGCTTGCCGCTGGCGGCCAGCTGCTGGCGCAGAAAATCCGACAGCGCTTTCAGCCTTCGATCGTGCGTCTCGCTTTGATCCTTGGCTTCGCCGGACGTGTCGAGAAAATCAAAATTCGCCACAGCAACTGCGATCCCGGGTTCGGCAGGCGCCGGCGAAACGGTCAATACGACCCCGAGCGCCGCCGCCACAAATGAGGCATGCAGATTCATTTTCGTCATCCTTTCGGGGCGCCCAGATGGCCAAACCCGCAACACGATGAAATGTTCCCGGGAGCGGCCAGGAACAAGAATAGTTAAAATTGTAATGATTTCCAACCGGAGGCTGCACCTGGTGCTTAAATTCGGGTCTCTCTTGACATCCAGCGTTCACATTGAACTGATAGGGCACGGCTCAACGTCACGAGGGCATTCATGCACGAAGATGAAGAAGACGACAACATCATGCACTACACCACGCCAATGTGGTGCCATTTGCTCGTCTTCGGCTTTGCGGTCTCGATCGCCGTAGCCATCTGCCAAATCTGCTCGTAAGGTTCAACTGGCATAGGCGTGCCGGTAGGTAACGAGGCCCGACTCTCAAACCCAGGGGGACAAGGCCGAGCCGAGCCTCGATGCCTTTGAAGGCATGGCTGAAACTGTGAAGTTTTTAGCTCGCTCTAGCGATGTGTGTGCTGCTTCTGGAAGGCCAGGATCAGGATAATGACGACGGCGAGCAAAATAGAAAGATCACGCATAACCGTAACCTCCAAATGCGAATGGACCGCGCGTCGAACCCGCGCAGGCCACTTTGTATGATGGTCATTCCTGGCCAGTTCATCTTGAATCCAGCCAGCAACGAGCCTCCTTGCAGAGACGTTCGAAGATTAGCCGGAAACATATATGAAATCGATTGGACGTTTGGGCCGGAAATATCAAAATCTTATAAATGACCAGCGGTTTGGCCGGCGAAATGGCAATTTGAAAAGCCAGGTCTGTCACCGCGCCCAACTAACTAATTTTAGCGAGGCGACGGTTTATTGAGGGAAATAGGCTGTTTCCGCACAATACCCGAAAACGAATCGGGGACCAGTGATATGCGGAATCGCGACATTGAACCTTTGGAACTGCGGGACTTCCTGATCATGGCCGTTTTGCTGGCGGCCGTCTTGTTTGTGTTGTGGGGAACAGTCCTGACCATAGCAACCACACGGCATAATTTCGAGGTTTCGCCGGTCGTTGCACGGTAAGCCACCGGGCACCGATTGTGCCTCGAAATGCGGCCATCTAGGTCGTAGACTCATAAGCGCGCAGCCACAGCCGGATTGAGGCGAGTTGGACCATAGCGAGGAAGTTGGCCGCGAGCTTGTCGTGCATGCTGACTTCAAACGTGCTGTCGGCTCGGCTTTATGAGCTAATGTTTCAGCTGGTTGATGGGGCGTTGATCGCAAATTGCGCGGCGAAAGCCCGGATATAAGCGGGCCGAGCTTCCCCGCGAGCTACATAGGCAGCCAAGTTTTGATATTCGTCCAAAATGCCTGACATTCTTAGTCGCAGCAGTACTGATACCATCAATAAATCGCCCGCGCTGAACGCATCATCGAGCCAGTCGGCGACGCCTAAGTGAGCCGAGAGTTTGTCCAGCCGAGCGCGAACACGGTCCTTTACCAACGGCAAGCGCTCCTCGCTCCAAGACTTGTCACCTTCGAATATTTTTGCCGTCGTTAATTCGAGGATGGGCGGCTCGACGGTGTTAAGTGCGGCAAACATCCACGTGATCGCGCGGGCGCGATCATCGCGATCCTTCGGCAGCAGGCCCGCATGCTGCTCAGCAAGATGAAAGACGATCGAGCCGGTCTCGAACAGCGAGAGAGAACCTTCCTCATAGGTGGGGATCTGGCCGAAGGGATGGATGGCCAGATGGTCAGGCGCCTTCATCTCTGCGAAGGAAACAAGACGAACCTCATAAGGCTGACCCACTTCTTCGAGCGCCCAGCGAACGCGCGTATCGCGCGCCAGTCCCTTGCCGCCATCGGGCGATCGTTCAAATGCTGTGATAGTGATTGTCATCGCATCCGTTTCCTTGCTTGGGCGAATTTCTTCGGCTTCCTATCGTGAACGACGAATGAGCCTCCCGGAAATCGACATCGGTCTTGAACTATTTTCATTGCTGGGCGCAGATCGCGAATGCCCGCGTCCGATCAAAGGTCGTGATAGCGCGGTGGCCAATTCCGCAAGGCCGCGCGTAGGGGCTGCCTTGTTCCGTTGTCCGCTTTTGCGAGCTTGCGCCCTGAAAGCAGACCGAGGGCCTTCCACCAATTTCGGTCAATCCTGATTTATGGGTTCACGTCCTAGTGCGACGGTCGCCCGCCCCCTGTTACCGGACAGCGGTAACGACATGTGCCCTGATCCCGCCTTCAATGACACCGTTCCCGAATTGCTGTGCCAAGGCTTCCGCCGCGCGCTCTGTTGCGGCCTCCAGACCAGACGGTGACCGGGCCTCGATTTCGTTTCTGAGCGGTGTTCCCTGGCAAAAGGCGGTCGCGACATCGCGGGCTGAATTGGCACGGCTTGTCTGGTCCACAGTTTCGATCGCAATCGACCGGAAGCCAGCGGCCGCCAGTTCGTCACGGATCACTTCCAGATCCCAATAGCCGTACGGTGTTCTTGCCAGAAAACGAGGCGGATCGTCCGGAAACAACCCTTCCAGCGCCGTTGTCACCGCTTGGGAAAAGTCATTCGTCGCAAGTTTGTCCCAGACATTGAAAAGGTAGTGTCCTCCCGGCTTCAGGACTCGGTGGGCTTCCTTATAACCCTGGACCTTGTCCGGAAAGAACATCACGCCGAACTGGCAGGCCACGACGTCGAACATTTGCGGCTCGAAGGGAAGTGCGAGCGCATCCGCCTGCTGCCAGACGATTCGACCGTCTTCGCCCTGTCTCGACTTCGCAAGTTCAAGCATCGGCTGATTGAGGTCTGACGCCACAATCTGCGTTTCCGCATCCAGCCGAGATGCCATGGCGCGCGTCAGGACACCGGTCCCGGCTGCGATCTCCAGAATGTTTCGGGGCTTGAGCCCGGCAACGCGCCCGGCAAGATCGCGCGCATATGGTTCAAAGATCAGCGGGACCATCAACCGGTCATAAATATCCGGGATTGGACCCGCAAACACCTTGTCTGTCGCTGTCATGCGCTTGTCCCCCGTCAAAACGCAGGCGATGTGTAATACCACGCCGCTTGCCATCATACGCCTTTGGAAGGTTATGCGGAAGCGCAGTCCAGGCAGAGGTACCGGCCAAAAATTGGCCGGACAGCGACTACGATCACTGCCCGGCCAAGTGCCACGAACCTTGCCTTAGTTAGCGGCGTTCACAACATCGTCCCAGGTCTTGACCTTGTCCTGCCCGTCCAAAAACGGCATGACGGTGTCGCCCAGCTCCGGCGCGAAGAAAATGTCGTAGTGCGTGCGGTTCGGGATGATGGCGAGACGGTTCTGCGACATGGTCTCCCGCATCCAGCCAGCGTCCCTGAGGCCACCGCCGAGCATCTGATAGAACTTTATCTCATGTTCGGGCCGGTACATGTCGCTGTCGGCAAATACCAGCATCACCGGCATTTTCAGCTTGGCGACGTCGGCGGAATAATCGTAGGGCTTGCGCATGAAATCGCCCATTGCGCCGATGAGCCGGGGGAAGTCCTCGGGCTTGGGAGCGACAGCCATGTAGCCTTTGTACATGGGTGTGTCCTTCATCATTTCCGCCATGCCCGGGTTCATCATCGCCTGCATCTTGATCATTTCCGGATAGAACCCGTCCTGGGCATAGCCTGCCGAAACCAGCGCAAGACGATCGACGACCTCCGGGTGCTGGACGGCCAGCCGGAACGCCACACCGCCGCCGAACGAATAACCAAGGACGTCGGCCTTGTCGTAACCGAGCGACTTCAGGATTGTCGCCATGTCATCGCCCATCGCTTCAAGGCTCATCGGACGGTTGCCAAGCTCCGTGCGGCCATGGCCCTGCAGGTCGACGGCGATAACCTGCCGCCCCTTGACGAGGCGAGGCATGATCGGCTGGAACATGCTGGTGGAGCCAAGCCCCCCATGCAGCAGAAGCAACGGCTTGCCCGCCCCCTCCCCGTGGATTTCATAGTAATAGTTGACGCCACCGGCTTCCACGTACCCGCTTTTCGTTGGGTTCGTTGTAGCGGCGTGCGCTGTTGTCGTCAGAGTCAATGCAACTGCTGCGAGTGCAAAAAGGCCTGATAGAATTTTCATGTTCGTCTCCTCGGAACTTTGGAACTTATGTGAGCCAATGCAGTTAAGACGAACAACAGCCAGAGCACCCGACAGCCCTCCGAAAATTATTTCGAGCTGGCAAGGTACGTCCTCCTGATAGCAGAAACGTGTCTTGACCATGGGCCGGACGGCTACCATGTTCGGCTCAGCCTGGACACGTCAGGACAGACCAACTCAAGCCAGCACGCCCCACGTGCACAGCCAGATGCGGGACACGAACATGATCACCTTCAAACTCAATGGACAAGAACGGACTTTCGACGGGGATCCGGACACCCCCTTGCTCTGGGTCATCCGCGACTTCGAGAAGCTCACCGGCACGAAATATGGTTGCGGCATTGCCCAGTGCGGCGCCTGCACGGTCCACATGGACGGCACGACGCGCCGCAGCTGCATCACGCCGATTTCAACTGTCGACGGCTCGGAGATTGTGACAATCGAAGGCATCGAAGGCAAGGAAGCCGACGCCATCCACAAAGCCTGGGTTGCGATCGACGTGCCGCAATGCGGGTACTGTCAATCCGGACAGATCATGTCCGCGGTGGCGCTTCTCCAAACGACGCCGAAGCCCACCGATGATGATATCGACGGCGCCATGGCAGGCAATATCTGTCGATGCGCCACCTATCACCGTATCCGGCAGGCCATACACAACGCCGCCGACACGATGGAGGGCTGAGCCATGACCATCCACACGATTAAAAGCACACGCCGGTCCTTCCTCGCAGGTGCCGGGCTCGTCATCGGCTTCACGCTCGCGCCAAGAGTGTTTTCCGCACAGGCAATGGAAGGTGTCCAGGCGGGAGGCGCGGAGACGCTTTCGCAGATGAACGCCTTCGTCAAGATCGGCGCCGATGACACGGTCACGGTGCTGTCGAAGCATATCGAATTCGGCCAGGGCCCATTCACCGGGCTATCGACCATCGTCGCTGAAGAACTCGATGCGGACTGGAGCCAGATGCGGGCGGTGCACTCGCCAGCGGATGACAAGGTCTACGCCAACCTCATGTTTGGCTTGCAGGGCACAGGCGGCTCGACGTCCATTGCCAATTCCTACGAGCAGCTTCGCAAGGCAGGCGCAACAGCCCGGGCCATGCTGGTATCGGCTGCTGCCGCCGAATGGAATGTTCCGGCAAGCGAGATCACGGTCTCGAAAGGCCGGATCAAGCACGCCGCTTCCGGCAAGGAAAGCGGCTTCGGCGCGCTGGCTGCCAAGGCCGCGATGCAAACCCCACCCGCGGAACCCAAGCTGAAGGATCCAAAAGATTTCGTGCTTATCGGGCAGGAGCTTCCGAAGCTCGACACGTTGAGCAAGACCAACGGGACGGCGGTTTTTACGCTGGATGTGACCGCCGACGACATGCTTTACGCAGTCGTCGAGCACCCCGCGCATTTCGGTGCGACGGTCAAATCCTTTGACGACAGCGAGGCGCGCAAGGTGCCAGGCGTCGTCGATGTCAAGCAGGTGCCACAGGGCGTCGCTGTCTATGCCGACAACACCTTTGCCGCATTGAAGGGCCGCGCCGCCTTGAAGGTCGAATGGGACCTCTCCAAGGCGGAAACCCGGTCGAGTGACCAGCTGACGGCGGACTACACCAAGATGTTTGCCGAAAAAGGCATCCAGGCAACGCACAACGGCGATGTCGACAAGGCATTCAGCGGACAGGGTGTGCAGTCGCTCGAAGCCACGATCGCTTTTCCGTTCCTTGCGCATGCGCCCATGGAGCCGCTCGACGCGGTGTTCATCAAGGCCGCCGATGGGTCGCTTGATGTCTATACCGGCGCGCAATTTCCCGGCATGGACAAGAACACCGCCGCAAAGATACTGAACCTCGATCCTGCGAAAGTCCGGATAAACACGCAGATCACCGGCGGCAGCTTTGGCCGAAAGGCGCAGTTCGGCTCGCCTTATATGCAGGAAGCCGCTGCGGTTTTCGGCGCTACCGACGGTACGCGTCCGGTCAAGCACATGTGGACGCGCGAAGATGACATCCGGGGCGGATACTACCGGCCGATGTATGTGCATAAGATGCGCGGCGCGATGGATGGCAATGGCCAGATCGTTGGCTGGGACCAGACGATCGTCGGCCAGTCGATCATGGGCAAGGCCGACCTCGACGATACATCCGTCGAGGGCGCCTCGGACCTGCCATACACGATCCCGAACCTGCGCGTCATTGCGCACAATACCAAACTGGAGGTGCCGCCGCTCTGGTGGCGCTCGGTCGGCCATACGCATACGGGCTTCGCGGTCGAGACCTTCGTCGATGAACTGCTGCAGAAGGTCGGCAAGGATCCAGTCGAGGGCAGACTGGCGCTGCTAAGCAAAGAGCCGCGGCATGTGGGAACGCTCAAGAAGGTCGCCGAGATGGCCAATTGGGGTTCGCCACTGCCCGACGGACGCGAGCGCGGCGTGGCCGTCGTCAAGAGCTTCGGCACTTATGTCGCGCAGATCGTCGAGATTTCGCTCGGTGAAGACGGCGCGCCCCGCGTGCACAAGGTATGGTGTGCCGTCGATTGTGGCATCCCGATCAATCCCAACGTCATCACGGCGCAGATGGAGGGCGGTATCGGCTACGGTCTCGGCGCGATCCTGTTCGATGCAATCACACTTGGAGATGGCGGCAAGATCGTCCAATCCAACTTCCACGATTACCGGTCATTGCGCATCAACGAGATGCCGGCAGTCGAAGTCGCGATCATCCCGTCGACCGAAAAACCGACCGGTGTCGGCGAACCGGGTGTGCCCCCGGTCGGTCCAGCAGTTGCCAACGCCTGGCGGCGACTGACCAATAATCCCGTCCGGCAGTTGCCGATCGTCAACGCACTATCGGCTTGAGGGCGCGCAGGATGAAACGAAATATCGCCTACATCTCGGTGGCAGTCTGCCTTGCCGTCAATGGTGCACTTGCCGTCGCGAATATCTCGTTCGCACAGGACAAGCCCGTGCCAGCGGAAGCCCGCATCGTCGTTCCAATCGATCGCTGACGAGAAACAGCGTTCCGTTGCGCTTTTCGAGGAGGCCGGCAAGGTCATCGAGCATCCGCGCTGCGTCAATTGCCATCCGGCAAGTGACAGGCCGCTGCAGGATATTTCCATGCATCCGCACCAGCCGCCGGTCTCGCGCGGCGAAGGCGGCATGGGCATGCCCGGAATGCAGTGCAACACCTGCCACGGGGCCGAGAATGTGAAAATCGTCGGGCAAGCCGAGACGATCAAGAGCATTCCGGGCAATCCTAACTGGCATCTGGCGCCGATCGAAATGGCCTGGGAGGGCAAGTCTCTCGGCGCCATCTGCAACCAGATCAAGGACCCGCAGCGCAACGGCGGCAGATCCCTGGATGAAATCGTCGAGCATATGGCGCATGACGATCTCGTTGGCTGGGGCTGGCACCCGGGCGATGGCAGAGAGCCGGTTCCCGGAACGCAGGAAGCATTCGGCGAACTGATCAAGGCCTGGGTCGCAACCGGGGCCGCCTGCCCTTCGTAACTTGCTCTAGAGAAATTCGGGTTTTGGCGGAAGCAGCTCTGCCACCCCACCCCGGACCTTTGGTCCGACCCTCCCCATCAAGGGGAGGGTGAAGAGGCGGCCAGGCACGAGCGCCCCACCTCCCCCTGGATGGGGGAGATCGCAGCGAAGCTGCGGGTGGGGGTGTTTTCCACGAAATTATGAAGTGCTCTCGCTTCTGCTGGCGATCTCGCCGCCGAGGCGCAAGGTCTCGCGGATCAGAAGGTCGAGATCTTCCCGCTGGGTTCGATGGTTGTTGACTGCAACGCGCAGGCAATGTTCGCCATGGACGGTCGTGTCCGAGATAGAGGCAGTGCCTTCTTCCTGCAATCTCAGCATGATCTCGGTGTTGAGTGCCTTTAGCCGTTCGCCATCAAATCCCTCCGGGTGATAGCGAAAGCAGACGATGTTGATGTTGGTTACCGCAACCAGTTCCAGAAGCGGCTCGGCTTCGACCAGACTATTGAGATAGTGCCCCTGCCCTATATTCTGGTCGATGAGACGGCCGAATTTCAGGACGCCCTGTTCTTTCAACGCCATCCAGACCTTTAGCGCGCGGAATCCGCGTGAGGTTTGCAGCCCGTATTCGTGCAGCCAATTGGCCGATGCAAGGCCGCGCGATGTCATCTCCAGAAATTCCGGCGTTACCGCGAATGTCTCGCGATGCGCCGCGGCGTCGCGGACCAGGGCACAGCCGACTTCAAAAGGAGCATGCAGCCATTTATGCGGATCGAGCGCGACGGAATCCGCACGCTCGATACCGGCAACGCGCCAGGCATTCTCCGGGGCGATGGCGATGAGCGCGCCGATGCAGCCATCCACATGGAACCAGAGGCCCTCCTCCGCCGCCAGTGTCGCGAGACCTTGCAGGTCGTCAATCGCGCCGGTGTTGACGGTTCCGGCAGTCCCGATCACGCAGGCAGGCCGGAAGCCCGCGGCGCGATCCTCAGCGATTGCTGACCGCAATGCGGAAAGGTCGATCCGCAACTCCGCGTCGGTCCCGATACGCCTGAGCGCCCGGTTTCCCAGCCCAAGCGCCTCCATGGCCTTGCGGTGACAGCTGTGAAGTTGATCCGACCCATAGAAGCGCAGAGGCTTTTCGATCGCAGCAACGCCGTGTTCGCGTACGTCGATGCCAGCCTTGGCGTTCCGCGCCACGGTCAGGCCAATGATATTGGCCATCGAGCCGCCGCTGACCAGCGTGCCGCTGGCCGAGGCTGGAAAGCCCAGCATCTCCTTGCACCAGTTGACGACCTGTTGATCCATAAGCGCGGCCGCATGATTGCCGCCGCCAAGGTTCGAGCCCTGGATTGCCGCCAGGAAATCTCCGAGCGCGCCGGTGAAGTTGCTCGACCCCATGTACCACGACCAGAACCGCGGGTGGATGTTGCCCATTGGATAGGACATCACCGTGTCGGCCACCTCGCGATAAACATCGGCTAGCGGCGCAGCCGATTGCGGCAAAGGGGCGTCGAAGAAAGCCTTGACCTGATCCGGCATGTCTTGCCAGACCGGGCGCTCGCGAACATTGCGCAGGTAACCGACTGCATCATCGATGACCTGGTGCGACAGCGCCTGGACGCCCGCCCAGTCTTCCGGATCGAGCGTTTCTTCGGCGTTCATCCCCACAGACTTGGGCGATGTGTCCATTTCGAACCTCCGGTCATTCCGCAGCGAACTGGAAGCCGGGCGTCGAGCGCGAAAGCGCCGTCTCCTCTTCATCCATTTCGGCTTCGATCCCTTCGAAGAGCGGCGTTGTCATATAGCGTTCGCCCGTATCGGGGAGCATGCACAGGATCACCGAGTCAGCGGCCGCTGTTTCGGCGATGCGATGCGCCACAGCAAAGGTCGCGCCACCGGAGATGCCGGTGAAAATACCCTCCTTTTGCGCAAGCGCCCGCGCCCACTTGATGCTATCCGCTCCGGCCATCGGTATGACCTGGTCATAAAGCTTGTCGTCGATCGCTTCCTGCAGCACGTTCGGAATGAAATCGGGCGTCCAGCCCTGGATGGGATGTGGTTCGAAGGCCGGATGGCTGGCAGCGGGCGCTCCTCCTGCGACACGCTCTTGCACCTGGCCGCTGCCAAGCAGTTGCGCATTGGCGGGCTCACTAAGAACGATCCGCGTCTCCGGCCGCTCCCGCCGCAACACACGGCCAACGCCAGCGACCGTGCCGCCCGTTCCATAGCCGGTCACGAAATAATCGAGCCGCGAGCCGGCAAAATCATTGATGATCTCGCGCGCCGTGGTTGCCTCATGGATGTCGGCATTGGCCTCGGTCTCGAACTGGCGCGCAAGGAACCAGCCGTTCATCTCGGCGAGTTCCACGGCTTTCCGGTACATGCCAAACCCTTTTTGCGCGCGGGGCGTCAACACGACCTTGGCTCCCAGCATACGCATGAGCTTGCGGCGTTCGATGGAGAAGCTGTCAGCCATGGTCACGACCAGCGGATAGCCCTTCTGCGCGCAGACCATGGCAAGGCCGATCCCGGTATTGCCGCTGGTCGCCTCGACGACGGTCTGCCCCGGCTTCAGAGTGCCATTGCGCTCGGCCTCTTCGATGATGTTGAGCGCCAGCCGGTCTTTCACCGACGAAGCCGGATTGAAGAATTCGGCCTTCACATAGATCTTGGCGTGATCGGGAGCGAGATTGTTGATCCTGATTACCGGCGTATCCCCGACCGTGTCGAGAATGCTGTCGAAGAGACGGCCCCGCCCGGCAGTCGTTCTGATTGTCGCTTGTGTTGTCACGATATTTCTCCCTTATGGTTGGTCAGCCGAACCCAGCAAGTCCGGCGCGGGATGCAACTTTTCGATTTCCATGATAGAAGAAAAATGTGGGGGGATCGTGGGAACAAGCGTGGAAACGCACGTGGAATCTGCTTTGGTAGAGCTGACTGGCCATGCTGCCGGCATTTCCGTGCGGATGCTCGGTCCCCTGACAATCGTCCAGAACGGGATCATGCTGGAACTTCCCGCGTCACGCAAGGTGCGCGCTCTTTTCGCCTATCTGGCGCTTGCGCCGCATGCGGTCGGACGCAGCCGCCTCTGCGATCTGCTGTGGGACGTGCCCAACGATCCGCGGGGCGAACTTCGCTGGTGTCTCAGCAAGCTACGAGGTGTTCTCAACGAACCGGGCCGTCAAAGAATTGAAACGTCCGATGACGCGATCAGGCTCGATCTTGACGGCTGTTTCGTCGATGCCATTCACATCGCCTCCGCCGCGGAAGAAGGAATAGAAACGCTCGATCTGCCGCGGCTGCAGGAGCTTTCCAGACTGTTCGCGGGTGATTTTCTCGATGGGCTCGAGATCGATCGCAGCCCGCATTTCAACAATTGGCTGATCGCCCAAAGACGCCGTCTCCGGTCCTGTCACGCTGCTGTGCTTGAACATCTGGTCAGAAGCCTGCCGGCAGATTCGGACGAGATTTTTCCCTATCTGGAAAAGTGGGTCGAACTCGTGCCATTTGACGCGCGGGCGCATCTGGCTTTGCTGACCACGCTGGCGAGGCGCGGTCAGCTTGGTGAATGCGAGAAACACCTTGCTGCGGCAGCCCGGCTGTTCGAATCGGAGGGGCTCGACTTCGGCCCCGTACGTGAGGCGTGGCTGGCGATCAAAAACACAAGGCCAAGCGCCCTGCCATTTGCCGGACTGATCCACCTTCCCGCTGCGCCGCGCGTGGAACTGGTTGCTGCCGAAACTGGCCCCGTTGCAGCCCGGCACGCCTCGCTGGCGGTGATGCCGTTTCTCCATGAGGCTGACAACGCGAGGGGTGGGCTGGCGGACGGCCTTACCCATGACATCATCACCCGCCTCGCCAGGCTGAAAAGCTTTTTCGTGATCGCGCGCGGTTCGGTTTTTGCCCTCGCAGAGCGGAACATCGGTCCCGAGGATGCCGGCCGGAGACTGAATGTGGACTACGTCGCCAGCGGCGCCGTGCGGTATCTGGGAAACCGCATTCTCGTGCGGGTAGAACTGGTCGAGGTGCGCACTGCGCGGATCATCTGGGCCGAGGTTTTCGACCACAAACTGGACGATACGTTTCTGGTTCTCGACGAGATCGGCAACAGGATCGTCTCGTCGATCTCAAGCGAGATCGAGATGGTTGAGCGTAACCGGGCGATCCTCAAGACGCCGAGTTCGTTGAATGCCTGGGAGGCCTATCACCGCGGCCTTTGGCACATGTACCGATTTACGCGGCAGGAAAACGAGCTTGCCCAGCACTTTTTCGGGATGGCGGTGAGGCTTGATCCGACCTTTGCCAGAGCCCATGCGGGTCTGTCGTTCACCCATTGGCAGAACGCTTTTCAAAGATGGGGTGACTATGCAAAGGAGAGCGACCGGGCATACGATACGGCCGGCCAGAGCCTGATTGTCGATGACAATAACCCCGCTGCACATTGGGCCATGGGCCGGGCCCTGTGGCTGCGGCATCGCCAGGACGAGTCGCTCGGTGAACTGGAAAGAGCGGTGGAACTCAGTCCGAACTTCGCGCTTGGGCACTACGCGCTGTCGTTCGTCCAGTCGCAGTCGGGCGATCCGACAGCGGCAATCGGATCGTCCGATCATTCACGTCATTTGAGCCCGGTCGATCCGCTGTTGTTCGGCATGCTGGGTGCGCGCGCGATGGCCCATGTTCGTCTCGGTCAATTCGAGGAAGCTGCAGAATGGGCGTTGAAGGCAGCGGCACGGCCCAACGCCCACGCCATCATTCTGGCGATAGCCGCTCATTGCCTTGCACTCGCAGGACGGCTCGACGAGGGCCGGGCTTTTGCTTCTGCCATCCGCAAGACACTTCCGCAGTATTGCGCTGACGATTTTCTTGCTACGTTCCAGTTTGCGCCTGACACCGAGGCTGTCTTCAGGCAGGGTGCGAAACGTATCGGGCTCGTCTGATTTCAAAGAGCTTCCATCAACGCCGTCATTCAAGGTAGGGCATGAGCCGATTTACGAAATGTCTCGTGCTGATTGTGGCAGCTTGGGTAGGAACGGCACTGCTGCTGCAACAGGCAAGCGCCGACGACAATGCCCAACCAAGTGATTTCGGCTTTCCAGTTCCGAGCCCTGAGCCAGAATTACCCCAGGGCGCAGACGCCTTCAATCCCCCAGCCTTCACCACCAGCGCCTCCGCTCCTGCTATCGCCGAGATTTCAAAAACAGCGGACCGCGATGAAGTCGTTTCGATGACAGGCGCGAATCTGGACGGAACGACCAGCTTCGATGTCTTTTCGCAGGCGCCATCCGGACAGGAAGGATCGGTGATCTCGATCCAGCCATTGCGCGCCGATGATACCGCGGCGACAGTCCTGCTGCCAGAATCCCTCCCCGCCTGGTCGATGTACCTGGTCCAGCCGAAACGCGATGCGGTGGGCGGCAAGGCTTTCGCCATCAACCGCACGGAAGGCTGGTGGCTCGGGCCCGACAATGCCGTGCCCGGCGCGCCGATCTCGGTCTATGGGCGCAATCTCGCAAAGTCCAACGGCACATCGGAATCGTTCATCTATATCAAACCCGCCAACGGTGCCGGCCGTTATGTGATCCCGGTTGCGGTCAATCCATTCAAGGTGGATTTCAAGGTCCCTGACCTCGCAGCCGGATCCTATGAAGTCTGGGTCCACAACGGCCATGGCGGCCGTTTCGGCTGGAGTGGCCCCTTGGCGTTAGGCATTGCGGACCAATCCCCATGGGCCGGGCAGGACCGGCAAACGCTCGACGTGAAAAGCTTCGGCGCCAAAGGTGATGGTGCGGCCGACGATACAGCCGCTATCGAGGCGGCGTTGACGGCGGCGGCAAGCGCCGCTCCGGCGACGGTCCATTTTCCGGCCGGAACCTATGTCATCAATTCGGTGCTCAGAGCGCCGGATAATGTGCGCTGGCTGGGCGACGGTATGGATGCCACCGAGATCAGGCTCGAGAAAAAGACTCCCGGCAGCATGGTTGTCGATGCGAACCGCAATGCGCAATTCGAAAAACTGACGCTCAACGCCAACGGCAATATAGAGTCGCCCCTGCTGTGGATACCATCGGTCTCAAACCTGCGGCTGCAATCCATGCGGCTCAAGGCTTGGGGCACACCGGCCATGGAGGCACACGACGCATCGGGGCTTTTTATCGATAGCTCCGAACTGATCGAGAACGGCTCCTTCTACGGTAGCAGCCGGCAGATTTTCATGAGCAACAACCGGTTTCGTATAACCGGATATGGCGAGTCGGTTGTCGCGCTTTGGGGCGGGCGTGAGTTTTCCATGGTTGGGAATGACCTCGCCAATGCCGACGAGAATCGCGACGACGGACACGGCATCGGCCGATTTTTTGTTGCGCAAGGTCATCACGGCAGCATGACGAACATGTATTGGGGAGACAATGTCTCGCATCAGGCTGCACCCCACGACTGTTCGAAGGTGGACTGCAACAAGGGTGAACAGATTTGTTTTGAGATGGTCGGCAGCGATCTGAAAGACGGTCTCAAGGCAGCCACCGCCAACACGGTTACGTTCTCGTCATTGTCAGCCTCAGACAAGGCCGGAGGCCAGGATCTGGTTATCGTCGGTGGCACAGGTGCAGGACAGCGCCGCCACATCGTCTCGGTGAGCGAGAACACGGCGACTCTTGATAAAGCATGGAATGTCATCCCGGATAGCTCAACCCGGTTCGCCCTTGCTGCTGCGGCTTCGCAGGTCGCGATCTACAACAACGTTTTCCAGGGCCGCCCAAGCTATTTCAAGCATGATTCCGACTCCACCGCCGTCCTGCTCTACGGGAATGTCTATGATGCGGTTGTCGATCAAAACCGCATCTCGCAGATGCGCCATGGCATGATGACTGTCGCCTTGAGCTCGGCCAACGGCTTGAGCCCGTATTTCCTGCAATATTCCAACAACACGGTCAGTGACAGCAATAGCGGGCTTTATGTCGGCACGACCTTCACCGATTCAGGTGTTGCGGGTGTCTGGGGCGGTCTCGGCAATATCTACCGCAAGAACACCTTCACCAGGCTCGCGCATATCGGCGTCGAATATGAATCCTGGGGATATAATGGTGCGGACTACAATGGCACCGTCTTTGAAGGGAACCGGTTCACCAATCTCAAGTTCGGCTTCATCGATGCCTTTCACCTGATGTGGACCTATAGTGGAAACTTTACTGCACCGTCTCTGTACAGTTCACGCAAATACAACACGATCCTCTACAAGAACGTCTTCGACCGGGGGGCGGCACTGGCGCCGGGAAGCGTGGGTTTCAAGACGCTGCAGCCGAAGAACACATGGCTGAACATCGGCTCGACATGGACCGGCTTTGCGTCAGGCAACAAGGGCCCAGCGAATTAGAGCAACAGGTCAGGAGAGATAGTCACCCCGGGCAAACGTCCCAGAACCCGGTCGTCCTGCTGCTGTTGGTATAATACCAGCAATAGCCGGAACGGGGCGGCGATCCTGCAATGGCGACCGCTGTGGCACCCGCAACGAAGCCGATCGCTGCGCCTGCCGCAATCGCTCCGCCTGGCCGCCAGTAGCGGCGCGGATTGACGACAACGACACCGCGCCGCACCGGCGGGCGAACAACGGCACCCCTGCGATATGTCGAGACGGCGGCACAACCGCGCGGGCCGCAGCCAGCGACCGTACGCCGTGCAGCGTCTGCAGACGATATCATCGGGCCAGTCACCATCATCAGCACCGCAAGTACCATCGGCGCGTTTCCAACAAATCCGGAAATCTTCATTGAGTCCCCCCCCAGCTCGGACTTGGCTGCGCCTGACGGGTTGAACCATCGAGGCTTGCATTACGCGTACAGGAAACGCCGATATTCGACCGGTTGCAAGCTGATTTCTTGAGTGGATACACAGTTGCGATACACTTGCGTGGCTCGGCGACGTAATTGAGTTATGATGGACGAACACGTCAAACTTTGCGGGGAACAATGAGACTAGGTTTTGTAGGAACGGGTGTCATCACCGAGGCGGTCATCACGGGCCTGGTAAAATCAAGGTCCGATATCGAGGCTATTGTCGTATCCCCTCGCAGTCAGCACATTGCGGCGCGATTGGCAGAAATGTCGCCGATCGTGCGCGTGGGGAGTGACAACCAGGATGTCGTGGACAGCGCCGACATCGTGTTTCTTGCGGTAAGGCCGCAAATTGCCGAGGAAGTGGTGAAAGAACTCAGATTACGCCAGGACCAGCAGGTGGTAAGTTTCATTGCCGCTGTCCCGATCGAGGCGCTTGCCGGCTGGATCGGCGTTCCCGTAACTATTACCAGGACAATTCCCCTTCCATTCGTCGCTGAGCTGCGAGGAGCGACGGCGATCTATCCTCCCAATGATCAGATTGCGGACTTGTTTTCTTCGCTCGGGACTTCCGTGCAGGCACAAGACCTCAAGCAGTATGACCTTTTTAGCGCGGCGAGTGCGCTGATGGCCACATATTTCGGTTTGTTGGAAGCAAGCGCTCGTTGGCTAGAGGCCGAAGGGATGCCCTATGATCAGGCGAGTATCTTTTTAAAACGGCTCTTTGCTGGCCTGTCCCACGCAACGGACGCATCAAAGGAACAATCGTTTGAGGCAATGGCTTCTGATTTTTCGACAAAGGGCGGCTTAAATGAACAGGTCTTTGCCGAGTTTAAGGAAAATGGTGGAACAAGGGCTCTGACACTTGCTCTCGAATCGGTGCTCAAACGCATTGAACAGCGATAAATTAGCAGGAACAGATAATGCTTTGTTTTTAAATAACAAATATCGATGAAATGGCGGAGAGGAAGACCGCTGTACCCATCGTTCTTCGGCCTCCGCTGGCGTTCGCCAGTGTATGCCAATCTCCTTGATTTTATTGGCATTACTCTCCATTTCCATCTGTCAGCTTTCACCGACATGTGCTATCAACCGACAATAAAGGTGCAGGGAAAGGTGCAGGGAGATGGCGAGGCCAATTCACAAATTGTCGGATGTCGAGGTCAAGGCGGCGGGGCCGGGGCGGCACGGTGACGGCGGCGGTCTCTGGCTCGAGGTGACGCCCTCGGGCTCGCGAGCGTGGTTGTTCCTGTTCAAGATCGGCAAGCGACGGACCGCTATGGGCCTTGGCGGATATCCCGGCACATCCCTTGCCAAGGCGAGAAAGCTTGCGGGTGCCGCGCGCGATGCCTTGTCCGAGGGCCGCAGCCCGCTGACCGAAAAGCACAAGGAGGCCGAACCGAATTTCGCGCAGGCGGTCGAAATGTTTCTTGCCGACAACAAGACGGCGTGGCGCAACGAGAAGCATCGGGCGCAGTGGGATATGACGCTGGGCGATGCCTATTGCAGCCATCTGCGGCCCCTCATGGTGTCGGAGATAGGGACGGAAGACGTGTTGAAAACGCTGCGCCCGATATGGCAGACGAAGTCCGAAACCGCCAGCCGCTTACGTGGAAGGGTTGAGCGAATTTTGGCATTCTGCAAGGCCAAGGGCTGGCGCTCGGGGGAAAACCCGGCGCAGTGGCGCGGTCATCTTGATGCAGCCTTGCCAAAACCGGAGAAGCTGAAGCGGCGCTGTCATCACAAGGCGATGCCCTATGCAGACGTCCCCGCCTTCGTTGCCCGGCTGCGCGGCTCGGACGCCATGGCTGCGCGCGCGCTGGAGCTCCTGATCCTGACCGCAGGCCGATCGGGCGAGGTGCTGGGGGCCCGCTGGGACGAGATCGACCTTGAACGCGCCATTTGGACTGTTCCCGCTTCTCGCATGAAGGCGGGAACGAAACATGAAGTGCCACTGTCGCCACGAGCCGCCGCCATCCTCGAGCAGTTGGCAGAGGAGCGCAAAAACGCCTTTGTGTTTTTCGGCCAACGCAAGGATCGTCCGCTGTCGGCCTCGTCGATGGAGATGCTGTTGCGTCGGCTCAAGGCGAAGGACGCGACCACGGTCCATGGTCTCCGTTCGAGTTTTCGTGATTGGGTTGGCGACGCGACCGCTTTCCCGCGCGAGCTTGCCGAGCATGCTCTGGCGCATCGAGTTGGCGACGAGACCGAACGAGCTTACCGACGTTCCGATGCCCTCGAGAAGCGCCGCAAGCTCATGGTCGCGTGGGCCGACTTCGTCGAGGGCGGCAAGGCCAACGTGCTGCGGTTCGGAAAGAGGGGGCACCGGTCGTGATGGCGTTGGTTGATAACAAAATGGGTATTTCGTTATCACCTCATGCCATCCTTAGATGGTCACGAAATCCCCATTTCGTCATCACCTAACCTGTCCACTTTACGCCATAAAGTGGACACCTAACCTGATAACTTCAGGGCGAAAAGTTATCATCCAAACCCGCTCACTTTATACCCTTAAAGTGAGCAACCCAACGGAGGCTGAGATGGGTCGACCACGGGACCTGTCAGGCTATAGTTTCGAGCGGGCCTGTGCCGAACTGGAATGGATGCTCGAGGAGGGCCGCTAGCAGTCGCTCGGCTTTACCGACATCAACAAATTTCTGGCAACTCTCGACTTTTCCGATTTCCGGGTGGTGCTCGAACAGCGCAAGAAAATTGCCAGGCGGCTGCAGGAGACCACGGGCCAGCTGCAGTTCTTTCCGGCCTGCGGTCAAGTGCAGAGTTTATTAGCGTAAACTGTACACCTTGCGAGGCTCTTCCCGGCGTTGGCTGTCCACGTTTACCGACGATAAAGGTGGACATTGAACGTGGTCACGAAACCCGCATTTCGTGACCACCCAACCTGCTTACTTTATCGATTAAAGTCAGCAAATAACGGCGTTACTTTTCGCCATAAAGTAACGGGTGTCGCGGCATGAGTAGTGGAAAGGGCAAGGCCTCCGCCTCGTCGATGCGCCGATCTTGAGGCTTCATGTAAATTGATCGAACAGGCTGGACGTCTCGACGCCTTGGAGCCAATATCGTAGCGCAGGGATAGGAGGCATCCGACAAACTGGCATTGCACCGCCGGTTTTCCCTGCGCCCCTTCCCACGGTGCGGCGCGAGGTGCAGCGCGATGACATCCCGGAAACCGCTAACGCAGTCGCGGCCCACCAATCGCCGTGGGACCGTCGAATATGTGAGGCTCATTTCTTGGTGCCTGACCCGCTGGTACGCCTTGCCACCGCTCGAGGGAAAGCAATTTCAAAGCTTGGTAAGCAAGCTGCAGCGACTGCAGCTCGAAATCGCCGTCGAACACGCGCATCTTGTTTATGGCGGACTTGTCGCCAAGCAGTTAACCGGCCTCATTAGTAGCCTCGACATCCTTTCCCGGTTTGCCAACGACCCCAAGACTGAGCCCGCCAAATCGCGGCTCGCGTCGAGACGACTATCATCCGGAATTTCCGTTTCCGGATGGATGGCGCAGGCAGAGGAAGCCTACGCCATCATCCGCGCCGACGCTGGCCTTGTACTTTTACCGGAAGGCGGTCTGTTCGAGAGTGGGGGCTCGATAACATCCGGCACGATCAGGACGCAGATGATCAGCAAGACGCTGCCCGAATTATATCGCACCTGCTACCCCCGCCGTCCATTCGAGATGAGGCTGGAGCAATGTGCGCTGGAACGGTGGGGCCCCGGGCCATTGTTTATTGCGATTGTCGCAAGGTTCCTCGGCCTCGGAGCTGTGACCGGGGAGCAAATTCATAAGGCCATGCAACGGCTTGAATAGCTTCGAGGGGACAAGCTGGAATAATTCGATGTCCTTGTCCCCATGCCAACACCGTTAAATCGTGCCACCTTACCTGAGTTTTCGTGTTCATCGAGAAGGAGGGATGGCCATGCAAGAGCATGAGCAGAAAGGGTGGCCGGGCATCGACAAACGGGCCGCGCTGTCGACCAAGGAGACCTGCATTTACCTCAACATCGGACTGACAACTCTCTACCGCGAGCTTCAGTCTGGTCGGCTGCCATTCCGGAAAATCGGCAGGAAGACGGTCATTCGAAAGGTCGATGCGGAGCAGTGGCTAACAGACCTGCCAACCGATCTCGGTCCGCCCGTTTCAAATCCCGCAGAGCGAACCGAGCTCAAGCAGCAGTTTGCGCCGAGCCATCCGATCGGCAGCCGCTGGTAAAATCAAACCCGCCGGGCGGATGGCACCGCACGACGGGTCGGGAAATTGCAGGTCACTCTGAAGTGGTTGACTTATAGCACATTCTCGACCTCCCGCGCAAAGCCTCCGCACGGCCTCTCTCAGGAAGGGAGGTCACGAATGCCAAACAAAATAAGAGCTCGTGTGGCCGATCCGCACGCCGAGTTCCGCGTCCACAGTGCGGCGCTTTGGCTGCGCCACCATAGTAACCTGAAAACCATGGAAGCGCTTGATGTCTGTCGCCGTCGTTATGGCCTGAGCGCCAGCCAATTTTTCGATGCTGCCGAGCTGGCACGCGAAATGCGCAACTTTTGGCCGCCGCTATGAACCGCAGTAGCGTCTTGAAGTGGCGCGAGGCCGCGGCTGTGCCGGATTGGCACGAACGTTGTGTCATCGGTAGCGGCGGAGCGCTGCTGCCTGTACTCGCCAATGCCGTAACCGCGCTGCGCGAGGCCGACGAACTCGCCGGGATACTCGCCTACGACGAAATGATGCAGCTTCCGATGCTGAAGGCGCTGCCGGGCGAGGACGCATTTCCGATGCGCCCGCTCACTGATACGGACGTCGGCGTTATCCAGATTTTTCTGCAGCGCAATGGCCTCGGCAAATTGGGGAGGGACCCCACCTTTCAGGCGGTCGACATCGTGGCAAGGGACAACGCTTACCATCCGGTGCGCGACTATCTCGAAAATCTCGCTTGGGACGGCGAGCGCAGGCTGTCGTCCATGCTCGTCGACTATTTCGGCGTTGCAGAACGCAATGACTACACCGAGCAAATTGGTGAAATGTTCTTGATCTCGATGGTAGCGCGGGTCATGCAGCCCGGCTGCAAGGTCGATCACATGGTTGTGCTGGAAGGCGCTCAGGGCTCGAAGAAATCGCAGGCCTGCGCCATTCTTGCCGGTGATTGGTACAGCGACAATTTGCCGGACATCTCACAGAACAAGGATGTTTCGCAGCATCTTGCCGGAAAATGGTTGATCGAGATCAGCGAACTTTCTGCCATGTCGAAAGCCGAGACGAGCACGCTCAAGGCCTTTCTGACACGTCAGGAAGAGCGCTACCGGCCTAGCTATGGACGCCGGGAAATCATCCAGCCGCGCCAGTGCTGCTTCATCGGCACGACCAATGAGAGCCTTTACCTCAAGGACGCGAGCGGCGGCAGACGGTTCTGGCCGGTAACAACCGGCAAGATCGATACTGCATCACTGCAGCGGGATCGGGACCAACTATTTGCCGAAGCCGTTCAACTTTACCACGCAGGCAGCGCATGGTGGCCAGATCAGAAGTTCGAGAAAGAACACGTCAAGGCCGAGCAAGATGCGCGCTTTGAGGCCGACGCCTGGCACGAACCCGTTGCTGACTACCTCACAGAGCACTTAACGACGACGATTTTCGATGTCGCGCGCAACGCGCTCTACATCGAGACGCAACGTATTGGAACCGCCGATCAGCGCCGCATTGCCAGCATATTGGAACAATTGAGCTGGAAGCGAGGGAAAATGAACTGGAAGGGCAGGATCGATTGGCACAGGCCTGAGGAATGACCACAGAGCATAACCACAGAGCACAGAACAGAACACTATCCTATAGGAGGGCTATAGAGCATCCTCTATGGGGTTGTATGAAAAATTCCTCTGTGTCCTCTGTGCTCTTTGGTGCCTCACGGCTTCGTCGTGGCTGCCCCCACCCGGCTTCATCGGCAGGCGGGGTGGTGGGGCCGATGTGGGGCCCCGGACGAGCAAAACTCGACAGACTGAGCCGGAAGATGTCGCTGATTGCCTCGATCATGGATGACAAGAAGGTCAAGCTGAGGGTGGCGTCGATGCCGCATGCCGACAAGTTCCAGCTACACATTTACGGCGCACTGGCCGAGCAGGAGCGTGAGTTCATCTCGAAGCGCACGAAGGCCGCACTGGCAGCCGCAAAAGCGCGTGGTGTCAAGCTAGGCGGCTACCGAGCTGGTAGCCTCGACAAGCGAATTGCCGCGCTGAAAGAAAATGCCGACGCTGACGCCCGGCGCGTAGTTGGAATTATCCAGCCAATGCGGGATTTTGGGATGACGCTGCGGGCGATTGCCGTCGAACTGGACAAGCAGGGCATCGAAACCCCACGCGGAGGCACCTGGACGGCCATGCAGGTCAAGAACACGCTCGATAGGATGGCAAGGCTTGCTTCGCCGGAGCTGCCGCTTCAGCCGTCCAAGGCTGTCCCAAGCACCGCAGCAGTTCCCGTGACGGAGGCCGGTTCAGTCCGCTCAGACGATGACGGAAACATAATTCAGGCGGCGCTGGAGCGGGCCCGTCGGCTCAGGACAGACGACAACAAAAGCGAGCGGTCATAACACGAGGACCGGGGAATGGCCCCGGTCATCCCGCCCCGGCTTTGTCCGAAGGCGGCGGGCGGAGGAGGGTGTGGGGCCCCTATCAGGCGACGGCCCGCCAACTTCGCGTAATCCATGCGCCTAGCCCGACTACCGAAGCTGCGCCTTACTTTCCGATTTGCGACGCTGCCGACATCAGCTCCTGAGTGTTCGGGGCGCCGAATAGGCCGCCATCGAGTACCTCAGTGGAAGTCCAGCGAACGACGCCGTCGCGATCCAGCAGGAACTGGCCGACGAGCTGCCCCATGCCGGTCGCCATCATCTGCTGATCCGCTTCAGTGATATCGTAGCCGTCTTTCTTGTTCAGATACTCGAGCGCCGCAAACGGGTCCATCGGCTCCGACATTTCGCCCGGCAAGTCGACCCGCATTGACTTCGCATCGCTCATCGAAACCTTTTGCGGCCATGCACTCTCGTCCTCGGTGAACTGCATGTTCGGCAGTCCAAAGGCGCGGTGTGAAGTCCGCTCGGGATCGGATGCCGCGACTAGGCCTAGCATCGGATGGTACCGGAGATAAAGGCGCGCCCGCTCGACAGGTGTGTTGACCACCGTCAGGCTTTCGACGCCCTTCGCATTGAGGGCTGAGGTGAGTAGCGAAAGTGTGGCGATATGGCGCCTGCAAAATGGGCAATGCAAGCCTCTATACAGTCCGACCAGCACTGGTTTCTCGCCTCGGAAATCGTCGATGGCGATCTTGCCGTCGCGGGTAATCGCGTCGAGCACGAAATTGGGCGCCGTTTCGCCAAGTTGCAGCGGGCTTAAGTCGAGACGTTCTGACATGCTGATCCCCTCCTCGCGGGTCAATTCACAACGGATGCAGGCGGGTGGCTTGATCCCATGTGCGGCACATACTTCCTAGGCATGCTGAAAATGGCGATCGGCCTTAGGACAGCGTCAAGGTCGAACGTCGATAGTCCATTTATAGCACGGAGAGGGCTGACGCTAGTGTTCTTACGGACGGGCATGCTTTTACACTAGATGGCGCCCCACGAACGCAGGACCTCCTCGCGCAGACGATCCCACAGCCAACTGCTGGCCTCGTCACTCCATAGCTCAATTTGCAACCGGATGTGAGTTACTCTCCGCTGGGTCGGCTGACCCCCCGGCTTCATCGGCAGGCGGGGTGGTGGGGCCGTTGTGGGGCCTCATCGGCTCTGCCGTCGATCTGATCTGGATGCCGTAGCCTGCTGTCGCGCCACGCAGCATTAGACGCGCCGGGCACCTGTTTTTGCTGCTCACCATGACCGGCGATCTGGCCTAGCCGTAACGCCGAGAAAGGGTCGCATGAGCCGTAATGTCGCTATTCTGATCTTCGATGACGTCGAAATCCTCGATTTCGCCGGGCCGTATGAGGTCTTTGCCACTACGCGCCAGCATGATCCTGATCCGCCGTTTTTCGTCTACACCGTCGCCGAGAAGTCTGAGCCGGTGTCGGCGCGCAATGGCCTGAGCGTCAACCCCCGCTATTCTATTTACGACTGCCCGGAGCCCGACATTGTGCTGGTCCCCGGCGGACGCGGCACGCGGACGATCATTGACAATCAGGCAGTGCTTGATTGGATCAAGAAGGTCGACGGCATGACCGACCTGACGCTGTCGGTCTGCACTGGCGCGCTGGTGCTGGGCAAGGCGGGGCTGCTCGACGGGCTGGCGGCGACGACCTATCACACGGCGTTTGAGGAGCTAAAGGCGGTCGCGCCGAACACGGTGCAGCGTCCCGGCGAGCGGTGGGTCGATAACGGTCGGATCGTCACCTCGGCGGGGGTCTCGGCAGGCATCGACATGTCGCTGTACGTGGTTGGCAAGCTGCTCGGCGCGGCACAGGCCGACGAGACGGCCCACTACATGGAGTACGAGCACTGGCGCGGTATGCCGCCGGAAGAACAGAAACGAGGTGGCGAGAACCGAGGAATGAGAAAAAGCGTCGGGTGAATTTCCCGATTGCGGGCCTCATGCGCTAGAGCTGAGAGTGCCCTCCCTTAGGCCCGGCAGCTACCCCGGCTTCATCGGCAGGGTGCCTTGGGTTGGTGAAAAGGGGCCACCTCGAAGAGCCATTTCATTCGTCTTTAGGTGTCCTCTTTACCCGACAACGCATCCGCGAAACTCATGGGTGTGTGCACCGAGGCATTAACTACCACCAAGCGCTTCTTAAGATCGTCGGCGACCAAAACGGAAAGGATTTTACCATCGCTTCGGAAGAGCGGCCGAGTAAAGGGATGGAGCGGCGCGATCCCATAGCTCTCGTCCTCGGATCGCGTGCCGCCCTATGGCCAATGCTGCCGGATTTATTGAACTAGTTCTATCTCGCTCGGTCGCCATTCCTTCGTGAAGAACGGTTCGAGCGGGCTGTAGAGCCGGAGGACCGTGAACCAGCCCTTATCTGGATCGGTCTGTATCCAGTTGCCGTCACCAATTCCTTCCGGTTTGCTAGGACCGAAATACACGGTTGTCGACCCGTTGGCCGCCGCGACGGCGGCAGGTGACGGGTAGCTCTGGCTGCCAGCCCGAGGATAGCGTTGTGGTGTATCGAGCATCGAGCGCGTCTGGTTGTCGTAAACGGTGAAGGACCAGAATTTCCCCGCAGGAATGTTCGCAGGCAGGCTAACCTTGTAGGTCTTGCTGCCGTCAAAATAGTCACCTTTGGTATCCACGGTTTGAATGAGGTACTGTGAGCCGATGTCGGTCAGCCGCATGATCATCGCGGGAGTAATGAATGTGTAGCCAAAAAACATGATAGTGCGGACGTTGAGGGTGCGCGCACCCGTTGGCGGGTTCAACGTGATAGTTCCGTCGGGGCTGACCTCAGGTGGCGGCGTCTCCATGTTGTAGCCACCGAGGAAGAGCGGGTTGAACCAAGTGGAGTTTGGGTAGTAGTAACCACCGTCCGAAGGACGCCACTTGAAGTTCAGGGTGCGCGCCGCAGCATTTCCGATCGCGGCCGCATCGGTCAGGATCTTTTTCATCCGCGCATCGGGATTGAACGGCTTGCCCTTGACGATACCAATGGCGGCGAGCGACCCCATGATCTCCGGGTCGAGCGCGCCGACAGGCTCTTTCTGCACCACGTCGTTGAGCAACTCGAAGTAGCTGAAATCACTTGGCGGTATGGTGTTCATGACCTTACCGCTGCCTTCGGCAAACGTAACGGGCTCCTCGGGCCGCAGAAAGGCCCAGTCCAGCTTGTGGTCAGGCGTGCGCGCCAACGTCCCCTTACCCTGCAACGCGGAGCCGATGCTGGTGCCATAGCCGCCGGGGAGGTACGGGTAAACCTTGAGGGTCTTCTTGATCTGCGCGACAACGGGCTTGGGGTCATCCTTCTCGAGGAAAGACCGCCCGAGCAGCGTCGCGCGGGTGGTGCGCATTTTCTGGACGAAGTAGCCGCTTTCAGGCAACTCGCCCTTGTAGTCGGGCGGCACAAACAGGTACCTGCCTCCCTCGCCGCGGTCGGGACCGGGAAGGCCAAAATCTGTGATCCACTGGAACCACATGTCATCGACCACGCCGAGCGAAAGCGGCGGTGTCTCGACCACGATCGGTCCCTTGGTGACGTCGAGATTGACCCAGAAATAGATTGTGTCCGCATTGGCCGTCAGGAACAGGGATTTCGCATCCATCAGTTCGGAGAAGATCAGGGCTGTGTTGTTGGGGACGCCCGCATCCTCCAACCCCTTGAAGATGGCCGCCACCGAAGCGCCCTGATAGGCATTCACGAACGCCTCGACACCGTGCATCAGGTCGAGATAGTCGTAGGCTTTCGCCACCGTCTCATCGCTCGGTGCGCCATCCTTGTATTTCAACGTGCCAATGCTGCTCTCGACGCTATCAGGCGTCATGACCTGCGCTGGTATCTTGCCGCCACCGTTGGCGTCCTGGGCCTGGGCATTTGAGACTGCGGCGCAAAACAGCGCAACGACGACGAGTTTTTGCCTGTTTGTGGTCCTCATGATTTCCCCTCCTAAGTGAATGTTAATGGCAGATCATCGGCATTCCCGAATAAATCCAGTATGCAGCAGCGATCATCCCGCCGAGCCAGACGATGGCTGGCCAGCGACCCTCCTGCCAGAGCAGACGCAGAAACGATGTTTGTGATGATTGACTGACCGCCTCAGCGCCCCGAGGAGCCGTTGCACTGCCGCCAGACATCAAGTTGCAAGGCACATGTGTCATCGGTGTTGCCCCGCTGCCCGGCGGATGCCGCCATAGGCGTAGATGACGCCAAGGAGATAGACTGCGATGCACACCGCCTGCAAAGCGAGCCATGTCACCTTGCCTTGGGTAATCGGCGTGTAGAAGAAATTCGGCCAGACCGCAGCGACTGCGTAATACCCGACGAACCCAGCCAGAAATTCCGCAAGGATGCCGACGGCGCACAGAGCTGGAGCTAGGCGCTCAGCGTTCGTGACCGACGTCATTGCACCCTCCCGCGCCAACACGAGATAGCAAAGACCGATCGCGATCATCGCCAGACTGCCGAGTTGTGCGACGTAGACCGCCAGCGAGGCTCCGCTGAAACCTGCGTGGGTTGTAACTGTCATTGATGCCTCCCTTGATGGAAGTTTATTGGCACCAGTTTTCTAGTTTGACTGCTTAATGTCTGGTGGCAGCCATTTTCCGCTCAGGACAGCATCCTCGGGCCAATAGAGCCGCAAAATCAGCGAGAAGTGGCCTTCGGGTGCCGGGAGCCAATTGGCTTCGTTCTCCTTACCCGGTGATTTCGCGCCAAGGTAAAGCGTCAGCGATCCGTCCTCTGCGTATTTGAGGTCCTTGTTTTTCGTGCCGAGCGAGAAGCGGTTCAGCGGGTTCGGATGGAAAAACTTGACGTCGTTGTACATGGTCAAAGACCAGAACCCCTTCACGGGCGGGACTTCGCCCTTGGCGAAGGTGATGGTGTATTGCTTGGTGCCGTCAAACGGTTTCCCTTCGTTATCGAACTCGCGCAAATTGTATCGCGTTTCCGCAGACGTGTTCTGGTACATGCTCGATTTGCTGATGGCGGTCCGGTTGAGGTAGTCGGTTCCCCATTCCGCTGCATTCTCCGGGACGGTCCAGCCATTGCCAATCGCCCTGCCGTTGTATTGGAACTGAAACAGTGGCTCGATGAGGTCTTTCTCGGCCGTTACAAACGATGCAACCAATGCCTTCTTGGTCTCCGGGTTCTTGGAGGCGGCGTCCCACACGGACGTGATCCAGCCGTAGAGCGCTTCTTCACCCGGCAGCGGCGGCACCTCCTTCATGACGACGGGCAACTCGTCGTAGTAGGTTTCAGGTTTCACCCACTTGCTTTCGCCTTTCGGCGCATCTGACGCTGCAGCCGGGACCGGGAAATCCGGCGATTTGCTGTAGTCCTTCGTCTTCATCTTACCGTCAAACTGGCTGAGCGGGTACATGACGATCTGGTCGATAACGGGCTGAACCGCCTTGGTATCTTCGGGCGTAGCGTCCTTGAAGATCCGAGGGACGATGAATACGAGATCAGTTGACGAACGGATCACGTCGGTGATGCCCTTGGGCAGTTCACCGTTCCAGTTCTGGCCGACGATCATGTAAAAACCGGGCTTGGTTCCATATTGCTGGCCGATCCGGCCAATTTCGTCGGTGCGCTGATCATACATCGCGTAGACGTAAAAGCGGTCGCCGAAGTCTGGCACCTGAATGACCGTCGGTTCCTTGTCGAGCGCCGTAAACCCTGCTCCATAGGCCACATCCTGATTGGGGCACACGATGAAGGTCTGATCCGGCTTGATGTAATCGGTCAGCATCTGATTGAAGCCGACAGGGGCCACCGGAAGAGCACCGCCCAACAATCCCGGCTCGGGCGCAGCCCTGAACGCTTCGCGGCGATTGTGCGCGTTCACCAATGGGTATCCCCACACATACGCCATACGGCCAACCAACTGAACGTATGCGTCAGTCATTGTGTTGCCGGGAACGGGACCGGGGACCTCCGCCGCAGTCTTGGGAATGGGCACCTGCACGGTTTCGGCCATGCCCAAGCCCGGCATGACGATTGTCGTACTCAGCATTGCGAGTGCAAGAAATCCAACGTTCTTCATTTGGTACCCTCTCGTGTCGGAAACCCTTGGCCGATGGAATGCATGCTTCGAACGAAACGCCAGTACGTTACGGTAACATTGCATGGTCCGAGACGCATTTGAGGTGGCATGGCGGCGAAGGCGATAAGAATGCAGGCATCTTCAGCTAAGGCTTCGGATCACCCCATTTGATGCGCCGGAATATATAGATGTTGCGCGCCATCACCAGCAGCAGTATTGCGACTGGCGGTGACAATTCCATTAAGCCAGTTGATCAAATTGGACGATCTGTCGCAAGCGCTCCGGATACACCTCGCATTTTCGGCCCTATTAGGCGGATAGCGCAGATAAAACCTCCGCAAATGAGTTCTCCGCGATATAGTCCGGCGAGATTGACGAAACCTCGATAGCCAATGTTTTCTCGCGTCTTATGTCCTCGTCGGTCCAGTGGGACACGCGCACAAGCCGTTGGTAGTCGGTCTCGTTGTGGTTAGTTCCATATTTGGCCCATATTGCATACACGTGAGCTCTCTTTGCCATAAGGACATCGCGGCTCATGCTGTCGCCAACGTAAGCAGTATCCTCTGGGGAAACGCCTTCTCGAGCGCAGATTTCCAGCAAAACACGTTGGTTGGGCTTTCGTTGATGGTGGGATAGTTCGATGACCTTATCCATAGGAAAATTCGAGAGATAGTCCCATGCACCGTCACCGCTGGGATGTAAGGAATTGGATCGCTCTCGACAGTAAATGTGGTTGAAGTACTCCACCAATTCTAGCCGTGATAGCCGATCAACCACTGCGTATAGCTTACTTTCGGTGTGAGCTACCAAAGTGACATTGTTCTCTCGAAGAGCGTCGAGCGTCTCGCGCACCCCAGCATAGAGCGCGAGACTTCGCTTACGCCTCGAATTGAACGCATGAAGCGCGGGGTCAAGAATTTGCGCGATTTCAGCTCTCGATTTCTGCGGGAAAATAGTGGCAATCGCTTTTGTTTCTAATACCGCAAACGGATGCTCTGCATCGTGGTGCATTCGATGGACTTCGCGAAAATCGTCGAGAAGTTGTTCGCGGTCGCAATTCGTGATCCTGACTACCTCATCAGCCAACGCGTAAAATGCATCAACAAAGTAGGCAACCCAATCGTATAACGTATTATCAAGATCGCAGATGAGGAGCTTTTTACGCATTGTTCGTCACTTCGCTTCGGCGGGCCCCGTTTGTGGAGCAACTATGGCACCATCGCTCGGCTTCTCGTTGGTGGATTGATCCTGAACTACTCGAGCTGAAACTTTGCTGGATGGCTGCGCAAAATTATTTATCAAAAACAGACCGATAGCGGCACCCAGCAGGAACAACGTAGTGACGTTGTAAAACCATATTATCTTCTTTTCGGCGGACAGTAGACTGGAGCCACAATATACGTATTTAGGACCGTCCTTGTTCACTGACGCGTCGCCAAACCTACTGAAGTGGGAAATGGCCTGTGTCATGCCCTTGTTCAGGGTAAAAATTTTACTCATATAGTTCTTCTCGAAATCCTCTCCGAATGTGACTGCGCCGCGAAGCATGCGATGATATACGTTCAGATCGAGGACGCGCACACCAAATATCGCCGCTGTGGCGGCCAAAATAAGTAAAACCCCAACGTGTATCTTCCAATTGAAGAAGGTTAGCGCAAAGTCGTCGCCTCTCGCCACCATGACCACTGCAACGCCCAGAGCTGCCGCGACAAAAGTCAGCCCCAATTGACGTGATTTCCCGGACATTTCGTTGAAATGCATCTGCGTTTCTACAGCTTTCTTCCATATCTCTATATAACGGTCTTTGTCCTCTGAACTGATATCGCCCGACGCTTCAGTCGAGTTCTCACTTGCGGATTTAACTTTTTCCATAGTTCCCCCAATGCTTTCCGAACGCTCTGCACAATACGCGGACAGTTAGCCCAACCGTATCCCAGAGAAAGCTTGAGCGATCAGATCACCCGCTGGTTAAATCATGTATAATTCACCTGCCGGGTGCGATAGAATAACCATCGGCTTGGGGGACACGCTTTTTCCCAGACGAAAGAGCAAACGTCTATCCCCATCTGACCGCTCATTGTATCTTCGGGCCATGTCAGCGCTCAATAACCTCAGATGGGAGGCATTTGCTCAGGCCGTGGTTCAGGGCGGCCCGGCCTCGCGTGCTTACAGCAGAGCCTATCGCGCGACGGGCAATTCCGCCGAGGTGAATGCCGCGAAGCTGCTCAGAAATACTCAGGTGGCGGCTAGGGTGGCAGAATTGCAGGAAGAGGTGCAGGCCAAGACCATGGTCACTGTGGAAGGTTTGACCCGCGACCTGTTCGAGATCAAACGGCAAGCAGTGATAGACGGGAAATATGCGGCCGCCGTCAGCGCGCTGGAGCTCATCGCAAAAATGCACGGCTTCCTCATCGACCGCTCCCAGCAGGTGGTTATGCACCGGCCAGCACCATTGCCGACGAAGCTGTTCGAGTTGACTGAGGAGGAATGGCGGGCACAGTTCGCCCCGTCATCGCGAGACAGCCACTACTAGGATTGATACCAAGTTTGGAACACTTCCTCTTCGCGGGTTGCTTGAGGTTCTCGCCCAGTGGACAATTGGGCCCGCCGCGGGAGAGCGCCAGCGCTGGTAAAGTTGGACCACATGGATGAGCAACGCTCCCTCGCGTGCAACCAAGTGGATCGCGGAAAGGCAGCGATTGACGGTGAAAATCAGCGGATAGCGCGGGGGAAAGGTGCAGGAAAAGGTGCAGGGGGGAGATCGATCGTGACAGAATATTGCTTTATATCAATCATTTAGTAGAGATCGATGGCGGAGAGGAAGGGATTCGAACCCTCGAGACCGTTTAACGGGTCTACTCCCTTAGCAGGGGAGCGCCTTCGACCACTCGGCCACCTCTCCGAGGACGCTGACTAAAGATGAAACCCCTTGTTTGCAAGGATTTTGTTCCGTTTCGCCCAAAAATCGCATTCGCGGCAGATAGCGGACTTCAAAACTGCCAGGCGCTGTTCCAAACCAATATGCGGGCTTCCTTGGCGGCCGCGACGAAGGCAGTTCTCGCCTCCTCCACGCTCCCCGTTCCTTCCATTGCGTCGAGGCAGGCCCGCCGCGCTCTCGAAAGTTCCTTGCCGCGGTGAACCGGCCAATTCTCGCGAAGGATTTCGGAGGCCTCTGCAACGGAACTTACGTTCCGGAGCTCACCCGTTTCGTCGATTTCAATCGTGACGGCAAGAAAATCGAGATTGATCATGGTGGATGAACGCAGAAGACGGGGCACTTGTTCCGCGAAGCAAAACCCAGCTAAGTGTTTCTAATTAATTTGATTTAGGTCACTCACGCCTTCCACCTTGGTTCGCTGGTGGACAGAGAAATTTCCGGGATTCCCTTCAGGTGGAATGTTTGTATCATTACCCGGATCGTTTTCTCCTGAGGGACCCCGGCGGAAGCATGAAATTCTGCCATTCCTCGGGTTACTCGGGCCTGAACTGTCTGTGCGCTGGCGCGGGGCCCCCAATCTCGAATTGACCTGGCAGCTGCACCACCGTTCGGGCGCAAACGGGACATTCGGAAATACGGGCGAAGGCTCCAATGCCAATGTCTTCGGCATCCGCTACCGCTTCTGAAAAGGCCGCTGAATCACAGTTTTGCGAGATAGCGTTCAATTTTGTGGGCGCTCGCCCCGGAAGGGTTGGCTATTGGTATCTCTTGCCGATATTGTCCGGCACCATTCGCAGATACAGGGGCCAATGAGAGCATGAAGAAGATTTTTGTTGCGATTGTGCTGTCAGCTTTCGCACTTCGTCCAGCATTTGCCATGAATTCGACCGAGGAGGCAGGCTTGAAAAAGCTCGATCCGCAAACCCGGCTGGAACAGCGCTGCGATGTCGAAGCAATGGAACGCATCCGCAAGGACGGAGGGAAGTTCAACCCGGACAAAGTGCTCGCCTATGCGTTCGCCGATCCGACGATGCAGGACCACGCGATCAAGACGCGCGGCGCGGCCTTTCGCAGCCGCGGTGAGTGGTACCACCTGAAATACAATTGCGAAACCAGCGCCGACAACATGAGCATTGTGGCCTTCAAATACAAGATAGGCGAGCTCGTGCCTAAACAGGACTGGAGCCAGCACCTGCTCGTGCCGTAGCAAACCTGCTTTCTCCAGATTGACCCTCTCGACACCATGATGATGGTTGAATAGCCTGCACTCCAGCGATCGGGGGAGCGGGATGCGATTTTCAGTTCTGGGTACTGTATTGATGGCTGCGATCTTGTCGGCATGCACGACAACGGGCGGCAGCAGCGTCAGCAAGAGCGGGGTAATCGCGGATGCGAAAAATCTCGTGACTGTTTCCTATCAGTGTCAGGATGCACTCGGGCGCGAGCCGCATTATTCGGCAATCGAAAGCAGTGAAACCGTTCTGAAGGGGCTTGGCAAATCGGCCGATGAGGCCGACAGCACCGTACGCGGCTGGCTCCGGGCAGTGATCGCCTCGCCGAAACAACCGGCGGATCTCGATGCGAAAACCTGCAAGGACAGATTGCTTACACTGGCAGAGAAGGTTCGCGTCGGCTACGAGGCTTTGTCGAAGCGCCGATAAAAAGAAAAAGGGCGGCTTTTATGAACCGCCCCACTTTTTTTCTGCACAGGTGCTGTTATTGCCAGCTCTTGCCTACATAGCCGTTGCCATACAGATACCTGTTGCCGCGATGGTACCTGTAGCCACGATAATCCCGCCGGTTGTCCCAATGCCGGCGAGCGTACCGGTCGCGGCGCCAATCATGGCGGTCGCGGCGCCAGTCGTAGCGATCACGGCGCCAATCACGCCGGGAGCTATAGTGATGGCGCTTCCAATCTGCCCGGCTATCCCTGACCTGCTCGACATTTGATGTTACCTGCAATGTAGCAGGCGAAATGGGCGCGGCGAAGGATGAAACGGCGGATGTCAGCAACATTGCCAGTCCGAGCATGGCTGCCGAAATGGCGGATAGTGTTTTGTGCATAAATGCCTCCTGCGAAGTGATGCAACCATTGGTGCACCTACATCGATGAACTTAGCATGAACGGCAAAGTTCCAACCAAACACGCTAACGTGTGCGGATCTGGCACTCCCCTTCACGTCTGTAAATGGCGGTTGCAAATCTTGAATGGCGGAGAGGGAACGGGCGCCCTATGTGATCGTTACCGGGCCATCAACCCATTCGGAGAACCCACATGACGATACAAATTGTTCCGCAGGATGTTTACCAGCGCCATGAAAGAGAATGGCAGATGCTGCGGGAAGCGATTGCCAAATCACAAAAGAAAGCCGATGAGCCTGCCTATACAACGCCCAAGGACAGGCGTCCCGATAGTTCCAAAGATACGTGTCAATGAAGGTCTGAACGGAGCGCGGCTGCCGTTGCCGTCAACCCGGCAATGGCAAAGCGTTGAAAATGTTCGACAATCGCCTCCTGTGCTTCAGGCTCTCCGGAGTTCAACCCCGGCAGGACCTGGGTAAATATCTGCTTGTTGCCGACCAGCAGCATGGCGAAGGGAGCAATGATATTCAGAGCGCAACGCGTGACTGCGGGGTGGTCATGCGGCAGGCCGAGAATCTCCCCGATAATGCCCGTTACAACCAGCTTCTTCGGTAAAATTTCCTGCTTTACAAGCACTGGAAAAACCGACGATGGCGAGAGTATCTCACGGCTAAGAACCCGCAGCGCCCACGAAGACGACTCCTGTCCGGTAATCGTGCGGGCGATCAGTCCGATGAGGATTTTCAGTTTTTCGATCGGCTCTCCAGGACCCTGTGCAAGTGCAACGAGCTTGTCGTAGGTCAAAAGCCGGCGATGGGCCTCTATAAGCACTTCGGCGTATAGACCTTCGATCCCGCCATAATAATAATTGACCGCAGCCGAGTTGCTCCCTGCCCGCTCGGCGATCTCCTTGCCGGTGGCGCGATCGAAACCTTTTTCGGCGAAAACCTCGCCTGCAGCCTCCAGAATTTGAGCCTTCGTCGTGGCGCCGTCTTCGCGGCGGCCGGGGAGTTTTCGTGGTGTTTTCCGTGCCATGGGAATCACCTTACACGCGATTTGAAATTTTTCAAAGTTAAAATTGAAATTCAAATTTGACATATGATGTTTGTTTGGCTATGTTTGTAAAATGAGCAAGCCTCTTCGAACAATCGTTCTCCTTCTTGTCCTCGCCGCGATTGGCGGCGGAGCATGGTGGTATACGCACCGGCCGGCCAGCAATGACGCGTTGACGCTTTTCGGCAATGTCGATCTGCGTCAGGCCTCGCTCGCCTTCAACGGCTCGGAACGCATTGCCGGCGTTCTGGTCGAGGAAGGCGATATCGTCAAGAAAGGCCAGGTGCTGGCGCGGCTCGATACCAGTCGTCTGGCGCCGCAGGTACGGGAAGCCGATGCGACTGTTGCCGCGCAACGTGCCATGGTGATGAAACTTCGCAACGGCAGCCGTCCTGAGGAAATTGCGCAGGCGCGCGCCAATCTCGCATCCGCCAAGGCGGACGCTGCCAATGCCAACGTACAATATGAGCGGCGGGTCGCGCTGACGGTGAGCTCCACCATCAGCAAGCAGGAGCTCGACACCGCAAAGGCTACCGCAGCGGTCGCCGATGCCAAGGTTGAAGTGGCGCAAAGTACGCTCGACCTTGCCATTGCCGGTCCGCGTGCCGAAGAATTGTTGCAAGCCGAGGCGCAACTGCGCGGCAATGAGGCACAGCTCGCGCTGATAAGGCAGGAGTTGGACGATGCCGAGCTGGTGGCGCCGTTCGATGCGGTCGTACGCTCGCGCCTGATGGAGCCGGGCGAAATGGCAGCCCCGACGAAGCCCGTATTCTCGCTGGCGACCATCGGCACCAAGTGGGTCCGGGCCTATGTCTCGGAGGTCAATCTCGGCCATGTCCGTTCCGGCATGCGCGCCAAGGTTACCTCGGATAGTTTCCCGGATCGCCCGCTTGATGGCTGGGTTGGCTTCATCTCGCCGGTGGCGGAATTCACGCCGAAGACGGTGGAGACCGAAGATCTGCGCTCGAGCCTCGTCTACGAGGTGCGGGTTTTCGTTGAGGACAAGGATGATCTGTTCCGGCTCGGCATGCCCGCCACGGTAAAGCTCTTGCCGGACGAAGCGCCAAAGCCCCTGCCCCAAAATGCGGACAGCAAGGCAACGCCATGACCGGGCCCGCGCCAACCAATCCCGTCACGGCGCGGACCATCCACAAGAGCTTCCGCCGCGATACGGGCGAGACCGTCAAAGCGCTGGAGGGCGTTTCCTTCGAGGCGCGGCAGGGCACCTTGACTGCGTTGGTCGGGCCGGACGGCGCCGGCAAGACCACGCTGCTGCGTCTGATCGCGGGGCTGATGGTCGCCGACAGCGGCGAACTTCAGGTACTCGGCATCGATGTCGCAACCGATCCGCAGACGATACAGAACCGCATTGGCTATATGCCGCAGAAATTCGGGCTCTACGAGGATTTGAGCGTCCAGCAGAATCTCGATCTTTACGCCGACCTGCACGGCATCACCAGGGAACAGCGCAGGGAGATTTACCCGCGGCTGATGGAGATGACCGATCTCGGCCGATTCACCCAGCGCCTTGCCGGCAAGCTTTCCGGCGGGATGAAGCAGAAACTCGGGCTTGCCTGCACACTCGTACGCTCGCCGGAACTCCTCCTGCTGGACGAGCCGACAGTGGGCGTCGATCCCCTGTCGCGGCGCGAATTGTGGGAGATCGTCACCGAGCTCGTGCACGACGATGGGCTGACGGTCGTCGTCAGCACCTCCTATCTCGATGAGGCGGAACTCTGCGACCACGCCGTGGTCATGCATCTCGGCAAGGTTCTGGCGCAGGGCAAGCCCGACGAAATCACGGAAAAGGCCAGGGATAGCGTGTTCATCGCAACACCTGGCAAAGGTATGAACGCGCGGTCGCTTCAGGCGCGGCTGTTCCGGCAGGAAGGCGTTGTCGATGCCGTGCCGGAGGCTGGCAAGGTGCGCCTGGTGAAGCAGCCGAGCTTCAAGGGTGACATCAAGGTTAACGGCAAAGCCATCAAACTTCAGCCGGTGGAAGCGCGCTTCGAGGATGGTTTCATGGTGCTGTTCAGCGCCGTGGCGACCAAGAGCCATTCCAGCGAGGTGACACTAGACCGACCCAAGACGGTGGGTGGCGACGAGATATCGGTGGAAGTCCACGATCTCGTGCGCAAATTTGGCGATTTCACCGCCGTCGATCATGTCAGCTTTCAGGTGAAGCGCGGCGAGATTTATGGGTTGCTCGGTCCGAACGGCGCGGGGAAAAGCACGACATTCCGCATGCTGTGCGGGTTGATGCCAGCAACCAGCGGCACTCTGCGCGTCGCCGGTGCGGACCTGCGCACCTCGCGGGCGGAAGCGCGGCAGAATCTGGGTTACGTGGCGCAGAAATTCTCACTCTATGGCGATCTGTCGGTCGATGAAAATCTCGACTTCTTCGCCAGCGCCTACGGTTTGCGCGGGCAGAAGAAACGTGACCGCGTCGCGTGGTCGAAGGAGCAATTCGAGCTTGGCGAACTGTCGACGCTGCCGAGCGGCCAACTTCCAGGCGGTTTCAAGCAACGCCTCGCCATGGCGGCGGCGCTGCTGCACGAGCCGGATATCCTGTTTCTGGATGAAGCCACCAGCGGTGCGGATCCACTGGCGCGGCGCGAATTCTGGGGACGTATCACCGCGCTTTCCGAACAGGGCGTGACGGTGATCGTCACCACGCATTTCATGGAAGAGGCTGAATATTGCGACCGGATCATCATTCTCGATGCGGGGCGTAATCTTGCCGAGGGAACACCCGCCGAAATCCGTGCGCATGCCAAGCCGAAAAACGGCGAGGAACCGAACATGGAAGACGCCTTCATCGCCATCGTCGAGGAATCGCGACGGGATAAAAGGGAGGCCGCGTGATGGGATATTCCAAAATAGCCGGTCCAAATAGCACTCGACGGTGCCGCTCTTTGCCCTCCCCCTTGTGGGGAGGGTGGCTGCAAAGCAGCCGGGAGGGGAACCTTTTAAGAAAGACCCCTCCCCGTCGCTCCGCTCCGTCCCTCCCCACAAGGGCATCGTTGAGCCAGCAGGCCCGTAGGCAGCTTGTGGGGCCCACCTCATGACCGCCTCCCGCCACGGCAGCCTGCGCCGTATCCTCGCGCTGGTGCGCAAGGAGAGCTGGCAGGTGGTGCGTGATCCGAGCAGCATTGCCGTCGGCATCGTCATGCCGATGATCCTGTTGATCCTGTTCGGTTACGGCCTGTCGTTCGACCTTAAAAACCTGCCTGTCGCGCTGGTCATGGAGGAATCCTCGGCCGAAGCGAGCGCCGCGGTTTCCGGCTTCGAACTGTCGGATTATTTCCAGACGCATCCAGTCAAGACCATGGCGGAGGCGGAGCGGCTGCTTGCGGACAAGACCGTCAGCGGGATCGTCCGTATACCACAGCAATTCGCCCGCGATGTGCAGAACGGCACGGCCGAAATTCAGGTCGTCGTCAATGGCAGCGATGCCAACACAGCACGTATCGCGCTCGGTTATGCCCAAGGCGCTGTCGGCGCGTGGCTGGCACGCGAGGCTGCGCAAGGAATGGTCTTGAATTCCGGCGCGTCGATCGATCTGCAAACGCGCCTTTGGTTCAACGAGGCCAATGACAGCACCTATTTTCTGGTACCGGGTCTGATCGTCCTCGTCATGACGCTGATCGGTGCGCTGCTGACGGCACTGGTTATAGCGCGCGAGTGGGAGCGTGGCACGTTCGAGGCATTGTTCGTCACGCCTGCCCGGCCGGGCGAAATCCTGCTCGGCAAGATCATACCCTATTTCGTCCTCGGCATGCTGGGGCTGGCACTCTCGGTCATTGGCAGTCAGGTACTGTTTGGCGTGCCCTTGCGCGGGTCGCTGTGGATATTGGTCATCGTATCGATGCTCTATCTGCTGGTGGCGCTCGGCATCGGACTCTTGATCTCCTCGATCACCAAGAATCAATTCGTCGCCAGCCAGATCACGCTGATCATCACCTTCCTGCCTGCGATGATGTTGTCGGGCTTCATGTTCGACATCAGGAGCATGCCGCTGGTGATCCAGGGCATCACATACATCTTCCCGGCGCGCTATTTCGTGAGCGTGCTGCAGACGCTGTTCCTTGCCGGCGATATCTGGGCCGTCATCCTGCCCAATGCCGCAGTGCTTGCAGTCATGGCCACCCTGCTGATGACTGCGTCCGTGTTCGCCACGCGCAAGAAACTCGGGTGAAGCGGCCATGAGAGAATCGTTCTTCCGCATAATCGCACTGATCCGCAAGGAATTGCTGGCGATGTTCAAGGACCCGAAGAGCCGTATCGTGCTGGTCCTGCCGCCTATCCTGCAATGCCTGATCTTCGGCTATGCGGCGAGTTATGATCTCAACAATGTGCCCTACGCGGTTCTCGATCACGACCACAGCGCGGCATCCGTCGAACTCGTATCCAAGCTCGACGGCTCCGGCATTTTCAGCCGCGTTGCGACGTTGCGGCGGACAGCAGACATCAATGATTTCATCAATGACGCCCGCGTTCTGCTGGTGGTGGTCATCGACCAGGATTTCGAAAGACGGCTGATGGCCGGAATGCCCGCCAAGTTGCAGATCATCGCCGATGGCCGCAATTCCAATACGGCCGGGACCGCGCAAAGCTATATCAGCACGATCGCGACGGACTTCACGACGCAATGGCGTGAGGAGAACGGTCAGGACGCGAATAATGGCATCAAGGTCACGACGCGCGCCTGGTATAATCCGAGCCTTGAGACGCGCTGGTATATGATCCCGTCACTGATCGGCACGATCACCATGATGATGACGCTGATGCTGACCGCCATGTCGGTCGCCCGCGAGCGCGAGGCCGGGACATTCGACCAGTTGCTGGTCACGCCGTTCAGACCCTCCGAGATCATGGTTGGCAAGGCGCTTCCATCAATGCTTGTGGGCCTCAGCCAATCGACCACGATCCTGCTTGTCGCCCAGCTATGGTTCCAGATCCCCTTCTCTGGATCCTATTTCATTCTCTATCTGGGTTTGGTGCTGTTTCTGGCGGCGGCAGTCGGCATCGGCCTGTTCATCTCATCGCTGGCCGCCAATATGCAGCAGGCGATGATCTACTCGTTCGTGCTACTGATGCCCTTCATGCTTTTATCGGGCCTGACAGCGCCGATTGGCAATATGCCCGACATCCTGCAGTACCTCACGCTGATCAATCCACTGCGCTATGCAATCAGCATTACGCATCAGGTCTATCTGGAGGGTGCGGGAATAAGGCAGTTGCTGCCGGAGATGCTGGCGCTGGTGGCGATCGCCGCGGTTACCCTGCCATTCTCCGCCTGGCTGTTCCGCAACAGGCTGACCTGACATCTGATGTGGTTTTGCGCTTCGGTTATTTTTGCCGGGATTTAACCGATGAGCGAAGCAGTGTCTTCGCATCATCGATGGTAGCGGCATAGGCAACGTGGGGCGGACGTACACCGTGTGACCTCAACATGCGTCGCACGGCGGGCGAAGCTCCGGTTATGAAGAAGCGGACTCCTGCCCGTTCCGCCTTGCGCGCCGAGGCTTCGATGACATTGGCCGCTGTGGAATCAAGCAAAGGCACCGCGGAACAGTCGAGAATGAAATTGCGCCGCTGGTCGGCAATGCGATCAAGGATGGTGCCGACTGTCGACGCAGCACCGAAGAAGAAGGCCCCGGTAAGACGGTAGACAACGGTATCGGGATCGGTTCCGGTCCGGGCGTTGTAGTCGGCACGTTCCCCATCGGCGGCGTCAGCCACATCGTCCACGGCAAAGGGCTCGTGCGCTTCCAGCGCCACGCTCTTGGCCATGCGGTCGATGAAGAGAATGGTCCCGAGCGCAAAGCCGACGACGATGCCCTCAGTAAGGTCGCGGAAGATAACCAGCGCGAAGGTGACGAGAAGCACAACAGCATCGCCGCGCGACGAGCGAATGAGCGCGCGGAACGCCTCCTTCTCGACCATATTCCAGGAAACTACGGCAAGGACGCCCGCGAGCGCAGCAAGCGGGATATAGCTCGCGAGCGGTGCGGCAATGAGCATGAAGACGAGCAGGAATGCCGAATGCAGCATGCCCGAGATCGGACTATAGGCGCCCGCCCGGATATTGGTCGCGGTGCGCGCAATGGCTCCAGTGACGCAGATTCCACCGAAAAGCGCAGATCCGATATTGGCAAAGCCCTGCGCCACCAATTCACAATTGGAGCGGTGCCGCCTGCCGGTCATCCCGTCCGCCACAACCGCCGATAGCAGCGATTCAATCGCCCCGAGCAGCGCGAAGCTGACCGCATCGGGGAGCACCGTCATTGCCAGTTCCGGCGTAAACGCAGGCAGAGCGGGAACGGGCAAGGTGCGGGGTATTCCGCCAAAACGCGTGCCGAGCGTTTCCACCGGAAGGCTGAACAGGGCCGCTGCAAGCGAGGCAAGGCACACCGCGATCAGCATGCCCGGCCATGACGGACGCCAGCGCTTGAGCGCAGCAATTGCGCCAATGGTCACAAGCGAGATCGCGGCGGCTGCGAGATTGACAGTGCCTGCCGCCTCGCCGAGCGCGACGAGCTTGGGCAGCAGATCTCCGGGTTCCTTGCCTGCGAGATCGAGGCCGAACAGTTCCTTGAGCTGGCTTGCAAAGATGATGACGGCAATCCCGGCGGTAAAGCCGACTGTGACCGGATAGGGAATGAATTTGATATAGGTTCCAAGCCTCAGATAACCGGTGACAATCAGGAAAGCACCGGCCATCATCGTCGCAAGGATCAGGCCATCCACGCCATGGCGATCCACGGTCGAGGCGACCAGCACGATGAAAGCCCCCGCTGGACCGCCAATCTGGAAGCGGCTGCCGCCCAACGCCGATACGATGAACCCGCCGACGATCGCGGTGAAAAGTCCTTTGTCAGGTGTAACGCCGGACGCAATGGCAATCGCCATCGACAGTGGCAAGGCAACGATCGCGACCGTCAGCCCGGCAATGAAATCCCCCTGAAATTTCGTGCGGTCATAGCCTTCGCGCAGGACCGTGATCAGCTTGGGAGTGAAAAGTTCGGCAAAGCTCGGTGTTGCCTGATGTTGCTGCGACCGGTTGGCGGCGTCCAATTAACAATGCCCCTTAAATAAGAGCGGCGGGATCGTCGGCATCCAACGTCGGCGGTCGCCGTCGCGACATTGACGGTCAAACATGATCGTCCGGCTGCCAATATACAGCCTTCGCGATTAATCAACAGTTTCTGAAAGTAATTTAGTTTGAGCCCGGAAAAGACTTCATGGCGATATCGATCAGCCGGTAGATCTCGTCGCGGCCAGCGCCGCTCGAGGCCTGGACTGCGGTGCCCTGGGCGATCGTCAAAAGGTAGCGTGCCAGATCGTCCGGATTGCAGTCAGCAGGCAGATCGCCCTCTCGTTTGGCACGTTCGAAACGTCGTGCCAGCGCCTTCTGCCCTATCTGGCGACGCTCGATAACGGTTTTCTGGATCGCCTCCGCGGCTTCACTGCAACCCATGGCCGCATTAATACCAAGGCAGCCGCCCGGATTGCACTCTTCAGTCTGTGCATTGGCAAAGCCATGCAATACATCCAGCGCAACAACGCGCGCACTCGGCTGCTCCAGTGCCTTCCAGAAGAAGGCCATGTAGTTCTGCTCGTAGCGCTGGAGCGCCATGCGGAAGAGCTCTTCCTTGTTGCCGAAGGTGCCATAGAGACTGGGTTTGGTAATGCCCATGCCGTCCGTCAGGTCAGTGATGGATGTACCTTCATAGCCCTTGCGCCAGAATAGCTCCAAAGCGGTCTGCAAGGCATCATCCGCATCAAATTCCCTGGGCCGTCCCATGGACAACACTCCCTAAAAGAATTATACCGCTCGGTATAAAATTCCATTGACAGCTGTTACCTCGCCGCCTTATACCATCCGTTCTATACCGATCGGTATAGAACGTCAATGCTCAATTCGGTGTTCGAATTCAGATTCGCCATCCTCCCAATGGTGGAAACTTTCAAAGCAGGATGACCACGATGTCAATCAGCACTTTAAGAAAAAGTCTTTATGCCAGCGCTCTGGTTCTGACACTTGCCACGGTCGGCGGCTCCCATTTTCTGGACATGCAGCAGAGCCACGCGGAAGGCGAGAAGGGCCAGGCCGCGCCTGCGCCAGCCACTCCGGTTTCGGTTGCGGTCGTACAGCCAAAGCTCGTGACGCAGTGGAGCGAATTCTCTGGACGGCTTGAAGCGGTCGACCAGGTCGAAGTTCGTTCACGCGTTGCCGGCGCCATTCAGTCGGTTGCCTTCAAGGAAGGCGCGATCGTCAAGCAGGGCGACCTCCTCGTCAAGATCGATCCGGCGCCGTATCAGGCGGAAGTTGCGCGCGCAAAGGCGCAGGTGGCCTCCGCCGAATCGAAGCTCGCCTATGCCAAGAGCGAACTTGAACGCGGCAAGCAGCTGGTGACCTCGCGCTTTGCTTCGCAGAGCGATTACGATCAGCGTCTGAATGTTCAGATCAGCGCCCAGGCGGACCTCGCAGCCGCACAGGCAGTGCTGCAGACCGCCATGCTCGACCTCGACTGGACAGATATTCGCGCACCGATCAGCGGCCGCGTCGGCCGTATCGAGATCACTGCGGGTAATCTGATTGCCGCCGGTCCAAGCTCGCCGCTGCTGACCTCGCTGGTTTCGATCAGCCCGATCTATGCCAGCTTCGAAGCCGATGAGAACGTCGTCGCCAATGCGCTCGCCGATCTCCCCGAAGGCTTGAACAGCCGCGACTTTGTCAATCGCATCCCGGTTCAGATGGATGTGCACGGGCAGGACGGCATCACCGGCAAACTGCAGCTGATCAACAACAGCGTCGATGCGTCGAGCGGTACCGTCAAGGTTCGCGCGGTGTTCGACAATGCCAATGGCAAGCTGATGCCCGGCCAGTTCGCCAAGGTCCGCATGGGCCAGGCCACTGAGCGGCACGAATTGCTGGTCGACGAAAAGGCTGTCGGAACCGACCAGAACAAGAAGTTCGTCATGGTCGTCAATCCGAAGAACGTGGTCGAGTATCGCGAGATCTCGCTCGGCGCCAAGGCCGACGGCTTGCGGATCGTCACGGCTGGATTGCAGGCGGATGACAAGATCGTGGTCAATGGCTTGCAGCGCATTCGTCCTGGCTCGCTCGTTGCACCGGAGATGGTGGCGATGGGCGGCAAGGCTCCCGACCAGCAGGCGCTGGCGGACCAGGCCAAGCTCAAACAATAAATATCCAGGGGCCCGCATCGGGCAGGCGGAATTGATATGAATATCTCCAACTTCTTTATCGACCGCCCGATCTTTGCGGGCGTTCTTTCTTTCATCATTTTCCTTGGCGGCCTGATTTCGCTGACGACGATGCCTGTTTCGGAATATCCGGACGTGGTGCCCCCATCCATCGTGGTGCGGGCGCAATATCCAGGTGCTAACCCGAAGGTAATTGCCGAAACAGTCGCAACGCCGATGGAAGAGCAGATCAACGGCGTCGAAGGCATGCTCTACATGGGCAGCCAGGCGACAGCCGATGGCCAGATGACGCTGACTGTTACCTTTGCTCTTGGTACAGATCCGGACAAGGCGCAGCAGCTGGTGCAGAACCGTGTCTCGCAGGCAGAACCACGCTTGCCGGAAGAAGTGCGCAGTCTCGGCATCACAACGGTAAAAAGCTCGCCGGACCTGATGCTGGTGGTCAACCTCATCTCGCCAAATAATCGCTACGACATCACTTATCTGCGCAATTACGCCCTGATCAACATCAAGGATCGCCTCGCCCGCATCAATGGTGTCGGCGACGTGCAGTTGTTCGGGTCTGGCGACTATTCGATGCGTATCTGGCTCGATCCGCAGAAGACGGCGGAGCTCGGCCTGTCAGCTACGGACGTTCTGAACGAGATTCGTGCGCAGAATGTGCAGGCTGCTGCCGGTACCATCGGCGCTTCGCCGAACTCGAACAGTGTCGATCTGCAATTGACGGTGAATGCGCAAGGGCGGTTGCAGTCCGAGGAAGAATTCGGCCAGATCATCGTCAAGACCGCTGCCAACGGCGCGATCACGCATTTGAGCGACATTGCCCGTATCGAGCTTGGCGCCGCCGATTATTCGCTGCGCTCGCTGCTCGACAACAAGAGCGCCGTCGCTATCCCGATCTTCCAGGCACCAGGTTCCAACGCGATCCAGATCGCCGACGAAGTTCGTGCCGCCATGAACGAGATGAAGCTGACCATGCCGGAAGGCGTGGATTACCAGATCGTCTACGATACGACGCAGTTCGTCCGCGCTTCCATCGAGGCCGTCATCCATACGCTGCTCGAGGCGGTATTGCTGGTCGTGCTCGTGGTCATCCTGTTCCTGCAGACGTGGCGTGCATCGATCATCCCGCTCATCGCGGTTCCGATATCCATCGTCGGTACGTTTGCGGTGATGCACCTCTTCGGCTTCTCGATCAACGCGCTCAGCCTGTTCGGTCTTGTTCTCGCCATCGGTATTGTCGTCGATGACGCCATCGTGGTGGTGGAGAACGTCGAGCGAAATATCGAGAACGGGCTGGCGCCGCGACAAGCGACGATCCAGGCCATGCGCGAAGTGTCCGGACCGATCATCGCGATTGCGCTGGTTCTGGTCGCGGTGTTCGTGCCGCTCGCCTTCATCACCGGACTGACGGGGCAATTCTACCGCCAGTTCGCGCTGACGATCGCCATCTCGACAGTTATCTCGGCGTTCAACTCCCTGACCCTTTCGCCCGCTCTCGCAGCATTGCTGCTCAAGGGACATGACCAGCCGAAGGATCGTTTGACGCGCTTCATGGACCTGACGCTGGGCTGGCTTTTCCGCGGGTTCAATGCCGTGTTCACGCGTGGCGCCAACGGCTATAGCAAGGGTGTACGCGGCGTCATCTCGCGCAAGACGGTGATGATGGGCATCTATCTCCTGCTGATCGCCGGCACGGCGTTCATGTTCAAGAGCGTGCCCGGCGGTTTTGTGCCGCCGCAGGACAAGCAGTATCTGGTCGGCTTCACCCAGCTGCCGGATGGTGCGACGCTTGACCGGACGGAAGCGGTCGTCCGCCGCATCGGAGATATGGCGCTGAAGATTCCCGGCGTACAAAGCACGATCGCCTTCCCGGGCCTGTCGATTGCCGGTTTCACCAATAGTTCGAATGCCGGCGTGGTCTTCGTTTCGCTGAAGCCTTTCGAAGAGCGCAAGACACCCGACCTGAGCGCCGGTGCGATCGCCATGGCACTCAATCAGCAAATAGCTGGCATCCAGGAATCGTTCAGCGCCGTCTTCCCGCCACCTCCCGTCCAGGGTCTTGGCTCGATCGGCGGGTTCAAGCTGCAGATCGAGGATCGCAATGGTCTTGGTTATCAGGCTCTCGACGACGCAACCAAGGCGTTCCTCGCCAAGGCAGCCGCCGCACCGGAGCTGACAGGTCTGTTCACCAGCTATCAGATCAATGTTCCACAGCTCTATGCCGATGTTGACCGTGCCAAGGCGCGCCAACTCAACGTATCGCTGCCGGAAATATTCAATACGCTGCAGATCTATCTTGGTTCCGTCTACGTCAACGACTTCAACAAGTTCGGACGCACCTATTCCGTCCGCATGCAGGCGGAGTCGAACTTCCGGGCCAAATCTGAAGATATCGGCGACCTGAAGGTACGATCGGGTTCGGGTGAGATGATCCCGCTGTCGGCCCTGGTCAACGTCTCATCCAGCGCTGGACCGGATCGCGCCATGCGCTACAATGGCTTCCTCGCTGCCGACGTGAACGGCAATGCGGCTCCCGGCTATTCGTCAGGCCAGGCGCGAGCTGCCGTGGAGAAGATTGCCGCCGAGACCCTCCCGCCCGGGATTGGTTTCGAATGGACGGAACTGACCTATCAGGAGATCATTGCGGGCAACTCGGCCTATCTGATCTTCCCGCTGTCGATCCTTCTGGTCTTTCTCGTCCTCTCGGCACAATATGAGAGCCTGTCGCTGCCGCTATCGATCATCATGATCGTGCCACTCGGATTGCTTGCCGCCCTCGCCGGCGTCTGGCTGACAGCAGGAGACAACAACGTCTTCACGCAGATCGGGCTGATCGTGCTTGTCGGGCTCTCCGCCAAGAACGCCATCCTGATCGTCGAGTTTGCGCGGGAACTGGAGTTTGCCGGGTCGACACCATTCAAGGCTGTGATCGAGGCAAGCCGCCTGCGGCTCAGACCGATCCTGATGACGTCACTTGCCTTCATCATGGGCGTGGTGCCTCTCGTCACATCGACCGGCGCCGGCGCGGAAATGCGCAGCGCCATGGGTGTCGCGGTGTTTGCCGGAATGATCGGCGTGACGCTCTTCGGTCTGTTCATGACACCGGTCTTCTATGTGCTGGTCCGTGCCCTGACGGGTAACCGTCCGCTCAGGCATTCCAGCCATGGCAGCCATTTCGAAGGTGAAGCCGGCCACAATTCGGGCACGATTGCTCCGGCGGCGACGCCTGCCGAGTAACAAAAATCGCCGGCGGTGCAGAGCTTGCACAAGTTTTGCACCGCCGGGACTAAACCACTGGAACTGAAGAATTTCTTCTGCATTGCAGCAGCAATATTTCACTGCCGGAAAGGCTATCACGGCAAAGTTGAACAGGGACCGGAACTTTTTGGGTGACAAAAGGTTTCAAACTGTTACAGTTGCGTGACCAAGCCGAAATTCGGCACTGACGATCATGATCCTTCGCTACTTGTAGGGATCGTCCAATCGGGAGCAGTCCTTATGAGCTTTGCCGCAGCAAATGATAACCGGAAGGTCAGTGACGGGTTTATCCCGTTTGTCACTTTTGTCGTATGCACCCAGCTAGCAGCCACCATTCTGCTAGCTTTGCCAAATTGGTATTGAGGCCTCAACCTACCTCTTCAGGTTTTTCAATCCTGCCGATCCTGGCAGGAGCAGTAATTGTTCTCATGATTGCCGGTGTTTTTCTCGCGACATGAGGGCACCGACGTCACCCTCCCCGATCAGTTTCATCCAACCAAAGTCTGGCTGTTAAATGTCTCAGGCAATTGGGATAGTGCCGCCCTGTTTTCTACACAGGAAGCGCTACAATGAACGACGACATCAATTCTCAAGCTCGCGACAACGAGATAGTAAAGTACTTCTCTGCATCGCTTGATCGTCTATCGACGGCTGCGGTCGTGGTCGGCTTTATCGGGCCTGCAGCGGCATTGATGAGCAATCCGGAGGTAAGTCTATCCTACGATTCTCGTCGCTGGATTTTTGTTGTCGTATCGAGTGTCTATTGGCTCGCAGCAGCGTATGGGCTACATATAACTGGCAGAGCCACGTTGGCACGAGGATTCAGATGACGAACGAATTGGCATATCTGATTACATCTGTAGTCTTGGGTACTCTCGTTGTCGGCTATGCTTATTTTGCTTCCCATAAACTTATCGCTACGGTGGAACGCCATGAGCGGGAACGGAAAGAGCGCAAACGCGAACATTTCAAACCTGCTGAATAGGACGGACTCACGGTCGATCTGAAGGTTGAAATCATCTTTTAAAATGCAGGTCTTCGAGGAAGGGCCAAATGAGACTGGTGACCGGATCAGTTCTGTTGCTCACGCTCCTCATCGCGGGTTGCGTGTCGATGACGCCGGAAGAGCGGCGGGCACTCGATAACCAGACGTGCTCATCCTACGGTTTCCGGCGCGGGACCGATGCTTTCGCAAACTGCCTGCTCAATCTCGATCTAGACCGGCGTGCGGCCAGCCGCGCGCAATTCGAGCAGATGCAATTCAACACACCATTGCTTATCTATGACAATCGCTACCGGTATTATCGGCACCGCCGATGGTAAAACACCCGCCCGCCCCGAAGAGCGAGCAGGTGCCGTTCAAGTGATATAAATTTACCGAACCCAGACGACCCGTCGCGTGTTTCTTTCGACAAGTGCGGGACGATCCTGCACATACACGTAAGAGTAGTGCGGTTGATCAGGCACGGCGACCAGCGGTACGTCATCCGGTATGACTGTGCCCGTAGTGATATCACCGTCGATCACCACCGGATCAGTAGGATTGGTCTCAATGTACCTGACAACGTCATCCGGCACTTCCCCGGAATCGTCCGAAAGATAGACAACCTCGCGGATTGGTTCCTTTGAAAGACGATATGTGGTCGAGACTTCGAACTGTGAGTTCGACGCAAAAGAGTGAAATTTTGCTTTTCGCCGGCACAAAAACTGATATCGCTGTGGACATGGAACCGCAGCTTATCCCCCTTATCGACTCCCTCCCCTCGACCGTGCCCTTCGTCGGACCGGAAGCCTTGGAGCGCAAGCGTAATAGACTGTTCCGTGCACGGCTCGGCGCCAATGAAAGCGGCTTCGGCCCAGCGCCCTCAGTCATTGCCGCAATACGAAACCATGCTGGGGAGGCTTGGAAATATGCCGATCCGGAGAATTTCGAGCTGAAGCAGGCGCTTGCCGCACATCTCGGCGTTGCGCCTGCCAACGTCGTCGTTGGCGAGGGCATCGACACGCTGCTCGGGCTCTCCGTGCGCCAATATGTGCGCGAGGGTACGCCGGTCGTCACATCGCTCGGGGCCTATCCGACATTCAATTTTCATGTGGCGGGCTTTGGCGGACGGCTGGTGACGGTGCCATACCGAAACGATCGCGAAGACCTCCAGGCATTGCTTGACGCTGTGAAACGCGAACAGGCGCCGCTCGTCTATTTTTCCAACCCAGACAATCCGATGGGGACATGGTGGGCGGCGGCGGAGATCGAGCACTTTGTCGATGCGCTGCCGAAAAATACGATGCTGATCCTCGACGAGGCTTATGGCGAAACGGCACCAGCGGGCGCTCTGCCGCCGATTGATGCTTCACGGCCGAATGTCCTGAGGATGCGAACCTTTTCCAAGGCCTATGGATTGGCCGGGATGCGCTGCGGCTATGCTATCGGGGCAGAAAAACAGATCCTCGCCTTCGACAAAATTCGCAACCATTTCGGCATGAACAAGCTGACACAGATTGCCGCCCTGGCAGCGCTTGAGGATCAGGACTATCTCAAGACGGTCGTTGCCTGGATCATCGCGGGACGCGAGCGCATCGTGCAGATCGCCGCGAAGAATGGCCTGAAGGCGATTCCCTCCGCTACCAATTTCGTCACTATTGATTGCGGCCGCGATGGACCATTTGCCCTCGCCGTTCTCAACGCCCTGGTCGACCGGGACGTCTTCGTGCGCAAACCAATGGCGCCGGTGCTGGATCGCTGTATCCGCGTAAGCGTCGGTCTCGATGAAGAACTTGACTATTTCGAACAGCAGTTTCCGCAGGCCTTGGAAGCAGTCAAATAAGCGTTGCTCGCCAAACAAGCAGAAATGGAGAATAGCTTGGACATCAACCGGATTTTTGCGGGCATTGGCGGGCTGGTTGGAGCGGCTGGCATTGCCGCCTATGCGGCAGCCGCCCACAGCACTGAGGGCCATATGGCCACGATCGCACCCATCCTGTTCATCCATGCTCCGGCATTTCTGACGCTGTCGGTATTGGCGAAGATCAACCGGGCAGCCTATTTCGGCGGATGGGTGTTGGTGGTTGGATTGCTGTTTTTTATTGGCGATCTCGCGTCGCGCGATTTTGCCGGCGACCGGTTGTTCGCCTTCGCCGCCCCGCTAGGAGGATCATTGCTCATTCTAGGATGGGTTATCATCGCCGCAACGGCGTTTCGGGGATTGGACTTCAAGCGATAGCGATCGGGTTTTTTCCGATCAAGGCGTAAAGTATTTAGCCAACCCCGCCATTGCCAACACTGCCATAACAAACCCCAGCAGATGCAGGGTGGTCGGAAGGTTGTCGACTTTCCCCTTCAGATAAGACAGATCCTCCATCTTGGCCCGAATATAGGAGATGTCCTCCATTTTACCTTTTAGGTATGAGGTATCTTCCTTCAGAGATGAGAGGTCTCCTTTCATTGAAGAGACATCTCCTGTTAAGGACGAAACGTCTCGTTTCAAGAACGAAACGTCGCCCTTCAACGAGGAAACATCGCCCTTCAGGGACGAAACGTCACTGACCAGGGTGCCCAATTTGGCATCCATTTTCTCAAATGATTGTTCCAGAAATGCGACGCGATGTTCCATATCGTCAAATGTGCCACCGCCATCACCGGATTTCAAGCTCTCCAGCCGTGTGAGTTTTTGAGCCGTGGACCGGCGCGCTCCTAACCATCACCCTTGAGTTTGGCATTGCACAACTTGTAGTAGCCGCCGCCTTTTTCGATCCAGCGCGTGCCGCCGAGAGTGCCACCATCCTTGTTGGCGTGATATTGCTCAAGGCATGTGTGCATGCGGGCCTTGGCAGGCTTTTCTGCGGCAAATTTGGCAGCTATCGACGACGGAAACGTCGTCTTTCCTGATGGGGATTTAGTTCCGGCTTCGGCTTTCTTCGCCGCCTTTTCTGGCTTTTCTTCAACCGTTTTTGTTTTGGCTTCTGCCGGTGCGGGACTGGTTGGCTCGTTAGCCGCCGCATCAGCGGGCGTGGTGCATTGAGTTTTGCGGAACGCGCTCCACGAAATTCCCTCGGCTTCGCCGGCACTCTGCGCCGCCTTGTACTTGACGCTGCACTCTTTCATGCTCAGGGCGTTTGCAGACGAGGCTAGTGCCAGCGGCAGGAAAATTACTGTAATCAGGGTAGCGAATAGACGAGAAATGCGTCGTTCAAACATGAAACCCACTCTGAAAATTGATTGATGAAATCGACTCCAATTCGCTGATCCTACATGCATCGCTACCCCTCCTCTATCCATACCTTCGTCTAGCAACATGCCTCTTGAATTAATCGAACGTTCGTTTTATTAATTTACCATGGCACGCACAACTGGTTCAGATGGCGAAAGAACACGCAACGCAATCGATGCTGCGGCGAAGCAGTTGATTGCCCGTGTCGGCTATCAAGCAATGTCGATGCGCCAGCTCGCCGACGAGGTAGGCGTCCAGTCCGCAGCCTTCTATCGCTATTACCCGAACAAGCAGGAATTGCTGTTTTCAGTCATGCGGGATCATATGGATCGCTTGCTCGGCGCTTGGGAAGCCGAGAGCCGCAAAGCTCATACGGCGCTTGACAGGCTCTCCGCTTTCATCCGTTTCCACATCCGCTTCCATGTGGAGCGCCGTGAGGATGTTCACATTGCAAATATGGAGTTGCGCAGCCTTAGCCCGGAAAACCGTGCAATTATCGTCGAATTGCGCGCGCGATACGAGAACGGCCTTCGCGATATACTCGATGACGGCATGGATGCGCGTGAATTTGCGATCGATGATATTGCACTGACGACCCGTGCCATTATCGCGATGATCACAGGCGTAACCGTCTGGTTCAAGCCCGATGATCGGCTTACAGTCGATGAGGTCGTAGAAAAATATGTGTCGATGGGACTGCGCCTTGTTGGCGCCAAGAACATCGCGACAACTAAAAAGGGAGGACGGAATGTACCAGTCGGGCCTAAGATTCGGAGTCTCTGAGGAGATCGAAGCACTGCGGGAAACGGTGCACCGCTTTGCACAGGCGGAGATAGCACCGCTGGCGGCCGAGACCGATAAATCCAACCAGTTCCCTATGCATCTTTGGCAGAAGATGGGTGCCCTTGGTCTGCTTGGTATGACCGCGGACCCTGAATTCGGCGGGTCGGGTCTCGGATACCTCGCCCACACGATTGCAGTGGAAGAAATCTCCCGGGCTTCAGCATCTGTCGGTCTCTCCTACGGTGCGCATTCCAATCTTTGCGTCAACCAGATCAATCGATGGGGCACACCGGAACAGAAGGCGCAATACCTACCGAAGCTCTGCTCGGGCGAACATGTCGGCGCGCTCGCCATGTCGGAACCGGGCGCAGGTTCGGACGTGGTTTCGATGAAATTGCGCGCTGACAAGAAGAACGACCGCTATGTGCTGAACGGCAACAAGATGTGGATCACCAATGGTCCCGACGCCAGCACATTGGTGGTCTACGCCAAGTCCGATCCCGCCGCGGGCTCGCGCGGAATCACTGCATTTCTGATCGAAAAGGAATTCAAGGGTTTTACCACTGCACAGAAGCTGGACAAGCTGGGCATGCGCGGTTCGAATACGTGCGAGCTCGTGTTCGAGGACTGCGAAGTGCCATTTGAAAATGTACTTGGCGAAGAGGGTCAAGGTGCCAAAATCCTCATGTCAGGACTGGATTATGAGCGCGTCGTTCTTGCCGGTGGACCTTTGGGAGTGATGGACGCCTGCCTGGATGTCGTGGTGCCGTATGTACATGAGCGGAAACAATTCGGTCAGCCGATCGGGGAATTTCAGCTGATGCAGGGCAAGCTAGCGGATATGTACACGACGACGAATGCGTGCCGCGCCTACGTCTACGCGGTGGCAGCGGCCTGTGACCGCGGCGAAACCACACGCAAGGATGCAGCGGGTTGCGTTCTCTACGCCGCCGAAAAGGCGACGTGGTGCGCGCTTGAAGCGATCCAGGCGTTGGGCGGTAATGGCTATATCAACGACTATCCGACAGGACGGCTGTTGCGTGATGCCAAGCTCTATGAAATCGGGGCCGGCACAAGCGAGATACGGCGCATGCTGATCGGCCGGGAGATGTTTGCCGAAAGCGCGTGATGACATAAAGGCTACTTTATGCCATACTTTTGAGTAATTGCCATGAATTGCGACAAATGGAATGTCATGAAGAGTATGACACGGAGAAAGCAATGGCCACCCCTACAGGATTTTCAGAAGATCAGCAGCCTTTCGAGGGGCAATCCGAAGGGCTAGTATCCCTTGGGCGCGTAAGGCTGAAGATTGGTGCTGCCGGCCGCATGGTCATTCCCGCAGACATGCGCGCTGCAATGCTTTTGAAGCCTGGAGATACCGTCGTTGCTCAGATCGTCGATGGCGAGCTTCGTGTTCTGTCGCAACAGGCGGCGCTCAAGCGTGTTCACGTCGAAGCACAAAAATTCAAGAAAAATCATCCAGGCGTAAGCATGGTTGATGAGCTTATCGCAGACCGTCGTGCAGAAGCCGCACGCGACACCGAGGAAGCTAATGCCTGGCGCAGAAAGCACGGCCTGCCTTTATTGGACGGCGGCGAGTGAGTGTGCCTATTCTCGATTCGTCTGCTTTGATGGCGATCCTGCTGGGAGAGCCAGGCCAGGAACGGGCCGCAGCTCTAGCGGAAGGCGCTTTGTTGTGCAGCGTCAATCTTGCCGAAATCATGACGAAGTGCATTGAGTTCGATTTTAGCGAAAACGTGGCGCTGAATTACATCCAGGCCAGCGACATAACGGTGATCGACTTCAGTCAAGCGCTCGCTGTTACCGCTGGACAGCTACGAAAGCGCGCCAGCCGCGGTGTCCTTTCTCTCGGTGACCGTGCCTGCATCGCCACGGCTCTTCATCATCGTGGTACCGCTGTTACTGCCGACCGTATTTGGGCCACGCTTGATCTCGGCTGTCCTGTTGAACTCATTCGTTAGGAGACTGCATGACCGTCCTCACCTCCCAGATCAGCACCACATCCGAGGCCTTTGCCGCTAATTCAAAGCGGATGCAGGCGCTTGTTGGTGACATCCAGGCCAAGGCGGAATTGGTGACGAAGGGTGGGACCGATGAGGCGCGGGAACGCCATACCTCGCGCGGCAAGCTCCTCCCGCGTGACCGGCTGGCGCAACTGCTGGATGCGGGGTCGCCCTTTCTCGAGATCGGGCAATTCGCCGCGTGGGGCATGTATGAGGACACTATCTCTTCCGCCGGCCTGATCGCCGGGATCGGACGCGTATCCGGCAAGGAAGTAATGATTGTCGTCAATGACGCGACTGTAAAGGGCGGCACTTATTATCCCCTGACTGTGAAAAAACATCTGCGTGCGCAGGAGATCGCGATGCAGAACAATCTGCCGTGCATCTATCTCGTGGATTCCGGAGGGGCAAATCTTCCCAATCAAGACGAGGTCTTTCCGGATCGCGAGCATTTCGGCCGCATCTTCTACAACCAGGCGAACATGTCTGCGGCGGGCATTCCGCAGATCGCCGTCGTCATGGGATCGTGTACGGCGGGCGGCGCCTATGTGCCCGCCATGTCGGAAGAAACAATCATGGTGAAAGGCCAAGCGACCATTTTTCTCGCCGGTCCCCCTTTGGTAAAAGCCGCGACGGGCGAGGATGTTTCGGCCGAAGATCTCGGCGGTGCCGAGGTCCATACACGTGAATCCGGCGTCGCCGATCACTATGCGATGGACGATGCCCACGCGCTCGCTATCGCCCGGCGGATCGTTGGAAACTTGAATCGAAAGAAAGAGATAGGTCTCGACCTTCGCAAAGTGATTCCGCCACTTTACGATCCAAATGAACTTTACGGCATCATCCCGACCGATCTGCGCCAGCCCTATGATGCGCGCGAACTGATTGCCCGCATTGTCGATGGATCGGAATTCGATGAGTTCAAACAGAACTATGGCACGACGCTGATAACCGGCTTTGCCCATCTTTACGGTATGCCGGTTGGCATCATTGCCAATAATGGCGTGCTGTTTTCCGAAAGTGCGCTGAAGGGCACGCATTTCATCGAACTGTGCACGCAGCGCGGCATCCCGTTGATCTTCCTGCAGAATATCACGGGCTTCATGGTCGGGCGTTCCTATGAGGCGCGCGGCATCGCCAAGGATGGGGCAAAGCTTGTCACGGCGGTTGCCACTGCGCGGGTACCGAAGGTCACGATGATCGTCGGCGGTTCGTTTGGCGCAGGCAATTACGGCATGTGCGGCCGCGCCTTCTCGCCGCGCTTTTTGTGGATGTGGCCGAATGCCCGCATTTCCGTCATGGGCGGCGAACAGGCAGCGACAGTTCTGGCTCTCGTCAAGCGCGAGGGTATCGAGCGCAAGGGCGGCGAATGGTCAGCTTCAGAAGAAGCCGCTTTCCGCGCACCGATCCTCGAAAAATATGAGCGCGAAGGCCACCCGCTCTATTCCTCTGCCCGGCTGTGGGATGACGGCATTATTGATCCCGCCAAAAGCCGCGAAGTGTTGGCGCTTTCGCTCTCCGCCGCGCTGAATGCACCGGTGGAGGAAACCAAATCCGGCGTTTTCAGGATGTGAGGATGAACAACGTCAGTGAACGAATGCGTATCCATACCGGTGACATCACGAAATTGACCGTCGATGCCATCGTCAACGCTGCGAATTCGTCACTGCTCGGTGGTGGAGGAGTGGATGGCGCGATTCATCGCGCTGCCGGGCCAGAACTGGATGTCGAATGCCGCATGCTGAATGGCTGCAGGGTGGGCGAGGCCAAGATCACCAAAGGTTATCGGCTGCCGGCAAAATACATCATTCACACGGTGGGACCGGTCTGGAATGGCGGCGGCAATAATGAACGGGAGCTCCTGGCATCCTGTTATGCCAACTCTCTCGCGCTCGCCAATGAATATGGATTGGAGACGATCGCCTTCCCCGCCATTTCAACCGGCGTTTATCGTTTTCCGGCAGACGACGCTGCAAAAATTGCTGTCAAAAGCGTTGCAGACATTCTTGCTCAATCATCAGTGCCAAAGCAGGTTATTTTCTGTTGTTTCTCGGATGAGAGCGCCAGGTGGCATATAGAGGCGAAGGAACAGCTTTCATGACATTCTCCAGAATCCTCATTGCCAACCGCGGTGAAATCGCCTGCCGCGTCATACGTACGGCGCAGAGAATGGGTATCGGCACTGTCGCGGTCTATTCAGACGCGGATGCGCATTCGCTTCACGTGGCGATGGCTGACGAGGCCGTCTATATCGGCCCCTCGCCAGTCACCGACAGCTATCTGCGTGCGGACCATATCATCAACGCTGCTCTGAAGAGCGGGTCCGAGGCCATTCATCCCGGCTATGGGTTCCTCTCCGAGAATCCGGGTTTTGTCGATGCGGTGGTCAAGGCCGGGCTTGTGTTCATCGGACCCTCGGCGGATTCGATCCGCGCGATGGGCCTGAAGGACGCGGCAAAGCGTTTGATGGAGAAGGCCGGCGTTCCTGTCGTCCCCGGCTATCACGGCGAGGCGCAGGAACTGGTGGTGCTTGCCGGGAAGGCGCGCGAGATCGGCTATCCCGTGCTGATCAAGGCGCGCGCCGGAGGCGGTGGCAAAGGCATGCGCAAAGTCGACGACCCCAACGATTTCGCCGAGGCGCTGGGCAGTGCACGACGTGAGGCCAAGAGCGCTTTTGGTGACGACCGGGTGCTCGTAGAAAAATACATCGCCAAGCCGCGCCACATCGAAGTGCAGGTGTTTGGCGACAATCACGGCAATGTGGTGCACCTCTACGAGCGCGATTGTTCGCTGCAGCGCCGCCACCAGAAGGTCATCGAGGAAGCCCCTGCCCCTGGTATCACAGCAGAGGTGCGCGCCGCGATGACTAGTGCGGCCGTCAAGGCGGCGCAGGCGATCAACTATTCCGGCGCGGGCACGATCGAATTTATCGTCGATGCCACGGAAGGGCTGAAGCCCGACCGGTTCTGGTTCATGGAAATGAACACGCGGCTGCAGGTGGAGCATCCGGTGACGGAGATGATCACCGGGCTCGATCTGGTGGAATGGCAATTGCGAGTGGCTGCTGGCGAAAAGCTGCCACTCGCCCAAAAGCAAATCCCGCTGAACGGCCATGCCATCGAGGCACGGCTCTATGCGGAAGACCCGGCAAAAAGTTTCCTGCCAGCCATCGGTACGTTGCACCATCTGGCGTTTCCCAGCGTGGTGAAGGACGGCGAGGTTCGCGTCGAAACCGGCGTTCGGGCCGGTGATACGATTTCGCCCTACTACGATCCGATGATCGCCAAGCTTGTGGTGCATGGCACTGACCGCTCGTCCGCGCTTGCCGCAATGGAAAGCGCCCTGAACCAGACAGAGATTGCCGGAACAACCACCAACACACCTTTTCTGGCAGCGTTGATCCGTCATCGGGGTTTTTCTGCCGGTGACGTCGATACAGGATTGATCGACCGCGATCTTGCAGGATTGATCGTTCCCGTCGCGACGCCAGCAGGTGCGAAGGAGCTGGCTATCCTCTCTGCCAGCGGCCTTCTTAAACGGCCCGTCCTCGGCGATCCGTGGACTGCGTTGCGCGGCTACAGTCATCATAACAGGCTGGCTTATCCTGTCATGCTTGAGGAGGCCGGACAAATCGCCCGGTTTGGTGTCTCCGTGCTTGGAGACGAGCGCTATGCGATTTCCGGACTAGGCACCACGGTCGAACTGCGCGTGCGGCATGAACCGCCAAGCTGGCACATCACCGGTAAGGGCATCAATTTGCTGGCGAAAACCGTGGCTATACCGCATGGCGTAGCCGTCCTCGCCAGCGGAACAGCAACGACGTTCAGCATGGCCGATCCCTTTTTGCTCGCTGAACAGGCAGGCAGCGCGGGTGACCGGCTCACCGCTCCGATGCCGGGCGTGGTGAAATCCGTACGGGTAGCCGTCGGTGATCTGGTTAAAAAGGGCCAGATATTGCTGGTGCTCGAGGCGATGAAAATGGAGCACTCGATCACCGCGCCGCACGATGGCAAGGTTGCCGAGATCGTATCCGAGAGTTCGCAGGTGAAGGAAAATTCACCACTGGTGCGGTTTGAGGAAGCACCTGCCGATACAACCAAGAATTGAGGCAGAAATGCCGGATGACACGTGGTAGAAACTAGTCTGCGTCCACGCCGGGCGCCCAATCCACGAGTTCCCGTCACTTTCGAGGAGATCGATCCATGGCCACAAAATCCCTGAAGACAATCAAGCGTGCACCAACCGCCACACCTAGCGACCTAGGCGGCAACGCAGTGCGCGATATTGCTGGAGCAGTGAATGCTCTTCTCGCCGATACATTCGCGCTCTACATGAAGACCAAAAATTTTCATTGGCATATGAGCGGCCCGCACTTTCGCGACTTCCATCTGCTGCTGGACGAGCAGGCGGAGCAAATTTTTGCGATGACCGATGTTCTGGCAGAGCGAGTGCGCAAGATCGGCGGTATGACACTGAAGTCGATCGGGCAGATTTCCGCGCAGCAGCGTATCCCCGATAATGATGCAAACTTCGTTACGCCGCAGGATATGCTGGCCGAGCTTCGTGACGATACCAAGAGCTATATCGGCTATCTGCGACAGGTTCACGAGCTATGCAGCGAGCATCGTGACAGCGCCACGACAGGTATCATCGAGAACTTCATAGATGAGTCGGAACGCAGGCACTGGTTCCTGTTCGAAGCGACACGCGTCGGACCGGCAAGCGTCTGACCAACCCACGCAATGGGCTCCAGCTGAACCGCGGCTGGAGTTCAGCTCTCAGTCGTTCGCATTCGCCGGTCTTGATTTCCGGCTTTGTTCATCGGCGATAAGCGCTTCCACCGCAGAAATGTTGAGAGCTAAAGTGGCAACTTTGTTCAACGTATTGTTATCCGGGAATGCTTTTGACTTGGCAGACAATAATATCAGCTGTTTTTGAGCATCCGTTAATCTGGATAACAATCCTTCAAGATCGTCCAGCATCGTTTTCCCGTCTTCATCAAGAATCACACGCACTCACTGATCGTTTACTTAACGGATATCTTTCTGTTCGCAAACCCTTAAATTTACCCAAGTAGAATATTATCCTGACTATAAATTTCTTTCTCTTTTGAAGAATAAATTTATCGAAATTCCATCAAGGAAATTCATATCGCGGCGGTAGGCCAAGCTTACCACCGTCAAATTATACAACAGTTTAACTAATTTCTTCCTGGTGCCGATCGATGCCGTCCATTGCCTTCATGACATCAAAATTCGACTTGGAAGATCATCTGCCATGCTCGTAAGCTATCCTTTCTTACAGCAGCACCCTATTCATGCCCTGCAACCAGGGCTGAAAGGTTCCATACTCTTGGTTGTAGTTAAGCAGGATATCCCGTTGTGATTGCATTCACAATATGGAATTTGAATGCAGCGAGCGACTGAACGCCGCTGTCGCCAAGTGATATCTAGTGAGACGTCATCCATTCGCGCGCAGCACGCAGAGCCGCAGCGATATCGGGCTTCGACATTGACTGAGCGAGTTCTGCCCGCAGTTCGGCTGCCCGATCGCACCCCTTGATGGCGGCGATGTTGAACCACTTATGGGCTGCCACAAGGTCGACGGCGCAGTCGCGGCCGGTTGCGTACATGATGCCCATTTCGAAGAGAATATCTGTATGCGCCGAGCCACCGGCATGTCCACTATCGATATGCTGAAGATCAAAGCGTGCCATTTTACCAAATCCCTTGTTGAACCCAAACCGTTACTTGACGAAAGCCCTGTTAGACTTCTGAGAACCGCCTGTTTTGTTGTTTGGCGTGCTCTTTCGATGCTTTCGAGAATGCAGCATAGGCTTGAAATTGCTGTTAAAGGGCATGATTAACCGAGCCCAAACAAAACAAAAACAACTCGTAAATTTCGGAATTCATTAAATATAACGCCCCAGCAATTGCGGGCATTTGTCAAAAATTCGCCTAAAATGCTGGGCAGACATTTCAAGTCTTTGCTAACCAAAGAACTGGTTTATCGGGCGGCGACTTGTCTAGAGCAAGTTTTGTCTACACGAAGCCAGTTCTGTTTCTCGGATGGCGAGACAATCCACCAGGAGGGTGGCGAGGCCGATGTTTATCCATCGGACGAAGCCGCCTGACAAAGTGGGTGGCCGCCAGCCGGAAACCCAGCCGTTGGTTTGCTTTGGCAAACCAACAAGCTGTTAAACCCGCTGGTCGAATTATCCGCATTTCGAGAGAAATGCGGTTCGACCAGTGGGCCAGGTGAATTCGGGCCAAATCCTTCGGGCTTCGACTACGACCGATGAACCACATCGGCCTTGCCAAACCCCTCGACCTTGTCCCAGAATTCCCTCCGGCAGAACGACTCCGTGTGGACAAAACTTGCTCTAGCTCTCTGCCACAGCAGGGCCGCGAAGGCCAGGATTCCGCGCCATTGCCAGCGACACATCTTTCTTCATCGATCGCTTGAATTACGTTTACGTTTGCGTAAGATTATGAGAAATGAGGCGATGTTCATTCGATACATTCGGGAGGAAAGTATGAAACGCAAATTACTGTTGGCCTGCACTGGTTTTGTCCTCATAGCGGGCCCTGCCCTCGCGGAGGAGCCTATTGTCGGCTCCTGGAAGCGGCCGAGCGGAACGATCATTCAATTTTCTTCGTGCGGCGACGATTCCTATTGCGGCACTGTGTTGACTGGAGAGTACAAAGGCAAATCGATTGGTTCGATGTCCGGCAAGGATGGGTCCTATAAGGGCACGGTCAACGTGCTCGATGAGGGCAAGACCTACAATGGCAAAGCGACTGCCAGCGGAAATAAGCTGTCGCTCTCCGGATGCGTGATGGGCGGTCTGATCTGCAAGAGCGAAAGCCTGACCCGGCAGTAACTAGTCGTTGCAATCACGATTACGGGAAATGATCCTTGGCAATGTGACGAAAAATGCTATCTTGTCCCTGGAGCAGGAGGCAGGTTCTCACCCGCCTCCCTTTTCCTAGGTTACTGAAAAGTGAACCCGGACAGACATTGTCCAGCCGGTCCGGGTTCTTTTCAGTTCTAGGGTGACCCTAAACGGTATATACCGCATAGCGCACCTCCAAATCTCATAGGCAAGGCCTTTGCCAATGGTTGAGGTGGCCTATCCTCCTCAATGCACCGGCTGGCTCGGTGCTTTCTGCTTCACCCACAAGACAATCAACGAATGACGTTCTTTGCCTTCGTCAGCAACAAACGCAGGGTTGAATTAAATGCCCCGCGATCCTTGGTGGGTTGTCCTCTTGAATCCTTGCCTTCAGATATTCTCGGCGACCAGGCTCGCGACCTTCTTGTGAATGTCATTGCGGCTGTCGGGCGTGCCCTTCGGGTCATATAGATAGACGGCGAGCAGGATGGGCTTGCGGTTTGGTGGCCAGATGACGGCAATGTCGTTAGCCATGCCGCTGTCGCTGGTTCCCGTTTTGTCACCAACGCTCCAGTCCTTCGGCAGGCCCGCGCGCAAGCGTTTGTCTCCGGTCTTGTTGCCGAGCAACCATTCCGTCAGCTGGTCGCGTGACGATTTGGACAGTGCGTCGCCGAGGGCTGTTTTCTGCAGATCCTTCAGGATAGCTGACGGCGTGATCGTATCGCGGTCATCGCCAGGCTTCGCCTCGTTGAGTTCAGTTTCGCGCCTGTCCAGCCGGAACGTCGCATCGCCAAGGCCGCGCGCATATTTCGTCAGTCCCCTGGGTCCGCCAAGACTGTCGAGAATGAGATTGCCGGCCGTGTTATCGCTCATCGTGATAGCGGCCTCACAGATCGCTTCGAGGGACATACCCTTACCGACATGCTTTTCGGTCACCGGTGAATTGGGAACAAGATCGTCCTTCTTGTAGGTGACAACCCGGTCCAGTTGCTCCTGCTTACGATCAACACGCGCGAGTACGGCCGCGGCGGCAAGAAACTTGAATGTGCTGCACATGGCAAAGCGCTCATGCTGGCGATACTCGATGCGATTATCGCTGCCGGTATCGTGAGCCGAAACTCCAAGGCGTGCACCTGTTTCCTGCTCGAATGCCTTGAACGCGCCGGCGAGGTCCACCCGGCTCGCTGGTGCAGCCTGTATTGACCTCTGCGACAAGGCCAGCGCCGGCATTGCCAGCATTGAACCAATCAGTGCCCCGCGGCGCGTGATACGACCACCCATTTCTCATCTCCATCTCCGACAAATCAAACAGCGAGGATTCTCGCTTGGCACAAGCTGATGTCCGATATGGCAATTTCCAAGGAAAATTTGTGGCCAAAAAAGAGCTGCCAGCAAACTTGACGTTTGTGATCGCAACCTTTATTAAACCAAAAGGTTATTTAACTGAAAAGTTATACAAGAAGCCCGGAGGAACCGAACCGTGAATGCAAGAACACAACAGGATGCAGACCACGAACTGACCATTACGCGGCTTTTGAATGCGCCACAGGCGCTTGTGTTCAAAGCCTGGACAAAGCCTGAACTCATTATGCGTTGGTGGGGACCCAAGGACTTCACCTGCCCGGGCTTCAAAATGGATTTCAGGCCCGGCGGAGCCTATCGTGGTGCCATACGGTCACCTGATGGCGAAACGGCATGGATGGTCGGTCACTATACGGAAATCATCGAGCCCGAGCGCATCGCCTTCATTTTTGCCTGGGAAGACGCTGATGGCAAACGGGGCATCGAAACCCAGATCGTGGTTACGTTCACTGCCTATGGTGACCAGACAAGGCTCGTTTTCCATCAGGCTCCGTTCGACTCTGTCGGAGAGCGCGATTCACACCGCGGTGGCTGGACTGAGTGCCTGGAACGTCTCGAGGCCTATGTCGAGCCGCTTCAACAGATGGCAAAGTCGGGAACTTGAGGTTCTGAAAGGGCTTCTGCTCAACATGATGCCGCCGCAACATCGGAGGACCAGATGAAAAAAACATATCACGGAAGCTGCCATTGCGGCGCTGTCCGCTTCGAGGCGGATATCGATCTCGATCAGGGCACAAGCAAATGTAACTGCTCGTCGTGCGCAAAAACCCGCTTCTGGAAAGCGTTTATTGGCGAAAATGCTCTTCGGTTGACCGCCGGCAAAGATTATTTGACTGAATACCAGTTTGGAAGCCGGACAATCGTACATTTCTTCTGCCGAACATGCGGCGTTAAACCCTTCGGCCGCGGTGCGTCAGCGGATATGGGTGCGTTCTATGCGATAAACCTTGCCTGCCTGGACGATTTGATGCCCGAAGAGCTAGTGAACGCGCCGATTGAATATCAAGATGGAAAACATGATCTTTGGGAACAGGCACCTGCTGAAGTCCGCCATTTGTGAAGAATTGGCATAATACCAGTGGTTGTTCCGAGGCCCTCAATTTTCATGGATTTAATCGATTTAGACTAGGGTATAATTGCGGGAATGCACTCTTTCTCGTATTTATCAGCTTTCAGCGTGAAGTTGTTTCGAAATGTCGAATATTGAAACTTTTTTATCCTGTGTTGTTGATCTAGTGAGGTAACCCATCGTTTGTGTGCATCCCTCCCTGCATACAAAGTCTGGATGAAATTCTGGGAGGCCAAGAATAAGAATAGCTTCGTGTTGTTTTTGTTCTTGATACGTTGCCCCACTTGGGCTGAGCAATACAGGACCAAGGCGCCCGGACAGATCCTTCGCTGGTCACGGGCAAAGACAGGCAGTCATGGTAGTCCCTCCATGGCTGCCTTTTGGTTTTAAAGTCGGGGATTTCTCTGCCCTTATCGCCGTCCAGACTAACGCGCTTTTTGACCGAAAAGAATTTTCTTTGCTTCTTCATCGTCGGCAATACTGCGGCGTTCAGCCTTACCCACTTCTACGCCGCGCTGCACGGCCGGACGGGCTCCAATTGCTTCAAACCAGCGCTTCAGATTGGGAAAATCGTTCAAATCCTGGCCCTGGTTGGCATGGGAAATCGTCCAGCCGTAGGAAGCCATGTCGGCGATCGTATAGTCTCCTGCCAGGTAATCCCGGCCTTCGAGGCGGCGGTTCATCACGCCGTAGAGACGATTGACCTCGTTCGTATAACGGTTGATGCCATATTCGATCTTTTCCGGCGCATACTGACGGAAGTGGTGGGCCTGACCTGCCATCGGTCCGAGGCCGCCGACCTGCCAGAACAGCCATTCCTCGACTTGAACGCGCGTACGCTCGTCCTGCGGATAAAACTTGCCGAACTTGCGGCCGAGATATTGCAGGATCGCGCCGGATTCGAATACGGAAATCAGCTTTCCGTCCGGACCCTCCGGATCGACGATAGCAGGCATGCGGTTGTTGGGAGCGATATTCAGAAACGACGGTTCGAATTGATCGCCCTTGCCGATATTGATCAGCTTCAAATCATAAGGAACGCCCAGCTCCTCAAGCATGATGGAGATTTTCCAGCCATTGGGCGTGGGCCAATAATAGAGTTCGATCGGCTTGGTCTGTGTCGTCATCTCAGTCTCCGGGAGAGCGGGGGAATGTCGTGGCAGAACATAGGGTTCTGATTGCCGATCACAAGTGCAATGCAAGAAATCACCCTTCTGTTTGAACGGACGATGAATGAACGCATCAGCTTTCGTTCAGCCCGGTTACGCCATTGTCTCGAAATCAACAACGCAGAGCGGCATCGGGACAAGGAGTGATGAGATCATGATACAATCAACAGCAAATCTATCGCTGCTTTTTCTGCGTGCGCTGATTTTCTCGGCTATTCTCGTCGGTCCTGTGTTGGCCTTTGCCGCAAGCTATGAGGGACGGAACCCTTCCAATGGCAGTATAGGGCTTGTTCTCCTCGTCAGCCTGCAGAGAGTTTGAGACACTGCTTTTCAAGTGTCATGCGATGTTACTATATTGGGGTATGGACAAAAGAATCGGAACCAAGAAACCCGCGGCCATCAGCATGCCCAGCCATGTCGACCCGCGAGAATTCACAGATGCCAAGGCAGCCGTTCAGGCGTTGAGCGCGCTTTATGAGCGCAATACGCAATTTTTGCGCGATGCCTTCGATAAAGTCGCAAGGGGCGAAGCCAGGGATACGATACATTTCCGCGCATTTTATCCGGAAGTGCGTCTTTCGACATCGAGCTACGCGCAGATTGATTCACGCTTGGCCTTCGGCCACGTGTCAGCGCCCGGTCAATATGCGGCGACTATCACACGGCCGGATCTATTCGATAATTATCTCGAGGAACAGATAAGGTTGCTGATCCGCAACCATGGCGGCCCTGTTACAGTGCAGGAATCGACAACGCCCATCCCCATCCACTTTGCCTTCCTCGAAGGTACCCATGTCGAGTCCTCGGTGGCGGACGCGTTTACCCGTCCCTTACGCGATCTGTTCGATGTGCCGGATCTCGCCGCCACCGATGACCGCATCGTCAACGGCGAATACGAAACCGACGATCTCGACAGCATCATGCCGCTGTCGCCCTTTACCGCGCAGCGTGTCGATTATTCCTTGCACCGGCTGTCGCATTATACGGCGACGCGGCCGATGCATTTCCAGAACTATGTGCTGTTCACCAACTACCAGTTCTATATCGACGAATTTTGCGCATTGGCACGCGGACTGATGGCAGAAGGCGGTAGCAGCTACGAGCGTTTCATCGAGCCCGGCAACCTTATCACCGAAGCCGGCCATGACGCACCGACATCCGGCGTGCCCGTGGGCCGGTTGCCGCAAATGCCCGCCTACCACCTTGCACGCAGCAATGGTTCCGGAATCACGATGGTCAATATCGGCGTCGGCCCTTCCAACGCCAAGACGATCACCGATCATATCGCGGTCCTACGCCCGCACGCATGGCTGATGCTCGGCCATTGTGCTGGCCTGCGCAACACACAGGCGCTCGGCGATTATGTCCTTGCCCATGCCTATGTGCGCGAAGATCACGTGCTGGATGACGATCTGCCGGTCTGGGTGCCTATCCCGGCACTTGCCGAAGTGCAGGTCGCACTTGAACAAGCAGTTGCGGAAATCACCGGGCTCGAAGGGTATGATCTGAAGCGCATCATGCGTACGGGCACCGTGGCAACGATCGACAACCGTAATTGGGAGCTACGCGACCAGCGCGGCCCCGTCAAACGGCTGTCGCAGTCGCGCGCGATCGCGCTCGACATGGAATCGGCGACGATCGCGGCGAATGGTTTTCGCTTTCGCGTGCCTTACGGAACGCTGCTTTGCGTTTCAGACAAGCCGCTGCACGGCGAATTGAAACTGCCGGGCATGGCGACGGAGTTTTACAAACGCCAGGTGGCCCAGCACCTGCAGATTGGTATCCGCGCCTTGGAGAAGCTGGCTGAAATGCCTCCGGAGAAACTGCACTCCAGAAAGTTGCGCAGTTTCTTCGAGATGGCATTTCAGTAGACGATCAGCCCTTGGGACCCAACAGCGCGAACCATACGCCTTGCGGATCGTTACCATGTAAAATCCACTGACCACCGGGAACTTCCATCGGGCCAAAGAGCACCTGTCCACCCTTGTCCTTGACGCGGCCTTCCGCTGCAGTGATATCGTCCACGCAGAAGTAATAGCGCCACATTACAGGCGCTGACGGTTCTGACCTGTTCATCATCGCGCCAAACATTTGACCGTCGCGCTCTATAATCTGATAGGTGCCCATCGGCCCCATATCCATCGCTTCACCTTTGGTCCAGCCGAACAGGCCGGAATAGAAGGTAAAGGCCTTTTCCCAGTCGGTCGATTGCAATTCGTGCCAGCCAACCGTGCCTTGCGTGGGTGGTTTGGGATAGTCGCCGCGCTCTTGCATCGACGGCTTGAACAGGGTGAAAGGCGCCCCTTGCGGGTCGGCGGCGACCGCAAACCTCCCGACTTCCGGGATATCCTGCGGCTCAACCGTTATCTTGCCTCCCCCACTCTTTACCCGCGATGCGAACTGATCGACATCATCGACCGCGATATAGCCGGACCACATCGATTCGACGCCAGTGTTGCAGCCCTCTGGTGTCGTCATCATGCCAGCAACAGGGGCTTCACCGACTTTCAGCAAGGTGTATTTCATCATCGGGTTGCCGGCGTCTTGGGCGCCCCAGCCAATTGCGTTGTTATAGAAGCCTTCCGCGGCTTTTGCGTCGCTGGTCATCAGCTCGTACCAAACAAAGTTACCGGAATTGGACATGATGGCTCCTCCTTCTCATGATGCACCGGACTATATAGATGGCTTGTGATTGAATATTGACAATTACGTTGATATCAACATATATAGGCCATGTCAAAGCCGATTTCGGTTCCTTACGAAACAACGATCCATGTTCGCGATACGTGCCTGTGCCTCGCTGTACAACGGGCGGCGCGTGCCCTCGCCCGGCGCTTTGATGAAGCGTTGCGGCCATATGATCTCACCAACGGGCAGTTTTCGCTGCTGATGTCGCTGAACCGGCCAGCACCGCCAAATCTGAGCTCGGTGGCCTCCTTGCTCGCGATGGATCGAACCACACTCACCGCTGCCCTCAAGCCACTGGAACGCCGTGGCCTTGTGACGGTCGTGGTCGATCCTGCCGACAAACGCAGCCGCCTCATGGCACTGACGCCGGATGGTATGCACCTGCTTTCGGAAGTCGTGCCGATATGGAAGAGTTCCCATAGCAAACTTGAAGAACTGCTCACAGATGGCGAGCATGATCGCCTTTTGAGAGGCTTGAAAAAGCTCTTGTGAGTTCAGTTCGGCTTATGCTTCTAAAGTCGAAATCAAGGTTGCTTGGAATTGGTTGGAAAGCTGCTATATTCTAAATTGGAGTGAGGAGCGGACTTTCACCCGCCCCTCGTTTTGCTGACTAGCTGAATCGAACCCGGATGCTGAGCAACCAGCTTATCCGGGTTCTTTTCATTGTCAGTGTGACGCTAAACGGTAAAAACCGCATAGTTCACCTCCAAGTTTTAAAGGCAAGGCTTTGCCGGAATCGGAGCAGCCTATCTTCCCCGATGTACCGGTCACTCGGTACGTGCCGCTTGTGCCTCCAAAACTCCTCCACACATGGCTGGAATTGTCGCAGACCACAACGAATGCAGGGTTGCATAAAGGGTGGGCGAACGGCGCTGCGGGTTGTCCTCACCGCTACAGAAACTCTCATCTTGATTGCGTCGCAATTGGCGGTTTAATGCGGAGCATGACGACAGAGAACAAGCTATCGTGGATGAGACTTGCCGCCGTATTGATACCGGTAGTGTTTTCAGTACCGCTGGTATTGGGATTTTTCGGCGCGGCCCATCCGCTGTTCGATTCCTTTGCGCATTTCCGCATGCATCTTGCGGTGCTGATGGCCGTATCGGCCATTCCAGCCCTTATTCTTGGATTGTGGCGTGAAGGTCTGATGGCGATAGTGTTGGCACTGACCGCGCTTGGTACAGTGCTTGTTCCCTCCCCGGCACCTTCCGCCGAGGCTGAAACGGCTCAACCGGAATACAAATTGATGCAGTTGAACCTGCGCTATGACAATCGCCACCAGGCTGATGTCCTTCGTTTGATTGCCCAAGAAGCGCCCGATGTCATCACCTTGCAGGAAGTTTCCACGGCCTGGCGTCCAAAACTCAAAGCGATCGAGGCGCGTTATCCCTATAATCTCTACTGCCCCAACCAAAGCCACATTGGCGGCGTTGCGATTCTCTCCCGCCGTCCATTCGCGCTTGGAACTACGCCACAATGTGTCGACAGCCTGATCGGCCTCGCACGCATAGATTTCGGCGGGCGCAGCGCCATTATAACCGCAATCCACCTCGATTGGCCGTGGCCATATGGCCAGGCCGAAAACGTTGCGACGATCGAGCCCTATTTAGAGCGGCTGCAAGGTCCAATGATTATTGCCGGCGATTTCAATGCGACTCCCTGGAGTCAGACGCTCAAAAACATCACCGAAGCGAGCAAGACATCTTCAGCCGAAGGGTTGCGCCCGAGCTGGCTCGTTAACGGCGCATTGGCGCGTGCGGCGCGCTGGATTGGCCTGCCGATCGATCACATCCTCGTTTCAGACCGGATTATCCAAACACGAGTCGAAACGCTCCCGCCTGTCGGCTCGGATCATTTGCCGCTGCTGCTGCGCTTTTCCATCAACGGCGTTGATGACGATGGCGGTCCAGATCAGCAGACGGTAATGCTTTCCAACTGAAAAACGCCGATTACTATTCGAATACCGGCCGCAGGAAACTGCGCTCGTAGCTCACAATGCTGCGATTGCGCTTTTCGATCTCAAGTACCTGTTGGCATTCCGGGTCCTTCGCCGCGCGCTGACGATAGTCCTCGTAGGCCGCAAAGCTCGGAAAACTGAACGTGGCATAGGCGACGTTGCTTACACCCTCGCTCGGCAGCAGGTAGCCGTGATGAGTACCGCCCAAACGATTGACAAGAGCGATCCAGCGGCGGCCATATTCCTCGAATTCGGCGATCTTGTAGGGGTCAATGACATATTTCAAATAGCAGGTGATCATAAAAACTCCTCCCAAGGTATCGACGAAAAAGCCCGGCATATGCCGGGCTGCTCAATCACATATTCTGATAGACCGGTCCCTCGCCGCCCTGTGGCGGTACCCAGTTGATGTTCTGGTTGGGATCCTTGATATCGCAGGTCTTGCAGTGGACGCAATTCTGCGCGTTGATCACGAACTTCGGCCCTGTTGCCTCTTCCACCCATTCATAGACGCCCGCCGGGCAATAGCGCGTCGAAGGCCCAGCATAGATTTCAAGCTCTGAGGATGTCTGCAGACCCATATCCTTGACGATCAGGTGTACCGGCTCGTTCTCCTCATGGTTGGTGTTCGACAGGAACACCGAGGACAGGCGGTCGAATGTCAGGACACCGTCGGGCTTCGGATAGGCGATCGGGCTGTACTTGCTGGCGGGTTCGAGCGAGGCAGCATCGGTCTTGCCGTGCTTCCATGTGCCGAAAGGCGACCAGCCGCCGAAAATCGTGTTGAGCCACATATCGAGGCCGCCGAGAACCACGCCGCCGATTGTGCCGAGTTTCGACCACATCGGCTTGACGTTACGCACACGCTTCAAATCCTTGCCGATCTCACTTGAGCGCCAGGCATTCTCGTAGGCGATGAGTTCGTCATTGGCTCGGCCCGCAGCGAGCGCTTCGGCCACATGTTCGGCGGCGAGCATGCCGGAGAGCATGGCATTATGCGAACCCTTGATGCGCGGCACATTGACGAACCCGGCCGAGCAGCCGAGCAGCGCCCCGCCGGGGAAGGACAGCTTCGGCACCGACTGCCAGCCGCCTTCAGTGATCGCACGCGCACCATAACCCAAACGCTTGCCGCCTTCGAAGATGCCGCGAATGGCCGGATGGGTCTTGAAGCGCTGGAACTCTTCGAACGGCGAAAGGTAGGGGTTCTTGTAGTTGAGGTGCATGACGAAGCCGACGGCGACCGTATTGTCCTCAAGGTGGTAGAGGAAGGAACCACCGCCCGTCTTCATATCCAGCGGCCAGCCGAACGAATGCTGCACGAGGCCCAGCTTGTGCTTGGCCGGATCGATCTGCCACAGCTCCTTCAATCCGATACCGTATTTCGCCGGTTCCTTGCCTTCATCGAGCTTGAATTTGTTGATCAATTGCTTGGCGAGTGAACCGCTCGCGCCTTCTGCGATCAGCGTGTACTTGCCGAGCAGTGCCATGCCCCGCGTATAGGCCGGACCGTGGCTGCCATCCTTCTCGATGCCCATATCGCCGGTGGCGACACCGATGACAGCGCCGTTGTCATCGTAGAGCACTTCCGAACCGGCAAAGCCTGGATAAATTTCGACACCGAGTTCTTCTGCCTTGGTGCCGAGCCAGCGACAGACATTGCCGAGCGAGACAATGAAATTGCCATGATTGTTCATCAAGGGCGGCATGGCGAAATTTGGCAGGCGCACAGAGCCGGAAGGCCCGAGAACCAGAAAATGATCCGCCGTCACCGGCGTCTTGAAGGGATGCCCCTCCTCGTCACGCCAGCCCGGCAGGAGTTTGTCGACCCCGATGGGATCGACCACGGCGCCGGACAGAATATGCGCGCCGACTTCACCACCTTTTTCGAGGACCACAACCGATAATTCCGGATTGATTTGCTTGAGCCTGATCGCTGCGGACAGACCTGCCGGACCCCCACCAACAATCACGACATCAAACTCCATGCTTTCCCGCTCTGGAAGTTCGGTTGTCTCGCTCATGCAATCCTCCTGATGATCATTCCCATAAGCACTTTTTCGTGCAGTATTTTCCCGATTTGTAGCGCAACAATAGCCGTATGATATAGGCAGTCACGCATTCCAGATGCGGCCAATTGCCCTCATTTCACGACGGTCAGCGAAATCTATAGTTACTTTAACGTAAACGTCAATATTCAACACTCTTACGGGATGGTTGCACGAAGCGTAGTTTCAGTCATAATCCGGCTATTGTCTCGCATGCCAACCGATGGGAGACGTGATGAAACTATTCCGTATGAACTGGATGCTGAGTGGCACGATGGCCGCCTGCATGCTTTTCGTCGGTTATGTTGCAAACGCATCGGCACAAGAAGATCCGCGGCTCTGGACTGCCGGCTCTTATTCCTTTTCCGATGAGCTTGGCGGTTTCATCATTCGCTCCATCAGCGGCAAGGGAACATTTGAAGATCCAATCATCCTTACGGAGGAATTTCCCTCTGCAACGCCAACAACTCTTGTCATTCGCACGGAGAAAATTGCGCTGCTAAACCCGAGCGAGGATGCCGGGATTCTGTTCTATTTGCGGGTACAGGCGATCAATGGCAGCGGTCATCCCTGGGTGGAGTTCGAGTTCGAACTGCAGGAACAGCTGAACGTGCCGAGCGATTATGGCGATGGTCTTTCCTTCTACCAGCCCGGTGACAAGAGGGGCATGATCAAATCGACCGGTTACGGCACTTATAGCGACGATTTCGAGCCATATGATCGTATGGTCTTCCGCGGTGGCAAGATCGATCCCGGTGGGAATGCAAGCTTTGATTTTCCGATCGCCGACTTCACACCGAAACGCGTGTTTTATCTGGTGCAGGAGCCACGCATTCCCTCGTCGTAGAGCGAGATGAGCTTGCATTACCGCCCGCAATTTGCGACTTCAGAGGGGAAAAGGATCGTCCATTGACCAATTTGCGCGAACTGTTGCACTTCTATGACGAGGCAGGCGTCGATACGCCGCTCGAGGATGCGCCGGTCGACCGCTTTTCGCAAATCGAGGCAAAGCGGGTTGTTGCTCCGGCCGCGCATGCATCGCGGCCTTCCCAGCAGCAGCGACCTGAAAGAGCGGCGGCAAGCCAACCGGCGCCACCTATACTCAGCAAGGCTTCTGTTCCAGACGACGCAAAGGTTGCGATGGCGCGGCAGCTGGCTTCAAGTGCCGCCACGTTGGAGGAATTGCGCGAACAGCTCGCAGCATTCGATGGCTGCAATCTGAAATTTACCGCCAAGAACCTGGTTTTCGCTGACGGAAATCCGACCGCTTCGATCATGTTTGTTGGCGAGGCGCCAGGGCGTGAGGAGGATCTCGAAGGTGTGCCCTTCATTGGCCGTTCGGGACAATTGCTCGATCGCATGTTCGCCGCCATCGGCCTCGACAGAACCGGTGTCTACATCGCCAATACCATTCCATGGCGTCCGCCCGGCAACCGCACGCCGACGCCGCTTGAAACCGAGATTTGCCGCCCATTCTTCGAGCGTCAGATTGAACTCGCGAATCCAAAGCTGCTGGTTGCCCTCGGCGGTCCGGCCGCCAAAGCGTTGACCAATGCGACGGAAGGTATTCTGCGCCTGCGCGGAAATTGGAAAACCCACATGACCGCATCGGGAATCCAGATACCTGTCATGCCAACACTGCATCCCGCCTATCTCCTGCGCAACCCGGCGCAAAAGCGCTTTGCCTGGCGCGATTTCGTCAGCGTCAAAATGCGGTTGCGTGCGCTGACCGATTAGAGCTCGTTCCGGCGAATATGGCTGGAAAGGGCTTTCGGTCTGCCGCAAAACTGGAATGCCCGTGTCGTAATCTTTGGCTCGTACGAACATTAGAACCTGTAGTTTCGAAAACTGAAACGCAGGATACACATATGTTTCGCCAGCTCTTGCCGATCGCGGCATTATTGACCAGCACGTTTCTGATGCTGACTGCAGGGGGCCTGGCGGGAATCCTGCTGCCCTTGCGCGCTGGTATGGAAGGCTGGTCGCCAACGACCGTCGGCTGGCTCGGCACCGGTTACGCGCTGGCATTCACCGGCGGCTGCATTATCGTTCCGCGTCTCGTGCGACGTGTCGGGCATGTGCGCGTCTTCGCTGTTCTCCTTACGCTCCTCAGCATGTCGATGCTGATGCATGGGCTGATCATCGATCCCTGGGCATGGACCCTCTTCCGGGCTCTGGCCGGTTTTTCATTGGCAGGCAGCTACATGGTGATCGAGAGCTGGCTGAACGAGCGCGTCACCAATTCGACGCGCGGCATGGTGTTTTCGATCTATATGATCGTTTCCATGCTCGGGCTGCTTGTCGGCCAGTATATCCTGCCGTTTGGCGATCCTGCGACACAGGCCTTGTTCATGATCGGGGCGTTGATCTATGCCGGAGCACTGGTGCCGACAGGTCTTTCAAATGCGCAATCGCCTCGCCCGCTGACGCAGGTGTCGCTCGATCTTCCCGGGCTTTACCGCAAATCGCCTGCTGCGTTGATCGGCTCGCTCCTCGCGGGGATCATCGCCGGCGCGTGGAACTTCCTGTCGGCGATCTATGGTCGCGAGATCGGCCTGTCGACTTTCGGCATTGCGACTATGATCGCGAGTTCGATGATTGGCGGAGCAATCTTCCAGTATCCGATCGGCCGCATCTCAGACTTTGTCGACAGGCGCTATGTGATGGTGGTTGCCGGGATTGGCGGTGTCGCAATCTCGCTGACGATGATCATGGTCCAACCCACCACGCCCTGGGTGATCTACACGTTGATGTTCGCCTTCGGAACAGTGCTGTTTCCGATCTATTCGCTCAATGTGGCGCACGCCAACGACTTTGCCGAGCCCAGCGAATTCGTCAAGATTTCCAGCGGTCAGCTGATTGTCTATGGTATCGGCAGCATGGTCGGCCCGCAGATCGCAGGGCGGCTGATGGATCTGAATGGCCCTTCGGGTTTCTTTGTCACGATGGCAGTCAGCTATGCGGCCTACGGCTCCTATGCGTTCTGGCGCAGCCTTCGCCGTGCGTCGCAAGCCCCTTCAGAGCGTCCCGATTTCGCCATTCGCCCGCATGACCGGCCGCAGACGCCGGAGACTTTCCAGCTGCATCCCCTGAGTGAAGCGGCGCAGGAGGACTAGCCCTGCGGCGTCGAGACCTTTCGGGCACGTGCCCGGGCGAGGCCAAGCCGATGTTCACGGTATATGATGAAAATGCCAGCGCTGATGACGATTGCTGCGCCAGTGATCATCTCCGCTGTCGGAATATCACCGAACAGGAGATAGCCGAGGGCGAGCCCCAGCAGCATGGATGTGTATTCGAATGGCGCAATCGCCGACATGTCGGCGTGGCGGTAGCTTTCGGTCAGAAGAATCTGCGCAACGCCGCCAGCTATTCCAGCCAGGATCAGATAGGTCGCCTGCAGGCCAGTCGGCCAGACCCATCCAAACGGAAGGCTGACCAGTGCAATGAGGCTGGAGGCTATGGAGAAATAGACGACGATGGTCGGCGTGCGCTCGGTTTGCACCAGCTTGCGTACCAACAGCATGGCGATGGCGGCAAGTCCGGCGCCGCCCAGGGTGGCGAGAGCCCCAACCGCCTGATCTGCCCCGAACTCACTTTCGCCAGTAAAAAATGACATGCGTGGCCAGAGGATGATAACCACCCCGACGAGACCGAAGCACACTGCCGACCAGCGATACAGGCGCACCGTCTCGCGCAGGAAAATAGCGCTGCATACGACGGTCAACAGCGGCGTCGCGTAGCTGATGGCGATTGATTCTGGCAGAGGAAGTTTGGTCAGACCGTAGAAGCTCAGACTCATGGCGCTCACGCCGACGAAGCCGCGCCAGAAATGGCTGAAGGGTTCACCCGTCTTGAATGCCACGGCCATCTGCCCTTGCCATGCAATGAAGGCAATGACCGGAAAGATCGCGAAGAAGGAGCGGAAAAACACCAGCTGACCTGCAGGAATACCGTCCGATGCTTTCAGCAGGCTCGACATGCAGACGAATACGCAGACTGAAGCGACCTTGAGGCCAATTCCCAGCATGACATTGGTGCTGCGCACACGATCTGCGACAAGTGGTTCACCGTCTCGCGGGTGAACAATAGTGGACACGGTTGTATATCCTGGAAGAAAGAGTGGTTGGCGGCGGTACGGAATTGTAAACTGATATATCTTTAGGATGGTTTAAGCGGCCACACCAGACCGTGATCAATCAATTTGCATTTTTCCGGCAAACAAACGGGTGAACGCAAACCTGGGTCACGCTACATACTCCTTAGCTCAACCTAGCGTTTATTGCGAGGTGTGCAAAATCACGAGATAAATCAAAACGTTCAGGCACTTGCCGTTTGATGGCTAAAGCAGCGCGCGCCGGGCCAGCGGTGTATCGGGGAAGACAGGCTCCTCCGACTGCGGCGACAGCCCTGCCATCAAATCTGGAGGTGAACTATGCGGTATTTGCCGTTTAGCATTGCCCTCATTATGAAAAGAACCCGGATCAGTTGGACACTGACTCTCCGGGTTCAATTCAAAAAATGAGAGAGGGAGACGGGCGAAAGCTCGTCCTCCACTCCGGAGCGATGATAGCAGCTTTTGCGCATTATCCAAGCTGCTGAAAATTTGAGCCAATTGAAGCATCGCTGTCCATAGCCAATTGCCTTGATAAATATACGATTTGTTGTGCCTTACAAAAAAGATGGATAGGGTCCCCGCCATCAATAAGGACAATTAGACGATGCGTACCGATACCGGCCAGGTTTTTCATCTGGAAGATTACAAGCCCACCGATTTTCTCATTCCCGAAACTCACCTCGATTTTTGCCTCCGCCCCGAGCGCACAGTCGTCAGATCCACATTGCAGATCAAGCGCAGGAACGGCGTTGCCGCCGATGCGCCTCTCATTCTGGATGGCGATGAGCTCAAGCTCGTTGATATCCGTATCGATGGTACCGTTCTCGGCGACAATGCCTATGTGGCGACGCCAGATCGTCTCGAAATTCGCGGCTTGCCGGAAAATGGCACCTTCACGCTCGAAATAACCACCGAGGTCAATCCGACCACCAACCGGCAATTGACCGGTCTGTACCGGTCGAGCGACGTTTATTGCACCCAGTGCGAGGCGGAAGGGTTCCGCCGCATCACCTATTTCCTCGACCGTCCGGACATGCTCTCGGTCTATACGGTGCGCATCGAAGCCGAACGCAGCGAAGCGCCGTTGCTGCTGTCGAATGGCAACCCTAAAGATAAGGGCACACTTACCAACGGCCGGCATTTTGCCGTCTGGCACGATCCGCATCCGAAGCCAGCCTATCTCTTCGCGCTCGTCGCCGGCGATCTCGGCGTGATCACCGATACATTCACAACCGCTTCGGGACGTCATATCGATCTCGGCATCTATGTCGAGCACGGCAAGGAGCCACGCGCGCTTTACGCCATGGATGCGCTGAAGCGTTCGATGAAATGGGACGAGGATGTCTTCGGCCGCGAATATGATCTCGATGTTTTCAACGTCGTTGCCGTGTCCGATTTCAACATGGGCGCTATGGAAAACAAGGGACTCAACGTCTTTAACGACAAGTATGTGCTGGCCGATCCCGACACCGCGACCGATACGGATTATGCCGGAATCGAAGCGGTGATCGCCCACGAATATTTCCACAATTGGACAGGAAACAGAATCACTTGCCGCGACTGGTTCCAGCTTTGCCTGAAGGAGGGGCTGACCGTTTACCGCGATCATGAGTTTTCCGCCGACATGCGTTCGCGCGCCGTCAAGCGCATCGCGGAAGTGAAGGGTCTCAAGGCGCATCAGTTCCCGGAAGATGCCGGGCCCCTCGCCCACCCGGTGCGTCCGCGCCAGTTCCGCGAGATCAACAATTTCTACACGTCGACCGTCTACGAAAAAGGTTCCGAGGTCGTGCGTATGATCCGTACCATTCTCGGGCCGGATCTCTTCCGCAAGGGCATGGACCTCTATTTCGAGCGCCATGATGGCGATGCCGCGACCATCGAGGATTTCATCAAGGTCTTCGAGGATGCGTCGGGCGAGGACCTCAGCCAGTTTGCACTCTGGTATGATCAGGCAGGTACACCCAACCTCGCCATTACCTATGATTACGATCAGGCGACGAAGACCTTCGAAATCGAGATCGAACAGTCGCTGAAGCCGACACCTGGCCAGACTTCGAAAAAGCCGATGCACATTCCGGTGCAGTTTGCGCTGCTCGGAGCCAAAGGCCGTGAGCTGAAGCCCCGTTCGGCCAAGGGCGGTCTGGTCAAAGGCGACGTGATCCATTTGCGCAAGCGCAAGGAGCGCTTCAGCTTTTCCGGTATTTCGGAACGACCGGTCCCTTCACTGCTGCGCGGCTTTTCCGCACCGGTGACGCTGACCAGCGAATTGACACGCTCGGATCTCGCCTTCCTCGCCCGCAATGACGGCGATGAGGTGACGCGCTGGCAGGCCCTCACCCAACTGCTGAACGCCAAGCTGACCAGCAATTCGAAACGTGTCCGCGGCGGCAAGCCCGCGACGATCGAGAACTCGTCGATCAAGCTCCTCGGCGAAATCGCGTTCAATGCAACGCTGGATGAGGCGTTTCGGGCGCTGTGCCTCAGCATCCCTTCCGAAAGCGACATCGCGCGCGAGCTCGGCGCGAATATCGACCCGGATGCCATTCTTGGCAGCCGTGATGCGCTGATCAGCGCCGTGGCCGAAGCGCATGCGGAGAAATTCGCGCAAGCTTATAACGAGCTGGAACAGAAAGGCTCGTTCAAGCCGGATGCGGCTGGAGCCGGACGCAGAGCGCTGCGCAATGTGCTGCTCGATTATCTCAGCGTCGCTGAAAGCAGTTCGAAGCGGGCCGCCGCACAGTTCAAGAATGCCGACAATATGACCGATCGGGCGGCAGCGCTTGGTGTGCTCGTCCAACGCTTTGGCGACAGTGAGGCGACAAACCACGCGCTGCAGGCATTCGAGGCGCGTTTCGGCAATGATCCGCTGGTCATGGACAAGTGGTTCGTGGTGCAGGCGATGCAGCCGGGAAATGGGGCGCTGGACAAGGTCCGCGAGTTGATGACACACAAGCTGTTTTCGCTCGACAATCCCAACCGCACCCGCGCTTTGATCGGCGCATTTTCCAGCGGCAACCAGACCGGTTTCAATCGTGCGGATGGCAGGGGTTACAAATTCTTTGCCGAGACGATCCTGACCATCGACAAAAAGAACCCGCAGCTAGCTGCGCGGCTTCTGACGGCGATGCGCTCGTGGCGATCCTTCGAACCCGTGCGGCGCGAACATGCGCGTGAATCGCTGGCGACCATCGCTATGGAGACCGGACTTTCAGCCGACGTGCGGGATATCGTCGAGCGAACATTGGCCTAAGAAGCCCGTCCGGAGGTTATCCACTGCCCTGTTTATTCATCGTCCTCGGGCGTCGCCCGAGGGTATTTTGAGTCATTTCAAGGAGTTATGACTCGTCCTTTGATTATAGTTTTGGCTCGCCATAAGTATTGATAAATATTTAACAAAGGGACTAGACACGCAGAATCAGTTTTGATTCACTACAGGTGCTTCGGATGTGCGGCGTGCCGAAGCAAATCACTGATTACAATGAAGAATGAGGGGGCCATCGATGGCAAATGCGGACGCGTATCGCGCGCCGACGGGGAAGAATTATGCCAAAAGCCGGAACAATGCGCGGGGGCGCAGCCGGCTTTCGGGTCACATAAAACTTCTCGCCGATCCTGCCTATGGCAAGCTGCTTGCCGCCGAGCCCTATCTGCGCCGGGCTATTCCACCGCTCATCATCATCTTCCTGCTCGCACTTGCTCTTGCGCGTTCCATGTCGCTTCTCGGCTGGCGTGACGACACGGAGCGTACAGCCCGCGCAACCTTGTCCATGGCGGCCAGTCATGTGGCGAGCGTCATCGACAATCGCATGAATGGCGGTCAAAAACTGAGCGTGGGCGACCTGCAGAATATTATCAGTGAAATCCGCGCGAACGATCTGATTCCGTCGGGACTGTGGTTTGCCGTCGCGAATGATGAGGCCAACATCGTGGTCTCTTCCGACGGCAGCGACCACTGGCGCAACAGGAACCTTGAAAGCTTCGTTACTGAAGGGCAACCGCTTTTTCTCTTCGGCGACCGGGCCGGCGCAATGCCGGTAAGGGTTGAAGGCACACCTGCCCTCGCCGCCTTCAGCCGTTCGGGCAATGGCGCCTATTCAGTCTTCGTCATGCATCCGGTCGAGGCCATCTTTGCCGATTGGCGCCGGGTCGTCTCTATCAATGTCACGATGTTCGCCGGAACGGCGACAATCATGCTGATCGTGCTCTATGCCTATTTCAGCCAGGCGGCTCGCGCACAGGATGCGGACGAGCTGTATCAGCACACGCAAGCGCGGGTGGACACGGCGCTGGCGCGCGGCCGCTGCGGGCTGTGGGATTGGGACATGGCACGCGGCCGGGTGTACTGGTCGCGGTCGATGTATGAAATGCTCGGCTACGAGGCCTATGACGCCATTCTCTCTCTTGGCGATATATCGTCAATCGTCCATCCGGACGACGACACGCTCTATAGCGTCGCGGCGCAGGTTGCAGCCGGGGAGATCAGCCAGATGGACCGCGTCTTCCGCATGCGCCATGCGGAAGGCTATTGGGTGTGGATGCGGGTGCGCGCGCAGGTCGCCGATGCGAACGTCGGCGATCTTCATCTCGTTGGCGTCGCCGTCGACGTCAGCGAACAGCACCGTTTTGTCCAGGCGACAGCACAGGCGGATCAGCGTATCCGCGAGGCGATCGAAAGTATTTCCGAAACCTTCGTTCTCTGGGACGCGGACAACCGTCTGGTCATGTCGAACAGCAAGTTCAACGAATATTCGGGGCTCGCCAATGAGTGCCTGCTGCCGGGCATCGGCCGCGAGGAACTGGAACCACGTATCCGCGCGGTGGCCTTCGAAAAGCGCATGGCCAATGAAAACGGTCGCAATGGCGCGCTGACCTTCGAACGGCAACTGGCCGATGGCCGTTGGTTGCAGGTCAATGAACGGCGCACTCAGGATGGCGGGCTGGTGTCTGTCGGCACCGACATTACCCAGTTGAAAGTGCATGAAGAACGGCTGGTGGACAGCGAGCGCCGCTTGATGGCGACAATTCACGACCTCAGTCTCGCCCGCAAATCCGAGATCGAACGCACGCTGGAACTGACCGAACTCAACAGCAAGTACGCAGTGGAGAAAGAACGCGCCGAGGCTGCCAACCGGGCGAAGTCCGAATTCCTCGCCAACATGTCACACGAACTGCGCACGCCGCTCAACGCCATCATCGGCTTCTCGGAAATCATGCATTCGGGTACGTTCGGCGCGCTCGGCTCCGACCGCTACGTGGAATATGTCCACGACATCCATACCAGCGGCAACTACCTCCTCAACGTCATCAACGACATACTCGACATGTCGAAGATCGAAGCCGGACATTTCTCGCTGGATCGTGAGGAGATCGATCTTTGCCCGCTGATCCGCGAGACCGTGCGTGTAGTTTCTCTGCAAGCACAGGAAAAGGATGTGAGGGTCGAAACCCGGATCGCAGAAAGCGTTACGCTCAACGCTGATCGCCGCGCCATCAAGCAGATACTGATCAATCTCCTGTCGAATGCGGTGAAATTCACCGATACGGGCGGGCGCATCTCGGTGCGGGCCCGCAAGGTATCGGGTGCGCTGGTGCTGACTATCGAAGATACGGGTTGCGGTATACCTAAAGAAGCGCTGAAGAAAATCGGGCAACCTTTCGAACAAGTCGAAAATCAGTTCACAAAATCCCATGCCGGCTCTGGACTAGGCCTCGCCATTTCTCGTTCCTTAACTCAACTACACGGTGGTGCGTTGAAGATACGCTCAACCGAAGGTATCGGAACTATTGTCTCTGTGCGGATACCGACGAGATTAATGTAGTACTGAAACTATTCTGAATAAAAATTAATTAACTACCTGTGAAATCCCTGAAATTTACTGTACAATAAAGTTTTATATATTCGGGGAGAACTGTCATGTTGAAGAAATTCTCATGCCTGCTGCTGTTGACTTGCGCCGTCGCCATTCCTCCACCTACAACTTTAAAGGCGCAGCAAGTTGCGCCAAGCGATATTACTGAGGGTGTTTGCGACGTTGATGTGCCTATCACTGGCGATTGGGATGTGTGGTACGAGATCACCGCAGTGAAGGGTAACGGTCTGTTTCCAACCCATTTGCACGATGGCATTGAATGCGTGACGACTATCAAGGGCACCGGCTTCTGGTGGACGGCTGACAAAGGCGGCACCACGACGAAAGTTCCGGCGCAGAAGACGCTTTTGGTGCGTGACCTTACGGTGCACACGGGGGGAAACGAGGATGGCGGCGAGATGCACTATCTCTCGACCCATGTCATGCGGGCCGGCGCCCCTTTCCGGGACATCTGCACAGCGTTGGGCGCTCCGACGAGTATGATCGTCAACGTCAACTCATCAAATCCCTTCAAGGTGATCTTTCGAAATCAGAAGTTCACCGACCGTCCATTCAAAGTGAAGCAGGATATCAAGACTTTGCCTTCGGGAGCCAGCGATACAGTTTTGAACGAACATGGCCCGTCCTACATTACGGCGGTAGAGGCTCCGCTGACGCTGAAGTCCAGTGGTGATACGCGGACACTGGCGCCTGGCGAAGGTTTCCTTCTTGCCGCTGGCGTAACCGAGATGGTGGGTAACGCCGGTGAGGCTCCCGCGAGAATGGCTGTCCTGCAGATCACCGAACTCAAATGATCGGGCTTTTAACAGCAACTTCAAGCTGAGCGCTTTACCCGCGACTTTTGGCCGTTGACGGTCGTCTCGACTGTCACGCGCGATTTCACTGGTCTACCCGAACGAAGCGGTATTTCCGCATGAGTGCCATCGGGAAAGTCAGCGACGAGTTTGAACGTGCCGCCAAGTCCACGCACATATTTCTCAAGCGTTCTGAGTTGGACGGTTTCCGGATGATTCTCGATTCTGGAAATTTCGCCCTGTTTCAGTCCCGTTTCGTTGGAAAGAGCTGTCTGTGTCACATCCAGTGCCTTGCGGACTTCCTTAAGATGCATGGCCTCTATGATCGCAGCGGCACCGGCATAGATCTTCTCCCGGCGCTCCTTCGGAAGAGCGTGGATCCGATCCACTGCATTGGGAAAGTCCGATTTCTTGTACTGTGCCATGTCCTATTCCTTTGCTTGCAGCCACTCATCGAAGCGCTTATCCGCATTCTTGACGAGAGATTTATAAAATCTCCTCTGGTTCACGCCTTCCTTGTTGCCACCAACTAGTATGATCGCTTGGCGATCCGGATCGAAGGCGAAGGCAAATCGCCATACTCCTTTGAGAGCAAAACGGATTTCTTTCATGTTGGCATGTTTCGAGCCGTAAAGCGTATCGACGAGTGGACGGCCAAGATTGGGACCTTCTCGCGCAAGGATGAGGATCATTTCGTCAAGTTTGTCCGCGACATCCGGATCAAGTTTCGCTTGTTCCTTCGAAAAATCAGGATGCTCTTGAACCCTCCAACTCATCATTCAATATAGGCTGCAACCGATATCAGTTCAAGCTGATATTATTATTGTTTGCGGGCGCTCTTGAGCAGGCTATCGAAGGTCTTTCGAACTGACCGCGCCGTTTCGTTGAGATAGGTCTCGACGCGATCGAGGTCGGGCAGATCGCAAGCGCGGCAGAGCAGTTCGCCAAGGCCAGGCGGGAAATCCTCACGCTTCACGTCGCCGTTCAAACAGAGACGAATGATCTGCGTGATGCCCGTGTAAAGGTTAGCGGCTTGGACCAAGCCGTCGGCGGTCGCCGGCTCGACGCAGTCCGGCTTGAGTTTGGCTATTACCTCGGCCGTCGATTGCGCGATAACCGGCCCCTCGACATTACCGGTGAGCACGGCAAACTGCGCGATGAATTCCAGGTCGATGATGCCGCCCGGCACGAGCTTCAAATCCCATCTATCTCGCGGCGGCTTCTCCGTCTCGATCAGCGTCCGCATTTCGGCGACATCCTTGGCGATCTTTGCAGTGTCGCGCGGCAATGCCAAAATCTCGGTCACTTCCTGCTCGATTTCGCCAAAGAATGCGATATCCCCGGCCACCGGCCGGGCGCGGGTCAGCGCCATATGTTCCCAGGTCCAGGCGTCAGTACGCTGATATTTGCGGAATGCGTCGATATGGGTAGCGACGGGACCTTTGTTGCCCGAGGGACGCAGGCGGAAATCGACTTCATAGAGAACGCCCTCGGCGGTCGGCGCGGAAAGCGCTGCGATCAGCCGCTGGGTCAGCCGCATGTAGTATTGCGATGGCGGGAGTGGCTTGTCCCCATTCGACTCTTCCGCGTGCTCGTCATGGTCGTAGAGCAGGATGAGGTCGATGTCGGAGCCGGCTGTCAGTTCACGGCTGCCGAGTTTGCCCATGCCGAGGATGGCAATGCGCCCGCCACTGATTTTGCCGTGTTTACCGGCGAACTCGTTGATGACGGCCTGCAGCGCCCGGTCGATAACAAGATCGGCAAGATCGGAAAAAGCCTTTCCCGCACGCGCGCCGTCGATCGCCCCGGTCAACAGCCGGATTCCAATTAGAAAGCGATGCTCTGCCGCAAAGATGCGCAGCCGGTCGAGAATATCCTCATAAACTTTCGAGGGCCCGAGAAAGCCTTCCAGCCGTTCGGCCAGATAGGCGCGCGTCGGCACATCGGCAAAGATCGCGGGATCGAGCATGCCATCGAAGATATGTGGCTTGCGGGTGATGATATCGGCAAGCCGCGGCGCGGCACCCATGATCAGCACCAGAAGGTCGAGAAGACGCGGGTTGGACTGCAGCAGACTGAACAGTTGGATGCCCGCCGGCAGGCCCTTGATCATCTCGTCGAAGCGCATCAGCGCCTCATCGGCCCGGCTGGTTGCGCCGAATGCCTTGAGCAGGACGGGCGTCAGTTCAGTCAGGCGTTCGCGTGACTCCGCCGATTGCGTCGCGCGATAACGGCCGAAATGCCAGGTGCGGATCACGCGGCAAATATCACTTGGCCGTTTGAAGCCGAATTTTTCCAGCGTTTTCAACGTATCCGGATCATCGACATCGCCGGTGAAAACCAGATTGCCGGTCTCGCCGGTCAGGTCCTGCGCCTGTTCGAACAGTGCCGCATAGTGGGTCTCGACTGTCTGCAACGCCTGCCGGAAATCTTCCGCGAAGGTCTCGCCATCCTTGTAACCCATCATATGAGCTACGCGCAGGAAGTTCTCGTCATCCTCCGGTAGCGTGTGTGTCTGCTCGTCCGCAATCATCTGTATACGGTGCTCGACGTCGCGCAGAAAGCCATATTTCTGCACCAACGTGTCACGTGCCTCGATGCTGATCCAGCCAAGTCCCTGCAGTGCAGCCAGCATATCGACGGTGCGCGAACCGCGCAGTTGCGGAAAACGGCCACCGGCGATCAATTGCTGTGTCTGCACGAAAAACTCGATCTCGCGAATACCGCCGCGACCGAGCTTCACATTGTGGCCGCGCACGGCAATTTCTCCATGCCCCTTGTGTGCATGGATCTGCCGCTTGATGGAGTGAACGTCGGCGATCGCCGCATAGTCGAGATATTTGCGCCAGACGTAAGGCGCGAGCTCAGCCAGAACACGTTTTCCCGCATCGATATCGCCCGCAACAGGCCGCGCCTTGATCATGGCGGCGCGCTCCCAATTTTGCCCGCGCCCTTCGTAATAGTTGAGCGCGGCAACAACGGGTATGGCCAGTGGCGTCGAGCCGGGGTCGGGCCGCAGGCGCAAATCCGTACGGAAAACATAGCCATCGGCGGTGCGATCCTGCAGAATACGCACTAGGCGGCGCGTCAGGCGCGAAAAGGTTTCCACACACTCATAAGGATCGGTGATCGCCGGGCTCTGCTCGTCGATGAAGATGATCAGATCGATATCAGAGGAATAATTCAGCTCGAAAGCGCCGAATTTTCCCATGGCCAGAATAATCCACCCGCTCCCCTTCGCAGGGTGTTTTGGGTCGGGCAGCTTGAGCTTGCCCGCCTCATGCGCATCGCGCAGCAGGAACCGCACGGCAGCACCAACGCTTTCCTCAGCGAGCCGCGACAGCCAGAGCGTGGCATCCTTGGTCGTGAACGATCCGGAGAGATCGCCGAGGGCGATCAGCACATGGCCTTCCAGCTTCAATTGGCGGAGCGCGGTCATAATGCCAGCTTCGGTGACCGTATCGCTTTCCGAGCATGCAGCAATCTCCTGCATCAACACTTCGAGGCGCTTTGGCAAGCCTATTTCGAACAATGGCTCGATGATCATCGGGCGGCGCAGCAGGACATTGCGCAGATAGGGCGAGAGATCGAGAACAGCGGACAGAAAGCGAGCGGCGGGCTTGTTGTCTTTCAGAGCGGCGATGCCGGAGGATTGTTTTTTCGCAGCATTTTCGAGAAGATCACGCAGAAAGGCCGCGGCATTCTTCTCGTCGAGTGGCGTCAGTTCACGCAAATCGCTGGAAAAGAAAGGTTTTTCGTCAAGACTAGCCGCCCCGGCCTTGGCATTCATGCATTTTCCTCTCCCACCGGAAATGCAAGCACTGCTCGCAACCCCGGCGCATTGTCCGTCAGTTCCAGCGTGCCACCGTGCAATTTCATAACTGCCTTGGCAAGGCTCAATCCCAGCCCCGACCCCGGTTGCGAACGGCTTTCCTCCAAACGCACGAAGCGTTCCGTTGCCCGGCCCACCTGATCTGCCGGGATGCCAGGACCATTATCGGCGACGATGAGCTTGACCTTGTCTTCGTGCTTTTCAACGGAAAGCATTACTTCAACCGGATTTTCACTAACGCTCGCATATTTGATGGCGTTGTCGACGAGATTGGAAATGGTCTGGCCGATCAATTCGCGGTTCGCCTTGACCGGCGTTTCGTCGATTGGTCCCAACGTAAGCTTGACGCCCGCCTCCTCGGCCGAAGGCTCGTACAGCTCGAAAACGTCTTCGACAATTGTCGATAACGCAATCCGCTCCATCGTCTCCGTCGAATAGCCGGATTCGAGGCGCGAGATCATCAGAATGGCGTTGAATGTTCTGATCAGCTGATCGGAGTCGCTGATCATGCCTTCCATGGCGGCGCGATAGGCCTTCGTTGTCTTGGCGTTTGACAGTGCGGACTCAGCGCGATTGTGCATGCGTGTCAGCGGCGTCTTCAGATCATGGGCGATGTTGTCGGAAACGTGCCTGACGCCTTCGTTCAATTCCTGAATGCGCGCCAGCATACCGTTGAGGTTTTCCGAAAGGCGGTCGAATTCATCGCCGGATCCGCTTACCGGAAGCCGCCCCGCCAGGTCGCCGCCCATGATGCGTTGCGAGGCTACCGAGACCTCGTCAATACGTTGCAGCGCACGTCGCCCAACGAAGAACCAGATCAGGAATGCACCAACGCCCATGATGCCGAGAGCGGCCATGAGCGCACGGCGCACGACAAGCCGGACCTGTTCCGGTTCGCCAAGATCGCGCCCGACCATCACCCTTATGCCATTCGGCATGACGATGACCCGGGCAATGGCCGTGTGCACCTCCGGATCATTGCCTTCATTGTAACGTTCGTAAGTGATGGGACGCTCTATCCAGCCTTCAGTCTGCAGAACACCTACTTCAATGCTTTGGACATTGCCGGCAACGATGCGGCCTGCGGGATCGGTTACGAGATAGAGATAAGCACCTGGCTGACGTCCGCGCCGATCGATCGTACGCACGAGGCCGACAATGCCGCCCCGCTGGTAGACCTGACCGATGCTCTCGACTTCTTCATTGATGGCCGTCTCGGTCTGCGTCGTCAGGAGCCGGACGGAAGAACTGGTGATATAGAACACCAGCACCAGCGCGCAGATCGTGAACAAAATGAGATAGAGCGCTGACAGCCTGACGGCTGTCATTTTCATCATGGAACGGAAACGGCTCATGCATCAGTTCCGGCGGTCGCTTTCAGCATGTAGCCGGCTCCACGCACCGTGTGCAGAAGGGGCGTTTCGAAGCCCTTTTCGATCTTGCCCCGCAAGCGCGAGACATGCACATCGATGACGTTGGTCTGTGGATCGAAATGATAATCCCAGACATGCTCCAGCAGCATTGTGCGGGTCACGACCTGTCCGGAATGGCGCATCAGATATTCGAGCAGACGGAATTCGCGTGGCTGGAGAATGATAACCTGACCGGCCCGCTTGGCGGTGTGCGACAGACGGTCGAGCTCGAGGTCGCCGACGCGATAGACAGTCTCGGCCTCCTTCGGGCTCGATCGTCTCTGCAGCACTTCGATCCGGGCCAACAGTTCTGAGAAAGCATAGGGTTTGGTCAGGTAATCGTCGCCTCCAGCCCTGAGGCCGGTGACACGATCATCGACCTGACCAAGTGCGGAGAGGATCAGCGCGGGTGTATCGTTGCCTTGGGCTCGGAGAGCCGCGACCACCGAAAGACCATCGCGGCGCGGCAGCATACGGTCAACGACAAGGGCATCATAAGTCCCCTGCTCCGCCAGTGTATAGCCGGTTTCGCCATCGCCAGCTATATCCGCCGAGTGGCCTGCCTCGGCAAAGGCCTTCTCCAGGTAGCGGGCCGCTTCGCGGTCATCTTCGATAACGAGAATCTTCATGGCGTCACATTAAGCCGGTTTCGGTGAATGAGTGAAGTGTCCTGCACAATACAGAAAGAAAGCGGGCGGCAGATTATCGAAGGATCTGCCGCCCTTTTGTGCTTTGGCGCTAACGGGGGTGGGGATGCAGCGCCGCCGCAACCTTCATTTTCATGCGGATCAACCCTGGTTGATCGGCAGAGCCACAAACCGCGACTGATCGTTGGTCTGCACCTGGAGAAGAACGGCCTTGCGACCGGACTTCGACGCATCGGCAATCGCAGTGTCAATCTCCGCACCGGTCTTCACCGGCTTGTTGTTGACCGAGACGATGATGTCGCCTGTCGTGATGCCCTTGTCGGCGGCGTCGCCCTGACGATCGACATCCGTCACCACAACGCCCTTGCCATCATCGGACGGCATGACCGTCAGGCCGTAATCGTCAAGAGCCGAAGGCTTTGCCTGATCGTCCTGCTTCGGAGTAGCAGACGCCTGCTGGTCGTCTTGCGGGTACGGCTTGATCGCAACATTGATCGATTTGGCCTCGCCCTTGCGCCAGACGGAAAGCTCCGCATCCTTGCCGGCGCTGATTGCCGCAATCTTCTTGGCAAGATCGCGCGGATCGGCGACGGTGTCGCCATTGACGGCCGTGATCACGTCACCGGCCACGATACCAGCCTTGGCGGCAGGCCCATCGGCCTGCGGCTCGGCAACAAGCGCACCTTTTTCTTCGGCGAGGCCGAGAGATTCAGCGATTTCCTTGCTGACCGGCTGTATCTGAACACCGATCCAACCACGCGAAACCGTGCCGGTTTTGATCAGCTGATCGACGACATTCTTGGCGGTTGTCGCCGGGATGGCAAACGCAATACCAACACTGCCACCCGAAGGCGAGAAGATCGCCGTATTGATGCCGACAACTTCACCGTTCAGATTGAAGGCCGGACCGCCGGAATTGCCGCGGTTGACGGCTGCGTCGATCTGCAGGAAGTCGTCATAAGGACCTGCGCCGATATCGCGGCCACGGGCCGATACGATACCAGCCGTTACAGTACCACCAAGGCCGAACGGATTACCCACGGCAACGACCCATTGTCCGACGCGAATCTTGTTGTCATCGCCAAAGGACACATAGGTGAACTTGCGCTTGTCATCGACCTTCAGAACGGCAAGATCGGTGCGTTTGTCCTTACCAATCAGCTTGGCGTCGAGTTCGGTGCCGTCATTCAGCACGACCGTATAAGCGGTGCCATCCTCAACGACGTGGTCGTTGGTAACGAGATAACCGTCTTCCGAGATGAAGAAACCAGAGCCCTGTGCAGTCGGGCGAACGCGGTCCGGGCGATTATGATCGCGCGGCGATTTGTGCGGTTCCATGCCACGCTGGCCCTGCTGGCCCTGGCCGAACTCATAGAAAAACCGCTTCATGGGATTGTCATCGGGCAACTGATCAAGGCCCGGGAAACCGGAATTGTCATCGGCAGTCTCGCGGACCGCGCTCTTGACACGAACACTGACGACAGCGGGGCTGACCTTTTCGACGACATCGGCAAAGCCGGGCTGCTGGGGAGCATCTACACGCACAGCCTCAGCTTGCGCCGGGACAATGGCGCTAAGCGGTCCGGTCGCCAAGAGGCCCCCGACGAGAGCCGAGGACAACAGGGCGGCGGCGATGCCCGCGCGGTAAACAGAGGACTTACGATTGTTCGACATTTAGATGTATCTCCTTGGGCGTCTGACCAATATCTGATCGTTTATACCAACAGTGATACAAATAAGAACGTTACGTCGCTATTTCCGTAACATGACAAATTTGTAACCCGCGACCGCGCTTCATGCCGAGCGAGCGGCACGACATGCGCAGGATGGCGCTCAAGCGGCGGCGAAGCGAGCGGCTCGCATCAGTAGCGGCAATCCAGTTCTGCACGAAACGAGTGGGCTTACTTCGATTTGATATATTCGGATTACGTCTTGCGACGGCACTTTTCGTCATAAAAATATCTCTTCTCATAAAAATTGAGGGCAATGCCCGTAAAAATTGCAACAAATAAAAACACAACCTAAAATGGCATAACTGCCACCAGGCGTTTCACTAGGATAGTATCAGAGATGCCGGCGTCCTGCTTGGCAACCAAGCCAATGGAAAGCGAAACTCTTTTTGTAAATATGTGCTGTCCAATACAGCAAGCTAATATATGACTCAATGGGAGATTTAAACTTTACACATGTAATTTTTAACTTTTTCCATAAAATCATTATACTTTAGTCTAATATCGGCTGCTATTTGCTGCCATCAGACCGAAATTCCCTTAACGTCGCCAGGATGCGTCGATTCAAGATCGGCGCCTCCAAAACGGAGTTCGAACATGCAAACACTCGGATCGACCATGCGCATTCATCGCCCCTATGACGAAGTCTATGCGTTCTATGATGGCAGGATCGAGGGTGTGCGGGCCTATGCCGATGAGCCGAACTGGCTCGACGACGGAGCCTATTCGCTCGGCGTGTGTTCCTATGCCATTGTTTCTGGCGATGAAGCGCTCGTTTACGACACGAGCATCTCGCTTCCCCACGCGCAGATCATCCGCAAGACGCTGGAAGACGCCGGCGTGCGCCACATACGCGTCGTGCTCAGCCATTGGCACGTGGATCACGTGGCCGGGAACGAAGTCTTTGCGGATTGCGAGATCATCGCCAATACGTTGACCGCGCAGGCAATGCGCGACAATCGTGAACGGCTGGAGAACGACAACCCGCCGATCAAGCCGCTCATCATGCCGAACAGCACCTTTGAGACAGAGCTGAAGTTGAAGGTCGGCGATATCGATGTGGAACTGCGCCATGTCGACATTCACAGCCATGACGGGACGATGCTGATGCTGCCGCAGCGCAAGTTGATGCTGGCGGGCGATGCGCTCGAAGAACCGATCACCTATGTCGCCGAGCCGAAGCGGCTCGAGCATCATCTGCGCGATCTGGAGCGCATGGCAGCGTGGGATATCGCGAAAATCCTGCCCAATCATGGCGCGGAGGAAATGATCGTCGCGGGCGGCTACGGACCGGAATTGATCACGGCTACACGCAGCTATGTGGAAAAGCTGCTGCGCCTGCAGGGAGAGCCCGAGCTGGCGAGGCAGGACCTCAGAACCTTCGTAGCAGAAGATTTTGCCTCGGGCGTGATCAGCTACTATGGGCCCTACGAACCTGTCCACACGCGCAATGTCAGTGTGATCTTGAAAGGCTTCGAGGAAGCCTGACTTCACGCCGCACACCATTACAAATAATACATTTTACATTTTCGCTCGAATAATCGACGGTTTTTACGTGTTCTGTTCAGACTGCGATTTCAGGAGTGAATATCATGCCAAATCCAGGTGTCCGCACCGCAGCCGCTCAATCAACGCGGCAGGTTTATGACAATGCGACCATCATTCTGCATTGGCTGACAGCAATTCTGGTGATTTCGCTTTTTGCCGGCGCGGAGACGTGGGGTTTTTTGCCTCGGGGAACGCCACTGCGCGGAGAATTGCAAACGCTGCACATATCGCTCGGGATTTTGCTCGCCGCCATTATAGTCATGCGCGTCATCTGGCGGTTGGCGCAGGGACGGCGGCTGCCGCCTGCAACGACGGGTCTTCAAGCAATCGCCGCGAAGACAGTCCATATCGCGCTTTACGTTTTGCTGTGCCTGCAAGTTGCACTCGGTTTCCTGTTCCGCTGGGTGCAGAACGAGCCTTTTGCCTTCTTCGGCCTGTTCACCATACCCCACGTTGCACTGGCGCCGGGGCTTCGGTCGACGTTTGGCTGGTTGCACAACAACGTCGCGTGGGCGATCATCATTATCGCCGGATTTCACGCCCTTGCCGCGCTGCTGCATCATTATGTGCTGAAGGACCGCGTGCTAACGCGCATGTTGCCCGCGAAAGGCTGAACCTCAATCGCCGGATGCGCCGACGAGTTTTTTGAGTTGCTTCTTCTCGCTCTCGGAAAGAGGCGCGGCTTCAACAGGACTAGCACGGCGGCGCCGGATCGAAAGGACGATCGCGACGCCACCAGCGAGCAAAACTGCAATAGGAAAGCCCCAGAGCAACAGCGTACTCATCTGCAGCCGCGGTCTGAGCAGGACGAATTCGCCGTAGCGCGCAACGAGAAACTCCAGCACCTGTTCGTCCGTATCGCCGGCAACCAGCCTTTCACGCACCAGCACGCGCAAATCCCGGGCGAGATCGGCGTTGGAGTCGTCGATGGATTCGTTCTGGCACACCATGCAGCGCAATTCGGCGGAAATGGTCCGTGCGCGCTTTTCCAGCACCGGATTGGACAGCATTTCATCGGGCGAAAGAGCTTGCGCACCGCTCGCGGCGAAGCAAAGCGCCAATCCAAGAGCCAGAGCTGAGATAAGGCGTCTCATGCGACGGCTCGCGCTGGTCGCGGCTTGGCCCTGCTCGGTGCGCCAATGCGCAGGCGCCGGTCGAGCAGCGACATGCCGCCGCCAATCATCATCACCACGCCGCCTAGCCAGATCAGCGTCACCAGCGGTTTCCACCAGATCCTCACCACGATACCGCCATCCTTGGCCGCATCGCCGAGCGAAACATAAAGCTGGCTGAACAGGAACGTCTTGATGCCGGCCTCGGTCGTCTGCATCTTGCGAACCGGGAAAAAGCGCTTTGCAGAGGTGAGATCGGTTACGGGTTGGCCGGCATCGTTCATAATGGTGAACCTGCCCTGATCCTCCATGTAGTTCGAGCCCTTGACCGTGTCGACGCGGTCGAAACGCAGCGTATACCCGCCCGCCCTGATGCCGTCGCCCGGCTTCATCACCAGCACGCTTTCGGTGGCAAAAGTCGTCGTGGCGACGATGCCGAGAAGGGTGACGCCGAGGCCGAAATGCGCAAATGCGGTTCCAAATACGGAGCGCGGCAGGCCCATGATACGCTGTGCCATCGAGCCTAGAGAAGTTTTGCCAACGCCGGCCTTGAGCGAAATATCGGTCACCGCACCCAGCATGAGCCAGACGGCAAGTCCGATACCGAAGGCCGCGAGCACGCCGGACGCCGAAGTCTTGTAAAGCACGAATGCCACAACAAGCAGCGCAATGAAAAAGGCCGTCATCAATCGTTGCGCCACGGCGAGAATATCGCCGCGCTTCCATGCCAGCAGCGGCCCGAACGGGACGGCCGCAAGCAGCGGGATCATCAGCGGACCGAAGGTCAGATTGAAGAACGGTGCGCCGACGGAAATCTTCTCGCCGGTCAGCGATTCCAGCAGCAGAGGGTAGAGCGTGCCAATCAGCACCGTGGCGGCGGCAGTGGTCAGGAACAGATTGTTGAAGACGAGCGCCCCTTCGCGCGAGATCGGCTGGAAAAGCCCGCCAGGCGCCAGCGTCTGTGCCCGCCAGGCGAACAGCGCCAGCGATCCACCAATGAACAGGACGAGAATGGCGAGGATGAACAGGCCGCGCCCCGGATCGGTGGCGAATGTATGCACCGAGGTCAGCACGCCCGAGCGTACAAGGAATGTGCCGAGCAGCGACAGCGAGAAGGTCAGGATGGCAAGCAGCACGGTCCAGATTTTCAACGCCGAGCGCTTTTCCATGACCAGCGCCGAATGCAGCAGCGCAGTACCGGCGAGCCATGGCATAAAGGACGCGTTTTCGACCGGATCCCAGAACCACCAGCCCCCCCAGCCAAGCTCGTAGTATGCCCAGTAGGAACCCATGGCGATGCCGCCGGTCAGGAATATCCATGCCGTCAAGGTCCAAGGCCGCACCCAGCGGGCCCATGCGGCATCGATGCGGCCGTCGATCAGCGCGGCAACCGCAAAGGAGAAGCAGACCGAGAAGCCGACATAGCCGAGATAGAGCATGGGCGGATGAATGGCGAGGCCGATATCCTGCAGGATCGGGTTGAGATCCTGCCCTTCGATAGGCGCTGGATTGAGGCGGGCAAACGGATTGGATGTCGCGACGATGAACAGGAGGAAGGCACTGCCGATCCAGGCCTGAACGCCAAGGACATTGGCTTTCAATGCAGGCGGCAGATTATTGCCGAAGAAGGCAACCAGCGCCGTGAAAAAGCTCAAGATCAGCACCCAGAGCAGCATTGAGCCTTCATGATTGCCCCAGACACCCGTGAACTTGTAGAGCAGCGGCTTTTGCGAGTGCGAGTTTTCAAAGACGTTCTGCACGGAAAAGTCGGAAAGGACATGCGCGGATGTAAGCGCCGCAAAAGACAGGGCAATCAGGGCAAACACAGTGAATGAGGCAGGCACCGCAACAGCCATCATGCGGTCATCGTTACGGCGCGCGCCGAGCACAGGCAACACCGCTTGGACGATGGAGAGCGCCAACGCCAGCACCAGCGCGAAATGTCCGAGTTCGACGGTCATTGCTTGCTCTCTCCCTGCCAGACACCCTTGGCTTTCAGACTATCGGCAACTTCCTTCGGCATATAGTTCTCATCATGCTTGGCGAGCACACTGTCGGCAACGAATGCGCCGCCGGGCATGAACCTGCCTTCGATAACGACGCCCTGATCTTCGCGGAAAAGATCCGGCAGGATGCCATCATAGGTCACGGGAACGCTTTTGACATGGTCCGTGACGGAAAAACTGATCTTCGAGCCGTCGCCACGCACAACGCTGCCCTTTTCGACCAGACCGCCGAGGCGGAAGCGCGACTCCGATTCAACATCGGATGCCTGAATGTCAGACGGCATGCGAAAGAATGCGATCTTCTGCTGCAGCGCGAATAGCACCAGCGCCGCTGCAACCGCCAGGACGAACAGCCCTCCCCCGATCACCGAAAGCCGCTTCTGTTTGCGCGTCATCAATTATTCTCCGGTTGGTCCGGTTCGTCGGCAAGGCCAAGCTCGTTTGCCACCGCATCGAGCCGCGCAAGCTTGTCTGCACTCAGCACCTTTCTCGCCCGGCCCAGCGCTTCCAACGCATCATTGGGCCGGTTGAGAACCACATAGGATCGGACGAGCCTTTCCCAGCCTTCGATATCATCAGGCGATTGTTTCAATTTTTCGGCAAGGTTCGCAACCATGCCTTCGATCATCGCGGCGCGGTCCTGATTATTCATGCCCGCCGCGGCTTCGACCTGCGAGGCGTCCGGCCCGGTTTTCTCGACATCGCTGACGTCCGGCGCATCACCGGCGATCTCATGATCGAGCCTCGTCAAGGCTGCCTGCGCCTGATCGCGCCACGGAACATCCGCAGGCGCTTCCGCCAAGAGCTTGCGGATCAGGTCCCGCGCCTCTGGCAGGCGGCCCTGCTGCATCCAGCCATCGATAATATAGAATTGCGGCCGCATATCCTTCGGGTCGAGTTCAAGAGCATGCTTGAACACCGCTTCCGCTTCGGGAGTAATCTTGCCATCGGCAGCGGCGGACATCGCCTGGCCTAGCCCGAGTTGGCGCACTGCACTGTCGCCATTGAGCCGGATCGCGTGTTGATAGGCGGTGACGGCATCGGCCGGGCGGCCAAGCCTCAGATAGATCGGTGCAAGCACTTCCCAGCCCTGCCCGTCATCGGGATTGAGCGCGAGATGCGCTTCGGCGCGTGCAATCAATTCCGCTGGCGTACTCTGGTCCGCCGGCTTGGCAAGCCGTTCCGCCAGTGGCTGAGCTGGCAAATCCGGGGAACCGATCTTGGTGTAAATACCCCACGAAATCAGTGGGATGGCGAGGACAGTCGCGAGTGTGAGCCATTCGCGCGTCGCGCTTTTCTTTGGCCGGACAATCGCCTTGTCGTCCTCCACGGCCCTGGCTGATTTGAGAAGACGGCGACCGATTTCGGCGCGTGCCTGCTCACTGCTGACAGGGTCGATCAGACCGCGCTTTTCATCCGCATCGAGCTCGCGCAACTGATCGCGATAAACCTCGACATCATATTGATTGTCCGACACGGGGGCTTGGACACGTCGCGTCAACGGCAAAAGCACAAGCAGCGTCGCGCCTACGGTCAGAACAGCAGCAGAAATCCAGAAAATCATGGCTGAGACATACTCTCACCCCCGCCTAAAATCCAAATGGATTTAAATTGATAGGGCAATTCGCCGCAAACACTGTGAACGTTTTGAGCATTCAGCCTGATGAGGCAGATGGTGTGGTTTTCGAGAACCGGAGCGCAGCGGACGTTTGGTCCGTGAGCACCGGAAGCGGAGAAAATCGCATCAGGTGCCCATCAGGGTGGATGCTAGGTGAGCGGTGTCCAGCTGCCATCCTCGTTCCGGCAAGCAGTACCACGTGCTGATTGCGGTGTACCGTCGATGCGCACCGTATGCGTGTACTGGCGGCAGTTTTGCGAACCGACCTGATAAGGCTGCGCCGCAACGACTTCGCCTGAATGGCTGCCGCTGCTGTTCTTCCATTCTACGACTTTGCCGGCGGGAGAATATTCGAGCGCCTGATATTCGGCTTGCAGCGCGCGCTTGCGATCCGATGCATCCAGCGAGGGGTTGTTTCCGATCAAGCCATTGCCCAGTGCTGCAAGAACACCCGTTGTGGCGGGCTGTTTCGACCCGCCCGTGAGCCCGCTCAGCGTACTGCCACCATTGCTTTTCGAACCGGATGTCGTGGAACAGCCAGCCAAAACAACGATAGCAAGCAGGGAAATAGCTACATGGAATTTCATCATCGGTCCGTTTTAAGGTGCCCTTTACAATAGCCTTTTATGGCCTGATTAATCGTTCGCTTGCAAGCTAGATTCAGTTGCCCGCAACCGGAAGTGTCAGCCGCGCGGCCAGACCGCCGAGGTCGGCGCTTCGCTCCAACCGCAGCGTACCGCCATATTCGCGCACCGTATCGTGGACGATCGAAAGCCCGAGACCCGTACCCGGCTTGCTCTCGTCGAGCCGCTTGCCGCGCGTCAGCGCATCCTTGATCTGCCCTGGAGCGAGGCCAGCACCATCATCCTCGACGCTGATCTCCAGCCCGCTATCCACCTTCGCGAGCGTAAGCCTGATAACACTGCGGCCCCACTTTCCGGCATTTTCCAGAAGGTTGCCGACGACCTCCTCAAGGTCCTCCTGCTCACCTGCAAAAATGGCGTCGTCCATGTAATTGTTGAATTGAACGTCCATTTCGGGATTGAGTTTCGTGGTGACACGCACCAGCCGGGTGAGGATCGGGGTAACCAGGGCGCGAAACACAACGCTATCGCGCTGTGCGGCAACCCGTGCCCGCTGCAGATAATGCTGCACCTGAACCTGCATCGCCTTGGTTTGCTCGGCAATGATGCGCCCGTCCGTCCCGCCGATAGTCCGGCTTTCATTGACCAGGACGGAGAGCGGCGTTTTAAGCGAGTGCGCAAGATTGCCGACCTGGGTGCGCGAGCGCTCCATGATACGGCGATTGTTTTCGATCAGCGCGTTCATTTCGCGGGCAAGCGGTGCAATCTCGTCGGGCAGACGTTCATCCAGGCGTGAAACCTTGCCCTCGCGAATATCGGCAAGCGAACGGCGAACGCGGTCGAGCGGACGGAGGCCGAAAAGAATGACCGCGGCGTTGATCAACGTTCCGCCAAGACCGAATATGCCGAGATAGAAATAGAGCGTATTGCGGAAATGAGCGATCTCGCCTTCGACCTCGCTCAAATTCCCCATGACCCTGAACCTGGCAACGCGATTTTCCGCATCGAGAACAACTTCGGTTTCGACAACCGAGAGCTGCTGGCCGTTCGGACCTGGCTCGATGTAGGAACGTTGAAAGGACGTATCGAAGGGAACATTGAGGGTCGAGGGGGAGTCGATCTCCCAATCGCCAAGCGAGACGGATTTGAGCGACCCTTTCAGATTGTCGGCGACCGGTTCAACTGACCAGTACCAACCGGAAAGCGGGCTCGAATAGCGCACTTCGCCCGGATCAGGACGTCCGGCAAGGGTGCCGTCATTGACGCTGACCGAAGCGATCACGCTGAAAAGATGGGCCGAAAGCAGCTGCTTAAAGCTTTGCAGGCGCGCTTCGCCGTAGATCGTCGAAATGATGGTGGCTATGGCTACGAAGGAAATGATGGTCCACAGCGTCGAAAGCATGATGACGCGGAGCGACAGGGAACGTAGGCTGGGAAGATAGCCGGTCAGCGGGATTTTCACGCGTTGTCCCTTCTTCCTTCAACCATGCATAAATGCGGTGCGTAGTTCGACAGGCTCAATCAGACTTTGCCGTCCTGCAACTTGATCCGATATCCCATCCCGCGGATCGTTTCGATGAGATCCATACCCATCTTCTTACGCAAACGGCCAACGAACACTTCGATCGTATTGGAATCCCGATCGAAATCCTGATCGTAAAGGTGCTCGACCAGTTCCGTTCGCGATACGACCTCATCCATGTGGTGCATGAGATAGGACAACAGCCGGAACTCATGCGAAGTGAGCTTCAGCGCCGTACCGTTGACAGTGGCCTTCGATGTCTTGATATCGAGGCGCAGCGGGCCGCAGGTGATTTCCGACGAAGCATGACCCGCAGCGCGGCGAATGAGGGCGCGCAATCGTGCCAGTACTTCCTCGATATGGAAGGGCTTGGCAACATAGTCGTCGGCTCCCGCATCGATGCCCGCAACCTTGTCGCTCCAGCGATCACGCGCAGTAAGCAAGAGCACGGGCATGATCCGCCCGTCCCGGCGCCATTTTTCAAGTACGGTCAGCCCGTCCATCTGCGGCAGGCCAATATCAAGGACCACCGCGTCATAGGGTTCGGTATCGCCAAGAAAGTGGCCCTCCTCGCCGTCGGAAGCCTTGTCGACCACATAGCCAGCATCGGTCAACGCATCGACGAGCTGGCGGTTGAGGTCACGGTCATCTTCGACGACGAGTATTCGCATCCAGAATTTCCCTTGCCGGCGGTATATGGATCAGTTTGCTGGTACGGCGACTTCCACGCGGCGCGGACGTTCGCCATCCTTGCCGGGAATAAGCACGACCACGACACAGACTTCTTTACCGTTCTGCACAACCGAAGTAGCGCGCGCAAGTGTACCACCTTGCGAATCCGCCACCCGTTGCCCGACAGACGAACAATCTGCGGCGAAGGCAGTGCCGGCGCTGAAGACGCCAGCGACTGAGATCAGGCCCGCTAGGGGCAGGGAGATAGAGAGGTGTTTCATCATGGCGTCATTATTATCGGTTGCTGTCTGAACGATGCATGAACGTTTGGTAATATGGCTGACAGGATTGCCATAAGTTCACGCCTTTTAACATCATATTTCTTTACGTGTAATGAGCGTTGTAGCGCTGACACGACCGAAAAGTGCGACAATACCGCTGAGCGCGGTCACAAACTCAATAATCGTATCGGTCAGCGAGCCTTGATCGATGCCATCGGTCGATATGTGGAAGAAGCTCGAACAGGAGAGCAGGATAGTCACGATCGATGCCCAGACAGTCTTCGACAGAAACCACGGTTTTTCATTCGTCATCATAAATTCCTTTTTCAAAACGGAGTTATTTTCAAAATCATTTGACCGCTAGTTTGCAGCGCATAGGCCTCCCCGGCCCCACGACAGCCGAGATCATCGCAACGCTGAAGTCGATTTCGGACTCAAGGCTGCCGAGATCACCCAGCCGCTGCGAAACACCATAGGTCCAGTCCGGACTATCGACATCGACGGATCGAATCAGTTTTTCATCCTTTCGTATTTCAACGCGGTAAGCCTCACGCTCTTCGCCAAGCGGAATATCGGGTGCGAGCCAGCTGTCGGCATCGATTCGCCCGCGCCTTATCCAATTGATGTGAACGTCACCGTTCGACCCGGTCCGCGACCGCATTTGCACGGGTTCGAGCGGCTGCAGGGCGCGCAACCCGCCCGCCCGTGCAACGGTGCTGAAGAACTGATCGGTGAAATCTTCTCCGGAAGCGCCAACGCGCCAGGAAAGTTCGAGACCGGTTTCCTCCGATTTCAATCCAGCCGGGCTAACGGCATCGTTCATCAAAATGAACGGTGTTCCCGCGGCCCTTGGCTGCATAGCCTCGCGCTCGGTACCGCACTGCCCGCGCAACAGCCCGTTCAATCGCCACACATCGCTTTGTATTTCCTCGGCGTTGAGAAACTGCAGTGCCTCCCAGTTACCGTCGGCCGTGCCAACCAGCGCAGAGTTTGCGCCACTGAGTATCTGCGATAACGAGGCCGAACTCAGTTCGCCATAGTAAAGCTGCACATCGAGCGTCTGCCCATTCAGCACCCGGCCGCTCGCTCCAGCCACCAGCGGCGCAACCAGTTCTCCCATCACCGCACGATTGGCGAGCGCCGTTCTCGGCTTGAAATCCACCGCCTCCGGTGACGCGTAGACACTGACCCCGCCCCACGGGTCGGCAAATGCTGCGACACGAAACTGGTCGACCGGCTTTTCCACGCCCGGCCACGTTGGAAGGTCCAGAAGCTCGAAATAGGGTCTCCCACGAACGGCGGATTTCCCGCCATCGGCAGGCACCGGCAGCATGCCACGAACGGGATAGCGGACATGTTGCGGCAAGGCCCTGGCCTCGACCCGGCGTGTCGCCCCGTCTTCGATGGAGGTCACGACGAAATCCGGCGCCGAGGTTGTTCCCGCAATCCTCACCCTGTCACCCGGCTTCAGAGCAGCCTGCTTCCAGGGCACTTCAAACGACGCGGTGCGCCGCGCGGCCCGGCGTGTTTGCAACGCTTCCTCAACCAGCGATTTCGCCTGCGCCGTGTCGATCATGCCCGGGAGTCCGATGTTTTCGGTGCCTTTGCCGTCAAGGCGCTCGGCAAAACTCATCGCCGCCTGGTAGTCCAGCATCGGATCACGGTAAGCCATTTCGATACGCGCAGGTTGATCCGTCAGCTCCTGCATGCGCCAGGTTACCGGCCCGCCCTCATCCTGCTCCACGAACTCCTCGATGAGCGGCGCCTGGGCATCCATGTGTGCTGTGCTCCGGAAAACCAGGCTGTTGCCGCTCTCGAGACTATCCACACCGTACAGTGCAAGCAGAGGTTCGACAGCCGAGCGGGCGCTGGTTGGCTCTTCGATGACATAGCCGCTGACAAAACCGTCAACGCGGCTGGTATCAATATTGGTCGTGCCGAAATCGCCAAGGATTGCGGTCAGCAATTCATCGAGCGCGACTCCGGAGATCCGACCGTTTAGCCAGTGTCCCGTCGTCCAATTTTCACCATCCGACCAAAGTGATCTGTTCAGCGGAAACTCCGGATAGGGACGGGTATCCCATGCCCAGACGTAGAGGCGATCCGGATCAAGCATCGCGCCGGAGTTACCACTATTCCAATAGTTGAAATGCGCGCGCAGGAAACGGTTTTGCGCAAGGTCGCTGCGTCCATGATCGGAGTAATATGGAAATGCGCCCTCCGACGATTTCATGTCGGGAAAAACGTTCGGCTGATTGGGACCCTTGTCTGCAGCCGGGCATCCTAGCTCATCGCACCAGGCGGCGTCGAATTGCGGGCCGCGCAGGCTGTCCGGGTCTTCCGATGAAAACATCGACGCCGTGGCACCACTCGTCCAGACAAGGCGGCGGCGTGTCATTTCGTAACGAGGCCTTTCAGCGCGAGACACCGACATGATGCCCGATGGCCCGTCGATCATCACTTCGCGCACATCTGCCAATGTCTCACCAACCAGCGCGATATTGCACGATCCTTTCGATGCAAATGGAGGGAGATGAGGGGCCATGCCGTTGACCCATTCCGCGCCCATGCGCGTCTTGCCGGAACCGCGCCCGCCGAGGATCAGCCAAGTCTGCCACTCACTGCGCGGCGGTTGCTGCGTCGTTCTTCCCCGGCAAATCCATTCCCGTTCGAGCGCTTTCAATTCCCTTTCGTTGAAATTCTTCCCGGACCAGTTCTCTTGCACGGCTATCAGCAAGTTCATCGATCCTTTCATCAACCAGTTTCAGGACGGCGCGGAGCTCATCGGCAGTCAGGCTGCCTATGGTTTGCGCCTGCCCTTCACGAAAGCGCTCCTGCAAATCGCTGACGCGTTCTATGGTGCGGGCAAGGAGTGCCAAGGCATCGAGCCTCGCCTTACCCGACGCTTCTTTATCCAGCGAGGAAAGCGTATCCAGTTCCTTTTTCAACAGATCCATGATCCGCCGGGCAAGACGCAACTGCCGGTTTCCCTGTTGCATATCGCTATACGACAGACCGTCGCGTCTGAGTGCTCGCAGGAACTGGTCTTCGGTCAGTCCGAGCAGCGGCACGATTTCGGCGGCGGATACGCCATATTCGCGGCACAACGCAAATGCGCTTCGCCGGCGCATGGCGGCGGCAAAATTGACTATCATGGATTGTCCTTGAGATAGAAGCCAAAACGGCTTCACTCGCCGAGCCAGCCCGCGAGATATTGGAGTCACATTTCCGACGATGACTAAAACCTACAGGACAACCGTAACGCAGTCAAGGACTATTTTCCTTATTATGAAAATTATCCTTTACTCGAACAGCGATACAACAGCAGCAACAACTTCATCGACAATATGTGATGGTGCTTTTTCAAGCTTCTTGCCTCCGCGAGCGCGAAGATCGATCGTTCTCATCTGATTGCACAAGACAACGCCATCTGTCGTCATGCCAGCACCCGTGAGGCTGACCGCAAAGCCCCTGTTGCGGGCGAATTCGCCCCCTCCCGTTACTGGAACAATGATCGCAAGACCTGTAAGCCGGTTCGCAACGCCGGAGGATACAACCATCACCCGGCGCTTTCCACGCTGTTCATGTCCTATGGTTGGATCGAGATCAACGAGATAGATGTCGCCCTTGTCCATCAAATGATTTCTTTGCCCACAGCGGGAGCATCGAGCCATTCGCGCTCCTCATCTGTCATCGGCACTGAGAAATCACACATTGCCAGGCGCTCTTCCAAAGTCAAACGACGCGGCTTATGCTTGGCAATCACGACGGTATCACCTTCAATCGATAAATCCACCTGGGCGTTGGGCGAAACGTCGAGGATATCCAAAACGGTTTTTGGTAGAGCGAGCATCGTCGATCCGCCCACCTTCCTTAATGTAATTGTCTGGCCCATTCCGATTGCAACTCCAAGTTATATTTAAATATAATATATAGCAGTTTTGACAAACATCAATAAGCTACGCAGCCGCAGCCTTCTTCCATCCGAGCGCCAACAACCCTGCCCCGATCATCAGCGATCCGCCTGTCCGATTGACGATACGCTGGACCTTGGGCTTGCGGATGGTCTGGCGTGCCATTGAAGCCATCAAGGCGTAGGTTCCGGCGTTCAGTGTGGCGAGGACCAGAAAGGTCGTTTCGAAGATCACCATCTGCGTGAAGATCGGGCGCGTCGTATCGAGGAACTGCGGCAGGAAGGCCACGAAGAAGATAATGCTCTTGGGGTTGAGCGCAGTCACCACGTAGGCATGGAGGAAGATGCGCACTGCCTTTTCGTTCTTCTCCGGCATTTCCCCGGTTTCCGGATTGGTGATCGGTGCGCGCCAGAGCTTGATGCCGAGATAGATGAGGTAGGCGGCGCCGACCCATTTCAACACGGTGAAGATCGCTGCCGATGCCGCGAGCAAGGCGCCGAGTCCGAGCATGGAGGCGGTCATCGCGGTGAAATCACCGAGCGCGACACCCGCGACTGTCGCGGCAGCAAAGCGCCGGCCATGGCCAAGCGCATAGGATATGACAAGAAGGATCGTCGGACCCGGAATGGCGAGAAGAATTGCCGACGCTGCAACGAATGCCAGCCAATGCTCAATGGACATGCTTTTGCTCCCCAAACTTCCCAAAAATGACACCAATCCATCGGATCAGATCAATTGCAAGTAGAAACTTTTGGGCCACAGCCCTCAATGAATATGGAATTCACGTCGCGTTGCCCCTGTCGTAGCAAGCGAAAAGGCGCTACTCTTTCCGTGGGATGAATGGCCAAAATAAACGCTTCAACAGCCACCTTCAGAAGCTGTTAAACGTAATCGGCTACACCATATTCTTCTCTGGAAGATATGGCTGACGACAGGGCAGGCAAGAAGTTTGATGAACGAGCCACGGCCGGACAAGGAACGCCAGCGATTCAAGGTCTCGCCGCTGCTCGGTCTTGACGCCTGGATCGATTCGACCCTTTACGAGTTGCGGTTTCGCCTCGCGGAATTCTGGGAAGACACCACCATCTTCTTCCGCCGCTTCCATGTGACCGGCTGGCGGCGCGCGGTTTTCGAAGTCCTTGGCGAAGCGTTCACCTGGGGCACGGTCGGTTCCGTGCTTATGCTGACGCTCGCCATTCCAGCCTTTCACGAGACGGAAAAGAACTGGCGCACACGCGACGATTTCGCCGTGACCTTCCTTGATCGCTACGGCAACGAGATCGGCCAGCGCGGTATCCTGCATCGCAGCGCCGTGCCCATTGACGAGTTGCCGGACCATGTCATCAAGGCGGTTCTCGCAACGGAAGACCGGCGCTTCTTCGACCATTTCGGCATTGATTTCCTCGGGCTTTCGCGCGCCATGACGGAAAACCTGCGCGCCAATTCCGTTGTCCAGGGCGGCTCGACCATCACCCAGCAGCTGGCGAAAAACTTGTTCCTCACCAATGAGCGAAGCCTTGACCGCAAGATCAAGGAGGCCTTCCTCGCGCTCTGGCTCGAATCCAATTTGAGCAAGAAGGAAATCCTGCAGACATATCTCGACCGCGCCTATATGGGTGGCGGCACATTCGGTATAGCCGCCGCCGCGCAATTCTATTTTGGCAAGAGCATCAAAGACGTCAATCTGGCGGAGGCGGCGATGCTGGCGGGCCTGTTCAAAGCGCCGGCGAAATACGCACCGCATGTCAACCTGCCCGCCGCACGTGCCCGCGCCAACGTGGTGCTCAGCAATCTCGTCCAAGGCGGGTTGATGACCGAAGGCCAAGTGGTCGGCGCGCGCCGCAATCCGGCAACTGTGGTCGATCGCGGCCGCTCGGAAAGCCCGGATTACTTCCTCGATTGGGCCTTTGACGAGGTAAAAAAGGTCGCACAGAAAATGCCGACCCATACGCTCGTCGTTCGCACGACGCTCGATACGGGTATCCAGAAGGCAGCGGAAGAGTCGGCAGAATATCACCTTCGCCAGTTCGGCAAAGAATATCACGTCACCCAGGCTGCCATCGTCGTCTTGGAAAACAACGGCGCCGTCAGGGCCATCGTTGGTGGGCGCGACTATGGCGAAAGCCAGTTCAACCGCGCCACGGCCGCCCTGCGGCAGGCTGGCTCGTCATTCAAGCCCTATGTCTATGCTGCCGCCATGGAAAAGGGCATGACCCCGAAGACGCTGGTCTCCGGTGGAGCGGTTTCCTGGGGCAACTGGTCACCGCAGAATTACTCGCGCCAATATCTGGGGAAGATCGACCTCACCACGGCGCTGGTCAAATCCATCAATACAGTACCGGTGCGTCTCGCCAAAGACTTTCTGACCACAGCACCGATTGTTGCGTTGACCAAGGCTATGGGCGTTGAATCACCAATCAGCTCGCACAAGACCATGGTGCTGGGAACATCGGGCATGACCGTCATGGACCAGGCAACCGGCTATAACGTCTTCGCGACTGGCGGTATCGCCGGCATGCGCCATCCCTTCACGCAGATTTTGAGCCAGAATGGCGACGTCCTGTGGGACTGGAAGAAAGATGGTGTCAAGCCGCATCGGGTTCTTTCCGTCACGGCTGCAAATAACATGAACATCATGCTGTCGCAGGTACCGGAATGGGGCACAGGCCGCCGCGCTGCCCTGCCGATGACGCGCGCGGCGGGCAAGACAGGCACCACTCAAAGCTATCGCGATGCATGGTTCGTCGGCTTCACCGGCAATTACACGGCGGCCGTCTGGTTCGGCAACGACAATTTCACACCGACCAAGGAATTGACCGGCGGCATCCTTCCGGCAATGACGTGGCAGCGGCTGATGAATTACGCGCATCAGAATATCGATCTCAAAGCCATTCCCGGCATCGATCCGGCCATGCCGAAGCAGGATAAGGTTGCGGCGGCGAAGGCTGAGGCGGACGCCGTTGACGATGACGCGTTAAAGGCGGAAGAGCGGCCACGGGTTCTATCTGGTGCCACCGCAGCGGCCATCCGAGAAATCGGCCAGGCGTTGAAGGCCGCGCCGCAGCTCAAATTGCCAATCCTGCCCGCGAAAGTCTCCGCGCTTTGATTCCAGCAAGCTTGATCAGAGCCTCAATCACATATATATGTGAAGAAGCTTTGGAGATAGTTGAATGCTGAAGAATACGACGTTTAACCTGCCAGAGAGCCTGATCCGTAAAGCAAAGACTTATGCATCGATGCATCGGACATCTGTGACTGCCATTATTCGCGACCATCTTGAAGCGATTACCGCGGCGGAGAGCATCCCTGAAGGGAATGATCCCTATGTAGCTTTTGTCGAGGGCAGAATGACAAAGGATCAAGCCGTGCAGGCTGCAGGGCTACGGGATTACAGCGAGCTACTTATTGGCCTGGGCGAAAGAGGTCTGTCGCTTCCAGCTCTTCCGAATCATGAACTCGAAAATCAGGCAGCCACGTTCGCGCGTCTCTGGAAAGACGCTGGATGAAGCGCTGCACGGTAATAATACCTGACGCCGGTCCATTCAACAGCCTCTGGGTCGCCGACCAGCTGCCCTTGCTTCTCAAACTAGAGATGCCAATTGTGGTCCTTGATGCGGTGTACGACGAGATGACGAGCGATCCCGAACATTTTGCCAAGGATCGCGATGTGAAGAATTTCATCGACCAGAACAGGCCGCCATTTATTCTCGAAATCACAGAAACCGGACGCGAAGAGAGGATCAAACGGCGCGAAGGGAGAAAGTTGCGGAAGAATGCAGGGGAAGTCGCAATCACCGATTTTATGAGTGACGGCCTTGAAAAATACGCCGGCGACACTGACCCCGTCATTATTCTTTTTGAAGATGCGGATATTCCGATGGTCAGATTTTTCCGCAAGCCTCCCAACCTGCATCTGCTTTCGACGATCGGAATGTTGCGGGGTCTGGAAAAGGTCGGTGTGATCCAATCATCAGAAGAGATCGTTCATTCCATGACTCATCCCGCGGATCCCACCAAACGGCCGAGGGTATTCAACGATCTGCCTGAAGGAACGGACGATCCGGCAGCAATGGGCAGTAAATGGACACCATGAAAGAGATGGCAAGACTCGAGCGTACGATGCATTCGCCGCCGCGCTGCCAGACCTTGCTTCCCGCCATCGCTCCCGTGTAGTCATCATACATGCTTCGAAATGTTTTCCTTGCCCTCATTGCACTTGTGATTGCCGTCGGCGGAGGCACGCTGAGCGCATGGTATGCGGTGAACCGTTTCGATGGCTTTGGTGCCCTCACTGTTGGCCAATGGACCGGGCACCCGGAAGCCGGCACGCCTCTGTCAGACCCTTATGCCAAAGCGCGGGCCGCCCGCGAAGGCGCCTTTCCGCTCGGGTCCGCCGAAGGCCTCGCCTTCTACGCCTATAGTGATGATCAGAAACAGACGCTCGACCGGCGCTGCTCCTACAGGATCGAAGGCAACAGCCCCAACTCGCGTTTCTGGACGCTCTATGCTGCCGATCGCTCCCTGATCGCGCTTGACCCGGGCAAGGACAGGCTACCCGCATTGCATTCGCGGCAAATACTCCGCCAGGAGAACGGCCAATTCGTCATCCTCGTTTCGCCCAAGGCTCAACCGGGAAACTGGCTGGCCACGACAGGCGCAGGACGGATGGTGCTGGTGATGACGCTCTATGACACGCCTGTCGGCAGCAATTCGGGCCTCGTCGACATGACATTCCCGGCGGTCACGAGGATCAGCTGCGATGGGTAAGCTTTTTCGCGCCCTGCTCTTTGGTCTCATCGGCGCCGGCCTTGTTCACATCGCCGTTGTCCTGCTCGTACCCTTCTATTCGGATCGCAACGCTTGGTCGCGTATTTCCGCCTATGGCGATGACTGGCAGTTCCATAGCGTGACACGGCAAGGCGTGCCCGGCACCGTGCCGCTCGCCTTCGATCCGCTGTTTCAGGCTGCGGCCTGCCGTTTCGATATCGAGGACCTTCCCGCCCACGTCACCGGCGTCGGCACGACACCCTACTGGTCAATCTCCGTTTACAACCGCCAGGGCGAAAACATCTATTCGATCAACGATCGCACAGCGATTGCCGACCAACTCGATCTGGTCATCGCGACCCCGCTGCAGATGATCGAGCTCAACAAGACCAAGCCTGCCGCGGCAGAGAATTCCGTGCTGATTGAAGCCGATATGGATGAGGGCTTTGTCGTCGTGCGCAGTTTCGTGCCGGACGAGTCCTGGAAAGAACAGGTCGATGCTTTCCTGAAAAGCGCGAGTTGCACACCGTTGTTGTAACGAGCGCCATGCGCGGCACCGTTAAGACTTTAGTCGGATTGCGTTCCAGACGGACTTCGAATACGAGCACCGTGCAATAGACAAGGACTGCCATGCTGGCACTAAAGTTGACTCTTGTGCCGGCGTTCTTGCTGGCCATTTCCCTTTCGGGCAAATGGTGGGGACCAGCAATTGCTGGATGGCTGGCCGGGCTACCTGTTGTCGCTGGCCCGATCCTCTATCTCCTTATACTGGAATATGGGAACGAATTTGGTGTAAAAGCCGCGACGCTTTCTCTTTTCGCCATTCTGGCATCAGAGTCTTTTAATTTCGGCTACGCATGGGCGTGCCGCAGAACCTCTTGGGAGGCGTCAACGGCTGTTGGGTTGGTTCTGTGGCTCACTGCTGCCTATGTTCTCTCCTTCATGCCGGTTTCAGTTGTATGGGCGGTCGGTGCGGCCATCGTAGCCGTCGTCTCCAATCAGGCTCTGCTTCCACGTGGTACGAAGATTGCGATCGGAAGCCCATTGACCAAAATCGATTTGACACTACGAATGATCGCCGGCGCCGCACTAACCGTTTTGGCGACGTCAGCCTCGTCGATTGTTGGCCCTCAGTGGAGCGGGTTGCTTGCGGTGTTTCCTTTACTGGCAGTAGTCATGGCAGTCGCGTCCCACAGGGCACACGGGCCAGACTTCGTTATTGCGCTGTTCAGGGGGATGATCGTCGGTCGGTTTTCATTTGCTGTCTTTTGTTTATGGCTCGTATTTGCGCTTCCTTATCAAAGCTTGAATACAGTGTTTCTGGAAGCTTCCATCGCAGCTGTAATCGTGCAGTGGATTGCAAGGTGGACTGTAAAATATCACCAGCTTCGCATTGATGCGAATGGTTCAATCTTGCAAGCGGACTAAGCTGCGTGGCTGCGGCGGTAGATAAGTTGTTCCGCCACAGCCATTGGACTTGCTACTCTTCCAGCGGCTTATGCGCCGTTTCGCGCGCGAGCAGCAGCACCAATCCCGTTACGCAAGCCGCGCCCGCCACGTAGATCGAGATGGCGTACGAACTGGAATAGCTCTTGAACAACGCTGCCATGATCAAGGGAGCGAAGCCGCCGCCGACGATCCCGGCAAAAGTATAGGCAAGGGACGCTCCGGTGAAGCGGACGCGGGTCGGGAATTGCTCGATAATGAACGACGCCTGTGGTCCGTAGAGACAGGCGTGCACAATCAGTCCTCCGACCGAAGCCAGCACGATCGCCAAGGTCTGCGTCGTGTCGAGCAACACGAACATGAAGAAAGCCCAGATGATTGCGCTCACGACACCAAGCGCGAGCACCGGTCGCCGTCCCCAACGATCGGACAAGATCGCGAAGAGCGGAACGGCCAGCGCATTGAACCCCGTACCTATCAAAAGAGCCATCAAGGCCGTGGACTTTGGCAGTTGCAGGACGGTGGTCACGTAGGTCAGGGTGAAGACAACGATCAACCCGTAGAGCACATCACCGCCGATGCGCGAACCGCCCGCCAGCAAGAGCCGGCGCCAATGCTCGGTAACAACCTCCTTGATCGGTGCCTTGGCCTTGGCGTGCGCCTCTTCCAGATGCTTGAACATCGGCGATTCCTCGACGCCGCTGCGCACCCATAGGCCAAAAGTGACCAGCACGAGGCTGAGAAGGAATGGAATACGCCAGCCCCATGCAAGAAACGTTTCGTTGTCCATCAGCGAGGTAAAGCCATAGATAAGACCGGTCCCGAGAAGGGTGCCCAATGCCGGCCCCATCTGCGTCCACGAGGCATTGAGCCCGCGTTTGTCCTGCCGTCCATGTTCGACCGCTAGCAAAACTGCGCCCGCCCATTCGCCGCCGAGAGCAACACCCTGGACGAAGCGCAACGTTATCAGCAGCACCGGCGCGAGTATTCCGACTGAGCCATAGGTTGGCAGCAAGCCGATGATGGAGGTCGTCAATCCCATGATGATCAGCGTAATCACGAGGACTGCACGGCGGCCGATCTTGTCGCCGAGACGGCCGAAGAACAGGCCGCCCAAGGGGCGCGACAGATAGCCGATCGCATAGGTGGAAAAGGCCAGCATCGTACCGACCATCGGATCGACGCTCGGAAAGAACAACTGGCTGAAAACCAGTGCCGCCATGGTGTTGTAGATGGTGAAATCGTAATACTCCAGCGTCGTGCCGATCATACTGGCAAGGGCCAGACGCTTCGGATGAGCTGAGGGGGAAATGGTGTCGATACTCTCGACCGTGTCGGCAATTGATGACATTGGAAAATCTCTCTGAATTAAATTTTGAAAGAATAAAATTATCGCGCGTAATAATACGCAATAGGATAGGCCCATCGGGCTTGTGTCAAGCACGGACTTGGAGAAAAGCGGATTTTATAATCAGGATATGAAACTGCAAGAATAACGGGCAGCGCTTCAACCCGGCTGCGGCATCGTATCGAAAAATCTGCGTGGTGGTTTTGATTTGGCGCGCTTGGGCGCTTCCGGTGTGTAGCGCTCGTAGCGCACGCCGGGAAAGATCATGATTTCGGCTGTCGTCTGCCGTTTGGTTTCTGCAATGGGGCGGCGTTTTATTGCGCTGCCTGGAAATGTGATGACAAACCCCATATCGCCCATCCGTATTGGTTCGTTGATCTCCTTGATACTCAGATGCTACGCGCGCACGATTTGCGCCATAATTTCATTAGACATGCCGATGGTTAACGGGTTGCTAACGCTTCGCAGCTAATTTTAGCCATTGTTTAACCTCGTACTGCGTCGAGTGGAGTGTGTTCGTGAAGTATCCTGAGTTTCGGGCGCTTGAAGACCGCAGTAGCGGCAGCAAGGCTGACGATCTCCTGACCGCGTCGATTACCGCCTTCTGCTGTGTCGCAAGACCGGCAAAGAGCGATGCGCAGCAACTCGAGGATCTCGCGGTTCCCCTTCTCGCTCTCGCCTCGCAGCGCGTGCGCCGCCATGCGGCTGCCGCCTTGTCGGAATTCTCCCATGCGCCGAAACGGCTCGTTCTCGCGCTTGCGGAGGACGAGGTGGATATTTCCGCGCCGCTGCTTTTGCGCTCGCCGGTTTTGAAGCCTTCCGACCTGACCGATATCATCACGCATAAAGGTATCGGCCACGCGCGGGCCATCGCGCGGCGGCAGATCACCGATCCCGAGCTTCTGCGCGTGCTGCATGAATTCAATGATCCTGCCATTGAACGTGCCTTGGAGCTTCAATCGAATACTGGCGAGAGCGGGGACGACCAGATGCCTGATACCATGCCCACCCCGGAATCACCGCGTCTGCGTGAAACCCGCGAAGCGCTGAAGGCGCTGATGCGGGAAAGCGATGCCGGCTTCTCCAGCGATCAGGCGTTAGCCGAGCATCTGGTCGATGCGGCTCTTCTCGATCAGACCACATTTTTTGAAGCTGAATTAGCCAAAGCGCTCAAGCTTGACCCGGACAGTGCCAGGCGCATCACCGGCCATGGCCTGAACGCGGAATTGACGATCGCGCTGGCGTCTCTCGGGCTTTCGGCCGAGGCCGCGCATCTGGTCCTCACCGGACTGTTCGGCCTCGTGCACAAGGATCTGCATTCGCTGCGGCTCTTCGTGCAGTCTTATCGCCAGATCGATCAGGAAAAAGCGCAGACGACCGTCGAGCGCTGGAAGACACAGGAAAACTCGCAAAAACTACGGCAGAAACTGCGCGAGATGGCCGCGGATTTCGAGAACGGCGCGCGCAAGGTTTCCTAATCGTTCGCAACCGGGAACAGTTCGGATCGGTCTCCGCGATAATCTTCAATCTCGACAATCCACAAATCGCGATCCCAGCGCTTCTGCTTTTCCAGATCATCGTTGATTTCTGTTTCGGCAACGCCGGCTTTCAACGGTGTGAACAGCCGCTCATCCGGCTTCCTCTCGTCATAGAACATTTGCGGCGCCGGCCCGAACAGATCATAACTGCCGTCCGCATTGCGGAATTTGATGAAGATGGCGCCCGCCTCCGCCGCACCCTTGTTGCTCAGCGCTGCAAACGCGCCGGTGCCGTTGATGCGGCGCATCAATGCGGAAACCCAGAATTCAGATGTCAGGCGCATGGTACATTCCAGATTTATGTCAGGTCCATGCCGCTCTTTACCCTCCCCCTTGTGGGGAGGGAAGCTGCGTAGCAGCAGGGAGGGGTCTTTTGCAGCGCGCTTTTGGTTGCACACAGCTATATTGCCAACAAGAAACCCCTCCCCGGACCTGCGGTCCGTCCCTCCCCCCAAGGGGGAGGGTAAGGGGCGGTGCCGTACGCAGCACACCTCAATTGATCAGGCCGATTTCCTGCATCTTGGCGAGAAGCTTTTCATCCGGCTCGCCCGTCACCGGCAGGCGGAACAGCTTCTGGAATTCGCTCACGGCATTTTTGGTAGACGCGCCGACCTTGCCGTCGATCTCTACCATGTCATTGCCGAACGCACGAAGGCCCGCCTGGACTCGCACGATTTCCGCCGGCGACAATCCGCCAGCGCTGGCAACGGCTGCGCTGTCTTGTGCCGGACTGGTTGAAATCTTCTGTATAGTTGCCTTTTCCTCGGTATGTTCCGGCTTCTTCTCCGGCACGGCGATGCTGGCCGTGGTTTCGCTGGCATTGTCAACGGTCTGCTCGGGCTCGATACCCATGGCAGCCGTTGCCTTACGGTAGGCATCGATTGCGGCGCGGGTGCCCTTGCCCGAAATTCCGTCGACAGTGCCGCTGTAAAAGCCGAGCGCCAGCAATTTCTGCTGCAGCTTCGCCACTTCCGGATCGCCACCCGGTGCCAAAACCGGATCACCGTTGATAGCAGCAGCAATCGGATCAGGACTCCGCGGAACGGGAACAGACTTTACCTTGCGAATGGGCGCGTCGGCGGGTTGAGCCTGTGGGGTGCTGCCCTGCAGGGAAACATTGTCATGCTTGATCGGCTTGAACACGAGTTCCGGCCGCGTCGGGAAAAACACGCCCTCATGCACATGCGGCTGATACCAGAGCGCATTGGCGGAGATGAAACCGAGCGTCACCAGAAAGGCGGTCGTGCCTCCGGCAATGCCGGGGTTGCTGGCGATCAACCCGCCTGTTGCAAAAACAGCCGAGGCGAACCTGCCTCTCCTGGGAGCGCGCCGCTTGCTGTTGCTAGGCCGACTTACGGGCTTCCGCATGGGAACCTCCCTCGATATCGCTTTCAATCTTGAATTCAACGATGTTCGCTTGCTCATCCGAAAAATGTTCGACCACGGGACCGTCCAGCGGAATGCGCACCTCTACGATCGTGCCCTGCCCGGGAATACTCTTGATCTTCAGGTCCCCGTCATGCAGTCCGACCAGGCCCTTGACTGTGGCAAGGCCAAGGCCGGTGCCCTCATGTGTTCGCGTGTAATCGTTCTGCACCTGCCGGAAAGGCTGGCCCAATGTCTTCAGATCAGCTTCGGCAATGCCGATACCCGTATCGCTGACGGAGAATGCCAGCATGTTATCTTCGATCAGCGCATCGATGGTGACGATGCCGCCGCTTTCGGTAAACTTGATCGCGTTCGAAACGAGGTTGATCAGCACCTGATTGATGGCGCGGCTGTCGGCAACGACATTGCCGATACGCGGGCTGACGCGATCGCACAGGGTCACGCCTTTCTGCGAGGCCTGATGCGCCATCATGCCATGCACCATGGTCACGGCATTCTTGAAGGCGAAGCTCTCCGTGAAGATCGGATAGGTGCCCGCTTCAATCTTCGACACATCGAGAATGGCGTTGACGACGGAAAGGAGATGATTGCCCGACCGGTTTACAAGTTCCACGTATTCGCGCTGGCGTCCGTCCGGCAGCTTGCCGCAAATCTCCTGCAGCAGCACGTCGGAAAAACCGATGATGGAGTTGAGCGGTGTGCGCAGTTCGTGGCTGACCGAAGCAAGGAAGCGCCCCTTGGCGATTTCCGCTGTTTCGACTTCGCGGCGCGCAATTACCAGCGCATTGCGGTCGGCGACAGCCTGCGAAATATCGGTTGCGACGACGACAAATCCCTCGCCCTGGCTGTGCGGTACGGCACGCAAGCGATAGGTGGCGAAGCGCACGCTATGGGCGTGTTTCGATGTCGCGCCCGGCGCAACGCAGCGCAGCTTGAGGTCGACCATCGCGCTGGAGGCGCCGCTCTTCATATCCGACAGGAAGCTGAGAAACTGCACACGATCCGATACATGGACCCGGTCGAGCAGCGGCGTGCCGATCAGGAGGTTACGGGCAATGCCGAACTGGTCCTGCGCCTTGGGCGACAGTGAGAGAATGAGCCCGTCCATTCCAAGACTGAACACGACGCCTTCGATTGCGCTTTCGAGATCGGCAACACGATCATCGCGGCGGGCGGCAATCGTGCGCGCAGATAGCGCTTGGGCAGTCCTTAGGATCAAAGTTGCGAGATACCCGAACGAGGCTAGAAGCGTGAGGGGCGCCAGCTTCACACTGCCATCCGTCCGCAGCGCCACGACAAGCAGCGTAGCCAGCACCGCAGCAGCAATGCCAGCCGGCACGCGAATGGATTTTTCCGTACGGCAGACAAACCACGCCTCGAGTGGAACGGCGGCGGCCATGATCCACAGCAGCAAATTCGCTGACGAAGCGGTGACGCTGATCGAAGCAATGGACAGGCCATAAGCACCAAGCGCGTTCACGCCAACCAATGCGCTGTGCTTCGATACCGAGAGCGCACCGCAGAAGATCATCGGCAGAGCGAGGATGCCGGCAACGAGACTGACGACGCCGGCGATCTCGCCAGCAATCGCGTGACTGGTAATCATCGCGATAGCCAGCATCAGCGGCATGCCGAGAAAAGCACCGGCCATGCGCGCGTCCCGCTCAGCGGCGGCGGCACCTGCAGCGGACGGACTGACCCAGCGCTTGCACAGGCTTCTATAGCCTGCCGCAATTCTGGATTGTGTGACGGAGTGGATCGGCACCAACTTTTTCCTGCTTTCCGCAAAATCCGGCCGGAGCCAGATGCATCGCGGTCATTTCCCGAATGTTCTTTGCAACATTCCTGTCAGCGTTAACTTTTGCAGATGAGGCTTTAAGGAAAGGATAAAGCCGGGGCCCCCGACGCCATGCGAACCCGGTTTCAAGCGATTGTGGCGGTCATGGTAAATGAAGGGTTTCGGCTTTGAGCAGCTTTGCGGTCCGAATCGCAAAGCGCCGGTTTTTGCCCTCAACGAATGTTAATCCTTCGTTTCTATGATCACTCAAATGCAGAAATGCGTTTCAACGGGTTTTTGCCGGATCTGTGTCAATGTCTCATCACGAAGGGCTGAATGGCGACATTATAGAGGACTGCTGAAATGTTCTTTCTGATCAGGTTTGCGATCAAGTTCTGCTTCTGGATGATGTTGATCTCCCTGTTCATTCCAATGGACTCGAAAGATCAGCCGCAGGGTATCGCCCAGCCCGGCCCAATCGAAGCCTTCCTTGCTGCACAAGAGACGATCAGCGATCTCAGCGACTTCTGCACACGCAAGCCGCAGGCCTGCGAGACCGGCAAGGCCGCGCTTTCCAGCGCCGGTGTTCGCGCCAACGAAGTTGCCAAGGTCGGCTATGAGTATCTCGATACTCGGTTTGGCCAAAATACGAAAAAGCCCGGTGGGCAAAGCACGGATGCGACTGTGGTTGCAGCCCACAGCGGCGCCGCGGAAGCCAATCAGGTGGACGCGATCAAGGCAAAGCTGCGCGAAATGGCTTTGCGCGAAATCCTGGAAGCCGCCGTCCGTCAGCGCGAACAGGCGAACGAGGTCGATGACAAGACCCAGACCGGGACAGTCGCAAAGAAGTAATCCGCTTTTTTGATTAAAACGGTGACGTTTGACGCGCGGATCACTATATATGCCATGAAAGGGAAGTGATGCATGGCACAGACAATTAGCGACATTATTGCAGATTTCGACTTTCTCGATGATTGGGAAGATCGCTATCGCTATGTCATCGACCTCGGGCGCGACCTGAAGCCCTATCCAGAATCGGCGCGGGATGCTGTGCACAAGGTCAGGGGTTGCGTCAGCCAGGTCTGGCTGAAAAGCACACTCAGCGGCGGCGGCGATCCGGTGATCGACTTTGTCGGCGATTCCGATGCGCATATCGTGCGCGGCCTCGTCGCGATCATGATGGTGCTGTATTCCGGCAAAAAGGCTTCCGAGATCATGGCAATCAACCCCGAAGCCATATTGAAGAAACTCGGTCTCGACGAACACCTGACGCCGCAGCGTTCCAACGGCCTGCGCGCCATGATCGGCCGCATCCGCAATGAAGCGCAGAACGCCCTGGTCCCCGCCGCGGTCACGCAGCATTAATTTCGAATCTCCGGCCGATAATCCTCGCTGCCCCAGTGAATAATCCGTGAGTTTCTTCGTGTAGGCGAGGCTGGGTGATAATGCCGGTCCAGCACCGCCAGCGCGGTCTTCAGGATCAGTTTTGCCGAACGCACTGGCCATTGCCGTTCACGTTCGACCATCTCCAGCCCTTTCAAAAAGCAGCAGACATCGATCAGCACGCCGGACAGTTCCGGTCCGACAGCGTCCAACGCCCGCTCGACCCGCTGGCGCGCGGCCAGCGCTGCGTCGGTGATCTCTAGCACACCATTGGCGCGGGAACCGGACCCGGTGACATCCCAGTTGACGCCGATCGACGGCATGAGGTTGCCTATTGTAAAATCGGATCGCAGCCGCTCGCCCGCCTTGAACGCTTCGTCGCCGATCAGCGGCTGCCCCGTTCCATCCTTGCGCTTGCGCAGCATCGCCAGCGGCGACTCCCCGTCGTTACTGCGCACTCGCATTGACCCGCTCTCGTCGGCAATGACAATCATTGTTTCGCGGCGGTGCTGCCCGGCGTACGGGTCGTCTGAGCATTCGAGCCGACGCAGCCAGGCGCGTCCCGCATCGCCGATCGAGAGCCTGCCCTTGTTGAGCGTTGCAAGATCCTGGCTCAGCACAAACTTCACTACGTTCCGCTCGGTGGAAATCGTGCCATGCGCGCCGCTTTCCAGCATCAGCTTCTCGGGGTTTTGCGCCTCGACGATTGCAGCCGCACCCTTGGCAATGAAACGCAACAGCCGCGCTATCTCCTTGTCAACCGGGCTGCTCATGCGCGCAGCCTCCCGTTTTGCACGAAAGCGACCCTGATGATGTTTTCTATCGTCTGGATGATCCGGTCGAATTCCAGTTCCTCGCGCATGTCCTCGATCAGATGGCAAGCATGATTAACCGTGCTGCGGTCGCGGCCGAAGGCACGTCCGACCTCGCTCATTGTGAGCGCCAGTGTGACATGCGCCACATACATACCGACCTGTCGCACCCGCGCCACCGAACGCTCACAGCGCGAATGAGATCGCAGATCGCGCCCGCTGACATTGAAAAAGGCGGAGAGGATATCGATGACGCCATCGCAAACCTGAAACAGGCGCTCATCCACCGGCGCTTCGTTATCGACGATGACAAGGGCTGGTGCCCTGAACCTGCAACGTCTTGGCCGGAGCATGTCGATCATCGTCTGCGCTTCGGCGCCGGAACGGATCAAACGGGGGAAACTCGAAGACATTCTCACTCCACTTCAGTGATAGGAATATCTTCTTATAAATTCTCGATCAAGAACGTGGATAAGTTTTCTTATTCGAACCGCCTAAACCGTTATAATTTCACATGTTTTTCTTTCAGCACAGGTATTTATAGGAGTTTTATCCTACATCGCCAACGGTTCGCCATACTGCATCTATCCCTCAACAAGGAATGGACGCATGCAGGCAATCGATTGGAACAAACAGCGTAGCGCGTTTCTCGCGGCCAAGGACAAGCATGCCAGCGAGGCACGGCAGCGCCTCGCCCTGCAAATTCTCTGCAACGCCGATCTGGATGGATTGATTGCGCAGGACGATGAAAGCAAGTCTCACATGTGCAGGCGGCTGAAGCGCCTGATCGAGCGTGAGCGGCTCAAGGGCGTCAATGGCCACTGGAGCTATGATCTCAATCGCCACATTGGCTTGAAGCAGGCACTCGATACGTTGAAGTCATCGATGCTGGAAGACGCCGTCAAGGGTAATACGCTGCCTGTAGTGTAACTGCTGTGTCTCACGGGTCGGAGATCAAACACCGCCCACAAATGCAAAACGGCGCCTCTCGGCGCCGCTCTGTCACTGTATCATAGACCTGTTTACGCGGCCTCTTGCGCTTGCAACGCAGGGTTCGTGAGCGCCGGACGCGCAGAAAATCGCATCAGATGCCCATCAGTGAATTGGCAAAGGTCTTTAAGCGGCCTTCTTGCGCTTGCGGCCCAGGCCCATATTCTTTGCCAGGCGCGAACGGGCTGCTGCATAATTCGGAGCGACCATCGGATAGGAAGGATCGAGATCCCACTTCTCACGATATTGTTCAGGGGTCAGGTTGTAATGCGTCATCAGATGGCGCTTCAATGACTTGAACTTTTTGCCGTCTTCGAGGCAGACAATAAAGTCATCCGCGACAGACTTCTTCGGGTTGATAGCTGGCTTGGGTTTTTCCTGGATGGCGGTCACGGATTCCGTACCACCGCCAACCCGGCCAAGAGCCGCATGAACATCAGAGATAAGGCCGGGCAGGTCGCCGGCCGGCACTGAGTTATTGCTCACATAGGCAGCAACCAATTCTGCCGTGAGTTCCAGCAGTACGTCGCTGCCAGTTGTGTTTGAATTGTCGAACGTGGTCATCTAAGTCCAATTCCTTCGTCTAATTTGAAATCTGGATAGGTAGATTAAAATCACCAATATAAAGTCGATAACAGGCGAAGTCTCCTACGCCATTGACAACAAACTATTCCGGATTTTGATGAATTTGTCAAATCAATACTTCGCCTACAAAAGAAATATTTCAAATAATCCCCAAGGCAGAGATTAACCCTTAGCAGTAGAGATAGACCCAAGAAAGCCGGAACCTGATTGCGCACGCAATAACAAAAATGCGCATGCAAAAGGATTTGCGCCATACCACTAAGACAAAAAATGGCAAAAATGAGGAATGAATCGCGATACTTAAGCATTCTATAATAACAGATATTGCGGTGTGTAGTGTTCATGCCTACATCTGGGTAAAAAGGAACCAACGATGAACACAAAAACATTCAAGGTCGTTAAAACAGACGCTGAGTGGCGTGAACAGCTCACGCCGGAGCAATATCAAATCACCCGAAACCATGGGACGGAACGCGCTTTTTCCAGCCCGAACTTCGATAGTAAACGCAACGGATTATATAAATGCGTTTGCTGCGATCGTCCGCTCTATCGCTCTGAAACCAAATATGAATCCGGCACCGGCTGGCCGAGCTTTACCGCTCCGGTCGAGCCTGATGCGGTCAATGCGATCGTGGACCGTTCCTATGGCATGTTGCGGACCGAAATAAAATGTGCGGATTGTGATGCACATCTCGGCCATGTTTTCCCGGACGGCCCTCCCCCAACCGGCTTGCGCTATTGCATGAATGGCAATGCGTTAGTCTTTGATCAGGATTGACCAGCCGATAACTTGCTTTACACCTCTTCTTGATCGCCGCTTTCGGCGGATTTTTCTGTCCGCCGGCAAATCATTGAAAGTTTTTCCATGACCAATATGCCCCGTTTTTTGAGCATCCCAGTACCACAATCCGAGAAGCGACCCGTATCCGATACCCGCCACGGCATCACCCGCACAGACGATTACGCCTGGATGCGCGCTGATAACTGGCAGGACGTTTTCCGCGACCCCTCCACGCTCGATCCGGTGATTCGTTCGCATCTCGAAGAGGAAAACGCCTATCAGTCATCGCTGATGGCCGACACCAAGGATCTTCAGACGAGGCTTTTCGATGAGATGAAGGGCCGGATCAAGGAAGATGATTCGTCCGTTCCGTCCAAGGACGGGCCCTACGCTTACGGCACGTCCTACAAGACCGGTGGCCAGCAGCCACGCTTTTTCCGCACGCCGCGCGATGGCGGCGCCGAGACCATGCTGCTCGACGGTGACCTCGAAGGCGAAGGCAAACCCTATTTCCGCCTGGCGTCCGCCGATCATTCGCCCGATCACAGCAAGATGATCTGGGGCTTCGACGACAAGGGTTCGGAATTCTTCACGCTGAAAGTGCGTGACCTCGCAACGCTGCAGGATACCACGGAGACCGTCAGCGATACCTCCGGCGGCGGCGTGTGGAATGCCCAGTCGAATGGCTTTTATTACACGCGTGTCGATGCCAATCATCGGCCGTCGCGCCTGTTCTACCACCAGCTCGGCCAGCCCGAGAGCGAGGACCGCCTGATCCACGAAGAGAAAGATCCGGGCTTCTTCCTCGGCGTCGGCGGCAGCACGCTTAATGATTTTGTCTTCATCGATATCCACGACCACGAGACGTCGGAAATCTGGCTTATCCCCGCCAATGACGCGAGCGCCGAGCCCAAGCTCGTTGCGGAGCGGCAGACCGGCGTCGAATATAGCCTGACCGAAGGCGGCGACGTCTTCTACATCCTCACCAATGCAGATGGCGCCAAGGATTTCAAGATCATGAGCGCGCCGGTCGATGCGCCGGAAATGGCCAACTGGACCGAAGTCGTCGCTCACAAGGCCGGGCGCCTGCTCCTCGGTCATTCGGCCTACAGCAACCATCTCGTCTGGCTCGAGCGTGAGAACGGCCTGCCTCGCATCATCATTCGCGACCGGCATTCCGGCGAACAGCATTCGATCTCGTTTGACGAGGAGGCTTATGCGCTCGGTCTGCAGGGCAGCGCCGAATATGACACGGAAATCATCCGCTTCTCCTATTCGTCCATGACCACGCCGACGCAGCTCTACGATTACAATATGCGCACGCGCGAGCGTACCCTCCTGAAAACGCAAGAAGTTCCCTCCGGCCACAATCCGGACGATTACATCACGCGCCGCCTGCTCGCACCGGCGCCGGACGGCGAGATCGTACCCATTTCAATCGTCTATCATCGTGACACGAAGATCGACGGCTCGGCGCCATGCCTGCTCTATGGCTACGGCTCCTATGGCATCACCATTCCGGCGAGCTTCAATACCAATTGCCTGTCATTGGCCGATCGCGGCTTCATCTATGCCATCGCCCATATCCGGGGCGGCAAGGACAAGGGCTACGACTGGTACGAAAACGGCAAGCGCCTGAAGAAGAAGAACACTTTCACCGATTTCATCGCGGCCTCGGAGCACCTCGTCGCTCAAGGGTTCACCAGCCACGACCGGATCGTTGCGCAAGGCGGTTCCGCCGGTGGCCTGCTGATGGGCGCTGTCGCCAACATGGCGCCCGGCAATTTTGGCGGCATCATTGCCGAAGTGCCCTTCGTCGATGTCATCAACACCATGCTCGATGACACGCTGCCGCTCACCCCGCCGGAATGGACCGAATGGGGCAATCCCATCACTTCGGCCACGGACTACGCCTACATGGCCTCCTATTCGCCTTACGACAACATCGTGGCGCAGGACTACCCGGCGATCCTTGCCGTCGCTGGCCTCACCGACCCGCGCGTGACCTACTGGGAACCGGCGAAATGGGTGGCAAAGCTGCGGGACATCAAGACGGACGACAATCCGGTCCTCTACCGCATCAACATGGATGCGGGCCACGCAGGCGCCTCGGGGCGTTTCTCGCGGCTGGAAGAAGTCGCCTATGTCTTTGCCTATGCGCTGAAGCTGGTCGGAAAAACCGGCGTTTGAGCTGAAAGGACGCGCGCGCGGCGCTTGCCGCGTCCGACTGGCGTAACTGTAACGTACTTGCTTCGTTCAAGGTGCGTGTCAACTTGCTCTGGGACCACACTCAGGGAGAGGTTCGATGCTCGAAAACAACAAGAAACGTACAGATCGCAGGAGCGGCCTGTTTATAACCACGCTGTGCATGGCCGGTCTTTTCGCCGGTATGGCAGCCGCCCAGCAACCTACTGCGGCACAGCAAAGCGCCATCAAGTCGGCTTGCCGTTCCGATTTCATGGCACAATGTTCCGGTGTATCGCCGGGCGGTCAGGCCGCGCTTTCCTGTCTGCAGCAGCATAGTTCATCCCTCTCTGCGGCCTGCCAGACGGCAATTGGTGCCCTGGGAGGAGGAAAATCCGCGCCGGCAGCAACTGCGACGTCCCCGGCGACAGCACCGGCAACTGCCCCTGCTGCGACGGCGACGCAATCTGCCCCGGCTTTCACGCCGCGTGGGGAGATGGCCATCGTGCGCCAGTCCTGCGGGCCGGATTTCCGGAAGTTTTGCGGCTCGGTCGCCCTGGGCGGCGGGCGTGCTATCGCATGCCTGAGAGACAATTTGAGTAACTTGTCGCCGACGTGTCAGAAGGTGCTGACGACACGCCGTTAGCCGTTTCACGCACCTTTCACTTCGCCGTGGTGCAGCGTTCGCGCGGTTACTTGCGCGTCGAAATGGGCTATAAATGTGCAACGCCCGCTCGGGGATTCGGACGCTGGTTGGTTCTTGAATAGCCTCGGAGGTTATAAATGAAGAGAAACGTATTCGCCCTGATGCTTGCGTTGGGTTTTCTGGCGCAGCCGGTGCTCGCTCTCACGGATATGGCGCAAGTACAGGCGGCGGTTCGCAAGAATGTCAGCGAATATGCCGGCCAGCGCTGCAACACGCCGCCGCGCGGCTCGGGGATCATCCTCGGCCAATATTCGGGCACGACTGACAATCCGATTATCTCCATGGGCCGCGACAATGTGCCGGTTTCGGCATTTCGCTGTTTCACATCGATGCAGGAATGCCAAGGCTGGCTCTACACGATGCGCAGCAAATACACCGACGGGATTTCCGTGCTGATCAGTTGCAAGAAGCGGTAGGCGATCTCGCCAGCCAGCGTGTACGGGCCGCCAATGACGGCCCGTTTTCATGTCTGGGTACTACCGAATGTTCTGTACGCCAGTCAGCTCTTTGGCTGTCGCCTTGCTGTAGTCGGCATCCGGTCCCGATGGCGGGGTAAGATCGCCGCTTTCGCCCCATTTCGTCGGCGTGGCCGAGAGTTTGTAGCTCAGCGTGCCGCCATTGGCGACCTTGTCGAGCGGCAGCCACGAGCCTTGATAGGTCGCATCGCCCAGCTTCATTTCCTCGATATAGCGAACATTGTCGAGCATCGCCTGTTTGTCGGTTTCGATGCGCAGTTTCTTGCCATTGCCGAGCCAAAGGGTGATCCCGGCGAATTGCGGCGTCGAAACGGCCATGCCGCCCACGGAAGGAATAACCGGATAAAGCCCGAGTGCTGACCAGACATACCAGCCGGATGTCGCTCCCATATCGTCGTTGCCGGGCAGACCTCCCGCATTGAGTGAGAAGTTCTTGTTCATGATGATCGGGATAATGTATTGCGCATATTTCGGGCTACCTGCCCAATTGTAGGCCCATGGCGTCTGGAAGGCCATCTCGTTGCCGATATAGTTATTGCTGGATCCCTCGCCGCCGTTGAGCTGCCGCCCCGTAGGCTCGGTGCCTGCACCTGTAAACCGCGTCGATGCAGGTATGGAAAATAGTTTGTTCAGGCGCGTGATCGCCGCTGGCTTTCCACCGAGCTTGTCGATCAGCGCGCTCCAGTCCTGTGCAAACGACCAGATGTAGTTCGCTTCTGTCGACTCGTGGAAGCTTCCGCTCAGTGCTTTCGACGAATCGTCAAATATATTGTTCCAGTTCTTCGCCCGTGTAGAGACTGGCGATATCGCTTTGATCGGCGCCTTTGGTGGCGGGCAAAGCAGAGAGGAAGGCACCGATGGAACGATCGCTCGTTATCATTTCAAGCGTCGTGGATCCTTTATGGGCTTCCACAATATAGCCCAGGGTCAGGTAGGCCGTCATATCAGCCACACTAACGCCCCGCTTGTCATTGCAGGGGTTGTCGGTCTCGAAAGCCGATTCCCGCATGTACTTGCGTGCGTTCTCGAGATCGAACTTTCTCGCTCCGAATGCATAGGAACCGGCGATGACATTGGGCGCATGATCACCATTCATCGGCGTGGTATCCTCGCTGCCGTCCACCCAGTGCGGAAGCGCGCCGCATTGCTGGGCATCGGCCACGAGGGATTGCATCATCTCACTTGCCTCGTCTGGAGCGATCAGGGCGACGAGTTGCGCTTGTGATCGGTATGTATCCCACATGGAAAGCCCGGAATAATGCGTCTTGTAGCCCGCATCCTTGCCATCCAGCTTGAACTTGTAGTTCGAGACATTGACCGTTGCGCGGGTTGGTATATCGGCCTGATCCAGATCAGTCTGTTTCATGCTGCGATAGTCGCCATTGACGTCGATATAGACCGTCGGGCCGCTATAGACACGGTAGTAGGCCGTGTAGAATTTCTTCAGGTTGGTCTTCGCCGCATCCTGCTGCGCGGATGGCAGCTTTTCCACCTCGCCGGGTTTGGCAAGATCGACCTGGATCGTATTCAGGCGGCTGTTCCAATCCTTAGATGATCGGGTTTTGATCGCATCGAAAGACCAGTCCTTGTTCTCCGCCTCCAAATTCAGTTTGGCATTGGCGGCACTGACGGATGAAATACCAATCTTGAGCTGCACGCTCCTGTCGGCATCCGTCAGATCGAATTGCAGCGTCGCGACGCCGCTTTTCGCCGAAGAGCTGGCTGTTTTCAGTTTCTTGTCGAAGACCGCGTGGAAATAAACCGGCTGCTTCCAGTGGCCGCTACAAAAGGCATTGGCGACAGACTGGCCGGACACAGATTGATTGTCGGCACCGAGCTGAATGCTGGAGAGACTGGCGTTGCTGCCGCCCTTGTCTCCATTGTTGCGGGTCGAATCGATGACAAGGAAGGACTTGTCCTTGTCGGCATAGGTTAGGCGCGCCATGCCGGTTCTGGTCGTTGCTGTCAGCTCGCTGACAATGCCGTTGCCGAACTTGACCTTGTAATAGCCGGGTTCAGCCGATTGGTCGCTCTTGCTATAGGCGACACCAGAGGTGCTTATCCCGGCGCTTGAATCCTTTGGCAACAGGACAACCGCACCCTGACCGCGACAGCCGGGGCCATTCAGATGCGTCATGCTGAAATACTGGATCGAATTGTCGGTATAATAGTAGCCGCCCGAGCCGTAACCCCAACCTTGGCCGCTCCCAACTGTATCAGGGCCGAAACTGACCATGCCGAAGGGTGTCTGCGCCCCAGGATTGACATTGCCGGAATGACCGCCGCCCGTTTCTGTTATGGAGGTTCCGACAAAGAGATTGACGAACTGCGTCAGGGCGACGTCGACGCGCGGGTCCTTCAATGCCTCTATTTCCGCATCGACCGCGGCCTCAGTCGAATCCGTGTGCTCTTCCTCCAAGAGCTTATCCGGCTCGACGACCCTCGCCTGATCGGCCTTCGATCCTGCATCGAGCTGGTCGATTTGGGCGTTCAGATCGGCAAAGGTGCTGAAAGTATCATCGCCCGTGTTGTTCGCATTGTCCGAGCCATTGCAGCCTGCGAGTATGGTGCAGCCGAGCAGCCCCATGAAAAGGGTTTTCTTGAAAATCATAATTCCTCCCGGGGAAGTCAAAAATCGATAAAATATGGGTTTGTGAAAATGGGGGCGCACGAAGCGGTTGTGGCCCAAAACTCCCCTCCCAAGGAGTTCTAACCGAGTAAAAGCGGTTTTGAATATGTCCGGTTGTAAAGCGGTGTCAATTCGCCGAAAGTTCAAGACACGAATTGACTACCCAAACAAAAAAGACCGGTGAATCACTCCACCGGCCTTTTTATATCTGGATCAAACGTGACTTACGTCACCAGAACCGGCGTCTTGTTCGGCACGCGGTCATAGAGGTCGATGATGTCCTGGTTGATCAGACGCACGCAGCCGGATGACACCGCCTTGCCGATCGACCACCATTCCGGCGAGCCGTGCAGGCGGTAGAGCGTATCGACCCCGTCCTTGAAGAGATAAAGCGCGCGGGCGCCGAGCGGGTTTTTAAGTCCCGGCTGCATGCCGCCACTCCGGGCACTGTACTGCACCAGTTCCGGCTGGCGGGCGACCATTTCGTCCGGCGGCGTCCAGGTTGGCCAGTGGCGCTTCCACTGGACCACGGCGCGGCCCGACCAGGCAAAACCTTCCTTGCCGATACCGACGCCATAGCGGATGGCCTGTCCATCTTCGCGCACCAGATACAGGAATTTATCGCCCGTATCGACGACGATCGTACCCGGCTGCTCGCCGGTCGGGTCCTGCACGATCTGGCGAAGATAACGCTTGTCCATTTTTTCGACCGGGATCGCCGGCAGCATGAAGCCGTCGTCCTCGCGTGCCGAATACATGGATTGAAAGGAGGCGTAGGCCGGATCGACATCCATTTGCGGCGTCGCAAGGGGATTGCCGTAGTCATCGACCTGGATGACTGGCCTGTCGTCGCGGATCTGGGCGCAGCCTGCGAGACCGGCTGCTGCGGTTGCAGTCAATGCAGCCAGAAAGCCGCGACGGGAAAGTGTGTTTTGCATCATTGAACCAGGTTGGTGACGGGATGGGTGAGCAAGGAGCTTGTCTCGCCCTAAACGCACAATGATTATGGCGGCTAACCGTTGACAATAGGGCGCAAACAAGGCGACTCGGCGAGTGTTGCCGCGCCGCAACAAAAAGCTCGCGCGTAAGGGAATTGCCCGTTCAACTGCCGATAAACACTTTGTGAGAGGGTGGATTATGGATAGCGCGGGCTTACGGAAAGCGGAATCACCCTTACATCAACCAACACAGCCATTGACCGCGCCGCCGAAGTGCACTTCGATGGAAAAAATGACCTGTAGGACGGAATCGGTATCATGGCGATCAATACTCAAGCTCAAACAGTGACATGGACCTATGTCGATGGCGACTGGTACGAAGGCAATGTGCCCCTGATCGGTCCGCGCAGCCATGCGATGTGGCTGGCCTCTTCGGTTTTCGACGGCGGGCGCTGGTTCGAGGGCGTTTCGCCCGATCTCGACAAGCACTCAGCCCGCGTCAACGTCTCGGCAATCGCCATGGGCCTCAACCCGTCGATGAGCACGGAGGAAATCATCGGCCTTGCGAAAGATGGCTTGAAGAAATTCGACGGCAAGACCGCGGTCTATATCAGGCCAATGTACTGGGGCGAGCATGGCGGCTATATGGGCGTTCCCGCCGATCCGGATTCGACGCGGTTTTGTCTTTGCCTCTATGAGGCGCCGATGATCGAGCCGAGCGGCTTTTCGATCAGCGTTTCGCCATTCCGGCGTCCGACATTCGAGACCATGCCGACCAATGCCAAGGCGGGCTGTCTTTACCCGAACAATGCTCGTGCAATCCTCGAGGCGCGCTCGCGCGGCTTCGACAATGCGCTGGTGCTCGATATGCTCGGCAACGTGGCCGAGACGGGCACCTCCAATATTTTCATGGTCAAGGACGGGCATATTTTCACGCCTGCGCCAAATGGCACGTTCCTCTCCGGCATCACGCGCTCGCGCACGATCGACGTGCTCGCCGATTACGGTTTCCGCACCACGCAGACGACGTTGAGCGTGCAGGATTTCCTCAATGCCGACGAGATTTTCTCGACGGGGAACCATTCGAAGGTCGTTCCCGTTATCCGTATTGAAGACCGTGATCTTCAGCCGGGCCCGATCGCCAAAAAAGCGCGGGAGCTTTATTGGGAGTTTGCGCACTCGACGCCGAAAATTTAACCCTCAAAACGGATCGAACCGAAATATTGATCCGTTTCGCATTGCTCCTGAAGAAATACGGACCTATGTAACGAACGCAGGTTTTGTCAGGATTGGCAACCATCCCATTCCGGGGCCCTCCCGGGTAGCCAATCCGGTCACAATTGAATCGAAGAGGAGACTTCCATGGCTTTCGAATTGCCCGCACTGCCGTATGATTACGATGCGCTCGCACCCTATATGTCGCGCGAAACGCTCGAATATCACCACGACAAGCACCACAAGGCTTACGTTGACAACGGCAACAAACTGGCTGCCGAAGCCGGTCTTGAGAACCTTTCGCTCGAAGAGATCGTCAAGCAGTCCTACGGCAAGAATGCCGGCCTCTTCAACAATGCCGGCCAGCATTACAACCATCTGCATTTCTGGCATTGGCTGAAAAAGGGCGGCGGCGGCAAGAAGCTTCCGGGCGCGCTCGAAAAGGCGGTTGAATCCGATCTCGGCGGCTATGACAAATTCCGCACCGATTTCATCGCTGCCGGCACCACGCAGTTCGGCTCCGGCTGGGCCTGGCTCTCCGTCAAGAACGGCAAGCTCGAAATCTCCAAGACGCCGAACGGCGAAAATCCGCTGGTTCATGGCGCAACGCCGATCCTCGGCGTCGATGTCTGGGAACACTCCTATTACATCGATTATCGCAACGCCCGCCCGAAATATCTGGAAGCGTTCGTCGATAATCTGATCAACTGGGACTACGTCGCAGAACTCTACGAAAAAGCCAAGTAATCGGCTTTTGAGGTTGATAAGACGGCCCCGTCATTGGCGGGGCCGTTTTCGTTGCTGGGACCGCCTCCGTCTATTCTACGAATGACTGTGGGCCCTGACATATGCCTTCAAGACTTCCTGCATACGGGTGAGATGCCCCTTTCCCTGGCTTTTGAAGAATTCAAAAACATCCGGATCAAGTTTCAGGTGAACAGATCTGGGCTCTTTCGGCTCGACCAAACGGGCATTCGCCCAAAAATCCGGTCCCAGTTCCTCACCCTTCAAGGGCTCGGAATTGCCGGAGAGTTTTCCTTCTCTATTCATTTTCTCCAAGTCATCGAGCGATGCCCGCTTGATATTGGTCATATTCAAGCTGACCTCCTTTCCAAGCTGTTATGAGGCGGGTGACCTCGTTTCGATTCGTATGAACAACAATGAAACAAGCGCCGTCGACCATACCCAGTGAAATGAACCGTTCTTCACCATAATCGGCTCTGTCGTCTATCTTCGTAAGGACCGGGCCTTTAAAAATCAAAGCTGCATATAGAAGGTCGACGCCATGCTTCTTGTTTACCTGCCGCCGCTTGTTCTCATCCCATTCAAATTCCAATGAGACTGCTCCTTAAAATATTTGGTGATGAAATCTCTCAAAAAAATTAGATGCTCGAATTCAAAGGCCAAAGAAAACCGGCACATTAAGTGTATGAAAAAAATGTACACTTTTCAAGCTTTCGTTTGAAGATAAAGCTTGCTGCCATCAGGTTTGCCGGAATCTTGCAAGCACGCCCACGTCGACGTCATCCACATGAGACCATTTGTTCTGAGACAGATGCAGATGATTGGGCTAGTTTGCCCAAATCTTCGCCGGGAATGGTAGAGAACCCAATGCAGACCGTAGCACCTCCCAAAATCGTACTCGTTCTCGGCAGCGCCCCCGATGCTGTGCGGTCGCGCGAATGGCCTCGTGCGCCATTCGATTCCATCGTTGCGATCAACAACGCATGGCGTGTGCGCGATGATTGGGATCATCTCGTTCACGCTGGCGATTTCCCGCCCAGCGCAATGCCCGCGCCGCAGTTGACCCGCGGACGCGATATTCACACGGCCCCGGATTATGTTCCCGCACAGAATGCCTATGGTGGCTTTGTCTATGCGGGCGCGACGATGTCCCTGACGTCGGCCTATTGGGCGTTGCATGCACTCAAACCCGATGTGCTGGCATTCCTCGGCTGTGACATGAACTACGACCACAAGGGCCCAACCCATTTTTATGGTTATGGCAATGCGGACCCGCTGCGCCCGGACGTGACGCTGCAGAGCCTTGAAGCAAAGACCGGACGGCTGCTGATTTCGGCAGCCCGGCAGGGATGCATCTGCGTCAATCTCTCTCATCTGGATAAAAGCCGCCTGGTTTTTCCGCGCGTTGAGGTCGCACAGCTGAGAGAGTGGTCGCTGATGGACGTTCAGCGTCGCGTCAACGGCGTCTTGCAGCAGATTGACAAGACAGAATTGCAGCGGGCCGAAAGGCGGGAAGACGCGCTCGGCTATTATTTCCCCAGCGGTGAGTATTGGCTGTTTCTGGACCAGATCAACGGTGCCGAATTGAGGTGCCTGGACAATTTGTGGCTGGCTGCCCTCGGCCGCAAGGAGACGTTGGCGTCCGAACTGGAATGCTGTTCAGATTGAATAGCTGATTCTGACTGAAGTGCCTTTGCCGGGTGTTGAACTTATGTCCAGTCTACCCGCCATGGTCTTGACGAGTTCCACGCAATTGGTCAGCCCGAGACCAACGTGCGTGCCTGCTTTGGTCGAAAAAAACGGTTCTTTTGCCTTGGCCAGAAGGTCTGGACTCATTCCCGTACCATTGTCGCTGACGGTCAGAATCAGCTGCGAACGGCGCAGAAAACGCCCGTGCACGACGGCCTTGATCGAGATGACCGGATCCATGCGCCCGGCAACGGCATTGATCGCATTGCGCACGAGTTCATCGATTAGCAAATGGAACTGCGAAGCGGGCACTTGAACCGCGTGCGCTTCTTCCGTGTCCACTTTCAATTCATGTTTGCAGCTTCTGACGATATCGCCGATGATCCGGCACAGCGGCGCGAGTTGCTCCTTGTCGCGTGCATGCCCGATCGTCATCAAGCCTTCATTGATGGTGTCCAGCTCCAGGATAGTTCGCAGGGCAGCGTCCGTCATTTCGGGCGGCGGCGGTGACGGTTCGTTGAGGTAGCCGAGAAACAGCCGGAGGGCAGCGATCCGCGTACGAGTCATGTGGGCGAACAGCAGCGAAAATGACCTGATGTGCTGATCTTTCTCGCGATTTGCCTTGTTGTATTGATGTATGGCAATCACGCTAAGAATGAGAACTGACAGCGCTCCGAAAAGTCTCAGTCTGTTGCGGGCCGCGTCGTTGGCGATCTGCGCCGCTAGTCTCAATCCCTGACTTGAATCGACTGTCACGCTGGACAGGCGAATAAGATAATCGTCGGCTACACTGATGGATTGTAAAGCTCGCTTATAGTCTCCGCCATAAAGTGCCACGGGTAGGACCACATTGTCGGTCTCCTCAATGACATGGCCGAGATCGAGCGCATTTCGCGGACTTAGGAATAATTGAACGTATTCCAGATGTGCCATCAGTTCCAGATTAAAGCGTAGCAAACGTACGCTCAGGGCTAATCGGGTGTCGGCTTTTCCGGTTTGCCTGGCAAGTTCGAGAAATCCCCTGATACGTGCCACGATTTCTCGCGATTGCCAGACACGCGATCGAATTTCCAGAGCCTGGCTAGATACGACTTCGCCTTTTTGCCTGTAGGTTTCCGTGCGCACCAGCGACCATACGCTCAGACATAGCGCAAGGGTGAGGCCAGCATAAAGAGAAAGTGGCACGAGGCGACGAAGCAGACGCGTCATGGAACCGGTCGCACCGCCACGACGAACCAGACCCATATCGACTTGCGGCCGAGCACGTAAGCTTGCGGCAAATCCCTCAAAGGCCAGATCAGGTAGAAAGGACCACCGTCGTCCACCGATAACGGCCGGTATGTCTGGTTGGCTGCACAAAGCCCGCTGATCCGGTCCTCATTTGCGCATTGTTGTTCGATTGCCAAAATGGGGGAATAGGCATTGATCTCGGCTCCAGTAATCCTCGCCATAAAATCATTGTAAGCCTGGACCTCGAATTCTCTGGTGCCGGCAATATTGTTTTTTTCGAGAATATCCTTGAGCAGAGGTCCGCGAAAGCTGATTGCCTTTTCTCCGCTCCAAGGCGTCGCCGTCACCCGCTCATGCAATTCGAATTCATTCCGTAGTTTATCGATCGAATACACTGACCGGGGCTCTCCTGCTCCCTGCTCGATGGTCAACAATTCAGGGTCAGGCGACTGCGCACTCGCGGTCAGAGTACCCAGCGCGATCACGAGGATGAGACCTATGACAGGAATTCTGCCTGACCGAAGGGGGAACGGATTGCGTTTAGGCAGACTCGCTATCAAAGGCAGAGTTGTCACGGCAAAGATAAAGTGCAAGACAGGAGGGGATAAATTAACGTCTTTCAAAGAAAATCTCACAATATTATAATAACAACGTTTATCGTACTTCTTTAGTATTATTTTTTCGCGAGTCTTGGTTTTGAAATTTGATATTTAAATTCAAAGTCGAAATATTGGACTCTATTAACGCATATGAGCGAACGTTCGGCAACTCACAAATTTCATATTCTGCCAAATATATACATTTGAATTATCCCTGGAGTGAGGGTAATCTTTTAGTTCTGGCGCGAGAATTCGAAACCCGAACTCCAGCTTTGAACATTGCGACACTATTGTATTCACTTCAAATATATAAACATAAAATAATATAGATTTCTAATTTCAAGATATATTGGTTTGATAAATGTTGTTGAATTTGTGGTGTATACCAAGATCCTTATCTACGGCTTTCGAAAAAATGATGGAAAAACGCGGTGATTTTGTCGTTCATGGCGAGCCATATTGTAAAACGTATCTAATTAGAAACGGATTGATCGATGTTAAACAAGATAAATCTTCGACATTTTCTTCGGTTACAGATCTTTTGATACGAGGAGACGCAAGTAAAAATGTATTTGTAAAGGAGATGTCTCATCATGTGGTGGGATACGTTGACGACGAGATTTTCGATAAAAGTGAAAATACTTTTCTGATAAGAGATCCGAGGCTATCCATTCCTTCTCTTTACAGAATCCTCAATGATTACGCAGAAGCGGAGGCCGGATTTGAGCAGCAGCTTGAGCTGTTCGAGAAAATCAAGCGCAAGCTGGGCCGTTCCCCCGTCGTGATTGATGGCGAAGCGCTAAGGCGAGATCCAGCAGGGGTCGTAACCGCCTACTTCGAAGCTCTTGGGCTGGACCCGATGCTGAGCGCCCTGAACTGGCAACAGGGTGGGCGGGTCGATTGGGCCGGGCGTGAAGAATGGCACCGGGCGGCGCACAAAAGTACGGGCTTCGTACCAAATATTGGTCGGATCGATCTTGATCCATATCCCTTGCGTGTTCGGAAAACTATCGAACGCTGTCTACCGATCTATGAATATTTGCTGAGTTTTTCGGTTCACAGGTCCTGCCCCTAAAGCGAACTGGGCAGCTGTCCGATCTTCAAAAGTTTTGCTTTGGCGCGCTTGTAGTATCGTTCTGCCGAAGCCGCATCGATGCTCAAATGTTCGCCAAGCTGATCATAGATCGCCCTGCGGCTGATGTTTGGCGGTCTCTGTATCATCCACTGGACAGATTCCTGTTCTCTTGGCGTTAGCACCGCGTGGTAAACTTCCGGTCCAATGCTGGCTTCGTGCATCAAACCAACGCAGCGTCCATGATCTGCTATCGTCTGCAGAATCGCTGCCATGGTTCCGGGTTTGAGGCTGTTCTTGGCGATGTAACCGGCGACACCGAATTTCCGGACCTCCTCCCACTCTTCTGCGCTGTCGGAACCCGTGATGACGATATGAATAGCTGTAGGCGATTGTTCCACGATGGCGCTTATGGTCCTCAAGCGATCAACTTCGGACCCCGGATCGTAGCCAGGTAACCCCGGATCGATAAGAATGAGCGCAAACTGATTGGACTGCATCAGCTCCAGCGCCATCTCCATCGTTGCCGCGGCGTGAACGATGCAAGCGGGAATTGCCGCCTGCAGTTCATGCACGAGCGCGAGACGCATCAAATGCTGGTCTTCGACGATCAATACGTCTTGCAGGGAATTCTGCTTTGTTGTCAAAAAAGTTCTTTCAAAATAAACAATACAGCTGAAAGCATTTTTATACCCGATTCGGCTGCCCGCAGATAGGGACAGCGCTGTCACTTTCGCCCGACCCCGATTCGCCTCATTACGGCGGCATGAATGCAAACCATATTTTTCAAGCGCCGCGACTACGGGCGCCTATTGCCACTAACGATAATTTCAGGGAAGCCAGAATGGAAACCATTCTATTGATGATCGCAATTGATTTTCATGAGCAGGCAAGGCGCGAGGTCGCAAGGCTCGACCGTTCCTGCACTGAACTCAAGGCAGCCGGCGTCGATTGCGATCTGATCGACCGGCGTCTCGTGGCAGCCAGGGAAGTCGAGCGGCGCTTAAGGGACGACATGCTCCGTTGCCCCACAAAATATATTGAGAACGCTGTCGCCAAGGTCGTGCATCTGCGCCGGACCTTCAAGCAAGACGACGCGACAAGCGAGGCGAGTGAGCGCTAACTCTCATGACTATCCCGGCGGCATTGTCGCTTGTCGTAAAAGCAACGGCCCCGTCATTGGCGGGGCCGTTTCGCGTTCGGACGCGCCTGCGATCCGATGCCGTCTCATTGACCTGCATCCTCGGCTGGTACGAACACCCGCAAGCGATGGCCATCGGGATCGAGTGCCACGAACGTGCGGCCAAAATCCATTTCCGTCGGCTTCTGGACAATAGGTATGTCACGCGCCAACCAATCATTATACGTGGCCTCCAGCGTCGCCAGATCGCCCACCGCGAAAACCAGCTCGCTGCTGCCGGGTGCTCCGATGGCAGCGGGCTCCACCTGTTGCCGTATCCACATACCGAGCTTCAGACCCGATTCCATCACGAACAGGGCAAAGGTCGGCGATTCTTCCACTGGCTCGCGTCCCAGCAATCCGGCGTAGAATGCCCGGCTCCTTTGCGGATCATCGACATAGATGAGCATAAAATCGGGATTGAGCATGGCTTCGTCTCCTGTTGTTTCGATGGGATCACCATACGTTCCGATACTGTCAATTTCTGGCAGTAGCGGACGAGATCGCTCCCGCCTCATTCAAGAAACATTGCAGAAACGAAACACCACAAGCGCGAAATAGGGGCGAAACATCCGCATCGGATAAATAGCGGGTGGACTGATTCTACACCTGCGCGTTGCAGGTTTCTCCTCCTCCCCTGTTACCCCACCCAAAAGGAAACCCAAGGAAATGAAAACGTCTCTTTACACAGCTCTCGGCCTCGCTGTCGCCCTGGCCGTTTCAGCACCGGTACTTGCCACCAGCGCAAGCGCTGCTGAGCCTATCCATCACAGGCACCACGTTCATCATCATTATCATCATCATCACGTCGTGCATCATCCGAAGCATCATGCCTGGCACAAGCATCACGGCAAGCCGGTCTACAAGCACGCATAACTCTAAACAAATTGTCCCTTGAACGCGCATGCGCTTTCGTGGGTATTGAGCCGGTTATCATTCCTTGATGACCGGCATTTCTCTATCTTCAATCCGGCGGTGCTATGCCCTCGCCTTCGCGCCATTGCTTCAGGAGCACCTGGCGGCGGCGCGGATAACGCGTGTCTGTCGGTTGCAATGCCGAGATTCGGTCGGCACGGAAGTGCCGGAAATCCTGGCGAAGCTCGCACCACGCAACGACGACACGGACGCGTTCGAAAAAACCGAGAGCAAACGGCCATACAAGCCGTTGCGTCCCCGTCCCGCCGCCATCGTTATAGGTGATATCAAGCTTATGCTCCGACCGGATGGCCTTGCGCACGACGGCAAGATCGATCGTGTCGGGATGAGCCGGTTCACGCGGACCGACCAGCAGCGCCGAGGCATCTACATCGTCGCGCAGATCGGCCGGCAGCACGGCGACGATCTTCGCCAGGGCATCGCGTGCGGCGATGGAAAGCCGGGCATCCGGCTGCCTGGCGACCCAGCGCGAGCCGAGGACCAGCGCCTCGATCTCATCTTCGGAGAACATCAGCGGCGGCAGCATGAAACCCGGCCGCAACATATAGCCAAGTCCGGGCTCGCCCTCGATATGCGCGCCCTGCCCCTGCAGTGTGGCGATATCCCGATAGAGGGTACGGATGCTGATCCCGGTTTCCTCAGCCAGCACCTTGCCGCTGACCGGCCGCCGGTAGCGGCGCATGATCTGGATCAAATCGAGCAGGCGTTCGGATCGTGACATGGCGCGTTCCCGTTGGAGCACCATACTGCCATATTGTGGCAGGGGCTGCGCAGAAATAATACTTCCCAAATCGCATTTATCACGCATCCAAGCAGCGTGATTCGATAAGTGATCACCGGGGATTGGTCCTTTTCCCTGTCTTGTTCGTTATTCATCCAAGGTTCAGGGAATTGGACGTAAGTTTAATGTCTCAGGGACGTTTACGTGTTGAAAGCCTATGCGAAAAGCGGGGTTTTCACTGGAGGAACAATGAGAAAGTTGATTTCAGCCCTAAGCGCCATCTTGGTGTCGATGGGGACGATCGGATCTATCGAAACGGCCAGCGCTGCGCCGATGATGATTCAGCAGCCAGTCGAGATATCCAAGGCCGCTCCAAATGCAAATGTGCAAACCGTCCACTATCGTGATCGGTGGGACCGCCGGGATTATCGCTGGCACGGCCGGCACAACGGATGGGATCGCAGGTACTACGGTGGGCCCCGGTATTATCGCAGGTGGGACCGCCCGTACTACCGCTACCGCCCGTACTACAACGACCGCCCGTACTACCGCTATCGCCCGTACTACAGCGATCGCCCGTACTATTATCGGGATCGCCCATACTATCGCACCTGGGACGACTCGTGGGATCGCCCGTATTACCGCCAGCGGTACCGCAGGAGCGGTATTTATTTCGAATTCTGACACTATGACGAGCCCCGGCGGCCAGACGCCGGGGCTTTTTGCTGCCATCACATAGTGGCTGACAAACGAAAATGTGATCGCAATGGTCGCGTGCTTTTCGCAATGTTTAATCTAGAGTGCCCACCGGAAGCCCTTGAAGCCACATCACTTTAGCCACAAGAGTCGGAGACACTCTCATGCACAGACTGATTTCTTTTGCTGCGGCGCCTTTGCTTGCCATCGCAGTCCTTTCGGCACCGGCAAGCGCGGATGCGCTCGCAGACCGTCAGGCACTCATGAAGGATCAGGGCAAGACCGTCGGCAGCATCACGCCGATTATCAAAGGCGAAAAGCCGTACGACGCCGACGCGGTAACGACCGCACTGAAGCAGCTGAACGAGGATGCGCAGAAGATCGATGTCGCCGCGCTGTTCCCGGCGGGCTCGGATCAGGGCAAGACCACCGTTTCGCCAAAGATCTGGGAAGACAATGCCGGTTTTGTCGCGGCCGTCGCCAAATACAAGAAGGATGCAGCCGCAGCGGCAGCCGCCAACCCGACAGACCTCGACAGTTTCAAGGTCGTCTTCAACCAGGTAGCCGAAAATTGCGCCTCCTGCCACAAGGCCTTTCGCATCAAGAAGGATTGAGATCGCTGTATGATGCGCAAGCTCGCATTGCTCGTCATTATTCTGGCGCTGATTGGCGGGGCCGGGTTCTGGTTGCTCTCGGCGCCGTCCCATGTCGATCCGGCAAAGCTTGCCGCGGCAGCTCCGGGTGATCCGCAACGCGGCATGAGCATCTTCTGGCAAGGGGGCTGTGCCTCCTGCCATGCAGCGCCGGGTGCCAAGGGCGATGCACGGCTCGTGCTGGCTGGCGGTGTCAATCTCGTCACGCCGTTCGGCACCTTCGTAACGCCAAACATTTCCCCATCGAAGCAGGGCATTGGCGACTGGTCCTTCGCCGATCTTGCCAATGCGATGATGGAAGGCGTTTCGCCAGATGGCAGGCATTTTTACCCAGCCTTTCCCTACACGTCCTATGCGCGCATGCAGGTGCAGGACATCGCCGATCTCTACGCTTTCCTGAAGACCCTGCCGCCTTCCGGCAATGTCGCCGGGCCGCACAAGCTCAGTTTCCCCTTCAACATCCGGCGCGGGCTCGGCCTGTGGAAGCGGCTCTATCTTTCACCGCAGCCGGTCCTGACTATTCCCACTGCCACGGACGGGATCAAGCGCGGTCAGTATCTGGTCGAAGGCCCGGGTCATTGCGGCGAATGTCATACCCCGCGCAACGCCATTGGCGGTCCGGACAACATGCAATGGCTGGCGGGCGCCAAGGCGCCGGAGGGCAAGGGTGTCATTCCCAACATCACCGACGGCCAAGGCGGCATCGATTCCTGGTCCGAGAAGGACATTTCCTATGCGCTGGAAAGCGGCTTCACGCCGGATTTCGACTCGCTTGGCGGCTCGATGACGGATGTGGTCCTCAATTTGGCGCACCTCGAGCCCGCCGATCGCGACGCGATTGCCGCCTATCTCAAGGCTGTGCCCGCGCATCCGAACGGATTTCCGGCGGCGAAGTGATTTCGCCGCCTCCGCCAAAACGGGCATGATTTTCCCCATCCCGGCGATTGTTCGCACGTTCTGACGTCGCTGACGCCGATCCTTTGCGCCATCCTTTCCGGCAAGACCAACCTATGGAAAGGATGCCTTGCATGTTCAATCGCAGACAGACTCTCGCCTTGCTGGGCGGCGCCGCCGCTGCAACCGCCCTGCCCTTTGCTGCTCGCGCGGCTCCGAAGCAGTTGAAGACACTCCGTATCGGCTGGCAGAAAAATGGTGTTCTGGCATTGGCCAAGGGCAATGGTGCGCTGGAAAAACGTTTCGAGCAGCGCGGCGTCAGTGTCAGCTGGTCGGAATTCTCATCCGGCCCACCGCTGCTCGAAGCGCTCGGTGCCGGCGCCATCGATTTTGGCCCGACAGGCGACGTGCCGCCGCTTTTCGCACAGGCGGCGGGTGGAAACCTCGTCTATGCCGGAACCTATCGGGGCGCGCCGGACGGATCCGCCATTCTTGTCCACAAGGATTCGCCTTTTCAGTCGATTGCCGATCTGAAAGGCAAACGCGTCGCCTTCAAGCGTGGATCCAGCGCGCATAATTTCACGGTCAAGGCCCTGCGGACGGCCGGGTTGACGGTGGCCGACATCAATGCATCCGATCTGTCGCCTCCCGATGCGGCAGCTGCTTTCACGGCCGGCCAGATCGATGCCTGGACGATCTGGGATCCCTATTTTGCGGTAGCGGAGAAGCGCCCGGAAACGCGGGTTCTGGCAACTGGAAGGGGCATCGTTGAGTCCTGGTCGTTCTTTCTCAGCAATGGCGACTTCGCCGCATCGCATGGCGATATACTGGCGGACGTCCTCGACGAACTGGCACTTGTCGGCCGGGGAGCTCAGGAAAATCTCGACGAAACGATCCGGACGCTCGCGAAGATCACCGGCGTGCCTGAGGATATCGAGAGGATAGTCCTGACGCGCGAGGGAGCGGACCTCAGCAAGGTGGCAGCTGTTACGCCGGAAGCTGTTGCCTATCAGCAGGCGCTGGCCGATGAGTTCTTCGACCTGAAGATCGTGCCAAAGAAGCTCAACGTCAGCGATATCGTATGGCGGGGCAAGCAGGCTTGAGGAAGGTAGAGCCTCTCATGAGAGGCTCTAGTTGCTCTTTGATCTGACGTATCCAGCCGGGCGAAGAGCTTCCATTGCGCCCGGCTTTATCTCATGATGCCGACAACGACTCGATGACCATCAGAAACGTTCCCGGCTCAAATGAAGATTGCCACATTCAACGTGAATGGTATCAACGGCCGGCTGTCCGTGCTTTTGCGATGGCTTGCAGAAGCCGAGCCGGACGTCGTCTGCTTGCAGGAGTTGAAGGCGCCTCAGGAGAAATTTCCGGAGCGGGCGATTCGCGCCGCCGGATATGGCGCGATCTGGCATGGGCAAAAGAGCTGGAACGGCGTTGCCATTCTTGCCAGGGGCGCCGAGCCTATCGAGACCATCCGCGGCCTGCCCGGAGATCCGGACGATACACACAGCCGCTACATCGAAGCGGCCGTGAATGGCGTCCTGATCGGCTGCATGTACGTCCCGAACGGAAATCCGGCGCCTGGCCCGAAATTCGATTACAAGCTGCGATGGTTTGAACGTCTTTCGCAACGGGCGGCAGAGCTGCTTGCAACAGGCGCACCCATCGTTCTTGCCGGCGATTACAACGTCATGCCGACGGATCTGGATGTCTACAAACCGGAGCGCTGGATCGACGACGCGCTTTTCCGCCCCGAAGTCAGAAAGGCATTCGCCGAACTTGTCGGTCAAGGATGGACGGATGCCATTCGCTCCAGGCATCCTGAGGAAAAGATCTACACGTTCTGGGACTACTTCAGGAATGCCTGGGGGCGGAATGCCGGGCTGCGCCTCGACCACCTTTTGCTCAGTCCTTCGATAGCCGATCGATTGACCAGCGCTGATGTCGATCGCCACGTGCGGGGCTGGGACCACGCAAGCGACCATGCTCCAGCCTGGATCGTCCTCGATGAGCCTGCGCGCACTTCGTTGTCTTGAACTTTCGGCGAATTGACACGGCGTTACAACCGAACATATTCAAAACCGCCTTTACTCGGTTAGAACTCCTTGGGAGGGGAGTCCTCAGGACAACGGCAACATTCAACGCCTCTATTTTTTAATCCATATTTTATCGATTTTTGACTTCCCCGGGAGGAATCATGTCTTTCAAGAAAACCCTTTTCATGGGGCTGCTCGGCTGCACCATACTCGCAGGCTGCAATGGCTCGGACAATGCGAACAACACGAGCGACGATACCGCCAGCACCTTTGCCGATCTGAACGCCCAAATCGACCAGCCCGAAGCAGGATCCAAGACCGATCCGGGCGCGGCCGCCGGGCAAGATAACCTCCTGGACGAAGAGCACGCGGGTTCGACTGAGGCCGCGGCCGATGCTGAAATAGAGGAATTGAAGGACCCGCGCGTCGACATTGCGCTAACACAGTTCGTCGATCCGTTCATCGGCACGGGTGCCGGGCAGAAATTTGACGGTCCGAACACCGGCACTGGTATGGGTGCCTTCGATTTTCCTGCGGCAGGCAGGCCATTCGGCATGGTCAACTGGGGGCCTGATACAACAACCCCTACGAACGAGGGATGGATTATTGAAGGGTATCACCACTCCTCGAACAAGATTACCGGCTTCACTCTTACGCATCTCAGCGGCGTCGGATGCACCTCCGCCAGTGCTATTCCCTTTTTGCCGATGGCCGAAACCTCACAGACGCAACCCACCTTCGATCACGCGAATGAGACCGCCAGTCCGGGCTATTATCGTGTCAAATTCTCAGGATCCAACATCGAGACCGATCTGACGGCTACGCTGCGCACGGGCATTGGAAAATTCACCTACCCCCCGGGCAGTAAAGCCCTTGTAAAGGTCACCGCTAAAACCAGCAGCAGCTCCGGATCGATAAATGTCGACAGGACAGCGCGGACTGTCTCAGGCTCCGCATCCGATGCAAACTTCTGTTCGGCTGCCAGCAGGAGTTTTCAGGTCTACTTCTTCGCCAAATTCGATCAGCCATTCACCGAGACGACATCAGGCGCGGCGACGACCCTGACCTTCACGGCGGCACCCGGCGTCGCAACTGTCGTCGGCGTTAAAATCGGCGTGTCTCTTACCAGCGTCGAGAATGCAAAAGACAATCTGGAGAAGGAGGCAGCTGGTCTCACATTCGACGAGGCAAAGAAGCAGGGCGATGCCGAGTGGAACAGCGCCTCAATGCCGTTCAGGTCACCGGGGGCAGCGCTGACGACACCAAAAAATTCTACACGGCGCTCTATCATTCGCTGCAGACACCGTCGACTTACAGCGATGCCAATGGCGAGTATCTGAGTTTCAACAGCGGCACGAAAAAAGAAAAACTGGAAGCCGGCCGCGTGCAGTATTCGAGCTTTTCCAGCTGGGATACATATCGCTCGCTCATTCCATTGCAGGCATTGCTCTACCCAAGCGAGGTAAGCGACATGATGCGTTCGCTGATCAACGATGCCAATCAGTGCGGCGGCGTATTCCCGATGTGGGTCAATGGCAATTCCACAAGCAGTATCATGCCGGGCGACGGTGCATCGATCATCGTCGCGCAAGCCTATGCCTATGGCGCCAGAGATTTCGACACTGCCGCCGCCAGCACCATCATGCGCGACACCGCTTTCAGCCGGAAGACCACCTGTGCGGGACAGACAGTCCTTCCCGGGCTGGCCGACTATATCAGCAAGGGATACCTCCCCTCCGGCGGCTCCAGTGAAGCCCCGACTTCAACGACCATGGAATTTGCCAGCACGGATTTCGCCATTTCGCGCTTCGTCACGGCGCTGGGAACAGCCGGCAGCCAACTTGTGGTAGGGCCTGTTTCGGATGAAGCGACCAGCTTGCGCACGCGTTCCGGCAACTGGAAAAATCTGATCAATCCGAAGTGGAAGGAGATCAAAGATCAACCCTATCCGCAAATTCAGCCGCGCAAAATCGATGGTGCATGGGCAGAAGGCTATGTTCCCGACAACCGCGGATTTAATGGTCGATACACGGAACAATATAGAGAAGGTAACGCTGAACAATATAGCTGGATGGCGCCCCATGATATCAGGGGGATGATCAATGCCACAGGCGGCGACAAGGCGGCTATCGCACGGCTCGATGCCTTTATGACCTATGTGAATGCCTACGAAAATCTGCCCGGTTATATGTGGATCGGCAACGAGCCGAACCTCGCTTCGCCATTTCTCTACAACTGGACCAGCCAGCCCTACAAGACACAGGCGGTCGTCCGGCGGATTCGGACCAATCAATTTACGACGGCTCCGAATGGCATACCGGGAAATGATGATCTCGGCGCAATATCGGGCTGGTACGTCTGGGCGGCGCTCGGACTTTATCCGGAAATTCTGGCGGAGCCAGGCCTGACCCTCACGAGCCCGCTTTTCGAAAAGGCGGTGATCTGGCAGGGCGACAGGAAATTGCTGACCATCACTGCGAAAAACCCCGCCGCGACCTATATCCAGAACGCCAGCGTCGATGGCAAAGCCTATGACAGCACTTGGCTGCCCATTGACCTGTCTTCGAAGCGGGCTCCGGCGCTCGATTTCACTTTGGGGGACAAGCCGAACTGCTGGGCCAGCAAACCGTCGGCCAACATACCGCCGTCTTTTGGTCCGGACGGGAAGGATACAACGCTGTTAGTGCCCGCTGAGCCGTGCAGTTTGCCCTAAGCTGGAAGCGGGTCAGACCGGGGTCCCCAGCGGGATATCACCGCCTGCTGAGGCTACCCAAAATTCCGCGTACCAGCGCCCGGCCCAACGAACTTCCGACGGAGCGCACGACGGATTTCATCGCGGCTTCGGCCACGGTCTGGCGGCCGCGTGGCTGACCGCCGCGTGGGCCTGGCTTGCTTTCGCCGCCAAGAAAATCGGGCAGCTTCCAGCCACCTGTGCTATCGGCGCTGGCCTCCTGCACCTCGGTCTCGGTCTTTGCCTGTTCCGCCTTCTTCTGCAAAAGTTCGTAGGCGGATTCGCGGTCGACCATCTCGTCATAGAGGCCAGCCACCGGGCTCGCATTGATCAGGGTCTGACGCTCATCGCTCGTCAGCGGACCGATGCGTCCTGCCGGCGGGCGGATCAAGGTCCGTTGCACCATGGACGGCACGCCCTTGTCGGCCAGCGTCGAAACGAGCGCCTCGCCGGTGGCAAGATTGGTGATCGCCTCGAACGTGTTGAACGCTGGATTGGCGCGGAAGGTGTCGGCTGCGGTTTTCACCGCATTCTGCTCGCGCGGCGTATAGGCGCGCAGCGCATGCTGCAGGCGGTTGCCGAGTTGCGCCAGCACAGTCTCCGGTACGTCCAGCGGGTTTTGCGAGATGAAGAAGACGCCGACGCCCTTGGAGCGGATCAGGCGCACCACCTGCTCGACGCGGGTGAGCAACGCTTTCGGCGCTTCATTGAAGAGCAGGTGCGCCTCGTCGAAGAAGAACACCAGGCGCGGCTTTTCCGGATCGCCGATTTCCGGCAGTTCCTCGAAAAGCTCGGACAACAGCCAGAGCAGGAACGTCGAATAGAGGCGCGGGTTCATCATCAGCTTGTCGGCGGCAAGGACGCTGACCAGACCGCGGCCATTGGTGTCCGTCCTCATGATGTCGGCAATCTTCAGCGCCGGTTCGCCGAAGAATTTCGTGCCGCCCTGCTGTTCCAGCACCAACAGCGAGCGCTGGATCGCGCCGACCGAAGGTTTCGTGACATTGCCGTAGCGCGCAGAGATTTCCTCGGCCCTTTCCGCGATATTGACGAGCAGCGATTGCAAGTCCTTCATGTCGAGGAGGAGCAGCCCCTCCTCGTCCGCGATCTTGAAGGCGATGTTGAGAACGCCTTCCTGCGCTTCCGTCAGGTTCATCAGGCGCGAAAGCAGCAGCGGTCCCATCTCGGAAATCGTCGCGCGGATCGGATGACCCTGCTCGCCGAAAATGTCCCAGAAGATCACCGGCGAGGCCGAGAGCGTGTAGGGATCGAGCTTGACGTCAGCGGCGCGCTTGACGAGGAAATCCTTGTCCTCGCCCTTGGCGCCGATACCCGAAAGATCGCCCTTGATGTCGGCGCAGAAAACCGGAACACCGGCTTTCGAAAAGCCTTCAGCCAGAACTTGCAGCGTGACCGTCTTACCCGTACCGGTTGCACCGGTGACCAGACCATGCCGGTTGCCGAATTTCAGGAGAAGTGACTCCGCCTGCTGGTAGGTGTCGTCGGGCTTGCGGCTAGCACCAAGGAAAATACTGTCATCGGCCATGTCGTTCGTCCTCGTCGCGACGGTCACTTTATCCACGGTATAAACAGCCAAACTCCACGCGACAATGGCCAAGCTTTTATCGTATCCGGAAAATTGCAGACGACCCGCAAATTCCGGAATGCAAATGGAACAGAAAAATACGATTCCTGCACAAGACTCTGCGATTCCCATGCAAGAAAGTGCGAATCTGGCGCAAGAATTTCATCGTCCGATTGCAATTTGATTGTACGAGGTTGAGAGAATGATCCAGATTGACTTAAGAGCTCGTGCGGAGGAATATTCCCGCATATTACGTAAACGTAATTCATATCAGACGGGAGATTGGACTAATGGACGAACTTATCGCGCGTATTTCGACTAATGTCGGCACCGATCCGGATACCGCCCGCAAGGCTGTCGGCCTGATTCTGGCATTTCTGCAAAAGGAAGCGCCCGCCGACAAGGTTGACCAGTTGATCGCTGGCGTTCCCGGTGCGGAAGCCGCCATTGCCGAAGCCAACAATAGCGGTGGCGGCCTCTCCGGCCTGATGCCTGGCGTCATGGGCCTCGGTTCCAAGCTGATGGGCATCGGCCTCGGCATGGGCGAAATCACCGGAATTTCCAAGGAAACCATTGCTTTTGCTCGCGAAAAAGCCGGCAGCGGCCCGGTCGACGAGGTGGTGAATTCCATTCCGGGCTTGAGCCAATTCGTCTAGGTACGATGGCTTTCACCTGATATCGAAAACGCGCGCTATCCAGCGCGCGTTTTGTTTTGTGTGCTTCCAAGGAAACATGTTATCAAGCTGAATATTTTGAATAATTTGATTACCAGAGACATTTATGAGCAGAGCGAAACTTCCCCGGACAACACACCTCGAGCCCTTGAAAACCAGCGACAGAGATGTCACCTTTAGCGATATGGAAGCACAGGTCGCAAAACTCTCGTCTGATATGGAAAATATCAAGATTGCTGTCTCTGACATCAAGACTGATATCAGAGAGCTGCGGAGCGATGCGCGCACTGATTTTCGTCTTCTGTTTGGCGCGCTGATTTTTGTGGCCCTCGGCTTGGCGACCCTGATGGCCAAAGGATTTCATTGGCTCTGACCACTTCTTTCAGGTCCGGTTTATCGAGACGCCGCCATCCACCAGCATCGCCGAGCCAGTGGTAAAACTCGACGCATCCGACGCGAGATAGAGCACTGAACGCGCGATTTCTTCAGGCATTGCCCGCCGCTTAAGCGCATGCAATCCCTCAACAAAAGCGAGTTTCTCCGGCGTGTTGACCCAAGCTTCCGCCATACTGGTGGCGGTGCCCCCCGGCAGGATCGCATTGACTCTGACGCCTTGCGGACCAAGCTCGGCAGCAAGCGTCTTCATCAGACCGATCACTCCGGCCTTGCTGGCGGCATAGGCCGCGGTGCCCGGCATTCCCACCGTGTGGCCGACAAAGGTCGACGTGAAAATCAGCGAGCCGCCGCCGCGCCTTTGCAGCGCGGGAATCTGGTATTTCGCTCCGAGGAAAGCTCCCGTCAGATTAACGTTCAACGCCTCCTGCCAGCCCTCGAGCGAGACGCCAGACGTCGGTCCCATTTCACCATTGGTGCCGGCATTGTTGAAGGCGATATCCAGCCCGCCAAAGGTGGTTTCCGCCAATTCAACCAATGACTTGGCATAGGTTTCATCGCTAACGTCACCAGCCAGCGCTATGGCTTTTCCGCCGTCCCATTCGATCGCTGCGACAAGCTTTTCAAGCTCTGTCTGGCGCTGTGCGGCGACAATCACATTCGCACCTTCGCTGGCGAAAAGCCTTGCCGTTTCATAACCGATGCCAGAACTCGCGCCGGTTACGATGGCGGTCTTTCCCTTCAGAATATCCATTTTAGAGCCTTTCAGGTTTCCCATTTGCCACAAGGAATCTCACGCCTGATCAGGCCCTGCCACCCGAAAGCTGCACTAACGAAAACACGCATGTTTTCAATATGTTGCACCAGCGGCACTTTGCTTTGTTGCGAAGCAGCATGACTCCCCCTAAAGTCGAATACAAAAATACGGGCAACCGGGAGAAAGCATGGACGCGTCACTGCTCAAGGAAACTGAATTTGCGGCGATTGACCGGGAGGCTTGGGTCAAACTCGCGCAAAAAGCCCTTAAAGGCGCGGATTTCGACGAATCCCTGATCTCAAAGACCGATGACGGCATCGCCGTCGAGCCGCTCCATGAACGACGCCGCAAGGCGCAGCTGACCCCGCGCAAGAATCCGTCGCAGCCCTGGCATATCGTGCAGCGCATAGATGACCCGGATCCGGTTCGCGCCAACAGGCAGCTTCTGGAAGAGTTGGAAAACGGTGCCACCGGAATCGCGCTGGTCTTCGAAGGCGCACCGAATGCGTTCGGCTATGGCCTGCCCTCAACGCGCGAAGCGGTCGACAAGGTGCTCTTTGGCGTTCATCTCGATATGATCCATCTGCGGATGGATGTGCATCCGAAAAGCCGTGCCTGTGCCGACTGGTTTGTGGATTACATGCGCCCCCGTGATGTCAATCCGAAGACGCTAAGCTTCTCGCTTGGCATCGATCCTGCCGCAACTTTGGCTGGAACGGGCCGCCTGCGTATGAGCGTTGCAGCGCTGAAAGCCTCGCTGCCGCAATCACTTTCCGGCTTTTTCTCATCCGATCTTCCAGGCATCGTGCTTGAGGCGGATGGCCGTGTCTACCACAATGCGGGCGCGACCGAGGCGCAGGAACTCGGCGCCATGTTGTCCATTACCACCGGCCATTTCCGGCTGTTCGAAGAGGCGCGTCAGCCTATTGTTTATGCCGCTCCGCATATCGGTTTTGCACTCTCGGTCGATCAGGATCAGTTCGTTTCGATCGCGAAGGTCCGGGCATTGCGACGTCTATGGGCCCGGTTGCAGGAGGCCTGTGGCAGCACGCGGCCCTCGCGGGCAACGATCCATGCGGAAACATCATACCGGATGATGACCAGGCTCGATCCCGAAACCAACATCCTGCGCACGACGATCGCGGCTTTTGCTGCCGCCGTCGGTGGTGCCGATTCAATCGCGATTCTGCCGCATACGATTTCCCATGGCTTGCCCGACGCCTTTGCACGGCGCCTCGCCCGCAACACGCAGCTCATCCTTGCGGACGAGAGCAATCTGGCTTTCGTTGCCGATCCTGCCTGCGGTTCGGGTGCAGTCGAAAGCCTGACGGAAAAGCTTTGTGAGGCGGCATGGAAGGAATTTCAGGCGCTTGAACGCGATGGCGGCATTCTGCAAAGCCTTGTCGACGGCAAGTTTCAAGCGCGTATCATGGAGGCCCGCGAAGCTCGGGCGAAGGAGTACCATGCGGGCAAGCGGGCCATTGTCGGCACAACGCTCTTCCCTACGAAGCACGAGCGCCCGATTAATGTGCTCGATGCGCCCCATATGCCCTTGCCGACAGATGGCGTCGTTCACTGTGAACCGCTGACCTTCCCGCGCATCGATGAAACCTTGCAGGCCTCTGAATAAAATGAGAATTCCGGATTTCACCAAGATCGATTGGCAAGAACCGAAGACCCTCGCCCCGACGCCGGAGGCCGCGGTCTGGAAGACGCCAGAAGGCATCGGGGTCAAGCGCTCCTATGGTGATACGGCGCTGCGCGGCCTACCGCATCTGGACAGCTTTCCCGGTGCTGCGCCGTACATTCGCGGTCCGTATCCGACCATGTATGTGCAGCAACCCTGGACGATCCGCCAATATGCAGGCTTCTCGACAGCGGAGGAATCCAACGCGTTCTACCGGCGCAATCTTGGCGCTGGCCAGAAGGGCCTTTCCGTGGCCTTCGACCTCGCCACCCATCGCGGTTATGACAGCGATCATCCGCGTGTCGCCGGCGATGTCGGCATGGCAGGCGTTGCCATCGATTCCATTCTCGATATGCAACAGCTGTTTGACGGAATTCCGCTTGGCGAGATGACCGTTTCCATGACCATGAACGGTGCGGTGCTTCCGATCCTTGCGCTCTATATCGTTGCGGCAGAAGAACAGGGTGTCAGCCAGAAGCAACTCGCTGGAACCATTCAGAACGACATTCTGAAAGAGTTCATGGTGCGCAACACTTATATCTACCCGCCGCAGCCCTCGATGCGGATTGTTTCAGATATTTTTTCCTATACGTCGGAAAACATGCCGAAGTTCAATTCGATATCGATTTCCGGCTATCACATGCAGGAAGCGGGTGCGACCGCCGACCTCGAGCTCGCCTACACGATCGCCGACGGCATTGAATATGCGCGCGCGGGCGTTGCGGCCGGCCAGGATATCGACAGTTTTGCGCCGCGCCTCTCCTTCTTCTGGGCGATTGGCATGAATTTCTTCATGGAAGTCGCCAAGCTGCGCGCCGCGCGCCTGCTTTGGGCCGTTTTGATGAAGAAGAACTTCAATCCGAAGGACGAACGTTCGCTCTCGCTGCGCACTCATTCACAGACTTCCGGCTGGTCGCTGACGGCGCAGGATCCCTATAACAACATCGTGCGCACCATGATCGAGGCCATGGCTTCGACCCAAGGGCACACCCAGTCACTGCACACCAATTCGTTCGACGAGGCGCTGGCCCTTCCGACCGATCATTCGGCTCACATCGCTCGCAGCACGCAGCTGATCTTGCAAAAGGAATCCGGCACGACGCGTATGATCGATCCGTGGGGCGGTTCGTCCTATGTCGAGCGGCTGACCCATGATCTTGCAGCGCGTGCCCTCGCCCATATCGAGGAGATCGAAGCGCTCGGCGGCATGGCCAAGGCTATTGAACAGGGCATTCCGAAGATGCGCATCGAAGCCGCCGCGGCACGCACGCAGGCTCGTATCGACAGCGGCCAGCAGCCGGTTATCGGCGTCAACTCCTATCGCCCGACCGAGGACATGGAAGTCGACGTATTGAAGGTGGACAACGCGGAAGTGCGCGCGCGCCAGCTTTCCAAGTTGCAGCAGTTGAAGGGCACACGCGATGTAACAGCCGTCGATACGGCTCTGTCGGCGTTGACCGGTGCGGCCAAATCCGGCAAAGGCAATCTGCTCGACTTTGCCATCAAGGCGGCTCGGGCGCGCGCTACAGTGGGCGAAATCTCGCTGGCGCTGGAAAAGGCGTACGGCCGGCATGTTGCCGAGATTCATACGATTTCAGGTGTCTACCGCAAGGAAGCTGGCAAAAGCGAAGTCATCGACCGCGTTGAAACCAAGGCAGCCACCTACGAAAAACGCACCGGGACAAAGCCACGCATTCTCGTCGCAAAAATGGGTCAAGATGGCCATGATCGTGGTCAGAAGGTTATAGCAACCGCCTTCGGCGACCTCGGCTTTGAGGTTATTGTCGGCGCGATGTTCCAGACGCCCGAGGAAGTGGCGGAACTCGCCGTTGAAAGCAATGTCGATATCGTCGGCGTCTCCTCGCTGGCGGCTGGACATCTGACACTCGTACCGGAACTGAAGGAAGCGCTGAAACGCCACGAGCGGGACGATATCCTCATCATAGTCGGCGGTGTCATTCCGCCACAGGATTACGGTGCGGTCCTCGAAGCTGGCGCCACGGCCATCTTCCCACCCGGCACGGTGATTGGTGAAGCAGCAGAGAAACTGATCGATACCTTGCTGGATTCCCTGTGAAATGATTTATGTCTACACTTTGCAAGACGATTATCTTATGCCCAGCGCGGCCCTGGCCGGTGCGGAATTGCCGCCAAATGCAGTCTGGATCGATCTTATCAATCCGACGCACGAAGAGGACGTCCAGACTGAAAACTGGACCAAGGCCGCCATTCCAACCCACGAGGATATGATCGAGATCGAGGAATCCAGCCGCTTCTACGCCGAGAATGGCGCGCAATATCTGACGGCTTCGATCCTGCATTCCACCGAAATGAAGCATCACGGCATCGCTCCGGTATCCTTCATTCTCACCGGAAAGCTGCTTGTGACTGTGCGATACACCGAGCCGAAGGCGTTCGCTCTGTTTATCAGTCGTGCGACCAAGCCGGGGAATGGTCTCGTTACACCCAAATGCAGCGGCATTAGTATCCTGCTGGGATTAATCGAAGCCGTGACCGACCGCATCGCGGATATTCTCGAAGGCGTTGCCGGCGATATTGATGTGAATTCTCACGCGATCTTCCGACGGTCCGAGAATGACAAGCCTATGACGACGAAGAATTTCAGGGACAGTCTCAACAACATTGGTATTCAAGGTGCCTTTTTGTCCAAGGTTCGTGAAAGTATCGCTGGCGTCAGCCGCCTCCTCGTCTATACGGCGGCCATTCCCGACGAGAACTTGAACAAGAAGGATACGCGGGCCACGATCAAGTCGCTGGAGCGCGATACGCAATCGCTCAGCACCTATGTCGATTTTCTTTCCAACAAGGTGACGTTCCTGTTGGATACGGTCGTGGGGCTCATCTCGATTGAACAGAATGCCATTATCAAGATTTTCTCGGTAGCAGCCGTCGCCTTTATGCCGCCAACGCTGGTGGCATCCATCTACGGCATGAATTTCCATTTCATGCCCGAACTCGACGAAGTCTGGGGCTATCCGATGGCAATTGGCGTCATGATCGCTTCAGCCGTCATCCCGCTCCTGATCTTCCGCAAGAAGGGCTGGTTGTAAGTCTGTAAGACCAACGTCGATATTGTGTGCATGCGTCCTCAATGTTATATCTTATGTTATAACACTGAGGAACTAAGCCATGACGAAGACCGCAAAATCCGAGGACGAAACTTTCGAGCGGCAAATGGCAGCGGCACATCAAGTCATGGACAAGGTCGCTCTGCAAAAGCTCAGTTCCGATCGGAGCAAAACCATGAAGGTAACCGTACGCAAGATCGGCAATTCCGAAGGCGTCATCCTGCCGAAAGAGGTGCTTGAGCGGAACCATCTGAAAGCGGGAGATCAGCTTGTCCTCATCGAAGATGGGGATGGTTTGAAGCTGCGTCGTCTGGACGATGACCCTGAAGAATTCGAAAAGAAGATGAAAATCGCTCGCGAAAGAATGAAGAAATACGAGACCGCATATCGCGTTCTCGCTAAATGACGGAGTTTCATTCGCGGGAATTCGTCGAAGCGCTGCATGGTGAACAGCTACGCCTGCATGGTGGCGCTTCGGGTATACGCGATCGCGGCATGCTCGAATCTGCGCTCAACAGGCCTTTGCAGAAAGAGGCTTATAACGAATCGGATATCTGCGATCCGGCTGGTGCCTATCTTTTCGGAATCGTGAAAAATCACCCGTTCGTGGATGGAAACAAAAGAACCGGATTTGCTGCGGCCGACCTTTTTCTCTACTTCAATGGATTCAGTCTCGAAGCAACCCAAGAGGAAGTCATACAGCTGGTTCTGATGATTGCCGATGGCGAAATCGACGAGGCTGGCGCAGCGGCGTTCTTTCGCGATCATATCGAGCCAGTGTGAAAACGCTTTGAATTGAACCGCTTGAGTCTAACTGCTCAAATGGAGATACAATTTCAGGGTGCAGCGTTGATCGCGGTGATTTCCCACTCGTGACCGTTCAGCTCGAACGTATCGCCAACAGACTTGCCAAACATCGCCTGCGCCATTGGGGAGACATGCGAAATCATGCCGTGGCTGGCATCCACCTCGTCCTCGCCAACGATGGTCCAAGTCTGCGACCGGCCATCTTCATCCACGATGGTGACAGCCATGCCGAACCGCACCACAGCGCTGTGCGGATCTGGGTGTGAGACTTCGGCTGATTCCCTTCGCGCGGTCCAATAACGCAAATCGCGCGAGGCACGGGCAATCAGGTCGCGGTCAGCCTCGGCATTGCCCTTGACCAGTGCCTCATGCGCCATGGTTATCTCCGCGTCGATCAATGCCAGTCCCTTTTCCGTCACCAAATTGCGGTGGGGGCTGATAGGGCGCTCGCCGAGATCGATCGAGGAGTTGCTGTCGTCTTCCTTTGTGAAAGCTCTGCTCATTGAATGAAGGTAAGCCTTGCTAGCCCTGACGGCAAGTGCAATCCTCCGGTCACTCTCACCTCTTGTTTTCACGGATAGAAACATGATCAATCGACGCCTTGTCCTGACTGGTCTGGCCGGGATTGCCGGCGGCAGTGTCTTGCCGCATACCGCGCAAGCGCAGACTATATCCGGGTCGATCAACGCTGTGGAATTCGGCTTGCTGCCCGGATCGCCCGACGATCAGACGGTCAAATTGAATGCGTTACTGGCCAAGGCCAGTTCATCCGGCCAGCGGATATTCCTGCCACCTGGGTCCTATATTGTTTCCGGTGTCCGGTTTCCGGCCTACGTCAATCTCCTCGGTGTTTCCGGCAAATCGCGCCTTCTGTTTGGCGGCAAGAGCGGCCTCGTCACCGCAAATGGTTCGGAGCATGTCCAACTCAATGGTCTTGTGATCGACGGTGACAGCAGACCGCTGGGCGAAGGCGTTCGAGGGCTGTTCGAAGCCAGCAATATCGCGCATCTCGTGCTCGACGATTGCCAGATTGTCGGTGCAAGCAAGAATGCCGTCGACCTGTTCAGGTGCGGCGGACGCATCGAGAGATCGCGCATTTCCGGTGCCAGCGACGCGGCCATATTCGCTGCGGACTCGACCGGGTTGCAAATCACCGGCAATGAGATCAGCGATTGCGGTAATGGCGGCATTCTCGTCCAACGCTACGAGCAAGGCCGTGACGCTACAATCATAACCGGGAACCGTGTGGAAAAGATACGAGCCGACGCGGGCGGCACAGGCCAGAACGGCAACGCTATCAATATCTTTCGTGCCAATAATGTCGTCGTTTCCAACAACGTCATCAACAATAGCGCTTTCAGTGCGATCCGCGGCAACAGCGCCAGCAATTTGCAGATCACCGGAAATAATTGTAGCGCGAGCGGTGAAACCGCGATCTATTCGGAGTTTGCCTTCGAAGGTGCGGTCATCGCCAACAATCTCGTCGATAGCGCCGCCAACGGCATATCGATCGTCAATTTCGACAGCGGCGGACGTTTGGGTACATGCAGCGGCAACATTGTCCGCAACCTTTCAACCAAGGGTCCTTATCCCGGCACGTTCGGCATCGGCGTCAGTGTCGAGGCCGACGTTTCCGTTACCGGCAATGTTGTTGAAAACGCCCCGCTCTATGGCATTCAACTTGGTTGGGGTGCTTACATGCGCAATGTCATTGCGACGGGAAATATCGTCCGCACTTCTGGCGAAGGCATTTACGTCAGCATTGTCGAAGGCGTCGGCCCCGCTATTATCAGCGACAATATCATCCAGGGCTCCCGGAATGGCGGCATCGTCGGTCATAGCTGGGCTGATGTCACGGTCAAGGACCTGACCCGGAAGAGCACCCAAATCTATCCAAACCTTGCCGTCGAGCGGAATATCATCAGTTGATATTGGCGTCCGTCAGCGCTTCGGTCGGGCTGATAACACCATAGGTAATGCCGTTCCAGTTGCGCATTTCGCGATCGGCAAACCGGTCGAGCTTCGACTCCAGTTCGTCCTCGTTGCGATAGATCCGGGCAAGAACCGTGGCGATGATCGCCTCGGAGGCGCGCGCGCTGCCGTCATCGCACTTGATCGCGATGCCAAGCCCGAGCTCCGGCAATGCACCTGTGTAGACACCCTCGGCACCGCCCTTCACGAAGATGCGGTTTGGCGCCATTTCCATCAACAGGGTACAGGCCCGATGGGTACCCGCAACATAGAAGGGTGCCGCCATTGCGGCTTCGAGGAGACGCCGTGTCGCCGCGGCACGTACCGGCTCGAATCCAACTCCCGTCGCCATGCGGGCAAAGCCATGCGCCAAATTCTTCAGGGGGATGGCATAGGTCGGAATGGAGCAACCATCGGTACCGCAATGATCCAACGCATGAGCTGCGCCCGTCACGCTTTCCATCGCGTCGCGCACCATGTCTTGTTCCGGCGAGCCCAAGGCGGAATAGCCCCGCGTCTCAATACCCAGATGCCGGCATGTGCACAGAAATCCCGCATGTTTGCCGGAACAATTGTTGTGCAGCGGTGTCGGCTCCTGGCCGCTCCGCGCAAGCGCAATCAGAACAGGCTGCTGTGACGGCCAGTGCGCGCCGCATTCCAGCGCTGAAACGTCGAGCCCTGCACGCGCCAGCATGTCGGCCGCCTTCGCCACATGTTCCGGCTCGCCGGAATGCGAAGCGCAGGCCATGGCAAGTTCCTCATTGCCGAAACCATAGGCATCCGCCGCGCCGCTCTCGACCAGCGGCAGAGCCTGGATAGCCTTGATCGCCGATCGCGGGAAGGTCGGGCGCTCGATATCGCCCAGCGAGAAGACGATCTTGCCATCGCCATCGGTCACGATCACCGCGCCACGATGGCGGCTCTCGACTGTTTCGCCGCGAAAAACTTCAACCAGAACCGGATTGCTCATGAGACCATCATCTTTCACGCATTGACTGACCGGAATCAGCCCGGTTGGATGGCTTATAGGCCGTCTTTAGTCTCAAACCAAGCCGGTAGAACCGTTGCTCGACGCATCAAAAGCAGGAATCATTTCATGGGCTTGGTTGCTGGTGTAGATGTTTTGAATCCGGGACTTAAAGTGCCCGGATTCGGCAGAGTTGGTTTCTAGCCACCTCTACTTGATCCGCTCGAGCACCGAAACATAATTGGCGACGGCTGCGCCACCCATGTTGAAGATGCCAGCGAGCTTGGCGTCCGGTACCTGAATGCCGCCGGCTTCCCCGGTCAGTTGCATCGATGACAGCACATGCATCGAGACTCCACTGGCACCGATCGGATGCCCCTTGGCCTTCAGCCCGCCGGAAGGGTTGACCGGCAGGCGGCCACCCATCGCCGTCTGTCCTTCGAGTGCTACCTTGGCCCCTTCGCCCGGTTTGGCCAGCCCCATGGCCTCATATTCGATCAACTCGGCGATGGTGAAGCAATCATGGGTCTCTACGAAAGACAGGTCGTCGATCGTCACGCCAGCCTGGTCCAAGGCACGCTTCCAGCCCTCGGAGCAACCTTCGAACAACAATATGTCGCGCTTGGAAATCGGCAGGAAATCCTGAACGTGTGCAGCGGCACGAAACGCCACGGCGCGCCTCATCTTCAAGGCTGTTTGCGTGTCGGTCAAAACAAGAGCGGCCGCACCGTCGGACACCAGCGAGCAGTCGGTGCGCTTTAGCGGACCCGCGACGAAGGGATTCTTCTCACTCTCCTGCCGGCAGAAATCATAGCCAAGATCCTTGCGCATTTGCGCATAGGGATTGCCCACGCCATTTTTGTGGTTCTTGGCGGCGATCACTGCAAGGGCGTCGGATTGGTCACCATATTTCTGGAAATAGGCGGCAGCGATCTGGCCGAACACACCGGCAAACCCGGCCGGAATCTCGCCCTCTTCCGGCAAATACGATGCCTTCAACAAATTTTTCCCAATTTCCGGACCGGGAGTCGACGTCATCTTCTCGACACCCACGACCAGTACGATTTTCGCAGCACCGGCGCGAATTGTCTTTATGCCCTGATGCACGGCTGCCGAGCCGGTTGCGCAAGCGTTTTCAACACGTGTGGCGGGCTTGAAACGGAAGGCATCGCTCGCCTGCAGAACGAGACTGGCGGTGAAATCCTGCGGCGAGAAACCGGCATTGAAATGACCAAGCACGATCTCGTCGACGTCCTCAGGACCGATGCCGGCATGATCGAGCGCGCCGATCGCTGCCTTGACGATCAGACTTTCGACGGTTTCGCCTTCCAGTTTACCAAACGGCAAATGTGACCATCCAACGATGCAGGCTGTCATCTCAATTCCTCCAAAATCTCTTTCTCTTGAGCTAACCATGAACCAGTCTCGATTCAAGGTGAACTCTTCATATCTCGGCCGTTCCATTTTAAATTTGGCAATGACAGCCAGAAATATCGGTCGTCATGCGGTGCGCAATGGCGTAACTGAAACAGCGACCGCCATTACCTTATGGAAAATGCCATAAGGACGAATTTAGTCGCCGCCGGAGCCTGCATGAAGTCGAATATACTCATCCTGATGGTTGACCAGCTGAATGGAACACTGTTTCCAGACGGCCCGGCGGAGTTCATCCATGCGCCGCACCTGAAGGCGCTGGCCAAGCGTTCGGTCCGCTTTGCCAATACCTATACGGCCTCGCCGCTCTGCGCCCCTGCACGTGCTTCCCTGATGTCTGGCCAGCTGCCGTCGCGCACCCGTGTCTATGACAATGCTGCCGAGTTCGCCTCGGATATCCCGACCTATGCGCACCATCTGCGCCGTGCAGGTTATTATACTGGCCTCTCCGGCAAGATGCATTTCGTCGGGCCGGACCAGTTGCACGGCCTCGAAGAGCGTTTGACCACGGATATCTATCCGGCGGATTTTGGCTGGACACCCGATTATCGCAAGCCGGGCGAGCGGATCGACTGGTGGTACCACAATCTCGGCTCGGTAACCGGCGCGGGCGTCGCCGAAATCACCAACCAGATGGAGTATGACGACGAGGTAGCTTTCCACGCCGGGCAGAAACTCTACCAGCTGTCGCGCGAGGCGGACGACGCTTCGCGGCGCCCGTGGTGCCTGACGGTCTCGTTCACCCACCCGCATGACCCCTATGTTGCGCGGCGCAAATATTGGGACCTTTACGAAGGTTCTCCAGCGCTCGAGCCGGACGTGGCCGCTATTCCCTTCGAGGAACAGGACCCGCATTCACAGCGGCTGATGGAGGCTTGCGAGCACACTTGCTTTGATATCACGCCGGAGCAGGTTCGGCGGGCGCGTCAGGGCTATCTCGCTAATATCTCCTATATCGACGACAAGATCGGCGAAATTCTTGAAGTACTCCAGACCACGCGGATGCTGGATGACACGATCATCGTCTTCACGTCAGATCATGGCGACATGCTTGGTGAGCGCGGCTTGTGGTTCAAGATGAACTTCTTCGAGGGCTCATCGCGCGTGCCGCTGATGATTGCGGGCAAGGGCATCGCACCGCAACTGATTTCCCAGCCAGTCTCGACGCTTGACATCAACCCGACGCTGGCTGCCATCGGCGGCATCGATATTGCCGAAGTTCTGCCATGGACCGACGGCGAAGATTTGACCCGCCTTATGAATGGCAAGGACCGCATCGGGCCCGTGCTTATGGAATATGCAGCGGAAGGCTCGAATGCGCCGCTCGTCTGCATCCGCGAAGGCCGCTACAAGTTCGTGCATTGCGAGATCGACCTGCCGCAACTCTTTGATCTTGAATCGGATCCGCACGAGTTGACCAACCTCGCCGGCGATCCCGCTCACGCCAAACTGACCGCCGATTTCACGGCGAAGGTCCGCGCGCGCTGGGATATGGCTCAGTTCGATACCGCGGTACGCGAAAGTCAGGCGCGGCGCCGGGTCGTCTACGAGGCGCTGCGCAATGGCTCCTATTATCCGTGGGACTATCAGCCGCTGCAGAAGGCTTCAGAGCGCTACATGCGCAATCATATGGACCTGAACGTTCTGGAAGAGAACGCCCGTTATCCGCGCGGCGAGTGAGCAAGAAAAAGCGTTATGGAAGCAGATTTTGTCATCATCGGTTCTGGTTCTGCAGGTTCCGCCATGGCTTACCGCCTGTCGGAGGACGGCAAATATTCGGTGATCGTCATCGAATTTGGCGGCACCGATATCGGGCCGTTCATCCAGATGCCGGCGGCGCTGTCCTTCCCGATGAACATGAGCACCTATGATTGGGGCTTTACCTCCGAGCCGGAGCCGCACCTTGGCGGGCGCACGCTGGTGACACCGCGCGGCAAGGTCATCGGCGGATCGTCCTCAATCAACGGCATGGTTTACGTGCGCGGCCATGCGCATGATTTCGATCATTGGGCGGAAAGCGGTGCGACTGGCTGGTCTTATGCGGATGTGCTGCCCTATTTCAAGCGCATGGAACATTCACACGGTGGCGAGCCCGGATGGCGCGGCACGGATGGACCCATGCATATACAGCGCGGGCTTCGCGACAACCCGCTGTTTCACGCCTTTGTCGACGCGGGCCGGCAGGCCGGTTTTGAGGTCACCGACGACTATAATGGCTCGAAGCAGGAAGGTTTCGGCGCCATGGAGCAAACCATCTACAATGGCCGCCGCTGGTCCGCGGCCAATGCTTACCTACGTCCGGCGCTAAAGCGAAAAAATATGAGTCTGGTCAGCGGTTTCGCCCGGCGTGTGATCATCGAGAGCGGGCGAGCAACCGGTGTCGAAATCACCCGCCACCGCAGGACGGAGGTGATCCACGCCCGTCGCGAAGTGATTATCGCTGCCTCGTCCATCAATTCGCCCAAGCTGCTGATGCTGTCCGGCATCGGGCCTGCCACGCATCTCAAGGAACATGGCATTCCAGTCCTCGTAGACCGGCCAGGCGTCGGCCAGAACCTGCAGGACCATATGGAGGTCTATATCCAGCAGGAAAGCCTGAAGCCGATCACGCTGAATTCCAAGCTCGGGCTCTTTTCGAAAGCCATGATCGGTGCCGAATGGCTGTTCTTCAAGACCGGGCATGGCGCAACCAACCATTTCGAATCCGCAGCTTTCGTCCGTTCAAAACCTGGCGTGGACTATCCGGACATCCAGTATCATTTCCTGCCCGCTGCTATCCGTTATGACGGCAGGGCCGCCGTGAAAGGGCATGGCTTCCAGGCGCATGTCGGCCCGATGCGGTCGAAGTCGCGCGGAAGCGTGACGCTTCGCTCCTCCGATCCCTTCGAGAAACCCAAGATCGTTTTCAATTATATGTCGCATCCCGACGACTGGGTGGATTTCCGTCATGCCGTACGGCTGACGCGCGAGATTTTCGGTCAGGCGGCGCTGGATCCTTTTCGCGGCCGTGAGATTTCGCCGGGCGTGCGCGTGCAGTCCGACGAGGAGATCGATGATTTCCTGCGTGAACATGCGGAAAGTGCTTTCCATCCCTGCGGCACCTGCAAGATGGGCGCTGTCAGTGATCCAATGGCAGTGGTCGATCCGCAATGCCGTGTGATCGGCGTTGAGGGGCTTCGCGTTGCCGATTCCTCGATCTTCCCTCGTGTTACTAATGGCAATCTCAATGGCCCGTCGATCATGGCCGGCGAAAAGGCTTCCGATCATATTCTTGGCCGCGATCCCCTGCCCCGTTCCAACCAGGAACCCTGGATCAATCCGCGCTGGCAGGTGAGTGACAGGTGAGAGCAACGTTGCCGCTACTTACCCTCCCCCTTGTGGGGAGGGCGAGCGAAGCGACGGGAGGGGTTTTTCTTGCTTATGTCGAAAGACCCCTCCCTGCTGCTACGCAGCCTCCCTCCCCACAAGGGGGAGGGTAAACAGCGCCTCGCCTTTCAAGCTTAATATGAGATACAAAGAACAAATTTAAGGAGAACACCATGCGCGCGCAGCCTAAAGGATCGCATTTCATCAATGGCCGCTTTGTCGAGGACAAAGGGGGTAAGCCACTTGATGTGATCTATCCAGCAACCGGCGAGATAATCGCCAAGCTGTTCGGCGCCACGCCTGCACTCATCGAGCAGGCGGTGCAGGCTGCCGCCGCTGCGCAACCGGCTTGGGCCGCACTAAAGCCCGTGGAACGTGGCCGTATCCTGCGCCGCGCCGCCGATATCCTGCGCGCTCGCAATGCCGAGATTGCCGAACTCGAAACGCTCGATACCGGCAAGGCTATCCAAGAGACACTGGTGGCAGATCCTGCCTCCGCCGCAGATGCGCTGGAATTCTACGGTGGTATCATCGCCGGGTTCAATGGCGAGATGATCGAGCTTGGCGGTTCTTACGCCTATACAAGGCGCGAGGCTCTGGGCGTCTGCGTCGGCATCGGTGCATGGAACTATCCGATACAGGGTGCGGGCTGGAAATCCGCCCCGGCGCTCGCTGCCGGCAACGCCATGATCTTCAAGCCTTCCGAAAACACGCCGCTCTCCGCCCTCGCCTTGGCGGAAGTCTACAAGGAGGCGGGGCTGCCGGATGGTCTTTTCAACGTCCTGCAAGGATTCGGTGATGTCGGCTCGCAGTTGGTCGATCATCCGCTGGTTGCCAAGGTGTCGCTGACCGGTTCGGTCCCGACAGGCAAGCGCGTACTGGCACAGGCTGGCTCGCATATGAAGCATGCAACCATGGAACTCGGCGGCAAGTCGCCATTGATCATCTTCGATGATGCCGACGTGGAGAACGCCGTTGGTGGCGCCCTGCTCGGCAATTTCTATTCGACGGGCCAGGTGTGCTCCAATGGCACCCGCGTCTTTGTGCAGGGCGGCATCAAGGACCAGTTCCTCGATCGTCTGACCACGCGCACAAAGGCTATTCGCCTCGGCGATCCGCTCGACCCGGAGATCCATCTTGGTCCGCTGGTCAACGCGTCGCAGCGCGACAAGGTCGTGTCCTATATCGAAAAGGGCAAGGCTGAAGGCGCAACGCTGCATTTTGGCGGCGGCGTGCCGCAGATGCAGGGCTTTGAAGGCGGTTGTTTCGTTGAGCCGACCATTTTCACCAATGTGACCGACGACATGGTCATTGCTCGCGAGGAGATCTTTGGTCCGGTTATGGCCGTTCTGGATTTCAAGGAAGAGGCCGAAGTCATCGCCCGCGCCAACGATACGGAGTTCGGCCTGTCAGCCGGTGTATTCACCAAGGACCTGTCACGCGCTCACCGCGTCGTCAGCCAGCTCAAGGCCGGCACCTGCTGGATCAATACCTATAATCTCGCTCCGGTGGAAATGCCGTTCGGCGGCTTCAAGCAATCGGGCGTCGGCCGCGAAAACGGTCTGGCCGCGCTCTATCATTACAGCCAGATCAAGTCGGTCTATGTCGAAACCGGCAATGTCGAAAGTCCTTACTGAGGTTTCTTGCCGACGTAAGCCACATACTGTGTCAGCGCGCACACCAAATGATAGAAAATCGAGGCCGGAACGTCTTCGGCCTTGGCCTTGCCCGTTTCGTCGATCAGATCGACCCACAGCCCCTTTGGTGCGGGTTCGATGTGCCAGCGGAAGAGACGGCCTACCCGCGCTTCCACCTCAGGCTTCAGATCCGGACCGCCATTGCCATCGAGCGCGATGGCGGCCTTGACGGCTTCCGTCTGCGGCCAGCTGCGTGAATTGGTGTCCAGTGGCAAACCGTGGCGCGACACAGCATTGTAGGCAAGTTCTGTCGAGCGGTTGAGGCCATTCGCGATCGCAGACGCATAGAGTTTGCGCCCATAGCGCACGACATCTTTCTGACCCGTGGCATGAGCAAAGTCGGACAGGAGCGAAGCCCACTCGAAATGATGGCCCGGCTCCGTCCATTCGCCTTGGTCGCCGGGTGCGCGCGCCCAATCATTGCTGAAATATTCGCCCAACGTCCAGGTTTCCGCATCGAACATGTGGTGCCGGAACAGATCGACAATCCGTGCGGCCCTTTGGAGATAGTCGCGATTGCCCGTCGCGTCATGCCAGGCGAGGAAGGCTTCAAGCAGATGCATATGCGGGTTGGCCCGCCGCAGGCCCGTATCGCCCGGCGTCTCAAGGAAACCTGTCAGCCGCGCATCAGCCAGATACTCATCAATAAATACAAACGTTTCGGTTCCGAGCGCCAATGCCTCCTTGTGTCCCGCCTTGTGTGCATGGGCCAATGCGAGCAACACGCATGACTGATCATAGGCATCCTCGGTCGGGTCCAGAACGCTGCCGTCCTGGTTGAATGTCTTGGTCCAACCGCCACGATCTGTTCGGCCGTTTTTAATGTAGCTGATACCATGGTCGATCAGCGCTTTGGCTGGCCCATCCCAGCCCATCTCATGAGCAACGGCAAAAGCGTAGATCTGCCGGGCCATCGTACGCATGCGTTTGGTTTTGTTGATAGGAATCGCGTCGAAGGAAAGCGCTTCATGGAAGCCACCGTGTCTGTCGTCGACACCCACGGTGGACCAAAGCGGCAATGTCTCATCGAAGAGCCAATGACGGACCCGGTTGCCATAGGCTCCGACATGTGGAAGCCGGTCCTGAGCGGGCGTGAATTTGGTTTCGAGCCGTCCGGTTTTCTCCAGTTGCTCGACGACCTTGCGCACATTCTGGCTTTCGCTCACCGGCGCGACGAAAGTTGCATCCGCAGTGGCGACCACAGCCGTGTCACGCAACCCTACCGCCGAAAGCAACCGTCCGTCGCTACGCAGATAACTGTGTTCACAATCGATAGCCACGACATCGCCAACGATCACGTTGCCATTGCCATCGACCGAGCCGACTTCCAGCAGCGATTGCCACGAACCGAGATCGTTCCAGCGGAAGTTTGCTGGGACGAGTGCAATGTCCGGGGCATGTTCCATGATCGCATAGTCGACCGAAATAGAAGGCACGGCCGCGTAGAGATCATGAGGCAGGTAAGTGCCGGAGATATTCGTATCTGCCTGATCGAGAGCGACAATGGCACTATCCCAGATGTCGAGGGCCTGGGTTTTGAACGCATCGCGCATGACACTTGCCCGGAAAAGGAAAATGCCTGCATTCCAGAGGAAATTCCCTGATTCGAGATATTGCTTGGCGGTTTTTTCGTTTGGTTTTTCCACAAAACGCACGACATCGCGAATATCGCCGGTCTGCAGGCTGGTCTCGATATAACCGTAACCGGTTTCGGGGCGATCCGGCTGGATGCCGAAGACGACGATCCGGCCTTCGTTGGCGGGACCGATACCGGCTTCGATGGTGTTCCAGAAATCGCGATCGGTGGTTATCTCATGATCGGACGGCACCACAAGCACGAGTTCATCACCATGCTCGCGCAGCGTTATCTCCGTTGCCAATACCACTGCGGACGCGGTGTTGCGACCCATCGGTTCGAGGATCGGCCTGCCGCCGCCGAGGTCAACCCCAGCCAGGTCCTGGTTGATATGATCCGAATGACGTTCCGAGGCCAGCAGATAGACCGGAGCGGAAACATCGGCTGTCCGGGCGGCCATGCGCTTGACGGTGCGCAGCAACATCGAGCCCTGCCCGGAGAGATTATGAAACTGTTTGGGAAAATCCTCGCGCGATAGCGGCCAGAGCCGGGATCCGACACCGCCGCTCATGACAAAGCTGATGATCTTTTGCTTTTCCGTCGCCATTGATTGCATTCCCGCTGCTCAAGTGCCTCAAAACTTTGCTTTTCGAATGGATACAAGACTTTCCGCCCTGATCACAGTAGGTAAATCGGCTGTTTCGCATGTCACCCCAGGTTCCCGCCGCCATAATTAAAAATGGGCGCAGGAAACAGCTTGCAGGCGTGGAAACCGGACGTTATATACCCCGCGTACTGGTCACGGAGTGTAGCGCAGCCTGGTAGCGCACGTCGTTCGGGACGACGGGGTCGGAGGTTCGAATCCTCTCACTCCGACCAGTGGTTAAATCTTTGAAATGATTAGATGTTTTGAGGATTTTTCTTCTTCCGAAAACTTTAGATCGAACGCTTCGCCGCACGTTTGCGTGCTGCATGAGTGAGCAAGCCGAACTCGACGAGCTTTACAAACCCTACGGCGACTTCCTGCATGAGTGGCCCGAATGCGAAGCTCAACTGCTCTCCAAGCTGAGAGAAACGAGAGCCCGTCCCGGGGCCCTCGCGGATATCAATGAATAAACGCGCGCGCGTGTACGCTATTGTTTTGGCGATATTTGCCGATCCTTGCTGCCAAAAAGCTCCTATTCTTTAAATTCGCACCTGTATTTTTTGGCTCGAATGATAGTCCTGGTGCAAAGCCGCAGGAATGCCAAGGCAGCCAAGCGTTTGATCCGCAAGCTGCTGAAGGTGCAAGGTCGTGCACCCCGGGTCATGGTGACCGACAAGCTCAGATCCTACGGGGCGGCCAACAGACAGATTGGACTAACCGTCTGCGATCATCGCCAGCATAAAGGATTGAACAATCGGGCGGAGAATTCCCATCAGCCGATACAACGACGGGAGGCGATTATGAAGCGCTTCAAATCACCCGCGCAGCTTCAGCGATTTGTTTCCATCCATGATCCCATTGCCAACCTTTACTGCTTTCCTCGCACTACCTTTACTTCAAACGATCATCGCGAACTTCGTCATGCTGCAGTGACCGCGTGGCGTGAGATCACATGCGTGAGCGCCGCTTAAATCTACCATCAAAGACGGACAATGTGTTTGAGCAATATCGGCCACAAGTTAAGGTTACAGTGCCGCTACCGCACATCCGTGCCAGCCCTCCGTGGCGCCAAGACGGGCCTGACGTGTCGTATTGACCCTTCTCTCTTATTCCCTACGAACAGCATTCCAGTTCGTAAGGATGGTCATTGAACTGTCATCGACCTGAGACGCTACTGTCATTTAGGGAGCTTAAGAACGCCGCGCGCTTTCAGATCGTGGCGAGGGGCAAACAAGCCTGTCATGTGACGTATCGCACCCGAAATTCTGATACATCAAAAGAGAGTATGACAGTGCGGATCATCCAGATTACGGACACTCACTTTAGCCCGTCCAAGACGCATTTCAACAGCAACTGGCAGCCACTGGCGGATTGGATCGGGCAGGAGAACCCGGATCTGGTGGTCCATACCGGCGATTTAGCGCTTGATGGTGCTGGTACCGAGGATGATCTCATATTCTCGATGAAGCTTTTGAGTAAGCTACAGGTTCCTGTGCTCGGCGTACCGGGCAATCACGACATTGGTCATATGCTCGACGGTGCGCAACCGGTGAATACGGAGCGGCTTGAGCGCTGGCGCAGGCTAGTGGGACGTGAAGAATGGGTCCACGACATCGGCAACTGGCGCCTGATCGGGTTCAACAGTCTCATTCTTGGCGATAACAGCGACGAGGAAGAAGCGCAGTTCGTATGGCTCGAGGATGCCCTTTCGACCGCCGAGGGACGCCGTATTGCAATCTTCGCACACAAACCGCTGTTTGTTGACGAACCTGGCGAAGGCGACACGGGTTACTGGAGCGTACGCCAGGCAGCACGGCAACGGATGTGCGATTTTCTCGACAAGTATGAAGTGGCGCTGCATGCCAGCGGCCATCTGCATCGTGCCTGGGCCGGAAACCTGAATGCAACGAAACTTGTATGGGCCCCTGCCGCTTCCTTCATTGTCGGTCCGATGGAACGCGACATGCCCGGCGAGCGGATCGTCGGAGCTGTCCTCCATACACTCGGCGATGAGGTGACGAGCGAGATCGTCGAGATTGCCGGAATGTCGCCGTTCCTGCTGGATGACGTGATCGATGAAGTCTATCCGCGCGCCAAGCCCGTTGTGGAAGAAACCGCGGCATGAGCGCGTTTGCCCTTAGAAATATCTCCAAATCCTATGGTTCCTCGCACATCCTCGACGATGTCACGATCGAGGCGGAGGAAGGTGAGTTCATCGCGCTGGTCGGGCCATCGGGTTGCGGCAAGACCACACTTTTACGCATTGCAGCCGGTCTCGATCATGGTGACAGCGGCGGCGTGTGGATGGGCGGCCGCGATATAACCGCTGAGCACCCCGCCGACCGGAATGTCGCGATGGTGTTCCAGTCCTATGCGCTCTATCCGCATCTCACAACTGCCCAGAACATTGCCGTACCTCTGGCCATGCGCACCATGTCGAAGCTGGAGCGCATGCCGCTCTTTGGCCGCTTCGTGCCCGGCCGCGCTGCACATCAGGCGGCTATCCGCCAGCAGGTGGTGACGACCGCCGCCAGCCTCAAGATCGATCATTTGCTCGACAGAAAGCCTGGGCAAATGTCGGGAGGCCAGCGTCAGCGTGTGGCACTGGCGCGGGCATTGGTGCGCCAGCCCGGTGTCTTCCTCATGGACGAGCCGCTTTCCAATCTTGATGCGAACCTGCGCGTTCACACCCGTGCCGAGATCGTGGACCTGCACCGCCGGGCCGGTGTGCCGACGCTTTATGTAACCCATGATCAGGCCGAAGCGCTCAGCATGGCTGACCGCGTGGCGGTGATGATGGGCGGCAGGTTGCTGCAATTCGATGAGCCGGCACGGATCTATGACGATCCGTGCCATATCGAGGTTGCCCAATTCGTCGGAAGTCCGCGTATCAACATACTTGATGCCTTTACCTCTGAAAATGGCATGGTGGTTTTCGGCGGAAAAGTCCTGGCAGAGGGTGTCACCGGTCCCGTCGGAACGCCGGTCCAGATTGCGGTACGGCCCGAGCGGATCAAGCTGCGTGCGAATGGCAATGGCATTCCCGCAATCGTATCGCGCCTCGAATTTCTCGGTTCCGAAGTGCTCGTGTTTACCCGCATTGCCGGCAGCGACAGCGGCATCACGGTAAAGACAGCGCCGGCGGACGTTGCGCATATCGCACCGGGAGCGCCTGTCGGTCTCGAAATCGATGCCGGGGCATGCCTCGTCTTTGGCAGCGATGGCCTGCGCGTTCCGCTGCGTGCATCCCTGAAGATGGCGGTCGATGCGTGAGATGACAGCTATTGCACAAAAAGTCACAGGACCATCACTTGCAAGGCAAGCCGCCGACCGCGCTGCAAGGCAGGAAGAACGCGTTGCATGGCAACTGGCTGCGCCCGCCATTTTCCTCATTGTGACGCTGGTCCTGCTGCCGACACTGGCAGTCGTTGTCTTCAGCATGACCAACTACGAACTGGGTTACGACGATTTCCAGTTCGTCGGTTTCGACAACTATGCCGAACTGCTTGGCGACCGGACCTTCCTTATCTCGCTGAAAAACACTGCTGTCTATACTGCAATCGTCACCCCCTTCTCAGTGTTGCTTGGACTCGGTGTGGCACTGCTCATCGAAGGCGAGACGCGCGGACGCGCTTTCTTCCGCACCGTCTATTTCCTCCCGGTCGCGTCGCTTCTCGTCGCCATGGCGACCGTCTTCCAGTACCTGCTGCATCCGACGATCGGGCCCGTCAATGCGATCTTGTCCGCAGTCGGCATTTCCGGACCGAACTGGCTCGGTAGCAGCCACACGGCGCTCATCAGCCTGGCGATCATCGGCATATGGCAGTCGGTCGGCTTCAATATGGTGTTGTTTCTGGCGGGGCTCACCGCGATCCCGCGCGAGCTTTATGCAGCCGCCGAAGTTGACGGTGCCAGGAGCAGCTGGGAGCGCTTTCGCCTTGTCACCTGGCCGATGCTTGGACCGACAACGCTCTTTGTCACGACGATCAGTGTTATCAACGCGGTGAAGGTGTTCGAGACCGTGAAGACGCTGACCGAGGGCGGGCCAAACAAGAGTTCGGAAGTGCTGCTCTGGACGATCTACCAGGAGGGCTTCGTCTATCTGCGCGTCGGCTATGCCTCGGCGATGACCGTCATCTTCCTCGCTGTGCTCATCGTCCTGATGATCCTGCAATATCGGGTTCTTGACCGCCGGGTGCACTACACATGAAACCGATGGCCCTTTTTTCGATGCGCAATCTGCGCCTTGCCGTTCTTTCCGCCGGAGCCTTGCTGTTCCTTGCGCCCTATATCTGGATGATTTCGACGGCGGCAAAATCACGCGAGGAGATTTTTTCCTCGACGCTGTCGCTCTGGCCGGAGCGCTGGGCATTGTGGGAAAATCTTGCCAAGGCATTTTCGCGCGTGCCGATGACACAACTGCTGTTCAATGGCCTTGTCGTTTGCGCCCTGATCTTTTTCATACAGGTGGTCATCGCCATTCCCTGCGCCTACGCCATGGCGAAGCTGAAGTTCCGGGCCGCGCAGACAATGATGACACTGGTCATGCTCGGTCTGCTCATCCCCATTCATGCAACCGCATTGCCGATCTATGTGGTGCTGAATAAGACCGGCATGCTGAACAGCTATTTCGCGCTGTCGGCACCGTTCTTCATCTCCGTCTTCGGCATCTTCCTGTTCCTGCAGTTCTTCCGCGCCATGCCGGATGACCTGATCGCCGCCGCCCGTCTCGATGGCATGTCGGAAATTGCGATCGTCAACCGGGTCATCGTTCCCAATGCCTGGCCCGCGGTGACCGCCTTCGCAATCTTTTCCGTTGTTGCGCACTGGAACGATCTGTTCTGGCCGTTGATCGTCATCACCAGCACCGAAAGGGCAACGCCGCCGCTCGGTCTGCTCTTCTTCCGCGCTGCCGAAGCCGGCGATGATTACGGGGCGCTCATGGCGGCGACCCTCGTCATCACCCTGCCCTTGGTCGTGGCGTTTCTGGCGGCACAGCGCCGCTTTATCGAAGGCATCACCCTGACAGGCCTGAAGGGCTGATCATCCACGTCCCAAACACGACTTCACAAATCAACCCAGGAGAGAACCATGAACTTCTTCAAGCAGACGATTGCCGCGGCGGCGATCGCTACGGGGCTCTGCGCTCCGGCCTTTGCCGATACGACCCTCAATGTGCATTATCCAATGCCTGGCTTCTTCAAGGACGTAATGGATGTCATTTCTAAGAAATTCATGCAAGAGAACCCGGACATTCACGTCAATTTCGTCAGCCCCTCAGCGACCTATGAAGAAGGCATCCAGACGATCCTACGCCAGGCCGGGACGGCGGAAATGCCGGATATCACCTTCATCGGTCTCAACCGCCTGCGCATGATCGCCGAGCGTGGTGTCAACGTTGATCTCAAGCCGTTCATCGCCAAGGATGGCGATATGGCAGCGCAAGGCTTCAGCGACAACATCCTGCGGCTAGCGCAGGTCGGCGGTCAGCAGGTGGGGCTTGCCTTCGCCACCTCGAACCCCATCATGTACTACAATGCAGATCTCGTCCGCGCCGCGGGCGGCAATCCTGACCAGCCGCCAAAGACATGGGATGAAGTCATTGCGCTGGGCGCCAAGATCAAGGCGCTCGGCAATGGCAATGAGGGTATCGATTTCCGTTGGCAGGGCGATGACTGGATGTTCTCGGCGCTGCTCTTTGGTGCGGGCGGGACAATGCTTTCCCCTGACGAGAAGAAGGTTGCCTTCAACGGTCCGGAAGGTATCGCTGCCGTCAATCTCCTCAGCCGCCTGGTCAAGGAAGGCGGCATGCCGGTTCTCACCAAACAGGCTGGCGAACAGGCTTTCGTCGCCGGCAAGGTCGGTTTCGCATTCCAGACGACCGGCGCACTGCGCAACACCATCAAGAATGTCGGCGGCAAGTTCGATCTGCGGACCGGCCCCTTGCCACTCCTGAATCCTGAAAAGGGCAAACTCCCGACTGGCGGCAATGCGGTTGTGATCCTCACCAAGGATACGGCAAAGCAGGAGGCCGCGTGGAAGTTCGCGAAATTTGCTTCCGGCCCGTACGGTGCTTCCGTTGTCGTACCGGGCACGGGTTATGTGCCGAACAATGAACTTGCTGCCAAGTCCTCGGAATATCTGGCTGAATTCTACCAGCAGAACCCGCTCTTTCAGGCAGGTCTCAACCAGATGAACCGTATGATCCCATGGTACGCATTTCCAGGTTCGAACGGCGTAAAGGTGACACAGACCATCGTCGACAATCTGTCACGCATTGTCGAGCAGTCGGCGACACCGGAAGAAGCGCTGAATGACTCGGCCGATGAAGTGCAAAAACTGCTTCCACGCCATTGACCAATCAATAATTGCTTGATCAGAGATCAGCCACGGCTCAATTAAAGGTGGCTGATCTTAACCTGTTGTGGGTGATGTCATGTCCGGATGGCGCCCGTTTGGCAAGGTGATTTTCGGCGAGGTTTGAGCTTGGCGGGTCAGTATCCCATTGTGGTCGCAAGGACGCGTTCGGCTCCATCCGCAATTACAGCGCGCATTGCGGCTTTCGCAGTATGGATATCCCGAACATTGATGGCATCGACAATTGCTTTGTGTCGTGCAACCGATTGCCCATGTCTCTCAGGGTTCGGAATCGGCGAGCTGATAGTGAAAGTGGCAACAAGCGCCACCTCTATCAGCGTGCTGATTGAACGCATGAACGGGTTGCCGGATGCGTCGGCAATAGCAATGTGAAACTGCAGGTCGCTGTTGACGAAATCCGCAGCCGATTGCCCTGCCCCGCCCATCCTGCCCACGCAATCGTAGAGCCTTTCGAGCTGCTCCTCGCTCCTGCGAAACGCAGCAAGACCTGCTGCCTCCGGTTCGAGCGCGAGACGCATTTCAAGCAAGCTCGAGAGAAATTCAGGGCTGGCACCTGCCTCGAAGTGCCAAACGAGAATGTCTGGATCGAACAGATTCCAGTGTTGGCGCTTCAGCACCCTGGTTCCGATCTTGGCTCTTGGCTGGATCAATCCCTTCGCCGCTAGCGTCTTGAGTGCTTCGCGGAGCACCGTTCTCGATACGCGAAATTGCTGCAACAGTTCTGCGTCGCCCGGAAGGATATTGTCTTCCGCATAGAACCCGCTGACGATCTTCAAACCAAGATCACGCATCACATGGCCATGATGCGTATGCGAATGTCCAGCTGTGCGGAAGTCATAGTTGGCTAGCTGATTTTCGGGCGACTCAAGTGGCGCCATCGACCGCTGCCTTCCTCGTGGAAAGGAGCACCAATGCCCTTTGCAACGCGATGAATGCAAAGAGCAGGGCACCCACCACGATTTTCGTCCACCAACTGGACAACGTCCCGTCGAAGACAATGTAGGTCTGGATGATGCCTTGAATCAGCACACCAACAAAGGTGCCCGCGACATAACCAACCCCGCCCGTCAGCAACGTGCCCCCAATAACGACAGCGGCGATCGTATCGAGTTCGACCCCGACAGCGGCCAGCGAGTAGCCGGCGGATGTGTACAGCGAGAACACGATACCGGCGAGCCCGGACAGGAACCCTGATAGGGCATAGATCGCGATCGTCGTCCGGGCCACCGGAACGCCCATCAATTCGGCCGATGTTCGATTACCGCCAATTGCGTAGATGTAGGACCCGAACTTGCTGAAATGCGCCATCACGGTGCCGACGAGGAAGACCAACACCATCAGGCAACCGATGAATGTCAGTCGTCCACCGCCCGGTAACCGGTAATAGAGGCCTTGCAACATCGAATAGAATTCATGATTGATCGGAATTGAATCCGTCGTCATGACGAAGCACATCCCACGCGCCAGAAACATTCCGGCGAGGGTCACGATAAAAGCCGGCACATCGAGATAATGAATGATGACGCCCATGATCGCGCCAAAGGTTGTGGTTATGATGAGCGCCATGGTGAAAGCCGCCAGCGGATGCACGCCATATTTCGTGATGAGCACTGCAAGCAGGACGCCGGTAAAAGCGATGACCGATCCGACCGAAAGATCAATGCCTCCCGAAAGAATGACGAACGTCATGCCAACCGCTGCTATTCCGAGGAAGGCATTGTCGGTCAGGAGATTGCCCACAACCCTGGTGGAGAACATGGCAGGAAACTGCATGACGCAGGCAGTATAGGCGAGCACGCAGATGAGCAGCGTTGCATAGAAGGGAAGAAGCCGCGTGTTCATTTGGGCTTTGCTCCGTTCGCCCGGAATTCAGTTTTCAGGAAATGCCAGCCGCCCGCGGAGGAGAAAGACTGCGCCAGCAGGATCACGATGATCACCACGGCTTTCAGGATGAGATTGTATTCCGGGGGAAAACCGGAGAGCAGAATCCCGGTATTCATCGCCTGGATGATTATCGCGCCAAGCGCTGACATCAGGATCGAGAAGCGTCCACCGAACAGTGACGTTCCGCCAATAACAACGGCAAGGATCGCGTCGAGCTCCAGCCACAGCCCGGCATTATTGGCATCCGCGCCACGAATGTCTGCGGCAACGATAATGCCCGCCAGTGCAGCACAGAACCCGCAAAAGCCATAGATGACGAGGAGAAGCAGCTTGCTGTTCAACCCGGCATAGCTGCTGGCGCTGCGATTGACGCCTATCGATTCGATCAGCAGTCCGAGTGCCGTACGTCGAACGATAATGATCGCAAACACCAGTAGAATTGCTGCAATCAGCACCGGCATCGGTATGCCGAGAAATGAACCCGTACCGAAAAAGATGAGGCCCGGATCGGTGAAGGTAATGATCGATCCTTCGGTGACAAGCTGCGCGATCCCGCGGCCTGCTACCATCAGGATGAGCGTCGCCACGATCGGCTGGAGATCAAAATAGGCAACGAGCAACCCATTCCACAGACCACAGAGAAGCCCTGTCCCGAGCGCTGCAAAGATGACCACCGGCAGTGAATACCCGGCAACGGTCAATGTGGCGGCGATGGCTCCGGACACCGCCATGACGGCGCCAACCGACAGATCAACACCGCGGCTGGCGATGACCGCTGTCATGCCAATGGCGAGAATGATCACGGGCGCACCTCGGTTGAGCACATCGACGAGGCTGCCGAACAACCTCCCATCCTGTAACCGAATGTCAAAGAAGCCGGGGAACGCCAGATAGTTCAGAAAGAGGATCAGGGCCAGCGAAAGGAGTTGCGGCGAAGCCTTGGCCAATGCGACTGCATTCATGCGGGTCATGCGTGCGCCTCTCCTGTTTCCGCAGCGATTTTCTGCATGATTTTCGTGGTTGTGATGTCGTCGCCTGCGAGCTCGCCTCGATGCGCGCGGTCACGCAGCACGACCACGCGAGTGCTGTAAGCGACGATCTCTTCGATTTCCGACGAAATGACGAGAAGCGCCATACCGTCATCACAAAGCCGGTTGATCAGGGCAATGATTTCTGCGTGGGCACCGACATCGATGCCGCGCGTCGGCTCATCGAGGATGAGGAAGCGCGGATTTGTGGCCAGCCAACGGGCAAGGATGACCTTTTGCTGATTGCCGCCAGAAAGAAACTTGATCGGCTTTTCGATATCGGTGGTGCGGATATCCAGCGCTTTGACGAACTTGTCAGCGAGCGTGACTTGCTGTTTTCGAGATAGCCGCTTGAACCAGCCCCTTTGTGCCTGCAAAGCCAACACGATGTTCTCGCGCACGGAAAGGTCGCCAACGATACCGTCGGTCTTGCGGTCTTCCGGGCAGAGTCCGAAGCCGAAGGCGACGGCGTCCTGCGGCGAACGTATGCGGATGGGATTTCCATCCACCGCCACCTGGCCGCTATCGGCTGAATCGATGCCGAACAAGAGGCGCGCCGTTTCGGTCCGCCCTGAGCCCAATAGCCCGGCCATACCGATTACTTCCCCCTCGCCTATGTAGAGATCGAACGGAGCGATACTGCGGTTACGCCCCATGCCTTTGAAGGAAAACTGCTTCGTTTCCGGCACCGGCCGATCGCGGCGGACATTGTGCGTCGCGGCAAGCGCATGGCCGAGCATCATCGAAACAAGGTCGAGTTTGGGCATTTCTGACGTCAGTGCCGTTCCGGCAAGCCTGCCATTGCGCAATATGGTAACGCGGTCGCAAATCTCATAAACCTGATCGAGAAAATGTGTGATGAAGACAATACCGAGTCCGCGTTGCTTCAACTGCCTGAGTGTTGCAAACAGGATTTCAGTTTCGTGGCGGTCAAGACTTGCCGTCGGTTCATCGAGAATCAGAATGCGTCCGGACATATCGACCGCGCGCGCAATGGCGACAAGCTGTTGCACCGCGACCGAATAACGGGACAGATCCGACGAAACATCAATGTGAAGGCCGTATTCGCTGAGCAGTTCCCGCGCCCGCATCTCCATCAGTCGGCGATTGATAAAGCCGAAGCGCATCGGCTGACGGCCGACAAAGAGATTGTCCGCGACGGACATGTTTGGAAGCAGGTTTACTTCCTGGTAGACCGTGCCAATGCCGAGATTCTGAGCCTGCAGCGTATCGCGAACATGCATTGGCTGCCCGTCTAGTTCCATCACGCCCGCATCCGGCTGATGAACGCCAGTGAGCACCTTTATCAGCGTTGATTTGCCGGCGCCATTCTCGCCAAGCAGCGCATGTATCTCTCCTTGCCGAATGGTGAAATCGACAGCGTCGAGCGCCTTGAACCCAATGAAGGATTTGCATATGCCTCGAGCGGCCAGCAGAACAGGATCGTCCGTCATTGCGCCCTCTCCCGTAAGCGGTTTTGTCGGTAGAACTGGCCGCCCGATCCGGACGGCCAGCCCAGTTGGAGTGATTAGTACCCCAGTCCCTTTTTCTCTTCGTAGACCTTCTTCGGATCATCGGCCTGCGTGTAGAGCTTGGACTCTGTCTGAATCCACTTCGGCGGTGCCTTGCCGCTTTCCTTGTAGGCTTTCAGGGCATCAAATGCAGGACCTGCCATGTTCGGCGTCAGCTCTACAGTGGCGTTCGCCTCTCCTTCGGACATTGCCTTGAAGATGTCCGGCACAGCGTCGACCGAGACGACGAGGATGTCCTTGCCTGGCTTCAGTCCGGCTTCCTTGATTGCCTGGATCGCGCCGACGGCCATGTCATCATTATGCGCGTAGAGCGCACAGATGTTCTTGCCGCCATTTTCCGCCTTGAGGAAGCCTTCCATGACTTCCTTACCCTTGGCACGGGTAAAGTCGCCGGTCTGGCTCCGGGTAATCTTAATGTTAGAGGCGGATGCTATGCCCTGCTCAAAACCTTTCTTGCGGTTGATCGCCGGGCTTGAGCCGACTGTTCCCTGCAGTTCAACGACATTGCACGGTTTGCCGGCAACCGTCTTCGCAAGCCAGTCGCCCGCAACCTTCCCTTCGTGTACGGTATCCGAGGTTACCGCCGTCAGATAGATGTCGTCATTGGCGGTCTCGATCGTCCGGTCGAGCAGAATGACCGGTATTTTGGCTTCTTTGGCTTCAGTGAGAACCGTATCCCAACCCGTTGCTACGACGGGTGCGACAAAAATGGCATCGACGCCCTGAGCAACAAAGCTACGTATCGCCTTGATCTGGTTTTCCTGTTTCTGCTGCGCATCGGCGATCTTAAGATCAATCCCGCGCTTCTTGGCCTCAATTTTGGAAACAGAGGTTTCGGCAGCACGCCAACCGGATTCCGATCCAATCTGTGAGAAACCAACTGTAAGGTCAGCCGCGCTAGCGGCACCGGCGAAAGACACGGCAACCGTACTGGCAAGCAGAATTCTCTTCATGAACGACATCATTATTCCTCCCGAATTAGGTCAATTCCCTAAGATCCTCCCAGACCTCAATAAAGCTATTATAATATAGTATTATAATTGACAAGAGGCCGAAGTTGGAAATCTCCTGCGAGGGAATGGAAGCCTGCGGCGCGTGCTGGCGCACGACCGCGAGACTGTTTCCGAGGCCGTAGCCGCCGTGAGTGATGAAGGGGATCAAAGTCTTTCCCGAAAGATCATGGGCGGTTAGAAACGACCGGATAACCGGGCGCGCGGTTTCGCCCCAGATCGGGAAGCCAGCAGATCCCTACCATCCGCAGGCTCAAAGGAAAGCGGAAATATGGCCACACCGCATGCGCAATGATCTCGGCTGGAAAACGATGGCGACGGTAGAGCGCATCACGGCAACAGCTTTTCATGCTGCATCTTCCGACATTTTCATCAGCTGACAAGCATAGTGTGACGCCCAACGAACAGCTTAAGGGCTCGTTTCCGGCAAACCCTCCTTGGGCCACCTCGTCGTTCTCTTTGAGGAATTATTCGACCGGCGCAACGAAGCAGCCCCCATTAGCACGCAATTTCGCCGGGTTCGATCAATGAGCGTTTCCGGAAGGAGGATGAAGCTAGCCGTCGGTAAACCGCTTGGCAGCCGATGCGTACGAATTTTTTCTGTTGGCCCTTCGGCAGATATGGAACGTTTTTGACCACCAGTGGTTGATGTCGCATACCCAAAGGAGGCGAAAATGAAGCACCTTGCGCTCGAACAGTTGCAGACCGTCGCCGAAATTGAACGCGACCGTCCGCCCCTATCCCGCAATCAACGCATTGAACGCTGGGCGGAACTTCTGGAACTGAATCCAGGTCGACGTCTCGCGACGTTACCCCAGACAGAATACCGGCTGCCCAAGGAGCGCGCGTGTATCCGCGCCGATGGGTCGCCGATCTCGATGGCTTTCGCAGATCCCGTCCTCCGTGCGGCGGGATTGGAAGGCGATAGTTACGGCGAAGCAAAGCGGTTTTTCCAACTGACCGATTACCAATTGCATAGGGCTCTTTGCTATTGTCATTTCGGCGCGACGATGAGCGCCGCGGCGGCGGCCCGCTACGTTCGCAAGGCAGTTGACAACAGACGTCGGAATCCCATCGCGTGGCTGTGGGACAGTTTGGCCGAGTAGCGCCGGTATTGCCGCGGACGAACTCTTAGGCTTCTGCAACACTGGCTGCTGCCCGTGATGTCCCAGTAGTTTGCGCCGACCTCGAATCAATACAAGGAGCTTCTAAGATACGCATGCTGGCTCACACCACTCGGCGATCAATTGAGGCTTCTTGCCGCTCTTGACGAGCATGAAAATGAGGGGATCCATCCCGGCCGAGAATGTGAAACTGAAGCGGGCGTATGAAGCTCCCGGCGCGAAAGACGGCACGCGAATTCTTGTGGATCGCTTGTGGCCGCGCGGCGTCTCAAAGAAAGACGTCGCGCTGGACATCTGGATGAAAGACATTGCCCCAAGCAACGAACTGCGCAAGTCGTTCGGACACGATGCGGCACACTGGAACGAATTCCGTCAGCGCTATGCCCATGAGGTTAAACAGAATCATCTCCTGCTCGATCAATTGCGTTCACTTGCGCAAAAAGGCCCAATCACCTTGGTGTATTCTGCCCGTGACGAAGCGCATAACAATGCCGTGGCATTAAAAACACTGATCCTGGATGATTAGTACCGGCCACCGGGGTGGCGCATCCAACTCGCCGGGTTTGGTTCACCCACTGATATCAAACTAAAGTATGACTCAATCAAACCAGCGCATTAATTACCCGCACGTTTGTATGATGGAGCATCCATCGCCGTCGCGCTACTGTCAGATAGAACAGAAGTCACGCAAGAATGGTAGCGATGCGGATCAGTCCATGACGACCCTACTCAGCAGGAAATGTTTTCCACATCCGCTGACGGCTTGGGCAAGAGCCGTTCGAGCAACACCTCCCGCCACAGCCTCTATCGCTCCTACAATTCTGTAAGCCGTACGTTCTTGCACACGACGGGTTTCTGCGAGCGTGGTGCTCTAGGCAGGGAACTCAGCAGGAGGATCGAAGATTTGCGCGGTCTCACAGAAACACAGATTGCTGTTGTGACGTGTACCTATGAAGCACAATGCACAGCATCCGAAGCGAAACGCACATCACCTCGCTGGACTTGCGTTTTCGCAATCGTTTTCGGCGTCCAGGCGATGTTCACGTTCGGGCTTGTTGCAGCCGCACGCGCGGGTCCCTGCACCAAGGAGATCGAAGCCGTTCAGATTCAGGTCGACGCCGTACTGGAAGCGACGGCCGGCGCTGGGCCTACACTCCCCGAGAGCCAATCTGCGGGGCTCCATCACGAACCTACACCTGAGTCGATCGCGCGTGCGGAGGAGGAAGCCGGTGAAGGTGCGCAAGGCCAACAAGCCCTGGCGGCACTCGCGCGTGCGCGCGCGGCTGACCAGGCTGGTGATACACACCTTTGCCACGTGGCACTAATCGACACACGGCGCGCAATTGCGCGCTAGGCAGGATCAATTCATGACGAGCGTAGCAGACCAGATTGTTGAAAACCTGAGCCGCTCGCGCCGGCGGGCTGCAGACCGCCAAGCTGTGGGCGGGGATTCTGCACGTTCTTGGCGGGCTGGCGCTGCTCCTCGATGCTCCTGGCCGACCTCTCCCGGGCCGATCTAATCCCGTCGATCGGAGATCGTAGAACGAATGCTGCGAAAATGGGCAAGTTCCTTGGTTTCGGTGGTGTCGCGGTGAGCGATGCGGAAAAAGTCGAAAACAATCATAGCGGTAGCGGTCTTGGGAGGTTCTTCCCGGCGCTCCTCTGGAGGAGGTGACATTGGGCGCGACCGCAAGAAGATCGGACGAGGAATCTGCGCCAATACTGCAAAGCGGATTGTCGCTGTCGAATTCTGAGATTGCTATGTCTTCCAGATTAATTGGGTTGGATATAACCCGCATTTTTGCGGCAACGGCGGTGATGATTTTTCATCTCGGCTTCTGGTCTTGGGCTAGGCCGAATGGTACGGCTGGTTCAGTACTCTCGGGCATCGCATCGTACCCGGAACTAGCGGACGCATGGTGGGGAAGCTACGGCGTCCAAATTTTCTTTGTGCTTTCCGGCTTTGTAATCGCCTATTCAGCGAGTCAATCGACTGTGTCTGGCTTTATACTAAATAGGTTTTTGCGCCTCTTTCCGGTTGCCCTGGTCTGTGCAACGATTACATTCCTGGTTTCCATTTCCATTGCTTTAAAGCCAACAGATGCCTTGCTCCAAGATTATGTCAGAACCGTCCTCTTTGACCCGTTCGGACCTTGGATCGATGGAGTATATTGGACCCTTGGAATAGAGATCGTATTTTACGCTGTCGTCGCGATTTGCATCGGGGTTGGTCTACGCAGCAAACTTGAGTTTATATGCTGCACCATTGGCCTTCTTTCTTCAGCCCTGTGGGTTGCCAACTGGCTTGGTTATTTCCCCACGATATATGAACGAACTTCGCTGCTTCTTCTTGGTGCCCACGGAGTCTATTTTGCCTGCGGTGCGATCATATGGGGTGGAATGACAAAGGGGTGGGGCATTCACAGGATAGTCGTTGGATCGTTGCTCGCTGCTTCTGGCTATCTTGGCATTGTGTTAACAGCGCCGGAGCTCATCGCCCTGGCAGGAAACGGGTCATCCGTTCATCCACCGGCGATTATATGGTTGTCGGCTATCGCCTTCATGATCGCCAGTGCACGCGCCGATCGACTGGTTCAACGAATCATTCGCCCATCAATCCAAAGAACTATCCGCTTCTTGGGCATAGCAACTTATCCGCTTTATCTAATTCATGATCTCATCGGCGCGTCGGTGATGCGGGGATTGATTGAAATCGGGGTAAATCGATGGGTCAGCCTTGTCTTTGCTTGCGTATCAATGGTCACACTCGCTTCGATAATAACAGCATTCATTGAGCCGGTTTTACGGATCCAGACAAAGAGGCTTTTGTACTTTCTTGGACTGCTTAAGACAGCGCCGAATAGAGAAGAACCGCTAGTTGCCCCCAGCAGTGCCACCTTGCTGTGAAGCGATCCCAACCCAGATGCCATGCGAAGAGCGCCGTGCCGCTGAGATGCGGCTGGCAACCCAGTCATGCGTACACGCCATATTCAAGTCGCTCGAGAAATTGTTCGCCAGCGCCTCCGCTGGCAAACGGAGGGTGATTTTCTTCAGTGAATTCCTTGGAATATTTTGAAACCGCATGTGGCGCGATATCGAATACCTGTCGCTCCCTCTGCTCAACATCGTCCTTCGGGTCTCCCCGACCTTCAAAGAAAGAAAGGCGGCATAGTTTGCCGCCTCCCAAGCCGGTCAATTGGCTCAACCCATTGAACCACGATGAAACCGATTATGCCTGTTTCACGACAAGGTAGGATAATCCGTATAGCCTTTCGCTCCACCCCCATAAAACGTTGCCTGGTCCGGCTGATTGAAATCAGCACGTTCGCGTAAACGCTTGACCAGATCGGGATTGGCAAGGAACAGCTTTCCGAATGCCACCAGATCGGCGTCGCCATTGGCGATTACGGTTTCAGCCAATTTCTGGTCGTAAGCATTGTTGACCATCCACGCAGCCTTGCCTCCGGCATGTTGATACGCTGCCCGCAGCGTTGCATAATCGAATGGCTTGTCGCCCTGCTGGAAATCCCGCGGGCCACCTGTCGACCCCTCGATGATATGAACATAGGCGAGTTCATAGGCTGCGAGTTTTTCCACCACGTAGGTGAAGAGTGGCTGCGGTTCCGGATCTGACGAATCTCCGGCAGGGGTGACTGGAGAGATTCGAATACCCGTGCGTCCCGAACCGACTTCCTTTGTGATGACCTCAAGCACTTCAAGCAGAAAACGCGCGCGGTTTTCAATCGATCCGCCATAGGCATCAGTGCGATGATTGCTGCCTGATCTCAAAAACTGATCGATCAGATAACCGTTGGCAGCATGAAGCTCCACGCCATCAAAACCTGAATCGATCGCTGCTCTGGCGGCCTTTCGATAATCCTCGACAATGCCAGGGAGTTCGGCCAGTTCAAGCGCCCGTGGCTGTGATGTCTCGGCGAATGTTCCCGAACCGTCAGCATTGATCAAAAAAGTCTTGGATTTTGCCGTTATCGCAGAGGGTGCAACAGGAGCAGCGCCATTGGGTTGCAGCGTATTGTGGGAAATACGTCCGACATGCCACATCTGGACGACAATCTTTCCCCCGGCGGCATGAACGGCATCCGTTACTTTTCTCCAGCCTGCAAGCTGATCAGGTGCATAGAGACCCGGAACATCGGCATAGCCCTGCCCCTGTTGAGTGATGGCAGTGGCCTCGGTGATCAACAGCCCGGCTGTTGCGCGCTGGGCATAATAGGTTGCGGTCAAGTCGCGCGGTATCGCGTTCGGCGAACGATTGCGCGTCAAGGGTGCCATAACGATACGATTGGCAAGTTCGATATCACCGACCTTGATAGGATCAAAAAGAGTAGACATGGAGGACCTTTCGCTTAGGGGCGAAGACTTTTGGGAGGAGCATTGTCACCGGCCGCCCCATTTTTCCGGTGCCGTAAGTTCAAACACTTTGGAAGCTGATTAGATTTCTTCGATTATATTCTGCAAGAAGGAGGCAATCGTGCCCTCGTTGCGCCTGTAATAAATCCATTGCCCAACACGGCGAGTTGTCACCAATTCTGCCCTTTGCAAGACAGCAAGATGTGCTGAAACTGCCGACTGCGACAGGCCGCAGCGCGCGAACATACTTGCACACACACCCAAATCCAATGAGTGCTCCTGGTCTGAAAAATGCTGTTCAGGATTTTTGAGCCAGTGCACTATCTGTCGTCTGACCGGATGCGCGAGAGCTTTGAGAATGTCGTCGTTTTTCATTCTTTACACATATGAATGAATCGCGATGAGACAATGTGTATATTGCGAATACACGATATAGTGATGACAATCAGGGTTGGGTGTGGATGGTCAGGTTATGCAAGAAGATTTTTGAAGGTATAAGCACGCGATCGGTTGCGGTTCTGTGTCAGGCCTTTCAAATGCGGCAGTTCATATGTAAGTTCGCGGATCAGGTCCAAATCGTTTGCGCGAGCTCTGAGCACCCAACCGCTAGCTGGTTTTCCTGATCGCGATCTGTGGCAATGGTACACCTTCTCAAATTATGTCGAGTGGCTGGCGATCGCGTACGCGATCACGCTGACGACATCGCCGGCGATTAGTCTTCCCGGTGCTGTCACCCTGCAGCCTGACCGACCCAGAGCGGACAACAGCGGTATTGGCGCCAGGTCGGTGTTGGTGCGTGAATGCAGCCGAAATTGTCAACGGACACAATTGGCTCTTGAGGTTGGCGATTGCGCCTGCTTTTCATGGCAGCGGACAAAGTACGGGCGTGCACATGCCAGCATGCAATTGAGCGCGATGCAGCCAATGGTAACCTCGGTCTGCTGAGCCGGAAACGAACGCGCCCGCAAGCGTCGACCGATCAGGGGGATGTCATATTAACTCAGTAAAGAGGTTTTTCCATCGCGCCGCGCCGATTCTTGATGCGCTAACCCTCTGATTTTCTTTACACGAGACTTTACGGTTGACGAGTAGATAGCAGTATTTCTCGTTAATGTGACATCCCCGTTTGGTTTGCTCCAAGCCTATTTTTGAGCCTTACCGTGGCGTGATTTGCCGGATTTGATCGAGGGTCGTAACTCCGTGTCAGGCATCAGGCTTGTATCCGAAGCACGCAGGTAGAATTTGAGGCGTCTGGATTAATCTGGCGGGGCGTCCGGCGTCCGGCCGCCCAATTCATCGATGAGTACGCGCGTATTCTCGCTATAGTCGATAGGGACGGCGACAAGATGCACTCCGCCGGAGGCAAAACACGCCTCGATCGTCGGCGCGAGGTCCGTCACGGCATTGATCCGGTGCCCATGTGCTCCATAGGAGCGGGCGTAGGCGACGAAGTCCGGATTGCTGAATGTCATGCCAAAGTCTGCAAAATGTTCGACCGCCTGTTTCCAACGGATCATCCCGTAAGCGGAATCCTCGATGATCAGGACGACAAGGTCGAGGCGAAGCCGCGTGGCGGTTTCAAGTTCTTGACTGTTCATCATGAAACCACCATCGCCGCACACTGCGAGCACTCGCCGGTCCGGATTAATAAGTTTCGCCGCGATGGCGGACGGCAGCCCTGCACCCATGGTGGCGAGGGCGTTGTCGAGAAGAAGTGTGTTGGCAATCCGTGTCCGGTAGTTCCGCGCGAACCAAATCTTGTACATACCGTTGTCGAGGCAAACGATGCCATCTTCCGGCATGACCGCGCGAACACCATGCACCAGACGCTGGGGTGTTATCGGAAACTGCTCTGAGTCGGATCCCTCGTTGATGTGCGCAAGGATTTTCTGGCGCAAGGCGAGGAGAACTCCATCCGACTTCAGCTTGCCTTCCAGCCGATCCGCCAAGGCGGTGACACTCGCGCCGATATCCCCGACAAGTTCGGCATCTGGATAAAAGACCTCTTCGACGTTTGCGGAGACATAACCAACGTAGATGACCTTTCGTCCACCGATAACGCCACCCATCAGGAAGGGCGGTTTCTCTACCGTGTCGTGGCCGATCGCAATGATGAGATCCGCGCGATCTATCGCGTCGTGGACGTAGTCGCGCTCCGACAATGCTGCGGTGCCGAGATATAGATTGGAGCCGCCCGTGACGGCACCCTTCCCCATTTGGGTGTTGAAAAAGGGAATCCCTGTTCGGTGCACAAAGTCGGACAGTGGCTCGATGAGGCGCGGGCGATTTCCTGCGGCGCCGATCATCACGAGCGGACGCCTCGCTTCAATCACCATCTTGGTGACGTGATCAAGCGCCAGGGGTGAAGGGACAGGTCGCTCGATTGGATGAGGCGGGACCAAGGCGGCTTCCGCCTCTTCCGCAGCGATATCTTCCGGAAGCTCAAGATGTACAGGGCCCGGCCGCTCTTCGACGGCAATGCGGAATGCATCGCGAACCATCGTCGGAATGGATGCTGCCGAAACGATCTGCCGGGTCATTTTCGTCAGTGGCCGCATCGTGCCAACGATATCGACAATTTGAAAGCGTGCTTGACGGGCGCTTTTGATGGCCTTTTGACCCGTGATCATCAGCATCGGCATAGCACCAAGCAGCGCGTAAGCTGCCCCGGTCGTGAAATTGAGGGCGCCGGGCCCCAAGGTCGACAAGCACACGCCAGGCCGCCCCGTCAGCCGACCTTGAGTCGCGGCCATGAAAGCCGCGGCCTGTTCGTGACGCGTCAGGATGAGTTCGATCTTTGACGTGCGAAGAGATTCGACAACGTCGAGGTTCTCTTCGCCGGGTATGCCGAATATCCGGTCGACACCCTCATTTTCGAGGGCTGCAACAAGAAGATCGGAGCCTTTTGTCATGCTTTTGCCTCGGCCTTGGCAGCAAGGACCTCCACTTCGACCAGGATTTCGGGCCACACGAGCTCGGAGACAACGAGAAGCATCGATGTGGGCGAGCATCGCTGAAATAGCGGGATCTCACCTTTGCATAGACCGAAGCACGGCATGCGGTCAATGATCGGTTTCAATCGCCAACAGCCACCCGCCTTGTCCTGTCTTTCAGTCGCCGGTACCGGCAGGCTTTCGCTTGTAGACGTGAATGTAGTCGACCAACAGAAAGGACGGGTTAGGCGTTTCATCGATCGGCCAGCCCGATCCGAGCGCGAGGTTTACCAACGGATAAAACGGGGTGTGGAACTCCTTTGGCGTCTCGAAACTCCATATGGATTTGCGATCGAGGTAAATGGTTGATTTCTCGGATGAAATCTCCACGCCGTAGGTATGATATTCATTGCTCAACGTCCCATCCTCGACCGTTTTCCAATTGCCGCCGGTGGTATTCTCACCACCTTGGCTCGAACGCCAGATATGATAACCGCTACTGAATTCGTACGGCACCCGACCGTAATATTCCATTACATCTATCTCAGCAGTATACTTCGACCGGTCGATCCCGATGAGCCAGAAGGCCGGCCAGACTCCCTTCCCCGGCGGCAGCTTCATCCGCGCTTCGAAGTAACCGAATTGCTGCGAGAATCCCTGCCCTTTCGCGTTCGTCGATGCCAGTAGGCCCGAGCGCCAGTTTCCATCGGGTCCTTTACGCGCCTCGATCCGTAAGATCCCTCCATCGACGGTGAAGGGAAACCCGTCGGCTGGGTCGGTGAAACGGGCGTCACCAAAATCTCCATTCCAGGGCGTGTGGGCAATCCAGCGCGAGCCGTTCTCCCCCCAAGCCGAGACATCCAGCTTATCGAAGTTCTCCTCGAAGGTCATTTGGAACGCATCGATATTGATCTGCTCTTGAGCTGCGGAGGGCCGCTCCAGGAATCCTAATGAACCAAGGGCGACGAGCAAAATGAATCTCTTAGCAAATCTGCAATGCATTCTGCTTCTCCGGAAATGCCAAAACGACCGTCGGATTAGTCTGAATTTCGATCACGAGGTGAGTGCCCCACTTCTTCGTGGCAAGATCTTCTGAACGACGATGGTTTCGAGGCCATCGGGCCTTCCGACGACTTGCCACAACAACAATGCGGAAACCCAGAAGATCGCGACCGCAGCCCCGCCGCAGAAGGCCAAACTTACGATGAGATTCAGGCCAAGAGGCAAGGCACTGAGCACCGGCTGCACGCAAAGCAGGAAACCAATCATGGGCAAGCTTGCAGCGAGCGGCCTGAAAAAGGCATTGAGCTGAGCGCCTAACGACGCGCCGATCAACCGTCGCGTGATGACGAGCGATGCGGCATAGGCGACGAGGACTGCCACAATTCGCGCGGCGAGTGCCCCCGCGAGTTCGAAGTAGGCGATTCCGAGGATCGTTACCGGAACTCTTATGGCGAACTCCACGAACATTCTGAGGGCAACATAGCGGGTGTTGTCCAGGACCATGGCCAATGCCGGCATTATAGTTGCGGGAAGACCGATCAGGCTGACGAGACACAGCCATTGGAGAATCGGGGTGGCGAATGCCCATTTCTCGCCGACGATGACGCGCACGATCGGTTCGGCAAGCAAGGCGAGGACCAGAAGGACCGGGGCTGCGACCAAGGTGATTGCGTTTGTCGCTTTCAGATACGCGGCTATCAGCTTGCGATGATCGTCAACGCTGGAGAACGCGGCCATCAGCGGGCGCATCAGCGGCCCTACAAAGGTCTGGTGCGGAATACCGGCGAGATTATCCGCCACGCTGAAGGCGCCGAACGTCGGCAGGCTCGTGAAGCGCGGAAGGAGCAGCCGATCCAGTTGCCAGTTGATGGAATTCAAAATCTGCGAAACAGTGTTCCAACCAATCATGTCCTGAAAGTGTTTCCACTCCGAAAGGGTTAGGGCCGGCCGCATGGGGGCGAAGATGTACGAGGCGATCGCCGCCGCAAATGGGCCCGCAACCGCTCCGATCGCCAGTCCCCAGTAGCTGCCGGTCGTTAGCGCGACCCCCACCCCGAACACGAGCGTCGATCCCTTGGCAATGATGTCGAGCGCAAACTCGCGTTTAAAATCAAAGCGTTGCATGAAGAGAACCATGCGCGGGCTGATCAGGCTGCGCATGGCTGGCGCGATAGAGAGAACGGCGACAAGTGAGACAAGCCGAGGATCATCGTAGATGAGGGCCATCGGCCAGGAGACGCTCACCATCAAGAGGCTGATTGCCGCCCCCCGAAGGACGCTCAGGGTGAAAGCGGTTGCAAACATGCTGTCTGAAGGGGATGGCTGACGCACCAGGGCCTGAGTCAGTGGCAGGTCCAGGATCGCCTCGACGATTACCAAAACCGAGGTTGCGATGGCAACGAGACCAAAATCTGCCGGGCTCAGAAGCCTCGCCAAGACCAGAAGGCTTACGAAATCGAGCAGTCGTGCGAGGAATTTTCCGCTGATGGTCCAGATACTCGCCGTCGCCGTCCTCTGCGATACGTTTGACACGACTTATTCCTCGTCGACGGGTTGAGACGAATTAAGTCTCGCGAGGCGGCTTAATCTCCGCAATGCATCTTCACCGATGTCCGCCTGGCTCATCAATACGACCGTCTTCGGAAAGAGCTGGCGGATCGGTCAGTACCCTTGGACAACTGCTGCTCGATGAGGGCGGTCAACCGATCGCGGAAGACCATCGAGGAGAACTTCAGGGCATGCTCGCGGATTGCGTTCGGATCGAAATCGTCCTCGAACTCCTCGAACGATACCATCGTTTCCAGAAGCGCTTCCTTGCTCTGTGGTGCGAAGCGAAACCCGACATCGGGCGAAGAAACGGTTTCCCGCGCCCCACCGGCGTCGAAAGCCAGAACTGGTCGTCCGGATGCCATGGCTTCCACCGGCAGAATGCCGAAATCCTCCGTGCCGGGAAACAGCAAGGCGCGGCATCGCGACAGATGATCGCGCAGAACGGGAAACGGCTGGTGGCCGAGGAATTGAACGGTAGGTCCGGCAATCGACTTGAGGTATGCCGCCTGTTCTCCCTCTCCGATCACGACGAGTTTCCGGCCGGACTCGGTACAGGCGCGAACGGCGATATCCGGCCGCTTGTAGGCCGTCAGCTGCCCCGCATAGAGATAGAACTCGCCCCTCCCTTTCCCCACTACAAAATCATCGGTTGCAACGGGCGGATGGATGACGGCGGAATCCCGATCGTAGAAGCGTTGGATGCGGTTTGCGACATAGCCGGAGTTCGCCACGAAGACATCGACCCGCGAAGCAGTTGTCACGTCCCAGGCGCGCAGCATCGGGGCGGTGATCGACATCAATGCCCGACCCAGCCACGGAAGACCAAGCCGGTACACGTGGAACTGATCCCAGATGTAACGCATCGGCGAATGACAGTAGCATATATGAAGGGCGTCCGCGCGAGTGATGACGCCTTTGGCAGGTCCGGACTCGCTCGACAGTACAAGATCGTAATCCTGCAGATCGAACTGCTCGAGCGCGAAGGGCATCAGCGGCAGCATCTTCGTGTAATGCCGTTTCGCGCCGGGAATTTTCTGCAGAAACGACGTGCGGATATTCCGGGTCTTCAGAAAATCGCTGATACGATCCGGATTGCAGACAAGGGTGAAGATATCGGCCTGCGGAAACATGCGGCAAAGCTCTTCCACGACCTTTTCGCCGCCACGCATCGATACAAGCCAATAATGCACGATGGCGACACGCAGGTGCTTGGTATCGCTTCGGCTGCCGGTCTCGATGGCCCGGCTTTTCGCCGTGACCGGCGCTTCGGCCAGAAATGCCATGGCTTCCGGAAGAGAGGTTGTTGCTTCGAGGGTCAACTGAGTGCTCCTTGTATCATCACCGCGTCCGACGGCTCGGGCATCACATTTGTCGAAATCAGGCTTTGGTATTCTGCGAGAAGGGCGTCGCGCCATTCTTCGTGTGTTGACGCGAGATTTGGCGACAGTCGGAAAGCACGCTCGCTCATCAAGCGAATCTCGTGCTTGGGCATCTCCCGGAATGCCGTCAAAGTATCGGCAAAGGCGCGCTCGTCCGTCGTGTCGCAGGTAAGCGCGATGCCGGCCCCTTCCATCTCTTCGGCGAGAAAAGCGCCTCGAGACATGATGACGGGGATGCCGCTCCCGGCCGCTTCAATAGCGACAAGGCCGAATGGCTCGGGATAGCGCGAGGGCATCAGCAGTGCGCTCGCCTGACGAATCGTCTGGCCGATCTCCGCGTGCGACTGCCAGCCGACGGTCCTTACGTGATCCCCCGACGCCGCCACCCGCTCCATCAGCGGCCCGTCCCCGATCACGCAGAGTCTTGCGCCAGCTCTGCGCGTGGCGGCCACGGCGTCTTCCACGCCTTTCTCCTCGTCCAACCTTCCTATGAAGACGAATTCGTCGTTGGCTTCAGCCTCAACGCGTTCGCTAGACAGTGGAGCGATGGGATTGCGGATCGTCGTGAGTCGTTCGGGCTGATAGCCAGCACGAAGGAAGAAGCTCGCCATCTTCTCGTGCAGCAGGACTATTCTGCCGAAATCAGCCTGATTCCTTAGAAGCCGGACCAGATTGGAGCCTCGGGCAACCCGCCACAACTTGTGTGAATAGCTTCTCTTGTCGCAGGCGGTCGTGATGCAACTCACTCCAAGCGGACGCCGAAGACAAATCGTTTGCGCCTGATAGTCAAAGAAAGCGCCGTTGGGGCAAGCGGTGAAGAAATCGTGCGCGTGAACCACACATCGTCTGGCGACGGGCACCAGCGCCTTGAATATCGCAGGAGACAGTATCTTGGACCAGCCATGGACATGATAGCTTGTGTTCGGTGTGTCATTTGTGCGGATCCAGGTCGCGATCATCCGAACGGCAAACACATTGTGTATGCCCGCAACAAAAGCCTTCGCGCGCTCTGCGTTGATCAGGTCGCGGCTGTTGAGCCGCACGATGGAAACCCCGAGGGCAGCAAGCTCCGCATTGGCGCCGTCGTCTCCGCAAATATAAGTCACCGGGATGTCGAGGCCCCGAAACAGTTTTGCGGACAGTACGGATAGAGCTGTCGCACCGCCTCTGGCCGTCGAGTAATCGTCGATGATTACCACGTGATCAATCCTTGAACGACTGGGCACGCCCGCACGCTTCGATCCGCCGGGATAACGGCTTGTACTTCCGGTAAATCGGAACGGGTCGGGAAGCGAAGGAAGCATCACTTCACCGGAGCCGCGCCATCGGCATAAGCCTCCAGCGCTTTGCGGTTGAGAATGCGGATCTTGCCTTGAGCTCCCTCGATTACCTTACGCTCCCGTAGGCGTCGCAGACACTGATTGACCTTTTCGCGGGAAGCCGGAAGAGTTGCGGCTAAGTCATGCTGCGAAATGATCAGCTCGTCCCGGTTGTCCGGAGTATCCCTCCCGTAGACCGTGGAGAGCCGCAAAAGCGTGCTGGCCAACCTGGACTGCAAGCAAGACCCTGCGTTTGAAATGATGCGGCGCTCGAGCTCCGAAACACGAGCAAGGGCCCTGGAAAAAACTTTCTCCTGAAAACGAGGATCGCTGGCGTAACGTTCGCGCAACAAGCGACCTTCGAAAAAATGTAATTCGCAATCGGAGCTGGCACGATATTCGAGGTTTAACATTTGCCTGCGCAAGACCTCGAGCTCGCCGATGAGCCCTGCTGTCGGAATTATTTCGACAATGAATTCCCTGCCGTCGGGCAACATCGTACTCGCGCTGACCAGCCCCCGCTGCACGCGAGCAAACATATCAACGAGAACACCGGCACCGGCGATAACCTCACCGCGACGGAAGCTTCGAACGCTCGAACGGGAGAAGGGGAATTCGTCATCTGATACAGCACCGCTGCTCGGCTGAATGCCCTCGACAACCGGAATCGCCGCCTTAACGACTCTGTAATCTCGTGTTTGCGTAGCCCCGTCCATGCGCATAACTCCCCAAAATAAACCGGTTGGCCATAGTTGATGCTGCACTGCATCATTTATATTGCCCTAGTTTGAGAGTCAAGTAATATTGCGCGCCATACAAGGCATCTTCAAATATATAATGTCATTATGACAATCTAAAGCTCGTTATTCGGCTCAATGTGACCGATGTCACATAGTAATATGCTCATTTATAAACCATTTAGAACGAAAATGCGGCACAAACTAACGATGATGCGCTAATTTATATGCACTAAAGCCTGTGATTAGACTTTTTTACTTACATCATTAGTTATTTGTATAGTTACTTAGATTTAAAAAAATCGGAGATGATATTGTCGTGGAATTCGATTGGAATTCTCTTCCATGGTTAGCATAAAGATTTTGTTAATGATTATGACCTCGGTCACAGACAATCCGGTTGCAGTGCACCAAACTTTCGTTGGTAACCGGAAATTTAGGAGACGACCGATGACGTGGAATGCACAGGGCATTGAAGTTGGCGAATCCTGGTCGGGCGTCGAGAAGCCCGCGCAAAGCGGTGATCCTCGCGCGTCCCGAACTCATGTGATCGGCAGATCGTCAAAGCGCGCGGTAGACCTTCTTATAGCGACCACCGCGTTGGTGCTCCTCTCCCCGCTTCTCCTGATAGTCGCAATGATCGTGAAGCTTGGTGACGGAGGCCCGGTCTTTTATTCCCATACCCGGATCGGCTTTGGCGGGGCTGCCTTTGGATGTCTCAAGTTTCGCACGATGAAGACTGACGCAAGCGCTCAGCTCGCGCAATTGCTGCAAACGAATCGGGCGGCAAGAACCGAATGGGAAGCGACGCGGAAGCTGAAGAGCGACCCGAGGGTCACTGTCGTAGGCGAGATTCTCAGAAAATCGAGTATCGACGAACTTCCCCAGCTGATCAACGTCGTGCGCGGCGATATGAGTCTCGTGGGACCGCGGCCGGTGACGGCCGAGGAGTTGCCCCTCTACGGGGAAAATATTTCGGCCTATATGGCGGGCCGTCCGGGCCTGACCGGTCACTGGCAAACCAGTGGACGCAACGATGTCAGCTACCAGCATCGGGTTTCTCTCGACGTTCACTACCTCCACAACTGGTCGATCAGCCGGGATTTTATCATCATGGCGAAGACTATTCCCGTCCTGTTTTCGCGGCGCGGTTCCTACTAGCCAGGATTCGGGGAGCGCTGCCGTCCTTGTCCGAAATCGAAAGACATTTCTCCACATGTTTAAGACCCAGGCTACGAGCGTCTGGTCATCCCGTGATCGTGCCATTTTGGATTGGGACTAAATGACCTCCAGTCACATTTTCAGCGGTGTTTCCTCAATATCCCTGCCTGCCGCAACCACTGGTGGGAGCTCACCGCTGACCTTGCGGGACATGCTCTTTTTTCTAAGAATGCGCTGGCTGTGGATCGTCGTTACGACCAGTGCTTTCCTCGCGGTGGCCGGGGTTTATGTCCTCACAGCCCAGCCGACATTCGTAGCCAGCACCCAACTTTTAGTCTTTCCCCAGGTGAACGGCTCTGACGCGCAGCGGGCTGTCGAGGCGGACGCTTTCCTGGAGGCACAGCTGGAAATTGCCAAATCAAGCGATGTGCTCGGTGGAACGGCGAAGGCGCTTGACCTCGCCAGTGATCCTGCGTTTGCCGACAAGGCGCCTTCGCTGCAAGACACGGCGAAAGGTTGGCTGATGGGGACTCTGCCGCATGATCCGGAATCAGACGGAGCGACAGGTACGGCGCAGCCAGGATCGCTGGCGGAAGAGACGCAGCGGTCCGATCGGGTTATTGCCAGGTTGCGAAACATGGTGGCACTGCGTCGGATCGGGCGCTCGACGATCCTCGAGATATCGGCCGACGCATCGAACCCAAAGAAGGCGGTCGAAATTGCCGACATGGTCGCCGAGGAATATATCCGGAAAAATATCCTGATGAAGGCCCAGGCCGCTCGGCAATACAGCGAGTGGCTCGAAAAATTCGTGATCGAGCAACAGCGCGGACTAGCCGAGGCTGCCAATGCCTTAGCCACGTTCAAGAGCAACCCGCGCGATCAGTTCAAGCTCGCGGAATTGCAAAGTGCGGCGGACGCGCGCCGCACCCTCTTCGAGAGTACTCTCACTCAGTTTACCGAAGCTAAGCAGCGCATATCCTATCCTGTATCCGATGCCACGATTGTTTCGCAGGCAACGTTGCCGCTTTCGAAGGCGAGGCCCCGCAGCGGACTCATCGTTGCCTTCGCTACAGCGGTGGGAACGGGCGCCGGCTTGATGCTGGCCATGATTCGGCACGCGGGTGACCGCAGGATCGTCCGTGCCCAACGGCTCGCGGAAGCGGCTGGACTGCCCTTCGTCACATTACTAGCGAGATCGGAAAAGGCCCGGAACGGGCACTCTGCGTGCTTCTTGGCCGCCGAGGCAGGCAGCGGCAGCACGGCCACCTATCCGATCATACCCGGTATGGCGGAATTGGGCGCAACGATCGCAGGACTTCGGCGGAGGCGGAAGGTCGTCATCGGGATCGTAGCCGTCAATCCGGGGAGCGGAGCGTCGACAATAGCTTGCGAGCTTGCGGTCCAGTCCGCAGAATCGGGGTCTCGCACACTCCTGATCGATGCGGCTGCGGAGAAATCCTCTCTCAGCAGTTCGATTGCGCCCCATAGCTCGACAGGTCTTATCGATGTTCTCGATAATGCCGATCTGATCCAGACCGCGGCGGTACCCCTCACCCCGACGTTGAAATTTCTTCCCCTCGGCAAAATGCGCGGGGTGACGCCGGCCATTCGCCTGAGTTCCGGCCGTACGCAATTGAGTTTCAACGATTTGAAAAAGGAATTTGACGCCATATTCGTTGACATTTCCGCGTTCTCCGCATCCCCGGACGCGAATGCGATAGCACCAGAGCTGGACGGCGTCCTGGTGGTCACGTGGCATGGACGCACCTCGATCGACGATACCGTGAAAGTCATCGACGGCATGCGGAATGTCGGCGCGGAGGTTCTCGGCGCGATCATCAACAAAGCGCCGCTGAGAATGCAGTCATGACGGAGCGCCTTGCAGCGATAACCGGACAAGGCGCTCCAACTGAGCCGGCGCCTATTCCTTCCCGTGCAATCATGACTGAGGGGCGCGTAGGCGATCAGTTGAGAATTGCCGTGGGCATCGCTTCGGCGGGCCGCCCCGCAACATTGCTGGAGACGATCAACTATCTTACTGGCCTGCACAACCGCCCAGAGCGGATCATCGTCTGCGTACCCGACATCGACGATGCAGCGGGGCTCGCTGATCGTCTCGACGTGGAGCTCATGGTCGGCTCCCGAGGGTTGACCTGCCAGCGCAACAGGATTCTCCGAACGGCGGTCCTCGATACGGATATTCTGATCTTTCTGGACGACGACTTCATTCCCGCTTCCAACTTCATACCACGTATGGAAGCAGTCTTCGCTCGGGAACCGGATGTGGCGATCGCGACGGGCGAGGTCCTGGCTGACGGCATCCTTGGCGGAGGCCTTACCATGTCCGAGGCCCTGGAAGTCATCGAGACCGCTGGCGAGCGGCCTGAGTTGGTGACCGATGTCTATAACGCCTACGGATGCAACATGGTGGTCCGCCTGTCGCCCGTTATCGAGCATGGCCTCGCCTTTGACGAGCAGCTTCCGCTCTATGGCTGGCTCGAGGATGTCGACTTCAGCAGATCCATTGCCCGCTACGGGAGATCCGTGCGTGTCGAGGGCGCCCGTGGCGTTCATCTGGGCGTCAAATCCGGGCGTCAGCCCGGTCGAAGGCTTGGCTATTCGCAGATTGCCAATCCTGCCCACTTGATCCGGAAGGGCACGATGTCGAAGGCGCGCGCGATCGCACAAATTGGCCGCAACCTCCTGGCGAACGCTCGGGGCGTGTTGCTCGGCGACCGTTCTATCGATCGGCGGGGACGTTTGGGCGGGAACATGCTGGCTCTGACAGATCTTCTTATAGGTCGCGCCTCTCCGTCCCGCATCCTCGAATTCGGCAATTCTTCTAATCGCGAGATGTCTTCACCATCCATCGCAACAAAACGGAGGTAGCAGACGCCATGCAACGCAGGTCTTTGCCCGTGCTCAACAGGCAGCCGAGTCCCTATGCGGGACACGCTGGCAGAACGCTCCGTCCGGCATATTTGAAAATTCGGATTTTGCCCGATCGCCTCGTATTTGCCCGCCTTACCTTGCTTGTCTTCTCTTGCATAGCAAACTGGAGTGCGGCCCATGCCGAAACTTATACGCTCGTCGCGGAAGACAAGATAAAGTTACGCATCGTCGAATGGCGATCGTCGGATGCCCGATACGCCAGTTGGGAGGCGCTCGACGGGACATATGCCGTCGACGATATGGGTAATCTATCGATCCCGATCGCGGGTCAGGTAAAGGCGAACGGGAAGACGACCGAGCAACTCGCCGACGCCATTGCGGGCGCATTGGCCGAAAAGGCCGAGTTGCCGGGAAAACCATTCATTGCCGTGGAGGTCGCCGAGCACGCGCCGATCTTCGTGACGGGAACCGTGGAGACACCGGGGCGCTATCCTTTTGTGGCGAACATGACCGTAATGAAGGCGGTGAGCATCGCGGGCGGCTTCTTGCGGGCGCGCGAGGGGAGTGCCGTCTTCGAGCGCGATCGGATCCAGGCTGCCGGTGCCTATCGCACTGCCATTCTCAGCCGGCGTGATCTTCTGATGCGACAGGCGCGTCTGCGCGCCGAGATCGCCGGCGAACCCAGCTTCGCTATTCCTGCCGAACTCGTGGGAACGCCCGATGTGGAGAAATTAAAGGCGGAGGAGTCCAACCTGATGCGGCTCCGACGCGTCGAGTCCGAAAGCCAGATCGCAGCGGCGAATGATCTCAGCCGTCTGTATAGCCAGGAAATCCAGTCACTCGAAGCCAAGATCAGTTCGCAAAAGCGACAGATCACCCTTGCGCAGGAGGAACTGGATGCCGTCAACGGTCTTGCGAGCAAAGGTTTATCCAATAACGCACGCCAATTTTCACTCGATCGTGCGTTGGCGGACGCCCAAAGCAGCATGCTCGATCTGGAAATCGCCCTGACCAAGGCCCGTCAGGCGCTCAGCGACAGTGAGCGCGAAAAGACCGGGATTATCAATAAGCAAAACGCCGAAAACCAGGAGCAGCTGAATACGGTTGATCTCGCTATCAGCAAGGCCGCGGTTGACATCCAGGTAGCGCAACTGCTCGGCGAACAGGCCGGGTACAATGCCCAAGTCGCCCAGATCGGGACGGAGACGACGAGCCTCGGAAGAACACAAAAAACCTTCAAGATCGTGCGCCGCAGCGACGACGGAACCTATCGTAATATCGAAGCGGATGAGACGACCGCCTTGCTGCCGCATGACCTCGTCGAGATCGGTGTCGATGCGGACGCTCAAGCGTCCTCTTCCCTGCTTCAGCCGCAGGCATCGGCTGCCCTGCTTCCGAATGTAGGCCCAGGTGGTCCATCGGCTTCCCGTCTGAATGTCTCAAGCAGGATCGAAAAAGGAGGCGGCCATGATTGAAGAAGATGCCACCGGGGGCCGGCGGCTTTGGCTTACCCTCTCCCGTTCCGCGGTTCCGGCTAGAGCCGTCACCGGCGTGCATTGCGAGCAAGGCCACATGCTCGCCGTCCAGATCGGGATTTGAAGCGTGACGATAGAACCGATCGGCTACATCGTCCTCCTGCTTGGCGCGCTCAGCGTGGTCTACGGAGCACGCTTTGCAATCGGGATACTGTGTTTGTCGACGCTCTTTGGAGCTGCAGCGGCGCTCCAGCTGCCCGCACTTGGCGGTGGTAGCATCCAACCTAGCCATCTTCTGGTGCTTTTCTTTGTTGCGACCGCCTTGCTGCGCCCCGTCGAAACACAAGCAGCCTTGGCCAGCATCGCGTATCCAAGCCCCGGCTTCTGGTTCGCTGTCTACATCCTGTTCTCTGCGGTATCGGCTTTCTTTCTACCCCGCATCTTTGCGGGTGCGACCCTGGTCTACTCGTCCGCACGCGACGCGTCGGGGACGATGTCCACAGTGGCCTCTCCACTGGCTCCGGGTTCGTCCAATTTTACGCAGGCTGTCTATCTGCTCGGCGACCTCGCGTGTTTTGCCGTCGTCAGCGGGCTCGCCCGGCTCGGGTACGCTCGTCTCATCGCTCGAAATTTGATCATGACGGCCATGGCATGTCTCGTCCTGGCGCTTGTCGATATCGGAGCGTTCATGACCGACCAGGCCGAGTTACTCGATTTCATACGCAATGCTAACTATACGATGCACACGGCCGAGACGATCAGCGGTTTCAAACGTATCGTCGGCTCCTTTCCCGAAGCAAGCTCCTACGGATCGGCCGCATTGGTCTTCTTTTCTTTCACGCTCCTGCTTTGGCTGGAGCGCTTTCCAAGCCGATTGACCGGTCTGGCGACTTTATCAATCGGCACCACAATCATACTGTGCACGTCGACAACTGCCTATATCGGCTGTCTGTTCGTTCTCTGCCTCGTCGTATTGTTCAGCCTGAAACGCCTGCACGGTGGCCGGGGTACTGCCCCTTATGCGACTTTCCTGGTGGTCACCCTGTTCATGGTTCCCTGCACGATCGTCGCGCTCATGCTGATACCCGATGCGTGGAATTCCGTCACGGACCTCACGAGCATTACCTTTGCAGACAAGCTTCAGTCTCAATCCGGCGAAGAACGCACCGCGTGGAACACTCTGGCACTAGTCTCATTCGTTGAGACCGCCACTTTCGGCGCCGGACTCGGCACAGTTCGGGCCTCCAGTTTCATTGCCGCATTGCTGTCCAATGTCGGATTGTCCGGCACGGTACTTTTCGCCGTCTTCCTGTACAGCCTCTTGATGGCGGCCGGCCGGCACAAATCAGGCGCTCGGGAGGATCGATCGATCGGAATTGCCGCCGTGTTGGCATCGATCGCCCAGATCACCTCGGCGACGATCTCCGGGAGCAGTACCGATCTGGGCTTGCTGTTCAGCATTACGGCAGGGTTGGCCACCGGTTGCTTGGATCGCCCCTACGTCTTACCACGACGCGCGGCCCGATCGCTTACGAGTCCATATCCCCTGGAGGCATCGGCATCTTTGATGAAAACGCCGATGGTTTCGGCGCGATGATGTCCCCTATGCGCCCCTTCGGAATAAGATACGTCGCAGCCTCTATTTTGACGTCAGCCCCGGCGGTGCTTGTCCGTCGCATGCGCGGGGTCAGCTACGGAACCGTTTTTCGGAAGCTTGCGAGTACGACGCCAAAGTCCCGACAAAAAGACGCCTACCAGGTAACTGACCTCCATGAGCGCAAGGATCGCAAAGCTGGAGAGCGCCGCTGCAATCAGGGAAGAGCCCTCTGCGAAGGTCACGGCCCCCAAACCACATGCCACGAAAACCGCAAAGATTGCGAAAGCCCAGGCACGGATGGAGGTCCCGGCCGCGATCGAAATCACCATCGCGACGATTGCGCCGTTCAGCATTGTCATCCTCCCTCCCTTTGCATCTCGATAACGGTCCCAGCCGCCAATCCTCGCAATGTAGAACCGCAGACTGACGATAGTGGAACGCCCGTCGGGGTTAAAATTTCAACAATTAAACCCTCAAAAGTCGTCGTCGACCAGCCATTTATTTCAGACCGACTACTCGGTTGCGCGTTGGCAACAAAATATCGGACCGAGATTCCATACGACAGTATTAGTGACGGGCTCAATCAAGGGCGTTCCCGGCGAAGAACTATCAGAAGGGTGGTGACATGAATAATCAATGCGTCGTTTACGTTACGGATGTCGAGTATTCATTTCCAACTATTCTTTCGGCGCTCCAAGCTCGCAAATTCGCCAGTACGGCAACTGACATCTGCGTCCTCATGTCGGAACACCTCGATAATTTTGGCGAGTTGAAGGGGCTGCTCGCGATGAGTGGCGTCGAACTGATCGATGCCACCGCGGCATTGCAGGACTCGCTCGGGAAGCTCGACGGCTCGCATTTCCAGGGACGCATCAGCGTCAGCACAATGGCCAAGCTGGTCCTTTGCCAAGTCCTGCCTGCCGACTATACCCAGATTATTTACCTTGATGGGGACACGCAGATCGTCAGCAATTTGGCTGAGCTCGAAAACGCCGTCGCCCCCGAGGGAAAGTTTTTTGCAGCGCGTGATTACACGTCCATCAATAACCTCCTCCACACCGGAAGGGACAGCCACTATTTCAACGCGGGTGTCCTGAAGTTTCACCGCAACGGCTGGATCGGGCAGGAGGCGTTGGAACTTTTTGTGAAAAATCCGGAGGCCTGCGAGGGCAAACATGATCAAGGTGCATTGAACTATGTCTGCGGTTCTTCACTCATCCTCGTGTCGAACCGCTGGAACTTTCCGAAGCAATTTTTGCATCTTGTGAATATGTCCTCGTTGTCCATCGTCCACTATATGGCGCATCCAAAGCCGTGGCATGGGACCTTCTTTCCATGGAGCGATGCAGAAAGCCAAGTTTACCTCGACTTGCGCAAGTCGCACCCAGTATACGACGCGTTGTATCGCGGAATAACATTCGACCGTAAGATGTTATACAAGTATCGCTCAATCCGAGAACGCATCAAACACGCGCTCCAAAAGGACAAGCCCAATCCGCGAGTCCAGAGTCTGCTAGTCGGCGATTACGTCGTATGATGATAGAACGCAGCTTAGAAAAAAGCATGATCAACAGTGCTTCCGTCGCCAGCATTTCACACTACGTAAAGGCTCGAGTACGCCGGTCTCTGAAGGCCAGGCAGGTCAAGTGCGACCTGCTGCGCAGCGGGCTCAAGCGCGCACGCCATGTCGTCATATGCGTCATCCGCGACGAAGGGCATCGGTTGGCATTCTTTCTGCAGTATTATCGCGATCTTGGCTTTGAGCACTTTATTTGCATCGATAACGGGTCGACCGACGGCACGGTCGAACAACTGTCCAGCTTCGACGACGTATCCCTCCTTTCGGCCAACGGGTCTTACAAGGCAGCCAGGTTCGGAAACGACTGGATCAACGAGGTCATCAACCGGTATTGCCAGGAAAAATGGGTCCTTTACGTCGATGCCGATGAGTTTCTGGTTTACCCGCATTGCGATACAAGGCCGATCAGTCAATTGACCGCCTACATGGATTCCGTCGGCGGTCGTTCTCTACGATCGGTAATGGTCGATATGTATAGCCATAACCCCATTGTTGAAAACGTTTGCGAGCCCGGAAGGAATCCCCTGGGGGTTTGCAACCTCTTCGACCGTTCGGGCTACGTATCACATTTCGACAAACGCAATCTGACGATATGGATCAAGGGCGGGGTCCGGGGACGGGTCTACTTCCAAGGCCGTATCTGGGATGGTCCCGCACTCAACAAGATACCCCTCGTTTACGTGGCGGGTGAGTGCCTGTTTCTCAAATCATCGCATCAGGTTTGGCCGCTCTCCTTGAATTTAGGTGACATGCGTGGAGCACTCGGCGTATCTGGCGCCCTTTTGCATTTCAAGTTTCTATCGACCTTCGTTCATAAGGTTTCGGACGAGGCAAATCTATCGGAGCACACCGAAGAATACGCAGTGTATTCCTCAAGCGAGGACATGCGTCATTTCTTGTATGACGATACGGGTGTTTACAAAAACTGGAAAGATTTGTCTGATCACGGTCTTATACAAGGTGAAGGCTGGAAATACTGGAAGAATGTTTTCGACTGTGAAAGCTAGTGGATTAATCGAGACTGATGCGTCTGATGTAGTTGATGCTTAAACGCAAGCTGCGCCTCCGCCCTATCCAGGCAAGAACTATGGGGGCGTTGTCACATGGCCGTTCAAATAGTCATGGCGCTTTGGCAGTCTACGACAGGCTGACGCCATCGATCGTGATACGGTGCAGCAAGCGGCGCTCGCCTTGATAATCGTTCAGCGCCAGATGCCAGGTGGAGCGATTGTCCCAGAAAGCCACGGAGCCAGGGCGCCACTGGAACCGGCCAACGAACTCTTCCCGTTTTGCATGGTCATAAAGATAACTCAGCAACGACCGCGACTCCTCCGCCGTCCAGCCCTCGAAGCGTAGGGTGAAATTCGGATTGACGTAGAGCGCCTTGCGGCCGGTGTCCGGATGCGTAATCACTACGGGATGAACAGCGTCCTGCGTTGCCAGCTCCGGATTGAGGATGCGCCCTTTCAGATCGTTTTCACCGGCATGCGTCTTGCTTTCCGCTCCAAAGACATGGCGGCTGGAATGCACGGCGCGCAATCCCTGCAGCGTATGCTTCAAACCGTCCGACAGATGCTCATAGGCCGCATACATGCTGGCAAACAGCGTGTCGCCGCCCACTTCCGGAACCTCCAGCGCATACAGGATCGACCCCTTGGCCGGGATCTGGTCATAGGAGTGATCCGTGTGCCAGAGACCGCCGATATTGGCTTCCTGATGCGGTTCCTTGCGCACCTCGGCAATTTCCGGATGGCCGTCGATGGATTTGAAAAAGCGATTGATATTGATCGGACCGAATTGAGCCGCGAACCGGATATGCTGGTCTGGGGTCAGGTTCTGATCCCGAAAGAAAACAACGCCATGGCGTCCAAGCGCTTCGTCGATAGCCAGCTTTTCATGGGATGCGAGCGGGCGTGACAGATCGATACGGTCGATCTCGGCCCCGACTGAGGGACTGAGTTTTCTTACGGAAATTTCGCGTCCATAAGCTTTCGATCGATCATGGTTTGCTGCAAGCTTGCCTGAAATGTTCGTCGCACTCATCATTCGTTCCTCATTGAAAATTTGTCGGCCAGGAATGATGTCCGACCGGAAGCCGATAATCGAGGAATGCCTTTTCGATCTCACGTCGTGGCAGAGATTATTTCCATTGTGCAAGGCGTTTTAAGAAGTCAACCTGATGAGGTAGTAGGTGCGATTTTCGAGAACCGGAGCACAGCGGACGTTTTGGTCCGTGAGCACCGGAAGTCGAGAAACGTGCATCTAATGCCCATCAGGTTGACTTATCAAAAGGCCGTAGGCGGGGTACAGCGTCAATCAGTACCCGTGTCGCCTCCGCCTGGGGTGCCGCAAGCACCCGTTCGGTCACACCGCTTTCGACGATCCCCCCTTCCTCCAGCACGATCATCCGGTCAGCAAAAGCCCGCACGACGGCAAGATCGTGCGATATGAAGAGGTAGGCGACGCCCGTCTCATCCTGAAGATCGAGGAGCAGGTTGAGGATTTGCGCGCGTACTGAAACGTCCAGCGCCGATACCGGTTCGTCGAGCACGATGAGATCAGGCTTTGTCGAGATCGCGCGGGCAATGGCGACACGCTGACGCTGTCCGCCCGAGAGCTCGAGCGGCAGGCGCTGCATGAATTCTGCGCTTAGGCCAACGCGGTCCAGCACCGCGCTGATCACGGCATCGTAGCCCTGCCTTTCGGCAAGTCCATGTGTCCGCAGCGGGTCTTCCAGAACGCGGCGAACGCTGGCGCGTGGATTGAACGCCGCCAGCGGATCCTGAAACACCATCTGAAACCGCGGTCGCAAGCGCCGCAGAGGTTCACCATGTAGCGCGGTAATATCCCGGCCCTGCAGGCGGATCGACCCTGTATCGGGGTCCGCAAGCCGCATGACGAGCCGCGCCAGCGTGGTCTTTCCAGACCCGGAAGCACCAACGACCGCCAAGGTTTCTCCGCTCGAAACCGAAAAACCTATGTTCTTAAGCCCTGCAGCGCCGCGATCTCCAAAGCGCTTGGCAAGGTTTTTCACCTCCAGAACCGGCAATGCAGTCGAGCTTTCCGTCATTGCAGCTCGCTCGTATCGATCTCGGCAAGCCGCTTCCGGCGCGGTGTATCCAGCGAGATATGCGTGCCGATCAATGCTTTCGTATAAGGATGCCCCGGCCGGCCAAGCACCCTGGCAGCCGCGCCGGTTTCCACCAGCCTGCCCTTGTAGAGCACCGCGATCTGGTCGGCGCGCTCCGAAGCCAGCGCGATATCGTGAGTGACGAATAGAAGCGTCAGGCCGCTCTCCCGCACCAGTTCGTCGAGCAGATTGACGATGTGCCTCTGCACCACTGTGTCGAGAGCGCTGGTGGGTTCGTCGGCGATAAGCAGCGAGGGATTGCCCGCCAAAGCCGCAGCGAGCGCGATTCGCTGCTTCTGTCCGCCGGAAAACTCATGCGGATAGCTGTTGAGCCGCGACAGCGCCTTCGGGATATGCACGCGATCGAGCAATTCGGCCGCCCGGACCCGCGCCGATATCCAGCCTGTGCCCTGATGCGTCATCACCACTTCTGCGATCTGGTCGCCGATCTTCATCACCGGATCAAGACTGCCACTCGGGTCCTGAAACAGCACACCAATATCTTTGCCGAGTTTGGGCCGGTGCGCCAAACCCGGGAACTCGATCGACCCCTCGTATCTCGCCGACTTCGGCAACAGCCCCGCAATCGCCATGGCGAGCGTCGACTTCCCCGAGCCGCTCTCGCCGATCACCGCCAGCCTGCCGCCTTTGGCCAGCTCCAGGGGCACGCCCTGCAAAGCAGCAGTCTCACCGTAGTTCACACCGAGATTCCGGACATGCAGGTAAGTCTCTGTCACGGCTGCAATCTTTCCGTGCGTGACAGCCCGCGTCCAAGCAAATGTATGCTGAGAACAGTCACCACCAGCGCAATACCCGGAACAATCGACAGATAGGGTGCAGCGCGCAGGACAGTGCGCCCTTCAGCGATCATGCTGCCCCAGGTGACCCGGTTCGGGTCACCGAAGCCGAGGAATGACAGCGCCGCCTCGATCAGGATAGCGGCGGCGACGGAAATAGCAGCGAGCGAAGCTGTCGGGCCAAAAGCATTGGGCAAGATTTCCCGAAAGGCAATCTCCAACGGGCGCATGCCGAGCGTGCGTGCTGCTGCAACAAAATCGCGCTCGCGCAGCGACAGCACCTCGGCGCGCGTCACCCGTGCAGCCTGCGTCCATGTGCCAAGACTGATGGCGAAGATCAGCGTCGGCACGCTCGGCCCGGTGACGCTGATGGCGGCAAGCGCCAGCAGGAAGCCCGGCACAGTCTGAAACGCCTCGGTAATGCGCATCAACGCCGTATCGGCGATGCCGCCGAGAAATCCTGCCAGCGTGCCAACGATACTGCCGACGATCAACGCAACCGCCGCCGAGAAAAACGCGACCAGCAATGTTGTGCGCGTACCATGCAACAGCCCGGCAAGCACGTCGCGGCCAAGGCGATCGGTGCCAAGCATATGAGCCCCGAATGCGAAGGGCCGCAGCATGGGCTCGCCGGTAATGGCCAGCGGATCGCCCGGCGCGATCCACGGCGCCAGCAGTGCCATCAGGACAAGGATTGCAAGGAGGACGGCGCCGACACGCCCTTCCCAATTGAGTTGCCGCCAGATGACGGTCATCGACCCGCTCTTACACGTGGATCGAGCTTGCTGTAGGCCAGATCGACAAGGAGATTGACGATGATCACGGTGACTGCACTGCACAGGATCACGCCAAGCAGGAGCGGCGTGTCGCGTCGCGCCACCGCCTCTGCGGCCAAGCGGCCAAAGCCGGGAATGGCGAAGACGCTCTCCACCACAACGCTGCCACCGAGCGTCGCCGCCGCCTGCAGACCCAGCATGGTAACAACCGGCAGGACCGCGTTGCGCGCCACATGCCGCCAGACGATACGCCCCCGGCTTAGTCCACGCGCTTCGAGCGCTTTCACGAAAGGATCGCGCCAGATCTCACTCATCCGGTCGCGCATCAAGCGTAAATAGAGGGCGAGATAGACCATGGCGAGCGAGGCAACCGGCAGGATCAGATGCGTACCGATATCACCTATGCGCGCGAGGCCGGTTTTGCCCGAAGCGATGGACTCGATACCACCGATGGGCAGCCAGCGCAGGTCGACGGCAAATATCACGATCAGCACGAGACCAAGCCAGAATCCCGGCACGGCATAGAGGGCCAGCGAGCCGATGGATAGAATGCGGTCGCCAGCTGATCCGGGGCTTGCACCAGCAATCACGCCGAGCAGCGAGCCAAGGAAGAAGGCCAGCGTTGTTGCAATGCCCATCAATAGCAGCGTGATCGGCAACCGTTCCAGTATCACCGAGGCAACAGGTCGCTCGAAGGCGGTGGACCAACCAAGATCGCCTTGCGCTAGTGCCGATGCATAGGCCTTGAAGCGATAGAGCGGCCCCTGATCGAGGCCCCATTCCTGGCGTAGTTGTGCGATCTGTTCGGCATCCATGGCACCAGATCGCGCTACATAGGAATCGACCGCATCGCCGGAAGCCGCCTCAAGCAGCAGGAAGCTCCCGACCAGCACCACGAACAGAACCGGAAGCGTCGTTATGAGACGTCTCAGGAAAAAGGAAACGAGAGGCGGCAATGAGAACTCCGGCTTGATAGCCAACTATGGGGGATAGGTATCGCGATTGAAGCGGTCTCGCCTACAATCCGGCAGCCTTTCTCAAGGCCTCGTTGATGCGTGACTGCCATCCGGGCCCATCGGATTTAAATCTGTCGACAACATCAGCATCGATACGCAAATTCAGTTGTCGCTTGGGGCGTTCCAACTTTGGTCTTCCCCGACGAACCGGCGTTCCGTTCTCGTTTTGATTGGCTTTCTGGAACCATTCATTGCCAAGTTCAGGGGCGTCGTCAGGATCAACCCAAGTTGGTTTTGTATCTGTCTCTTTCACGCTCATTGGCTTTCCTCATCGAAATAATGTGCCGGGCACCATCTCGCTCGGTCCATACAACAACAACCATGCGATCATGCAGATAACCCACAGTGATCACACGTATCTCTCCATAGTTGAAGCGGTCATCTTCCTTGTCATATGTCCGACCGGCGAAAACTATGTCCGCCTTACCAAAATCAAGCCCGCGTTCCTGAAAAGCCCTGTCCCGTTTTGACGGGTCAAATGTAATCTTCACTGATTAAATGTATCCCCATAATATATATACCATTAAAATACGTCGTCAACAATAATTGCATCACCCCTTCACCCAGACATCCGACCAGTTCGAAACGGCCCAGCGCGGATTGTTCGACACGTTCTGAACACTGTCGCGCGCCACGGTGATGAAGGAGAATTCGGCGACATTGATCAGCGGCAGATCATCAGCCACCTTCTTTTGCAGTTCCTTATACAGATCCGCACGTTTCTCAGCATCGATCTCGGAAGCGGCGGCCTTGATAAGCTTGTCCACATCGGCATTGGCATAACCGTACTGGTTGGAGAAAGGAACGCCCTCAGGCAGGCCGCTTTGGAACAGGATGGTCGTGGAAATCGCCGGATCGGAACGATAGACCGGCGTCGCGACAGTAATGTCGAAATCATGATCGGTATAGACCGCCTTCAGATGCGCCGGCGTATCGTTGCTGACGATTTGCGCATCAATGCCGATCTTGGCCAGCGCCTGACGAAGATAATCGCCGAATTGTTTGGTTTCATTGAAGAAAGGGGCAGGCAGCAACTTCAGTTTGAAGCGATTGCCGTCTGCGCCGCGCTTGTAGCCCGCCTCGTCGAGCAACGCCTCAGCCTTGGCCGGATCGAAGGCGTAGGCAGTGACATTGGGCTCGTAGAAAGTCTTGTCGTAGGCCGGCACAGGCCCGGTCGAGGACTTCGCGTAACCCAGGAAGATCGTCTTGACGACGAAATCATGATCGATGGCATGCGCTATTGCCTGACGTACTTTGACATCGGCCAGTTCCTTGCGGCGGTGGTTGATTTCGACGATCAACTGATAGGTCAGCCCTTCATAGCCGTTGGAATAAACCTTCAGGCCTGGCACCTTGGAAATCCGATCGAGATCGGCAAGCGGCACGGCGGAGAAGGCCGCAAGCTGGATCTCCTCGGCTTCCAGCGCGTTGCCTGCCGCAGCACGATCCGGCAAAAACTGATAGACGATCTCGTCGAGTAATGGCTCGTCCTTTTGCCAGTATGCGTCGTTGCACTTGAGCAGGTAATATTCGCCGGGCTTGTATTCGCCGAATTTGAAGGGCCCCGTCCCCACCAGCTTCTGATTGGCGGGGTTCTTGGCAATGTCTGTGCCCTCATAAAGGTGCTTCGGCACGACGGAGGTGACCACCGGCAAGGCATTGCGGATAAGCTGGAAAGGTGTGGGCTGTGAGAACTTTAGAACGACAGTATGGTCGTCCGGCGTTTCGACGCTTTCGAGGTTCTTGAACACCACGCGGCCTAGATTTTGCAGCTTCTTCCAGACTTCCAGCGCGGAGAATGCAACATCCGCCGAGGTAAATGGCTTGCCATCGTGCCAGGTAACCCCCTCACGCAGCTTGAAGGTTGCAGTAAGGCCGTCATCAGAGCCTTCCCAGGAAACAGCGAGGCGCGGCGCCAGCCCGTCCTTGCCGTCATAGGACTGCTCGGCCAGCGGTTCGACGACCTTGCTGGCGACGAAGAACACACCGTTGGACGCGACGATGGCGGGATTGAGGTTCGCCGGTTCGCTATCGCCAGCGACGACAAGACGCCCGCCTTGGACAGGTGTAGAAGCCTGCGCATGGGTCCATTCGGGCAAAACCGTTACCGCACCGATGCTGACAGTCGTGGCGAGAAAAGCGCGGCGGTTCAACAGGATACGGGACATCGTTACAATCCTCTTAGGTCAAAGGTGAAGTGGCCGGGATAAAATGCCGCTCAACGCGGAAATGATCTGGCGGGCAAAGGCCGGTTCCGCCGAAGCGCCCATATGGCCGATACGCAGGATTTTGCCCGCAGTCTCACCACGCCCTAGCGAGACCAGAATGCCGTGATCATTCAACAGACAGTCGCGCAGCGCCACATCACTGACGCCTTGTGGCAGCTTGAAAGCCGTCGCCGATGGCGCACACCAGGCTTCGTTCCTTGGCCAAAGCGATACGCCAAGGTCGCGCAACCCTTGCCGGGCGATGGCCGCGGTTTGCGAGTGACGGGCCCATACATTTTCCGGGCCTTCGCTTGCGTAACGATCGAGTGCGGCATCGAGCGCATAAATCTCGGCAATGGACGGCGTTACCGGAAATGGCCTTCCGGGTTCCGACGCGTCTTTCCAGGCAACGAGACTGAGGAATGAACCGCGCGGCGCATCCGGGTTGGCTTCGATCTTCGCCCAGGCGCGCTCGCTGACTGCGATGAGGCTCAAGCCAGGCGTACTGCCAAGACACTTCGACGGGGATGTGATGAAGATATCGACATGGGCATCCTGCGGATGCGCATCCATTCCGCCAAAGGACGACACAGCATCGACGATCAGAAAGGCGCCATGCTCGGCAACCACCGCCCCGATCTCATGTAGCGGATTGAGTGTGCCGGACGGCGTGTCGTGATGGCACAGCGACACGACCGAAATATCGGGTCGTCTGTGCAATATCTCGCGAACCGCTTGCGGATCAATGATCTCGTCATAGAGTACAGCAAGTTCAATGACTTCCTTGCCGTAGCGCGCCGCCCAGCCAGCAAAACCTCTGCCATAGACACCGGAAACGAGGTTGAGAACTACATCGTCCTTGGCGATCAACGCAGCGGCAGCTGCTTCGATGCCAAGGATAGCCTCGCCCTGCATGATCACCGGAGCAATGTCGGTTCGCAGGGCTTGTCTAAGCTTCTCTATAACGGCGGCATACCAGGTCTGGAACGCCGGATGATAGTCATAGATCACCGGCGATCCGAGCGCTGCAAGCACTTCCGGATAGGCGGGAACGGGACCGGTGGTGAGCATCAATGGCGGAATGGGAAGCATGGTGCAGACCATATTCTCCACATTTCCAGAAACCAAGAAAAACCGTTTCAATAATATCGTGAACGGTGCCGCTTCTTACCCTCCCCCAACGTGGAGAGGGTCGGACCGAAGGTTCGGGGTGGGGGGCAATAGGATCGGATTCTCAATAAGCGGTCCCGGCGAGTAGACTCTAATCCATCGCCTCCAAGCCCCCCGCCCCGCTGCTACGCAGCGACCCTCCTCACGTTGGGGAAGGGGTAAAATGCGGCAAACTTTGCGCCTCATTCGTTTAATTCCTGCTCACTCCAACGGGATCACGTCGACCGATTGCTTGCCCTCTTGTGAGCCGCTTGTTTTGAGCACGCCGACAATGGGCGAAACGTCCGCGTAATCGCGGCCATAGCCGATGGTGATGTGATCATTACCCGCAACCATGTCGTTGGTCGGGTCGAACTCCTGCCATCCCGCTTCGCGTCCGCACCATGCACGCACCCAGGCATGCATGGCGTCGGCACCTTCCAGCCGCTCCTTGCCCGGGCGGGGGATGGTTCGCAGGAAGCCGCTGACATAACCCGCGGGAATGCCAAGGCCACGCAAACCGGCGATCATCACATGGCTGAAATCCTGGCACACACCCGCCCTAAGATCGAATGCCTGCCGCGCGGGTGTGCGCACGTCTGTCGCGTCGCCGTCATAGGTGAAATCCGTATGAATGCGCTTGTTGAGATCGTTGACCACCTCCATCACGGTGCGTTTGTCGCCAAGGCTCTGCGCGGCATAGGCCGTGATGTCCGGATCGATCGTTGCATGGGCGCTGGTCGTCAGGAAATGATGCGGCGCGTCTGCAGCGATAGACCAGACGCTGCGAATCTCTTTCTGCAGCCCCGCAAGATCAGGCGAAACGTCGAGCATGGTCTGCGGGCGGGTGACATTGACGCGGGCTGTCATTGTCACATCCAGCGTCTCGTGCGGATTGCGATAGACGATCGAGGTCACATTGTTGGAGAAAAAATCGGTAAATTCCGACCGTTCGGCCGAAACCGGATCGAAACTCAGGCTCGAAGCGATCACGCGTTGGATGCCGGGCATGGCCTGCGGCATGACGCGGATATGGTGCCGCCCGCCCGCCGCAGACCGCTCGTAGTCATAATGGAGATGAAGGCGGATATTATAGAGCATGCTAGGGTCTTCTCAGGCGAAATAGGTGTCGGAAATCGTATCGGATAGCGTGCCGATTTCGTAGGCAATCGTGTCCAGCTTTTCGGGCGTGAGCTCATGTGCCTCCATGATCGCAAGTTCCGTATGCAGGCGCAGCACTTCCTTTGAAAAGACAGGCATTTTTGTGCCCGTATCGCGCGCCGGAAGCAGACCGAACTCTGTCTTCAACGCGTCGAGCTGGAAGATGATCGAGCGCGGATTGAGCGGATCGAGCGCGAGCAGATCGAGCACACTGAGACGTCCGGAATAGACGCTGTACTGCCGCCGGTGGGTCATGACGCTATCGCCGATCTCCAGCAGCATTTCCAGCGCACCCTCAGCCGCATCGTGACGCGACAATGTCGCCAGAACGCGCGCCATCTGGATGCCGCGCTCCAGGCGGCGGCCGATTTCCAGGAAACGCCAACCGGTGAAGCGATACATGTTTTCATGCACGAGACCGGAGAACCCGGCAAGCTTGCGCAGGATGATCGTCATGGCGCGGGTCGTGTCATCGCCGGGTGAAACGGCATCCTGGAAGCGGTGGATGGTCTTGGACAGATCGCGCAATGCCAGCCAGCCGTCGGGCGAGAAACGGTCGCGGATGCGCCCGGCGCTAAGCATCGCGCCATCGATCGAGCGCTGCAGTCCCTTCGGAATGGCGGTATCGAGATTGATGCCCAGCGGCTTAAGATGGGCACGCATTTCCGTCAGCAGCGGAATATCCATATTGGCCGCTTCGGCATAGCGCGCATGGCAGGCGCGCAGGATCCGCGCTGTCCCTTCAGCACGTTCGATATAGCGCCCCATCCACATCAGATTTTCGGCTGCGCGGCTCGGCAGTGTGCCCGGCACATTGCGGCGGAATGTATCATCCTCGCGCGGCAGCAGCGTATCTTTCGGCACAGGTCCGCTAGAGGTAATCCAGACATCTGCCGCCTGCCCGCCACGTTGCATGGCAATTGCTGCGGTATCCATCGTGCGGCCGACGCGCGCAAAGCCACCGGGCATGAAACTCCAGCCATCCTTGTGGCGTGCAGCGAAGACCCGAAGCACAAAAGGCCTTGGTTCCAGCTTGCCGTTTACGTAGACCGGCGTGGTCGAGAGTTTGACCGCCTCCTGGCCGACCAGTCCGCGCCCATCCTTCTGCAACCGGGCGAGAAGCGCCGCCCTGGCATCAGCATCGAGCGTCGAGCCGAGCACCGTCGCGTCCACGTCCTCGAAGGGCAGCCGCGTCGACAGTGCCGGGCCGACCATCATCTGGTCGAGGCGATCCATGACATGCTTGCGCTCTTTCTCCTGTCCGCACCACCATGTGGCGATGCTCGGCAGGGCAAGATCGCGATTGTGCAGCGCTTTGGAAATTGCGGGCAGAAACGCCAGCAACGCACGCGTTTCCAGAATGCCGGAGCCCAGCGCATTGACCAGCGAGACTGACTGCTGACGCAGTGCGCTGACGATACCCGGCGTGCCGATCCACGAGTCCGGTTTCAACTCCAGTGGGTCCATGTATGCGGCATCCATGCGCCGCCACAACACATCGACGGGCTTGAGGCCGGACACGGTCCGCACCATCACCCTGCCCTTGCTGACTGTCAGATCATCGCCTTCCAGAAGCATGAAGCCGAGATAGCGGGCGATATAGGCGTGTTCAAAATAGGTTTCGTTGTTGGGTCCGGGCGTCAGGATCGCGGCACGCCCCTGCGGATCGGTGACAAGACCCTGCAGCGCATCGCGGAAATCCTTGAAGAATCCCGCCAGCCGGTGAACATTCATGGCGCCGGAAATATCCGAAAGCGCCCGCGTCGTCGCAACCCGGTTCTCTAGCGCGAAACCGGCACCGGAGGCCGCCTGCGTGCGATCACCCAGCACCCACCATTGACCGTTCGGAGCCCGGCCAAGCTCAAAAGCGCAGAAATGCAGAAAATGGCCGCTCGCCGGCTTTACGCCCGCCAGCGGATGCAGGAATTCCGGATTGGAAGCGATCAGATCCGGCGGCAATATGCCATCGCGGATAAGTTTGGTTTCGCCATAGATATCGGCGACGATATCCTCCAGGAGGTCGGCGCGCTGTGTGAGCCCGGCGGTGATTGACTGCCAGTCGTTCTCATTGATCAGGATCGGAATATGCGCCAGCGGCCATTCGCGTTCCTGCGTGCCGTTTTCGTCATAGATGCGATAAAACACACCCGCATCGAGCAAATACTGGTTGGCGCGGGCAAAACGCGTCGCGAGTTTTTCCGGACCGATCTGATCGAGCGTGTGAAGCAGTGTTTCCCAGCCCGGCCGCACCGCGCCTGAAGGGTCGATCATCTCATCGGCGACATTCCGAAGAGGCGTATAGCTCGCAAGCAGGCCGGCACCGGATTTCATCTCGGCTTCGGGCAGCGATTGTGCTGGCTTGCTTGCGGACATGCTTCCTTTCAGTCTCCCGGCCTTTCCTATACTCAATTCGGACGCGGCCTTCGCAGATCGAGCGTCATCGGAAACTCAGCCGCGGGCTGTTCCTTCCTGAGCTCGTATCCGCCAGCCGTATGCCCGCGCGGTTCAAACCGGGTCAGCCTGCGCGCCTCCGCCTCGTTCGAATTGACCGGGAACGTATCATAGCTCCGCCCGCCCGGATGTGCGACATGATAGACGCAACCGCCGATAGCACGTCCCGACCATTGATCGTACAGGTCGAAAACCAGCGGCGTGTTCACCGGGATCATCGGATGCAGCCCGGAGCGCGGCTGCCAAGCCTTATAGCGGACGCCTGCGACAGCGGTGCCTTGGGTATCGGTCATTTTCAGCGGCACTTCGCGACCATTGCAGGCGACGCTGTGGCGTGCGGGATTGAAGCCCTCCACCTTGACCTGAAGCCGTTCGACCGAGCTATCGACAAAGCGCACCGTCCCGCCAATGGCGCCCTGCTCGCCCATGACATGCCAAGGCTCCAGCGCCTGCCGGAGTTCGAGCTTGACGCCTTCATTCTCGATTTCACCGCAGAACGGAAAGCGGAATTCAAGCTGCGCCTCAAACCATTCCGGACGGAAATCGAAGCCGTTCTGGCGCAGGTCAGCCAGCACATCGAGAAAGTCCTGCCAGACGAAGGCCGGTAGCATGAAGCGGTCATGCAGCGTGGTACCCCAGCGCACAAAACTGCCCTCGATAGGCTTGTTCCAGAATCGCGCGATCAACGCTCGCACCAGCAATTGCTGTGCAAGGCTCATGCGCGCGTTGGGCGGCATTTCAAAACCGCGGAATTCGACCAGACCAAGCCGTCCTGTCGGGCCATCTGGCGAAAACAGCTTGTCAATGCAGATTTCCGAACGATGCGTGTTGCCCGTGACATCGACCAGCAGATTGCGGAATAGCCGGTCGACCAGCCATGGCAGCGGCGGCGTACCCTTGCCGGGCAATGGCACTTGTGCCATGGCGATTTCGAGTTCGTAGAGACTGTCATGGCGCGCCTCGTCGAATCGCGGTGCCTGGCTGGTCGGTCCGATGAACATGCCCGAAAACAGATAGGACAGCGCAGGATGGCGTTGCCAGTGCAGAACAAGGCTCTTCAACAGATCAGGGCGCCGCAGGAACGGACTGTTGTTCGGTGTCTCGCCGCCGACAACGACGTGATTGCCACCGCCTGTGCCGGTATGGCGGCCATCAATCATGAACTTGTCGGCACCAAGTCTTGTTTGCCGCGCTTCTTCGTAGATCGCTGTCGTGGTTTCGACGCACTCACGCCAGTTCGACGCCGGATGGATATTCACTTCGATCACGCCCGGATCCGGCGCAACGCGAATAACATTGATACGATGATCCTGCGGCGGACCATAGCCTTCGATGTGGACCGGCAGCCCGAGCTTTGCCGCAGCAGATTCCGCCGCGCCGACCAGTTCCAGATAGTCTTCCAGCGCCTCGACGGGCGGCATGAAGACACTCAACCGGCCGTCACGCGGTTCGACCGAAATGGCCGTGCGCACCGCACCACCGATCTCGCCAAGCTCTTGCTCGACACGCTCCTGTTGATTGCCCTCAGCCGCCGTGAACGAAGCCACGGTTTGCGGCGCATTCCGCGCCGCAGGGGCTCCCGGTTGGGCTACCGAATCCGGCAGAGGACCGCGCTCGACCGACGGATCGACCGGGACGATAAAGGGATATTCCGATGGAGGAACATGCGGCAAGGATCCCAGCGGCAGCCGATAGCCAACAGGAGAATCCCCCGGCACAAGGAACAGTTTGCCACGGCGCGTCGTCCATTTCTCGCTGCGCCAGCGCGGGCCGGCGGCGGCCTGGCTGTTCCATCGCTGCACCGGCAGAACGAAACCCGTGGGTTCCGTCAGTCCGCGCTCGAAGACGCGGGCCATGCGGCTGCGCTCTTCGGGGTCCTTCAGCTTTGAATTGGACGGATCGACATTCGCGGGGAGGTTGCCTTCCTTGACGATCCATTCCGCCGGGTCTTCATAGGCAGGCGCGACCATCTCGTTCTCGACGCCGAGCACCTCGGCTATGCCGGTGAGAAGCTTGCCCGCATCCTCCGGCTTGACCTTGGCCTTGCTGTTTTCCGCTGCGATCAAATCCGGATTGATCCAGATCGGCTTGCCGTCCTTGCGCCAATAGAGCGAAAAGGTCCAACGCGGCAGGCTTTCGCCCGGATACCACTTTCCCTGCCCGTAATGCAGGAAGCCCCCCGGCGCAAAACGCTCGCGCAGACGGCGGATCAGCTTGTCGGCCTTTTCGCGTTTTGTCGGGCCGACGGCATCGGTGTTCCACTCGCCGGACTCGAAATCATCGATCGAAACGAATGTTGGCTCGCCGCCCATGGTCAGGCGCACATCGCGCTCTATCAGGAACGCGTCGACCTTTTCGCCAAGTGCATCCAGCGCGGTCCAGGATTCATCCGAGAACGGCTTGGTGATACGTGGGTGTTCGGAAACGCGGGTGACGCGCATGTCGAAGCCGAATTCGACATTTGCGGGTTCCGCCATGCCGGAGATGGGCGCGGCGTTTCGGTAGTGCGGTGTGGCAGCAAGCGGCACGTGGCTTTCGCCAGTCAAAAGGCCGGATGTCGGATCAAGGCCAATCCAGCCTGCACCCGGCAGATAGACTTCGCACCAAGCGTGGAGATCGGTGAAATCCTTGTCAGTCCCGGCCGGTCCGTCCAGCGAAACCAGATCGGGCTTTAACTGGATCAGGTAACCGGAAACAAAGCGCGCGGCGAGTCCGAGATGGCGCAGCGCCTGCACCAGCAGCCAGCTCGAATCGCGGCAAGAACCTGTGCGTACGTCGAGTGTAACCTCAGGCTCCTGCACGCCGGTTTCCATTCGAATGACGTAGCCGACCTCGCGCTGGATACGCGCATTGAGGTCCACGACGAAATTCACCGTGTTGGTCGGCGTCCGGTCGACAGTCGCGAGAAAATTCGACAGCAGCGGGCCGATTGGCTCAGGTTTCAGATAGATCGAAAGGTCTTCGCTGATGTCTTCCGGATAGGCGAAAGGCCAGGTCTCGGCAACGGGTTCGACGAAGAAGTCGAACGGATTGTAGACCGTCATGTCCGCTATCAGATCGACCTCGATCTTCAGCTCCGTCACCGGCTCCGGGAAGACGAAGCGCGCCAGGAAATTACCATACGGATCCTGCTGCAGATTGACGAAATGATTTGCCGGACTGACCTTCAGCGAATGGCTCAGGACTTTCGTGCGGGAATGAGGCGCAGGTTGCAGGCGGATCACTTGCGGCCCGAGCATGATCGGGCGGTCATATTTGTAGTGGGTCAGATGATAGACTGCTGCGTGAATTGCCATGTCGCCTCAAATTGTTTTTCTGAAATGCTCGTCCCGCATGAAACCTAGCCTACTCCATCCCGTTGTTAAATGTCCCCTGCCAATTATTTTAGCATATCAGATGTTTGCCGCATTAACGGGCTTGCACTAGAAATTCATCCCGGCGCGCGCAACCTGGAACCTCATCTCCCTGCAATGATGCAACCCTGCATTCGTTGCAGCCATGGTCGAACAAAGCCACCTTCGTTTCGTTTTGCGAGTGAAGCAGCAAGCGCCGAGCCAGCCGGTGCATCGGAGAAGATTGGCCTCTCCGACCTAAGGGCAAGGGCCTTGCTCGCAAGACAGGAGGTGACGCTATGTGGTTCTTACCACTGCGTATCACCCTGGAATTGAAAAAGACCCGGACGAGCTGGACACTCACCATCCGGGTCCTCTTTTAATAGCCAGGAAAACGGAAGGCAGGCGAAAGCTTGCCTTCCACTCCCCAACGAAACATAGCATTTCTCTATTTTTTTCCAAGCTCTATATGTTTCAGCGAAAGAGGTTTCATGCGAACGTTCTTTCATCTAATGATCGTCACTGATGGTTTCTCCGGCAAGACAACGCTGGAGATGAAAAGGGAACACGGTGAGGCGTACCCAAAAGGGACCGAGACCGTGGCTGCCCCCGCAACTGTAAACGGTGAGCGATGATCCCGCATGTCGCCCGGCGTTTTGCCGGTCAGCTCCACGCGGGCCTGATCCTCACCTGCGCACTGCTGGGCGCAACGTTGATCCTCCTGAGCGACCTTGCAGCACGGCTCCTGCTCGCGCCGCAGGAACTGCCCATCGGCATTGTCACAAGCTCGATCGGCGCGTTTTTCGTGGTGACGCTGCTGTTACGGAAGCGCTCGGGCTAGAGCTTTCCGCGGGCCACAAAGCTCGGATTGGCGAAATCAGCGTCATTGGCCTGATTGCGGCGGCCATAGGTCAGCGGCTTGCCGTCAAGTGTCAGCGTGATCCCACCCGCAGCGCGCAACACCGCATCGCCTGCTGCCGTGTCCCATTCCATCGTGCGGCTCAGCCGCGGATAGATATCCGCCTCGCCTCGCGCCACCAGTCCGAATTTGATCGATGAACCGACCGACACGCAATCGGCGATGGTGAATTCCTTCAAATAATCGTCAGTTTCCGGCGTGCGGTGCGAGCGGCTGGCGACGGCGATCATTTCCTTCGGCGCAGTCCGGCACGAAATGCTGTTGCGCGTGGTTACGCTCCCCATGTGGTCGATGGTCACTTCCTGCGCACCCTTCGGCCCGCCGGTAAATAGCCACCCACGCACCGGAGCATAGACGATACCCAGCACCGGAGCGCCGTGTTCAATCAGAGCGATATTGACGGTGAAATCACCGTTGCGATTGACGAATTCGCGCGTTCCATCGAGCGGATCGACCAGATAGAAGCGGTCGCCGAGATCACCGGGCACATGCCCGCCAGAAATCTCTTCTTCCGCCACAATCGGGATTTCCGGTGTTGCACGGCGCAGCGCCTCCAGAATAATGGCTTCTGCCGCGTGGTCTGCCGCCGTCACCGGCGATTTGTCGTCTTTCAACGCAACGTCGCAGCCCTCTATATAGATGCGCAGAATTTCGCGCCCGGCGGCAATCGCCGTCTCTTCAAAGATGGAGAGAAGCGCGGTGTAGTTGATCGGAAGTAGAGTATGCATAGATATTTCCGGATTACGCTGCGATGGTGCCACCTTACCCTCCCCTTGTGGGGAGGGAGGCTGCGAAGCAGCAGGGAGGGGTTCTTTGCAGCGATTAATCTGGCAATGGCTTTGCGCCTTTTTTGTATTCAGGAAAGCCCCTCCCCGGACCTACGGTCCGTCCCTCCCCACAAGGGGGAGGGTAAGAAGCGGCACTTAAATCGACCACGAACTTTGATCGTAGTTGAAGATGATGCCATGTTCAGTGAGCAGCTTTTCGACTTCGGAAGCAAGTTCCTCTGTCGTCCGGCCAACGGTCTTCAGGTGAAGTTCCGGGTTCTCCGGCGCCTCGTACGGCGAGTCCACACCGGTGAAATTCTTGATTTCGCCGCGCAACGCCTTGGCATAGAGCCCTTTCGGATCGCGCCGTGCGCATTCCTCGAATGGCGTATCCACGAAGATTTCCATGAACTCCCCATCACTCAACAGCTCGCGCACCATCCGGCGTTCGGAGCGGAAGGGCGAAATGAAAGAGACGAGCACGATCAGGCCCGCATCCGCCATCAACTTTGCCACCTCGCCGACGCGGCGGATATTTTCGACGCGATCCTCCTCGGTGAAGCCGAGATCGCGATTGAGGCCGTGGCGGACATTGTCGCCATCGAGGATGTAGGTGTGCTTACCGAGCGAAGACAGACGCTTTTCAACCAGATTGGCGACCGTCGATTTGCCTGACCCCGAAAGACCCGTGAACCACAGCACTGCCGGCTTCTGGTCTTTCTGTGCGGCACGCGATGCCTTGTCGACGTCGAGCGCCTGCCAATGCACGTTGGAAGCACGGCGTAGCGCGAAGTCGACCATGCCGGCGCCGACGGTCGCATTGGTCAGACGGTCGATCAGGATGAACGAGCCCGTCGAACGGTTCGATTTGTAGGGGTCGAAGGCGACCGGCTCCTGCGTCGAGATATTGACGACGCCGACTTCATTCAGGTCAAGCGATTTGGCCGCTTCCTGCGCGAAACTATTGATATCGATTCGATATTTGAGATCGGTGATCGTCGCAGTGACCTGATCGGTTTCCGTACGCAGGATATAGGAACGACCCGGTATCAAGGCGTGTTCGGCGAACCACACGACGTTGGCGGCGAACTGGTCCGCGACTTCCGGCCTTGCATCCGGGGCAACCAGCATATTGCCACGCGAGACCTCGATCTCGTCATCGAGAACGATCGTGACCGCCTCACCCTCACCAGCACTTGCCAGATCGCCATCCCATGTGACGATGCGCTTGACGCGCGAAGACTTGCCGGATTTGGCAACCACTATTTCATCGCCCGGTGCAACCGTGCCCGAAGCTATGGTGCCGGAGAAACCGCGGAAATCAAGATTGGGCCGGTTGACGAATTGCACCGGAAAGCGGAACGGACGTGCTTCGTCCGCGCTGTCCAGCGGCACGTTCTCCAGATGCTGCAGAAGCGCCGGTCCCTTGTACCAGGGCAGGTTTGCCGATGGACCGATGACATTGTCGCCAAAGCGCGCCGAAAGCGGGATCGCCTGTATTGTTTTGAATCCGAGTTTGCTCGCAAACTCCTGATAATCCGCAACAATCTTGTCGAAGACATCCTGCGAATAATCCACGAGATCAATCTTGTTGACGGCAAGAATGATGTTGCGAATGCCAAGCAGCGACGCAATGAAACTATGGCGCCGTGTCTGGCGCAAAATGCCCTGCCGCGCATCGACCAGCACGATGGCAAGGTCTGCAGTCGAGGCACCCGTCGCCATGTTTCGGGTATACTGCTCATGGCCAGGCGTATCGGCAACGATGAACTTGCGCTTTGGCGTCGAGAAGAAGCGATAGGCGACATCGATGGTGATGCCCTGCTCGCGCTCGGCTTCCAGCCCGTCGACCAGAAGGGCTAAATCGATATCTTCGCCGTTGGTGCCATGCTTGCGGCTATCTTTGGTCAGCGCCGCCAGCTGGTCCTCAAAGATCAGCTTGGTGTCATAGAGCAACCGGCCGATCAGCGTGGATTTGCCGTCGTCCACAGACCCGCAGGTGAGAAACCGCAGCAGCGATTTCTTTTCCTGCTCGGCCATATAGGCATTGATTTCCTCGGCCGCTGAAGCTGCGGGCGAAACCTCGATCTGGGCCAACTTTCTCATCAGAAATAGCCCTCACGCTTCTTCTTTTCCATCGAACCGGCCTCGTCCTTGTCGATCATACGGCCCTGCCGCTCGGAGGTGCGGGAAACCAGCATCTCGCTGACGATTTCCGGCAGCGTTACCGCGCCGGATTCGACTGCGCCAGTCAGAGGATAGCAGCCAAGCGTACGGAAACGCACCATCTTCTGCTGCAGCACCTCGCCGGGCAGCATCTGCATCCGCTCATCGTCGCGCATGATCAGCATGCCGTCGCGCTCCACCACCGGACGTCTTGCGGCAAAGTACAGCGGAACGATCGGAATTTCCTCCTGCATGATGTATTGCCAGATATCGAGTTCCGTCCAGTTCGAGATCGGAAACACGCGGATCGATTCACCCTTGGCGACGCGGGTGTTGTAGATCTTCCACATTTCCGGCCGCTGATTTTTCGGATCCCAGGAATGCTGTGCATTGCGGAACGAGAAAATCCGCTCCTTGGCGCGGGACTTTTCCTCGTCGCGCCGCGCCCCGCCAAAGGCGGCATCGAAGCCGTACTTGTCGAGCGCCTGCCGGAGCGCAACAGTCTTCATGATGTGGGTGTGCGTATTGGAGCCATGCGTGAAAGGACCGATGCCCTGTTCGATGCCTTCCTGATTGCTGTGAACGAGAAGGTCGAAGCCGAGGCGCTGAGCTTCTGAATCACGAAACGCGATCATCTCCTTGAATTTCCACGTGCTATCGACGTGGAGAAACGGAAATGGCGGCTTGGCCGGATAAAAGGCCTTCATCGCGAGATGCAGCATGACGGATGAATCCTTGCCGATGGAATAGAGCATCACAGGATTGGAAAAAGTCGCCGCGACCTCGCGAAATATATGGATTGCTTCGGCTTCAAGACGCTGGAGATGCGTCAGGTTCTTGGTCATGAAAATTACTATCCACTCTCGTTGGCGGGCGTCTGGCGCAACAATATCGGCTGAATCACGCGGCGTATCAATATTGCCATTGTTCGCGGCAACATAGTGGAAGGGCGCAATTTAAGGAAAGGATGGTTTCACAAGGGAAACGAAATCCGCGCCAATTTATTGCCGTGAACCACAAAATATCAGAACACCATTCCAAAGCGAGGCAAAGCCGGAGTCGGGCTTTTTTAAAACTCGCAATCCGTGGAAAATTGATCCAGCATATTTGTGCAGCGCTACTTGTGGTCTATTACCCATTCAATTTAGCACGTCTAGTCCATGCTTCTCCACAACGGTAAGTAGCTTCAATGCCAATCCACTGGGTCGCTTCGCTCCGCTTTCCCATTTCTGAATCGTCGATTCACTGGTATTCAGATAGCGTGCGAACACTGGCTGGCTCACGTGATTCCTCTCACGAAGTGCCTTTATCGCCTGGGGTTCGAACTCCGGGACTGTCAGACTATTCTCGTCGAAACTCCGTAGTGTAGCCTTGCTGATAGCCCCAACCTTATAAAGCGCCTTGGCCGAGGAATGAATTGCTTCAAACGCATCGGACTTGTATTTGCTAGCTTTAGTCATTGCATATCTCCACAAAATCTCCGTCCTGCAGTAATTGCTGGAGCTGCTTCGGCGTCAGCCCAGAATATGCTTTCACAAGTTGCCGGAAACTCAAAAGCTCATCATCTCTGATGTTGGCCCTATCCTTTTTGGCGAACAGATATTCGTAGACCCAAAACCCGTCCGGCTTCGCGAGGATGATTGATCGGTGCATGTTCTCATTCAAACGTTTCTTGAAAACGCCGCCGCCTAAATCGTCCACTTGCCCGAGAGACACCTGTTGGATTGCCTTACAAAGTTCTGCATCTTTGATGCGTGCCTTGCGAGCCGCCTTTGTGAACCATGCCGTTTTGAACGTCCGTTCTATCATGGCGATAGATAGCACTAGGTCCTACTTTTTTCAATCCTGAAAATTGTGATTATTTCAGGCTGCTTCCGGTGGGATCACACCCTTGGCGAATATAAAGCACCCATAAAACCGGCGCTCGCCGGTGGCGATGACGCAATAGGCATTCTTGGCGTGTTCATAAAAAGCCATACGGTCGATGGAAACCATTGGCCAGTGCTTGCCTTCGGCCCGATCGATCTCGGCCTGCATCTCCACCTGGACGTCGGGTATCTCGTCGGGACTGCCAACGATTTCCATACGCGCCGCAGCGTCATCGATGAACGTATCGAGCGGCATGACCGAGAGAATAGCGCGCGCAGCCCGTGGCGCGGTCACCGCGTCGATGCGCAACAACCGGCCGAGCCGTGTCTGACGCGCGATGGAATCGCCTGGAAAATTCGTGTCGCATATGACCAGCCGGTCACCATGGCCCATGGCTCTCAGAGCATAGAGCACGTCCGCATTCAGCAATGGATCCAGGTTCTTGAGCATGATTCCTCCCGGTACGTTTAGATTGATTATCTGATCTGATTCTGCCTCAGGAATTGATCGAATTCTTCGGCCTTTGCATAGGACTTCTGTGTACCTTCACGCGTAATCGAGTCAGCCGCATAGAGCGCTGCCTTCCTGAGCGAGGCTTCGAGCTCGCGGCCTTCCACATAGTAGCGGGCAAAGCTGCCGATGAAGGCATCGCCAGCCCCGGTCGTGTCTTTCGGCGTGACCTTGAGAGGCTCGATCAATGTCGAGGAATTTGCTGTGATCAGGCGCGCGCCGCGGGAGCCGAGTGTGACAATAACCGTGCGGATGCCCTTGTCGATCAAGGAACGAGCCGCTTTTTCGATCTCGTCATCGGTTCCGGTGGGCATGTCGGTCAGCAGCGCCAATTCGGTTTCGTTGGGAACGACGAAGGTCGCCTTGGTAACCTGTTTCGGATCGAGATCCGGCGCGGCAGGTGCGGGATTGAGAATCGTTTCGATGCCATGCCGGTCGGCGAAGGCGATCGTGTAGTAGACCGTCTCGAGCGGCACTTCCAATTGCATCAGGATAAGATCGCAGCGCTTCAGGTCTTCTGCAGCCGCGTCGATGTCAGCGGGCTTCAGATCATTGTTCGCGCCCTTGATGATGAAGATCGAGTTCTCGCCGCTCTCATCGACGAAGATCGGCGCAACGCCGCTCGATTTGCCGGCAACGGTCCCGACATGGGAGATATCGATTCCATTGCTTTTGAGGTTGTCGATGGTGCTTTGACCGAAGACGTCGTCGCCGACCTTGGTGACCATCATCACGTCGGCGCCAAGCCTTGCGGCAGCGACCGCCTGATTGGCGCCCTTGCCGCCAAAGCCCATCGAAAATGCCGGTGCTTCCAGCGTCTCGCCTGGTGCTGGCATGCGGATGATCGATGTTACGAGATCGGTCATGTTGCTGCCAACGACCGCGATGCGACGTACCATGTCAGTTTCCTCTTTTGATCAACAGTCTTTTTGCAACCGATCTATAGCAATGATTGACCGGAAAGAAACAGCTCTTGCTGTGCTTGGTTGTGGAAGGAGCGGCCAAATTCGCTGCTGCGAACTGATCAAGTAGAATTTTGGCGATGAAAAGACTGGCTGGGGCGGGAGGGTTCGAACCTCCGAATGGCGGTACCAAAAACCGCTGCCTTACCACTTGGCTACGCCCCAAAATGTCAGCGCCGATCTGAATATTCGGCGTGACAGCGCGGCCTTATAACCTCTGGTTCCAGCTTGTGCAATGTGAATGATCGGAGAGTTTGTCGCTCTTCACAATTGTTTCCGCAATATTTTCGTGACAAGGGTGGCTCGTTTCACGTCGAGGATAACCACGCTTGGCCGCCATCATCGCTCCTTTTCTTGCCGCTGCCGTTGCAAGTGCCGTCTTGCTGACGATCATCATGCGGACGCTGCCTGCGGACTTCCTCGGCGCCGCGGTGACCGAGCGCTCCAACCACACGCAGGCGGCGCGGCAATTGGGCGGCCTCGCCATCGTCCCGGTGATCGTTGCCTCGCTGTGGATCTTTGGTCCTCCAGCCGGGCTTGATAGCCAGTTTCTAAGCTCCGCGAGCCTTGCCGCCGCCCTATTGTGGGTTGTAGGTTTCCTCGATGACCGCCACCATCTGCCCGAAACAATCCGGCTTGCTTCGCAACTCGCCGCCTCGGCGGTTGCCGTCTATGGGCTCGGGGCGGATTTTCGGCTGCTGCCGGAACTCCTGCCTTTCCTTGTGGAGCGCGGCCTTCTCGTTCTCGCCCTGGTCTATTTCATCAACCTGACCAATTTCATGGACGGGCTCGACCTGATGGTTGTGTCTGGACTGGGCATACCCCTAGCCCTGCTTGCGGGCTTTTCAGCCTTCGGGCTGGCGGCGCTCGGGACCGGCAGCCTCGCCGCTTCGATTGCAGGCGGGCTCGCGGGCTTTGCCATCTTCAACCGGCCGAAAGCCAGCGTTTTTCTGGGCGATTCCGGCAGCCTGCCTATCGGCTTGCTCAGCGGCCTCGCCTTCTTCCGGCTTGGCCATGATCTGTCGATCTGGGCCGGACTGATCCTGCCGCTGTTCTTCATAGCCGATGCAACGTCGACGCTGTTCATGCGGTTGGCGGCTGGCGACAACATTTTCACCGCCCATTCCAAGCACGCCTATCAGGTAGCGAGGCGCTCCGGCTGGTCGGTCTGGCGTATCGTTATCAGCGTTGGCCTGCTCAATCTTGTCCTCGGGGCCTGCGCCGCTGCAGCGGCAGAACATGGTCTGTTTCGAGTCGCAGGTATTCTCGTCGCGGCGATTGGCGTCGGGTTCGTTCTGCTCCGCTTTCGGACCAAATCCAGCTAGGAGCCTGAACCAAAATTCGTCAGGGGGTGGCGAAAATGGTGGTTTTCGAGCACCGACGCGCAGCGTACATTTGGGTACGTGAGCATCGGAGCACAGAAAAACGCCATTTGCAGTCCTCCATGGCGAAATTTTCGTTCAGGCTCTAGGAAGTCGCGTATTCGAACAGCAGTTTGCGCACCGCATCCGCGTCCTGCTTTTCGATCAGCTGCCGCAATTCTAAGATGGCTTCGGGAAAATGATCCACGGAGTTGGCCCCGCGCTTGGCACGCAGAATTTTCGAATGCACAGTCGGCGACACCCCGGTCGGATCATAGAACAGCTCTTCATGCAGCTTCTCGCCATCGCGTATGCCGACGGTGACGATTTCGATATCACCCTCTGGATGGGTGCTGTCCCTGATCGAAAGGCCGGCCAGCAGGATCATGTTTTCCGCAAGATCACGGATGCGGACGGCCTCGCCCATTTCGAGCAGCAGGATATCGCCGCCGTCGGAAAGCGCGCCGGCCTGAATGATCAGTTCCGCCGCCTCACGCACCGACATGAAATAGCGGGTCATGTCATCATGGGTGACCGTCAACGGACCGCCATGGGCGATCTGCTCGCGAAACAGCGGCACGACCGAACCACTCGAACCAATCACATTACCGAAGCGGACCGAAGCGAAAATCTGGCCGCTGCTCTGCCTGCTGGCTTCATCGCCATGATAGCGCACGATGAGCTCTGCCCAGCGCTTGGTCGCGCCCATGACATTCGATGGCCGCACGGCCTTGTCGGACGAGATGAGCACGAAGTTCCGGACGCCCGCCTCGCGCGACAGCCCGGCGAGCACATCCGTGCCGATCACATTGTTGCGCGCGCCCTCGACGACGTTTTCCTCAACCAGCGGCACATGTTTGTAGGCGGCACAATGATAGACATTTTCTATTCCGTGCGTCGCAAGCACGGTTCTGATCAGCGGCGCATCGGCGATCGATCCAAGCACTGGAATCACCAGGCAATCGCTGACAGCGGCCAGCTCGCGGTGCAGTTGATAGATACTGTGTTCGTTGACATCGAAGATCACCAGCTTGGCCGGCGCCAGCTTGACGATGGTGCGGCAAAGCTCCGACCCGATCGATCCGCCGGCGCCAGTCACGAGAACGGTGCGGTTTTCCACCGTCTTGTCGAGCAGGATAGGATCGGCCGGCACCGGCGAGCGGCCGAGCAGGTCATCGATGTCGATATCGCGCAGCTGGCTGACAATATATTTACCGGCTGTCAGATCCGAAATCGCCGGAAGAATGCGCACCTTGACGTCCAGGGATTTCAACCTGCCGATCAGCCGGCGGCGCTGAATGCCGCTCAGGGCCGAGGTTGTCACGATCATCTCGTTGATGCCGAAATTTTCAATGAGCGTCTCGAGCTGCGATGTCGGATAGACGCGGATGCCGAGTATATCCATGCCATGCAGGCTCTTGTCATCATCGACAAAACCCGCGACGAAAACTTCGTTCTGCGATCTCAAGGCGTTGGCCAATTGCCTTCCGGCATCACCCGCCCCGAATATAAGGCACTGCCGTGCCAGCAGCTTTTCGCGCAAGGGGCTCCACAGGAGCCATTTGGCAGCGAAACGGCTGCCGCAGATGAGCCCGATGCTCAGGACCCAATACAGAAACGGAATGGCGCGCGGCACGCCTTCGGCGCCCGTCATCAATGTCAGGAAGGCGAGGCAGACCCAGAGGATGACGGAAATCGTCACGGCCTGGATCATTGTCCAGATTGCCTTGTCAGGCAGATAGCGAATGACAGAACGATAAAGCCCGAAACGGACGAACACCGGCAGCCCGATCAGCGGCGCGGCAATCATCAACAAAGCCTGTTCGCTGTTCGGGATAAAAAATTCCCCGAATCTCAGCAGATAGCTGAGCCAAATGGCGAAAGTCAGCGTGACCATGTCGAAAATGACAAGGAGTATCTGCTTGTAACGACGCGGCATCATCGAGACGCTTTGCCGAAAGATTTCCAATTTCATTAATCCTCAGTGCTCGGAGAATAAAGACCTGCTGGTTCGGTGTGCCCCTACCTAATACGAACGCAAGACCAGTAACATAGGGCGTTATAAATGCAATGCCGGTTTAGGCAGTCTCCCCTGCTTCTAACGACCTATCTCCTTTGCCTGTCGAGCGAGTTGATATCGTCGTGGTTACCCGTCAGTTCCAACAGATAGAATCGATCACCGGTCTTGGTCATCGCTATGCGCAGCCGGATATCAGCTCGGATGGTGTGATATTTCGAACCGCTGCGTTTCTTAAAATCAAGGTCTTGGTGATGGGGATCTATTACAAAGAGCTTTAATGCTTTCCCGACCAGGTCTTTTTGGTTAGAAGACAGTTTTGAAAGCGATTTCTTGAAGCGGTTTGTATAATCCAGCTCAATCATTATAGAGCGGCGATCCGGTCGAACCAGGCGTCAAAATCGTCGATCGACTTGAGCACATCGCCCACCGGCTTGTTGTCGGGGTGATACTCCTCGACAATAGAATCAATCTTGGATTTGACATCGTACACAAGTTCGAGCTGCACACTCATTGCGGTTTGACCGCGCTTACCGATCTCTTTGGCCAAATCGGATATGGCCAAGGTGGGAACAATATCAATGTTGGTTTGTAAGGATTTAGCGATCTGATCCAGCCTCCCCAAGACTTGAGGAATGGCTTCATCTATCAAAAAATTCGTTGACTTGCCGGTCTCGTCCTCGGAAGCTTTGTCGAAGAGACTTTTGAGCTTTTCAAGCGAGATCAGGAGGTTCGAATACCAAATGGAGACTTGTCTCTGGTAGAGCTTAAGCGCTTCATTGAAGTCACTCATGGGATTTGGGTCATTTATCAGAGGGCGTGCGACCAAGTTCGGAGAAGTCGGCAACTCCGCGGCAAAACCTTCAAATTCCTGCTTAAATGCTGTCAAACCCATCAAGACAACTCCTTTGTAGAGTTATATGGGAGTTCCGTTCTATTTGTCACTAGCTATCATTTTATCCCTCATTTGACGCGCTTCACGCTGGCGGTTTATCCAACACGTGTCACGCGGCTTTAGAGTCTGTGGTCTTGATGGACAGCTGAAAGGACAGCCATATGGACCAGACTTCGAACTTGAAATTGCCCTATATCGCGCCTTCGCAGGCGCAGAAGCATGTCACCCACAACGAGGCGATCCGGGCGCTCGACGCGCTGGTGCAACTTTCGGTAACAAGCCGCAAGCTGGCGAGCGCTCCTCTGGAGCCTCAGGAAGGCGACCGTTACATCGTGGCGTCTGGCGCCGCGGCGCCCTGGGCAGGCAAGGACAACCAGATCGCCGCATGGCAGGATGGCGCCTGGGCGTTCTTCCAGCCGCAGGAGGGCTGGTATGCCTGGGTGACAGAGGAACACAGCTTCGTTGTGTTCGATCAGGCCTCATGGAGCGAGGTGAAGACCGGCATCAATCCTGTCGCTCTGGTCGGCATCAACACGGTCGCCGACGAGAACAACCGGCTAGCCTTGAAAAGCCCTGCCTCGCTGTTCGATCATGTTGGCGGCGGCCATCAGCTGAAAATAAACAAGGCGGATGACAGCCAGGCCGCCTCGCTGCTTTTCCAATCCAACTATCAGGGCCGGGCGGAAATGGGCACGATGTGGGGTCGCGATTTTTGTATCAAGACCAGCGCGGACGGCGATCAATGGCATGACGCCATGGTCGTCCATAGTGAGACCGGGATCCCCTGTTTTCCCTCAGGCATCGCCCATGCGGCCACGGGCAAGAAGCAGTCTGGTCTGATCTTCCTTCCCGCAAGCGATAGCGGCACAGTGATTTTCCAATCACTGGGTGTTCGCACCCAAGCCCCGAAGTCTGCCAAACTGGCTCTGACTAGCGCTGATATCGTGACTTTCACCACCAATACCGCCGGAGAATTCTTCGGCCCCGCTATGCGCGGTCTGTCGATGGTCCGCATCTGGAATGTAACCAAATCGCCCGCGCAACCAACCTTCGCCAAATGGGATACGGCAGCCAACGAGCTTCAGGTAAGCAGCGCCGACGAGGTCAAGCAATGGTCCGCTGGCGATACGATCCAGCTCGGCGATCCGCTTACCAACCTCATAGCCATTGACGTTTCGCCGCTCATGCAGAAGCTGATGGGCAGTGTTTTCCGGCAGGATGGCGTTCTGCTCGATGCGGGTGACACGGGGAATGTGACCATCGCCTGTAGAGAACCATCGCCGGCCTCCGCATCCAACCTCGTCTATTTCAAGATCGATGAGCAACGCAGCTTCAGTGTGATCGGAATTTATGGGTGAGCAATGCTGCTGTGCGTGGTTCGCCCTTCGACGAGCTCAGGAGCTCACCATGAGGTAGGTTGTGGTTTGCTGGAGCCACGAATACCAACGCTGGGAGACTATCCTGCAATCAACTCACCTCCCTCACGGTGAGCTCCTGAGCTCGTCGAAGGGCGAACCACGCACAGCAGCAATGCAGGAAGAATTCTCTCAACTTCCTCTGTACGTCGAATACCCCCACGGCGTCACCAGCAGCGGCACGTGATAATTGCCATCGGCGTTCGAAATGGCGAAGCGGATCGGGATATCGTCAAGGAAGGGAGGCTCGTCGCGTGCAATTTGCGAAGCCTTGAAATAATCCTCGACGAAGAATGTCAGCTCATACTGTCCGACCATCATCTCATCCGGCGAGAGCAACAACTCATCCGTCCTGCCGTCGGCATTGGTAACGGCGGTCTTGAGCAACTGCCGGCCACTTTCGTCGATCCGGTGCAGGGTCAGTGCCATGCCCTTCGCGGGGTGTCCCGTCGCCGTATCGAGCACATGCGTGGATAACTTTCCCATCAAACGCCCCTCATGCAATTAAATCGTCCAGCCGAAAGCGCGCAATCAACGCGATCTGCTGCAGCGCCTCCGCCACTTCTTCCCCGGCATTGTGGCACAAGCGCTGCTGGCATGCTGCCATTATCGAATGCTTGTCATGGCCCCGCACCGCAAGAATGAACGGGAAACCGAAACGGCTCTGATAGGCATTGTTCAGGCGATGAAACTCTTCGAATTCGCTATTCGTCAGGCGATCGAGACCCGCGCCCTTCTGTTCGCTTGTTGATTCCGCCGTGAGGCTGCCTTGTCGCGCAGCTTTCCCGGCCAGATCGGGATGGGCGCGAATAAGCCTCAACTGCGCGACTTGACCCGCCTTTTTCACAGCGGCCACCATCGCTGCGTGTAAATCTTCCACGCTGGAAAAAGGCCGAGATTCCGCTACGGTTTCCGGCACCCAGGGCGAATGCTCGAATATACCGCCAAGCACCATGACAAAATCCTTGACGCTTGCCTTGTTCAACTCATCAAGCGTCATTCGCGTGTCCCTTCGCGTCCTGCACGGAGCGCAATACGGCTTCGGGCGTCGCGGGGGAATCCAGTTGCGGCACACCGCCTCCGATCGAAGCGATGGCATCGCGAATGGCGAGCCAGACCGAAATGCCCAGCATCAAGGGCGGTTCGCCGATCGCCTTGGAACGGAACACAGTCTCCTCCCGGTTCGGCACGTTATCGAGAATACGGACGTTGAATTGCGGCGGCACGTCGCGCGAGCCTGGTATCTTGTAGGTCGATGGCCCGACAGTCCGCAGCTTGCCGGCCTTGTCCCACCAGAGTTCTTCGCAGGTCACCCAGCCCATGCCCTGTACGAAGGCGCCTTCGATCTGGCCAAGGTCAATGGCAGGATTGAGGGGCGATCCGACATCCTGCAGGATATCGGCGCGCAGGCAGCGTGTTTCACCCGTAAGTGTATCCACTGCCACTTCAGCAACGGCGGCGCCATAGCTGAAATAAAAGAAGGGCCGCCCTTTCATCGTCTTGCCGTCCCAATGGATTTTCGGCGTTGCATAGTGCCCGGCTTCGGAAAGCTGCACCCGCTTGGCCCAAGCCATCTTGGCCAGTTCACCGAAGGAAATCGAGTGATTGTCGGCGTGGACACGACCTTCGCGATAGACAATGACTTCCTCTTCGACGTCGAAATGTTCGGCCGCTACCTTGGTCATGCGCGCCTTGATTGCCGTCGCAGCCTTGAACGCGGCCATGCCGTTGAGATCGGAACCGGTCGAAGCAGCCGTCGCGCTGGTGTTCGGCACCTTGCCGGTAGCCGTGGACGAAATGCGAACCATGTCGAGCTCGACCTGGAACACCTCGGCGACAACCTGCGCGACCTTGACGAAGAGGCCCTGCCCCATTTCGGTCCCGCCATGGTTCAAAAATATCGACCCATCCAGATAGACATGGACCAGCGCACCGGCCTGATTGAGCGAGGTCAGGTTGAACGAAATACCGAACTTGATCGGCATCATCGCCAGCCCGCGCCGAATAACCGGATTGGTGGCGTTGTGCGCATCGATCTCGGCCCGGCGATATTGCCATTCGGCGGAAGCGAGCACCGCATCCGTCACTTCGACCAGACGATTATCCTCGACCTTCTGACCGTAGGGCGTCATGTCGCCGGTCTCGTCGCCGTAATAGTTGACCGCGCGGACAGCATTGGGGTCGAGCCTCAGTTCCCGCGCGATCGTGTCGATCACAGTCTCGATGGTGATTATCCCTTGCGGACCGCCGAAGCCGCGAAATGCCGTGTTGGACACCGTATTTGTCTTGCAGGCATGGCCGATAAAGCGCGCATTGGGGATGAAATAAGAATTGTCCGTATGGGTCAGCGTGCGCGTGATAACCGGCCCTGTCAGGTCCGGCAAATTGCCTGCCCGCGCCAGATATTCGACATCAAGTCCGAGAATGCGGCCCCTTCCGTCCACGCCGACCTTCCAGTTGGCGACATAATCATGCCGCTTGCCGGTGGCGATCATGTCGTCACGGCGTTTCAGCCGCATCTTGCAAGGCTTGCCGGTCTTGGCCGCAACCAGCGCCGCGGCACCTGCGATGATCGTCGGCTGGCTTTCCTTGCCGCCAAAGCCACCGCCCATACGCCGTACCTGGCATTCGACCGCATTGGCATGCAGCCCGAGAATGCCCGCCACATGGTGCTGCACCTCGGTCGGATGCTGAGTGGAAGAATGCACCAGCATTTCGCCGTTTTCGCCAGGAATGGCATAGGCGATATGGGTTTCGAGATAGAAATGATCCTGTCCACCCATATGCAGCTTGCCGGAGAAGACATGTGGCGCGCTGGCAAGCGCCTTGTCCACATCGCCCTCGATCACCTCTTGCGGCGGCAGGACATAGCTCTTGCGCCGGTGCGCCTCCTCGATATCAAGCACCGGCTCGAGCTTTTCGATGTCGAGTTTTACCTTCTTCGCAGCCCTATATGCGGTTTCGAAATCCTGCGCCGCGACAACAGCAATCACCCGCCCCTCATGATCGACGATATCTTCTGCGAACAGCGTTTCGCCATTGAGTATCGGCCCAACCTCGTTGTGGCCGGGCACATCCTTGGCTGCCCAGACGCCGGCAACGCCGTCCATTGCCAGCGCCTCCGATGCATCAAAGCCATTCAGCTTGCCATGTGCGACGGGCGAAAGCACAAACGCCGCATGCAGCGTGCCCGGCAATTCCGGCATGTCATCGATGTAGTTCGCTTCACCCGCGACGTGGCGGGCGGCGGAATCATGGGCGATGCCTTTTCCGACGATGCTGCGATGGACTATCTTGGCGTCAATATTCATAGCGCCATCACCTCCACCGTCTCGCCGGCAACGTCGCGCCAGAAGCGTTCTGCCAGATTTGCCGCAACCTGCAGCCGGTACTCGGCACTGCCGCGCCAGTCGGTAAGTGGCTTGAATTGCACCGAAATAGCAGCGGCACAGGCCTTCATTGCCCTATGGTCGAAACTGCTGCCAATGAGAGCCTGTTCCGCCTGACCGGCACGTTGCGGTGTTGCCGCCATGCCGCCGAAGGCAATGCGGGCGCTGCGAACCTGACCCTCTTCTCGGACAATCGAAAACGCCGCACAAACCGTGGAAATATCCTGATCGTAGCGCTTGGAAATCTTGTAGACGCGAAACTCCTGCCCTTCGACCGGCTTCGGGATCGATACCGACGCAATCACCTCGTCGGAACGCAGTTCAGTCTTGCGATAGTCGAGGAAGAAATCTCCGAGCGCCAGAAAACGGTGGCCGCTCAGCGAAGCAAGCTCGACCTCGGCGCCCAGCGCAATAAGCGCGGGCGGACCATCGCCGATCGGGCTTGCGGTGCCGATATTGCCGCCAATGGTGCCCATCGAACGTATCTGGGTCGAACCAAAACGACGAATGAGCGTTGCGAAGGAGGGGTAGTGGTCTGTAACGCTGGCGAGAATCTCTTCCCACGTTACCGCGGCGCCAAAGCTCAAATGGTTTTCGGTTTCACGAACGGCGCGCAGTTCGCGCACACGGGCAAGCGAAACCACCTCGTCCCAGTCGGAATGATAATCCGCCAGCGCGACGCCCAGATCTGTCCCGCCGCCGAGCAGGATCGCTTGCGGCTTCTCCTTGCGCAATTGCAGAAGGTCATTGAGCGACGCGGGCTGATGGAATGTCGAACCCGACGCAGAAATCGTCGCGCGCGGTTCGATCTTGGCAAAGGCAGCGGCACGCGGACCCGCAATCGCCGCACTTCCCACCTTGCGCGCGGCTTCGACGATCGGCCGGTAGCCGGTACAGCGGCAGAGATTACCTGCCAGCGCATCGTGGATATCATCATCGTTGGCTAGCGTCTTGCTCGCGGCAAGTCCGGCACCCGCAGCGCTCTTCTGCGCTGCAAGACCTGCTAACGAAATCACGATTCCCGGTGTGCAGAAGCCGCACTGCGACGAACCGTTTTCCGCCATCGCCGCTTGTACCGGGTGCAGCTGCTCTCCCTTCAAGCCCTCAACAGTCACCAACGCGCGGCCATCGATCTGGCCCATGGCGAGAATGCAACTGTTGGCCGCTTGATAATGCACCTCGCCCCCATGGTGAGCTTCGTCGAACCAAGGATCGCCGATCAGCACCGAGCACGCGCCGCAGTCACCTTCGGCGCAACCTTCCTTGGTGCCGGTCAGTCGCGGTCCGCTGCGCAGCCAGTCCAGCACTGTCGTATCCGGCCGAACCGAGGCTTCCTGCTTTTGACCATTCAGAAAAAAACGTATCGTTTGTGACATGGTGCCAGCTTCAACCGGCTGGGCTTGGGCGTCAAGGGGAAAGCATTTACCGCCTGCTCAAACGACAAGCTTTTCAATCCGGTAGACCCGATCCCGCCAGAAAAACTCCTCGAGATTATTGCCCTCGCCACCCCTATCGACCACGAGAAAATCCGAGGTTTCGTCCAGCGAGATCAGCGGGTGATGCCAGACGTTGCGGGCGTAATTGACGCCCTGATTTCCGTGGCACAGAAAAGCGGCCGGGTGTCCGGGATTACCGCCGTCGTCCTCAGCCACCACAACCAGAAATGGCCGGTTCTGCAGCGGAATGAAAGCCTGGCTGCCCAGCGCATGACGCTCCAGCATGGTGATATCGACGGGCGGCGCAAAGGCCTGGCCGCGGAAGATATTGACCAGCACTCGCGCGCCTTCGCCCGTCACATCGACGTTGGCGAGATCATGATAACGCTCTGTCGTGCCGTTATTGATCAGACGCATTTCAGCGCCTTCGGTCTCTATCACATCGCCGAACGGTGCGAATGCTGCCTTGGTCAGCGGCCGGACCTCAAGATCGATGATTCTCATGCGCCGCCATTGTAAGGGTGGTGTTGGTACCAGTGCCTTGCGATATCGATGCGGCGCGTGATCCATACCTCTTCGTGATGCTGGACATAATCGAGGAACCGTTCCAGCGCAGCGGCCCGGCCGGGACGTCCGACAAGGCGGCAATGCAGCCCGATCGACATCATCTTCGGCGCACCATCCTTGCCCTCGCGATAGAGCACATCGAACGTGTCTTTCAGATAGGTGAAAAACTGATCGCCGGAATTGAAGCCCTGCGGCGTGGCAAAGCGCATGTCGTTGGCGTCGAGCGTATAGGGCACGATCAAATGAGGCTCTTTCGGACCGGCCACCCAATAGGGCAACTCGTCGGCATAGCTGTCGGCGGAATAGACGAAGCCGCCCTCTTCCATGACGATCTTCAGCGTGTTGTCCGACGGCTTGCCCTGATAGATGCCGAGCGGCCGCGACCCGGTGATTTCCGTGTGCAGACGCACCGCCTCATGAATATGCTGACGCTCGAGCTCTTCCGGGAAATCCTTGTATTCGAGCCAGCGCAGGCCATGACTGGCGATCTCCCAATCAGCCTCTTTCATGGCGGCCACCGCTTCCGGATTGCGCGCCATGGCAAGCGTCACGCCATAGACGGTGACCGGCAGATTACGGCGGGTGAACATGCGCCACAGACGCCAGAAGCCGGCGCGCGCGCCATATTCGTAGATCGATTCCATGTTGAGATTGCGCTGGCCGGGCCAGGCCTGTGCCCCGACGATCTCCGACAGGAGAGACTCGGAAGCGGGATCATTGTCGAGGATCGAGCTTTCGCCGCCCTCCTCGTAGTTGACCACGAACTGGACGGCAAGCTTCGCGCCACCCGGCCATTTCGGGTCGGGCGGATTGCGGCCATAGCCAATCAGATTGCGAGGATAGTCGGACAAGGAGAAGCTTCTAATGCAAATGACGTTGCTTATCGTTCCTGCGGTTCCAATAATCATTGAACACTGCGACGCCCAACCCGCCAACGGCAATAGCAATGGGCAAAATGAAAAGGTAGAACGCTTGTTCGAAGTTCATGCTTTCAAACCTTTCAAAATATGTCGTGCTACCAAATGTAATACACCAGCAGCTAGAATCCAAACGATAGTCGAGAACGACGTGGTTAACGAGAAGCCAATTGTAGCCGTTGGAGCAATGAACCCTGCAACGAAACAAGCCGTCGAGAGGCGGTCAATTGCACTTGCCAGTAGTTTTGTCCGCTCATTATGGATCGTTCCGGAATTCTCCATCAACGACGTTTGAGCAAAGATCCCACAGCCGGAACGATCGCAGCGGCAAGCGCCAGCTTCAGAATATCGGCAACGATGAACGGGCCGACGCCAAAGGTGAAGGCCTTTTCCACGCCGAAGAGATAGGCCATCCACAGGAAGCCCATGCCGAGGATCACCACTTCAGCGGCCAGCATAGCCGCACCAAGGACGAGCGGATTGCGGGCATAGCCCTTGTCAGCGGCAAAGCCGACAATCCATGCTGCTGCAATGTAGGACAGAAGATAGCCGCCCGTGGGGCCGACCATATAGGCAAGTCCGAGGCCTTTTTCCGGAGTCCCGGTGAACACTGGCATGCCGAGCGCGCCCTCAAGCAGGTAAAGCGCCATGGTGGCAACGGCGAGACGAGAGCCATAGGCCGCGGAGATGGCGAAGAGAGCAAAAGTCTGCATCGTCACGTTGACGAAGACCATGTCGATCTTGGTCTTGGCGGCAAGCGTCATCAGCGCCGAGCCGGCGAGAGCGAGCGAGACAAACCACACGGCCTTGGCAAGCTGGCCTTCCGGCTGGAACGTTTCGGCAAGAGAACGGGTCTGAGAAGCGATCATCGTATTATCCTCCGGATTGGCTTTCACCATTTCATGAAAACGGTATATTGGGGATCATGCCGCACTGCAATACGTCGAAAGCCGCACATAAGATGTATCCCGATAAATGAACCTTGTTTTCGACAATGTATTCGCCCCGCATTATGGCGAGGCGGTCGACATCGCGCCGAATGTGCAGCGGCTTACCGTCAACAATCCGAGCCCGTTTACCTTCCATGGCACGAACTCCTACCTGATCGGCAAAGACACCCTGGCGCTGATCGATCCCGGTCCTATCGATGATGCGCATAAGGCGACGCTGCTGCGTGTCATCGCCGGCCGGCCGGTCAGCCATATTTTCGTCAGCCACACGCACCGCGATCATTCACCTCTGGCGAGCGTGCTGAAGGATGAACTCGGCGCCATTCTTGTTGCCGAGGGCGCGCATCGTCCAGCCCGCGCGTTGCATATCGGCGAGGTCAATTTGCTCGATGCCAGCGGCGATACGGAATTCGTGCCCGACATCATCGCACCGGACAATTCCATCATCGAAGGCGATGGCTGGGCGCTTCGCACCATCCACACACCCGGCCACACGGCAAACCATGTCGTGTTTGCGCTGGAGGGTACGGACATCCTGTTTTCCGCCGATCATGTCATGGCCTGGGCCACCACCATCGTCGCGCCGCCCGATGGTTCCATGTCGGACTACATGGCGTCGCTGGACCGCCTGCTGGCGCGGCATGACCGCGTCTATTTTCCCGGCCATGGCGGCCCGGTGACCAAACCGAAAACCTTCGTGCGCGGGTTGAAAGCGCACAGGAAAATGCGCGAGCGCGCCATTCTGGAACGGGTCAAGGCCGGAGACCGCACCATTCCCGCCATGGTCAGGGTGATCTACCGCGAAACCGATCCGCGCCTGCATGGCGCTGCGGCCTTGTCGGTTCTCGCGCACCTTGAAGATCTCGTCGCGCGCGGAGCTGTGCAAACCGACGGAAACCCCGCAATCGATGGGGCCTATTGGTCAGGCTGAGTCGTCTCCTCCTCCGGCTGGGCGCCCTGAACCTCACTGTCGAGCGCCGTCATGAACGCTGTAATGCGGTCAGCGTTTTCGCCAAGGTCATGGATGCCGTAGCGAGACACGGACCGCATGTCGACATAGGTCGTTTCGCCCTCATCGCTCAGGCGGATGACCACATCGCTGGTGAAGCCGAGAAGCCAAGTCCTGGCCACCACTTCGAGTAGGATTTCCTCATCAACGCCCGGCTCGCCCTTCTGCTGGATAATCGTCCAGCCATTGTTGGCGACGACCGTATTGACTGCGGTCAGTATCCGATCGGGCGAGCCATCGTAACGGCGGCCCGTCACTTGCGGATAGGCGCTGGATTGAAGCCCGCGGCTTTCCTTGTCATTCACGACCGGGTTCATACGGTCCGTCCTTTGCCCTGTCGCAAACAGTTCGGGCGGGTCGGCGATATCGGTCGAAACATCATAGATCCTCGGCAGCATCAGCGCCTGATAGAGCGTCGTGGCAAAGGGCGCCAGCACGATGAGCGCGATCACCATGCCCCAGAAGGCACTGGGAAAGCCCAGATCGCCGCGACGCCACACGCTGGTGAAGCCCTTGACGGCGAGCAGGAGTGCGAGCAGCGCCAGAGCGGCAACAATGGCGAGCAGCCAGAGAAACTCCGGCGTTTCGATGCGTTCAAACCGATGACCAAGACCGGAAAGCACAAACAGAATCGCGGCAAGAAACGCTGTGCGAACAGACCATCTGGCGGATATCGATCGGCGGCGTCGAATGTGCGGTCGCATGGAATCCTGGCATTGTTGGTCTATGAATGACGCAAACAGCTAATCGCAATTTTGCTACGACACAAGCAGGTGAACCGCCATCACGAGCACGTCCTTCTATGCCGTTAGCGCCACATATACCCGTCTCGTCTCGTCATATTTCAGCCCGATGGCCGGATCGCTCTTGCTGATCTTGCCATTTTCCAGATGTCCGGCATAGCGGCGCAGATAGCGCGAGGTGTTGACCGCATCGACGAACGAAATATCGTACCAGCCATCCTTTGTGGTGATATCGATACTTTTCGTCCCGTTATCGACAATTGCCTCAAAGCCGGTATAGGCGCTGACCATTTTGAGCTTGCCGTTGGCGGTTGCCCAGGCACCAAACGCGAATTGAAGAGTTTTTCCAGCGTCCAACGATTTCAAATCGACAATATCGGCAAGAACCAATTGAGGGCCATCATTCGCATTGCCACGGAATTCGGCCAGATAGCCATTGGGGCCGTGAACGGAAAAGAAATAGTCACCTTTTGCCTTTCCCGGAGCCAATTTATTATCCGTCCCGAAATCATCCAGAACCTGTTTCACTGCGTCGCCCGCCTTGACCCCCTCGACACTATAAAACCAAGCTCCTTCATTCCGGTCATTGGGCAAAACCGAAAAAGCCACACCGAGCTTGCCGGCATTCTTGAATGTGAATTGCAGCCGCTTGTCAGATCGGAGAGCGGCCAGCACCTGAAAATCATATCCCAGGGGCAGTATCTCACAGCGCGTCTGGTCCTGTTTGGACGCAACTGGCTTTTTCGCATCGGGATCGGCGTTCACATCGGCAATGGTTGGTTTGAATGAAGGGGCGTTACGAGCCGTCACTCTCTCGCCTGCGTTAAAGATCCTGACTGGCTGGATCGTATCGATCAGCCGATCCATCGGATTGATTTTCGTCCGGTCAAAATCGAAAGCGCTGGTCAGATCGCCGGCAATGGCTTGGCGCCAAGAGGAGATGTTGGAAAAAACAGGCGCATCGCCCGGCTGTTTTCCCTTCGCCTTCAGCCATGTATCGAGAAAACGGATGACGGAGGTATGGTCGAAAACCTCCGAGCAAACCCGCCCGCCAGCGCTCTAGGGCGAGATGATGAGCATCGGGACGCGCACTCCCATCCCGACTGGCGAAACACGGTCAACCGAGATTTCCGAATTGAAATCGCGTGTCGCGCCCGAAGGCGTCAACTTGATGCCTGCCGAAACAAGTCCCATGTCTGCGTCCAAAGGCGCAACAGGTGGAAGCACATGGTCAAAAAAGCCGCCATTCTCGTCATAGGTGATCAAAAGGGCTGTCTTATGCCAGACTTCCTTATTGGCAAGGAGCGCGCGTAAAATTTCATTGAGATAGTACTCGCCGAAATGCGGCGGATATTTGGGGTGTTCACTGAAGGCTTCTAGTGGAACGATCCACGAGATTGCCGGGAGTTTATTGTCCAGTATGTCCTGCTCGAACTGCGATTTTGTATTGGCTTCTGTTCGCAAAACCGAGTTTACAGTCTGGTTCTTGATATTGATCGCAGTCCTCTGACTGAGCGGTTTCGACGTACCCCTGTACTGTTTGAAAAACTCGAGCGTGTTGTCGCCATAATTTCCGGCGAACGGATCGCCCGTCCATGTCAAGCCGTCCTGATAGAATTTCCAGTCGACCTTAAGCTCTTCGAGTTTTTCCGGATAGGTTTTCCAGTTCGGCCTACCGGGATCGTTATCCGGGAAACTGTTATCGTACGAGCTGAAATAGCCATTGGCGGTTTTGCCATTGCAGGTACCCGTCCAGAAATAACTGCGGTTGGGGTCGGTCGCGCCATTGTGCGAACAGAAATAGGCGTCGCACATGGTGAATGTCTTGGCCAATTTGAAATAAAGCGGAATATCAGCCTCGACATAATGCGCCATCGTGACGATGTCTTTATTCGGAATCCACTTGTCACTCAGGCCCCTGTTCCATGCGGCAAGCCCGTCATTATAGCCATGGGCCGGATCCTGCAGGAACACATTGCCCGCGTCCGTATCGGCGCTGGCGCCCTTGGGCAGGCGGTAAGGCCGTACTCTTTGGGCGGATGCATCGTTTTGCGGTTGATGCCAGATTGGCTCGCCATCCTTCATCTTCAAAGGCCGTGGATCACCGAACCCCCTCACACCGCGCAGTGTGCCATAATAATGGTCGAAGGAGCGGTTCTCCTGCATCAGGATCACCACATGTTCGATGTCCTTAAGCGAGCCTTTGGTGCAATGCGGATCAGCACTGAGCAGATCGTTCATAACTGTCGATTCCGCGAGCGCCTGTTGCATGTAGGTGGAACAAGCAGCATAAGCGGCCGCATTGGTGCCGGCTATCCCCAGCAGCTTGATAAAATCGCGTCTATCCATCGTTACTTCCTGAAAATTTATTGAATTTTTTCAATTCGAAAACTGAGAATCTGTTCAACCGTCGCGCCGAGATTAAAACCGTCACGGCCTAAGGATCGCTTTTGCCAAAACCATCAGCCTACTGACAAAGATCTTCTCTTGCTGCGCCCAGATCCGTTTTTGTGTCTGCAAGTTGCTTGGCAAGATCGGCTCTCACTATCTCCTTTGCCGCAAGCTGATCTGCGATGCTCTTCCTCTCGGTCTCCTTGGCAGCAAGCTGTCCAGAGAGGTTTTTCCTCTCGGTTTCCTTGGCAGCAAGATTGGCCTTTAGTGTCTCTCTTGTAGCCGGATCGATATTGGCCAACTTGAGTTCCGCCTTGAGGTCAGTCAATTCGGTGCCATTGGTCGCAAGCCGGTCGGTCAAGCTAATTCTGTCGATTTCATTTGTGGCCAGTCTTTGCGTCAAATCAGTCACCTCGGACTCCGCTTCGGCTAGCTTCGCAGCAAGCTCAGCCTTCTCGCCCTCCGCCGCAGCAAGCTTCTTCGCGAGGTCGGTGTTCTCGCTGTCCTTTGTGGTAACTGTTGTCACCAAGGCAGTGTTCTCATTGCTCCTCGCATCGAGATCCGCCTGAGCTTTGGCGAGCGCGTCTTTGGTGGCAGCGAGTTCGGCGGCCTACGTGTCGAACGTGGCCTGCGAGACATCAGGCTGCGTGGGTGTGTCGGAACCGTTGCATGAGGCGAGGAGGGGGATGGCAAGCGATAAAAAAATAAATCTGGATGAAAGAGTACGCAATTTAAACTCCGCAATCGAAAGGTAACCTAAAATATCGGGAGCAATAATGCTCTATTCTTATAATACTATAGTTTAATACATCAGCCATCGTGTAAATACGAAGATGTAATCTTTAATCAACTTCAGCGCATCAACACCAGCTGCACTTAACCTGTCAAGGTGACACTTCGATGACACTCTTGAGGAACCCCTTTTGGGTTCGTGCGTTTGCATCAGATATATGCCGTTTACACTTTATGAATGGATCGGGTGTCACAGTGCTGACATGATCGCCCGCCTGATTTGGGTAAAATTGTTGCAGGAAACAGAGGGCGGCGTGCAAGCCGCATTGTGAAATGAAGATTACGAGGCCGGACAATATGCCTGAGGCTGGCAAAGCGGTTTCGCTTGAAGTTGTGGAAATCGAGCTTGCGCTCGGTGCCCAGGACATTGTCGCCGACGGTTTTGAAGGCGCGCTGCAGAAGGCAGCCGACCTCGTCAATGGCGAAGTGATCTTCAATATCAGAGCACCGGAAAACAGCGATCAGCAGCGGATCGCCGCGATTTCCGTATCGGACGGTACGACCGACCAGACGGTGTTCGTGATGCTCGGCAATGATGGAACCAGTTTGACCGTCACCACGGATCAACCCGAGACCGCGCCTCCAAGCAAACTCGGTATGGATTTTGCCGCGCTCATCAAACGTTTTCGGACTTAGAGCGGCGCCATTGTATTCCGGCGAGGTTTTTGCACAACAATACGCGAAAATGGCACAAGACCTGGCGATTCCTACGCAAGAATGGTCGATTCCGGGATGCTTTTCTGCACCCTGAGTTGAAATTTTGGTTAGCAAGGTTGCAATAGACCTTTCTAACAGCGGCGCTTTGCTCTTTCAAACGCAACTGGCTAAAGTTGCGAATCTTTCAAAGCCGGAGTTACCAAATGGCGAATGGCCACCCCCTCACCAATGTCCAGCAGCGCGATATCAACGCGGTCCTGCATCCTTATACGCCCCTGCACAAGCTTCCGGAGATTGGCCCGCTGGTGATCGGGCATGGCAAGGGCATCTACCTCTACGACACCCAGGGCAAGGAATATATCGAGGGCATGTCGGGCCTCTGGTGCGCGGGTCTGGGCTACGGCGACGAAGAGATGATCGAGGCCGCCACCGAGCAGATGCGCACCCTGCCCTACTACCACCTCTTCGGCGGCAAAGGCATGGAGCCAGCCATCGAACTCGCTGAAAAACTTAAGGAAATCGCGCCGGTTCCGATTTCGAAGGTGTTCTATACCTCCTCCGGTTCCGAGGCCAACGACACGCAGGTCAAGCTCGCCTGGTACTATAACAACGCGCTTGGACGGCCGAAAAAGAAGAAGATCATCTCCCGCGTCAAGGCCTATCACGGCGTGACCGTCATGGCCGCTTCGCTGACCGGACTGCCCGGCAATCACAAGGGCTGGGACCTGCCGGTCGAGGGCATTCTGCATACGGATTGCCCGCATTTTTACCGCTTCGGTCTCGAAGGCGAAAGCGAGGCGGAATTCGTGACGCGCCTCGCCAAGTCATTGAAAGATATGATTGAACGGGAGGGACCCGAGACGATTGCCGCCTTCATCGCCGAGCCCGTCATGGGTGCTGGCGGCGTAATCGTCCCGCCATCGAGCTATTTCGCCGCCATCGAACCCATCCTGCGCGAGCATGATATCTTGATCATCGCCGACGAAGTCATCAATGGCTTCGGCCGTACCGGTAACTGGTGGGGCAGCCAGACCGTCGGCATGACACCGACGACGATTTCCGTCGCCAAGCAGCTGACCGCAGCCTATGCGCCGCTTGGCGCGGTGCTGGTGCCGGAGGATGTTTATCAGGCCTATGTCGACCACAGCGCACAGCTCGGCAGCTTCGGCCATGGCTTCACCTATGGGGGTCATCCAGTTGGTTGCGCGCTTGGCGTGAAGGCGATCGAGATTTACCAGCGCCGTAATATTGTTGAGGTTGTACGGGCACTTACGCCAACTTTCGAGGCGCGGCTCGCCAAGGTCAAGGACCATCCGCTGGTGGGTGAAGTGCGTAATTCCGGCCTGATGGGCGCTGTCGAACTCGTCGCCGACAAGAAGACGAAGCGCTCGTTCGATCCGGTGCACGGCGTCGCCGCACAGCTCGCAAGGTTCCTCGAAGGGCATGGTGCGGTGCTGCGCGCCCTTGGCGACTCCATAGCGTTCTGTCCGCCGATGATCATCACCGAAGACGAACTCAACGAGTTGTTCAACCGCTTCGAACTGGCGTTGGCAGATACCGAAGCACATGTCTCGAAGAACGGATTGCGGGCCCAATAATTTGAACTGATCAAGAAAAAGGGCGGTCAAAAGACCGCCCTTTTTCGTTTATTGTGTCGTGAGCGTAACGCTTTGTTTTGCCTGAGCTTTTAGCCGGACGTACGTGACTGGAAGGTCGTTGTGGAGCGGATCACGACCATGGGCCAAGTCACTGTATCAATTAGACGATGATTTCGGTAGCCGCATAAAGTCTGACTTAGACACCTTGGTGAACAGGCGTGTCCGACTCCTGGACATCTTCAAGACGGACAAAGCGGAAACCCTTCTGCTTTAGCGCCAGGACACCTTGAACGACACCGGCCCCGGCAACATGGGTCGGCTGGTTGATGTGGGCGATAATGACGTCACCGTCCTTGGCCGCTGCAATGCGTTTTTCTACCTGGCCGGCCATCAGCGAGGCGCCGACATCGGCGTTGAGCGAGTAGCCAGCAACGCGGTAGCCCATCTCATGGATCAATGCCATGGCATTGTCGCTGTAGCGGGCGGTCGCATCGCGGTACCAGACGGGTTTCGTTAGCGGAACAGCTGCCATCGCATCCACTCCACCCTGAATTTCGGCGCGGATCGCTGGCAATGAACCTGCCGTTTTCAAGCCGAACATCGTAGGCTGATTATCGATGGCCGGGACGTGGTCAAGTCCATGATTCTCAAGCTCAAACAGGTCCGGATGCGCTTTCATGATGGCAACCGCAGCTGCATTGCGCTTGAGCCAGCGCCCGGTGACAAAAATGGTGGCCGGGATGTTGTTCTCCACCAGCGCATTGAGGATACGCTGATCGGTCTGGCCGGAACAGGCATCCAGGGTCAATGCTACCTGCGGCGCCGCATCGCCGCCCTTGGCAATGAAAAGTTTTGGCTCGACAAAATGCGGATGCTCGCTGGCTGCGGCCACAACGGCGGAAGCGCCGAGGAAAAGTGCAGTGATAATTGCCGTTGCTGAACGCATGATTGTCGCCATGTCTTGAGGAATTTCGCGCGGACAGAGCGCGCGAAACCGAGCATATTTATGGCAGGCAAGCTTCAGGCGTTCTTCGCCTTTGCCGATGCCTGCGCTGCCGCAAGCCGCGCAATCGGTACGCGGAACGGCGAGCAGGAAACGTAATCGAGCCCCACATCCTCGCAGAAATGGATGGACGCCGGGTCGCCGCCATGTTCGCCGCATATGCCAAGCTTGATCCCGGGCCGGGTTGCCCTGCCCTTGTCGGCGCCGATCCGTACCAGCTCGCCCACCCCATCAATGTCGATCGACACGAACGGATCCTGCTCGATGATGCCCTTCGTCTGATAGGTCGTCAGGAAAGAGGATGCGTCATCGCGCGAAATACCGAATGTCGTCTGGGTCAAGTCGTTGGTTCCGAACGAGAAAAACTCGGCAACTTCGGCAATCGAGTGGGCTCGGATAGCGGCACGCGGCAGCTCGATCATTGTTCCGACCAGATAGTTGATCTTGATGTCAGCCTCTTTCATCACATCGGCAGCAACCGCATCGATGCGCGCCTTGACGAAATCGAGTTCGGCACGCAGCCCGACGAGCGGCACCATGATTTCCGGTTCGACCGGCGCGCCCGTCGATTTGGCCGCTTCGACCGCGGCTTCGAAAATCGCCCGCGCCTGCATTTCGGCGATTTCGGGATAGGAAATGGCGAGACGGCAGCCGCGATGGCCGAGCATCGGGTTGGTTTCGTGCAGGCTATCAGTTCGCTCGCGCAGCTTGTCGGCGTTGACATTCATTGCTGCGGCGACTTCGGCTATTTCTTCCTCAGTCTTCGGCAGGAACTCGTGCAACGGCGGATCAAGCAGACGGATAGTAACCGGCAGGCCATTCATTATTTCGAACAATTCCACGAAATCGGAACGCTGCATCGGCAACAGCTTGTCGAGCGCAGCGCGACGGCCTTTCTCGTTATCGGCCAGGATCATTTCGCGCATGGCGACAATGCGTTCGCCCTCGAAGAACATATGCTCGGTACGGCACAGCCCAATGCCTTCGGCCCCGAACGAGCGAGCCGTTCGGGCATCGACCGGCGTTTCGGCGTTGGCGCGCACTTTCATGCGCCGCGTCTTGTCAGCCCATTCCATGATCTTGCCGAAATCTCCGGAAAGTTCCGGCTGCCGCATAGGCACAGCGCCCTTCAGCACCTGACCGATGCCGCCATCAATGGTGATGATATCGCCCTTCTTCAGTACAACGCCCATCGCGAGCAGCGTCTCATTGCGGTAGTCGACTCGCAGCGAGCCAGCACCTGAAACGCAAGGCTTGCCCATGCCCCGCGCGACGACCGCCGCATGGCTGGTCATGCCGCCACGCGTCGTCAAGATCGCTTCCGCGGCATGCATGCCGTGAATATCTTCGGGACTGGTCTCAATGCGAACCAGAATCGCCTTTCGCCCCTCGGCCTTCAGCTGTTCTGCGTCTTCCGACGAAAAAACGATTTCGCCTGTGGCGGCGCCCGGAGACGCCGGAAGGCCAGTACCGATTACATTGCGTTGCGCACTTGGATCGATGGTCGGGTGCAGCAGTTGGTCAAGCGAAGCGGGATCGATGCGCAGGACTGCTTCCTCGCGCGAGATCAGGCCCTCTTCAGCCATCTCCACCGCAATTTTCAATGCTGCCTTGGCAGTACGCTTGCCGGACCGCGTCTGCAGCATCCAGAGCTTGCCGTTCTCGATGGTGAACTCGAGGTCCTGCATGTCGGTATAATGCTTCTCAAGCCGCTCCGACACCGCGCAGAATTCGGCAAATGCCGCCGGCATGATCTTTTCCAGCGATGGCTTGTCGGAGCCCGCGGCGATACGTGCGTCTTCGGTGATGTTCTGCGGCGTGCGAATACCGGCGACAACATCTTCGCCTTGCGCATTCACCAGGAACTCACCGTAGAGCTTCTTTTCACCGGTGGATGGATTGCGGGTGAAGGCAACGCCGGTGGCCGAACGATCGCCCATATTGCCGAAAACCATCGCCTGAACGCTGACAGCCGTGCCCCAGCCTTCCGGGATGTTGTGCAGCCGCCGATAGGTGATCGCGCGGGCGTTCATCCAGCTGGAAAACACAGCGCTGATTGCGCCCCAAAGCTGCTTCTCCGGGTCCTGCGGGAAAGGCTCCTCGAGCTCTTCTTCGATCTTGGCCTTGTAAAGGGCAATGACATTTTTCCAGTCGTCGGCGGTCAGCGCCGTGTCGACCTCTTGGCCGAGATTGGCCTTGGTATCTTCGAGTATCTCTTCAAATACCGAATGATCGAGCCCCATCACCACGTCGGAATACATCTGAATGAAGCGGCGATAACTATCATAGGCGAAGCGTGCATCGCCGGTTTCGCGGGCGATTGCTTCCACAGTCTCATCGTTGAGACCGAGATTGAGAACCGTGTCCATCATACCGGGCATGGACGCGCGTGCACCCGAGCGCACGGAGACCAGCAGCGGCTTTTCCCAGTCACCAAAATTGCGACCGGTGATCGCGGCAATATGGGCAAGGGACTTTTTTACATCCGCTTCGAGCGTGTCCGGATATTTGCGGCCATTGTCATAATACCAGCTGCAAACATCCGTCGTGATGGTGAATCCCGGTGGGACCGGCAATCCAAGCGCGCACATCTCGGCAAGATTTGCGCCTTTTCCACCTAACAAATTGCGATCACCGGCGGATCCTTCCGCCTTGCCGTCACCGAATGTATAGACCCATTTCACCATTGCAGCCTCCCTGCCGCTGAAGCACAAGAGAGGTCTACGCGATCAATTCGTCAAGCACCATCAAAAAATGCTGCATCGCAGCATTCAAATCGATTAGCAGAGTAAATCCGCATTAAGCTTTGAAATCCTTCGTCATTTGGAACCGATTAGCTCGCCTCTCTGAGCTGCTCTGCTGTCTGAAGATCGACGGAGACGAGCTGGCTCACGCCCTGTTCGGCCATCGTTACGCCGAAGAGACGGTTCATCCGCGCCATGGTGATTGGATTGTGGGTAATGACTACAAACCGCGTGTCCGTGGATGCTGCCATTTCATCCATCAGATTGCAGAAACGCTCGACATTATGATCGTCGAGCGGCGCATCCACTTCGTCGAGAACACAGATCGGTGCCGGGTTGGTCAGGAACACCGCGAAGATCAGCGCCATGGCCGTCAACGCCTGTTCGCCGCCGGACAGGAGCGTCATCGTCTGCGGCTTCTTGCCGGGCGGGCGGGCGAGGATTTCAAGGCCCGCTTCCAGCGGATCGTCGGATTCGATCAGCTGCAGTTCCGCAGTGCCGCCGCCAAAGAGATGCGTGAACAGGCGTTGGAATTGTACGTTCACCACTTCGAAGGCCGCCAGCAGCCGCTCGCGCCCTTCGCGGTTCAGACTCTGAATTGCCTGGCGCAGTTTCTTGACAGCCTCGATAATATCTTCACGTTCGCTGATGATCGCCTCAAGCCGTGCCGAAAGCTCTTCCTGCTCCTCTTCGGCGCGCAAATTCACCGCGCCGAGGCGTTCGCGCTCGATCTTCAGACGCTCCAGATTGCGCTCGATTGCGTCGACATCCGGCAGCGGATCGTCTGGGCCAAGCCCGGTCAGCTTCATCGCTTCATGCGGCGCGCAGTTCAGCGCCTCGACAATACGGGTCTCGGCATCCTTGCGGCGCTCTTGCGCGGCAGCCAGCCGTTCCTCGGCGCGTGCCCTGCCCTCGCGTGCAGTCGCTAGAGCCTGAATGGCATCGGTTGCGAACTGGTCCAGCTCCCGCTGCCTGTTTTCCGCAATAGCGAGCTTATCGGCCGCATCCTTGCGCAGCGTCTCTGCTTCGGACAATTGCGAAAGCAATGTGCGGTTGCGCTCGGCGAGTTCGTCAGGGGCATCAGCGAGATTTTCCGCCTCGCGTTCGGCTTCCAGACGACGTCCGGCAAGCGACTTGATCTGACGGTCCGCATTATCGGCGCGGTTGACCCAGCTCTTGCGTTCATAGCCGATCGCTTCGAGGCGACGCATGCGGTTTTCGGCTTCGCGGCGCAGACCATCATGAACGGCGCGCGCTTCCGCCAGCGCGGCACGATCCAGCGTGACTTCGCTCGTCAGATTGGCGAGGCGGATATTGACTTCCTCAAGGTCGGCAGCGCTCGCAAGCCGTGTTTCCGCTTCGACAAATTGTTCCTGCGTTTCCTCCAGAGTTTCGGCCAGGCGAGCCTTGCCCTCTTCAAGCGCGGCGCGACGGCTGGACAATTGCCCAGCGGCACGTTCGGCGGCAGCGAGTGCTTCACGAGCGTCGCTGACGGAACGTTGCATGCCACGCCATTGATCACGTGCAGTCCGCTCAGTTTCCACGAATTGGCGCACATCTGCTTCAGCGGCCACTATTCCGGCTTCTGCAGCACGCAGGATTTTCGTTGCCTCGACCACTTCAAGATCGAGTTCCGCCAGCCGGTTCTTCTGGGCAAGGCGCTGCGCAGCCGGCGTCGGTGCGTCAGCACTCGCCGTATAGCCATCCCAGCGCCACAACGCGCCGTCGCGGCTGACCAGTCGCTGACCCGGCTTCAGCGCAGACTGCAGCCGCGCCCCGTCTGCTTCACCGACAATACCGATCTGGGCGAGACGGCGCGCCAGTTGACGCGGGGCGCGGACAAATTCCGCCAAGGATTGAAGACCCGCCGGCAATGCCGGATCCTGACCCGAGCCATCGACTTCGCCCCAAAAAACGGGGGCGCTTTTGTCGACAGGCGCATCCAGATCCTCGCCCAAGGCAGCGCCAAGAGCGATTTCATAACCCTTTTCGACCTTGACCGCCTCCACGACGGCCGGAAAGAGGTCCGACCCGCCGACATTGATCATCTTGGCGAGCGTATTCGCTTCCGTCTCTATGCGACCCAGATTACTGCGCGCTTCCTGTAGCGGCCGGCGAAGTTCGGCCTCCCGCCGGCGCGCCGTTTCGACTGCAGTTTCAGCAGCGAGCGCAGATTCTTCCGCCTGCTCAAGGGCTGCTTCAGCGGCTTCCACCAGACCTTGTTTCTCAACCGGATCAGCCAACGCGCTGATTTGGGCTGCGACAGCAGACAGGTCGCGCTCCACATCGCTCATCTGACGCATGAGGCGTTCGCGCCGCTCAGCACTCTCGCGCAAGTTCCGCTCAACCTGCGCACGTTCGGCCGACGCTTCCGCGCGCTCGGCAGTAACCTTGGCTAGTGCTGCTTCGCTTTCTTTCAGTTTGGCGTCGGCACGCTCGAATTCGGCACGCGTTTCGATCTCGCGTTCACCAGCATTGGCATTTTCTTCGTTGAGCGATCGCTCCTCGGCGTCAAGACGCGCCAGTACATCGGCGTTATCGCGTACCATCTGCTCTTCGCGCGCAATATCGGAGGTGAACTGAATGAGGCGTTTTTCCAGTTCGTTCTGGCGCGCACGCATCCGCTCAGCTTCCTCATTGAGCTGCGACCGTGCGATGGTTAGACGCTGCAATATCGCCGCCGCCTTGGCTTCCGCCTCGCGCAAATCGGGCAATTTATGTGCGCCGATCGCCTGTTCCTTGGCGGCATTCATCTGCTTTTGCGCCTGATCACCGACGCTAGACGTCGCAACCGAGAGCGCCGATTGCGCTTCGCCTTCCTGCGCCTTGGCAACGGACCACTTCAGATGCAGAAGGATGGCTTCAGACCGGCGGATATCGGCGGACAGACTTTTGAAGCGATTTGCCTGACGCGATTGGCGCTTGAGGCTCTCGATCTGTGTTTCAAGCTCACCGACGACATCCTCAAGCCGTTCGAGATTCTGTTCCGCTGCCCGCAGTCGCAATTCAGCCTCATGGCGGCGAGTATGCAGGCCGGAGATGCCCGCGGCCTCTTCCAGCAGGGCGCGGCGTGCCTGAGGTTTCGCCTGGATTAGTTCGCCGATGCGGCCCTGCCCCACCATCGAAGGCGAGCGCGCGCCTGTCGATTGATCGGCAAACAGCAACTGCACGTCCTTCGCTCGGGCATCCTTGCCATTGATGCGATAAACCGAGCCGGCCTCGCGCTCGATGCGCCGCGAGACCTGAAGTTCATCCGCATTGTTGAACGCCGAAGGCGCGCTACGATCCTGATTGTCGAGGAAAAGCGTGACCTCCGCGGTATTGCGTGACGGGCGCGTCCCTGAACCGGAAAAGATTACGTCGTCCATGCCGGAGGCGCGCATGTTCTTGTACGAGCTTTCACCCATGACCCAGCGCAGCGCTTCAACGAGATTGGACTTGCCGCAGCCGTTGGGCCCGACAACGCCGGTCAGGCCGCTTTCAATGACGAATTCGGCGGGCTCTACGAACGATTTAAAGCCGAGCAGGCGGAGTTTGGTAAAGCGCATCAGACGCCCTTTCCATCAAACACCGCAAGTGCAAATGGTTGGATGGCGGACGCGACCAAGCGTCCGCCAGAAATCGGATGGCGGTTACTTAAGCAGTCCGTCGATAATCGCTGACATTTCGTCAACCGAAAGGGCTCCCGAGTATCTGGCGCCATTGATGAAGAATGTCGGAGTTGCATTCACCCCAAATTCATTGGCTCCGCGCTCACGCACAGCATTCACATCATCCAGAAGTTTTTGGTTCGTCAAGCAAGCCTTGAAGGACTCCTGTGTAAAACCGGCCAATTTGGAGATTTGCAGCAAAGGTTCTTCTGCATTTGCCGCTCCTGCCCACTGTTCCTGCTGTTTGAACAGAACTTCGACGAGCGGGTAGTAGCGGTCTTCCGGAGCGCAACGTGCCAGCATGAAGGCCGCGGCAGCGCGCGGGTCGAAGGGGAATTCGCGCAGAATGAGCTTTGCCTTGCCGATATCGATGTATTTTTCCTTGATCGTAGGCAACGTTGTCGTTGCGAAATGCGCGCAATGCGGGCAGGTCATCGAGGCATATTCGATGATCGTAACTGGAGCATCGGCCTTGCCCATCACGATATCCTTCAAGGTGCCGGGCGCAAGAAGCTTGGCCTGGTCGACCGTGCCCGCAGAAGGCGGGACTTTTACATCAGATGTACTCGGAACAGGAGTGGCGTTAGGTGCAGCATCTTCCGACCAAGCCTCCGTGCCGGCGGCCAAAGCGATGGCAGCCGTGGAAACAGCGGCAAGCGTCAGAATTTTTCTGCGGGTCAGCAATTCGGTCATAAGGATCACCTGTCTCCGGTGTTGACTATGGTATTGAGTGACTCGTTAGAGCCCCATGCCAGTTTCTTTAAGGCACAGTATGCGTTCTGTCTTTGAATTTTTCGTGATGCAACATCAATGAATTCATACCGATAAGAATTATCGTTTCATCTTTTCGGCGTGAATGCTTTGGCCCAGCCGCTGCAGCGCTTCGCGTAGACTGTCATCCTCGATCGGCTCGACCGAGCGACTGATCTTGTCAGCTGTTGCGGCGTCGACTGGCGGCAGGGTCCGGCGTTTTGCAACAGGTTGTTCGACCGGCTTCTGTTCGATCTTTATCCGGCCAACTGCTGCAAACCCCAGAAAGGCGTTGACGCGGCTGATGATTTCGCCTGTTTCGTGTTGAATTCGCATGGCCGTGAACCCCTGACAGGCGACCACGAGCGTTGCCGGCTGGAACGGGTCATCCTCATGCGCACGACGCGGCCAAAGAAACTTAAGCGGCCGGGATTGAGCGCCCAAGGCCGGTCCAACAACCTCTTCCCAAGCCTGAACAAGTTCGATGGTGATACCTGCCCGCTTGCGCAATACAGGATCCAGAATGCCTGCGGCGGGATCGGCAAGCGGCCGGAAGCCCCTTTTGCTGCGGTCATCGCTCATTGGACCGTCGCACCTGCTCCAGAGAAAGTATCAACGGCCATTATAGCCGCGAAACCATTCAACAAACAAAGGAATACCGTCTTCCAGCAAAGTCGTCGGCGAAAAGCCAAGGTCGCGCGAGGCCAGTTCGATATCGGCAAAGGTACGTTCAACGTCAGCAGGCGGCATCGGCTCAAATTGTTTGATTGCCTTGCGACCACAGGCCTCTTCGATGATTTCGATAAAACGCGTCAAAGCAACCGGCTTGTTGTTGCCGAGATTATAGACAGGCGCTGTTTCATCGGGATTCGCGAGAATGCGATTTATGGCCCCGTAGACGCCATTAACGATGTCATCAATGAATGTGAAATCGCGCTGCATATGGCCGTGATTGTAAACCTTGATCGGCTTGCCTTGCAAAATCGCATCCGTAAAAAGCCAAGGAGCCATATCCGGGCGACCGTAGGGGCCATAGACTGTGAAAAAGCGCAGGCCTGTCGAAGCAATCTTGTGCACGTGCCGATAAGAGTGGGCAAGAAGCTCGGCTGATCGCTTGGTCGCGGCGTAGACCGAAACGGGATGATCGACGGGATCGCTCTCGGAGAATGGTACTTTGGTATTGGCGCCGTAGACTGATGAGGAACTCGCGTAGACCACAGGAGGTCGCTTCGGCATTTTCAGCGCCTGCTCGAATATTGTCACCTGACCATGAACATTGGCATCGACATAGGCTGCCGGGTTTTCGACCGAGTAGCGTACGCCAGCCTGTGCTGCGAGGTGCACGATGATGTTTGCATCCGAATCGTGGCCTATTGCATCGGAAAGTTCGTTCTGATTGGCTATGTTCGCACGGAGAAAACGAATATTGGAGAGGCCATCCAGCGCGGAGAGCCGGGCCTCCTTGAGCGCTACGGGATAATAGTCGTTGAGATTGTCGATCGCGATAACGTCAAAACCTTCGCAGGCGAGCCGTTTCGCAACGTGAAATCCGATAAAACCAGCTGCTCCAGTTACGATGGCCTTCATAAACTACCCAACATCACTCTAATTGATCTTCGCCACGACCCGCGTCTCATCCAATGCCCCTAAAGCAAGTATGTCGTCTTCTGCACACGCTGCTACCTGCGGTATGGACAAATATGGCGATGTTCCAGCTATCCAGCAGATCATCAACGTGAGATAGATGAAGACCGCATCCGTCGCATCATGGCCGAACATGATACCCAGCATGCCCGTAATCACATAACTCGTCACCAGCAATAGAGAAATAGCGATTGCGAGATCGCGGCCCGGCCCGGGCTCCTTCTTGTGTGCGGCGATTATCGGAGATGCGAGAAGTCCGAGCACTGCCAGCACACCCAATATACCGCTATCGACAGCAGCGTTCAAAAGGCCGTTGTGAACGTGGGTAAAAGTCATTTTCTTGTCAGGAGGCAAATTCAGAATCTCGTTAACCCGGGACATGCGATTTTGCGGACCATAGCCGATCACCGGCGATGCCAGAAAAGCCCGCTTGGCGGCCGACCAGAGCATCAATCGCGCGTTGAGCGAATTGATACTGTCTGGCTGACGATCCAGTTGCACGATATCGCTTTCGAGCGCGTGATAACGCTCCGTCACCTTCATTGCTGCGATGGCGATGATGGCAACGATTATGACAGCGCCAACCACCTTCACGACATTGGTGATTGTCGGCAGGGTTTGTCCTCGCAAGTACCAATACAAGATGGCAAAGTGTAAAGGCATGACCAGCCAGGCTGAACGCGTGCCGGAGAGAAACGCACACACAAGACCACATGCAAAACCAGCAATTGCAATAAAGCGCTCGGTCCTGCTGTCTGAATGAGCATTGAGCAGTGAAATACTGCCAAACAACACTGTAAACAGTCCGAACACGGCGGCGTTGCCAGCGCCGCCTTCAGCTCGGGGGGACAAAAAGGCGATCTGGCCGATGCTGAATATGAGCGATCCGATCATGCCGATGCCGGCGCCTGTGATTAAAAAGGGAACAAGGCGGCCGGAAATGCTCACTCGAAGCCGTGGCAGAACAGTCCAGATCGCAAGGAACGGAATCATCTTGAGTAGAAACGTTCCACCCTTGGCCGGATTGGGATGCACCACCACGGAAAATATGGTCACCAGAACATAGAAGGTAAGACTCCAGGCGACGATCTTGTCGGTTTTGTTCATCTCGAACCGGAAACGTTTTGCCGCGAGTGAAAAGATTGCCCATAAAAGGGCACAGACCAAGGTCACGGAAGTTCCGCTTGCCAGCAGGCCAGGAAACAGCGCAAACACAAATGTAAAGAGGCGATTGTTGCGATCGATTCCGATAAAATGCCCCCTTGTGGGGAGCATTACCGCTTTGGCTAATTGATCTGGAAGCATCTAAGGTTCCGAATGATTATGAAATTCATGCTTGCAACCGTTTTTATAAGAACCGTCAATGCTTCGTGTACCGCAGTTTGGAATTGATGCAACCAATAACCGCCCGTCTACTGCTTTGGTATGATTCCCACCATCGAATTCTACCATGGCGCATTTCGCCGCGCGAGCGCCTCGCAGGCGTCACTGCCGATCCTTATCGGATCTGGCTTTCCGAAATCATGCTGCAACAGACGACGGTTGAAGCCGTTAAATCCTATTTCCGCTTTTTCATCAAAAAATGGCCAACAGTGGCAGATCTGGCCGCCGCCAACCAAGATGACGTTTTGCGTGCCTGGGCCGGCCTTGGCTACTATTCGCGCGCGCGAAACCTGAAGAAATGTGCCGATATCATCTGTGCGGAACATGGCGGGCGTTTCCCGTCCGATCTGGCCAGCTTGAAGTCGCTGCCCGGTATCGGCGATTACACAGCGGCCGCGATCGCCTCGATTGCATTTGATCTGCCCATGGCCGTCGTCGACGGTAATGTGGAGCGCGTCATCACCCGGCTCTATGCTCTGGCAACCCCTCTGCCATTCGCCAAGCCCGAAATCCGGATACGCATGCAGGCGCTTACACCTGATGAGAGATCGGGGGATTTTGCGCAAGCAATGATGGATTTGGGAGCAACCATCTGTACGCCCAAGCGGCCCGCATGCGTCATTTGCCCGCTCAACGACAATTGCCAGGCGCTGCGAACAACGGATCCGGAATTCTTTCCGGTCAAAGCGCCCAAGAAAGAGAAACCCGTTCGGGTTGGGGCTGCCTTCGTCGCTATTTCGAATGATGAGATTCATTTACGCAGCCGTGCAGAGACGGGACTGCTTGGCGGGATGGCGGAAGTTCCGACGACGTCGTGGAATGCACGTCTGGATGGGGAAACCGAATTGGAGGCAGCTCCCTTTCCGGCGAACTGGATCGCCGCCGGCAACATCACCCATGTTTTTACGCATTTCGAATTGCGTCTTAAAATTTACACAGCCCATGACGTAGAGAAAAAGGCTGTCGCCGGTGGCTGGTGGGTCAAAGTCGAAAAACTCGAGGGCGAAGCGTTGCCCACGGTCATGAAAAAGGCCATTGCTGCCGCCATTCCGGACGCATTCGCAAGGAGAAGTAAATAGAATGACACGAGTGAAGCATATCGTTTTCGACATTGGCATGGTTCTAATTCACTACGACCCGCATGCAGCCTTCCTGAACGTCATTCCCGATGCCACTGAACGCAAATGGTTCTTCGACAATGTCTGCACTCATGAATGGAACATCGAGCAGGATCGCGGACGGAAGTGGTCGGAGGCAGAGGCTCTGCTGATCGCCGATTTTCCCGACCGCGAGCACCACATCCGCGCGTTCCGGCAGAACTGGCACATGATGGTACCGCATTCGATCGATGGCAGCGTTGAGATCATGCGCAAGCTGATCGCCGATGGGCACGACGTCACGATGCTAACCAATTTCGCCTCGGACACTTTGCGCGAGGCTTGGGAACGGTATCCGTTCTTGACGGAAAGCCGCGGCGTTACGATTTCCGGCGATATCGGCCTGATCAAGCCGGACAAGGCAATCTACGATCACCACGTCGCTAGTTTTGATCTTGAACCTTCCGAGACGCTTTTCATCGATGACAGCGCCAAAAATGTTGCCGGCGCCAAAGCTGCGGGTTGGCAATCGGTGCAATTCATCGATCCTGAAACGCTAAAGGCGGATCTGAACAATCTCGGAATTCGCGTCTGATCTCAGGTAAAAGGCAAAACGCCCGAGGCATGCCTCAGGCGTTTCCAATTCCTGACGATGCCATACCGCCAAATCTAGCCGCCTGCGGAAACCATGCCGGTGCGTACCTGCTTACGCAGTTCGTCGATCGGCTTGAGCACGCCCTCATCCTCGAAGTGCCAGAATGTCCAGCCGTTGCACGCGTCGAGCCCCTGCACTTTCGCACCCATGCGGTGAATGGATCCGGCTTCGCCACTGGTGGTTACAGTTCCATCGGCACGCACAATAGCGGCGTGGCGCTTGCGCGCATCGCTCAGGATCGCACCGGGTTTCAACATGCCGGATTCGACAATGCTGCCGAAAGCGACACGCGGTTCCGCGCGCTTGCTGGTCATGACGGTGAGTTCGGCCCCGCCTAGTGCATCCACCGCAGCGATGCGAGCCGTCGCAGCATCGATATATTTCTGTTCCCGTTCGATGCCGACAAAGTGGCGTCCGAGCCGTTTTGCGACGGCGCCGGTGGTTCCCGATCCAAAGAACGGATCGAGAATGACATCCCCTGGCTTCGATGAAGCCATGAGAATCCGGGCCAGCAAGGCTTCCGGTTTCTGGGTTGGGTGTATCTTGTCGCCATTCTCATCTTTCAGACGCTCCGAACCGGTGCAAATCGGGAAAAGCCAATCCGAGCGCATCTGCAGATCGTCATTGGCTGCCTTCATGGCTTCATAATTGAACGTGTAGCCCTTTGATTTCTGATCGCGCGATGCCCATATCATGGTCTCGTGGGCGTTCTGGAACCGGCGTCCGCGAAAATTCGGCATCGGATTGTTCTTGCGCCAGATGATGTCGTTGAGCATCCAGAACCCGAGATCCTGCATTGTCGCTCCGACACGGAAAATGTTGTGATAGGAGCCGATTACCCAGATCGTGCCGTTCGGCTTCAGCACACGGCGGCATGCCAGAAGCCAGGCGCGCGTGAACGCGTCATAGGCCTGGAAGCTTTCGAACTGGTCCCAATGATCGTTGACCGCATCCACCTTCGATTGGTCCGGGCGATGTAGATCCCCCTCGAGCTGAAGATTGTAGGGCGGGTCGGCGAAGATGATATCGATCGAATGATCGGGCAAACGGTTAAGGGCGGCGACGCAGTCGCCTTTGAGAATGGTGTCAATCCAGGAAGATTGCGGCGCTGCCTGAGGCAGATCATTCACGAGACGTACTACGGACATTTGATACTCGATTACTGGAGACGCGTTACATAGCGGTATGGTTACCGCACACGGTAAATATCGCGTTAAGAGCCCTTTGGGAAAGTCGCTGCGGCGAGGCATATGGCGTGGTTTTCGAGAACCGGAGCGCAGCGTACTCAAGTACGTGAGCACCGGACGCGCAGAAAATCGCGTCAGATGACCGCCGCAGTAGAGTTTCCAAACGGGCTCTAAGCGCAAATGAAATTGCATCGATGAAAGTAGTGCTTGTCTTTGACGCAACGGCCATAAGCGTGTAGTCGATGCCCGACATCCCCCAAAAAGACCAGAGCCGCTACTGTTGCGGCACTATTTTACGAACAGGTATGACTAATGGAACCACAGCTCATTATTTTCGACTGCGATGGCGTGCTTGTCGATTCAGAAATTCTTGCCGCCGAAGTCGAATCTCAGCTGCTGACGCAGTCGGGCTACCCCATCGAACCGGAAGACATCGCAGAACGGTTTGCCGGCTTGACATGGACGGATATCCTGCTTCAGGTCGAGAAGGAATCCGGCATTCCGATTTCAGCCTCTTTGATCGAGGAATCGGCGCGGCAAATGGACTACAAGCTGCGCAACGAACTCAATGTCATCGAGGGTGCCGAACAGGTCATCGCCGCTTTGAAGTATCCGAAATGCGTCGCATCGAATTCGCTTAGTTCATCATTGAAGATGATGCTCGAACAGAACACGCTCTACGATCTTTTCGCCCCGCATATCTTCTCGGCCCGTGAAGTCGGGGCGCAGAAACCTAAGCCTGCCCCTGACGTTTATCTGTTCGCCGCAAAGCAGTTCAACATAGATCCTGCTCGCGCCATCGTCATCGAAGATTCGAGCCACGGTGTTCACGCAGCAAGGGCTGCTGGCATGCGGGTGATTGGTTTCACCGGCGGAGCTCACACATATCCGGGGCATGCCGACAAGCTCACCGATGCTGGAGCCGAAACGGTGATCAGCCGTCACCGCGACCTGCCGGCAGTTATCGAAGCGATGACGGTTTGGTCCGAAGCGGTCTGACTCAAACGGCGCTTAGGCAAAAAAGGGCTGGCGTGATGCCAGCCTTTTCTCACTGTGTTTTCGGCTTTGATTTTGAAGCCGTGCTTGCCGGACCTTCGTCGAAACCAATAAACACTTGAATGTTTTGCGCCGTTGGCTTTGGGAAGCTCACATTAGGATCGTTGAAAACGAACTGCGTGGCAGCACTGCCGTCCGTGGCAGAGATCGCCTGCTTGTGCAGTGTCGAGTACAGAACATTTGTTCCTTGAATGACTGCGACACGGATAGGTACTGTGATTGTGCCGGGCGTGAATTTGGCGCCAGGCACAAGCTTGCCCGCAACAGCCACATTCATGGTCATGGTGCCATCGCTTGACTGGCACGACCGTGTTTGGTTCGAGATAGAAGCTTGATAGATCAGGTTCTCAGGCGTCTTGTCAGCCGATTTTCCATAATTTGTCAGGACCGAGGTCCCTTCGCGGATCGTCACCGTGGGGCAGAACGCTGTCAATTCGGACGCTGTTATGCGTTTTTGTGCTTCGGCGGTGGCGAGCGCCTGCGGACTGTTCGGGTCGTCCTTGTTGCTGCCGCTGGTAGAGCATCCTGCAAGACCGACGGCAAAAATCATTGCACAAACCGGGGCGCAAAGTTGATAGAAGGGCAGAGATTTTTGTGTTTCTGACTTCATGAACTGAACTTTCCTTGAAGAACGAACCTTGACGAACGAGCGTGTTCTATACCAACGGTAACGAAATAATGCGACGGGGCATTGCAGCCTTTTTTTGACAAGGGCAGTGACGGCACTATTGAGCAAAGTACATGAGGCGACCGAGATGAAATATGTAAGTACCCGTGGAGAAGCGCCGGTTTTGGGCTTTTCCGATGCGCTTTTGTCCGGTCTTGCCCGTGATGGCGGACTTTACCTTCCGCAAGAGTTTCCACAGTTTTCCGCCGCTGAAATCCGCTCGCTGCGCGGCAAAACCTATGCGGAAATCGCCATTCAGGTTCTGACGCCATTTATTGCCGGCGATATAGATCAGGCTGATTTTGAGAAAATGGTGCATGAAGCCTACGGCACATTCCGTCACGAAGCGGTCTGCCCCCTGGTGCAGACCAGGCATAATGAGTTTGTTCTCGAGCTTTTCCATGGGCCGACCCTCGCCTTCAAGGATGTGGCGATGCAGCTATTGGCGCGGCTGATGGATTACATCCTGACCAAACGCAACGAACGCGCCACCATTGTCGGTGCAACTTCCGGCGATACGGGCGGCGCAGCCATCGAGGCATTTGCCAACCGGGATCGCACCGATATCTTCATCCTGTTTCCGCACAACCGCGTTTCGCCCGTGCAGCAGCGGCAGATGACGACATCGGCAGCATCGAATGTCCACGCGCTGGCCGTCGAAGGCAATTTCGATGATTGCCAGTCTCTGGTCAAAGGCATGTTCAACGACTTGGCCTTTCGCGATTCCCTTTCCCTATCGGGGGTCAATTCGATCAACTGGGCACGGATCATGCCGCAAATCGTTTATTATTTCACGGCTGCCGTTTCGCTCGGAAGCCCGGAGCGCCCGGTATCCTTTACCGTTCCGACTGGCAATTTCGGCGATATTTTTGCGGGTTACGTTGCCAAGCGCATGGGCCTTCCGATCGACCGTTTGGTCATTGCGACCAACGATAACGATATTTTGACCCGCACGATCGAAACGGGAATTTATGAAACCCGGGGCGTACTGCACACCACCTCGCCGTCGATGGACATACAGGTTTCATCGAATTTCGAGCGTTTGCTTTTCGAAGCGCATGGGAGGGACGCCACTGCTGTGCGTCGCTTGATGGACGGGTTGAAGCAATCAGGCAGCTTCACGATTTCCGACACTGTGCTTGCCGCAATCCGCGCCGAATTCGATGCCGGGCGTTCTACCAAGGCTGAAACGGACGAGGCAATCGCAAATGTTCTGAAGCAATCCGGCTATCTTCTTGATCCGCATTCGGCCATCGGACTGAAAGTTGCGCGGGAGCGGGTCGGGCGGGAAACGCCAAGCGTCGTACTTGCCACTGCTCATCCGGCGAAATTTCCCGATGCCGTCGAGGCGGCGAGTGGCATTCATCCTGACCTTCCGCTCTGGCTGGGCGACCTCATGCAGAGAAAAGAACAGTATACGGTACTTCCCAATGACCTTAAAAGTGTGGAAGAGTATGTGAGCCGACATTCAAGAGCGGCGGGTAAGGAGCATTGAATGGGCGTTGAAATCAGTCGCCTCTCCAACGGTCTGACGATTGCGACAGAGACAATGCCGCATCTGGAGAGTGTAGCCCTTGGCATCTGGGTCAAGGCAGGGTCACGAAATGAGGCGAACAACCAGCACGGTATAGCCCATCTTCTCGAGCATATGGCTTTCAAGGGAACTGAAAATCGTTCTGCCTGGAAAATTGCAGCCGACATTGAAGATGTAGGCGGCGAAATTAATGCGGCCACCAGCGTCGAGACTACATCCTATTATGCGCGCGTCTTGCGCGATGATATGCCTCTGGCAATCGATATTCTGACCGACATCATGACCAGTTCGAAGTTCGACGCTGACGAGCTCGAGCGCGAAAAAAACGTCGTCATGCAGGAAATCGGAGCGGCTCACGATACGCCTGATGATGTTGTGTTCGACCGCTTCACGGAAGCAGCCTTTCAGGAACAGACAATCGGCCGAACCATACTTGGAACACCGGAAACCGTACAATCCTTCTCTTCCGCCGACCTTCGCCGCTATATGGACGAACAATATAGCGCCGAGCGCATGGTCGTCGCCGCCGCAGGTGGTGTAAAGCACGATGAATTCGTGCGCGAAGTCGAGAAACGTCTGGGTTCGTTCCGCACAAAATCCACGGCACCAGAACCCGATCTCTCGCATTACGTCGGCGGCGATTTCCGCGAACAACGCGATTTGATGGATGCCCAGGTCGTCATCGGCTTTGAGGGACGTGCCTACCACGTTCGCGATTTCTACGCTTCGCAATTGCTGGCCATGATCCTGGGCGGTGGCATGTCTTCCCGTCTTTTCCAGGAAGTGCGCGAGAAACGCGGATTGTGTTATTCGGTTTACGCATTCCACTGGGGTTTTTCCGATACCGGCGTTTTTGGCATCCATGCCGCAACCGGCCGCAACCATCTCAAGAAACTCGTCCCGGTTATCATCAATGAACTACACCAGGCAGCTCAAAACATCAGTCAGGAAGAACTGAATCGGGCACGAGCGCAGTATCGTGCCAGCCTGTTGATGTCGCACGAAAGTGCTGCGAGCAGGGCCGGACAGATCGCGCGCCAGATGCTGCTCTACGGGCACTCCGTCTCGACCGAAGAGCTCGTCGAACGACTGTCAAAGATCACGACGGAACGATTGACCGATCTTGCCGGGCGTCTTTTTCTGGACACGACGCCAACGATAGCTTCCGTCGGTCCGGTCGGTTCACTGATGAAATTTGCCGATGTCCGTCGGGGGCTTACTTCTGTAACAGCAAGTCCCCGAAAAATCGCTGTCTGACGGCAAGGCAAGGCCATGATCGCCCTGCCCTTCCTGAAAAGCGCTGCACCGCCCCTGCAGGGCGAGCGGCTCTATTTGCGCCCGCCGCAACTCTCCGATTACCGCGCGTGGTCCACTTTGCGCGCGCAAAGCCGCGAGTTCCTCTCACCGTGGGAACCACTTTGGGCGGTCGACGATCTGGAGCGTGGAGCCTTTCGGCACAGGATCCGCCATTATGACGAAGAAGCAGCGGCTGGTACGGCGCATCCTTTCTTCCTCTTCCGCAACAAGGATTCGCGTCTGCTTGGAGGCGTTACGCTTGGCAATATCCGCCGCGGTGTTGGTCAGAATGGTATGATCGGGTACTGGATCGGCGAGCCCTTTGCCGGACAGGGTTACATGCACGAAGCACTGGACCTGCTTATCCCGTACGCTTTTACCAAGGTAAGGTTGCACCGGCTGGAAGCCGCCTGTATTCCAAGCAATGAAAGATCGATCCGCCTTCTCGAAAAAGCCGGATTTCAGAGGGAAGGACTGCTACGCTCCTACCTAAAGATAAATGGTATGTGGCAAGATCATCTGCTCTTCTCCATGATTGAAGACGATGTGCGACGCTAGAGTAATAAAGGTTGTATCGGTGGCATCATTGACGGAACGAATGCTGAAAGGCTTATCGCGAGTTCTTGCGCTCGTCATTTTGCTGATAACCATGCAAACGGCCGCAAATGCGTTCGAGACAATCAAGATCACCAAGGAAAGCACGGCGCTTGACCTGTCGAAAGCTGTCGAGGTCTACAGGAACCAAGGCGAAACCTTCCAGATTTCCACTGCACCGGGTACCGACGGTATCGTTCGCCGCATCGAGGTGCAGGCCAATGACAAGCGGTCTACCGGTGACTGGGCAGCGTTTTCCCTCGCCAATCCCACTGACGAGCAGATCGACCGGCTGATCGTCGCGCCACACTTCCGTCTCGTCGGATCAGGTTTCATATGGCCCGATCTCGGTTCGACCCGCATTGCATCCATTACGCCGAGCGAGGGCTTTGCGCTGGATCGGCAAGCCAGCGAAGATGCTGATATTTTCCTGATCACGCTCAATCCCGGATCGGTGATCACGCTGGTTGCGGAGCTTGCTTCACCCAACCTGCCGCAGGTCTATGTCTGGGAGCCGAATGCCTACAAGGATACGGTCAATTCCTATACGCTTTACCGCGGCATTCTCCTCGGAATTGCCGGCTTGCTTGCCCTCTTCCTGACCATTCTGTTCGTCGTCAAAGGCACCTCGCTTTTCCCCGCGACAGCAGCCTTGGCATGGGCAGTGCTGGCTTATATCTGCGTCGATTTCGGCTTCTGGAACAAACTGATAGAGATAACGCCGGGCAATGAGCAGATGTGGCGAGCGGGCACCGAAGTCGCGCTTGCGGCGACGCTGGTGATCTTCCTCTTCACCTATCTCAACCTCAACCGATGGCATGACAATTTCAGCTATGGCGCGCTGACATGGATACTCGGGTTGGGTATCGTTTCCGGCGTCGCGATTTTCGATCCGCCGATTGCCGCCGGTATCGCCCGCTTCTCATTTGCCCTGACCATCATTTCCGGCATCGTGCTGATCGGCTTCTTCTCCTTCCGAAGCTATGATCGAGCGATCATGTTGATACCCACCTGGATTCTCCTGCTCGTCTGGCTGATGGGCAGCTGGCTGACCGTCTCCGGAATTCTCGCCAATGACATCATTCAGCCAGCCCTTGCGGGCGGCCTTGTCCTTATCGTTCTCCTCATCGGCTTCACCGTCATGCAGCACGCATTTTCCGGCGGCGCGCTGCAACAGGGGCTGTTCTCCGACGTGGAGCGGCAAGCGCTCGCCATTATCGGTTCCGGCGATATCGTCTGGGATTGGGATGTGCCGCGTGATCGCGTGGTCACTACGCCGGACCTCACCAATTTCCTTGGAGCGTCGGCAAGCTCCTTGCACGGCGCCGTGCGCAATTGGCTGCCGAGCCTGCATGCGGATGACCGCGATCGCTTCCGTACGACACTCGATGTTATTCTTGAGAACAGGCGCGGCCGTATTTCGCAGACATTCCGCCTGCGTGCCAATGACGGCCACTATTATTGGTATTCGCTGAAGGCTCGCCCTGTCATCGGTTCCGATGGTGAAATCGTCCGTTGTGTCGGCACCCTCATAGACGTGACTGAACAGAAGAAGGCGGAAGAACGCCTGCTGCACGACGCTGTGCACGATAATCTGACCGGCTTGCCGAACCGTGAGCTTTTCCTCGATCGTTTGGGCTCCGTGATCACCATGGCGCAGACCGAGAGCCGAATCCGGCCGACGGTATTCATCATAGATATTGACCGGTTCAAGCAGGTCAATGACGGGCTCGGCATGTCTGCGGGCGATACATTCCTTCTGACCATCTCGCGCCGCCTGCATCGCCTGCTGCGTCCTCAGGATACTCTTAGCCGTCTGTCCGCCGACCAGTTCGGCCTTATTCTCGTTTCCGAGAGCGAACCCGCCCAGATTGCCGCGTTCGCCGAAGCTGTAAAACAGGCCATCCGGGCGCCGATTGCCTTCTCCAAACGTGAGATCGTGCTGACTGCATCGCTTGGCCTGATTACCTGGACCAGCGGCAGCGCTGCCTCACCGGAAGACCTTGTCAAGGATGCCGAGCTTGCCATGTTCCAGGCCAAGCGGTTTGGCGGCGATCGTATCGAGCCATTCCGGCCCGCCTTCCGTGCGGTTGGCAGCGACAGGCTGCAGCTTGAATCGGATCTGCGCCGCGCGCTTGAGCGCCGCGAAATCCACATAGCCTACCAGCCGATCGTGCGTCTGGAAGACAACAGCATCGCCGGCTTTGAAGCCCTGATGCGCTGGGATCACCCGCGCCGCGGCTCGATCCCACCGTCAGAGTTCATTCCAATTGCCGAAAGCTCGGGCCTTATCGTGCAGCTCGGTCTCTTCGCCATGCAAAGGGCAGCGGAAGACCTCGTCAATTGGCAGCGCAATCTTGGCGCGTCGCCGCTGTTTGTTTCGGTCAATATTTCCAGCAGCCAGCTAATCCGTCAGGATCTGATCGACGATGTGCGGTCGGTGCTCCTGCAAACGCAGATCGAGCCGGCGAGCCTGAAACTGGAACTCACTGAATCCCTGATGATGGAGAATCCGGAGCGCTCTAACTATGTCCTTTCCAGCATCAAGGCGATGGGCGTCGGTGTTTCTCTCGATGATTTCGGCACGGGCTACTCTTCCCTGTCGTACCTGACTTCCTTCCCGTTCGACATGATCAAGATCGACCGGTCCTTCCTGAAGGCGGATCAGCCGCAGAAGGTAACTCTGCTTCGTTCCATGATCAGCATGGCACACGATCTCGGATTGTCGGTTGTTACGGAAGGCATTGAGAACGAGAGTGATGCGCTGCAACTCAGGCAGATGGGCTGCGAATATGCGCAGAGTTTCATGTTCAGTCCGCCGCTGACACTGGACGTCGCTACAAAGCTGTTGCGAGAACAGTTCCAGCAGTCGAAAGCGTCGTAGTAAAGACCTCTTGAGAATTCAGCCTGATGAGTCAACTGGTGCGATTTTCGAGAACCGGAGCGCAGTGGACATGTTCGTCCATGAGCACCGGAAGTCGAGACAATCACATCAGATGGCCGTCAGGGTGAATTGGCGAGGGGTCTTCAGGCGTGGCCGGCTACACTGGCTAGCCGCGACGGATCAACGCCCATATAAGCAAGAATCCGGTCGTATTTGCTGTCGATATCCGTATCGAAAAGCAGTTCCTGCGGTGCCTCGCAGGTGAGCCAGCCATTATTGGCAATTTCGGTTTCGAGCTGACCCGAAGCCCAACCGGAATAGCCCAAGGTCATCAGGGCCTTTCGCGGACCGCGACCACCAGAAATGGCGCGCAGGATATCCACGGTTCCCGTCAGGCAGATCTCTTCCGCGACAGGCATGGTTGAATCGGTGAGATAATCATCGGAATGCAGGACAAAGCCTCGCCGCATTTCAACCGGCCCACCATTGCGCACCAGAAAATCTCTGGTCCGTTCAGGCATCATGATAGCCTGTTGCTCGTCGAGAACACCAAGCTGAACGAGGATATCTGAAAACTCCATGTCCTGGACACGATTGATAATCAGGCCCATGGCGCCCTTTTCAGAGTGCGCACAAACATAGATGACCGAGCGCGCAAAACGACTGTCGTCCATTCCCGGCATGGCGAGAAGGAACTGTCCATTCAGAAATCCAGTCTCTTTGTTGGCGTCTCTGAAAATTTCCATGAGAATAAAGGTACCAAGGATTCTGTAAATGACAACGGCTTTGGGTAACGAATTGTAAACGATGCTCAAATCCGAGGATCGATGGTGCCTCCCTGAACTATTTCTCACGCAGAAATGATGCGCAAAATCAGGCACATCCTTGATAGTGCCCGAAAGGCCTGTAATGGTCGAAAAATGAAAATAAAACTGCTTTTTTTTGCTGCCCTGATCGCGTTTACCGCTCCCGCGCATGCTGCCAATTCCGATTGGACGAAAACGCCAGGCGGCAACGTCAGGCTGATCATCGACAATCCCGTACAGCCGTCGCCGGAAATCCGCGGAGCCTTACAGATCGACCTTGATCCGGGCTGGAAGACCTATTGGAGAGAACCCGGTGATGCCGGTGTGCCTCCGGAATTGGACCTCACCGAAAGCACGAATATCAAAAGCTATGTGCTTTCGTTTCCAACGCCGCATCGCTTCGACGATGGCAACACCCATTGGGCAGGATACAAGAAACCGATAGCCCTGCCGGTTACGCTGACCCTCGCCGATCCTGCCAAGCCGGCTCACCTGAAAGGCCACGCTTTTTTGGGAATATGCGAGACGATCTGTATCCCCGTCAAAGCAGAGTTTGACTTTGCCGTGGACAACACAAAACCAACCGACCCGCTGACCAAAACGCTGATCGATTCAGCCTTCCAGGCGTTGCCAGGTGAGGCGTCGGCGACATTCGGGGCCCTTAGTGCCGTACGAAAAGATGATCGTGTGAGGATATCGGTAGCACTGCCTTCGGCTGATGCCGACACAGATATTTTCGTCGCGGGCGACGGCATAGTTACGTTCGGCATGTCGAAGCTAAAGGACCGCGAGGCAAACAACGCTGTTTTTTCCGTGCGGATCATTTCCGGAAAGGACAAAAAAACGCCTCCTCTGAACTACACGCTTGTTCAAGGAGACAGGGCCGTCTCTGGAACAATCGGCGTGCAGGAATAGCTATCAAAATCCTCGACTTTTCAAAGTGCGCATCCTATCTGCGATAGGTCTCACATCATCATCTCACAGGGAGCCAATTCATGACGATCAAGGTAGGCGAGCGTTTGCCGGACGCCACATTCAAGACGAAATCCGATGAGGGTGTCAGCGAAGTGCGCTCCGACGCGCTGTTCAAGGGCAAGAAGATCGTACTCTTTGCTGTTCCGGGCGCGTTTACGCCGACCTGCAGCATGAATCATCTGCCCGGTTACCTCGAAAATCGCGATGCCATTCTGGCAAAAGGCGTCGACTCGATCGTTGTGATTGCCGTTAATGACCCGCATGTCATGGGCGCCTGGGCCAAGGCAACGAATGGCGAGGGCAAGATTCAGTACCTCTCGGACGGCAATGCCACCTTCACCAAGGCCGTGGGTCTCGATATCGATCTCGGTGCCGGTAACATGGGCGTACGCTCCAAGCGGTATTCAATGCTGGTTGAAGACGGCGTGGTGAAACAGCTCAATATCGAAGATTCTCCCGGTCAGGCCATTACATCGAGCGCCGCCACCATTCTTGAGCAGCTTTAGTACGTAGCGCTGCGCGTATCAGCAGGTGGATAAGTTTTGGTCCATTTCAAATACCCCTCCCTGCTGCTACGCAGCTTCCCTCCCCACAAGGGGGAGGGTAACAGCGCTTTATCCTGCAACATTTTCTGGCTTCACTCTGCAGCAGTGACAGTCGCGACAGCCTTACCCTCCCCCTTGTGGGGAGGGAAGGCGCGCAGCGCAAGGGAGGGGTTCTTCTTCTTAAATCTCAGGTATTTCGAAAAATAATCGTGGCTGTTTATCCACCACCCTCAAACCTCGCTTATTCTAATCCGGTCCTTTCCATGGGGAACTGCTTCCGGAGCCGTTCGAAGTGGGGAGAGGATCGGCGCCTCCGATGGCGGGTAACGGACCCGCCGTCCGGGGAAGTTCTGTCCAAGGGTTCCCCTGCCGGTACTAAGGCCGGTGCGTGCTGGACGAGCACTGTGAGGGCGGCAGATTGGCTGGGCGCAGTCCTGGCCGCTGGCGTTTCCGACGCGGAACGGACGGGATCAAAAAACGCCGGACGGGCGGTCTTCGGATCGCATTATCTATCTACCAAGACGCGCTTCGACGACCGCCCGTCTTTCCCACCACCATTCAATGGCCAGACGCGAAAGCGGGTGTGGCAAAGGGAAAGCACACCCGGTTCTTTGACATGATGAATCACAAAAGTACGCGAAGGGATACTTATCTCAAACCTGCGGCATTCGCTTTTGTTTGAATGGTGCCATACCTGCACGGGCCAGTTCATCGGCACGTTCGTTCTCCGGATGGCCTGCGTGCCCTTTGACCCAATGCCAGACCACCTTGTGGCGCTTGCGCGCCTCATCCAGCGCTTGCCAGAGTTCGGCATTCTTCACCGGCTTCTTCGCGGCGGTCTTCCAGCCGTTACGCTTCCAGCCGTCGATCCAGCTGGAAATACCGTCACGGACATAGACCGAATCCGTATAAAGATCGACCTGGCAAGGCTCCTTCAGGGCATTCAAGGCCGAGATCGCCGCCATCAACTCCATGCGATTATTGGTTGTATTGGCCTCGCCGCCCGAGAGTTCCTTTTCATTGCCGTTCCAGCGTAGAACCGCGCCCCAGCCTCCCGGGCCGGGATTTCCGGAGCAAGCTCCATCGGTAAAGGCCTGAATCTCCTTCACGCTTTCGATCCTTCGAGAACAAGACCATATTCCTCAGGCGACTTGATCTGGCGGTGAAAGCGCATCCGGCGGATATATTCCATAGGGTCTTTCTTGACGACCAGGCTGCCTTCGGGCGTATTCAGCCAATCATAGAGTCTGGTCAGCATGAAACGCAGCGCCGAACCACGTGCGAGGATCGGCAAGCTTGCCGCTTCGTCTGCCGAGAGCGGGCGAACACCAGTGTAACCGCGAAGCAAGGCTATGCCTTTTGTGAGATTGAAGGAGTGATCCTTTTCAAAACACCAGGCATTCAGGCAAATAGCAACGTCATACGCAAGAAGGTCGGTACAGGCGAAATAGAAATCGATCAGTCCGGACAGCTTGTCTCCCAGAAAGAAGACATTGTCTGGAAAAAGATCGGCATGGATGACACCGGATGGCAAGTGCGACGGCCAATTGGCTTCAAAGAAGGCGAGATCGGCCTCTGTCTCGTTGGCCAAGCCAGGTTCGACACGATCGGCACCAGCCTTTGAATTATCCCATAGGGGCCGCCAGCCCTCGACCGAGAGCGCATTACGACGGCGCATGGGGAAATCCTCGCCTGCGATATGCATCCTCGCCATTGCCTCGCCCAAGGCAAAGCAGTGCTGCACTGTCGGGCGGCGCATCCACATACCTTCGAGAAACGTCACGATCGCAGCAGGACGACCAGCCAGTTCACCGATACTCGATCCGGATTTCTGGTTCACTGGCAAAGGACAGCGTATCCCCTTGCCCGCCAGATGGCGCATCAGCCCTAGAAAGAACGGCAGATCGTTGCTGTTTACCCGCTTCTCATACAACGTCAGAATGTATGATCCGGTGCTCGTATGCAGCAGATAGTTGGAGTTTTCGACGCCTTCGGCAATTCCCTTGTACGAAAGCAGCTCGCCGATATCGTAGTCCTTGAGGAAATGCGCGAGATCGATTTCATTGATGTCGGTATAGACGGCCATATCCTAGCTCTTACCGGCTTCCGTTGACGAAGGCCATGTCGCGGCTCGTCAATTCCACATCGCGGAGATCACGCATGACATGGAAATTCTCGGTTTCGATGGTTGTCTCCGCGAGTTCGATCGACACGATATAGCGCTCCGAAAAGGACTGGATGATTTCGTCAACGATGATTTCCGGAGCTGAAGCGCCGGCGGACAACCCGACCACCGAAATGTCGCCGACCCTGCTCCAGTCGATGTCAGCTGCTCGTTGCACAAGCAGGGACTGTTCGGCACCCGATCGCTCGGCCACCTCCACGAGGCGTTTGGAATTGGAGGAGTTCGGCGCACCGACAATAAGGAACAAGTCACAGCCGGGTGCTGCGGCTTTCACAGCATCCTGGCGATTAGTCGTGGCGTAACAGATCGATTCCGCAGCCGGTGCGGTTAGCGCGGGGAAACGGCGCTGCAGGGCAGCGATGATCCCGGCTGTATCATCCACCGAGAGCGTTGTCTGCGTCACGAAGCCGAGATTATCAGGATCCTGGGGCACGTAGGTTTCGGCATCATCGATGGTTTCGATCAATGTCACCGCACCTTCGGGCAGCTGGCCCATGGTGCCGATCACCTCAGGGTGCCCGGAGTGACCCACAAGGATGACATGGCGGCCGAGCCGCTGGTGACGCATGGCCTGCTTGTGAACCTTGGACACCAGTGGGCATGTCGCATCGAGATAGAACAGGTTCTTGTTTTCCGCATCGGTCGGAACAGATTTCGGCACCCCGTGCGCGGAAAAGACCACGGGCTGACTGCGATGCTCCGCAGGAATTTCGTCGAGCTCTTCGACAAAAACCGCACCGCGCGCTTGCAAGCCTTCAACCACATAGCGATTGTGCACGATCTCATGGCGAACGTAGACGGGCGCGCCATATTTCTTCAATGCCAGGACGACGATCTGAATAGCGCGATCCACACCGGCGCAAAAACCGCGCGGTCCGCACAGGCGGATTGTCAGTGGTTTCTTGTCAGCCATCGTGTCGTGTCTCATGGAAGCGTTGCGGTGTTGTTGGAATTGGGCGGCAATCAGCGCGAAGTCAAGTCCGAAGCTTCAGATTGGCTGACCTCGGGCTCGTTTGGACCTTTGGGATGGTATCGCTGCCAAAGCGAAATCCCGGCGACCGCGAGTAGCGTCGCGGCCAGACCATACCAGGTGACGGCATATTGCAGGTGGCTGTTCGGCAGGTCGATGATCGTGACACCACCAACCGGCAGGCCACCGGGATTGGGCGTCTTGTCTGCATCGATGAAGAACGGAACCAGTCTATCTTCGGCAATGCCTGACTGCCGCGCCATCGTTGGCAGGTCTTTCCAATAGTAGATATTGGTCACAAGATCATTATCCGGCACGATAGACGAGGGTTTGGCAAAAAGAGGATTGCGTGCGAGCCCCGTTACCGTCACCTGCCTTTCGACCTTGCCTTCAGGCCGCGTTACGGAATTCTTCTTGTCATAGGGAACAAAGCCACGATTGATGAAGACTGCTCGGCCATCATCAAGCAAAAGCGGCGTGTAGACGTAGAATCCGGAAGTGCCCTCATAGGTCGCGAAATAGTGACGTTCCCGATCGTTGAGGAATCGCCCGGTAGCCGTCACCGTCCGGTAGTCGACGTCTCTTTCAGTTACCCAAATCTTTTCCATCTCCGCGAGGGAAGCGGGCGCTGCATGTGTTCTGGCTTCTATCTCCGCCAGCAAGCCTTCTTTCCAGTACAGACGTTCGACCTGCCATGTCCCGAGGGCGATCAAGATCGCGAAAACGATCGCGCCGAGGACAAGCGTGATCCACGGAAACCCTTTGTGCTTTACTGGCTTGGCAATATCAGTCATGTCCGGCCGGAAGATCGAGCCGTCCCTCGGCAGCTTTGTGCTTGTACTGTAAGGCGATCAGTACCCCCTTCATCCAGCGGAGCGCCGTGAGGCAGAGCACGAGAGCCAGCGGAATCCACAGGATGAAATGCAGCCACAAGGGTGGATCGAGTGTTACCTCCATCCACAACGCGAGACCCACAACGATGAAGCCGATCAAAAGCATAACGAGGACAGCAGGACCTTCGCCCGTATCGATAAAGGAGTAATCGAGCCCGCAACTGGAACAGCGCTTGGCCGGAGCAAGGAAGCCATCGAACAATTTACCCTGTCCACAGCGGGGACAGCGAGCCTTTACGCCGGCAGCTATAGGGTCGACTGGCGGATACAAGGCTGTGTCTTCATTCATCGGCATATGCACTCAAGGATCGATTTCGATTGGCGTTCCATCCGGAACGAGCGTCCGGATTTCATCTGTCTCCGGATTAGTGACGCCAACGCATCGATCTGTCCAGTCGATAAGTTGAAGCACCCAGCAGCCCCACCAAGGGCCAGAATTAGCAGGGCAGCTTCGCACAGATCATATTGATGTTTTACACAGGAAAGTGCTGAAAAAGTGAAGGCGGCCGTGTTTCCACGACCGCCCTAGGTATTTTTGGATCCGTTCGCCTATTCGACGGCTATCGGAGCACCCCAGGAGGCCCAGACATAGATCGAGAAGAACAGGAACAGCCAGACCACGTCAACGAAATGCCAGTACCAGGCGGCAGCTTCGAAGCCGAAATGTTTGGTCGGCGTAAAGTCGCCGCGAATTGAACGAAGCAGGCATACCGTGAGAAAGATGGTTCCGATGATGACATGGAAGCCATGAAAGCCGGTCGCCATGAAGAATGTTGCGCCGTAGATCGAGTCCTTGAACGCAAACGGAGCGTGCGCATACTCATACGCCTGCACGGACGAGAAGAGCAAACCAAGCAGGACAGTCAGCGTCAGGCCAGTGATCAAGCCCTTGCGGTCATTGTGTATCAGGGCATGGTGCGCCCATGTCACGGTTGTGCCGGAGAGCAGCAAAATGACGGTGTTGTAGAGCGGCAAGTGCAATGGATCGAGAACTTCAAGACCCTTTGGTGGCCAGACACCACCGGTAAACGCAGTGCGCGCCACTTGTGAGGCTTCTCCGGGGAACAGGCTGGCGTCGAAGAACGCCCAGAACCAGGCAACGAAGAACATCACCTCGGAGGCAATGAACATGATCATGCCGTAGCGCAGATGCAGCGAAACCACCCGCGTGTGGTGACCTTCCTTGCTTTCCTTGATCGTATCCGACCACCAGCCGTACATCGTATAAAGAACGATCGCCACGCCGATGAGAAGGATCCATGGACTGGTGAGGTTGGCGCGGAAAAGCACAAGCTCTCCGCCGCTGTGATAGCGCATGAAAGCGATGCCGCCGATAGCGAGGATAAACGCGCCAACCGAGCCAAGAAATGGCCAAGGACTGGGGTCGATAATGTGATAGTCGTGGTTCTTTTGGTGCGTTTCGGCCATTCTAACCCCCGCAAGGTCTGTTCATTGGTCTAGACACCGGCATAGAGCCAGCGCAGTTTAAAGTTGTCCTGATATACCATTCTTCTTCACCTCGGTATTGGCAGCAACGGGTGCTGGCATCGGGATCGGGAAGAATGTGTAGGACAGGGTGATTGTGTTGACGCCCTTCAGTTCAGGCGCGTTGACGATGTCCGGATCGACAAAAAAGACGACCGGCATCTCCAGATCTTCGCCCGGCTTCAGGACCGTATCCGTGAAGCAGAAGCACTCGACCTTGTTGAAATAAGCACCCGCAGCTTGCGGCGTCACATTAAATGACGCGCGGCCCGCAGTCGGCTTCTCAACGATATTCTTGGCTTCATATTTGATCAGCTTTGTCTCACCGATATTCATTGTGACTTCGCGCTGAACCGGTTCGAAATGCCAAGGCAAACCGCCCGAAGTATTGGCGTCGAAACGGATCGTAATTTTCTTGTCGAGAATGGTATCGGACATTTGCTCGACCCGCTGGGTCGTGCCGCCATAACCGGTGACCTGACAGAACATCGCGTAGAGGGGAACCGCGGCAAACGCCATTCCCACCATACCGAAGAAGAATGCGAGGCACGATATCGCGATGGTGCGATCCGAAACCTTGCGCTTCGGTGCGGCAACCTGCGTGGTTTGACTATTGTCCGCTGGCATCTTGCTGCTCATCACAAAGGCCTCGTTACAGGTGCCGTTTGAGAGTGATTGGCACCGATCTTCGCCCAGGTACCGACATAGACAACGATGACAAAGGCAGCCAAAGCCAGCGCGAGCGCCAGCGAGCGGCTGCGCTGCGCCCGCTTCTGCTTGTCCGTAAGAGTTACAAGATCGTTGCTCATATCAAGCACCCGCTACCAGAAGTGCCTTGCGCACAAGAATTTCACCGAGCAGCACCGCGTAGAGGCTAAAAAGATAGAAGATGGAGAATGCAAACATCTTCTTTGCGGGCTTCATCATCGCATCGCCTACCGGAGCCTGCCACACGGTCCAGGCGGATGCGAGGAACGCGACACCCATCGCAGCGGAAAACACGCCGTAAACAGGTCCGGCAAAACCCATGATCCAAGGCAACACACCGACAGGCGCTACCAGCACAGTGTAGAGGAAAATCTGGAATTTCGTCGATGCAGCACCCGCGACGTTGGGCATCATCGGAATCTTTGCCTTTTCATAATCATCCGACATGAACAGCGACAATGCCCAAAAATGCGGCGGCGTCCACAGGAAGATAATAAGGAAAAGCACGATGCTTTCCATGCTGATGGAATTGGTCACCGCGGCCCAGCCTATCATGGGCGGGAATGCACCTGCGGCGCCGCCGATGACGATGTTCTGCGGCGTCGAGCGCTTCAACCACATCGTATAGACCACAGCATAGAAGAAGATCGTGAAGGCCAGGAGAAAAGCCGACAAGAGATTTACGAAGAGGCCCAGCGTTACGACCGAAAAGGCCGAAAGCAGAAGGCCAAAGGTCAACGCCTCTTCGCGCGAGATACGTCCTGCAGGGATCGGCCGCTTGGAGGTGCGCTTCATAATGGCGTCGATGTCGGCATCGTACCACATGTTGAGTGCACCCGAGGCGCCCGCCCCGACTGCAATACAAAGGATGGCAATTCCTGCCAGGACAGGATTGATCTGACCCGGTGCAGCCATCAGACCGACGAGGCCTGTAAAGACGACCAGCGACATCACACGTGGTTTGAGCAGCGCGATATAATCCGATGCATTGGCTTCAGAGAGGCCGATGCTCGTATCAAGGTTCGCGTTTTTCTCAATCAATGCCATTCGGTCCGTCTTGTCTTTCCCAGATTTCGGGATACCGGGACCACCCACTAGCGATCCCGGTATCACATTCTTATTTAATGCGCGGGAGTTGTTCCCACTGATGGAAGGGCGGAGGCGAGGAGAGCTGCCATTCGAGCGTCGTTGCACCCGCACCCCAAGGATTGGCCCCGGCTTCACGCTTCTTGGCGAACGCCTCGAAGACGCCGAACAGGAAGATCAGCACACCAACGCCGGAAATATAGGAACCGATCGACGATACTTCGTTCCAACCTGCAAATGCATCGGGATAGTCGATGTAGCGGCGTGGCATACCGGCGAGGCCGAGGAAATGCTGCGGGAAGAACACAAGATTAACGCCGATGAACATAACCCAGAAATGCGTGTGGGCAATCTTGTGGTTGTACATGTAGCCGGTCATCTTCGGGAACCAGTAGTACCAGCCAGCGAAGATACCGAACACCGCGCCCAGCGACAGCACGTAATGGAAGTGTGCAATCACATAGTAGGTGTCATGCAACGAACGATCGAGACCGGCATTGGCAAGCTGAACACCCGTCACGCCACCAACGGTGAACAGAAAGATGAAGCCGATTGCCCAAACCATTGGCGGTTTGAACTCGATGGAGCCACCCCACATCGTGGCGATCCAGGAGAAGATCTTCACACCCGTTGGCACGGCGATAACCATCGTTGCGAAGACGAAATAACGCTGTGTATCGAGTGACAGGCCCACCGTATACATGTGATGGGCCCAGACGATAAAGCCCACGACACCAATGGCAACCATGGCGTAGGCCATTCCGAGATAACCGAAGATCGGTTTGCGCGAGAATGTCGAAACAATGTGGCTGATGATGCCAAACGCCGGCAGAATCATAATGTAAACTTCGGGGTGACCAAAGAACCAGAACAAGTGCTGGAACAGGATCGGATCACCGCCACCTTCGGGCGCAAAAAAGGTTGTTCCGAAATTACGGTCCGTCAGCAGCATGGTGATACCACCGGCCAGAACCGGAAGAGCCAGCAGCAAAAGGAAGGCCGTGATCAGAACCGACCAGGCAAACAGCGGCATTTTGTGCAGCGTCATGCCGGGAGCGCGCATGTTGAAAATCGTGGTGATGAAATTGATGGCACCCAGGATAGAGGATGCACCGGCAAGGTGGAGCGCGAGAATGGCAAAGTCCATCGCGGGGCCAGGCTGACCAGATGTCGAATATGGCGGATAGATCGTCCAGCCACCGCCCGTGCCAAAGCCACCGGCAGGACCCGGAACGAACATGGACAAGATCAACAGGAGGAGCGCCGGCGGAAGCAGCCAGAACGAAATATTGTTCATCCGCGGGAATGCCATATCCGGGGCGCCAATCATGATCGGCACCATCCAGTTGGCGAAACCGCCAATGAGCGCCGGCATGACCATAAAGAAGATCATGATCAAGCCGTGTGCGGTCGAAAACACATTGTACATCTGCTTACCGGCATCGATAGCGGCATCGCCTTCATAGCCATAAACCATGGATGCCAGACCATGGAAGATCTGGATGCCCGGCTGTTGCAACTCGGCGCGCATGGCGATCGAAAGCGAACCACCGATAAGGCCAGCTATGATCGCGAAGATCAGATACAGCGTGCCGATGTCCTTGTGATTGGTCGAATAGACCCAACGCGTCCAGCCAGTCGGCTTGTGGGCGTCGTGTGCTTCGTGAGCTGCAGAACCTGCCATCAAAGTGCTCCCGTTCCTCAATAAATCGCGTAAAGCCGGCTTAGTTGCCAGCCACGCTTACATTCTTGTCTGCGTCAATTGCTGCGGTAAGCGTCTTGTAGGCACCCGGAAGATCTTTCCCGGCGACAGCAAACCACGCATTGTATTGATCTTGCGAAACGACATGGATCGCGATTGGCATGAAGGCATGATCCTTGCCGCAAATCTGCGAGCACTGACCGTAGTACATACCTTCCTTGTTGGCCTTGAACCACGTCTCGTTGCTGCGGCCGGCAACAGCATCCATTTTCACGCCAAAGGCAGGCATGGAGAAGGAGTGAATTACGTCTGCACCCGTGACCAGCAGACGCACGGTCGTATTGACAGGAACAACCATTTCATTGTCGACCGCCAGCAACCGCGGGTAGGCATTTTTGTCTTCCTTCCCTGTAGCGGCGCGGTCAGTCTCTTTCAACATGACGGAGTCGAAAGAAACCGGAGCATCGCCCGCCTGATATTCATAACCCCAATACCACTGGTAGCCGGTGGCTTTGATGGTCAGCTTCGGTTCTTCGGGCGAATACTGCGCCGTCAGCAACTGGAAGGATGGAATTGCCAGGAAGAGAAGAATGACGACAGGGCCTACGGTCCAGACAATCTCGACCGCCGTATTGTGGCTGGTCTTTGACGGTACTGGATTGGCGCTGGCGCGATAGCGGTACATCACCCAGGCCAGCAGCGCCATGACGAAAAGCGTGATCGGAACGATAAACCACAATGTATACCGCTCGAACCACTCGATCTGCTCCATAATGGCGGAAGCTGCCGGTTGGAAAGTCATCTGCCAAGGCTCCGGCTGCGCCGCATAAGCAGTGCCGGCACTCAACAGGCCACTCAGGATACCCATCAGCGTGACAATATTCTTCTTCACCTAGAAATCTCCCGAATGAAGCTTGATTCCATACACTAGGACCGGGCAGCGTGATGGCCCGGGTATATGCCGCGTTCAAATCACACATTAGCCTACATCGCAAGGAAGGCGAACGTGATCCCATGCGGCATTTTTGCGCGCGGCTTTGCCATTCGCCAGCCGCTCGCACTCGAATAAGCAGGTTTTTTCATCCTTGCAGCTATTTTGCATCGCTAAGAGCCGTTTGGCTCACAATCCGGCCATTTTTCGGCTACACCACATCTCATAAGCCGCGCTATGCTGGGGAGCGTTTGAGCAGCATTCTTTTCATCCGGAGCGGAGCGGTTTAACGTCTGGATGATTCGTTTTGGAGCCTACATGTTCTCTTTCGCGCTACGTAGCATCGCTGCTGGTCTGCTTGCCCTGTCAATGTCTGTCGTTGCGGGTGCCGCAATGGCGGCGCAACAGAGCGGTACGGTCAAGTCCACCCACGGCGCATGGTCGATCCTTTGTGATACCCCTGCGGGCGCCAAATCTGAACAATGCGCGCTTATTCAGAACGTCGTTGCGGCGGATCGTCCGGAAATGGGCCTTTCGGTCGTCGTCCTGAAAACCGCTGATAACAAGGCGAAGATCTTGCGCGTTCTCGCGCCCCTCGGCGTGCTTTTGCCGAACGGTCTTGGTTTGAACGTGGATGGTAAGGATATAGGCCGCGCATATTTCGTGCGTTGCTTTGAGGATGGCTGCTACGCCGAGGTCATTCTGGAAGATCAACTCGTTCAGACACTGAAGACCGGCAAGGCCGCTACCTTTATCGTCTTCCAGACACCGGAAGAAGGCATCGGCATTCCGGTCGAACTCAATGGGTTTGGCGAAGGTTTCGACGCTCTCCCTTAAGTTTCAAGCAAGATTGCGGTTGTCGCGGGCCCTCCGAAGGCCTACATCCGGTTCATGCAATTTGAACCGGACCTAGTCTCATGAAAAGCCTGATCGACAGTTTTGACGCACCACGCGAAAAAGTCCTTGAAACCGTCAAGCAAAGCCTCGACGGCGCGGATGATGGCGAACTCTTTATTGAGTACCGCGAATCTGAAAGCCTTTCCTTCGACAATGGCCGCCTGAAAAACGGCTCTTTCAACCAGGATCAGGGATTTGGTTTGCGTGCCGTCGCTGGCGAGTCGGTTGGTTACGCGCATGCGGGCGAGTTGTCGCTTGGCGCGCTGAAGCGTGCTTCCGATGCAGCATCAGCGGTTCGGACGGGTCACGCCGGAACATATACCGCAGCGCCGCCCGGGACCAACCGCAGCCTTTATAGCGATGAAAACCCGCTCGGTTCACCAACCTTCGAGGCGAAGGTAAAGCTCCTGCAGGAGATCGATGCCTATCTCCGTGCGAAGGATCCCAAAGTGCGGCAGGTTTCTGTTTCGCTTGCGGCTTCATGGCAACAGGTAGAAATCCTGCGTGCCGACGGTCATTTCGTGCGCGATGTTCGCCCGATGGTTCGCCTCAATGTCTCTGTTGTTGTCGGTGACGGCGACCGGCAGGAAAGCGGCACCTACGGTTCGGGTGGGCGCAAGGGTTTCGGTGAATTCATCGTTGCGGATAAATGGCAATATGCTGCTGATGAAGCGCTACGCCAGGCTCTGGTCAATCTGGAAGCGATACCGGCACCGGCTGGCACATTCGACATCGTGCTTTCCAGTGGTTGGCCGGGCGTGATGCTTCACGAAGCTGTCGGACATGGCCTTGAAGGCGATTTCAACCGGAAGAAAACATCTGCCTTTGCTGGATTGCTCGGGCAGAAAGTCGCTTCCAAGGGCGTAACCGTCGTCGATGACGGCACGATCTCCGAACGGCGTGGTTCACTGACCGTCGACGATGAGGGCATGCCGACCAACAAGACCGTATTGATCGATGACGGCATTCTGGTCGGCTATATGCAGGATCGGCAAAATGCCCGCCTGATGGGAATGGAGCCAACCGGCAACGGGCGGCGCGAATCCTATGCGCACGCACCTATGCCGCGCATGACCAATACTTATATGCTCGGCGGCGACAAGACGCCGGAAGAAATCATCGCTTCGGTCAAGAACGGTATTTATGCCGTTTCCTTCGGCGGTGGCCAGGTGGACATCACATCCGGCAAATTCGTTTTCGGCTGCACCGAGGCCTACATGATTGAAAACGGCAAGCTTGGTGCACCCGTCAAGGGCGCGATGCTGATCGGCAATGGGCCCGACGCGATGCAACGCATTTCAATGATCGGCAACGACCTGCAGCTCGATACGGGCATCGGCAATTGCGGCAAAGGCGGCCAATGGGTACCGGTCGGCGTCGGCCAGCCGCATCTGCGGATGGATCAGATGACCGTAGGTGGGACAGCGGTGTAACTGCCTACTTTTTGCTGAGCAAAGCCACCGCTTCCACATGCGACGACCAGAGAAACTGGTCGATTGGCACCACGCGGTCGATCTTGTAACCACCCTTGACGAGGATGCTCAGGTCGCGGCCAAGGGTGACAGGATTGCACGAGACTGCCACCACTTTCGGTACTGACGATTTTGCGATTTCGACCGCCTGCTCTTCCGCGCCGGCACGCGGCGGATCAAAAACCAGGCCAGTAAACGGCTTTAGCTCTCGCGCCAGAAACGGACGCCGAAAAAGATCGCGGCGCTCCACGGTGACCGGTTTCAATCCCTGGACATAGCGTACGCTACGATCGAGAGCGCTGACAGCCGCCTGGTCACTTTCTACGGCATGAACTGCGGATTTTTCCGCCATCCTCAATGCAAAAGTTCCCGACCCGCAAAACAGGTCGATAGCCTTTTTCGCCCTGCCAAGATGGCCGGTTACCAGCGCCGACATGGCTGCTTCGGCCTCCACGGTTGCCTGCAGAAATCCACCCGGAGGCAAGAACACCGGGACTTTGCCGAAGTGAACGATCGGTTTTCTCGGCTCGACAATGATTTCGCCCTCAAAGCTCAGCCTGGCAAAATCCTTTTTGATAACCAGAGCGGTTAGCGCCTGACGTTTCGCGGCATCGGGTGCGCCACATCCTGACGCCATAATATCCAGACCTGAGGCGGTTGAAGTTACCGTTAGCCTGAACGGCTTCATCCCTCCGCCGAGAACAGCTACAAGGTCGCGCAGGTCGTCAAGACGCGCAACGATTTCCGGAACTGTTACCGGACATTCGACGATATCAATCAGTTCGTGACTAAGGTGCTTGTTGAAACCGAGTACTGCGCCATGCTCGCTCGTGCGGACGGCAAAAACCGCGCGGCGCCGGGTCCGCGGCGCGCAGGGCACAAGCGGATCGAGCCTGAATGTTAGCCCCCTGCTCGCAAGCGCATCCTGGACGAGCGATCGTTTCCAGTCCTGATAGGCGCTGCCCTGCCAATGCTGTAATGTGCAGCCGCCACACTCCTCGAAGTGGCGGCAGGCGGGCGCAATACGCTCGGGCGATGGTTCCAGTAGCGCCATGAGGGTCGCGCGCCCATTTTCCAGCGCAACATTGGCAACTTCGCCGGGCAGAGAAAACGGCACATAGGCGCTTCCAGCCGAAGTGGCGGCAATGCCGTCGCCGCCAGCGCCCATCCGTTCAATCGTTACGCGCGTACTCATTAATCTTTTCTTTTCAATCTTTGCTTTTCTGGCCGGCCAGAAGAAATTCGCGATTGCCATCACCACCCTCGATGGGCGAAGGGCAAAGCCCGAGGGCTTCCCAGCCCGGCAATCCATCCAGCCAGTTCCTTAGATCATTTGCGACGCGTTCGCCATCCTTCGCGTCGCGCAAAATACCACCCTTGCCGATGGCTTGCCGTCCCGCCTCGAATTGCGGCTTGACCAGAAGCACGCAATGGCTGCCGGATTCTGCCATATCCAATGCCGGTAGCAATGCAAGTTTCAGCGAAATGAAGCTGACGTCGGAGACGACCAGATAAATCTTGCGACCATCCAGATGATCGCGTGTCAGTTCCCGGGCATTCAGAGTTTCAAGATTGGTGACGCGCTCATCGGCCCTTAGGCTCTCATGTAGTTGACCATGTCCGACATCGACAGCAATAACATGATCTGCACCGCGCTCCAGCAGAACTTGTGTAAAACCACCTGTCGAAGCGCCGATATCGAGAGCCGCCCGACCCTTCACATCGATGGCAAAATGATCAAGCCCTGCAATGAGTTTTAGAGCAGCGCGGGATACATAGGCGCTTGCCGGATCATCGACGCCAATAATTGCAGTTTCTGCAATCGTCGCACCCGGTTTGGTGACGATAGCTCCATCTATTTGCACAGTCCCGCGCACAATGGCGTCGCGTGCTCGCGAGCGGCTGGCAAACAGGCCTCTTTCCACCAAAAGCTGATCGAGACGCATCAAACCGTCTTACGCACGGGCGGGTGCAACGATGTGATCGCGGCCAAGCGCATTAAAGACCGTTTGCACGATGCCGGCACTATCAAGACCCGCACGGACGTAAAGCGCCTCCGGTTTGGCATGATCGAAATAGAGATCGGGCAAGGTAAGCGTGCGGACACGGAGACCGTTATCCAACAGCCCATCGCGGCTCAGAAAATGCAGAACATGCGAAGCGAATCCGCCGATCGCGCCTTCCTCCACCGTAACGAGAATCTCGTGCTCGCGCGTCAGACGACGAATCAGAGCTTCGTCCAATGGCTTGGCAAAGCGGGCATCGGCAACAGTCGTGGAAAGTCCTGCCGCATCCAGCTCATCTGCGGCAGCCAGACATTCCTGCAGGCGCGTGCCAAACGAGAGCAACGCCACCTTCGAACCCTCCCGGACGATCCGGCCTTTGCCAATCTGCAAAATCTGTCCACGCTCCGGCAAATCGACACCGATACCGTCGCCACGCGGATAACGAAAAGAGATCGGCCCGTCGTCGTATTCAGCCGCCGTGCGTACCATATGGCGCAATTCCGCCTCATCGGATGCGGCCATCACGACAAAGCCCGGTAACGCAGCCAGGAAACCGGTATCGAATGACCCCGCATGGGTCGCCCCATCGGCACCCACCAGCCCGGCCCGGTCAATCGGAAAGCGTACAGGCAGGTTCTGCAGCGACACGTCATGAACCACTTGATCATAGCCACGCTGCAGAAATGTCGAGTAGATCGCGGCGAACGGCTTGAAGCCCTCAGCTGCTAGACCTGCGGCGAACGTGACAGCATGCTGCTCGGCGATTCCGACATCGAACGTGCGTTCGGGAAAGACCTCGCCGAAAAGATCTAGGCCGGTACCGCCGGGCATCGCCGCGGTGATGGCGACGATCCTGTCGTCATGGCGCGCTTCCTCGATCAGGCTTGTTGCAAACACCTTTGTATAGCTCGGCGCGTTGGCCGGCGGCTTCGCCTGTGCACCGGTGATGACATCGAATTTGTTAACGCCGTGATATTTGTCCGCCGCAGCCTCCGCCGGCGCATAGCCCTTGCCCTTCTGAGTGACGACATGAATTAGAACCGGCCCATCCATGGTGTCGCGGACGTTCTTCAAAACGGGCAGCAGGTGATCGAGATTGTGTCCATCGATCGGGCCGACATAGTAGAAGCCGAGCTCCTCGAACATCGTGCCGCCGGTCCAGAAACCGCGCGCATATTCTTCCGAGAGCCGCGCCTTTTCCTGCAGGAATTTCGGCAGCTTCTTTGCAAGCTGCTTGGCGGTCTCGCGGAAAGAGCGGTAAGCGCGTCCGGAAACAAGACGTGCCAGATAAGCGCTCATCGCGCCGGTGGGTGGCGCAATCGACATGTCATTGTCGTTGAGAATGACGATGAGGCGTGCGTCGAGCGCACCGGCATTATTCATTGCCTCGTAGGCCATGCCCGCCGACATCGCGCCGTCGCCGATCACCGAGATCACGTTACGCTTCGTGCCGGACAGATCGCTAGCCACCGCCATACCTAGACCCGCAGATATCGACGTAGAAGAATGGGCCGCGCCGAAAGGATCGTATTCGCTTTCGCTGCGCCTGGTGAAGCCGGAAAGCCCACCTTCCTGCCGGAGGGTGCGGATGCGGTTGCGCCGCCCCGTCAATATCTTGTGCGGATAGGCCTGATGGCCGACATCCCAGATGATCCGGTCATGCGGTGTGTCGAAAACGTGATGAAGTGCGACTGTCAGCTCGACAACGCCAAGCCCGGCCCCGAGATGGCCGCCTGTTGTCGAAACTGCATCAATCAGTTCGGTGCGTAGCTCCTGCGTCAGTTGCGGCAGATCGGATTCCGGCAATTGGCGCAAATCCGAAGGGATTTTAACGCGATCGAGCAGCGGTGTTTCAAATTTGTCGGCCAAAGCGCAGGTTCCAGTTCCAAGCTCAATTCTTGCCGTTCCCTAAATGAAAACCACCAGGCCAGCAAGAAGCGGAGATTCATTCCCCTACAAGTCAATTTTCAGGCAAGGGGATGAATTCTTCCTCGTCGCCAGGTACGATATCAAATCGGTCGGAACGCCATTCCTCTTTCGCCTGTTCGATTCGCTCTTTGGATGAGGAGACGAAATTCCACCAGATATAGCGCTTGGAGGGCAGAGCAGCGCCGCCAAACAGCATGAAATGGGCACCTTCCGATGCATGGATGACGATCTCGTCGCCGGTGCGGAACACCAAAAGACGATCTGCCGGGAAGCCCTCTCCGGCAATTTCGACCGACCCGTCCAGCGTATAGATAGCCCGTTCCTCGGCGGCGTTGGCTGGTATCTGGATGTGGGCTCCGGGCTGCAGTCGAACGTCCACGTAAAGCGTTTCCGTGTGCTGCTTCACTCCGGAACTAGCGCCATGGAACTTGCCCATAACGACGTGTGCTTCCAAACCAGCCTCGCGCAACACTGGCAGCTCGCCGGCACCAGTGTTGGCAAAGGCCGGATCTATTTCTTCCAGATGGTCCGGCAATGCCAGCCAGGTCTGCAGACCTGAAATCGGCAAGGGCCCGGTGCGCAGTTCTTCCGGCGAGCGCTCGGAATGGACAATACCACGACCCGCTGTCATCAGATTGACGTCGCCAGGTGTAATGACCATCTCGGTGCCGAGGCTGTCGCGGTGACGTATATTTCCATCGAAGAGATAGGTCACGGTCGAAAGACCAATATGCGGATGTGGCCGCACATCCAGCGCATCTGTCGGCCGGAGGATTGCCGGTCCCATCCGGTCGAAGAAAATGAAAGGTCCGACGAGACGACGCTTGGCGCTCGGCAAGGCACGACGCACCTCGAGCCCGCCAATATCGCTGGTGCGTGGGATGATCAGCGTCTCGATAGCATCGACGGCTGTTGCGTCGCCTGGTTTCGGGTCTGGGCAAGGGAAAAAACTCATACGCGCTGCTCCGGATTATCGAAGCCCCACCATAGCGTTTCAGAACGGTGCTGAACAGCGCGCTTCAGTGTCACTCCGGATCGAGCGGCTCGGTACCGACAGGTTCACCGTTGCGGCCAAGGCGAATCTTTTCCACCTTGTCTTCGGCGGCACGCAACAGGGTATCGCAATGCTTTTTTAGAGCCTCACCGCGTTCATAGATGCGGATCGACTGTTCGAGGGGCACATCGCCGCGCTCCAGATCGTCGACGATCTTTTCCAGTTGGTCGAGTGCCTGTTCGAAGCTCATGGCGGCGATGTCGGAATTGTTCTGTACGTCGGCCATGCTTCAACCTCCCATCAAGCGTCTGATATGCGCGCCCGCCGAGAGCGACATTCCCTTGAGGTCGTACCCGCCTTCCAGAAGGCTGACAAGGCGGTTTGACGCATAGCTCCCAGCTCTTTCCATAAGAGCACCCGTCGCCCAGTCAAAATCGTCTTCAAACAGATTGATTTCCGCCAGTGGGTCGCGGTGGTGCGCATCGAAGCCAGCTGAAATGATTACTAGTTCCGGCTGAAACGCATCGATGGCTGGGAGAATGCGTGTGTTGAACGCCTCGCGAAAATGATCGCTACCGGTCTGGGGGCTCAACGGCGCATTAACAATATTGCCAGCGCCAGTTTCGTCTTTGGCTCCGGTACCGGGATAGAGAGGCATTTGGTGCGTCGAAGAATAAAGCACCGACGGATCATCCCAGAAGATGTCCTGTGTGCCATTGCCGTGGTGCACGTCCCAGTCGACGATCGCAACGCGTTCGATGCCATAAGCCTTCTGTGCATGACGGGCAGCGATGGCGGCATTGTTGAACAGGCAAAAGCCCATAGCTTTGTCGCGCTCCGCGTGGTGACCAGGCGGACGCGACGCCACGAAGACATTGTCCGCCCTGCCCGCAAATACGTCATCGACAGCGGCGTTGGCTGCACCGATTGCCGTCAGAGCAGCCTCCCAGCTTTTCGGACTTACGGTGGTATCTGAATCGACGCGGGTCAGCCCGGTCTCGGGGATCATACTGCGCACCCGTTCAAGGAATGTCTCCGGATGCGCATAAAGTATGGTCGCTTCATCGCCCATCGGCGACTGGACGCGATCCAGCGCATCAAAGGTGCTGTCTTCCAGCACCTTGCTCAAAGCCCGAAGCCGATCCGGTCGCTCCGGATGACCAATGGTCGTCAGATGTTCGAGATAGATCGGATGCGAATAAAGACGTGTGACCATGAAAGCTTTCTGCAACTGCAAAGGGCATGAGCATGACCGAAGCGGCCCATGCTCAAATTTGCACCAGCCTACCGACGTTGCACAAGAGCGAAGTGAACGGATTTACCAGATGCTGCAGGTTTGACCACTTAGGCCACGCTCAGGGCTTGCGCCAGATCGGCTATCAAATCGTCCGGGTGCTCAATGCCGATCGACAACCGGATTGTCGAGTCGAGTACGCCGATACGCTGGCGCACGTCCACTGGGACACCGGAATGAGTCATCGTCGCAGGATGGCTGGCGAGCGATTCCGTACCTCCCAAGCTGACGGCCAGTTTCAATATCTGCAAAGCGTTGAGGAACTTGAATGCCGCGGGCTGGCCGCCGCGAATATCGAAAGAGAATGTTGAGCCTGCGCCTGTGCATTGTGCAGCAAAAGTCTTGCCGAGTGGTGACGATGCTTCATGGTACGGCAGATAGTGGATTTTCTCGACCTTCGGATGGTCACGCAGAAAATCGGCGACCGCCAAGGCGTTGTTGTCGGCCTTTTCCATGCGGATGCTGAGCGTTTCAAGCGAACGCCCGAGCATCCAGCAGGAGTGTGGATCGAGCTGAGTACCAATGGCACCTCGCAGCGCCTTCACCTGTTTCATCACGGCTTTTGATCCTAGCGCTGCTCCGGCGATCAGATCGGAATGGCCACCGACATATTTGGTCAGCGAATAGAGCGAGATATCCGCGCCATGCTCAATAGGCCGTTGGAAGACAGGTCCGAGCAGAGTGTTGTCGCAGGCGATGACAGGACGGTGTCCCTGTCGCTCGCCGATCGCTTCGGCTATCCGACGGATCATCGCCACGTCAACGAGGCTGTTTGTTGGATTGGCGGGCGTTTCGATGAGGATTACTGAGACGCGACCCTTCCGCATAGCCTCTTCGGCCGCAGCTTGCACCGAATCTTCGTTCACGCCATCGGCGAAGCCTACTGCGGCGACGCCCATGTTGAGGAAGGTCTTGGCGAGCAGCGTTTCTGTGCCGCCATAGAGCGGTTGTGAGTGCAGGATCGCGTCGCCAGGACGCACGAAGGCAAACAGTGTCGTGGCAATCGCCGACATGCCGGAGGAAAACACCGCACAGCTTTCCGTGCGCTCGTAGATGGCAAGCCGGTCCTCGACGATCTCGCTATTGGGGTGGTTGAAACGGGAATAGACCAGCCCTGCCCCCGTGCCGGCTGGTGGCTCACGGCGTCCAGAGACGAAATCGAAAAAATCCCGTCCTTCTTCTGCCGACTTGAACACGAAAGTCGAGGTCAAAAACACCGGCGGCTTCACAGCACCCTCGGACAGTTCGGGGTCGTAGCCGTAGTTCAGCATCAACGTCTCGGGATGCAGTTCGTGATTGCCGATATGAGTCTTGGAGGGATGGGGAGCGGTCATGGCAGTCTCCTCGCTGAATGAGCCTATTCAGCGAGATTATAGCAAATGCGAAGACCATTCCTTGCTATTTTGAAGCTGTCTTCGCAAGAAGTCGGAGCCAGCTGTCAAATAATATCGGTTTTGGTGATCTGGATGCCAAAGCCCTCGAGGCCGACATAGTGCCGTTCGCGCGAAGATAACAGCCGGATCGAGCTGATCCCGAGATCCTTCAATATCTGCGCACCTAGACCAATTTGCCGCCATTCCTCTTCACGCACCCGCGCTTCTGCATGGACTTCGCGATCCTGCAACGTCGCACGGTTGCGGTCATCATCCCGGCCAACGCCTACAGAGCCTTCACGCAGATAAACAATAACGCCGCGCTTTTCCTCGGCGATACGCTTCATAATGCTGTCCAGCGTGTTACGCGCACCAAAAACATCGCTCAGCACATCCTCACGCTGCAGGCGTACCGGCACGTCTTCACCGTCGCGGATATCGCCGTAGACAATGGCCGCATGGTGCATGGGCTCCCACGGCAGGGCATAGGTGATCGCCTTGGCTTTACCGGCACAGGTATCGATCTCGTATTCACCGATGCGCTCGATCAGCGTTTCCTTGCGCTGGCGATAAGCAATGAGGTCGGCGACTGTCACCTGTTGCAGCTTGTGGGTTTCGGCAAAGCTTGCCACCTGCGGGCCGCGCATGACGGAGCCATCATCGTTTACCAGCTCACAGATGACTCCTACGGGAGGAAGCCCGGCGAGCTTGCACAGATCGACCGCAGCTTCCGTATGGCCCGAACGCATCAATACGCCGCCTTCGCGGGCCACGAGCGGAAAGATATGACCTGGGCGGACGAAATCCACGGCACCGGAATTAGGATTGGCAAGATTGCGGACAGTCAGGGTGCGGTCGTCGGCGGAAATACCGGTCGTTGTCCCGTGCTTGTAATCGACTGTCACGGTGAAAGCAGTCGAATGCGGCGCGTCATTATCCGCCACCATCGGCGCGAGATTGAGCCGGCGAGCATGATCACGGGGCATCGGGGCACAAACAATGCCCGAGGTATGACGCACGATGAACGCCATCTTTTCCGGTGTGCAATGGACCGCCGCGACGATCAGATCTCCTTCGTTCTCGCGGCCGTCATCATCCATGACAACGACGATTTCACCGCGTTCGAAAGCGCGTAGCGCATCGACGACCCGTTTTTGATTGTAGGCCATGTGAGGCGTCCCCTGATTAAATACGGCCGGTCTGGCCGCGATGTCTGAGATAATGATCCGCGATGGCACACGCAACCATCGCTTCGCCGATCGGCACAGCGCGAATGCCAACACACGGGTCGTGCCTGCCCTTGGTCATGATATCGACCTGGTTTCCATCAGCATCGATGCTCCGGCGCGGCGTCAGGATCGACGAGGTCGGCTTGACGGCAAATCGCGCAACCACGGGTGCACCGCTGGAGATGCCGCCCAGTATACCACCGGCGTGGTTCGACAGGAATATCGGCTTGCCGTCATTGCCCATGCGCATCTCATCGGCATTTTCTTCGCCGGTGAGTTTGGCGGTATCGAAGCCATCGCCAATCTCCACGCCTTTCACGGCATTGATCGACATGAGATAGCTGGCGATATCCTGGTCGAGCTTGCCGTAGACTGGAGCACCGAGACCGGCTGGAACGTTTTCCGCCACTACTTCAACGACAGCACCAATGGACGAACCAGCCTTGCGGATACCGTCGAGATAGGCTGCAAATATATCGACTGAGCCGGCATCCGGCGTGAAGAATGGATTGTTGTCGACCTCATCCCAGTCCCAGCGGCTGCGGTCGATAGTATGAATGCCCATTCCAACCAATGCGCCGCGAACGACAAGCCCCGGCACGATTTTGCGTGCAATAGCGCCAGCGGCAACGCGCGCTGCGGTTTCACGCGCCGACGAGCGCCCGCCGCCACGATAGTCGCGGATGCCATATTTGACATCATAGGTGTAGTCCGCGTGACCCGGACGATACTGGCGGGCGATATCGCCGTAATCCTTGGAGCGCTGATCAGTATTCTCGATCATCATCGAGATCGGCGTACCGGTCGAAATCATGGTAACGCCGTCGCCCTGTAACATCACGCCCGAAAGGACCCGCACCTGATCCGGTTCGCGGCGCTGCGTCGTATATTTCGACTGTCCGGGTTTGCGCTTGTCGAGGTATGCCTGGATTTCGGCTTCCGTGAAGGAAATCCCGGGAGGACAGCCATCGACAACGCATCCAAGCGCAATTCCGTGACTTTCACCCCAGGTGGTGACGCGAAAAAGATGACCGAAAGTATTATGCGACATAAGCGTACCCGACGTTTTGTCAGGGGGTTTTATGAGCGTTTACTCCTGTGGTCAAACCCGCCGCTGAAATTCCTTCATCCCTGACGAAAAAAGCAATTGTTTTGCCACAAATGAACGCTCTAACTGCACCACTGACCGGAACACAGATTTGATAAAAGAGGAAATCAAATGCGCTTCATCGTAGCAACGTTCATGTTCATCGCCTCCCTGCTTCCGGTCGGCGCTCTTGCGGACGATGCGCAAGGCACAATCACCAAGATCGATGAAGACAATTCGACAATTACCCTCGACGACGGCAAGGTCTACAAGTTGCCGGGCGAATTTGATTTGAGCGTTATCGAGCAGGGGATGAAAGTTACGTTGATGTTCGACGTGGTCAACAAGGAACGCTACATCACCGACATCGAAGAGACCACCGAATAGCTACATCCAGGTAAGTTGACCATTTTCAAGACGCAGGATCTTATCCTGTGTGATGAGGAGATTAGCAGCGTCGTGGCCGTCCAGTTTCTCGACCATGCGGAAGATCGTTCGTAGGCACCCGCCATGGGTTACACACACCGTGGGTCTCTTTACCTCAGCTAACCAACTCGCAACACGGATACTCAACGCCGCATAGCTTTCGGCGGTATGTCCCGGTGGGATGAAATTCCACTTGTCCCTTGCCCGCTCTTGAACGAGGTCAGGCGTCTTGGCGGCAACATCGTCGATCATGTACCCCTGCCAATCGCCGAAGTTCACTTCCATCAGGCGTGGATCAGTAAGGTAAGCTTTCGGATCGACACCCATGCGGGTACGTATTCGCTCCATTGTATCGCGCGTGCGCCGCAAAGGGCTGGCAACGAAATCGAAGCCCGCGCCATCGCCGATCAATGATTTTAACAGATCACCATTGCGATCGGCCTGAGCACAGCCACGCGCATTCATATCGACATCCGCTTGACCTTGAATTCGCTCCGCGACGTTCCAATCCGTTTCGCCATGACGCGAAAAGTAGATCACCGAGTCAGGCAGAATCACTTGAATTTCAATCCTTGACGACTGAGATATCCGGCGCGTCGACTGCTTTCATTCCTACGACATGATAACCGCTATCAGCGTGATGTATCTCGCCTGTGACAGAGCGTGACAGATCGGACAGGAAATAGAGACCTGCATCGCCGACTTCCTCGATCGTCACAGTACGGCGCAGCGGCGCATTGTATTCGTTCCACTTGAGGATGTAGCGGAAATCGCCGATCCCGGAAGCAGCAAGGGTTTTGATTGGACCCGCGGATATCGCGTTGACGCGAATATTATCCGGGCCAAGATCGACAGCCAGATATTTGACGCTCGCTTCAAGCGCCGCCTTGGCCACGCCCATGACGTTATAATTCGGCATGACCTTTTCCGCGCCATAATAAGTCAGCGTCAGAATGGAGCCGCCATCGGTCATCAGCTTTTCCGCCCGCTTGGCTACAGCAGTTAGGGAAAATACCGAAATCAGCATGGTCTTGGTGAAATTGGCTTCCGAAGTGTCGACATAGCGGCCGGTAAGTTCGTCCTTGTCAGAAAAACCGATCGCGTGAACGAGAAAATCGATTTTGCCCCAGTGCTCTTCGAGGGTAGCAAAACAAGCGTCGATGGTCGACGCATCCGAAACATCGCAATGGCCACATAAAAAAGCGCCGAGTTCCTGTGCAAGCGGCTCGACGCGCTTTTTCAAAGCATCGCCCTGATAGGTGAATGCAAGTTCCGCACCGGCGTCGTGAGCTGCCTTGGCAATCCCCCAAGCGATCGACCGATTATTGGCGACACCCATTATAAGGCCGCGTTTACCCTGCATCAAACCAGTTTTGGCGGTCATATACCAACCCTTCATGAGACTTATGATTGATGTGGGGTATCGCACAGCCCGCGCCGGGCTTCAAGCACGGTGTCAATCTGGTTTTGGATTTTCAGTGACCTGAATCGCGCAAAAAAGCTTCCAAAGCTGGATCGCCGTTTTCCGGCAACATGATGCGGACATGGGCAAACAGATCGCCGTGGCCATCCGGCTTCTTCGGCAAACCCTTGCCTTTCAGCCGCAAAACCCTGTCAGAGCTGGTCCATGGCGCGATTTTAACGGCTACACGGCCATTGAGCGTCTCGACTTCCTGGCGCGAGCCGAGGGCCGCATCGCGCAGCGAAACCGGCAGTTCGACGTGAAGATCCCTTCCTTCAACGCGAAATTTCGGATGCGGTTTGAAGCGGACTGTGACCAATGCATCACCGGGGGTGCCACCGGGAACAGCTTCTCCCTGTCCTTTCAGGCGAATCGTTTGGCCATTTTCAACTTGTGCGGGCAGTTTGATTGCAAGCCGTTTTCCGTTCGGAAACACTGCTTCGACCTTCTCTGCGCCAGCCGCTTGCTCAAGGCTGATGTCAATCGTCGCTTGCAGATCCGCACCCTTGCGCGGACCAGCGCGGCGCGCCCCGCCACCAAAACCGCCCATGCCCGCGGTTTCGCCAAACAGGCTGCTCAAAATGTCCTCTGCGCCCAAGCCGGACGTGCCGCCACTGCGAAATTCAAAGCCGCCCGGACGGCGTGCACCGCCGAACCCGGCAAATGGATCACCGCCACCGGTGCCAGAGAACCCTTCGAACCCTTGAGGCGCGCGCTGCTTGCCTTCGGCGTCGATCTCGCCTCGGTCAAATTGGCCGCGACGTTCCTTGTCGCCAACGATTTCGTAAGCCTGGTTGATTTCGGAGAATTTTGCCTGCGCCTTCGGGTCATCCTGATTCTGGTCGGGATGATATTTCTTGGCGAGCTTGCGAAACGCCGATTTTACTTCCTCGTGCTTCGCCGTCTTGGCGACGCCCAGCACGCTATAGGGATCGCGCATGTGTCTGCCTTTCTTCGCAAGGAGCGAGATGTCTTGGGATTCCGCTGCTATATGCTCACGAATAGGAAGAAATTCCAGAGATTCAAGACGAAAAAAGCGGAAAAATGGTACAAGATTTTCACCTTGCTACATAGGCGCGAAGGATTTCAATGTCCACTGTCCGCCATTTTGCATGCAGGTCTCGCCCTTGTAGATCATGACACCATCAAATGACTCGCGCGAAGTCTGGAACTCGCGGCAAAGGCCAGCGTCGTCTTTCTTCTCGGCAATGGCCGTTATCGTGCCTTGGCTACCCGTTTCGGGATTCGACCAAGGAACCGGCTTGTTGCCCCATTGGGTGAAATTCAACGCAGAAACGATGTTTCGCACTGTCAATTGATCTGACGAGCCCTTGTTGTCGGCAGGTTGTGCGGGAGCGACCGAGCCTGTTACTGTTGCCTGATCCGGAACCGCTTTCTCGATGCTGAAATCCTTCATGGCACAGCCAGACAACAAGCATAGGGCAATACCAACGGCAAAGCCCGGATAAGGCCCGCGCCAATGCTGTTTTTTTGTACCAAATTTCTTGCTATCAGATCGTAGAAACGCCAAACACATACCTCTCTTTAACAAGGTCAATCCGAAATGACTATGGGACTATGGATTAAATGAAGTTAACAACAGATGACTTCACGGAGAAATCCGAACCGTTCGCGCTCTTCGAAGAATGGCTAGCGGAAGCGAGCAAAACCGAGCCCAATGACCCCAACGCCATGGCGCTGGCAACAGTTGACGAAGATGGGCTGCCAGATGTTCGCATGGTGCTCCTCAAGGGATTCGATAGCCAAGGCTTTGTTTTCTATACAAATTTCGAAAGCCAGAAGGGCCGCGAAATTCTTGGTTCGATGAAGGCTGCTATGTGCTTTCACTGGAAAACGCTTCGTCGTCAAGTCCGCGTCCGCGGTCCGGTCGAGGTCGTCACCAACGAAGAAGCCGATGCCTACTACGCGACACGCCCCCGAGGGAGCCGTATCGGCGCCTGGGCTTCCAAACAATCTCGCCCACTTGAGAGCCGGTTTGCTCTGGAAAAGGCTGTTGCTGAATACACCGCGCGCTATGCGATTGGCGAAATCCCGCGCCCTTCGTATTGGTCGGGATTTCGCATTCGTCCGACCTCGATCGAATTTTGGCATGACCGGCCATTCCGCCTGCATGACCGGATGGTTTTCAGCCGCGACACACCTGAAGGTGACTGGAGCAAGACGCGGCTGTATCCCTAATCAGCCTCTCTTGCGCGTGAGAAAGGCCATCAAGGCGTTGCGCGCTTCCTCCGACCGGAGGCGTTCGGCAAAATGCTTTGCTTCCAGTTTGATGCGCTCAACAACGTCTTCTCGCGGCATGCGCAGAAGATCACGCGAAATCTGCATGGCTTCCGGTGGCTTGGCCGCAACCTCGGTCGCCACCTTCAAAACAGTGCTCTCCAGTTCTTCCGTTTCGACCAGCTTGTAAACCAGACCGGCCTCCTTGGCTTCAACTGCGGTGAGTCCGTCGCCCATCGCAAGGAATGCAAATGCTTTTTGATGCCCCATAAGCGCCGGCCCAAGAAGGCTTGATCCTGCCTCCGGCACCAATCCAAGATCGACGAAAGGTGTTTTGAAGAACGACTGCGGCGTGGCGAAGGTCAGATCGCAATGGAAATGGATTGTCGAGCCGATACCAATCGCAAGACCGTCTACACCTGCCAGGATAGGCTTTTTCGCGCCTGCCATAGCTATAAGAAAATCAATGACTTCACTGCCCATATTGCCGGTGGTGGCAAAGGCCATGAAGTCCTGCAGATCATTGCCAGATGAAAAAGCCCCCGGCACGCCAAAGAACACATGAGTGCGAATAGACGCGTCGGCGTCGCCGACGACTATCGCCTCCCTCATCGTCATATACATGGCCCGTGTAAGTGCGTTTTTCTTCTCCGGCCTGTTCATCCGGATGATCTGGACTGCGCCATGGCGTTCGATTTGAATGTGGTCTGACATGAATTTTCCTTATGAAACCAGAGCCGAACGCGCGCCGAGCAAACTCGGTGCGCCATGCACAATGCGATCTTTCAGCGCTGAAGTTTCGGACAGCAGGTTTTCCGCGAAGAATCGCGCCAGCGCGGTGCGCCCGGAGTTCTCACCTGCCAACGCCCCTTTTGCGAGATACGTCGCACCCGCAGCAAGGCCGAAGAGCCTGAGATATGGCGTCGCACCCGCATAGGCCGCGCTGATTTCGCCGTTGGCGAGCGCCTGCTGCAGCCAAAGGCTGGTCGATTCCAGATCGTTCAGACCAGCGCGGAGACGTGTTCCCGTATCGCCAAAGTCGGCTTTGTTTAGAGATTCAACAGCGTCCGCAACATTCCGCAGCTCGGCGATATAATCCTTGATATGCTGGCCGCGCCCCAACGGCAATTTGCGTTGGACGAGATCAATAGCCTGAATGCCGTTGGTGCCCTCATAGATGGGTGCAATGCGTGCATCGCGCAGGAACTGTGCAGCGCCCGTTTCTTCGATATAGCCCATGCCGCCATGAATCTGTATGCCAATGGATGCCACATCAACGCCTATATCGGTCGAAAATGCCTTGGCGACCGGCGTTAGAAGATTGGCGCGGTCAGCCCAGTGGTGGGCGTCGTCGCCGATACCGGTTTTAGCCATGTCCAGCGCATGAGCACAGGCATAGGCGATGGACCGCGCGGCCCCAGTCAGCCCCTTCATCGTCAGCAGATTACGCTGGACATCCGGATGTTCGATGATCGGGCTCATGCCCTCACCCGACCAGCCGGGCGCGCGCATCTGACGGCGTTCCTGGGCATATGCCAGCGATTTCTGATAGGCAGCCTCCGCCACGGCCACACCCTGAATACCGACGGCCAGACGTGCATTGTTCATCATGGTGAACATGCAGGCGAGTCCCCGATTTTCCTCACCGATGAGCCAGCCAATGGCGCCCGGCTCCCGAGCCTTCGCGAAACCATCGCCGTAGATCATCGTACAGGTGGGAGAGCCATGGATCCCCAGCTTGTGCTCGACGCCGCCACAAAAGACGTCGTTGCGAGGACCGAGGGATCCATCCTCGTTGACCAGAAATTTCGGCACGAGGAACAGTGAAATGCCCTTGGTGCCCGCCGGTGCATCAGGCAGGCGCGCCAGCACCATATGAACGATATTCTCTGTGAGATCGTGTTCGCCGTAGGTGATGAAAATTTTGGTGCCGAAAATGCGATATGTACTATCACCGGTGCGCTCGGCCCTGGTCCGCAAAGCGCCAACGTCAGAACCTGCCTGCGGCTCCGTCAGGTTCATGGTTCCCATCCATTCGCCCGATATGAGCTTCGGCAGATAGGTTCGCTTCAACTCGTCGGTAGCATGGGCTTCCAGCGCCTCGATGGCACCCAGCGTCAAGGTTGGCCCAATGCCGAAGGCCATCGAGCCGGAGTTCCACATTTCGAAGGTTGCAATGGCCAGCATCATCGGCAAGCCCTGCCCGCCAAATTCCTCCTTGCCGGTCAAGGCGTTCCAGCCGCCCGCAATCCACTCCCCGTAGACGTCTTTCCAGCCGGGCGGCATGGTCACTTCTGCATCCTTGAGCGGTGTACCGTGCTTGTCACCGACTTCGAGGAGCGGTGCCACACGGGTGGACGCAAACTTTCCAGCTTCTTCAAGAATCGCATCTACCAGATCATCCGAAAGATCACCAAAACGCCCTTGTGCGATAGCCTCATCGAGGCCGGCGATTTTCTTCAGGGTATGGGCGATCTCTTCGACAGGCGCGCGGTACATGGATCACTGTCTCCTCATCCGGTGATGCTCGTTGCGAACTGCACATTGCAACTTCGCGCCCGCTCGAGGCAAGTGGATTTTTACGTAAACGTAAGATAATGAGCTAGCGGTCGGAAATCCTGTTCCAAAATAGCCGCTTAAAACCGCATTTAGCGGTGACTAACGGTATATTAACCGCGATGCGGCGACCATCATTCGGTACTATCGGTTTTAGAGACTTGTTCGCGAGGTGTGAGGGAAACCCCATTTGACGATCCGCGTGCGTGCTTTTGCTATGATCGTTGCCACCCTGTTTTCTGGCGGCCCGACGTATGCGGAGTCAGAGTTCCGGTCGCCTTGGGCAAACAAGGAACGTGCGATCATACTCGACGGTTACGAACACAATTCATTCAATCTTATGGAAATCGTCAAGGACCAGCGCGTTGCCGCCTTCATTCATAAAGGCTCCGATGGCATGCCCGCCAACTACCATTGCAACCGAATTGTCGACGCGATGCAGCAGGAATTGTGCAAGCGCATATGGCGCAATTATTCCGTCTCGCGCGAGTTGTACCAGACACGTCGCCAGCTCGCCAAAGCACTGGGACTGAAATGGGGAGCCTATCATCTTGGGCGTCCCGGCAATCCGATCGAGCAGGCCAATCACTTTATCGAATACACCGATCCGGCTGACGATGAATTGATGGCGATCGACATCGAGGAGAATGATCCCGAGAAATTCATGTCGCTGCAGGATGCGCAGATTTTCGCCGAACACATCAAGTTTCGCACCGGACGTTATCCCGTTCTCTACACGAACGGGACAACTGCAAGATATATCGCCGATCACAGACTGGAGTTGCCCATCCTGTCCCGCCTGCCGCTTTGGTATGCGCGTTATCAATCGGATATTGCCCCGCATTTCCCCAAAGGTAACTGGCAGGATTATGCGCTTTGGCAATTCACATCGCAGAACAATTGCACAGAGCGGCGCTGTCCCTATCGTCCACCCGGGACCAGCCGCGACATCGACGTCAACATTGCCGATATGACAGTCACGGAGCTGAAAAGGACGTGGCCCTTCGGTGGTCTGGTCGAGGCTGTTCCGCCGGACAATCTGCCAATGCCCGACGACAAGCCGGACCAACAGCCCATACTCGTAGCTTCCGCTGAACCTTTGCTGCCTCCGATCAAGGGGGCGGTTGACAGCACGGTGACGGCTTCGGTCGCGGTCGTGCCAGCAGGACGGCTCAGGGCAAGGACCCTCACCGTAGACGCGCTATCCCTCGCGCTCAGTCAGTCTGTCGCCCACAAGATCGATCATCCCGATGACAGCCTGCTTCTCGGTATCTCGACGGCATGTTCGAAGAAGACCAATATGGCAGTGGATGAGTCAGACCGTATCCGCTACCCCGCCTTGACGCCTTTCCTATAGCGCCTTCTCACGCTCGATGGCGCGCCAGCCAATATCATGCCGGTAGAAACCCTCTGGCCAATCGATCTTCGCAATCGCCGCGTAAGCTGCTTCCTGCGCTTCCTGAACCGTCTTGCCGCTCGCGGTGACATTGAGAACCCGGCCGCCATTGGCGACCAGCTCGCCGTTCTTCTCTGCCGTTCCCGCGTGGAATATCTCGACGTTCTCGCTATTGCCAGCGACGTCAACGCCTCTGATCGCGCTGCCTTTTTCCGGTGCCGCCGGGTAACCTTTGGCGGCCATGACAACCGTCAGTGCGGGATCGTCGTTCCAGCGGACGGACATCTGATCGAGCGCCCCATCGGCTGCGGCTTTCAATAGCAACAACAGATCGTCCTTCAAACGCAACATCAGCACCTGAGTCTCCGGATCGCCGAAGCGCGTGTTGTACTCGATCAGCTTTGGGCCATTCCTGGTGATCATCAAACCCGCAAACAGCACACCGCTGAAAGGCGCGCCGATCTCGGCCATGCCACGCATCGTCGGCTCGATCAGGTCGCGCATGGTGAGGTCGATGATCGCCTGCGTCATCACCGGTGCTGGCGAATAAGCGCCCATTCCGCCAGTATTGGCACCCGTATCGCCATCGCCGACGCGCTTGTGGTCTTGGGCGGTGCCAAAGGGCAACGCCGTCTTGCCATCACAGAGGCAAAAGAAGCTTGCCTCTTCGCCCTCGAGATATTCCTCCACGACCACCTCTGCACCGGCTCCGCCGAAGGCCCCTTCGAAGCAGGCATCGACAGCATCGAGCGCTTCCTGAATCTCGAAGGCGACCACGACGCCTTTGCCCGCTGCCAACCCATCAGCCTTGACAACAATCGGCACGCCTTCCTGCCGGATATACGCCTTGGCTGCTTCCGCCTGGGTGAAACGCTGATATTTGCCCGTTGGAATATCGAACTGGGCGCAAAGGTCCTTGGTGAAGCCTTTCGAACCTTCAAGGCGTGCGGCGGCCTTTGAAGGCCCGAATACTGAAATCCCCCCAGCGCGCAGATCATCAGCGATCCCGGCTACCAGCGGTGCTTCCGGCCCGACGACAACAAAATCGATGTTGTTTTCCTGACAGAAGGCGATGATCGCTTCATGGTTTGCGGGATCGAGCGCGACGCATTCCGCAACGCTTGCGATGCCGGGATTGCCGGGGGCGCAATAGAGCTTCGCCAATACCGGCGAAGCCGCGATCTTCCAGGCCAGAGCATGTTCGCGGCCACCCGAACCTATCAGCAAGACGTTCATCGAAATTCTGCTCCGCATTCAAAGAATTTGTCGTCTCGGTATGGTGTCATGCCGTAAGGGTCAAGCGCGCAACACTGATTTGCTCTGAAAAACCGCGTATAATGCTTGACTGCGGAGATGACCACTGCAAGGTCAAACCATGACATCAGAAAAAGACATCATTCAGTCAACGGAAGCCCGTGGCCGCGTTTTCGATGCGCCGTCGGGCCATTGGGTGTACCGGACATTGCCAAACTGGCTCTGGCCCTATGCGCAACTAGCACGCTGGGACCGGCCAATCGGTTGGTGGCTCCTGCTATGGCCATGCTGGTGGGCGACCGCCCTTGCCGCTGCCGCCGGTGCAAAGGTCGGCGCTCCGATCTGGTCCGTGTTGCCTTCACCCTATCATTTGGTGCTGTTCCTGATCGGCGCTATCGCCATGCGCGGCGCAGGCTGCACCTATAATGATCTTGCCGACGAAGACATCGACAACAAGGTTGCGCGAACGCGCTCGCGGCCGCTTCCATCAGGTCAGGTGACGCGCAAACAGGCGAAGATTTTTCTGGTTCTGCAGGCACTGGTGGGACTGGCGGTGGTCGTGCAGTTCAATTTCTTCACGGTGCTGCTGGCCGTCGGATCGCTGGTTATCGTCGCGATTTATCCCTTCATGAAGCGAATCACCAACTGGCCCCAACTTGTTCTGGGGCTTGCCTTTTCCTGGGGTGCGCTTGTCGGCTGGTCCGCGCATTTCGGTTCACTGGACTGGCCGGCGATCCTTCTCTATGCCGGATCGATCCTGTGGGTCATCGGCTATGACACGATCTACGCTCATCAGGACAAGGAAGACGATGCACTTGTTGGCGTGCACTCAACCGCAAGGCTGTTCGGCAGCCGCACGCGCGAAGCCCTGATCGTGCTTTATGGTGGCGCGCTGGCGCTTTTCCTCGGCGCCTTTGCCGTGGCCGAGGTCCCTATGCCAGCGGTGGCCGGATTGCTGGCCGCGGGCGCGCATATGTATCGCCAGATCATGACACTCGACATTGACAACCCGAACGAATGCCTGAGGCTGTTCAAGTCGAATACCGTCGTTGGCTGGCTGATCTTTCTCGGCCTCGTGTTTGGTGGGTTGTGGACAGTCGTCAAGCCGCTGTTCTGAGCGTCCTCATGATATCAAAGAACCGGGTATGCTTCCCCCTTGCCACGCCCGCTTTCGCGTCTGGTCATTGAATGGTGGTGGGAAGACGGGCGGTCGTCGAAGCGCGCCTTGGTAGATAGATAATGCGATCCGAAGACCGCCCGCTAACGTTGTCCCCCTGCCGGCCAGCTTCTGCCTGTTCCGCGGGGCGAGTGGATGAACGCCTGGAGTCCGGGCCCATCGTCGCCGTCGGTGCAGTGTCCGCACGATTGGCGTTTGGCGTCAACAATCGGAGGCAATATCTGCCTGTATGCACAGATTGACCTCCGAAGACGAACAGGTCGGCCAGTGCTTGGGTCCGTTGCCCGCCCACTGACACGCCGTCCTTCCCCACTTTCGAACGGCTCCGGAAGCAGCTCCCCGTGGAAAGGACGCCGTTAGAATAACCGAGGCTTGATGAGCGTGGATAAGTAGCCACGATTATTTTTCGAAATACCTGAGATTTAAGAAGAAAAACCCCTCCCAGCTGCTGCGCAGCCTCCCTCCCCACAAGGGGGAGGGTAACAGCGCTTTATCCAGCAACGCCTCCTGTTTGGCGTGTGCAGCGATGACAGGCGCGACAGTCCGCCCCTCCCCCTTGTGGGGAGGGAGGCTGCGCAGCAGCAGGGAGGGGTTCTTTTGGATTTGCACCCAAAACTTATCCCCACTTTGGCGCTTTTCTGTCGGCTATTTCCCACCCTGGGCAATGATCTCCTCGCCGCCAATCACCAGGCGCAGGCCGAGATCACCCATCTTGCGACGGGCAAGGAAGCGCGGACGGCGGCGGCGCGGCTCGCGGCCTTGACGGCGCTCTTTTGGCGCCGCAACGGCAACAGGTCCAATACTCTGATCAAGTTGCCGCGCGACACCGTCTTCCTCGACCAGCATCATCGGCAGTTTGAACAGCGCCGACCAGGCGCGCCAATCGGCAGCAATGTCATTGAGGTCGTGGGCGACCAACAGCGGCACCGAGAGATGCGGATCCGTGTGCATAAGTTCCAGAGTTACCGTGATATCTCCAAGCTCGTCCTCGGCGGCGCGCGCTGTCACGCCGAGAAAGGCACAGGCAGGCAAGGCGAGCGAGACAGGCAGATGACTTGCCGGCAGCAATCGCTTCACCACAGCACCCCGTTCGTGCAGTGTGAAAGTGATATCGTTACGGTCGTCGCGCGTGGCGTAGGTGACCGTCTGTGGCAGATGGAATGGGTCAAGCCGGAATTCCCGACCTGCCCAAACCGGCTTGGCTCCGGTTTTCTTCATGTGACGCCTTCTGTCGATCCTGAGAGCCGGTTTTCCGGTCTTCTCTGTATTTCCCTGTAGTGCGGACCATTTTCCGGTCTCGTTAGGGCAACAATAGGCGCCAACTTTCCCAAGTCCGCTTAACGAACGGGGTTAACTCTTTCTGATTAGGTGGAATGGTTATCGAAACCCAACCAACCCCAAGATTCCGGTAAGGGGAATGAACAAATGATTGATGGAATCAGATCACTTTTCCGGGGTTCATGATACCGGCGGGATCGAAGGATTTCTTGATCCGGCGCATGAGATCCAGCGCCACGGGGGATTTCGTTTCCGCAAGCTCCTTGCGCTTCAATTGGCCAATGCCATGCTCTGCCGAGATCGACCCGTTATAGGCGCGAACGATATCGTGGACCCGTTTGTTGACCTCGACCCAGCGATCGAGAAAGGCCTGTTTGTCAGCGCCTATCGGTTGGGAAATATTGTAGTGCAAATTGCCATCGCCCATGTGGCCGAAGGAAACGATGCGTGCGCCCGGGATGAGATCGAGTACGGCAGCGTCCGCCTCAGCAATGAATTCGGGAATGCGGGCCACCGGAATGGAAATGTCGTGCTTGATCGAGCCGCCTTCCGGCTTCTGCGCATCGGACATCGCCTCACGCATATGCCAGAACGATTTCTCCTGTGCCGTACTTTCTGCAATCGTCGCATCGTCGACAAGGCCCGCCTCAAAGGCTTCCGTCAGGATTGCTTCAATGGTTTCCCGCGCATCCTCGGCGGAGCGCGACGAGGAAATATCGATCAGCACATACCAGTTGTGCGGCTCCTGCAGCGGATCACGCACGCCATCGGTGTGGGCCACCGAAAACTCGACACCAATACGCGGCATCAATTCGAAGCCGGTCAACGATGATCCGGCATGGCTCTGCGCGAGGCTCAAAAGCTTCAATGCATCGTCCGGGCTGGCGAGACCGGCATAGGCGACGCCCTTGCCCTTCGGCAGCGGGAAGAGCTTCATGACCGCGGCAGTGATCACGCCGAGCGTGCCTTCCGCACCGACAAACAGGTCTTTCAGATCATAGCCGGTATTGTCTTTCTTGACGGTCCGAAGATCATTCAGGATTTCGCCGGTAGGCAGCACAACTTCAACGCCAAGACAGAGTTCGCGCGTATTGCCATAAGCAAGAACTGCTGTGCCGCCCGCATTGGACGAGAGATTCCCACCGATCTGGCAGGAGCCTTCCGAGCCGAGTGACAGAGGAAACAGCAGGCCAGCCTGTCCGGCCGCTTCCTGCAACTTCTGCAGCACAACGCCGGCCTCGACGATGGCTAGGTTGCCGGATGTATCGATGGAACGGATCCTGTTCAACCGGGACAGGGACAGAATGATCTGGTTGCCGCTTTCGTCGGGTACCTGCCCGCCAACCAAGCCCGTATTGCCACCTTGGGGAATAATGGCCGTGCCGGTTTCCGTTGCCAGTTTGAGAATGGCCGAAACCTCTTCGACCTGCGCCGGCCGCAGCACCAGCGACGTCTTACCATCGAATTTGTCGCGCGGCTCGACGAGATAAGGTTCGATGTCCTGCGGATCGCGCAGTGCGTACTTCTCACCAACAATCGCAGTAAAGCGTTCGATCAGATCTGGCGTCAGCGTCATTTTATCTGTTCCATTTCAGCGATTGAAGATACGCGAGGCGCGGCTGCGCGGACGAGCCGGTCATTGATGGCTTCGCCCAGTCCGTTGAAGGGAATAGGCTCAACAGCGATCACCGCACCCCCGAGACTATCGAGACGTTTCATGAAATCGAAGAGATTGGCGGCGGCTTCGCGCAAATTGCCGGTCTGGCTGAGGTTGAAACTTGCAAGGGCGCGTTCGGCGCCGCGGGCCCGCTCGGGGCCAAAAGCAAGCAGAGCCTCCCCTTCCCGCACCTCATGCACATTGAGCCGTACACCCGCCGATGGCGCATAGTGCGAGACCATCATGCCGGGGGCCTGAATAGCAGCGCGCTGGTCAATACGATTGAGTTTTCCGCCAATGACCGCTTCAATATCCTCTGCTGTGAGCCCACCCGGACGCAGCAGCAGAACCCCATCGCCGTCCACTTTGACAATGGTGGACTCCAGCCCAACCTCGGATGGACCAGCATCAAGAATCAGAGCGATTTTTTGGCCAAGATCATCGGCTACTGCTTCGGCGCTGGTTCCACTAATCTTGCCGGATGTGTTGGCGCTGGGTGCTGCCAGCGGCCGGTCCAGAACGGCGATGATCTTTCCGGCAACGCCGCGCGGCATACGCAGGGCTATCGTATCAAGACCTGCCGCCACCAGGGGATGAATGGCGGTGTCTGGTTTCAAGGGCAATACCAATGTGAGCGGGCCGGGCCAGAACGCATCCATCAATCGCCGCGACAGGGGATCGATCACCGCATATCGTGCCGCCATGGCAATATCGGATACATGGCATATCAGCGGGTTGAAATGCGGCCTGCCCTTTGCCTCGAAGATACCGGCAACCGCATCGCCATTGGTGGCGTCAGCGGCAAGCCCGTAAACGGTCTCGGTCGGAATAGCGACGAGCTTGCCTTCGGCAAGCGCAGAGGCTGCCGTCAGGATTGCTTGCTCGTCTGGTGCAAGGATTAGTGCCAAAGCTATCTCCGATCGCGTGCATTGCCTACACGATGGAGAACACTTGCTGCAAGTATGTGCTGATGAACAGGCCGAATGAGGTCATGATTAAAATTGAATCCATCCCGAACAAGGCTTGGCAATAAATCGCTGTTAACAGTCGGCCAAGAAAAGAACGGGGACCGGTTGTCATGCTTCGCCAGATCATTGCCGCAACGACCATTGTGCTATTTACAGTATCGGCTCAAGCGGGCAGTTCCATCGAAGAGGTCGGAACATCGGCAAAGCCGAATTCCGTCTCCTATGTCGGCTATGACAGCTTCGATGCGAACGGCAATCCGATCTGCACTCCTTGCCTTGCCCAAAAGGCCAAAGAGGCAGCACGGCTCAAGGCCTATGCGGAACGGCGCGAGCGCTCGCGTCAATATATGGCGCGGCTGCAGGGCAACGGCACACAATCCGATTCAATGATGGCGGCCAATGCATCACCACTCGTGCAACCCGGCCAACCGGCACCTGAGAAAGTCATCGCCGACGTTGGCGAAACACCGCTCCGCGCCGGCGTGCAATAGACGGGCGCTAACAACAGCGCCTATCTTCTTGTTATCCCGCGATTTTCGAGAAATCGGCGACAGTGTTCGTCGCCGTGCGAATGCGTGAAAGCAACGCCAATCGGTTTGCGCGAATGTCCGGATTTTCGTCGTTAACCAGCACTTTCTCAAAAAATGAATCAACTGGTTCACGCAAAGCGCTAAGAGCGATCATGGCGCCGGAAAAGTCTTCGTTTTGAATCGCTTGCGCCGCCTGGCTCTCAGCTTGATTCACCGCGGCGTGTAGTTGTTTTTCCTCATCGAAGCTGAATAAAGCGGGGTCGACAGTGTCGGATACGACGGTACCCTTCTTCTCTTCGGCGCTCAAAATATTGGCGGCGCGCTTGGTGCCTGCCAAAAGATTCTTGCCGTCTTCCGTATTAAGGAAAACCACCAGCGCTTCCACGCGGCGCGCTATCAGCAACAGATTGTCGGCGTCTTCCGTCAGCACGGCATCGATCAGATCGTAGCGCGCACCGAGTTCGCGCAAATGCACTTTCAGGCGTTCGTGGAAGAAGCCAAGCAGATCGAGGAGAACCGGCTGCGCACGTTCGGCCACCTGACTGCGCATGCGCTTCTCGAAGCCAGAGACGGCGTTGATGACATCTTCCTCACCATCCACGTCGCCGGACTGCTGTGCAGCCTGTTTCTCTTCAAACTGTTCGATCCGCTGCTCTATCTTGTCTTCGCGCAATTGTGCAAAGGCCGACTGGAACAGAGGAAGGAGTTCTATTTTCCGATCGCTGGACAGGAGCAAGCGAATGACGCCAAGAGCCGCGCGGCGAAGCGCGAATGGATCTTTCGAGCCAGTTGGTTTTTCGTCGATGGCCCAGAAGCCGACCAGCGTATCGAGCTTGTCGGCAAGCGCGACAGTAACGGACACCGGATCACTCGGCACAAAGTCGGACGGACCCTGGGGCTTGTAATGTTCCTCAATGGCTGCGGCAACCGAAGGATGTTCTTTCTGCAACAGCGCATATTTGCGGCCCATGCCGCCCTGCAGTTCCGGAAACTCCCCGACGATTTCTGTCGTGAGATCGGCCTTGGTCAGAACCGAAGCACGTATGGCCAATGCAGGATCGGCACCTACGAGCGGCGCGATTTCGCGTGCGAGTGCCCTGATCCGCGTCACACGCTCGCCCTGCGTCCCGAGCTTGGCGTGGAAGGTGACATTCAGCGCATCGAGCCGGGCCATGCGCTGGTCCAGCGGCTTCTTCAGATCGAGGTCGAACTTGATCGCAGCTGGAGCCAGCGTGTGCATATCCGGCAGGTCGTGCTGGTCGGTGTTCCAGAAGTAGAGCGCATCCGAGAGGCGTGCGCGGACGACCTTGCCATTACCGTGAGCGATCTCGCGCCCGCCGTCAGTCGCCTCGATGTTGGAGACGAGAATGAACTTGTTGGACAGCGGATTCTCACCCCCACCCGCAGCTTCGCTGCGACCTCCCCCATCGGAGGGGGAGGTGGAGGCGCCATTGCCGTCTTCACCCTCCCCTCGATGGGGAGGGTCGGACCGAAGGGCCGGGGTGGGGTGCAAACCTATTTTGCGCGTGACGAAGCATTTCTGATTGGTCTTGATCGTGAGGCGAATGACCTCCGGCGGAATGGCGAGGAATTCTTCCTCGAATTCGCCCATCAGCACCACAGGCCACTCGACGAGGCCGGACACTTCTTCGAGAAGCGCTTCGTCTTCGACCAACTCAAGACCGGATGCGAAGGCGATATTCTGCGCATCCGACAGAATCATTTCCTTGCGGCGATCTGCATCGAGAACAACCTTGGCCTTTTCGAGTTTTGCCACATAGTCGTTGAAGCGGCGAACCGTGATCGGCTTGCCGTCGCTCAGGAAGCGATGGCCATAGGTGACATTGCCGGCACGCAGGCCATCGATCTCGAAGTCGACAACGACGGGCTCTTCCGTTTCGGGGCCAAAGGTGCAGACGACCGATTGCAGCGGGCGCACCCAGCGCAGGCTGCCCGGCTTCGACGAAGCGGCTCCCCAGCGCATGGATTTCGGCCAAGGAAACGCGGCGATGATCTTCGGCATGAGTTCAGCGATGATCTCTTCGGCGCCGCGACCGGGCTTGGTCAAATGGGCGACGTAAAAGTCGCCTTTCTTCGGATCGGTGTGGACGTGCGCTTCTGAAATATCGGAGAGACCCGCTGAACGCAGAAAGCCCAGTATCGCCTGCTCGGGCGCGTTGACGCTTGGACCCTTGCGATCCTCATGCACGTCCTTGGAACGGGCTGTAAGACCACGTATGTCCAGCGTCAGGCGGCGTGGTGTCCAATAGTCGCCTGCGGCCTCGTAGGTAAGCCCGGCCTCGACAAGGCCATCGGTCACGAGCTTCTTCAAGTCGCCGGCGGCCTTGCGCTGCATGCGAGCGGGAATCTCTTCCGAGCGAAGTTCGAGCAAAAGATCAGGCATGGTAACTCCTGCCCGCAAAAGGGGAATGGATTGCATAGGAATGAAATTTCTTGGGCAATGAACTTTCACCCCCACCCGCAGCTTCGCTGCGACCTCCCCCATCAAAGGGGGAGGTGGAAATGCCACTGCCGTCTTCACCCTCCCCTCGATGGGGAGGGTCGGACCGAAGGGCCGGGGCGGGGTGAAGCTTCACCTGTTCCTGAACAACTGCATAAATCATATTCAGAACACTATCGAGTTCAGTCCTTATTTCGTGCGTCCAAAACCGAAGTACACGGTAACCGTTTCTTGCCAGCCACGCAGTTCTCTTCACATCATGACGGCGTTGGGGCTCCAAACCGTGTTGAAATCCGTCAACTTCGATAACGAGTTTCAATCTGTGTGAAAGAAAATCCGCGCAATAAGGCCCAATTGGCACCTGTCTTCTGAAATGCGAGCCTTCCAACGGAATACGCCACAAGTGCTGCCAAAGTTTTCTTTCTTCGTCAGTCATTTCCGAACGCAACTTGCGGGCAGATGCCAACTTAAAGCTTGAAAAACGTTTCATCACAAAATGCCCGCGCCACCGGCTTCCGTCAGCAGGAAAGCCTCACCGCATTGCCGGGCAAGATTGCGGACCCGAAGGATGTAGCTCTGCCGCTCGGTCACGGAAATAACGCCGCGCGCATCGAGAAGATTGAAGGCGTGCGAGGCCTTGATGCACTGGTCGTAGGCAGGCAGTACCATCTTGTGCAGCGGGTTGTTATCGCCGTCTTTTGGTGCACCAGCGCGCAAAAGCGCCTCGCACTCGGCTTCAGCATCCTCGAAATGCCGCAGCAGAATGGCGGTGTTGGCGTGCTCGAAATTGTGCCGCGAATACTCCTGCTCAGCCTGCAGAAATACGTCTCCGTATGTGACCTTCTCATCGCCTTCGAGACCATTGAAGTTCAGGTCATAGACATTGTCGACGCCCTGCACATACATGGCGAGGCGTTCCAGACCGTAGGTCAATTCGCCGGAAACCGGGGCGCATTCGATACCGCAGACCTGCTGGAAATAGGTGAACTGCGAAACTTCCATACCGTCGCACCAGCATTCCCAGCCAAGACCCCAGGCACCAAGCGTCGGGCTCTCCCAGTCGTCCTCGACAAAGCGGATATCGTGCAGCAGCGGGTCGAGACCGATCGCCCGCAGAGAGCCGAGATAAAGCTCCTGCAGATTGGGCGGCGACGGCTTCATGATCACCTGGTACTGGTAATAATGCTGTAGCCGGTTCGGATTTTCGCCGTAGCGCCCGTCTTTGGGGCGGCGCGAAGGCTGAACGTAGGCTGCCTTCCATGGCTTCGGCCCGAGCGAGCGCAATGTGGTTGCCGGGTGGAACGTGCCGGCGCCGACTTCCATGTCATAGGGCTGCAGGATCACGCAGCCGTGCTGGGCCCAGTAATTATGAAGCGTCAGGATGAGGCCCTGGAACGAGCGGGTTGGCAGCATGTGATCAGGAAGTGGAGCGGTCACCGGACGGGGCCTTTTTGACGACAAGGAACGAAGTGCATATTTTGTTTGGAGCATGATCTGATCCGAAAAGTCATGCAACTTTTCGGGACCATGCTCTAGAGCAGTTTGTAGTCATATTGAACCAGTTCTGTTTCGCGGATGGCGAGACAATCCACGCGGAAGGTGGCGAGGTCGATGTTTATCCATCGGACGAAGCCGCCTGACAAAGTGGTTGTCCGCCAGCCGGAAACCCAGCCGTTGGTTTGCTTTGGCAAACCAACAAGCTGTTAAACCCGCTGGTCGAATTATCCGCATTTCGAGAGAAATGCGGTTCGACCAGTGGGCCGGGTGAATTCGGGCCAAATCCATCGGGCTCCAGCATCGTCCGATGGAAAGGCATCGGCCTCGCCAAATCCCTTGACCTTGCCCACGAATTCCCTCCGGCAGAACGATTCAATATGGCTGCAAACTGCTCTAAGACCTGCACTCCAGCCGGTCAAGTAGAACCAAGCGATCAGCTCTTCTTGTCGGGAGCCGGTGCCGGCGCTGGCGGGACAGGCGGCTTCTGTGCATCGGGGCCATTCTTGGCAACGCCCGGGTCCTTGTCATCCGGAAGGCCGTTCTTCAGCTTTTCCTCGATCTTGACCAGATCTTCCGGCTCGGGCTTGGAATCTCGCGCGTGCGCCCACTGGAATGTTGCCTCCAGCTTGCGGCCCGCCCGCCAATAGGCATCGCCCAGATGGTCGTTGATCGTCGCGTCTTCTGCGCGCAGTTTCACGGCCTGTTCGAGCTGCGTCACGGCGTCATCGTAACGACCAAGCCGGTAGTAGGCCCACCCAAGGGAATCAACGATGTAGCCGTCCTGGGGACGGGCTGCTACGGCTTTCTTGATCAGATCAAGACCCTGCTCAAGCTTGGTATTCATGTCGATCCAGGAATAACCAAGATAGTTCAGCACCTGAGGCTGATCCGGGTAAAGCTCGAGCGCTTTGAGGAAATTTGGCTCGGCCTTGTCCCATTCCTTCAAACGCTCATAAGAGATGCCGCGCTGATAGAAAATCGTCCAGTCATTGCGGGTCGGCTCCTTCAGGGCAGCGACAGCCTGGTCGTAGGTTTCCGCTGCCTTCTGATAATTCTTGTCCTGCGAGTAGATGCTGCCAATCGCGAGGTAGGTGCGCATATCGTCGGGTTCGCTCTTGAGCAGGCCATTGAGGTGCTGAATGGCTTCGTCATTGCGCTTCATGATCGCCAGATTGATCGCGAGCTGCATCTCGGCGTCACGGCTGTAGGCGGAATCAGCCGAAATCTTGCCGAAATAGTCGATAGCTTTTTCCGGCTGCTCCATCTTGGCGCTGATGTCGCCGAGTTGATACAGCGTTGCATCATGATCTGGCCTAAGCGGCAAGGACATCTGCAGGTAGAGCTTCGAGAAAGCTTCGCCGCCATTACGGTTGATGGCTGTCGCCACCGTATAAAGCACCTCAGCCGCACCCTGTTGCGGCGATTGTATCAATGGCTTTATCGTCTTCGCCTCTGCAATTTGCTTGCCGAATTCAGCGAGGACCAAGCGGCCCGAGAGCACCTCCGATGCTTCCTTGACCAAGGCTTGAGCACCTTCCTTGTCGCCTGAGCGCATCTTGAATGACGCATAGGCTTCGACGAGACGTTCATAGGTGTCGGGTGCTGCTGCAACATTGGCCTTGTCGTCTATCGCGCTCTGGTAGAACGCCGCAGCCTTGTCCTTCTGACCTGCCATGTCCGCGATCAGTGCAGAATTATAGGTCTTGAATAGCGTAAAGCCTTCCGGCCCCTGCAGCTTGTCGATCATCGACAGCGCTTCATTCGGCTTGCCCGCGCCGGCTTTGGCCCAGGCGGCAACGAGACCTGTGATCATGCGATCGAGATCCGACTGAAGCGACAGCATCATCAGCGTGTCGACTTTCTGGTATTGCTTCCTGTTGAGTGCGTCGATCCCCAGCGCCAGCCGTGAAAACCGTTCGATCTCCGGGACAGCCTTGAGTTCCTCCGCTATCGGCAGCGCTTGCTTGAACTGTCCATTGGTCAAAAGCACCAGCATCAGGCTCTGCCGCAGTTCGGTATTCTTGGGGTCGTAGGCCAGCGCTTGCCGGTAAAACGAGATGGCACTGTCGAAGTCATTGCTTCGTTCGGCCGTGCGCGCGGAAAGGAATGCACCGGACAGAGTGCCGGCATTCAATGTCGGTGTGTTGTTGGTCGCGGCCTGAGCGGACGCCGCCACCACCGTAAACGCAGCGAGCGTTGCGCCCATGACCGAGCCAAGCAATTTACTACGCTGCATAACAAAAACCCTCTTTATTTTCCCAAATTGAGATGATTGTCCGAGTCCTCAAGGAAACCATGGCCTTTTTACGGTTTTCGCTCAAGGTTGATCGAAAGTTCCGGACTTGGGCCTTCACGCGGCTTGAGAACCCATCAATTGACCCGGCTGATGCAGAAGTCGATGACTTCGAGAAGCGCATCCTTCTGCGGCGACTGATCGAGTGGAGCGAGTGCATCCCGGGCGATGCCGCCAAAATGCCGGGCGCGCTGTATTGTATCACTCAATGCACCATAACGCGTCATCAATCCTTTGGCTTTTTCCAGGCCCTTGTCATCATTTGCACCGTTTTCTAGCGCCTCTTTCCAGAAAAGCCGTTCTTCCGGTGTTCCGCGCCGATAGGTCAGCACGACCGGCAGGGTAATCTTGCCTTCGCGGAAATCATCGCCGGTATTTTTACCCAGATCCTTGGCATTGCCGCCGTAATCCAGGGCATCGTCCACAAGCTGGAAGGCGAGCCCGAGATTGAGCCCATAGGAGCGTAGCGCATGGCGATTCGTCCGCGACGCGGACGCGATGATCGGACCGACTTCGGCGGCCGCCGAAAAAAGCGCCGCCGTCTTGGCCTTGATCACGGCCAGATATTCGTCTTCGGTTGTTTCGAGGTTTTTTGCGGCCGCAAGCTGCATGACCTCGCCTTCGGCGATGACGGATGCTGAAGTCGCAAGCACGTCGAGCGCTTCAAGCGAGCCAACGTCGACCATCATCTTGAAAGCCTGGCCCAGCAGAAAATCCCCAACGAGAACGCTCGCCTGATTGCCCCAGATCATGCGCGCCGTGCGTTTTCCGCGGCGCAGATCGCTTTCGTCAACAACATCATCATGCAGCAATGTCGCCGTATGCATGAACTCGACGCTGGTCGCAAGTTTGACATGGCCATCGCCCTTGTAGCCGAACATGCGAGCTGCAGCGAGCGTGATCATCGGGCGCAAACGCTTGCCGCCGGAAGAGATCAGATGGTTTGCAACTTCCGGAATCATCTCGACGTCAGACCCGGCCTTCGACAGGATAAGTTCGTTGACGCGTGTCATGTCTGCATGAGTCAAATCGATCAGCGGCTGCACTGATCCTGTACTGTTTTTCTTATCGTCCAGACTAACAACGACGCCCAAAACGAAACTCCCTACAGTTCTGGCATGATGCGGCGACACCTTATTTTGACAGCCTGTAACCCGCAAGTGGCGAATTGGCGCGCAAAATTTGCGACCGGGTTACAAATTCGTGATAAGCCTTCACACACCTTCATACAATCAGGGCACAGCGCTTTGCGCTATCCCGCAACGGTAGCCAAAATGATTGAAATATTGCGTACCAATGACCCGGTTCTAATCTCTTTTGTCGAATCACTGTTGAAGGAAGCCAAAATCAATCATTTCATCGCGGACTCGAACATGAGCATTCTCGAGGGCTCACTTGGTATTCTTGGGCGCCGCATCATGGTCGATGGCGACCGCGAAAAAGAGGTGCGGCAACTGCTTGTAGACGCTGGCATCGAACAGGAGCTTCGCGACTGACCTAGAGCGAGATTCGATCATATTGAATCGTTCTGTTTCCGGCTGGCGGACACCCACTTTGTCAGGCGGCATCGGACGATGGAAAGGCATCGGCCTCGCCACCTTCCGCGTGGATTGTCTCGCCATCCGAGAAACAGAACTGGTTCAATATGATCGAATCTCGCTCTAAGCTTGCAGCCGACGCCTCACACACGAAGGATGCGTTTCATCGTGGCCGGTTCTATCTGTTGCAACCCGCTGCGAAAGGGCACCGTTCCGGTGTCGATGCGATGATCCTCGCCAGTGTGGTGCCGAATGATTTTGCCGGACGGGTCGCCGATCTTGGCGCCGGTGCCGGGGCTGCGGGGCTGGCCGTTCTGTCTCGCTGTACGGGCTCAACGGCGGCCTTGATTGAACGATCGGACTTCATGGCCGCATTTGCCCGGAATTCACTTGCATTAGCGGAAAACAGCGCATTTTCGGCTCGCGCCGAGGTCATACAGGCAGACGTGACGCTGACCGGCAAGGCGCGTGTTGCGGCAGGACTTGGTGATAACTGCTTTGATTTCGCCATCATGAACCCACCCTTCAACCAGCCTACCGACCGCTCCACACCCGATCCGGTCAAGGCGGAAGCGCATGTCATGACAAAGGGCATGATGGAGCAGTGGATCAGGACTGCTGCAGCCATCGTCAAGCCGGGCGGCTCGATCGGGATCATCGCCCGGCCGGCATCAATAACCGACTTGCTCGATGCCCTTGAGGGACGCTTTGGCGGATTGATCATCGTTCCCGTGCAGCCAAGACCGCAGGACGCCGCCATTCGTATTGTCATCAAGGGTATCAGGGGAAGCCGCGCGGGGCTGTCGTTATATCCTGCCGTTGTCTTGCATCATAAGACCGGAAATGAATTTACCGAGCGGGCAATTGCCATCAATAATGGGCTGAAGTCGCTTTTTTAGACTTTGGCACCATTGTGATTTCATGCACGTAGCCTACATGGTCCTGACGGCATACCCTCAAGAGGAGACACGCTTGGCCCGATTTATCCGGAAATTACTGCCCCGTCGCTGGCGTCCTGATTATCAGGAGATTCCGGTTGTTCGCCTGCACGGCATGATCATGACCGGTGGCGGTCCATTCCGGCAAAACCTGTCGCTCGCATCGACAGCCTCTGTTCTGGAGAAGGCATTCGCAGAAAAGGATGCACCGGCTGTTGCCATTTCCATCAATTCTCCAGGTGGTTCGCCTGTACAATCACGGCTGATTTATCGACGCATTCGCGATTTGGCGACTGAAAAGAACAAGAAGGTCTATATGTTCGTCGAGGACGTCGCCGCCTCAGGCGGCTACATGATCGCTGTCGCCGGCGATGAGATTATCGCTGACCCATCCTCCATCGTCGGTTCCATAGGCGTCGTTTCGGCAAGCTTTGGCTTTACCGACCTCATCAAGAAAATCGGCGTTGAGCGCCGGGTCCATACGGCGGGCAAGAACAAGGCTACGCTCGATCCGTTCCGTCCCGAGAACAAGGAAGATATCGAGCATTTGAAGGCGCTGCAGCTGGAAATCCACGAGACTTTCATCAATCTGGTCAAGGAGCGACGCGGCGAAAAGCTGAGCGACAATCCAGATCTGTTCACGGGCCTGTTCTGGACGGGAATGCGAGGCGTCGAACTCGGATTGGTCGATAGTCTCGGGGATATGCGCTCCTATCTTCTGTCGCAATACGGTCCGAAAACCAGGTTGAAACTCATCTCGCAGCCGCGCGGCCTGTTCGGGCGCAAATTACCGTCAGCCGAGACCAAAATTGAGGCACTCGGAGCCAATCTGGCCAGCGGCCTGATCGACGCCGCTGAAGAACGCGCGCTTTGGTCGCGATTTGGACTATGATCTGACCAATCTGGATTTTGGCAAGATGAGCGCTCCGTGCTATTGTCGGTGAGGAATGATATCGCTTTTTGAGGTTTATGCGCGATGCCACAGTTGATCTTTTTTGCCCTAGTCGGCTGTGCTGCCTATTACGGCTATCGTTCATTCAAGAAAGAAGCGCAGCGCGTTTCGAAGCGGGTTCGCGAGGCTGAAAAAGAAGTGCAGAACCGTGCACAGGGGACATTGGTACAGGATCCCGAGACCGGCGAATACCGTTTGCGCAAAGACTGATTCCCATGCTGGATAGTGTTGAGCGTACGATCAGCCTGATTGCCCCCGCCAAGATCAATCTGGCGCTGCACGTGACAGGGCGCAGGGATGATGGCTATCATCTTCTCGACAGTCTGGTCGTGTTCGCGCATTTTGGCGACAAGGTGAGCGTGAAACACGCGCTGGTCGATTCCTTCGAGATATCCGGCCCGTTCGGGAGCGACTTGCCGAGTGACGAAGGCAATCTTGTGCTCAAGGCAAGGGACGCTCTGCGCGCAAAATTTCCCCAGCAAGCCGCTCCAGTTGATATCCGCCTTGAAAAAAATCTTCCAATTGCTTCCGGCATAGGTGGCGGGTCGAGCGACGCGGCGGCGGCATTGCGCGCACTGACGGCGCTGTGGGGCATCGGAACGCAACAGTTGGCTGCAATCGGCCTGACCCTGGGCGCGGATGTCCCGATGTGCCTGCATGGCCAACCGTTGATTGCACGGGGCATCGGCGAAGACATCGAACGTATCGCCACCTTCCCGCATTTGCCGATGGTTCTCGTCAATAATGGCGTTTCAATCTCGACCCCGCAGGTCTTCGAGGCGCTGGCAAAACGCGACAACCAGCCCCTTCCCAACCTGCCGAAACTTTTTAGTCTGCATGATGTCTGCGTCTATCTCGCGCAGACGGACAACCATCTTTTTTCAGCGGCTGAAAAGCTGATCCCATCAATTGGCGACACGATGAATGCGTTGCGTGGCACGGCTCCCCGGCTGGTGCGCATGTCCGGTTCTGGCGGCACGTGTTTTGCAATTTACGGTAGCGACCGCGAGGCCGAAACTGCGGCAGCGGCTCTTAAGCAAAACAATCCGGACTGGTTCGTCGTCGCAACATACAGTGCCATGAAAGGAAGCTGATCTTGGCTCGTATCGATGAGACACGCCCCTTTGTACCGGTCAAGATCGCCGTTCTAACGGTTTCCGATACGCGCACGCTCGAAGACGACAAGTCAGGAAGCACCCTGGCAGAGCGGCTCCTCGCCGCCGGCCATACATTGGCGGAACGCGCCATTGTCACCGATGATCGGACGAAAATTCGAGATCGCGTGCTTTCCTGGTCAAAGGACCCGCAAATCGACGTGATCATTACCACTGGTGGCACTGGCTTTACCGGCCGTGACGTAACGCCTGAGGCCCTGGAACCGATCTTCGAGAAGCGCATGGATGGCTTTTCCGAAGTGTTCCACCGGATTTCCTATGACAAGATCGGTACATCGACAATTCAATCGCGGGCGACTGGCGGCGTCGTCAACGCGACCTTCGTCTTCGTGATTCCGGGCTCGCCGGGTGCCTGCAAGGACGCCTGGGATAATATTCTGCAGTATCAGCTGGATTATCGGCACATGCCATGCAATTTCGTTGAGATCATGCCGAGGCTGGACGAGCATCTGAAGCGCAGCGGCAAGGGCTAAGCCTTATTTCAAATCGGCCGGAATGATCTCTGCCCGAAGCCGTTTCATGGCAAGGCCGCGCGCTATATCAACCGCCCTCTTGCCGGGACTGAACAATGCCATGGATTGGCGCTTCGAAATAAGCAGCCCATCGGCCAAGGGATTGCCTGGGGAGAACACGCGGCTGAGAAATGGCCTGCGGTGCGTGTGCGACCGGGTGAAGCAAGCAGGCCCCTGCATGCGTTCTGCATGAACCGCAACGGGTTCGATCCACCCATCCAATAGTCTCGCGCCCGGTTCGAGAAACAGGAACCATTCGCTACGCGCGCGCCTGAACCCGTCGATCAAAGTCTGATCCTGCAGAAAGATGCAGCCGGCCGCATCGGCAACGCGATGGGTCTGATCGACAGAACCGTGATCAATGATGATCACATCGCTCAAAATGCCTTCGACAGCCCCTCCCACCAGACCGCCGAGCGTTCTGGCCAAAGCCTCATCCGAATTTTGGGTTTCAATCAGGACGGAAATCATCAGGAGCCAATATAGTATTATTATAGGAATTTCCATCACTCCTTTTGGCGCAGATTGTTCTTGCTTTGTTCTCAAACTTTGCTAGGAATACATTCATGTTGCGGCTGTGGCGAGCGACTCGTTTCGCTCCTTGCCAAGGAGAGAATGCAAATGAACATCGTGGTGCAAGCAGACAAGGCGGCCTTCGGACAAGGCCGGGCACAACATGCCAATGCTTTGATCGAGGAAGCCGGTCTGCGGATCGATCATGAGCGCCGTCGCGGCCGTGGCGCCGGTATCAATCCAACAGGCAGGTTCGAGGCCGAAAGCCGCCATGTCTACGATGATGGCTGGGAAACCATCGAGGATCTGCCGCCTTTCAAGACTGAAGTTCAGATCGAAAAGCCGCGCACGATCATCACCCGCAATGACTCGCCGGATATCGGCTTCGACCGTTCGATCAATCCCTATCGTGGCTGCGAACATGGCTGCATCTATTGTTTTGCCCGCCCGACACATACGTATATGGGCCTCTCTGCCGGATTGGATTTCGAGTCGAAGCTCTTTGCCAAGCCTGACGCGGCGAAGATGCTGGACAAGGAATTGTCGAGGCCTGGGTACGCGGCAAAGACAATAGCAATCGGCACCAACACCGATCCCTATCAGCCGATCGAGAAGAAATGGCGCATCATGCGGGATATCCTTCAAGTGCTGGAAGCGCACCAGCACCCCGTTGGAATCGTTACAAAATCCGCATTGGTGATGCGCGATCAGGACATTCTGGCGCGTATGGCCGAGAAAGGTCTCGCCAAGGTAGCCCTGTCGGTGACGACGCTCGATGGAAAGCTGGCGCGCACCATGGAGCCACGTGCCTCGACCCCAACGCGGCGTCTGCAAGCACTTCGCAGTCTGTCGGACGCCGGTATTCCGGTCAGTGTCATGGTGGCGCCAATCATTCCCGGGCTGAACGATCATGAGATCGAGCGTATCCTCGACAGCGCCCATGCGATGGGCGCGCTGGAGGCTGGTTATGTGCTTTTGCGCCTGCCACTGGAGGTCAGTCCGATCTTCAAGGAATGGCTGCTGCGCAACTATCCGGATCGCTATCGCCACGTCCTGTCGCTGGTGCGATCGATGCGCGGCGGCAAGGATTACGATGCGGAATGGGGCAAACGCATGCGCGGCGAAGGGCCCTATGCCTGGCAGATCGGCAGGCGGTTCGAGATAGCGGCCAAACGGCTCGGCATCAATGTGAACAAGCGGCGGCTGCGCACTGATCTGTTCGAGGCGACCCCCGGAAGCGAACAATTGTCGCTGTTGTAAGCGCCTTGACGTGACAATTGCGAAAGTTTTTGGATGGATTGGCAGTAAAATCAATAACTTACTTCCGTCAGGCAGCCCCCCCTCAGCCTGACGTGACCCTGGCGTCCGCCCCATCTGCGCCAGGGGACTTGCAGAGAATCAGAGCGAATGCGAGGCTCGTCGCAACATGGCTCGATCGCGTTCTGATTCTCTGCTTCTTCCTATCGAACCTGGCAAACCGGATTTTGTCAGCGAGCGGAAACTTATGCGCAGCGGGATTGAGTTTATCGTCGGTATTGACGAAGCCGGGCGCGGCCCGCTGGCGGGGCCGGTGGTGGCTGCTGCTGTCATTCTGAATCCAAAGAAAATCCCTGACGGTCTCGACGATTCGAAGCGGCTGACAGCGCAACGCCGTGAGGAACTGTTTGATATCATTACGGAAACAGCGCTCGCTTGCGCGGTGTCGAGCATTTCTGCGCCAGTGATCGATGCAACCGATATACTGAAGGCTGCACTTGAGGCGATGCGACGGGCTGTATGCGGTTTGGCAATCCTTCCGGGTCATGCGCTCATCGATGGCCGCGATGTGGCGCCTGGGCTTCCCTGCCCTGCCACGGCGCTTATCAAGGGCGATCAGCGTTCCGTATCGATCGCTGCCGCATCTATCCTCGCCAAGGTGACACGCGACCGGATGATGGCGCAGACCGGCAAATACTTTCCGCTTTATGGTCTGGAAATGCACGCCGGGTATGGGACGGAGTTCCATCGCAATGCCATGGAGGCGCATGGTCCGGTGGTGGGCCTGCACCGTTTCAGTTTTTCACCGCTCAAACAGCGCCAAGCCTAGAGCGGTTTACAGTCATATTGAATCGTTCTGCCGGAGGGAATTTGGTTCAAGGTCGAGGGGTTTGGCGAGGCCGATGTTTACCCATCGGACGAAGCCGAAGCCCGATGGGTTTGGCCCGAATTCACCCGGCCCTTCGGGTTTCCGGCTGGCGGCCACCCACTTTGTCAGGCGGCATCGGACGATGGAAAGGCATCGGCCTCGCCACCTTCCGCGTGGATTGTCTCGCCATCCGAGAAACAGAACTGATCCAATATGGCTGCAAACCGCTCTAGTATTCAACTCGGCACCACTAAATTTCACTCAGCGGTTGAAATTCTTGCACCAGAATCGCACTTTCTTGCGTAGGAATCGCGAACTCTTGTGCGAGATTCAAAGATTTCTGCGTAAAACGTCTGCGAGATTCAGATCGACGTGAAATTTTCCAAAAGAAAGCCGCCTTTTGGCGGCTTCGTGGAAGTTCGATTTTCCCGTTCTCAGTTAAGGCGGGATTTTACTTCAGTCAGTGATGACTTGAAGAAGTCAGCCGAGGTCTTGGCATCCACCTTGTCGGCAAGGATGCGGCTGGCCGCGGCAACGGCGATATCGACGGCAGAGGCACGGACTTCGTTGACAGCCTCAGCTTCGGCCTGGGCGATCTTCTGCTCTGCAAGCCGGTTGCGGCGGGCAACATATTCTTCGGTTTTCTGCTTGGCTTCCTCGAGCATGCCATGCGCTTCACGCTGGGCAATGGCAACGATTTCGGTTGCCTCCTTCTCGGCTTCCTTGCGCTTGCGCTGAAACTCCGCGAGCAGGGATTGTGCTTCTTCGCGCAGGCGACGAGCTTCTTCAAGCTCGTCGCGGATCTTATCCGCGCGACCGTCGAGCGACTTGCCAACGACGGCCGGAACCTTGAGATAGACCAGCAGTGCTAGGAAGATAACGAGGCCAACGAGGGCATAGAATGTTGCGTCGAATTCCATTGTGATTCTCCTCAGCCCCGAACGGCTTTGACGGCGGCGGAAATGCTTGCCTTGTCGATGCTTCCGCCGAGAATCTTCCTGACGATCTCGGTTGCGGTATCTTCCGCAATCGTTCCGACTTCGTTCATCGCCTTGTCCTTGATGGCGGCAATGCTGGCTTCGGCTTCGCTCAGTTTCTTCTCGAGAGCCGCCGAGACCTCCGCCTGTTCCGCGTCGGCTTTCGCCTTGGCTTCATCGCGGGCTGTCTGGGCAATGCTGCCGGCCTTTTTCTTGGCGTCTGCAAGGTCCTGCTCGTAAGCAGCAAATGCTTCGTCCGATTCCTGCTTCATACGGGCGGCCTGGTCGAGATCGGTCGCGATACGATCACGCCGCGTCTCGATAATGCCGCCGATACGCGGCAGGATCACCCGCGACAGGAACAGGTAGAAAACGGCAAACGTCAGTGCCAGCCAGAGAATCTGCGATGCGAAATGGCTGGAATCAAAGGGCGGGAAAACGCCTTGCTGATGCGGCACACCGGTTTCGGTATGCGTCTCAGTGGCATGGGCATCAGGCGCCGCGCCCGGGGCAGCGGTTTCGGCTGCGCCGTGGGTGTCGGTCTGAGCGAGTGTTTCCGTTGTGGATGCGGCGTAGGCCGATGACACAAACATGTGTTGTCCCCTTTAAAGACCTTTGCCAATCCACCCTGACGGTCATCCGATGCGATTTTCTGCGCTTCCGGTGCTCATGGACCCAAAAGTCCACTGCGCTCCGGTTCTCGAAAAATCACACCAGCTGCCTCATCAGGCTGAATTCTCAAATGGTCTCTGGCATGGTTCTCAAATCAATATACTGGCCACGCAAAACGCAGCCAGTATCAGGCGCCGTTCAGATTAAACAGCGAAGAGAAGCAGAAGAGCGATGAGCAGCGAGAAGATGCCCAAAGCTTCGGTAACGGCAAAGCCGAATACCAGGCGGCCGAACTGGCCATCAGCTGCTGAAGGGTTGCGCAACGCACCGGAGAGATAGCTGCCGAAGATATTGCCGAGGCCGAGGGCCGTTCCAGCCATACCAAAACAGGCAAGACCTGCGCCGATGTACTTTGCTGCTACCGGATCCATATTAAACTCCTTTGGATAGAATCGTTATTGATAGATTGCGTTTGGCGGAAACCCGCCGGTGAAGTTTTTCTTAGTGACCGCCGGGATGGACTGCGTCGTTCAGGTACATGCATGTCAGCACGGTGAAGACGTAGGCCTGAAGGAAGGCCACCAGGAATTCGAGACCGGTCAGCGCCACCGTCATCGCGAGCGGCAGGACCGCGCCACCGACACCGAGCGCACCGAGAGCACTCAGCGAGGCAACGAAACCTGCGAACACCTTCAGCGTGATGTGGCCGGCAAGCATGTTGGCGAAGAGACGAACCGAAAGGCTGATCGGGCGGGAAAGGAACGAGATGATTTCAATCGGCACCACTAGTAAAAGCAGCAGCGCCGGCACACCGGAAGGCACGAACACGCCGAGGAATTTGAAGCCATGCTTGGCAAAACCATAAGCAAGCACGGTACCGATAACCAGGACTGCAAGTGCAAAGGTGACGATGATCTGGCTGGTGACAGTAAAGAAGTAGGGGAACATGCCAAGCATGTTGGCGACGAGCACGAACATGAACAGCGAGAACACGAACGGGAAGAACTTCATTCCGGCACTGCCAGCCGATTCGCGCAAGGTCGACGCGACGAATTCATAGGCCATTTCCGAAACCGACTGCAGGCGAGTCGGAATGAGACCGCGGTTGGAAGAGGTCAGATAGAGAAAAGCAGAGGCAACGCCAATCGTTGCAACCATAAAGGCCGACGAGTTGGTGAAGGATAGATCAATTCCACCCAGATTAATGGGAATCCATTTGGTGATATGGAATTGATGAATCGGATCGTTGGACACTCTAACCTCGTCTCTCTTGCATCATTCCCGCGGACATCATCCGCAAGATCTATTCCGGTTTGTCGCGTTCGGCGTCCTTGATGGACTGCACACCACGGTTTTCCGCCACACGTCCCGCAGAGCGCAGGATATTCAGCGTTCCAGCACAAAAACCAAGGAGGAGCAGGATGATAAGCCCCCAAGGTGAAGTACCCAAAAATCGGTCAGCTAACCAGCCCAACCCCGCACCGACCAGAACGCCGGCGATAAACTCGCTCGACAGCTTCATGGCCTGCGCGACACCGGAGGCGGTTTCCGTCCCCTTGTCGTCCGAACCGGCCTTGCGTGCTGCCCCTCTGGAAACAAGCTTTGCTTCCAACGAGCGGCGACGGCTCTCCAGTTCCTCCGAAGTCAGCATCTTCCCGGCATCCGGCGTGCTACCGACAGAACCTGACTTATCGGGATCCTTACCCGTTGCCAATGGCATGTCCTTTACACACTGAATGCGGGGCTTCACCCCCGCTTCGAAGTCGCGCGCAACATATTGTTACGATCCGCGCTAGTCAAGGCGCAGACCTTCGAGTCTCAAGGGTAATTTTCGTGGTGAGATTCAATATGTTAGCCAAATATGACTATATGTCTCACCTCCAGAGGTAAAAATCCCGATCCGAATCCGGGCGCTTCGCCCCGTGAAGAGAAGTTTTCACGCAACAGGCAATTGGGCAGATGCCTTAATCCAAGCCACCACGCCGTTTGACTCAACCCTGCGTTTCTTGCGAGTCGCATCCGTTCCAACAGTAAATGAAAATTGGACAGTACTATTGGATTTGAGGGCTGAAGCAGGAAGCACCGAGCCAGCCGGTGCATCGAAGGGATGGCCGCTTCGACCTTTGGGCAAAGGCCCTGCCCTCAATTCTGGAGGTGAGCGATGTGGTATAAGCCATTGAGCGTCACCCTGATAATGAAAAGGACCCGGACAGGCTGGCAAGTCATGTTCCGGGTCCAATTCAGATAATCAGGAACGGGGGACGGGCGAAAGCTCGTTCCCCACTCCAGAAACAATATAGCAGCTTTCCCGCTGTTTCCAAGCGCGTGAAAAATCAAATCCAGCCACCGTCCATGATGCATACTGACCGATCGCATTCACTCAACCCTGCGTTTCTTGCGGGTCGCAGTGTTCCAACCGTAAATGAAAGCGGACAGAATTTTGGAGTTTGAGGGTTAGAGCAGAAAGCACCGAGCCAGCCGGTGCATCGAAGGGATGGCCGCTTCGACCTTTGGGCAAAGGCCCTGCCCTCAATTCTGGAGGTGAGCGATGTGGTATAAGCCATTGAGCATCACCCTGATAATGAAAAGAACCCGGACTGGCTGGACAATGTCGATCCGGGTTCAATTCAGATAATCAGGAACGGGGGACGGGCGAAAGCTCGTTCCCCACTCCAGAAACAATATAGCAGCTTTCCCGCTGTTTCCAAGCGGCCAGAACTCCAATCCAGCGACTGCAATAGAAGACTTACTAGCTGATCTTGTCCACTCAACCCCGCGTTTCTTGCCAGTCGCATCGTTCCAACCGTAAATGAAAACAAACAGCATCTTGGAATTTGAGGGTTAGAGCAGGAAGCACCGAGCCAGCCGGTGCATCGAAGGGATGGCCGCTTCGACCTTTGGGCAAAGGCCCTGTCCTCAAATCTGGAGGTAAACTATGTGGTACAAACCATTTAGTATTGCCCTGATTATGAGAAAAACCCGGACGAGCTGGTCATGGACCGTCCGGGTTCAATTCAGATAATCAGGAACGGGGGGCGGGCGAAAGCTCGTTCCCCACTCCAGAAACAATATAGCAGCTTTCCCGCTGTTTCCAAGCGCCTCGAATTCCCTGCGCCTGAAATTCAGATCCAGCCGCCACCATAGGTGCGGTAGAAGATATGCTGGCCGATCCTATCGATGCGCTTCATCGTGTGCGCCCACATCGCCCGCACATAGACTGCATGATAGTGCGTGGCTGAGCCAATCTCGGGAAGGAAGATGCGGCCGGACGTGACGGCCATGGCGACTTCCTGCGCCACTTTCCATTGCCTGGGCTCGGTTACATTAAGTTTGCGTCCTTCGCAGGCAAAGGAGAACTGGCAGCGGTTGATCCAGTCGTCGTTCTGGTAGACGACCTTGCAGATGGTTTTCGGATAGGCGGGATTGCGCACGCGATTGAGAATGACCTGTGCGACGGCGGCCTGACCTTTGACGCTCTCGCTTCTCGCCTCAAAATAAATGGCGGTTGCAAGGCATTTCTGTTCTTCCTTGCTGAAGACGACCGGAGGCAAGGGCGTCGCAAGCCAGTCATGGTCACCGGCGCCGAGCTGCGGAATAAAGCGGCCGGGGAGTTTCGGTTCGTTCAAGATTGTGTCGAACGGAGATGTCTTGGAATAATCCGGCGCCGCAGGTGCATAGCCAAGCGCAAGCACGTCTGGCTGATTGTTGTTGACGAGGCTTGCCAGCATCGGCGGGATATCCTGCGCAGGCTTATCGGGAACGCGATTATGGAAGGCGAGTGCGATCTGAAATTCCTGGCCGGCGATCTTCGGCTTGGCGAAGGCCATCTCGACCTCGACCCCATGGGTCGGGCGGATCAGCATGCTCTGGCGCTGCAGGATCGAACCTGCGCTGAAGGCCTTTGGCGGCGCCTTCTTGCTGATCGAGACAATACGTCCCTGCTTTTCAGCGCGGTTGATACGATCTTCATCGGGCGTCGCGCCCGGTGCTTTCTGCGAGCCGTTGATGACGATCGGGCCAATGCCGGGGGCATCGATGCCGCTCGCAGGAACGCTGGACGTGATTGCCTTGTCGTCGACGAAGGACATATTGGCCTTCTGGATCGAACCGGCCGGCGATTTTTCCAGATAGGAGGTCCAGCGGCCCTGCCCGGATTCGGAGCCCGACAGCATGCTCGCCATGTCCTGGTAGGCGGTGACTGTCGGCGAGAGCAAATAGATCGCCGCTCCGATGACCAATGGACCAATGATATTTCGATCTGTCCGATTCTTCAGCCGGGAACCTGCCCGCAACAACCCAGAGAAACGCACGCCGATACCCCACTCACAACCGAACAATTCTGGTCGTAAAAATGAAGCATTAACCTTGATGGAGGGTTAACGGAGCGGGGAGAATGGTAGTAAAACCGTCCCCCTACCGCTTCTTCTTTGCCCGTCCGGCAAAGGGATTGTCCGAGGTACGAAGCACAAGCCGGATCGGTACGCCCGGCATCTCGAAGGTCTCGCGCAAGCCGTTGGACAGGTAGCGGACATAGGATGTCGGGAACGCATCGGGACGTGAGCAGGAAATCACGAAGCCCGGCGGGCGTGTCTTCACCTGCGTGATGTACTTGATCTTGAGCCGGCGTCCGGCAACGGCGGGAGGCGGATGATGCGCCGTCACACCTTCCATCCAGCGGTTGAGACGGCCGGTGGAAATGCGGCGGTTCCAGATTTCGTCCGTCGTGGCGACTGCCGCCATCAGCTTGTCGATGCCCTGATTTCGCTCGCCGGAAATCGGCACGGCTCTGATGCCGCGTATCTGCGGCAGAAGCCGCTCGGTCTTTTCGCGCAGATCGGCCAGCACCATCTGGCGGTTCTCGACGAGGTCCCACTTGTTGAATGCGATGACCGGCGCACGGCCCTCGCGGATGATCAGATCGGCGATCTGCAGATCCTGCTTCTCGAACGGGATCGTCGCATCGAGCACAATGATGACGACTTCGGCAAAGCGGATGGCGCGCAGTGCATCGCCGACGGAGAGCTTTTCCAGTTTGCCCTGCACGCGCGACTTGCGGCGCAGACCCGCTGTGTCGAAAAGCTTGATCTTGCGGCCGTTCCACTCCCAGTCGACGGAAATGGAATCGCGGGTGATACCGGCTTCCGGCCCGGTCAGCAGGCGATCTTCGCCCAGCATCGTATTGACCAGTGTCGACTTACCCGCATTCGGGCGGCCGACAATGGCAATGCGCAGCGGCTTCGACGCATCATAGGCAGGGACATCCTCGGCATCGGGATCGTCTATGTCGTCTCCGATGAGTTCATCAAGCGAACGGGGAACGGCGGGAATGGTGACGGCAACGGAATCGTCCGTTTCATCCTTTTTATGCTCGTCGGGGAAGACACGTTCTTCGCCCATGATTTCGACGATGGCATCGCGCAGGTCCGGAAAGCCCTGGCCGTGTTCCGCTGAAATCGGCGTCGGCTCGCCGAGACCGAGCGCATAGGAATCGTACATGCCGGATTCGGCACCGCGCGCTTCGGCCTTGTTGGCAACCAGGATGACCTTCTTGCCAGAGCGGCGAGCCAGATCGGCGAAGGTGACGTCCGTCGGGGTGATGCCTGCCTTGGCGTCGACAAGGAAGAGGATGAGATCGGCTTCGCCAATGGCGAGCTCGGTCTGGGCGCGCATGCGGCCTTCGAGCGATTCGCTGTCGACCTCTTCGAGACCCGCCGTATCGATGACATCGAACTTCAGATCGTAGAGCTTGGCGCCATGGACGCGGCGATCGCGGGTGACGCCGGGAAGGTCGTCGACGAGTGCGATCTTGCGGCCGACAAGCCGGTTGAACAGCGTTGACTTACCGACATTCGGACGGCCGATTATTGCGACGGTAAAGCTCATCGGCTCAGAATTCCTATTCTCTTCAGCCGGCGGCAGCGGCAGGTGTGGCGCCCGTGCTCTTCAAAAGGTCGAGCATCGTTTCGGCGAACTGACGGACATTGGCCGGTGCAGCCTGATCGTCGGAAATCTGCTGGAACAGCTTGGTTGCGTCTGCACCACGGCCGGCCTTCCAGGCGGCGAGGCCGAGCGCTTCGCGGGCGGAATGGCGCATGGGATTGCTGTCGGAGGACAGCTCTTCGACGCGGGACGCTACATCATCATAGGAGCCGGTATCGACGAGGATGAATGCCGCGCGGAGGCGCGCAAGGTCGCGAATGGCCTGCGGAACAGAGGTATCGGCGGAGACCTTGTCGAAGGCTGCAACCGCACCGGCGAGATCGCCTTTCTGTGCGATGACACCGGCAGCACGCATGCGCGCCAAGACCGGATACGCACCGTAGCCATCCTTCTCCAGCTGATCGAGGGTCTTCAGCGCTTCGTCGTTCTTGCCGTCGCGGACAAGGTTGAGCGCAGCGAGAAACTGATCGCCGGATTGCGAGGCCTGCTTTTCCGTCCAGTATTCGTAGAAGGCAAAGACGCCGGTGCCGACAACGACGGCGACCACGGCGCCGATCAGCAGCGAGCCGTAGCGCTTCCAGATTGCCTTCACCTTGTCGGAGCGCAGTTCCTCATTTACCTCACGGAAAAAGCCGTCGTCAGTCATGGTGCCTCTTGGGTCGCCTTACGCCACCGGATCAATTGATAGACGCGCGGACGCAATTGCCGCCTGCGCATGGAATAGGCGCTTTTAGTCGGAAACTCTGCAGGATGTAAGTGGTAAACGAAAATTAGCTCTACATCGGTTGAACGCCGATCAAAAGCACATGCAATTTCCACACGAAGAGCGCGTAGAACACCAGCCCAACGACAATGCCGATGATGTCGTTGGAGACCGGTCCGGGGACGATATAGGGCGCAGCCAGCCCTGCCCGCTCCTGTCGCTTGATGGCGATGCGGTCGAGAACCGCCCATGCCAGGAACGAGAGGAACAGGATGAGCGAGGCGAGATCGCCATTGGCGAGCAGGTGCGCCAGTGCCCAGGTCTTGATGGCAATGAGCATCGGATGTTTTAGCGCCGGTTTCATACGGCCAGGCTTGGCGATGAAGAGCCCCAGGAAAATGAAGGCGAACAGCATCAGCAGCGCGGTGACGTGCTTCATCCAGACGGGCGGTTCATAGATGATCGGTGCGTCTACCCGGGCGATGCCGTAACCCCAGACAAGGAGCACGAAGCCGACGAGCGAGATCAGCGAGTAGAGACCTTTCCACCTGCCTTCGCCCCATTGCTCTATTTTGGCGAGACGCCACTCCGGCGCGACGATGCGTACCGAATGAATTCCAAGAAAAACGATGATCCCAAGGACAAGTACCAGCATGACCGCTCTCCCCAATGCAATGGCTGGCGCGAAGATAGACCCATGCGGCACGGGTTAGAAGGCGCATCGCTTGCGGTGGATCGCCGCGTCCGATCATCGCCACAATTCACCTGTAGCGACGAACCTCCCTCCCCGGAGCCGCGTATCAATCATCATGCGTTCGATCTGCACAGTACTCGCCGCGTCCCTCGCGTTCTCGTTGTCCGTGCCTGCATTGGCGAATAGCGGCATCGAACTGCGCGGTTCCATCGGCGCCAAGCCGCAATACGTGCTGATCTCGTTCGATAATTCCGGCAGCAATGAGCTTTGGGACCGCAGCCGCGCTCTGGCGCAGCGCTCCAATGCGAAATTCACCTATTTTCTGTCGTGCGTGTTTCTGATCGACCGCGACGACCGCAAATCCTATCAGGCGCCGAATGAACCCGCCGGACGTTCCAACATCGGCTTTGCCACCTCCAAGGAAGATATCGCCAAGCGCCTCGACAACATCTGGCGTGCCCGCAACGAGGGCAATGAGATCGCCAGCCATGCCTGCGGCCATTTTGACGGAAAGACATGGTCGAAGGCGGATTGGGAACGTGAACTCACCACATATAAACAGGTGCTGAGCGATGCCTGGAGCAAATATGGCAGCGACCCGGAGCCGGAAGGTTGGAAGAGCTTTGTCAACAAGGACATACGCGGGTTCCGCGCGCCGTACCTTTCGGAAAGTCCGGCGCTGCTTTCAGCGTTAAAGGACAAGGGCTATGTCTTCGACGGCAGCGGCGTTTCGCGCGGCCCTGCCCTGCCGCTGCATTCCGGCGGGCTTTATCAATTCGGACTGCCGACGATCGATGAAGGGCCGAAGAACAAGCCGGTCATCGCCATGGACTACAATCTCTTCGTCCGTCATTCGGGTGCGGTGGAGCGCCCCGATCATCTGGACGAGTTCGAAAACCGCGCCTATGACGCCTTCAACGGTGCATTCGAGCAGCAATATGAAGGCAAGCGTATTCCGTTCCAGATCGGCCTGCACTTTACGCTGATGAATGGCGATGCTTACTGGCGCGCGCTGGAGCGTTTCACCAGCGAGGTCTGTGTCAAAGCGGATGTGCGCTGCACGACCTATAGCGAATATCTGAAGGAGACCGGCGGGACCACGCCGGTCGTCGGCGCCGAACTTGTGAAACCGGCAGCGAGCGGCGGTATCTGACCGCCGCCTGCTAAAGTGGCCTATCAGGCTTCTTCAGATTGCGTTTGCAGATAGCGCTCGTCGATCGCCGGCAAGGGTTCGTCGTAGATCACCGATTCAAAGGCGCGCAGACGTTTGTAGATCGAAAGCAATTCGACGATCGTTGACCAGGAATTCACGAGATACTGGAACGACTCTCGCACCTTGTCGAACACATTGGATATCTGCGTCATCAGCCCGAGGGTAAGTTTGCCTGCGGCGATCGAAGGGATCAGAACAAGCAGCGAGAAAATATTGTCGGCCTGGAGATAGAGGATGCGGGCAACATTGAAATAGAGATAATTGAAGTACAAACGGAAATAGTTCTTCCGGACATTTGAAAACAGCTGGGCCATCGTTGGTGGCTGTGCCCTGCCATTGTCGTCCTCCCCGTAGACCAATTCCTTACGATAGGCGGCCTCGACACGCTGATTTCGGAATTCCAGCCCCGGCAATCTGTACCCGACAACAGCAAGAAAAATGGTTCCAAACAATGACCAGCCCACGGCGGCCCATACCAGTGCATAGGGTATCTCGCCAACGATTGGCAGTTCCGTGACTTCCTTGGAGAGCGCGAACAGCACCGGCAGGAATGCAATCAATGTCATCAACGAGCGGACCAGACTGACGCCAAGATCTTCTACGGTCGTCGAAAATCGCATCGTATCTTCCTGAACACGCTGCGAGGCACCCTCGATATGCCGAAGCTGTTCCCAATGCTCCATGTAGAAATTGTTCATGGCCGTGCGCCAACGGAAGATGTAGTGGCTGATGAAAAAGGCGTTTATCGAGCCAATCGTGACGGCCACAAAGGCAATGCCCGAAATATCGACAAGGCCAAGGTATAGCTGTTCGGCGCTGACCGGCGAGGTCTTGGCGAGTGCCGCCTGAATGAGATCATAATACGGCCCGTACCACGCATTGAATGCGACGCTGACCTGAACGGAAAAATAGGTGGCAAAAATAATCAACGCCGAGCCCAGGATGGACCAGTTTTGCCATGGATGCGGACTGTAGAATGCCCAGAAGGCATAGAACATCAACGTTGCGACGGTGTAGTAGATGTAAAACCAGAGAAATGGCTTCGACACAAAGAGGGCAACGCCAATGATTGCCGGGGCATCAGGGGCAGCGGGTGGCAGACCAAAATTGCTGCCAAGCCGCTGACCCACAAAATACCAGAAGAAAACAGCGGCTAATGACCAGAGCACCGCTGAAATGAAGAAGAGCTTTGGCCTGGGGAAAAATGAGACAAACACGTAGTGGGTTCCTCGAGTGAAAAATCATGCAGTTTTCTGATGTTACGAGTTGCATGACTTTAACAGCATGAATAGGGCAAAGAAGAAACCATCGTAATTAAATTGCTGTAATGATCAGAGACCCTTGCCAATCCAGCCCGACGGGCATCTGACGCGATTTTCTGCGCTTCCGGTGCTCATGGACAGACAAGTCCACTGCGCTCCGGTTCTCGAAAACCACGCCATCTGCCTCATCAGGCTGAATTCTCAAAGGTCTCTTACGCTCGGTTGCGCCCCGCAGAGAACGCGAAAAGCGCAGCGACCACCAGACCCGCTGCCGCAGCGAGCGTGGCAATGGTAAAGTCGCCGGTGATGTTGGCGACATAACCGCCGATCAGCGGTCCGATGATCTGGCCGATACCGAATGCGGCGGTCATCACCGCCATGACGCGGCGCTGTGAATGCGGCAGAAGCACGCGCCCCGCCTGAAAGCCGAAGGCGGTGATCACGATGAAGGTCAGGCCGAGCAGGAGACCGCCCAACAAGGGACCAACGGGCGATGGCAGGACGACGCTCGCCGCGACGCCCAGAGCCTGAACAGCACAGCCGAGCGCCAGCGCGACGAACGGGCCGGTACGCCGCAAGAGCGGCGTCCAGAGCCAGACGGATATGGCGCCCGCAGTGCCTGTTACGAACCAGACCAGCGCTTCCATCCACGGGCTGCCATGGCCTGAGCGAACGATGGCGATGATGAATGTTGCGGTGATGATGTAGCCGAAGCCGAACAGGCCATAGGCAATGTTGATCTTGATGAATTCCGGCGTCCAGACGATGGGTGGCTCCGCTGCGGCCGAACCGCTGCGCACCGGCCCTTGTCGTATCAGCGCGAAGACCGCGATGAGGCCGAGAACGGAAAGAATGGCCGCGCCAATCCAGTCTTCCCGCCAGCCGTGTCCGCTGGCGGAACTGAAGGCAACGAGCAACGACGAGATCGCGATGCCGGTACCAACACCGCCGAAATGCATCGCCTGCAAATCCTGCCTGTTGGCTGCAGCCAGATGACTGAACACAATCGTTGCGGTGAATACCAGCATGAAGGCGCTGGCAATGCCGGCAAAGAAGCGGATGACGGAGAAGAGCATCACCCCGTCACTGACGCTCATGGCGAAACAAAGCGCGGCGCTTGCGGTGAGAGACACATAGACCAGGGGTCGCTCTATGCCCGACGCCCAGCCGAAACCGGCAATGATCGCACCGAGGAGATAACCGAAATAATTGGCCGAGGCGATGAGGCCGGCATCGCCCGGTGTCAGGCCAAGATCGCTCATCATACCGGGCAGGATCGGTGTGAAGATAAATCGGCCTATACCCATGCCGACCGCCATAGCCACGAGCCCGCCGAGAGCGAAACGAACGGGAGATGTGGCGGCTGGATTCATGCGCCGGACATTATCGCCGCGTCGTCGAGTGACAAGCCAATAAATTTGATCGGTTGGTGATTTTGAGTGATCGGTTTGGGGGGTAAAGTTTTGCTGTGCGTGGTTCGACGGCTATCCAATCGTTTGCTTGATCTCCACGCCGCGCCGCGTGATCCGGTACACAGCGGCTGGCGGCAGATTCCAGAAGGCCCGGCCGATGCACACAGCCTCAAGGTCCAGCTCTTCCAATACACCTTTCGGCACAGGACAGCGAAAGCCGTAGGTGAACTGGTAAAACGCGCCATCCTGCCGCAAATTGCTGAAAGCCCCACTTAGAATAGCGCCGACCTTGTCCGGCATGCTCAGGAACGGCAGGCCGCTGACGACGGCACCCGCTGGTTCCGCCTTGAACAATTCCTGTCCGCCGAGTTGTGACGCATCCATCTGCAGGATTCGCATCCCCGGGAAACGTCCCTGAAGCAACCTTGCGAATTCAGCGCCATATTCAACCAGGGTCAGATTGCCGGGACTTACGCCCCGCGCCAGCAAGGCATCGGTGAAAACGCCGGTGCCCGGACCGAGTTCAAGCACGGGACCGGACGCGCCGCTGATTTCGCTGGTGATAAGCCTTGCCAACGCTGCGCCGGATGGGGCGATTGCGCTGACCCTGGATGGATTGGTGATCAGGGCGCGAATGAAAATCCACACATCGCTTGTCGTCATGAGAGCTTCCCACTGCGTTCGCCACGCACCATTATTGATTCGAGGAGCGGCGCTAGCATGAGTCCCCTCAATTGCGAAAACATTACGGCTTTTTGCAACAGGAAATCAAATAGTTCGCCATGGGTTGCCAATACTTAGGAAATATCCTAAGTATTATTACCACCCAACAGGCACGAAAGGGGATCAGCGATGACCGGCCTCGCAACACATGCAGCGCCTATCATACCGCCCATAGACGGTATTTTCCGCGCACTGTCCGACCCGACGCGGCGTCACGTGCTGGAGCGGCTTGGCAGCAGCCCCGCCTCTGTCAGTGAACTCGCAGCGCCATACGACATGGCCCTGCCCTCCTTTGTCGAACATCTTAAGATTCTGGAGGGGTGCGGGCTGGTGAGTTCGCGGAAGACCGGGCGCGTGAGGACTTACAAGCTCGCGCCCGAACCTTTGAAACTGGTGGAAGACTGGTTGGCGAAACAACGCCAATTGTGGGAACGCCGCCTCGATCAACTCGACGAATATCTCATGACACTCAAGGAGCAGAACACATGAACAAGCCTTCGATAATCAAGCCGGATCCCAAGCTCGACCTCGTCCTCGAACGGTTTATCGATGTGCCGCGCGATCTCATGTGGAAAGCCTGGACGACGCCGGAACATATCGTCAAATGGTTCACGCCGAAGCCGTGGTCGACAAAGGAATGCGAGATCGACCTGCGCCCCGGCGGCATGTTTCGCACCGTCATGGTGTCGCCGGAGGGAAAGGAATTTCCGAACATGGGTTGCTATCTGGAGGTCGTGCCGAACGAACGGCTGGTCTTTACCGACGCGCTGCTGCCGGGATACCGGCCTTCGGAGAATCCATTCTTTACCGGAGTTGTCTCCTTTGCCACCGAGGGAAGCGGGACGCGCTATACCGCCATGGCCATCCATCGCGACGAGGCGGGCAAGAAGCAGCACGAGGAAATGGGCTTCCACGATGGCTGGGGCAAAGCACTCGATCAGCTGGTTGCCCACGTGAAGACCATGTGAGATCGATCTCACAGCGATAGCCTTGCGGGCATGCCACGCGACATGGATGTTCGGTAAGGCAGTTTACAATATATGTGTTCGATACAGAAGTCCCGCCAGTCGAGCCAGCGCAGCTTTCGCAGGTCACTCTGCTGCGGGTTTCCGTCCATCGGCGATGACACATGCTTCCGGCAGGTTTTCGCCATCGAAGACTGAAATGACGGATTTTGCCGCAATCATATTGGTTCGGGCGAGAGCCTCGATCGACGAGCCGGCAGAATGCGGTGTGGCGATCACATTCGGCAATGCGATGAGCTCGTCCGAAACCGGTTTGAAAGCGGGATCGCCTTCGCTGACATAGACATCCAGCCCTGCCCCGGCGATCCGGCCTGCTTTCAACGCATGCAGAAGGTCCCGGTCATCGACAAGTCCGCCACGCGCGGTATTGACCAGAATGGCCGTAGGCTTCATGAGCGCAAGCGCGGCACCATTGATCAGGAATCGGGTGTCCGGGGTCAAGGGGGCGTGCACACTCACGACGTCGCTCTGCCGGAGCAGCGCTTCCAGATCGACATAGGTAATGCCGTTGGCGTCGCCATATTCCCGGTCAGGACGTGGATGGCAGACAAGGATGCGCGCCTCGAAGCCCTTCAACGTTGCACCAGGCTCTTGCCTATTCGGCCAAGGCCGATGATGCCGACGGTTTTCCCGGAAAGATCGGAGCTTGTCAGAATGGACCAGTTGCCCGCAAGCATGCGATGCTGCGATTCGCGCAAGCGCCGGGCAACGGCCAGCATCAAGCCGATGGTGTGGTCGGCGACCGAAGCGTCATTACCGCCTGCACCAATGGTAAGGACGCGGCCGAGCTCCCTGACCGCACCGACATCGATGCGGTCATAACCCACCCCGCGCCGCGCCAGGACCTGAAGATCAGGCAATGCGCTCAACAATTCGCGTGTGACATAGGCCTGGCCGACGATCCAGCCGGAAGCGCCTTCGAGCAGGCTGGCCAATTGCGGCGTTGCCAAGCCGCCATCTCCCTGGCCTTTTTGCCATTGGATGATCTCGACCTCACACCCATGCTGTTTAAGGTAAGCGTGCGTCTCGTCATCGAAGAAGGGCGAAGTAACGACGACACGTCTTGGCGAATGATACATGATCTCTCCATATTTGCCGGTTCAGCGGCCTTGCCGCATACGACAATAATCGCGAGTTCACATCAAGCAGGCCACGGGTGCTGCGGCAATTTCCCGCCCCCGTGGGTTTAAACGTTTGCTCTATTGGACTACACATCAATGACATGATCTCGCGTCAACACTCGGAGCAAAAATCACTGGACACCCGCGTCGACCGGCTGACCCCCTTGCCTGAAAACATGCTGAGCCTCTCGACAGTCCGGCGCGCATGGAACGGCGTGCGCGTCGACATCACCGAGTTCCATTGCTCCGGTCGGGTGGCCCATCATCTGCTTTACGAGACCGAAACCCGTCTCAGCGTTCTTCTGGAAGAGGTAGGAAGCCATTGCGAACCGCGCCTGCGCGAGGACCAGCCCTGTCCAATCGCCTACATGCCCAGGCACATGCATTTCGCGCCGGCCGGCATGGAGATGTGGGGCTATAGCGCCGATACGCGTTTTGTGAAGGACGCAACCCTGACCTTCGATCTGGCGGTGCTGGGCGAACGGTTGGCCACCAATTTCGACGCAGACGCGACCGCGACGCCGCGGCTGCGCTTCTCCGACGATCGCATCTGGACCTTGGTCAAGCTGCTCTCCGATGCGGTGAACGACCCGGATCCATCGACGCAGCTCTATGGCGACGGGCTGACGGCCGCGATCGCGGCGCGGCTCTTCGCCGATCCGCCGGAGCCCGGTGCGGATAGCAAGGGCCTGGCGCCCTGGCAACTTCGGCGTATTTTCGAATATCTGGACGCACACCTGCCTGAGCGCGTCGACCTCGCGCATCTGTCGGCGCTGGCGGGCCTGTCACAGTCGCATTTCAGCCGGGCGTTCAAAGCCTCGACCGGGATGGCGCCCTATCGTTGGCAGCTCGATGCGAGGGTTCGGCGTGCACAGGCCCTCCTGATCGATACGCGCGCTTCGCTCGAACATGTCGCCGATGCCACCGGGTTTGCCGACGCGGTCCATTTCGGGCGAACATTCCGGAAACTCACGGGAGCGACGCCGGCGGCGTGGCGACGCGATCGGATAAGCTGATGGGCGATCCCATAGCGGATTCCGACTAAAAATCGCAGATTCGAACAGTGTCTTCCGCAAGGTGGCAAGGCAATATCCGCTCGACCGGACAGGCGAGCGAAGCCGTTGCGTTTGACGACACTCGTCTTCCGGAATCCATGACCTCGAAAGGCAGACGATGATCGCAGAATCTATCGACTATGGCGCCCGGATGCAGGCAAATCTCGTGCGAGTATTCGGCGAGCGCGACGCTGAGCGGCGCATCGCGGCGATCCGCGAACTCTATGCCGAAGACGCCGTGCTCTACGAGCCGGATGCCTCGGCGACCGGCCACGCTGCCATCAATCAGACGGTGGATGCGCTATTGTCCAGCCTGCCTCCAAGCTTCGTCTTCACCGCAATCGGCCCCGCCGTCGGCCACCACGGTGTCGGGCGGCTGCGCTGGCAATCAGGGCCACCGAACGGTCCAGTAGCTGTAACCGGAACCGATGTCGCCCGGTTCGAGGGCGGCCTCATTCAAACGCTTCACGTCTTCATCGATCCTACCGGCGCCTGAGCCGCCGCCAGCATATCCCAAGGAGTTTCACATGCCCAAGACTGGTCTCGAAGCCCTGCTTCGCCCCGAAGACAGTATCCTCGTGCTGATCGACCATCAGCCCTATCAGTTCACCAACCTGAACAGCCACGAGCCGACGACGATCATCAACAACGTCATCGGCCTCGCCAAGACGGCGAAGGTCTTCAACGTGCCGACGATCCTGACGACGGTGATCGAGGAGCGCGGCGGCTATATCATCAAGGGTCTGCAGGACGTGTTCCCGGACCAGAAACCGATCGACCGCACCTTCATCAACACCTGGGAAGACCCGAAGGTTACCGACATCGTGAAGAAGAGCGGGCGCAAGCAGCTCATTCTGGCTGCGCTCTACACCGAGATCTGCCTCGCCATGCCGGCGATCCAGGCGCTCGCCGAAGGATATGACGTCTTCATCGTCACCGATGCCTCAGGCGGTGTCACGCTGGAAGCTCATGACATGGCCGTGCGCCGCATGGTCGCCGCCGGTGCCGTGCCGATCACCTGGCTTGCCGTGCTGGGCGAGTGGCAGCGTGATTGGGCACGCGAAAAGACGGCGGCTGGCGTCGCGGGGGTCGTTCTCGAACATGGTGGTGCCAGTGCCGTGGCCCTGGCCTGGGAACTGCAGCTTCTCGCCGGGCGGGCTGGCGCGGGCGTCTGACATGCCTGGCACGTCGGCGCCAATCCGTATCGGGTACTGCTTGTCGCTGACGGGTCCGCTCGCGGGCAACAGCCTGTCGGCTCGGCTCGCCCACGATATCTGGCGGGAAGACATCAACAGACGAGGCGGCCTGCTCGGCCGCCCCGTCGAACTCGTCCGCTACGACGATCGTGCGGACGCGTCCGGTGTTCCCGGCCTCTACCAGCGGCTGATGGACGAAGACAAGGCCGATCTCGTCATCGGCGGTTACGGCACCAACACGATATTGCCGGCGATGCCGCTGATCACGGAGCGGCAGCGCTTTTTCATCGGATTGATGGGCCTGGGCGTCAACAACGCGCTTGCCTATCCGAACTACTTCGCCATGATCCCGACCGGCCCGGATCCGAATGCCGCGCTGACAGAGGGCTTCTTCGCACTCGCCGCAGAGCAGAGGCCCCGGCCCGCGACCGCGGCGCTCCTGTCTGCCGACGCAGAATTCTCCCGCAATCCCATTCTTGGCGCGAAGGCCAATGCCGAGAAGTACGGCTTTCGGATCGTCCATGAGGCCACTTATCCGCTGGCAGCCAGCGACTTTACGCCCGTCATCGACGCTGTCGCCGAAAGCAACTGCGACCTGCTATTTCTCTGCTCCTATCTTCAAGACTCTGTCGACCTCGTGCGCGCCATCCACGAGCACCCCTTCCGCCCGAAGATGGTCGGCGCCGGCATGATCGGTCCGCAGAACACAGCGGTGAAAACCACACTTGGTCCGCTGCTCAACGGCTTCGTGAACTACGAATATTGGGTGCCCGTCCCCAAGATGATGTTCCCCGGGGCTCAGGAATTTCTGAATACATATCAGGCACGCGCCGGCGACGCAGGCGTCGACCTCCTGGGGCATTACATGGCGCCGCTGGCCTACGCCCAGATGCAGGTCGTCGCTCAGGCCGTCGAAGCTACCGGGAGCCTGGATGACGCTGCCCTGTCGACCTTCACGAGGAATTCCACCTTCAACACGGTCATAGGTGATGTCAAATTCGGCAAGAACGGGGAATGGGCGCATCCGCGCGTCCTGCAGGTTCAGTTCCAGGGCATAGAGGGTCACGAGGCTGACCAGTTCAAAGACGGATCGAAGCAGGTCGTCGTCGCTCCGAGCGCGCTGGCGTCCGGACAATTGATCTTTCCCTACGCGGAGGCGTTATGACGTGGTCACCTTTAGAGTGACCCGGGAAACACCTTCCGCGTGGATTGTCTCGCCCGCCGAGATACAGAATACGGCCAATATGGCCGGAAAGGGCTCTAGACCTCTGCAGGTTTGGCAGACAACGCTTCCTCAAATGCTCCGACGATGGCCTTGATCAGGCGTCCCGTGATCCTGTCCCTTTGCCACAATGCGGTCATCTCTACGGGTGACGGCTCCCAATCGGGCAGGACGGGAACGAGTGCGCCGGTTGCCATGGCGTCCTCGATCAGGAACTTGGGCAGATTGGCGATGCCAAGACTGGCACGGGCAGCGTCGACAAGAATGGTCTGGCGGTTTGCGGCAAAGCCAATCCTCGGACGCACGATAGCGCGTGTCCCGTGAGCATTTTTCAGATCCCATTCGATCAGATCGCGGCGGATCGCGAGAGCTGGCAGTTTTTCCAGGTCTTGCGGGGTGCTCAGATCGGAATGTTCAGCAAGGAAGGCGGGGCTCGCGACCAGCGCGCGCGGCAAATCGGCGATTTTCCTGAACATCAGTTCGGAGTCCGCAACTGGTCCCATACGAACGACGAGATCGTAGCCTTCTTCGATGAGTGAGACCCTGCGATCCGCAAGCGTCATCTCTATGGTGACGTCGGGATATCTGGTCTTGAAGCCGATCAGAGCGGGGGCAAGGACCGCGGTCGCCATGTCTGGAGGAAGCGACAAGCGAACTGTGCCCGACAGTGCGACGCGGTCATCCTGAACCTCGGCAACAGCCTGCTCAGCCAGCATGAAGGCGGTCTGGCCTCGCTCGAAGAGTTGCTGCCCCTGTTCGGTGAGTACCACTCCCTTCTTTGTCCGGCGCACAAGCCGGACGTTCAGGGTCTCCTCCAGCGCGGATAGCCGGCGCGAGAGCGTGGCCTTCGGGATACCCGTCGCGCGTTCGGCCGAGGCCAGCCCGCCAGCTTGTGCGATGCGGATAAACAGCGCGAGTCCGTCAAAGTCGCCAAATGTCTTCATGTTCCATTTATGGAACATAACGATGGCAAATATCAAGTCTCCCCAAGACTTCGTTCCAACTCTACTTTCCAGAACGAGCAATGACGCTCATAGCGAGCACAGGAGATTAGCCATGACCACCACATTCACCCCAGAGAATTCGGCGCTTCTGCTGATCGACCATCAGATCGGTACGATGCAGCTCATCAAGAACATCGATGTCGAGCAGGCCAAGCGCATGTCGCTGGCACTTGCCAAGACCGCCAGCATCCTTGGCATCCCGACCGTGCTGACCTCCAGCCAGGAAGACCGGCTGCAGGGGCCTTTGCTACCGGAGTTGAAAGACATTCTGCCGGAGGCTTTCGAAAAGCGCGTCCGGCGCGAGGGCATCGTCAACGCCTGGACCGACGCCAATTTCAAGGCGGCCGTCGAGGCGACGGGGCGGAAGAACCTGATCATGGCCGGCGTGACGACCGACGTCTGCCTCGTGTTCCCGGCGATCGACGCGGTTGGCGAAGGTTATAACGTGCAAGCCGTCATGGACGCTTCGGGATCGCCGTTCGAGCTTTCCGAGGACATGTCGCGCCGCCGGATGCAGGACGCCGGCGTCGTTCTGACCGCAACCAACACCATGATCGCGGAACTTGCCCAGAACTGGGGCACGCCTCAAGGCCAACAGCTTATCCAGCTGCTGTTCACCGAGGTTCTTCCGCCCATCCAGTCCTAACCGATATCCAGCCCGCACGAAGCCAAGGAGTAAAGAACATGACCGTAGAAGCAACTGCCATCAGAGGAACTGGCGTCGTACCGCCTGATACCCATCTGGTAACGGCGCAAGGACCGTTCCAACTCCGCCGCATCCGCCCAGGTATCTCGCTGGGACAAAGGGATGACGCAGGCTTCGGCGGGCTCGGCCTTATCGATCATGCCCGTCTGCAGCCCGGCCTGGTCGTAAAGATGCACGAGCATCGCAACGATGAGATCATCAGCTACATGCGCTCGGGCCGTATGCAGCACACCGATTCAGCCGGCCGGAGCGAGGTCATCTCGCCCGATCGTTTGATGGTGATGAACGCAGGCCGCGGCTTCTCCCACGAAGAGGAAGTGGCCGGCGGCGATCAGATTGAGATGCTGCAGATCTTCGTCCGGCCCGAGGCGGCGAACATGGAACCAGGCGTTCAGTTCATCGATCTGGACGAGGCGACTCGTAACAATCAATGGCGGCTGCTGACCGGGCCGGTTGGCTCGGCGGCACCGAGCTTCGTTCGCCAGGCCATTTACCTCTACGATACCCACCTGTCGGCGGGTGAAAGCATCGACCTGCCGACGGTCCCGGGGTTCGATCGTTGGCTGTATGTTTTCCGCGGCGCGGTATCGGTTGGAGACAAACACGCCGAAACGCATACTGCGTTAACGATCAGCGCCGACCAAACCACGATTGAAGTGACGGCAAGCCAGGAGGCGGACCTGGTCCTCTTTTTGGTCGACCGGCAAGCACCTTTTTCCCGCGCAGGCACGATGAGCGGGTGATCGTCGAAGACCCGCCATTTGCAACGCTATGCTACGCTATTGCCGCCGATTTCCCGCTATTCCCACTCGATTATTTTCTCTGCCCTAAGCATTTGTTTTTATTGTCGAAAATTTATTCTCGCGCTTTATGTGCCGCGAACGGAACCATCAAAAAGTTAGCCTTTTGATTTTACAGGGTTATTCGGCGCAGCTGCAGCTGTAAAAATTCTGTGAACTATCGACATCTATCGGACATTTTGCACACACTGCGAACGTCAAAAATCGGATTTGGCAATTCCATTATAGTACCGTCAAAGCGATGATCCGATGAATGGTCGACGCTGACTCAGTCGAGATACAGGGTGAAAACCCATAAAGGCTGATCAGCGTTTTTTCGAGCGTCCTGATCATCTGCAGACAGCACAATCATTTCCACTGGCCTGATGCCAGCCAAATCCCCTATCCAAGCTCGAACGTGGTGATCCCGTAGATTTGGCCAAGGGGCAGATCCGGCGCCCGGCCGCGATACATCCGCGCCGTCTCGAAGACCGGCTTCAGATTGTAGCGATCGCAAAGCGCCCGCGCGGCGGCGTTCGGCTCGGGGATATCGAGATAGATCCGGCCACCGCCGACGCTCGTCACCAGTTTGCGAAAGATTAGGTCCGCGCTCGTTTCCGTATCGGCAAACAACGGTCCGATCTTGTGGCCCTCCCGGCAGGCGCGGATGGTGCCGTAGCCCAAGATCTCTGCGTTTCGGATTAACGCAAAGCTCTCGCGCGTTGAGAGCGCCTTCAGCCATTCCCGCAGGAACGCATCGCGCCGCGCCGGATTGAAACGCGCGTCGTAAGCGACCACCATCGGGACATGCGCCGCAGAGACACAAACCAGCTCCGTGCCTGGTGGCTCAACACGTTGGACCTCGCCACCATACCGAAAATTAGCATGCGCATAGACGAAACCCGATTTGCGATAGTTGTCCTGCTGCGCCACCACGCCATCGAGCCCGATCCTACGGTCTCCCGCGTTCGATACCGCCCTTTGCCAGAGGGCGAAGCCTATGCCCCGGCCGCGATAATCCGGATGCGCCATGTAGAAACCGAGAAAGGCATAGGTCGCATCATAGCGGACCAACGAAAGCGCCGCCGCGACGACACCGTCTTCCTCGGCGACCCAATATCCTTCCGCATCCGCCGCCCAGAAGGCAGGCGCATCGTCAAGGCCGGGATTCCAGCCCTCCCTTGCGGCCCAGTCGATCATGATATCGAGATCGGAGCGGCCGGCTTTTCGAATGATTGGGGGCATGCCGGTTTACCTCTCAATCCACATAGGTGCGCGACAAATGATATGCGACGACGGCATTGAACCCTCGTTGTCCGCCTGCGGTCAGCTTGTCGCGGATGGCGAACGCGCCCGGACCGGTGGCCGTGTTGCCTGCAACGCCGAGCTTGGGATCGCCATAAATTCCAGTGGCGCTATCGAATCCGATCGTGAAATGGCCAAGTGGCTCGCGGCTCCGCTCTGCCTGAACAAGTGAATCGGCGGCGGCGATCCTTGCGCCAACTCGTGCAAAATCGACATTGGCATTGCGCTCCAAGGCGAAATCCACAGCATCCTTGAAGCTTGCTTGCTGATCGGCGGATAACGCTTCCATGAAGGCCTGCTTACCTGGGCCCCACAGCGTGTGGCCTTCGCTCAAGCCAGCACCCAAATCGAAGCCAAGTTGCGCCGCTCCGGTTTTTAGGCGTTCACGCAGTACACTGAAGAGTGGATCGCCCGCGATGATTTCTTGGCCCTTGCTCGCCAATACTGCCGCCGCCCCTTTCTCGAGCGTTGGCATCGGCGACGGCTCCATGCCCTGCGGGTAGGTCGTGCCGATCTTCATAGCAAAATCGGCGGGAGTGAGCGCCTTTGTCACGTCGTTGATTGCTGCCGATGCCGCCGCCGCGACGAGATCGAGATCTACCTGATAGCCTTGAAAGGCCTTCACGATATCGGTAAGCGTTGTTGGAGCGACGAACTCATAACGTGTTGGGTTTTGAATGATGAATTCCATGAGGTTCATCCCGTCGATAATCCTGCTGCGGTGTTTGGCGCTATTGGGCGTCATCGGACCATTGGCGATCGTGATTGGCGCCAGAGTCACGTAGTATGGCTTCGCGTTGCGCCCAGGGTCGTCCTGGAACGACTTCAGCCAGTCCTGCATCATCCAATAGAGTTCCGCCGGGTTGCTAATATCGCCCATGGTAAGATCGATCGGCCCAACTTCGTGATAGACGCTGATATGGATTTCGCTGCTGTACTTTTTCTGAACCTCCTCGAATTTAGCGCTGAGTGACGCGGAAAAGGGTCCGTAGGAACCTTGAAGGTCGGCCGAGACATACTCGGAATCCTCGCTGTTCGACGTATCTAAATGACCGCAACGAACAGTCCGCCACGGCCAATTCCGCGCACGAACATGTTTCCGAAGCGTGAACTAATAGGCTACTCTCGGGTCCACGTATCTGTGTCGTGATCGGCTTCATGGCTGCAATTTCTTTCGCATTCATTGGCCAGCCTAGACGGCAGGCCGGCGAAACCATCCCGGCCTCTAGCACAATTTCGAAAGCCATTATCGATGGCGAACGAGTGGGGTGGTGATTCCAGATGCACACCATCAGCACAGTCACTAGCATTATGGCCGTTTAAAAACTGCGCCGTAGTGGTAGGGCTGAATCTCTACGATATCGACAAGCATCATCCCGCACGATGTCACTGCGTCGACCGTCTCTTCTGGCGATAACCGCAATTCGGTGCTTGGACCACGAGGCTCTCCCGTAACTGTCGTTTCTTCGCGGGGATACTGATGCCAATTGACGATGGCAAACAGACCACCCGGTGCCAGTGTTTCATAGACGGCTCTTGCCAGTCGAGGCTGATCAGGAACGCCGTGAAACGCGTTCGCCATGTAGATAAAATTCATCGGTTCAGGGACGAGTTTCGCAATCTCATAGGCATCCCCGATGACGAACTTACAGTTAGTCAACCCTTCGGCGGCAAGCTTGTTCTTCGCGACTTCCAATAACGCCGGGTCCAGGTCGACCGCGACAACATGGCTAGCGATTTTTGCGATTGGCAAGGTGAACCATCCGTCGCCGCAACACAGGTCGACGACTTCCAACCCCGGCTTGAGCCCCACCGTCGAAAGTACACTGGCCGGATCAGGCCATAGCGCCTCCCACCAACCCGCTGTTGGCATTTCAGTCCCGGTGAAGAACTCTGGACGTTCGCTTATCATTTTTGGAATCATGCCCTTTATTGTGAAGCCGATTTCTTCCTAACGCCAATCTATGACAATTGAGAGCACGCCAGCTCTCCAAGGGGTTCTGTCGCAAAAATTTTTGATAGAGCGAAAATGTAGAAAAATATTCTCCATTATGGATTTACAAATCGCATGACGGCCGAAATCGCAAACATTTCTTTTAAACTACGCACCCAAAACTGATGCTTTGTACCTCATTCTGGCCGCATGCGCGAAATCATTTTCTACGCCAAAAAATTTGTGACAGAACCTTCTGGACTGGGAGATTTATGGTCCCAGGGATCCGGAAATCACGCAAATGGTTTATCACCTCGCATACGGCAAACAGCTGCGCCTTGCAGAGAACGTGATCAAGGAAGCGCTACGCCAGCGGATCGCTGACTGCGGAGCCTGGATCTGATGGGGTGGACGCCCCCCGACGGCATCGATGTGCCAGAATGGAGACGTTGATCACCATTTAAAGGAGGCGTCCATGAAAGAGATTAGCATTATTGGTCTGGATTTGGCGAAGAACGTGTTTCAGGCCCATGGGGCTGATGAGACTGGTTCGGTGCTTTTGCGCAAGAAACTCCGCCGCGATCAGTTGCTCACGTTCTTTGCTGCGCAGCCAAGCTGTACGATTGCGATGGAAGCGTGCTCCAGCAGTCACTACTGGGGGCGGGAGATCGGCAATCTTGGCCATACGGTTCGGCTGATCCCGCCTGCCTACGTGAAGCCGTTCGTGAAGCGGCACAAGAATGATGCTGCCGACGCTGAAGCGATCTGTGAGGCAGCGTTGCGCCCGACCATGCGTTTTGTCGCCGTAAAAAGCGAGGTGAGCCAGGCTGCAGCCATTGTGTTCCGGACACGCGATCTTTTCGTGCGTCAACGGACGCAGGTTATCAATGCTCTGCGGGGTCATCTTGCCGAATTCGGAATTATCGTTGCCCAAGGTCCCGCTCATGTTACCAAGCTGATCCTAGCTGTGGAGGACTCGGAGAAGCTTTTACCGGATATGGCGCGTCCGGTCCTTGGGGCATTGGTCGAGGCGCTGCATGCATTGGAGGAGCGTATCAGGCTCCTAGATATCGAGATTGCCCGCCGTGCCAAAGAGGACGAGGTGGCGCGTCGTTTGATGACTGTTCCCGGGATTGGTCCGGTCATAGCAACGGCGCTGACAGCGCTGGCACCTGCGGCTGAGACGTTCAAACGTGGGCGTGATTTTGCCGCGTGGTTAGGGCTAACACCGCTGCAACGATCGACCGGCGGCAAACAGCGGCTTGGCAAGACCTCGAAGATGGGGGAACGGACGTTGCGCCGTCTGCTCATCATCGGGGCGAGCGCGGTTGTGCGGTGGGCGGCACGGAAGGGAGCCGTGGCAGGATCATGGCTGGCGCGCATGCTGAGCCGCAAGCCACGGATGCTGGTGACGGTTGCCCTTGCCAACAAGATGGCTCGCATCGTCTGGGCATTGATGGCCAAGGGTGGAATCTATCGGGCTCAGATCGCGGCAGAATAACCGCTGCAGCGATCATGGGGCTGTTGAAGGTGTAGGAAGGTCAAATGGAAGGTATGGCGTAACGGTCGACGAGACGGGATCGGGAAAACCAGATTGCAACGACGTGCCCAGAGCACGCGGATCTGAATTGGACCCGGTCCGCGAACTCCCATACAGGCCCGCGGCATGTTGAACGCTGCATCAGAGGCCGGATACATGTCAGCACCCGACTATACGCAATATCAGCTCCAAAAGATTTCTCTTGCACCCACGGGGGCGTCCATACATGTTGCAACGTTTTGGTTACCGGCAGCATGGCAAGAAACCCGTCGATCATCTCAGGGGGATTCGATGTTCAAGGGCCGCCAGTTCGACCGATCAGTGATACTTCTGTGTGTACGCTGGTATCTTGCCTACAATCTAAGCTTGCGCGATCTTGAGGAGATGATGGCCGAGCGCGGCATTGCGGTTGATCACACGACCATCCATCGCTGGACCATTCGTTTTTCACCGTTGTTGCTCGAGCACTTCAACAAGCGCAAGCGTTGCGTCACCGGTAAATGGCATGTGGACGAAACCTACATTAAGGTTCGAGGCCAGTGGATGTATCTCTACCGCGCCATCGATAGCGTTGGCGATACGGTCGAGTTCCTCTTTAGCCAGCATCGCGATCTCACTGCGGCAAAGCGCTTCTTCAACAAGGCGCTAGAGCGCCATGGCCGACCGGATCGTGTCGTCATCGACGGAAGCCAGACCAACCGTGAGGCGATTCTTTCCTGCGACACGACAAATCGCTTGCAGGATCGCGCCCGGCGTCAGCTGAAACCGATCACGATCAGGAAAAGTCCATACTTGAACAATCGGATCGAACAGGATCATCGGCGCATCAAGCGCCGCGTGCGGACAATGCTTGGCTTCAAATCGACGGCCACTGCCCGCATCATCTTGTCCGGCATCGAAATGGTCCACATGATGCGCAAGCGACAGGCGAGGTACGCCTTCAATCCGAATCCATCCCTGGCTGAGCAGTTCGCAATCCTCGCCGCATAACTGTTCGGCATCAAGCCTTCAGCACCTTAACTCAGCCGTTGCAACAGAACCGTCGCGCGGTGCGAATCAGCCTGGCCGCGCGCTGCCTTCGTACATGAAGCTCATCGGCTTCAAGCCCGGCATGTAACCCGTCTCGATACGCTCGGTCCGAAACCCCGCCGCTTCGATCATCGAGCGGATCGGCCGGTTGAGGTGGCAGCCGCCGCTGATGCACCGAGAGGCCGGCGTCAGCCACTCTTGCCACCGGCGCACGCCCTCGTCCGGCGCCAGCCCATGCTCGACGAACAGCAGCCTGCCGCAGGGCCGCAGCACGCGGCGCATTTCACCGAGCGCTGTGGCGGCTTGCGGAATGGTGCACAAAGTCCAGGTCGTGACGACAGTATCAACACTGTGATCATCAAGCGGAATAGCCTCCGCGGAAGCCTCGATGAAGCGGACGGGCATGCCCGGATGGGGAGCGCTACGAGCTATGGCGACGAGCTTCGGAGCTGGCTCGAGCGCGAGGATCTCCGTCACGGGCGGCCGATAGAGAGGCAGGTTCAGGCCCGAGCCGATACCGATTTCGAGGACGCGCCCCTCCGCCGCGCCGATCACCCGCTCGCGATAGGGCCGTAGGCGGTTGTTGCGCATCGCAAGATCGCAGAGCCTCGGTAGGATCACTTCGCAGTAGAAGCCCATCGGGACGTCTCCTTAGCCATGGTGATGTTCGGCGCCTCCGCCGCAGCCGCTCGACAGATTCCATACTTCGACGATATGCTCGCCGGTGAAGCGGTGCTCGCGGATCAGGAATTTGCCGAGCCCACCGTAAACGCGCCAGCGCCAGCATTGGCAGCAGCAGGGTCCCTTCTCGTCCGAGTTGTCCATGGCGTATTTGTACGCCTTCTCCTCGTCCGGGGACAGCGCCATGTCATAGTAACGCATCGCCTTCTGAGCGCTTCCCGCGGCAATGTCATAGGGGTCTGGCGGGATCTCGGGGATAGCGGCGTACTTGGTGAGGGCCTGAACCTGCTCGCCATAGCGGTGTCGGTCCATGGGCGCGCAGCACGAGCCCTGCAGCCGCGCCGTGACCGGCATCTTGGCGATCGATTCCGTGAATACCGCCGAGCAGGTGCTGTTGCCGTGATTGCTGAGAAACTCGAAACGCTCATCGAAGCTTTGCGGTTCAGCGGCCAGCGCGGCAGTGGGCATGCCGCACAACGCAAAGAGACCCGCTGCGATCGTAAATTCGCGGCGGGACAGGTTTCGTTGCGGTTTCAATTTTTTCTGCATATTGCACCTCCTCGTCCCTAGCCGATGCGGGCGAGCATCGGGACGTTTTCGAGTAACCAAAAGGAGAAAGCCGACATCGTGCCTGTGATCATGGCGATTCCCATCGTAATCATCACCGCGCCGGCGCCGATCTGGAGGGTTCGCCCCAGTCGGCGCATCGTCTTCAGCCGCTTCATTAAGCTGTCGGCAAAGGCTGCGGATGCCAGGAAGGGAATGCCGAGCCCGATCGAATAGACTGTCAGCAAGGCAATACCCGTCGATGCGGTCGACGAGAGCGCGCCCACCGTCAGGATGGCGCCAAGCACCGGCCCGATGCACGGGGTCCAGCCGAAGCCGAAGGCAATGCCGAGAAGGAAGGCGCCAAATGGCCGCCCGCCGCGAATGCTGCCATGAAATCGCACGTCCCTCTCGAGCCAGGGCAGCCGGATGAGTCCCGTCATGAACACGCCGAACACGATGACGATAGCGCCGCCGACGAGGGTCGCTTCGTAGCGGTAGGAGAGAAGAAGCCGGCTGAAGGCGGTCGCGGTCGCGCCGAGCGTCACGAACACCGTCGAGAAACCGAGCACGAAGCAGGCACTGAGCAGAAGCGTTGTCAGGTGGCCGACGCCAGCGTGATCGCGCCGGTCGAGCGTATTTCCCGATATGTAGGACACGTAACCCGGCACCAGCGGGAGCACGCACGGTGACAGAAACGAGATCAGTCCCGCCGAAAAGGCGGTGACCAAGCCGATGTTGGAGATAGTTGACATGGCCACCCTATCCTCCTCGTACCGAGGCGATCAGTTGCTTCAAAGTGTCGACATCGACGAGACCGCGCAGAATTTCCTTGCCAGCTACGAAGGTCGGCGTACCGGAGATGCGTAGCACACCGGCGAGCGCCCGATTGCGGTTGATCGCTTCGTCGATTGCGGGATCCTCCATGTCCTTCTTCAGCCGCTCCACGTCGAGCCCGACCTGCGCCGCGATTTCCAAGCTGGAGTTCTCTGTGATCTGGCCCTTGTAAGTCATCATGGCCTTGTGGAAGGCGAGATATTTCCCCTGCTTCTGGCTTGCGAGCGCCGCCCGGGCAGCGAAGACCGAGCCGGGACCGAGGATGGGATATTCCTTGAAGACGAGACGCAGTCCCTTATCGGCCTGCTCCAGTCCGTCGAGCATCGGCGTTGCCTTGCGGCAGTAGGGGCAATTGTAGTCGAAGAACTCGACGAGCGTGGCATCACCCTGGGGATTGGCGCCGACCGGCGAAGCTGGATCGTTGAAGACATCGTCGTGCCGCTGAGCCAGAACCAAGGTCAGCTCGTTCTCTTCCGTAGCCTTCTGGCGGGCTTCCATGCCGTTCACGGATTCGACGATCACGTCGGGATTGGCGAGGAGATAGGAGCGCACCTGGCGCTCGAAGCCGGCATCGCGAAGCGGCGGAAGCACTCCGGCCGCAAACAGCAAGGCCAAGGCCGAAAGAAGGGCCGAGACCCCTGCCAGAATGAGAGAACCGAACACCAGGGGTTTGAGACTTCGGGCCGGCTTCACCGGCAGAGGAGACGGCTCAGTGTTGGCTGCAGGATCAGAAGCCGAGCCGGGTAGCTGAGGATCGGGTGCGTCCGGCATCATCAGAACAGTCCCTTCAGCTTGTCCCAGAGGCCTGGCTCCGGATGTCCATGAGGCTTTTGTGTCCTGTTGGTGAGCGCATTGACAAACATCACCAGATTGACCGGCTCGAACTGCAGGCCGTGAAATCTGGCACGCAGCCGCCCGTCCTGGTCAATTACGTGAGTGACGATGCCGTGCATCTGCATGCTGTCGTCGCCTTGCGTGAACTTGAGGCCATAAGCCTCGGCGATCTTGCGGGTGATGTCCTCGGGCTGATCGGGGGCAGCAGTCAGGAACATCCAGTTCACGGGGTCGAGGCCGTGGGCCTGACCGTAGTCACGCAGGACCTGGCCGGTGTCGCGCTTCGGATCGGTCGTAATGGTGACGAATTCGACCATCGCCTTCATCGGTGTCTGGTTGATCATCGCCTGGAGCTGGGCGATCCGCTCGGCATGGAGGGGACACACGTCCGGGCAGTTCGTGTAGATGAAATTCAGCACGACGACCTTGCCGTGCAGGTCGCCGAGGCGGACGACGCGGCCGTCGGCATCCTGCAACGTGAATCCGGGAGCCTCGCTGTCCTCCGGCTGGAAATACTTGTCCCTGTCGCGGAGATCCTGGTCGACCTCTTCGAGCGAATGCGCCACGACCGGCGTGACGATTGCCGTTATGAGGGCGAAGGCAAGCGCTGCGGAATGCAAGATACGCATGGCGGTCACCTCGGTGGAATATCCGCAGCGGGCGAGCAGCACGAACTGCCAACCTTCATCGAGCCATCGGCCTCTGCGCCTTCGGAGGACGCTATGGGTGATGCTTTGCCCTTAGAAGAGCTATTCATTCGGCTCATGCAGAGACCAAGCGCACACATGGCGACGCACGGCAGCGCGCTCAACAGCAGCGGGACAACACCTGCCGCGACAAGCCAGCTCCAATTGGAGGCCGCACCGAGACCAAGCGCCAGGGCGCCGAGCACGATCAGCCCGCGGTGCCCCTGCAGCAAGTGAGCGAGCCTTCCGGGAAGCACTCGCGGTTCGGGGCGAGCAGGCATTGCGGAGGGGTTCAAGATAATCATGACGGTTGGTCCTTTTGTCGCGGAACGGACAAGCGGCCTTGTTTCTGGGCGATGATCGACGTGAGGAACGCAACCATATCCGGCGCGTCCCATTCGGCTGGACCGACCAGCCGCCCGAGCTCCTGACCCTGGCGGTCGATGAGAAGCGTCGTCGGCAGACCGGCGGTCGCCAGCACGAAGCCAGCCTTGCCCGAGGTGTCGATGTGTATGGTGAGATGCTGGATGCCGATCTCGGCGTAGAATTTCCTCACCACCTCCGTTCCGCCCCGATCGATCGAAAGCGTGACAACCTCGAAATCAGGACCGCCGAGCGAGGCCTGCAACCGGTCGAGCGTCGGCATCTCCTTCCGGCACGGCAGGCACCACGTCGCCCAGACGTTGAGCAGCACCACCTTGCCGCGGAAGTCGTCGAGCGTGCGGGGTCTGCCTTCGCCGTCGGTGAACTGGAGCTCCGGCACGGGCACCGGCGCGTCGCGCACCACGAAATTCTGCGGCGGATCGGCGGCAACGGTACGCATCGTCCCGCTCAATTGCAGCACAAAACTTCCGGTAACGATGACGAACGCGCGCCGGGAGAGGTTCCATTGGGATCGAACAGCTTTGGTCATGGCCAACAGCCCTTTTTATCGAGCGGGACTCTCATTTCCTTGTGATCAACTCAATGCCGACGGGGCAGCGTGAGTTCTCGATACGCGACCGCCAACCCGCTCTGGCGGTTCCCAAACGCGTATTTGCCGGAACTTTGATCCAGCGTTTCCAGCGCACAAAGAAGATGCTCGGCAACGTCTGTTCTGCCTTGTCGGCAGGCCTGACGATACAGGATCAATATCCTGCGTTCCATTTTCTCGGTTCGAGTTTCCATAGTTAACTCCTCCAGGTTCCGTTATGCAATTCTGCGCTTTCCCCCGGTGGGAAGGTCAGGTTCGATCCGGTCATATTCGGGCGGCAGGCCGTGAGTGCCGCCCGAATTTGCCGCCTCACCGGAAGAACAGATACTTGACCAGTGCCGCCGCCAGCAGCGCCAGCACGAGGATCGCGAGGAGACTGGTTGCGCCCATGGCCCATCCCATCAATCCTCCCATCATGTCTTGCATCATCGCGCCTTTCCTTCTTGCGGAGGGTTGCAGCACTCCACTAACCCTTCGTGTCAGGCTGAGCCGGCATATCCTTCTGCTCGTTGGGCTTTCCGGAGTCGGGAGTGACATCCATCTTGGTTTGCATCATCTTGTTGCAGCTCTCCATCATCTGGGTCATCTGCTGCATCATGTTCATCATACCGCCATGCTCCATCATGCCGGGCTCCATGTTTGACCCTGGAGTCTGATTGGTTTCGGCGGCATAAATCGGTGATGTGAGGGCAAGCCCGGCCACTATCGTGGCTGCATACCCAAAGAATTTGAGTGAATTATACATTGCAGTTTTCCTTTCATTTGTGGCTGTCGCAACAGCTTTTGTCCGCGCGTGAGAGCGCAGCATTTAATGGTTCGTGTTGGCAGGCATGTCCCAGGACCCGTCCGATGTCCTGACGAGTTGAAGAGCATCCTTGCTCCCCGACAGCAAATCCGGCGGTGTCTGATCCGGCAAGGTTTGGAGGTTGGCAGGATCAGCCGTCGTTTTGCTCGTGCAATGGGCAAAGACGCACATCCCCAGGCACGGCAGTACGCTCAGCAACGGCAAAAGACCCGCCGCGGCCAGCCAGCTCCAACTGAGTGCGATGCCGAGAGCAAGCGCGCCGCCGCCGAGGACGAGCAGACCGCGGCGTCCACCAAGATATTGGCGGAGAGGTCCAAGCACGCGTTGCCTCAGCGTGCCTTGCCGGGAAATTGTGGGGATAGAAATCGTCATGAATGTATCTCCTTTGCTGGATCGTTGATGCGCGGTCACTCAACCGCATAGACGGTGGGTGCCTTGCCGTCCGTGGTGAAGGCGTAGACAGTGAACGGCTCGGTCTTGGTGCCGCCCATGCCGGGCGATCCCATCGGCATGCCGGGCAAGGAAATGCCAGCGATGGCAGGACGCTCATCCAGCATCTTTTTGACAATGCCGACAGGCACGAATCCATCGATGACATAGCCGTCCACCTTGATCGTGTGACAGGCCTGAAGCTGTTCGGGCACGCCCGCCGCGGTGCTGATCTGCGTGAGGTCATTCGACGGCTTCATCTCAACCTCGAAGCCGTTCTTCTCGAGATAGCCAGCGTAGGTCTCGCAGCAGCTGCAGGACGGGTTCTTGTACATGATCGCGTGGATGGGGGCGGCGATTGCCGGAAGCGGCATTGCGAGTGCGGCGAGGAAGGTAGCGATACGAATATTCTTGTTCATTTCAGTCTCCTTGGTTTGTTAGGGGTTGGTTTCAGGCCACGCGGAGGATGGTCATCAGACCAGCCTCCTGGTGGTCCATCACATGGCAGTGCAGCATCCAGTCACCGGGATTGTCGGCGACAAATGCACACTCGACCACGTCCTTCGGGGCGAACAGAACTGTGTCGCTCCATTGGCGATGGGGAACGGGCGAGCCGTTGCGGGTCAGCACCTTGAAACTGTGCCCGTGGAAATGCATCGGGTGCCACCAGGCCGTTTCATTGCGGATCGTCAGCACGTGGCTGCGCCCGCGCTGAAGAGTAAGTAGCGGCGGCATGCCTGCCTGCCCGTCACCTGTCATGGACATACCGTTGATGGCCCAGGCCGGATGGCTGCCCATATCGGGCATCATGCCTTGCATGCCGCCGACCCCTTTCAATGCACCGCCCCCCATCATGCCGCCCTGCAGCGTGATCTCATGGCGCTCGGCCGTGGCGAGATCGGGCTCCGGAAGCGGATTGGCGGGCAAGCGCAGCAGTGTGTCGGGAGCGTTGGTGCGGATGGGACGCTCGTTGCTGTAGGCAAGATGTGTCAGGGTGTAGGTGAGGTCGCCCGGGTAGAAATCGTCGATGACGGCATAGCGACCGCCCGTTTCGCCCTGCATGTCGATGATAACATCGGTGCGCATCGCGGGGCCGAGCAGGATGCGCCCGCCGTCCGGCTCGTGCGGCTCGCACGGCTGGCCGTCGATGGCCACGACCAGTGGCCGATGCCCCTCGAAGCGCAAGGCCATGATGCGGGCAAGCGCACCATTGACCAGGCGCAGGCGGATACGCTCACCCGCCCGGACGTACTGGTCATCCGGCACAGTGCCATTCAGCGTCACCGTGTTGCCGATGCGGCCGGACATCTCCGCTTCCATCGCATTGCCGAAGCCGGCGACAATCTGGCGGTCCGCTCCGAGCCGCCAGTCCGACAACATCCAGACGAGGTCGCGGTCGACTGCCGCGGGTTCGCGCTCTTCGATGACTAAGACGCCAGAAAGCCCGTGTCCGAGCTGTTGCAGGCTGTTGGCATGCGGGTGGTACCAGAAGGTCCCGGCGTCGGGCGGCGTGAACGTATAGGTGAAGCTTTCGCCCGGTTCGATCAGCGGCTGGCTGATGCCCGGCACGCCGTCCATGGCGATGGGTAGCCTGATGCCGTGCCAATGGACCGTTGTGCCCTGATCAAGCCTGTTGGCAACGACAATGCGCACAGGTTCACCCTGACGGAGGCGCAATGTGGGTCCGGGCACCTGACGGTCATAGGCCCAGACATCGGTTGCCGGACGATCCTTCCCCGTCAAGGGTGCCCGCGCAGGCGAAACCGTAATTTGGTGTTCCCGTATGTCTGCTGCACGGGCTGCACCCGGCCGCATGGACGGCATGAAGACAAGTCCCGCTCCTGCCAGGAGCAGGCTCCGGCGGGAAACAGGGAAACTGTTTTCGATATTCACTCTTTGATCCTTCCGTGATCACGATTGACAACGGAGCGTGCCGGCTTTCGATTTGCCGAAAGGTTCAGGAACATATCCCTTGGACCTCCGCGCGCTGAGATGCACGCGGACACGCTCAACCACCGCGATCAGTTGCTGGATGCAACTGGTGCGATGTCAGCCGATGTCAAATCGATCGGGGAGGAAACGGATCTGGCGGTGAGGTTTGACCGTGCAGCAGGCCCGCTTTCGGCGGGACGGGCATGATGACGGCAGGAGCGTCGACAAGCTGGTCAATTTGCGGAAGCGCTACGGAAACGGGTGTGACGCAGACCACGGTACAAACAACAGCCTTGGTCTTTCCGCTGGCATCGCAGCCATTGCAATTGCCATGGCCGGTCGAGCTCATGTCCGTCGTCATTGCCATTTTGACGGCCATGTCGCTTGCCTGAACGACAGACATTCCCATCCCCGTGGTCACGAGGACCATCAGGATCAATGCAAATATCTGCTGCAGACCAAAGCGTTTCATAACGGCGGGAAGGTGACTCGGGATTGTGGCGGTTTCAAGCACAAGGTACCTGATGAACGTAAGAAGCGAGTTCACAATCCCTTTGAATCGCGAATTTTGCCTCCAACATCGGCTTGGTCGCCCCCGACTCCAGCTGGAGTGCGCGGCAGGACAACCTGGACTATGATCATAATAACAATCCAGATAGCCACCGCTATCATTGTACCTAAAGTTATTTGTCTAGTGGCCTTGCGTACTATTTGCCGGCGCGCACGTCTTCGGCCCCTGCCGCGGCGGGAGCTGAAGAGCACAACAGTTTTCCTGAACAACTTCTTCTTGCCTGACATTTCACCCTCTGAGCAACGACCTATCCATTTGGACTGTTGCTTGCGAAGAAGTGTGCCAATGTCGCGATCATTCCATGCGAACATCTCCAATTTGTTTGGTGGTGATCGGAACGGGAGCATCTACCGCACTGGCCAGACCTAAATACGTAATTATATCACGGGTGCGAGCAGTAGTGTGGGGATCGTTGGCCAATGAATCAGCTGTCCGAAGATTCACAGGAAGACGCCAAGGCAAGGGCAAGGGCAAGGGCAACGGCGTCGCCTCAGTTGAAAGGGATCCGATTTCAGGCGTTTCCGCAAGGACCATACGTATTATGAGAGCACCGGCCTGATCCCGATCGCAAACCGGACCGGGAACGGGTATCGCCCCTACACAGACAGAGATGTGCATACACTTCGGTCTATTCATCGCGCCCGAGATCTCGGCTTTTCGATTGAAGGTATCCGTCATCTTCTGGCTTTGTGGAGCGACACGAACCGGTCCAGCGCGGAAGTCCAAGCGCAGACATTGGAACATATCGATGCGCTTCAGCTCAAGATCGCCGAGCTGAAAACGATGAAACAGGCGCTTGAGCATCTCATCGCACACTGTCAGGGCGATGACCGGCCTGATTGCCCGATCGTCGATGATCTCGCACAGCACGGAGCGCAGCCTTCAAACGTGGATAGAAAGGCAAGCCTCCATTGAAGGGTGGATTTTTCACTTCCATCGCCAGCCGGATCGATGACCAGGGCTGATATCAAGAGGCAGGGTCAAAGCGACGGCCAGTGAGAGAAAGAACGGTGACCAGTACATGTACAGCATCATCAGCCGGTCATGGCCCGAAAGGTAACATGCGATCGAGAACAACAAGAACAGCGCGGCGAATGAAATCAGCCCCGTCACGATTCGTAATAAAAATGCCGGCATCGGAATGCCTCGTATGAAACGTAGATACTCCATTGTTCGGCGTGACGATAGCATATCGGAAACGGCACGACGTTCACGTTGTCTTTATCGATCATTTGTGCATTCGAAAAACGACAATAAAAACGCAATCGATGGCAAAATCGCTGATCACCACCTTAGGATATACCGCCCGGTGATTGCGCCGATCAGGCCGGAAACAAGAATGCCGAGCGTGTACCAAACGGCGATGAAGGGCATGGCGTTTTCTTCGCAATGGAACGAAAAGACAAAAGAAGCGATCGAGCCGGCAGCAAGCCCGGCCGCTGCGCCCGCCATAGTCAGCCGCGTGGGCGCGAGGCCGCGTAGCACCCAGAAAGCCCCGGCCAGCAGCGGCAGCGACAGTATAACGATGGTGACGGTGCAGGTGGTGACGGTGCGGCCCATCAGCATGGTGTAGTATTGCCTGGGCTCGGCAGTCGCCAGTTGCGCGAAGGCAAGGAAGCCGATCACCGCCAACGCCGCAGCCATCAATCCAAGATTGACGCCGATAGAACCGAGGGGATGGGCAATGCGCTTGACCGCCCATGCGCCGGTCGCGGCGAGGATCAACGTATAGGCGAACTTGATCCAGAGTGATGCGGTGAAGGTCGCGGCGGCAAAATCGGGCCTGAGGCCAAACCAGAAATACATAAGGAGCGCAGACACAACGAGGCTGACGCCGAGGCCTGTGCCGACGCGCTGGAGGACAGCCGTCTGCGACACTGGCTTCAGCTCGCTGGTCAGACGTGCGATCAGATCATTTGTCGTCATCTGCGGCATCTACTTTAGTCTCGCGGTAATTGCTCTTATTCCCCTGTGTATGCTCACCTTCACGGACGTTTCCGAAAGGCCGGTGCTTGCCGCTACCTCGGCGATGGATTGGCCCTCGATCTTCGTCCGGTAGATCAGGTCCCGTGATTTTTCCGGTACTGTTTGCAAGAGCCGCTCCACATCCATGCGATCCGCTGCTGCATCCGACTGATCTTGCGCAAACAGGTCTCCCACGTTGTCCAGCGGAACCGTTGCGCGCATGCGGTTGCGCCTGAAATGATCGATCAGCTTGTAGCGCGCAATCGCATGCAGCCAGGCGGTGAAGGGCCGGTCGATCTCATAGGTTGCGCGCCGCGTGTGCAATGCCATCAGCGTCTCCTGTACGAGATCGTCGGCATTGCCCTTGTGCGCGTCCGCAAGCCGGCGCAGGAAATAAAAGCGCAGGTGCTTGGCGACATTTTCCAGAAGAACGCCATAGCTGCGCGCATCACCCGCCAGACTTGCGAGCATCAATTCCTTCAATCGCGTTTCGACCGAATACACTCCGATTCAATCCTTATTCGTGCGGAGCGGGATAAAAGTTACAGTGAAATGGAAGTCCGCGGCAGGTCAATCCATCAATCGCGATCCCACCAATTTCGATTTCTTACTGCCGCATGAACGCCTGAGCCTCCTCGGGCGTCACTTTGCCGTCCTTATTGGCGTCTACCTTGTCGAAGATTCGCTTATGGATCGTTGTCACTTCTTCGAAGGAAAGCGCGCCGTCGCCATCGACATCGGCGATGGCGAACATGAACTTCATCATGTGCCCGCGCATGCCCATCCGGGGCATTCCGCCCATCATGCCGGACTGCATCATGTTCCGGCCCATCATACCAGATCGCATCATGCAGTATTGATCGGGCTGGGTACCCTGATCTTGCCCGGTCATATCCCCAGACTCAGACGGCGCAGTCTGCGGGGACATAGTGTCAGGATTCTGTGGATCAGTCGCGGTCGTTTGCGCAACGGCGGCACCGGTCATGCCGACGGCAACAATGGCGGCGAGTATGGTCGTGTGTCGCAATGTAGCAAATGCCATGGGACTCTCCCTCCTTGCCTTTGGGCCCATAGGAGCCCTGTTCGATTTGCTGACAGCCGTGTCCTTTCATTTGGCGTGGGACCACTTTGCCGTCTTTCACCAACATTTTAGCATAGGTAAGAAGCGATGCGGCGAATTTGCGCCAGATCAATTGTTCGAAGATCCAGTTCGCGGCTGCGTTGGTTCGCTTGATTGTTAGCACAGCTGGGGATATTCAAGGTGGCAGTCTGCCTTACGACAAGCTTTCCAGTCGTCAGATGATTTTCGAAATTCTGGGATTGACTGACTTGGAACCATCTTTGAGCATATCGAGAACGGGACAAATGGGCGTCTCGGCCCCGGAACATTGATCAACCGTCTGTGCGAGGATGCGTTCCAGCTTTTGGAGATCGGAGATTTTGGCCCGAACATCATCGAGATGGGTCATCGTCAACGTCCGAACGTCCGTGCACGACCCGTTGCCCGGCTCTGCCAAGGTGAGAAGGGCCTTGATGTCCTCAATCCCAAAGCCAAGTTCCCGCCCCCGCCGGATAAATGACAGCCGTCGCGCATGCTCGGAACCATAGCTCCGATAGCCGCCAGCGGTCCGGGCAGGTTCGGGCATCAAGCCGATGCGCTCATAATAACGCACCGTTTCAAGATGGACCCCCGTTGCTTCCGCCAGTTTGCCAATCGTCAAGCCACGCATGTTTTTTTCTCTTGAGCCTGTAGTGGCTACAGGGTTCAGGATACACCCATCTTGCAAGGAAAACAGCCATGACCGCTCACGAGCCGATTACCACACAGCCAATGGCGGACGCTCCGTCCCCCGTCATGCGGGTAGGAGGAGGCGTACTCACCGTTCTAGGGGGTGTCTCCGGTCTTGGAGCCATCGCGGCCTCGTCCTGTTGCGTCATTCCGCTGACACTTTCCTCCCTCGGTGCTGGTGCGGGTGTATTCGGAACCATTGCAGCTCTAGCCCCATGGCGGCTCCCTCTTCTCGTGGCGAGCACCGTTGGAATAGCCGCCGGCTGGTTCACGTGGTGGCGCAAGCACCGCACTGCCTGTGGTCCCGAAGCGGCATGCGCAGCGCAGCCCCGATCGCAAGCATCCTTCGTACTGCTGCTTCTGGCTTCCCTGATTGCCCTGACGGCGATCGGCTGGAACTACCTCGAACCTTCCTTGCTCAAGCTGGTGCAATCCGCATGACGCAGTTCATTTCGATCCTCACGTGTCCCCGTTGCGGATATCGAACCGCCGAGACCATGCCAACCGATGCCTGTCAATACTTCTATGAGTGCACGGGCTGCGGAACGCTGCTCAAACCAAAAGAGGGCGATTGCTGCGTCTTCTGCTCCTATGGCGATGTGCCGTGCCCACCGATCCAAAAGGTACGTGCGGAAGGGCAAGCGGAATCCTGCGCTGGTGAGGCTTGCCATGCCTGACGAAGGTGACTGCATGCACACGCATGTCCTGACAGGCGTGGGATCGCAGCAATTGGGAAAATATCGGTTCCGACACACCCGCATCTCGTGTAGCGACGGCGCAATGCTGATTCACGAAGTTGTGAACCTGCAACTCGTAACCTTCTTCCACTCCCGACCGAATTGCCCTGTGTGCGCATGATGAACCGGCGCACGTAACCAAGGGAGACGATAGCCATGTCAACGCGATCAACCATTAGCGCAGCTGCATTGGCGAGCGCTGTATCATTCGCGCTTTCCTCATTTGCAATGGCCGCACCGCTGACCCCGGAACAGGTAAAGGCGGCGATGGATGCGGGCAAGGAGAAATGCTTCGGAGTGGCTCTTAAGGGCCAGAACGATTGTGCCGCAGGCCCCGGCACAACCTGCCAAGGTACTTCCACCATCGACTATCAGGGCAATTCCTGGAAATTCGTCGATGGCGGCACCTGCGCCACTATGCAGCTGCCTGGCGACAAGAAGGGTTCTCCCGAGGCGCTGACCCGCGACGTTCCATCGTAACAGGTAAAACACCGGAAAGTGGAGGCGGAGATGAGCACCTTGGCAGCACGGCCGGAACCTCGCGTGTCACAAGCCGTCCACTTTCCGGAACATGCCATTGCGGCCCGTGTGGGTACCAGCTTCAAGCACGAGCATTTGGCGGCAATCCTCAATGACAATTCGTATGCGGGCTTCTTTGAAGTCCACGCAGAAAATTATATGGGTTCCGGCGGTCCGCCGCATCATGCACTTGCCCGTATCCGGAGCGACTACCCTGTCTCGCTTCACGGCGTGTGCATGTCGATTGGCGGGCCGCAGCCCCTGGACAAGTCGCATCTCGGACGGTTCAAGGGGTTGATCGAACGCTACGAGCCAGCACTCGTATCGGAACATCTCGCCTGGTCGACGCACGACACGACCTACTTCAACGATCTGCTGCCACTGCCCTATACCGAAGCCACCCTTACACGCGTTGCCGATCATCTCGACGAGGTGCAGGAGGTCATCGGCCGCCCGATACTTCTCGAAAACCCATCAACCTACCTGGTCTTTAAAGAGTCGACGATGAGCGAGACTGATTTCATCAGGGCTCTTGTGGGGCGCACAGGCTGCGGTCTGCTGCTCGACGTCAACAACGTCTTTGTTTCGGCCGCCAATCTCGGTTTTTCCGCACTGGATTATCTGGCCGACTATCCCCTCGAACATGTCGGCGAAATTCACCTGGCGGGACATGCCGAACAGCAGGACGATGAGGGGGCTCTCCTTCTCATCGACAGCCACGATGGACCGGTTGCCGACGCCGTCTGGAAACTCTTCGACATCGTGATCAGCCGATGCGGCCCTATTCCAAGCCTTGTCGAATGGGACAGTACCATCCCCGCGTGGTCTGTCCTCAAGGCGGAGGCGCTCGCGGCACAAGTCATTCTTGATCGCCACGCTCAGAATTTCATGCCTGGAACAGTCCATGGCGCGGCTTGATTTTTCCATTCCAGACTTAAGCGGCGTACCCTCCTATGCGGCGGCTTTTGCCTTGGCTCTGCTTGATCCTGACCATGCAACGCCCTTCCAGGTTTCCGGACCCAACGGCAAACTCGCGGACAAACGCTACAATGTCTATCGCAACAACGTTACGGTCAGCCTCATCGAAGCGCTGGCAGCGACATTTCCGGCAACGCGGCGCATAACGGGCGAGGACTTTTTTCGGGCAATGGCGCGCTCTCATATTCGTGCCAGCCCGCCGACCTCACCGCTGCTGTTCGAGTATGGCCGCGACTTCCCCGCATTTATCGAACGATACGAATATGCGCGGCCAATGCCCTGGCTGGCGGACGTCGCGCGCATCGAACGCGCTTGGCTTGATGCCTACCATGCGGCCGACGTCCCGCCCCTTTCACCGCAGGACTTGGCATCGATTCCGCCTGAGCGGCTTGGGGGGATCGTTCTTGCGCCGCATCCGGCAACGCGGATTGTCTTTTCACCTTACCCGGCGGTCAGTATTTTTGTAGCAAACCGCAGCAGCGGTCCGGTCGGGCCCATCGAAGCCACCGGACCCGAGAGCGCCCTGGTGACTCGGCCCGCGCTCGACGTCACGGTTCGGACCCTGCCGCCTGGCGGCTTCGCTTTCCTGGATTGGCTGATCAAGGGGGAAACGTTTGGTACGGCTGTTGCGGCAGGTATGGCAGCATCACCGGAATTCGATCTGTCCGCCAATATCGTTGGAATGCTTGAGGCCGGGGCATTTACCGCGATCCACCAAGGAGATTGAGGGAATGACCGTTCATAAGGACATTGGCAACGCAGGCCCGAGTGGACTGCGCGGATTGTTTGAGCGGGCCAACCGCCTCATTGCCGGGGTTGCCCCGCCTTCCTTGACTCAGCTTGTACTGCGCATCGGACTTGCGGTGCCATTCTGGAGGTCGGGCATCAACAAGTGGGACGGCTTTCTGCAGTTGAACGATGTCGCGGTGCTGCTGTTCAACTCGGAGTTCAAGTTGCATTTGCCGGGCGGCCCATACCCATTTCCTGCACCGGGCATTTTTGCTTTTGCGGCCGCTTCCGCAGAGATTGTTCTGCCGCTGCTGCTCGTTGTCGGCCTCGCGACACGGTTTGCCGCCCTCGGATTGCTGCTGATGACGCTTATCGTTCAACTCACCGTTCCCGAAGGCTGGCCACTTCATGTGACATGGGCGGCAATGGCGCTCGGAATTATGGCCTGGGGACCGGGACGGTTTTCACTTGATAATTTGCTGACGCGGAGCAACCCTTGAGAGAAACAAACTGTCTCGCCACGATCCAGGCGCGACGACTTCGTCAATAGCCTTAAAAGAACAGCGCCAGACAAAAGGAGGCGAACCACTATGGATGCTGCTGGACTGCGCGCCATTCAGGCGCCGCTCAAGGAGCGTTACAAAACCAATCCGAAGGACGCATACATCACGTTGAAGGCGTACGGCACGCTCGATGATCAAAACATCGCCTGCAAAGTGGAGACTGGACGCCTTCTCGCCGTTGCGGGCCTGCACCCGGCGACGGGGGGAACCGGCCTGGAACTGTGCTCCGGTGACATGCTGCTCGAAGCACTCGTCGCCTGCGCCGGCGTGACCATGAAAGCGGTGGCGACCGCACTGGAGATCCCACTTAAATCCGGTGTCGTGTCCGCGGAGGGTGACCTCGATTTCCGCGGTACCCTCGGTGCCAGGGATGCGCCTGTCGGCTTCGCGCAGATCCGCCTAACCTTCGCTGTCGAAACAGAGGCACCCCAAGACAAACTCGACCAACTCCTCAAGCTTACCGAACGCTACTGCGTGGTGTACCAGACCATTCGCAGCGGCTCGCCCGTAGAGGCGAGCCTGCAGCGTTCGTGATGGTCCAATCATGTTGACGGCGCTTGCCTGGCCCAGGTCTGGAGCCAGCGTCGAATATCGCCCTAGGTCAGAGTTACCCTCAAAGCTGCCGATTGTCGCAATCCGCGGAGCGCCGCTATGAAACATGGGCGAAATCGCTCACATCTGTCCGAACTAAGTACCCGACGCACTCACCGCGCCTGTGTTCCCGGATGCGTAGATGCTCAGGATGCTGGCGACCGCCCGGTTCATGGGTGTCGGTATGCCCAGTTCCTCTCCCAAGGCGGCGACTCCGCCACTCAGCCACGGCAACTCCATCCGCTTGCCGCGATCAAGATCATGGTGCATCGACGATGTCATCGAAGCCGGAAGTGTATCGCAAAAGGCGAGCCGGTCCTCGGCAAAGTCCGGAGCAAGGGGAACACCCTTTGCCCGGCCGACGGCAACCGTTTCATTCATAATGTCGAACAAGAGGGCACGGGCAGCGGGATTTTCCCGGATTGGTCCAATGGTTTGGCGGATAGCCGACGTTGTTGCCGACAGTCCGACGAGAAAGACGTATTTCTCCCAGATCAGCCGTTCAATCTCGCTGCTGACGTCGGCGTCGATGCCGCCTGCGATGCAGGCTTGATAGAAGGCTTCGACCCGGGCGGAGCGGGTTCCATCGTATTCGCCGAAAATAATGCGTTGCATTGTTCCGTCGTGCCGGATGGTTCCCGGCTCACCGATCACGGCTGCGATATAGCAGAGTCCGCCGATGACCGCCCCGGGTGGCAAGTGCCCGCGCAAGACCTCGTCCTTATGGACGCCGTTCTGCAAGGAGAGGACCGCCGCGCCGTGTTCGGCCAATGGCTTGAGGGTGGCGGCGGCTAGTTCCGTGTCCCATAACTTCACGCCGACGATGACAAGGTCGACCTCACCGACTTTGGCGATGTCGTCAACCGCTTTGACGTCCGGCAGATGGACATCACCACGTTGGCTGATTACACGCAGCCCGTCCCTTTGAATGGCTGCAAGATGGGCGCCGCGCGCGACGAAGGTCACATCGGAACCGCCAGCCGCGAGTCGTGCCCCAAAATAACCGCCGACGGCTCCTGCTCCTAGAATCGCAATACGCATGATCGTGCCTCCAAGAAATGAGAATGGGGTCAAATATCGAGAATGCTACACCCGCTCACTGCTTAGCCGTACAAACGAGTTTATACGGTTTGAACGAATATTTCCGAGGAATTCGTTTCAATGATGTGGCTTGTGTTCGACCTTTGCTGATCGTCTCCCAAATCGGCGTTGTACAATGTTACCAGACAGCAGCAACTGTTCATTTGAAAATGCCGATAATAGCAGTTTTTGACTTGTACCTAGATATCCGCAATCAACCATTTGACCTCGACACCTGCAGCGTCCCGGTGGACATCAAGCTTTATCGTGGCGGCCATATGTTCTATGCGCGGCCAAGTACCGGCGTGACCTGACCGCGGATGTGGAGAACTGGATTAGCTCGGCTTCAACAATTCAGCGTTGAGCACGGCGCGTAGTGGCCGCCCGATATCGCGGCGCGGCGTTGCGGCAGATTTAGTCTGACATTCGGTAGAAATGATACGCCGACATCAATACCGATGGATTATGCAGCGCCGTGCCCTCAGTATCCGTGAAAAATAGCGGTAAATGCCCCGGCAGAACCATCACCCAGCCAACTGTGTCATCGGGCCTGCCGCCATCACGGATCAGGACGTTGATTTCCTTGTGGGCCTTGATCGCGGCGATGGTCTTGTCAACATCGCGCCCCCAATAGACCGGGTCGTTCACGTCTTCGCTATAGACGATGACTGTGTAATCTTTCACGGCGTCTGTGATCATCTCTCGCAGAATTCTCATTGCTCGGCTCTGTTGCGGTGGCTTCGGGATGGAATTTGGAATTTTGAATGTCATCATCTGTACGGCCAGCTGCGACGATGGAAGGGGCGCCTCGCGGCGAAACTTGCGACCACCGTCACCGCTCCTGCATGGCTTGCGACGAAATCTCCGCAAGCGGCGAAAACAGATATTCTAAGATCCGCCGCTTACCGGTTTTGACTTCTACCGTCACAGACATTCCCGGCGACAGGAGCATTTTCCTGCCGTCGACCTCGATGGTGGTGGTGTCAGGTTTGATTGTCACCGGGAACACGAGGTTTTGCATGCGTTGTACGTTGCCGGTGGGGATGATGCTCTGTAGTTCTTTCGCTGCCACGCCCTCCAGCTGCTGTGCATCAGGTTCGGGTAGCCTTCACGAACACCATCACACGCATCGTCTGTCTCCTTGTTAGAGCCGGCCTCATCGGCCTGGCATCGGAACGACGAACGGGGTTTGCGGAAATCGACATCGTCCTGCAAATTTTTTCGACGGTTGAGGCGCAAGACACCATGGCCGCTTCCAGGTCAGGGATCGCGATGGCGCGATGACCGAGATCGGGCGCTTAGTACCCGCCTATTTGCACGCCATTCTCCGCTACAGCCCTCTCACTCTCTGAAACTGCTTTACACCGTCCGAGGATCGAACACAGATCGGATTTGTGAATTCGAGAAAGGGACTGACGCCGGTCAGCCGGAGTCAGGAGTAGACGGAACGGGCAAGAGACCGGCAGCGAAAGGGGCCGCCGAAACTACGCTATTGCCGCCGTTTCCCCTACTCCCACTCGATTGTTTAAATAACATATAACGCATTGAAATCACTTGCAAATTTATTCTGGCAGCGAGCAAACTCCGACGCCTGCACCGTCAAAAAGTTACGCTATTGAATTTAAAGGGAAAATCGCCGTGAAAATTTTTTTGAGGTTTCGCTAACTATCGGGACCAATTGGACGATTTTTACACCTCTCGGCGTCCGGCGACGCACCCGAATCTGCCTCTAAAAGTACCGTCATCAAACCATATCGCGCTTGGAAAACCGATGCCATCGGGGCCTCGGCACCGGCTGCATTGATAGTTGCGCATAGACTGTCGTAGTTGCACGTAGAGTTCTAAGCGCAACCTTGAAATGCTATCCGTCGAACCAGGGACCGCCTGCCGCCCAACGCGCATTGAACGGTGCAGCCTCAGTCGTTGCGATCGTGGGCGGCATAACAAGTTCGGCAATACGCGCCTGGATTTCCGGAAGTGGTTCCGGTGCAAGGGCGATCTCGGTCCGCCTCAGAAACGCCGCCCACTGGACTTGCTTTTCGTCGGCGAAGCCCGCCGTCAGCGCCAGTGGCGTCTCGGTGGGAAGCGGCGTCTCGCGGCGCTCGAAGGTCGTCTGGATCGCCCGCGCCAGAACCTCTCCTTCAAAGGCGAAGGCGCCCGCGATGGCCCAGAGATCGAAAAAATCCTTCATTCGCGAATTGAGCATGTCGAGCGCCACCATGGCTTGGAACTTCTCCGCCACAACAGTTTCGGGTGGATAGGCCATGAGGTGCGGCGCTGGCTGTCCCAGAAGTGCAGGATATTCGATGTCTACCGGCTCCGGTGTAATCACATCGCCGTATCCAATGTCGACATGCATGGGCAGGCGCGCGCCAGCGAGTTCGGCCACGAAGTCCAACCGCACGCCAGCATATTCGTCTTCCTCGCGTGCCAGGGCGGCACGCAGCGTCTCAGGCCGGAAGATTACTCCATCATCTTCAACCTGGGTGGCAAGGATTTCGACAAATATGGCGGCGATTACAGCAGGAGCGTTCTCTCCAAAACCGAGGAGATCAAGGTCGCCGGTAGCACGGTAGGGCACAGGCGCCCACAGGCTGAACAGCATCGCGCCCTTTAGGACGAAACGATCCCGGTACGGCGAAACACTCAGACGATAGAGCACACGCTCGATGGCATAACGCGTCATCAGCAGCTGGGCGTTTTCACGACGTTCGCGAGCACGCTGAGTCAGCCGATCGCGTACAGAGACGCCCATATTCTTCGGCGCCTTCATGAAACCATGGCCTCGATGTAGGGACGCATCACGGTCTGGACGCGATCGATCTCAGCGTAGCGCCAAAGCTCGTTCAGCCCTGCCCGCCCCTTTCGCGATTTGACGAGGTCCCGCAGTGCTTCGATCGCAACATCGAGGCCGATTTTGTTGCGGTGCTTGAAGCAGTCGGCGATGGTCTTTGCTGGCGATGTGATCGGAACAGGCACGCCGTCGATCTGATGAGTCTCTATGCCGGCCGTCAGCGCCTCACCGCTGGCGCGGACGATCTTCAGCGAGACCGACGGATTGGTCGGCGCCCAGTCCTTTGGCCCGAGCAGCATCCACACGGCATGCGGCGTCTGGGTCGTGAGGTTGTGGAATTGCAGCGCCGACAGCAGGCCGATGACCCCTTTTGGCTGTATACGTGCGGCTTCAGCCAGGCTGGTGGCACTGGCGACCTCAGCGTGCGCCAGTTTATAGAGGCCACGACCGACCTGCTGGAGAACTCCCTCGTCGCGCAGCCTTTGCAGATAAACACGCGGCACGCCGGCAGCATCGAAATCACGACCCCGTGCGATTCCTTGTCGACGTGCGACCTCCAGGGCGCGATCTCGGTGGGTTTGGATAGCCATAATACTTGTTATAAACCCTAGGTCTTAATTTGCAATATATATGGTTTTATAACATTTGCTTTCGTTGGAAACAATCGGACTTGGCCATGGCTGGCGCGTCGCCGTTACATCTCGGACACAGAGAACGATATGATCGAGAGCGCACACTTGCATGACAGAAACACTACGGCTCCTCATCTTTCAAAGCTAGTCTTTAGATTCTTCCGGCGACAATCGTCACATTAAGTCCATTTCCTGATCAGCCGTCAGGCCGGGTCCCGAAGCCGCTTGAAAAAGGCCAGAGCGTTTCAGAGCGCGCTTAACTGGTCCGCGGACGTTTTTACCCGAACGCTTGTTCTGCACCAGCTCGTACTGATCTTCTGACCGTCATTGAGGCCACGCAGCCCAGCCCGCTCCACGGCTGAGATATGGACGAAAACGTCCGTACCGCCATCGTCTGGCTGGATAAAACCAAAACCTTTAGTCGAGTTGAACCACTTAACAGTGCCAGTAGCCATGTGAACCGTCCCTATCGCAACGCCCTAAGTATCGCACCGATAGCGCGATAAGCCCACCTTCACAATGCAATCGTACAACGTCGTTGAAACCATCGGAATCGGACGTTTTGTACAATTCGATTCCCATCAATAAACCTTCTTTTGAAAATGCCGATAATGCCACTTTTTGATTTGCGCCTAAAAGTCCGCAATCGCCTTGTCGACTTCCATAAGCCATTTCAGGCACCAACACACTGTTCAATTGGAGCATCTAGTCCATTGCATGACGGATGATCTTTGACATTCGTGATAAGAAACGATGCCACCAGCTTCCATAACAAGACCGTTTTCGCCATCTTCCGCGGCAGGACTCCGATGGATAGGAACCACGCCGCAAGGACAGCGCGACGGCGCAAGGATGCGTTCATTTCCAGACTGGCGGCCACGCCTGCGACGGCCAAAGCCAGCTTGGAATCGTCGGCCACGGGACGCTGGCGCTCGTCCACGCACAGAGACGCAAGGCGCTCTTCCAGATGAACTGGATCGCGCAGATTGGCATCCGGCGGCACCGTCAGACCGATCTCCGCCGCTTGGTCCGACAGGGCTTCCAGGCGACGGAAATCATGCTGTACCCGCCAGCGTGCGCGTTGGCCAAATTTCTCTGCAAAGACCGAATGATTGCTCCCATGGATTCGGTAAGCTCCGAGGCAGGTCTCTATCGACGTCACTTTCCCATAGAGAGGTGCCAGCGTAACCAGATATCCGTCGGCCCCTTGCCGGAAGTCCGGTTCAGGGATCGGCATAATCATTTCCAGCGCCGACCGATCAAAGGCTAGACCGCTTGTAACCTGGGTTTGATAACGCCCCTTACGCAAGAGTTTCGGAACAACATCACCAGAGTCGAACGGCAGTTCGGGCGGAGGAAAGATATCCTTGATCTGTTGTTGTTCATCAACGACATGCAGTCTGAATTGCATCTGGGCGATTGTCTCTTCCCATTCACTGACGGCCTCGGATACCGCATTCGGATAAAGATAATCGTCTGCGTCGAGGAAAAGAACGATCTTTCCGGAGCACGCCGCGAATCCGGTGTTGAATGCCGCCGCATGCCCGCCATTTCGTTCTCTCAGGCACGGGCGCACCCTGCCGCCATATGATTCGATGATCTCCACAGAATCGTCGGTCGATTCATCATCGACAATGACGACCTCGACGTCTCCATAATCCTGCTCCAGTGCGCTATCGATGCATGGGCGCAGAAAGCGTGCATAATTGTAGTTGGAAATGATGATCGATACCGGGATGCGGTCAACGGCGGAATACATCGCATTGAGCCTCAGCATTTTGTTTCGGTCGTGGCGAACTGCAATTCAGGCTTACTGAATCAAGCTGATCAAGGCGTGGAAAGCCCCTGGTCAGGAGTCTGCACCTGGTTGTGTCCTAGTTATGACAAGGGACGAAAGAGTTCCTTGCGACTTCACGCACAAGCCAACTGGCCTGCTGCTTCACTACTTCACCACGAGGAACGTTGTGCTCCTCTTCTGGCTCGATCCTTAACTCGGGCAGATCACCCGGACAGCGGTATTTCAACAGATCGGCGCCGAATGCCATCATCCCACGAGCAAGATCGAGGTTCATGTAAACACCGACGGTGGCTAGATGTAGAGGAAGCTATTCAGGCGCTCGCGAAGAATTTAGGTGCGCTTGAGCAAAGGGAGGTAGACGATACGGCATTGCGATGAGCCAATAAAAACAAGAAAAGGCAATGGCTAAAAACGGAGCTTGGATTCTTCAAATAATTGCTTTTGCGATTGTCCTTTTTGTACTTTTCTTTGCGAGCATTTACTTTCTGCCCTCATAATATGGCTGCGGTAGGCCGGATTCGAAACCTGCGACCTCCAGCTTATGAGGCTGGCGAGCTACCGGGCTGCTCCACTCCGACATGGAACGAAAATGAGCGAGTACTGTTTTGCTGGTTAGACAGCAACTGGAGTGTGCTCAAATGGCAGACGACAAATCAAAACAGGATAATCGGGATCGCTCGAAAGTCTCGTCCAGTGAGGACTATGAGGTCGAATACCTCATGACGAAATATGACCTGAGCAAAAACCGTGCCCTTGAGCTGATCGCAAAACATGGCGGCAGCCGTAAGAATATCGAAAGGGAACTGGACGCGATTAACATCTAGAATCTGGTGAATAGGTTTCCATGGCGGGAAGCCGTGAACCTCTTCCCACGCACTCGGCGAGTATGCCCTGTCCCTAGGTCCGCCAGTCAGCTGCAGTCACCTGATGCGGGTATACGCTGATTTTAGTCCTAGAATAAAGGATCATTTACTACCATTCTGGGGATAATTACCCACTGCAATTCTGGCTAGCGAAACCATTGCTCCGCCCCGCCAACCGCGTCGAGGTTCCACGAAAGCTCACTGACCATGCTATGGAAGCTTGTAGTCTCCTTCGAGCAAATCCCATGCGGCGGTGTCGCCCACCCAAGTTATCTTAAACGTGCCGTTACCGCTGATGCCCTTGTATTTTTGGGTGCCTCCCACAAACGTCCACTCACCATTGAACGTAGGCGGTGCTCCACCGGTCACCTTGTACTGGGCAAATACCTGCGAGCCGTCGCCAGCCGTAAACGTCTTGTAACCCCCGCTCACCATGCCGCCCGAGTCATTGAGGTCGACGACCTGGTAGCGCGCATTCTCCAGGAAGGGTTTGTCCCCTTCGCTGAATACAACGCCATCAAATTCGGTCAACATGAGCTGATGGTCGCTTTGGTCAGCTACCTTGACCGTCGGTTGATTGGTAACAATAAGCACCGCTCTACCTTTCCAGTGCCCGCTCTCTTCGGCGAGGGCCGAAGCGGTCCATGCAGCGACCGACATCGCCGACAAAACCACTGCAATAAGCTTGAACATCTCGTCCTCCCTATTGCCCTCCCGCGGATGAGTGGATACCCCGCTGATCAGCCTGTCAAATCAATTGGCGCTAGGGAAGGTCGACCGAGGGGGGTGCCGCCGGTATCATGAAATTCATGTCGATCTCGGCGAGATCGACCACTTCGACATAATCGGTGGATATCGGTTTGTTGGGTGTATCGGTCCGATGAGTCTTGCGCGAGATTCTCCCCCGGTTCGAGCAACCTTCCACGAACCGACGCGGAATAAGTGGGTCGTCGCCCGCTTGCTGTCGAGCAGCCCCGGAGAAAGCTGCTCCTGCGACGGCGCCGCTGCGACTGCGTTGTCCCTTGCGTTTTAGATGCGTATGACTAGAATCCTATTTGGCAGGATATGTTGGGTTCGGGCAAGCCCCTGCCAGATGCAGTTATCGGCCCTCTTGCTGGAGAGTCTCGTGAGCAGTGGGTTGATCGACGAGCCGCCGGCACCCGAGGACAAGTCCCCGTCCCGCCGCCGCCGGCTGCTCAGGTTGCTCGCCATCGTCACCGTCATCATGCTGGCCGTGGCCGCCACGGTGTGCGGGGTGTACGCGAAGCTGACCGGCAACGTCAGGCACATCGAGGTCACCCGCGAGGATCTGGGCGACGCCCGCCCGGCCAAGGCGCCGACCGCTGCGCTGAACATTCTGATGCTTGGGTCGGACCAGCGAGGCGGCAAGAACTACGCCGGGGAGCGTACGGATATCATCATGCTCGCGCACCTGTCCCCCAAGCGGAACCACGCGGCCGTGATCAGCTTCCCGCGCGACTCGCTGGTCCAGCTTCCCGCCTGCCGCTCCCGAGAGGGGCTGCCGGGCCAGCAGAGGCACCGCGGCATGATCAACTCGTCTTTCAACTTCGGCGGCATCGGCTGCACTTGGAAGACCATCGAAACGCTCACCGGCATCCACATCGACCATTTCGTCAAGGTTGACTTCACCGGCTTCAAGGGCATGGTGGACGCGATCGGCGGGGTGGACCTCTGCATCCCCGAGCCGATCCGCGACAAGTATGTCCAACTCAACCTGCCCGCAGGGTGGCAGACGCTACTGGGTGAACAGGCGCTGGGGTACGTCCGGGCCCGCCACAGCCTCGGTGACGGGTCCGACATCGGGCGCATTCAGCGTCAGCAGGACTTCGTCGCCGCCATGGCGAAGAAGGCGATGAGCGGCGAGACCCTGACCGACCCGGCCCGGCTGTTTGGCTTCCTGGACGCGGCCACCAAGTCCGTTTCCACCGACCCCGACCTCACCCCCGGCATAATGAGAGACCTCGCGCTCAGCCTGTCATCCGACGAAATCCCCTTCATCACCACGCCCTGGCGCTATTCCACCGCCTACCCCGGCCGTGTCGAGTGGCTCGAAGGACCGGCCAAGAAGCTGTTCCGGTCGATCGCCGCTGACCAGCCCCTCACCAGCTCCAAGGTCAGGGACACCCAGCCCACCGTGCCGCTACGCACCAAGACGGACACCGTGCCCTACTTCCCCGAACCCCAACGACGACCGCGCCCTGCACACCGGACCCGGCGAGCTAGGCCAGCGACCGCCCGTTCACGAGCCCACTTGTCCGCCCGACACGCCTGTCGCATAAGCCAAAGGATCCCTCGCTTACGCGGCTCGATGGCTTGGCTTGAGCGAAGGGCGAAAGCGCTTGAGGAGTGTCTTTCCCAATCTGATACCGTACGTCTCGATTGTTCTGTGCAGCCCCCAGCTGATGACATAGACGGGTGGGGCTGTAAGTACGACCGCTAGCAGCACGCGATATTTTTCCGTCATCCCGACATAGGCGGGGAGCGTAGAAAGAACTCCTACAATCGGAATCATCAAAAGCAGATGAACGAGGTAGACGCTGTACGATGTGTCGCCAAGGAAACGAAGTGGTCGCCAGTCAAGCTTGCCGACGAAGTCTTCGATCCACGGTTGGCCGAAACGTGTGGCAATCCGCTTGTGAAGTACCAGGAACCCGAACCCAAGCGCGATTGCACCCTGTGTAGCGGCATACGTCGCCGACTTCCCCCCGAGGATTATACCCGGCACAAGCACCAACATCGCCAACGAGCCAAGGAAGGCAGATCGCCTATCAGCATAAGACGCCGCTGCTGCCAAGAGCATGCCTGTCAGGAAGACATCGATTTTCAAAGCCAAATTCGCCGGCATCGGATAGGCGTCAAAATAGGCCGGTGCGATCATCTGAAGGGCAAAAGCAACGGCAACGGCCGCCAGTGCAGCCGTGGCTGCTCCGACCCTCGCCCAAAGAAGCATTATGATCGGGAAGGCTACATAGAACTGCATTTCCAGACCAATGCTCCAATCGGGCAAAGGTGTGCGAAAACTGTATTCAGGAAGCAGACCAAACAAGAATGATCCGTGAACAAGTGCGTTCAACGGTGACTGGTCAGTGTACCGAAGCATCGCGGTTGCCGTTGAAGGCCAAACTGTAGCAATCTGCTCACGCCAGTCGCCGACTGAGTTGCCGATGATAAACGAAACGAGCAGAAGAAGGTAGAACACAGGAGCGATCCTGAAAAAGCGTCTCAACCAAAACGCTCGCCACGTGCTCGGCGCTCCCCAAGGCTCAACAACTGAGCGCTGGACATAATGGTGGCTCATAAGGAAGCCTGACATCATCATAAAGAGATCGACCGCAAAACCGCCTTCGGAGATGATAGGCCAATGAACCGCATTCAGCACCGCCGCGTGCGAGGCAAGAACCCAAAACGCAGCCAAACCTCGGACCGCATCAAGGTATGGTAGATGTTTGGCATTAAAGGATGCTGAGGTCGACATGGCGGATCCTTGCTGCAGTGCGAAGGCGTAGTTGATCGAACGTTTGCAGTGCAGCATAGGTCACATGGGCGTCAATAGCTAACGCTAGGTTTATTTCCCGATGATCTTCGACTTTGCGGCCAAGTCGCCCCCGCGCCACACGTACAACGCCATCAAAGGCTTGGAACTGGTGCGCATGGCATGAGAGGTTGTTTGGAAATTAACCTTGAGCGAGCCGATTAAGCATGAGGCGAGCAGCCGCGATGTCGATCATCGTTTCTGATGTCTGGACGCGATATTCGTAGTCCTTGCTGAGTCGGCGGTTGCGTCCGAGCCAAGCGAAGCTGCGCTCTACGATCCAGGTCAAGCCTGCGATTTTGAACGCACGCTGCCCTCGTTTGACGATGTGAAGTTGCCAACCTTGCTCTTCTGCGAGCACATGGGCAAGTTTTCTGCTCTCATGACCGGCATCAGCGATGACGGTCGTGATCGCCGGAAAAATCGCCTTCAGCCCGCTCGTCAGCAGGGCTCCGGCCCGTCTGTCCGAAATATCGGCAGCTTCGACGCGATTGGCAATTGGCAGGCCAAGCGTATCAACAAGGATGTGCCGCTTGCGGCCTTTCACCCGCTTGAGCGTCGAAGCCGCGGATCCCGCCAATCTCGGTTGTCTTCACCGATTGGCCATCCATGATCACAACGCTGGGGCATTCCGCGCGACCGGCCTTAACTCGAACGCGCCGATATAGCGCGCGCTGCAGCCGCACCCAAACGCCGGTGCGCTGCCATGAACGAAAATACCAGTAGACCGTGCGCCAAGCAGGAAACTCGCTCGGCAATTGCCGCCACTGGCAGCCGGTGCGCAGCAGATAGAATATCGCGTTCATGACAGCGCGAAGGCTGATCCGTCTGCGACGTCCGCGCTGCTTCCTTGCCGGGAGCAGCTCCCCGATCATCAACCATTGGCTATTCGTCAAATCTGACGGGTATCGGCTAGAATTCATTCCTGTCTCCCCTATTACGCTGGCAAGACAACGCCGGAATCCTTAATTTCCAAACACCCTCTAAGACGGAAACGAACGGGCCCGCAGACGTCGACCGATCAGCCCTTGTATCGACCGATCGCGGTCTCAACCAATGAGCGCTTGCCATAGCCGGTGGCTGCCTGCCATTTCAGCCGACCGTCTTTTGCGATCGCCGCGATGTGCTTGTCTCTTTGATCAGGCGGCGCCGTATCGCCATTGCTTTCCACCGCCGTCGAACGAGGTGAAATGACGATGTTGGCGGTATCGCTATGTTCAGGAACGGCCCGGTAGGTGGGCTTGCCGTCATAGGCGCCGTCGGCTGTGACGTGGCCAATCTCACCATCGATCTGGTTGAGCAATGGCTCCATCTGCGAAGGATCATCGGTGTTCTGATCGGTCAATGTTTCTGCGACAATGTCACCGTTATCGGCGTTCACCGCCAAGTGGAGTAGCCTAACTCCTATCGAGCAAGGGCCGTAAACCCAGAGCGGGATATTGCCGGTCTAAATCGAGAATGTCCTCAAGCAGTTCGGCGATGATCCAGTCACGGATGAGCGACACCACAGCGCGGCGTGGTTTGTCTCGCACTCGCACCAGATGGCAAAGTCGTCCCGTCACCATCAGATCCTGCCGGGCCGGCACAAGGGCCCGGGTGCGCAGCCAATGAGCGACGACATTCAGCCAGCCCAACGCCACGCCCTGGCCGAGAAGCGCCGCTTGGACGACGATGGCATAATCGGAAAAGATCAGCGAATTGACGGTCTCGCCCGCCTGGCGCGGCAGGAACAATCCGGACCAGTCCGGCTGGGCGCTATCCAGATTGACGATCGTGTATACAGGCGCCTCCACGCCGTCCTGTCCGGTCGCGTACTGTTCATAATAGGACGGGCTGCAAATCGGCATCAGGATTTCCGGCATGATCAGTGCAGCCTCGTGCCGGTCGTCCGATCCGTCGACAAAGCGCATTCCAAGATCGACGTCGGCAACCGAGCCGCCAAGGGCTCCTATGACGAGCTGGAAGCGCAGGTCGACATTCGGGAATTCCGCCTTGAACTTGCTCATGCGCGGCATCAGCCAGTGCGTGGTGAAACCGGTTGAAACCGAGAGCGAAACCGTTTCGAGGCCGGTCTGCCGATCCTCGATTTCACGCAACGCATTCTCAATTCCCGAAAAGCCTTTGGTGATGCTGTCGAAAAGGATGGTGCCGGCCTCGCTCAAGGACGACCCAGTCGGAATGCGAACGAAAAGCTGTGTGCCGAGATGTTCTTCCAGCCGTGCGATCATGCGGCTGACCGCGGCCGGCGTGACATTCAGTTCGTTCGCAGCTTTGGAAAAATTGCCGCAACGCGCTGCGGCCTCGAAAGTAAAGAGGGCATTCATGGACGGCAAGGAACGGCGCAGCGATGTCATTACACCATGTAATACCTCCGCCAACTTTTTTTCAATTGCCAGCTCGTCCATCTTTTGGTCTCTTACCATCAACAGGCTTTTCAAAGAGGCCAAGAACAAGGGGAATTCGATACGGTTTTGTCGTCTGGCGGGGGTAGACCTTCGTCAGCGAAAAGAGCTGTATATCTCCGCTCAATGAACAGGATTGTATCTGGCTTCAGGGCTGGTTTGCAAGGAAAGTTGCAGTGGATTTCAATGAATATCGTAAAGAATATTGAAAGTGTCGGTGTCTCGATCCGCAATGCAAGGAAGAGTTACGGAGCTTTTCAAGCCCTTGACGATGTGAGCCTCGAGGTCGGTGCAGGGGAATTCGTTTCTCTGCTCGGTCCTTCCGGTTCAGGCAAGACCACCTTTCTCGGCATTCTCGGCGGCTTCGTACAACCCACCTCCGGATCGGTCTTTCTCGGCGACCGTGATATTACATATGCTCCACCTCACAAGCGCGAGATCGGCATCGTTTTTCAAAATTATGCGCTGTTTCCTCACATGAGCGTCGGCGAAAATGTAGCGTTCCCGCTGCGGGCACGCCGCCTGCCGAAATCGACATGGGCCGCAAAGGTGCGTGACGCGCTTGCGATGGTGGAACTGACAGGCTTTGAGGACCGGCGCATCACCGAACTTTCGGGCGGCCAGCGCCAGCGGGTTGCGCTCGCACGCGCCATCATCTTCGAACCGCGGCTCATTTTGATGGACGAGCCGCTGTCGGCACTGGACAAGCAGTTGCGCGAGAACATGCAGATCGAGCTGCGTCATTTGCATCAAAAGCTCCGCGCAACCATCATTTACGTGACGCATGATCAGCGCGAAGCGCTGACAATGAGCGACCGTGTCGCCATCATGAATCGCGGCAAGATCGTCCAGATCGACACTCCGGTCCGGTTGCATGATCATCCGGCGGATTCCTTTGTCGCAAGCTTTATCGGCGAAGCGACGCTGGTTCCTGTGCAATATGCAGACACTGACAGTGCGACACTCGGACCGTATCTCCTGCGCTCGGCGCGTCCGATCCCTCAAGGCAGAGACATATTTCTCGCCGTGCACGCTGAAAAACTGCTGATCGCAGATGAAACAGACGACGGGATCCTGAACCGCATGGTCGGCACCGTCACCGAAGTACTCTACCAAGGCGAAAGCGCCCGTGTCTTCGTTCAACTCGACGATGGCACGAGGCTGAGCCTGCGGCAACCGAGCAATCATACGGGACTGACAAAGATCCAGCCCGTGGGATCCAGAATGACCATCGCGCTCCACCCTCAAGATACCATCGTGGTCCCCAAGGCTTCTTATTAGGCAACACCCTCAATCCGAACAAACTGACGAGAGAATGCAAATGTCACTTACATCCTTCAAAGTCCTCACATTCGACGTTGTCGGCACGCTAATCGATTTCGAAACGGGCGTGATCAGCGCCATCCGCGAACTTGGCGGCGACAAGGCAGCCAGTGCCCCCGAAGACGAAATCTTCGAAGCCTACAAGCGCGGGCGCGACAAGTTCTATGGCCGCTCCAGCTTCGCCATGAAGGACGTCTATCTGTCGCTCGCCAACGAGCTCGGCTTCAGAAATGACCAGGCGACGGCTGACGCCTTCCAGCTTTCGATATTCCGCTGGCCCGCTTTTGCCGATTCGATTGCCGCACTGACGCGGCTGCGCAAGAATTTCCGTCTGGTGGCCATGACCAACGCGGACCGTACCGCTTTCTCGGCCTATTCGGGCACGCTTGGCAATCCCTTCCACGACAGCGTGACATGCGATGAGACGGGTGTTGCCAAGCCGAATCCGCAGTTCTTCGCGTTCAACCGCGGCCGCCAGTCCGCTCACGGCTACCAGTTCAACGAGATCCTTCATGTGGCGCAGAGCCAGCATCATGACATTGGCGTTGCCAAGGACCTTGGTTACACCGTGTGCTGGATCGAACGGCGCCAGGGATTGAAGGGTTTTGGCGGAACACCGGAACCTGAGGTCCTGACCAAGCCCGACTATCATTTCTCGTCGCTGAAGCAGCTTGCCGACGCGGTGGACGCGGAAATTCTCGACTTCCACAAGTCGGCAACAGCTGCCTGATCCGGAGAAGCTACACCCATGGTCTTCGCCCCTCCACTGTCCGAAATTGCGTCACTGTGGAGTGACACAGCCGCCAGCGAGCCGCGTTTTGGCAAGCTGTCGGGCAGCAGGCAATATGATGTCGCCGTCATCGGCGGGGGCTATACGGGACTTTCTGCAGCCCGCTATCTGGCGCGCAAGGGCCTGAGCCCGGTCGTGCTCGAAGCGAGCCGTGTCGGCTGGGGTGCGAGCGGGCGCAATGGCGGCGTGGTTTCGGGCAAGTTCCGCTTGACTTTCTCCGGCGTCGCCGAAGGCTGGGGCATCGATATGGCCCGGCATATGCACGCTCTCGGTATCGAAGCCATCGATCATGTCGCAGAACTGGTCGAAGCTTACGGAATGAAGGAGGCGGATTTTCAGGAAAGCGGCAGCCTTCGCTGCGCCCATAATGAAATCTCGCTCGCAGCCTTGAGGAAAGAGGTTGCCTGGCTCAACGACGTGCTGGGCGATCATTCTACATCTATCCTTTCGCCGGCGCAGATGCTGGAGGAAACCGGATCTGCCGGGTTCACCGGCGGACTTCTCAACATCCACGGCGGCGTGATCCACCCGCTCAATTTCGTTCGCGGCCTTGCTGCCGGAATAGCAGCTGCGGGCATCGAGATTTTCGAACAGAGCCCGGTCACGGTGATTCGGCGCGATGGTGCCGGGCTGGTGCTCGAGACACCGGACGGCAATGTAAATGTCCGCCATGCGGTTATCGCAACGAACGCCTACTCGGATTTGACAGCGGCTACGCAAACTGTGCAGCGGACACTGATCCCGTTCCGCAGCGCTATCATCGCGACCGAGCCGCTGACAGGCAAACCGGCAGAAGACCTGCTTGCGAAGGGACGCAGCTATACCGAGACGCGGCGCATGATGCGCTGGTTCCGCAAGTCGGACGACCGGCTTTTGTTCGGCGGTCGCGGTGCCTTCGGCAAGACCGATTCACCCTCCGCCTTCGCCGCCTTGCAAAAAGCCATGGTCGCGCAGTTTCCCGAACTTGCCGATGTCAAGGTAACGCATCGCTGGTCGGGGCTGGTGGGCATGACGCTCGACAGCATTCCGCATGTCGGACGGCTCGACGACCGGATCAGCTACGCCGTTGGATATAATGGCACCGGCGTCGCGATGTCGGCGCTGATGGGCAAATATCTCGCCGAAATCGTTACCGGCGGTCAGCCGGACATCGGCCTTCTTGCGTCAGAACGCCTGAAGAAAGTTCCTTTCTACCCCATTCGAGAACCCGCCGTCCGGCTTGTTGCCGGCTGGTACCAGTTCCTTGATGCAATCGGGCGATAAGACCCGTTGATTTGAATGACCATTTAAAGAGGCTGGAGCCTCATCAAAAACAGAGGAGAACGAGCATGCTGTACAGACATTCCAAAGTTACCCTCGCGGCGGCCATCGCGGGCACGGCACTGATGGCCACATCCGCTTTTGCCGAACAGATTACCTTCATTTCGCAAGGGGGAGCCTATCAGGAAGCCCAGACCAAGGCCATTCTTGATCCGGTCGCCGAAAAGCTGGGCATCACTATCAATCAGGATAGTTCGCCCGATGCCTGGCCTGTCATCAAGACGCAGGGCGCGACCGGAAAGCCGATCTGGGATGTGGTCGATACGCCTACCAAGGATTGCATCCGCGGTGGTGAACAGGGGCTCATCGAAAAGCTTGATTTCAGCAAGATTCCCAATGCCGAGAAGATGCCGGAAAAATACAAGACGCCCTATTCGGCCGCCTATGAATTCTATTCAAGCGTGCTTGCCTACAACAAGAGCAAGTTTGGCGATAATCCGCCACAGTCATGGGCCGATTTCTGGGATGTGAAGAAGTTCCCTGGAACGCGCGCGCTTCGCAACCATCCGCTGGCCACACTCGAGGCCGCCCTTCTTGCCGATGGCGTTGCCCCGGACAAGATTTATCCCATCGACGTCGACCGGGCGTTCAAGAAGCTGGAAGAAATCAAACCCTATATCACCGTCTGGTGGACCTCCGGCGGTCAATCGGCCCAGCTTCTGAGCGACGGTGAAGTCGATATGGAAATGGCATGGAACGGGCGTGTCAGTGCGGTTCAGAAAGAAGGCGGCGATGTCGGCTTTACCTTCAGTCAGGGCTTTCTGCAGAACACGTCGCTCTGCATCCTCAAGAACGCGCCCAATCTGGAAACAGCCATCAAGTTCGTGAACGAGGCTCTGGCGCCGGAAATTCAGGCCAATCTGCCGCTCGAGATCGACTATGGTCCTGGCAATCCAGAAGCCTTCAAAACCGGCAAGATCCCGGCCGAACGTGCCGCTGAACTGCCGAGCGCACCAGACAATGCGGCAAAGCAGATTCTGATCTCGACGGAATGGTGGAGTTCACCCGAAGGCGAAGCCGTTCAGAAGCGGTGGGCCGAGTTTATCCAGAAGCCGTGACACATACTCTGACCGAAGGATTTTCCTTGCCTCGATCGCAACCCGAAGCCTTCCGGAGACACGACCGCCAGGAGCAAATACTGATGTTTCTGCTCCTGGTGCCGGCTCTGGCCGTCATTGTCACCCTCTTGCTGGTTCCCCTGCTCTGGCTCGCCTGGCAGTCGGTCTATCACGACGGTTTCACGTTGGAGAACTATCGTCGCATCCTGAGCGAGGATGTCTATTGGCACAGCTTTCTCCAGACATTCCGCATCGCCTTTATCGTGACGGCGGCGACGGCCCTGCTCGGCTATCCTGTCGCCTATGTGGCTGCATCGCTGCCGCGCCGCTGGAGCATTGTTGTGCTGGCGATGGTGGTGCTCCCGTTCTGGACAAGCGTTCTCGTACGCGCCTACGCCTGGCTAATCCTCTTGCAACGTACAGGCATCATCAATAGCACCCTGAAATCTCTGGGTCTGATCGATGCGCCATTGATCCTGGTGAACAATGAATTTGGCACGGTCATGGCTACGGTTCATATCTTGCTGCCGTTCATGGTGCTGCCACTCTACGCCACCATGCAGAAAATACCCGCCGAACTGACCATGGCCGGCGCAAGCCTTGGCGGCACGCCATCGCACGTCTTCTTCCGCGTCTTCCTCCCCTTGTCGCTGCCGGGTATCATCGCCGGCGCTGTGCTGGTGTTTGTCCTGACACTCGGTTTCTATATCACCCCTGAGCTCTTGGGCGGCGGCCGGACCTTCATGGTCTCCATGCTCGTCAGCCGCAATGTCGAACTCTATAACGAATGGGGCGCTGCAAGCTCGATCAGTGTTGTCCTGCTTGTTTGTGTCTTCGTCATCTTCTGGGCGGCCAGCCGCGTGATCCCGGTCGAACGCCTGATGGGAATGAGGTGATTCCGATGACACCAGCTCGCATTGCACTGTACGGTTTTGTCGGCTTGGTCCTGCTTTACCTGATGATCCCGGTCATCATCATCGTGCCCATGTCGTTCTCCGGCGCACGGTTCCTCAGCTTCCCGCCACCGTCCTTTTCGCTACGCTGGTATGAAGCTTATCTAGGCAGCACGGCCTGGATGCAGGCGACGAAAGTGAGCTTGATCCTTGCAGTATCCAGCTCGGTTATCTCCACCGTTCTCGGCACCGCCGCCGCCTATGCCCTCAACAACTCAAAATCGCGGCTGGTGCAAAGCCTCCAGATCATCCTGCTCCTGCCTTTGGTAACGCCCATCGTCATTATCGCCATCGGGGTCTTCTTCGTTTACGCAAAGGTCGGCCTGCTTGCGACGATACCGGGGCTCGTGCTGGCAAATGTAATGCTGGGCATTCCCTATGTCATCACCGCGGTGCTGGTGGGCTTGCGCAAGTTCGATCCCACGCAGGAAATGGTCGCCCGCAGTCTCGGGATGAACCGGCTGCGCAGCTTCTTCGTGGTCACGCTGCCCCAGATCAGGCCGAGTGTGATTTCGGGAATGTTGTTCGCCTTCATCTCGGCGCTCGATGAGACGGTCGTTGCCCTTTTCATCGCAGGCGGTGAGAATCAGACATTGACCAAGCGGATGTTTACCGCGTTGCGGGACGAGATCGATCCGACCATTGCGGCGATCAGTTCGCTCCTGACCGCAGTATCATTTCTCCTCGTCATTCTGATCGCACTGAATGCCAGAGAGACCAAGCCGGTGCCGGAAGAGCGCGCCAATGGTCATTGAGATCTGGAGAACGCCGGCGTGATAAGCGATTTCCTTATTCTCGGCGGTGGATCGGCCGGGTGCGTGCTGGCCGCGCGTCTGTCGGAGGATCTGCGCAGGACCGTGACCCTCGTCGAGGCTGGCCGTGACCTGACACTGGATACGATGCCCGACGAAATTCGCAGCCCCTATCCCGGCCGTGCCTATCTCAACACAAGCAATATCTGGAATTCCCTGACGGCCCGCATGGGCTTCAATGCAAGCAACAGTGCGCCCCCCATGACCCGCCGTTATGAGCAAGCCAAGCTCCTCGGCGGCGGATCGGCCATCAATGCATTGATGGCCAATCGCGGCGCTCCCGGTGATTACGATGAATGGCAATCGCTGGGAGCCGAGGGATGGGGCTGGGACGATTGTCTGCCTTATTTTCGTAAGCTTGAAAATGATTGCGATTTCGACGGCCCGTTGCATGGAAAGAACGGTCCCCTGCCCATTAGGCGGCTGGCGCAAGGCAGGATGTCCCCCTTTGTCGGGGCCGTTGCGCGTACACTGTCCGCGAGTGGATATCCGATGAGGCCCGACCAGAACGGCGACTGGCAGGACGGTGTCTTCGTTGGTGCAGTGGCGGTCAGCGACAAGGGTGAAAGGGTGCCAACGTCGGTAGTATATCTGACACCAGAGGTGCGAAAGCGGCCCAATCTGCGTATCATCACAGAGCGGACCATTGAACGGCTGCTTTTCGAGGGGACACGCGCCATCGGGGCCACGCTCCTCGCAAATGGCGGTGAGCCTGCCACAACAATCCGGGCTTCCGAGATCATCATTTCATCCGGTGCTATCCATAGCCCGGCATTGCTGTTGCGCAGCGGTATTGGACCGGCCGCGGAACTCTCAAGCCTCGGCATTCCTGTTGTCGCTCATCGGCCGGGCGTCGGGCGCAACCTGATGGAACATCCCTCCATCGCCGTCGCCGCTTTTCTGCCACGTGCTGCCCGTGTAACCGACGAGGCAGAACATCACGAACAATGCATCCTGCGCTTCTCGTCAGGATTGGAAGGAACGCCGCAAGGCGACATGCACGCGGCAATCCTTTCTCGATCCGGCTGGCATTCGGTCGGCAGGCGTATGGGCAGCATGTTCTTCTGGGTCAACAAATCCTATTCGCGCGGCATGCTGAGACTCGCCTCTCCCGATGCTAGGACGGAACCCGCTGTCGATTTCAGGATGCTGTCAGACGAGCGCGATCTGGAACGGCTGAAACTCGCGCTACGCCTCGGCGCACGCACGCTGGCCGATCCGCTGATGAACGGTTTCGGGGACACCATCTTTCCTTCGAGCTACTCGCCGCGCGTCGCCAAGGTCACAGCACCCGGCCTGCTCAATGCGATTCAACGCGGTGCGCTTGCCGCGATGCTCGACTATGCCGGCCCCCTGCGCAAGAACCTCATTCATGGCTTCATCACGCTCGGGGTTACGCTCGATGGTCTGATCAATGACGATGATGCGCTCACTGCCTTTGTCCGCAAATATGTGGGTGGTACATGGCACCCATCCGGCACGTGCCGGATGGGTGTGGAAGACAACCCTATGGCTGTCACATCGCCATCTGGCAAAGTGTACGGAGTGCAAAATTTACACGTTTGCGACGCCTCACTGATGCCGAGCATACCTTGCGCCAATACTAATATTCCGACGATCATGATCGCAGAGCGAATAGCCGATCTTATTAAAAAATCGGAAACTGCGCGCCTAAAATAGTGGAGGTGACCCCGGCGCCACCCTTGCTCGCCTTGCCGCATAAGAATAACGCGAAGCGACTAGTCTGATTTCTCCACCACGACGGCGCATGTACGAACTCACAAGTGATGAAAAAACGTTCGTTTGAAAATGCCGATAATAACCAAATTCGATTGGCGCCCTAAATTGTACAATCGCAGTATAGCGGCAGCATATCTTTGATTTTGTTGGAAAAAATGCTGGAGGCACGTACGAATTGTGGTTACTTCGTTGTCGGCTGTACGTACCTTTCAGCGTCTTCCTGGGCCGTAATTAGTTGACAATGCTTGGTACCGGAATTGAGACCGGTACGGACATAAGATTCCTTGTGCCGCACCTCTGATCATAAAGTCAGTTTTACACCATGAACAACTTCCCTATGATCGGAAGATCGATCCGCTATTACTGGGCTTCGAGCGAGGTTGGCGCTCCAGCGGCAGTACCCTCTTGGTTGAAGACTTCTTTCGCGGCCATCCGCCGCAGAAGCCTGTCACGGGCGGCGCTCACGTGATCGAATACTGCCCGCCCCGCGGCTTCCGGATCTCGGCTTTCGAAGGCCAAGATTATCTTCTCATGTTCGGCAATTACCACTTCAAACATATCCGGGGTGTATCCACCCAGACTGTCGGCGACCGTTCGCACTACCCTGGTTCGGCCTTCAAGTATCTGTTCAGCTTCCGGGTTATTCGCGATTCCATATATACGTTTGTGGAAAGCGATATTCTCTTGCGACGCCACCATGGGCTTTCCAGACCGTATCAAGGCATTGAGGTCCTCGTGCATATGACGCAGCGCCTCTATATCGCTGTCCATTGCCATTTCGACAGCACGGTGCACCAGCATCGATTCAATGCCGACGCGAATATCGTAAATGTTTCGGATGTAGGTCTCAGTGAGGGCCTCGATCCTGAAACCACGGTGCGCGATTGAAATCAGGATACCCTCGCCCTCAAGTTGGCGAAGCGCTTCGCGGATCGGCATATGGCTCACGGCATAGCGCGACGTGAGCGTCTCGATCGTCAGATGCGTGCCGGGCGCGAAATTTCCCGACACCAGATCGCCGATGATGGCGCGTTTTACGCGGAGATAAGTCGGCTCATTCAGCGGCGCGCTTTCGGGTATGCTCTTCGACAAGTCCACCTCGGGGTCCCCGTTTTACCAATCAGCCATCGTTACGCGAAGCCGTTTTCAAACGCAAATATATTTGCGCAAATGTATGTTGACAGTCAAATATATTTGCGCAAATGTACGAAAATAGTAAAGCCGCCCACATGAGAAGGGCGCGCGCCTACGTCTTGAAAATCGTTACTCTGGGAGGAGATCGATATGAAAAATACCAGTGGCTTGCCGGAAACAACTTTCACACGGCGCGATCTTTTTCGCATGGCCGCAGTCACAGGACTTGGTACTGCCAGCCTGTCAATTTTCCCTGAAGGCGCAAGCGCTCAATCCGCCCCACAGCCGAGCGGTGACTCGATTGCAGCGGCTAAGGCCGAGGGCACGCTCACGTTCTATCATACCACCGCAATAGACCCCACGGCTGTCTGGACGGCAGTATTTACGAAAAAGTATGGCATCACGACACAGAACGTCCGCGGTCCGAGCTATCCGCTTTTCGAGCGCTGGTTGACGGAGGAACGTGTCGGCCAGCATGTAGCTGATGTTATTCAGATAACGGACACTGTCCTCATTGAATCTGCCCATGACGAAAAACTGATTGCTGACTATACGCCTGCCTCCGCTGCCGGGATTCGGCCCGAGATGAAGAAGGAAGGTGTTTGGTATACGGCGTTTGTGAACGCCATGGGCATCGCCTGGAACTCCAAGCTCGTCTCGCCGGAGGAAGAAAAACTTATCCGGGAAGGTGGCTGGAATGTACTTACCGACCCGCGCTGGAAAGGACGTATTGCGACGGGGACGCCCGCTTCCGGCGGTAGCAGCTATTCTTACGTTTATATGTTCCTGGGCGGCAAGCGCGATCAGTTCGGACCAGATTTTCTTGCCAAGATGGCAGCACTCAAGCCTCAGGTCTATGACAGCAAATCGCCCATGTATGACCGGCTTGCCGCCGGAGAACATGCCATCGTCGATCAGGCATCGCAAAGCGACATGGGCGGGTTTTACCTCAAGGGTGCACCGATCCGCTGGGTTTTCCCAACCCCGACACCTGCCAACCTCACCGTGCAGACTATCTCGGCCGGAGCACCCCACCCGAATGCCGCCCGATTGTTCCAGGATTGGGCAATGAGTCAGGAAGGCCAGGCTGCATGGTTCAGCGTCGCAGGTGTTGGCTCCGCGCGTGAAGATACGGTCGATCCTCGCAAGACTGCCAAAGCGGATTGGTACAAGGAAGACTGGTACAAGGATCCGGAAAATCTCTACATCGACTACTTGAGCGATCCTGGTTACGTGGATCCGGCCAAGCCGATCATTGCCGAGTGGAACCAGATCTTCGGTCGCTGAGACAGTCCGATGACAATTTCAGCCACCATACCCATTACGGATAAAATTCCCGTTGGTCTGGTCAGAAGGAAACGCCAGAGATTGGCGCTTCCGGTCATTCTCGGATTAATTCTCGCTGTTCTGGTCCTGCTGCCGATTGTGTTGATGTTTCTCGGCGCGGTGCGGACCGGTACGTTTGTCGACCCACGTGCCCATTTTTCCTTGCGCAGTGTGATCGCTGTATACGCCACAATGCCATATCTCACGACCTTGATCGTGACGATTGGAGCGTCGCTTGCGGTCTCCTTCCTCGCATGTTTTGTCGGCATCGCCTTGGCATGGCTTATCTCGCGGACCGACATCCCTGCAAAGGCGTGGATGGAAAATGCCGTTATTGCTCCGCTTTATCTTTCGCCATTCGTTGGCGCTTTGGCCTGGCTTATTCTCGGTTCGCCCAATGCTGGACTGATCAATGTTCTTGCACGCGAGGTTTTTGGGGTGACCGGCTATGCGATCAACGTGATGACCGCGACGGGCGTCATTCTCGTCATGGCCCTCTACAATATTCCCTACGCCTATATGACAGTCTCTGCCGCTCTGAAGGGCATGGACCCTTCGATGGAAGAAGCATCCTATCTCAACGGAGCCGGTGTTTTCTCAACCGCACTCAAGGTCACACTTCCCGTCGTGCGGCCGTCGATTATTTCGGCATTCTTCTTCGTCTTCGTTCTGACGTGCGGTACGTTCTCCATCCCCGCCGCGCTCGGCGGGACGCAAGCGATGCCGTTTCTTGCCATCGACATCTACCGTGCGACCGCGACCTATCCGGTCGACTACGCCCGGGCAGCGGCCATCGGAACATTGCTGTTTTGGATTTCACTGATGGGCGTCGCCTTCTACCGGTTCGCATCCCGGGTAGCGACGCGCTTCGTAACGGTGACGGCGCGTGGCTTTCGTACACGATTTCTCAAACTTCGGAGCTGGCGAATTCCTGCCATCGGCTTCATCCTTGCCTATGTGACGCTGGCGATTATCCTTCCTTACTTCGCGCTGTTTTATGTCGCTTTTACGCGCTTTACTTCGTCGAATATACTCAGCGCTAGTTATACACTCGACAATTTCCGCTCTGTCGTTGCCTCAGTCGCCGTTAGACAATCAATCGGCAATACATTGCTTGTAGGCGTAGTCTCCCCGACTTTTTGCGTCCTACTGGGGATTGTCCTCGCATATTCGATCCGTCGATTGCGTATCCGTGGCGCGGGAATTCTCGATTACATAGCCATGTTCCCGATTGCCGTGCCGGGCATCGTCTTTGGTACAGGAATTTTTTGGACCTATCTGATGACTCCAGCCTACGGAACGGTATGGATATTGGTTATCGCCTTTGTTGCAACCTACATCCCCTATGCCTACCGCATGATCGATACCTCGATCATTCAGATCGACAGGTCGTTGGAAGAGGCCTCGGCGCTTTGCGGAGCGTCTCATTGGCGCACGGCGTCACAAATAACCTTCAGGCTTATCCGGCCAAGCGTCCTTTCCGCATGGATTCTGGTGTTCATTTTCTCAATTCGTGAGATCAGCGCAGCGATCATTCTCGCTTCACCGAGCAACAAGGTCCTGTCGGTGATGTCGTGGGACTATCTGGAATTCGGCAATGTTCAAAATGCGGCGATCATCGGCATTCTCCAGACGTTCATACTGATGGTTGGAATTCTCGTCAGCCGGTTCCTTCTTCGTGTGAAGCTTTCCCAGAGTGGCTGACGTACAGCTGCGTGAATATGGAGTGATGACTTGGCTCAGCTAAGCGTTGAAGATCTCGTGGTTACCTATGGCAGCGTCACAGCCGTCAAGGATGTGAGCTTCGTTGTAGAAGACGGCGAATTTGTTTCGCTCCTTGGTCCAAGTGGCTGCGGAAAGACGACGACACTGCGCTGCATCGCCGGCCTGGAAGCCTCTTCCGGCGGAACGATCCGCATCGACGGGGAAATCGTTGCCGCCGATGGACGGGATGTTCCGCCAGAAAAACGCGACATCAATATGGTTTTCCAGTCCTATGCGGTCTGGCCCCATATGACCGTCCACGAGAACGTTGCCTACGGTCTCAGGACCCGGCGCGAACCAGCAGCAACAATCGAGGCGAAAGTAAGCGAAGCCCTGAGCACTGTCGGCTTGACCGGATATTCCGATCGCTACGGGACCGAATTGAGCGGTGGCCAGCAGCAGCGGGTAGCGCTCGCGCGGGCGATTGTGACGTCCCCGAGGCTTCTTTTGTTCGACGAGCCTCTGAGTAATCTGGATGCCGGCTTGCGCGACCGCATGCGGTTCGAACTTGTCGAACTACAGCGGCGGCTAGGCAAAACTTCGCTTTACGTCACACACGACCAGTCTGAAGCGATGCTGATGAGCGACCGGATCATTTTGATGAAAGATGGGAAAATGGTCCAATCCGGCACGCCGAGGGATCTTTATGATCGTCCGGCGAGCCGGTTTGCTGCGGAATTCATCGGTAATGCGAATATCCTTGAAGGAAACGTCGCCAAATGGGCCGGTGGCGGAAACACCCTTGTAACCCTGACAGACGGCGTGACGATCGAGGGTCGCTTCGCGTGGCCGGGTCAATCGACGGCGGCGGGACTCGTTCTAGTCTGCATACGGGCAGAAAGCATCGTTCCGGTGACACCATCGGGCCCAAACGGCGCCAACTGTTTCGACGCGCACGTCAAATCAGTCAATTTCCTTGGAGCGGTCGTCAATTGCCTCCTCCAGATTGGCGGCGTTACGCTTCGCGCCGATTTGCCCGCGCGAAATCCTCCCAATGTCGGCCAGACAATTACGGTCCGCATCGACCCGGAAGCCGTGACACTTATTTCGGAGCGCTAGTCGACACGACAAGTGCCTTATCTAACCAAAAAGGGAATTCTCATGCGTATCGAAAGCGTCGAAAGCATCTTTATCGACAAGTATCTGTTTGTCGAAATTCGTACGGACAATGGGCTTGTCGGCCTTGGTGAAGGTGGTGCTTGGGGCTTCCACGAGGCCACGGCCGGCGCCGTGCTCCGATTCAAGGACTACCTGCTTGGTCAGGATCCTCTCAGGATTGAACATCATTGGCAGTATATGTATCGCTGGGCGCATTTCCGCGGCTCGGCGATCATGGCCGCAATCAGTGCCATCGACATTGCACTCTGGGACATTGCCGGGAAACATTTCGAGGCACCCGTCTACGCGCTTCTCGGCGGCAAGGTACGCGACAAGGCAAGAGCCTATTACCACGTCTTCGGTGAAACAAAGGAGGAGCTGTTCGCCGGTATCGAAGACGCCAAGAAAATGGGATTCACAGCGGTCGGACACCTGACACCGTTTCTCGACACGCAACGCGACGTGCCCTATTTTCAGACCCATGCCCAGAAGATTGGCGATGCCGTTGAAACCGTCCGGGAATACCGGAAGATCGCTGGGCCGGAAATGGACCTTTGCATCGAAATCCATCGGCGCATGATGCCCTATGAAGCAGTGCAGCTGGGCCGGGCAATCGAGCCTTTCTATCCGCTTTTCATCGAAGATCCGATCCTTCCTGACAATCTCGATGAAATGGCATACGTCGCTGAAAAAATTTCGATCCCGATCGCGACCGGCGAGCGCATGACCTCCCTTTGGGAGTTCCAGATGCTGCTGGCGCGCAACGCGGTCCAGCTCATAAGACCTGATGTCTGCATTGTCGGCGGTATCTCTGGCGCTCGTAAAATCGCGGCGTTGGCGGAAGCCTCGCATGCCGGTGTCGTCCCACACAATCCACTCAGTGCGGTATCAACGGCCGCCTGCCTGCAGATCGCCGCTACCGCGCCAAATTTCGTCCTGCAGGAGTTTCCGAACGACACATGGGATGTGACCGACAAGCGTCCCGATTCCGACAGCTTCCTCGTGGGCGCCGCCCGTCACGATGGAGAAGGCTTCCTGACAATCAGCGACGAACCTGGCATAGGCGTCACGCTGCGACCGGACGCTGCCGAGAAATTTCCCTACAGACCACGAAAAATTCATACGCGACTGCACAAGGACGGGTCCGTCGTGGACCAATAACCCTGCTGTGCCGGGCCTTGTCATTACTCTTGAGGACTGAGTGTTTGGTCTTCACAGTAGCAGCGGGGGCGTTGGTGCACTGAGCCGAAGTTCGACGCAGTTCGATCTTCGATGCCGCCTGTTATGCCTGTTTGTCATGGTGGCGGACGGACTCCGCGCGTCCGTATGCCAGCATGCGGTTGAGAACGGCGCAACCGATGGCGACCTCTGAAAGCAAATTCCGGAGCGCCGAAATGATCGAGTGGGAAAACGTCCATTACTTTTGAAGGGTTGCCAGAAAATTCGTAACATTTCTGGCGACCTCATCAGCTATTTCTGCCCTATCCATCTTTCCGGCAAATCCCATCAATGCCCTTTGCTGCTTCTCCAGAACGACCTGGGCGATAAAATCCCGAGCCAAACAGACCGGTTCCGGCGCTCCTTCCGGCAGATAAGAGGCGATGAGGGAGACAACACAACTGATCACCCGTGCTGGGCCGTGTTCGTAAAACAGACGGGCCAGTTTTGGTTGCCGTCCGGATTCGCCCACCACAAGACGGTAGATAGCAAGACTCCTGGGTTGCAGGACATGGTCCAGCACAAGACAGCCTATCTCCTGAAGATCCTGTTTCAGATCTGTGCACCGGGCTTTCGGCGTGGGGAAACGGCTTATCAGCGCGGTTGCTGCCTGCTCAATGGTAGCGGCAAACAGCTCTTCCTTGCCGCCAAATTGCTCATAAATGGTGCGTTTGGCGACATGAGCCTGGCTGGCTATCTGATCAAGGGATGTTCCAGCAAACCCCTGTTTTGTGAAGAGTTCCAAGGCCTTTGCGAGCAGCTGCCCACGGCGGCCGGCCATTTCCCCTCGGGACGGGCGACCGGCCTTTCCAACGGTTTTTTTCATCAGATCTGTCATGGGCAAAGCCTATCCCTGAAGAAAGCAGTTTACATCGATATTGCTTCATAATAAAATGAAACTGTTTCGTTTCTTTATCCGACCAGCCCACAAGGAAGCAGAATTTTCTGGCTCCTTCAAGAGATGCGCATCGGAACGCGTGAAACCGGAGGGACCCATGAACATGACCCGTACAATCCCGCTCGCACTGGCGCTTGCCGCCTCTGTGCTGGCCGCATCAGCCGCCTTGCCCGCCAGTGCCGCCGATCAGCGTGTGGCTCTGGAAGTTGTGGCTGGCCAGATGAAGGCCGGCGGCAATATGGATGCACTTCGCAATGCCGACCAGGCGGTGGCTGCTCTGATCGCGAAACAGCCCGGTTTCATCTCCCGCGAGACAGGTGCCGGTCCCAAGGGTGAATGGTTTGTGATCGTGCACTGGGCTTCGCTCAAGGATGCCGAGAATGGTGCGGCAGTCTTCATGAAGTCCCCGGAAGGCCAGGCTGCCATGAGCCTGTTTGACCAGAACACCATGCTGTTCAAACATTACATCAAGGAGCCATAAAACCGCAACGCGGCAGAGCGCTGGCCCTTGAATCGCTGGTAACGTGTGTGTTCCGGCATGCAAAAGTTCAATGCCGATTGACATCCGGATCGACCGGGCCGGGCCAGAATTAGGGCAGCTATGCCTTATCACTGTCAAACGCGCGACACGTTCAACCGCTGAACGGACTCGTTGTCTCCAGGCTAGACTCATGAATTCGCCTTGTCACCGTGATCGGCATTGTTCAGCTACTCCGGGAGCTGTCCGGGGAAGACGGCCTTCCGAATTGCTGTTGTCCGCCGTTTGCGGATCGCCAGGCGTCGGTTGACTTGCGTTGTTGCTGAACATTTCATCAAGAGCAGCGCTCCGAGAGCAATGCTCAACGCTTTTTATGCTTCCGCCTGGATCGGCGTTGTCAGAAATTCCGATATTCGACCGCCTCTTCAATCTTACAAGGTCTGCAGCACAAGAGTATCTTGCCAACCCAGGTCTACAATTAACTATCTTGTTAGCAAAGAAAAACACATCTTGATTTTATACTGTCCATGAGAAAGCATGACATTGATGTAATGGACGGAGGAGGAATACTCCATGTCTGTTATCTGATGGATCATTCTTTGGCCTTGGATTTCTTGGTAGTAAAATCGTCAACAAAAGCGGTCAGGGCATGATTCCGGATATCATTCTCGGCATCGTCGAGGCTATTGCCGGTGGTTCTTCAACTTCTTCCGGGGCAGCCGAAAGGGACTTGATATCATTTCTATTTGAAATTCCGGCATGCTGACAGGGTTGTGCTAAGCTTGAAAGGAAAGTCAGAATGAATCTGAGTGCACCCACGAAAATCGTCTTTTTCATTGCGGTTATCCTGGCGGTAATATCACTGCTGCCTGTGCTTGGGATCGCAGTCGCCATTCTTGGCGTCTATAGCTATTGGCTCCTGCTAGTCGCTTTCATCGTCCTGGCAGCCGGCTGTCTGCTGAAGGGCGTTTGAATTCGTTGCAAACCCGATGACGTAGCCGGCACCAAGCTGGGCCAACGCAATTGGAATGAAGATGATGAAGCTGACCCGTGCCGTGCTTTACGAGCTGGTCTGGTCTTACCCGATGACAGAGATTGCAAAGCATTATGGTGTCCGCGATTTGCAGATCGCCCAGGCTTGCGATCTTTACGACATCGCAAGACCACCCGCCGGCTATTGGCAGAAACTCGCTTACGGCAAGAACGTCGAAAAGGCCGACCTGCAACTGTCAAATTTTCCGCCAAGGATATTGTGACGATTGAACGTTCCGGCGCGCGGGCTCCGTTGCACCGCACACAGCAAGACACCAGGAAACGGGGGCAAGCGGACGACGGACGTCCTGGTGGATCACGCAAGCAGGCCGAACTGTAATACACAGACCGTCACCGTTTGACCTCGGCAGACAATACGAATAATTTGCTGCCCCAAAACCTAATCAGCTTTGAGGCGTCATACTCATGCCGAGAGCGCGGTAGAGACACATGTATCGACCGCGAAGTTTGATGTAAGTTTTGCTGGTAAGCGCTGCAGTTCGGGGTCGTCCCGTACCGATTACCAATCACGGTGTGTTTGCAAAAATCCCTTGCAAACACCTGTTTTAGATATACCAGTCGGAATTTTGCGAAGACAGCACGTCGGTGCCCGCGTCAGCACTCGGGTCGTCGAGGGAATAGGCCCTGATGTAGTCGATTTTCATTTCAGAACCATCCGCCAGGCCGTCCGTTGGCGTGCCTGCTATGCCGCCAACGGCGAGGTTGACGAGCATGTACATGGGGTCATGCATGTCCGATGGGGTATCCGCATGCGCCACGGCAACATCATCAAAATACCAGACAATCTCATCTTCCTGCCATAGCACGCCGTAGTCGTGAAATCCGTCGGTATCGCCGACCTTCACGGCGGTTGTCTCCGAGGTCTGTTCTCCAGTCTCGTTCGAATGGACGGTGACGTGGACGGTGTTCGGATCCTGTCCGATCATTTCCACGATGTCGAGTTCAGGAGGCCAGGAACCGTCTTCTGGAAGCAGCCAGAAAGCAGGCCATGCACCCTGATCGTTCGGCATGTCAGCGCGAATTTCGAAGTAGCCGTAGGTCTGGGCAAAGGAGGGATGAGTCGTCAGCATGCCGGACGTATAGTCGTAACCGTCGACTTCGGATTTGATCACGTCCGGCGTCTGTTCCGCGGTGATAGTCAAGACACCATTGTTCACGGAAAATGGATTGACCGAGGCTGTGGGCTGGTAGGAAGGGTTGACATACCACTGAAGCTCACCATTGCCTGACAAGGTCCCTCCGTTCTCGGGCGCCCACCAGTATTTCGCCTCCCATATACCGGTTTCCCCATCACGAAGCTGTAGTGAATTGAAATCGTCGGAAAAGGTGCGGGTCAAAGTGGAGCGGTCAAGGCTCAGTTCGAACTGGTTCGCCCGGAGTTCGTCAGCCGTCGTATCGTTAAAGACGAGGCTTTCACCCGTTCCGAGAGAGAGCCTGAGATCGGCCCCTTCCTGTGTGAGACTATTGCGAACCTGCTCGAAAGAGGTCAGCCCGTAACCATCCAGGCGCACAACATCGTCGGAACCGAAATCGGTGATGAGATCGCTCCCGTTGTCCTTCGTCGTGATGAAAATATCTGCACCACCGGCGCCGGTCAGAACGTCGTTTCCCTCGCCGCCATCGATGGTCTGGCTGCCGGAACCACCTGTAATGATGTTATCGGCATTGTTGCCGAAGGCGTAACGCCCGTTGCCTGTGACGGTCAGGTTTTCAAAATTTTCCCGCAGGGTGGAACTCATCCATGTACTTACGGTATCAACGCCTTGGTCGGCTGCCTCATAGGCACGATTGATGCTTGAATAGCGATAGTAGATGTCGTCGCCCATCCCGCCCATCATGGTGACGTCGACCGCGGTGTCTCCCCACAACGAATCATTGCCGTTCGTTCCATAAAGCTTGGAGCTGGAATCAGTTGCCGAAAACCATGCCGTCGAGCTTCCGCTATAATACAACGGTACGCCCACGGCGTTCAGGACAGTTCTGCTCATCGAATTCTCTCCAACTTGCGTATCCGACCTCCTCATCGGATGCTGACTGTCCTCCCGTGAAGAAACGTAACATCCAGATTTCGAACGGTCCACCCTCGGTTTGCGATGACAGAACGAGGCGAATAAGAAGGCTGGTCCGTCCCAGGTGCCGGCCTTACTCCTCCTCAATGCCCTTGAATCTGGTCGGCGAGGAGCTTCGTCAAGTAGGACAGCGCCGTTCTTGTTCCTGCGCAGGATAAGATGGATGTCTTTCCAGATTATCCCGCACCGATTGGCCGCAAGGATTCCAATGGCGACCGTGAACTGGCAAATAGCCCGATGGGGCATGCCGACGCCGCCGCAGTTTCTGAAAGGCGAAGTCGATTACGGTGCAACCAATATCCGCAACGTCAAATCACCACACTGGCGGGCTTGGCTTGGTCCGGCAAACTGCGACCAGCTTCTCGGAATACGGCAAACTACCGGATCCAGTCACCAAGAAGAAGCCGCTCTACTGGTTTGCGCTCAACGAGGAGAAACCCCTGTTCTGGTTCGCTGGCATCTGGACGAGCTGGTCAGCGTGCGGAAGAAAAAGGAAGGGCCGGTGCAGGCTGATATCTTCGCGTTTCTGACGACCTTCCCGAACGCGGTGGTCAAGCCAATTCATGAGCAGGCAATGCCAGTCATCTTGCGCACCTCCGAAGAAATCGACCTTTGGATGAATGCCCCAGCCGAGGAAGCGCTGCAGCTGCAACGGCCATTGCCTGACGACGGTCTGATTGTTTTGCCACAACCGAAGGCAGAGGAAGAAGAGCCGTTGCTGCTGTGACAGTTCCCAAGCCACCTTTACCAAGGAATCATCCGGATCGTTTTGACCGGCTACATTTTAACCCTTATTTACTTTGAAGTGAGCATAGTACGGGGGATGGACTCAAGAGATTGGAAACTTCTGAAAGGGATATTGAAGGCCATCCCGATTGTTTTTGTCGGGCTAGTAGTGCTCGCAATCTTCCTCTTTCTTGGAGCCACCACCTACAAGCAACCGAACACGACCGTAGGCCGGGAAGTTTGGTGGTCCCGGTAGCCAATACAGCCGTTCTCCTGTCGGTCGAAACCGAACTGCGTAAACTGACGAAGAAACGCGATGTCTGAAATGCCTGAACCCAATGACACGCTTGTAACAGAAATGCAGAAATGGGTCCGCAATCCGAAATTGACCAAGGCGTGGAATATCGCCCGCATCGCATGGTTTCTCATATGTGTCATCGTTGGAACGACTTCGGGAGCATATACCGGCTACATCGCCTATGGATGGTTTGGTGCTGTTGGGGCAGGTCTTCTCGGCCTTATCATCGGAAGTATCTTTGGCGCTGGACCGGAATTATTATTGATGCTGATGAGCACGTCATGAAGAGTTGCCGAAACGTACAGAACGCCGATGTCTGAAACACCTGAAAAACCCACCTACCCTTCCCACATGGAAAAAGTTCCGGCCTGACTGTTCGAACACTATTGCAGTTCCCGGCACCCAGCGCCTTATGGCTTTGATCCGCAATATCGCATGAGTGCCTGCTCATCCTGAAACTCTGCCTTCATGATGGCCTCAAAAGCGCGGATGTGCCGATCAACAACCGTCTGCGGTAGCGATGTCTCGTCGAGCGATTGTTGATAGCTGCCATATGCCATACTCTTCGGAAATAGGTGATCGCCACACAGTTCGTACGAACCACGTGCCAGGGCAGCGTAAGCAATGTAATCAGCATTCTTACGACTAATGCCGCCTGCAACCATCGCTCGGATGTGAACTTCGAACTTTTCCTTAAACAGGATTTCAGCGTAGCTTGCAGCATGAGCACCGCCTGAAAGGGCGGCGACCACGCCAATTCCAACCATCGCATATAGTATTTTTATAGTTGCTGCCATTGATCGCTCCCTTCCAGTCAGGCCCGAGCTTGCAAGTGCATCGGTCGCATATAATATCATCTGCAGGGACATTACATGGCATTTTGGAGGACGCCCACATTAAGGCATGTGAGCTTCTCGACCAACCGCCGGTGTCCTGCAACGAGATGAGTCGCCCACCAGTCACTGAGCCACAATATCCGCAATCCATCCGGATCGCATCCTTGACTGTCAGCGGGCCGTAGAAGATCGAATGCTCGAGCTCCTGGGCGACGCCGAGGTGGCGGGATGGACCAAAGAAAAGGTTTTGGCAGCGATGATCGTGTTGCCGAGAACACCAACCTGGCGATGCGGTTCGAAAAGCCGTACAGCCACGAATGGTATTGAAGCGAGCACAAACGGGATTGTGAGAACGAAGGCTAGCCCGTCAATCGCTTCTGACCAATGTAGATATCAGCCTCCCGCGCAGCTTCGATAAAGGCGTACCGAGCCTTAGTGCAGGTGATTTTGCCGTGCAGCGCATCAAGACAGGCTTGGCGGGCCGCAGTGAATTTCCTGCTGTTCTTTATCGGCCAATCGTGAAGCATGAACTCGGTAGCCTCTTGTACCGACGAAATGTTCCTCACCTTGCCGACATGTTCGGTCATGACTGTTACATATGGGAATGGCAAGTTGCGCATACTCAATAAACGCAGGATCGGAATGCTGTGTTCCTTGGCGGTTAACGCGCCAATTCCCCCTCCCCGACATAGATTCCCGATTCTTTCGCTGCATCGATGAAAGCTTCGCGCGCAGTGCTGACGCCAACTGCCCTCTCCATCGCATCCAGACAGGCGATGCGGGCCTTCAAGTGCGTCGCGCCTTTCTCTGTCGGCCAATCATGGGCAAGGAAATCTCCGGCCTCTTCTACCGATGTTATGGTCCGATAGCGGCCGACCTCCTTGGTTGCAACGGTGACGGCTCTGAACGGATATTTGCGCATGTCCAGAAACGCAGGTTGGTGATTTGCGGTTCCAAAGGATGGGCCGTATAGTGCCCGCCGGAGGAACCAAGGCAGATGCTTTGGAAGGCTATTGGGTTCGCATTACGTGGAGGGGCGCCATGCCAAAACGACTCAATTTCAAATCAGATTGCCCGACGTGCGGAGTGACATACCTCTACATTCCAACCGGGGTGACCAATTCTACCGTCATCCATTGCAGTTCATGCAATACCCCACTCGGGATGTGGTACCAGCTTGAGACGTCCTTTGTTGCGCAAGGTGAGTTAGGAGGCCTACCCGGGATGGAGGACGAGCAGGTCATCCGAGAGGCGTAGCCCCATAATGAACATGAGCGAATAGAATCCTACGGGCCACTGTGATTCTCTAGCCGGCGATGCCGACTGAATGGAGACGCGGCGATGGACATTCGACCGACACTGAACGAGCTATGTGAGGCCTTCAATGCGCATGATCTTGATCGCATCATGACGTTCTTTTCTGATGATTGTGTCTTGGAGATGCCGCGGGGAAACAAGCCTTGGGGTTCTCGTTTCGAGGGCAAACGGAGCGTACGCGAAGCGCTGGCAACACGCTTTGAAGGCCTGCCTGATGTTCACTACGGCAACGAGCAGCATTTTGTAGATTCGGCTGCCGAGACTGGCATCTCAAAATGGACCCTCACAGGCACCACCCTCGACGGGACGAGAAAGGAGGTCCAGGGTTGTGACTTCTACACGTTTCGCAACGGCCAGGTAGTCCGCAAGGACTCATATTGGAAAATCGTGGAGTAAAAGCGCGTCTAGCTGCGCTAACCGGATGGTCTTTGTGTTTACAACGGAAGCACTCGTCATAGTGGTCACAACGTTGGTGGTAGCGAGATGAGTGAAACACCACCGAAGCCGACCTATCCCGAACATATGGAGAAGGCGCGAGCCGGCCTATTCGAGCACTACTGCATGCACCCCGGCTGCAAGTCGTGGGAATCGTTCGGCTTTGACAAGCGCTACGGGCTGGAATGGTATTGCGGCGAAGGTGGTGCTGGAGACTGACAGGAGGGGGAACATGGCGAAGAATGGCGGGGAGTCTGCGCTACTACTTGAGAATGAAGCGCCGGAGGCGTTTAGGACGTTCCCTGAGACACATCAGCCGCGCGATGAGAAGGTTGCTGTACCCACGGAGGCGACACCGTGACGCCGCGCATTGAGCGTAAACCATAAAGAAATTGCTGGAGTGGAATCCCGAAAGCCATTGTGCTGCAATGACCGCATGGAAGACTACAGAGCATTCGCGCCCGTCACAGTCATGAGCAGGCAGCCTGGCAAAATGATAGGCGTCAATTCGGCCTATGACGCAGCGACTTTCATATTAGAACAATGACCACCTGAACGCGGCGGGCCGAAACTTGAAACCTGCAAGGCAATCCTGTTGAAGTGACTGGCATGCGAATGTTCAACGGCTGTTGCGCGTGTGGCGTTTATAGAAGCGGCGAGAGAGGCTAACATCTATATTGCACCACCTGAGAATGAGCCGGTTAGAAGTAAGCCGACAAGGTGGCGTAAGGCTAAGGCGTGGCGGCGTGCCTAGTGCTAATTGTCCACTGGCAGACATACTATTGACGCCAGCCTAAGTGAGTTTTTTAATATTTGGGTCGCTTGGTCTGTCAACGGCGCACTAGCGATTGAGAGCCGTAAGCGCTCCAGCCATTGATGTTGGAGGATTTATCATGTCTCTGCATCTTTTTGAAAAACTCACCTATAGCGAGGAAGATTGGTACATTATGCAGGAGGCCCACGTTAAGGCGTGTGAGCTTCTCGGCCAAGCGCCTGTGTCCTATAGAAATGCGGATCGGTTGGCGCGCACCATAATGAATCTCTTCGACGGGGGCGCGCGTGACTTCGAGATCATTGCGTCGATAGCAGCCCATCGTGAAGCCGTGTTGGATCGTCTATTGGCCACGTATCATTAGTTTAGGCCTTTTCCGGTGGAAGGGCCGTGGTCTCGGCGCGATCTTCCGAGCCCATGGAAAGGCGTCGGGGCCTCACTCACCATTCGGCACCGCGGAGAGACCGTGTCCCCACAAATCCATTTGACTCGTATTGTCCGCGGGAGGACAATTCAACGTCGGGCATGATCCCGGCAGGTGATGCTCGGTCGTGTGTGTGGCACACCTAAAGGGCCGAGCCTCACTGCCCTTTAGAGGATGCCAATGCCAGTAGGTGACAAAAAGCTCGACATCAATTTTAAGATGAGGCGGCGACGCCTGCTGCGAGGCGAGTGGCTTGCTAAGTCACGGCCCTTGCCGAGGCGGCGGTTATTGCGCTGGGCGGCTGTCAACGCAGCATTCTTCCATCTTCACAGTTCGTAACCGCTCGAAGAGCGTGGGCCCACAAAGCATTGTTTGGAACCATTGTTGCAGAAATGAGTTTTACCAACGTCGGGAAAGCGTTGAGCGAGTTCAACAGTCATCCCGATAAGGGGCTCAGTATCGTCCATGGAAAAAAACCGTGGGCAATCTGGGCCCCACTAGCTATGGCCTCCGTTCTTAGCCCATCAAATCCATAGCACTCAGAGATTTGGTCAGTTTCTCAATGAGCCAAACCTCTTCATCTGTGAGGTAAGCGAGCTATGACAGATGATTTTGACGAAGACGAAGAAGAAGCGTGGGCGGTGTACAATTCCCTCGGGCCGTATGCGGGAATATTTCTCACTGGCGTAGCATTGGCAGCGCTGCTCAGTTATTTGGCGGCTTCTGTATAACCAATTATTGCAACCCGCGATTGATTGATGCTCGTAGGGAACTGCTGCAAAATACAGATGCTGGTACCGGCACGAGGCTCGATGTTGCGCAGTCCTGCTTTGTGCGTGAGTCGGGCCTGACCTTTTGCCTACGCTGACGTGTGGCGGGAGATTCATGGAACGGAGATGGAAAGAGCTTTTGGCGTTGTCCTCGCGTTCTTTCTCGTCGCTTTGATTATCTTCCTGGTGGTGCACTTCATAGGCTGGGCCTTTTAGGCCTCCACAACCACCTTTTGTTAACCATACTGGCGCACGCTCTAAAGGCTGACAGTCGCCTACATGTCGGCACCCGGCCTGCCATTTGTATTGTGTACCACGGCAGGTCGGGACGTAGCTTCTAAAGCCCAGCCGCAACCGTGGTCCAACCATCCGTCCGCTGGCAGACACATGGTTGTAGGCAGTCGGAAAAAGAGTATCCTTTACGTTGTAAATCCCAGACGAAAGGTTCTTGTGCCATATACCCTAAGTGGCACGGGCTCGGCGTCGAGGTATGCGACGACCAAATTTTCTCCGCCGAGCCTCTTTTTTTTACAACCCCGCAGCCTCATGCAAATACCCATCTTTATCGGGTCTATCGTAAGCACGCTAGTTTTGTAATCCGTGCAATGGAGCTATACTGAAGGCGCTGTAGTCCTGCCCGGGTGCAGCAGAGGCTTGGCTGAAGGGTATTCTTCCAAGACGCAATGAGGCCAAGCCTCACTTACGGGAACTATTTTCGAAGATCGTTGTTTTACATCGCCGAGACCAGTTCGGCTGTGTCCCTGACCATCCCCCTTACCATTGTCAGGGCTCATGAATTGGCGGTGAGATACCTCGCCGTCATTTTTTCGGGCCTCATCTTTTGACTATATTGACTCAAACTGTCCGCGGGAGGACAGTTTGGCGTGTCGAGCGAAGACCCGACAGTGGAGGTTCGGAACTACAGAAGCCTGGGGAACATCTCGCCGAGCCTCCTTTTTCTCTTACAGCCCGCCACATCTGTAATCCAACCATCCTCAATTCATGTACTAGCACTGCTGATGCCCCCGTCAGCGGAGGTTCTGGCTCCGTTCAACATTACGCCAGACCAGGGCTATGATGCGGTCTAACCTCACCCTTTGTTAACCGTACAAGCGCACGCTCTGAGAGCTGACAGTCGCCACACGTCGGCAGCCCGGCCTGCCTTTGTATTGCGTTTTGGCAGGTCGGGTATAGCGCTCCAGCACGACATGAGCTACTGGCAGCGCGGGCGCGACTGCCATTAGATTTAGAATGGGGTCGGGCGGGCGATTGACGTCTACCTCGCTGCCACGAACGAACGTGACCGCCCTCTAAAGCCCAGCAGCACAGCTTCAACGATCCCCAGTCTTTATGATGGTTCCGGCTCATGGACTCGAACCACGATTCACGCCGTCAAAGGGCGGTGTCCTACCATTAGACGAAGCGGGATTGTTGCCTGAGTAGCACCAACACCTCAGTACAATCGGAAGGGCCCTGAAAAGGCCGCCAACCAGATAAGTTGCGCCGGGCTGCGCGGTTGACATCCGATTTATCGAAAGACACTGTGCGTCTGTCGGGAGGGGACGGAATAGCTGCCTGACAGTGAGGCCCGGTACCGACAGGTGGCCAACCCGGGCCTCACTTCATCTCTCTTTTCTCGCCTCAATGTGATTTGACAGCGACACTCGTGAACGACAGTCTTCTATCTCGTTGTATGTGCAGCTACTGCAACGGAGGCTCGGCCCGTCCCCTTTCCTCAGCCGGGCCTCACCATTCGGACTTGTACATCTCCACGACGATGCATGCGGCTTCAGGACCTTTAACAACTGGGAGCGCCGATCGGCGCCAGACCTCGCCTTTGGCCTACGATGGAACGTTATTCTCGCGGGCTGGTTATTGGCTTGCTGGTTAGTCCTTCTGACCAGCGGAGACTCGACGTCAACGATCTCTTCAATCTATGGTGCCGGGTCTCACATTTTCGTCCAGCACCGGATGTATCTGGCCTCAAGCAATCCTAACCACCCAAGTACGTGGCCGCTACGCGGCGATAGCTAATGGAGATTAAATAAGGCCTAACCATTTGAGAAGATTGAGCAAATGCCCCATAAGAGGGCGGAGGCCCAAAATGAGCCCAACAACGTACATCAAAATAATTAGACATCTAGTCCTCAAGATGTACGATGCCCTCCACCGACTGCATCATGTCCGCCCCCCGGTCCGGTCGCAGTCGGGCCTAAATGGGAGGGAGGATTGCTCTCCCCCGTGCGTCCTCCCTCCCGACGTAAGGAGCGTTTTGCTAAGTGCTTTACAAGATTATCGATGACGCATCGTGCGTCGGGATTGTGCTCTGCTGTGGGCTGCTCTTGTGGTTTGTCGCCTCATACGGGGGTATCTGATCCCTAGATCGGGCGCAACTTCGATCCTACGCCTTTAGGCGATTGACTATTTTGCCAGCCAGACGGCACCCCAAATCGGGTGTATCTTCCCCGGTCCTGACCGAGGTAGCACGCCTGTCCGGGATCAAAAACGTTTCCTCCGCTACTGCGGTCAGTTCTTGGGGGGAGAGAGAGGAGAGGGGCAGCACGTGGGGGCTCGTATGTCTCGCTCTCCTCCTTCTTCTGCACCCCCTGAGCGCTTCGCACTCCGCCCCCTTTTTTGTGCCAAGGGGGAGAATATGCCCAAAGGCGTATAGCCGGATGGCCACACATACCGCGACCCGGAACAGGTGTATTCTGTCATCACTAAACTGACTGGCAATTGCCCCATTGCTGGTCAGAAATTGGCCGGAGCAGCCGAAAACGCACCCACATCACTCCCCCGAACGTGAGTGCTTCGTCTCCGGCCTTCTTTGGGAAAGCCCATCGGTGAATGACTATTTTGCCACACATACGGCACCCCGGAGCAGGTATATACTGCCCGTACTGACCGCAAGGTGACCCCAACCTTGACCCCAATATCCCCGATTAAGCGGTCAGCCTAATTGAGCAGAGAGGTGGAGACGCAAACGCCTCTCTCTCATTTCCCTTTTTTCTGGGACGGACATGCTCGGCAAAATCATTCAAGCTGTGTCATGGGTAGGGCTTGTGTTGTGCCTTGGCGTGTTCGTGTGGTTTGTAGCCTTGCATGGAGGACGTCAGCCATAAACTACAGATAACGACCACCGGAATTCGACTTTTCATGCGCGATGAGAACTAAAAAGCTCGGTGCGTGTCGAGACGCACCACCCTTTTTACCGCACTATTGATAACATTGAGAGTTTCCTAAGCTTCGTCCCAATTACCCATGTTTAAAATACCGATACACAAAAACAGTGTTATGGTTCTGAAGTTTCGGGTAGTTGGGGAAGGGACCAATTGTCTTCACATGAAAGCAGACTTGCGGCTTTTTTGCCGTGTGCTGAGTTCTAGCTTAAAAAGCCAAGGAGACAAGAAATGAACATCAAAGATTCCGTCGTTTTCGTAACAGGGGCTAACCGAGGTCTTGGTTTGGCCTTTGCTACAGAAGCGCTCAGGCTCGGTGCAAAGAAAGTTTATGCCGGCGTGCGCAACCCGGCTGATACTGACACGCCAGGCATCATTCAGATTAAATTCGACGTTACGGATTCCGCTTCAATATCGGCGGCAGCAAAGCGCTGCGCAGATACGACGTTGCTCGTCAACAACGCGGGTATCACTCGTCTGACAAGCAGCGTCCTCGATCCTCAAATGATCACAGACGCGCGAGAAATCTTCGAAATCAACTATTACGGAACGATTTCCGTCACCCAGGCATTTGCGCCCATCCTCGCCGCCAATGGCGGTGGTGCGATCGTGAATGTCTTGTCCGATGCCACGTGGTTCGCCCGCCCGTTGCTCGCTGCATATTCCGCTTCAAAGTCGGCGGCGTGGAGCTTCACAAATGCCTTGCGCATCGAACTGAGAAGTCAAAAAACCGCAGTTGTCGGGGTCCACGTCAGTTTTATGGATACCGACATGACCCACGGATTTGAGATGAAAAAAATCCATCCAAATCAGGTGGCCGAAGCTGCGTTGATCGGCGTCGAAACGAATAGTGATGAAGTCCTCGTCGATGAATTCACCAAACAGGTCAAACAGAGTTTGTCGAGCAAGGATGCAGTTTATTTCAATCCTCCAGAAATCGCCTAACGTTTTGCATCAAGTCATCTTGCGCACCTCCGAAGAGATAGACGTCTGGATGAATGCGCCGGCCGAAGAAGCGCTGCAGTTGCAAAGGCCCCTGCCCGATAATGAACTGATTGTTTTGCCACAACCTAAGGCAGAGGAAGAAGAGCCGCTACTGCTCTGATCGGAGGACTGGGCGATGCCATGGAAAGTCAGGTTCCGCGATAAGGATTTCACGCTAGATCCGTATTTTGATCCCGAGTTTGAGTACGAAGTCCGTGAAGCGTTGGCTGATAAGCGCGAGCTTTCAGGTTCCGTGGAAATCATCTTCCACGAGCACGACGAACGGGTCGCAAACATCACTTTTCACGAATCCACCGATCCTGATGAATTCTCGTTTGTAGGCACTCATGGACAGCATCCTGAGATGGGCGAGGTGTACATTTTCTCTGGCATGCCCGACGATGGCGATCCACAAGTGCTCGCTCTTTATAGTGTCGAGAGTTTTGGCGACGCTCCGGTCAACGAGGAAAGATTCCCATTGGAGAAGTTCAGGCAGTGACCATTCCAAAACCACAGTATCCGCGCAGTCATCCGGATCGTTTCAGCGAATGTCAGCGGGCAATAGAAGATCGAATGCTCGAATTGCTCGGCGATGCCCAGGTAGCCGGATGGACTAGGGAGGAGATTCTGGCCGCTATGATCGAGGTGGCCGACAATACGAGCTTGGCAATGCATCAGAACATTCTGCTGTCGGTTGAAACCGAACTGCGGAAACTGATGAAGAAGCCCTGATGAGCGTTGGTGCGTGGATACTTTGTCAAGGGTTCCGGGATAGGCAGTCGGGATCGAAATCAGCTTGATCCGTGCCATGCCCCACAAATGCAATGCTGCCCAGCGTCATCATATTGACCGCTGCAGCTACGCATCGCAAGGCAGAGGGGATGCCCCTCAGTTGGTAAAACAGAGGTCGATCAAGCCGCAGCTCGATAAGACTTGGGCTTGAAGCGGCCAAAGAAACTGGCAACTATGTCGGTGAACCGATGCGGTTGCCGTCAGCAGGAAAGTTGAAGAAGTGGCACCACGTCGGCGAACATGAGGAAAACTAGCCCTACGAGCAACTTTTCATACGCCACCAGCGTTTCATAGTATTGGGAGTTTTTGGAAGGAGTGACCGCCATGGGAGGATCGTCACAGCACTTTGTCCGGAGAATGTCGACTGCGCCGGACCATCTTATGGAATCCATTAAGAAACACACACAGAAGACCAAGCGTGAACCGGAGAGGTTATCCGAGGTGCTCAAACGGTCAAAAGGAGCCTATTCCATCAGCAAGTACACGACTTTGAACAATGCAAAAGGCACAAAAGTTCCAGAATTGTAGTCGGGCGATGAATAACGGGCCCCGGCTTAGCGGTTGACATCTGATTTATCGAACTACACTCTGCCCCTGTCGGGAGGGGACGGTAGCCTACCTGACAGTGAGGCCCGGCACCGACGGTGGCCAACCCGGGCCTCACTTCATCTCTCGTTTCTCGCCTCAATGTGATTTGACAGCGACACTCGTGAACTACAGTCTTCTGCTACGTTGTATGTGCAGCGACTGCAACGGAGGCTCGGCCCGTCCCCTTTCCTCAGCCGGGCCTCACCATTCAGGCTTGTGGATCTCCGGCCGACCTTATTACTTAGGCGCGCGTCGGCGTCGTCTTCGCCTGGTTCTCCAAAATCCTGTCTACACGCCCTGACAGACCATCGACCGATTGCCGAACGGCCGATATCGCGTCCATTTGGCGTATGGCGGTAAGACCACGCACCCGAGACCGGGTGCCGTTGATATATTGATGATGCGGGTTAGTCGGCCTCGGTATCTTCACTAGGACTTTTGCCGTTACAAAATGGGTCTTTGGTCCATGTTGTAATTCCTGCTGTGAGAGTATTTTAACGGCGCCGGCACCCCCCGCGTCGACATGGCCTGAAAGAGGGCATGCTTCGTTTCACATCAGGCCGACAACGGCTCGAACCTCTGGTAATTTGCGTTCCCGAGGCTCGAGCTTTGTTTATGGTTCAATCCACCCAAACGGTATCCGACAACGTCAGCCAACTCAGCCTGCGTTAGCCCCAGTCTGTGCCTGATCGCTCGCAGTTCATAGTTGGTCATGGTTCGATATCTTCATACATGCCGATCATTCTATTATCATAAAAAGCCCATCAACCGGAGAACTAGGGTCAGGACCCTGTTAATCTGGTCGAAATGGTATGAGGCCATCTGTTTGGATACAAGGAGCAAAGGCGATGGAAATGTCTATCCATTTTCAAGTCCTTTGCGACGATGTTGCCCGGCGAAAAGACCATATCCTCCGGACGCCGAAACGGCTGCAAGCTGCAATGTCGAGCCGCTCGGACGGGGGAAGACCCCGCCCTTCCCGTCTCTCCTCGCATCTTCTTGCCGTTTCAGGCGCCATTTCGATCATACTAATAGGTCCTGACCCTAGATTGACCGGGAACTAGTCAACGCCAAGGCCACTATAAGTAGTATCGAGCGCGGCGAACGCTACCAATTGATCCAAGTGAAAGCAGAAAGCATGGTCGATGAAGCCCAATCGACCCAGGCGATGCGCGATAGGATGTTTTTGGAACTTCTATTGGGCTTTGTGAAAAACGGACAGCAGGATTTGCCGGCAAATTGAGTTGGCGTATCTGCGGTCAACGGGGATTCACCTCGGTAGCTCCAGTCAGCGGTGCCGCAGGCCGACCCTCGCCCTGAGGAACTTTTTCAAACAATCATAGTCCATAAGCGCCGGGGAGCCGTGGCCTCTTCGGTAGGGGTCTGACGCCAGCCTTGACCCCTTCACACCGTGTCAGGCCTCACTTTGTCCGGCGTCGGACTTTGCATAGGTCTTTTGATTTTTACTGGTAGGACTTTAGTCCGATTTCTCATTCCCTAATCAAACATTAATTAGTGGAGCGTCGGCACGTCCGTGTCGGCGTGCCAATTTCCAGGCGTTTATTGAGGAGGTGGACCATGGTTCGATTTAAGGGTCGTCTTATCGCAGCAGCCTGTCTTGGCTTGTTTGTCATCGGCGCAGTTTTTTCAACCACCGATCATTTCAATCCCATTGGTCCGGCCCTCGCCAAAAACGGCGGCGGCAATGGTGGTGGCAATGGTAAGGGTGGTGGAAACGGCAACAATGGCGGAGACCATGGCAAATCGTCCGACCGCGGTAATTCTATCAATGCCCACGATAAATCCAAGATCGACAAGGCCTCTCTGGACGCCGACGACGATAACAATAGCTTGGGTCCTTTGAATGCTGCCCATGCATCTGCGCGGGCGAGGGAACGGGCCGCATCAAGCTCGGCGGTTGGCAAGATTGCGACCTACGAGCGCAGCCGGGAAGAGGCCTTGGCGCTGACCGATCCTGCACTCCGCGAGCAAGCGCTTGATGATGCCGTTGCACAGCTCGAAAGCGCCTTTGGCCGCACGTTGACCGCAGCGCAGGTCGATCGCATCGACGCATTGCTGGATGCTCGTCAATAAGATCTGCTGAGAGACCTTTCCAACAGCGGGCTTCGAGTCGCTGTTTTCATAGAAGTAACACCGCGCGTCACGCGCAGAGGTCCGTTCAGATATACAAGGACGGTGAGTGGCCATCTCACCGTCGAGTTCACGAGCCCTAGGGATAAGGGGTGGCCAGAGACACTGCTGAACTGATTTCAGCAGTTAAGGAACTCTGGAATGGTTGAAGATAACAAGTCTCTCGTTTTGGAAAATCCGGTTGGTAACCAAACCGAACACGACTACAGAGAGCAACACGACGAAGTGGTTCTCGTAACCGGAGCATCGGGATTTATCGGCGCCGAACTGGTCAAACAACTGGTGGCGGCAGGCAACCAAGTAATCAGTACGTCGCGACACCCTGTCGGTGGCGCTTCATAGTACGTTCGCCTCCCTTCTCCGGACGAGCCCTTGAGCGCCTTCGAAGCCATTCTCGAAAACGTTGACCATGTCGTGCATCTGGCAGCAGTCCACCACGCCAAGCGGGCAGTATCCGCCGAAGAGTGCCATGCTGCCAATTGCATTCTCATGGCCAAATTGGCTAAGGCTGCCCATAGAAAGATCACTGGGAAATTCGTCTTCACATCGTCGATCCGGGCGCAGTGCGGCAGCGTGTTCGACGGCGTCATGCGCGAAAGCGACCCGCCGCAACCAACGGATGATTACGGTCGGGCAAAGCTCGCGGCAGAGGCTGAGATTGCCGCCGCCATGCCGCGCCGGAACTACACGATCCTGAGGCCGGTTCTGGTCTATGGCCCGGCTGCGACCGGCAATCTTGCCAAGCTCACGCGGCTTGCTCGCTCCCGCTGAAAGGGTTGCCGGGCAAAAGATCCCTTCTCGATCATGGCGCTCTCTGCGCGACGATCATTCACAGTCTAAAAGAGCCAAAGACGGATGGCGAGCCATTCCTTGTTGCGGACAAGTCGCCTCTGACCATAGGGGAAATGGTGGCAGCCATGCGCCGTGGAATGGGACACAGTCCCCGGTTGTTTTCCGTCCCGGAAGCGCTTTTGGATATCGCCGCAAAATTGACCGCTAAAAGCGATCGGAAACAGAGGCTATACCCCGACCTTATGGCAAGCTCGGCCAAACTCCAATCCACTGGCTGGGAGGCTACTGATGATCCGATGCAGCAGATAGAGCAGGTGTCGAAATATCAAGAAAAGCCTGCAGTATTGCCGGTTGCCTCGCTGAATTCGGTTTTCTTACTCTCACAATTCTAGATGGCGCCAGCAAACGCAACCTGCGCATCCTCCTCTCTACTGCGAAACGCTGTCAAATCTCGTCCGGTCGAACCCAACTACTTCGGCTCAGCCGTTGCCGTTTCGCCCGGTGGATGGCAACCCAACACCCGCCGCGGTCAAGAATGCAAAACGAACTGGTGTCATCTCCCCTTACCCTTACCCGAGCTATAAGGAATTCTCAGGCTCGTGTAGCGCGCGTACAAGGTGTCTATTCGAGGTATCCATCCGGCTTATGGGGTATGGTGGGCCTCCCGGCGCTCATATCCGTATAGTTCGATGAACTGTATTGGTGGTTTTTCATCAGGTGCTAGACTGGGGGCCGTGGAAGATGCTTTAAGTATTTTGGGGCTAGTCAAATCATGAGATGCAGCAGGGTGGCTTGGGGGCTGAAGACGTTCGCGTATGGTGCGTTGATCCTAATTTCATGGGCATCCGGCGCGTCTGCGGCTCTGACTTTCACACCGGGTCGACTATCCAGCGGCACTCACTATGTCCTCGTTGCCGGAGATTTTGACTACAACCAGGATCTCTCCGACTTCACCCTGCTGGCCAAAGAGCACAACCCAATCTTCGTCTCATTCGACTCACCCGGCGGCAATATCCCAAAAGCGATGGAACTGGGCCGGTTAATCCGAATGTTAGGTCTTGCAACCTTTCAGCCGAGGGAAGTCGAGTGCGCATCCGCTTGTGCGCTGGCGTTCTTGGGAGGAACCTGGCGATTTGCTTCGCCAGGAGCTATCGGTGTTCACAAATCGTCCTTCTCTGACAGCAGCGGCATGGATATTAACAGTGCCGTGTCCTACGTTCAGCAAATAACGGCCGAAATAATCTCTTATATGACGGAAATGGATGTCGACCCGAGTTTGCTTCAACTATCGCTCCAGTATGATAGTGACGACATTCGTTACCTGTCCAAAAGTGAAATGGCTGCATACCGTGTCACCACACCGATTGACAACGCGTCAGCGAACGTGGCCGCGCAGGAAAATTTGCCACCACCATCGACTGTGGCGGTGCAGCCCGGTACGCGGGCATTGCCGGACAGTTCCCTCCCCTCGCTCGATGCTCGATTTCAAATTCCTCTGGCCAAGACGGGCAAGGTGCGACATCCAGAGGGGACAGAGTATTTGCGAGCCGACGCCAGCCAGGCGAGCGCCAAGCGCGGGCTTGTGCGCAATGGCGACCCCGTGACGATTCTGAGCGTAGGTGACCGCTGGTACATGGTAAGCGTCGGCGGCCGAGTAGGCTATCTGCACCACAATTGGGTGAAGGTGGATCAGTTCGTCAACGGTCGTTTCGGCGATCGATACATTCAGATTGCGAGCTTCAACAATTACCCTGAAGCGCAAAACTACATTCGCAATGCAACCGTTCCTCTGATGGCTTATCTGGCGACCAACCACTGGTTCGCCGTGACGCTTCCGAATTCGTATCCGGCAAAGCGTGCTGCAGAGGTTTTGAAGCAGATGAAGGCAAACGGAACCGTGCCGGAGGACGCATTCATGACGGTGGGGAACACCTACGTTCGGACGGCATGTTGCGAGTAGGCAGCAACAACCAGTTTCGTGGTCGCTCATCCATAAGATGAAGGCGACAGTTGGAGGCCGAGCAGGTTGTCCGCACCTGGTGCATCGGGCGCCGTGCGCAACCAGGGCGAAGCCAAGTTTGCTATGGATTCGCCGCAGGAGCTTCACTTCCAGCCGATCGGCCAAGGTGAGAGTGTAATACAGCATCAGGCTGGTTTCGTCATCGGGAATACCGAGAAGCTCCTCGCGGTCTTCGGGTTTGAGAGTTTGCGGCGCCCCACGTTCCACTCCAACAAAGCCATTTACGCGTTGCTCACGTCGCCCCTTCCGGGGTACCTCACGATACTATTCGGTGGGATAACCACTGAGTTCGGATTCGAAAGATCTGGACGATGAAAAACGTACTGGGAACGCTTGCACACGTGGTGCCCAGTTGCCCATGCCTGCCTCATTGCTGCCGCATAATAGCCATTTTTCCGTCTCATTTTTACATCGAAAGATTTAGATAATTTGCTTTGCGATCCGTTCACTGCGTTTTGCTTTTAGATACTACCTATCGTGTGGTCTCAAGCAGACCTTATTTTGCAGCCCGCGACGGCAGCCCACGAAGAAACCGTCGGAGAAGCCACTTAGGGTTGAGGAGGGAGTGACGGATAGCTGCTAAAGAAACCTGCGTTCGCCGAACGCGAATTCCTCATTCCAATAAATCATTCGCTGATTAACGGTTCAGTGTGATTCAACTGTTACGAAAGAGTGAGAACTGAGAGAGAGTTTGGTAGTCGCCATAACCTTGGCAACTGGGATCATTGGATATCGAGCATGATCTGGAACCACCGTCTTCTGCGCATCGCGGTCGGGCTATTGCTCGCAGGACTCGCACTTATTGTTCTGTTGCCTGGGCTGACTGGTTATACAAGCCTCGATGGCACTGTGAATGCCCGTTTTGCCATCATTAACGCGCCTATTGACGGCACGATCGCCCAGGCAACGCCGAAGGTCGGTACACCGCTGGTCGAAGGAAAGCCCCTTTTACTAATTCACAACGAGCGGGTGAACCGAGCGGTTCTGGCGTCGTTGAGCGCCGAGCGCCAGACCGCGCTCGACCGGGTAACAGCTCTTCGCCGTGAGCGCAGCGAGTTGGCACAGCTTCGGGACGAATTGTCCACTCGCTTGAATATTTATAAAGAAGCGACAATAGCGAGCATCCAGCAGGATATTTCGATCCTGCGCAAGCGCGTCGAAACCTCAGAGGCCCAGAACATCGCAGCGCAATCCGATCTTAAACGTCGGCGGCAACTCGGATCGCAGGGGATTGTTTCGTCCAACATTGTCGAACTTGCACAGGCGGCAGAAATCACGGCAACCGGACTGGTAACAATTAGCAACATGAGCGTTGAGCAGCTCGAACAGAAGCTGGAGGCCTTACGGAAAGGCATTTTCGTTTCGGGCGACGGTCAGAACGACGTACCGTATTCGCGTCAACGGCAGGACGAAGTCATCGTGCGCATCAGCGATATCGATACGCGCATAACGGAAAATGAAACCCGGGCTGTACAGATTGAGAAACAAATGGTCGAGGAGGAAAAACGCGTTGAGAGCCTCGAAACGGCAATCGTCCCCGTTCCCTTTGACGGCGTTGTCTGGCGTAGCAGTGTAATCAACGGCTCCAACGTCATCCTCAACAATGAACTCATGCGAATCCTTGATTGCCGTGAGCTCTTTGTCGACATCCTCGTTCCTGAAATCGACTACGATGAGATTTTTCCCGGACGGGAGGCGCAAATACGGCTTCTTGGACGTGGCGATGTCTTAAAGGGCACGGTTCTGTCGGTACGTGGCAGTGCAGCGGTCGTCGAGGAAAATGCTCTGGCGGCGAATTTGCCGGCAACCAAAGAGCGCAATGCTCGTATCAGGGTTGGCCTCACGCCCTCGGCGCTCAACACCGACTCGGCTAATTTCTGCCAGGTGGGGCGAACCGTTCAGGTGCGTTTTGCCAAACGCAGTGTCAAATGGACACGCTGGTTGGAAGGCCTATGGTTCAGCATCTCGTAGTCCTTGCACCAACCATTCTCGTGGTTGCTTTTTTCCTGCTCGGCCCTTTCAGCTGGTCGCGTCACCATACATGGACCCGGACAGTCACATGTATTTTCGTGTTCGCCGTGGCGGCCCGTTACTTGTGGTGGCGCTTTACGGAAACCGTTCTGCCCTACCCGAACGATGGCGGCAATTTTTACTGGGTCTGGTTTGTCTTTGTCATTGAAGTTCTGGCTTTTTCCGAAGTTATCCTGTTCCTCATATTGATGAGCCGGTACGTGGATCGAAGTGCCGAAGCTGACGCGCTTGCACCAGCGTTCTTTGGCGGACATCAACGGGATTTGCCGACAGTCGATGTTTTCATTCCAACGTATAATGAACCGTTGGACGTCCTGGAACGGACGATCATTGGCGCGCTTGCCCTCGACTACCCCAAAGACAAACTGAGGGTCTACGTCCTCGACGACATGCGCCGCGACTGGCTGAAAGTCTATTGTGAGGAAAAGGGGGCTATTCACGTCACACGGCCTGACAACTCCCATGCCAAAGCCGGCAACATGAACAATGGCCTGAAGGTCAGCTCAGGTGATTTTGTTGCAATATTCGATGCGGATTTCGTCCCCTACCGTCACTTTTTGCAGCGCACATTGCCTCTATTTATCGATCCGGGCATTGGCATCGTGCAAACCCCACAGCACTTCTTCAATGTCGATCCGGTACAATCAAATCTTGGCCTTGAGAACATCTGGCCGGACGAGCAACGCCTCTTCTTCGATGAGATGGCGCCAAGCCGCGATGCCTGGGATGTCAGCTTCTGTTGCGGATCGTGCTCAATTGCACGACGTGAGGCCCTGGACACCATTGGTGGCTTCCCAACTGAATCGATTACGGAGGATTTGCTGAGCACACTCTCCATGCTCAACAAGGGCTACAAGACGCGCTATCTCAACGAACGCCTGTCGATGGGACTCGCCGCAGAGAATCTGACAGGCTATTTCATTCAGCGCGAGCGTTGGTGCCAGGGAGGTATCCAGACTCTCTATCTTCACAATGGTCCCTTGCGTGGTCCGGGATTGTCCCTGTTTCAGCGGATCATGTTTCTGCCAATGTCCTGGATTGTTCAGTATCCCGTGCGCTTGACCATATTGATTGTGCCGGTGGTCTATCTCTGGATCGGCGCCCTTCCCTTGTATTTCACCAGCGTTTCGGAATATCTGTCGCATCAGCTACCAGTTCTCGCCGCCTATTTTCTGCTGATGATATGGATTACGCCGACGCGCTATCTGCCTGTCGTATCAAGCGCTATCGGCACATTTGCAACCTTTCGCATGCTGCCGACTGTCGTTTCCAGCCTCATTCGGCCCTTCGGCAAGCCCTTCAAGGTTACCCCCAAGGGCACCGGCAATGAGGAAAACCAGTTTGACAAATACAGCTTCGCCTGGATTGCTGCCCTGCTCGCCATTACCGCTATCGGTCTATTGCTGAACATCATGCCCGAATGGATAAATAGGGGCGACCAGTTTTCGCTCGTTGCAGCGTGCTGGTCAGTCATAAACATTGTTGTACTCGTCATTGCTTCCCTGATCTGTTTCGAAAAGCCGCGCCGGCTGTTCCATGCGTTCAAGGTGGAAGAGACCGTTCGCCTCGATGGCGTTCCTGGCCATTTGGTCAGTCTCGCGCTCGACAAAGCCGTCGTTGCGGTCCCCAATGGGACGCTTTTCGCCTCGAAGGCGATCACGCTTGCACTCAACGGGTTTGAGGCTTTCCAGGTGGAACTCAGGCAAATTACACGGCGGAAAAGGGCCATAAGCCGTCCTGGCGACAAGCTTAAAGACTATCTGCACCTTCATTTTGAGCCAAACGGGTCGACGCGCGATCAACTCATTCTCAAGCTTTATACGGGTGACTATTCGCAGGACGTACCCGAAATCGACAAAACAGCTGTTTCTCTCGGCCTGCTGCTACGAGCTTTTGGGCGAACACGATCCTTCAAAACGTAACATACCGGTCGATATCAGTATTCGAGACCTCAATTCAGAGTGCGCTCACGTCGACCTCGAACGGTGTCGGCCTCGAGCAAGCGAAAATCGTCGCTATCCGATCCAATGATCCCAATGACGACACTCAAAAATCAGGCGACGTTGACGTCCTTGACCGCCATCTTGACCGTCGCGGAGATCAGGATGTCCCCAACCCTTGGCATACAAAATCGCAAGTGAGAGCTTGTGCGATACCACTATTAGCAGCCTCTACCCAACGGTAGACGCTGAAGACGCGGATCCCCGATAGGGGTATTAAAGAGGGTAATCGGGATTCGCTAGACCGCGCCCGATACCAGGACCAATGCTGGCGTCGACAACACTTCGACGTTCAAGGAATGGACACTTAGGCCAAGACTGGGACCACACATGCCGTCATCAGCATTCTGAATGATCGCACAAAGGTGCTTTCCGTCGATCTACGAAATGCCGTCTATGTTCCAGACCGCGCGGCTTATTTTGGCGCAGGGCGGAGCGTTCGGCATTGTAGGCGAGGAGTTCCCCCAATCTGTTGTCGAATACTATGAGCGGCCGCCCCTGTCGGCACGTCGTAAGAAATAACTGTGGTTTTTTCAGCATATTGAATAAATTCAGCGCGTAATACCGCATCCGGCACACTAGGCTGAGCAAATGAATATCAAGACCCAAATCATCACTACAGTTGGACTCGCCGCGGTTTTGATCGGTTTAGTCGGTGGTATTGCGATTTATTCCCAGATAATATTGACCCGATCTGTCGCGCTGACCGAGGCGACAAACGTCGCGCGACAATTGGCCGGAACAATTGTCTTCAAAGCCTCTGATGAGCCTCGTTCTTTGTTCGAAAGGCCCGATGCACTGCGCGAATTCGTGACGTCGCAACATCGTCTTTCGCGGCGCGACTTCGTCGTGGTTGATCGCCACAAGGTCATTTTGGCCGACATCGGCGGCGAAGAGCAAAACATTGGCACACTCTTCAATCACGATCGCGGCAACGAAGTTACCCGGACGATCGAGGATGGCATTGTGCGGGAGTTTGCCGAAATTAGTAATGATGCGCCCGAAGGGGTTGAGCTCATTGTGGTGCCGGTCGGGGAATCGCCGAATAAAATCATTGGTGCCGTACTGCTCGAATACACGCCGCTCTTGCGCGAAGCGCAACGTCGCACGAACGACATTCTGTGGCTCATCGGCCTGTGCACCGCGGCTGCAGTGCTGGTCGCGGGAGCTTTCGCCTTCTTCCTGATACGAGGCTTCAACGCCGGCTTGGCCGGGCTCACTCAAGGCATCCAATCCTTGGCGCGAGGTGATGTCGGGGCTCGCATAAACCACACCTCCAAGGATGAGTTCGGGCCACTGGCACAGGGATTCAACACCATGGCGGTCGAGCTTGAATCTTCTCGCACGCATCTTGTCGATCAAAAAACCTACATCGAAGATATTGTCCAGACCGTGGCTGAAGGTATCACAGTCATCGACGGCAAGGGACAGATAGCAACCGTTAATCCTGCAGCAGCTGAAATCCTCGGGCGGCGACACGACAGGATCGAAGGACAAGAATGGCAATCGATCATCGAGATGCAAAGCACGACTGGAGAAACGTTCGCGCCGGGAACTTCGCTTGTCGACATGACTCTGGCCACTGGCCGTCGACACCAAAGCGAGATACGCCTGGTTAGGCCGGATGGTTCGCAACTGCTGGTGATCGCGAGCTGCAGCCCACTCAATCGCTCTGACGGCGGTACGGTGCTGAGTTTCAGTGACGTCAGTGAACTGCGACGGGCGGAGCGCACGGTTAACCAGCGCGTCGAGGAACTGGCAATTTTGAACCTTGAACTGCAGCAGAACTCTGAGGCCACTGCTCGCCTGGTCAAGCTTGGCGAATTGCTCCAGGCCTGCGTCACTTTTCGAGAGGCGTTTGCGGTTGTCGGCTCTGCCATGCCAGATTTCTTCAACGATCTGAGTGGAACTGTCCATCTGACCAACGCCTCTTGGCCGCGATAGTCTGGCTTGCCACCACGGGACATGACTGGGTACCCTCGGTTGAGGAGAAGCCAATGAAATCGAATATGATCTTTGATCGCGTGTATGAAAGCGGCACACCTGGGGCAGTCACCATTACCATAGTAGAGGGAGCCGGTGAGCCGGAGGGTTATGTAACTTGCCCAGTAGAAATATCCGGACATTCCTTTTCAGAAATCATTGGTGAATTAGTTCATATACCTTTGGCAATCGAAGTGGCCGTCGACATGTGCAAGCGGCCCGGCATGGAACGCATAGTGGTGTTGATTGATGATCTGAGTCTGTGGCAGCCCGAACGGGGGACCCTTCGCTATTGACGGCTGCCGCCGCCAACTTTGCAGGCTGACATTCGTTAGCGGCCGTCGCACCCAGCATCGACACCACCGTTGCCGGTCAACTCATCGTTTCCATAATCGCCTTAGATTCTGCCAAACGTCAAAATGATCAGTCTTGTCCTAGGAGATCGGACGAAATCGAACCGCCAAAGACACTTAGTCCTTCATGTAGTCTCTGAATCGGGCGTTTTGTTCGAATTCATTTGCCGTTGACACATGTTCGTTTGAAAATGCCGATAAAGGCTCCGCTCGGAATCGAACGCAGCAAGTTTATGCCATGGGCCTTGAACTCCGAATGGAACGTCTCGCCTTTCACAAAGGGGCTCATCAGCGGCTACAGGATTACTATGCTTCAAACGTCCCGGTTAGAACTGCCTTCGCGAGAATGTGTTTGTTTGCTTCAACCCACATCACCTTGACACCGGCCGTCCCCGGAATCGTCAAGTTTGGAACATCGAGAGCGGCCAACCGGAAGTGGTAGTGGTGAACCCCATGACCTTTGGGCGGTTGCGGACCATCATAACGCGCATTGCCGAAGTCGTTTTCTGAATAACGCGGTCCTTGGTCCGGAGATGTATCGACGCTTTCAGGCAAACCATCCTTCGTTGGCGGGATATTGAACATGCCGCAATGTCGGAAGAGCCCGCTTGGCGCATCGGGATCTTCAACCACAAGAGCAAAACTGCGCGTCCCGTCCGGGGCACCGGTCCACTTCAAGGGCGGAAACAGATTTTCACCATTTCGGGTATATTTTTTGGGGATTGGCTCGCCATCTGCAAATGCAGGACTCATTAACGTCAGGGCCATTGGGACCTCCTTTAATATCGACGCGATATGGATTCCCGCCGGGCACGGGAAAAATCAGCTGCAGACCTACCAGAAACAATGACCACGCGCTTATGCGACCTCACCATCAGACGATTTGCTTTCGCTGAATCTTTGTTTCGTAACCCCGAACGAACGGGATAGTTCCGTGTTTGATCAGCCCCTATTGAATTGCAGCTCCCGCGAGCGGAACCTTTTCTGGCGGCACTAGTGCGCGGTGCGTTGTATGAAAGGAGAAAAGAAGATGCCCGACACCCCGCCTCAATGAACCACTGATCATGAAGCCATACGCAAATGGGCCGATGCGCGCGGCGGAACGCCACGCCGGACGTTTCGTTGCCAGGTTGCATGAGGGTGTACCTACGTCATCGGCTGCTTCCTTCGATGGCGAAATCTCGCCCCCGCCACGACTCTCCAGCTGTCGGCGTACCTGCGCCGCAGCGCCTCATTCAATGCGGTGCGCCAGCGTTCTTGTTGTCGCCGCAGCAAGCTATACGTCACGCGGATGCGGGACATCAGTGTTGCCGCCAATCTTCGGACTGTCGGGCAAAGGCTCTTTCGATGGCGGTTTAAGGGGCGCGGGAAACGGATCGTCGTCCGGCATCGGCAGTGGTTCATCCGGCTGCGTGGGGTCTGGTTCCGGCCTTGGAGGCGTGATCGGATCGCCCATTTTGTTATCCTTTCGCTTTGACTGGTGTGGAAGGGAACCCGGGCTTCGTTACCCAAGGTAGTTATTTCGCCGGAGCTGCCGGGGCGGTCGTTTCTGCCTTGGTTTTGCTTGCCTTCAATGGATCTGCCACGCCGTCCCGTGCCCGGATGTAACTCGAATCCGATCGGAGATCGGAGCCGATCCCCGAAATCTGGATGAATTGCTGAACCCTGGCATTGCGCGACGCCACGGCGAGCTCAGCAGCTGCTTTCACATGCACGCGCTCAAACGTCAGATTTCCATGTTCGACATAGAGGCTGACAGCATTCACGACGGCATATGAGTCGCCGATGGCCGAGGCGACAGAGGACGCATCCAGTATATCCGCTCCGACGGCTCCGGGAGACCTTGCATCAGAGGAGAACAGCGCGGCCAGGCGATCCGGGTGTCGGGATGCGGCACGGACGGTGAAGTCTTTGTCCAGGAACCGCGTGACGATCCTGCGTCCCAGAAAGCCGGTTCCGCCAAAAACAGTGACAATTCGTTCTGCGGTCCGGCTGCCACGATTCATCTGTCTGGCCATCATAAAGCCTTTCACCACCCTGACCCACCGCGATGGGTATCTCCTGCCCCACGGGAAACGAGGCGATCTAACATTAGGATACTAGGGAAACCAGGAAGCTGCGATTTTGTTTCATGATGGGCAAACGGAAGGGCCTCGGCATAGGGGACTGTTCCAATCGGTTGAAGAATTGCCTCTTTTTGTGTCCCTCTTTGCGCCCGTTCGGCGGCACTTTGAAGAACGGGAGGAGATCACTATCGGATGGAGCATGGAGCGGAGGAGACCTTTCCCGTCGACTCCGATCGGCGGCATGTGGCGTCAGGGATGATCAGGGTCGGGCGGCTGATCGGGCACTGAGTCGGGCGGAATCACGGGTGTCGTGCCTGTCCCCGGGGGCCGGTCTAACAATTTCTGAGCCGCCTGTCGGCGGCGGCTTCCCCGGAGGGTTTTGATCCCCGGTGTTCCGACATGGTCGGCGGACTTGCATCCGGCGAAACCATCCGGGCCTGCGATCGTGTCCCGAGGCGTGGTCTAGCGTTCGGCTGAGGCCGTGCTTTCCGGCGTGGCCGGAGGGGATCAGCGGGCTACAGCGGGCAAGCTGATTTGCGGATCATCGCTCATCTGAGCGATTGTTTCCAGCGTCATGTATCTCGATCGTTGCACGGCCCATTCGTCGTTCTGTTCCAGCAACAACGCGCCGACCAAACGAACGATCGCTTCGTCATTGGGAAAGATACCGACAACCTCGGTACGCCGCTTGATCCCGCCATTGAGGCGCTCGATCGGATTGGTGCTGTGGAGTTTGGCCCGGTGCTCTTTCGGGAAGGTCATGTAGGCGAGCACGTCGTTCTCAGCCTCATCCATGATGGCGGCGAGCTTTGGCACTTTTGGCCGTATCTGGTCGGCGACGCTGCGCCACTGATGGCTGGCAGCCTCCGGTGTATCCTGGGCAAAGGCGGTTACGATGAAGGCGGAGACGACGCGTCTGCCGCTCTTTCCCGCGCCCGCCAGAACATTGTGCATGAAATGAACCTCTTTGCCATGTGGCGCTCAAGACCTTGGTGACGGCGGCCTTCAGCCCTTCATGCGCATCGGAAACGACGAGCTTCACGCCTCTCAAGCCCCGGCGTGTGAGTTTGCGCAGGAATTCCGTCCAGATCGGCTCGGCCTCGGACGCGCCCTGGTTGTTAGGAAACCGAAAAGCTCATGCTCATCGTCGACCTTCTTGCGCACACCGCGCCAGCGGGTCCAGAAAAGAGGCCGACCATCATCTCGCGCAAACCATATCGGAAACTTCCGGCCTGTCGAGGGATTGGGCTCGTCAGTATACTCCATGAATGACGTCGCCGGCACAAGGCAGCGGTATTCTGGGTATGATTTAGCTATCTTTTTTCCATCGCTTTTCTGCCGCCTTCCGCGCGATCTCCGCGAGCCGCTCAGGCGTCATATTTTCGGCGCGCTTCTTCCCGCCCTTCGCGCCGAGAGCCTTGGCGGCAGGGTCTTTGCCATCGTCAATCACGTTGTCGGCTTCTTGGCTGGCAGCAATACGCATGACCTTCACGGCATTGCCGATCACGTCGGCGGGGCGCTTCTGGCCTTTAGGTCCAGTGGGCAATTCTCCGGAAACGTGTATACGACCGTCTGCGTAGAGACATCAAAGACGCGGGCCGATGTCGCGCCCAATGTTGTGTTCTTAATTCCCAACTGCTCTTTGGCGAACCTCTTGGCCGATTCCAAATTGCCGGGCCACGGCGTCGAACCGACTTCGGTATCATCCTTCATGAACTGCACGTGGTATGACATTCTTCCTCCAATTGCTTTCCGCTAGGCATATAGGAATTCGGGCCGATTGGGCCAAGTTCCATAATTCACGCGACGGGTACGCCGGTGATCGGATCAATGGGATGGTGATCAGTGTGCTTATCGTCCTCGTGACAACCGTCGATATAGGTGCGGAGACCGTGACCTGTTCTTGTCTGTGTCATGCAGCTGATCTGTTCGCTTGCTCGATCATGCGGATCACCTCGCGGATGGCGCGCGGTACGATGTTGAGTTCGCTCAAACCAGGCAGGTCGGCTGCTGCCACGTTGTCATGGCGCATGAGATCGATCTGGTTGCGTGTGAGGGGAGCGCCGGGAAAGAATTCCGCCACGCGCGCCAAGACGTTCCACACGGCAAACGGCATCGGTGTCAGCCTGATACGGATATCGAGTTGCAAGGCAATCTCCCGAAGCAGTTCCTCATAGGTGTAGACGTGCGGGCCGCCGAATTCGAAGATGGAGGAACCTCCGGGGTCATTGCGATCGATCAGACAGCTTATGGCTTCCGCGACGTCTCCCACATAGACCGGCTGAAGCCGCGTTGCGCCATCGCCGAACAGCGGATAGACCGGCAGCAGGCGTATCAGCCTGACCAGGACCATAAGGAAAGCGTCGTCCGGTCCTGTCATGACGGACGGACGGATGATGACGCTTGGAAATGTGCTCACCACGGCGTGTTCCCCTCGCCCGCGTGCACGGATGTAACTCGATTCCGATCGAGGATCGGAGCCGATTCCCGAGATCTGGATGAATTGCTCAACCTTGCTGTTGCGGGACGCTGCGGCGAGATCCGCCGCTGCGTCCACATGCACGCGCTCAAAGGTTAGATTTCCACGTTCGACATAGAGGCTAACGGCATTCACGACAGTGTGCGAACCGGCGACGGCCAGGGCCACCGAGCCGGGATCCAGGATATCCGCCCGTATGGCTTCCGGACCTCTCGCATCCGAGGAGAAAAGCGCGGCCACCCGTTCCGGATGTCGGGATGCAGCGCGGACGGTGAAGTCTTTTTCCAGGAGCCGTCTGACGATCCTGCGTCCCAAAAAGCCGGTACCGCCAAAGACGGTGACAATTCGTTCAGGGCTCGGACTACCGCGATTCATCTGTCTGATCCTCTGATCGGCGACACGTGCCGTTAGGGATGATCAGGGACCGGTGGCTGGTCGGGCACCGAGTCGGGCGGGATCACCGGTGTGGTGCCTACACGTGGGGCCGGTTCAACCATCTCTGAGTCGCCCGGCGGCGGCGATTTTAACACGCCCTTGCATCGTTGCCCCGGCCCCTCGAAGAACCGTTTGGTCATGTGCTTGCCCCCACGTTGGTTGTTGTTCAGGCGGTCGGGGGACCGTGCGCCCAGTCCGCCATGATCAGAGAAGCTGCTCCACGGCCGCGAATGCATCGACGAGGCCGGCACCGGTCGCACCATCCTCCCCGACGCCGGCCGCGACCCCTGCCCCGTTGGGGTCGCTCGCGGGATTGGCGTTGCCCGTCGTCACGTCGCGCGCAGTGCGACGCAGGATGGCTTTGACGTCGCGCGGAGAGACCTTGGGGTCGGCCTGGAGCAGTAACGCGCATAAGCCAGCCAGTTGCGGTGCGGCGGCCGAGGTTCCGCTGAACACTCCCCAACCGTCGGCGGGCCGGGTGCCGTCAAAGGCGGCGCCATCGCGATCGATCTCGCAACCCGGTGGAATGGGGAGAGCTAGGTAGTTGGCATGGGGCAGGAGACCGACCAGGCCACAGACATCGGGAACGCTTCGTCCCGAGTATATCTGGCTTGTGAAGGCGCTGGCATAGTCGGACGCGCGCATGGCACCGGCCTGATTGACGAAAACCCCGCCAGCCGAGATGACGTCGGGCATCTGGCCCGGAAATGAATAATGGCCATTGCCAGCGGAGAAGATGATTACAATGCCACGCTTGACGGCAGCCTGGATCTCGGCCTCCAGCGCAACCAGGCTATTCGGCAGGCTCGGCAAGGGCGCATTGCCCATCGCGCGCAGATCATAGCCCAGGCTCACCGAGATCACGTGCGGATCATGCTTGAGCGCCTCCTGAAGACCTTCGAGCACCGAGGCGCCCGATCTCGGATCAACTTCATTGTCAAGTTTCACGCCGATAAAGGTCGCGCCTGGCGCAACAGCGAAGATGTTCGCCGACTCGCCGGTGCCGTGGCCATTGCCATCGACGCTGCGATCAACGGCGCCCGGGGCGAGGATGATCGAGGAGGAATAGCCGTTCGCCTTGAAATAGGGGTGACCATGGGCAAAGCCGCTGTCGATCATAGCGACCCGGACACCCTTGCCGATAATCCCCTGGAGATGTGCCGGCGTCGCATTGAGGTGACGGGCGATGTCGGCGGGGGCTGCGAGATGGAAATAGGGGAGCGCGGGCGGCACCGCCGATGGGAGAGTGCCGCTAAGTGGTCCAGGCCTCCGCGGACCTGCCTTGCGCTTGCCGGACGTTCTGGCGGAGCCTTTCGCCTTCGCCATGTAGATGTGCGGCCATTGGATGTAGACGTCGTCAAGTAGCGCCTGCAGCGCAGGGTCCGGATTCCACGGCGCTCCATCGGGCGGATAGAGCACCGAGCCGAACTGCGCCGCTGATCCGCCCGGCGCGCTCATGCGTTCGAGCTTTGTTTGGAACAGTGCCTCGAATTCGGAGCGGGTGCAACGCATTGAAGCGGAGAGCGACCCACGGCCGGTAAGCTTGAAGCCCCGCCGCGCGAGGTCGGCAAGAGCGAGGTCGGCCTGGGCCGGATCGGGTATGAACGCTGCAACCGTGTCGGTCGACATCCGCGCGCCGAATTTCGTGGGGCCGCTCTGACTGCCCGGCCGATTGAATGTGATCGCAACTCGGAGTTGCTCCCCTACGGCATCACGGCGGGCAGGCTTGGTATTCAAGTCGTTGGGATCATACGCCTTCATCTCTTCGCCCCCCGGCTATTCGAATGACAAATGCTCCGGTGCTTCGCTGATCGACTCGACAAAAGGTTTGAGCCGTTCCGGCACCGCCAGAGTGTCACCGGAGCCGGAAGGAGCGGGAAAAAGCTTCCTGAACTCGGCGTCCGACATGCGCGCTGATAAGGACGCATTACCCTCGCCGCTGACCTTCATCCCCGCCTCCTGCGCCGCGCGCTTGGCCTCTGCACGTGCGTCGTCCGTGCGGCATGTGTCGCGCAGCATGAGTTGCAACCGCCGGATCGGGTGGGTCTCGTCAGCCATAACCTCCACCGAAGGTACGGCAGAACGACTGAGCCGACACCTTTGGACCTCCGTTAGGATTTTCAACACTACACTTGGCCTCTGGTGCATTCAACAGTGGGCGAGGTATTTCGGATATCTTTAGACCATTTGATCAGTATGTGACCAAGTTGTCGTGCTCCAGATCACCGCGGCATTGCAAAATGGCTCAAGTTCGATGCACTTCGGATCGACGCCCAGCCGCTCTGCGACCGAGTTCGCCCCGGTATTTCCAGGAGTATCTATCGCGACGTTGGAACGATGGTTGTGTCCGAGGCCGCGATCTGTTCGACGAGATCAAACGTCGCGGCTACACCGGCAGCTTCTCGAACCTGGAGCGGCTTCTGACCACGTGGCGACGCGCCAACAGTGCAAAAATGGACATCGCTCCCTCCGCGCCCACGATCGTCGCGCCACCGGCCCCGACCCGCGTCTTGGATTCAGCGACCGGCCATGTGTCGCTGCTGCACTTTGCGTCAAGCCGCGAGGGTTGCTGACAGCAGATCAGGCGGCAAAGGTCGATGCCCTGAAAAAAGCCTCGCGAGATTTTGCCGTAATGCGCACCCTTGCCATGCGCTTTCAGGGCAATCTCCGGAGCAAAGATGTTTCGAAGCTGGAAGACTGGCTGGACGATGCATTTGAGACGGGCATCTATGCCATGCAGCGCTTCGTCCGAACACTGAACCGAGATCTCGAAGCTGTCAGGAATGCCGTTGAGCAACCCTGGAGCAACGGCCAGATCGAAGGGCAGGTTAACAGGCTGAAGACCCTCAAACGCGCAATGTACGGTCGCGTAGGCGCTGAACTGCTACGAGCCAGAATGCTGCCGTTCCACCCGCCCAACCGCCACACACTTTGAGGAAGACCCTAATTACGTGCACCGATTCACACGAACGGCCGCATTCTTACGTTTAAGTACAACCCGACATAGTTGCTGCAGTTTATGGCATGCCGTTCGTCGGCGGCCTCACATACATCATTTCGCTCTATACGCTATGGCGTTTTTTCTTGCGCCCAAAACCGAGGTGAGTGCCTTGGCTGCTGAATGGTGGTGGCCTACTGACGACGTTTGCGGGAGCCATGCCCGAACTTAAATTGGAAGTGCCATCCGCGTGAAATGCTGCGGGCCGAATGCCATTACCGCTGAGTGATATTCCTTACCCTTGAAACCGACCAATGAGTGCAGCGCATTGAAGCTTTTTCAACTTGTGATTGTCGTACGTTGATGACGCACTACACTTGACTGAGCCGATTCGGACGCCTCCCATTTTTCCGCGTCGGCTGTTCCCCTCCGGAGGCTTTCAACCTTCGCAATTGCGCCGGGCCTTTTAGTCCGGCTCTTTTTATCAGGAACAGCGACTCGAAGGCGCAGCGACAAAAGACCATTTCTCCAGATTAGCCTAAGGCCTATAATTGCATCGTATCCGCATCCACGGAGGGTGCTGTCAATGAATGACCTCATTGCCTTTATGTCGCTTACAGCCATCGGCTTGATAATCGTAACAAACCTCCTAATGATGATCTACGATTAGCTTGGCTGCAGTTCTAGGCTCTCGCACAGGATCACCAGGCGGGGTTACTGGGCGGGATCCGCACTCACGTAACCCAGGTGCAAATACCCTTCTTGGGTGATGCATCGTTGAGTTGGTTGCGGCACGTCGGATTCGAACTGCTTGTTTTGAGCTAGCCAATGACCACTTCACCACTCCGCATGGAACGAAAATGACTGAGCACAGTTTTGCAGGTTAGCCAGCAAATTGAGGAGTACTCAAATGGCAGACAACAAATCAAAAAGGGATAATCAGGATCGCACGAAAGTCTCGTCCAGTGAAGACTACGAGGTCCAATATCTCGTGACCAAATATGACCTGAGCAAAAACCGTGCACTTGAGCTGATCGCAAAACATGGCGGCAACCGACAGAAAATTGAAAGCGAATTGGAGGCCGTTAATATCTAGAATTTCGCGAATAGGTTTCGTTGCGGGAAGTCGTGAACCTTTCAATGACGCTTTTTTAGTCCGGCTCTTTTTGCGCGAACCACTGCCATTATTTATTCGCTGACGTTAAGACAATTCAGCGGAGGTGCCGCAATGGCACCGTAAAGTTATTGAAAGCAGGTTTTGATAGCGCGATAAATGGATATGTCGAAATTGACGCGCGCTCCGCTCTATCATCGCCATCGTTTTCCGGTCGAAATCATCACCGAGGCGGTATGGCTGTATTTCCGCTTCCCGCTCAGCCTTCGCATGGTGGAAGATATACTTGCCTATAAGGGCATCATCGTCACGCACCAGACAATCAGCACATGGGCGGAGAAATTCGGGCGGGACTGCGCCAACAAGATCCGCCGGCGCACACCACGCCTTGGCGACAAGTGTTGGGGTGGACGGCCCCCGAACGGCATCGAAATGTGCCAGAGTGAGTCGTTAACGATCTCAAACAAAGGAGCCGTCCGTGGATCAGATTATCCGTATTGGCATGGATACGTCAAAGCACGTCTTTCAATTGCATGGCGTCAACGCCGCCGAGCAACCGATCCTGCGCAAGAAGATGCGCCGCAAGGAGATGGTGGATTTCTTTGCGACATGCCCACCGACCGTGATTGCGATCGAAGCCTGCGGCGCTTCGCATCACTGGGCGCGGTTGCTGACGGGGCTCGGACATGAGGTAAAGCTGATCGCACCACAACTGGCGAAGCCCTACGTCAAGCGCGGCAAGAATGATGCGGCCGATGCCGAAGCGCTATGCGAGGCGATGAGCCGCCCGACGATGCGGTTCGTTCCGGTGAAGAGTGCGGATCAGCAAGCCGCGCTGATGCTGGTGGGCATGCGCGAGCGCGCTGTCGCCGCACAGACGCAGCTTGCCAATACGATTCGTGGCTATGCAGCTGAGTTCGGGCTGACCGCGGCCAAAGGCATGTCTCATATTCCGCTCCTTCTGGAACGCATCATGATTGATGAAAGCATTCCGGCTGTGGCGCGTGAGCTGTTCGCGTCCCTCGCTGAGGAATTTGCGCAGTTGGGTGAGCGCCTGAAAGAGGTGGAGGCAAAGCTGATGGCCTGGTATCGCAACAATGAATGTTGTCGCCGTCTTGCAAAGATTCCTGGCGTCGGACCGATCGGCGCGGTCTTGCTGGTGATGAAAGCGCCGGCACCGGAACAGTTCACATCCGGAAGGCAGTTTGCCGCCTGGATGGGCCTGACGCCCAAGGATCATTCGACTGCTGGCAAAGTCAGGCTCGGTATCATTACGAGGGCCGGCGATGAGGCATTGCGCAAAACATTGGTCGTGGGTGCGACCTCGTTGCTTCGACAGGTGAGAGCGGGAAGAGGCAGGAACGCTTCGCTCTGGCTCATCGGGTTGCTCAAGCGCAAGCCGCCAAAACTCGCGGCTGTCGCGTTGGCCAACAAGATCGCCAGGATCGCCTGGAAAATGATGGTGACCGGCGAGGCTTACAAGGGCAATGCTGCGCGACCGGCTCTGGCCTGCGCGGCGTGAAGAGATCAGTCGGTCACGGTGAGCAGGATACAGACGCTACCGTGCTGAGCTGATGCGTGAACTTGCAGGAAACGAGTAGATGGTGTGATCGATCGATCCGAGACGCGGTACACTCCGTAGGTGCCAGTGGCCCAACGTGGCCGATCAAGTGTTTGGAACCCACGTCGCGGAACCCATCTTGGCCAGCGTTCATGTGTGAACGCACCAAAAGGCCGGACATATGAACGCAAGAGATCCGATCAAATCATCAAAGAGTTCTTGCAAGGAGGGGGCCGTCCACATATGGCACCTTGACGAGGTTGTCATCACGATCAACGACAAGAAGCACTGGCTGTGGCGGGCCGTCGATCAGGATGGTTTCGTCCTCGACGTTTTGGTGCAAAGCCGCAGGAAATACCAAGGCAGCCAAACGCTTGATCCGCAAACTGCTCAAGAAACAAGGTCACGCGCCACGCGTTATGGTAACGGATAAACTCAGATCCTATGCAGCAGCCAACAGGCAGATCTGCCTGACATCTTGCGATCATCGTCAGCATAAAGGTTTGAACAATCGCGCGGAGAATTCACATCAGCCGATGCGACAACGAGAGGATCATGAAACGCTTCAAATCATCACGGCAGCTTCAGCGATTTGTCTCCATCCATATGTGGACGGCTCCCACTTGCAAGCGTTTTCTGCAGATATTTTGATCAGATCGCTTGCTTCCATATGTGCGGCCTTTGTGTGTGGCTGCACATGACCACTGGCCAAGATGGTTTCCGCGACGCGAGTTCCAAACACGATCTCGACCTTTGAAGGCCAATGGATGGAACGGAGTTTCCCGCATCTTGGATCGATCGATCGCACCGTCTGCTTTTCTCTTGCAAGTTCACAGCATCAGCTCAACACGGTGGCACTTGGTTCCCGCTCACCGTGATGGCCAATCTCTTATACTGCCTGTGTTTGTCCTTCTGGCCGCCGGTACGTCTCGCCGCTCACCATAAGCTTCCAGGCAACACGGGCGATCTTGTTAGCCAGTGCCACTGCAACCAGTTTTGGTCTCTTCCGCTGAAGGAGTTCGAGAAGCCATCGAGACGCATGTTGACTTCGGCCTGTTCTGACATGCTGAAGAAGAGCAGTAGCACCAACCACCAATATGCTTCGCAACATCTCATCGCCAGCACGCGTGATCATACCAAGCCTGACCTTGCCCGCGGTCGAATGATCTTTCGGCGTCAGCCCGATCCAGGCTGCAAAGTCACGGCCCGATTTAAACATTCTCGGGTCCGGGGTCTTCATCATTAAAAGCGATGCGCCAATCGGGCCGACGCCTGGGATCTCGGTCAAACGTTTGCTACACTCGTCAGCACGATGCAGCACCATGAGTTTCTCATCGACCGTTTTGATTTTTGCAAGCATTTCTCGATACTCAATGCCCTGCATGGCGAAGAGTTCACGTGCTAGTTCCGGTAGCGATTGATCGGCGGCAATGCGCTCTAACAACGGCCCAATTTTGCACATGCCTTTGGCGGCGACGATGCCGAACTCCATGGCAAAGCCGCGAATGGCATTGGCAAGCTGTGTGCGACTGCGGATCAACCTCTCTCGCACGCCGATCAGCATCAAAGCTGCCTGTTGGTCCGCTGTCTTCACTGGCACGAAGCGTATAGTCGGGCGGCTCATTGCCTCACACAAAGCCTCCGCATCTGCAGCATCGTTCTTGCCCCGTTTGACATACGGCTTTGCCAACTGCGGCGCGATCAGCTTCACCTCGTGGCCGAGCGAGCTTAATAACCTCGCCCAATGATGCGAACCGCCGCACGCCTCAAGCGCAACGGTGGTCAGCGGCGTCTTTTCGAAGAACTTCACCATCTCCCTGCGAGACAGCTTCTTACGAAGAACCGGCTGCTCGTTTGCATTCACGCCATGCAATTGGAAAACGCTCTTTGACGTATCTATACCAATGCGGATAATCTGTTTCACGGACGGTCTCCTTCGATTGAGATTTCAACGAACTCATTCTGGCACAGTCGATGCCGTTGGGAGCCGTCCAACCCAACATGATCCCATTGCCAACCTTCACCGCTTTCCCCGCAACCAATATTCATCGTCTGAGCATCGCGATCTGCGCAACCAGGCGATGAAGGTTTGGCGCGAAATCGCCGGCGTCAATGCCACCTGAAATCACCACCAAAGCCATAAATGTGCACACACTCACTATGACATCAGAATCGGACTTTTAACTTTACGGTGCCGCCGGCACTGCTCTGTCCGTTCATCAGCCTGGCTGAGCGGGCTGATGGCTGGAGGGTGCGATCGCCGTTCCTCCACAGGCAACTTGTGAAAGCATAGTCGCTCTGAAGAAACTATACCCACCTGCGCGTATAATACGTCAATGTGTCACGAGCGGTTTGGGCTTCTTGTCGGTCCATTGCGGCGGCGCACCGTACTTGGCCGCGACGACCCCCGCTAACCCAGGCGCTCGGCCAAACTCCTCACACGCGGCGTACTTCGGTTTACCGCCAAGCCAGGATTGCATCCGCTGCCTCGAAGGAAGAGAGATGTCCAGTCCTTTCGGCTCCTTGCCGACGATGAGCATTCGGGAAAAGTCACTCCCGAACTTTGAAGCGAGGCTATATGCGTCCCCGACCTCCGAAACGCGAGGGTTGTCCTGGATGGAATTTGCCCCGCGCGCCCACACCATTGCCGCGCGCTGGACGCCGCCGCTATCAACTGCCTCCGCTTCAACGGCGAGTCCTCCAAGGCCGACGGGCAGGCGTGGTACACTGACGGGCAAGACAAAACCGCTGCCTACGGTTACGGCCGTTGCGACTCCCGCCATTGCCTTGTTCGTCGGAACAATATCGGTGACGACGGATCGGATCGTCAGATCGGCCGGCTGGCCAGTTGGGACCATTTGATACTTGTCACTGAGTTTGACACAGAGCGCCCGGTCCAGTGCGTTTGATACTAGCGAGCGGTCGGATTCCAATTTCACCCGGGATGCGGCGCTGAACGCGAAAGTCGTTGGAACGATGCTTGCCGTCTTCACGGCGGCGAGATGTTGCCCATCGACGTAAATGCGTTTCTTGGACAATTTTCCATTGGGCGCGCCAAGATTGCTGTATGAGGTCAGGGTGCCGCCTTCCTTCAAAGGCACCGAGGCACATCCGGTGACTGCTAAGGCCATGGGCAAAGCTAGACATATAAATTTCAACGGTAACGAAGGTGGGGACCCGACAAGTCGGAAGGGTGATTTAATTGATGGATTGCTGCGCACGTTTTCTGGGCTCCGTTGTGGATGTTCTGGAGCGACAGTGCGAGCGAAGAATTGCCGCAGCATTACAGATTATTGCGAGGATCGCCGATACGTAGCATCTGTTGAAAGTTCGAAGGACTTGCCACTGAGAGGCAACGACTTCTAGGGGAAACTCTACTGACGGTCCAACTTGCTTCGCAGGATTTCTATCAGAGTTGGATCACTACCTGCGTTCCGGACGAGCCGCTTTTGATGCTGACTTGACCCCCATGATTTGTGACGACCTGCTTCACCAAACTCAGACCGAGACCTGCGCCTTTGCTTTTGGGGGTAACGCGATAGAATGGTTCAAAAACCAGGTCTTGATGTTCGGCCGGTATGCCAGGACCTTCGTCGGCTACGTTGATCTGACCGTCCGCCGAGACCGAAATCGTGATCATTCCAGCATTACCACCATGGTCGATTGCGTTGCGAACCAGATTGCTGATCGCTCTTGGTAAAGCGAAAGGACTGCCTTTGCGTTCGACGCTTTCCACTTCACTTTGAAAGGATATCTGGTAGCCAGCCGCGATCGCCAGGGGCGCGAGGTCGGCAACGGCCGTTCGTGCGATTTCGACGAGATCGACCATTTCATGTAGATCGGTCGCCTGGTCGTTGCGCTCAAAATCGAGGAGTTGTTCGGCTGTCTCAGCCAAACGCGCAACGTCATCCAACAGACGCCTGCGATCCTGGCCCTCGGGCATCCCGTCGATCCGCGTCTGCATGATGGCGATGGGTGTTCGAAGCTCATGGGCTGCATCGATCAGGAAGCGCTGGCGTTTCTGAAACTCACTCTCAAGCCGCTCAAGAGTTCCGTTGAACGCAATCACCAGCGGAGCGACTTCTTTGGCAATACCGTCCACCGGAAGGCGTGTTCCATGCCGGCGCGGTTCGATCTCTGATGCTTTGCGAGCCACGTCGCTCACCTTTGCAAGGGCGTGCCTGACAATTCGGGGAACGGCAAGGAAGATCGCTGGCAAGGCAACTACGATCAAAGAGACATAGATTGGGTAAGTACCGGCAAGAATGGCAAGAACGGGCCAGCCTTTGTCAGCGAAGCCGCCAAACAGAATTCGGACCTCACCCACAGCAGTCTCCACGTTTTCGACCGATGCAATCTCATTTGTACCGGCCGATCCCCGAATGTCTGCGTCCTGGAATAGGTGCGCCAGATGCGCGAGCTCAGCGTAGGGAGCAGGTACGGTACCATAGGATACCGAAGCACCGTCTATTGTTGCCGCGACGTACCAAAGTCCGCTGTTCTGCTCTTTTAGCGACCTCAGCTCCGACGTATCGCGTAGTCGAAACTTTCCTTGTGGATCGCGTTCCACGGCCTTTGCCAATACGGCGCTGATTTTGTCCTCCACGGCGACGTTCGGAGAGAGGATCATTGCACCGTAGACGCAAAGCCCGATGATCACTGCGGCAATCACGGCCACGAAAACGAGACTTAGCTGCCAGCTCAGCTTCCACCAAAGTGACGGGTTCGACGTGTTTGCTGCGCGCATCATTCTTCCTTCAGCAGATATCCGACACCCCGGATGTTGTGGATCGCGATGCCGGCTCCTGCATCAAGCAGTCGTTTGCGCAGCCTGGAAATATGCGCATCGAGCGCGTTTGACTGGATTTCTTCTTCATAATTGTAGACCGCCGCTTCAAGCGTCGATCGAAGGACGGTTTTTTCTTTCCGCTTGGCCAGCGCTGCCAGGACCAGAAGTTCACGTCTGGGCAGATCGAGCGGGATCGATTCGACGGTGACGCTCAAATGCAAGGGATCGATCATCATTCGACCCACTGTGATTTGAAGTTCCGCCAGACTTGCCGGTCGTCGCAAAACGGCCCGCAAGCGAGCCATTAACTCTTCGACAAGAAACGGCTTACCCAGATAATCGTCGGCACCAACGTCGAGACCTTCGACCCGCTCCATCGGCTCATTACGCGCGGTCAGCACGATGATCGGCGTGTCCGTTCCTGTCCGCCGCAACTGGGGGATAAACGTCAACCCCTCACCGTCGGGCAAGCGGCGATCCAGCAGGATCGCATCGTAAACATTCTGGCGCGTCAATTCGATTGCATCAGCAAGATGCATCGTGTGGTCGGTGACGATCCCATGCTTGCTCAGTGCCACCGACAGCGCATCTGCCAGTTCCTTCTCGTCCTCGATCAGTAGAATTCTCATTGTCTTCCCGCTTTTTCCGCTCTCTTTGTCCACTACCAAGATTGCCGCAGCATTGCGGAGCTTCAAAGGCGGCCAGGTAATGCTGCTGCAATTGTGGACGCCTATCAACGAGAGCATCCCATCGCGAAAATGCGATGCAACCACCAACTGGTGTTCATGTTCCAGCTCCACATCCGAGGAATAGCAGCTATGGCTTTTAAATGGACGATGAGATTGACCAAAGCAGGGATGTTTCTCGGAGGCTGTTATCTTGCCGTCGTGTATATCGATCCTGCACGCGGAACAGTCGATGCCAACGAACGTGTGAAGAACGTTGTGGAGGCAGCAGCGGCAAGCCAGGTCCATAAACCGTTCGAATTGACACCCTCGGAGATAGCTAAAATCCAACCCACTTCAATGATGGAACAGTTGCGCGTTAGTGGGGAGCTTGAGCCGACCAATCGTGCCGTCCTGCGTGCAAAGGATGGAGGTAAAATCATTGAGATCCGTGCAAGCGAGGGGCAGTCGGTCAAGGCGGGAGAGGTGGTGGTGCGCTTCGACACGGACGATCTCCAATCCATTCTTAAACAGCGTGAAGGGGATCGCGATGTTGCAAAGGCGCAGATGCACCTCGCCATGCAGTCACTCAACAGGATCGAACAACTTGTAGATAAGAACATCGCGCCTAAGGAGCAACTCGACAAGGCAAGAAGCGAGGTTGCCGCCTCAACCGCCCGGCTGCAGAGCCTTTCAGCCCAGACGGACATTGCGCGTACCGCATTGCATGACGCCGAAGTTCTGGCACCGTTCGACGGAACCGTCTCAACCCGCGCGGCTCATCAGGGTTCACGCGTCGGCGCAGACGCAGAACTTATGACCATCGTCGATGCAACCGTTCTGGAAGCAAAGGTCCTGGTCTCCACGCGTGATGTGCCGCGTGTTGCCGTCGGACAGACGGTAGAACTGCAGATCGATGGGATTGATGGGCAATCGGTCATTGGGCGTCTGGCTCGGATTGCTCCAGTCGCTGACGACGGCACGCGCTTTGTTCCAGTCTATGTCCAGCTCTCCAACCATGACGGCCGTCTGCGCGGCGGGATGTTCGCAAGTGGTTCGATTCTGGTCCGCCAAAATCAGGATGCGATCGTCATACCAGCGATCTCAATCCGCAAGGACGAGATGGGCGACTATGTCCTCAAGCTGGAAAACGGTCATCTCATTCGCCAGCCTGTGACAGTCGCGTCAACGTGGAATGGGGGAGACACCCTCGAGATTTCTGAAGGCTTAGCGGATGGCGATGCGATTGTGACTGTACCGCTGCACGAGCTCCAGCCGAATCTTGCCATCACGATCTCCAAGGCAGGTTGACATGTTTCTCACGCGCATTTCTGTCAATTTCCCTGTCTTCGCCACCATGATGATGGTGGTGTTGCTTGTGCTCGGTGCATTTTCTTACCAACGCCTTGGGCTCGACCAGTTTCCGAATGTCGACGTCCCGATTGTTGTGGTGACGACGACTTATCCTGACGCAACCCCCGAAACGGTCGAGATGGAGGTGACCAGACCGCTCGAGGAGGCGCTGAACACGATCAGCGGCCTTGATGAGATCACGTCCACCTCTTACGAGGGTCGATCCGTCGTAACCGCGCAGTTTAAACTCGAGGTTAAGGGCGCAGCCGCGGCGCAAGACGTTCGCGACAAGGTAGCAGCCATTGGAGCGGACCTTCCAAAAGAGGCTGACAAGCCCATAGTGTCGCGTTTCAACCCATCGGACGAACCGATACTTTCGGTCGCCATCACTTCAACATCGCTTGGGGTGCCGGAGCTCACAAAGATTGCCGACCAGCGCGTGGTACGCCAGCTCACGACAGTATCCGGGGTTGGACAGGCCACGCTGGTTGGCGGCCAGGAGCGGCAGGTTCACATCAATATCGATGAACTACGGCTGCGCGCGCTGGGCATCGGCGTCGACGAGCTCATCAACGTTTTGCGAACCACCAACCAGAACAGGCCTGCCGGAAGCGTGATCAGTGATTTCGCCGAGCGCACCATTCAGGTGCAGGGTCGAATTGCAGAGCCTGAGGACTTTCTGGACATAATCGTCGCCCGACGCGGCGACGGACCGGTCTATCTGCGCGATGTTGCCACCGTGAAGGACGGCTCAGCGGATCCTGAAAGCCGGGCCATCTACAATGGCGAAACAGCGCTCGCGATCGACATCGTCAAAGTTCAGGGTGAGAATACCGTGCAGGTGGTGACGGACGTGCGGAAGAAGCTCGTTCAACTGAACGCCGACCTTCGCGCCGAAAACGTGCAGCTTGAAATCATCACGGATGCCTCAACACCCATATGGGAATCGCTCAGTCAGGTGCAGTCGACACTGATCGAAGGAGCGGCGCTGGCCGTCGCCATCGTTTTCCTTTTCCTTAATTCATGGCGAAGCACGGTGATCACCGGGCTGACGCTGCCGATCGCCATGATTGGTACACTCGCTGTCATCAACGCCCTGGGCTTTACACTCAATACACTCAGCCTGATTGCCTTGACGCTCTCCATCGGCATCCTGGTGGATGATGCGATCGTGGTCCGCGAGAACATCACGCGCCATCTTCGCATGGGCAAGACGCATCTTAAGGCGGCTCTCGACGGCACTAATGAAATAGGACTGGCCGTGATGGCGACGACCGCCACCATCGTGGCGGTCTTCCTGCCTGTCGCGTTCATGGAAGGCCTTGTCGGCCGTTTCTTCTACGAGTTCGGCGTGACAGTTTCTGCCGCTGTGCTGATCTCGCTCTTCGTCGCCTTTACCCTCGACCCGATGCTCTCCAGCGTGTGGTACGACCCTGATGCTGAGCCCGATGCAAAGCGCGGACCGATCGGACGACTTATTGCGCGCTTTGATCATGGTTTCGAAAAGCTCGCCGACCGCTATCGCCAGATCATCCGCTGGACGCTGCGCTATCGCTTGATCACCCTGATGCTGACCGTCGGCGTCTTCGTCGGTAGCATCTTTATGGTTCCCCTGATGGGCACTGAGTTTATCCCCATTGCGGATGAAGGACGGTTCCATGTCAATGTGACGACGCCAGTCGGCTCCTCGCTGGAATACACTACCGCCAAAGTTCATCAGGTCGAGAACGCACTACGCGAGTTTCCGGAAGTTGCTTCGATCTATTCGGCCATCAATACTGGTAACACCGTGGGCAAACATAAAGCTGCTGTTCTCGTCAGGCTTGTGCCTCAGGAGCACCGCAAACGAACGCCGGTCATGCTGGCGGATCCGATCCGGAAGCGCCTTTCTGTCATACCGGGCATCGAGATCGCTATCGTCCAGGAAGGCTTCGGGGGCGGCGACAGTCCAATTCAACTGAGCGTGCTGGGCGACGATCGAGCGGGGATGGACAGGATTGCAGCGGATCTGGTCTCCGGTATGCGCCGGATTCCAGGGATGGTCGACGTCATCTCAAGTGCCTCAGAGGCGAAGTCCATCCTTTCAGTACGACTCAAGCGTGAGCAGGCTAGTGATCTGGGCATTGGTGCGTCTGAATTGGCCGGGATGCTCTCTCCGCTGGTTGGCGGCGAAGCGATCTCCAACTGGACCGACATGCTCGGAGAGACCTACGATGTTGTCGTCCGGCTTCCACCCGACCAGCGCGCCAACGCTGGGGTCATTGGCGAGTTGATGATGACCGTGCCGAATGCTGATGCGAGCGGCAGCCCGCGCATGGTCAGGCTGGATCAGGTCGCGGACATCGCTGTTGTCCCGGCTGTCTCCGAAATCCATCGCCTGGACATGTCCCGGGAAGTTCTGGTCTCGGCCGATGTCTCGGGCCGCGCCGTGGGGGACGTCACGGCCGAACTGGAGGCGGTGATTGCAGAGCAACATCTGCCAGCGGGCTACCGTATAAAGTTCGGAGGGGATTCTGAAGACATGCAGGAAACGGCCGGCAACATGTTCAAGGCGCTGACAATGGCAGTAATCTTCATCTATGTCGTGCTGGCGTCACAGTTCGGGAGCTTCACCCAGCCGATCGCGATCATGGCTGCGCTTCCGTTGTCACTGGTGGGCGTATTGATCGGTCTGCTGGTCGCCGGAAGCACCATCAACATGTTCTCGATGATCGGCTTTATCATGCTCATGGGCCTTGTCACCAAGAACGGCATCTTGTTGGTCGACTTCGCCAACCGGGAGCGTCAACGAGGTGTTTCCCTGGACGAGGCATTGGTTAATGCGGGTGCCGTGCGGTTCCGCCCGATCATCATGACAACGCTCGCGATGATCTTCGGCATGATTCCGCTCGCCATGGCGGCTGCTGGCGGGGGCGCGCAACGAGCGCCGATGGCGCATGCCGTCATCGGCGGACTCATCAGTTCGACGATCCTGACCCTGATCGTGGTGCCTGTCACCTTGTCGTACATCGATAGTCTGACGCGCTGGCTTTCTCGAACGATGCAGACGCCACGTTCGGACGAAAATCCATCCCGATCCCTCGGCATAGGGGCGAACATGCCCAAAGGAGATATTGATCTCAGATTTGATGTTGAAGATCGAGGCGCCGTTCGGCGAACAGCCAATAGAGCAGCTCAATGATCTACCTCAAATCTATTTGTCGTATCCTGGCCAGGTATCTCCTAACAGCCATCATACTAGGCACGCTTTGGGGAGGACCGTTCGTTACCCTGTTTGTCATAGAGTTTCGATGAAGCATCGGTGCGACGGACGTTTTCAATCTCAAGCGGCTGTCGCTAGCCATTTAATTAGGGTTCTTACTCAAAGTGTGTGGTGCTTGGCTTGATCGATCGCCCGATTGTTAAGGCCCTTATGCGATCGATGTTCGACATCCGGCATGACCTGGCGCTTTGCTGCTCCATAGGACCGCAGCTTGTCAGTGATCATCCGCTTAAGCGCCATGCCCTGTTTCTTCAGCAGCCGTGTGAGCAAGCGCTTCGCGGCCTTGGTGTTGCGGCGGTTCTGGACGATCTCGTCAAGCACATAACCATCCTGATCAACGGCACGCCATAGCCAGTACTTTCTGCCATTGAGGCTGACGACCATCTCGTCGAGATGCCAGATGTCAGCAGGCCCCGGTTGCTTGCGGCGAAGACGACGTGCGTAGTCCGGACCGAACTTCTTCCCCCAGCGTCGGATGGTTTCGTAGGAAACGACAATGCCACGCTCCAGCAACATTTCCTCGACCAGACGCAAGCTCAAGGGAAACCGGAAATAGAGCCAAACCGCATGCGCAATGACCTGTGGCGGAAAGCGATGGTTCTTATAGCTGATGCGAGCTTGCTTCATACCTCCACTTCTACCCTGCAAACCTTAAGCCAGGATAAGGTGACAACGCCCTAAAAAGCCCAGCCGACGAAGTGCACCACCAGGAAGATAATCAAAGCGACGAGAAAGAACGCGAGGACAACGCCAAAAGCTCGTTCCATCTTCGTTCCATGAATCTCCCGCCACACGTCAGCGCGCAAAAGGTGAGGCCCGACGCACGCACAAAGCAGGAATGCGCAACGCCGAGCCTCGTGCCGGTACCAGCGTCTGTATTTTGCAGCAGTTCCCTACGAGCATCAATCAATCGCGGGTTGCAATAATTCGTTTTGGGGTCAAACAGAAGCCGCCAAATAACTGAGCAGCGCTGCCAATGCTACGCCAGTGAGAAATATTCCCGCATACGGCCCGAAGGAATTGTACACCGCCCACGCTTCTTCTTCGTCTTCGTCAAAATCATCTGTCATAGCTCGCTCACCTCACAGATGAAGAGGTTTGGCTAATTGAGAAACTGACCAAACCTCTGAGTGCGGCTATGGATTTGATGGGCTAAGAATGGAGGCCATAGCCAGTGGGGCCCAGATTGCACACGGTTTTTTCCCATGGACGATACTGAGCCCCTTATCGGGATGACTGTTGAACTCGCTCAACGCTTTCCCGACATTGGTAAAACTCATTTCAGCAACAATGGTTCCAAACAATGCTTTGTGGGCCCACGCTCTTCGAGCGGCTACGAACTATGAAGGTGAAAGAACGTTCCGCTGCCAGCCCAGCGCAAATGTGGTCGCCTTGGTACTTGTCAGAAAATCGTGTGGGAATTTTTGGCTCCGCAGCAATCTCCGGCGCCTCATCTTAAAATAGATGTCGAGCTTTTTGTCACCTACTGGCATTGGCATCCTCTAAAGGGCAGTGAGGCTCGGCCTTTAGGTGTGCCACACACACGACCGAGCATCACCTGCCGGGATCAGTCCCGACGGTCAATTGTCTGCCCGCGGACAATACGAGTCAAATGGATTTGTGGTAGGACCGCGAGCGAGCAACTGGCAGCAAACATGCTGCGTCGGATCGCTGATGGCTTAGCTAAACACCCAGAACGCGCCGAAAATCATCAACAACGCTGGTGAAATAGATCAACTAGGCCTAATGGCATAGCGCCATAACAAAGCCCGATCCACCTGCCCCGGCGTAGTTTTATAGACCAGAACGACCGGGCCTGGCATGTGGCCAAGGGACCGGCAAGATTGACCGCCGTAATTTCACGGCAAATCAGCAGACTTTTCACAACTAAAACAACGGATGCATCCTGACTGTTAAAGCATCGAACAATTCTTGAACCGCCTCACCTATGCGAATCGACTAACAAAAGATGCCCGATTACCCACACCAAATCAGGCATGACGAGTCCCGGCGCCCCCAAGGAAACCTTCCCTGCCGGGACTCGTTTTCCAGATCAAGAGCGTAGTGATGCATGACGGCGACAAACCACGCGGTTCAAGGATTCCCGTCTGGATTTCTCTTCTTGCTGTGTCGATCGTCTTGGGTATTGCATCGGTAATCAAGGCATTCTGCGCGCAACCGCCCGTCTGATTAACCCTTGCCCGTTATCGGGTGGTTCCCACTTCTCTTTTCAACCTGAATTCTGCGAAGGTGAGATTTCCGCAAGTGCCATTTCACGCACGTGGTTCACTGCGCCGTTCGAAAGCCACAGCGGATCGCCAATGCATTCTATCTTGCCGTTGGTGACGATTAGCCTTCTCCCAGTTTTCGTGGGTTTTGCGCGGCCGGAAGACGAAGTTCAATTGAACGCGGAACATAGCGAATTTCGATGGGTCACTTTTGATGAGGCTCTTCGGATGGTCCCATTCGCGGGACAGAGAAACGTTCTGGCGCATGTCCGAAGAGAGTTCATCGACCGAGAGCCAAGCTCTTGGTTGCTGATTAGGGGCCAAGGATAATTGTCCCATCGTTTTGGTTTCAACGGCGGCGTTCATCCCAACTGGGCCTACCGTCGTCGCGGAAATTCCTAGAGACTGTGTGCAAAGTGATCTTTCAAGCTATGCCGCCAGCGGTGCCACATAGCTCTGAAGATTTCACGCCACTTATCGATGAAGGTCACAGCGACTGATTTATGCTGTCAGACGAAATTCAGAAATAGTGCAACAATTCGCGACCGAACCAAACAGGTTGTTAGCGCGATCAAATTTTTCTCATTTGAGAAATAAACGTGCTCAAGGCGTGCTGCACCGCATTCTTGGGAGGCTCGGACCCGTGCCATTCGGGAAAGTGGCCATCGACCGCCATCCGCGCCAGCCCGTAAACAAGCGCTCTGGCCCCGAGCACCAGATGATCGAAGTCCAAACCTTGGCGAAGCTGACCCCGATCACGGGCTTGGGCGAGAAGATCGATCATGAGTGTCCGTATCTGTTCATTGTCCCGACGCAGGCTTTCTGAGCCGTCGAAATCAATGAGCGAACGCGAGCTGATGATCTCGAAATGGGTGGTATTGGATAACGCCCATCGCAGATAGCCTCGGCCAATTGCTTCGAAGGCCGCAAGCGGGTCTTGTTCGGCAGTCTCGGCCACTGCTTCAGCCACCGCCTCTTTCAACCGGGTCATTGCCTGTTCGGCAACTGCCGTCATCAATGCTGTCTTAGTTCTGAAATGCCGGAACGGGGCACCGGGCGAAACGCCCGCGCGCTTTGCCGCTTCCCGAACGGACACATGCTCGATGCCGCGTTCTTCTATGATGGCGACAGTGGCGGAAACCAACGCCTCCACTAGGTTGCCGTGGTGATACCGCTTGGGTTCGTGGGAGTCGTGGCCGCGTGGGTGAGCATCTGTCATGTCCTAACCTCTATCATATAGAACAAATGTAATCACCAGTTACTTCGGGGTTGACGATGACATCGCCGCAATGTAAGCAGTGATTACTTAATTTTTCATGGAGATTTTGATGCCTCGGTCCGCTCTAAAATATGGTCTCACGTTGTTTTTGCTCGCAACGGCAATACCCGCTGTTGCGCAAGATAAACCGACTCTCGAAATCGTTTGGCCCAAAGTAAATTCGGTGATCGTGCTTGGTGACGACACGGAAAAATCGATCGGTGTCGTCGTCAGAAGCAATTTCAAAATCCTTGCGGCAGGACAATGTGGCGACGACAAGCAATGCGGTCACATCCACATGAAAATGGACCCTGACGGCGACACCTGCAACATCCCCGGTCGGCCCTACAACAGCATGAACAGTGATTTCGGCGGCGATCTAATCAAAGCTCGGTTCGGCCATTGCCCATCACCCGTCGGCACCCATGTTATCGGCATCCTCCTGGCCAATGATCATCACCAACCGATCCTTGTGGATGGAAAGCCTGTCACTGCGCTCGCTACGATAGCAACAAAATAGCCAGCTTTCCGCGAGCATCGGACAAGGGTTGCAAAACCCTAGCAATTTCGCGAAATCGGTCCATCTTCCGCAGCAGCTGCAATTATAGTTGTTATTCGGCGTGGGGTCTGAACCCCATTAAACACTAAACAATAGCCCCCACCATTAATAATTGATTAAATTAAGGAATTAGCCGCGTGATTGGGTCGTAATTGGATGCGTATACCGGGGTCGAACTGCCGAATGACACGGAAATGCCGGTTACACGGCACCAGGTCCCTGTCCGCGTTGGGGCGGGGCAAAATTCTTCCATGACAGGAAAAAAAAGGGACATCGCCGGCGTCCATTTGTAGTCCCGAATCCGATTTCTGAAGCGCCGAGCGTGGACACGTTGCTCGGCAATATCATGGATATCATCTACCTGCGCGGCCTAGTCTAAGAAATAATTGCAAGTGCGATCGACATCCGACTGGGCGGATACCGCTTCTCGGCAGGCTGCGCGAGCGCAACGAGTAGAGCGCAGCCGCGAAGCGGCTTGCCCAATTTACTCCGCGCTATTCGCACCTTAAACAGGTCGAAAGCTGGGAATAAACGATCGGTTGAAAATGCGGATTTTTGGCCGTCATCTCGTCCCCCATCTGAGCGTTCAGATCTTGGAAGGTAACGCGTCACTCAGGGCACGCGATCGGTCAGTCCGGTCAGCCCTTCCTCCGCGGCGCAATGTGCACAGCAATAAATGATCTCGTCCTGTTCGACGCCATGTCCAATGATCCGGCATTCGCAATGTGGACATGTGGGGGCAAGTTTCTGGATCGCACATTCGAAGCTGTCGAACGTGTAGGTTTCGTCGGCAACCCTCACTTCGAAAGTCTTATCATAGTCATTCCCGCATTGATCGCATCTGGCCATCGCTTTTTCCTTCCATCGGCTTCAGGTTGATCAACCTGTTGCGCGGCGATTGGTTCCGGATAAAAGCGCCATCATCGGTCTATCTCCCCAAACACGATGTCGAGCGTGCCGATGATCGCCGAGACATCGCCCAGCATGTGGCCGCGGCTCAGAAAGTCCATTGCCTGCAGATGGGCGAATGAGGGAGCGCGTATCTTGCATCGGTAGGGGCGGTTAGAACCATCGGAAACGAGGTAGACACCGAATTCACCCTTTGGCGCTTCGACGGCGGCATAGACTTCACCGGCAGGGACGCGATAGCCCTCGCTGTAGAGCTTGAAATGCTGGATGATGGCCTCCATCGAGCGTTTCATGTCGCGTCGCAACGGCGGCACGATCTTGTGATCCTGGGCCGCGACCGGCCCCTGCCCTGCGGGCAGCCGCAGCTGCTCCAGGCACTGCTGCATGATGCGAACCGATTGGCGCATTTCTTCCATGCGAACGAGATAGCGGTCATAGCAGTCTCCGTTCTTGCCAACGGGAATATCGAAATCGAGCTCGGCATAGCATTCGTAGGGCTGCGCCTTGCGCAAGTCCCAGACCGCACCCGAGCCGCGCACCATGACGCCCGAAAATCCCCATCCCCATGCGTCATCGAGCTTGATCTCGGCAATGCCGACATTACGCTGCTTGAAAATGCGGTTTTCGGTCAACAGCCCTTCGAGATCGTTGCATACCTTCAGAAATGGATCGCAAAACGCCCAGATATCGTCGAGGAGCTCAGGGGGCAGGTCCTGATGCACGCCGCCCACCCGGAAATAATTGGCATGCATGCGGGCCCCTGACGCACGCTCATAGAACACCATCAACTTTTCACGTTCCTCGAAACCCCATAGGGGTGGGGTAAGGGCGCCTACATCCATGGCCTGGGTGGTGACATTGAGGAGATGCGAGAGCAGCCGCCCAATCTCGCTAAAGAGCACGCGGATAAGCTGGCCGCGCCGGGGAACCGCCAAATCGAGCAGCTTTTCTATCGCCAGGCAAAAGGCATGCTCCTGATTCATTGGTGCGACATAATCGAGCCGATCAAAATAGGGAAGCGCCTGCAGGTATGTCTTGTGCTCGATCAGCTTTTCGGTGCCACGATGAAGCAGTCCTATATGGGGGTCGACTCGCTTGACCACCTCGCCATCGAGCTCAAGCACCAGACGCAACACACCATGCGCCGCCGGATGCTGCGGGCCAAAATTAATGGTGAAATTGCGGACAGTTGCTTCAACCATGGTGGCCTCACGTCAGCTGAACAATGGGCCTCGGGAACAAAACATCGATACTCCAAGAGAAACCTCTATTTTGAGGCGTGAGCATGACGCTCTAAAGATCGTCCGCGATTGTGATCAGTATTTGCCAGCGGAGCCTCGAATGCCCGCCCTGCAGAAAATTGTGGTAGAACAAGCATCCTTGAAACAAGGCTGCAGCAGTAACTGAAAATGGCGACAATTGAATTTGAAGACAGCGAAGTCCATGTAGGTGCGGCGCTCATAGGCAAGGGACTTGGTATTGACCCTTCGACCGTCCAGCCTCTCATTCGTGACGGCAAGATAACCAGCAGGCATGAGCGTGGAGAGGGCGCAGATGCTGGGCGCTCACGGCTGACATTCTTTCTGGGAAACCGACGCTTCCAGCTCATCCACGACGAGACCGGACGGATCATCCAGCGGTCCGCCGTCGATTTCGGCGACCGCGTTCTTCCCGAAGCCCTTCGGAGGCCAGGCGGATGAGCGAGAGCAAAGGATTCCCTTCACATTCCAGAGACCTTGTGAAACGCCCGGGGCGTGCCCACGGAAATTGGGAAGTCAAATTGCCACACAGACGACGCATCGCTGAGGCTTTATTCTGCTCAGGCTGACTGATCCATGCCCCAAAGCTCGCAGTCAGCTTCCTTGGGAGGAAGATAGCAGCAATCCCCCACAGCGCGTCTTCTCCCGCCTTTTTGGAGATCAGCCCCAAATGGACGCAATCATCGTGTTCGTCATCCTCGCCGTGATCGTGACCTATCTGGTGTTGCGGCTGGTGTAACAACTGGCACTGGTGCGTCGTCTGGTCTGCGGGACGCCAGATGCGCCACGACCTACTACGATGCGGCTGAGGGTGTCATAAGTACCTATCCTTTCGAACTGCGCGGGTCAGCGGATCGTGGATAGGTGCGTTCCTCTTGATAGACACCATCTTTCCTTTGGATTTTTACGGAACCGCCATCTTTACCTAGAGCGCCTTCCAGAACCCCGCGTTTTAGTGCATCAGCCTTTGTATCGAAGCGCCGTAGCGCCCTGTCCTTTCCATCCTCCTTTAGCGCCCAGTTACCCTTCTTTTCATCATGCGAGAGTGTGAGCTTTTTCAGTAGCATCTAACTTCCTCCGGTCGATTAATATACCAAAACAGGCCATGCAAAGAAAACCGCCGGCAAGGCGGGCTAGGAGAAACTCTAGTTTACGGCGGGGAGAACCCCACCCGCCGCCACAAAAGCTCCTTATGGGCCTCCGTTGCTGGGTAGAGGTAAAGTCTCTGGTACGGGCTCCAGTACCGCGCGTTGGTCAGGGTGTCGGCCAGCAGGACGCCACCTCTAGCGGTAATCGCCAACACGACGCAGAGCGGCCCCATGTCCTGATCCGAGCCATGCGCCTTGCCAGCTTTTTGATATACAATATCGCCTAGCTTCAATGTCTTCATCTGCATGTAGTTCATTCCGAGAACTCCCATTTTTTGGGTGTCCTCTCTCCTGCTTCACCGCCCCCGCCCTATCGCTGTTCCATTGTCCCAACCCCTATAAATAGGGGGCTTTGGGACACTTGTGGAGACATGCCGCGGCTAAGGCGTTTTTGGGGCCAAGGGTGTCCCAGACGGTTATGTTGCAAACCTTTGCACTGATCATAATTTTCGGCGCGTAGCTTTCGGCATGTGTTAACGTTGGCCGGTCAACGTGCAACTCTTCGTTGCGTCCATCGACATCTTCCGCCCTCGACCAGCGCGAGCCCTGTGACCAAATCTTTTCACGGTGCCAGTCATTGATCGCTGCAAAGTCGCATGCAGCATCCCTTGCGAGTCATGCTTGCGTTGCACGACAACAATGAAAGAATAGTTGGTGTTCTGCATGACATCGTCGAGAAGACAGGATGGAGCCTGGATAATCTACGGTCCGAAGGATTCCCCGATCCCATTATCGCAGCGATTGATTCAATGAGCCGCAGGCACGGCGAAGAATATTCGAGTTCGTCCAGCGCACGCGCAAAAATGATCTGGGACGGCGCGTTAAGATCGCTGATCTGCGGGACAAAATCGAAAAAATCAAATCCCGGCGTGGAGATCCCGAAATACAGGAAAAGCTAGGCGGTAGCTAATGGCGAGGGCGGGCCCGTATAACGATCCCGCAGGCACGAATAGCTGGTCTGGAAGCCGACAAGATATGTCATGATCAGAGCGAAACCATCGAGTTCTTAAGACATGCCAAAAGCTACGGCTTGGCGTTCCGTCGGGCCTTTCAGCGATCGCCTCCCCGCCCCTGACCTTGCGATTTTCACGTAGCGCGGCCTTGACCAAGCATACGAAATGACTCAGCCCATCGGCAGAAACGCGGCCCGGCGGTCAACGTTCCCCTGGATCTCGGCGAATTGCGATGGAATGCAGCAGGTTCGGGATGTCCACGCCACGCCGCTATTGATGCCTGATGCGAAATCATGAGCGGCAACGCCGCTCTTTGAGCGGCGTATGGATTGTGTCACCTGTTTTGTCCTCCGAATTATTTCATCGTCCACCGCGCGAAGCCGGAACATTTTTCATCACAGTTGGTTGATGTCGCATCATCGACAGGAGGCTAAAATGAAACACCATGCACTCGAGCAATTGCAAGTCATCGCCGAGGTCGGTCAGGACTACCCGCGCCACGTCATGTCGCGCAGCAAACGACTTGAACGCTGGGCTGAACTCCTTGAACAGAACCCAATCCGGCGTCTCGCGACGCTGCACCAGACCGAGTATCATTCGGCAAAAGCGCGCGGGGTCATGCGGGCCGACAGCTCACCAATCTCGGTTGCTTTCGAGGATACCCTCCTTCGCGCAGCCGGTTTGGAAAATGACAGTTACGGCGAAGCAAGGCGGTTCTTCCAACTGACTGACAATCAGTTACACAAAGTTATCTGTTATTGCCATTTCGGCGCGACCGTGAGCGCCGCGACAGCCGCCCATTATCTCCGCAAACTTATCGCGAGACAGCGCATGTTCGCTCGGTTACGCAGTATGTTGGTTGGATAAAGTCAACGACGGCTCGCACAATTGCGTTGAATGATCTGAGTGTAACCATGAACGTAAGAAATCTCGCCACGTCATCGACTGAAGGCGCGAGCAGACCCGCCTATTTGCACGCGGTGATACGCTCGAGCCCTACGCCGTATTGAAAGCGCTTTACTTGCAACGTCAACCGCGTTTCAGTCTTGCAAGTTGTTTGGAAGGAGCGCCGGAGACGATCAAAGGCAATTGGTGCGAAACGCTAGCGGACGGCGATAGCCTGCCGAAACTACGCTATTGCCGCCGATTTCCCTCTACTCCCACTCTATTACTTTTTTTGCCCTAAGCTTTTGTTTTTATTATCGAAAATTTATTTTTCCACTTCATACGCCGCTAACGGGACCGTTAAAAAGTTAGCCTGTTGATTTTACAGGGTTTTTCGGCGCAGCTGCAGCTGTAAAAATTCTGTGGACTATCGACATCTATCGGGCTTTTTTCGCAAGCAGCGAACATCGAAGTCGGATTCAGCATTTCCATATAGTACCGTCAAAGCTGACTGAATCAATGCGACCATCCTGGTTCTTGATGGATAGATGTTGGCGAAGCGTCTCCAGCCTTGAGTCTTTCCGCACGGCATCTATGAATTCTATATTGCCGTCGCCATCCTCGTTGCCGGTACAATCCTCTCCGTGCTCGCGGCACGCCATTTTCCGGGCGCCAAACACCCACTGCTTGATCTGTCGATTTTCAAAGTGCCCACATTCGCCGTCGCCACGGCCGCATCCGGAACGGCAGGGCGCGTCTCTATAAGCTCGGCCCCATTCCTGCTCTTCCCCTGCTATTCTGCTCCAGCAGATGTCGATGCTGCTCTAGATTTGGGGGGTGTACTGCCATCCAAGGTTGTCGTCCACACATGGCCTAAATTTTTAGACATGTTGTATCCAGCAGCCGCCCTGTGTAGCCACTATGGCACCAAGAAAAGTACCTTTGAGAATTCTTACAATAGCCTAATTTGATTGGTGCATGTATTCAACATTATAAGTGGACGTTGATACTATGCATGATTTTTGGTGAATGCCTAAGGAGAAGTATGTTGAATTACTGTGACTGACTATAATGAATATAGCGATTGACTCGTTCGACGCGCAAAATTTGAATGTCAGTCGTTAGCAGGAGTAGGAAGTTCACAGTGCCAAAGGCGCATCCACCTATCCAGACCCATCTCAATTGGAATCTGCTCCGAACGTGGCGTTGTCACCTTGTTTGCAGGACAGGCGCAATAAGGCACGTGCTGACTGTTTCAGACAATCTGGCCGCTGACGGCTTTCCACTGAGCCATGGCTTGCAGTCTGTGATTGCGGATTTGGGTAGCAGATTGTTTTGTGTGATCTGGAACGAAGAGATTGCGGACAGCAGAGAACAGCGAAACGAAATGTTGCAAGCTGCCTACGGATCGAAATCCCTGTCGCATTCGTTCCCGCTTTCGAAACGGTACATGGGAGTTCTCAGCGCGATTGTTCAAACCTTTGTGAGAGCGATGCTCGACGTCTGGAATGACCTGACGCCTTGCTGCGCCATAGGAGCGCAACTTGTCGGTGATTATCCGCTTCGGCGCCATGCCCTGCTTCTTCATCAGACGTGTCAGTAATCGTTTGGCAGCCTTGGTATTCCTGCGGTTCTGGACAATCTCGTCGAGCACAAAGCCGTCCTGGTCAACCGCCCGCCACAGCCAGCATCGCTTGCCATTAATGCGCACCGCGACTTCATCAAGGTGCCAGACATCATTGGTGGAAGGTGGCTTTCGGCGAATGCGCCGGGCATGGCCGGGGCCATGTTTTCTGCCCCATCGGCGAATGGTCTCATAGGAGACAGCGATCCCGCGTTCCAGCAGCATTTCTTCAACGTGGCGCAGGCTGAGCGGAAACCGGTAATAGAGCCAGACCGCACGGGCGATAATCTCTGGCGGCAAACGGTGGTTCTTGTAATTGGCAATGGGCTGGCGCATGCCCATGATCGATATCGATTATTCGTTAAGCCAAAAACAAGGTGACAGCGCCCCAAAACCTTCGTAGACATTCTGGTCTTGCAATCGCGCAGAGAGTAGTATATTTGTTAGAAAACATACTACATGGAGTCTCTCATGCGAATGTCCTATATGACCAGTGCATCCTTCAATCAGAATCCGAGCAGAGCGAAGAAGGAAGCAAACGAGCGCCCCGTGGTTATAACCGACCATGGCGAGGCAAGTTATGTGCTCGTGCGCTATGCCGAATTTGAAGCGCACTGGAAGAAACCCAAGAGTCTTTTTGAGGCTCTGCGGGATCCTGGTACAGTCAGCGACAAAGATTTTGATCCCGCACGCGTAGACTTCGATGGTCGGGACGTTGAGTTCTGATGCCATTTTTGCTGGATACAAACGTCATTTCGGCAGCAAGAAGACCAGAAAAACAAGATGAGGCGTTTCAGCATTTTATGCGTGAATTCGATGTGGAGGATGCAGCCCTTTCGTCGGTTACAATCATGGAGATCAGATTTGGCATCCAGCGTGAGCAAAAAAGGGACCCAACTTTCGCATCCGATCTGGAAAAATGGCTGAATGAAATCGTTCTGACCAGCTTCGCAGGTCGCATCATCCCATTCGATCTTGATATCGCAATTCGAGCAGGCATGCTCCCCACTGCGGACAGGCGCCCATCCGCAGATGCGATGATTGCTGCGACTGCCCTGGAACACGGCCTGCAGGTTGTCACACGCAATGTCGCTCATTTCAAACCGCTTGGTGTCGTGTGCGTCGACCCTTGGCAATATGCGCCAAGTGCGTCTCGCTAACCCGAGCTTAATGGATGAGTTCGCGGCTACTCACTTCGGTTGGTGTGATCTATGTCGCATACACACCAGAATGACAGTCATTGTGCTGAAAATCTTCAGACTTCCTACGCGCTAGAGTCGAGCAGCAAACATCCCAGGAACCTATCCTGGGATGTTTGCCGAGAGCATTTGTAACTGAAGCAATTCATCGATTCTACAAAGCAAGTTCCCGCCGCAATGTCTCGAGCCATTCCATGGCAATCACGCCATCATGAATTGTCGGGGCAGCGGTCGACGCGCCGCCGAGCGCCGGAACCACGTCGGTCAAGAGCGAATGATAGCCCTTCGGATCTTCATTTGCCGCCGCCGTGAAATTTGGCTTCCAGGTTAGCGTATCGACGCCATCGGCAAGTGTCGCATTGGGATCGTCCACCTTGAAGGGCGGATTGCGGTTCCAGCGTACTTCGATCACGTCATCCACCTCCAGCCACTGATGGTCGCTCATCAGTTCGATACGCTCGACGGCACCGTAAACTTAACCTGATATATTTTGCTTTGGGCGCATTTGCGACTTTGTAGCTGATCTCATGCCGCTTGTACGCATGCGATTTCGCGCCACGTATCCATCGCAGCGTTGCGACGAGCGCGATGGTCGGATGAAGTTAACTTGTTGCGTGAAAAGTGGTGGAGATTGGCAATGGGATCATGAATGGAAACGAAGCGTTGAAGCTGCCGAGTTGATTCCAATCGCTTCATGATCTTTTCTCGTCGTCGAATTGGCTGGTGCGAATTCTCAGCGCGGTTGTTGAGCCCCTTATGCTGGCGGTGATCGCAGACGGTCAGACCAATCTGCCTGTTGGCAGCCGCATAGGATCTGAGCTTACCCGTCACTATGACACGCGGTGCGCAACCTTGTTTCTTGAGTAATTTCCGGATCAAGCGTTTGGCTGCCTTGGTATTCCTGCGGCTTTGCACCAGGACCTCCGGTACGAAACCGTCCTGATCGACGGCGCGCCACAGCCAGTGTTTCCTGCCTCCGATCGAAACAACAGCTTCATCAAGGTGCCACTTGTCACCAAGGCGTGGCGAACGCCTGCGAATCTTGTCGGCGTAGTCCCGCCCGAACTTTTCCGCCCATATGCGGATCGTCTGGTGTGTGACGATAATGCCCTTGTAGGCAAGCATGTCTTCCACCATGCGAAGACTGAGCGGGAAGCGGAAGTACAGCCACACCGCCTCGGCGATAACTTCAGCTGGAAAACGGTGACGGCGATAGAGTGAATCACGAGCCTCGGTCATTACTCAAAATCACAAAGAATCATCGCCAACTGGTTAAGTTTACGGTGCCTTCGCACCAGCCAATTCGACGACGAGAAAAGATCATGAAGCGATTGGAATCAACTCGGCAGCTTCAACGCTTCGTTTCCATTCATGATCCCATTGCCAATCTCCACCACTTTTCACGCAACAAGTTAACTTCATCCGACCATCGCGCTCGTCGCAACGCTGCGATGGATGCGTGGCGCGAAATCGCATGCGTACAAGCGGCATGAGATCAGCTACAAAGTCGCAAATGCGCCCAAAGCAAAATATATCAGGTTAAGTTTACGGTGCCGGCGTGAGCGCAGTTTTAGGACACAAATATTGATGGCGGTCCTGGTCGTCATCGGCGTCCTGTTTCTCGGTGCATCATTGGCCTGGATGGCAATCATCACTCTGGCGATTGCCCTGGTTCTGGCGGCGGAATTGTTCAATTCCGCGCTGGAAACGTTGGTTGATCACTTGCATCCTGAGTTCCACGCGGAAATCCGCGTCGTCAAGGATATGGCTGCCGGCGGTGTTCTGTTGGTCAGCCTTGGTGCCGCGGTTGTCGGCGTGCTATTCTTCCTTGCGCAGCGCTGAGGTACGAGCCGGCGCGAACAAAAACTTTCGGCTCCGGAATGGGAATTGCGACCACATGTGGCGGCTGCCGAGTTCGGTCCTTAAGTCGATATTGGTGGCGATCCGGAACGACCCGGAAGTACGCCGAAATCTCGCGGCTCATCCACGCTTTTGGGGGTCGCTGCGGAAACGGTTCAGCAGGAACGAACCGTTCGGGCTGCGGCTGACAGTCGGCGTCGCACTCTCTGTCGTCTTTCTCTGGTTGTTTCTCTCTGTCGTCGAGGACCTGATCTCCAACGATCCCCTCGTAGTCGCCGATTTGCGGCTCGTGTCATTGGTCCAGATGTCTCGGAGTCCGCATCTGAATACAGTCATGTTGTTCCTGACCTATCTGGGGAACTGGCAGATTATCGCCGCGGGGGCTTGCCTGTTCGGGATCTATTTCGTCCTGACTCGGCAGTGGCGCTGGATTCTAACTCTCCTCATTTCCATTCTTGGCGGGGAATTCCTTGTCTGGTTGGGCAAGACGGGGTTCGCCCGGCCACGGCCGGATCTCGTTAATGCGCTGATACCTGCCCAGGGCTTGAGCTTTCCAAGTGGGCACGCCTTCGTCGCGATTTCCTTTTACGGTTTCGTTGCGTGGTTCGCGATCGAGAGGACGACGACCAAAGTGGCCAAGGGCGCCATCGTCGTCCTCGCCATTATTCTCGTGTTGGCGATCGGCTTTTCGCGGATTTATCTGGGTGTCCATTGGCCTTCCGATGTGCTGGCCAGCTTCGCCCTCGGTGCTGCCTGGCTGGCGGTCATCATCACTTCGTTCAGTGTTTCACAAGCATCCAAACCCGAAGCTCCTCTACAAAATCCCGCCTGGGCTGGGCGACTTGCGAGCCTTTTCATCATTGTCTGGATCGGTGTTGTCGTGGTCTTCAGCTATTTGCACCCGCTCGTCGTACGACACGCATCAGTAGCGACAGCCGTGGACTTGACGACAAGCGATTTCCCGTCGGGATTGTTTGCTGTTGCGCCGCGGTTCAGCGAGGATATCGTTGGCAGACCAATGGAGCCGATCAACGTCATACTGGTGGGCAGTGAGGCCGATCTAACGAAGGCCTTCCTGGACGCCGGGTGGGAGCCGACGGATCGCATCTCGTTTGGAAGCAGTTGGCGTTTGCTCATTGCGGAGCTTCGCAATGAACCCCCTCCTCGTGCACCTGGGCTGCCGACGTTCTGGCAAGGCCAACCCAATCGGCGAGGCTTCCAGCATGTGGACCCGATGGGATCGGCCCGCGAGCGTCATCACCTTCATGTGTGGGATACCGCCTTTCGCGTCGCCGGCAATGCGGTTTGGGTTGGTACGGTGCACTTCGACCGAGAAGCTCAAACAGCCGGAGGAACAGGGCTGCTGATCCACCAAATCGATCCAGCGGTGGATCGCGAGCGAGAGTCGCTCAAGTCCGATCTGTCGCGAACAAAATGCGCCAAGCGGATCGACGAAGCAGTCGTGACGGAGCCGATGTTGGGGCAAAACGCTGTCGGCAGTCCGTTTTTTACTGACGGAAAGAGCCTTGTTGTTTTCTTGAAATGCAGCGGTGCCTGACCGCGATAATGTGGATCGACAACGGCGCGCTGGTCGCAGTGGGCGGACCCGAGCTTGAGCAACCAACTTTCCTCTAGACTAACTTATCTGCCGGGACATGAATTAGCCCCCGGTACCACGAGCGACACGGATGCGAAATCTAAGGCTTGCTTGGCCGGGTGCGCAGGAATGTGTCGATCAGGATTTGGTGTAAAGTCCAGCAGAGAAGTGATGGATGACTTGGTGATGGTTGCGATCAAAATCTCAGGAAGCTCTTTCAGACACTGGCTTCTGCGCCTGCTGTACTGGGCCTATGAGCGACGGTTGCTGCGTCAGATCCGGGGACGGGTTTTGCCCCGCCATGTCGGCTTCATCCTGGATGGGAACCGGCGCCACGGTCGCCAACAAGGACTGCAGGATTTTCGCGAGATCTATCGGACCGGAGCAGAGAAGCTCGGCGACGTGCTCAACTGGTGTTGTCAACTGCACATTCCGGCCGTCACGCTCTGGGTATTTTCGACAGAGAACCTTCAGCGTTCACCAGAGGAAGTTTCCGGGATTCTCGCTGCAGTCGAAGCCAAGATCTCGGCTCTCGCCCACGATCCGTTGACGCATCGACAAAGGATTCGGGTGCAGGCCATCGGCAGACTCGACATCCTGCCGGAGTCGGTGATCGCTGCCATTCGAATGGCCGAAGCAGCGACAGCGTCGTATGATACCCTAAAGCTGACAATTGCGGTGGCCTATGGCGGGCGCGAAGAGATCGTCGACGCCGTCCGCTCGCTCCTTCGTGACCAGGCGGCCAAGGGGACCGCGCTGCCCAACATCATCGAGCTTGTCACCCCCGAAACCATCGCTCGTCACCTTTACGCAGCTGACCTTCCAGACCCGGACCTTATTATCCGCACCAGCGGCGAAGTGCGCTTATCGGGATTTCTGCTTTGGCAGAGCGTCCACAGCGAGTTTTACTTCACCGACGTGTACTGGCCTGCATTCCGCAAGATTGACTTCCTGCGCGCGATTCGCTCGTTTCAACAGCGAACGCGGCGATTTGGGAAGTGACGTAAAATGTGTCTCAACACTTGCATCTTCGTTTTTGGTCGGGTTTACACCAGTTTGGGATTTTTCACGCTGCGGAATCAAACTATCGCTGCGCCACGCTTTCGTAAGTAAATCGAGCATACCGCGTCACTCAATCGACGGTTACCGTCCCGTCGTGGGCCAGCAACACGCGGCCGTCCCACATTCCTGTCATTTGTTGTTCTGCACGAGTCGTCAGCTTGCCCGCTCCGATTGATCCTGCCAGCAGGTCACGCGGTATGTCAGCGTTTGGTTGATACTGCGGCAGCGTTAGCAATGAAAACCGATTGACCAATTTCTCTTCTACGACGGATCCGATCCACAGCTCCACAGGATGACCGTTTTGAAGATCGATGTCCGTAGCCCACACCCGCAGAGTGAAGCGGCCATTGGTCCGGTCTCCACCTGAAAGCATCAACGTAAGGCTCGGCAGACGCCCCCGTTCAAAATAGGGCTGTGGCGGGAGAGTAAAATCTAGAAGGTTGTCCGAACCAGGCCGTCCAAATCTACTGCACCAAGGTCTCTGATATATTTTTTAATCCGGCAAGAAGGCCGAGATGGCCAACACTAGTTTGTATCAAGTGCCGTCTTCGGGACATTTGCCCTTCGGGATTTCCGTTCGCCCGGATTACGCACTTGGTTATCTTGTGACCTGATCGAATGGCATATCCCAAATTGCGCTCGCATAAGAAACTTGATTCAGAAATCTTCAGGAATCGCCCAAGGACTTTTCATTGATAAATCGACCAAATGTCACTGCGAAGGAGATCATAACGACGATGCAGCGCAGTGTGCGCATCTCCTTTCCGCAACAGGAGGACGACATGGAAAGCGCTCGCATACGCCAATTCGCCACCGGACATTCAGATAGAATTGAAGCCGCCCGAGCAGACCAACCTTCGGTCATCGTCGTGGACGACGTTTCAAGTGATTGGACGCGTTTGGGAACTCGTCTCGAAGCGTCTGGGATCGGCATGACCGTTACAGGGCAGCTGCCGGAGTATCTCCTGCTTGGTAGGCCGATCGGCATACTATGCCTGATTCTCGGCGCAAGGCCGGGTCGGGATCGCCTGGATTTTCAGCGTCGTCTTTTGGCGGCAGAAGTTGTCATCCCTATTATCTTCGTGGCAGAGTCCGGGAATATATCGATGTCAGTAGCGGCCATGAAGAATGGTGCGATCGATTTCCTTGGTAGATCATGTTCTGACGAGGAACTGCATCAGTCAATCGAGATCGGCCTTGCCCGCGACCGTGCGTGGAGTGATAAGAACCGGCGGCTATCAGCACTCAAAAACCGGTATGACACACTTACTGAGCGCGAAAGCGAAGTGATGTGGATTGTTGCCGCAGGCCGCTTGAACAAGCAAATAGGGTGGGATCTAGGAATAAGTGAGATCACGGTAAAGGCTCATCGTGCTCGAATGATGCGAAAGTTGGGGGCAACAAACTTGCCTGAATTGGCCCGCATGACGGATCAGATCGCCCAAATTGTTGAACAACCTAATATGCGGTTGGAAACCGAAATCAATGTCGGCTCACCACAATTATCACCCCCACCCTTCTCAAGTGAGCTTCCCTTCTTCGAAACCAAGGGCATCGTGAGGTTGCTCCCACAGTATGGCCGAACAAATCTTGGAGGACGACAATTGGCCTTTTAAGTCGTTTCTGTAGCAACCTCTTGGCAGCAAGGACATGAGTCGCCTTGAGGTCTCATCTGAACCGACCTTACACATCCGCAGTTGTCGGAAGTGGTTTCGTCCGCCGACCTCCACCGCATGGCTATCGCTCAATCTAAACTGTTAAGGTTGCCATATATTCTCATGCTGATGTCCGTTTAGAACAGATCACCATAAATAAACCTTCCTTTGAAAGGGCCGATAACACGCGAATTTTCGAGCACTTCCGATTGTAGCTTGAATCTCTACAATCCCTGTAACCAAAGATTCATGCCGAAATTTTGTCATCTGGTGATTGTCAGGAACCGGTGAAGATGAGACCATAATATATTAGCCTCGAAAACGGAGGGCTATTTCCAACATACGTTCTGGCGCTCGCTCATGAAGTTTGCGCCAATATGAATGGAAAGGCGGGATGCTTGGAACTCAAATGGTTTGAAGATTTTCTGAGTCTTGCACGTTGCCTTAATTTTTCCAGAGCAGCAAGCGAACGCAATATAACACAACCAGCATTGAGCCGCCGGATAAAACAACTTGAGGAATGGTTGGGCGTTTGCCTCATCTCGCGCAAGACGTATCCGATACAACTTACCCCGGAAGGTCGCGAATTCTTTACCAAGGCGACGGAAATCGTGTCCACGCTTTCCGAATTGCGCAATAATATGCATCAGCGCAATTTCCACAATGCGGACACGCTCACTTTTGCGACGTTGAACACCCTCTCACTCACCTTTTTTCCCCAATGGATTAAATCTGCCGGGTTCGCGACGCGGACACGGTTCTCCGAACCGAGGGCATCTTTTCTTGGCAACATCTCTTCGCTTTTCAACGGAGATAGTGATTTCCTGCTGACCTATGCACACGACTCCATTCCCTCAATGAAACAGCTTGAGGGCTTTGCGTTCCTGCCCCTGGGACAGGAAAAGGTCATCCCAGTGTGCGCTCCCGATGTGACGGGCAAACCACTTCATCCTCTGACGAACGGTCAGGAACCGATCGAATATCTGAGCTATGGCGACTGTTCGTTCTTCGCTCATATGCTCAATCATGTCTTCTCGCGAAGGCCCCTGCCACTCAAGACCATTTATGAAAATGGCATGGCGGCCGGCCTTAAAGCCATGGCCCTATCGGGCAGTGGCGTCGCGTGGATACCGGAGAGCCTTATCAAAACAGAACTTGAAGCGGGCGCACTGGTTCACGCCAGCGAACCCAGTTGGGAGCTTCTGGTGGATATCAGAGTGTACCGGCCCCTCGCGTTTCGCAGCAAACATGCGGAACAGTTCTGGTCGAAGATTTCTGCACAGCAGACTGCCTTCAAGGCGGCAGCTGAATAAGTCTGACGGTAGCTTTTATGGGGCAAAGACCGGTGACAGAAAATTCAGGCTCGTCTCGCTCTCCAGCGCACACAAGCGGCTGTAGATGGCTTGGCCCACACTACTCAGGCGGCCGCAGCAATCTGCAAATTTTATTTCCCTGTCGCGCGCGTCGAACGGATCGGCAAGCGAACCCTTGGCCGCCTGCCGCTCTGCCTTCAATGTCAGTCCGCCAACGAGATGGATAGTAACCACATGCGGCAACTTCGCCCCAGCCGCCAGCTCCTCTTGCTGGGTATAGGGCGTCATGGATATCCGGTTCATCAGATCAGTGTCGGGGTTTGCCTCCACCGCCTCGGGCGTGAAGTCCGATAGGAGGAGCGCATTGTTGCGAAGGATGCGTGCCACGCAATATTGCATCGAGAAACGGGCCTGCATTTCGTCACACGGCTGCGGATAGGCAAGGTTGCGCCAGTTGGAAATACCGACCAGCGTTTCTATCGACGTAACGTCCTCAATCTTGAAATCGTTTGTAGTCTTGATATCGAGGATAGCATCGGCGATGAGATGCGTAGAACCGCAGCATGGATGACGCTTGGGAATGACGCCAATCGTTTCGATGACGTGGCTTTGCGTCGCCGCTATTGCTTCGGTGTCCCAATTTCCGGGATAGCTGCCGCCAAACAATTCACGGAAGCCCTGCTCGCCTTCCAGAATGTCGAGCCGCCCGGTCATCCCGCTTGCAGCCAGCATGGCGGCATCAATGGCATTGCGCGCGGCAAGGCCGGCATGCAGCGGCTTCATTGGAGTTCCAAACTGGCCTTTCGTGCCGGACGCTAGGCTCACCGCATTGCTTAAGCTGCGGGCGATCCCATCCGAGTCGAGACCAATCAGCCATGCGACACCCGCAGCGGTGCCGATCGTGCCGATTGTGGAGGTACCATGCCACCCGGCGGTGTAATGCGAAGATCCGACGCCCGCACCGACGAACGCTTGCGCCTGCAATCCGATGAGATAGGCATCGATCAGGGCCTGACCGTTGGCGTTGCGGGCTTGTGCGACTGCAAGCAGCGCCGGAACCAAAACAGCGGACGCATGGCTCATGCCGGGCAAAAAATTGTCATCGTAGTCAAGAGCGTGAGCAGCAGTGGCGTTGACCAGGGCCGCAACCGCTTCATTGGCCCTGCCCCCCCCGATAATACTCGCCGCGCCGCTCGACGTACGGTACCCGGCTAAGGCGTTGCGTGCCGCCTGCGGGGCAAAATCGTTCCGCCCGGCAAACATGCAGCCGATCGTGTCGGCAACGGCATGTTTTGCAAGCTCTTGTGCGTCTTGGCTAAAGCCGCTGCGAGAGGCGCACCAAAGCGCAATTGTTTCGATGGTACTCGTCATCGTTGGTTCCCGTCATAGGATGTGGAGATGGGGTAAGGTCCGTCAGTCTCGGCAAGCTGCGATGAGCAATTTGAGTAATTTGCCAAACTGGAATCTGTCGACTTCCCGACCCGGAATATCCGTGTTGACGCGATGAACGACGACGAGATCAAGGGGAGGAACGATCAGGCAAAAATGACCTCCGGCACCGAGGGCATAATAACTTTTCTCAGGAAGCATCACCTGCGGGAACGCGATACCGCTGCGGGATATCCACCACATATAGCCGTACGCGCCACGCGCACCCGCATCTGAATAGGGCAGCGTGCTGGTCGCCACCCAATCGCATGGAATAATCTGCATGCCATTCCATACGCCGCCTTGCAGAAACAATTGGCCGAAACGGGCAAGATCGCGGGATGACATGCGGAACGGATAGGCCGGATGCTGCGAGCATTCGTCAAGGTGAAGGCTCCCATCCTTGCGCTCCTCGTCGTAGCGGAAATCGACCATCTCAAGCGGACTGGCGATGAAGGTGTTGAAGGCATCGTGAATATCAAGGCTTGTCAACTGCGTGTAAATGGTGCCCAGCGAATTGAAATCCCAGTTGCTGTAACACCAAAAGGTCCCCGGCGCTTGTGAATGGCGTGGCGGCTTGACGGAGCGCATCCACGGCGTCTCATATCCCGCCGGGTGATAGATGCCGGAACGCGCCGTCAGAAGGTCGTAGATCGTTGCCTGTTTCTCGGCGGCGCTCAGCCCCTGTTTGTCATCAATGCCAAGCTGTTCCAATGTCAGCGCCAGATCGATCGTGCCTTTTTCCACCTCAATGCCGATCAGGGCGCTGAGAAAACTCTTGCGCATGGAATGGCATTGGTAACGGCGTTCGATATCGCCATAGCTGGCGAGAATCTTGCCGCCCTGCACGATCATCAATGCGTCACTGGCAATGGTGGAGGCATAGGCGCCCATCGCATCGAGGCCGGGCCGCGACCATCCCCTCGCTTCGATATCGCCATCGACACGCAATGCCAGATCGGAGCCAAAGTCCTTCGGAGCGGTCATGCGTGTGCCATTGCCTTGTAACCTATGCTGGCGGCGAGAAAATCGCGGCTGTATTGTTCCTGCACCTCACCTTCCCGAATCCGCTCTGCTGTCATTTCCTCCAGAATGCGACCGCCATGCATGATGGCGACGCGCTCGCAAAGATGGGTGACCACGGCGAGATCGTGCGTGACCATCAAATAGGTCAACCCCCTCCCCCGCCGCAGCGTTTTCAGAAGATTGAGAATTTCCGCCTGCACCGAAACATCGAGCGCCGAGGTTGGTTCATCCAAAAGCAGAATCTCCGGCTCGATAATCAGCGCACGGGCGATGGCCACGCGCTGGCGCTGGCCGCCGGAAAGCTCATGCGGGTAGCGGTAGCGGAAGGCTGGCTCCAGCCCTACCGCATCGAGAACCGCACTGATCCGCTCCTGGTGATTATCAAAATCATGGATGACCAGCGATTCGAGCAGGACATTCTGCACCATCTTTCGCGGATGGAGCGAGGCATAGGGATCCTGAAACACCATCTGGACGCGGCGGAAAAACGCCTTGTCGCGGCGATGACTTACCTCCTTGTCGCCGAACAGGATCGCGCCAGAATAATCCGGATTCAGCCCGGCAAGGGCTCGCAGGATCGTGGACTTGCCACAGCCAGATTCGCCAATCAGGCCAAACGCCTCTCCCCGTCCGATCATGAATGAGGCGTCATCGACGGCAATCGTCGAGGTCGGGCCCGTTCCGAACGCAACGGTCAGCCCATGTGCTTCGATAAGCTTTTCGGTTGGAAGACTCATGTCCACTCCCCGTTTTTCAAGACAGGACCGTTCAGCCACGCGGCGTCACGCGTCGGAATTTGCAGCATATCGACCGGGCGGTCGATCCGGGGCAGACTGTCCAGGAGCGCCCGCGTATAGGGGTGCCGGGCGTTATGCAGCGCGCTGGCTGGAAGATCTTCCAAAATCCGGCCGGCATACATGACCAGAACGCGGTCGCAGAAATCCGCCACCAGGTTGAGATCGTGGCTGATGAACATCAGCCCCGCCCCGCGCCGGCTGATCAACTCGTCGAGAATACTCAACACCTGACGGCGAACCGTCACGTCAAGCGCCGATGTCGGCTCATCGGCAATGATCAGATCGGGCTCGGGAATGAGCATCATGGCGATCATGATGCGCTGCCCCATGCCGCCGGACACCTCATGCGGCAAAAGCTGGAATACCCGGTCGGGATTGCGAATGTGCACCGCCTCCAGCATCGCCAGCGCCTTCTGCCTGGCAATCTTCGCCGTTGCCCGATGATGCAGCCGATAAGCTTCCATGATCTGATGGCCGACCTGCATCAACGGGTTGAGCGAGAATTTCGGATCCTGCATGATCATCGAAATCCGGTTGCCGCGGATCGTGCGCATCTGGCGTTCGGAGGCCTTGAGCAGATCGATACCGTCGAACGACATTCTGTCGGCTGTGACCTTCGCCGCCTTGGCGGTCAGTTTCAACACAGAACGGCCGGTGAGTGATTTGCCGGAACCGGATTCGCCCACGATGCCGACCTTCTCGCGTCCGATGCTGAAGGAAATACCGCGCACCGCGTGATTTACACGCTGCGCCGTATGAAAATGCACGTTGAGATCTTCAACTTCGAGAAGCCGGTCAACCATTGCGGGGATCCAGTACATCGCGCAAGCCATCGCCAAGGAGATTGAAGGCCAGGCTGGTTATCAGGATGGCCGAGCCCGGAATGGCTGCGATCCACCAGTTCGTCAGCATAAACTCCCGGCCCGAGGAGAGCATCGTGCCCCATTCGGGGCTGGGCGGCTGAGCGCCCAGACCGAGAAAGCCAAGACCCGCAGCCGTGAGAATAATCGCCGCCATGTTGAGCGTCACACGCACCACCACCGATGAAATGCACATCGGCACGATATGACCGAGAATAATGCGTAACGACGAGGCTCCCTGAAGTCGGATGGCAGCGATATAATCGGATTTGCGAATGGACAATGTCTCGGCACGCGCCAGACGGGCGATCGGGGGCCAGGAGGCCAGCGAAATGGCGATAATGGCGTTCTGGATGCCGGGTCCAAGCGCGGCAACGAAAGCGAGCGCCAGAATGAGGCTTGGAAAGGCGAGGAATATATCGACGATGCGCATCAGGACAGTATCGGCCCAGCCGCCGATATACCCTGCGCTCGTGCCTATCAGGAGACCTATCGGGGCAACGATGACGGCCGTCAGGCAGGCGATATAAAGTGTAATGCGGGCACCGTAGAGCAAGCGGCTGTAGATATCGCGTCCCAGTTCGTCCGTACCTAGCCAATGAACGGCCGACGGGCGCATAAGCCGCTCAGCAAGGTTCTGCTCAAAGATGTCATGCGTAGCCAGCAAAGGCGCGAAAACGGCAGCGGCAAGGATCAGAAGAATGACGCAAAGGCCGAACAGGGCCGAAGCGTTGGATCGCAGCCGCCACCATTTCAGCCAGAGCTGCTGCATGCGGGCGTGAAACGGCGATGTCGGCACAGGCGCGCGAAGCCATGCGCCATAGCCGGTCGTGGCGGGAGCAGGCGAAGGAATGGGAGTATCGACGGTTTTATCTGACATGACCGTTCTCACCGGGTTCGAGGATCGAAGATGCGATAGAGAAGATCGCAGAACAGATTGAGGCCGACGAAGATCACGCCAATCAGAAGGGCACAGCCGACAACGGCATTCATGTCACCGGCCAGCAATGCGTTGGTCAGGTAGCGCCCGAAACCCGGCCACGCGAACACCGTTTCTGTCAGAACTGCGCCTTCAAGCAGGAACGCATAGGAAAGCGCCACGACCGTAACCACCTGTACGGCGATATTTCGAAAGGCATGACCCCATACGGTCCGCTGCCATGACAGACCTTTCACACGCGCGGCGACGATGTATTCCTGACAAAGCTGCTCGATCATGAAACTACGTGTCATACGGCTGATATAGGCAAGCGCGCCAAAGCCCAAGATCGACGCCGGCAGAATGATGTGGCCAAAAACGTTGCGGAAAACATCCCACTTTCCGGCCATTGCCGTATCGATCAGGTAGAATCCAGTGACCGGTACGATATCGAATTCATAGATGAAATCGAGGCGGCCCGGCCCGCCAACCCAGCCGAGCGCGGCATAAAAAAGCACCAGCCCCATCAGGCCCAACCAGAAATTGGGAGCCGAATAGCCCAGAAGACCGATAAACCGAATCGTGTGGTCGATCCATGAATTGCGATACATCGCGGCAAGAACACCGGCAGGAATACCCAGCCCCGTACCGATGATGATGGCGACGCTTGCCAGCTCCAACGTGGCCGGAAAGACGCGGGCGATATCCTCGATCACCGGTTTTCCGGTGGTCAGAGCCTGACCCAGATCCAGCGAGAGGATGCCTTTGATATAGACGCCGAACTGATACCACAGTGGTTTGTCGAGTCCCAGTTGACGGGCCATATTGTTATAGGCGTCCTGCGTCGCGTTATCGCCCAGAACGGCAATGACGGGATCAATCGGCAAAAGCCTGCCGATAAAGAACGTCAGTGCTGCGAGCCCGAAAAGCGTAACGCATACAGAAAGAAGCGTCTTTGCGGTGAATGCCGCCCAGGGCGCGAGCAATCCTCGCCTTGGGCCCGCAATCACCCGCGGAGCAGGACCTGCGATATCCGCCATCGCTCGCGCCCCTACTTGTGGGCCGGCTTGTAGTAGACGCGGAAGCCGTTCCAGGTCCAATCCTTGACCTTATCGTTCATGCCAAGAATGTTATACATCTGGAACATGATCGCCATCGGCCCCTTCTCCATCACATCCTTTTGCAAGCTATAATAGAGCCGGTTGCGCTTTTCCGGATCCCCTTCGAGCAGCGCTTGCTGGACGCGTGCATTGAAGTCGTCGTTCTGGAACGAAGCTCTCCAGGCCGGAATCTGGGTCAGCTTGGCCTCAGCGCGGTTGTCCGGGTTGTAGACCAAACGCGAGGCATTGCCGTGTGCATCGGGAACGCCCGTCTGCCAGGCCAGCATGCCAGTCTTGAATTCTCGCCCGCGAATGCGGCTGAAAAGCTGGGCATTTGCCATGCGTTCAAGATTGAGCTTCACCCCGACCTTGGCCGCGTTCTGCTGAATGCTTTGAGCGATTGGCGCGGAATGCGGCAGCGTTCCGAACAGAACGTCGCTCTCGAAACCGTTCGGATACCCCGCTTCGGTCAGCAGTTGCTTGGCCTTGTCAAGATCGAGCGAGAAAGGCTGTCCTTGCTTCTCATCCAGTGCGCCGACAGCGCCGATCTGGGCGAAACTTGCACGCGGCACGCCGAGATAGGGCATGACCGACTTGGCCAGGCCGTCATAGTCGATCAGATAGCGCATGGCGAGGCGCACCTTTTCGTCCTTGAAAACGGGGTCTGCAGCGTTGAAGACCCAGAAGAACAGTTGCGGCTTCAATACTCTCTTGATCTCGATTCCGGCTTTACCATCGAGATCGGCAAGATCGTCAGGTGAAAGATCGCGGGCAATATCGACATCGCCTTGCGTTAGCAGCAAGCGCTGCGTGCCGGCTTCGGCAACATGGCGGATCAAAATGCGTTGGAGCTTGGGCTTCTCGCCCCAATATTCGTCATTGGCTTGAAGCACGATCGACTCGCCTGCGTTCCACTGCGCCAGTCTGTAAGGACCAACGCAAGCTGTATTGGTGGCGAGATATTTGTTGCCCAGATCGCCATCAACCTGCTTTTCCAACAGAAGCTTCATGTCCAGAAGCGCTGACACCCGGTTGGCGCCGATAGCCTGGAGGATGAGGTTCGTCGGATAGGGTTTGTCCAGCTTCATAACCAGCGTGTTATCGTCGCTGGCAACGATACGCTCTTTCACATTGTCCTTGTTGAAACCGTATTCAGTGATGGTGGCGGCATTGCCGAATCCGAGCTGGACCACGCGTTGCATCGACCACGCAAGCTCATGTGCCGTCGCAGCGTTGCCTGACGGGAGTTTCATACCCTCGTTGAGATGGAACGTGATCTGCTGCCGATCATCCGATACATCCCAGCTCTTTGCCAGTCCCGGAATCACCTTTGCCTCGTTTGCAGGATCGAAGTCCACGAGTGAATCGCAGGTATTTTGAACAAGTTCGCTGGTGACGACTTCACCGATTTGCGCCGGGTCGAACGTGCTGATCGCGTCGATGTTCCATGCCATGACGAGAGCAGAATCCGGGGTAGCCGCGTATCCGGATAGCGGAACGGCGGTAAGCCCGAGAGCAGCCCCTGCGATGGCATTGGCGACGGTTCTCATCAGTCGTCGGACAGTCCGGTTGGTATTAAATTTGCTCATTTGCTTCCCTCAGGGTTCGATTTTTATGGTCAGAGCAGGTTCGAAATAACGACACGGTCAGCGGTTTCCACCACCGGATCTGGCGACGGCCTTCAGGCAGCGTCTCGTCGTGGCTGCAGGGGCGGCCTCACATCAGTCGGAATCGGGCAGACATAAGGGGTTTTGCCAATCCGGTCCTGATGGTCCTTCTTCGCCCGTGCCATCAGGGTCTCGTCGTTGATCAGGTCAACTGCGGTGGCCGCCATGGCTTTGGCGACATAGACGAGGCCTTTGTGAGCGGCCGCCATTTTGCCCTGAGACGTAATCTGCCAGGAATGACCCGGCGTGCCGATTGCGTGGGTCGCGGCATGCGCCTGAACGGTCGGCATGACCCAGCTCACATCGCCAACATCGGTGGAACCAACCATCGGTTCACCACGAACATCCAGCGGCACGATGAAATCGCAGAGCGGCGTATCCGGTTTGCGCACCACCCCCACCCGGGCATAATCGTTGTTGATGTCGTTCTCGCTCAGCGTTGCCTGTATTTTCGCAGCGAAGGCCCTGTCGGCATCGTCGAAGGGAATGGGGCCAAGACGCTCGATATTGCGCTGCATGGCTTCTTCCAATGGGCGGTTGGGCAAAAGATTGGAAACCGCGCTCATGATGCTGATAGCCACCTTGGTTTCAGTCATCAGCGCCGCGCCCTCAGCGATTTTTTTGACGCGTTCGTTCAGCGCCAGCATTCCTGCAAGATCGCGCGCACGGATTGCATAGCGCACGGCGGCCGCGGCCTGCACGACATTCGGGGCGATACCGCCGGAATCGAGCATCGCATAATGGATGCGCGCGTCGGACGGCATGTGTTCGCGCATATAGTTGACTCCAACATTCATCAGTTCGACCGCATCGAGCGCGCTGCGTCCAAGATGTGGCGCGGCCGATGCATGGGAGGCGCGGCCGGTGAACTTGAAATCCATGCGCGTATTGGCCAGTGAATGGGCACGCGCCACTTCGGTAAACGAGGCCGGATGCCAAGTGATGGCGATGTCCACATTGTTAAAAGCGCCCTCACGCGCCATGAACGACTTGGCGGCGCCGCCTTCCTCGGCAGGGCAACCATAATAGCGAACGCGGCCCGGCGTTCCCGTCTCGGCCAGCCAGTCCTTGATCGCCGTTGCAGCAAGCATTGCAGCGGAGCCGAGCAGATTATGGCCGCAACCATGACCGTGGCCGTCACCCGGTAGCGGGCGTGGCTCAGCGACACCAGCCTCCTGGCTCAAGCCTGGAAGAGCATCATATTCTCCCAAAATAGCGATGACCGGCCCGCCTTCCCCCGCTTCGCCCATCACAGCGGTTGGAATGCCAGCCACGTTTTCCGTAACACGGAACCCCTGCTGCTTGAGCGTGACCGTATGCTCGGCAACCGAACGATATTCCGTGTAGGCGATCTCGGGCATGCCCCAGACGCGATCACTCAATGCCTCGAAAATGGCCTTCTTGGCATCGACCAGATCCCAGATAGTCTCAGAATTTTTCATCGCTTCCTCGTTTTGGATATTCGCATCGGACTGTCTTCAAGGTTTCACAGATGCTGCTCGATAAAATCCGCAAGCGCCGTGAAGACCTCATGTTTGTGTTCAATTCGGCTAAACCCATGCCCTGCATGCGGGATGCGCAGATAGGTGACCGGGCGGCCCAAGCCGCGCAGGCAGGAATAGACCATTTCGCTTTCGCCCGGCGGCACGCGCGGATCGTCCATGCCCTGCACAATCATCAGCGGCGCGCTAATATTGGCGATCCTGTTGATCGGCGAAAAGCGATCCAGCTGATCCGACATGGTTTCCACGTCGCCATATTCGGCAGCGCGCAGATAGCTTCGCCACGGGCCTGTCGTCTGCAACAATGTCTTGAAATTGGCGATGCCGTAGAACTCGATCCCGCACTTCCACAAATCAGGATATTCAGTCATGGCGGAAAGCACCATGAACCCGCCGTAGGAACGGCCGAAAACGCCAACACGGCTATCGTTCACCTCGCCGCATTCCCGCAGCCAAAGCCGCACAGCCTTCAGATCGGCAACGCTGTCCAGCCGCAGTTCACGGTCATCCAGATGGCAGAAGGTGCTGCCATAACCGGTACTTCCCCGAACATTAGGGGCGATGACCATGATACCCTGTGCGAGCATGAACTGGACATCCGCCCGAAATGTCGGCGTCCATTGCATCTCGGGTCCGCCATGCACAATGATGACCGCCGGATAACCCGCTGTCGGAGCCGGACCGGCTGGCCGGTAAACGAAGAATGGCACGACAACACCGTCGAAACTCACAACGCGCTCTGCGACCGGCTCCGCAAAATTCGACACATCGATGTCGAAACCTTTGCGACAGGTCAGATTGGCAAAGGTTTGCGCGGCAAAATCATATCGCCAGATATCCGGCGGCGTCGCGGCGCCTTCGAGCGAAAAGACAAGGCTAGCGCCATCCTTGCTCCATGCGACCGTGTCGATCACACCAGCGGGATATCCTTGGAGTAAAGTTTCCTCCAGCGTGGCGAGATCACGGATGCGGATATTGCTCCAGCCGTCAGTGTTAACAACACAGGCCAGCTTCGTCTTGTCCGGCGAAAGAGCTATCGCCTGTATGTCCTGCCCTTCCAGCCGGATGCACCATGTAAGCATCGCCTCTACAATGGAATAGAAAGCGACGCCCAGAAACTCGCTGTCCTGATCCGTGATCAGAAAAAAACCGTCCTCCGCCATCTTCGGCGCCAGATAGCGCGCATAGCCTTCATGCGGCAGCAGAGGCTTATACAGTCCGGTTGCCAGGTTCAGCAGACAAAGATCCTGATCACTCATCGAACGACTGGCATCGCGTACCAGCAAGTGTTCGCCATCGGGTAGAAACGCCAGCGGTTCGCGATAACGTTTGGCCTGAAGCACCATGCGCGGCGTGCGTGTGGCCATGTCCATGACATAAAGATCGATATGGCAACGGTCACGGGCATTGGAGCCGTAGGCGATCCGCTGTCCATCCGGCGACCAGCATCCCCACACATTCACAACCGTCGGATCGGTGGTCAGGGCAAACGGTGGTGCATCGATTTTTTCCGGCAAGATCCACAGCTGATGGCGCTCGTCGCCGCCGCAATCTGCGGTAAACAGCAGGTCGTGGCTTGTCGGGCTAAAAGCGAGCATGCCGACCGGCTCGGTCATACGGGTCAACTGCCGCGCAGACCCATTCTCCAGCGATTTGATCCAAATCTGGCTGAAGCCGCCTTCGTCACTGAGATAGGCCAACGAGGTTCCATCAAACGACAACACAGGCGACTTCGACGAGGGAATATCGAAAAAGCGAGCGATTGATGGAACAGAGGGACTTGGTTCGAGACGATTGAGCATAGCTGAGGTCATGCTGCCGCGGCCCCGAAGCGTGTTGACCAGCCGGTCGCTGGCCTGCCTGAGAGCCGTAACCATAGGCTCGACCGTCGATTGGTGGTTGGCCTCGACAACGATAGTGAATTCAGCCTCCGGCCAAGCGGTCCTGAGCCGCCATGCCGTCGACATCGGCGTAACCGTATCGTACCGGCCCTGAACAATTTCGCAGGGCAGATGCCGGATGCGATCGATACCGCTGATCAATTGGCCCGACTGCATGAAAGCGCCGTTCATGCAGTAATGCGCAAACAGACGCGCGATTGCCAGCGCGGCCTGCGGCTCGGCAAGGGAGCGGATATGGTCCGGGTCAGGGCGAAAGGTCTGTGTTGAGGCCGAGAAGGTCCGCAAACGAAGCGCAGCCTCGGTTTCAGTCTTGCTGTCGCCGCAGGTAAGCCATTCATAATAGGCGGGTAACAAGGCCTGTCGCCTCTCAGAAGCGACAGGAGCCGCAAACTCGTCCCAGTAATCAGGGAAGATCATGCGGCTGCCCTGAAACCACCATTCGATCTCCTGCGGCTCGGCAAGGAAAATACCGTGCAGCCGGAAACCGAGGCAGCGCTGTGGAAAACTCTGCCCATAGGCCAATGCGAGACAGCTTCCCCACGATCCGCCAGCAACAAGCCACGCATCGATTTTCAAAAGAATACGGATCGCCTCGATATCGGCAACCAGGTCCTGCGTGGTGTTGCGCTCTATGCTGGCATGCGGGGTGGATTTGCCCGCGCCCCGCTGATCGAAAAGGATTATTCTGAAAACATCCGTATCGAATGTCGCGGCATACTTGGCATTCAGTCCGGCACCCGGCCCGCCATGTAGAAAAATAACCGGCAATCCATCGGGATTGCCATGCTCTTCGATATACAGATTGTGCAGATCATCGACCTGCAACCGGCAGGACCGGACGGTATTTGCAGGAGCAACTGTACTTATTTTCGAATCCACGCCCAATCCCTGATATGTTTGGAGCCCAAACAAACCCGCGGCTTGGCAAGAACCACTTGCCCATATTTTATGCGAGCCTATTTTCTAGACATATGAATTGATGGATCCAAAAAAATCCAATGCATAATTTCCCTGAACTATTCCAGATTGGAATAGTTTTACGATCAGCGAGAGGGTATCAGGCAGGCCTCGGGTCCTACCCGATGGATGGTCCGATCTTTGTTGAGGACGCTGAGCCTAGCGATACGCTCAGAATCGAAATCGTGTTCGGAAGTGCAACCGGGGGCACGTATCCTGTTGCGATGCGGCTCAAGTGTGGAGTTCCCGGCAGCGCTCGCCGCCGGCGAGCTAGACCTCGCCCTCCATACGCCAGAGAATGTTACGGCGCAGGACGTTGTTGTCCATCGTGAAGCGGCCGTTTGGGCTGGCTCCGCCTTTCATGAAGTCGAGAAACGCAGGCCGCTACCTGTGGCCCTGTTCGACAAGGCGTGCTGGTGGCGGGAACGTTGTCTCAATCTCCTTCAAAAAGCCGGGCTGAACTATGAGATCATCTGCACTAGCGAGAGTGTGGCCGGCGTTCGCGCTGCCATATCGGCCGGGATCGCCGTCGGAGTCTTGCCGCAATGTTCCCTAACCGATCGAGTTAGACTCTTGTCGAATACTGAACTGCCGCACCTCGGGGAAACCGCCCTCGTGTTGAGCCAATCGTCTGGCGCACAGGCGAAGCTAGCGGATAGCTTGACCGCGATCATTAAAACGACGCTTCGCGCAGTTTCAAAACCCTAGCCACGCCCGCGCGGGCATGTCGGAAAACAAGTCAGAGTGTGTGGAAAGTCTGACACACGGATTCCTTTGGCATAGCCGCATCGTTACAATCGCGTATGGCACATATTTCCGGTCACGATCGTTCTCAGGTTTTGCTCTTGCCGGCGTCGGTAGATGACTATGTCGACGCCAACAATCCTGTTCGTTTTATTGATGCGTTTGTTGCTGGCATGGATCTCGGGGCAGCTGGCTTCTGCCGGACTGCTCCGGCAGGAACAGGTCGACCGGGATACGATCCGGCAGATTTATTGAAGCTCTACATCTATGGCTATTTGAACCGGGTACGGTCCAGTCGCCGGCTTGAAGCCGAAACGCAACGAAACCTTGAGCTCATTTGGCTGATGCGCGGCCTTCACCCGGATTTCAAGACGATCGCTGATTTCCGCCGCGACAACAAACAAGCCTTTCAGTCCGTTTTCGGGGAATTCGTCCTGTTGTGTCGCAAGCTGGACCTGTACGGGCGAGAATTGATCGCAGTCGATGGAACCCGCCTCAAGGCAGTTAATAGCCGTGCGCGCAATTTCTCGAAAGAACGATTGGCCAAGTTCCTGAAAGCAGCAGATGAGCGTCTTGCAGACTATCTTGCGCGCCTTGATCGCACGGATGCTGAAGAAGGACCCGTCAGCCGGGCGCGCACTGTTGATCTGAGCGAGAAGATCGCTTCGCTAAAAAGGCGCCGTGAGCGCTATGAGTCAATCAAGGCTGAGCTTGATCGTCTGGGAGAGAACCAGATATCTCTTACCGATCCGGACAGCCGAGGTATGGCAACAGCCCCGAAAGTCGGCGTTGGCTACAACGCTCAAGTGGCCGTTGATGACAAATATAAGCTCATCGTTTCCGTCGAGGTGACGAATGAAGGGAGTGATCTGGGCCTGCTGGCACAGACAGCGTGCCAGGCCAAAGACGCACTCGGCGTAGAGACCATCGAGGCTGTCGCGGATCGGGGCTATTTCAAGGGCGAAGATCTGAAGGTCTGTGAGGATGCGGGCATAAAAGCTTACGTCCCTCGACCTCAACGTGGGCCGGCGGTTCGGGATGGCTTCTTCCGTAAAGATGAATTTTCCTACGATCCCTCAACCGACACGTATCAATGCCCCGGGAAGCAAGAGTTGCATCCCATTTTCCGCTCGACAGCGAAAACCGAATGGCGCCGCTACGAGAATCCAGCGGCTTGCAAGGCCTGTGTGCTTCGAACGCAATGTACGAATTCGTCACCACATCGCCAGGTAGGGCGCTGGATCAATGAGGCCGTTCTTGACCGCATGGAAGCACGGCTGGCTCTGCGTCCCCACATCATGAAGAGGCGCAGTGAGATAATCGAGCATGTGTTCGGAACGATCAAACAGGGGATGAACCAGGGCGCATTTTTGATGCGCCGACTGGAGAATGTCAGCGGTGAATTCAACCTTACCGCGCTTGCCTACAATATCCGACGGGCCATTACGATCGTCGGTGTTGCAGGTCTGCTAGAGGCCGTATGAAGAGACGAAAATCAATTCAAACCCCTGTTTCGGCCAACAGGAGCGCCTCCCGAAGGGCAACAGCAGGTCGGACACGGTTGCGTGGCCCAAAATGATGAAATCCTACATAACCTGAGCCCAAATCGTTTACTCTAAGGAGTTTTCGCACGCTCTGAAGTGTTTGTCGCACAGCCGCTTTGGTCCTCGCAAAGATATGTAGATGTCAGAGATAATTGGCGTGGAATCTTCAGCGCATGTGGCGTATCGACCTGCCGCTGATTCAGAGTCGACGTAACGCTAACCCTACGAATAGAAAACAGTTTCCAGATGATGTCCGTCAGGGTCACGAAATATGCGGCGGACGCGTTCTGTGCTGCGATCGCGACGTCTTGCGACCAGCCGCTTGCATCGTGATGCCGAACAACAATATTCCTCAGGGCCGCTCGGTCACCTCGGTCAGGAAGGCCGCGATCGCATCCTTTGCGCGCCGCGCCGAAGTGGGTGAATAGACGAGGCGGGCATTGGGATCGGTGCCTGCTTCCGGATTGTCGAACGCATGATGCGTTTGGCTATAGAGCTCGAAGCGTACATCATTGCCGGCGACATCCATCTCCGCGATGACCGCAGCAATCGTTTCCATCGGCGAAACCTGATCCTGCGTGCCCTGCAGGATCAGCACCGGCGGACGAATGCGGGTGTCCATTCCCTCCGCTGCGGTTTTCAGCAGTGCAGAGCATAGGATAACCCCGGCAACATCCGCGCCGCTGCGGCCATAGTCCAGCGCCACCATTCCGCCGGCGCTGTAGCCTAGGCATAGCATCGGTGTGCCGACTGGAACTTCCCGCCGCAATCGCTCCACGCACGCGGCAAGCGCGGCGACCCCTTGGTCGCGGTGTTCGATCAGCCGCTTCACCATCGGTCCGACCTGATCCGGACTGTCTGGGCTGAAACCTTCGCCGTAGAGATCAGCGATCGTGACCACGCAGCCCAACGCGACCAAGTGGCCCGCGTGATCGCGGGCAAGAGCACTCTGCCCGCGCCAATCCGGTAACAGTACCACAGAGGCCTTCGCTTGCCCGCCCAAAGCCTTCAAGAGTAGACCGCGGTAGCGCTGGACGCCGACCGCGTAGTCGAACTCAGTCTCGGTCGTATCGCTCATCAGCTGCCTCCTTCATAACGAGGGATGATCAAAGCCCAGTCTACCGTAGTTTGTGAACAACATCATATCCTGGTTAGAGTGCATCGCGACCTGTCCGCACAGGCAGCGATCGCCTGTGCATAAATTAGCTTGACCGCCTTATAGACATCCGTCGCATTTCGTATTCTCTATTCGGACAGGGGCGTCGATTTCCCGCATTTTCTCCGATAGGGCAGTTGCGAATCGATTCCGGTCGTCGGCCACGCACGCCACATCGGGTAACAACGCTGTTGTGATTTTCCACATCGACCTTCTCAAACTCATTCGGGAAGTAAGGCTTGGGCGGTCTTGCGTGCGCCGATCAATAGTGTTGTTTGAAAGGAGTTCGATAGCGACCGAATGGTAGCGAGTAGCTTGTAGCGGCGGCTAATTTCTCCGCCGAATCCACGATATTGCCGCCGATTCCCCTCTACTGCCACTCGATTGTACGAACTTCGGCTTTCATACCGGTGGAAAGCCAGACGCCGCGCAGCGCGACAGAATATGCCGGGACTTCTATGTGAGCTGGGAGTGGAAGCTGGGCGATTGATCGTCCCCTGCGGCCGCCATCTGCTCCTCCCAATCCTCGGGAAACTTGCGCAGCGTGCCGACTTCCTCGCGAACGATCTCATTGAGCGGCAGGGTATCGAGGAACGACATGGGCGGCAGGTAGTTGACGTCATGGCCACTGGCCACGAGCTTTCTCGCCAAAGTAGCACCGATATTTCCAGCACCTATGATTCCGATTTTCATTACCTGTCCTTTCGTAAGCTCCGAGAGAGCTCCGCCTACAAATCCATCTATTCTGCTGCCCTTGGCATGTTCACTTCCAGTGCGTCTGCCAGCACAGCAGGCTTGGACACCTCGTCCGCGATCGGCTTGATCCGGAACCACACAGCGTACAGTGCCGGAAGGAAGAGGAGGATCATCACGGTACCTGCCGCCGTTCCGCCAATCAGCGTATAGGCCATCGATCCCCAGAACACCGAATGGGTCAAAGGTATGAAGGCAAGGATCGCAGCAAGCGCGGTCAGAATGACAGGACGTGTACGTTGCACAGTGGCTTCAATGACCGCGTGATAGTCATCGAGACCGGCAGCTTGATTTTCCTTGATTTGTTCTGTCAAGATCAACGTGTTGCGCATGAGGATACCTGCCAATCCTATCAATCCGAGAATGGCGTTGAAGCCGAAAGGCTGATTGAAGAGAAGCAACGTCGGGACCACCCCGGCAAGTCCGAGTGGCGCAGTCAACATGACCATCGTCATCGTTGACAGGCTGCGAACCTGGAGGATGATGACGATCAACATCGCTGCAATCATGGCCGGGAATATCTTGACGAGTGCGACATTGGCCTTGAGGGATTCCTCGATGTTGCCGCCCATTTCGATGCGGTACCCGACGGGAAGCGATGCGATCAGTGGCTGAAGGGCCTTCATGACCTGCTGTGAGACCTCCGGGGGTTGTGTCGCCTCGTTGATGTCAGAGCGTATCGTGATCACAGGGGTGCGGTCGCGGCGTTTCAGGATCGGCTCCTCAAACCGGATCTCGGAATGGCCGATCTGATCAAGGGGGACCTGACGGCCATCCCTGCTCATGAGCGAGAAATCGCCCAACCTTGAAGGATCAAGCCGGTTGTCACCTGCGCTACGTGCGACAACGGGGACGTTGCGGATGTTGTCGCGCACCTGGGTGACAGGGATGCCGCTAAGCAGCAACTGCATCTGCTGGGCTGCCTCAGAGGGCGAGAGACCGATCAGATTTAGCCGATCCTGGTCGGGGACAAACCGCAGCACCGGAGTTCGGTTGCCCCAATCTCGGTTGGCCTGTCGGACATCTGGAACACTTTTCATGATAGCAAGAGCCTGCTCGGAAATCTTGTAGAGTTCATCCTGATCTGGTCCCATGATCCGAAACTCGACCGGAAATGGCGTGTAGGGTCCAAAGACAAGCTGCGTTACACGCACCGATGCCTCAGGCACAAGCCCGTCCGAAACGGCGGCTCGAAGGCGGTGCTTCAAAGCCTCGCGTGCGTGAGCATCGGGGGTGAGCACAACGACCTTGGCGAACGCAGGGTCGGGCAATTCAGGTGCCATGGCAAAGAAGAAGCGCGGCGCACCCTGCCCTACATAGCTGGTGACGATTTTTGCTTCCGGCTGAGTTTGCAGCCAGCCCTCGACTTTCTCCACGGCGGCTGTCGTGGTCTCGATGCTTGTGCCTTCGGGCATGCGAACTTCGATTAGCACTTCAGGCCGATCCGATGTCGGGAAGAACTGCTGTTTTACACCTCCCATCCCCATGACCGAGACAGCCATCGTGATGCCAACCACTGCGCACGTCATGAATTTATGGCGAACCGCGAACTCGATGAGCGCGCGCAGGCGACGGTAGTTCGGAGTATCATAGATGGCGTGATGTCCGCCCTCGACCGGTTTGATCTCCGGCAGCATTTTCACCCCGAGGTACGGAGTAAAGGTCACGGCAACGACCCACGAAACGATCAGCGCAAATCCCACCACCCAGAAGATGTTTCCGGCATATTCACCAGCCGTCGATCTTGCAAAGCCCACGGGCATCAGTCCGATGATTGTCACGAGGGTGCCGGACAGCATCGGCGCCGCCGTATGGCTCCATGCATAAGCGGCCGCCTTGATGCGGTCCATGCCCTCCTCCATCTTCACCACCATCACCTCGATGGCGATGATGGCGTCGTCCACGAGAAGGCCCAGCGCAAGGATCAACGCGCCGAGCGTGATACGATCGAAGAACCGGCCGGTTTCCAGCATGATGAGGAAGACGACGGCAAGCGTCAGCGGCACAGCAAGCGCCACAACGATGCCGACGCGCCAGCCTAAGGCGACCAGGCTCACGAACAGCACGACGCCAAGCGCCATTGCGAACTTGAGCATGAATTCGCCGACCGCCTCGTCGATGTTGACGGCCTGATCGCTGACTTTGGTAAGCGTCATGCCCAGCGGCAGTGTCTGCGCGATTGCGGCGGACCGCGCTTCAAGCGCCTTGCCGAGATCAAGACCATTCCAGCCCTGTTGCATCACTGCGCCCAACATGATTGTCGGCTCGCCCTCATGGCGGATGATGTAGGTCGCGGGATCCTCATACCCGCGCCTCACATCCGCTAAATCGGAGAGCTTTAGCGTCCGTCCAGCCGCTACGATCGGCGTATCGGCAATCGCCTGCACGCTGTTATAGGCTCCGTCGAAACGGATAAAGACCTGTGGCCCACGCGTGTCGATGGAGCCGGCGGGCGTGACTGTATTCTGTCTCTGCAAAGCTGCGGCGATATCGGTTGCCGATGTTCCAAGTGTCGCGAGCTTGGCATAGGAAAAGTCGACGAAGATCTGTTCGGGGCGCTCTCCGAGGATGTTGATTTTCTTGACGCCCGGAACATGCAGGAGATCCTGACGGATGACCTCTGCCTGTCGCACGAGGTCGCGCATTGGCATCCCCTTTGCCTTCAGTGCATAAAGACCGAAGCTCACATCGGAATATTCATCGTTGACAAAGGGACCAATGACGCCTTGAGGGAGATTTCGGGCTTCGTCGCTAAGCTTCTTGCGAGCCTGATAAAACTCTTCTTCAACGGCGGCAGGCGGCATACTATCCTTCAAAGTCACGGTGAGGAAGGCGTAGCCAGGCCGTGTCGTCGTCTCGACACGGTCATAATAGGTCAGTTCCTGGATGCGCTTCTCAAGTGGTTCAGCGACAAGATCCTGCATTTCACGCGCAGTGGCACCTGGCCAGACTGAAGTGACCGTCAGGGTCTTGATGGTGAAGGAAGGATCCTCGGCGCGTCCCAACTTGACGAAGGCGTAAACGCCTGCAGCCGCCAGCAGAACGATAAAGAATAAGGTAATGGCACGTTCGCGAACCGCGAGGGCTGATAGATTGAAGCTCATTATTTTGTCGCCTCTTGCTGCGAGGCAATTCTGACGGTTGCGCCATTTTCCAGAAGATGCGCGCCGAGAGCGACAACCTTCTCACCAATACCAATACCGGTGATAAATGCCGTCTCCTCACCGATCCGTTTGATCTCGACAGGAGTAAACTTTACCGTCGACGTGGCGCCATTGATGACCCACACACCTGTCCGGCTACCGTCGTCCAGGATGGCGCCTACCGGAACAGCGACCTCCGACTGCCTGTGTGCGTCCAGGATTTTAATCGTCACCGTCGAACCGAGCGGGGCAGAGGCGGCGGCGGCATCGAGGACGTAACGCGCTTCGTAAGTACGGGTTTGCGGATCGGCGGCATCGGAAATCTGTCGCAAGCGCGCTTTTCCGCTGAGACCGCCGCCTCCGTAGACACTTGCCAGCGCTTCGGCTCCTATATCGGGCCGCAAAGTCTCAGGGAGCCAAACAACGGCTTCACGAGGACCAGCCTGCGCGAGTTGAACGACCGTCTGGCCCGCTGCCACGACCTGTCCGGGGTCTCCAAGCGTCTCGACGACTGTTCCATCCGAATCTGCAAGAAGAACGCTATAGGTGGCTGCATTTTCTGCGACTTTGGCGTCAGCTTCGGCCGCGGCTAGCTGTGCAGTGGCTGTGTCGAGCGCCGCTTTCGCCTGTTCATAACGCTGCGGGGTGGCAGCCAATCCACTTTTTACCAGCGCCGCATAGCGTTTCTCATCTGCTTCCACCTGGATGAAGACGGCACGCGCTGCGATGACCGTATTGCGCTTTGCCGTAAGCGCGAGTTGGAGATCTGTTTCATCGATGCGCATCAGGGCCTGGCCTTGTCTCACCTGCTGACCCACATCGACCATCCGCTGGACGATCTTGCCGGGCACCCGGAAACCGAGGTTGCTCTGCACCCGCGACGCGACGGTGCCGGTAAATGACCGCTCTGCCGTTGCAGTCTTCTCCGCCTCTGCCACCCTTACCAGTGGTGCAACTGTCCTCGGATCCGCAGCCTCGGCTTTCCGTTCGGTCGATTCGGAAACTAGGAAAAAACCGCCAGCAGCGGCCACTCCCAGGAGACCCACAAAAGTCAGGACATGTTTGCGTTTCATTTTAACTTCTCTTCTTGACCAATGGTCGGAATAAATTAGATTGCGATCTAACTCTAATTACGCTATAGATGTCAAATGAAATCTAATCGGAGGCCAAAATGAGAGTGAGCCGCGCGCAAGCCGAACAAAATCGCGAGACGGTGATCAATGTCGCAAGCCGTCTGTTTCGAGAGCATGGCTTTGATGGGATTGGCCTTAAGGATCTGATGAACGGTGCAGGCCTTACGCAAGGCGGGTTCTACAAGCAATTCTCGTCCAAGGACGACCTTGCTGCCCTGGCATCAAGGCGCGCAATGGAAAGCGCCACGCGCAGATGGTCGACAGCGGCAGCGACCAGCTCCGATCCACTCGAAGCGGTGATCGAGTTCTATCTCTCACCGGGACATCGTGGAGAAAAGGCAGATGGTTGCCCTATAGTAGCGCTAGGATCGGACGCGGCGCGGCAAAGTGAAGAGGTCAGGCGTCCATTTGAGGATGGTATCCGGGCTCACTTTGAGATCCTGGATGAACTGATGGACGACGCCCAGAGCCCGCATCCCAGCGGCAAGGCGATGTCGATACTCTCCCTTATGGTGGGTGCCGTCACGCTCTCGCGGATTATGGAAGACGAGCGTTTGTCGCAAGGCATTCTCGACGCAGCCGCTGGTGAAGTCAGGCGCATTGCACGCGGTGATGATGTCGCCTGAAGGCTATAGCGGGGTTGGATGACCTGGGGCGGATAAGGGCCCGAGTTTGAGCTGCTGCCCGAATGTGCGGGCAACAGCGCGCCCTTGAACCCTTGCGCAAGCTGCATGTTTTGAGAACGGACGCTGGCCGCATCTTCGGCCAGAAAGCTCAAGATCGTGCGTAATATCAAGACAGCTCTGTCGGAATGGCGGCTTTAGAACGTCGCGGCACCGAAAGCCGCTGGTCCGCTTGCGGCCCCCTTTCGGCCGTTCAACCGCACTCACATCAATATCTGCACCTGGCGCGAAGCCGCCGTGCACGCATGTCATTTCATGACCCTGAATGGCGGCCGACACCACTGAACTTTTGTAGGGCGCCACCTAAAGTACCGTTCGCGCGGAAACGTCACGTGCAGGGCAGCTTTCACATTAGATTTCAAAGCCTTGATCCGCAAAAAAGTACCGTCAGACCGAACGCGGGGTGACGGTACTTTTCTCAGACGTTGGACCGCACACCGCAAGTACCGTCAGACAGGCCTGCCGCACTTTCGCCGCCCGTGACCACCGGCGGATAAATCTAACTAAATCAATCGCTTGAGCGATCAACGGTCAATTGAGATGCATCTTGGATAGCGCCAGCACTGCTGAAAAACCGTTGCAGTTTCAACGCCAGACTACGATTTCCTACGCCAGGCCGCGCTAAACCCCTACTCCCACTCTATTGTTTAAACAGCATATAACCAATTGAAATTGCTTGCAAATACTTTCTGATGGCTAGAAAACTCCGACGCTGAGCCTGTCAAAATGCTACACTTTTGATTTCAAAGGGAAAATCGGCGCAAAAATTTTTCTGTGGTTTCAGTAACTATCGGGATCAATCGGACGATTTTTGCATCTCTCGGAGTCCGGCGACGCGCCCGAATCTGCTTCTAAAAGTACCGTCATCAAACCATATCGCGCTCAGAAAAGCGATGCCATCGGCCTCTGCACCGGCTTGCATTGATAGTCGCGCACAGACCGTCGTGCTGCGCGTAGAGTTCTATGTGCAACCTCGAAATGCTATCCGTCGATCCAGGGACCACCGGCGACCCACTGTGCATTGAAAGGCCCAGACTTAGTCGCTGCGATCGTCGGCGGCATAACGAGTGCGGCGATACGCGCCTGGATTGCCGGAAGGGGTTCCGGTGCAAGAGCGATCTCGGTCCGTCTTAGAAACGCCGCCCACTGAACTTGCTTTGCGTCGGCAAAGCCCGCCGTCAGCGCCAACGGCGTCTCGGTGGGAAGCGGCGTTTCACGACGCTCGAAGGTCGTTCGGATCGCCCGCGTCAGAACTTCTCCTTCAAAGGCGAAAGCGCCCGCGATGGCCCAGAGATCGAAGAAGCCCTTCACGCGCGAATTGAGCATGTCCAGCGCCACCATGGCCTGGAACTTCTCTGCCACAACAGTTTCAGGTGGATAGGCTCTCAGGTGCGGTGCCGGCTGCCCCAGAAGTGCAGGATATTCGATGTCGACCGGGTCCGGCGTGATTACATCGCCGTACACCGGGTGAATAGGCAAGCGCGAGGTCGCGCTGCGTTTCCATCCGCTTGGTTGTCTGAATGCCGAGTTTTCCCGGCTGCGGATGACGCTGATAGTCGAGAGCAGCTTGTCGGAAGTCATCAATCATGGCCAGGCATCCTTGAAGAGAAAGCGGGGGGAGCGGCGTAAAGGCCCCGCCGGGAGTACGCGACTATTCGGCGAGTTCGCGCATGACCTTGATAAGGTCAGACTTGCCTTCGAAGCCGATACCCGGCAGCTCCGGCATCGTGATGTGCCCGTCGATAACCTTCACGCCGTCCGGGAAGCCGCCGTAAGGCTGGAAGAGGTCCGGATAGCTCTCGTTGCCACCGAGGCCGAGGCCGGCCGCGATATTAAGGGACATCTGGTGACCACCATGCGGAATGCAGCGTGAGGGGGACCAGCCAAACTGTCGCAGGACATCGAGCGTGCGAAGGTACTCGACAAGACCGTAGGACAAGGCGCAATCGAACTGGAGGAAGTCGCGGTCTGCGCGCATGCCGCCGTAGCGAAGCAGGTTCCGGGCATCCTGATGCGAGAACAGATTCTCGCCTGTCGCCATCGGGGCATCGTAGAATTCGGAGATGGCCGCCTGCAGGGCATAGTCGAGCGGGTCGCCGATTTCCTCGTACCAGAAAAGCGGGTAGTCACGTAGCATCTTGGCATAGGCGATGCCCGTCTCAAGGTCGAAGCGGCCGTTGGCGTCGACGGCCAGACGTGCCTCGGAACCGATCTCGTCGAGGACGGACTCGATGCGGGCACGGTCTTCGTCGATCAAGGCGCCGCCGATCTTCATCTTGACGACGTTGTAGCCGCGGTCGAGATAACTCCGCATCTCCTTGCGCAGCGCGCTATTGTCCTTGCCGGGATAAAAGTAGCCGCCTGCGGCGTAAACGAAGACCTTCGGGTTTGCTTCACGGCCCTTCATATCGGCCAGCATGCGGAACAGAGGTTTGCCTTCGATCTTCGCGACGGCATCCCAGATCGCCATGTCGAGCGTTCCGACGGCGACCGAGCGCTCGCCGTGACCACCGGGCTTCTCGTTCATCATCATGGTCGACCAGATTTTATGCGGGTCGAGGTTCGTCCCGGCGTCGTTCATAAGGCTTTCCGAGGAGGCTTCGAGAATGCGGTCCTTGAACCGCTCGCGGATCAGGCCGCCCTGGCCGTAACGGCCGTTCGAGTTGAAGCCATAGCCAACGACGCGGCGTCCGTCCTTGACGACATCGGTCACAACGGCAACAAGGCTAGCCGTCATCTTCGAGAAGTCGATATAGGCGTTGCGGATGGGCGACGCGATTGGCTTGGTAACTTCACATACGTCTACAATACGCATTTTGATCTCCGTTTATAAGGATTGGATGTCAGATTAGCGCTGGGCTTCGTGAGCGACAGCGGTGTTCCGGCGGGGAATGGCCCCGCGTTGTTCGGCGATGACGGCATCGACGGTGGCGTGGTCGACAGCGCCCTTCCTTGATATCTCCCATCTTGGCGATGCCGAGCACGACCGTCGCAAAGATGACAGGGGCCAGAAGCATCTTGATCAGCTTGATGAAGCCGTCTGCGAGCGGTTGGAGCTTTGTCGCGAAATCCGGGAACACAAGTCCGACGACGACCCAGGCCGATCCCGATAAGTACCTGTATATATAGCTGTCCTAGCAACCGTCGTGCCATGTTGACCTCCTCCTTACACTCTACTGCTGCACCGCCGCAGCGATCGGACAAGCGACTGCAACGTTGGTAGAAGAACAAGCGAAGACAAACCAATGCCGGTATGATTTGTATTAGTGCCATGTCGGCATAGTACGGTTGCTCTCAGCTTCTCGGTATCGACAGAAACCGCATCGAAATGAACGGATTTCCTCGAGCCACAGCGTTCTGCGGAGCATTTCCAGAGCAATGCAAATTTGGCTTCAAGTAATGCACGTGGCAACGTATTCGGGTTGCCACAACGGAGCAATTCAGTTGAGGGTTTCCGCAACAGCCTTTCCGCATGTGATGGTGTCCGCTTTTCCTCCGAGGTCGCGCGTCCGAAGCCTCTCATCGGCGAGAACCGTCTCGATGCCTGCCATCACAGCGGCGCTGGCTTCGTGCTCCCCGAGATGATCCAGCATCATTGCTGCCGACCATATTTGTCCGATAGGATTGGCAATCCCTTGGCCTGCGATGTCCGGGGCCGTTCCATGAACGGGCTCAAACAGGGAAGGAAATTTTCGCTCCGGGTTGATGTTTCCTGAAGGGGCGATGCCGATTGTGCCCGTGCAAGCTGGCCCCAAGTCGGAAAGAATATCGCCGAACAGGTTTGATGCGACGACCACATCGAAACGGTCGGGGTTCAGCACGAAATGGGCGCAGAGAATATCGATGTGATATTTGTCCCAAGTGATATCTGGATAGGACTTTGCCATTTCCTCTACCCGCTCATCCCAATACGGCATCGAGATGGAGATGCCATTTGACTTCGTCGCGGAGGTAAGCCGTCTCTGTGGTCGCGTTTGAGCGAGATCGAAGGCATACTTTAGGATTCGATCGACGCCAACCCTTGTCATCACCGTTTCCTGGAGAACAGTTTCTCGCTCGGTTCCTGGGAAGATGCGTCCGCCGATCGATGAATATTCACCTTCAGTGTTCTCACGGACGACGTAGAAGTCGATATCGCCTGGGCCACGCCCAGCTAAAGGGGACATGACGCCGGGCATCAGCCGCACAGGCCGAAGACTGACGTATTGGTCGAATTCACGTCGGAACTGGATCAAGGAACCCCATAGCGAAATATGATCCGGGACGAGTTCCGGCCAGCCGACTGCCCCGAAGAAAATGGCGTCGTGGCCACCGATCTGTGACTTCCAGTTCTCCGGCATCATCCGTCCGTGCTTCACGTAGTAATCGCATGAGGCGAATTCGAAGCTATCGATCCGGAGCTCGAAGCCGAACTTCTTCGATGCCGCTGCGAGAACCCTGATGCCTTCGGGAACGACCTCTTTCCCGATCCCGTCTCCAGCGATGGAGGCGATCTTGTGTACTCGGTTGGTTCTGTTTTCCAAGGTGGTGTGCTCCAGTTCGATCAGTCTTCCTCGACAAAGACCTCTTTGCGACGTCTCGCGATGTTTGGGAGAAATGCGATGATGAGCACCATGAGTGCGACGGCCAGAAGCCCCGCGCTGATGGGCCGGGTAACAAAGACAGAGATGTCACCGTGCGAAATCGTCATGGCCCTGCGAAGATGCTCCTCCAGCAGGGGACCGAGGACGAACCCCAGCAGCATGGGCGCGGGCTCGAAATCCAGTTTCGACAAACCGTAGCCGAGCACGCCGAACCCTGCCATCACATAGAGATCGAACGTGTTGGAATTCACGCTGTAGACACCGATGGAGGCGAACGCGAGGATCGCAGGAAAAAGCACCGTATAGGGAACCGTCAGAAGCTTAACCCACAGACCGATCAATGGCAGATTGAGGATGACCAGAAGCAGGTTGCCGATCCACATCGAGGCGACGAGGCCCCAGAACAGGACGGGTTGTTCGGTCGCGACCTGCGGACCGGGGACGATGCCCTGGATGATCATTGCGCCAATCATAAGCGCCATGACGGGATTGGCAGGCACGCCAAGGGTCAACATCGGTATGAACGACGTCTGCGCCCCTGCATTGTTTGCGGCCTCCGGTCCCGCCACTCCCTCGATGGCTCCATTGCCGAAGCGTTCCGGAGTCTTGGAGATTTTCTTCTCTAGCGCATAGGACGCAAATGACGCCAGTATCGCTCCGCCTCCTGGAAGAACGCCCAAAGCGGAACCCAGCAATGTGCCCCGGCATGCGGGCCCAATCATCGCCTTGAGATCTGCGCGACTTGGCCAGAGACCCGTCACACGCTTGACGACGGCGGTTCGCTCGATCGTCGTTTCCAGATTTCGCAGAATTTCAGCGATGCCGAAGAGACCGACGGCGACGGCCACGAAATTCAATCCGTCCGCCAATTCCGGTCGACCAACCGTAAAGCGCATCGCCCCGGTATTGATGTCCGTTCCCACCAGTCCAAAGACGAGCCCCATCGACACCATTGCGATCGTTTTCAGCACCGATCCGCGTGCAAGTACGACAGAGGCGGCGAGCCCGAGGACCATCAGGCCGAAATACTCCGGCGAGCCGAATTTCAAGGCGATCGATGTCAGGGGCGGCGCAAGGGCGGCCACGACCACGGTCGCAATGGTGCCCGCAAAAAACGAGCTCAGCGCTGCGGCTGCAAGCGCTGGCCCTGCCCTCCCCTGTCGGGCCATCTGGTATCCATCCAGAGCCGTCACGGCGGACGAGGACTCGCCAGGCAAATTGATGAGGATCGCCGTTGTCGAGCCGCCATACTGTGCGCCGTAGTAGATGCCGGCAAGCATGATCAGTGATGTTTCGGGCGAAAGCGACAGAGTAATCGGCAGAAGCATGGCAATCGTTGCTGTCGGGCCGATTCCAGGCAGCACACCGACCAGCGTTCCAAGCAGCGTCCCGATAAAGCAGAAAAGAATGTTGTAGGGCGTCAGAGCGGCGCTGAGGCCGAGCGCCAGATTACTGATGAGGTCCATCATAGCCTAAACTCCCAACCAGGGGCCGATAAGACGGACGGGTAGCCCGAGGCCATAGTAGAATACGCCCAGACAGAACACAGTGATGCCCAAGGTGATCGCAAGAACGATGTGCGGTCTTTGCCCTGTCACCGCGGATGCAGCAGACAAAGTGGTGAGCGCCACCGCTGGAACAAACCCGAGGCCACGGACCGTAAGGCCGAACAGGACAGGGGCGATGATGATCGCGGCCAGAGCCCGCCAGGGTGGGATCTGCGGGCGAAACGTTTCTGTCTCCGTGACGGCCTTTATGCCGATAACGACCCCGATCACCGTGATGACGGTGGACAGTATTAGAGGGAAATAGCCCGGCCCCATTCTGAGCGTCGATCCGACGTCCATTGCAAATATGGACGAAGTGCCAAACCCGATCCCGACAGCCAGCAGCGCGCCGGAGGCGGCAATGTTCTTGATATCCATGAAAGATCTCCGTTCAACTGCGGCCTCTCGCCCGCAGCCGAACCATCACCGTTAATCTGCAAACTGACCGGCAGCCTTGATAATGGGATCCCACCGTTTGATTTCGGTGTCGAGCTTGATGCGAAGCGCTTCTTGGGTGGCCTGTTCCTTGGTCGCCGGCATGGTCGCGATCTGCGCGAAGCGTTCTTTCAAGGAAGCGTCTTCCATCGCGGCCTGAAGAGCGGACGTCAGTTTGTCTACGACTTCTTTCGGGGTGCCTTTGGGCGCGTATAAGCCATGCCAAACGCCGAGTTTGAATTCAGGCAATCCGGCCTCAGTCGTCGTTGGCAGATCGGGCAGTGTGTCAGCCCGTTTTTCTCCCGTGATCGCGTAGGCTTTGACTTGCTTCTGCGTAATCGGCCCGACAGTATTCGTTGCCTGGTCACAGGTCATATCGATCTGGCCACCGATCAAATCAGTCATGATCGGGCCATTTCCTTTGTAAGGAACTGTCGTCATCTGCGTTCCGATTGTTGCCATGAACAACGTGCCGCAGAGATGCGATGCCGCTCCGATCCCGGCATGGGCATAGTTTACCTTGGTGCCGTTCTGCTTGATGTACGCAACAAGTTCCTGAAATGTCTCGGCGGGAAATTCGTTGCGCGCGATCACAGTCATCGCGGCGTCGCTGACGAGGCCGATCGGTTCAAAGGCTTCGGTCGGTTTATAGGGCAACTGCCTGTAAAGTGCAGGAGCCGTCGCCATTCCGATATGGTGGACGAGGATCGTATACCCGTCTGCATCGGCGTCCGCGACACGGCGGGCTCCAATTGTTCCACCTGCGCCTGCGACGTTTTCCACGACAATCTGCTGGCCGAGGGACCTCGACATCGCGGCTGCGGTGAGTCGAGCAATGGTATCAGTTGGCCCGCCCGCCGCGTAGGGAACCACCATGAATATATTGCGCTCTGGGTAATCGGCCGCAAAAACCGAGGTGACGGACAGCGTAAATGCAACTATGATCGATAGTGTCTTCATTTCTTCCTCCCATTGCCGTCGTCTCCAACAACGGCACTCCTCAACGAAACCTTCGCTAACAAGCGATTGACGGTCCAATGCCGTTTCGGCTTCTATTGATGCCGTAAGTGAGAGGATGAGATGGATACTGCCTGGCTTTTAGATTTGCGAGCTCTCGCCGACACCCTCAATTTTTCGAGGGCGGCGGAGATGCGTAATATCACGCAGCCCGCATTTGGTCGTCGGATAAAGGCTCTCGAAGAGTGGAGCGGATCCGTTTTGGTAGATCGATCAACGCACCGCATCAGAATTACGCCTGCAGGCGTAATCATGCTTGATGCCGCAAATGATGTCCTGCAACGGATCGAGAGGGCAACCCACGACTTGAGTCAGGAACGATCTGCCACTGCGACCCTGACGTTTGCAGCGACGCACGCTCTGTCCTTCACCTTTTTTCCTGGTTGGGTGCAAAGTCTTGGTTCGTCGGTATCGACGGCGCCAATCCGGCTTCTTTCCGACAATATGAATGAGTGCGAAAAGATGATGGCGGAAGGCAGAGCACAGTTTCTCCTTTGCCACTTCCATCCGAAGAGCGAAATCCGTCTCCATGAAGCCGACTTTGAACATGTCGAATTAGCCAGCGATCTTCTTCTCCCGGTCGCACAAAGAGGAAGTGGTGAGGCGCCCATCTATAAACTGCCTGGCACGCCCTCCACCCCTATCCCTTATGTGTCGTTCGATGAGAAATCAGGAATGGGCCGGATACTGACGGCCAACCTAACGAACGTTGAGAGCGAATTACATCTGACTCGCGTATTTACGTCCCATTTAGCGATGGTCTTGAAGGCGCTGGCACTTGAGGGGAAAGGGGTAGCTTGGATACCGCGCAGCCTTGCGTTTGTTGAGCTGGAACCAGAAGGTAGGCTCGCGATCGCAGGCGACGAGCAGTGGATGGTCCCGGTCAAGATCGTGCTGATCCGATCCAGAAGCAGGATGACGGAATTGGCAGAGAAATTCTGGACAACCGTCGAAAATGCCTCAAGGCGGAAGCCTGCCGCGGCTGCGCGAATATAGAGCTTGATCGCCTGAAAATCTTCTCGTCTGCTTTTGCGCAGGTTTTGGAAATGACTTCCATCTGATCCTCCGCTGCAGCGAACTCTGATCGAGATTTCGTCCTCCACAAGACGTACGCGGTAACCACAACCTGCGTCGCGGAGGGCGGTCGATCAATTCGGTAAGAACGGCGCTTGGTGAAGGTTCTTCCGTTAGCGGCGTCTTACTTATGATCGGGCGATGCACAACGGGCGGTCACCGGAATGGTTTCACTGCTCACGCCGGATCCTGCGGCACCGCGATGCGCGCGTCACGTCGCATGAAGGCCCAGTCAATGAGTTCCGCCATGGATGGACCGAGTGCGATACCCATCTCACTTAGCGCATATTCGACCCTTGGCGGAACCTGGGGATAGACGGTTCTCGTCACGATACCGTCCTTCTCCAACTCCTTGAGTTGCTGAATGAGCATCTTCTGGTTGACGCCCTCGACGCGCTTCTCGAGTTCCGAAAATCTAAGTGGCCCCTTGGCAGCGAAAAGCTGGCAGATGATGACGATCTTCCACTTCCCTTCAAGGACCTGCAGAGCATCCCTGGTTGCCGCTGCCCATACCATTTGCTGCTCGGGGTCGTCGCAGCGCCAGTCTCTTTCGATTGCCATACTTACCTCTAGGTGGGTTACCCACTTTTTAGTCGGTTCTTGCCGTATCAGATAGCTATACCTATTCTTCGGAGCACAACAAGTCACGTCTCCGTTGGGGTCCGTTGAATTCAATACTCGCAGCAAGGAAATGATATGAAGATCGGTATTATCGGCGCAGGGAACATCGGCGCGACACTCGCACGCAAGCTCGCGGCAGCAGGTCACGAAATCAAGCTTGCCAATTCCAAGGGCCCGGAATCGATCCACGACCTCGCTGCGGAAGTGGGTGCGACGGCAACGACCAAGGAAGAAGCCGTGACCGGGGTGGATACTGTGATCCTTTCCATCCCGTTCTCAGCCCACCGCGATCTTGCCAAGTTGTTTGAAAACGTTCCCGAGGACGTCGTTGTCGTGGACACGTCCAACTACTACCCATTCCGTGACGGAGCGATCAGCGACGTCGATGATGGCAAACCGGAAGCGGTCTGGGTCACCGAGCAGATCAATCGACCCATCATCAAAGCCTGGAACGCGGTGCTTGCTGCGACCCTCGCCGAAAAGGGCCTAGAGAAGTCGCAACCCGGCCGCATCGCCCTCCCGGTAGCGGGGGGTGACCTCGAAGAGAAGTCGCGCGTCATCGAACTGGTAGAGGCGACGGGCTTCGACGGCCTCGATGCAGGGAGCCTTGCGGACTCGTGGCGACAGCAGCCCGGCACCCCTGCCTATTGCACGGAACTGACGGCTGATGAGCTGAGGGTAGCGCTCGAAAAAGCTGACCAAACCCGCTCGGCCGACAACCGCGAAACTTTGATCAAGGGGTTCATGGAGAAAGGCGATAGTCTGACCCACGATGACATTGTCGCCCGCAACCGCGCCGTGACCGCTTGAGTGATACAGGAGACATCATGAAAGTCGGTATAATTGGCGTCGGCCATATTGGAAGAATGCTTGTCCGGGAACTGAGCAAGGCAGAGTATGATATGAAGGTAGCAAATTCTCGCGATCCCGACACAATCGATCCTGGGGTGTTCGCATCAGGCGACGAGCGGTGATAGTCGAGCAGGCAGTCGAGGACGTAGATATCCTGATCCTGTCGATCCCTCTCAATCGGCTGCCCGAAATAGCACCTCGACTAGCCGGACTTCCGGTAGACACGCCCGAATCCGTTTCAGTCTATCCTATAGTTTGATCAATCAGGCTGAATCTCTCACCATTAGCTTGCCTTGGAAGTTAACTGTCTCCCTCGGTGCTCTTCCCAGAATCATGTCTATTGCCGCTTTGACCATTTGGTCGGTTGGCTGCTCATAGGTTGTCAGGCTGTATGCTGGTGACGCCGCTGGGGCAGCGTTATCGAAGCCCACGATGGCGAGATCGGCGGGAACACGTAACCCGAACTCGCTTCGGGCGACATCCATCGCTCCGAACGCGAGCGCATCGTTTTCGCACATGAGGACATCGATCCGGTCTTCCGGCGCAACTTCGGACAGATAGTCCCGGGCGGCCTGCGCGCCGGCTTCTGCGCTGTAGCGCTCGGCAGACATCTCCACGAGTTCGACGCCGAGAGTGGTTCGCCAGAACTGCTTAAAGTTCCTCCGCCTGCCAAGCGCCGTAGACAATGTACGCGCCCCGGCCATAAATCCCGGCCTCCGATACCCCCTTTCCAATAGGTGCTTGCCGATCGCCGCAATCGCCACCGCGGCATCGCAGGAGATGGCGGGAACACCTTCGATCTGGCTGTCTCGAGCAAGAACAAACATTGGCGGCCCACCGCGCCCCAGCTTATGATCTGTCAACATCTCGTCGCGAAACGCTGTCCCAAATAGCACGATCGCATCAACCTGCCGCTGGTCGGCATTCAATATGGCATGCACGTGGCTGTAATGCTGATTGATATTGATCAATATAGTCACGAGCCCCTCCGCCTGCAGGCTAGCGGTCAGCTTTTCGAGAAACGGAAGCTTGTGCGGGTTTGCAAAATCATCAACGAGAACCGCCACCTGGTGTGTGGAATTGGTGGCAAGGCTCCTGGCCAAAAGGTTCGGCCGATAATTGAGTCGCTCTGCCGCCTCCAGCACTTTGGCTTTGCTTGCTTCCGTGATCGATGCACCCGGGGTAAATGCGCGGATGACCGTCCACTTTGAAACGCCGGCCTCCATCGCCACGTTCTGCGCCGTCGCTCGCTTCATGATCGAACTTCTCCGTTTCGAAACGTTTATTCCATTTCTGCGGGAACGCGAAATGAATGGTTGATTTCTCTTAACAACAATCTTATTACTATGCACGTTTGCTACCGGTAGCAAGGAGTATGCACCCGGTAGCAAATTGGAGGACGCGCCGTCTGAGGCGTTTTTGGTGGTTCTCGCGCTGGGAGGTGCGGGACACTCTTTGGGAGGAGTTCTTATGAAATCGTTTCTTCGTAAAATCGTGCTGGGCGCTGCGTTGGCTGGAGCGCTTGGCGTTGTATCTGGCGTTGCCATCGCACAGGATATCAACATCATCGCCGTAACGCACGGCCAGGCAAACGACCCCTTCTGGTCCGTTGTCAAGAACGGGGTGAGCGCCGGTGCCAAGGATGCCGGTGTCAGCATCGATTATCGGGCACCAGAAACCTTCGACATGGTGGCCATGAGCCAGCTGATCGACGCAGCCGTCAACCAGAAACCAGCAGGCCTGATCGTCTCGATCCCCGATTCGTCCGCATTGGGACCATCGATCCAAAAGGCCGTCGCTGCCGGCATTCCGGTCATTTCCATCAATTCCGGCTCCGATGTCTCGAAGTCGCTCGGAGCGCTTCTCCATGTCGGCCAGGACGAATACAGCGCCGGCAAGGCAGCAGGTGAAAAGCTCAAGGAAATGGGCGGAAAGACTGCCATCTGCGTCAATCAGGAAGTCGGCAACGTCTCCCTCGATCAGCGTTGCCAAGGCTTCTCCGACGGCTTCGCGAGCACCGTCACGGTCCTGCCCGTCTCCAACGATCCGGCAGACGTTCGGGCCAAGGTGAAGGCAGCGCTCAGCTCCAATCCTGATATCGACACGGTTATGGCGCTTGGCGCAAGCACGGCCGGTGAACCGTCGCTGGCAGCTGTTGCCGATGCCGGCATGACCGGCAAGGTCAAAGTTGCGACCTTCGACCTTTCGGCGGACTTCTTGAAGGCCGTCGCATCCGGAGAAGCCGCTTTCGCCATCGATCAGCAGCAGTTCCTCCAGGGTTATCTGCCTGTCGTCTTCCTCGCAAACTATGCGAAATACGGCCTGATCCCCGGCGGCAATGTGCCTTCCGGTCCGAACCTGATCACCAAGGAAAAGGCAGCCCAGGTCGTCGAACTATCGGCAAAGGGCATCCGTTAATCCACGACCGCCGAAAGAAACGATCGTCGAACACCATACTCGCTTTCGAGGAGGGTGTTCGACAGACGACGTGCCTCGTGAGGAAATGCCCTCGGCGCTTCGGCAAATTGCATCCATTGGGAGGTAGGTATCATGGCTTTGATCGAGCAAAAAACAGGAGATGCGTCAGACTCCGACGAGCGCATCAAACAGGTGGGCTTTCTCACACATATGATGCGTCGGCCCGAGCTCGGCGCAGTTGCTGGCCTCATCCTGGTGGTGACGTTCTTCTTTCTGACCGCAGACCGTTCGATGTTTTCGCTTTCAGGTGTGATGACGATCCTGGCCCCAGCCTCACAGCTGGGAATTCTCGCCATCGCGGCAGCTCTGCTGATGATTGGTGGCGAGTTCGATCTTTCGATCGGCTCGATGGTCGCGTTCGCAGGCCTGATCTTCGGTGCGGCCCTGACTAATTTCGGCCAACCGCTCTGGATTTCCATTATCATCACGATGCTGCTTGCAGCCGCCATGGGCGCGGTGAACGGACAGATCGTGATCAGGACACGGCTGCCGTCATTCATCGTCACGCTTGCCTTCCTCTTCATTCTGCGAGGTCTAACCCTTGTTGGCCTGAAATGGGCGACAGGCGGCTCAACGCAGCTTCGCGGTATAAGTGGGGTCGTCGGCGACGGTCTCTTGAAGCGCTTGTTCTCAGGCGTCGCCTTCCAGGATCTTTTCAGCTGGCTTGCGGCCCATGGCCTGATCGAGAAGTTTGCCAACGGCGTTCCCAAAGTCACGGGCGTGCCAGTGTCCGTGGTCTGGTTCATCGCTATTGCCGGGCTTGCCACTTGGGTACTTCTGCGGACTCGGATCGGAAACTGGGTTTTTGCCGCCGGCGGCGACCCCAATGCGGCGAGAAACTCCGGCGTGCCGGTTGACCGTGTGAAGACGGGGCTCTTCGCGCTCACGGCGTGCGCCGCCGCGCTTGTGGCCATCATCACAGTGCTGGACGCCGGCTCGACCGACGCGCGTCGTGGCTTTCAGAAGGAATTCGAGGCGATCATCGCTGCCGTGATTGGCGGATGCCTGCTGACGGGCGGCTATGGTTCGGCGATCGGCGCCTTCTTCGGCGCTATCATCTTCGGTCTTGTCTCGATCGGCCTGACCTACACGAAATTCGACTCGGACTGGTTCCAAGTATTCCTCGGCTCCATGCTGCTGCTGGCCGTTCTCTTCAACAATTTCATCCGCCGCAAAGTGACAGGGGAGCGCTGATCATGACCGATAGCAAATCAGAAACCGCTCCGCCGGTCATTGAAGTCAAAAATATTGTCAAGCACTACGGTTCCGTCATCGCGCTTTCGGGCGTTTCGATGAAGGTATCGCAAGGTGAGGTACTCTGCCTGCTTGGCGACAACGGGGCCGGAAAATCCACGCTCATCAAGACGTTGTCGGGTGTGGTCCGTCCCTCGGGCGGAGAATTCCTGGTCGAGGGTAAACCGGTCGCATTCACCAGCCCGCGCGACGCACTCGATGCCGGGATCGCGACCGTCTATCAGGATCTCGCGATGATCCCATTGATGTCGATCACGCGAAACTTCTTCATGGGACGCGAACCCGTGAAGGGCATACCGCCGTTTCGCTATGTCGATTTTAAGTATTGCAGCCAGGTGACCCGCGAGGAGATGCACAAGATCGGCATCGATATCCGCGACCCGAACCAGGCGGTGGGCACCCTTTCTGGCGGCGAGCGGCAGTGTGTGGCGATCGCGCGGGCCGTCTACTTCGGAGCCAAGGTCCTCATCCTCGATGAACCGACGTCCGCATTGGGCGTCGCCCAGACGTCGATGGTGCTCAAATACATTCGCCAGGTTCAGCAGAAAGGGCTCGGCGTCATCTTCATCACCCACAATGTCCGCCATGCCTACGCCGTTGGAAGCCGCTTCACGATCCTCAATCGCGGCAAGACTCTGGGCACTTTCAGCAAGAGCGAGATCAACATCGATGAACTGCAGAACCTGATGGCCGGTGGCAAGGAATTGCAGACACTGTCGGCCGAACTAGGCGGCACGATCTGATATTTGAACCAGGAATGAAATGATGACAACGACCCCTGATACCACGGGACCCTTCACCTTGGCTGTTTGCGCCGAAATGGTGTTCCGGTCGCTCCCCGTTTTCGAACGGCTCAAGCGGATCACCGAACTCGGTTTCGTCGCCGAAATATGGGACTGGACCCAGCACGATATCGCGGCGATCGCGAAGTCCGGAGCGACATTCTCGTCGATGACGGGCTATGTGACAGGTACGCTTGCGGACGACGCCGGCGCCGACGAACTGATGAGGACGGCGAAACAATCCATCCCGATCGCGAAGGAATTGAAGTGCCCCAGGCTCAACCTTCATGGAACGGGCCTCGACGGCCATGGATTGCCGGTGGTCAAGTCAGAGGTGGTGACAGGACAGATGTGGCTGAAGGCGCGCGATACGCTGAACCGCATCGCTGATCTCGGCGAACTGGAAGGCGTGATCTTCGTGCTCGAAAACCTCAACGAAGCCGTCGACCATCCGAAGACGCCCTTCGCCAAGGCAGCCGATACGATCGCGCTCGTCGCATCGGTCAACAGACCGTCGCTGAAACTCAACCTCGATCTCTATCATGCCCAGATCGGCGAAGGGAACCTGATCGAACTCTGCCGACAGGCGCTTCCTCATATCGGTGAGATTCAGGTGGCCGATGTTCCGGGGAGAATGGAGCCGGGCACCGGCGAGATTAACTATCCGGCCATCGCACGCGCTCTCGATGCCATGGGCTATCGCGGCGTTATCGGCATGGAAGCCTGGCCTTCGGATGACGACGAGCTTGCGCTCGGCCGGTTCCGCCAGGCCTTCACACTCTAAGTTTCTTGATCGAGCAGCGCTGTCAGCGCTGCGACAGTCATCGTACTAGAAAGGAATGAAAATGCTCAAAGTTGGCCTTTTAGGAGCCGGCCGGATCGGCAATGTGCATGCCAAGGCGATCTCCGCCCATCCAGGCAGCAGACTGGTGGCGGTATCGGACGTCAATATGGAGGCGGCCAAAAAGTTGGCCGCGCAATACGGTGCGGAGGCTCGGGCGACAGATCAGATCATCGGTGACGCTTTGATCGACGCAGTGCTGATCGCCACCTCGACCGACACCCATTCCGACCTGATCGAAGCCGCAACCAAGGCCGGCAAGGCGGTTCTCTGCGAAAAGCCAGTCGATCTCAGCCTGGAACGGGCCCGCGTTTGCCAGAAAGCTGTCGCCGCCAGCGGCCGTCGGGTGATGATCGGCTTCAACCGCCGCTTCGATCCGAACTTTGCCGCACTCAAGGCCGCTGTCGATCGGGGTGAAATCGGCAAGGCCGAGCTCTTGTCGGTAACGTCGTTCGATCCGGCCCCGCCGCCGGTCTCCTATGTGAGGGTCTCGGGTGGCCTGTTCCGCGACATGATGATCCATGACTTCGACATGGCCTGCTGGATCATGGGTGGGCTGCCGGAGACGGTGACGGCGATCGGCAGTTCGATCGTCGATCCGGCGATCGGGGCTGTCGGCGATGTCGACACCGCCGTGGTGACGCTGTATTTCGCCGACGGGCGGATCGCGGTCATCAAGAACAGCCGCCGCGCCGTCTATGGCTATGACCAGCGTGTTGAGCTGCTCGGCTCGGAAGGGCTTCTGTCGGCGGGCAATGTGCTGGAAAACACGGTGTCGAAAGCCACGGCGGCCGGGGTGGTCGGCGCAAAGCCAGAATTCTTCTTCCTCGAACGCTACATGCGCGCCTATTTGGCCGAATGGGCGGCTTTCGTCGACGCGGTCAATACCGGATCGGCGCTGCCGGTGACCCTCGACGACGGCGTCAACGCCCTTGCGGTCGCCGAAGCGGCAACCCGTTCGGCAAAATCCGGCGAAACCGTCAAAGTGGCGAGCGTCCTCTAATCTGTTCTCGAGATCGGTACTATGTCACAGCCAGACGATGACGTGCCGAGTAAGATGGATTTTCGCGACCTCAAGGAGCGCATCGTGAGGCGCGAACTTCGTTTTCCGCCGCAAGTGGAAAAGCTTGCAGCGGTATGCCTTGCCCGGCCTGAACTTTTCGCATTTGAACCCTCCGTTGACATAGCAACTCAGGCAAACGTTCCTAAATCCACAATCGCGAGATTTGTAAAGCTGCTTGGGAAAGCACGGCTCAAAGAGGCGCGCGAAATCTTCCGAGATGAAGTGAAAAGGAGGGCAATGAACCGGTGCGCATGACCTGGATTTTGACATCACGCTAGAGGCAATGAGCCTGAGACTGACGACGTCACCGGAATGGCCAGTTTTATTCCGCCGGCCCATAACAACACCACGCCCCAGCGGAGCTACAAGCGAAGACGTTGGCGTACAGATCAATCCGTGCTTGCCTGCGACGTCTGACTTTTCGCATTTAGCTTCGCTCGGAGTTGCAACGTGGTGAGTTGCCTGTCGTTAATCGTATCGCCATTTGCGGTTTGAAAACTGCGCGACGGCAAAGTCCCCAATCTCACCCTCGAGAGCAATGATCACGACCGAGTATCCGGCCTTTATGCGCACCGTCGATCAAAGTGCTAGCGAAGCGTTCGCAGTCGCCCGACTACTATTCCGTGCTATCGATAGGAAAAACCTACGCCACAGCATCCTACGCTATCCGAAACTATCCCCTGTTACTCCCACTCTATTGTTTAAACAGCATATAACCAATTGAAATTGCTTGCAAATTTATTCTGGCGACGCGAAAACTCCGGCTTTGGGCCTGTCAAAAAGTTACACTGTTGATTTTAAAGGGAAAATCGGCGCAAAAATTTTTCTGTGGTTTCAGTAACTATCGGGATCAATCGGACGATTTGTACACCTCTTGGCGTCCAGCGACGCGCGCGAATTAGCCTCTAAAAGTACCGTCATAAAACCATATCGAGCACTTTTCGCGAACGCAACTAGCGTTTCCTGCCGTCGTGGTGAGGAACCAACTTTTCGGGCAAATGCACGGGCAGCCCAATGCCTGATCCCGAGTTGATCACGCCGGACCCACCATTTGCACGATACAATCGCCACGTTGAACGAGGGCGGAGTGCCGGAAGCATACACTGATCCCATCATTGATCGCGTATTTCCTAGACGCCTCCGATTTTGGAGGGATCTCTTGCACGAAGTACCCTACTCCGCGGCCAGTGCCCTCCGTGGTGCCAGTTCTTCAATCGTTTCCCCGTGGCTGTCTTCTTTCGTTGGCTTGATCCGGAACCACACAGCGTACAGTGCCGGAAGGAAGAGGAGGATCATCACGGTACCCGCCGCCGTTCCGCCAATCAGAGTATAGGCCATCGATCCCCAGAACACTGAATGGGTGAGCGGAATGAAGGCCAGGATCGCAGCAAGCGCGGTCAGAATGACAGGGCGTGTACGTTGCACAGTGGCTTCAATGACCGCGTGATAGTCATCGAGCCCGGCAGCTTGATTTTCCTTGATTTGCTCTGTCAGGATCAGCGTGTTGCGCATGAGGATACCTGCCAATCCTATCAACCCGAGAATGGCGTTGAAGCCGAACGGCTGATTGAAAAGAAGCAATGTCGGGACCACCCCGGCAAGGCCGAGCGGTGCGGTCAGCATCACCATTGTCATCGTCGACAGACTGCGAACCTGGAGGATGATGACGATCAACATCGCTGCAATCATGGCCGGGAATATCTTGACGAGTGCGACATTGGCCTTGAGGGATTCCTCGATGTTGCCCCCCATTTCGATGCGGTACCCGACGGGAAGCGATGCGATCAGTGGCTGAAGGGCCTTCATGACCCGCTGTGAGACCTCCGGGGGTTGTGTCGCCTCGTTGATGTCAGAGCGTATCGTGATCACAGGGGTGCGGTCGCGGCGTTTCAGGATCGGCTCCTCAAACCGGATCTCAGAATGGCCGATCTGATCAAGGGGGACCTGTCGGCCATCCCTGCTCATGAGCGAGAAATCGCCCAGCCTTGAGGGATCAAGCCGGTTCTCGCCTGCGCTCCGTGCGACAACGGGGACGTTGCGGATGTTGTCGCGCACTTGGGTGACAGGGATGCCGCTAAGCAGCAACTGCATCTGCTGGGCTGCCTCAGAGGGTGAGAGACCGATCAGATTGAGCCGATCCTGGTCAGGGACAAACCGCAGCACCGGAGTTCGATTGCCCCAATCCCGGTTGGCCTGTCGGACATCTGGAACACTTTTCATAACGGCAAGAGCCTGCTCGGAAATCTTGTAGAGTTCATCCTGATCTGGTCCCATGATCCGAAACTCGACCGGAAATGGCGTGTAGGGTCCAAAGACAAGCTGCGTTACACGCACCGATGCCTCAGGCACAAGCCCGTCCGAAACGGCGGCTCGAAGGCGGTGCTTCAAAGCCTCGCGTGCGTGAGCATCGGGGGTGAGCACAACGACCTTGGCGAACGCAGGGTCGGGCAATTCAGGTGCCATGGCAAAGAAGAAGCGCGGCGCACCCTGCCCTACATAGCTGGTGACGATTTTTGCTTCCGGCTGAGTTTGCAGCCAGCCCTCGACTTTCTCCACGGCGGCTGTCGTGGTCTCGATGCTTGTGCCTTCGGGCATGCGAACTTCGATTAGCACTTCAGGCCGATCCGATGTCGGGAAGAACTGCTGTTTTACACCTCCCATCCCCATGACCGAGACAGCCATCGTGATGCCAACCACTGCGCACGTCATGAATTTATGGCGAACCGCGAACTCGATGAGCGCGCGCAGGCGACGGTAGTTCGGAGTATCATAGATGGCGTGATGTCCGCCCTCGACCGGTTTGATCTCCGGCAGCATTTTCACCCCGAGGTACGGAGTAAAGGTCACGGCAACGACCCACGAAACGATCAGCGCAAATCCCACCACCCAGAAGATGTTTCCGGCATATTCACCAGCCGTCGATCTTGCAAAGCCCACGGGCATCAGTCCGATGATTGTCACGAGGGTGCCGGACAGCATCGGCGCCGCCGTATGGCTCCATGCATAAGCGGCCGCCTTGATGCGGTCCATGCCCTCCTCCATCTTCACCACCATCACCTCGATGGCGATGATGGCGTCGTCCACGAGAAGGCCCAGCGCAAGGATCAACGCGCCGAGCGTGATACGATCGAAGAACCGGCCGGTTTCCAGCATGATGAGGAAGACGACGGCAAGCGTCAGCGGCACAGCAAGCGCCACAACGATGCCGACGCGCCAGCCTAAGGCGACCAGGCTCACGAACAGCACGACGCCAAGCGCCATTGCGAACTTGAGCATGAATTCGCCGACCGCCTCGTCGATGTTGACGGCCTGATCGCTGACTTTGGTAAGCGTCATGCCCAGCGGCAGTGTCTGCGCGATTGCGGCGGACCGCGCTTCAAGCGCCTTGCCGAGATCAAGACCATTCCAGCCCTGTTGCATCACTGCGCCCAACATGATTGTCGGCTCGCCCTCATGGCGGATGATGTAGGTCGCGGGATCCTCATACCCGCGCCTCACATCCGCTAAATCGGAGAGCTTTAGCGTCCGTCCAGCCGCTACGATCGGCGTATCGGCAATCGCCTGCACGCTGTTATAGGCTCCGTCGAAACGGATAAAGACCTGTGGCCCACGCGTGTCGATGGAGCCGGCGGGCGTGACTGTATTCTGTCTCTGCAAAGCCGCGGCGATATCGGTTGCCGATATTCCAAGTGTCGCGAGCTTGGCATAGGAAAATTCGACGAAGATCTGTTCGGGGCGCTCTCCGAGGATGTTGATTTTCTTGACACCCGGAACGTGCAGGAGATCCTGACGGATGACCTCCGCCTGTCGCACGAGGTCGCGCATCGGCATCCCCTTCGCCTTCAATGCGTAAAGACCGAAGCTCACGTCGGAATATTCATCGTTGACGAAGGGGCCCATGACGCCTGGAGGGAGATTTCGGGCTTCGTCGCTAAGCTTCTTGCGAGCCTGATAGAACTCTTCTTCGACGCCGGACGGCGGCATGCTATCCTTCAAAGTCACGGTGAGGAAGGCATAGCCAGGCCGGGTTGTTGTTTCCACACGATCATACCAGGTGAGTTCCTGGATGCGCTTCTCAAGTGGCTCGGCGACAAGATCCTGCATTTCACGCGCAGTGGCACCTGGCCAGACTGAAGTGACCGTCAGGGTCTTGATGGTGAAGGAAGGATCCTCGGCGCGTCCCAGCTTGACGAAGGCGTAGACGCCTGCAGCCGCCAACAGAACGATGAAGAATAAGGTAACGGCGCGTTCGCGAACGGCGAGAGCTGAGAGATTGAAGCTCATTATTTTGTCACCTCTTGCTGCGAGGCAATTCTGACGGCTGCGCCATTTTCCAGAAGATGTGCGCCGAGAGCGACAATCTGCTCACCAATGCCAATACCGGTGATGAATGCCGTCTCCTCGCCGATCCGCTTTATCTCGACTGGCGTGAATTTCACAGTGGAGGTGGCGCCGTTGACAACCCACACGCCTGTCCGGTTACCGTCGTTCAGGATGGAACCTACCGGAACAGCGACCTCCGACTGCCTGTGCGCGTCCAGAATTTTAATCGTCACCGTCGAACCGAGCGGAGCAGAGACGGCAGCACCATCGAGAACATAGCGCGCCTCATAAGTACGGGTTTGGGCATCGGCGGCATCAGAGATCTGTCGCAAGCGGGCTTTGCCGCTGAGACCGCTGCCACCATAGACATTGGCCTCAGCTTCGGACCCGATGTCGGGCCGCAAAGTCTCAGGTAGCCAAACAACAGCTTCACGTGGCCCAGCCTGCGCCAGTTGCACGACCGTTTGGCCCGCAGCCGCGACCTGTCCGGGGTCTCCAAGAGTATCGACGACGGTTCCATCCGAATCTGCAAGAAGGACAGTATATGAAGCTGCGTTTTCTGCGACCTTGGCGTCAGCTTCAGCCGCAGCCAGCTGTGCAGTGGCCGTGTCGAGGGCGGTTTTCGCCTGTTCATATCGCTGCGGGGTGGCAGCCAATCCGTTTTTCACTAGCGCCGCATAGCGTTTCTCATCTGCTTGTACCTGGATCAGGACAGCACGCGCTGCGATGACCGTATTGCGCTTCGCTGTAAGCGCGAGTTGGAGATCTGTTTCATCGATGCGCATCAGGGTCTGGCCTTGTCTCACCTGCTGACCCACATCGACCATCCGCTGGACGATCTTGCCCGGAACCCGGAACCCGAGATTGCTCTGTACGCGCGAAGCGACGGTGCCTGTAAACGACCTCTCCGCTGTATCCGTCTTCTTCGCCTCTGCGACGCTTACCAGTGGTGGAACTGTCCTTGGATCTGCGGCTTCGGCTTTCCGTTCACTGGTTTCGGACACCAGGAAAAAGGCAGCGGCTGCCGCCACTGCCAGGAGACCCACAAAAGTCAGGACGTATTTGCGTTTCATTTTACATTCTCTACTTGACGAGCGATCTGCACAAATTAGATTGCGATCTAAATCTATTTACGCTATAGATGTCAAATGAAATCTAACAGGAGGTCAAAATGAGAGTGAGCCGCGCACAGGCCGAGGAAAATCGGGAAACCGTGATCAACGTCGCGAGCCGTCTGTTTCGAGAGCATGGCTTCGATGGAATCGGCCTGAAGGATCTGATGAAGGGTGCTGGCCTGACGCAGGGTGGATTTTACAAGCAGTTCTCGTCCAAGGACGATCTCGCCGCCCAAGCATCCAGGCGCGCGATGGAAAGCGCCACTCGTAGATGGTCGACAGCGGCTGCGACAAGCTCCGATCCCCTCGAAGCAGTCATGGAGTTCTACCTCTCACCGGGACATCTCGGGGAAAAGGCCGACGGTTGCCCTCTCGTAGCGCTGGGATCTGACGCGGCGCGGCAAAGTGAAGAGGTCAGACGTCCATTTGAGGATGGGATCCGAGCTCACTTTGAGGTCCTGGATGAGCTAATGGACGACGCCAAGGGCTCCCATCCCAGCGGCAAGGCGATGGCGATACTCTCCCTTATGGTGGGTGCCGTCACGCTCTCGCGGATTATGGAAGACGAGAGTTTGTCGCAAGGCATTCTCGACGCAGCCGCTGGTGAAGTCAGACGAATTGCAAGCGATGAAGATGGACGAACGAACTGACCGGCGCGAGCACCGGACGGACTGGTGATTGAAAGACTGCCTTTAACCGTTCCTGTTTTTCTCCCAACACCAGACCTACGCCGGCAGGCCAACCGACATTTTCGAAACGCGATCCAGCACGAAGAAAGAAGTAATTTCCATGAACAACACCAATCTTGGCGTCGCCCTTGTGACGGGGGCGTCCACCGGCATTGAGGAGTCCGACGCGTCAAGCCGCGAAGACCACCTTGATCTTGGATTGGTATGGGGGCATCCTGCACATGCCAGCGTAACAAGCGCATCGGCCCAAAAACCCCAGTTGGTCGTCATGCAGAGAGTGTGTCGGCTAAAGCCAATACTCCCAACTGAAAGGTTTGAACCATGACTCAAGCAAAAATTGGCGATATCGTTCGCATCCATTACACCGGAATGCTTGCGGACGGCACAACGTTCGACAGTTCGAAGGAACGCGAGCCTTTGCAAATCGAGATCGGAGCAGGAAAGGTTCTTTCAGGGCTCGATAAGCAGATTGTTGGCATGAATGTCGGCGACATACAAACCATTGAGATTCCGGCTGAAGACGCGTTCGGGCCGCACGACCCGCGCAAGATTCAGACAGTCCCACGCTCCAAAGTTCCTGCCGATTTGGATGTCAGACCGGGAATGCAGCTCCAGGCGGAGTCAAGCGGCGGCACACCGATGACGCTTAATGTCGTGGATGTGAATTCGAAAGAGATAACGGTTGATGCCAATCACCCCTTGGCGGGCCGTGATGTGGTATTCGAAGTCGAACTCACCGAGATCGTCAGGGCCGCTTGAGGTCTAGTGCGTCGGATGACGTGTGTGGAGACTTCGATGACCTCAAAGTTCAGCGTCCACGATGCGACCGGCTATGAGGTCGCCAGTAACAAGGCACGGGCGCCCACAAGCTGAACAGCATCGAGGCCGATCCTGTTGCGGTGCTTGAAACAGTTAGCGACGGTCTTAGCTGGCGCCGTGATCGGGACAGGCACGCCGTCGTCCTGATGAGTCTCCATACCGGCCCCTCAGCGCCTTCATCCAACTATCGCGCTCGTCGCAACGCTACGATGGATACGTGGCGCGAGATCGCATGCGTGCAGGCTGCGTGAGATCAGCGACAAAGCAACCAGTGCGCCCAAAGCGCAAATACGTCCGGTTAAGCTTTACGATGCCATCCACCGCAATAAACCACGAGGCAGGCGCGGAAATTTACAAAAATTGCCAATGTGGATTTGTGGTTTTAAAAAAATGTTTGCACCCAAACTTTTGCACAGGAAAAGGATCCGTTGCTCAATACTTCGCCACGCAACCATTAAAATAAAGCATTTTTCGTCCCGTGAGTCGGATTGGAATGCCGAAAAGGCAAAGGAATGCATACAGTTTAGGCATTCTCTTCCTTGGCACTACTGCCCGGTACATCAACACTAATGCGACAATTGGAAGATAGGCCATTGAAAAGCGCGCGATTGCCCGATACCGTTGAATAATAAGAAAGCCACATAAAACCACAACGAGGGAAACAGCTTATGAATGCTATCAACAGACGCAATTTTCTCGCCGCGCTCGGCGCAGCCGGCGCCGGCACCGGTCTCGTGCGGATCAATCCGGACTTCCTGTTCTCTTCGGCCTTCGCGCAGACAGGCAAGACCATGGTGTTCCTGTCGGCGGAGAATATCACGGGCAACTGGGACCCGACCGGCCACACCACCTTGTCGCAGAAGAACATTGAAGGCTTCGTCATGGGCTTCCTGACGCGCACGCCAATGCGCGTTAAAAATCCCGATGAGGTCATCTACGAACTTGCCACCAGCATCAAGTTGATCGAGCCGAACAAGCTTGAGATCAAGTTGCGCGAAGGTGTAAAGTTCCATGACGGCAAGGACTTCAAGGCCGAAGACGTCAAGGCGACTTTCGAATACGGATCCGGACCGGACCGCCCGGCGCAGTTCTATCCCGGCCCGACCGATACGCTTAGCATCACCACACCGGATGACTATACGGTCATCGTCGACACGTCGAAGGGTGGCTATCCCGCTCACCTGTTCATCTTCCTCGCGTCGTTCCTGCCGATCATGTCGGCAACCGACGTAGCCGGCGGCCCCAAAGGCCCGCTGACTCAGCGCTTGAACGGCACGGGCCCGTTCAAGTTCGTCAAACAGGAAGGAAACGCCACGGTTCTCGAAGCCTATCCGGACTACTTCCTCGGCACACCGAAGATCCCGGGCATCAGCTTCAATTTCGTCGGGGATAGCACTACTCGCATGCTGTCCTTGCTCAACGGTCAGGCCTCGATCGTCGAACGCCTCGAGCCCGAGCAGGTGACCTCGCTCGAAGGCAATGACAAGATTGCTATCAGCAGCGTCGTCTCGGTCGAAAACAAGTATCTCTGGTTCCGCTGCTCGAAGGCGCCGTTCGACAACCCACTGGTCCGCAAGGCCGCCTGTCACGCGATCGACCGTTCGATGATCGTCGAGATTCTGGGGTCTGCCGGCCATGCTTCGGCCAACTACGTCTCGCCAGTCAAGTTCGGCTATATCGATCTGCCCAACTATCCGGAATACAGTCCGGAAAAGTGCCAAGCGCTTTTGGCCGAAGCGGGCTTCCCTAAAGGCGAAGGCCTGCCCCCGCTCGAATACATCACCTCGGTCGGCTTCTACCCGAAGACGAAAGAATACGGCGAGGTGATCACCTCCATGCTGCAGGAACAGGGTTTCCAGGTCTCGCTTTCGGTTCTGGAAATAGCTGCATGGAACGAACGTCTTTACGACCGACCAGGGGGTGGCCCCGGCCACATGGTCGATTGCGGCTGGTCGACTGGTTCGCCGGAGCCTGACCTCGTGCTGCGTACCCACTTCCATTCGACCTCGAAGCGCATCACCGGCATCGTCGACAAGGAGATCGACGCGACGCTCGACAAGGAACGCAGCGCCGCATCTCTGGAAGAACGCAAGAAGATCCTGCAGACCGAAACCATGCCGATGCTTGCCGACAAAGTGCCTGCCCTGTCGCTGTTCACATCGGTCATGATCCACGCGATGGATAAGTCGCTGGCCAGCCTGTTCATCTACCCAGACGGGTCGATGGATGCCTCGAAGGGCACGTTCGGCTGATGCTGCCTTGGCTTTGTGCGGCGCCGGATACCGGCGTCGCAGGGTTCCGCGTTTCGCCCATGATGTCACAACGATTGCGGTCACGCCCGTCAGGACCGTTCGCTCCGATTGCTGTCAGGAAATGACATGTTCGTTCTTAGTTTTCTGGTTCGCCGGCTGGCGCAAGGCGTCTTGATCGTCTTCCTGGTGACGCTGCTGATCTTCACGCTGCTGCGGGTAGTGCCGGGGGACCCGGTGCGGTTGATGGCCGGCGGCATGGCGCCCGAGGCGCTGATCGAGCAGATCGCCAAAGACATGGGTCTGCGTGACCCCATCCTGGTGCAGTTCGGCCGTTACATGAGCGGCGTCGTCACGGGTGATCTGGGGCAATCCTTCGTACGCCCGGCAAGCGGTGCCTCGACGGGCGGCTCCAGTTTCGGCGATTCCACCCGTGGCGAACGCGCCGACGTGCTCACTCTGATCGGCGATACGTTGCCGATGACATTGCAGCTCGGTGGTCTGGCAATCATTTTTGCGCTGATCTTTTCGTTTCTCATCGGCATTCCCGGTGGGCTCGCTCCCGATCGATGGCCGGACAGGGTGGCGTTTTATATCTCCTCGATCTTCATATCGCTGCCAAACTTCTGGCTCGGTATCGTCCTTGCCATGCTTTTGTCCGTCAAGCTCGGCTGGCTTCCGGCCATCGGCTATGGCGGCTTTGCCTATACCATTCTGCCGGCCATTGTTCTGGCCGTCGAACTGGCACCGGTGCTGATCCGCACGCTGACGGGATCCGTGGCAGCCGTCATGATGGAACCTTTCATCGCGGCGGGCAATGTGCGTGGCTTGAGCCGCGCGCGCATCGTCGTTGCCCACGCACTGCGCAACGCCTCTGTGCCGTTGCTCAATCTGATCGGCATCCAGATCAGCGGCCTCCTGGGTGGCGTCCTCGTCGTCGAGTTCATCTTCGACTATCCGGGCCTCGGCCTTCTGACCATTACCGCCGTGCTGCAGCGGGACTTCCCGCTGATCCAGGGGATCGCCATCGTCACCAGCGCGATCTTCGTCTTCATCAACATCGCAGTCGATCTGCTTGCCACCATGATTGATCCGAGATTGGAGTACTGATGAGCGTGACCGAGACAGACATCCCGGCAATCCCGGTTCCGGTAACGCAACGCGGCGCTTCGATCGCCCGGCGTATCTGGAGGATCGCCCTGGCCTCCAGCGAATTCCGCGTCGGCGCCGCCATCTTCACCGTTCTGGTGCTGGCCGCCCTGCTATATCCGGAACTGAGCGGCATCGACCCGACAAAAATGAGCGTGTCGACGCGTCTGCATGCCCCGCCGTTCATGGGCGAAACATGGAGCTGGACGGCGCCGCTCGGCACGGACCAGATCGGACGCGACATGCTGGTACGTAGCCTCGTCGGCCTTCGCTACTCGTTGCTCATCGGGCTTTCCACCGTTCTCGTGATGTTGATCATCGGCTGTTCGCTGGGCACGATCGCCGGATATTATGGTGGACGCGTCGATATGGTAGTCATGCGCCTGACGGATGCCCAACTGTCGATCCCGATGATCATCCTCGCCATCACCGTGCTCGGCGTCTCTCGCCCGACGATCCCGGCGATCATTCTGGTTCTCGGGCTTTCAAGTTGGCCGGTCTATGCCCGCGTTACCCGCAGCGTCGTCATGACCGAGCGAAAGCGGGAATATGTGCGCGCCGCCGAGATCTACGGCGCGTCGGATTTCCGCATCATGGTGCGCCTGCTGGCGCCGCTGGTGCTGCCGCCGATCATCTTCGTCTCGGCGCTCGACGTCGCCCGCATGATGATCTTCGAATCCATACTCGGCTTCATCGGCCTCGGCGTTCAGCCGCCAACCCCCACATTCGGCAACATCATCGCCGACGGTCGCAAGTACCTGCTCAATGCCTGGTGGATCGCCACCATGCCCGGGGTGTTCCTCTGTCTGTGCCTGACCAGCATCAATCTGATGGGCGCCTCGCTCGAACGGGCCCGCAACCGCATCTATGGAGGCAGATCATGACCAGCACACCGCTTCTCAAGGTTCGCAATCTGAGTGTCGGCCTGGAAGTGGGCGGCCGCGTGCGCTCGATCATTTCCGATATCGACTTCGACCTGGCGCCACGCGAAATCCTTGGCATAATCGGGGCCAGCGGTGCCGGCAAAACCGTGCTGTCGCGGGCACTTGTCAACTGGATCGACCCGCCACTGAGGGTCACGTCCGGCTCGGTGATCTACAAATCGCAGAACATCCTCGAATTGCCGGGACAGGCGATGCGAACCTTGCGCCGCGAGATCGCCTATGTCGGCGCCAACCCGGCGGGCGCACTCGATCCCACACTGCCGGTCGGCCAGCAGATCGTCGAGAAACTGCGGTCGGTTGCGCCGGAAATCCCAACTGACGAAGCCAGAAAGCGCGTAATCGACCTTCTGAGCGCGGTGCGCATTCCCTCGCCGCAGATGCGCTTCCACGAGTATCCCTCGCAGTTCAGCGGAGGCATGATGCAGCGCGCGTTGATCGTCGACGCGCTGGTCAGCAACCCGGCCTTCCTCGTAGCCGATAACGTCACCCAGCCGCTGGATGTCACGGTCGCCGCCCAGGTGCTGCGCCTGATGCGCGAGCTGACCGACCGTTTCGACACCGCAATCGTCTTTGTGTCGTCGTCCTTGCCGCTGGTCAGCGACGCCGCCCACCAAATCCTGGTGCTGGCCGAAGGCAGGGTCGTCGAGCGCCAGACAACCAACGAACTCGTCAGCGCGCCGCAGCACCCCTATACCCGCGAACTCATCAGCCAGATCCCCAAGATCTGGACGAGCGAGGCGGTGGCGAACGATCTGCCGCAGCAGATCCGCGAGCCGATCATCAGCATTCTCGACGCCACCCGCTCCTACCGTGTGCGCAAGCGCGGCACCTTTGCCAGCTACAGCACGGTGCGCGCCGTACGCAACGTCACCTTCGACGTGTTTCCGGGCGAGAATTTCGGCATCGTCGGCGAATCCGGCTGCGGCAAGTCCACTTTGATGCGCCTTCTCAGCCGGCTGGAGCGCCCCGACAGCGGCCATGTGCTTTGCGATGGACAGGATATCGCCAAACTCTCAGGCAAGGGATTGCTGAAGTTCCGCCGCGACTTCCAGCTGGTACTACAGGACCCGTTCAACTCCCTGCCACCGCGCACGTCGATAGGAGCCATTATCGAGGAACCGCTGAAGACGCACGGAATTGCGAAGGGAGCGGAACTGCGCGAGCGGGTGCTCTCCGTCATGCACGAGGTCGGCCTACCTGCAGCGCTCTACGATGAACTGCCCTTAGGCCTCAGCGCCGGGCAGCGGCAACGCGTCAACGTCGCCCGCGCCATGGTGCTGGAGCCGAAGGTGCTGATCATGGACGAGACCCTGTCCTCGCTCGACCAGACCGAACAGTTCAAACTTTTAAAGCTCTTCGAACAACTGCAGGCCCAGCATGGTCTGACCTATGTCTACATCTCCCATGATTTGGCGATGGTGCGCCGTGTCTGTAACCGCGTAGCCGTGATGTATCTCGGTGAAGTCGTCGAGATTGCCGACAACACCCGCCTGTTCTTCGATCCCGGCCATCCCTATACCAGGGCGTTGCTCAGCGCCGTGCCGACGCTGGAGGAGCGCCGTTACAAGCCGGAAGACTGCCTGCTGGAAGGCGAACCGCCGAGCCCGATTGATCTGCCGCCGGGCTGCAGTTTCACCAGCCGCTGCCCGAACGCATTTGGCCGGTGTCATGAACAAAGCCCGGTGCTGACCACCCGCGGCGACAAGGACCTGGCTGCTTGCTTTTTGGTGGAAAGCGCGCTTTCCCATGCAGCAGCTTGAAACCACAAATTATATCGAAAACCGGGAGGATAAGAGCGATGATAGACGTGAGTGCCACAGAGCGGAACGCTGCATCAATCGCCTGGCCGATGGACGTGTGACCGGGAAAACCGCGATGACCGATCATCCTCAGGCACGTCTGCAACACATCCTCGAAGATCTGGCAAAGCATGGCCGGGTTACGGTCAAGGAGCTGGCGGCGGTGTTTTCCGTCAGCCCGGAAACCGTGCGCCGCGACCTCAAGCAGCTCGAGATGGAAGGGCACCTACGCTGCATCTACGGCGGCGGCGTGACGCCAAGGCGAGACGCCGACCAGCCGATCTCTCAGCGTATGCGCGTCAACGCCCGTGAAAAGGCAAAGATCGCGACATTGGCCGCGAAACACCTGCGCGACCACACTAAGATCTTCGTCGATACCGGCACGACGATGCTTGCCCTGTCGCGCTATCTGGTCGATCGGCCTGCGATCAAGATCTACACCAACTCTCTGGACATCATACAAACCCTGTCAGCGGCGGAATCCAGCAACGTAGTCGCCGTTGGCGGCGTTCTGCGGCACAGCTACCGGGCTTTTCTTGGCCCCGATACCATCAATGTGATCCGCGAACATCTGTTCGATATCGCCTTCGTCAGTGCAGTGACGGTCGATGTCAATCTCGGTTTCATGGATCTTGGCGAAGAGGAGGCGCTGGTGCGCCGGGCGCTGCGCCGCCATGCCAAACAGATCGTGATGCTGGCCGACAGCAGCAAGTTCGGCCGCCAGGGCAATTTCTGCACCTACAATTTCCGTGACGTTGATCTGCTCATCACCGATGCGCCTCCGCGAGCAGATTTCCTTGAAAAGCTTGAAGAGGCGCAAGTGAAGGTGATTTATGCTTGAAATACGCGATGACCCGGCATCGCTGCCGCAGGTAGATGCCGAAACCCTGCATCGGATGATGGAGGACGTGTCCGTCTTCGGTGGCGGACCGGGCGGCGCCATGACACGGCTGACCCTGTCGCAGGAAGACAAGGCTGCCCGCGACTGGCTGGCGAACTGGCTGACGAACTCTGGTCTGCGCCTTGAGACAGACCCGATGGGCAACATGTACGGCTACCTGGACTGGGCCGGACCGGATGCGCCCTACATCATGAGCGGATCCCATCTCGACAGCCAGCCGAACGGGGGCTGTTTCGATGGCGCCTATGGCGTGATCGCAGCTTGCGCCGCCATTGACTCCATTCGCAGGCACGTCGCCTCGACGGGGATCACTCCGAAGGTGAATTTCATCATCGTCAACTGGACCAACGAGGAAGGTGCCCGCTTCCAGCCAAGCCTTCTCGGCAGCGGCGTCAACGCCGGCGAGCTGACGCTCGATTTCGCACTCGCCCGCAAGGATGGTGAGGGCATTTCGGTCAAGGAGGCTCTGGACGATATCGGCTACGCCGGCACATTCGGTCCTGTCGTTCCCGATGCGTTGATCGAACTGCACATCGAGGGCTCCGCCGAGCTGGAAAAGAAAGGCATGCGCTTTGCCGTCTTCAACCGCTTTTGGGGCAATGTCAAATACCGCCTCGCCTTTATCGGCCGTCAAGCGCATACCGGTCCAACGCCTATGGCCGAACGGCATGACGCGCTTCTGGCGGCAGCTTATCTGATTGCTGAACTGAAGAGCTTTGCCGATCAGGCCGGGCTCGACCTGCACACCTCCTGCGGCCGTCTGGAAGTTTACCCGAACTCGCCGAATGTCGTACCGGGCGAAGCGGTGATGTTCATCGAATTGCGCTCCGCAAAGCCCGATGTGCTCGCTTGGGCGGAAGCGCAGCTCAACGAGAAGGCAGACCTTTGCGCCAAAAAGTCGGACGTGGAACTCGAGGTGCGCTCGATCGATCGCCGCCGCGCCGGAAACATGCATGAAGGTCTGGTGGCGCTTGCCCAGGAAACTGCGAGCGGCTTTGGCCTCGAAACCCTGCTGCTCGACACCATCGGCGGACATGACGCGATCAGCATGACGGCTGTTTCCCCGGCCGTTGTCATCGCCGTACCGAGCGTCGGCGGCATCATCCATCACCCGAGAGAATTCACCACGCCGGAAGACCGGTTGCTGGGCACGGAAATCCTCAGCGCCATGCTGTGGAAATTCTGCATCAACGGCAACATCCTGAAAGCCACGGATTGAAGGATTGGGACTATGAAGGCACTCGGGCAAGCATCGACGGTGGATGAGGTAGAGGCGGAAGCTGCTATCCGGACCGTTCCCGACTGGGCAAACGCCGATATGCGTTATGAACCGGGCATTTCCGGCGTCGCCTCGCCGGCACATCGCGCCGTTGACAGCCAGAATTGGTTTGTCGCCAAAGGCGATGCGCCCGCTTCCTATTTCCTTAAGATTCTCCACGCGGACCAGTCGGATTTCATTGACCTGGACAGGTCCGTTACCGCCGCGCGTCAGGCTTCAACCCTAGGCCTGACGCCGGCACCCCTTTGGCACAACACGGAGATGTCCGCTGTCGTTTTCAACCGACTTCCGGATATCTGGCGCACCGCCAGGATGGATGATCTGCTTAAACGAGATGTTCTGGAAAGCGTCATTGCTGCCAAGAAAACCTTCCACGGCAGCAAGCCGCTCTGCGAAACATCAACGGTGTTCGATCGTATCCGTATTGTCGAGAAAGCGCTCGCGCACGCCGCCATCGCGGAGGTCGCCGCAGACGGCTGGTGGATGCGCGATTGCGTCGGCGATATTGAAGCGGCGATCGCCGCCGCCGGCTTCGATGAAAAAACAGCCCATGCAGACGGTCTTGCCTCCAACATCATGATCGGGCCGGATGGCGCCGTGCAACTGATCGATTTCGACGAGGCCCGCAACGTCGATCCCTTCTACGACATCGGCATTCTGCTCAACGAGGCTTTCCAGTTCGACAGTGAAATGCAGCCGGCGCTCGAAATCTTCGAGGGACAATTCCGTCAGACATCCCTGAATCGCTGCCGCCTTTATGGCATAGCCGACGATCTGCTTTGGGGCATGTGGGGCGCACTGATGAACAAGGTTTCGCCGCGCGGCGGTGTCGAATTCCTGAAATATGCGCAATGGCGTCTGCTGCGCTGCCGGATGGCGCTTCGCAATCCGCATTTCGAATACATGCTTCGCACACTCTAAGGGTCTGACCATGGAAAAACGATTGGGAGAAGCGGCAAACGAGGCGGAAGCGGAGATCGAAGCCGTGCTGCGCGCGATCGAACCATGGTCAGGACGCGAACTCCATTATGGTCCGGTGCATGGCGGTATCAGCAATTCCAACTGGCGCATTCGTGTCACGGGCGAGCCAGGTCGCTTTTTCGTCAAAGTTCCCGGCCGTGGTACCGAAATGTTTATCGATCGAAATGCAGCACTCGATGCGAGCCGCCGGGCGCAGGATCTCGGCATCGGGCCGAAGATCTATGAATATCTGGCGGACAAGGGCGTCGAGATCGCAGACTACATCGAAGGCCGCCGCGCCTGCACCAACCGCGATTTCCATGACCCTGCCGTGCGCAAGGCTGCAGTCGGACTGTACCGTACCTTCAACGGTTCAGGAAAACTGCCGTTGACCAAGACCGTCTTCGACATGATCGACGAACATATCGAGCAGGTGCGCGAGCTCAATGGCGCCTTTCCGGCAGACTTCGCCTGGTTATACAAGCAGTACCGGCTGGCGCGGGCGGCGCTGGAGGCCTCCGGCATCGATCTCGTCGCCTGTTTCAACGATCCGATGCCCGGCAATTTCATGATCGCCGACGATAAATCGCTGATGCTGATCGACTACGAATATGCGTCCAATAACGACCGCTGCTACGATATTGGTATCTGGTGCGGCGAGATGTTTTTCCCGGACGCCGTGGAAGCCGAAGTCATCGAGGAATATTTCGGCCGCTTCGATCCGCAGATGAAGGCCCGTCTCACGGTACATCGGGCGCTCGCCGACATGAAATGGTCTACATGGGCCATGGTCCAGAACGTCGTTTCGGCGCTCGATTTCGATTTCTACAAATACGGCGCCTGGAAGCACATGCGCGCCCGCTCGGTCATGCAGGATCCACGCTGGGTCGACTATCTGAAGGCCGTCTGATCCGCGGCCTTCCTTTCACCGGCGTTACCCATAATGTCAGGCTACCATCTCTCGCATGTCACAGAAACAGTGGATGCCCGGCATTTCGCAATCGAAATGAAACTATCTGGTCATCGAAAACTTCCCGTTGTGGCCGGTCCCGCTTGGTGTGTTACGTTGCCGCCGAGGTCGAGATAGGCGCGATGTAACTCTTCCACGCCTTTGGCGAGTTGATCGACAGACATGGACGCATAGCCGAAGATATATCCGGCTCGCTCATCAGTCGGAGATGAGAACAGGCGTGTGACAGGATAGATTCCGATGTCATGGTTTCGAGCGGCTTCGGCAAAGCGCTCCTCTTCCCTGGAGCAGATCGTGTTGAACCACACGACGACGTGAAGTCCCGCAGTCGTGCCGACGATCTCGATATCGTCGGCAAAAGCGCGGATCATTGAGGCGAGAAATACAGCGCGTCTCTCTGCATTCAGTCTCCTCATCCTGCGGACATGCCGCTCATAGGCGCCTGTCTCAATCAGCGCAGCGAGCGCTTCTTGTTCGAACGTGGACGTGTGCCGGTCGGCAATCCGCTTGCAGGCGATGAAGGCATCGACAAGGGGATGCGGGAGCACGATGTATCCAAGCCTCAGCGTCGGTGCTAAGGTCTTCGAGACCGTTCCGACATAGATGACGCGGCTTTGTCCAGACAGATAGAGAGGCGGTATGGGGCCAACGTCGTACCGATACTCGCTGTCGTAGTCATCCTCGATGACATAGGCATTTGCCAACGCGGCCCACTCCATCAATGCCTGGCGACGCGCAGCAGGCAACACCCCTCCCAGGGGGAACTGGTGGCTCGGAGTGACGTACGCCACCGCGATGTCGCCAGCCTCCGGAAGCTTCGTGGTGTCCATGCCATGAGCGTCGCAGGGCACAGCAACGCTGTTTGCTCCGACCGCGAGCATGACGTTCTTTGCCATGACATAGCACGGATCTTCGACCGCGACCCTGTCGCCGGGATTGACGAGGACCCGCGCGCAGAGGTCCAGCGCCTGTTGCGATCCGTTCACGACCATGATCTGGTCGAGATCGCAACTGATGCCCCTTGAGCGCCAGACGTAGCCCTGCAAGGTCTCCCGCAAGGATCGGCTTCCTGCCGGATCATCGTATCCCAATCTGTCGCGATGCATGAGGAAGGCGGTGTTCAGCGCTTTTCGCCAGGAGGCCTTTGGAAAGTCCGCCGCTGCGACATCTCCGTAGCGGAAATCGAACTTGAGCGGCTGCCTCCCGGCGGTGCTGTTCGACGGCAGGGCCATCGCACGAGTTGCATAGGCTGAAAGTTGGCGAGCGGCGATCGTCGGACGATCGTGCTGGTTGACGTGGCTCAACCGCCCTGCGGAGGCAACCGACGCCTTTCGACCCTGCCGTACACGGACGTAACCCTCAGAAATGAGCTGATCAAAAGCGGCGGTCACCGTCGTCCTCGAAACACCCAGTTCTTCCGCAAGTGCCCGGCTTGAAGGTAGAGCGTCACCGACCGCGTACACTCCGGCCTCGATCTGCTTGAGCAGGGAATTGTAGATTCGACGCGTCGCTCCGGTCTTGCGAGAACCCTCCTTGTGCTGGACCAATGAAAATCTCCAAAAGTGGCCGTTTAGTTTGTGCCAGTGAACTGCAATAGTGGCTTGCAGTCAAGGAAGCGATCGTCACTGGTCGCACCGCTCATGGATTGCTTTTGCTTGAATTGATGGAGTTTGCCTGGATGTTTGAAAATCCCCTCATCGACGGTCGAATACAGAATATTGCACCGGGATTTAGAGCGGTGAGCGTTCACGTCGATGCGGCTTCAGCCGGAGAAGGACGTTTCGATCCTCGATTGCTTACGGAAGCCTGCGATTGCGTGTTGGCCGGTTGCCCGGCCTGGGCGGAAACGCATCTGGCGAGTTGGTCCGACGCCTATGTCCGCTTTGGCGCGAAGCCGAACCGCACGCCGTGTTCAGCCCAGGCCCTCAGAAAGCGGGTTCTGAAGGACTACACCATTCCGACGATCAACCCTGTCGTCGACCTCTACAACGCCATCTCCCTGAAATACGCGATCCCGGTGGGTGGAGAGAATTACGACTCCTATGCCGGAAGACCTTTCCTGACGATCGCGGACGGAACGGAGACGTTCGACACTGTAATCAATGGGGAGGAAGTCAACGATCCTCCCGTAGTGGGAGAGGTCATCTGGCGCGACGACATTGGCGTCACCTGCAGACGCTGGAACTGGCGACAGGGAACTCGAACCCGTCTGGAGACCGCAAAAGGCCGGATGTGGTTCATATTGGAGGCGTTGGAAACCATGCCGGACGAAGCGCTGGCGGAGGCGACGGATGCATTGGCCGAAGGGCTGAACGCGTTGATGCCGGGCTGCACGATCGTAAGCCAAACTATCGCCATCGCCAAATGACGTGCCCGGTCGAGTGATTGAACCCATCGATCTGAGTTGAGATTTCAAGAGTAAGCGAATGAATGTCGATCCCCATCAGTTGCTCATTGTCTACACAGCATATGTCATCGCCGCGGGAAGCCCCGGTCCGAGCAATATGCGTATCATGGGCGTGGCGATGGCTCGCGGCAGAGGTGCTGCGCTGGTGCTCGCCTCGGGCGTCGTCAGCGGCTCGATCTTCTGGGGCCTGATGGCCTCGACAGGCATCTCCGCCTTATTGGCCAGGTACGCCCAGGCACTGCTCGTTCTTCAAGTTTTCGGGGGCCTCTACCTGCTATTCCTCGCCTTCAGGGCGGGACGGGCAGCCCTCACGTCGAACGAGAAGCTGGCAGCGCGCGTCGGGTGACGACGTCGCTCTTTCCCGGGGTGCGCTCTATCGAAGGGGCCTCTTGATGCACTTGGCGAACCCAAAATCCGTGCTGGCCTGGATCGCGCTGGTCACGCTTGGCATCGGTCCGAATTCGACATGGGAGAGCACCACGACGATATTGGGTGGCTGCGCCGTCCTGAGCGTCACGATCTTCTGCGGCTACGCCATTGTCTTCTCCACACCTCCAATGGTGGCTCTGTATCGCCGCTGCCGCCGCTGGATCGAAAGTCTGCTGGCGATGTTCTTCGCGTTCGCTGGGCTGCGCATGTTGCTCTCAGGTATTTAGTTTCGAAAGGATAGATGATGCCCTTGTTTCATGGCCTGTCGGCGTTCCCCCTCACTCCAACCGATCCAGAAGGACATATTGACACCGAGGCGCTGGCTCGTTTTCTCGAGCGCATCCATCAGGCGGGAGCAGATTCCATCGGCCTTCTCGGCAGCACAGGCGGTTATGCTTATCTCACAAGGGAGCAACGCAAGCGTGCCGTCCAGGCTGCCGTGGAATGCAACGGCGGCAAAACGCCTCTCATCGTGGGCGTGGGAGCATTGCGTACCGACGAAGCTCAAGCCTTGGCGCGCGATGCCAAATCCGCAGGCGCTGACGGCCTGCTCCTGGCGCCCATGTCCTACGTTCCCCTGAAAGAGGACGAAGTCTTCCAGCATTTCGTCGCCGTGGCAGAGGCGGGGGACCTGCCTTTGTGCATATACAACAATCCAGGCACCACGCGTTTCACATTCAGCGATGCATTGATCGCCCGGCTGTCAGCGGTATCTAACATCGTCGCCGTGAAAATGCCTTTGGCGGCAGATGACGATTACGCGGGGGAACTGGCACGCCTGCGGCAGATGACCCCTGGCACGTTCACAATCGGCTACAGCGGTGATTGGGGTGCGGCCGATGCTTTGCTCGCCGGATGTGACACCTGGTACAGCGTTTCGGCAGGTCTGCTGGCGGCCCCGGCGCTTACCCTCACGCGGGCAGCGCAGTCCGGCAACGCTGGGGAGACCGCTCGGTTGAACCACGCTTTCGAACCGCTCTGGGCCTTGTTCAAGCGGTACGGCAGCTTCCGCGTCATGTTCGTGATTGCCGACCTCCTGGGTCTGGCGCACGTCCAGCCGCCGCGCCCGGTTTTGCCGTTGCCGGAGGACACCAGAGATGACATCAGGCAGGCATTGGAGACGCTCGAGCTCGCCGACAGGGGTGCCCAGTGCAACTGCTAAAGTTATTGGTGCAAAGCGAGCGTGCTGGCCAAGCTCCTCGTCGGCTTGCGCCTGACGGATCGGTCTGCAAGGACAGCGTATTAAACGTTAAGTGGTGCAATGATCTCCGCGCGACCCAGCGAGGCAAGTCGGGTCCGCGCGTTTCGATGAGGGGCAACCAGCCATCATCCGTCACATAGGTATCGCGGCGATCGCCATTCTGGACACGATCAAACAAGCCATCCTTGGCTCCGGTAATCTGCGTGACAATATGGAGGTCGGAATAAGAGCCAGCTAAGCGTGCCAAGCCATTGCCCACTGCGGGACAAATGCTTGCGTGGAACTCCCGTGATCATGCGTGGCAGATTTCTCAAAAACCTAATATGCAATCTGCCCGTTGACAGTCTGGGAAAACGAAGTGCCAACCTGTTGGAATTGCCGGGAGAGCTGCCGGCGGGCGGCAGGACTGACGATGGCGACGGGCGCCGTCACCGCCGCACCCGCAGTTGAACCCACAACCCGCATCGTCCCAAGCGCTGTTACCCCGACCCGATCGGCAAGCGAGACGTCGCCTGTATCGAGCGATTGCCCGGATAATCTCTGGCCGAGAAGCTGCACCATTTCCGGGTTGTCGGCAAAGGTGTTGTGCGCGAGCGGATCAGCTGCCTTGATATCCGTCGTGTCGATAATTGTGATCCCAAGCTGCTTCAGTTCGGGCGCGTAGGGCCGTAGATCTGCAGCGCCGACACGGTCAACATCTCCCGAAACCCATTTGGATACGGCGAGCGCCCGATCGCCCCGGGAGGCAAAGATCGTGAATTGTGGCCGTTTGGGTCCCATTTCGATGAGCTGCCGCCGGAACACATCGACATCGATGTCTGGCGAGGCCAGTACTACATTCTTGATTTTTGGCGATATGCCCTTGTCCCGCATGGCGACGCCACGCAGTGCCTCCACGGTGAGCCAGCTTCCCATCGAATGGGCCAGTATCGTCACTTCACCGACGTCGGGACTGCGTATCGCCTGGCGAAGCAGCTCTTCAAGGGCAAAACGGGAGAAGTTTGTACTCTCCTTGTCGTAGACATAGTCGAAAACGCTGCCCCGCGACGGCCAGGTGAACAGGACTGGCGCGGCACTCGTCCGGGCGTCGTGCGCGATCTGCGCGAAACGATAGACCGCATCGGAATAGGTATTGTTGAAGCCGTGCACGTAAATGAGCACCCGCTTCTTTGGACCCCGGTTGCGTTTCAGCCAGGTTAGAACCCGGTTTTCGGAGGCAAGCTCTTCCGTCTTGAGCGTGACAAAATCCTTGACGGGATCGCCTGGCAGTCGGGAGGGCCACTGAACCTCGCCAATTTTCCGGGTCTTGTCCGGCGGTACCGAGACCACGATGTTGGTCATTGAAATCGCCGTTGCTCGTTCGCCGGAAAAAAGCATGCCGGGATCGCTCACCGGCTCACGTGTGGTCGCGACCAACATGTCCACCTTGCTTGCGCCTGGCGCGGTCTCCGCGACCGGCGCAAGCACGTTTCCTGGATGCGTCGCACAGGCCGAGAGCAAGAGAGACAACGCCATTGCTAGGCATTTCGAACCTGTCGCCAGTTTGCTCGCCTTCATAGGCTCTCGCTCGCGACCACGCTGTCAGCTGTCATCTCCGAATGGCTGGCGTTCGAATCTGTTCCTGGCGCCTTGATCCGGAACCAGGCGATGTAAAGCGCCGGCAGGAACAGCAGCGTCAAAACCGTTCCGACGATGATGCCGCCCATCATCGCGTATGCCATCGGCCCCCAGAAGATTTCACGGGCGATCGGAATGAGTGCAAGGCTGGCGGCGGCGGCCGTCAGCATGATGGGACGCATGCGGTGTTCGGTTGCCTCGACAACGGCGTTCCAAGGGTCCTTGCCCTCCTGTCGCAAATCTTCGATCTGAACAACGAGAATGACCGAATTTCGGATCAGGATGCCGATCAGCGCAAGAACGCCAAGGAGGGCGACGAACCCAAGCGGTGCACCGCTTGGCAGCAATGCTGCGACCACACCGATAACCGCGAGTGGCGCAACCGCGAAGACAAGGAAGAGCCGCTGGAAGCTTTGCAACTGGATCATCAAAAGAGTGATCATGGCAAACAACATCAAGGGGGCGACTGCGGCAATCGGTGCCTGCGCCTTGCTGCTCTCTTCGACAGCACCGCCGACAGCAACGCCATAGCCGGCCGGAAGCTTTTCGGCGAATTCCTTCACCTTGGGGGCCAATTGCGAAACAACCGTTGCGGGCTGAAGCGTTCCGAGGACATTTGCCTTCACCGTTATGGTGGGCTGGCGGGCACGACGCCAGACGACGGGCTGCTCCAGCTCATAGTGGAAGTTGGCAACAGCCGCAGCCGGCACAGATTGCCCATTGCTTGCCTGCAATTCGATATTGCGGAGTTGATCAATCGATCCGCGTTCATCGGCACGGGCCCGCGCTACGACGTCCACAAGATAGATGGAATCCCTGACCTGGGTGACCGTCGTACCTCCAACGACCGCATTCAATGCTGACGCAATGGTTTCGGACGAAATGCCAAGCTGTCTTGCCTTGTCTTGCAACACATCGACTTTGATGACCCGTGCAGGTTCGTTCCAGTCGAAGGTGATTTCTCCGACCGACGGGGTTTCGGCAACGAGGTTCGCCATCTGTTGAGAATAATCGCGCACTTGCTGAAAGTCGGGACCATTGACACGGTACTGGACGGGCCGTCCGACCGGCGGACCGATGTCGAGAAGATGTACGAACGCATCGGTCCCGGGAAACTGATCCTTTAACCATTGCTGGAATTGTTCCCGCAACCGGTCACGCGCCTCCAGACTCTTCGTCACGATGATCGTTTGACCAAAGAACGGATTGGCGGGTTGAACGTCAAAGGACAGTACGAAACGGATAGCGCCCTGCCCGACATAAGAGCTCCAGTGCTCGATTTCGGGATTTCCCGTCAATTGTTCCGCCTCGAATTTGTCCATTTGCGCCTTGGTTTCAACGATCGAGGCGTTCTGCGGCAGGTTCCAGTCAACGATCAGTTCATGGCGATCGGAGTTGGGAAAAAACTGCTGTTGGACATGGCCCAGGCCATAGAGGGAGGCGACAAAAATGGCGACTGTCACGGCAATTGTCGCCCAACGAAAACGCATGCAAAGCAAAAGCATGCGTTGGAACAACCGGGCAAACCAACCCGGATTGGCATGCTTGTTCTTCATCGTTTTGGGAAGCAACGTTACCCCGAGCAACGGCGTAAAGATCACGGCTACAACCCATGATACAACGAGGGAGACGGCGATAACCACGAACAGCGTGTAGGTAAACTCCCCGGCAGAACTGCTGTTGAGGCCGACAGGAATAAAGCCCGAAACCGTCACGAGCGTTCCCGTCAGCATGGGAAAGGCGGTGGATGTATAGACATAGGTGGCGGCTTTACGCAAAGAGTCTCCCGCCTCCAGTCGCGCAACCATCATCTCAACGGCAATCATCGCATCATCGACGAGTAGACCAAGGGCGATGATCAGTGCGCCAAGAGAGATCCGCTGAAGCGAGATTCCCATATATTCCATCACCATGAACGTGATGGCGAGAACAAGCGGAATAGCCAGTGCGACGACAAGGCCCGCACGCATGCCAAGACTAACAAAGCTGACGGCGAGCACGATGGCCACGGCTTCAAAGAGCGCCCGTGTGAAACCGGAGACTGCCTCTTCCACGATCTGTGGCTGATCGGAAACCAGATGGACCCCAACGCCGGCCGGAAGGTCAGCGGTAATCTGTTTCATCTGCGCCTTGAGATGTTCGCCAAATTCGAGGAGGTTACCGTTTTGTTTCATGCCGATTGCAAGGCCAATGGCCTCTTTGCCATTGACGCGAAACAGGCTCGTCGGCGGATCAACATAACCGCGGGTGACTTTGGCGACATCGCTCAGCCGAAAGAAACGATCGTTGACCCGCAGATTGATCGCCTCAAGGCTCTTTTCCGAGGTGAACTGGCCATTGACACGTATCATTACCCGCTCCGGGCCCGTCTCCACGACGCCGGACGGGGTGATCGCATTTTGTGCCTGCAGCGTGCTGATGATGGCCTGCTGGTCGATCCCGAGTGCGGCGACCTGCTTGGTCGAAAACTCGAGATAAATGACCTCGTCCTGTGCCCCGACGAGTTCGACCTTGCCGACATCGGGTACGGTCAGGATTTTCCGGCGCACGTCTTCGACATAATCGCGCAGTTGCCGCCGGCTTAGCCCGTCGGCAGTGAACCCATAGACATTTCCGAAAACATCGCCGAACTGGTCATTGAAAAAGGGACCAACGACTCCCTGCGGGAGGTCCGATGAAATATCCCTGATCATGTTGCGGACGCGGACCCAGGTCTGCGTCACGGCCTCCCCGCGCACTGTATCCTTCAGGTTGACGAAAATCGTTGTCGTGCCGGGCGAACTGACACTGCGCGTGTAGTCGAGGGTATCGAGTTCCTCAAGCTTCTTCTCGATGCGTTCGGTGACCTGGGTCGTCGTGTCTTCGATCGACGCTCCCGGCCATTGCGCCGAGATCACCATGGTTTTGATGGTGAAGTTGGGATCTTCCTCCCGCCCGAGATTGATGTACGAGAAAATCCCGGCAACCGTGAAGATGATCATGAAATACCAGACGAGAGAGCGGTGTTCGAGCGCCCACTCGGAAAGATTGAACTTCTTCATAGTGACTTCCCGTCTGTCATCTTGATCTTCTGACCTTCGCTCAGGCTGTGAACGCCGGCGGTCGCGATACTGTCGCCGTCGAAAAGCCCCACGGCGACAATCGCCTCTGCGTCCGTGCGGCTTTCCAGCGTGACCTCTTTGGTCGAGACTGTCCCGAGCTTTCCGTCGATGAGCCAGACGAATGTCTTGCCATCCCTGTCCAGAATTGCTGTGGCCGGAACATGCATTCTCTGATCTGCCGCGGTTGCAAGATAGGCGGTGATCGTTGTGCCCAACCTGAATCCTTCCGGCGGTTGTTCGAGTGTAATGCGGGTGCGGCGCGTACGGGTTGCCTCGTCTGCCTGCGGCGCGATCTGGCGCACAGTGCCCGTCGTGCGGATTGTTGGATCGATCTGCAGGGTTACCTGAAACTTGCTGCCGACCTTGACCGTTCCCGCAACGGATTCCGGAATGTCAACGACTGCTTCACGGACGTCGGGCCGGGCGACAACGGCGACCAGCTGGCCCGCTGTCACGGTCTGGCCGACCTCGGCCTGGAGGGACGTGACGACGCCGTCAAAATCGGAGCGCAAGATGGCGTAGCCAAGATCTTCCTTCGCCTTCGTCAGGTTTGCTTCGGCCTGGACAACAGCAGCGACGGCAGCTTCGTGGGCCTGCTGTGCCTGGTCGAAAGTCGCCTCGGTTGCCGAACTCTGGCTGAGAAGCGTCCGTTGGCGTTCTTCGGTTGTCGCCGCATTGGCAAGTTGTGCCCTCGCTGACGACAAGCTCGCCTCTGACGCCTGTACCGCCAGCTCAAGTGCAAGCGGATCGATTGCTGCCAATTCCTGGCCATTGATGACCTGATCGCCAACCGAAACATCGCGGCGGACGATACGGCCCAGCGTACGAAAGCCGAGCTGGGTTTCATAACGAGGTTCAACCTTCCCGGCAAACCCCCGAATCTGCACCGGCTGAATCTTCACGACCGTAGACAGGACAGGGCGCACGATCTCAGGCTCCACGGCATCCTGTTCTTGCTGGCATGCGGCGAGGACACAGGCCGCAAGACCAACGCTCGCGCTATAGACGAGAATACGCTTCATGATTGAACCTCGCTCTTGACCGCAACAACCTGCGAAGGCCGCAGGCGGGCACCGCCGGAGCTTACAGCTTGTTCACCGGCTCTTAGACCACCCCTGATCACGACGCTCATCGACTCGTATGCTGCCACATTGACCGCACGCAGGCTGACTGCATGGGTCTGCGGATCGATTACCCAAACCGCAGGCTTGCCGTTGTCGGAAGTCAACACCGAGGAGGGAAGGATAGCCGCGTTGACCGCAGGGAGCTTGGCGGTCCCCACGACGACCGAACCCAGCGCCAGTTCCGGACGCGGGTTTTGGACAGTAACTTTCACCCGCACGGTGCCGGAAGCATCGTCTACGGTAGGGGCAACCTCTCTAATCACCCCCTCGCTGGTGATTAAAGGGGCGTCAAGCAAGGCAAGCTGGACTCGGCGATCATCCAGTCTGGTTGTCACCAACCCTTCATAAACATTGAAAACTGCGTCCCGCGGTCCATCCAGCGCAACGGTAAAGGCGGCTGAAGCAATCTGGGTCACCTGCCCGACCTCGATGTTGCGGGCGGTGACAATGCCTGGGGCGTCGGCTCTAAGCTCGGAATAGGAAAGTGTATCGCGGGCCGCATCAAGCTGGGCTCTTGCTGCGTCGAGCGACCCCTGCGCGGTACGCTCCGCCTCCTCAGCGCCGTCGTACGCGCTACGCGTTGTAAAGCCCTGCGCAAGTAGCGCCTTTTGCCGGTTGAACGCAGCTGTCGTTTGGCGAAGCTGCGCTTCGGCAGAACGCACGGACGCTTCGGCCGCGGCAAGGTCGGCCTGCTGCTGTTTGGGATCGATTCGCGCCAGAACTTCCCCGGCGGCAACATGGTCACCGACATCAACCAGCCGCTCAACCACCTTGCCACTCACTCTGAATGAAAGATCGCTATCTACCCTGGCACGTATCTCCCCTGACACGGATACGGTCTGCAAATAGTCCGAGAAGACGACCTTGACCGCCTCCACCGGTGTCGGCGGTCGAGGCGCGGCCGCCTTATCGGGCTGGCAACCGGCGACCAGCAGAAGCGCGAGAAGGCTCATTCGCGCCAGGAACCCCCGGCTCCCTTCACTGCACCCACTGAACCGCTCGACGGGCGCTTGGATGACATTTGGTTCGCACTGCATGACTTTAGATCCCACAAAAACACGAACGCCATATATTATTGACTAACTTTTCAGTCAATATATAAAATGCGGATATGATGCGCACACAGGGATAGGAAAATGGCTGGAAACAAGATTGCACGGAGGCCTTTAGTGGAAACCGAACTCGGGCCGCGAGCTCGCCGCAAAGCACAACGCCCACAAGAAATCCTTCAGGCTGCGTTCGAGGAATTCGTTGAGCGCGGCTATACGGCGACGCGCATCGAAGATGTGGCCGCCCGTGCGGGCGTAACCAAAGGAACGATTTATCTCTACTTTCAGAACAAGGAAGAACTGTTCCAGGACGTCGTAGGCAAGCTTTCGCAGCCGATCTTCGACGAGAAACAATTCCTGGAGCAGCATCAACACCGGTCATGTGATGAACTTGTTCGACTGTTCCTTGATACGCTCTACGAGCACATGACCGTCAATCCGCACTCGCGCGAAATTCTTCGTTTCCTCATTGCCGATGGCCGGAGTTTTCCAAAACTCGTATCGACGCATTTCGACCAGTTCGTCAAACCGCTCCTGACGATGTTTGATCGCATTCTTCAGAAGGGCGTTCGTGAGGGCGTATTTGAAATTTGGGCCGACGACCATATCAGTCAAATATTGATCAGTCCGGCGCTAACCTACGCAATCGACATGCTCCTGGGCGGAGATTCGACGCTGCCCGAACTGAAAACCTATGTGAACACGCACTACGAAATGGTGATGCGAACCATTCGTAAAGCTACCGCTTGATGTTTCGGACACAATGCGACTTCGCGGTAATCGGAGGCACTCCCTTGCTGACCAATTCGACCAGACGCAGTGCAGCGACAGTAGATCAGATTCTTGATGCTACCGAAGAGGTCCTGCTTGCGCATGGAATAACCGGCTTGACCTTGAATGCTGTCGCCGCGCAAGCCAAGATCACCAAAGGCGGTTTACTGTACCATTTTCGAACCAAGAATGATCTGGAGCGAGGCATCGAGAGTCGCTTCATTGCCCGTATCGAGCAGAGGCTTTCGAAACTGCGACCCGCAACCGACAGATTCTCTTCCGCCATGATCGCCGAAATCTGGGACGATTGGCAAAAGGGACCCAAGCACTTTGCATCTTTGATTCTAAGCGCCGGCAATGGTCCTGGATCAGAGCAATTGCGGGCGTTTGGAGCGTCTTTGCTAGGGCGATTCGATGCACAGTCTCCCACGATCCAATATGAACGCCTCAGCTTCTTTGCCATGATCGGACTCATTCTTACCGACCTGCTCAATCTGGTCGAGATATCTGAAGATGAGGCAGCAAGAATTCACCTTGCAATCCAGATGCTGGTAAACAATGGCTGAGCGTCGAGCTTTATATTCACGTTGTTCGTCGGCTCACGACAAGAACTGGACCGGTTTTCAGCCATGCAAAGGTGGCAATCAGGGTAGAGCGTGGCAGGCGACCTGGCGGGGTTCATATCGTTCTCACCCTATCGTCATTACGATGGAATCAACAGGAATATGAAGAATTGGTCGGACGAGCACCCGAAGGCAAAGGCCATGACGCGCAAGAGCGCAGCGATCCTAGAGGCCGCACGGAACACGTTCCTTCGCCTTGGCTATGAAGGCACGAACATGGACACGATTGCCGCCGCCGCCGGAGTGTCCATCATGACCCTTTACCGCCACTCCGAGGGCAAGGACGATCTCTTTCGGGCGGTGATCTCGAATACCTGTGACCATTGGGATAAAAGCAAACGAGCTGATATGGCGGCGCTGGCGGGGAAGCCGCTCAACGTCGTGCTGGTGCTGATGGGAGAGATGTTGCAGGAAAAACTTGCGAATGACGAAACCGCCGCACTGTTCCGCGTGGTCATGGCAGAGAGTTCCCGGTTCCCTCATCTTGCCCAGACGGCGTATAATGCGTTCATTGGGTCGCACGAAGACTCAGTCGAAAGGATACTATTCCATAAAGATGAAACCGGGAGCGTTCCCGGGGCGGATCGCCGGAAGTTGAGTGCGACTTTCGTCAGCCGGCTCGTCGGCGCTGATATACTGCGAGTCCTTCTCGGATTGGAGGGTGCTTCGGCAATAGAGCGTCGCAACCGCGCTCAGTCCGCAACAGACGAACTGTTAGCTGGGTTGCAAAAAGACCGGTATGGCGCGAACGATAGCGGTCGATGCCCACCGTGCCGCTGACGGAGCGTCAGCTTTCGAGCAACGGCTGTGATCGCCGCGAAGTCTGAACCGGTCTAGTCAGCGGACCGGCCGCTTACTTAGTCTCTCGGCCAAGAACCGAACGGTCGGCTACCGGGCCCATCTCGGTCATTTGATGGCGTTGGTTCAGTGGCCGCTATGGCCGCCATGACGAGTAGATGGTGCATATCCGTAATCTAGCTCACCCACCAAATCCAGATAATCAGTGTACCGGACCGCCGCTCATTGGAGATCTGGCTTCAAGTGCCGCCTTGATCGGATTCGATCCGCAGGCCCACCCAATGGGCTTGTCTGAGAGCGATTCCCGAAGAGATGTTATGCGATTTTGGGAGCATATAACGGGAATGGATCATGCAAGAAGGTAGATCTTGGAGGCACACCGCTTCCGCAGTTTGTAACGGCTTGCCAGCCGTCACATACTGCGGAAGTCCAATGTAGCGCTGGCTTTACACACATTGGCCCCGCCAGGGCACTGCAGGCCTCGAACTGTCCCGTCCGAGCGGTCCACGAAAAAAGGAAGTGCCAAGCAATACGGGTACGACCTCTACCCGATGGCGGTACTGAACCAATTGTAGAATGTCTACATTTGCTTCCGACATACCAAAATGGCAGTCGGCTCGAGGGTCAGCATTCGATGCCAATTCACACATACCTTGCCAGACTCGAACTTACCTTTCGGACCAGGTACCAATTAGCATATTGAGGAATCGCTCTGCAGCCGGCGACAAGGTCCCTCCGCGACGCCTCACCACGCCTATTGTTCTTGAAATTGCCGGATTGCGTATCGGGCGGCTAATGAGAAAAGGATGTTCCCCTTGGGGCGTTGCCATCTGCGGCAGCACAGATATGCCAAGCCCGGCTTCGACAAGACCAAGTGACGTCGAAAGGTGCGTTACTTCATAGAACCATCGAAGCTTGATGCTGGACTTCGCCAAAGCCGCATCGAGAAGTGTGCGGTTCGCACTTGACCGGTGAACCGTGATCAAATGGTAAGGTTCCAGGTCAGCCCACCCCACTTCCGCTTTCTCCGCAAGCGGATGATCTTTCCGCGCCGCGAGAACGAATGGATCTTCGACAAGACGCTCGAACGTCAAATCCGGATCGGACGTACCCATGATGTTGATGCCGAACTCCACCTCACCCCGCGCAACGGCCTGCAGGCCGTCGGTCGCTGGTAAATCAAGGATACGGAAACGGATATTGGGATGTTCTTCATTGAACTGCCGGATGACCGTCGGCAGGAAGTAAAACGCAGCGGTGGGAAGGCAGGCAATCGTGACCAGACCGCCCCGATTGACGCCGACATCGCGGACCGCAAACAGCGAACCGTCGAATTCTTCCAACATGCGGCGAACGAGTGGGAGTAATTCCGTCCCCAAAGCTGTCAAAGAGACCTGCCGTGTCGTCCGCTCCAGCAACGGAGCGCCGATCGCCATTTCCAGCTTCTGGATGCGCCGACTGAGCGCGGGCTGAGAGAGATTAAGCGCCTCGGCAGCCCGATGAAAACTCACCAGTTCCACGACACCCAAAAAGGCTCGCAGGTCAAGTATCTCACAATTGATGTTCATAACACATCAATCCTCCGAATCTTCGCATTTCACATATCAATCACTTTACCGCAAAGTGCAAGAAATCGACAGATTGATCTGTTAGGCGCATGAATAAAAGAGCGGCAAATCATGAATGACCTCATTCGTATACCCTGTGTCTTGATGAGAGGTGGTACGTCCAAAGGCCCGTTTTTCCTGGCGTCGGACCTCCCTTCAGATCCGCGCCAGCGCAACCAGATTCTGTTATCCATAATGGGTTCCGGTCATCCGCTGCAGATTGACGGCATCGGCGGTGGCAATCCCGTCACGAGCAAAGTTGCTATCGTCGGTCCGGCGACTGTATTGGGGGCGGATGTCGATTATCTCTTTGCCCAGGTGCGCATCGATCAGCAAATGGTCGACACATCGCCCAATTGCGGCAACATGCTCGCCGCTGTCGGTCCCTTCGCTATCGAAGCCGGCCTCGTCAAGGTAACGGGACCGGTGACGCGGGTGCGAATATACAATGTGAATACGGGCAAGCTTATCGAGGCGGAGGTTCCAACGCCAGAGGGCCAAGTCGCCTATCTTGGCGATGCCTCGATTGACGGCGTTCCCGGCCACGCCGCGCCGATCGCCTTGACATTCATGGATGCCGCCGGTGCTCGTACTGGCAGGCTCTTCCCCACCGGACAGCCTCGCGAGACGATCGACGGCATAGAGGTGACCTGTATCGATTGCGCCATGCCAATGATGATCCTTGAGGCCGGGGCCATCGGGGCAAGCGGTTATGAAACGGCGGCGGAGCTCAATGCAAACAGTGCTCTCCTCGAGCGTCTGGAAAAATTGAGGCTGCAGGCGGGCCAGCGTATGGGTATGGGCGACGTAACCACACAGGTTGCCCCGAAACCGGTACTGATCTCGAAACCAAAAGCCGGCGGCGATCTGAATGTGCGCTATTTCATGCCTCATCAGTGTCATCCCTCGCTCGCCACGACAGGGGCCGTCGGTATTGCTACAGCCTGCATCAGCGACAACACCGTTGCGTCCAGACTGGTTGGCGGACGCAAGCCCCCGGTCGTTCTCGTTCTCGAACATCCAAGCGGACGCTTGGAGGTAAAGTTGGACTCCCGAGACGGCAAGACAGTCGCAGGCATTCTGCGTACGGCCCGCCGTCTGTTCGAGGGCCAGGTCTTTGCAAAACCTATCGCGCAAATGGTTTGCGCGGCATAATTGAAAGCGGTGGCCGGGAGGGCGCCGCACATCAGGGAGGAAATACCATGCGTAAACTTATGCTCTCGCTCGCGGCTACTGTTGTATTCGCCGGATCGGCCTTTGCGGATCCCGTCAGAATCAGCGTCGGCTCTTACAATCTGAACAATTTGCCGTTCCCCGTAGCATCGGGCCTTGGTCTCTATGAAAAGGAAGGGCTCGAAGTCACCGTCGAGAATTTCGCCTCGGGCGGATCCAAGACCTTGCAGGCGCTTGTGGCAGGGTCCACAGACATAGCCGTCGGCTTCTACGATCATACGATCCAGATGCAGGCACAAAGGAAGGACGTCGTGGGCATTGTGTTGCTGGCGCGCAATTCCGGTCTTGTACTTGCAGGCGGCAAGAACTCCACATTTGATCCGGCAAAGCCTGAGACCATCAAGGGCGCGAAAATCGGCATTACTGCCCCGGGCTCCTCATCGGATTTCTTTGTTCGCTATTATTTGCAGCGCCACAAGCTTTCTGCGGACGATGTTTCGCTGATCGGCGTCGGCTCCGGTTCGGCTGCGGTCGCCGCCCTCGAACAGGGAAAAGTTGATCTGCTGGTCAATTATGATCCCGCCGCCACATTCATCGAGGCCAAGGGCGTTGGCAAGATCCTGATTGATGCGCGCAGCGATGAAGGCGCAAAGGAGATTTACGGCGGCATCTACCCGACCTCCGTTCTCTATGCCACGCAAGCCTATATTGATGAGCATCCGGAAACGATCCAGAAGGTCGTCAACGCGACAGTTGAGGCACTGGAATGGATGAACAGCAGCTCACCCGAGGAGATTGTTCAAAAACTGCCCGAAGCCTTCATTTCCGGTGATCGCGAGACTTACGTGAAGGCTGTCGCGAATGCCAAGCCGATCTTCTCCGTGGATGGGCGCTTCAACGAAGCCGAGGTTCAAACCCCGCTCGCTGTTCTGAGGAGTTTCAACGACAAGGTTGCCGCAACGGAAATCGATCTGAAGAAAACATACACCAACGCTTTCGTCGACAAAGCGCCGCGCAAAAGCACGAACTGAGGAGGAGGCCATGGCCCTGGCAGTGGTAAAACCGGTGGTGGAGGAAATCGCCCCGCAACAGAACAAGTCGATGGTTTCCATCGACTCCGTGACAATGTCCTTCGGAACTTTTGTTGCGGTGGAGGACGTCAATCTGACGGTGGCGGACGGAGAATTCCTGGCCATCGTCGGGCCGACGGGATGCGGCAAGAGTACAATACTGAACGCAATTGCTGGGCTTCTCAAACCGACCAGCGGCAGCGTCTCGATCGATGGCAATCGCGTCTCTGGTATTCAGAATGATATCGGCTACCTGTTCCAACAGGATGCGCTGTTGCCGTGGAAAACGGCCATCGAGAATGTCGAACTCGGCCTCCTGTTTCGCGGCGTAGGCACGTCGGAACGCCGCGAGCGATCGACCGCGTGGCTCGCCAAGGTGGGTCTCAAGGGATTCGAACAGCGATATCCCCATCAGCTTTCCGGCGGTCAGCGAAAGCGTGTCCAGATGGCCCAGGCATTGATCAGCGGCCCAAAGGTCATTTTGATGGATGAACCGTTTTCGGCCCTCGATATCCATACTCGCCATCTGATGCAGAACGAGCTTTTGCGCTTGTGGCAGGAGGAACGCAGGGCCGTGGTCATGATTACGCATGATCTAGAGGAAGCGATTGCCCTCGGCGACCGGGTGGCTGTGTTGGCTGCCGGACCGCGCAGCCGGGTTATCAACAGCTTCCCTGTTGATCTTGAGCGTCCCCGCAACGTCGCCGAAATCAAACTGGATCCGCGGTTCATGGATCTATACCGCAATATCTGGGCGTCGCTGCGCGGCGAAGTGGAGAAAAGTTATGAACGTCGCGACTGAACGATTTATCCAACTAGGCTTGCTTTTTGCCATTCTTGGGGGCTGGCAGATCGGTGTATCCGTTGGCATCATCGATGTTTTCTTTTTCCCTGCGCCTATGGACATCTTCAACCAGATCATCAGTTGGGTCGTTGATCCCAATTTCTATCGTCATGTGACGATCACGCTGACGGAAACCGTTCTGGGCTATGTTATTGGAACGGGCCTCGGTGTCGCTGCTGGCGTCTGGCTTGGTCTTAGCCGTAGTGCCGCTCGCATTCTTGACCCGTTCATCAAGGGCTTGAACGCCATCCCGCGCGTCGTGCTTGCTCCGATTTTCGTGCTTTGGCTCGGTCTTGGCCTATGGTCGAAAGTTGCGCTCGCTGTGACGCTCGTTTTCTTCATTACCTTCTTCAACGCGATGCAGGGTGTGCGTGAAGTCAACCCGGTGGTGCTGGCAAACGCCCGTATTCTTGGCGCCAAGCGGTCCGAGCTTCTACGCCACGTTTATTTCCCCGCAGCGGCAAGCTGGATTCTTTCTTCTTTGCGCACCTCTGTCGGCTTTGCAGTCGTCGGTGCCATTATTGGCGAATATCTTGGCGCGTCGGCGGGCCTTGGCTACCTGATCGCCCAGGCAGAAGGCAATTTCGACGCAGTCGGCGTCTTCGCCGGCATCATTATCCTGGCAGTGTTCGTCCTCGTGATCGACCGAATACTGGATGTGGTGGAAAATCGCCTAATTAAATGGCGGCCCAATGCCTCGGAGGAACGGGCAGCTTAGTTGGAATAGTCGATGCAGGCTTTAAACGGTGGCCGCTACAAGAAGCGACCACCTGTAAAAGTGTATGCCGATATTAGCGCGCTTTTTTACCGATTCTTGTTGCAGCGGTATGACTACGATCCCTCTGCGCCCGTTCGCACAGGATCGCCTGGAAAGGAGCCGAGCCGGAGCCTCACTCAATGCGGTTTCTGAAGTGCGGTGCCAGTCGAGATGTTATGCGATTTTCCAGCCACAGATCGAGAACATCAGGGACCGTTTGGTTTTTCCACTCGGCCATCGCGCCGCTCGCAGTGCCAAATGACAGCGGCGATATCGAATACTCGCTTCATAATGAGTGCCACGCTTCGCGGACTTCCTATTGGGACATCATAGCTGATACCAATTGATTTGCTGAAACAACGGAGGCGCACAATGGCTGACGGCACAAGTCGAATGGAAATGGTCGTCCTGATGACTCCCGACATGGCCAACTTCAGCGGCAAGGTCCATGGCGGCGCCCTCCTCAACCTCCTGGACCGCGTCGCCTTCTCCTGTGCCTCGCGCTTCTCGAAGCAATACGCTGTTACGTTGTCAGTCGATCAGGTCGTGTTCCGTCAGCCTATCATGGTCGGCGAATTGGTGACCTTTCGTGCCTCGATCAACTACGCCGGTCGTACCTCCATGGAGGTCGGTATTCGGGTTGAGGCCGAAGACATCCGCACCGGCATACGTCGACACACGAACTCCTGCTATTTTACCATGGTGGCCGTGGATGCGGATGGCAAGCCAACTGCAGTGCCTCGATATAATCCAATGACACAGATCGCGCAGCAACGCTTGCGAGCCGCAGAAGTAAGGCGAAGCTTGCGACGGGAATTCGAGACACGATTCAGGGAGGCCGGCTCCGACACGCCCGCCTGAGCGGAGTACGTGGGAGCTTTCCGCGAGATTAATTCGACCATGCGCGTGTTGACCGATAGCGGATCAATTCCAGGCAACTTTGGTGGAACCGTCTAAGAGTTTGTTCAAAGGTTTCCGGATAAACCTTGCAGGGAAGCGGAAGTACAGCCATACCGCCTCGGCGATAACCGAGGCCGGAAAACGGTGACGGCGATAGAGTAGATTACGAACCTCGGTCATCACTCAAATTCACAAAGAAACCTCGCTAACTGGTTAAGTTTACGGTACCACTCACCCAGCCTCCATTTGAGCTACCCAGACTACCGCACATTCGACAAAAACTGCTTGAAGCGATCAGATTTTGGGTCCCGAAAAATCTCATCAGGATCCCCCTCTTCCTCGATCACCCCCTTGTGTACAAATACAACTTTATTGGACACATCGCGGGCAAACGCCATTTCGTGGGTGACGACGAGCATTGTCCGGCCTTCTTCAGTCAATGAGCGCATGACCTTCAGGACTTCGCCGACAAGCTCCGGATCAAGTGCAGATGTCGGCTCATCGAAGAGCATGACCTTTGGCCGCTGCGCGAGCGCCCGGGCTATTGCAGCCCGCTGCTGTTGACCACCGGACAGATTAGCCGGGTAGAAATTGCGCTTTTCGGCAATTCCTACCCGCTCGAGCAAGGCTTCCGCTTCCTCAATACATTCAGTGCGATTGCGCTTTTGGACATGGACGGGTGCTTCGATGACGTTCTCGAGGATCGTCATGTGAGACCATGGATTGAAGCTCTGGAACACCATTCCGATATGTTCGCGAAGATGGTTGCGCCCTCGGTTACTGATAAGAACGTCGGAGAGCTTGAGTCGGATTATCGGCAAAAGCCTTACTGGCCGTGTTTTATAAAGCGGAATGCTCTCAATCAATCATCGTGGTCTCGCGCCTGCCCTTCGGTGGAACGAAGGACTCGGGCTATGGACCCGAAGGTGAACTGAGGCGTTGGACAACTTTTTCAACGTCAAGCTGGTTTCAGGACCCGTCTGACCGAATCCGAGCATCATGCGCCGCTTGCCCGATATCTTCATGATACTGCTGATTTGCACCGTCCTGCTTGCCTTGCTGCTTGCGCCAGCGGGGCTTTCGCAGATTCTTTTAGCATTGCCACTGGGTTCGCCATCTGCTCAGCGGACGGCATCGTGGGAGACACACCCACAATTCATTATACTCTGGATGCAACCGTAGGCGCTGGATCAGAGCCTCACCACCGCCTTGATCAGTCCGGTCCTGTCCTGGGCGAGTTCGGGCAGGCGCTGCGGCAGGTCGGCCAGCGGCAAGATCACCGAGCAGAGGGCATCCGTGGAGATCTTGCCCTCACGGATGACCGCCATGACGGTTTCGAAATCTGACTGGACGGCATTGCGGCTGCCGATGATGCGAGTTTCCCGCTTGTGGAATTCCGCGTCGTCAAAACGAACATGATCCTTCACGACGCTGACGAGCACATAGCTACTGCCATGCGCGAGTAATGAAAACCCTGCCTCTATGGCTACCGCAGCCCCCGTCGCATCGAACACAGTGTCGAAGCCATCGGCGCGGTCGCCTTCGAGGACCCGCGACGTATCTTCATGCGTATTTTGAAAACCGAACTTCTCGCGCGCCAAAGCCAGCCGCTGCGAGCTCAAATCCAAAAGATGGACCTCCGCACCTGCGAGCCGCGCGAAAAGCGCGGTCCCGATGCCGATCGGTCCGGCGCCCGTGACCAGCACCCGGTCGCCGGCGGCCAGTCCCGAACGGGCCACCGCATGGGCCCCGATCGCCAGGAATTCGACCATGGCCGCCTGGATTTCGTCGAGCCCTTCGGCGGCTATAAGGTTGCCTGCCGGAACTGCGATGCGCTGGCACAGGCCGCCGTCGCAATGAACGCCCAACACCGCGATGTTCGAGCAGCAATTGGGTTTGCCGCGCAGGCAGGCACGGCATTTGTTACAGGCGATATAGGGATTGATCACGACAAGAGTTCCGGCCTCGATGCCGCCTACAGGGGTGACCAGCCGGCCACTGAGTTCGTGGCCGATAACGCGCGGATAATTGAGATAGGGATGCTTGCCGGCATAGATGTGATAATCGGTTCCGCAAATGCCGACCGCCGCGATGTCGACAAAGGCCCAGTCTTCCGGCAAGTCCACGGGAAGGGGTCGTTCGATGAGTTCGAACCGTCCCGGTTCGACGCAGGTGCCACATAACATTCGTCTTCCTTCCTCAATTCGAACTCAGGCCGGTTTGTAGCGTCCTGACCTCATTGCGCGGCCGCCAGCCGTCGGGCATCTCGCCCTTGATGATAAGGCTCAGCACATCATCCTTGGTTACTTCCTCGATGCAGTAGCCGCCGACATTGCGTCCCCGGTTCATCACAACAATACGGTCGCAGAGGTCGAAAACGTCGTGCATGTCGTGGCTGATAAGAAAGATGCCGATACCTTCGCTCCGCAACTGCCTGATGAGATCGGCGACCATTGCTGTCTCGGCTGGTCCGAGCGCAGCCGTCGGCTCGTCCATGATGAGGATCTTCACGTTGAAATAGATGGCGCGGGCAATGGCAATGACCTGCCGCTGACCGCCGGACAATCGGGAAATCGGGTCGCTCAGATTCTTGAAGTTGGGGTTGAGCCGATGCAGCACCCGGCGCGCTTCCTCCATCATGTTCTTGTGGTCAAGATTGCCCCACCGCGTCTTCAGCTCGCGGCCGAGAAACAGATTGGACGGAGCATCGAGATGGTCGGCAAGGGCAAGCGTCTGGTAGATGGTCTCGACCCCCTGACGTCGCGCGTCCTGAGGTGATAGGAACCGGACATCCTCGTCCCCCATCCTGATCGTGCCGGCGTTCGGCGCCATGGCGCCGGAGAGAATCCGCATCAGACAGGATTTTCCCGCGCCATTATGGCCCAGGACTCCAACGACCTCTCCAGGAAAGAGGTCAATCGACACGTCTTCGACTGCGTGGACGCCGCCAAAGCTCTTCTGGATATTGATCATTTCGACCAGCGGCCGCGATCGTGTGACATGAGCATTCATGAGGTTTTCCTGAGGAAAGAGAAGGCAGAGGCCTGAGCCCCTACCTTCTCGCGGCCGGCCGTTCAGTACAGAACGTTCTTGGCCTCGGGAGCGGCGATATTGGGGCTTCCACTTTTCGTGATCTATTGTTTTCTATCTTCTCACCACCCATCAGGAGGAGATACCACATGAACACTAGGGAGAACACGGTGATCGGAAGAACGATCAGACGACAGCAGTTGCGCGAGATCGTCCCCCTAGCTGACAGCACCATCTACGAAATGGAACAGCGGGGGGAATTTCCGCGACGCTTCGCTTTGACCCCACGATGCGTGGTTTGGGATCTGGGCGAGGTTCAGGCATGGCTCGCGGCCCGTCGCTCAAAACCAATTCTCCGTGCGCCCGGCCCCGACGTGAAACAACGTCGAGCCCGCCCGGTCAAAGAGCAGGATCGGGCGCCAGGATCGGCATCGACGGCGGGATGAGCGTTGGCACGTACTTCTTGCCATCGACCCAGGCGTCCAAGATGTCCGACCACTCCTGCATCATGTGCCTTCGCTGCACCTCATACTCGGCTTTGTTATAGACGCCGCGCGACGAGCGCCCGTCCTCATGCGCCAGGCACTTTTCGATCCAGTCGCTGTTGAAGCCGAGTTCGTTCAGCAGAGTCGAACCTGTCCGCCGCAGATCGTGCACCGTAAACGGTTCCAGGGGCAAACCTTCCGCCTTCGCCCGTTCGACAACTGCGTAGGTCACCCGGTTGAAGGTGGCACGCGACATCGGGGCATCTGCGTCGTACCGCGACGGCAGAAGGTATCTTGAATTTCCCGCACAGGTCTTCAGGGCAATCATGATGTCGAGCACTTGGCGCGACAGGTAGACATTATGCGCCTTCGAGCGCTTCATCCGCTCCTTCGGGATCGTCCAAACCGCATTCTCGAAGTCAACTTCGCCCCAAACCGCATCCTGCAGTTCGCTCTTCCGCACCATCGTGAGGAGATAGAGCCGCATTCCCAGACGGATCGTGGGAAGCGTGGCGACGTGTTCGAGCTGCTTCAGCATCACCCGAATTTCAGAGGGCGAAAGCGAGCGGTCCTTGGGCGCGAAAGTCGCAATCGATGCCGGTCCCACTTCGTCGGCCGGGTTGGGAACCTTCTCACCATGCAGGATCGCAAAGCAGTAAATCTGCTTCAGGATGTCTCGTACATGGATAGCCGTCGCGGGAGCACCGCGTTCAACGATACCGCCACAATGGGCTCTAAGATCTTCTGGCGTGATCTCGGTCAGGAGACGATTACGCCAAACAGGCAACAACTCTCGCTCGAAGATGGAACGCCGCATGGCCCGCGTGCTGTCGGCCATCGGCGCGGCCGTGAGCCACTTCTCTCCGAACTCACCGAAACTCTTGGCCTCTTTCAGGCGACGCTTATCGCGCTGCTTCTCAATCGCAGGCGATCGTCCTTCGCCGACGGCGCGCCTCGCGTCGATGCACTTCTCTCGAGCCCGGGCAAGCGAGATGCCATCGCGCCCGTACCTGCCCAGGTAGACGGTCTCCCGACGGCCGTTGAGCCTGTAGTCTAAGCGAAATGAGATCGCACCACTGGGCATGACGCGGACATACATGCCGTCACGGTCGGCGACTTTGTAAATCTTCTCTTTTGGTTTCAATGCCTTGAGGGCGGCGTCCGTCAGCATTCCTACTGCCTCCTGAAAAGTACCGTCAGCACAAATTCGGGGGCTCAGTGACAGATATTATCCACTATATTCAATGGCTTAATACAAAAAAAAGTACCGTCACGAGCCTCATTGCCCGTGACGGTACTTTCAAAAATGCGGCGAAGCAATATGCCCGAGGTCCGTCAGACGGACCGCCAGTGCCAAACTCTACCCACCGATAGCTGTCGATCGTTATCGACATGATTTATTTTTATTTTCAATAGCTTACGTCGTACCATGGCGTAGATTCGGCGGGGTTCGGATAGGCCTGAATCATTCCCACTCGATCGTGCCGGGCGGCTTTGAAGTGACATCATAGACGACGCGGTTGATGCCCTTGACTTCATTGATGATACGCGTCGCCGCCTGACCGAGGAAGCTCATGTCGTAGTGATAGAAATCGGCAGTCATGCCATCGACCGAGGTGACGGCACGCAGGGCGCAGACGAATTCATAGGTGCGGCCGTCGCCCATGACGCCGACGGTTTGCACCGGCAGCAGCACGGCGAAGGCCTGCCAGATGACATCATAAAGACCGGCCTTGCGGATCTCGTCGAGATAGACCGCATCGGCCTCACGCAGGATTTCCAGCTTTTCGCGAGTGATGCCGCCCGGGCAGCGAATAGCGAGGCCCGGCCCCGGGAACGGATGGCGGCCGATGAAATGATCCGGCAGGCCGAGCTCCTTGCCGAGCACCCGCACTTCGTCCTTGAAGAGTTCACGCAGCGGCTCAACGAGCTTCATATTCATGCGCTCGGGCAGGCCGCCGACATTGTGGTGCGACTTGATCGTCACCGAAGGGCCGCCCGTGAAGGAGACGCTCTCGATCACGTCGGGATAGAGTGTACCCTGCGCGAGGAAATCGGCGCCACCAAGCTTTTTGGCTTCTTCCTCAAAGACTTCGATGAAAAGCCTGCCAATCGTCTTGCGCTTCTTTTCCGGGTCGGCTTCGCCTTCGAGCGCATCGATGAAACGATCCTGCGCATCAACGAGGATGAGCGGCAGATTGTAATGTTCGCGGAACATCTGGACGACGTCCGCCGCCTCGTTCTTGCGCATCAGGCCGTGGTCGACGAGGATGCAGGTCAGCTGGTCGCCTACCGCTTCGTGGATGAGCAAGGCTGCAACAGATGAATCGACACCGCCGGACAGAGCGCAGATGACCTTCTTGTCGCCGACCTGCTTGCGGATGAGATCGACCGCCTTTTCGCGGTAGGCCGACATCGACCAATCGCCTTTAATTCCGGCGATGCGATGGACGAAGTTTTCAAGCAGCTTCGCCCCATCCGGCGTGTGCACCACTTCCGGATGAAACTGCACCGCGTAGTACTTCTTGTCCTCGTTGGCGATGGCAGCGAAGGGCGCGCCCGTCGAAGTGCCGACGACCTTGAAGCCATCCGGTATCTGCATGACCTTGTCGCCGTGGCTCATCCACACCTGATGGCGGGTGCCCTTGGCCCAGATGCCATCGAACAGCGCGCATTCTTCCTGAATGTCGAGGAAGGCGCGGCCGAATTCGCGGTGATGCCCCGCCTCGACCTTGCCGCCAAGCTGGGCGCACATGGTCTGTTCGCCATAGCAGATACCGAGAACCGGGATATTGGCGTCAAAGACTTCCTGCGGCGCGCGCGGACTGCCGATATCGACAGTGGAATGGGGACTGCCCGAGAGGATGACCGCTTTCGGCTTGACGCGATGGAACGCTTCGCCTGCGGACTGGAAGGGAACGATCTCGGAATAGACACCAGCTTCACGCACGCGGCGTGCAATCAGCTGCGTCACCTGACTGCCGAAATCGACGATGAGGACTGTATCGGGATGAGTGGGTGTGTTCATGGCGGGCCTTTAAAGCAATTGTCGAGTCGGCGCAATGGGTTACTGGCGCCTACTGAAAAAGTGATTCCGATTGTTCACAAGTGGGGTGAAGGAGGGTTATCGGAGACATCGATGACGATTATCTCCCCCTTACATCACGACGTATGATTGCCACCTTAAAATCCCCTCTCTTGCGATTTCTAGCACTTAGCAAGAGCTAAGATGCTGAAATCGCTTTCTCCCCCACAAGGGGGGAGATAATCGCATCGGCTTTTGCACTAATCCGCGTCCTCCGCGAGCTTGGCACAAAATGCTAAATAATCTTCAAGGGACTCGGTAAAAGCTTGCCTCAGATCAGACGCTGACGATGCCTGAAACGTGATCACGTCACGTAAATTGATAACCTCGCCATGGAAAACATTGGCGTGTTCATCGAACTCCGTAGTGGCCTCGTAGCCATCGTAGTGCATCCTCGTCATGATCTAATTATGCAGCATTATCAAATGTCGAGAAATAGGCCTAAAGTATCAAAGGGAGATGCTGCCAGCTTCAATCGCCGCGGCCATTGCCTCGACTGCCACGGCCAGCTTTTCGTCGATCACGTGCAGATATTCCTTCCAATCATCAATGTGACGAAGGTCCGCCGAGCCGTCGGAGATGCCGCGCAGGCCGATGAGCGGCAGTTCGAAGCGCTGGCAAGCCCGCAGCACGGCGAAGGTTTCCATCTCGACCATATCGGCATCGATCTGGTCATAGGCGCTGCCGGACACGATGTTGGCGCCGGTCGAGAGCGAAGCCTCCTTCACGCCGGGTATGCGATAGCGAAGCGGGACGACCACGGGCAGGTCGAGAAACGGCGTTGCGCCTTTTTTGAAGCCGAGGGCCGACGCATCCATGTCGCGGTAGGAAACGCTGGTGGCTTGATAGACTTCCGTCTGTTCCAGTGTGCGCGAGCCGGCCGACCCAAGCGATACGACAAGGTGTGGGAGCGCTCCATTCGCCGCAAGGCTTGCCAGCGTTGCCGACACGCTCACGGCCGCTTCCACCGGACCGACCCCGGTGATCAGCGGCGTGAACAACCGCTGCAAATGCGGCCCGTATTCCGCATCCACGGCCATGACAAAGAGGACACGTTTCCCGCCGATCATGGTTACATCCTCGAACATATCAGCCTGCATTGAGCCTCCAGAGCGACGCATTGAGAAGCGCCGCGAAGGCCACCCACAACAGATAAGGCACAAACAAGAGCGCCGATATCAGCTCGGAATTCCACGTCACTCTGATAAAGCCGACGATGGTTACGAGCAGGAGAAGGATGACGACGAGCGCAAGACCCATCTGCTGGAAGCCGAAAAAGGCCGGCGACCAGAGAAAATTCAGCACCAGCTGCACCCACCAGAATTCCTGTGGGACTGTGAATCCTCGATCCCACACCCGCCATCCGGCAATAGCAATGAGTATGTAGAGCACAGTCCATACCGGAGCAAAAATCCAGTTCGGCGGATTGAAGGAAGGCTTGACGAGACCGGCGTACCATTCGCCGGGAAGAGTGATGTAGCCAATGGCAAGACCGCCGCCGATAACCAATACGAGAAACAACAGAAGCGCCTGGGAACGGGACATGTGACCTCTCTCGTGCGAAGGATGCAGTCACGTTTGTAGCTTTATTTTTCCCGCCTGAGAACTGAAATGAAAAATCCATCGGTCGACGTGGATAACGGGGAAAGAATGGCTGTTCCGTCCTTGAAAAGCGGCTTCAATCCTGACTGAGCGGAGACTGCCTGAGCCCACAATGGCTGTGTGTCGACGGCGCTGTAATCGCTGTTGGCTCCAAGAAACGCGGCGACCTGATCACCGTTCTCGGGCGCGAACAGCGAGCAGGTGATATAGACCAGCCGGCCGCCAGGTTTCACATAGGTCTTGGCCGCATCCAGAACCTCGCGCTGTTCCACTTCGCGACGTTCAAGTTGCTGATCGCTGAGGCGCCACTTGGCATCGGGCCTGCGCCGCCACGTGCCGGAACCGGTGCAAGGCGCATCGACCAGAACCATGTCCATCTGGCCTTCGAGCGGGACAAGATCGCTGACATTGGCATGGGCCTGCGCATTGCGCACCCCTGCCCGCTTCAGCCGGTCGAAAATGGGTGCAAGCCGGGCGCGCTCGGCATCATAGGCATGGATTTGACCTTTGTTGCCCATCTCCGCCGCGAGCGCCAAGGTCTTGCCGCCCGCACCGGCGCAGTAATCCAGCACCTGTTCGCCAGCCTTGGCGTTGCTGAGTTTCGCCGCGAGCTGCGAGCCCAGATCCTGCACTTCGAACAGGCCGCGCTGGAAGGCGGGTTCCGCCTGCACGTTGGGGTGGCGGCCCATGGCGCGCAAAGGTGGCACGCGCACGGCAGTTTCGAGCAATGGCGCAGGGTTGGCACCGGCTCGCGCGAGTTCCTTTAAAACCTTGTCGCGATCGGCTTTAAGCGTATTGACCCGCAGGTCGACTGGCGGGCGATCGCTGAGTGCGGCGGCTTCTTCAACCCAATTGTCAGCGAAGATCGCCTGGAAATGCGGGATGCACCATTCCGGCACATCGGCGCGGATATGATCGGGCGCCGAGACGAGATCGCGCTCACCCCAGATCGCCATGCGTTCGGCTTCCAGCGGTTCCGGCGCAAATTTATCGCCTTCCAGGGCGGTATTGATATCCTCGATGTCGAGTTCCGCATCGGAAAGCAGAACGCCAAAGGCGATATGACGCGCTGCATCGCTATCCATGCGCCAGCCAAGCGAGAGTTTCCGCCGCAGGGCGTCATAGACAATATTGCCGATGACCGCGCGATCGCCCGCACCGGCAAAGCGATGTGACAATCCCCAGTCCTTCAGGGCGTTGGAAGCCGGCCGCTTGCGATTTTCAATATCGTCCAGAACTTCGATTGCCGCCTGCAGGCGTCCACCAAGTCGCATATGCATTCCTTTATTTTATCAAGAGTGTCGCATACATGGCCTTAGGCATAAAAGAAAGCCGGAGCATGGAGCCCCAGCTTTCTGATTGTTCGCTCTTTCGGATGTACATGGCGCAATGGTGCTGCTTCTTACCCTCCCCCTTGTGGGGAGGGAAGCTGCGTTAGCAGCAGGGAGGGGTTATTGGTCAAAAAAAGAAAGACCCCTCCCCGTCGCTTTGCTCCGCCCTCCCCACAAGGGGGAGGGTAAAGAACGTCGAGCATTTACTCGGCGGCGACGCCCTTCTCTTCGTTGGAAATCGCATTCGCCTCATAGCCGTGCGCTTCCTTCAAAGCAGCGCGCACGCCAGCCTCATAGGCAGGATGAACACGCTTGAAATGCACGAGCTGACGTTCGATGATCTCGCCCGGAACGCCGCCCATCCGCCTGCGCCTCGGTCATGATCTGGACCTGAACGGTCCATTTCGGGAATTCGCCGCGCTCGATGCCACCGAACAGCTCTTCCTGATAGGTTTCGCGCGACTTGCCGATGAGGGCTTCTGCCTCGGCATTGGTGTAGAACTTGTGACCCTGCTGGGTCTTGAAGTGGAACTTCACCCAGACACGCTCGCCGCTGTCATTCCAGAGGGAATAGGTGTGCGAGCCGTAGCCGTTCATGTACATCGGCGCGACCGGCAGCCCGCGATCGGACATGAGGATCGTCACCTGATGCAGGCTTTCCGGCGACAGCGACCAGAAGTCCCACATGGCAGTTGCGGAGCGCATGTTGGTGCGCGGGTGGCGCTTCTGCGTGTGGATGAAATCAGGGAACTTCAGCGGATCACGGACGAAAAAGACCGGCGTATTGTTGCCGGCGAGATCCCAGTTGCCTTCGCTGGTATAGAACTTGAGAGCGAAACCGCGTACGAGGCGCGGCACCTTGAGAGGACGGCTGCGGCTTGGCATTATCCCGACGATTGCGCCTTACCTGCTGCCGCTGCTGATTCCGGACCTGCGATCAGGCGCTGGCGGTGTGCAGCAATGTGAAGCAGCCGCCGGTTGATGATTTCGGCGGATGAGTTAGACGATCTTGCCGCTTAGCCCACTGGTGGCAGTGCGAGATGCAAGGCCAACATGACCCAGAGCGCACCGTTCAATATGAAACCAATGACAAAGAGTGGCTGGCGCAGACTCAGCTGGTTCGAGGTCACATGGACGATCGTGTGAGCGATACGACTCGCTACGAAACACCAGGCAAGGATAACGGCGAGCAAGGTCGCGCCATTGACCGCATAGAGCGACAGACAGACCACATAGAACAACATCGGCAACTCATAGAGATTGATGAGGTTGCGGATAGCTGTGGCACTGGCTTCCGGCTCTTTCAGCGGTAGCTTGAAATCGCGCGGTGTAGCCTGACCGCTTGTCACGGCCTCCCGTCGACGGAGGAACACAACAGCATAGACGCAGCAGATCAAGAACGTCAGCGCTATCATCGGCCAGAATATTGCGGTCTGTGACATGGTCCCCTCCGGTTATTGCTCTATATGCTCTTTTCAGGGATGTGGTTCATGCGCAAGCCCGCTATCGCTTTCAAACTGGTTGCAAGATGGTCGATGAAGACGCGGACCTTTCGCGGCATGAAGCGAGCGCTCGGGTAGACCACATGGATGTCCATAGGAGCGTAGGCGTAGTCGGGCAGAACCCGGACGAGCCCCCCCGTCTCAAGCAGCGACTGAATCAAGGGCAGTTGCGCCCCGCCGATACCCAGACCACTAACCAGCGCCTCATTCAGGACAAAGGCATTATTTGCGAGGAATGTGGAGCGGATTGGCGCTGTGACAGCGCCACGGGGGCCGATCAAGGGAATCGATTCGCCCTGCGGCGACCAGGAGAACCGGATGTAGCGGTGCCGGATCAGATCGTCCGGTGTTTGCGGTTTGCCGTGTGCGGCGATGTAATCCGGCGAAGCCACGAGAATGCGTTCGAATGTAGCGAGCTTTCGGGCGATCAGGTCGGAGGATTTCAGGTCGCCGAAGCGAATGGCCACGTCGACACCTTCCGCGATCAAATCGGCAAAGCGGTCATCGAGGACAAGTTCAATCGTCAGGTCCGGATGCCGGCGCTGGAACTCGATGACGATGGGCGAAAGGTGCATCTGACCGAAGCCGACGGGGCCATGCAACCTCAGATTGCCACGCAGGGTAGAGGATAATTCGCCGGCGCTCTCTTCCGCCTCGTCCACCGCCAGCAGGATCTGCCGCGCATGCTGGTAATAGGTTTCGCCGCCTTCGGTAAGCGCCAGCTGGCGCGTCGACCGGTGAAACAGGCGCATGTCCAGATGCCGCTCCAACGCTGCCACCTGCTGACTCACCGCAGGCTGGGTCAGGCCAAGTTCGCGCGCCGCTGCAGATAAGGTGCCAAGCTCCGCAACCCGAACGAAGGTCTTCATCGCAGCGAATCTATCCATGTGCTCCTCAAAGAATTTCTTATGAATGCTATCATTATGCGTCCACTACGCAAAGATACATGAATGGATCATATCTGTTTCAGAATTTGAAACGGAGATTTTGAAATGACCAAAAAAGCAGTCGTTGTTGGTGCCAATGGCATCATCGGCGGCAATCTGATTGCGCATCTTGTCGAACTGGGCGACTGGGAAATCATTGGCCTGTCGCGCCGCGGCGGAATTACGGAGGGCAAGGTCAGCCACATTGCTGTCGATCTGCTTGACGCGGCGGAGGCCAAAGCGAAGCTGGCACACCTCACCGACGTGACCCATATTTTCTACGCGGCGTATCAGGATCGACCGAGCTGGGCCGAGCTTGTGCCGCCAAACCTCGCCATGCTGGTAAACGTTGTCAGCGCCATCGAGCCGATTGCGCCTGACCTCGCGCATATCAGCCTGATGCAGGGTTACAAGGTATACGGAGCGCATCTCGGCCCGTTCAAGACACCGGCGCGCGAGTCCGATGCCAATCACATGCCACCTGAGTTCAACATCGATCAGCAGGATTTTCTGGAAGCGTCGCAGAAGGGCAAAAGCTGGACTTGGTCGGCGCTGCGCCCCTCGGTCGTGATCGGCTTTGCGCTCGGCAATCCGATGAATCTTGCTTCGGTGATCGCCGTCTACGCATCGATGTCCAAGGAACTCGGCATTCCGCTGCGTTTTCCGGGCAAGCCGGGCGCCTATGACAGTCTGCTGGAGATGACCGATGCGGGACTTTTGGCGCGCGCGACAGTTTTTATCGCGACAAACCCACAATGCGGCAACCAGGCGTTCAACATCAACAATGGCGACCTCTTCCGCTGGAGCGAGATGTGGCCGAAGATCGCCAAATTCTTCGATCTCGACGTTGCCCCACCACTCCCGATGTCGCTCAACGTCATTATGGCGGACAAGAGAGAACTGTGGAGCCAAATGGTCGAAAAACACGGTCTGGCCGACACGCCCTACAAGGATGTTTCGTCCTGGGGGTTCGGCGATGCGGTCTTCGGCTGGGATTATGATTTCTTTGCCGACGGTACGAAGCTGCGGCGCGCCGGATTTCATGAATATGTCGATACAGAAGAAATGTTCATGCGGGTTTTCGCCGATCTTAGCGAACGGAAGATCATTCCCTGAATGGGTGCTAGGATGGCTTGGGTCTCGATTCGAGCCATCCTGGGGAGTGCGTCGCCCGTGAGTACAATTGTTTTGCTTCGGCTCGAGGCCGCACTCATCGCAGTGCTTGCATTGGTCAGCTATGGTATGTGGGGCCTAAGCTGGTGGCTGTTTGCACTGCTGGTGTTGGCTCCAGACCTCTCCATGCTCGGTTACTTCAAAGGTCCCCGCATCGGCGCCGTCTGCTACAACGCGTTCCACGTTTATTTTGTCGCCCTGGCGATCAGTTTCCTCGGGTGGTGGTCAGAGTCTCAAGTGGTTCTCTCGATTGGCATTATCTGGGTCTTCCATATCGCCATCGACCGTACGCTTGGTTACGGATTAAAATTCCAGACCTCATTTCAGGATACGCATCTCGGGCGCATCGGACGAAACTGATCCCTACTCCGTAAAGGGCTCACCCTGCCGTCGCGGTCTGTCGTAGTTCAGAAAGAACTCGTCGAGCTGCGGCGGCGGAACATTGGTGCCTGCCAGCATGGCATGTGCCTGCCCGCGGTGATGGATCTGGTGCACAAAGAGGTGCGACAGCACCAGGTAGATGGGTTCCTGCGAAGTCTCGCCAGTGCGCCATGTGATCGAGATGATCCTGTCTAGGTCTTCGGGCGCGAGATCGTCACAGAAGCCGATGAGACTTTTGTCGAACTCGATTTGGGCACGTTTGAGGTCCGACGCTTTCGGGTAGGGTATAGCGCCGACGAGGTCGATATTCCTCCGGCCTTTGCCAATCATGTCGGCCATATAAATGTGATCGACGATGAGATTGTGATTGAGCGTCAACCGGATGGATGGGAAGAAACTGGTGCGCTCCTGCGCGAACTCCGCATCGGTGAGCTGTTCACACGCGCTCAGCAGCCGGTGGTTCGACCAGGCGCTGTTACGCGCCATGGCCGAGAAGTGATCGCGGAGGGCGGTATCAGACATCGCCCCTCACCTTGTATCAGTTACCGCCCGGATAGTTCGGGCTCTCACGGGTGATCGTGACATCATGGGTATGGCTTTCGCGCAAACCTGCATTGGTGATACGGACGAATGTAGCCTTTTCGCGGAATTCTTCCAGATTTTTTGCACCGACATAGCCCATGGAAGCACGCAGACCGCCCGCTAGCTGATGCAAGACGCCGGAAACCGGGCCTTTATAGGCGACCTGGCCTTCGATGCCTTCCGGCACCAGCTTCAGTTCGTCGCGCACTTCGGCCTGGAAATAACGATCAGCCGAGCCGCGCGCCATGGCGCCGACAGAACCCATGCCACGATAGGCCTTGAACGAGCGGCCCTGGTAAAGATAGACCTCGCCGGGGCTTTCCTCGGTGCCGGCAAGTGCCGAACCTGCCATGGCGGCGGAAGCGCCAGCGGCAAGTGCCTTGGCGAAATCACCGGAATATTTGATGCCGCCATCGGCGATGACTGGCACATTCGATTTATGTGCTGCTTCGACCGCAGACATGATGGCGGAAAGCTGCGGTACGCCGACACCAGCGACGATGCGCGTCGTGCAGATCGAGCCAGGTCCGATACCGACCTTGACTGCATCGGCGCCGGCGTCAATCAGGGCCTGCGTTCCTGCAGCGGTGGCAACATTGCCGGCGATGATACGCACGGCATTCGACATCTTCTTGGCGCGGGTGACGGCATCGAGAACGCGCTGCGAATGGCCGTGGGCAGTATCGATGACAAGGACGTCAACGCCAGCCGCAATCAGGCGCTCGGCACGCTCGAAACCATCTTCGCCGACGCTCGAGGCGGCAGCGACACGGAGCCGCCCTTGCGAATCCTTGGCGGCATTAGGATTGAGCTGCGACTTTTCCATGTCCTTGACGGTGATCAGGCCGACGCAATAGCCCTTGTCATCGACAACCAGCAGTTTTTCGATGCGATGCTGGTGCAGAAGCCGCTTGGCTTCCTCGTGCTGGACGTTGTTTTCGCGCACTGTGATCAGGTTTTCGCGTGTCATCAGTTCGTAGATTTTTTGGGCAGGATCGGAGGCAAAGCGTACGTCACGATTGGTAAGGATGCCGACAAGACGGCCTGCCTTGCGGCTGCCCTCTCCGGCATTCTCGACGACGGGAATGCCGGAAATGCCATGGGCCCGCATCAGCGCCTGCGCGTCGGCAAGCGTCGCGTCAGGTCCGATGGTGACGGGATTGACGACCATGCCGGATTCGAACTTCTTGACCTGCCGCACTTCCTCGGCCTGCAATTCAGGTGTCAGATTGCGGTGGATCACGCCCATGCCGCCAGCCTGCGCCATGGCGATGGCGAGGCGCGATTCGGTGACTGTATCCATGGCTGCGGAGAGCAATGGCAGGTTGAGTTCGATATCGGGAGCGATGCGGGTGCGAATATCGGTCTGGCCGGGCATAACCTCGGAATGACCGGGCTGGAGCAGGACATCATCAAATGTCAGTGCCAGCGCGCCTGTCGCGGATTCAACGATTTTTGCCATGACCAATTTCCTTGCAATACGGGTAATACGACTAAAGGGCGCACCACGGTGGTGGAGCGCCGATCAAGTTCTGTTCAAGTGAATTGGCACGGGCTGGTAACATGGATATGTCAATTTGAAAAGACATAAACGCAGCTACTGGCATTCCAGCTGCCATCCGAGCGCTTAATATTGTAGCAGTATCCGGCGCAGCGCGCCGGAACCGCGTCCACGGTTCAATTCGATCAAACGTCGAATTGATAGGTGACCGGCACGAATCGATAGCCATTTTCCTTTTCGACAAAACCCACGCCAGGGAATGGCATGTGGTAGCCAATGAACGGTACCTTGTCGGCCGCTATCATGTCGAACACCTTCTTGCGTGTTGCCGCGCCCATGGCCTTGTCGGTGTCGAAGGCAACTTCCCAATCGGGGCGCTGCAACGAGGCCACGTAATGATTGGCTGTGTCAGCGGTCAGGACAAGATGCTTGCCAGCCGATTCGACGTGGAAAATCATGTGGCCGGGCGTATGGCCATAGGCCGCTTCGCTGGTGATGCCGGGCACGACCGCATCGCCCGCCTTGATGAAGGTGAACTTGTCGGCAAGCGGCTTGACCTTGGCATTGACGGTCTTGGCGTTGCCTTCGGCCGGAGTGCCCGTACGTGCAGCATCGGTCCAGAAGTCATACTCGATCTGCCCGCCCATATAGCGGGCGTTCGGAAATCCGGGTGTCTCACCATTCATCAGGCCGCCGATGTGATCGCCGTGCATATGGGTGATGACAACGAGTGTCACCTGATCGGGCGTATAACCCGCGCCCTTCATATTCGCCTCGAGCTGACCGAGGCCATTCTCCCGGCCGCCCGCACCAAAGCCTGTGTCGACGAGCACCAGTTCAGATCCGGTATTGATCAGAACCGGCGTGAAGCCGTTGACGAATTTCGTTTCGGGCAGGAAATTGGCGCGCATCAACTCGGCGACAGTTTCCTGATTTTGATTGGCACCAAATGTTGGAAACGGACCATCGCTAGGACGAAGCCCGTCGAGCAGGGTGGTAACTTCGAAATCGCCCAGCTTGAAACGTTTGAAGCCGGGGGACTTGATATCCGATTGTGGGACAGCCGCCTCCGCGATGTCAGGAATCATCTGCGACATTGCCAATCCGCCGGCCATGGCGCTTGACGCGAGAAAAAGGTTGCGGCGGGAAATCTCGAATGCAGACATAGGATTATCTCCTTCAGGCAACTTGGGACAACATGCAACGCGGCGACGTCGGCGCTGCCGCTCCGTTCCTGCTGAATAGCTGAAAAATAGTCGCAACTGGATCACTTCTGATTGATCGGCGCTTGAGCCCCAGCATCGCGAGTGCTATCGGAACTCGCAATAAGGGCCCCTGAGTCCCACAAAACGAGATTCGCCGCCTGTTTTCTCACCGATCTGAGAACTGGAATTCAACTTGAACCGTATCGTTCCGCTCGTCCTTGCCGTCGCCCTTTTTATGGAGAACATGGACTCGACCGTCATCGCGACATCGCTGCCGGCAATTGCAGCTGATATCGGCACCAGCCCGATCGCTCTCAAGCTTGCATTGACGGCGTACCTCGTGTCGCTCGCGGTTTTCATTCCGGTCAGCGGCTGGATGGCCGACAGGTTTGGCGCAAAGAATGTTTTCCGTGCCGCGATCGTCGTATTCGTCGCCGGGTCCATCGCCTGCGCGGTCTCGGGCTCGCTGCTCGCATTTGTTGTGTCGCGCTTCCTGCAAGGCATTGGCGGCGCGATGATGACACCCGTTGGCCGTCTTGTGCTGGTGCGCTCGACGCCGCGCAATGAACTCGTTGGGGCAATGGCATGGCTGACGATGCCGGCACTCATCGGCCCACTGATAGGGCCACCCGTAGGCGGATTCCTGACAACCTATTTCAGCTGGCACTGGATCTTTCTGATCAACGTCCCGATCGGCATCATCGGCATTGCATTTGCGACACGCTATTTGCCCTCCATCGAGACGCTGGTGCAGCGGCCGCTCGACGTTCCCGGTTTCTTTTTAAGTGGCATTGCCGCGTCGGGTATCGTCTTCGGCCTGTCCGTCGTCAGTCTTCCGGCGTTGCCAAGTTGGGTCGGCATCACGACGCTCATCGTCGGTGTAATTTCCGCGGCACTTTATCTTTTCCACGCACGCAGAACAGCAGAGCCTCTGCTTGCTCTCAATCTTCTCGATAATCAAATCTTCAGAGCGGCTATCGTTGGCGGCAGTCTGTTCCGCATTGGAGTCGGTGCCATACCGTTTCTCCTGCCACTCATGTTGCAGATTGGCTTCGGATTGACGCCGTTTCAATCGGGAATGATCACCTTCGTATCCGCGCTGGGCGCCATGAGCATGAAGCTCGTTACCAAATGGTTTTACCGGAAAACCGGCTTCCGCAATTCGCTGATGTATGGATCGTTTGTCGCCGCGATCTTTGTCGCGGTCAACGGATTCTTCACTCCGGAAACGCCCTATTGGCTGATGATCCTGCTGCTTCTCGTAGGCGGATTTTTCCGTTCGCTGTTCTTTACGGGGACGAACGCTCTCGCCTATGCGGATATTCCGAACGAGCAGACCAGTCAGGCTACGCCGATTAGTTCGGTTGCCCAGCAGATTTCCATCGCGCTTGGTGTGGCGGTTGCCGGCGGCATTCTTGAAATCACCACCAAGATACACGGCGGTCCGCTGCAACTCTCCGATTTCCACATCGCCTTCTTTGTCGTGGCGGCAATTTCGGGTTTGGCGTGCCTGTCGTTCAGGGCGTTGGGTCCTGACGCTGGTTCAGAGGTTTCCGGTCACCGGCCGCTGATCAAGGTGGCAGCGCCTGCGGAATAGAACGCAATACAACCTTGCGTTTCTTGTGTGCTGGCGAAACGGCGCAAATACTTAGTTCACTTTAAGTTTGAAGGCAGAAGCAGCGAGCACCGAGCCAGCCGGTGCATTGGAGGAGATTGGCTCCTCCAACTGCGGCTTCAGCCTTGCCTTCAACTTGGAGGTGAACTATGCGGAAAATTCCGTTTAGCATCACCCTTATCATGAAAAGAACCCGGACGGGCTGGCAGGTCACGTTCCGGGTTCATTTTCATCAATAAGGAAGGGGGACGGGCGAAAGCTCGTTCCCCACTCCAAGAAGTACTATAGCAGTTCTGCTCGCGTTTCCAAAGCGGTGACCGGCGCAAATCAGCCTTTGAAGTCCCGTGCCAGCAAATAAAGCTCGACGGATTCCGCGCGCGATGCCGGCGGTTTGACGTGATGCACGGACTTGAAATGCTTTTTCAACAGTGTGAGCACTTCATTTTCGGTGCCGCCCTGGAACGTCTTGGTGAGAAAATGCCCGCCGGGACGCAGGACAGAGACGGCAAAATCGGCGGCGACTTCGCATAGATGCGTGGTGCGGATGTGATCGGTACGGCGGTGGCCGGTTGTCGGCGCAGCCATATCCGACAAAACAATATCCGGCTGCCCGCCCAACGCTTCCATCAGTGTATCGGGCGCAGCATCGTCGAGAAAATCCATCTCGAGCAAGGTCACACCTGTCAAGGGATCGACATGCAGATAATCGATGCCAACGACGGTGGGTTGATGGGCGGGCGACTCAACGATTGAAGCTGCGATCTGGCTCCAGCCGCCCGGGGCGGCACCGAGATCGATGATACGCTGGCCCTTTTTCAGGATCTTGTACCGGTCATTGATCTCGATCAGCTTGTAAGCCGCACGCGAACGATAGCCGTCTGCCCTCGATCGCTGGACGTAAGGATCGTTGATATGACGCTCCAGCCAGCGGCGCGACGATTCCTTGATCGTACCGGCTTTCTTCTTGATCTTGGTGTGCAGGCCGCGCGTGCCTGTGCCGCCGCGTCCGCCTGTGGTTGTCTTAGCCATATGGGCCCCTATTCCTGGATCATGCGGTCGCACGCAACCAGCGATTGCGCCACGCGCCATCGCGCGACATGAGTTCAGTCAGTATACCTTCACGCAGACCGCGATCCGCCACGCGCAGCTTCTGGCTGGGCCAGACGTTGCGGATGGCATCGAGGATGGCACAACCGGCAAGAACAAGATCGGCGCGATCAGCACCGATGCACGGATTGGCGACCCGCTCATCGAAGCTCCATGACAGGAGCTTGCTGGTCATTTCCGTGACGTCATCATTCTGCATCCAGACACCATCGATGCGGCGACGGTCATAACGCTCAAGGCCGAGATGAATGCCGGCAAGCGTCGTAACCGTGCCCGATGTTCCGAGCAGATGAAAGTTCTGGCTCTTGACCAGATCGCCGAGCTTGTGACGCTCGGAGAAGTCATTGATCAATTCGGCAACATGATCGACCATGACTGCGAAGTTATCGGAGGTCACATCACGCCCGCCAAAGCGTTCGGCCAAAGTGACGACGCCGACAGGAAGCGATGTCCATGCAATGATGTGCTCGGCAAGGCGCGGCGAGCGGCGTTCGGAAACATCGATCAGCGCGATTTCCGACGAGCCGCCGCCGATATCGAACAGCACGACAGCATCAGTTTCGCGCTCCACCAGCGTGCCACAGCCGGATACAGCAAGACGAGCTTCTGTCTGGCGATTGATGATCTCGAGTTCGAGACCGGTTTCGTGTTTGACCCTGGCCAGAAACTCCTCGCCGTTCGACGCCTGACGACAGGCTTCGGTGGCGATAAGCCGTGCGCGGCGCACCTCATGACTGTCGAGTTTGTCGCGACAGATCTTGAGAGCCTCGATGGCCCGGTCCATGGCGTTGTCGTTCAGCCGTCCCGTCGCGCCCAGGCCTTCGCCGAGGCGAACGATACGGGAAAACGCATCAACGACACGAAACTGTCCCGGACGTGTCGGCGATGCCACAAGAAGCCGGCAATTGTTGGTGCCGAGATCGAGTGCGGCATAGAGCGGCGCGCCGGAATGCCTGGATTCGCGCCGCTGGGCTTCTTGAACCGGGGTTGTCGAAGAACCGTTCGCTGGCGCGGCGGCGACTGGAGTGATGGCATCGACCGGCTTGATCCCGGCACGACCGCGACGGCGGAAACGGTTGGGCCGCCGCTTCTTGCCGGTTTTGGCTGGAGCATTCGCAGCTCCTTGCGTCGCGGCGGCCGGAGCGTTCGAGACAACAACTGGCTCTGTCGAAGCAGGCGATTGCTTCGACTTGCCGCGTCTTCTGCGACGCGCACGTTTCTTGGGGTTCTTGTCGAAGCGTCCGTCGGGTGAATCGGACTGGCTTTCCTGCCTATGATATGCAGGATCCCCATGCGATCCGGGCCCATTCTTGGCGGGACCTTTAGTGCCGTTCAGCACTGTGCCACCACCAGACGCCCCTCCATTCGGCGCAACAGGCGCGCCTCTCTCGGGGTCTTTCAAAATCTTATCCTTCGAGCGCCGCGCGAACCATCGAGGACGCAAGCAGGACGCTTTTTAATTAACGTTGGATATAATGTAACATGCTTTACTGAATATCCAAGAGCCCCAGGGAAATTAGCGGGTCGCCAGATTCTGAATATTGGATAACGAGCTTGTAACAGCCTCCCAGCCCGTTGATTGCAACTTGTCCGAGCTTGCTACGAGGTCGCCGTTCAGGGTTTTCCAGCGGTCACTCTGGCCCGTCATTCGTGCTGCGACGTTCAAAATCCAGGGCGGGCAGGTAAACAACCCAGGATTGCGCCCGAGCCCACGTCGCATGGCGGCAAGGATCTGCGGTACGGTGACCGGATCTCTATCCGACACAATGAACGTGCCACGATCGGTTTTCGGCTCGTTCAAGCTGTGGATGATGGCGCGGCATAGAGCAGCGCGATCAAGCAGGGATCGTTGACCGGTCAGGGACTTCAGCGGCAACGGGATAGGCAGCGCTGCGAGTTTCATGAGCGTCGCCATATTACCCTTCACACCTGCCCCATAAACGAGTACCGGCCGCAGGATCGTGTAGTTTCCGCGGTTCATCGTTAAGGCGATTTCAGCCTCGGCTGCAAGCTTGGCCCGTCCGTAATCATCGGTTGGTTGCGGCGGATCGCTTTCCAGCGCGACACCCTCGTGAACGCTCGCACATTGCGCCCGTATCGATGAGACAAACACGAACTTGCCCGAGATGGTTTTATGCGCAGCCTTGGCAAGCTTTACCGCAAGCACGCAGTTGACCGTGTGATAGGTATCGGCAGCATTGGCGAGCTGCGTATGCGCTACGGCTGCCAGATGCACCACATGATCGACGTCCTCAAGGAGGCGCACAAAGAGTTCGACAGGTTCGTCCGGTGCAGGCAGGCGGACACTATTCGTGACAGAACCACCGGCACTTCGGGTTGCCCTGATCACCCGGTAGCCGGACGCTTCGAGTTGCTTGACCAATTCCACACCGATGAAGCCCGAAGCTCCTGTCACGAGAACAACACCGGTTGCCATATGATTTTACCCTTTCATGCGTTGCCACTCATACCAACAGGGAGGTTTCCATATCAATGCGGCTTCGGGGACTAAATCGAAAGGACTAATCAGGAGCAATAGGGGTCGTGGCGTGCCTATGATAGCGTCGGATCAGGGACCGCTATCACTATCGTTATGGAGTAACGCGCGTATGCGTCAGTCCGATTTTCAGCCGCTGGAAACAAAAGACTTTCTGATCCTGGCGGTGATCATGGCCGCCATTCTCTGGGGATGTTGGGAGGCTGGAACGATGCTGGTCAGATCAAGAAATGCAAGTGATGCCAACCAGAATACTCAGCAATCAAGCAGTCTTTCGGACCGCCTGCATGCCTGATTGGCCAACTCACGCCGCCCGGATCGTGGGGCGCAAGCAGGCTTGACCACACGCTTCCGATCTTTTGATCCCCCATACTCACACATGTTCTCGTTGATAATTCGCGTATAAGTTGTATTAAGTGCGCAAGCACAATTTTGAGATGTCCCTCATGTCTGAGAATGATCATCAGCCGGTGAAGTTTACCGGCCTCTTGCTACTCGCTGCTATTGCGTTGGTATTTCTCGCTGTTATCTGGCTGATCGGAACCGCGTTCGCGCGGACAGGAATTGTCTATGGCGGGGACACAATGGAACGAATGACTTCTGTCAGCGTTGTATTACGCTGACCCTATTTCCGTCAGCGGGGGCTTGGCATCGACTTTACCTATTATGCCCTCCCCGGGCGGTGCCAAGCCTCACCTTCATATGAGAAACATGGAGGTTTGAAATGTATTTGCGAACTGCCATCTTCTGGATAAACTTTGCAATGTTCGCCTTGTTCATAGTGCTTCTCCTCCTGCTCTATCCCTGAGTGCCCGCAACTCAGCCGAATTTGACCAGATTATGTACTGGCAAAGGGCCGCCGGGAAACTGGACAAGCCGTGACCCAACGGCGAGCGGCCCAAGATCCAGGCCGAAGAAACCAAGCCGCTCGATCAGCGAGCCAACCTCAGCTTTGGCTGTGCTGTCATCGCCTGAATAGAAGAGAACACGGCGGCCGCCTTCTGCCCGAGGATCACCCGAAACGAGATGCGCCTGGAGATGGTTGAATGCCTTTACCAGCCTCGCGCCCGGCACCAGATCGGCCACGACTTCGCTGGATGACCGCCCTTTGAGATCGATCGGCTGGAAAAGCGGTGCCTCGATCGGATTGTTGGCGTCGATGACGATGCGGCCGTTCCAGGCCGGCAGATCGGCAAGCGCTCCAGGCAGCTTTGTCCAGTTGACTGCCACAAGCACAATATCAGCGCTCGCAGCTTCTTCGCGCGTTCCTGCCTTGATGTAAGGCCTAAGTTCATCGACAAGTTCGTTGAGTGACCCCGGTCCGCGGCTGTTGGCGATCGTGGCTTCAATCTTCGCGCCGGCAAGCGCCCGCGCGAAGGCCGAGCCGATTGCTCCGGATCCGATAATACCAATGCTCATGATTGTGCTCCTTTCAGGCTACAGGAATGGTCAGGCTGTAGCGGTGAATTTTCCTGGAGCGAAAATAGGCCAATCATTCATTGACGATAAGCGAGTAACAGCTTTTATTACTTTCAACGAATCGTTGAAGGTTGTCCCATGGAAACGCTGGCCAATCTCGAATCCTTTGTACGCAGCGCGGAGAGTGGTGGCTTCTCCACAGCGGCAAGGCGTTTGGGCGTGACCCCCGCGGCGGTCAGCCGGAACGTTGCAATGCTGGAGCGCAACCTGGGCGTCCGGCTCTTTCACCGCAGCACACGAAAATTGACATTGACCGAAGAAGGCGAACACTTTCTGCAAGCCGTACAGGGAAATCTCGATGCATTGCAGTCGGCTATAGCAGGCATTGCCACCGATCGCGGCCAACCCTCCGGGGTGCTCAAGATCAGCATGAGTCCGACTTTAGGCATGAGCTATATCCTGCCGCTCCTCCCCGCCTTTCTTGAGAAATATCCTTTGATCCGTCCTGACTGGCAACTGGACAATCGTCAGGTCGACCTGATTGCCGAAGGGTTCGATGCGGCAATCGGTGGAGGCTTCGAGCTGGCGCAGGGCGTTGTGGCACGGACGCTGGTGCCGGCGCATATCATCGCCGTTGCATCCCCCGGCTATATGAGTGGGCGCACCCCGCCAACCAATCCGGAGGGCATCGCTTCGCTGGACGGAATCGTCATGCGCGCCACGCGCACCGGCCGCGTGCGGCAGTGGACAATGCGAAACGTTCATGGCGAAGAAATGCTGGCAACGCCGGCGGAGAGGATCGTGCTCAACGATCCCGCAGCAATGTGTCAGGCGGCGCTGCTCGGTCTTGGGGTGACATTGATCGCCGTGCCGGATGCCCTGCCTTATCTTGAAAACGGCCGTTTAATTCGTCTCGTTCCGCAATGGTATGCGGATGCGGGACCAATCTCGATCTACTACGCCAATCGCACGCTACTGCCTGCCAAGACACGCGTCTTTGTCGATTTCATCGCTGAAGCTGTCAAGCGCGATCGGTTGCCGGAGCGTTTTGCGGGAAGTCTCGGATAAGGCGACACAAAAAGGCCGGTGCTGGAAGAGAACCGCACCGGCTCGACAGGGGGCAATCAGATAAGCCGGTTATGCTCGATGAGCTGCCGCAGGCGGCGTTGCTGTCCATCGCTATCGGGGTTTACACGACGTGCGGGTTTCTTTGTGGCCGGTTTTGCGGCCTTCACGACAGTATCAGGCGATACTGTGACAGGGGTTTTCAGCCTTTTCAGGAAGGTAATCGCGCGGTTCAACATGGTAAGTATCCTCCAAATGCCACCAAGCCGCGTGGACCGGGGGATCCAGCGGGGAAACTTCGACTTTTGAGGCAACTGACAGAATTTTACCACCGTTCGAAGGGGCGCGCCAGCACTATCTGGAGCCGCAATTAAGCCGCAAATGACGACCTACAATTGCGAATCGTCTTTTGGCCAAGCTTGGCTCTTCGCGGCGTCAGAGGTTCTCGACCCGCCAATCTCATTCCAAATGACCGATTCTGTACGCACTCGATTTTGGTTCTTGTGATGCAAGCGGCCCGCAATCGAAAAAGCCTCGTCCAGCAGTCTAATTTGTAACTTTGTAGGAGAGCCGCCATGGCCAAAGGACAACAGAAAAGCAATCGCGAAGTGCGAAAACCCAAGAAAGAGAAGGTTGCCCCCAAGGCCGACGTTCCTTTCAGCTCCATGATCAAAAAGGCGGAAAGCACAACGCCGAAGGCCAAGCCAAAGGGCTGATCTAACCAAGCAAGCCCCGTCGATGGTCGGGGCTTTCGTACTAAAGGACCTCATAACGCAAATGGGTGACCAGCGGCGATTGGATGGCGTTGGATACCCAGCCCCATGGGCTTTGTAGAAATGTGAACAAAACAGGAACAAATTCCTTTTCATATATACGCGGTTGTGGCAATCTTTGTGAAAAGGAGATTCTGATGAACGCCATATCCCAACAACCGGAAGACGAAATCGATGAGGCTCTGGCTTATCATCAGGGCGACGTGAGGGCGACAATCGCCGCGCTTCTGGCTGAGCGGGAATTCCTTTTGCGCGAGATCGAATATGCTTCGCTTGCCATGTCCTATGGTTTTGCAAGGGGCTGGAAGCCGGGACTCGGTTCTGGCCGCGATATGACAGCACGATAGACTTGGAAGCCGCCGCGTGCGATGGTTGCATATCCAGCAATGCGAGATGCAATGAAACACAGTCCAAAACAGATGCCTGAAGTTGGTGTCCGCCCGAAGCGGGTCCTGAGCCCTTCGGAACAGAAAAGCCTGGCAACCACCGCTGCGGCCTCCGCCATCATCAATGATGAAACCAACAAGTGGGAAAGCAAGACGGCGCGTCTGAAGGCATTGCGGCTTGCCAAGGAGGCTCAGGAGCAGGCAGAAATCGCCGCGCGTCCGCCGGCAGTCCCCAAGGCAAAGAAGACTGCTCGGACGACCAAAGCCAAATAACTCTCCAATACAGACGCGGGACGTCCTACGATTGTGCCTTCACGGGCGAATCATTGCTGCCCCATATTGCGCATTTCTTCCTGTGCCCGTGTGGTGCGGGGAAAATATTTCGAAATAGAAAAGTCCCGGAAAGATTGAGAAATAGACTTTGGTTCAGTCTTTCGAAATTATTTCTCGGACCTTGGCATTGACGAAACAAGCGCTTAGCCTTATGTATGGGCTATCGGTATTTGGTAGTTTGTTATTAGTTTTATTGCGCCACAGGCGCTCTGAAAGATCCTTCTTCAAAAATCGAGCTAAAAACTGCATGGCGCGTCGTGCCCTGTATTAAAATATTTCCATTGAAAGGGTTCATCATGAGCACTGGAACAGTAAAGTGGTTCAATTCCACAAAGGGCTTCGGCTTCATTCAACCAGATGATGGTTCAGCAGATGTATTCGTACACATCTCTGCCGTTGAGCGCGCTGGTATGCGCAGCCTCAATGACGGTCAGAAGATCAGCTTCGAATTGGTCCGTGACAACAAGTCCGGCAAAATGACTGCTGATCAGCTTCAGGCTGGCTGATAAATAATTCATCTTCGCGTCTTTGACCACGGATGTACTGGCACTGATAGCAGAGATGAATTTGAGAAGGTCGGGTTTTCCCGGCCTTTTATTTTGTCCAGATTTTGCTTATGCGCCGGAAAAACAAGACATTTCCGCGCATAGCCAAGAAATGTCTGGAAAGAAACAATTCTCCATCACTACAGTGCGAGTCATCATCATTGCCCTTTCTTCCAAGGGTATCGCATTGTTTGAAGGAGTCTCCCGGTTATGAAAGTACTCGTCCTTGGCAGTGGCGTCGTCGGCGTCACATCGGCCTGGTATCTGGCGCTGGCGGGACATGAGGTCACCGTCATCGACCGCCAGCCCGGACCGGCGCGGGAGACGAGCTTTGCCAATGCCGGGGAGATATCGCCGGGCTATTCCTCGCCATGGGCCGGGCCGGGTGTGCCGGTCAAGGCGATCAAATGGATGCTGATGCATTTCGGGCCGCTCGTCGTGCGGCCGAAATTCGATCCCTATATGGCACTGTGGCTGGTCAAGATGCTGCGCAACTGCACATCGATGCGCTATGCCCGGAACAAGTCACGCATGGTTCCGATCGCCGAATATAGCCGCGATTGCCTGAAGGCACTGCGCTCCGAAGTCGGCATTGCCTATGATGAACGCGCCATGGGCACCCTTCAGCTCTTCCGCACGCAGAGCCAGTATGACGGCACCGGCGGCGACATAGAAGTATTGAAGCAGTTTGGTGTTCCCTACGAGCTTCTCGATCCCGCCGGGTGTATCGCCGCCGAGCCGGCATTGGCCAATGTCAAAGGCAAGTTTGTCGGGGGCTTGCGACTCCCCGGCGATGAAACCGGCGACTGCCAGATATTTACCGAAAAGCTCGCCGCTCTTTGCGTCGAGGCTGGTGTGACGTTCCGGTTCAACACCGCAATCACGTCCATCAACACCAGCACCAGCCGCATCGCCAGCGTATCGACCGAGACCGAGGAACTGACGGCCGATGCCTATGTCGTCGCCTTCGGCAGTTACTCCCCTTTCCTGCTGCGAAGCATCGGCGTGTATATCCCCGTCTATCCGGTAAAAGGCTATTCCATCACGGTCCCGATCACCAACGCAGATGGCGCTCCGGTTTCGACCGTCATGGATGAAACCTACAAGGTCGCAATCACCCGCCTTGGTGACCGTATCCGCGCTGGCGGTACGGCAGAGATTTCGGGCTACGATCTCACTTTGCGCGACAAGCGGCAGGCGACATTGAAACACTCGGTTGGCGACCTTTTCCCCAAGGGTGGTGACCTCAGCAAGGCAAGCTTCTGGACCGGCCTACGACCGATGACGCCGGATGGTCCGCCGATCATTGGCGGTGGCACGAAATACTCCAATCTTTATCTAAACACCGGTCATGGCACGCTTGGCTGGACGATGTCCTGCGGTTCCGGCCGTGTCCTTGCCGACCTCATCTCCGGAAAATCGCCGGACGTGGACGCATCGCAGCTCAACATCAGCCGCTACGGCTGATGTTTCATTTTGCCGGCTTCAAAAATCACCGATAAACCCTTTAAAACATTACAAATTGTTTAGATTGGCGTTCAGTTTTCATTCATCTCGTCAGGCCTAAAACTGGGGTGTCCCAAGACAACCCGTGGTTTAAATCAACCACGCAACTGACGAGGAAACAACATGAAAAAGATCGCTCTGGCAGCGCTTGCCATCTCCCTGATCGCGACGCCTGCCGCATTCGCCCAGCAGCAGAATTACAAGGGAAACCAATACGGTCATCAGCAGCGAGAAGTGATCGTCAAGAAGAAGGTCGTGGTACATAAGACGCGCTGGTCACGTGGTCATGCGCTTCCCTACAATTACCGCCGCAACGTTGTTCGTGATTACCACCGCTATCACCTGAAGACGCCTCCGCGCGGTTACCAGTGGGTGAAGGCCGACAATGATTACGCTCTGATCAGCATTACTTCCGGTATCATTTCGGCGCTCGTGCAGGCACGTTAATCATCGGTCTACAAAGGCGGCGCCATGGCGCCGCCTTTCATGTCTCAATCCACAAACACCCGGACACTTGCCGCACGGCCAACGGCATCGATGACGGTCAGAGTCGAATATCCACCACCGTCCGGAACCCATTGGTTGACGCGACGGCGTGAGGTTTCCGGTAAGGGTTTGCCATTGGCGAGCCAACGGAACGGTGCACGTCCGCCTTGCAGTTTCAGCGCCAGCGGCATGATTTCACCGCCTGTTTTCGCTCCGAGCTCAATGCGTGCACCCTCTGGTGGATAGACGATCTGCGGTGCTGGTTCGCGTGTCGACGCAGTGAGCAAGCCGCTCGAATTCATCGAAAACCGCCGCTGGCTAATGGGCAATTGCGCCTGCGCAATGCGAACTGCGCCCGCTGGTGCAGGTGGCAGGGGCGTGATGGCGACGCCGGACTTTGCAAAACCTTCGAACAGAACCGGGGCAGCCGAGCCGTAGCCGGTCAGTCCCGGTACCGCGCCATTGTCAGGCCGGCCGACCCAGACGCCAAGCACATAATTGCCATCGAAACCAACCGACCACGCGTCGCGGTAACCATAGCTCGTGCCGGTTTTGTAAGCGATGCCGCGCTGACCTGACCCGAGGGGCGGCATGACACCGGAGAGAATGTCGGCAACGTTCCACGCCGCCACCGGTTCGAGCAATGGTTCGCCTTCGATAGTGCCCGGCTTGTCCTGAATACCATCGCCGAGTTGCATCGGCCTGCCGCGATTGGCAAGACCGGCATAGAGTTGCACGAGATCCTTCAATGTAATGCCGACACCACCGAGGCCGATGGCAAGGCCCGGCGCTTCATTTGGCGGCAACACCGGCCGTACTTCAGAACGACGGAAACGAACCATCAGCCGGGTCGGGCCGACGACATCGAGCAGCCGGACAGCCGGTACGTTGAGCGACAATTGCAACGCTTGCCTGATGCTGACATCGCCCTGATAGCTCATGTCGAAATTGCGCGGCCGATACCCGAAAAAGTCGGCGGGCCTATCCTCGATGATGGTCTCCTGGCTAACCAGACCATCCTCGAAGGCCAAGCCGTAGATAAAGGGCTTGAGCGTCGAACCGGGTGAGCGGTTGATACGGGTCATGTCGATCCAGCCCGAGCGGCTGGCGTCGAAATAATCCGCAGATCCCATTTCGCCAACAATCTCTCCGGTGCGAACATCGGCCATGACCATGGCGACCGATACCTTGGGACCGAGCTTGCCCGCCGCGTCCCTCGCGACTGCTTCCAATCCCTGCTGGATCGCCCGGTGCAGCGTGGTTTGATGGCGCTTGACGTTAGGTTCCTTGCGCTGCGCCGCTTCCGCCAGATGCGCGGCATAGGCCGGCAGCTGCATACGACGTGATGGAATTGGTGCAAGACCGGCCCGCTCGGCTTCGCCCTCACCCAACACTTTCTCGACCGCCATGCGATGCAGCACGCGACCGCGCGCAGCTTCGGCCAGGGCGAGGTTACGGTCTGGCCTACGTCTTTCCGGCAATTGCGGCAGAGCGACGAGCAGCGCGGACTGCGCCACGGTAAGGCGGCGCGGTTCCTTGCCAAAATAGGCAAGGCTTGCGGCGCGAATGCCCTCGAGATTGCCGCCATAGGGTGCGAGTGACAAATAAAGATCGAGGATTTCCGCCTTGCTCAGACGCCGCTCGATCTGCAGCGCACGAACCAGTTGCTGGAATTTTGCGGTGAGCGACCGGCCCTCGCGCGGCTCGATAAGCCTAGCCACCTGCATGGACAGGGTCGAGGCACCCGAGACGATGCGGCCATTGCTGACAAGCTGCACGGCGGCGCGTGCAAGTGCAATGGGGTCAATGCCCCGGTGCTGCCAGAAACGCTGATCCTCATAGGCGATGAGCATGCGGACGAATTGCGGATCGACGTCCTTTGCCGTCGTGCCAAGCCGCCAACGGCCTTCGGATGTCGCGAAAGCGCGCAGCAACTGCCCATCCGCATCGAGAACTTCGGTCGAAACCTCCCTCGCCTTTTCCAACGGCGGCGGAAAGGCGTGGTCGGCTGCATCAAGGCCAAACGCAAGCATCGTGGCCAGCACCAGATTGGCCGAAATTGCAACGCTCACCCTCCCCCAACGTGGGGAGGGTCGCTGCGCAGCAGCGGGGTGGGGGGGCGAAGGCATTGTGTCCATCAAACTTTCCTGCTCTATGAGCCTTCCTTACCCCCACCCCGGCCCTTCGGTCCGACCCTCCCCACAAGGGGGAGGGTAAGGGCAGCATTATTCCTATTGTGCTGCGACGACCTCCATTCGGCCGGTTGCCGTGCGTGCAGAGAACTGCGGACGATACATGTCCTCGACGCTGGCTGCCGGATGATCATAAGTGCCGGGTGTCACCGCACGGACCACATAGGCCAAGGTGATTTCGCCATTGTCCCCCATCGCCCGATCGAAGGCCGCTACGAAACGATCGCTGCGGAACTCCGTATGCGCCGCTTCCACTTCGCCGATCCAATCGAAATTCGACAGGCTGGCGCTGTTGACGAGGCCAGGATTATCGATTTCGAAACCGGCAGGCAAAAGATCGGTGATCAACACGCGCGACGGCCAGTTGTTGTTTTCTGTGACCTTCAGAACGACCACGTAGCGCTCGTTCTGCTTGGCCTGGCTGACATTGGCCTCCTTGCCATCAAGCGTGTAGTAGGTACGCTCGATGTTGAAACCGTCGCCGCCGGCAGGTAGTGGCTGCGACGGGGATGCCACCATCGTCACCACTGCCGACACGGGCTCCGCGGTTGCGTTGGTGATGGTCACAGGCTGTGCCAGCAACTCATCGCCGGTCAATCGTGCAGCATAGCCTCCGCTATGGGCAGCGCCATTGATGTCAAGCTGCAGATCCTTGTCGCCATCCTGAACCGCACGTGCCGCAAGCAGCATCCATGTCTGTTCTTGCGTGCTCGTGTAAATCTTGTGCTCCCATTCGTTGGCAACGATCTTCGACAGTTGCGGAATGATCGGCGGGACCGGCCGGCTCTCGGCAGCAAGCGCCAGAACCGCAGCATCGTCACGCAGGGATGAGCCATAATCCGAGCGGACCAGGCTGACATTGGTCACCGTGGTAGACTGCTGCAGCGCATTGGTGAAGATGCTCTGCGAGCGCTGGGCGTCACCATAGAGCGATAGAGCTGCCGCAAGGTGCGCGCGTGACAATGGCGTCGGGAACTCGGCGAGTTTCGTGTCGGCGTAGTAACGCAAATCGCTGATAGCCGCCTTGCGGTTACGCGCCAGAACATAGAGCGCATAAGCGATCTCATTGCCCTGATCCTTGACGTTCACGTCGTAGCTCAGCGAGTTCTGCAGGTTTTCCAGCGCCTGTACCAGAGCCTGTTCCGGCACATTGTACTTCTGCTCGCGGGCACGGGTGAGGAAATCCGTGACATAGGCATCAAGCCAAAGGTCGCCGGAACCCGGAGCCCACAGACCAAAACTTCCCGAGGACGACTGGTAGGACAGGACACGGTAAATCGCTTCCTGCACGCGTTTCTGCACCTCGCCGTCTTCGGCAATGCCGGATTGCCTGGCGAGTTCGCTCATATAGAGCAGTGGCAGGGCGCGGCTGGTCGTTTGCTCGGCGCAGCCATAGGGGTAGCGGTCGAGAGTCATCAGCAAGGCAGGAATATCAAAGGCGGCCGAACGGGTGACATTCAGGCTGACCGAAGCGCCCTGCAGGACGCTGCCAGCCAGCAATTCGCTATCCACCTTGAGGCTACTGTTTGGTGCAAGCTTGATCGGCTTGCGTACAGTCATCGGCAAGGTCGCTGGTCGAACCGGGACATTGAGGGTCTGTTCAAGCGAGAGACCGGCAACATTCGATAGCTTGACCGATACCACGCCATCGCCCGGCAGATTGCCGGTGAGCGGCAGGGTAAGGTTAGACTTACCGCCAGCCGCCAGAGTGATGGTCTGCGATGCGCCCGGCTGGTCTACCTTCACAACGGGATTGCTGGTTATCTGTACCTGATAATCGCCAGCCGGCGCATCGGTATTGGCAATATCGAGCCGCAACGCAGCCTTATCGCCGGGAGCGAGGAATTTCGGCAGGCTGGCGGTGACGACCACCGGATCGCGAATGACCACGTCGGAGGTGGCATGGCCGACGCCGGACTTCGACCAGGCGACAGCCATGACACGCGCAGTTCCATTGAACTGCGGAATATCGAAGCTGACATTGGCTTTGCCTTGTGGGTCCAGTTTCACGGGTCCGGAGAAGAACGCAATCAGCTTTTCAGTGGGCGGGCTGCCCTGCATCGGCATCTGGGCGCCGTCACCACCGGTTCGCAGCTTGCCCGTTGCGCCCTGCGAACCATCGATCAGACGGCCGTAAAGATCGCGGATTTCAAGACCGAGCTGGCGCTGACCGAAATACCAGCCGTCGGGATTGGGCGCTTCATAGCGGGTGAGATTGAGAATGCCGACATCTACTACGGCAACCGTTACGAAGGCATTTTCATTGGCGCCGGCACCTGTTACCTGCAGCGCGATGTTCAGCGGCTTACGCGGCTCGGTCTTCGGCGGCGTATCCAGCTTTACAGCCAGATTGCGATCGCCCGGATTGACGTTAAGCCATTTGATGCCGATGGCGCGCATCGGCATATGGGTTTCCTGCGCATCGCCCGGACGAAATAGTGTGGCCGTGACGTAGGCACCTGCGCCCCAATCGGCGGTGACGGGAATATCGACTTCACCGCCTTCAGCGGGAATGCTTGCCCGCTTTGTCGTCAACAGGCTCTCAGCACCGACAGTAACCAGCAGCTCGCCAGCAAAACGCGGCGACACTTTCAACTTTGCCGTGTCGCCAGGAGCGTAATTGTCCTTGTCGAGGGCGATCTCGAGACCGTCAGGCGTTTCCGTGGAGGTTGTCGCGACATAGTAGCCGGCATCGAACTCGACGCTGGATGTCGGGCCATCCGCAGCCGCAGTTTCGACTTCCAGACGGAACTGACCCCAAGTGACTGGCACCGAAATGTCGGCTCCATCGGCGGTTGCGTTCACTTCGCCGTTCGCTACCAGCTTGGTCGACAGGATCGGCTCGTATTTCCATGAATTGCCGTCGCGATACCATTGATAGTTGCGCTCGACGCTGACGAGTTTCCACAGGAGCCCCTGCATGGCCTGCTTCTGGCCATTCTCGTCAACGGCGATCACGTGAAATTTGCCAACGGAGTTTTCGGCGAGAGCACCGGAAAATTCAGGCTTGATGCCAATCATCGAGCCTTGCTGCCTGACCGGCAGCGTCAATGTGCGCTCCACCGCCCGGCCGCCTGTTTCCTGCATGCGCACGACCACATCTGCGTTGAGCAGCTGTGTCGTCGACGGAGCGTCAGCCAGCGATACATCGAAGGTCGCCTTGCCGTTCTCGTCCAGTGGTTGCAAATCTTCGAGCGGAACGCTCGTGTTTTCACTTGCTTCCTCATCGGCAAGACCGAAGAAATAGCCCTTGAAATCCGCGCTTTCGTGCGTGGGCTTCAGCGCGACTTCGCCTTCAAGTTCAAGCCCGGCCGCAGGCGCGCCATAGAGAAAGCGGCCGTCCACCTTCACCGGCGTTGGTTTGCCGATTTCGATGAATTTCGCGTCGCTGGTCAGATCGAATTCGACCCGGTCCGGCACGAAGTCCTCAACCAGGAATTGCTTTTCGGCAATGGGCGAACCCTTCGGATCGGTGAAAATCTGCATCGTCCAGGTGCCGCGCATGGAGTTGGCTTGCAACTCCAGATCGAGCGTATGCCCGCCAAGATTGACGCCATCACTAACCATGCGGCGATCTTCCACGCCGTCAGGCCGTTTGAACACGAAGGTCAGAGGCAATTTTTCGACGGCGTTGGCGGCATTATCGCGCGCCAATGCCGAGGCATGCACGGTTTCGCCGGCGCGATAGATGCCGCGTTCGGTCCATGCCAGAATATCGATCGCGCCCGGCGCAGCACGGCCGGTAACGCCGCGATCAGAAAGGTCGAAGCCTGCTCGCGTCATATCGAGAAATACATAATCTGCATCGCCATTCTTGGCGGTGATGACCGCAGGACCTGTGGCAGCCGTGCCGCGCATCAGCCCAGCGGTAAACGTAGCGCGACCCTCCGTATCGGTGACGGCAGTGCCGAGTATCTCGTTGTTTTTGGCAAGCAGTTGAAGCTCGACGCCGATGAGCGGCTGAGCCGAAGCAAGCGAACGCGCAAAAACGTTGAGGCCATCGGTGCCGGCATAGGTCGTCAGGCCGATATCGGAGACGACGAACCATTGGGTCGCTTGCGCGTCCCATTCGTCGTTCTTTGCGTCTGGCGAGACAGCCGTCAGGACATAAACGCCGGGCTTGCGCTGCGGCAGGGCTTCATCGACCGGAAAACTGGTGACGACGTCTTTGTTGAGATCGGATTGGAGATCAATCGTGCCTTGCCAGACGAGTTCGCCCGACTCGTCCTGCAGCCGCTGGGCACTGTAACCATCCATCTGGGTCAGGAACTGCGAACTGGTCAGAAGCGGCGCGATGCCGCGAGCGCCGATGCGGTAAAGCTTGAGATTGGCGCTTGTCGTATTGACTGAAACGATCGGAATGCCGCGACGCGCTGTGCTCGGCAAAACAAAACTGTCGCCGGTAAAGCGCACCATGGCCGACCGGTCCTTAATGTAGATATCGAGATCGACCTGCGCTTCAAGAGCTTCGCCCACCGCGGATGGCAGGCCGGGACGCAGGGCGAGCTTGTAACGCTGGCCGTGGTCGAGGCCCTCGACGCAAATCTCGCTACCCTTGGCCTCAACAGCTTTCGGCGCAGCTCCGTTCAGCGTCACGAACGGCGCATAATCCGTACCCATTTTCACCAACGGGTCAGAGAACTGGACGCATGCGCGCGGATTAGCGCTATCCGCATCGATGGTATGATTGGTGACGCGGAATCCCTGCCGCGATTTCAAATCCAGATAAGCAGCCTCAACTGGCTTGGCGTTGACGAGCGCAAGACTGGCTTTATAGGCGTCAAGCGAGGCGCGGTAGTTCTCGGAGTTTTGTAGCGCATCGCCGAGTACTGCAAGCGCGTCGGCGCGACTCTGCGTCGTGCGCGTCAACTGGTAGCCGTTGAGCGCGGCTAGCGCGGCCTGCCCGGCGATATAGGTGTTCTTCTCGGCGCGGTTGGCCGCACGCGCCGTCTCAAGCCAGAGTGCGCCATTGTCGGGCGTGACCGCCAATGCACCTCTAAAAGCTTTGAGCGCGTTCTCGATGTTGCCCGTGCCGAGTTCCCTGCGCGCACTGGCGACGAGACCGTCGACGCCCTGCGCCTTCTGCTCATCGGTGAGGGTCAGGCTCGCCTTGACCTGCCGTGCGTCCTGTACCAGTTGGTCAGACACAAATTGCAGCTTCGGCGCAGCGCCAATATCCGGCTCGTCGGCGGTTTCGACGACCTTGCCAGCGATGGAGCCAGGCGAGGTTTTCAACTGATTGAAATCAGACTTGAGAAAGCACCATTTCACCTTTGGATTGTAGGTGAATGCCTTGCAGGACTGGTCGGCGAGACAGACCAATTCGCACTGGTCCTGGGTGACATCCTGTTCCGTACGCAGGTCAAAACCGAAATAATCGCCGTCCCGTGTCGTGACGACATCACGATTCACTTCTGCCGCGCCAGCGGGGACGGAAAGGGTGAAGAGAGTGAGAAGGAAGGCCGAAAAACCGACAACCGCGCGCATAGACATAAAGTCCTCCCAACGCTACTCGTATTGAAGTCGGCACTGTTCAAACTTCGGTATAACTTGTCAACAGATCATGCGGATCAGGTTGCATTCTCCTGCGCGATTTCGCTTCGAATCCAGCGCTGGAAGTGCTGCATTTGCGGCGTGGCCTTACGGTTTTTCGGCGAGACCAGCCAATAGCCGATAGAAGACGGCACGCGCATCGGAAATGGCGCGACGAGCCGGCCATCCGCGAGTGCATCTTCGACAAAAAGATCCCATGCGAGCATGATGCCCTGCCCGCTAATTGCTGCATCAAGGCCGAGCCATGGATCGGAGAAGGTGGGTCCGTCGAACGGCAAAGGGCCAGCAAGGCCAGTCGCCGCCTGCCAGTCGTCCCAGCTGAACATCGGGTTCTCGTAACAGATGATCGGTTGGTTGAAGATGTCCGCGGGTCCGCTCAACCGCTCGGCAAAGCTACGCGTGCAGACTGGAAACATTTTCTGCGGCAGCAGGCATTCCGGTTCACCGTCCTGCCAGTCGCCGCTGCCGAGTCTGATGGCCAGATCGATATCCGAACTTTTCAGGTCGAGTATACCGGGAGACGGATCGATGCGGATTTTCAGATCGGGATATGCGGCACGCAAGCGCCCAAGGCGCGGCACCAGCCATTTGGAGGCAAAGGTTGGTGCGACGGACAGTAACAGGGTCTGATCGACGCCCTCTGCGAGCGCAACGGCTTTGGAAAGATGCTGGAAGCCCTCCGCCAGCCGAGCAAGAAACGTCATGCCGAACGACGTCGAAACGAGACCGCCACGGGTCCGGTCGAAGATCGCATGACCGATTTGCGCTTCGGTGCGTATCAATTGCTGGCTGACCGCACTTACCGATACGCCGAGTTCCTCCGCTGCCTTGGGCAGTGAGCCCAAACGTCCGATCGCCTCTACTGCCTTCAACCCGTTGAGATGGACTTTGTTCAAATTCTTCATGAAGATTTTCTTTACGAAGGTTTCGGCAATCTGGATTGAGTTACTCAATAGATACGAACAGAATAGCGCATATTTGAAGCGCAAGGGAAACAAGATATGAAGATTTTCTTTTTGCTTCGAGCCTGGACGACCTGGCTTCGGGGCGGGCAAGATAAGCGTGGAGATGATGCTGTGGCCAACTGGCACAGAGATCCTCTTGCGCACCCGACACTACAGGCCATGGACCTGGATCAGCTGGCCGATCTGCCGTTTGACCCACACGCAGTGTGCCGACAATAGCTAGACAGTCAGCCGTCGCGCTGCCATGGCCATGCGCCTTTCCCACCAGACCAGACAGAGGCTTGAGGCGACGATGAGGATTGCACCAATGAATACGTTTATTTGCGGCACCTCGTGCCAGATGAGGTAGCCGTAAAGAAACGCCCAGATGAGGCCGCTGTATTCTATGGGCGCGAGGGCCGACGCCGGGGCATAGCGGAAACCTTCGTAAAGAAAATACTGTCCGGCTGAGCCGACCAGACCCAGACTGATCATCAGGACCCAGCCGATGAGATCCGGTGTTTTCCAGAGCCAGGGAAGCATCGCTCCGCAGACGACGGCGAAAAGAAAACTCGTGGCCATCATCTGATTGAAAGTGCTCTCGCTACGACTGACGAGGCGCACGAGGATGACACTCCACGCCCAGCAGAATCCGGCGAACAGAACCATTCCGGCAGGCACGAGATCTGGTGCCTCCGCGGGATTTGCGGCGAGGATCACCCCGACAAATCCCGCGATGGAAGCGATCCAGCGCACCAACCCGACCTTTTCCTTCAGGATAAAAATCGACAGGACGACAACCATCACCGGCGCCGAGAAATACATGGTGGTGATTTCGGCAAGGCCGAGGTGCCGCGCCGCGGAATAGTAGGAAAGCCATGCGCCGAGCATCAGCGCAGCACGAATGGCGAGCGATCGCTTATGCGGGCTCTTCAGGATAGACGGATGCCGTTCATGCCGCACCATGACGGCCGCAAAGATGACGATGATCACACTGCGCATGAACAGGATCTGCGGCACCGAATAGTCTGCCACCAGCCACTTCACCAGCGCGTCTTGAATTGCGAAAAGTGAATAGCCGAGTGCCGCCAGCGCAATACCGGTGAGCGGACTGGGCTCTTGCCCGATTAATCGACGAAGCATGGAGTGCCTTGCGGAGGATAGCGAGTGCTCGCTGCTTCGCGTATCAAGAAGACAAGCTGATTACAACTGCATTCCGAAGCATTAAATTAACGTCTAAAACTCTAATGAATTGGGGCAGTAAGATGGTATGAGGTACCGGGCGTAACACCTTGCTCCGTAATGAATTTTGACGAACACGGGAGCTATTGTTGCGGAACATCTCTTGCTGCATAGTCGCGCAGCCAGGCTCACATTCTGGCTCGAAGGCTCGAAAGTTTTTAGGGGGGCACATGCTGAGGGACGACAAGAATACGAAGGCAGATTACGAGCCTTATATTACGCGCCCCGCACCTTATGTCGTGTTTCTCCTTCTGTGGCTTCCTCTTGTTCTTGTATTAGGCAGGCTGTTCGGCAATCAGTAACAACCAACGAATGAAGCCCGCGAACGGGCCTCTCGATTTTCAATACTGGCGTTACCTGAACAGGACGATCGCTTGCTTCAACGTCATCCAGACACCCCAAAGGATCGGAATTCCCACAGCCGCCCAGGCAAGAGCTGCCGTTGCATCGAGCCCTCCATGACCGATGCCGAATGAGCCGCTCCGCCCAGCGTCAGCTGTCTTGGTCTTGGCCTGGAGCGCCGCTACCTCGGCGTCCGACATAAACCATTTCTCAGCCAGCGGTCGAACAAAAAGGTTGGCGATAAAGCCTAGCGCCAGCATACCGGCCAGGATGTACATGGTGCGGTCATAGACCTGATCGCGGGGCACGCCCGCGCTGATCTGGAATTCGCGGATATAGTTGACAACCACCGGCCCAACGATGCCGGCCGTAGCCCAGGCTGTCAGCAGGCGGCCATGGATCGCGCCGACAAACTGTGTGCCGAAGATATCTGCGAGATAGGCAGGAACAGTGGCGAAGCCTCCGCCATACATGGATAGAATCACGCAGAGTATGGCGACGAACAATCCCTGACTGCCCATATGTGCGGCGGTTGGTGCCAGGGCATAGAGCACGATGCCAAGCGCAAAGAAGGTGAAGTAAGTCACCTTGCGGCCAAGCCGGTCAGACAGCGAGGCCCAAAAGAAGCGCCCGCCGATGTTGAAGAGTGACAGCAGCCCGAGAAAACCTGCGGCAATAGAGGCAACAGCGGTCTTTTGCGTGGCGTCGAGTTGCGTGAAACTTACATCCGGCAGACCGATCAACTTGCCGGCGAAGATTTCCTGCAGCATTGGCGATGCCATACCGAGAACGCCGATACCGGCAGATACGTTGAGGCAAAGTACAGCCCAGATAAGCCAGAATTGTTTCGTCTTGTGCGCATCACGAAGATGCACATGCCGGTTGGTGATCATCGCCTTGGTGCTCGGCGGCGGCGACCAGCCTTCAGGACGCCAATTTGCTGGCGGAATGCGATAACCGAAGGCGCCACAGATCATGAAGACGAAATAACCTGCGGCCATAACCAGGAAGGTCTGCCAGACGCCGACGGAATCGGCTGTCTTGAAATGGTTCATCAGGAAATTGGCGAGGGGCGCACCGATCATAGCACCGCCGCCGAAGCCCATGATGGCCATTCCGGTTGCCATGCCGCGACGATCTGGAAACCATTTGATCAGGGTCGAGACCGGCGAGATATAGCCGAGGCCAAGGCCGATTCCGCCAATGACGCCGGCGCCGAGCCACATCAACCAGAGCTGGTGGGTGATGACACCGATGGCGGCAAGCACCATGCCGCCGCACCAGCATAGCGCCGATACGAGACCCGCTCTGCGGGGGCCGACGCGTTCCAGCCAGCCACCCCAGATGGCGGCAGAACAACCCAGCAGGACAAAGAACAGCGTGTAAATCCAGCCAAGATCACTGACGCGCCAGTCGCAGCTCCTCGTGAAAAGAGCTGCGACGAGATTGAGATCCGTGCAGGCGACCGATTGCTCGATGCCAATGGCACGCGACAAGGGCAGCCAGAAGACGCTGAATCCATAGGCCATGCCGATACAAAGATGTATGGCAAGGGCCGCAGGCGGTACCAACCAGCGGTTGAAACCCGCTTTCGCGACGATGCGCTCCCTATCAAGAATTCCCGGATTTTCAAAGACATCCGCCTCTGCTCGATCTGTCACCGACATGTCAAGTTCTCCTCCGCCATCGTGGGCAGTCAGTCATTTATCAGGGATTTGTTGGTATCAGGGATTTGGTGGATCAGGCCGGAACCGGCTTGCGGATGTGTTTTGCAGCTTCGACCACCAGCGGATCAAAGCCATTGTCTTCCTGTTCAAGGATCGCGAAAAACTGCTCGCGCATGCGTGGCTCCCAGAAATGGTTGATGTGGTCGGCGACGCCTGCCACCGCCTCATCCTTCGGCTGTGTATGGAAGAACGCGGCTATCTGGTTGGCCATGTAGACGAGCTTGGTCGCTGTCGATTTGTGGCTTTCACTATCCATATTGCACCAATCGTACGGTTGGACTTTGAACTAGGGTCGATGCGGCGGGGTCGGGATTCGGCTTGGGAAGCACATCCGTCGCTTTTGTATCCGTCTGCGCCACGGCGGCAGGGATGCGCTCAGGGCGGGTAAATACATCGAATTCATCACCACGCACAAGCGCCACAAGGGTCATACCCGCGGCATGCGCGGTGCGGATCGCCAGAGCTGTTGGCGCCGAGACGGCAATCAGGATCGGAGCGCCGATGATCGCCGCTTTCTGCACCATTTCAATGGATACGCGGCTGGTGATGACGACCGCGCCAGTCTTACCCTTGACACCAGAACGGCAGAGAGCCCCGGCCAGCTTGTCCAGCGCATTATGTCGGCCAACATCTTCGCGCGCTGCAACGATGCCCTTGCCCGGAACATAGAACCCGGCGGCGTGGACTGCGCCGGTTTCACTATGCAGCGGCTGAACCTGCGAGAGCAGCTTGACCGCGTCCGCGATTTCATCCGGTATCAGCTTGAGTTTGGCTCTATCGACCGAAGCGACGGGTTTCAGCGCCTGCTCGATCGACTCGATGCCGCAGAGGCCGCAGCCGACAGGACCGGCCATACGGCGGCGGCGATCGGTCAACTCCTGACCGGCCTCGCCCGCCAGAAGTATTTGGATATCGATGCCTTCGTCATGTTCCTCGACAGCGATTTCGCTGATTTCGTCGATCTGCGAGATGATGCCCTCGGACAGGCTGAAGCCGACAGCGAAATCCTCCGCGTCGGCGGGCGTCGCCATCATGACGGCATGTGTCGTGCCGTTGTAACTGAAGGCAACCGGGGTTTCTTCGGGCACCATCCGGCTGTCTGTCGCATAAACCTCACCGCCGCCCTTGCAGCGGCGGGTGATGCGCGGCACGGACAGCCGTGTGGGGCGCTGCTCGGACATCGCTATTCTGCCGCGTCGAGCACTGGAGCGATCCGCCTGCTCTGGCGTGCCTGCTCGTCATATTCGATCTGCCACTCGCTAGGACCGTTCGAGGCGCCGACCTGCACCGCCGTGACCTTGTATTCCGGACAGTTCGTCGCCCAATCCGAGAAGTCGGTGGTGATGACATTGGCCTGCGTCGTCGGATGGTGGAAGGTCGTATAGACGACACCCGGCGATACGCGATCGGTGATGAGCGCCCGCAGGGTGGTTTCGCCCGAGCGGCTGGTGATCTTCACCCAGTCGCCCTCACGGATGCCACGCTGTTCGGCGTCGTGTGCGTGGATCTCCAACCGATCCTCTTCGTGCCAGACAACATTGTGTGTTCGACGCGTTTGCGCACCGACATTGTACTGCGAGAGAATACGGCCGGTAGTGAGCAGCAGCGGGAAGCGCGGCCCTGTGCGTTCGTCCGTCGCGACATATTCCGTGCGGATGAACTTGCCCTTGCCGCGTGCAAAGCTGTCGATATGCATGATCGGAGTGCCTAAAGGCGCCTTCTCGTTGCAAGGCCATTGGACCGAGCCTTCCTTGTCCAGAAGGTCGAAGGACACGCCTGCGAAGCTGGGCGTCGTCAATGCAACTTCGTCCATGATCTCGGAAGGATGGCCGTAGTTCCAGTTGAGACCCATCGCCTTTGCGAGATTTTGCGTCACCTCCCAGTCGGCATAACCATTGAGCGGGCTCATCACCTTGCGCACGCGATTGATGCGGCGTTCGGCATTGGTGAATGTACCCTCCTTTTCGAGGAAGGTCGAACCCGGCAGGAAGACATGCGCGTAGTTGGCGGTCTCGTTGAGGAAGAGATCGTGCACAACGACGCATTCCATGGCGGCGAGACCGGCAGCGACATGCTTGGTGTCGGGATCGGACTGAAGAATGTCCTCACCCTGGATGTAGATGCCCTTGAACGTGCCATCCACAGCCGCATCGAGCATGTTGGGGATACGAAGACCGGGCTCGTCCTGCAGCTTGACGCCCCAGAGCTTGTCGAAGATGTCACGTGTGGATTCATCGGAAACATGCCGATAGCCCGGCAGCTCATGCGGGAACGAACCCATGTCGCAGGAGCCCTGCACATTGTTCTGCCCGCGCAGCGGGTTCACGCCAACGCCCTTGCGGCCGATATTGCCAGTTGCCATGGCGAGGTTGGCAATGGCCATGACTGTCGTCGAGCCCTGGCTGTGCTCGGTGACGCCGAGACCGTAATAGATCGCGCCATTGCCGCCGGTTGCAAAAAGCCGTGCAGCCTCGCGTAAAGCCTGGGGATTAACGCCCGAAAGCTGCTCGATGGCTTCCGGGCTATGCTCCGGAGAAGAAACGAAGGTTGCCCAATCCTGGAACTCGTCCCAATCGCAGCGCTCGCGGATGAACTTCTCGTCGAAGAGCCCTTCGGTGACGATCACGTGCGCCATCGAGGTGACGACGGCAACGTTGGTACCGGGACGCAAGGGAAGATGTTGCGCAGCTTCAATATGGGGTGAACGCACCAGATCGATGCGGCGCGGATCGACGACGATCAGTTTTGCACCCTTGCGCAACCGCTTCTTCAGGCGGGACGCGAAGACGGGATGGCCGTCTGTTGGGTTGGCGCCGATGATCATCACAACGTCGGTATGCTCGACGCTGTCGAAATCCTGCGTGCCGGCCGAGGTGCCGAAGGTCTGCTTGAGGCCATAGCCGGTGGGCGAATGGCAGACGCGGGCACAGGTGTCGACATTGTTGTTGCCGAAACCGGCACGCACCAGTTTCTGGACCAGATATGTCTCTTCATTGGTGCAGCGGGAGGATGTGATTCCGCCGATGGAGTTGCGCCCATACTGATACTGGATGCGGCGGAATTCGTTGGCGACGTGTTTGTAGGCTTCTTCCCACGTGACTTCGCGCCACGGATCCGAGATCTTTTCGCGGATCATCGGATTGAGAATGCGATCCTTGTGGGTCGAATAGCCATAGGCGAAGCGGCCCTTGACGCAGGAATGACCACGATTGGCCTTGCCGTCCTTCCACGGCACCATACGCACCAACTCTTCACCGCGCATCTCGGCCTTGAACGAACAGCCGACGCCACAATAGGCGCAGGTGGTGACCTTGGAATGTTCCGGCTGGCCGATCTGGATGACCGATTTTTCCGTCAGCGTTGCGGTCGGGCAAGCCTGGACACAGGCGCCGCAGGAAACGCACTCGCTATCGATGAAATGCTCATGCATGCCAGGCGAAACACGGCTTGAGAAGCCACGGCCTTCGATGGTCAGCGCGAACGTGCCTTGTACTTCCTCGCACGCACGCACGCAGCGCGAGCAGACGATGCATTTGGCCGGATCGTAGGTGAAATAGGGATTGGACTCATCCTTCGGCATCCAGCGATCATTGGCGACATCATTCGCCTTGGCAAAAACGTGGTTGTCGCCCTCATAGCCATAACGCACATCGCGAAGGCCAACTGCGCCTGCCATGTCCTGCAGTTCGCAATCGCCATTGGCAGCGCAAGTCAGACAATCGAGCGGATGATCGGAGATATAAAGCTCCATCACCCCTTTTCGGATATTCTTCAGACGCTGGGTTTGCGTGTGGACGACCAGCCCTTCCATTGCAGGTGTCGTGCAAGAGGCGGGCGTGCCGTTACGCCCTTCGATCTCGATCAGGCAAAGGCGGCAAGAGCCGAACGCATCGACCATGTCGGTCGCACAGAGCTTTGGAACCTTGATGCCGGCTTCCATGGAGGCGCGCATGATCGAGGTGCCTTCGGGCACAGTGACCTCGTTGCCATCGATGGTCAGAGTGATCATCTTTTCTGATCTGGATGCTGGCGTACCGAAATCGATTTCTTCGATGAGAGACATGAATCAGCTCCTATTCCGCCGCTACGGCGATTGGCGTCGGGCGGAAATCTTCAGGAAAATGGGTGAGCGCGCTCATAACCGGATAAGGCGTGAAACCGCCCAAGGCACAGAGCGAGCCAAACTTCATCGTATTGCACAAATCGGTCAGAACCTCGATCTGCTTTTCCGGCTCGATGTTGGCCGAGATACGATCGACGACCTCGACACCGCGGGTTGAACCGATGCGGCAGGGGGTGCATTTGCCACAGGATTCGACCGCACAGAATTCCATGGCGAAACGCGCCTGCTTCAGCATGTCCACGCTGTCATCGAAAACCACCAAACCAGCATGACCGATGAGGCCATCCTTTGCGGCGAAAGCTTCGTAGTCAAAGGGCGTATCGAAGAGTTCGCGCGGGAAATAGGCGCCGAGCGGGCCACCGACCTGCACAGCCTTGACCGGACGTCCGCTGGCCGTGCCGCCGCCAATATCATCAACGATTTCGCCAAGCGTGAGACCGAAGGCAGCCTCGAACAGACCGCCATATTTGACGTTGCCAGCGATCTGCAGCGGGATGGTGCCGCGCGAACGGCCCATGCCGAAATCCTTATAAAAAGGAGCGCCTTTGTCGAGGATGACAGGAACGGAAGCCAGCGAGATCACGTTGTTGATGACTGTCGGCTTACCGAAGAGCCCCTTGTGCGCAGGAAGCGGCGGCTTGGCGCGGACAATGCCGCGGCGGCCCTCGAGACTTTCCAGCAGCGCTGTTTCCTCGCCGCAGACATAGGCGCCTGCGCCGACACGGACTTCTATGTCAAAGGCATAGGACGAGCCAAGCACGGACGGCCCAAGAACACCGCCCTTGCGGGCTACATCGAGGGCTTCGTTCATGACGGCGATGGCGTGCGGATATTCGGAACGCGTGTATATATAGCCTTTGGTCGCGCCGACAGCGATACCCGCGATGGCCATGCCCTCGATCAGCACGAAGGGATCGCCTTCCATGATCATGCGATCAGCAAAAGTGCCGCTATCGCCTTCATCGGCATTGCAGACAATGTATTTCTGCGGACCACCGGTTTCGAGAACGGTTTTCCATTTGATACCGGTCGGGAAGCCCGCACCGCCGCGACCACGCAGGCCGGACTCCGTCACCTGAGCCACGATCTCGGCAGGCGTCAACTTGAGCGCGTTTTCCAGACCCTTCAGACCATCATGGGCACGATAATCTTCGAGCGAGACCGGATCGGTGATGCCGCAGCGGGCAAAGGTCAGACGCGTCTGTTTTGCTAGATAGGGCTGATGATCGGTGAGACCGAGCCAGAGGGGATGTACCGCGCCCTCGGCCATGCCGCTGTCAAGCAGTGACGCCACGTCGGAGGCCTTGACCGGGCCATAGGCGATGCGGCCGTTTGGTGTTTCGACCTCGACCATTGGCTCCAGCCAATACATGCCGCGCGAACCATTGCGGACGATGCGTGCATCGAGGTTGCGTTTGTCGATTTCAGTTTGCAGGGATTTGGCGACTTTCTCGGCGCCGAGCGCCAATGCGCCGGAATCGCGCGGAACATAAAAGGCGATCGTCATAGCCGCACCTCCGCCGCGATTTCCTCGAGCTGTTCGGCATCGAGACGTCCAATCACATCGCCGTCGAGCATCGCTGCGGGTGCGCAGGCACAAAGGCCGAGGCAATAGACCGGCTCAAGTGTCACCGCACCGTCGGCAGTCGTGCCATGCCAATCGATCCCGAGAAGCTGGCGCGCCCGGTCGGCAAGCGCATCACCGCCCATGGATTGACACGCTTCGGCGCGGCAAAGCTTCAGCACATGCCGGCCAGCAGGATGATCGCGGTAATCATGATAGAAGGTGAAAACGCCATGTACTTCGGCGCGGGAGATGTTGAGGGCATGCGCGATCAATGGCAGTGTTTCCGGCGGCACATAGCCGAACTCGTCCTGCAATTCATGCAAGATCGGAAGAAGCGGGCCTTCTTTGCCCTTTAGTTGATCGATAATGCCTATCGCTCTGCTGGCGATATCGGTACTTGCGGTTTGCATATCGTGCAACGCCCTCCCTTGTTTCTCCCCACTCCCTGAAATAGATCAAAGAAACTTGGCATAATCAATACCGCAGACTCGTTGGACGATAGAAGAATTCTATCAAAGGGCATTCATGTTGAGCGCCAGTGCGCGAGCCTCGTGCAGCAGGGCGGAAACCAGCGGCGTGTGGGGCTCGCGATCGGCCGCGACAAGGCCAACAAGATGGCGGGCGTCGGGCTCGACAATCGGAATCGCGCGGATCGGTTCGGCAAATCCCAGCGTCTCGGCAAGATTGAGCGGCATGATACTCGCCCATTTGCCGGTCCTGATATGCGAGAACAGCACGATCATGGAATTCGATTCGAGTGTCGGATGAACCTCGACACCGGCTTCCTGCAAATGCTTGTTGATGAGGCGGCGATTCTGCATGTCCATCGTGAGCAGGCAAAGCGGCAGTTGCCCTACCTCCGCCCATGTGACCGACTTCCGATCGGAATAGGTATTGCCCGCCGAAGTGATGAGCTGATAGCGCTCGGTATAAAGCGGGACGGAGGTCACGCGCCCAAGGGGCTCATTATCGAGATAGCTGATACCGACATCGATCTCGAAATTGCTAAGCAGCGTCAACACTTCAAGCGAGGTACGCGAGGTCACGGAGAAGGTAACATCCGGGTGCTTCTCGCGAAACGGTGTCGTCAGCCGCGAGACCATGGCAAGTGCCGTTGGAATGGCGGCGATCCTCACGTGCCCTGCAAGGCCGAAGCGGGCAGCACGTATTTCCTCGCGCATCGTGCGGGTATCACCGACAATGCGCCGGGCCCATTCAAGTACGCGCTGACCTTCCGATGTCAGGCCATTAAAGCGCGAGGCGCGCTGTACGAGTACAACACCCAGCGTATCTTCAAGCTGGCGGATCGCGGCGGAAAGCGTAGGCTGGGTAACACCGCATTCCTCCGCGGCCCGGCCGAAATGCTTGTGGTGCGCTAACGCAATGAAAAATTCCAGCTTGTCGATCATGCGGGGTTGCTCCTCTTAAGCGACCCTAGCGATGATCTTGCACAATCAGCAAGCCAAGTTTTTCAAACGGTCAGGAACTTGCGCACCTCCGGCTTGTCGAGGCTGGCGGCGTCGCCGGAATGAACGATCTCGCCGCGATCCATGATGTAGACATGATCGGCAAGCTCACGGCAGAAATCGAGATACTGCTCGACCAGAAGAATTGCGAGGCCCGCCTGATCGCGCAGGAACTGGATCGCCCGGCCGATATCCTTGATGATTGAAGGCTGAATACCTTCAGTGGGCTCATCGAGAACCAGCAGTTTCGGCCGTGTCACCAGCGCACGGCCAATGGCGAGCTGCTGTTGCTGACCACCGGAAAGATCACCACCGCGCCGGCCGAGCATGGTTTTCAACACGGGAAACAGTTCGAAGACTTCCGGGGGGACATTGCGATTGCCGCGCTTGGCGGCAGCAAAACCGGTTGCGAGGTTTTCACGGACGGTGAGCAGCGGGAAAATCTCGCGCCCCTGCGGTACGAAGGCGATCCCGGCGCGGGCACGGTCATAGGGCGGCTTTTTCCCCAGCGCCGATCCTTCGAAACTGATCGAACCGGAGGAAAGCGGGTGCTGACCGACGATGGCCCTGAGCATGCTGGTCTTGCCAACGCCATTACGCCCGAGAACACAGGTGATCGATTTCGGTTTCACTTCCAGCGACACACCACGCAGCGCCTGCGCGGCACCATAGTGCAGGGATGCATTTTCAACCGTCAGCATGGGAGTTTTCCTTTTTCATCGGCCAAGATAGACCTCAATCACACGCTGATCATTGCTGACAAAATCGAGTGAACCTTCAGCCAGCACCGAACCTTCATGCAGGCACGTCACCTTTACATCGAGTTCGCGGACGAAATGCATGTCGTGCTCGACGACGAGCACGGAGCGCGTCTTGGCGATCTCGCGCAGAAGCTTGGCCGTTTCGGCGGTCTCGGCATCGGTCATCCCCGCTACCGGCTCATCGACCAGCAACAGTTTCGGATCCTGTGCCAGGAGCATGCCGATCTCGAGCCATTGCTTCTGGCCGTGCGAAAGGTTCGCCGCGAGCCAGTCGCGTTTCCCGTTTAAGCGGATCGTATAAAGAATATCCTCGATCCGTTCGGCTTCGTTCGCGCTCTGGCGGTGGAAAAGTGCTGAAAATGCCGAACGCGGACCAGAAAGAGCCAGCACCAGATTATCTTCGACAGTATGGCTTTCGAAGACCGTCGGCTTCTGGAATTTGCGGCCGATACCGAGCAAAGCGATTTCCGCCTCGTCGTGTTTGGTGAGGTCCACTTCGCCGTTAAAATAAACTTCACCAGCATCCGGCCTTGTCTTGCCCGTGATGATGTCCATCATCGTCGTCTTGCCGGCACCATTTGGACCGATGATCGCGCGCATTTCCCCCGCCTGCAGCACCAGCGACAGATTATTGATGGCACGAAACCCGTCGAACGAGACCGAAACGCCATCGAGATAGAGAAGAGTATCCTGAGCTTTCATGGCCTATTCCGCTGCCTGAGGTTCGGGAAGCTGCACGTTTTCGTCGGCAACCGGTGGTGGCGAGCGATCCTTCTTTCGCGCAGCACGGTCAGCCATTCTGGTTTTCCACGAGCCATAGAGGCCGAGGATACCTTTTGGCAGGAACAGCGTGACGATGATGAAGAGTGCACCCAGAGCGAACAGCCAGATTTCCGGAAATGCCGCGGTGAAATATGTCTTGCCGAAATTGACAAGAACAGCACCGATGATGGGTCCGATGATCGTGCCACGGCCGCCCACGGCGACCCAGATCACCGCCTCGATGGAGTTGGCGGGCTCGAATTCCGATGGATTGATAATGCCGACCTGCGGCACGTAGAGGGCACCGGCGATCCCTGCCATCATGGCCGAGATGGTCCAGACAAACAGCTTGTAGCGATCGACGCGGTAGCCAAGAAAGCGCATGCGACTTTCCGCGTCACGTACGCCAACCAGCACCTTGCCGAGTTTGGACCGAATGATAAAGCTCGATACGAAGACGGCCAGCGCCAGAAACAGGGCTGTAGCAGCAAACAGGATCGAGCGGGTCGACCCCGCCTGGATGTTGAAGCCGAGAATATCCTTGAAATCGGTCAGGCCGTTATTGCCGCCAAATCCCATGTCGTTGCGAAAGAAGGCGAGCAGCAGTGCGTAGGTGAGCGCCTGGGTGATGATCGACAGGTAAACGCCGGTGACGCGGGAGCGAAAGGCCAGCCAGCCAAAACCGAAGGCAAGCACACCTGGAACCAGGACGACCATCAGCGCCGCGAACCAGAAATTGTCAAAGCCATACCAGAACCAGGGCAATTCCTTCCAATTGAGGAAGACCATGAAATCCGGCAGCACCGGGTCGGCATAGACGCCGCGCGAACCGATCTGACGCATCAGATACATGCCCATGGCATAGCCACCAAGCGCAAAGAACGCACCATGACCGAGCGAAAGGATGCCGCAGAAACCCCAGACCAGATCAAGCGCAACCGCCAACAAAGCATAGGTGAGGTATTTGCCTATCAGCGAAACGAGATAGGTCGGGATGTGAAAAGATGAACTTTCCGGCAGCAGCAGGTTTGACAGCGGCACGAGCAAGGCAATCGCGACGAGCAGCGCGATCACAATCCCGCCGCGCCGGTCAATATGGGTGAAAAACCATTGGGTGATCATGCCTCTATGGCCCTTCCCTTGAGTGCGAAGAGACCGCGCGGGCGCTTCTGAATGAACAGAATGATAAGCACGAGCACAACGATTTTGCCGAGAACCGCCCCGGCGAAAGGCTCGAGGAACTTGTTGGCAATGCCGAGCGACATGGCGCCAACCAATGTGCCCCAGAGATTGCCGACGCCGCCAAAGACCACGACCATGAAGCTGTCGATGATATAACCCTGGCCGAGATTGGGACTGACATTGTCGATCTGGCTGAGCGCCACCCCAGCAATACCGGCGATGCCGGAACCAAGGCCAAAGGTGAGCGCATCGACCCACGGTGTCCTGATGCCCATGGACGAAGCCATGCGGCGATTTTGAGTGACGGCGCGCATACGAAGGCCGAGCATGGTTTTTTTCAGAACCAATTGCAGGATGGCAAATACGGATAGCGCGAAGACGATGATCCAGAGGCGCGACCACGTCAGCGTCAGCAGGCCGAGGTCGAAGGACCCGGCCATCCAGGATGGATTGCCGACCTGCACGTTGGACGCGCCGAACCAGGAGCGGATCGCCTGTTGCAGCACAAGCGAAATGCCCCAGGTGGCGAGCAGTGTCTCAAGCGGGCGGCCGTAAAGAAACCGGATGATACCGCGCTCGATGACCACGCCAATCGCGCCGGAAACCAGGAAGGCGGCGGGCAGTGCAATAAGCAGGGAATAATCGAACAGGCCGGGCGCGGAGGCGCGGATGATCTGCTGCACGACGAACGTCGTATAGGCGCCGATCATCACCATTTCGCCGTGTGCCATGTTGATGACGCCCATGACGCCAAAGGTAATGGCGAGGCCGATAGCGGCGAGCAGCAGCACCGAACCCAGCGACAGGCCGTAAACGATGTTCTGGATGCCGTTCCACAAAGCGAGCTTGGTATTGATGCTGCCGATAGCGGCCTTCGCCGCCTCGCCCACCGGACCTTGCACGCCTTCCAGCGGCGTGAGCAAACCCAGGGCATCGCGACTATTGCCGGCACTGACTTCGGTGATGGAGGCGATCTTCACATCATCCGCCGCATCGGAACTTAGTACGGCAGCAGCTTTGGCCTTTTGCATCAGCGCCTTGACGCCAGCATCCTTTTCCGCTGCGATCGCCTGATCCAGCAGCGGGATCGACTCGGGGTCGCGGGTCTTCAGGATAGCTTCGGCGGCTGAACGGCGCTCGGTGATATTATCACTCATCAGTGTCAGGCCACCGATGGCAGCAGCGATATCGCGGCGCAAACGATTGTTGACCTTTATCTTATCGGCAGCCGACCGCGACACGGGTTCAAGTTTTGTGCCGGTCAGCGGATCAGTTGCGGCGTAGTCCGAGCCGTCGCGCTTGCCAAGAAAGACGGTCTTGTTGGCTTTTGCCACATAGAGATCGCCAGCGCTGAGCGCATTGAGGATCGTCGAAACGCGCGGATCGCCAGTCTTGACCAAATCTGAAATGGCCTTGGTCGTATCGTCGAAATTGTCGCCTGCAAGCGCCTGAACAAGCGGCCGGAGCTTCGCGTCATCGACAGTCTGCGCACTGGCCTGGGCAACGTGAAAACAGACGCCAAGCATCAGAATGAATACGGACAGCAGACGGTTCAATTGCATCAATCAATCCTGCGTTGAAATTCTCTGCGGAAACTCCACCCCCACATAAAACGTGGGGATGGAGTCAGCTTCGGATGTGCCCCGGACCCGAAGCCTGGGAGTGGGAGTTCAAACCCTAGTTGGTAACGCCGCCGCACTTGCCGCTGACAACATTGAAGTTGCCGCACGACATCGGTTTGCGCCAATCGGAGATCAGGTCCTTGGAGCCCGGAAGGTAGTCGGACCATTCATCGCCGACGACAAGGCCGGGCGTCTGGTAGACGATGTCGAACTGGCCATCATCCTGGATTTCACCGATCAGCACCGGCTTGGTGATGTGGTGGTTCGGCATCATGGTCGCATAGCCACCGGAAAGATTTGGAACGGAAGTGCCCACGATTGAGTCGATGACGGCGTTGGAGTCCGTTGTACCTGCAGCCTCAACAGCCTTCACCCACATGTTGAAGCCGATATAGGTTGCTTCCATCGGGTCGTTGGTCACGCGCTTGTCGTTCTTGATGTAGGCGTGCCACTTCTTGATGAATTCAGAATTGGCGTCAGCATTGACCGACTGAAAGTAGTTCCAGGCTGCGAGGTGGCCGACGAGCGGCTTTGTGTCGAGACCAGCCAATTCTTCTTCACCGACCGAGAAGGCGACGACCGGAATGTCTTCCGCCTTGATGCCCTGGTTGGCGAGCTCCTTGTAGAAAGGCACGTTGGCATCACCATTGATGGTTGAAACCACGGCGGTCTTCTTGCCGGTAGAGCCGAATTTCTTGATATCGGAGACGATCGTCTGCCAATCGGACTGGCCGAATGGCGTGTAATTGATCATGATATCCTCATCCTTGACTCCTTTGGCGTTGAGATAAGCCTTCAGGATCTTGTTGGTGGTCTGCGGGTAGACGTAATCGGTGCCAGCGAGAACCCAGCGCTCCACGCCCTCTTCCTTGGCGAGGTAATCGACGGCTGGAATAGCCTGCTGGTTCGGAGCAGCGCCCGTATAGAAGACATTGCGCGAGCTTTCTTCACCCTCGTACTGAACAGGATAGAACAGCATCGAATTCAGCTCTTCGAAAACCGGCAAAACCGATTTACGCGAGGAAGATGTCCAGCAACCGAATACAGCCGCAACTTTATCCTGCTCAATCAACTGGCGTGCCTTTTCGGCGAAGAGCGGCCAGTCGGATGCCGGATCAACCACCACGGCCTCGAGCTTCTTGCCGAGAACACCGCCCTTCTTGTTCTGCTCGTCGATCAAGAACAACATTGTGTCCTTGAGGGTCGTTTCAGAAATCGCCATCGTCCCGGATAGCGAATGCAGAATGCCGACCTTGATCGTGTCGTCTGCCGCTTTGGCAGGCGACAGCGCCAGCGACGCGCCCATCGCCGCAGCTGTCAAAGTCCCGATAAATCTGGCTGATAGATTGAACATTCAGGTAAACCCCTCTTTTGGTTGTGTGTACCGAGGGAGTCAAAGCAATGACCGTGCCAACTTCGAAGGCGTGCACCGGTCTTATGATTTGTTCAAATTTATCAGTATATTATGGGTGGTGCGGCTGAATTTGATTCCTACAGTACTTCGCCGCCTAATCGCGGGTCGCCCAATATCGCTTATACTTTCGTCACATCAATTTAAGTGCTTAAATTCTAGGCACATAACAAGACAAATGCGGTTTGCATGTGGCTTTGACCATCTTTTGATGTATGCTGCTCGCAACATCCACACTTTCAAGGACATAAAATGGATATCCGTCAAATTGACGAAGGCTTTGCCGTGACCGGCCAGATTTCACCTGATGATGTGCGCGATATTGTTGCAGCGGGCTATCAGGCGCTGATCTGCAACCGCCCGGACGGCGAATCGCCGGACCAACCGGATTTTGCCGATATCTCTCAGGTTGCCGAAAAAGCAGGCATTCCGATTTATTACGTTCCCGTTGTCTCCGGTCAGCTGACGCAGGACGATGTCGATGCCATGGCTGCCGCTCTGGATGAAGCCAACGGTCCGGTTCTCGCCTATTGCCGCTCGGGCGCGCGCTCAACCAATCTCTACGGCATCGTCCAACAGCAGAAGGGCTGAGGCTCAGAAGAACGCCTGGATGCCCGTCTGCGCACGGCCAAGAATGAGGGCGTGCACGTCGTGCGTACCCTCATAGGTATTGACCGTCTCAAGGTTTTGCGCGTGCCGCATGACGTGGTAGCCGATCTGGATACCATTGCCGCCATGCATATCACGGGCGACGCGGGCGATGTCCAGCGCCTTGCCGCAATTGTTGCGCTTGATCAGGCTGATCATCTCGGGCGCGGCCTTGCCCTCATCAAAGAGGCGGCCAACGCGTAATGAGGCCTGTAATCCGAGAGCGATCTCCGTCTGCATGTCGGCGAATTTCTTCTGGAATAGCTGGGTCGCCGCCAGCGGCCTGCCAAATTGCTTGCGGTCGAGGCCGTACTGCACAGTGCGCTGCCAGCAGTCTTCGGCCGCACCCATCACACCCCAGGAAATGCCGTAGCGGGCGCGATTAAGACAACCGAAAGGCCCCTTCAAGCCGGAAACATTCGGCAGCAGATACTCTTCACCGACGACGACACCGTCCATGACGATTTCGCCCGTGATCGAGGCTCGCAGCGAAAGCTTGCCGCCAATCTTCGGCGCAGAAAGTCCCTTCATGCCCTTTTCCAGCACGAACCCCCTGATTTGCCCGTCATGCGCATCGGACTTGGCCCAGACGACGAAAACATCGGCGATGGGCGAATTGGAAATCCACATTTTCGAGCCCGACAGCCGATAGCCATCCGCGACCTTTTCGGCGCGGGTCTTCATGCCTGCAGGATCGGACCCTGCATCGGGCTCGGTCAAGCCGAAACAGCCGATCCATTCGCCGGAAGCAAGCTTCGGCAGATATTTCTTGCGCTGTTCTTCGGAGCCGTAAGCATAGATCGGATACATGACCAGTGAGGACTGGACGCTCATCATGGAGCGATAACCGCTGTCGACTCGTTCGACTTCTCGCGCTACCAAGCCATAGGCCACATAGGATGCGCCGGCCGTGCCGTACTCTTCCGGCAGCGTGACACCGAGAAGACCCGCATCACCCATCAACTTGAACAAGTCAGGATCGGTCTTTTCTTCCAGATAAGCCTCTTCGATGCGCGGCATGAGCTCGCTTTGCGCAAATGCGCGGGCGCTGTCGCGGATCATCCGCTCGTCTTCGGTCAATTGATCTTCCAAGAGAAACGGGTCAGTCCAGACAAAGGACGGCTTCGAATTGGCCATGGGGTTTCCTCCTTGATTTTATGGAAAAGACCTATCATCAAATTCGTGTCCAAGGCCAGACGGACCTCCAAATGTTTCCTGAGGACAGCCAAGCCATCCGATTTCCGTGGAAGGACGAATCCAGTATAGCTTTTCAATGGCTATCAAACAGCTGACCGAAACAATCATAAACCAGATCGCCGCGGGCGAAGTCATCGAACGCCCGGCGAGCGTGGTGAAGGAGCTTGTCGAGAATGCCATCGACGCAGGCGCAACGCGCATCGACATTATCACGGCGGGTGGCGGCAAAAACCTGATCCGCATCACCGACAATGGATCGGGGATTCCCTCGAGGGAGCTGTCTCTGGCCGTTTCACGTCATTGTACTTCAAAACTTACCGACAATGTCCATGACATACGCGCGCTTGGCTTTCGCGGCGAAGCACTGCCATCGATCGGTTCGGTATCGCGGCTTTCCGTCAAATCGCGCACAGCAGAGGCCGATTCCGGTTTTGAGATCAACGTTCACGGCGGACGAATGGACGGACCTCGTCCGACGCCAGTGAACGGTGGAACGATTGCCGAAGTTCGTGATCTGTTTTTTGCGACACCGGCCCGGTTGAAGTTCATGAAGACTGACCGCGCCGAGGCTTCAGCCATCAGCGATGTAGTCAAGCGCGTCGCTATTGCTTTTCCACATATCCGCTTTTCGATCGCCGGGAGCGACCGCGCGCCTTTGGACCTTGCCGCAACCGGCGTGGGATCGACTGGCATGCTGGAGCGCATTTCGCAGGTGCTTGGTAAGGAATTTCCAGAAAATGCCATTGCCATCGACGCGATGCGCGATGGTGTGCGTCTGACGGGATTCGCCGGCATTCCGGCATTCAACCGCGCCAATAGCCTGCAGCAATTCGCCTATGTGAACGGGCGCCCTGTCCGCGACAAGCAAATCTGGGGCGCGATACGCGGTGCCTATGCCGATGTGATTCCGCGCGACCGGCATCCAGTGGTCGTGCTTTTCCTCAATCTTGATCCGGCTCTCGTAGACGTCAATGTGCATCCGGCGAAAGCCGACGTGCGCTTCCGCGATCCCGGGCTCGTGCGCGGATTGATCGTTGGAGCCATTCGCGAAGCGCTCGGCCAATCCGGCATCCGCGCGGCAACCAGCGGTGCCGAGGCGATGCTGAATTCATTTCGACTTGGCGGTGTGGAACCAATCCGACCGGCAGCCGGACAGCGCTGGCAAGGTGCGACCGCCGTCAACCAGAACTACAATGTCCGGCAATCGCCCTATCGTCCATTCGAGACGGCGCCCGTCGCCTCGAATGGCGGCAGCGGCTTTGCGGAAACAGTTCAGGCGTTCCTTTATGATGGCGCTGGTGCCCTGGCCGCAGATACGCGGGCGGGGATGGTAGAGGCTCCGCAGGAGCTGTTATCGATGCCCTTGGGTGCGGCCAGGGCGCAGATCCACGCCAATTACATTGTCTCTCAGACCGAGGACAGTCTGGTCATTGTCGACCAGCATGCCGCACATGAGCGTCTGGTCTATGAAGCGTTGAAGAATGCCCTGCATTCGAGACCCCTTCCCGCACAGATGCTGCTCATCCCGGAGATCGTCGATCTACCGGAAGAAGATGTGGGCCGGCTTGTCGCTCACGCGGAGACATTGGCACGTTTCGGCCTCGGCATCGAATCCTTCGGCCCCGGTGCGATCGCCGTGCGCGAAACGCCTTCCATGCTGGGAGAGGTCGACACACAGAAACTGATCCGCGATCTTGCGGACGAAATTGCCGAACATGATACATCTGACGGTCTGAGAGCCATTCTCGACCATGTCGCCGCGACCATGGCGTGCCATGGTTCTGTTCGCGCCGGACGACGTCTGAAGCCTGACGAAATGAATGCGCTGTTGCGCCAGATGGAGGAAACTCCGGGCTCCGGTACCTGTAATCACGGCCGCCCCACTTATATCGAACTGAAATTGACAGACATAGAGCGCTTGTTTGGCCGCCGTTAGGAAATCTTTCGATAACTCCCTCCTGTTGGACATCTGATGCGCTTTTCTGCGCTTCCGGTGCTCATGGACGAGAATGTCCACTGCGCTCCGGTTCTCAAAAAACCACACCAGCTGCCGCATGAGGATGGCTTCTCAAAAGCTTCCGAGCTCTTGACCGGCATGACTATGGACGCCTAAATGCATTGAATTGATAAAATCGGAACACGCTTGATGAACAGATTTGAAGGCCCCGGCTCGCGCGAAGCCAAGATCCGCTATCTCGACGGCGATTTTCAGGTCCTGTCGCCGGGGTCCTATGTCCTGTGCTCTGTTACCTCGGAAAAGATCCCGCTTGACGAACTGAAGTACTGGAGCGTTGCACGGCAGGAAGCCTATGCCGACGCACGGATTTCATTGGAGCGCGAGATTGAAATGAACCCCGCCCTGCGTCAACGCAGCAAGGCCTGACATGCTCACCCGGCGCGCAGCACTATTTTCGCTTGTCGCAGCCGGAATGCTAGCAAGCGGCTGCACCACAGATAGCGCAAGCCGCCAGCCTGCCTATAGCGGACCGACGAAAACCATACGCGGCTATCTGCGGGGCTCATCTTATGCGTGGCTTACCGCCAGTTCGGTCGTATACATAACCGCCTATGACGCTACGGGTGGAAACTCTTCTCACATGCCCAAGATTGGTGCGACGAGTTTCACGCTCAACCGCAACGGCTATTTCCCGGTGGCATATGAGATCGAGATTCCGGCAAGCGGGTCGGTGCCACGCGTTGCGCTCGCTGTCGAGATTCGGCGCGGAGGCAATATCCTTTTCTCGAATGACCGCAACTTCAGTCAGACGACTGGACGCAATCTCGATATACCCATGCGCGAAGCACCGCCGAGAATACGGAATTTCCGCGGCAGATTATGAGCGTTTGAGAGAGCGTATCCGGGCGCGATCACGCGTCTCCCGAATGATGCGCAATGCCGTTTGCGGATGATTGAAAACAAGTTCCACTTCCAGAACCAGGATTCGCGACGCAAACTCCTTTACGGCCGGGCTGCCATCCAGCAACCGCACCTGGTCTTTTGCCGTTGTAATCAAGGTAAGACCGTCTTTCTCGGCGTCCTTCAGAAGGTCGGAAACGTCGTCGTCCTTATAGGGATGATGGTCCGGGAACGATCTTGTTTGTGCGACCCTGGCACCCGCCGCCTCCAGTGTCCTGAAGAATTTGGGTGGATCGCCAATTCCGGCAAAAGCGAGTAGCGGTCTATCGGCTATCCCCTCCAGCGCTTTGGGTTTCAGGATAGCCTCATAAACGGGCTTCGCGGCACGCGCGGCGTTTCGGACAAGTTTGTCGGCACCATTCGCTGTACCGATTTTCAACAACGCGTCGGTCCGGACCAACTGGTCTGTCAGAGGTGCGCGCAAGGGTCCGCCGGGAAAAACATGGCCATTGCCAATGCCGCGTCCCGCGTCGACGACCAACAAAGCATAATCGAAGTGAAGACGGGCACTCTGGAAGCCGTCATCCATTATGATGAAGTCGCATCCTTCTTCTTGCAGGGCCTTTGCGCCAGCCAGACGGTCTGAACAGACGACGACCGGTGCATGCCGGGCCAGCAGCATCGGCTCGTCACCGACATGGCGGGCGCTGTCATGGTCTGGGTCGACGCGGTGCAGACCGGTGAACGCGCCGCCGTAGCCGCGTGACACAATGCCTGGCCTGAGACCCGCCGCGGTTGCCGCCTGTGCAAAAGCGATAGACGTAGGGGTCTTGCCCGCGCCGCCGAGGGTAAAATTACCTATGCAGAGCACTGGCAATGGCACGGCTGGCGGTTTGGCGCGGCGAATGCGCCGGCCGGCAACAATTCCGTAGATTTTCGACAGGGGGCTCAAGGCCCGAGCGCGCCAATCCGGTTTTTCCCACCAGAACGGAGGCGCTTCGCTCGTCATTTCCAGCCGCCTTCGCGATTGCTCAGACGTGCCTGCAAGACAAGTGGCTGAATAAAAGGTTCGAGCGCCGTCATAGTGCGGGTCAGCGAACCGCGCATGTCTTCGACAGTCTTCAATCCGGCATCGATCATGATTTGGCGTTCGGCAGGGTTGTTGAAAAGATAGTTCACCGCACCGGCCAGCATATCCTTGTCGCGCACCAGCTTGGCACCGCCATTCTTGATAAGACGCTGATAGGAATCTCGGAAATTCTGGACATTACGTCCCGAAAGAATAGCCGACTTCAGCATGGCCGGCTCCAGCGGGTTTTGCCCGCCCTGCGCCGTCAGCGAGCGGCCGACGAAGGCGATTTCCGTCAATCGGAGATAAAGCCCCATGTCGCCGATCGTATCGCCAAGATAGATATCTGTGTCCGGTGCGATCTGATCACCGCGGCTGCGCAAGGCGACTTTCATGCCCATTTTCTCGATCTCGCCAGCAATTTGCGCTGCGCGATCCGGATGGCGCGGCACAATGATCGTCAGCAGATCGCGATGCCGAGCCTTCAGCATGTGATGGACTTGCGCAACGACCGCCTCTTCCCCCTGGTGGGTTGAAATGGCTGCCCATATCTTGCGCGATCCGATCATGCGCTGAAGCGCAGCGAGCTCCGCATTGTTCACCGGCGGCACGGCTGTGTCGACTTTCAGATTGCCCGAGACCGTTACAGGTCTTGCACCCAGCGCTCGGAACCGTTCACCGTCGACTTCGGATTGGGCAACGACATGCGCAAGGTTTTCGAACAAGGCTTCGGCGATTGACGGGCGCCTGTGCCACGACGCGAAGGAGCGGTCCGACAAACGGCCATTGACGAGAACTTGCGGGACCCGGCGTGTTCCAAGTTCGAGGATCGTCATCGGCCAGATTTCGGATTCGCAGATGACTGCTAAGTCCGGCTGCCAATGGGTCAGAAAACGGTCGACTGCAGGCTTCAGGTCGAGCGGAACATACTGATGAATGACACGGTCGCCGAGGCGTTCCTGCACCATCTTCGCGGATGTGACGGTGCCTGTCGTCAGGACCACATGGATGCCCGTATCGATGATTGCTTCCACAAGCGGCGTCACAGCCGAAGTCTCGCCGACGCTGGCCGCATGAACCCAGACCAATGGTCCCGAAGGGCGGGCAACGCTGGCATTGCCGTAGCGCTCGCCATGACGACCGCGCTCTTCCTTGCCTTTGCTCGCACGGAAAGCCACATAGGCGCCAACGATCGGGAAGGCTGCTGCACCCACCCATCGATAGGTGCTCAGAACAAATCGGGCCCAACGTTCACTCATGCCGCGCCATCCACCAATTCATGAACTCGAATGGTGTTTGCATTCAAACTCTCGGTCAATTCGACACGTTTGGCTTCAAGCATCGCATCATCAGCATCCTCGGGCACGAAAATAGGGTCGCCGACAATCAGCCCCGACTTGCCGAAGGGCAAGGGAATGGTTGTCTTGTCCCAGCTCTTCTCCAGGATTTTTCGCTTCGACGTCAAATAGCAAATCGGAAGAATTGGACGGCCAGACAGTTTGGCAAGCAGGACGACACCAATACCGGATTCGCGCGGCGTCCCGTGGGGGATATCAGCAATCATTGCCGCTGTCTTACCTTCCTTGAGGGCTTTTTTTAGGGCTAGCAATGCTCGTGCACCGCCTTTTTCTGTTCCCCTGGCCCGCTCTCTGCCGCCGGAGCCGCGCACGATCTCGACGCCAAACCTTTCGGCGACACGTGCATTAAGTTCGGCATCCTTGCTTTTGGAAAACATGGCGACGAAGCGGACACCACGCGGCATGAGGAATGGCGCCATCAGATGCTGACCATGCCAGGCGACCGTGATGAAAGGCTCACCCCCTCGTTTCATGTCCTCGAGGTCCGAGGAGCCGGGAAGCCGGGGATTGGTGGCATGGACAAGCCGAAAAAATTGAGTGATCAGCCACACGATCATGGAGCGGACCAACGGCGAGTTTGCCAACGGGCCGCGTATCGAACGCCAAAAACGTTTCAGCATCCCGCTTTTTCGCCGGGGAGCTTTCGTCGTTGCTGAACCGTTTTCAATCATGCCGCTATCAATTCGTGACCGCACGAGCGATCAACCTGTCTTGCCCGTCACGGGATCGAGCAATTTATGCATATGGACAATGAAGTAGCGCATGTGAGCATTATCGACCGTCGCTTGAGCCTTGGATTTCCACGCGCGCTGTGCGGTCTCGAAATTGGGGTAGATGCCGACAATGTCGAGCTTGTCGAGATCGCGAAATTCAACGCCGCCCAATTTTTTCAACTCGCCGCCAAAGACGAGATGAAGCAGCTGTTTTTGATCCGATGTGTTTTCGCTCATGGTTGCCCATCCAAATGATCGAATTGAAGTTATTGCTTGTTTATCCGAAGGCGGTTTCGGCGACAACGGCCAACATGTTATCCATTAGTAGACCGCTGGCTGCGATGAGTGCCCCATGCCGGTAGTCGCCGGTGCTGGTATTGCGTAAGCCGTAGGTGAGTGGCTTGCCATCGGCTGTCAGGACATTGCCGCCCGCCTCCGAAAGGATGAGGTCGGCCGCCGCCAAATCCCAGTCATGCGAGTTGGGGCGCACGAAAGTCCCGGCGATATCGCCACGCGCCACCATGGCGATCCGATAAGCCAGCGAGGCCACATAGGGAGCATGTTCTATGGATGCAAGAAAATGCTCTGGCAGTCCCTTCACAAATGCAGCTGGTCCCGCCACCTTGAATGGCCGGTTCTCAGCCTGAACACGAATGGCACTGCCATTCTGCTCCGCGCCGAAACCTGGCAAGGCTGTAATGATCTCGTTGCGCGCCGGACATTCGAGAACGCCTGCCACGGGCCGACCATTCTCGATAACTGCAACGCTGACACACCAGACATCAACCCCCTCGATGAATGCGCGAGTTCCATCAATTGGATCGACGACAAAAAACCTTTGCCGCGGAGAAGCGATGCGCTCGTCCAGCGTCTCTTCCGAGATCCAGCCATAGTCCGGCCTAGCCGTAAGAAGCATATCTTTCAAATACTTATCGGCGGCGAGGTCGGCTTCTGTGACCGGTGAATTGCCAGTCTTCATCCATATTTGTGGCGTCTGTTTGAAGTAGGACAGCGCTATCCGCCCAGCGCCCTCCGCAGCTTCACGTATCAGTTCGAGATCTTCGCGGTTCTGTTTATTTGCCGGCAAGAGTCATGCCTTCGATCAGGAGTGTCGGGCTGGCTACACCGAAATTACGGTCAATGTCATTGGCCGCGATGAGATTGAGAAACATCTCTTTCAGGTTGGACGCGATGGTGACTTCGCTAACCGGATAGGCGAGTTCGCCATTTTCGATCCAGAATCCCGAGGCACCGCGACTGTACTCGCCGGTGATCATGTCAACGCCATGACCGAAAAGCTCGGTCACATAAAAGCCCGTGCCGACAGAGCGGATCAATTCTTCGGGTGTCTTATCACCAGGTTCAATGGCGAAGTTGGTCGATGACGGCACTACTGTCGAACCGGAACGCACACCGCGGCCGTTTGTGGTCAAGCCCAGTTCCTTGGCTGTCGAGGTCGACAGGAACCAGTGCTTGAGCACACCATTCTCGATCATGTTCAGCGGTACGCCTTCCAGGCCTTCACCATCGAACGGACGGGAGGAAGAGCCGCGAACCCGCAATGGATCGTCGGTGACATTGATTGCGTCGCTCAGGATTTTCGTTCCCATGCGATCCTTGAGAAAGCTGGTTTTGCGCGCAACCGATGCACCATTGATCGCGCTGGCGATATGGCTGGCAATGCCACGGGCAACGCGCGGATCGAAAACGACATTGACGCGGCCCGTCGTGGCCTGGCGAGCACCGAGGCGCTTGACGGCACGCTCACCGGCGGAACGGCCAATGGCTGCAGCATCTTCCAAGGTATCGAAATAGATGCGCGATGAAAAATCATAGTCGCGTTCCATCGCGGTGCCGCTTCCCGCAATGGCACTGACCGAGCGCGAAAAGCGTGAGCCCATATATTGCCCGGCAAAGCCACCAGAGGTGACGAGCACAAGGCCTCCCATTCCCGCCGATGCAGACCCACCTCCGGAATTGGTGACGCCTTCGACAGCGAGAGCAGCTTCCTCAGCGGCAAGCGCTGCCTCGGTCAATTGTGCAGCATCGACCGCTGTTGAATCATACAGGTCGAGGTCACGAATGTTGCGCACGAGATTTTCCGAAGCAGCAAGTCCTTCAAAGGCATCATCCGGCGAGACTTTCGCCATGGCGACGGCGCGCTCGGCCAAAACCTTTGGATCGGCGCCGGCATTGGCCGAAATGCTCGCGACCTTGCGACCGACGAAGACGCGCAGTGAAAACTCGTCGCTCTCCGACGATTCGGTCGATTCGACTTTTCCAAGGCGCACGCTGACGCCGGTGGAACGCGAACGCACAACGACTGCATCGGCCGCATCCGCTCCCGCACGTTTTGCAGCTTCGACAAGCGCCGTCGCATTGTCAACGAATTCGCGCGAATTTACCGGCTCGGTCATTTTCATCTCTAACGTTGATTGCATGACAGGATGCAAGGACTTATCTGACAAACATCAGATGCATTCCTTCCTATATGGTGCAAATTGGGGTCTATCAAGGCAACCGAACGCAACAATCTCATTGTCCAGGTCACAAATATATGCTCTCGCAAAGCGGCAACCTCTATTTTCAGGCACTCGCCCTTCTAGCCGGGGCAATTATCGCCGCCCCGCTATTCAAACGACTTGGGCTCGGCACGGTTCTCGGATATCTCGCTGCGGGCCTACTGATCGGACCTCTGGCCAATCTCATTACCGATGGTGAACAGGTCCTGCATTTTTCCGAACTCGGCGTCGTATTCCTATTGTTCGTGATCGGCCTGGAGTTGAAGCCATCCCGGCTCTGGACCTTGCGTCATGCGATTTTCGGCTTGGGTGCCGCACAGGTCATCGTAACGGGTGCGGTGCTTACCGCGCTGATCCTCGCATTTAACTTGATGATGTGGCAAGCGGCAGTTGTGACAGGGTTTGGCTTGGCGCTTTCTTCGACTGCATTCGCCATGCAGATATTGGAGGAGCGTGGCGAGACAGCCACGCAGCACGGCCAGACTTCGTTCGCCATCCTGCTGTTCCAGGACCTTGCCATCGTTCCCTTGCTGGCGATGATCCCGGTACTCGCGCCCGGCTCCGCCCAGCATCAGGCGGCTCCGCTCGGCCAATTCTTCATTGCGGTGATCTGCATAGGTGCGATCGTCGCTGTCGGCCGCTATCTCCTCAACCCCTTGTTCCGCTTCATTGCCAACACCGGCGCACGCGAAGTCATGATCGCTGCAGCATTGTTCGTCGTGCTTGGTGCGGCAGTTCTGATGCAGTTCGCCGGGTTGTCGATGGCCATGGGCGCCTTTATCGCGGGCGTCCTTCTGGCGGAATCTTCCTACCGGCATGAACTCGAAGCCGATATCGAGCCATTTCGCGGCGTTTTCCTCGGCCTGTTCTTCATGGCAGTGGGGCTTTCGCTGGATCTCGATGTCATTGTGAACGACTGGCTGGCAATCCTGCTTGCGGTGCCAGTATTCATGGCGATCAAGGCGCTGGTTGTTTATCTTCTGGCGCGACTATTCCGCTCCAACCACAATGACGCTATCCGCATCGCTTTCTTCTTGCCGCAAGGCGGTGAGTTCGGCTTCGTGTTGTTTTCTGCGGCCGCTGCGGCCGGCCTGATGAGCACGTCCACGGCTTCAGAACTGGTGGCAGTCGTAACGCTTTCGATGGCCGTCATGCCGCTATCCGTCGCGCTTGGAAACAAGTTTCTGGTCGATCCGAATGCACAAGAAGAGATCGACGAGGATTTCGATGGAGCTGGTGCCGATGTGATGATGATCGGCTTCTCGCGCTACGGCCAGATCGCTGCGCAAATTCTGCTTGCGGGCGGCAGCGATGTGACTGTGATCGATGCATCCGCGGATCGTATCCGTGCCGCCGGCCGGTTCGGATTCCGCATTTATTTCGGTGATGGCACGCGCAAGGAAGTGCTTGAAGCGGCCGGAATTCGGCAGGCCAAGATCGTTGCGGTCTGCACACATAAAAAAGAAATCACGGACCAGATCGTTGAAATGATCCAGGCGGAATATCCGGATATCAAACTTTTCGTTCGCTCGTATGACCGAGTCCATACACTGAAACTGCGGGCGCGCGGTGTGCATTACGAGCTGCGCGAGACCTTTGAATCCGGTCTGGTGTTTGGCCGGCGCACACTCGAAGAACTCGGAGTCAGCGAAGAACTCGCCTATGAAATCATGGAGGATATCAGGCGGCGCGATGAGGACCGCCTGCATATCCAGGCTTCGGAAGGGCTGACCGCGGGCAATGATCTTTTGTTGACGCGACCGGTAACACCAGAACCACTGATCAAGCCAACACGGGAAGCCAAACGTATCGATACGGTCCCCGACGAAGAGAGGGATGTCGCTGTTGAGCCCGATCCCACTCCGGCGGAGTAGGCGTTTTCACTCCAGTTCCCGGTGCTCGACATAGATGATGGCGGCATCAACAGCGCGCTTCAATTCGTCCTTAATTCCTGCTGACTCGCGCAGCACCTGTTCGACGCGGAGGAAATCGAGAACGCCAAACCGGGCAACGCTCGGGCGCAGGAAGATTGCCGGCGGGTCGGTGCGCAGGCGCGTCGCGATGATCGACTGCATCATCAACTGACTGGCGCCGAACATTGCATCGATTGATGAAGGGAACTTGCCGACGTCGCCTTCGGGTCCTCCAACCACATCGATAGCGATTACAAACTGCGCCTTGTCCTTCAGGTGATCGAACGGAACCGGATTATATATGCCGCCGTCGATGAGGATCCGATCGTCTCGACGTACGGGCCGGAACAATGCCGGTATGGCGGCTGACGCGGCGATTGCGCTATAAAGATCGCCCGAGGCAATCGGTACTTCCTGCTGGCCGTAAAAGTCGGTGGCGGTAACGCTCAGGGGAATAGTCAATTCTTCGAACGTGTCCGGTATGCGGTCGGGGAGGAAGCCCTTCAGCACCTTTTCGATGTTGAACTGGCTGAGGCGGATGCCACCGCCAAACATCTCACCGAAACTGGCGGGACGCAGACGCCACAGACGGGCAGCAATTTCGGCGCGCCGCGACAGGGTAGCGACCGCATATTCTCGGATCTCGCGGCCGGACATGCCCGCCGCCATGCCTACGCCCATGATTGCGCCGATAGAGGAACCGGAAATTGCCGCCGGCCGGATGCCAAGCTCATCCAGCGCCTCGATGACATTGATATGGGCGAGCCCCCTCGCCCCACCACCGCCGAAAGCGATCGCGAAAGTTGGAGTGCCAGCGGTACTACCCGCTCCGGTCGATCCATTCATCTCTGCCAGATCGCGAGCGATCATGACGCTCCCATCCTCCTCAGGATTGTGGTGGCCCGACGATCAGAATGGCCGGATCGGTCTCAAGCAATTTCTTTGCCGCTGCCTTCACCTGATCGAGCGTCACAGCATTGATCAGATCGGCACGCCTGTCGATATAATCCCGACCAAGATTTTCGTCCTGCAAGCCGATAAGCGTACTGGCGACAGCCGAAGAGGAGTCGAGATTGTTCACGGCATAGGACCCGACGAGATATTTCTTGGCCCCGACAAGCTCCTCGTCCGTGGGACCATCCTTGGCCATTTTGGCGATCTCGGTTTTCAGTATCTGCAAGGTTTCGCTCGCACGATCCGCCCGCGTCGCGGTGTTCACCATCAGCGCCGCCATATGATCGCGGTTAACAAGGTTCGAGCCTGCAGAGTAGGCAAGGCCGCGCTTTTCACGCACCTCGTTGTAGATTCGCGAGGAGAACGAGCCACCACCAAGAATGTGATTCATGATATAGGCGGGGAAGAAATCCGGATCTTGACGGCGGACACCGGGATAAACCATGGAAATCGATGTCTGCGGCAGGGCGTAATCGACGCGCGTGATCTGGCCAAAGGCGAGCTTGGCTTCGCTGATCGGCTCAAGCTGGGCTTTTTCCGGGAGGTCACCGAACACCTTGTCAAGAAGCGGGGCCAGATCCTGCGGACTGATGGAACCGACGACCGCGACAATCAGATTATCCCTGGCGAAATTGTTCTTATGGAAAGCAGCAAGATCGTCGTGGGTTATCGAGGTCAAGCTCGCTTCGGTGCCCTCTGAGCGGCGACCATAGGGATGGTCACCATAGAGGGCCTCTGCGAATTTACGTCCGGCTATTGTGTTCGGATCACGTTCGGATGCCCTGATATCGGCTACGACCTGCTGGCGGATGCGATCTATCGGCGCTTGGTCAAAACGCGGCGCATTGACGGCAAGGGTTAGCAAACCGACAGCAGCATCCCGCTTGTCCGCCAGCATCCGGATGGAGCCGCTGATGCTGTCATCGTCGGCATTGAACCCCATCTCCGCGCCGACGTCGTCGAGCTTTTCCTGGAATGTTTCGGAATCGAGATCACCCGCGCCCTCATCGAAGAGGCCTGTCATCAGATTGGCAAGCCCCTCCTTGCCGTCCGGATCCTGATTGGACCCGCCTTTGAATGAAAAGCGTAAGGAAATCAGCGGCACGAAATCGTCCTGTACGAGCCAGGCCTTGATGCCCTTCGGCGAGACGACTTCCTTGATCTCGACCGCGTAACCGGGAGCAACGGCGAAGAATGTCAAGACGAGAGCGGCGGCAAATCGCTTCATGATTGGCGATATCATTGAATGACTCCCTGGCCTTGCGGTTCTGGCTGCTGTGTTTCTCCAGAAGCGGGTGCTTCCACTTGCACCTTTGCATCCGGTTTTCCGTCTTCCGGCATCAGATAGCTGGTTACCGAACGGCTATCGACGAGATAGCGCGTTGCCACATCCTGAATGTCCTGAACCTTCACGCTGCGAATGCGATCCGGCCACTCCTGAATATCCTTGATGGTCTGGCCAGTGGAAAGTGTCGAGCCGTAGATGCGCGCCATACCGGCCTGACTGTCGCGGGCAAAGATGACGCTTTTCAGGAAGCGATTGCGCGCGTTCTCCAACTCATCTTCGGTTACGCCATCCTTGATGATTTTGGCGATCTGCGCGTCGATGCCCGCCTCGACTTCGGTCAGCGTCGCCGAGCCGCGCGGCGCACCGTAAACGCCGAAACTGCCGGCATCGAGCGAACCGCCCTGATAATATGCGCCCGCACTTGCCGCAGATCCATCGCGCACGACCAAGGCCTGATAGATGCGGCTGCGGTTAGAACCACCCAGAATTTCGCTCAAGAGGTCGAGCGCCTCCGCCTCACCCGGCTTCGCGCTCGCGTAAGACGGAGCCAGCCACATCTTCTGGAAACTTGGCTGCGATACGCGCGGATCCGCCAATGAGACCGTTCTTTTGGTATTCTGTTCCGGTTCCTGCGGGCGCTCGCGCTTTCCCGGCTCAGCCCTGCGAGGAACCTTGCCGTAAGTCTTCTCCGCCAGCGCCTTGACCGTCTCGAGATCGACATCTCCGGAGACGACGAGTGTCGCGTTGTTCGGCGTGTAATATTTCACATAAAATGCCAACGCATCCTTGAGGTTGAGCTGTTGCATTTCGTGCAACCAGCCGATCACCGGCATCCGGTAGGGATGGTTCTGGTAAAGTGTTGCATTGACCTCTTCCGAGAGCAATGCCGAAGGATTGCTGTCCGTCCTTGAACGGCGCTCCTCAAGTACGACATCGCGCTCTGTTTTGACTACATCGTCATTCAGGATGAGGTTCTCCATGCGGTCGGCTTCGTAGGTCATGACCATTTCAAGTGCCGAAGGCGCGACCTGCTGGTAGAAAGCGGTGTAGTCGTAGGAGGTGAAGGCATTCTCCTGTCCGCCGATTTCGGCGACCTTGCGGGAGAATTCCCCTGCTGGATAGGTCTTGGTAGCTTTGAACATGAGGTGTTCAAAGAAATGTGCGATGCCGGATTTACCGGGCTCCTCGTCCGCAGACCCGACGTGATACCACAGCATGTGCGTGACAACCGGTGCGCGATGATCCGGGATCACAACGACTTCAAGACCATTTTCCAGATAGAACGATGAAACGTCATCCTTGTTGGTTGTCTCGATCGTCTTCGCGGTCTGGGAGGCGGTATCTGCGCGCGCTGGAGCTGAGAGAGCCGAGGCGATGACTGCGCCTATCAGGACAAATGCCGCAACGGCGCGGCTGAAAACGAAGGACATACAAATCGATCCAGTTCTGTTTCACTGATGGCGATACAATCGCGGTATTTACGACTTCAATGTGACAAGCCTTATGACCGTTCCGCCGTAAGGACGTTCTTCCACAACGACAAATCGTGGATCGAGTTCGACCGCGGCTTCGGCTTCCTCTTCAAGCACCAGAAGTGTGTCGGGATTGAGCCAACCGCCGTCTAGTGCGGACTTGAATGCCATCTCGCCGAGACCCCTGCCATAGGGCGGATCAGCGAAGACGAGATCGAATGGTTCGATGGTTCCGGCATCGCCGAGTTTCGTAGCGTCGCGGCGGAATATCTTGGTGTTGCCGAGCAATCCGAATGTTTCGACATTTGTGCGGATCAGTCCACGCCCTTCCGTCGATTCTTCAATGAACACGCCATAACGCGCACCGCGGGATAGCGCCTCGAGACCCAGTGCGCCGGTCCCAGCAAAAAGGTCGAGTACCCGCGTGGATTCAAACTTTTCCGGGTAATTGTGTACCAGAATGTTGAAGAGGCTTTCGCGTGTCCGGTCTGTCGTCGGCCGGATCGCATTGGAACCCGGCGTGGCCAAAGCCCGCCCGCGAAATCTTCCGCCGACAATCCGCATGGTTTCAAGCTCTATGATTTAGGTTTGCCGCCACGCGGCGGACGACCTGTGCCGCCACCGGAGCCACCTCTTGGAGCGTCACCGCGAGGAGCGCCTTTCGGACCACCAAACGGACGGTCACCGCTTCTGTTGGGTTGCCCGCCAGGCGCGCGCGTCGGCTTGCCGCTGGCGCCGTAAGGACGTTCGGAACGGGCCGGGCGATCGCTTTGCGCAGGCCTGTCACCTCTGGCTTCGCGTTCCTTCAGTTCGGCACGCTCGCGCTTGCCGACGCGTGGCGGACGATCAGGGCGAGGCCCGTCACGCGAACCTTCAGGGCGGCCTGCGCCGAAAGCTCGCTTCGGGCGCTCGGCGCTGTCCCCTTCGCTTCTTGGTGCGCGCGGAGAATAGCTGCGTGGCTTGTCGCCGGCATAACCGCCTGACGAACGCCCCCCTGCGGGACGGTCTCCCGTTGGACGATCACCCGCAGGTCGGGCGGAGCCTTCACTGAAACGCTTTGGCTTGTCGGCGCGCTGACCTTCGGAACGGTTACGCTCCTCTCGTGCGCCCACGGCCTTCGCCCTCGCCTTGCCCATCGGACGAGCCCCGGGCGCCATCCAGACATTGGCGCCTCGGGACTTACGCGGAGCAATAGCCTCGTCTTCCTTGCGTTCGCGGTCAGCTTTCGACGCCACACCATGCGATCCGCGCGGTTTTTGATCGCCGTCGCGCGGCGTACGGGCTGGCCGCTCGTCGCGGCCACTGCGAGGCACGGCTGGCCGCTCGCTCCGGTCGGTCGTCCAGCGCGAAAGCGATTCCTCGCGCTTCTCGTCTTTGGATTTGCGCGGCCCACGTGCCTTGGCAACCGGAGCACTGGAAATCCACTCAGATGAGCGGCGTTCGGGACGCTCGCTCGGTTGCTGGACTGCCTCGCCCTTGACGGCTTCGTTGGAAAACACATTGATGATTGGTGCATCGAAATCGGCACCGGATTCTTCGATCAGGCGTTCGCCAAGCTGGTCACGCAAAGTGCGGCCATTCATTTCGCGTACCGAGCCTTCCGGCAGATCGCTCAGCTGGAAGGGTCCATAGGAAATGCGGATCAGCCGGTTGACCGAAAGTCCGAGCGCGCCGAGTACATTCTTGACTTCGCGGTTTTTGCCTTCGCGCAAGCCCACCATGATCCAGACGTTCGAGCCCTGCTCGCGTTCCAGGGTCGCTTCGATCGCGCCGTAGAAGACGCCATCGACTGCAATGCCATCCTTGAGCGTGTCGAGCTTTTCCTGGGTGATGCTGCCATGAGCCCGAACGCGATAGCGGCGGAGCCAGCCGGTCGACGGCAGTTCAAGAGCGCGGGAAAGCCCGCCATCATTGGTAAGGAGCAGCAGCCCTTCAGTGTTGATATCGAGACGGCCGACGGAAAGAACGCGCGGCATATCCTTAGGCAAGGATTCAAAGACCGTCTGGCGCCCTTCCGGATCGCGGTTGGTCGTCACCAGGCCTGCGGGCTTATGATAGAGCCAAAGGCGTGTGCGTTCCTTCTCAGGCAATGGCTTGCCATCAACCTCAATGCGATCGGTGCGCATCACATTGATGGCCGGACTTTCCAGCCGCTTGCCATTGACGGAAACGCGGCCCGCGGCGATCATCGTTTCGGCTTCACGGCGCGAGGCTATGCCGGCACGTGCCAAGCGCTTGGCTATACGCTCGCCCTCTTCTGCCGGCGCTTCGTCACGTGGCGATTTGCGTTGCTCGACACCGCGCTTGGCGGGAGCAGCGTCATCGAACTTGCGCGGACCTCTAGCGCGATCGCCGCCATTACCCCGCTTGTCGAAGCTGCGCTTTTCAAAGGGACGTTTGCCGTCCTTCCCGTCATCATTTGAACTTGTCATGGAATGTTTGCCTTTCAGCGGGGCTAACTAACAGCTATGAGGTTTTCTTGCGAGTAAATTCTAAGAGACTCTTTGATTACTCCAAACGATGAGCGCGGCGTGAACCAAAAAACCGATCCGATGAGTATAGCTCTGGCCGAAGCACATGACGCGGCAACGCGCGGCGAGGTGCCGATCGGTGCCGTTCTGGTCAGAGGTGAAACAATACTGGCGCAGGCGGGCAATCGCACGCGCGAGCTCAATGATCCGACAGCACATGCGGAAATCCTTGTCATTCGAGAGGCCTGCCGCATCCTCGATGACGAGCGACTTACCGGCTGCGATCTCTACGTGACGCTAGAGCCCTGCACCATGTGCGCGGCGGCGATCTCGTTCGCGCGTATCAGGCGGCTCTATTACGGTGCACAGGATATCAAAGGCGGCGGAGTGGAAAACGGTGCGCGGTTTTTTGCTCAGCCGACCTGCCACCATGTACCGGAAGTCTATTCCGGATTTCAGGAACAGGACGTGGAAATCATGCTGAAAGAATTCTTCCGCTCCAAGCGGTTCTAATTATTCGTTCTGATCTTTGCGGAAAAATCCGGATCTGCATCAGCATCCATCGCACGCTGATCGATCGAAGCTGATTTGATCACCTCGTCCAGTGGTTTCTGATGATCGATGGCGCCGAGATTATAAAGATAGCCGGGCAAATAACCTGACAAGACAACGCGGTAATCTAGCGGCAGTTCAGGAGTTATGGCGCGCACCATGTCGAAAATCACCGTCGTGCAATTGGCCGTTATCGTATTATAGAATTTTGCTGTCGTGGCCAGATGGTTGGCGTTGTCCATATAGGACAGGAAGAGTGCCTGCCGCATCTCCGGCTTGAGATTGATGCGGTAGCGATAAACATCTTCCTTGCGGACATTGGTGCGCAGTCGAATGATATCGCGTTCGTCCGCAGCGATCATTGCCAGTTCGAATTCCTTGAAGAATCCTCCGATTTCGGAGAACTCTTCGTGACGCTCCTTGCGGATTTCTGCCGAGAAAACGACGTGATCGCCGTTGTTGAAGCCGAAACTGACCAGTGTGTGAGCGATGGCCGGGTTGGACCAATAGGATAGGAACAGATCGACGGAATCCAGATCCTGTAGATCATAGGTACGGACTTCCCAGCGCGGTGTGTAGTCGGCCGGCGTTCGCCATTCAAAGTTACGAACATTGGATAGCGTTACATAATTGCCATTGAGCGTACCCGTTACCGTCTGCGCAACCTCGTCGGCCCAGATGCGATTCAAGGAGGGCGTAATCGTGCTCCACCAATAGCCGAGACCGATCATTACCGGCACTAGGACAATAAGAGCACGCCAAGCGCGACCCTTGAATTCGAGCCAGAGCGTGGCGAAAGCTATCGCCGCCCAGAGGAACAGACAACCAAGCTTGCCGATAGTTTCGAATGGCAGCTGGTACCAAAGCGCGAACCCGCCCCAGAGAAAGCCAATAAGCGTCAAAATTACAAGGACGATCAGGCCAAGAAATCGCAGAATGAACAATTGGTGCGGTCCTCGATTGGCGGGAATAGGTGGGGCGCTGTTTCTTTATAAGGGAAACAACGGATCGTGGCATCTATCCGTTATAAAATTTCAGACAGGGCTAGAACCGCACAGTCAGATTGGCTTTGAAGCCGTGATCCTGAACCTCGCTGGCGATCTGGCCCTGGTAGGACAGACCGAAAGTCGTGGCGGGCGTTAGGTCCACATTCAAACCAGCCTCCAACAGCGCGGCATCACGGGCAATTGGAAGACCCGAAATTTCAAAGCTCTCCATGCCTGCAAATGCAAGGCGCGATTGCGGCGTCACATCGCCGTAGGCATGACGCCAACCGAGCGTACCGCGTAATGCCGCCCCTACCGAACCCAATGACAACTGCGTGGCGGCGCTGAGGCCAAGCGTGCTGATCGTTATGTCTGTGTTGGACGAGGCAGCGGTGAGCGTCGACGCGCCGCCCTCTTCGGTAAAGCTGTCGAGATGCAAATTGGCATAGGAGAAATTAGCGAAGGGTTCGAGAGTAACACTGTTATACTGAATACCGTAGCCAAGTTCACCGAATATTTGAGCCGTTCCGCCGTTGTAATCAGCACTCAGGTGCTCCTGAGATCCCGTGAACTGAACCGAGCGATCGGTGCTGATATCGTGCCAGGTGTAGCTTGCGCCTGACCGCAGACTGAGCGCCCCGAACTCTGCCCCGCCATAGATGCCGAGATGAAAATTGTCCACATCTGCTGAGGCGCCGAGGCTGGATTCGTCGATGCTGGTGTGGCTATAACCTGAAAGAATGCCAATGCGAGTATGATCACCGAACGATACATCGCCGCCTATGAGGAAGCCGCCAAGAGAGCGATCGAGACCTGGCACTTGATCATTGCTCTTCCAGTCTGCCCATGAACCGAAGCCTTGTCCCCATACGGCAAAGCGATCGCCTGTTGCTGGTTGAGGTTCGGCTCCATCAGGGCCATAAGCAAGGACGGGCAGAGAGGGCGCAGTTACGTCGCCGAATGCCGAGCGGAGCCTGTTATTGACCGCATCCCTGATGAAGCGGCTGTCGTCGAGCAATACTCCTGCGAGCGACACATGAATTTCACCGGGAAGCTGGGCAATGGTCAGGGGTGCGGTTGCTCTGTCCAGACCCAGCAGTTTACCAATGAGCGGATTATCGCTGGCTGGATTTTGTGCGGTGAAATTGTCGATGGATCGGGCAGCACTTCGCTGGTTTGGCGTTTTCGCCAGATCTGAAATAGCGATGCTGTTGCGGCGCATGGTCAACATGACGTTGCTTGCATCATAGGTGAGTGTCGGATCGAGGAACTGGAGGTTGGAGGAGACATCCAGAAAGTGTGTTCCATTAAGCCCGCTAGCAGCAGAAAGAATTGTATAGCCTGTAGCAGCCTTCCAGTTGCCGGCTGCAGCAACCACGTTGACATGCCCACCTGTCAGATCGGCAATGCCGGAGACGAGTGTCTTGTCATTGTTGCCGGCAGGATCAACTTCGACCCGATAGATTGACCCTTGGCCAAACGTAAGATTGCCGTTGACGCTGATCGTGCCAATCGAATTGCCCGGAGAAAACACCCCACCGTTGCCGACAATTGTTGAACCTACGGTGCCGGTACCACCGAGTACGCTCGCATTGCCGACACTTATGACACCGCCGAGTACGCCGTTGACGATGAGATCGCCACCGGCGATGTTAGTGTCCCCCGTGAACGCACTGCTGTCTGCTGTCAGAAACGTCTTGCCCGACACCACATTCAACGTTCCAGCGCCGCTAATTTGCGGTGAGAACGAGAAAGTTCCGCCTGCGTTGAAATTGATCGTACCGACGCCTTGCCCAAATACGATCGTATCCGCCTGCAGGGTGCCACCTTCCAGATTAAGCACGCCAACTGAGCCTTGTTGCGATGCGATCGTAAGGGACTGACCACTGACAATTGCTCCTTGGCCGATCGTCAGGGCGCCTGTCCCGCCCAAACCAATCAACAGATTCGCTCCAGCAGCCCACGTCGAGCCAGCTCCTGTCACAAGTGCAATTCCATTACTTCCAGCGAAGTTACCAAGCACTGCGACGCCACTGTTGCTGACCGAGCCGCCATCGGAGATTGTCAACCTGCCCCGCCCCGACAGGCCAATGCTCAGAAACTGGCCGGTCATCCAACTGGACCCTGCATGATGGTAGCCTCGCTTTCGAATGCGGATGCCGATTGCCCAATAACCGTCTGGGAGACGGTGTTGACGCGCGCCCCGTCCGTAATATTCAGTGTGCCGTCGCCCGCACCACCGACAATCAAAACATTGCCGGCATACCAAATAGAACCCAGCCCGCTCACCAAAACTGTCCCGCTCCCACCTTGCGAACCGATCGATGAGCCGCTTTCCGTTGTGACCGAGCCGCCATCAGAAATATTCAATGTGCCCGTACCGGCGTCACCGACCATCAATTGCGATCCCGTCATCCACGAGGAACCTGCTCCGCGCACGTTGACGGTGCCGATACTTCCGGCATTGGCACCTATCACCGAAAAGGCACTGTCGCCCGTTAGCGCTGGGCCGTCATTGATGACATGAGCGCCGTCTTCGACAGTCAGGGTTCCGGTGCCGAAGTAACCGATGATAATATTGTTTCCGAAATTGAAAGTGGAGTTCTGCCCGGTAACAATCATATTGCCGATGACGCCATTGCTAAAACCAATCCGCGAGGTTTTTGTGGTGTCAAAGGGAGTGTTGAGGGTGAGAAAAACAGAGCCGCCATCGCTTATGGCCAGCGAGCCTTGAGCGGAACCTCCCACAATCAGGGATGAGCCGGCATCGAAGGGGCTTGGCTGGCTGCCCGCTATCATCGATCCGTTGGCGAATACCTGACCATCTGCAACGATAGATTGAGCATTCACTTTGCCGGCCAATACCATGAGTACCGAGGCGACCAGTGTCCTCAGAAGGCACTCAATCCAAACGCCGTTGGTTGCGGCATGCAACATGAATCGATTCATCGTCGCAACTTTCCAATGCGGCAGCAACGATCCGTTTGCACATACGTTTTCTATCTTCGATCGCTCGAAGGCACAAATTACCGGGCAAACGTTTCAAGTGCAGCAGAAGGAGTACCAAGGCAAAGATATTGGCACAGACAATTAAATCCGGCTTGTTGCCGTGAGCGTTATATTAAGGCTACGAAGTCTGAATTTACTAATACTATAGTCTAGTATTTATTGCAATATAAGTGCCTGCAGCAGCAGTACCTTGGGCCGGCCTACCGCGCGAGTACAAGCCCAAGATAAGCGTTTCCCGGGTTTGCTAAAACTTGATACCAAAATCAGCTTTCAAACCATGGTCCTGGACTTTGCTTGCAACCTCGCCCCGATAGGAAAGATCGAAAGTCATGCCCGGCGTCAGCTCGACCCCAAACCCGACCTCCAGCAGTGCTGTATTGCGAGCGATCGGCAAGCCGGAGACATCGAAAGCGTCGCTACCAGCAAATGCAAGGAGCGTAGCTGGGGTCGTATCGCCGTAGGCATGCCGCCACCCGATTGTGCCACGCAGAGTTGCATCGGCAGAACCCAATGACCACGCCGTCAAAGCGTGAAGACCCAGCGTGCTGGACGTCATATCGTTTGACATCGCCGCACCGGACAACGCTGCCGTTCCGCCGTTTTCGGTAAACGCATCCGTGTGGAGATTGGCATAAGCAAGGTTGGTGAAAGGCTCCAGCTCGACGCTGGCGAGTTTCGTTTTGTAGCCGAGTTCCGCAAAGACTTGGGCCGTCCCCGCATTATAGTCCGCGCCGAGATTCTCCTGTGTGCCGGTGAACTGCACGAGCCGTTCGGTACTGATATCGTGCCATGTATAGGCAGCCCCAGAGCGAAGATTGACCGCACCAAATTCGGCGCCGCCATAAAGACCAAGATGAACACTGTCGACTGAGGCTGTCGCGTCCAATCCGGTCTCGTCGAGCGAGGTATGGCTATAGCCCGCCACAACACCAAGGCGAGTATTATCCACGATCGCAGCATCGCCGCCAATCAGGAAACCTCCGGTGGAACGATCGATACCTGGCACGCTGTCATTGTCTTTCTTGGTCGCCCAAGAGCCAAATCCCTGTCCCCAAACTGCAAAACGATCGGTTGTCGCGGGCTGTTCTTCCGCTCCATCCGGACCGTAGGCAAGCACGGGGAATGGCGCGGCGGCAACCACGTCAAAGGCCGAGCGCAAGCGATTTGTGACGGTCTCATCGATGAAACGGCTGTCGTCGAGAAGGGCTCCAATCAGCGATGCGTGTATCTCGCCCGGTAGTTGCGCAATGGTGATCGGCGCTGTTGCCTTGTCGAGGCCAAGCATTCTTTGGACAAGTGGGTTTCCGGTATCGCTCTTGGCAAGTCCTTCGATTGCCTTCAACGCCCTCTTCTGATTTGGCGTTTTGCCCAGACTGGAGAAGCCGAGATCATTCCGGGTTAACGTCAACGTCACATTATTGGCGTCGTAGCCGAGCGTCGGATCGAGGAACTGAAAGTTCGAGGATACGCTCTGAAACGCCGTGCCATTCAATCCGCCAGTGGCGGAAAGGATGGTGTATCGAGTTTCCGGCTTCCAATCTCCTGCCGAAGCAATGACATTGACACTGGCTCCAGTGAGGGTAGCAGCGCCAGCGATTGCCGTCTTGTCATTATTGCCAAATGGATCAACCTCAACGCTGTATATCGCCCCCGGCTTGAAAGTCAGATCGCCGTTGACATGGATGGTCCCGATTGAATTGCCGGGCGCAAGGGTTCCGTCTGCCTCGATAGTAGTTGAGCCAACGACGCCAACGCCGCCAAGAAAGCCGCCACGCAGAACATCGATCGACCCGCCAAGGACTCCGTCGACAGCAAGATCGCTATTCGCCGAAACAGCCGCTGTTCCGGTAAAGGAGCTGCTGTCTCCGGTCAGGATTGTCTTGCCGGACAAGACGTTGAGAGTTCCGTTACCGCTGATGATCGGAGAAAATACATTATCTCCTACGGTGTCGAAATTGAGCGTTCCCGTTCCCTTGCCAAACGTAATGCTATTGGTTTGTAATACGCCGCCCGTGCCAATGTTCAAGGTGCCGGTTGAATGTTCCTGTTCAGCGATAGTGATCGATGGGGCGTAGATCGCACCGTCGTTCCCAAGGGTCAGCATGCCGTTTCCGGTTGAACCGACCGCGATGTTCGATCCACTGCGCCATGAGGAACCTGATCCAGTTACAAGGACAGTGCCTTCGCCCCCGGGATGGGCACCGATTTGGGAGCCGCTATTGGTAACCGAGCCGCCATTCTCGATCGTCAGTGTGCCTGTGCCACTCCCGCCGACGCAAATATTAGAACCGACCTCCCACTTGGAGTCAGTTCCCGACACCAAAACCGTACCGCTACTACCGATAAAGTTACCAATTTGCGAGAAGGCACCATTGCTGACAGAGCCTCCATTTTTGATGGTAAGAGCACCCGTTCCGGCGACTCCGACATTGAGGTGGTCTGTTGTTATCCACCTTGAGCCTGCTCCCGTCACCATGGCCGTACCAAGACCTGTCCTTTCTTCTCCGATCACGGACGAGCCAGCGTTGCTGACCAGCGCCCCATTCGAAACGGTCAGTCTGGCTTTGCCATACAGACCGACGGACAAATCCGTTCCGGTTTCCCAAGTGGAGTTCTTTCCCTCCACTTTGACCTGACTTTCGTTTTCCGAATTGAAGTAGCCGATGGTCGTCTGGATGGATGTGCTAACCTTGGCACCATCGGCAATTGTCAATATGCCTTGTCCTTGCTCACCAACGTTCAATAAAGGTCCGGAGTCCCAAACCGACTTCTCGCCAGTTACCAAAACAGTCCCAACACTTCCATTTTGCGAGCCGATGTTTGCGACCGCTCCTGTGGTGACCACAGCACCATCCAGAATGTGGAGCGTACCCGTATTTTTATCGCCGACAACCAACGTCTTTTCGGTGTCCCATGGACTAGGGTTGTCACTTTCCACCCTGCTAGAAATGACCACTGTTTTTCCGTCATCAATGATCGTTGAATCGAGGATAGCAGCAACAGTATCAGGCGCAATATCCGCGGTCGCGTCCGGGGTAAAGTTCCGGGAAATGGCGGGGTTGGGCGTTTGAGCCAATGACGCATCAGCAATCGCGAAGAAGGATAAGACAGAAACGGTGGTCAATAGGCTTTTGCGCCAGGGAACAGTATTCGCTTGTCGAAAAGTCGGATCATTACTTGCCATTTTCAAAATCGCCTTTTTGCAAATTGGCATTTTTGAACATGCGAATCCCCAGCCCCGGCAACGCTGGGTTGCTGCAACAACCTCATGTCATCGTGGTAAAAAAGCCGCCCGAAAAATGCCCAAACTGTTATCTTGGGAAATCACCCAACTAATTGGGATAAAAAATATGCACCCCAATTAAGGGACCCTGCTGCAATGGCTTGTCGAAAATGGCACGTCAATTAGACATTGGTAGCGTTGCAAAGCCCTAAATAAACACGCCTAGGTTGTATTTACCCTGTAGCCTGACCACGACGTCGAATTAACGAAGGTTAATTAAATGCGTTAGAAATTAATCATTTAATGGAGAAGTCTAGGGCACCTGCGGTTGTATTGTCCCGCACGTTCGGGGGACCGAAAAATCGCTCGAACTTTGAACGAACAAGAGCGAAAAAAAGCACAATGAATGTCCTGTAACGGACAAATAACCTTTTTTGTCTTCTGTGCTTTAGGTTCCAAGTACCAATTCATATTTTATGGCAACGTGATTCGGCTGTTCTACTTCCGGAACAACAGTTTACGCGCGTAAACTTTTAGCGGCCGGATGTGCAGTGGTGGCGATATCAATGTTCGACCGAAACGCCGGAGGCTTATTCCCAAGGAATAAGGTTTCGCCAGCTGAAGCCTTTATCCTTTTTGGCAGCGGCTTTGCGTTCCCGTTCTTTCTTGGCCTCGTCCTCGCCCAGTTCGTTGGCGGCGGCCGTTGGTGCAGGCGCACGATATTCAAGTGGCGGCTCGCTCAGGTAGCGCCGCGTTGTCGGCGATCCGGCCGTTGAAGCAAGCTTGCGAGCGCGAAAATCCGCCCCCGCACTGCTCTTTGATCCCTGATTTGCCGGAGACTTGTCATTGTAGAACCCATATTCCGGCTTGCCCGAGGATTGCTGGGCCAGAGGCATGTCATTCTCGACTTCGGGCACGAAATTAGGATTGTTCTGGTTGGCGGTAGCTGTATCGCGTATGCGCTTGCGCCGCGCCTCCGGTGATTCCGGCCAGTTTGCACTGTCGGCGGTCACGACATCGTTCTGTGGTGCCGGCAATTGCGCTACCTTGCCCTCTGCAGGGCGGACAAGTTCCGGACGTGGATTATATGCGATCTGGTTCTTCTTCTTGGACGACCCGAAGGAAGCCATGTTCGATACGTCGTCGAGGAGCTGGCTGCCGGCAGTCTTGTCTGTACCATAGGTGGGTGACGACACGCAGCCGCCAAGCGCCAGTGACGCGACCAGTGCGCCGAAAACCGTAATGCGTCCGTTTAAATCCATACCCGCTACTTCCAACCCATGTCTGGGCAGTTCTGACTGCCGATCAAATATGCTTGATCTATGCCCTGCCTCTAAAATCAGGCAACTCAATGGCAAGCCTTTTACATGAGGCCAATTGCATTAAGCAAGTCTGTGCAGGTTTTTACAAAGAAATATGCGGATAGCATATCAAGCAATCCGCATTTCTTCTCTAAACCGCAAGCTTTCCAAGTTTTTCCAACTCGTGCAGAGCAGCGGCATCGCGGGCAGAAACATCCGGGTAAGCTGGGTCAGAGCCGACATCGTGCGTATACCGCCACGAACGGGCGCACTTCATTCCCGTAGCACGCTGAGATATAACCGCGACGCCTTTCACATCATCGGCGACAAACGCATCCGAAGGTGCTTTTTCGCTTTTGATCGTGATGCCGCTGGTGATGCATATCTCTGCCATGTCGAGACCCGTCACAGCGGCAAGCAATTCCGGATCGGTGATGTAGACCACTGGCGCTGCCTCCAACGACGAGCCGATGGTTTTCTTTGCACGCTCCAGTTCGAGCGCACCAGTTACGACACGGCGGACATCGCGCACCTTGCGCCATTTGGCGGCGAGATCATCGTTCTTCCATTCCTTCGGCGTTTCCCGGAACTGTTCCAGATGCACCGATACGGCACCCTTATGGAGGTCGAGCCACGCTTCCTCCATGGTGAACGGCAGCATTGGCGCCAGCCACGTAACGATGCGGTCGAAGAGATGGCGCACAACCTGCAATGATGCTTTGCGCTTGATGCTCGACGGCGCATCGCAATAAAGCGAGTCCTTGCGGATATCAAAATAGAAGGCCGAGAGTTCGACGTTCATGAAATCGATCAGTGCCCGTGTGATGCGCTTGAACTCGAACGCGTCGTAGCCCGAGCGCACAACCTCATCGAGTTCGGCAAGGCGATGCAGCATCAGCTTCTCGAGCTCCGGCATGTCGGCATAGGCAATCTCGTCGCCCTCATCATGGGCAAGCGTGCCGAGCATCCAGCGGATCGTATTGCGAAGCTTGCGGTAGGCGTCGATGTTGGTCTGGATGATATTCTTGCCGAGGCGCTGGTCTTCCCAGTAATCCGTCGTCATGACCCAGAGACGCAGGATATCCGCGCCGGAATCCTTGATCACATCCTGCGGCGTGACGGTATTGCCAAGCGACTTCGACATCTTGCGCCCTTCCTCGTCCATGGTGAAACCATGGGTGACAAGGGTGTCGTAAGGCGCACGGCCGCGCGTACCGCAGCTTTCCAGCAGCGAAGAATGGAACCAGCCACGATGCTGGTCCGAACCTTCGAGATAAACGTCGGCAGGCCATTTCAGGTCGGGCCGGTCTTCCAGCGTGAAGACGTGGGTAGAGCCGGAATCGAACCAGACATCGAGAATGTCGCGAACCTGCGTCCACGGTTCGTTCGCTTTTTCGCCAAGGAATCGCTCACGTGCGCCGTCAGCGAACCAGGCATCGGCGCCTTCCTGTTCGAAGGCTTCGAGGATGCGGGCGTTGACGGCGTCATCCTTCAGGACGTTGCCATGGTCATCAGCGAAGACGCAGATCGGCACGCCCCAGGCGCGCTGGCGCGACAGGACCCAATCAGGACGATCCTCGATCATGGCGCGCAGACGGTTCTGACCGCCAGCCGGTACGAAGCGGGTTTCGTCGATGGCGGCGAGCGCGCGGGAACGCAGCGTGGTCTGATCGCCGAGGTCCTTGTCCATATAGACGAACCATTGCGGTGTGTTGCGGAAGATCACTGGCTTCTTCGAGCGCCATGAATGCGGGTAGGAATGCTTCAGACGGCCACGCGCAAACAGGGCGTTGCGGGCGATGAGCTCGTCAGTGACGGATTTGTTGGCGTCACCCTTCTTGCCATTGTCGTCGATGACACGCGCGGCCCCGCCTTCGCGATCCGGTCCAAAACCCGGCGCGTCCTTGGTGTAATAGCCTGCGTCGTCAACGGCAAAGGGGATCGCAGGCGAAATGCCGCGTGCTTCGAGGTCGCGCGCTGCGTTCATCCAGGCCTCAAAGTCCTCGCGGCCATGGCCGGGGGCTGTATGCACGAAACCCGTACCTGCGTCGTCGGTGACGTGATCGCCGTCGATCATGGGCACGGCGAATTCATAACCGCCACCAAAACCTTCGAACGGATGGGCAAGCGTGATCGCCGCAAGCTCATCAGCCGAGACAGTTCGGATACGCTTGAAGGTCAGCTTGGCTTTCGCGGCGGATTCTTCGGCAAGTGCGTCAGCGAAGATCAGCTTTTCTCCAGAGCGCGGACCAAAATCATTCTCCGCAGACTCGACCTCATAGAGACCATAGGCAACGCGCGTCGAATAGCTGACGGCACGGTTGCCAGGGATGGTCCAAGGAGTAGTCGTCCAGATGACGACATGAGCCGACGATAGATCCGATGGCCCTTTCGCCACCGGGAACTTCACCCAGATCATATCGCTCTCGATATCCTGATATTCGACTTCCGCTTCGGCCAGTGCGGTGCGTTCGACTACCGACCACATCACCGGCTTGGAGCCGCGATAGAGCTGGCCAGACATGGCGAACTTCAGCAGTTCTCCGGCAATGCGGCTTTCGGCGTGGAAGGCCATGGTCGTGTAGGGGTTCTCGAAATCCCCCTCGATACCGAGCCGCTTGAACTCGCCCGACTGGATCTTGATCCAGTTGGTGGCGAATTCGCGACATTCCTTGCGGAATTCGTTGACCGGCACTTCGTCCTTGTCCTTACCCTTGGCGCGGTATTGCTCCTCGATCTTCCATTCGATCGGCAAGCCGTGGCAGTCCCAACCGGGCACGTAGTTGGAATTGTAGCCGCGCATCTGGAACGAGCGGGTGATGACATCCTTAAGGATCTTGTTCAGCGCGTGGCCGATGTGGATGTTGCCATTGGCATAGGGCGGGCCGTCATGCAGGACATACAGCGGACGCTCTTTCGCATCCTCGCGTAGCTTTTTGTAGAGATTCATCTCCTGCCAGCGCTTGACGAATTCCGGCTCTTTGGCAGGCAGGCCGGCGCGCATCGGGAAATCCGTCTGCGGCAGATAGAGCGTTTTCGAATAGTCGAGTGTCGTGGACGTATCGGTCATTTTTCCAGCTTGTGATGGGCCCGCGCGTTATCGCTGCGTGCAAGATTCGAAGAAATCATATTAGAGCGCAAAGGCGCCGCCCCGGACCTTCCACACCGTAAAGCCGAAGCTTCAGGAATGCGGCAAGGCCGGGCCAGTAATTCGTATCGTCTGAATAGGTATGGACTGCGCGCCAGCCCAGCAAACGGTTTTCATGCCGCGCTTTTAGCAATCACCGCGCGTAGAATAAAGAGGGAGGTGCAATAAACTTCGCGTGCGCATGTCGTCGCCATGATCAGATGTTGAAAATCGTCACCGGGGTCAATTGACAACTCGGTGATTCACCCTCGGTCTCCACAAGGCTTCAGCAGTCATTGTTGCCGCAGCGTTGAGTGCATAATCATATCCGTGTTCGACAGCGAGCTCCAGCAGGATGTCCAGGTAAATTTTCCGAAAATTTTCTTTTCCACTCGCTGCAATGTATTCATCCTGCCCGTCTATCATTGGCGAAACCTCATCTTGCCTTGATATAAGGCACCCAAAGAGGCTACGAGGTTACCAGACGACAGTGTCGGTTTCTACGAAGCGAGCAAAACTCCTCGTTGCAAACCCAGCCCATCAGAGTTGCAGTAAAGTCAATACAACCTGTCACTATAGTGGCAAATTTCCATTGGAGGGACTGATCGGACGCAAGGGCCTCTTAACTAGCATCTCGCAATATCTGTAGGTCATATCGAGAGCCTCGCCTCGTGTAAGCTGTCCTTTTTCAAATGCGGCCCGAAGCCACAAACCATCGATCAGGATGCATAGTTCTCTTGCCTCCCGTCGCCCCTCAACGCCCAAGTTGCTCAATGTACATTTCAACCTCTCGAAATACTCGTTGTCCAGATTATGAGCGAACTTTTCAAGATTATTGTCAAAGGGAACCCTGCCATAAAATGCAAGCCAAATCAGTACATTCTCTCTTGTGAATATTTCAGCACAAAAGCTCCCTTCAATATATGCGATTATTTTTTCCTCATAACTAACTGCAGACGAAATATATTTCTCTATAGATTTATAATAAATACTATGAACTCTTGCCAGAACATCCTTCAATATATCATTTCTATCTCTATAGTATTGATAAATTGCACTTCTCGATATTCTAATTTCATCTGCAATATTGGCAATTGTTACGTTATCAAGTCCGCCCTCTATTATAAGCCGCATTGTTACCAAGATTATTTCGTCACCACGGATTTCCGCTTTCTTTGACAACGGGTTTCTTGGCATAATAGGTTTCTCTCCAATCGTACCTTAAAAAATTGATTTCCTGTTTACGAATAGGCATTTACTCTCATTTTCGGTCAAACTTAAAGCGCGAAGTCAAAGCGGTAGGTTGCCTGCACGCCCAATGTCGCCTGATTGGCCGAGCCGCGCTCCCTCACGAGACTCGAATCCGCTGCGGGACCCATTAACCGGCTATATTCGGCATAGGCGCTCGTGGTGATCTTGTCGGTGGTCTGCCAAGTGATCTGACCGCCGACGCCAAGCGATTTTAGACCGCCGCCCGGCGAATACCGCGCGAGGCCGGACGCCACAGACTCACTGGCAGTCACACCATAATATTCCTCGAAATAGTCTTTGGAGGCAACCGTCGCACGCGGGCCCGCGGAAACGCGCACGGTCGGCGTGATGTCCTTGAAAGCATCGATAGCAAAATCGGCAACGACGCCGTCATGAGCGCCGATACCGCGCCGCACCTCGACCCGACCGCGAATATTGTCTGTCGGATAGAATTCAGCAAAGCCGCCGACCTCGACACCCCAATCGACATCGTGGAGCCCCTTGAGATCATCGGAATCGCCACGATCACGACCCGTGATCAGTTTGCCGGTAAGACCGGCACGGAAGACACCCGTATCGATAAAGCCGAAAGAGGCATTGTCATTCAGTGAAGAAAAGCGAACAGACCTGCCGGCGCGACCAAGAGAAATAACCGGCGCAGCGCTGAGCATATAGTCCTTGGCGCCTTCATAGCGTGGAGCAACAAAGCCCTTGGCACCAAGCGTCAGATACCAATCACCCGACCACCAATGTTCGCTCCGCGGTGCGCTGGCCGTCTGATTTTCCGGATAATACTCATCGGCAAAAACTGTTGTGGAACTCGCGAACGCGAGCGCGCCCGAAAGCACGACAATAAAACGAATGGACATGAAAAAAAACTCCGAAAGATCCTGCCGTGGGAGGCGGCAAGCTTGGGAGCCAAGTTACGAAACGATAGATAAAATTGGATTTATTTCTATGGTAAATGATTTACCAAATCAGTCGAAATTGATCCTTTGATCGAGGGGAGAAAGTGGTTTGACGCCCTGCAGCAATGCACGCGCTTCCTCTTCGTCGCGCCTGATCTGTTGCATCATCGGCTCCAGTCCATCGAACTTTTCCTCGCCGCGCAAATAACCAAAAAAAGATACGGCGCAAACCTCGCCGTAGAGACTTCCAGCAAAATCGAAGACGTAGGTTTCGAGCAACGGCTCGCCGTCCGTGTCGACGGTTGGCCTGCGGCCGAAGCTCGCAACCCCATCGTAAAGTGTGCCGTCAGCCCTGCGGAAGCGCACGGCGTAAATGCCATGCTTTAGATGGGTTTCGGGCGGCAGAACCATGTTGGCCGTCGGGAAGCCGATCGTGCGACCAAGCTGCTTGCCGACAATGACTTCGGCCCGAATCCGGTGTCGATAGCCGAGAAGACCGGCAGCCTCCACCACCTCCCCTTCACCGAAAAGCTCGCGAATACGGCTCGATGATATCGCCTGGCCGCCCTCATCGCGGAAAGCATCAACCAGGGTAACGTGAAAGCCGCGTTTCTCGCCAGCATCCATAAGAAAGGCGGGACCGCCCTGACGGTTCTTGCCGAAGTGAAAATCGAAGCCAGTGACGATCCGGCTTGCACCGAATGCATCGACAAGAATCCGATCGACGAAGTCGTCCGCTGTCATCTGCGAAAATTCGCGAGTGAAATGGCATTCAACCACTGCGTCAAAGCCCAACGCCTCAAGAATAGACGCTTTCTCGGCGGCCGGTGTCAGTCGGTCTACTGGCTGGTCCGGCACAAACACGCTGCGTGGATGCGGCTCAAATGTCAGGACGAGCGAAGGATTTCCTTCCTCATGCGCCGCTTCCAACGCGCGCTCGAGCACTGCCTGATGACCACGATGCACACCATCGAAATTGCCGATTGCCACGACGGCACCTTTGAGATGCTCGGGCAAATGGGTCGGATCAGTCAGACGCAGGATCGACATCAACTTTAACCTTCAGGCCAACATGGCCATTGTAGCCACCGGATTGCTGCCGTGCTTCGCCAGAAATGCCAGCAGCTTTTCAAGGTCGTGAACGCCGCCCATGACATAGTCACCCGCATGGATACCACCGGAAATATAGAGAGCGTCAATCCCGAAAAGGTCGGCGCCCTTGATATCGGTCAGCATACCATCGCCGATGGCGAGGATGCGCTTGTGGTCGACAGGCTCGCCGCGCACTTCCTCAGCAGCAGCCACAGCGGCCTCGTAGATTGGGCGATGTGGCTTGCCGGCAATCAATGTCCGGCCGCCGAGCTGGCTATAGTCACGGGCAAGCGCGCCCGCACACCAGATAAGCCGGTCGCCGCGCTCGACGACAATATCCGGATTGGCGCAGATGAAGGGCAAATTGCGCGAACGGAAACGCGTCAGCATTTCGACATAATCTTCCGGGGTCTCGGTTTCGTCGTCGAAGAATCCAGTGCAGACGACAACATCTGCTTCGCGTTCCTCGACAAGTTCGATGTCCAATCTCTCGTACAGCGTTTCGTCGCGCTCGGGCCCAAGGTGAAAGACGCGGCGCGGCGCAATGCGGATCAATTCGCGGGTCACATCACCGGACGTGACGATGCGATCATAGGACGATTCAGGCACGCCGAGTGAGTGGATCTGCTGCGCGACGCTATCGAAGCGACGCGGCGCATTGGTGATGAGCACGACGGTCAGGCCAGCTTGCCGCGCACGCTCCAAGGCGCTGGATGCCGAAGCAAAAGAATCCACGCCATTGTGCAAAACGCCCCAGACATCGCACAGAAGCACATCATAGCGATCCATAAGTTCGTCGAGACGCTGCAAATGTATCATGTCGGTCATGCCGATCCTTTCCGAGAACGCAAAGCCCGACATCGCTTACCCGATTGCATGAAATGTGTCACCCATGATCATTGGTGATTGTTTCGCGTGGCAACATTGACAACCTACATATGAACAAGTATTGATATGTTTGTCAGCAATAGGGCAAGCCATGTCGCATTCACACGAAGGTCACGACCACGCGCCGACAATCACGGCGGACAATCAGCGCAAAGTGCTGATCGCCTTTTTCATTACGTTCGCCTTCATGATCGTCGAAGTCATAGGCGGGCTTCTGTCGGGTTCACTGGCACTGATTGCCGACGCGGGCCATATGGTCACTGACGCGTCCGCCCTCGCGCTCTCCTATGCCGCGTTCCATTTCGGCAAGCGTGCTGCCGATGAGCGACGCACATTCGGCTACTTGCGCTTTGAAGTCATCGCCGGGCTGATGAATGCCATTGCACTTTTCGCCATCCTCATCTGGATTACCATCGAAGCTGTCGATCGCTTCCGTAATCCCGGTGAGGTTCTGGCAGGACCCATGCTGATCGTGGCGACAATCGGGCTGGCCATCAACATAGCAGTGTTCTGGATCCTGACGCGCGGCGACAGCGAGCATGTCAATATCAAGGGTGCAATCCTGCATGTGCTGGGCGATCTGCTCGGTTCCGTAGGTACCATCATCGCCGCTATCGTCATCTATTATACGGACTGGACGCCGATCGATCCCATCCTGTCGGTCTTCGTCTGTCTGCTGATCTTGCGTAGCGCCTGGGCCCTGTTGAGAAATTCAATGCACATTCTTCTTGAAGGTGCACCGGCGAATGCATTCCCTGAAGAGATCGAGCAATATTTGAAAAAAACAGTTCCCGGCTGCGCCAATGTACGGCATGTGCATGTCTGGATGATCACGTCGGGCAAGGCGCTTGCCACATTGCATGTACTGCCTCGACCGGATGCCAACCCGCGCTTGCTGGTCAAGCAGGTCGAAGTCGAGCTCAGGAAGAAGTTCGGCATTGAACACTCCACCATTGCAATCGATTGGCCAGACACCGTGGCCGACGACTGCTGCCTTGGAACGAATTTGGAAGACGACCACGATCATACTGGTCACGGTGATCATGATCACCCGGCTCACGACCATAGTCACGAGGATCACAAACATTGAGCAAGGCAGCAATCCCATCGCAGCTCGATACGACGATCCTTGCCGAGACGTTTCGACTGCTTGGCGATCCGACGCGGCTGCGCATCCTGTTCTTTTGCCTGGACGAGCCAAGGTCAGTCGGGGATATCGCAGCGAGCCTTGAGCTATCGCAATCGCTGGTGAGTCATCATCTGCGGCTGCTACGCGGTGCACGACTGGTGCGCGGCAATCGGCAGGCCAAACAGATATTCTATGAGCTCGCCGACAGGCATGTGAGCGACATGCTTGTCGATATGGCTAACCACGTTCGTGAAGAGCACGGCGACGACTGACGGATTTAAAACACGCGAATGATCGGCGTAATTCTAAAGTCGCATTTACAATCGCGGCCAAAAATAGGAATATATTCTTTTAACGAGGATTTATTTCATGGCCGACTTAGATTACCACCTCTCCCAAATTCGTCACCACAGATTCCGATTTGAAGAAAGCAATCTGAAATTGAAGGCGATGCGCGATGCGCCGCCGAACACTTATCTCCCTAAGCAAATCCGGGGAGCGGAGCTCGATTACGATTTCTGGAGAAACCGGCTGCGGTTGCTGGAGCACATCCTCCGAAAATTCGATCCCAATCAGCCGCGTGTGCCCGCTGGCAATTCGGATGGCGGGCAATGGACCGATGGCGGCGCAGGGTCTGGGGCGAGCGGCGGGCTTCAGGCAAGACCTGTCGACTTCACCACAGTAAAGCCGCCAGGCTCGGCCGCGCAAGGGCCGTCCATCAAACCCATTCCAGCTCCCAAGCCCGGCGTGCCGTTTGGTAGAGGTGCAGGTCCATTGGCCGGGACGGGAGCGCTTCACCAATTGCTTGAAAGTGACCCTCTGAATTCGTCGTTCAAAGGCACTGCTGACGAGGCAACAGATCGCTACAACTGGTTGCTTCAAAATGCGCCGGAAAACGTTGTACCAGCGCTGCATTTTACCCCCCACGAGTTTGTAGCGGGACAAGGGCCGAAGCTGGAAACGACAGTTGTTCCCTTGCTGCGCGAACAAGTGGAAAGTGCATGCCCCTTGTCTGGCGCCGTCCAGACCCAGGCGAATTTGGCAGCTCAAGATGCCGGCAAGAAATCTGACTACCGGTCTGCAACCGAATATGGGACGCAGGTCCACACGAACATGAAAAAAAATATCATCCGCAACTACGCGGAAAGTCTAATACCCGAACAATCTTACTTGAAGTACGCTGAAGAATTGGAGGGTGACAAGCGTTATCACAAGGATGGAGTAAGATATGGCTTGAAGGATTCACTCCGCTTGGACGTTCTTGAAAAGGTAGGAAACGGAGTTATCTGCGTTTACGATCTGAAAACTGGAAAAAGCGGGCTTTCCCCAGCCAGAATGAGGGAAATCGGCCAGTCTGTTCATAAGAATTTCGGTATGGTGAATCGTATTCTCATCATTCCGATCCAACCGTGGTTAAGCTATTGACAACCATCGCCGACGTAAAACGGGCAATGATGCCCTTGCTTGAGCGCCATGATGATCTGGCGCTCGTCGGGCGCATGCTTGTTCTGATGCCAGTGCGCAACGTCCTGCGCTTTATCTGCATTGATCGCGAATCGGACGTATACGCCTTTCAGGTTCGCACCTGCATGAACCTCACCTTCTTCAATATGGGTGGCTGGCCGCTTAGCGGTGGATGGCGGCTTGCTGCTGATCGAGGAAGTTGGGATATCCGTTACCCTGAGTCGCTCGAGGTGCTGCGCCAAATGATTGAAGAAGCGCTGCCGGAAATGCGCCGTGTCACCACTATCGACGAATTCGTGACCTACCAAACCAATAGCATAAAATCGCTATATCGTTCCTCTCTTCGTCCAGACGATCTTGCCCTCATCGCAATTGCTAATGGCGATCTTGAGAAAGCCCTTTCGATCGTCGAGCCAGCCATAGCCAGCCGCGAGATCGACTGGACACCCAAATATTACAAAGCCTTGAAGCAATGGGATCGTACTGCTCTTCTCGATCTTCTGCACGAACAGCAGAGGCGCACGATCGGGGCGCTCAAACTGGCGAAACATTTCGAACCCGAACCTTTTGGAATGGAGAAGGGATGAGAGCAAGTCTGCTTCCTGTTACTACTCAGGATGATGTCGAACGATTGGTTGAGCCAATCCTCGATCGTCATAAGGACCTGACGCTCATTGGTCGCCATCTGGTCGTCAAGCCGGTACGGCACGTGCTGCGCTTCATCCGCCTCGGCCACTCGATATTTGACGATCTCTTTAACGTCACTGCAGTCATCGATCTGACATTCCTGCGTTATTGTAGTTGGGCGATCAATGGCGGACGTTCGCTGTACAATAATGGGTGGGGGCCTTGGAACATTTTTGATCCCGAAGAAGTTGAGCGCTTACGCCATACAATTGAAGAGACATTACCTGGACTGCGCCGTGTCAACACGATCGACGACTTTGTGGCCTATCGGTCGAACGAGCCACCGCCGCACAACACCTTTTCCTTCGATTTTAAACTTATGGCTTATATCGCCATCGCCAAGGGGAATTTCGACGAGGCCATTGGCCTTGTGGATGCGGCCATCGCTAAAGGGTGGGTGGATCATTTGCCGAAATATTACGAACCCTTGAAGAAACGGGACCGGGCCGCCCTTGTCGATTTTCTGCGCAAACAGCAGGCGGGCTCGATCGAAACCCTTGGCCTGACAGACTATTGGCAACGGGAACCTTTTCCACTGGAGCTCTCCGGAAATAAATGGGATTGCTTCGTAGTCTCGTAGTCCACTTAGAATTCCGCCGGCAAACGAGACGCCTGCCGGCAAGTCCTATCCACCTCAGAATCCGGAAAGAACAATCTTGCCCTTGGCGCGGCCGCTTTCGATGAGCGCATGTGCCTTCTTGAGGTTGGCCGCGTTGATCGGGCCGAAATCATCGGCGAGCGTCGTTTTGATTTTCCCTTCGTCAACGAGTTCCGACACTTGGTTCAAAATTCGATGCTGAGCTTCCATGTCGGGGGTCTTGAACAACGCCCGCGTGAACATCAGTTCCCAATGCAGGGATATACTCTTGCGTTTCAGCAACATGACATCGAGCGCCTTTGGATCGTCGATGAGCGCAAAGCGGCCCTGTGGCGCCAGCAGTGAAGCGATCTCAGCCAGATGCGCGTCGGTGTTAGTGGTTGAGAAGACGAAAGCCGGAGCGCCTATGCCGAGCGCTTCCACCTGCGCTGCGATAGGCTTTGAATGATCTATGACGTAATGAGCACCGAGATCGCGGACCCATGCCTGCGTCTCCGGACGCGACGCCGTGGCGATGACGGTGAGGTTTGTCAATTTTCGCGCGAGCTGGATAGCGATCGAGCCGACACCGCCCGCACCGCCGACGATGACGATGGCATTGGCCGCGCCGACTACCGGTGTTTCAACGTGAAGCCGGTCGAACAGTGCCTCCCAAGCCGTGATCGACGTCAGGGGCAAGGCAGCGGCGGCGCTGAAATCTAGTGATGAAGGCTTCCTTCCGACGATGCGTTCATCGACAAGATGGAATTCCGAGTTGGTGCCGGGACGATCGACTGCACCGGCATAAAACACTTCATCACCGGGCTTGAAGAATTTTACTTCCGGTCCAACTGCAGCCACGACACCGGCAGCATCCCAACCAAGCACTTTTGGAGTTCCCGGTTCCGGCTTTACCCCGGACCGGATCTTGGTATCGACGGGATTGACGGATATAGCCTTCACTTCAACCAGAATGTCCCTGCTCCTTGCTTCGGGCTTGGGCAGGTCGATATCGACCAGCGACGTTTCAGCGGTGATGGGTTGTGGTTCGAAATAGGCGACAGCGTGCATGATCGTTACTCCAGGATAAGTTGACCCGGCTCAAATGCGCCCTATGCTGTATAAGTGCAAGAATGCACATATATTGCATATAGTGTCAAAAAGGATACCATCATGCCACGCGTGCGCCATAAGACGTTTGATTGTTCCGCCGGTTGCCCCGTGGAAGGCGTTCTCAACCTGATCGACGGCAAGTGGAAAGGCGTGATCCTCTACCACCTCATGTCAGGGACGCTGCGCTTCAGCGAAATCCGCCGCAAGCTGATAAATGTCACGCAGCGCATGCTGACCAACCAGTTGCGGGAATTGGAAGCCGACGGGCTGATTATACGCAAGGTTTATGCCGAGGTGCCGCCCAAGGTCGAGTACTCGCTTTCGGCGCGTGGCCGCAGTCTCGAGCCGGTCATTAGCGCGCTCAAAGCCTGGGGTGACGCCAATCTGACTGTCGACAAAATCGAGGTGGAAGCGGCCTAAGCTCCTCGTTTTCATCAATACATCACATTTATATGGAATAAGTGTCTTGCTGCAGGCGTGTACGAGCGCCTTGCGGTTGCCGATTTCAGGTTGACCGCAGAAAGATTCATCACAGGTTTCCCTTGACTCTTCAACGTCATCCCACTATTTCCGGCCGCAGTTAGCACTCACCTATGTCGAGTGCTAATAACGCGGATGGCGCAGCTGTTCGCGACATCGTTTTGACACCAACATCAAGGGTTCTAACCATGGCCAAGACCAAGTTCCGCCCGCTTCACGACCGCGTCGTAGTACGCCGCGTCGAATCCGAAGCAAAGACTGCAGGCGGCATCATCATTCCGGATACTGCCAAGGAAAAGCCACAGGAAGGCGAAATCGTTTCTGTAGGCACTGGCGCTCGTGACGAAGCTGGCAAGCTCGTACCGCTCGATGTCAAGGCAGGCGATCTTATCCTGTTCGGCAAGTGGTCCGGCACGGAAGTCAAGATCGGCGGCGAAGACCTGCTGATCATGAAGGAATCCGACATTCTGGGCATCCTCGGCTAATCATCGGCTGTCCCTCAATCAACGAATATCGATCAAACCGGGTTCAATCCCAGGAGAGATAAAATGGCTTCCAAAGAAGTAAAATTCGGCCGCGATGCGCGTGAGCGCATGCTGCGCGGTGTCAATATCCTTGCAGATGCTGTCAAGGTAACGCTCGGCCCGAAAGGCCGTAACGTTGTCATCGACAAGTCCTTCGGCGCTCCGCGCATCACCAAGGACGGCGTGACTGTTGCCAAGGAAATCGAACTTGAAGACAAGTTCGAAAACATGGGCGCACAGATGGTGCGTGAAGTCGCTTCGAAGACGAACGACATTGCCGGTGACGGCACTACGACTGCTACTGTTCTTGCCCAGGCTATCGTTCAGGAAGGTGGCAAAGCTGTTGCTGCCGGCATGAACCCGATGGATCTGAAGCGCGGCATCGATCTTGCTGTTGCTGAAGTTGTCAAGCAGCTCGGCAAGAGCGCCAAGAAGATCAAGACTTCGGAAGAGGTTGCGCAGGTTGGCACGATCTCTGCCAATGGCGAGACCGAAATCGGTGAAATGATCGCCAAGGCGATGCAGAAGGTCGGCAACGAAGGTGTTATCACCGTTGAGGAAGCCAAGACCGCTGACACCGAACTCGAAGTCGTCGAAGGCATGCAGTTCGACCGCGGCTACCTGTCGCCTTACTTCGTCACCAACCCCGAAAAGATGGTTGCTGACCTCGAAGACGCGTACATCCTTCTGCACGAGAAGAAGCTTTCGAACCTCCAGGCTCTTCTGCCGGTTCTCGAAGCTGTCGTTCAGACCTCCAAGCCACTCGTCATCATTTCTGAAGACGTCGAAGGCGAAGCTCTTGCTACGCTCGTCGTCAACAAGCTGCGTGGCGGCCTGAAGATTGCTGCAGTCAAGGCTCCTGGCTTTGGCGATCGCCGCAAGGCAATGCTCGAAGACATCGCTATCCTTACCGGTGGTCAGGTTATTTCCGAAGATCTCGGCATCAAGCTCGAAAGCGTTACGCTTGACATGCTCGGCCGCGCCAAGAAGGTGTCGATCACCAAGGAAAACACCACAATCGTTGACGGACATGGCAAGAAGGCGGAAATCAACGCCCGCGTCGGCCAGATCAAGCAGCAGATCGACGAAACCACTTCCGACTACGACCGCGAGAAGCTGCAGGAACGCCTTGCCAAGCTCGCTGGCGGTGTTGCCGTTATCCGCGTTGGCGGTGCAACGGAAGTTGAAGTGAAGGAAAAGAAGGACCGCGTCGACGACGCCCTCAACGCAACCCGTGCGGCTGTTGAAGAAGGCATCGTTGCTGGCGGTGGTGTTGCTCTCCTGCGCGCTTCTGCTGCCCTCACTCTTAAGGGTGCAAATGCCGATCAGGACGCTGGCATCAACATCGTTCGTCGCGCTCTGCAGGCTCCGGCTCGCCAGATCGCAACGAACGCAGGCGATGAAGCTTCGATCGTTGTCGGCAAGATTCTTGAGAACAAGAAGGACACCTACGGCTACAATGCGGCCAATGGCGAGTACGGCGATCTCATTGCTCTCGGCATCGTCGATCCGGTCAAGGTTGTTCGTACTGCTCTGCAGGACGCTGCATCGGTTGCTGGCCTGCTGGTCACCACCGAAGCCATGATCGCCGAAGCTCCGAAGAAGGACAATGGCGGTGCTCCCCAGATGCCAGGCGGCGGAATGGGTGGCATGGGCGGTATGGACTTCTAAGAAGTCCTGTCCCATATCGTATACGGAAAGGCGGGTTTCGACCCGCCTTTTTTATTATCACTACCATTGAACGCACATCATATAACAGGCTTTGTATGATCCTTATTCTGCCGCGTCAGCGAATCCTGGCCGTATCTCGGCATTACCGTGAGCTGCATCGAAACGGGCACGAGCCTCGCTGACACGTTGCTCGTTCTTGATGGCCCAATCGCCAAGCCCCCGCACGGGCACCAGCAGATCACGCCCGAGATCGGTCAGTTCGTAATCCACACGCGGCGGAATAGTCGGAAAAACCGTCCGGGTGACAAAACCGTCGCGCTCGAGGCTACGCAATGTGCTCGTCAGCATCTTTTGAGAAATACCATTGATCGCCCGTTTCAACTCGTTAAATCGCATCGAGCGATTGCCAAGATAATTGACGACCAGCACCGTCCATTTGTCGCCTACTCGCGCCAGAATGTGATGAACCGCCGTGCAGGCGGAGGTTACTTCAAAGTGGCTCGGTTTCAAAAAAGTGCCTCCTTGCGGTGGTTTTAGACAGTCACTTATATAGCTCCGGTCACAAATAGTTACCACCCCAAGACAAAGGATTTCTCAACATGGCTAAAGCAAAAATCGGCATCATTGTTGGCAGCACGCGTATCGGCCGTTTTGCCGAATTTCCGGCCAAATGGATCGCCGAAGTAGCCGGAAAACGTGACGATATCGAGGTCGAGATTCTCGATCTGCTGGACTATCCGATGCACTTCTTCGGTGAAGAGCGCACGACGACTGCTCAAACCGAAACAGCAGAGCGCTGGAAAAACAAACTGCGTGAATTTGATGGCTACGTGGTCACTGTTGCAGAATATAACCACGGCCCGACTGCAGTTCTGAAGAACGCAATCGACCTTGGCGAGTTCATTCACAAGCCGATCGGTTTTGTTGGTTATGGCGGCGTTGGCGGTGCCCGTGCAATCGAACATCTTCGTCTGGTCTTCGTGGAAATGAGTGCCGCTTCTGTGAAGACCGGCGTCCATATCGCTTTCCAGGAATATTTGAGTGTGATCAAGGGCGAGAAGAAGCTTGGCGATTACGCCCACCTCAATGAGGCCGCTACCAACCAGCTCGATCAGCTCGTGTGGTGGGCAAATGGGCTCAAAACAGCGCGTGCTGCCTGATCAACCGATGAGCGGCTGCGCAAGCGGCCGCTCATTTATCCGACCAAACCGCCAACTCATATCCTTCAGGATCGGTGAAATGAAACCGGCGCCCGCCGGGGAAATTGAAGACCGGCTTGACGATCTTGCCGCCAGCCTTTTCAACTCGCTTCAACGTATCCGCGAGATCGTCGGCGAAGAGGATGACCAGGGGGCCACCCGATTTGACCTCTCCGGCGTTAGCAAATCCGCCTTTGAGATTGCCATCGGAAAATTCGCAATATTCAGCACCATAGTCAGTAAAGGTCCAGCCGAATACATTGCCGTAGAAGTTGCGAGCCCGCGCAATATCCTTCACGTTGAATTCAATGTAGTCGATCCGTTTGTCCCTGCTTGAATTGGCCATTTTTCATATCACTCTATCAGTTGTGCTTCGAGCACATCCTTGAGCCTTTGCAGATCGCGCTTTACCCAAGCTGCGTCAGCAGCAAACTTCTCGTCGTCCATTCCAGGCAACCGGAACAAAGTAAAAATCACCTCGGAACTCCCGCCATTGGCGACCACTCGTAGCGGGATATAGACCTTCTCGCCGGTTTCGGTGGTCACCCAGTGATCGAGAACGCCGAACTTGTTTGGCGGTGCAAAGCGAAGCCTGAGTTTGCCTGCGGGACCATCCGCCAGCCATTCGTCCCCTGACTTCTGCAGGGCAGAGGTTAGCCCTGACGCCCATTCCGGCAGGTTTTCGGGAATGCTGGCGTAGTCGTAAACATCGTTCCAAGTACGCTGAATGGCAATTTGAAGGGTTCGCGCTTCATGTGTCGCCATGCCCTGTCCTCCTCACGCTACTACGCACAACCTTAAGCGTCTAAAGACTTTCTGTCTTGAACAAAACGGCCAACCACGCTGCGATTTGTTGCATGAGCACGCTTGGCGACACGCCTACGGCGCATTATCGGGACCTGCCACCGTCAGCTTGCCTCTCGACCACAATAGATCCACACACTCGTCTGGTACAACGGCCACCGGGGTTGTTGTTTCCGACGAATCTTCGCGGCTCCACGTGCACAGAAAATGAGACCGGAGATTTACCGGCGGCAAGAATTCGCGATAGTTACCGGTACAGTTCGCAAGGACCGGTTTGTCAGAAAGCTGCAACATAGTGCCATCTGAAAAAATTGGTTTCGCTGGAATGGCTTAATCGATTTTATCCCAAACTCAGATGAATTCCAGACCAACGTATGCCGCTCGAACCTTGCCTCTCGTCGAGCTTCGCAGTAGTGCTTGCGGCCAACTCCCATAGGAAAATACACGATGAGCTCCACGCGTACCGAAACAGATACTTTTGGCCCGATCGAAGTTGCCTCGGACAAATATTGGGGCGCACAAACCGAACGCTCGCTGCATAATTTCAAGATCGGCGGCGAAAGAATGCCGATTCCACTGGTTCGTGCATTGGGTATAGCCAAGCGCGCTGCCGCTGAAACGAACATGGCGCTGGGCAAGCTCGACGAGGTGATCGGCCGCGCCATCACCGTCGCTGCCGAAGAGGTCATCGAAGGGAAGCTCGACGATCATTTTCCGCTCGTTGTCTGGCAGACAGGTTCGGGCACCCAGTCGAACATGAATGCCAACGAAGTCATCTCCAATCGTGCCATCGAGATGCTGGGTGGAACGAAAGGCTCGAAGAAGCCGGTTCATCCCAATGATCACGTCAATATGAGCCAATCGTCGAACGACACGTTCCCGACAGCAATCCATATCGCCACGGCCGTGGAAGCTACCGAGCGGCTCTACCCTGCGCTGAACCACCTGACTGCCGCCTTGGCCAAGAAGGAAAAGGCGTTTGCCGATATCATCAAGATTGGCCGTACACACACGCAGGATGCAACGCCCGTTACGCTCGGCCAGGAATTCTCCGGCTACCGGGCCGCGCTGGAATACGCGCGAAAGCGCATCGAACAGAGCCTCGCCGATGTATTCCTGCTGGCGCAGGGCGGCACAGCCGTTGGTACCGGCCTCAATGCGCCCATTGGCTTCGATACGGGGTTTGCCGAAGCTGTCTCCGACATCACCGGTCTGCCCTTCAAGACAGCGCCCAATAAATTCGAGGCGCTGGCAAGCCACGGCGCACTGGCCAATTTCCACGGCAGTCTCAACGCACTCGCCGCCGATCTGTTCAAGATCGCCAATGACATCCGCTTTCTCGGATCCGGCCCGCGCTCAGGCCTTGGCGAACTGAAGCTGCCGGAAAATGAGCCTGGCTCGTCGATCATGCCAGGTAAGGTCAACCCGACACAAGCCGAAGCATTGACCATGGTCGCGGCGCAGGTGTTCGGCAACCATACCACGGTGACGGTTGCCGCGAGCCAAGGCCACTTTGAACTCAACGTGTTCAAGCCGGTCATCGCGCTGAATGTGCTTCAGTCGATCCGCCTTCTCGCGGACTCAATGGTGTCGTTCGCCGATAACTGCGTCGAGGGCATCGAAGCCGATGAAGTCCGGATCAAGGATCTCCTTGAGCGTTCATTGATGCTTGTCACTGCATTGGCTCCGGCTATCGGTTACGACAATGCGGCGAAGATTGCCAAGACTGCCCACAAGAATGGCACGACGCTCCGTGAAGAAGCTCTAGCAAGCGGTCACGTGTCTGCCGAGGACTATGATCGTCTTGTTCGTGCAGAACGGATGATTGCGCCGGAGTAAGATTGGAAAACCATTCTACGGTGAACAATCTGTCCAGAAAATAGTGGCTTTGCTTGACAATCAGATTTAACTATTGGGGTTCAACGCCAATCCCGGAGAGATTCCTTATGTCAAACAATGCACTAGTTACGCTGATCAGCCGCATCCTGCTTTCGATCCTGTTCATTCCCGCTGGCTTCAGCAAGCTGACCGCTATCGGGGGCACGGCAGGATACTTCGCAGGATTAGGCCTCCCAGTTCCAACTGTTACAGCAGTTATTGTGGGCCTGATCGAACTGCTGGGCGGTCTGGCTATACTTATCGGTTTCCAGACGCGGTATGCAGCTATTTTGCTTGGCGTTTTCACGATTGCTACCGCATTGGTCGCGCATCTGGTGCCTTTTGATCAGGCTAACCAGATTAATTTCTTCAAGAACCTCGCCATCGCCGGTGGTTTCTTCGTTCTCGCCCAGCACGGTGCGGGTGCACTTTCGGTCGACGCCAAGCGTGGCTGATCGACCCTGAAATGAACAAGAATAAGGCCGCTTGATGCGGCCTTATTTGTTTTGCGAGTGAGATTCAGTTCGAAGCTTTGGCTTCGCTAACCAGCACCGGCTTGTCGCGATAGTCCTGTGGAAACAGCTTGCTCAGGTTCTCGATCTTCGGAATATCATAATAGGCGATGTAGGGCTGCGACGGATGGATCGTCGCATAATCCTGATGGTAATCCTCGGCCGGATAAAACTTCTCCAGCGACGAGACTTTGGTAACGATCGGATCTGAGTAAGCTTTCACCTTGTCGAGTTGGGCGATGTAGGCGTTGGCAATCTTCGCTTGATCGGCATTGGTCGTAAAGATCGCCGAGCGGTATTGCGTACCTGAATCCGGGCCCTGACGGTTTAATTCTGTCGGGTTGTGGACAACGGAGAAATAGACCTGCAGGATTTTTCCGAGGCTGACAGCCTTCGGATCAAAGGTCACTTCGACCGATTCGGCATGGCCAGTATCCCCGCCACTGACGATCTCATAGCTTGCCGTCTCCTTCTTGCCTCCGGAATAACCCGAGACGGCGCTGGTGACGCCCTTCATGTGCTGGTAAACGCCCTGAACGCCCCAGAAGCAGCCTCCGGCGAGAACGATGGTTTCTGGTCCGGTCACGGCTGTTTGATCAAGAGCAGGCGGCGGGACCATAGTGACGCCTTCGGCCGCAAGAGCATAACCGGGGGCCAACAGGATCGCCGTGGCGAGCAGAATTTGACGAAGTTTCATGGAATCTATCCTTTAAGCTCAAGCGGCTACGGGTTTGAATTTCAGTGCGACGCCGTTCATGCAATAACGCAGACCGGTGGGCTTTGGCCCGTCGTCAAAGACATGACCAAGATGACCACCGCAACGATGACATGCGACTGCCGTGCGTGACATTCCGAAAGAGCTGTCGGTTGTCTCGTTGACTGCACCCTTCAAGGGCATCCAGAAACTTGGCCAGCCGGTACCGCTGTCGAACTTCGTGTCTGAATCGAAGAGTGGCAAGTCGCAGCCAGCGCAGGAAAAAATGCCCTTGCGTTTTTCGTGATCGAGCGGGCTGGAGAAGGGACGCTCTGTGCCTTCCTGACGCAAGACATCGTATTGCTCGGGCGTTAGAAGCTTCCTCCATTCGGCATCCGTATGCTCGACTTCGAAAGTGCCTGCTGCATGGGCGGTGGGCGCGCTCGCAAAGCGGGTTGCTACGAATGCGCCAAGCCCTGCTATCGCACCGCCAAAAAGCGTTCGACGTGTCATCATGGCTGAACTCCCTGTGCCAATATACCGATTCATAACCGGTCTTCTGCAGGGAAATACGTAAGGTCCGCGCGAAAGGTTACAAAACCAGCCTGGAATCACGGAGAGTTGATAGAAATCAGCCTTTGAGCAAAGCAGCCTCGATACGCCGCGACAATTCTTCGACTGCGTTGGTCTCGGCTGTGCCGCGCGATGAAACCAGGCAAGCTTCCGATTTCAGTATCACGCCGTCTTCCAGAACCTTGAGATGGTTGGCGCGCAAGGTTGATCCCGTAGTGGTGATATCGACGATGATATCTGCGGAGCCCGAGGCTGGGGCACCCTCGGTCGCGCCAAGACTTTCTACGATGCGATAGACCTGAATGCCGTGCATTTGCGAGAAGAACTGCTGCGTCAGACGCCAATATTTGGTGGCAATGCGCAAGCGGCGGCCGTGTCGCTGGCGGAAGTCGGCGGCAACGTCGTCAAGATCAGCCATGGTCGACACGTCGTACCAGACCTCGGGCACAGCAACGACAACATCCGCGTGGCCAAAGCCCAGCCGCGCCTCGATCTGTACGCGCTCGTCGGCAGACGACAGTGTCTCGCGGATCAAATCCTCGCCCGTTATCCCTAGATCAACACTGCCATAGCCAAGCTCACGCGCGATCTCCGATGCGGAGAGAAACAGGATTTCAATCTGGCTTTCGCCTTTGACCTGCGCCCGGTAGTTGCGCTGGTCATTGGGCAGGATCACGCTCAGACCGGCGCTTTCAAGCACTTCAAGCGCTTGATCCTTGAGACGACCTTTGGATGGAAGCGCCAATGTAATTGTCATTGCGTTTCTCCCGCGATCTGCTCCAGCCTGTCGAGCCAGATCGAGAATCCGACGCCTGGAATCGAGCCAACGGCTCCCAGCATGGTCAGCAGCCGGTCATAGCGCCCGCCACCAACAATCGCGCCGAGATCAACATTGTTCAGTGCGCGGGTCTCATAGACGAGGCCCGTATAATAATCGAGCGGACGGCCGAAAGCGGCATCGTAAATTATGGTTTCGTGTCCAATGCCTGCCTCGACGACCGAAGCGGCGCGCGCCTCGAACTGCTCCAGCGCAGGTCCAAGGTCGAACTCGTTGGCGCGGGCGAATTTGAGCAAATGACCAGCTGCGGACTGAAGCGGTACGCGGATCGCAAGGAAGCTTTCCAGAGCGGAGAAGGCCCCGGTAGGTAGCCTCACTGAAGCCAGTGTGGTCTTTTCGATCAGCCGGCGCGCAATCTCGATTGGAGCGCGTCCGGCACCCGGGGAAATGCCGGCGATCTGCATATCCTGTTCGAGCTCTGCAGCCAGTCCGGCTTCGTCACCTTTCGTCACCAGTACTGCGAAGCGATCCGGCAGCGTATCATTTTGCCGATCCGAGGAGAGGTCTTCAAGCAAACCCTTCAATTGGCCCGGATTGCCAAAGGCGCGCGCGAGTTTCTTTTGCCAGCCGCGCGGCAGGCCGAGTGCTGCCAACACCGCCTCGAATATCGCCTGGTCGCCGAGCAGCGTTTCAAGCTTCGCATTAGGTGCGACGAGGCGGATAGCGGCGAGCGCATCAGCGAGCGAACGCGCATCGGCGCGAGCACGATTGGCATCGCCCAGGTCTTCGATACCGGCCTGGAAGAACTCGTTGCCGCCTTCGCGGCGCTGGCGGAACACCTCGCCCAGATAGGCATAGCGTTTTGGCGTCGCAGCGTTGCGTTCGATATGATTGCGGCAGACTGGGATGGTGAACTCTGGTCTCAGGCACAGGCTCTGGCCGTTTTCATTCTCAGTCAGGAAGATGCGGCGGCGCAGATCTTCACCAGCCATGTCCAGAAACTGGTCGGCCGGCTGAATGACCGGAATATCGACAAGTTCTGCATCCCGCCCCGCGATCAGCGCGGCAAGCTCACCGGAAAAGGCAGGGGCGCGAGAGGCGGCCATCGGAAACTACGCGACCTTCGCCGCGTTGGCGCGATCTTCGGCCTGCGCTTCGAGTATCTTGCGCACCTCGGCGACGAGATCGCTTTCCTTGGCTGTGATTTGCGCCGGACGGCCTTCACGCCAGGTGACATTGTCCTCGATTTCCGCCGAAAGACGCGCGCCTTCGATCAGATCCTTGATCTGTACTTCGCCATTGTCGCGTTCCTGCGAGCCCTGGATGATCACGCAAGGTGCACCGCGACGATCGGCATATTTCATTTGCGGCTTCATGCCGGACCCGCCGAGATACATTTCAGCACGGATGCCTGCCTGGCGCAGGTCCGAAACCATTTTCTGGTAGCGGCCAAGGCTGGCCGTATCCCTGTCCATGACCAGCACGACGACCGGCCCGATATTATCGGACACGTCTAGCTTGCCGAGATTCTTCAACGCCGTCATCAGGCGCGAGACACCAATAGAGATGCCGGTCGCGGGGACGGGCTCGCCGCGGAAACGTGAGACAAGGCCGTCATAACGACCGCCGCCACCGACAGAGCCGAATACAACCTTTTCGCCCTTCTCGTTCGTGACATCGAAGGTCAGCTCTGCTTCGAATACAGGCCCTGTATAGTACTCCAGGCCACGTACAACGGAGGGATCGATCTTGACGCGGCCTTGATACCCCGCGGCCGAGCAAAGAGCCTCGATTGTTGAGAGTTCTATAACACCCTCGGTACCCTTGTCATTGCCGGTAACAACACGTTCAAGACTGGCGATCGTTTCGCCACCAGTTGCACCGCCGGCTGACGTAAAAGCCAGTACCTTGGTTATGGAAGCCTCATCAAGGCCTGCCCCCTTCGTATAATCACCGCTCTCATCGAGACGGCCCTTGCCGAGCAATTCACGCACGCCATCGAGACCGAATTTGTCAAGCTTGTCGATGGCGCGCAACACGACCAAACGTTTGCCGGCGTTCTCGTCACCGCTAAGGCCAATTGCATCAAGTACGCCGTCGAGAACCTTGCGATTGTTAACGCGGATGACATAGTCGCCGCGCTTGATGCCCAAGGCTTCCATGACGTCAGCCATCATCATGCACATTTCGGCGTCCGCCGAGACGGAGGGGGCAGCGACTGTATCGGCGTCGAACTGCATGAACTGGCGGAAGCGGCCCGGGCCCGGCTTTTCGTTGCGAAACACCCAACCGGCGCGATAGCTGCGATAGGGTTTTGGAATGCTCTCGAAATTCTCGGCAACGTAACGCGCCAGCGGTGCAGTCAGATCGTAGCGCAGCGACAGCCACTGCTCGTCATCGTCCTGGAACGAGAACACGCCTTCGTTGGGGCGATCCTGATCCGGTAGGAATTTACCGAGCGCATCGGTATATTCGATCAGCGGCGTTTCTACAGGCTCGAAACCATAGAGCTCGTATACCTTGCGGATTTCCGTCATCATCTTTTCGGCAGCGCGCAGATCATCCGGCACACGGTCCACGAAACCGCGCGGCAGCCGCGCCTTAACTCTATCTGCCTTCGTAGTCATGATGCTGATCCGATACCTGAAATGAAGCCGATTGCCGAAGCGGGTTTGCTCTAGACTATCGAGCCCCCAAGGGCAAGGATCGAACGTTATTTGGGCCGTTTGAAACTCTTGCGCAGCTTTTCGATTTCCTGACGGCATTTACAGCCTTCGATATGATCGTTGACGAGGCCCATGGCCTGCATATGCGCATACATCGTCGTCGGACCGACGAAGCTCCAGCCACGCTTCTTCAGATCCTTGGATAAGCGGATCGATGTAGGCGAGGTGGGATTGGCAATAAGCGTCGGATAGTCGACCACCTCAGGGCGCTCGTCTGCCGGTGGTTCGAAGGTCCAGAAATAGGCTGCAAGTGACCCCGTCTCTTTGACAAGCTCGATCGCATGCTTGGCGTTGTTGATCGCAGAATTGATCTTGCCGCGATGGCGGATGATACCGGCATTGGCAAGCAGCCGCTCCACATCCTTTTCGCCATAGCGGGCAATGCGATGATAGTCGAAACCGTCAAACGCCTCGCGGAAATTCTCGCGCTTGCGCAATATGGTCAGCCACGAGAGTCCCGACTGGAATCCTTCGAGGCAGATCTTCTCGAAAAGACGAGTCTCATCGGTGACTGGTCTACCCCACTCATGGTCATGATAGTGGACATATTCTGGAAGAGTACCCGGCCAGAAGCAACGGGTGACGCCATCCTCGCCTGTCATCAGACCAGTCTTGACTGGGACATCATCATGCATCGTGCCTACCCTTCGAAATGTTTCACTGGAGGTTAACCAGTTTTGAAAACCAGCTGGTAACCAAAACAAATAGTTTCCTACGAGAATCGCATTTTATTGATCGCGATTCACTTTTTTCTACCGGAGCACAGGCAAACTCAATCCGAAAACTGACAAATCCTGTCAGCAGTGTTTGTTGAGAACAATACAGATGAGAACTGCCTTACTGCTTCTGACATCCTGCCTGGTCGTGGCCTTTGTCCCCAGCGCGATGGCCAGCGAGCGTTACGCGACAAGACCACCCGTGGTTATGAGCCCGGATCTTTCGGCGCCTTGGGTAATGCAATTGCGCCAAAGGCCAATCGGCTCGCCGGTCAATCCTCGCGGCTATGTGGTCTTTAGTGATCCACCAGCACGCGCAGTAAAGCAACGCGATCGTAGCGCAGTTGGCAGAAATATCGACGCAAATCCGGCCGTTCGAGAAGTTTCGTTCCAACGTCCTGAAGAGCCAGCCGCCGACGCCCGGCCAAAAAAGCGGGCCATGGATCCGAAATTTCTGCCGCAAACAGTTTCATACGATGGGACAGAACAGCCGGGCACGATCGTTATCGATACATCGCAGCGGTTTCTGTATCTGGTCGAGGCCGGTGGCACAGCACAGCGCTACGGCGTCGGCGTCGGCAAAGAGGGCTTTGGCTGGTCGGGTACCAACGCGATCAGCCGCAAGGCTGAATGGCCCGACTGGAATCCGCCTGCACAGATGATCGAGCGCGAGCGGCTGAAGGGTCGTATTATACCAGCGCACATGGAGGGCGGCGTCGCCAATCCGCTTGGCGCACGCGCACTCTATCTCGGCTCGACGCTTTACCGCATCCACGGCACCAATGCGCCATGGACCATTGGTCATTCCGTTTCAAGCGGTTGCATCCGCATGCGCAACGAAGATGTCACTGAGCTTTATGAGCGGGTGAATGTCGGTACCAAGGTCATTGTAAGGTAGTTCTTGGGGGCCGGCACCGGGGGCGGTGCCGGGAACTGGGCAGGGGTTCGCTTGAATCCCTGCCCTCTTTATTCTGCTGCTTGCAGAAATGATTTTGGCGCCGGCACACCTTCCGGCCGAGGTCCGCCATACGCCCAGTCCAGCAATTCGACCGTGTGAACGATCGGGAGCTTGGAGCCGCTGGCGATCTGGGTGATGCACCCAATATTGCCCGTGGCGATCAGGCTGGCGCCCGTCGCCTCGATATTCTTCACCTTGCGATCACGCAACGTGCGGGCAATCTCCGCCTGCATGATGTTGTAGGTCCCGGCCGATCCGCAGCAGAGGTGCCCCTCGGCAGGATCCCTGACGACGAAGCCTGCGATCTTCAGCAAATCCTTGGGCTGGCGCGTGATCCTCTGCCCGTGCTGCATCGAGCAGGCGGAGTGATAGGCAACGACAAGGCCCGCGGGCTCTTTCGGCGCAGGGAGGTCCAGTGTCGTCAGATATTCGGTGATGTCCTTGGCCAAGTCAGAGACACGTGCAGCCCTGTCCTTGTAGTTTGGGTCCATCCGTAGCATGTAGCCGTAGTCCTTGATCGTCGTGCCGCAACCGGACGCCGTTATCACGATGGCATCAAGGCCACCGGCATCAAGCTCGCGGGTCCAGACATCGATATCGCGGCGGGCATCGTCGAGCGCCGCTTCTTCACGGCCCATGTGGTGCACGAGCGAACCGCAGCAACCTTCGCCTTTCGGCACCACGACTTCAATGCCTAGCCGGGTCAACAGCCGGATCGTCGCTTCGTTTATGCCAGGCCTCAGCACCGGCTGGGCGCAGCCAGTAAGAATCGCAACCCTGCCCTTTTTCACCGCCTGAGGCATATGCGAACCAGGCTCGGCAAAGCGCGATTTCGCCGGGACAGTTTTGGGTGCGAGTTCAAGCATCGCGGCTATTGGCTTGAGCGCGGATATTGATCTGAACAATGGCGCGAGAGGACGGCCTAGCTTTGCAGCCTTGAGCGCAAAGCGGAAACGTCCGGGATAGGGCAGGACGAAAGCCAGTAAAGCCCGCGTCAGCCGGTTCATTACCGGGCGTTTGTAGGTCTTCTCGATGTGGGCGCGGGCATTGTCGACCAGATGCATGTAATTGACGCCGGATGGACACGTCGTCATGCAGGCAAGACAGGACAGGCAGCGATCGATATGCTTGACAACTTGCTCGTCTGCCGCACGGCCGTTTTCCAACATGTCCTTGATCAGGTAGATACGCCCGCGCGGGCTATCGAGTTCGTTGCCGAGCGTGACATAGGTCGGGCAAGTCGCGGTGCAGAAACCGCAATGCACGCATTTGCGCAGGATCTTTTCCGATTCAGCGACACCGGGGTCCAGCAACTGCTCGGGAGTGAAATTTGTCTGCACGTCTATACTCCTGCGACCATGCGGCCCGGGTTCAATATTCCGCTCGGATCGAATTGCTGCTTGAGCCGCTTCGACAGCGCGGCCAATGGCGCAGCCTGCGGCTCGAACACCGGCACTGCGGCGCGCACACTCGTCGATGCGCGAACGAGAGTGGCATGACCTCCACCATATTTCTTGATGAGAGCACGTACAGCCTCAGCTTCCGGCTCGCCTTCCATGCGCAACCACACGAGCCCACCTTGCCAGTCGTAATAGGCATCGACAGCAGCGCCCATGCGCAGGGAAGCGACGAGTTTGTAAGCTTCCATTGGCACCATCGATACGCGCCAAACGGGTCGGTCGGTACCGTCGGCAAAGGGGATGACATCGCGGACCTCCTGCCACAGTTTACGCGATGTTTCATTGGAGATGTCGGCGATCGTCCCAGCCGACGCCAACAGGCCTTTGAGCATGGTAGCGCGGTCGTTAACCGAGGGCGCAAAACCTTCAAGGCGCAGCAACGTCGATGCTTCGCCCTTAAGCGCGCCGTCGATGACGCGTCCGGATACATTGGCCGGTAGATGGGCAGCGGAAGCCACTTCGCCGCTCGAACCCATGGCAATCGCCATGGCCCGCGCCGCTTCATCATCGGCGAGCCCACGCACAACGAGCGTGGTTTCGGTTTCCGGCGCCGGCAGAACCTTGAAGGTGATTTCCGTGGCAATCCCGAGCGTACCCCACGAATTGGCCATGCCTTTCGACAGATCATACCCGGTCACATTTTTTACAACACGGCCACCGGATTTGAACAGTTCGCCTCGGCCCGACACGACGCGGACGCCGAGCACATGATCGCGCGCAGAGCCCGATTTCAGGCGGCGCGGCCCGCACAGATTGGTGGCAAGCAGGCCGCCGAGGCTACCCTGCCCCGAGACTTGTCCTAGAAGCGGCCCGTAATCCATCGGCTCGAACTGAAACGCCTGGCCGTTCTCGGCGAGCAAGGTTTCGAGTTCGGCAACGGATGTTCCAGCCTTGGCGCTGAGGACCAGTTCATCCGGCTCGTAGAGCGTCACACCAGCATAATCCGACAGTGCGATTGTGTGTTCCGTCTGCGGTGGACGACCGAGACTACGCTTGGAGCCATAGCCGACGACCTCGACCGGCGCCTTTTCGGCAAGTGCCCACTGAACCGCCTCAACGATTTCGTTTTCGGTCTTCGGAGTAAATGTTGTCACACTCAGAATCTCGGAATATCGGGGAATGGCACCTGTCCGCGATGCACATGCATGCGGCCAAGCTCGGCGCATCGATGCAACTGCGGAAACACTTTTCCCGGATTGAGCAGGTGCTTGTCATCAAAGGCGCATTTGACCCTGATCTGCTGGTTGAGATCGATTTCGTTGAACATTTCCGGCATCAGTTCACGCTTTTCCACACCAACGCCATGCTCGCCCGTCAACACGCCGCCAACCTTGACACAGAGCCGCAGGATATCAGCGCCGAAATCTTCGGCCTTGTGCAGTTCTTCCGGGATATTCGCATCGTAGAGAATGAGCGGATGCAAATTACCATCGCCAGCATGAAAGACATTGGCGACGCGAAGGCCATATTTTTCCGATAGTTCGCGCATGCCCGCCAGCACTTTCGGCAGTTCTTTGCGCGGAATCGTGCCATCCATGCAGAGATAGTCCGGTGAGATGCGTCCGACCGCGGGGAAGGCCGCCTTGCGGCCGGCCCAGAACGTCATGCGTTCCTCTTCGCTTTGCGAGATCACGCAAGTCGTCGCGCCGTTTTGGCGAGCGATGGTTTCCACCATGCTGATGAGGTGATCAACCTCGACCACCGGGCCGTCCAGCTCGATAATCAGCAACGCCTCCACATCAAGCGGATAGCCCGCATGGACGAAATCCTCGGCCGCATGTATCGCCGGGCGGTCCATCATCTCCATCCCGCCCGGAATGATGCCGGCTGCGATGATGTCGGCGACGCATTGGCCGGCTTCCTCGCTTGTTGGAAAGCCTACCATCAGCGCGCGTGCTGTCGTCGGTTTTTGCAAGATGCGCACAGTGACTTCAGTGACGACGCCAAGCAATCCCTCCGAGCCGGTCATCAGGCCAAGAAGATCATAACCTTCCGAATCGAGGTGCTTGCCGCCGAGCCGGATCACTTCGCCGGTGATCAGCACCATTTCAAGACCAAGGACGTTGTTTGCGGTGAGCCCGTATTTCAGACAGTGCACGCCGCCGGAATTTTCCGCGACATTGCCGCCGATCGAGCAGGCAATCTGCGAAGACGGGTCGGGCGCATAGTAGAAGCCCTCATGTTGCACCGCATTGGTGATGCCGAGATTAGTCACACCCGGTTGCACGACGGCAACGCGATTCGGATAGTCGATTTCCAAAATCTGATTGAAGCGCGACATGACCAGCAGTACCGCGTCTTCGAGCGGCAAAGCGCCTCCCGACAGGGACGTTCCGGAACCACGCGGCACGACCTTCACATTGTTCTCGTGGCAATATTTGAGGACGCGCGAAACCTGCGCCACTGTTTGCGGCAGGACGACCACCAGCGGCAGTTGGCGATAGGCGGTCAGAGCATCCGATTCAAATACCCGCATCGCATTGGTGGCATCCACGACACCCTCGCCCGGAACGATTGCCTGCAGCGCCGCAACGATGTCCAAACGGCGGGACATGGTCGCGTCGTCGGCTTTCGGCATCAGCAGTCCGGACATGGAAACTCCCTAACTCTGCTATTCCAACTTCTAGCGGTATGACATTATCCGTTCAAGCGGTTTGCAACAGTGTTTCAAAGAGGTATCGCATAACTGGCACGCTTATTGAAAGATAATTGCACAATGAAAACAGTTGATTTCAAACATGCCCGGGGACCCGACAGGCTGCGTGTCTATGCCATTGGCGATGTGCACGGCCGGCTCGATCTTTTGCAGGAAATGCATCGGCTCATTCAGGCGGAGAACGAGAAATCACCGCCTTTTGACTGGGTGATTATTCATCTCGGCGACTACGTCGATCGTGGTCCTGATTCAAAAGGTGTGCTTGATCTTTTGGTCAGCGCACAGAAGAAGACGCACCGAATGCTGGCTATCGCAGGAAATCACGATATCGGCTTCCTCGAATTTCTCGCTACGGGCGCGCCCAATGGAGTCTTCGCATACAATGGCGGCCGTCAGACCGCACTTTCCTATGGCGTTTCGATCGATTTCAATGATCTGCGATCTACCATCGCAGGGCGATATGCTCTGCTCCGCGCAGTTCCACCGGAGCATGTGGAATTTCTTCGCGGCCTGAAGCGGTCAATGGTTTTTGGCGATTTTTTCTTCTGCCACGCCGGTATCCGGCCGGGCATCGACCTCGATAACCAGGACCCGGACGATCTCATCTGGATCAGGCAACAATTCCTTGACGAGCCACGGCTCTATCCAAAAGTCATCATCCACGGCCATACACCGGTCACCGACGTGGAGATCAGGCCAAACCGGATCAATCTGGATACTGGCGCCGTTTTCAGCGGTCGTCTCAGTGCGATCGCGATCGACGCCGAGAAAAAGTTTTTCCTGGAAGCGGTGTGAAACCGGCTATCAGCGGAAAGAAGTACTAACGCCGTAGCCGTCGCTGGAAACCGTATGGCCACCGGCATCGACCGAGAACAGACCTGCGCCCATGAAGAGGATGGCTGAGAGCATCACGGCAGTCAAAAGGGCAGCACTCTTGGTGGTCATTTCGGGCGTTTCCATCGGTTTCTATTGGTCTGGCTTCATGCCAGTTGACCAGCGTGGCCAATAAAGGACACAACAATTACCAACTAGTGAATCGAAGACACGCTCCCCACGAATCCCGACATCCAATTTGATTCAGAATTAGGCTGTTGCAGAGTTGCAACGAAATCGTGAATGGTCGCCTAAATCAGCGCGACCCAAGCGCGAGCGAGGGCCAGTCCAGCCGCATCTGCGGCGGCTCCATTGCGCTCGACATGTGTCCGGTAATTGGCCAGCCATGCCGCATGATTATTCACAATCTGATCGTGGAAGACGCGCGTCCACTCATCCACAAGGCGGGTATCGGCTTCGAAGTGAAACTGGATTCCGTAGACCGCACGGCCGATACGAAATGCCTGGTTTCTGGTCATGGCGCTGGACGCGAGATGCACACCCCCCTCAGGCAGCGAGAAAGTATCGCTGTGCCAGTGAAAGATCGGGAACTGATGCGAAACGGCAGACAGGATCGGGTCGGATATCGCCTCGGGTGTTCCGGTCACCTCATGCCATCCGAATTCAGTCGGACGGCCGAGAATATTCTCCGCACCATAGCCGCGCGCGACGAGTTGACTGCCGAGGCAAATGCCTAGGACGGCCTTGTCGGCATCGCCGAAGCGTTTGATCAGCCGCGCCAGTCCAGGAAGATAGGGATAGGTGTCGTCGGCAAGGGCATTCTGGTCGCCGCCGAGCACGACGAGCGCATCATGATCCGAATCATCGTCCGGCAGGATTTCACCAAGATAGGGCTGACGCAGATCGATTGTAGCGTCTGCTTCTTCCAATGCGCGGCCGACCTGCCCGAGACCTGTATCCTGATAGTTCTGAACGACGAGAACGCGCATGCAGCCTGCCTGATGATCGCAATAATGGGGATTCTCGGATAGCATGCGCCCCCGAGAGTCGGAAGCCATCAAATGACCCTGCAAAACCGTGTCACACCTTTCGGTGACGTTGTCGCTGTGCCATATCGTGGTGCGTTGATGGGGAATCGTGGGATCATCCACGATCCGGCGACCCGCACTTTGCTGAAAAGGCGCTGGACGACCAGAGCCTGGATAATTTGCGTCTGCGAATATAAAGGCGTGCGGCGCGATGTTATGGCCCGCCGAAGCTGGACCGAACTGTTCTTTTTTGATGAAGCGACAGCGCTCGCAGCAGGCCACCGTCCGTGTTTCTATTGCCAGCGGCAACGGGCGAAGGCCTTTCAAGCGGCTTGGGCTGACGGCAATGAAACTTTTATCCAGCCTGCTCCTGCCATGGACGCGGTCCTGCACAGGGAGCGGCTAGATGCAAAGGGCGGTAAAAGACTGCATCCCATCGAAGGTCAAGTAAAAGATTTACCGAATGGGGCGATGATTGCCAGTGGTGAAGGCACCTATGTTGTCAAAGAGGGCGTGACATATCTTTGGTCGTGGGAGGGCTATGCTCTATCAGATACGCCTGCACAGGACATCATGCTCCTCACACCACCTTCTACGCTCCAGGCACTGAGAGCGGGCTATGACCCGCTCGTTCGCTTGTGCATCAAGCCTTGACGCTCGCAGGAACTGACCTGCGGATTGTCCAGCCGAGGCTCGTGCCCGCCGCGGCGATCAGAATAGCAGCGGATCCGATCAGTTGGCTCGGCTGCAGCGCGTGTCCGAAGGCGATGTAGTCCACCAGGATCGCAGCAATCGGATAGATGAAGGAGAGCGAGCCCGTAATGTGTGTCGGCAACTTCTGAATGGCGCTATAGAGCAGGATATACATCAGACCGGTATGGACCACGCCGATCGTTACGAGACTGCTCCATTCTCCCGTGCTTTGCGGCAACGCGGAAAAATCGGCAAGCGGCGCAAGCATGACAATACCGACACAGACTTGAATGAGCGCGATGAGATGCGGCGGCGTACCTTTCAGGCGCTTTGCAACGATTGATGCGATCGCATAAAGAAAGGCTGCACCGAGGGACAGGGCAATACCTGTCATATAGTCCGAGCCATTATAGGCGCCGCCGGGCTTGGCTTGCACGATCAGCAGCATTCCGGCGAAGGCGAAACCCAGCCAGAAGAGCTTTGTCGCGGTGAGTTTTTCCTTGAAAATCAACGCGCCCAGACCAACCAGCATGAATGGCTGGACGTTATAGACCGTGGTGGCGATGGCGATGGAGGCACGTGAATAAGCGGCGAAGAGCAGAACCCAGTTCAACACGATTGCGATACCGCCAATGACGGCAAGCCCGAAGAGTTTCAGCGAAATGGCATCACGTCGCAGCAGACCGAGCGCCCCGCAGACAGCGAGCAACGTCATTGCACCAATGGCGCAGCGCCAGAACACAACCGACAGAACCGGTTGGCCTGACATCAACACGAACCAGCCGATTGTTCCCGAAATGATCATGGCGGCGGTCATTTCGACACTGCCCCTCAACACATCTTTTTCCATGTCGATACACCTTTTGTTGATCCGGCTAAGGGTATGCGGGGAGCAGGGAATTTGATATACGTCACCAAAGGCCAAATCTGAATTTTACCTTATTATTGCAGGCAAATCAAAATAGCAGCCTTCGGAGGACGCCATGCTTGATGAACTTGACCGAACGATCATCGAAATTCTCGTTGATGATGCGCGTATATCGCTAAAGGAACTTAGCAATCAGGTGGGCCTGTCTTCGCCCAGCGTTTCCGAGCGGTTGCGCCGCCTCGAAGAGAAAAAAGTGATTCGCTCTTTTACGATCGACATCGATCCTGTCGCTCTCGGCTACAGCCTCACGGCGATCGTGCGCGTCAGGCCATTACCCGGCATGCTGCACATCGTCGAAAAGCTGATACAGGAAACGCCGGAAATCACCGAATGCGACAAGGTCACAGGTGACGATTGCTTCATTGGTAAATTACAATTCCGGACGATGGAACAACTCGACATGATACTCGACCGTCTGGCGGAAAGGGCCGAGACAAACACTTCTATTGTCAAGTCCTCGCCGGTCAAACGCCGCCTGCCGCCACTCAGTTAAATCCAACTTCCGGGTATCCAATGCGTGCGAATTACAAAATGCAGCGGCTCTACATCACCGCCGGCCTAGCCGCAGGAACGCGCGCCGAGACGGGCCCCGAAGCCATCAATTATCTCGCCAATGTGCTGCGGATGAAGGAGGGCGATGAAATCCTCGTGTTCAACGGGCGTGATGGCGAATGGCGTGCGGCATTGCGGTTTGAAAGCAAGAAAAAGCTGTTCCTTGAGCCGCTGGAACAGACTCGCCAACAGCCCGCCGCGCCCGATCTCCTCTATTGCTTCGCACCGTTGAAACAGGGCCGGCTCGACTATCTGGTCCAGAAGGCGGTGGAGATGGGCGCAGGCGTCCTACAGCCGGTCATAACCCAGCATACTCAGGTCTCTCGTGTCGGGACGGAGCGAATTGAGGCCAATGCGATCGAGGCCGCCGAGCAATGCGGCGTGCTGGCAATCCCGCAGACGCGTGAGCCTGTAAAGCTCGAAAAGCTGATTGAGGGCTGGGACGATCAGCGCCGGCTCATTTTCTGCGATGAGGGGCATGAGACGCACAATCCCCTGCCGCAGCTGCAATCGCTCCCGCGTGGCCCGCTTGGCGTGATCATCGGGCCGGAAGGCGGCTTTTCCGACCAGGAACGCGAAACCTTGCGTAAGCAGCCCTTTGTCACCGCGATTCCACTTGGCCCGCGTATCCTGCGGGCGGATACGGCCGCCGTTGCGGCCCTCGCATTGATTCAGGCGACGATCGGCGATTGGTGAGTTACAAATACTCTTGATGAGACCATAAGCGAAATTTGCTTGCGCTCATCCGCGAAAACGGTCAATCACGCGCGACAATCTCATCATCTCGGAAAGCACCATCCATGGCGCGCGACACGACAGACGAAACACCGATCTCCGGTACCGAAGAACTGGCCACCTATCTTGCGCAAGGATCGAGGCCGGAGTCCGACTGGCGTATCGGCACCGAGCATGAGAAGTTCCCGTTTTACACCGAAGACAATAGCCCGGTTCCCTATGATGGCCCGCGTGGAATCCGCGCTATTCTTGAAGGCATGAAGTCGAAGCTCGGCTGGGAACCGATCATCGACGAAGGCAATATTATCGGCCTTGTCGAGCCGACCGGTCAGGGTGCGATCTCGCTTGAACCGGGCGGACAGTTCGAACTTTCGGGCGCACCGCTTCTCACTATTCACCAGACCTGCCGCGAATCCAATGCGCATCTGGCACAGGTGCGCGAAATCGCTGAACCGCTTGGTATCCGTTTTCTTGGTCTCGGCGGCAGCCCAAAATGGACGCTCGCTGAAACGCCGCGCATGCCGAAGTCACGCTACAACATCATGTCCAACTACATGCCGAAAGTCGGCAAGGACGGACTGAACATGATGTATCGCACCTGCACGATCCAGGTGAATCTCGACTTCTTGTCCGAAACCGATATGCGGCGCAAGATGCAGGTTTCAGTGAAGTTGCAATCCATCGCGACGGCGCTCTTCGCCATGTCACCCTTTACCGAAGGTAAGCCGAACGGTCTGTTGTCATGGCGTTCAAACATATGGCGCGATACGGATAACAACCGTTCGGGCGTCTTGCCGTTCATCTTCAATGAGAATTTCGGCTTTGCCGACTATGTCGAATGGGCGCTCGACGTGCCGATGTATTTCGTCATGCGCCATGGCCGCTATCACGATTGTACCCATGTGACGTTCCGGCAATTCATGCATGGCGCGCTGAAGGATTCCATCCCGGAAGGCACGCCGAATATGGGCGACTGGACAAATCATTTATCGACGCTGTTTCCGGAAGTGCGGCTGAAGCGCTTCCTCGAAATGCGTGGGGCTGACGGGGGACCCTGGCGGCGCATTTGCGCGCTTCCAGCATTCTGGGTGGGCCTGCTCTATGACTCAGAGGCATTGGATGCCGCTGAAGCCATGACCCGCGACTGGACCTATCCGGAAGTCCAAACTCTGCGCGACGAGGTTCCGGCAAAAGGGCTGCAGGCTACGCTGCGCAACCGCTCCGTCCATGAAATATCGCGCGACGTGCTGGCGATTTCACGCCTCGGCTTGAAGAACCGTGCAAAGCTCAATAGTGAAGGATTCGACGAGACGCATTATCTCTCGTCGCTGGAGGAAGTTGTTGCACGTGGCACGACTTCGGCTGAACAGATGCTGTCGCAATACAATACAGCGTGGGGTAGCTCAGTCGAGCCTGCATTCCTCGAGTACGCATATTGATCGATACTAGACGCGATTACATAGTGTTGATATTTCACGTAAATTGTTGTGTATACATGAATCTGCCAATGGCATATTGATGCCGTCGTGTAATAATTTGTACGCTACTGGACGAAATCTAAATAATGTGTAATACTTTACACGTAGATATGTTTTATAATTGAAGTCGTTTTGCCGCGTAATCAAGGAAATTTGCGCATTAAATGAGCGCGGGTAAAATTTTGCTTGCGCTCATTTTTAAAAGCGGTTCGCGCGCAGCGATCTCATAATATTGGGGAGCTTGTCCATGTCGCGCGATACAGTAGACGAAAGTCCCATTTTCAATATAGAAGAACTGGCAGACTACATTGCGCAAGGTAGCAAACCGCCGTCCGATTGGCGTATTGGTACCGAGCACGAGAAGATCCCGTTTTACACCAACGACAACAGCCCCGTACCCTATGATGGTCCGCGCGGTATTCGCGCTATTCTTGAGGGCATGAAATCAAAGCTTGGCTGGGATCCGATAATGGACGAGGGGTATATCATCGGCCTTGTCGAACCGATGAACGGCGTGCATAAACCGGCGGGTCCGATTGCCATATCTCTTGAACCGGGTGGCCAATTCGAGCTCTCCGGCGCGCCGGTCAAGTCACTCCATGAAACTTGCGGCGAGACCGGTTCCCATGTGGCGCAAGTGCAGGAAATCGCCGAACCGCTGGGAATTCGTTTCCTTGGCGTCGGCGGCAGCCCTAAATGGAGCTATGATGAAACGCCGCGCATGCCGAAATCACGCGCGAAAATCATGACGAATTATATGCCGAAGGTCGGTAAAGATGGCCTGAACATGATGTATCGCACCTGCACGGTACAGGTGAATCTGGACTTTTCGTCCGAAACCGACATGCGCCGCAAGATGCAGGTCGGGATGAAGCTGCAACCCATCGCGACGGCGCTCTTTGCCATGTCCCCGTTCACCGAAGGCAAGCCTAACGGCTTCCTGTCGTGGCGCTCGGATATCTGGCGCGATACCGACAACTGCCGGACAGGCATTTTACCGTTCATTTTCAGCGATGATTACGGCTTCGCCGACTATGTCGAATGGGCGCTCGACGTCCCAATGTATTTCGTCATACGCGACCGGCACTATATCGATTGCACGCACGTGACCTTCAGGCAGTTCATGAACGGCGCGCTCAAGGATACCATTCCAGGAGGAACGCCGACCATGGGTGACTGGGCCAATCACTTGACAACGACGTTCCCGGAAGTGCGCCTCAAGCGCTTCATCGAGATGCGCGGCGCGGATGTTGGTCCGATGCGGCGCATCTGCGCCCTCTCCGCGTTTTGGGTAGGCCTGCTCTACGACTCCGAAGCCCTGAATGCTGCTGAAGCGCTTACGCGCCACTGGACCTATCCGGAGGTTCGATATCTGCGTGACGAGGTTCCGGTAAAAGGCCTGCGCGCGACGCTACGCAACCGTTCGGCGCTCGAAATTGCGCGCGAGGTAGTGGAGATCGCGCGCATGGGACTCAAGAACCGAGCCATGCTCAATAGCGAAGGGTATGATGAGACCGTCTATCTTGCGCCCATCGAGGAAGTGATTGCGCGTGGAACGACGTCCGCCGAGGAAATGCTCTCGCAATTCAATACGATTTGGGGTGGTTCGGTCGAACCGGCTTTCGTAGAATACGCTTATTGAGTTAAGCGGAGAATCACTTCTTGAGCAAAACAATCCTGATTACCGGAGCGAGCCGTGGTATCGGCCGCTCTGCAGCGATCCTGGCTGGACAACGTGGCTGGTCGGTCGGCGTCAATTATGTCGGCAACAAATCAGCAGCCGATGAGGTCGTGAAGGCCATTATCTCGGCGGGCGGTAAGGCAAAAGCCATTCAAGGCGATGTTGCTGTCGAAGCGGACGTCATATCCGTATTCGAACAAGCTGCGGAACTGGGCCAACTCGACGGCGTCGTGGTCAACGCCGGTATTGTTGCTCCAGGCTCGCGCCTGATGGATATGGACATCGAACGTATGCGCCGCATCTTCGATGTGAACGTGCTTGGCGCCTATCTCTGTGCACGCGAGGGCGTACGCCATCTCGCCCGCTCGCGTGGCGGCAATGGCGGCTCGATCGTTCTACTGTCCTCTGCGGCGGCACGGCTCGGCGGCCCGAACGAATATGTCGACTATGCCGGCTCGAAAGGTGCCATGGATACGCTGGCGATCGGCTTGTCCAAGGAAGTCGGACCCGAGGGTATTCGCGTCAACGCCGTCCGGCCGGGACTGATCGAAACGGACATCCATGCTAGTGGTGGCCAACCTGACCGGGCGCAACGTCTTGGCGTTACAGCACCGCTTGGTCGAGCCGGAACAGCCGATGAAGTCGGCGAATCCATCGTGTGGCTTTTGAGCGATGCAGCCTCCTATGTGACGGGGGCCATCCTCGACGTCACCGGCGGACGCTAAACGCCTGCAAGCCCGACAATTAGGACTCCCGTTGCGCGCCATATGTGTTATGCGGGAGTCACATCATTTCATGCGGATTTCCGAACCATGCCGAAATACAAAGCGCTGTCCGAAGCCTATATTCCCGAATTGCCGAATTATTACAAAGGCAAGGTCCGCGAAAATTACGATCTGCCGGATGGAAGGCGTATTATCATCGCCACCGACCGCATCAGCGCGTTTGACCGCATTCTTGCGTCCATACCACTGAAAGGCCAGGTGCTGACACAGACAGCGCGTTTCCAGTTCGAACAGACACAGGATATCTGCCCCAATCACGTCATCGAGTATCCAGATCCAAATGTGCTGGTTTGCCGGAAGCTGACCATCCTGCCGGTTGAAATTGTCGTGCGAGGCTATCTCGCCGGAACGACCGGAACATCGATCCTGACGCTTTACAAGACAGGCAAGCGCGAGATGTACGGCTTCACCCTGCCCGATGGCATGCAGGATAATGAAAAGCTGCCGGCACCGATTATCACGCCGACCTCAAAGGCTTTCGATGGCGGCCACGACGAACCGCTGACCGCTGAGGATATTCTGAGCCAGAAACTTCTCACCAAGGAGCAATGGGAAACCATTACGGGCTACGCGCTGAAGCTTTTCGCAAGGGGTCAGGAAATCGCAGCAAGCCGCGGTCTCATTCTCGCGGATACGAAGTACGAATTCGGTACCGACGACGAGGGCAACATCGTGCTGGCCGATGAAATCCATACACCGGATTCGAGCCGCTACTGGTTCGCTGACAGCTATGCCCCCGGCAAGCGGCCGGTCAGTTTCGACAAGGATTTCGTGCGTAACTGGGTCGTAGAACGTTGCGATCCCTACAAGGATGACATTCCGGAGATACCGGAAGACGTGATCGACGCGACGACCAAGGTCTACATTCAGGCCTATGAGAAGATCACTAACCGGAAATTCGAGGCAGGTGACCCGGCGGTTGATCCGTTACAGCGCATTCGCAAGAATCTGGCGAATTACTTTTAGCCATACAAAAGCATTGAAGTCCGTGCGACTACGGCGCTAATCTTCCTTCGCGCATCAGCCCGGAGGAGGATCGGCGACATGAATCTCGTAGACATGTTTGTGAAGGCACAGGGCGGACAAGCGGTCGATGCCCTTTCCAACCAGTTCAATCTCTCCCAGCAGCAGACGGTTGCCGCCCTGGAGGCATTGATGCCCGCATTTTCCCAGGGCCTGCAAAGAAATGCCGCCGATCCCATGGGCTTTGGTGGCTTCGTTCAAGCGCTGTCGGCCGGGCAGCGGGTCAATTACTTTGACAATCCGCAAGCAGCTTTCAATCCCTCGGGCATAGCCAACGGCAAGAACGTTCTCGACCAGCTCTTCGGATCGAAAGACCTGTCGCGGGCCGTGGCCGATCATGCTTCGGCTGTCTCGGGCGTCGGTGCGGACACATTGAAACAGATGCTGCCAGTTATCGCCTCGATGATGATGGGCGGTCTGTACAACAAGTCGACCGGGCAATTTGCTGCCGCTGGGCTTGGTGGTGGTAATGTCATCGGTGATCTGATCGAGCAGATGATGCGCCAGGGCGGCGGTCAAACACCCGCTACTCAGCAAAGCGCACCTGGAGCAGGCGCTAATCCTTGGGGGCAAATATTGGAAAGCATGCTCGGTGGAGGTGCTGCCGGCCAGCAACAGCCGCAAGGCCAGAGCAACCCCTTGGGCAACAACCCGCTAGGCAAGATTTTCGAGGAGATGATGAAGGGTGCTGGCGGCGCGACGCAGCAGGCTCCGACCCCACGTGGCAGTGTCCCCGAGGATGATGCACGTCGAGACACCGCTCCGGGGCAAAACCCCTTCGGCGACAACCCGCTTGGGAAGATATTCGAAGAAATGATGAAAGGTGCAGGCGGCGCGGGATCACAGGCTCCGACACCACGCGGCATACCTCAGGACGATGCACCCCAAGAGACCGCTCAGGGGCAAAATCCGTTTGGCGATAATCCTCTCGGCCAGATTTTCGGAGAAATATTCGGTGGCGGCGCGCAGCAGCGTCCAGCACCACAATCACCACAGCCACAGGCTCAGCAAAGAACGGCGCCTTCCGCTCCTTCGGATAATCCGCTGAAAGACATACTCGGCCAAATGTTCGATACTGGTAAACAGGCCAATGACCAATATCAGAAGGGCCTGGAATCCATTTTCGACCAATATAAGCGCGGTATGGATCGCCACCGCTGAAAAGTGGACAAGAAAAAGCCCGGCCACTTTGCATGTGCAATGTGGGCCGGGCAGGAGGCAGGCGAGGCGCCGGGAGGGGATTCCGGCGTGAATGGGCGCCTGCTAAACAGTCAAATCGTCAGCCTTAGATAATCGAGCGGGCAGCACGAACACGCGACCGTACATCGGCCAATGCGCCCAGTCTTTCACTTGGATCGTCGAGCAGCGATGTCCCAATCGCCGAATGCAGATCGGCGCGGGTGATGCCGATGTCATGCAGCATTTCATCATTCCATTCGCCGAGGCTCAAAATCGTTTTACGATTGCGACGAGCGACGATCATTCGGGTGACAAAGTTTGCAGCCTGCGACGCAAAAGCTGCGATCGTGCGGGTGAAACCAGTTACTTCAGTCGTTGTCGTTGTCGTCGTCATCGCCGTTACTCCTTTTGAAGGGCGATCAAGAAAGTTAAACCGCGCGAAAACCATTTTCCGCGCACCACGCCCGTGCCTGATGACTGAGTCATTTGACACCGGCGCTTCCTGAACATCTCTAAAATGATCCACAATAATTGATTATTCAAACGAATGTTTTTAATGTAAACGTTCAATAATAATGATGGATCAACCATTCCGGGAACATTGCCATGAACGCACCGCTTGATCTCGACCAATTGCAGACATTCACTGCCATCGCTGATCTTGGTAGTTTTACGAGAGCTGCCGACAAGGTAAACAAGACCCAATCCGCCGTTTCTATGCAGATGCGCCGGCTCGAAGAACGCGTTTCGAAAGCGCTTTTCGAACGGGATGGCCGCACCAACCGGCTGACGGAAGATGGCGAGCGTCTGCTGGCCTATGCGCGGCGAATGCTACAGCTCAACAACGAAACGATTGCAGCTTTTGATGATACGCAATTGCAGGGACATATCCGTATCGGCACACCAGACGACTATGCCGACCGGTTTCTGCCCGAAATCATGGCGCGGTTTTCCCGTTCCAATCCTCGCGTCGAACTCTCCGTTGTCTGCGAACCCACTGTCAACCTTGATGAAATGATCCGCAAGGGCCAGCTCGATATTGCACTCGTAACGCAGTGCGACGAGCTGCGGCGCTCGGAAGTTGTGCGTAGCGAACAGCTGCTTTGGGTTACCTCGGCGCATCATAATGTTCATGAAGAACAAGTACTTCCGCTGGCAGTCGGCCGTCCTACCTGTATCTGGCGCGCGGCGGCGGTCGATGTGCTGGACTCCATGCATCATGACTACCGCATCCTCTTCACCAGCTGGTCGGCGACAGTTCTCGCAGCCGCAGTTCTGGCGGGCCTTGCCGTCTCGATCCTGCCTGAATGCGCCCTGCGTCCCGGAATGCGCGTCTTGACCGAAGCGGACGGTTTTGGCCGGCTCCCGGAATTCGGCATCGGCATCATGCGCGGTCACACCAAACCATCAGCTATTGTCGACGCGCTGGCGCAGCACATCGTCGAAAGTCTCGACAATCTGTCAATGCCGACGCCGGTCAGCATGACGCAGGCTTCCGCGCCTATTCTGGCGAACCAGCGTCTACGGCAGGTGCGAGCGACTGAACTCGTTCCGGGCTGGTGATTACATTCCGCCTTGCCAGGCTTTGATCGCGTCGAGCGGGTATAGCAGCATCACGATGTTGAGGGTGAGGTTGTCGCGGATAACCCAGCCAGCCAGCAATTCGAAGAAGATCGCCAAGACGATCGTCGGCCAGAGCGGGGCTCTGGCGGCGAAAAAGAAGCCGAGTACCATGAACAATATATCGCTGACGGAGTTCAGAACGCTGTCGCCGACATAACCAAGCGCGATCGTCGCCTCGCGATAGCGGTTGATGACCATGTCGGTGTTTTCGAAGATTTCCCAAGCCGCTTCGACGAATATGGCGATCAAAAGACGTGAGCCGACCGGCAGTTTTCGGGCGACAAGCCAGAGAATGCCATAGAACAGAAAGCCATGGATAATATGCGAAAGCGTGTACCAATCGGCCAAATGCTGTGAATTGTCAGATGAATTCGTCTCGCCGACCCACAGCTTTATTGTGCCGCAGGTGCATATCGGGTTACGGCCCATCAGGAGCAGGATTGCTGCGGCGGCACCAATCATCAGTGCTCCTATCAGCAAATAGTGACGTAGTTTCAAACCCTTGGAATTAACGGCAATATCTGTTGGCATGCCCGCTCCCCTTTTTCCCACAATTGCGGATAGGCGAAATTTCACGAGCTGGCAATGATACAATCGAGGATTGCCGAGGCTTGACCTTCATCACGACGCGACTACGAATAGCCCATGAGCGAAAAGCCCGAATCTGCATCCAATGTTGCCGAATATACGGTCTCCGAAATTTCCGGAGCGTTGAAGCGCACAGTCGAGGACACTTTCGGGCACGTGAGGGTTCGCGGCGAAATTTCGGGGTATCGTGGGCCGCATTCGTCCGGCCATGCCTATTTCTCGCTGAAGGACGACAAGGCACGCATCGAAGCGGTAATCTGGCGCGGCTCTATGAGCCGTCTGCGCTTCCAGCCTGAAGAAGGCATGGAGGTCATCGCCACCGGCAAACTGACCACCTATCCGGGCTCCTCAAAGTATCAGATCGTCATCGAGCAGATGGAGCCGGCCGGTGCCGGTGCGTTGATGGCGCTGCTCGAAGAGCGCAAGCGCAAGCTCGGTGCCGAGGGGCTTTTCGACGCCGCCGCCAAGCAGCGCCTCCCTTTCATGCCGCGCATTATCGGCGTTGTCACATCGCCGACCGGCGCTGTCATCCGCGATATCATCCATCGCATCACGGATCGCTTTCCGCTGCATGTTCTGGTCTGGCCGGTACGGGTGCAGGGCGAAACATCGGGCACCGAAGTTGCCAATGCAGTCAATGGTTTCAACAGGTTAGAAATAGGTGGCGCCCTGCCCCGGCCCGATGTGCTGATCGTGGCGCGCGGCGGCGGCAGCCTTGAAGACCTATGGGGTTTCAACGATGAAGCCGTGGTGCGCGCAGTCGCCGCCTCGCAAATTCCCATCATTTCTGCCGTCGGTCACGAGACTGACTGGACGCTGATCGACCTTGTTGCAGACGTTCGCGCACCGACGCCGACGGGCGCGGCGGAAATGGCCGTACCGGTCAAGGCGGACCTGCAGGCGCACATCGCAACGCTCGGAGCAAGGCTCGCCGCAGGCATGTCGCGCTATCTCGATCGCCGCCGCCAGGCGCAACGGGCACTCGCCCGCGCCCTGCCCTCGGCGGACCAATTGCTTGCGCTGCCGCGACGTCATTTCGATGAGACCGCTGCCCGACTAGGCCGCGCTTTGCAGGCGAATACACAGAAGAAACGCGGCGAATTCGACGGTTGCGCAAGGCAATTATCGCCGCGGCTGCTTGAACAGAGATTTCGCGAAAAGCGTCGTGAAATCAGCGTGTTGGCAAACCGCCTACCCCGCGGGCTCGAGGTGTTTGTACGAGACCGAAGAGGACTTTTCGACAGGCGTGCCGGTCGGCTTTCGATCGAACCAATGGCCCGGCTGGCGCAGCGTGGGAGGCAGCATCTGCAACAGCTGGACCGGCGTCAGGTCCAAGCCGCGGATCTCCTGCTCGACCGGACGAAACGGCGGTGCGGAGAACTCGAACGCCTGATGAAAACCCTGTCATATCAAGGTGTTCTGGAACGCGGTTTCGCTCTCGTTCTCGATCCATCCGGCACGCCCATCAAGCGGGCCGCGGCTGTTTCCGGCGGCGATGATCTAACCCTGCGCTTTCAGGACGGCGAGGTGCAGGCCGTCGCGAAAGACGGTGACGATCGCACCTCACGGGCCAAGGTCGAGCGCCCCGCATCTGCGAAGAAGCCGCCAGTCCCGAGTGGGTCGCAAGGTTCGCTGTTCTAGCCCTGTTTCGCGTCGTCACAACCATTTTACGCGCGTTGGTTGAAAAATCTGCGTCAGAATCGATGATTCTTGAGTAAGATTCAGTGAAACTTGTGCAGGTTTCGAACATTCTTGCGTAAAAACTTCGCCGGAAACGCATCAGGGCCATTCAAAGGTGGATCTGCTATTCCCGCGTCCAAGCCGGACTGTTCAGTTCAATCAGGGATTGTGACCAATCCTCGATGAAACGCTGGCGTTGCGCCCTGTCTTGAACAGCAAGCAAAGCCGGGCCGATGCGGATCGGCTGGGCGACTCCGGACTCTTTCAAATTTTGCGGACCATCGACACCGGGCGGCAGTTCACCACTTTCAGTGAAATAGAAACCATTGGTTCGCGCCACGGATTGGCCTCGCTCTGACAGGAGATAATCGAGAAACCGTGCACCGAGATCTGCTCGCTCTGCACCTTTCGGGATAAGCGCACCACGGCTCAGGACCAGCGTATAATCACGTGGTACCACGACGCGCAATTCCGGGTAACGCAGCGCTGCATCATAGGCATAGGAGCCGAGCATGTTGTAGCCAATGTAGAGATTTCCTTTGGCGATCTCTTCCAGGATTTCGCCGGTGCAGCAGCGGGCGACGGCGGAGGCACGCGCCATGCTTTCAAGCAGGCGACCGAAGACGGTTGTGGTTTGCCGCGCGTCATTGAAGGCGAGAAGATAACCGATGCCGGACAGGCGGATATCGTAGGTGCCGACCCGTCCGCGATAATAGTCGAGCCGTTCGCGCAGAAGGTCGGCGAGTTCGACATGGGTGCGCGGCACCTCCGCCGGCGGGACCTTGCTCGCGTTATAGACGAAAACCGCCGGCTCATAGGTGAAGCCGAAGACCTCGTCGCGCCAATTCGCCCATTCGGCAACGCGAAGAGTTTCCGGCGATGTATGCGCTGCGGCGCAGCCATCATTGGCGAGCTTGAGCAGTTGGTCGACCGATGACGACAGGAGAAGATCGCCAAGCGGCTCCTGCTTGCGGCAAGCCTCACTGGCCATGGCATTCAGTTCGTTGGTCAGATATTCGATATAGTCGATCGACACATCGGGCGACGATTTCTGAAAATCCTCGATCAGTGGTTTCATCGCCGCCAGATCCGTTGTCGAATAAATCGTCAGCTTGCCGGATGCGGTCTGAAGTGCAGGAAACTGCGTTCTGTTGTCCCCGGCAGCAAAAGCTTGTGTGGCGGTCAAACCAGCCATCAAGAGTGCGAAACAGATCCGGATCATTTCACCTCTCCCTGAAACAGCGGCAAGGTCAAAACAACCGTGAAACCCCTTTCATCGCGGGCGCGGAAGCTCAACGTGCCACCATGAGCGCTCGCTACTTCTTGCGCGATGGCGAAGCCGAGTCCTGAACTGCCTTCGTGCGATTTCGACGTGGCGAAGCGCTGCGTTGCCTTCTCCCAGCTTTCCGGCGGAATACCAGGGCCATCATCCTCGACCTCGACAAAGCCTTGCGTATCGGTGGCGCGAACCCTTACCTCCAGCCGCTGGTCTGTCCCATGCCGCAAGGCATTGTCGATCACATTGACGATGGCCTCACGCAGGCTGACTGCATCGCCGAGAACGAAAGGCCGGTCGTCCGGCGCCTCGAACGAAATGACAATATCGGGATCGACGGTAATGGGAATAGCGGCCCGATATGCTCGCCGCGCCACATCGACCAGACTGATTGGCTCGAGTTGAACAGAATCAGCGCGATGGATCACCATCGCATGGCTGAGCAACTGATTGGTCAGCCGCGCAAGTTCGCTGGTCCTTTCCTTCACGCGATTAAAATGCTGGCGGCCGGCCTTGTCGAGCTTGTCGGTGCCGAGCAGGTCGATCTGCGCCGTCAGCGCCGTGAGTGGTGTGCGTATCTGATGTGCAGCATCGGCGATGAAGCGCTGCAGCAACTCAACCCGTTCGTTGAGCCTTCCCATGAAATGATTGATCGAGCCCACGAAGGGATCGAGCTCACGCGGTACGTCGACGGTAACGGGGGTCAGATCATGCGGATCGCGACGGCGAACGGCCGTCCCCAGCCGTTCAACCGGCTGCAGCGCATAGCGGATCGCCAGCATGGCACCGACGAAGGCAAGCAGGCTCATGATGAAAACGAGAACCGTCGCGCGCAAAGTCAGCTCACGGGTCAGCGCCAATCGCGCCTCGTTCGTCTGCGCTACGATGACATAGGCGTGGCCTGAAACCGCGGGATCAGCGAGAACGCGTGTCGCGCGGGCGATACGCACGGGTTCCCCCTTGTAGACGCCCTCCTCCGCGCTCAACACGTTGCGAGCACTATCCAAGGGCGTCGGCGTTTGCAGATCGTCATAGCCTGTCAGAGTCTTGCCGTGCGTATCGATGACGCGATAGAAAATCCGGTCGCGTTCGGCTAGGCCGAGCAATTCGAAGGCCGAGGTGGGCAGGCGTGCTGTCAGCGTCCCATCCTCGACCGAAAGACTTTCCGCCATCTGCAACGCTGCGCCAACAAGCAAGCGATCATAGGCCTTGTTGGCGGCCGTCTCGGCATAGTACCACGCGGCAGTGACGAGTAACGCAGCCCCGATGAAGAGCACAACCGAAATGCGCCGGGCAAGACGCGCGAAGAGCGAGGGTTGGTTCCTTATGGTCTCAGGGCGCATCGCCGGATACCAGTTGATAGCCGAGGCCGCGCACGGTGACGATGTGTGCCTTTGCCCCCTCAAGCTTCTTGCGCAAACGCCCTATATAGAGCTCGATAGCATTGGCGTTGGCCGCTTCGTCGAAACCGAAAATCTGGTCGAGCAATTCATCCTTGCTGAAGACGCGGCCGGGGCGTGCGACAAGAACTTCGAGCAAGGTCAGTTCGCGCCGCTTCAACTGCACTTCGCGCTTGCCGACATGTACGGATCGCGCCGCGCGATCGACGGCAATGTCTCCGCATTTGATCAGGTTGGTTGCCTCGCCGCCGGTGTGGCGACGCATCAGGACGCGCGCCCGCGCCTCCAATTCACGGAAGTCAAACGGTTTTACAAGATAGTCGTCGGCCCCGAGATCAAGCGCTCCAACCCGGTCATCGATTTCCGAACGTGCAGTCAAGATAAGGACCGGAACCGCGTTACCGGCCTTGCGGATGCGTTTGAGGATTTCAAAACCATCCATGCCCGGCAGCATGACATCGAGAATGATCAGCGCGTATTCGGTGAAATCGATGATTTCGGCTGCGTCACGGCCGTTGGTTTCCCAATCGACGGCATGGCCAGTCGCCTCAAAACGTTTGGCAATGGCTTCCCCCACATCGTGCGTGTCTTCTACGAGCAATATACGCATGGCGCTTCATTGGCATGAAACATCAAAGCCCGCAAATAGTAAGAAAGTCCGACCAGCGCCAGTCACGCACACAACCACGCAACCGATTGTTTGCAAAGCGTTTCAACCCGGCGTTCGTTGCCTTGGCTCATGAAGCAAGCGATGAATCGACGTGAATTCAGTTTGGAGGCAGAAGCAGTCTGCACCGAGCCAGCCGGTGCATCGAAGTGGATTGGCCACTTCGACCGCGGCAACGGCCTTGCTTCCAACTTGGAGGTAAAGCGATGTGGTTCAAACCATGTAGCGTTACCCTCGTCATAAAAAGAACCCGGACCAGCTGGCAAGTTGTGCTCCGGGTTCATTTTATGAAATGAGGAATGGGGGCGGACGAAAGTTCGTCCCCGCTCCAAGTTCAACATAGCAGTTCTGGGAATTTTTCCAAGAATCAAATGCTCTGACAGGGGTGGACGGCGCGCAATAGAAGATTATCCTGCGGCCAACTTTGTTTGAGGCTGGCGGGACATACGGGCGATGATAGTAAGTGATGCTTTTCCAAATGGCTTCCACGAAGCCGAAAAGCTCCGCTCATGTATACCGCTTCGACAACATCCTCTCGAATATTATACGCGGTGCCTCTGCCGACTCTCCAACGGTTCCCGATGATTGTTCCGAAGTGGATGAGCCGATACCTGGGTGGGGGACTGAGCGGTCGCGCCATGGGTCTGCAATGGGCAATTCTGCTCGTGTTGTCGGTCCTGTTCTTCTTGCTTCTGCAGGCCACGCATCTGCCGGCGGCGCTCCTGCTCGGGCCGATGGCTGCGGCGATCGCCGTGGCTGCAGCGGGCGGTACGGTTCGCATGCCAGTGCGCCCTTTCGTTCTCGCTCAAGGGGTAATTGGCTGCCTGATCGCACATAGTATCCAGCCCGCAGCGCTCAGTGAGATGCTGCGCGACTGGCCGCTTTTCCTGGTGGTCATTGGCTCCGTTCTTGTGGCAAGCAACACACTCGGCTGGCTGCTGACACGCTGGCAGGTACTGCCGGGCACAACCGCTCTTTGGGGCTCGTCTCCGGGCGCAGCTTCGGCGATGACGCTGATGGCCGAGGCTTTTGGCGCCGACATTCGACTGGTTGCTTTCATGCAATATCTGCGCGTGGTCTTCGTAGCAGTCGTGGCCTCTGCTGTCTCCAGAATATGGGCCACCGGCCCAACTGCTTCGGTTCCCGAAATCGTCTGGTTCCCGCCGATCCCGTGGATCGGTTTCGCGCAGACGTTGATACTCATCGGGCTTGGCAGTTTGCTCGCAGTCCGGCTGCGCATTCCCGCCGGGCCGCTTCTGGCGCCGCTTGTCGTAGGTGTCATCCTGCAGAATACGGGTATGATGGAAATTGTATTGCCGCCATGGTTTCTGGCAGCAAGTTACGCGGTTGTCGGCTGGAATATCGGCTCGCGCTTCACCCGGCCAATTCTTGTTCACGCGGCGCGCGCATTGCCCCGCGTCGTTGCCTCGATCCTGACCTTGATCGCGATTTGCGGGGGAATTGCCGCTATCCTCGTGGTGGCGGCCGATATCGATCCGCTGACGGCCTATCTGGCGACCAGCCCTGGCGGTGCAGACTCCGTGGCAATCATCGCAGCGTCGAGCGACGTGAACCTGCCATTTGTGATGGCGATGCAAACGTCGCGTTTCATCATAGTGCTTTTGACGGGTCCTGCCATTGCCCGCTTCATTGCGAAACGAACAGGTCTTTCAGGACCGACTGGAATTTGAAGGGCTTATTGATGGTACGGACGGGTGGGCTCGAACCACCGACCTCAGGAGCCACAATCCTGCGCTCTAACCAACTGAGCTACGACCGCATACCGTCATATTTTTGACAGGCGTCACATACGAAGGATTGATGCTTTTTGCAAGTGTTCGATGCAACAAAGACAGATGCAAATGGAAAAAAGAAAAAGGCCGGGGGAGGATCCGGCCTTTTTCCATTAATGCAAGACCAGGCGGAGAAGCCTTTAAGCCTTGCGTCTCCGACGGCCAAGAGGGGGAGGAGTGCCGTCAGAGTATTCTTTCGTCCGGAGCCTTACTGCGCCGCGCGTCCACTAGACGCGCAAAGGACGCAGTAACATTTTGAATGGCGCATAATCCTTTCCAAAAATCAAAGGCGATTTTCGGGGGTTATGCGCTATCAGGCGACCTTGACGTCCTTGATTGCCTTCTCGACAGCCGACTTGACCGGTGCGGAGATTTCTTCGACAGCCTTGGAAGCAACAGCCTGGAATTCCTTGGCCTGACCGGAGATGGCTTCAGCCTGCTTGCGAACGAATGCACTCTGCAGTTCGATCACTTCGCCAAAGGACTTCACGCCGATCAGCGCTTCGATATGAGCGAAGCTGGCTTCGGTGTTGGCGCGGAGCGCAGCCAAAGCCTTCAGCGAAAGAGCGGCGCCATTCGACTGAGCAGTTTCGAAAGTTGTCTCGAGGGTCTTCTGGGCAGCTTCGGCCTGATCCTTGATCTTGGCATAGGCTTCCTTGGACTGAGCCACACCCTTTTCGGTGAATTCGCGAACCTGGTCGGTTACAGCGGTTGCATCGAAAGCGGGGATCGAGAACGCATCGGCAGTCTGTTTGGTGGTCTTGCTCATAATAGGCTCCTTCCTTTGTGCAGATGGTCTTTTGCCTCTGCAGCTGATTTGATGAAGCGTATATATATTCATTTTTTGTGCGTTGCAACATTTATTTTGCAGTGCACAATCAGATGCCTATCGCTAAATCGAAATTATTATGTGGACGGTTGTATTGCGGCAAGGGAAGTTAACTAAACCAAGAGAAAGACATGTAAGATAAGGGGCTGCGAGTGGACGAGTGACGGCTGGATCATTATTAACAAAGTCTTAAGAACATCGCGAGGATGCGACTGTTCGGATCGGAGCATGCTGGTCAACATATGGCGTCTGGAACCTATCCATTCATCGACATTGCCGTCCTCGACGAGATTCGCGAGCGTTTTGCCAATGGCGATGCGCTTGTCGTCATTTCGCCGGATCTGCAGAATGTCATCTGGGCCAATGGTCAGGGTGCGTCGATGCTTGGCTATGGTTCGATCGACGAAATTCTCGGTGGCGGCGCAGTGCTCGGCATACAGGCACAGCGTCAGCTGATGGCGCTGGACGGCTTTCCCGCTATCGGGCATGGACGCACCGTTTCGCTGCGCGTCGCCTTTGGGCTTTCCAGCCGCATCCTGACATTCCAGGCGAGCGATCTCGCATTGCCACGCGGCGAGGAGGCCATTCTACTCTCCATTGCCAACAGCGACTTGGGCGCAAGCTCCGAGAAACAGATTGCAGCATTGGCAATCAAGGGCTTTGGCGACCAGGCGACCCACGCGGCGATGATCGACGCCAGTGGCGCAGTGATTGCCGCATCGCAGCAGTTCGGCAGGCTTGAATTCAACGACAAGATCCTCGGCGATCTCGTGCGCGAAGTGCGGCTTGAGCGCAACCGTCTCGTCAAGCGACCGGTGCGGACAGCGAAGGGCGCCGTACCCACCGGCATTGCGAGACTGACGGACAGCCCCGCCCTCCATCTGCTGTTTGCGATCGAGCCGGAAGTTGCAGACGAGCAGGCAAAGGAGATTGTAGCGGTTGACGACGTGCCGCCCGAACTTGCAGTTGTGCCTGAAGCGCCAATTGCCGATGAGCAGGTGGACGATGCTGCGGCCAGGACTGAGGACGAACCTCAGGCTTCGCTCGCATTCGCTCCGTCGCTCGAAGCCACGGGTTCGACCACGGAAAAATCGGGCACATTTCAATATGTACCGTCCGAGGCGCCGGTGCGCTTTGTCTGGAAGGTCGACGCGCTGGCAAATTTCAGCGAGATTTCACCGGAGTTCGCCGCAGCTGTCGGACCGCAATCCGCGTCGATCATCGGCAGACCTTTCCGTGAGGTGGCGGCGAGCCGTGGCCTCGACGACAATGAGGAAATTGCCGAGCTTCTCGAGCGGCGCGACACATGGTCGGGACGAACGGTGCTCTGGCCCATCGAAGGCACCGACCTGCGCGTACCGATCGAGCTCGCTGCGCTGCCGATCTATTCGCGTGACCGGGCATTCCTCGGTTTCCGGGGCTTTGGCGTTGCCCGCATGGGCGATGTCACCGTCGATCCAAAAGCCGCCGGCAAAACATTGAACGACAATCCGGCTGTCGACGTGCCGACGGCGGATGCCGTTGCAGACGTCTTCAACGGGGAAAAGCCCGTGCTGGAAATCACGCCCGATACAACAGACAACATCATTCCGCTCAAGACACAACGCCCCTTACGCGATGACGGACGGCTGAACGATGCTGAACGCAATGCATTTCGCGAGATTGCCGAAAGGCTGCGCCGCGAAGTGCTGGGGGATAGTCCGAAAAGCAATAGTGACGCAGAACCTGCACCTGCTGCAATGCTGCCTTCAGAAGTGAAAGCCAAGGTTCCGGACGCTGAAGTGGTCGGTCCGGGCTTCGCTGTTGCGGATAGCAAGGATGAGCCCACGCAGCCCGAGGATTTCGCGACAAACATTCGCGAACAGGCACGGCAGGGTGTGGATACATCCATTCTTGCCGCCCTGCCCTTGCCGGTGCTGGTCCATCGCCACGGCCAGATACTTTATGCGAATCCGGCGTTGCTCGACGCGATATTGTATGACTCGGCCAACGCCATCAACGATGCGGGCGGCTTGAGTATCCTCTTCGCCGATGAAGCTGACGATAGCGGCGATGACGACGAAGCCGGCATGAACCTGCGCCGCAGCGATGGCTCGATGACGCGGGTGCAGGCGCATCTGCAGGCGGTCCGCTGGGACGAAGGTAGCGAGAATGGCGAGCGCGCACTGCTGCTTGCTTTGTCGCCGCAGGCCCAGACTGCCAACCATTTCGACGAGAGCGAAAGACAGCTTCTGCAGACGCGCGTTGACGAGCTCAATGCTATTCTCGATACGGCTACGGACGGCGTCATCCTGCTGGATTCCGCCGGCGCGATCCGCTCTGTCAATCACTCGGCCGCTGCCCTGTTCGGCTACGAGCCAGAGGAATTGACTGGCAAAGCCTTCTCCATGCTTTTCGCCATCGAAAGCCAACGCGCGGCAATGGATTATCTGAACAGTCTTTCCGATAATGGGGTCGCCAGCCTGCTCAATGACGGGCGCGAGGTAATCGGCCGCGAAAGCCAGGGACGCTTCATTCCCCTGTTCATGACGATCGGCAAGCTCGACGCCTCCAAGGGCTATTGCGTCGTCCTGCGCGACATCACCCATTGGAAACGTGCCGAAGAAGAGCTGCTCAGCGCCAAGCGCGAGGCCGAGCGCACATCGAGCCAGAAAAGCGAATTCCTGGCGCGCATCAGCCATGAGATCCGCACACCGCTCAATGCCATTATCGGCTTTTCCGAACTAATGGCAGACGAGAAATTCGGTCCTATCGGCAGCGAACGCTACCGCGACTATCTCAACGATATCAGCCGTTCCGGCAATCACGTGCTGTCGCTCGTCAACGATCTTCTCGATATTTCGAAGATCGAGGCCGGAGCGGTCGAGATGGATTTCGAAGCTGTATCGCTCAATGATGCACTGACGGAAGCCGTCGCCATCATGCAGCCGCAGGCCAATCGTGAGCGCGTCATTATCCGCTCGAGCCTGACTTCACGCCTGCCTGACATCGTCGCCGATCATCGCTCGATTACCCAGATCGCGCTGAACCTTCTGTCCAATGCCATCAGGTTCACGGGACCCGGCGGACAGGTTATTGTTTCCACGAGTTATGAGCCGAGCGGCGATGTGCTGCTGCGCGTGCGCGACACGGGAATCGGCATGACACGGCAGGAGGTCGAACAGGCCCTGCGGCCATACAAGCAGATCACCACGCCGAAGCATGCACGCAGCGACGGCACTGGCCTTGGCCTACCGCTAACCAAGGCGATGGCCGAAGCCAATCGCGCCAACTTCACGATCGACTCCAATCCCGGTCGCGGAACCATGGTCGAGATAACCTTCCCTTCGACACGCGTTCTGGCCGAATAGGCGGCCAATTCGCAAACGGGATGCAATGCGCCATTTCCAACAAATTGATCGCAAAAAGTCTATACCGGCTTGAATTGCCACGCATGATCGCTAAACCGTGGATGGCAATGCAGAAAACCTTCCGGCCGTGCAACTGGAAGGACTGAATATCGGAAACGCTCATGTCCTGGTACAGGCCAAGGAACCTTCTCGCAACGATCTTGATGTTGGCTCTCGTTGCCGGGGGAATCCTTGTCACCCTGCCCTATCTCGTCAGTACGGATCTGATCCGGGCCAGGCTCATTCAAGAAATCAGCAACTGGACAGGATATAGCGTAGAGTCGCGTCAATCGCCGCAGATTTCCTTCTTTCCCCTATTCGCCGCCTCGCTGGGCGATGTCACCATCCGCAATCCCTGGCAGAGTGAGGGTGCGCCGTTCATGCAGGCGGAGCGCATCGAAGTTGATCTGTCCCTTCTCTCTGCGCTGATGGGAAATATCGAATTCACCGAAACCAAGATCGTGCGCCCAAGATTTGTCATCGACGAGCCGATCAAAAGCCTGTCGGAAATCGGCGAGGCGCTTGCCAAGAGCGACGGCCGGATCGGCGATGTCGTGCGGGAGGCGCGGGCCGCCGTTGAAGCCAATCCAGCCAAGCCGGATATGAGCACCGTGTCATCGCAACCATTCGGACGTGTAAGGCTCGAAGACGCGATGGTCACCTTCAAGCGGCCAATCAATGGCGCCGAGGAACAGGTCTCGAGTATCAGCGGCGTTTTCGACTGGCCGCAGACTTCGGGCGTTGCCAGTTTCCAGGGCAAGGCCATCTGGCACGGCGAAGAGACGGAGATCGACAGTTCGGCCACACGGGCTTTGTTGCTTCTGGCTGGCGGCACCAGCCCTCTCCAGGTCAATCTCAGCTCGACGCCCCTGACACTCTCGTTCAACGGATCGGCCAATATCTCCAAGGACCAGTTCTTCGAAGGCACGCTTTCGCTGACTTCGCCTTCCCTGCGCCGCACGCTCGAATGGTCGAGAATGGCGACCATTCCGGGCGCGCCGATCGGCAGCTTCGCACTGGATGCTTCCGTATCCGGTTCTGCCACGCGGATGAAGCTGGATGGGCTGACGGCAACATTGAACGACAACCCGGCAAAGGGCGTTATCGAGGTCGTGCTGGATCAGGGGACGCCGAGCGTCACCGGTACGCTGGCCTTCGAAACGCTCGACATTCATTCGGTGTTCTCGGGTTTCATGCCCTTGCCGGATAGTTCAACGGATTCCGATGCGGTTATCGACAGTGGTTTTCTGAAGCAGCTCAATCTTGACCTGCGCGTTTCCACACAGAAAGCGACCATCGGGACGATCAATCTCTCGAAGGTCGCGGCGACGGCACAAATCCGTAATGGACGTGCCATGTTCGATATCGGCGAGGCCTCGGCGTTCGATGGTTCGGTTGCCGCCAGCTTCCAGCTTGCGGATGAAGGGGATGGTGCAACAACCGGTGAATTGCGCCTCAACGGCACCGATGTGAACAGCGCTTCGATTGCCTCCCTGCTGGGTTTTGGTACTCGCTTCCAACTCGGCAAAGGAACAGTGTCACTTGTCTTGAAGGGTCCGATATCGCGCTGGTCAACTGCGCTCGGCAACGCCAAGGGAACGCTGTCAATGCGCTTCGGCAGCGGCCAGATCCGCAGTCTGGATTTCAACAGCCTCCTGAGCAAAGCCAAGACGGATCGTTTCTTCAGTCTCAACGAGAAGACCGATGCCTGGTTGGCCTTCGATAAATTCGAGCTCAAGGCAAACATCATGGATGGCGTCGCGGCGCTGGAGACGGCGCAAATCCAGAACAAGTCAGGCACGCTCAGTTTTGCCGGTATCGTGACGCTGATCGGCAAAAGTCTTGCGCTCACTGGTGATTTTGCGGCCCGAGTTCCCTCTCCGGCACCGGCGGCAGGCGCTGCACCGGACGCACCCAAGCCGGAGCCGACGGTCAATCACACACGCTTTTTCATAGGCGGTTCCTGGGACAACCCGTTTATCTCGCCGATCATTTCCCAATAGGAAGAAAGTCGGCGGGCACAACTCTTGGAAACTCGCGGGAACATGCTATGTTATCTTGGAGCAGAGGATGAGCTTTCGCCCACCCTCCGTTCCTTATCTTGTGAATTGAACCCGGAGGACAACTTGCCAGCTGTTCCGGGTTCTTTTCACGATAAGGGTGATGTTCAGCGGTCTAAACCACATCACGTCACCTCCAAGGTTGATGGCAAGGCTCTTGCCGCAGTCGAGGGAGCCTGTCTTCCCCGATACACCGCTGGCCCGGTGTTGCTGCTTCGCCATCAAACCAAAGCGCGCCTAGCAGCGCCATTTCTCATCTATTGCTTGGTTTGAAGCGGGCAACAACGAACGCAGAGTTGCATCTGGACGATGATTAGAGTCTGTGGAGTTGTCCCGAGTTGTCAGTTCCGGGCGGCTGCCTGTTCGTCGCGCGCCTTTTGAACTTCGCGGCGCTTGTTGGCGATAGACGCAATGATCACTCCGACCGCAACCACTGCGATGAGGATGGTGCAGGCGGCATTGATTTCAGGTGTCACCCCAAGCCGAACTTGCGAATAAATACGCATCGGCAAGGTCGTTGCCCCGGGACCAGAGGTGAAGCTCGAAATCACCAGATCGTCGATCGAAAGGGTAAGGGCCAGCATCCAGCCGGAAACGACGGCCGGCAGGATGACCGGCAGTGTCACCTTGAAGAACGTGGTAACCGGCGTTGCACCCAGATCCATAGCCGCCTCCTCCAGAGAGCGGTCGAACGTCACCAATCGCGATTGAACGACAACGGCGACGAAGCACATGGAGAAGGTGATGTGCGCGAGGATCATCGTCCACAGACCGCGGTCGAAGCCAATGGCCACGAACAGGAGCAGCATCGATAGCCCGGTGATGACTTCCGGCATGACCAGCGGCGCATAGATCATTGCCGAGAACAGCAGGCGTCCGCGAAAGCGCGTATAGCGGGTCATCGCCAAGGCGCCGAGCGTTCCGAGGATTGTCGCAACGGTGGCCGAGACGAGGCCGACGCGGATCGTCACCCAAGCGGCATCGATGAAGCTTTGGTTGTTGAACAGCGATACATACCATTTGGTCGAAAAGCCGGCCCAGACGGTGACAAGGCGGGACTCATTGAACGAGTAAACGACCAAAAGGACGATCGGCAAATAGAGGAAGGCGAAGCCGAGAACAAGCGAGGCGATGTTGAAGCGAGACCAGGTTGTGTTCATCTTATTTCTCGCTTTCCTGTGCCCGCGCTTCAGCCCGCTGGAACAGCACGATCGGCACGACCAGCAGCAACAGCAGCACGACAGCGACGGCCGATGAAACCGGCCAGTCGCGGTTGGAGAAGAACTCGTTCCACAGCGTCTTGCCGATCATCAGGGTTTGCGACCCGCCAAGCAGATCCGGAATGACGAATTCACCAACTGCCGGAATGAACACCAGGAAACACCCGGCGATGACGCCCGGCATTGACAGACGAAAGGTGATTTTCCAGAAGGCGAGTATGGGCGGGCAGCCCAGGTCCTCGGCCGCTTCGACCAGCGAATAGTCCATCTTTTCCAGAGCCGAGTAAATCGGCAGCACCAGGAACGGCAAGTAGGAATAGACGATACCGATAAAGACCGCCGTATTGGTGTTGAGGATGTTGAGCGGCGTGTCGATCACATGGGCCCACAGCAGGAACTGGTTGAGCAGGCCTTCAGGCTTCAGAATGCCGATCCAGGCATAGACGCGGATCAGAAAGCTGGTCCAGAACGGCAGGATCACCAGCATCAGCAGCGTCGGCCGCACCGTCGCTGGAGCGCGCGCCATGCCATAGGCGATGGGATAACCGACAATGAGTGTCAGAACGGTCGAAACAGCGGCGATGAACAGGCTGGAAAGATAGGCCTTATAATAAAGCGGGTCCTCGAGGAGCCAAATATAGTTGTCCCACGAGAACTGGGCGAAGCTTTCCCTGACGGCTTGCCAGCCCGCCGACAGATTAAAGGCGGGTGTATAGGGCGGGATCGCCATGGCGACTTCCGACAAAGAAATCTTGAAGACGATGACGAAGGGAATGAGGAAGAAGATCAGCAGCCATAGATAGGGAACGGTGATTACCAGGCGGCTTGCAACGGACGATATCAATTTCTGCATGACATCGCCCTTCTTCACGCGGTTAACACGATACCGGCGTCGGTATCGAAATCGATCCAGACATTATCGTCATAACCGAGCGGATCCTCGACCGTACGCACCGCGTTAAGGCTCGCCGCCTTGATGATCCTGCCGCTCGCGAGCTTCACATGGAAAACCGTCATGTCGCCGAAATAAGCGATATCCCACATTTCGCCATAGGCGGCATTGATCGATGGATCGGCGGGCGCATTGCGGCTGAGCCGGATTTTCTCCGGCCTGATGGCAAAGCCGACCGGCTGACCTACGGTGCAGCTTTTCAACGCGTCGGTACGGATCGTCAGGTTTTCAGGTGCGACAGCAATGTCGATCTTGCCATTGGCCACCGCAGCGGCCGTGCCTTCGAACATGTTCACATTGCCGATGAAGTCGGCGACAAATTTGGAATTTGGCGCCTCATACACTTCCGCAGGCGTTGCCACCTGCATGACCTTGCCCTTGTCCATGACGGCGATGCGGTCGGCCATGGTCATCGCCTCTTCCTGATCGTGGGTGACCACCACGAATGTCAGGCCGAGCTTCATCTGCAGGTCCATGAGTTCGAACTGCGTTTCTTCACGCAGTTTCTTGTCGAGCGCGCCGAGCGGCTCATCCAGCAGCAAAACTTTCGGCCGTTTCGCAACGCAACGTGCAAGCGCCACGCGCTGGCGCTGGCCGCCGGAGAGCTGATGCGGCTTACGCTTGGCGAATTGCTCGAGCTTGACCAGCTTGAGCATTTCGGCAACGCGCGCTTCGATATCCCCCTTGGCCATGCGCTCCTGCTTCAGGCCGAAAGCGATATTGTCTTCAACGGTCATATGCGGAAACAGCGCGTAGGACTGGAACATCATGTTGACCGGGCGCTTGTAGGGCGGAATACCGCGCATATCCTGGCCATCGATGAGAATGCGTCCGGCGGTTGGCTCTTCGAAGCCCGCGAGCATGCGCAGGAGGGTCGACTTGCCGCATCCCGAAGCACCGAGCAGCGCGAAGAATTCGCGGTTGTAGATATTCAGGGACAAATCGTTGACTGCAGCGAAATTGCCGAACTTCTTGGTGACGCTCTCGATCGCTATAAAAGGCTTCGCTGAAGGATCGTTCCAAGGTGCGAACTTGCGGCGAAAACTCCCCAATGATTTCATGATTTTCCCCGGTATTTCTATTTATTACGTGAAAAACCCCGGCATTGGCTGCCGGGGTTTTTTTAGGATTTACTGGCCTGTGACCACTTTTGTCCACAGCCGCGTCACCACACGCTGCGTTTTCGTGTCGTACGGTGTGACTGTGAAGAGCTTGGCCAGCACCTCCGGTGTCGGATAGACGGCCGGATTTTCAAGGATTGCCTTGTCGATCGAAGCCTGCGAAGCCTTGTTACCATTGGCATAGGAAACGAAGTTCGTCGCTTTGGCGGCAACTTCCGGCTTCAACATGTAGTTGATGAATTCATGTGCTTCCGCTACGTGCGGCGCATCGGCCGGGATAGCCATGACATCGAACCACATCTGCGCGCCCTGCGCCGGAATGGCGTAGTCGATATTTACGCCAGCCTTCGCCTCTTCGGCACGCCCTTTGGCCTGGAGGATATCACCCGAATAGCCGAGCGCCAGGCAAATATCACCGTTGGCGAGCGCATTGATATATTCCGAGGAGTGGAACTTGCGCACGTAGGGGCGGATCGATTCCAGCAACGCGCCGGCCTTGGCCAGTTCGTCCGGATCCTTGCTGTCGGGATTGAGACCGAGATACGCCAGTGCGGAAGGCATGACATCGGAAGCGGAATCGAGGATATGGATCCCGCAATCCTTGAACTTCGCCGCCATTTCCGGCTTGAACAGCACATCCCAGGTCGGCTTTTCATCCGAACCGGTGATTTCCTTCATCTTGTCGACATTGTAGCCAAGGCCAGTGGTTCCCCACATATAGTCCACGGCATATTGATTGCCGGGGTCGTAGGTGTCGATCCGCTGGTTGATCACATCCCAGGTATTGGAAAGGTTCGGCAGCTTGGACTTGTCGAGCTTCTGGAACACGCCCGCTGCGATCTGACGCTGCAGGAAAGATGCGGTCGGTACCACAACATCATAGCCGGTACCGCCGGCGAGAAGCTTGGTTTCAAGAATCTCGTTGGAGTCGAAGGTATCGTAGACGACCTTGATGCCGGTCTCCTTGGTGAAATCCTCCAGGATCGCCGGATCGATATAATCCGACCAGTTATAGATATTGACGACGCGATCCGCCGCGCCTGCGGAACTGACAATTCCGAGCGCGAGCGTGGCTGTCAACAGAGCAGTCTTTATACCCATTTATATCTCCATGATGCCGGCACGAACACTTTCGATTGTGCCGAGGTTCCCGTGATTGGCCCTACCTTTTTAGATTGCGAGGGCTTCGTCAACTGGCTTCAAGCAACACCCTCGTTGAAAATTGCGCAAGTGCGAAATTTTCTGATGCAGCGCGGTTGCTGTGCTGGAGGATGGCAACTAACGGGCGACCGCCACGCGCCGCTGGCGTCTGGATTCCCAGCCGAGATGCATGAGCAGGGCGAAGAGGATGATGGCGCCGCCGATGATCGTGCGCGGAGCCGGCACCTCATCGTGCAGGAGCCATACCCAGACCGGTCCGAGCACCGGCTCTAGCGTGCCGATCAGCGCGGCGAGCGCCGAAGGGATGAGCCGGGCGCCGCTGACGAACAGTGCGAGGCCAAGCCCGAGATTGACCGCGCCAAGCGCAAAGAGCAGGCCGAAATCGCGCGTGCTGGCGGCGAACTGGCCCGTCATCAGCGAAGCGACGCAGGCGGCGATGACCACGCCGAGGAAAACCGCTGGTGTCATGCGCAGATGCGCCTTGCGGCGGGTGATGACGGTGGCGATGGCAAAAGAGATCGCGATCAACAGCGCCAGCATATCGCCGATGGGCGAGACTTCGCCGTCAAGTGAATCCGAAACCATGATGGCGACGCCCGCGATAACCACGGCGATGGCGATCCATGTCGCAGAACTGATGCGTTCGCGGAACAATATCCACGAGATCAAGGCGGCGAATAGCGGGACGCCAGCCTGAAGCAGGAGCACATTGGCGACCGTCGTATAGGACAGTGCGATGATGAAGCAGGATGAGGCGATGGCGAAGCAGATAGCGACACCGAGCCCTGCAAGCCCCATATGCTGGAACAGCCGCCATGTGCCGCGCGGACCGTCACGCACCAGCATGAAGCACAACAGAAACAGCGCTGCGAAGACCGAGCGCCAGAAGACGATTGTCCAGTTGTCATTGGCTTCGACAAAGCGCGTCAGCGCGCCGCCGGTGCTCCAGGCGATGGCGGCGCCCGCCACCAGCAGGCAGCCGATTGCCGCCTCCGAAGAGGTCTTGGCAGGGTCAGGCCCGGCGACGGGCGGTAGCGGCACGGCGGAAATACTCATGCGCACACAATGCCAAGCTTGCGGCGGAGGTTGAGTCTGGAAAGCGACCGTTCATTGTCGGTTTAGCGGCACCGACGAATGCTGGCGGAGGCCCTCACTGAAAATCGAATGCACTCAGCCCTGTCACCATTTCGTCCAGGCCGAGCGGACGTGTCACCGGCGGTTCGGCGCGGGAGAGGCAGGCGCTGCGCTCGCACAGGCGGCAGGCGGGGCCGACAGGCGTCGAACCAACGAATTTGCCGAGTGGCGGCGTGCTGATGCTCCTGTTGCCGAGCGCACTGCCATAAACCGTTTGGTCCGCATATTCGATGTCGCAGCCGAGCAGGATGGCCGTGCGGCGCGGGCGTTCGTTGAAAGCGCCTTGCGGACCTTCCAGCGTACGCGCGATGGTGAGGAATTCGGCGCCATCCGGCATTTCCACCGCCTCGACGAGTATCTGGCCGGGTTGAGCGAAGGCAGAGTGAACCGGCAGCTTCGGGCATTCGCCGCCGAAGCGAGATTGCGGGAAACCTTGCGACCCTGCCCGGCGGAAACGATTGCCCGCGTGGTCCACCTCCAGCATGAAGAACGGAATGTCATTTTTGCCCGTAAGGGTTGTCAGGCGGTTGGCGGCCTGTTCGAATGAAACATGGAAGCGCGAGCGCAGCACATCGACATCGTAGCGCGCGCGGATAGCGGCGGTCTGGAAGGACTGATACGGCATCATCAATGCATGGGCGGCGTAACGCCCGAACTCGAAACGGGCAATGCGCCGCGCCTCATCGGAGGAGAGCTTCAGGTCCTGGATTTCCGCGGCGATGACCACCTGCATGCGCATCAGCGCGGCTTCCATCGCCACTTCGCGCAGTTGGTCGAAGGGCGACAGGCGCTCGGAGATGAACAGGCGCTGCGAATGGCGGTCATAGCGGCGGCGCCAGTTCGGCATGGTTGCGACAGGCAGGATGCGGACGGAGATGCCGTGTTCGCTTTTCAGCCAGGCTTTCAGCGCACCGAGAAGATCATCGCCGGGCTTGATCAGGCTGGTGAAACTTTCGACCTCCCCTTCGATGCGGGGAAAATGATTGGCGCGGCGCTCCAGCACTTCGCGCACTTCGTTGAGCGGCATGCGTGTGGCGACAAGAGATGGCGCCCGGCCATCCTTGGCCAGAAGTTCCGACAGATCGGAAAGGCGCTCGAGGGATTCCCGGTAGGCGCGATAAAGCTTGATGATGCCGGTGGCGGCATTGGGCGCGGCATCGCTGATTTCGATAAGCTCCTGATCGCCCGGCAATTCGCCATTAAGCAGCGGATCGGAAAACACCTCCTTGAGCGCAACCATGGAGGAGCCCGTCTCCATCTGCAGCGTGTCGAGCTCGATCTTGTAGGTTGAGGAAAGCTTCAGCAACAGCTGCACTGTGAGCGGACGCTGGTTGCGCTCGATCAGGTTGAGGTAGGACGGCGAAATGCCTAGCGCCTCGGCCATCGAGGTCTGTGTCAGGCCACGCTCGTTGCGGATGCGCCTTATGCGCGGGCCAGCGAATATTTTGCCTTCAGCCATAGGCCCCCACTATTGCCTGCGTCGCTGCTGTGCGTGGTTCGACAAGCTCACCATGAGGGTTACTGGTGCGCTGCAAGGCTAATCGCCACCGTTGGATTTCGTCGGTATTGCAATTCCACTTCGATCCCTCATGGTGAGCTTGTCGAACCACGCACAGCAGTATCGTAAGCCGGTTGTGACAAGATTTACACAAAATATCGTCTAATCTCAATATTACAAAATTTACAAATTTACAATCCTGGTTTGTCAAACACCTGACACCATAACTCGATATAATGGCAATAAAATACGATATTTCTGGATCATATCGCGCCGCAATGTAAATTTAGTCATATCAACGCGGTCGCCAAACTCCCCTATCAGGCAGGCTGCGGCAAGATAAACTCTTTGTGGAGATGATAATGACTGATTTTTACAACCTCGTACCAAACGCACCGGAGGGCCGCTATGACGGTATCGAACGCCCCTATACACCTGACGATGTCAAGCGACTGCGAGGCTCGGTTCAGATCAAATATACTCTCGCTGAGAACGGTGCCAACCGGCTCTGGAAGCTCATCCACGAAGAGGGTTTCGTCAATGCACTGGGCGCTCTCTCGGGCAACCAGGCTATGCAGATGGTTCGCGCAGGCCTCAAGGCAATTTATCTTTCCGGATGGCAGGTTGCTGCCGATGCAAACACAGCTTCAGCCATGTATCCTGACCAGTCGCTCTACCCGGCAAATGCGGCGCCGGAACTGGCCAAGCGCATAAACAAGACGTTGCAGCGCGCCGACCAGATCGAAACGGCGGAGGGCAAAGGTCTTTCGGTCGACACCTGGTTTGCGCCGATCATCGCCGATGCGGAGGCGGGTTTCGGCGGACCGCTGAATGCCTTCGAGATCATGAAGGCTTTCATCGAGGCTGGCGCTGCCGGCGTTCACTATGAAGACCAACTCGCTTCGGAAAAGAAGTGTGGCCATCTCGGCGGCAAGGTGTTGATCCCGACGGCAGCGCATATCCGCAACCTCAATGCCGCGCGGCTTGCCGCCGACGTCATGGGTACGCCGACACTGGTCATCGCCCGCACTGATGCGGAGGCTGCCAAGCTTCTGACATCGGATATCGACGAGCGCGATCAGCCCTTTGTCGATTACGATGCCGGACGGACAACGGAAGGCTTTTATCAGGTCAAGAACGGACTGGAATCCTGCATTGCCCGGGCGATTGCCTATGCACCGCATGCGGACCTGATCTGGTGCGAGACCTCCAAGCCCGATCTGGAACAGGCAAGGCGGTTTGCCGAAGGTGTGCGCAAGGAACATCCGGACAAGCTGCTCGCCTATAATTGCTCGCCTTCCTTCAACTGGAAGAAGCATCTGGATGAGGCGACGATCGCCAAGTTCCAGCGTGAATTGGGCGCCATGGGCTACAAGTTCCAGTTCATTACGCTGGCCGGGTTCCATCAGCTCAACTTCGGCATGTTCGAACTCGCCCGCGGCTACAGGGACCGGCAGATGTCGGCCTACTCGGAACTGCAGGAAGCGGAATTCGCCGCCGAGGCCAATGGCTACACGGCGACCAAGCACCAGCGCGAAGTCGGTACCGGCTATTTCGATGCGGTTTCGCTGGCAATCACCGGCGGCCAATCATCGACAACGGCGATGAAGGAATCGACCGAGACGGCACAGTTCCGCCCGGCTGCAGAATAAAATAACAAAACGCCAAGGAGAAAATCATGGCACCGCAGACACGCGTCAAGGAACGGGCCGAGGAGCAATCATCGGCTATGAATACAGACCAGCAGGCTGTCATTCGCATGGTCGCCAATGACCTGCACCGCCTCAACCAGTCGGTCATGAAGGCGGTCGACGCCGGTGTATCCGTGGAGCTTGTCCGCTCCGCCCGCCACCATGGCGGGGACGGCAACTGGGGCGATCTGCTGATCCCCGTCGTCGTCACCCGGCAATAGCTCTCCGTGGCCTTCTCTGGCTTCGGGTCGGGAGCTAGAGCAGAACCGCTCGCAATAAATTGCGAGCGGTTTCTTTGGCCTGATGGAAAGAGTGCGTGGTTCGATTTGCCCTCGAACCACGCACTGATGATCGGAGCTGTTTGGCCCCACAGCGAAACCAGGGAGATTCTTCGCCTCAAACAAATCCAATCACCGGCTCAGTTTAGAAAGAGGCGTCTTATATTCACGACCGATGCCAGCGAGCGGTCCATCCGCTGGTCTGCTGCATAGGCAAGGGCGAGCCCGATGATCGCTTTGGTGGTCTCATCCGTCGACCATCCTGCTTCTCCAGCCTCTATCGCAAGACAGTCGATGGCGCGCCGAAATTCAGCGTCCAACGCCATCTGACAATCGAAACCTCGGTTGGGATAATCGGTTGGCCGCCTCGGTTTTTGAATGCTCATGTTCCCTCCATTCCTGGGTGCAACGAGCCTTTGGGAAGATGGCGACCAAACAACTTGTGACGTGTTTAGTGAGACTTCAGAAACCTCAAATGCATCCGCTCGCGCCTTTTAGCCTTACGCACAGCATATTTTCCAACAAGCGTCTTCTCGGTCAGCACGGAAACCAAGAAATTCGGACAATGCTCCTCGACACGCGGACTCGTTTGCTCGACATATCGCTTTTGGCAATAGGGCAGGATGTTGTCGCCCGCAAAATAGTAGACGTTATTCATTCAATTCTTCCTCTCCAGAAAGAGTTAAACAAATTTAGCAATACAATAATTATTTTGGATTACGGCAATATATATCGTAATTTTTGTCTGTCAATGGACAAATTTTTTTAAATAAAACTTTACTTAAGAGGATACTCGCATTGACAAAACGTTGCACGCGTCAGTTTTTTATTAGCCAATTACTCGAGACTGGCATTACCCGTGACAACCGGCGCTCGAGCAAATTCGTCATTCTGCTGCGCGTCTTTCCCGCATTCGAGTGCTGCGAGCGGCACGAGCGTCGCTGATGAATATTGGCCTGCGTCAGTCTTGCTGTTCGCGCTTTCGAAAATGTTTGCAATAATTTTCTTATCTTCTCCAAACAGAAATACTTTTACAGCATCGACGAGTGTCTTCCGGCGTAAAGTAAACCTTTTATATTTTGCAATATGTGTCATAATGTAGGCCAGAGAAAATATAGCCGTTTATTCGGGCAAATAATGACAGACAATTGCACGGCTGTCCATTGGTGGACAATGCATTGTGTCATTTTTTTATTTCTATATTTATACTATTTCATCACGCAGGATTCTCTGTTCCCGCGGGAAGGGAACAGGATGTCAGCTTCACAATCTGCGTTTGAGAACAAGCTTCTCAGGCATATGCGCGCGAACGATTTTGCTTTGCTGGTTCCGCATCTCGAGGCACAGAAGTTGCCGTTGAGGCATGTGATCGAGAAATCGCAAACGCCCGTCACCGAAGTATACTTTCTTGAAACGGGCCTTGCCTCGATTGTCGCAAAAATGCCCAGTGGCCGCGACATCGAGGTCGGAATATCCGGCAATGACGGAATGACGAGTTCCGCGGTTATTCTTGGCGGCATGCAATCGCCGCATGACAGCTACATCCAGGTGGCGGGCCATGGTTACAGCATCGCTACCGCGCATCTTCAACGTGCCATGGAAGCGAGCAACACGCTGCGCAACTATCTGCTCCTTTATGTCCATACGATGGTCGTTCAGACGGCATCGACAGCATTGGCGAATGGCCAGGCCAATGTCACGGCGCGATTGGCCCGCTGGCTTCTCATGGTGCATGACCGCACCCACGGTCCGGACGTTGTGCTGACCCACGAGTTCCTGTCGATCATGCTTGGCGTGCGGCGGCCCTGGGTGACGGAAACCTTGCATGTACTGGAAGACAAGCGGTTGATCCGGGCAAAGCGTGGACAGATAACCATTGTCGATCGAATGGGGCTCATGATCGAGGCCGACGGTTTCTATGGGGTAGCCGAGAAAGAGTACAAACGGCTTCTCGGGGTAAATCTGGCGCGCTAATCAATCATACGCTGGCTCACAAATGAGCATGCGGACATATGCTGCTGCGCTATTCCATAATTTTCTCGTCCCCGCCTCCCATACCGCCAATTTTTCCTCTATCATCCTGTCACCGCAATTAAATCTGGTGATTGATGCCTTCCGAAACTCCTGAAAAGAAACCCGCACGGACCACAACAAGGCGGCGTACGCCCGCTTATGTCAAGGCGACACGCGGTGTGAAAAACTGGCGCGAAGCTTCCGAATGGCTGGCCTGGCGGGATATCGAGGACATCGAATGCATTACGCCGGACCAGGCCGGTGTGGCACGCGGCAAGATGATGCCGTCGAAAAAGTTTACCTCCAACACATCGCTGGCCCTGCCCTCGGCCGTATTCATGGCGACGATCTCCGGCTCCTATCCGGAAGACGGCCACGGTTTCTCCTACCCCGAGGATGACGGCGATCTGAAGCTGATGCCGGATCTCTCGACGCTCTCGGAAGTGCCGTGGGAAAGCGACCCCACAGCGCAGGTCATCTGCGATCTCGTCAACAAGGACGGGGAAGCGGTGGAGTTTACCCCGCGCAATGTGTTGAAGCGCGTCATGGCCGCTTATGCCAAGAAGGGACTGAAGGCGGTCGTTGCCCCGGAAATCGAATTCTATCTGGTCAAGAAAAATCCGGACCCGGATTATCCCCTCACCCCCCCGGTCGGCCGCTCGGGCCGTGCGATAGGCGGCGGCCAAGGCTATTCCATTGCCGGCGTCAACGAGTTCGACGAGTTGATAGACGATATCTATCATTTCTCCGAGAGCCAGGGCCTGGAGATCGACACGCTGATCCACGAGGAAGGTGCGGCGCAGCTCGAAATCAATCTGCGGCACGGCGATCCGATCGAGCTTGCCGACCAGGTATTCCTGTTCAAGCGCACTATTCGCGAAGCGGCGCTGAAGCACGACATGTACGCGACCTTCATGGCCAAGCCGATCCAGGGCCAGCCGGGTTCGGCGATGCATATCCATCAGTCGATCATCGACAAGAAGACCGGACGCAACGTCTTCTCCAACCCGGATGGCACCGAAAGCCCGGCCTTCAGGCATTTCATCGGCGGCATGCAGAAGCATGTACCAGCGTCGCTGGTGATGTTCGCGCCTTACGTGAACTCCTACCGCCGCCTGACGCCGGCCGCCTCCGCCCCTGTCAATGTCAAATGGGGCTATGACAACCGCACCACGGCCTTCCGCGTGCCGCGTTCGGACCCGGCGGCGCGGCGTGTGGAAAACCGCATCCCCTCCTCCGATGCCAACCCCTATCTGGCACTGGCGGCGTCGCTCGCCTGCGGCTTGATCGGCATGAACAACAAGATCGACCCGGACGAGCCTGCTTCAACGACGGTCAACGACAATCTGATCGAATTGCCGCGCGGGCTGATCGAGGCGACAATCCTGTTCGAACAGGACAAGGAACTGGTGGCGATGCTGGGTGAGTCATTTGCGATCACCTATGCCGCGATCAAACGCGCCGAGTTCGAGACCTTCATGGAGGTTATCAGCCCGTGGGAACGTGAATTTTTGCTGCTGAACGTTTGAGCATGCCCTATCAATCCCCGATTTCGCCCGGCGTTTCCTGGTACGAAACTGCCATTACCGACCGCGCCGAATACCCGGCGCTGGATGGATCCCGCACTGCCGATGTCGTCATTGTCGGCGGCGGCTTTACCGGCCTCTCGGCAGCCGTGCATCTGGCATCGGCGGGCGTCGATGTGGTGCTGCTCGAGGCCTACCGCTTTGGCGACGGCGCGTCCGGCCGCAATGGCGGCCAGCTCGGGACTGGACAGCGCTCCTGGGCGGAAGAGCTCGAAGCGCAATATGGCTTCACCCGCGCCAAGGCACTGTTCGACCTGGCCGAGGAAGCCAAGAGCCATCTCTTGCAATTTGCCGAGACCCACAAGATCGACCTCGAATACGTGCCCGGGCAAATGTCCGTCGTGCACAAGCAACGCTATCTCAAGGATTACCAGCGCCACGCGGAACTGATGGCGACGCGCTTTGGCTATCCGCATATCCACTACATGGATGCGAAGGAGACTGCGGAGCGGCTCGGTTCCACTCGCTATCTCGGCGGTACCTATGACGAGGGCACCGGCCATATCCAGCCGATGAAACTGGTCGTCGGCACGGCCAAAGCCGCAGCGCAGGCGGGCGCGCATCTCTACGAAAACACCAAGGTCACCGGCATCAAATCAGAAAACGGCCGCGTGACGGTGACGACAGCCACCGGCACAGTGACGGCGGCGAAAGGGTTGATCGCGGTCAACGCCTATGGCGGCAATCTCGAACCCGTCAGCGCCTCTCATGTCATGCCGATCCGCTCATTCATCGGCGCGACCGTGCCGCTCGGTGCTGACAGCCCGGTGCTGCCCGGCGGCGAGAGCGTCGATGATTCCCGCTTCGTCGTGCGCTATTTCCGCCGCTCGAAGGACGGGCGGCTGCTGTTCGGCGGACGGGAGGCCTATACGGCCGACAATCCGCTGCATATCAGCACGCATATCCGCCGCCAGATCGCCGAGATTTACCCGGCCCTCGCCGATATCGAGATCACGCAGGCGTGGGGCGGTTCGGTCGGCATCACCCTGCCCCGTCAGCCCTTCGTGCGCGAGGTCATGCCGAACGTGATTTCAGCGGGTGGTTATTCCGGTCATGGTGTGATGCTGTCGAACTTCGTCGGCAAGCTCTATGCCGAGACGATTGCCGGCAATCGCGACCGGCTGAAGCTGCTGGAAGATTTGAAAATCCCGGCGTTCCCGGGCGGGCGGACGTTTCGCGCGCCATTGCTGTTTCTTGCACTGAGCTGGTACGCACTGGTAGACAGAATCTGATTTACTGTTGTTCAGCAAGTTTATCAAGGAAAATACTGACAAACCAAAGCGTTATCCCGCATAGCTTCGTCAAGAATATTCATAGTAGAGTAAATTAATTAACTCTATAATGCATTTGATTTATTCAAAAACAAGCGTATAGTAACATGTGTATAGATTTTTCAATATATTTTTGAAGATACATACAATCACAGCAAAACACAGATTTGAATTTTGTAGTTGCCGGGTAACAGGCCCCGGGGAGGGAATCCGGCTCGCGCAACCTATTAAGGGAGTGCATGACCATGACATTACATCCGGCACTATTCGCACGTCTGGGGATACACAACTTTCCTTATGATATAACTGTAAATCTTGGTCTATTGGATGTTGCATTCAACGATGTTGCCAATCGCAATACTCTGGTCAACCTCGCCTCGACCACCACTCTCGCCAACGCTGGCAACGGCAATGATTTCGTCAACGGCACCGCCACCACGCTCGCCAGTATCATCAATGGCGGCGATGGCAGCGACCAGCTCTATGGCGGTTCCGGCGCCGATACGCTCAATGGCGGCAACGGCAATGACTTTCTTGAAGGCGGCGGCGGGCTCGACATTCTGAATGGCGGCGCGGACGAGGATACGGTCAGCTACGAGCGCAATGCGCCCACCGCGATCGGTGTCGCCTTGACGCTCGGCAATAATGGCGCGCTGACCACGGCGACGGTCAATGGCGTTGCCGCCGATACGGTGCAGAACATCGAAAACGTCGTCGGCAGCAATTCCAACGACACGGTCAACGGCAATGGGCTCGCCAACAAGCTGATGGGCCTTGCCGGCGCCGACGTTCTCAACGGTGCGGCCGGCAATGACTGGATCGAGGGCGGCATGGGCGCCGATACGCTGAATGGCGGCGCCGGCACCGATACGCTCGCCTATGAAGTCTCGGCCGGGGGCGTCACCATCAATCTGAACCCCAATGGCACCTATATCACCACGGCGACCCTGCGCACAACGATATCGTATACGGCAATGGCGGCAATGATATCCTCAATGGCGGGGGAGGGGATGACATCCTCAATGGCGGAATTGGGGATGACACCATTGCCGGGAATGACGGCAATGACACAATGGATGGCGGTGACGGCGTTGATACGCTGGATTATTCTGCAGCGCCTTTCCAAGTGAACATCTGGATGAATCCCGGACCTGGACAAGCACCCGGCGGCTATGCGTTGGGCGATACGATCCAGAACTTTGAGAATATTCTCGGAAGCGCTTCCAATGACTTCCTCTTTGGCACCGACGGCCCTAACCGCATGGAGGCTGGCAATGGTGACGACACCATCGACGGGCGAAGTGGCGATGACATCATCCTCGCTGGCAACGGTAACGACACTCTGGACAGAGGGATTGGCAATGACACGATCAATGGAGGAGCAGGCAATGATAATATTGTAGGCGCTTCGGGTAATGATACCGTTATTGGAGGTCTGGGCGCCGACACCATGGACAGTAGTACTGGATCAACCCAATTTGTCTACAACGACTCCGCTAACTTCAGGGCTGAATATAATGGCGACACGATCAACTTTTTTAAGCATGGAGTGGACAAGATCGATGTTAGCGCCATCACGAACGTCACTGGCGCGAATGTGAGTATTTCGGCGCAGGGGGGAAAGGATTACCACGTTTTTTTCCTGAGTGATGATTTCAGTGGAACCTATTTCTTGGACGTGCATCTGAACGACGCAACAGCTCAGCTGACATTGAGCGATTTCATACTCTGATCGCACGGGCGCAACGCAAAGAAGCATGAGGTCTGCCTCATGCTTCTTCTTCGACGGTGACGCCTAAACCTTCCTCACAATCACGCTGCCCACCGAATACCCTGCTCCGAACGAGCAGATGACGCCGAGGCTGCCGGGGGCGAGGTCGTCGGAATATTTCGAGAAGGCGATGATCGAGCCTGCCGAGGAGGTATTGGCATAGTCCTGCAGGATATTCGGCTGTTCGCCAGGCTCCGGCTCGCGGCCGAGCACCTTGACGCCGATCAGATCGTTCATGCCCTTGTTGGCCTGGTGCAACCAGAGCCGCGACAGGTGGGCGGGCGCGATATTCTCGTCGGCAAGGTGGGTTAGGATCAGGTCGGAGACGATCGGCACCACCTGCTTGAACACCTTGCGGCCTTCCTGCCGGAACAGCATGTCGCGGCGGTCGGTCATGTGGCCTTCGCGCGTTCGGCGCAGGAAGCCATTATTGTTGCGGATATTGTTGGAAAACCGGGTGAGACAGCGGGTCGAGACGATCTCGAAACGGTCTTTCGCCGTTGCCAGATCGTCGCGCTCGAGCAGCACGGCGGTGCAGACATCGCCGAAGATGAAATGGCAGTCGCGGTCGCGCCATTCGAGATGCGCCGAGCAGATCTCCGGGTTGACCATGAGGATGGCGCGGGCCGAGCCCGAGCGGATCATGTCGGCCGCCGCCTGAATGCCGAAGGTCGCCGAGGAACAGGCGACATTCATGTCGAAGCCAAAGCCTTCGATGCCAAGCGCCTGCTGCACTTCGATGGCGATGGCCGGATAGGGACGCTCATGATTGGAGGCAGCGCAGATGACCGCATCGACCTCCGAAGTATCCCGGCCGGCTTTGGTGAGCGCAAGACTGGCGGCATGCACGGCCATCTGCGCCATGACAGACAGATCCTCATCGCTGCGCTCGGGGAGGACAGGATGCATGATGTCCGGATCGAGAATGCCGGATTTGTTGAGGACGTAGCGGCTTTCGATGCCGGAAGCGCGGACGATGAATTCCTCATTGGACATGGTCACCGGCGCGCGGGTGCCAGCGGCGATCTCGTCGGCGTAGAGCTCGTTCTGCCTTGTGGCATAGGTGTTGAACGCCTCGACCAGCTCGGCATTGCTGATGGACTGTTCCGGCGTGAAAACGCCCGTACCGCTGATGACAACTTTATGCATGGCGCTTCCAGAATTTTGTGTCTTCGAAAAGCGATAGAGATTCCCTGCGTTTCGCGCAAGTTGTCCATGCTGTCATCAAGGGTTCACGCGAGGGTCATAGCCTTTCCTCGTTAACCATTTGGGGATCTGGTCATGACGGTAAGTAACGCAACTGATGCCAGTCTGCGCAGTGCTGAGCATCCGCTCGACAAACCAAGTAGTCTCGGCCGGTGGCCCAATTATGCGGTGGTGGCCATCCTCCTCGCCGGGCTTTTCTATGTCGGTTATTCCCTCACCCAGGAATTGACCAGTTCAGTCGCCGTGCCATGGATACTTCTCGGCCTGGCGCTGCTGATCGCGCTCGGCTTCGAATTCGTCAACGGCTTTCACGATACGGCAAATGCTGTGGCGACGGTGATCTATACCAATTCGCTGCCAGCCGAACTTGCCGTCATCTGGTCCGGTTTCTTCAATTTCCTCGGTGTGATGACGGCGAGCGGCGCGGTTGCCTTCGGCATCATATCGCTGCTGCCGGTGGAACTGATCATGCAGGTTGGGTCGAGCGCCGGCCTTGCCATGGTCTTTTCTCTGCTGATTGCCGCAATCCTGTGGAACCTTGGCACCTGGTATCTGGGCATTCCGTCCTCAAGTTCGCACACGCTTGTCGGGTCGATCGTCGGTGTGGGCCTCGCCAACCAGTTCCTCGCTCCAGCGGGCACAGTGACGAGCGGTGTCGACTGGTCCAAGGCGAGCGAAGTCGGCATGTCCCTTTTGATATCGCCGCTGGTCGGCTTTGGCGTCGCGGCGCTGCTTTTGCTGGTGATGAAGGTTCTCGTCAGGAGCAAGGCGCTTTATGAAGCGCCGAAGGGCAATACGCCGCCGCCCTTATGGATACGCGCCCTGCTCATCTTCACCTGCACCGGTGTCTCCTTTGCCCACGGCTCGAACGACGGCCAAAAGGGCATGGGATTGATCATGCTGATCCTGATCGGCGTCGTCCCGACCGCTTTTGCCCTGAACCGCACGCCGGACATCAATTACCTCGAGGCCTATAAGGCCGCTTCCACTGCGGCGAGCACGACGCTGCACAGTTATGCCAAACCGGAGGTCGCCGTGACCGATGCCCGGGCAGTGGTCAACAATGCGGTGCGCACCAAAACCTGGAGCGACGACATGACGGCCGCATTGCCGCGCTTTATCGACGACACCAGTGCGTCGATCTCTCCCTACGGTTCGGTCGCCAATGTCCCTAACGGCATGGTCAGCAACACGCGCAATGACATGTACCTGATCGGTGAAGCACTGAAACTGGTCGAGAAGCAGAAGCCGCTGCCCCTGCAGGAAGCGGAACTTGCGACGATCAAGTCCTATCACAAGGCCATCGACAACGCGACGAAGTTCATCCCGACATGGGTGAAGGTCGCCGTGGCTCTGGCTCTCGGTCTTGGCACCATGGTCGGCTGGAAACGCATCGTCGTCACGGTGGGCGAAAAGATCGGCAAGACACACCTGACCTATGGGCAGGGTGCATCGGCGGAATTGGTGGCGATGGGAACTATCTTCACCGCCGACAGTCTTGGCCTGCCCGTGAGCACCACGCATATCCTGTCGTCGGGCGTTGCCGGAACGATGGTCGCCAATGGTTCAGGCTTGCAGATGTCGACCGTGCGGAACCTGGCTATGGCGTGGATCTTGACCTTGCCGGTCTCGATCGCGCTGTCATTCACGCTGTTCCTGATCTTGCGGCACTTGATTTAGAAGCAGGCGATAAAACAAACTGGCCGGCTTCGCCGGCCATTTTTTTGTTTTACCATACTCGGCCAACCCAACCTTTGTGGTTGGCAAGCTCATCGAATGTCGTGTCTGCGGAGATCAATGGCAGCTCATGATGTATTGCTGTTGCAGCAAGCATCCGGTCGAATGGATCGCGATGGGTCCAGTCCATCATGCCAGCAGACAGACTGATCTCAGGAGTGAGCGCCGCAACGCGTCCATACTGTTCATCGAGAATATGCGGCAGGCGATTCACGAACGGCTTCATTTCCGGCCATTTGCCAATGCGAACTTTCTGAGCGATTTCAAAAAAGCTGACGGGCGAAACGAAAACAGCCTCTGCTGCTTCGATCATCGATAAATGTGCAACGGGTAAAAGCTTATCGCGAAGTAAGAACCATGCCCACACGTGGGTGTCGAGAAGGATGGATTTCACTCACCACCTTCCCACAGCGCCAACTCCTCTTCAGACATGGGTTCGAGGAAATCCGGCGCTGTGCCGGCCAGTTCCATTAACGCGCCTGCCTTAAAGCGGCTTTTGGGAATGGGAACGATCTTCACGACCGGGTTTTTGCCTTTGGCGATGATAACCTCTTCGCCAGCCAAAGCCGCGTCGATCAGTTTCGATAGATTGGTTTTGGCTGCGTGAACTGTAACCTGCATAATCTGCTCCATTAGCTAACTTAGCTAATACCATCGATTTTCGATTTCTTCAATCAAAAGTTCACGCAGCCCGTATCTGCTTACGCCTCAGGAAAATCCGCGCCGAGTGTGACCTTTTCCCAAGCGTTGAAATCGCGCTGCAGTTCGGCGATTTTGTTGTGGGCGTTCTGGAATGCCTGTTTGCCGAGCAGCAGGCGCAGCGGCGGATCCTTCGCTTCGACTGCCTGGACGATTGCCTTGACCGCACGGACAGGATCGCCGGGCTGATTGCCGCTGATCTCGCGTATCATCTGAGCGCGCTGACCGGAAGTGGAGCGATAGTCGTCAATCGTGTGTTGCGCCTCGCTGGCCGAACGACCAGCCCAGTCGGTGCGGAACGGACCCGGTTCGACGATCAGCACCTTGATGCCGAGAGGTGCGACTTCCTTTGACAGGGCTTCCGACAGCGCTTCGACGGCAAATTTTGTCGCAGTGTAGAAGCTGACGGCAGGGTTCGCCACCAATCCACCTTGCGAGGAGATATTGACGACGGTGCCCGAGCGCTGCTTGCGCAAGGTTGGCAGGACGGCGCGGGTCATGTTGGCGAGCCCCCAGACGTTGATCTCGAACATCTGCCGCACCTCCTTCATCTCGCTTTCCTCGAAGGAGGCGAAATAGCCGATACCGGCATTGTTGACGAGCACGTCGATACGCCCGAAACGCGCCAACGTCGCCTTGACGGCGCTTTCAATGTCTTCAGGTTTGGTCACATCGAGCTTCAGCAAAAGCGCGTTGTCTTCGTGGCCTTTGGCGAGGTCCTTGATCTGCGCGACGTTGCGGGCGGTGACGACGGTCGGATAACCAAGCTCAAGCGTATGGCGCGCAAGTTCGCGGCCAAAACCGGTTGAACAGCCAGTGATGAACCAGACAGGTTTCGATGTCATGTTGATGTCCTTGAAAGATGGGAGCGCCACGGGGTCCGAATGGCCAGGGCGACGCCAGGGGGAATTTGGGCTACACAAACAATGTAGCCCGCCCCGCCCATGTTTCAAGGGTTATCGTACAATCAGATGCAACGCCCGCCATCAACTTCCAGTGCGACGCCGGTGATGAAATCCGCCTCGCTCGAGGCAAGCCACAATGCGGCATTGGCGACGTCGAGCGGTGTCGACAGGCGGCCAAGCGGAACCGTCGCCTTGAATTGCGCACGCTTTTCCGGTGTGTCCTCGCCCATGAACAGGCCGAGCATCGGCGTTTCGCCCGCGACCGGGCACAGGCAATTGACCCGGATATTCTTCGGCGCAAGTTCGACCGCCATGGATTTGGTGGCGCTGATCGCCCAGCCTTTCGATGCATTGTACCAGGTAAGGCCGGGACGCGGGCGTAATCCCGCGGTCGAGGCCGTCGTGATGACCGAGCCGCCGCCCTGCCTTTCCATGATAGGCACCACAGCGAGCGCCGAATAATAGATCGCCTTCATGTTGACGGCGGCGATGAGGTCGAATGTGGATTCATCTACGCCAAGCATTGAGCCATTGCGATGGGTGAAGCCAGCATTGTTGACCATGATGTCGATCCGGCCAAACGCGTCCATGGCGGTCTTTACCATGGCGTCTACCTCTTCCTTGCGCGTAACGTCGGCATGAACGGCAATGGAGGTCTTGCCAATATCCGCGGCGACCTTCTCGGCGCCCACAAGGTTCAAATCGGCAACAACGACATTGGCGCCTTCCTCGGCGAAACGCCTGGCCATTGCCTCGCCAAAGCCCGATGCGCCCCCGGTGATGATTGCTGTCTTGCCTGCCAAACGCTTCATGTCTTCTCCTCATACATGCTGTGGTTCATTGGTGAGTTGGATCAATCGTGGCGGAAGATGATCGTCTTGGTCGCCGACATGTCGTAAAGGGCCTCGAAACCCTTTTCGCGGCCATGGCCGGATTTCTTGAAGCCGCCAAACGGCAGTTCGATGCCGCCGCCGGCGCCGTAGGCATTGACGAAGACCTGCCCCGCACGCACGCCCTTGGCAACGCGATGCTGGCGCGCGCCATCCCTGGTCCAGATACCGGCGACGAGGCCATATTCCGTGTGATTGGCGAGCCTTATGGCCTCCTGCTCGTCGTCAAACGCGAACAGAGTGAGCACCGGGCCGAAAACCTCCTCCTGGGCGATAATGGCCGTCGGATCGACGGCGCCGAACAGCACTGGCGCTACATAGTAGCCGGTGACCGGGGCTTCGACATCGATGGACCCCCGCGCAATGACATCGATACCGGCCTCGGCGGCCGACGTGACATAGTTTTCAACCCTGCTCTTCTGCGCCGGGTTGATCATCGCCCCAAGATCGAGATCGGCATCGTGCGGACCAGCAACGAGCCTCTCGAAGCGCTCGCCTAGCGCTGCGGCGACCTCATCATAGATGGGACGCTCGATGAGAATGCGGCTGCCCGCCGAGCAGGTCTGGCCGCCATTCTGGATGATGGCATTGACGAGAACCGGCAGCGCTTTTTCGATATCGGCGTCGGCAAAGACGATCTGCGGCGACTTGCCGCCGAGTTCCATCGTAACCCCGCGATTGTTGCCGGCCGCAGCCTGCTGGATGGCCGTGCCGGTTGCGGGAGAACCGGTAAAGGTCACATAGTCGACGCCGGGATGTGCTGACAGGGCTGCACCCGCTTCGCGACCATAGCCGGTGATGACATTGAGCACGCCATCCGGAAGGCCCGCCTCGATGGCAAGTTCGCCGATGCGGATCGTCGAGAGCGATGCGTCTTCAGCGGGCTTTATGATGAGCGTGTTGCCCATGGCGAGCGCGGCGCCCACCACCCGCGCCATGATCTGCAACGGGTAATTCCATGGAATGATTCCGGCGACGACGCCGTGCGGTTCGCGCAGGGTCAGTGCCGTATAACCATCGAGAAACGGGATCGTGTCGCCATGGATCTTGTCGGCCGCACCACCATAGAATTCGTAGTAACGCATGGCGGCGGCAACGTCCGCCCTGCCCTGGCGAATTGGCTTGCCGGTATCGCGCGATTCGAGCGCCGCAAGTTCATCACCGTGCTGTTCGATCAACTGTCCGAGCCGCGTCAACAGCCGTCCGCGCTCGAAGGCAGGCATCCTTGACCAGGGACCACGATCGAAAGCTTCGCGCGCGGCACGTACAGCGCGATCCACATCATCGGCATTACCCGCCGGGATGCTCGCAAAGGCCAGACCATCGGACGGACACAAAACAGTGATCGTTTCCTGGCTTAATGCGGCAACACGTCTGCCATTTATGATGTTCAGGAAATTCTTATCCTGTGCGACAACTCTGGATAGATTATGTACCATGACCACATCCCGTTCGTTGCAAGCCTATTGGAAAGGACACGAATTGGAAATGCATTTTGACGCAGTTCGCGCATCGGGACTGGTCATTTTAAATCGATTAGATTATAAAACCCCGCATCTACGGATGTGCAAGTCAGGCATAGCGAGACTCTCCCATGACAAGTCAGATTATCCCGGTTGACCCTTTTGATTGCATCGTGTTTGGCGGTACCGGCGATCTTGCCGAGCGCAAGCTGATCCCGGCGCTTTACCAGCGCCAGCGCGATGGCCAGCTTTCGGAACCGACCCGCGTCATCGGCGCATCCCGTACGCCCATGTCCAATGAGGACTACCGCAAGTTCGCTGAAGCTGCGATCAAGGAGTTCGTGAAGCCCGCAGAATTCGACCAGAAGCAGGTCGACCAGTTCTTGGCGCGCCTGTCCTATGTCGCGGTCGATGCTACATCCGATAATGGCTGGGAAGAGCTGAAGGCGGAAATCGGCAACGATACCAAGAAAATCCGGGCTTTCTATCTTGCCGTCAGCCCGTCTCTTTTCGGCGATATCACTGGCCGCCTGAAGAGCTACAAACTCGTTCACGATCACACGCGCATCATCGTCGAAAAGCCGATCGGCCGGGATCTTCAATCTGCCATTGCGCTCAACGACACGATTGGCCATGTCTTTCACGAACAGCAGATTTTCCGCATCGATCACTATCTAGGCAAGGAGACGGTGCAGAACCTGATGGCGCTGCGTTTCGCCAATGCACTGTACGAACCATTGTGGAATTCGGCGCATATCGATCACGTGCAGATCACCGTGGCGGAAGCTGTCGGGCTCGAAAACCGTGCCGGGTATTACGATACGGCGGGCGCGCTGCGCGACATGGTACAGAACCACATCATGCAGTTGCTCTGCCTCGTGGCGATGGAACCGCCGGCATCGATGGATGCGGATGCGGTCCGTGACGAAAAGTTGAAGGTGCTGCGCTCGCTGAGCCCGATAACGTCGAAGAACGCCGAGGAGCTTACTGTCCGCGGACAATACCGTGCCGGCGCCTCCGCAGGCGGCGCAGTGAAGGGCTACACGGAGGAGCTGGAACATCCGAGCAATACGGAGACCTTCGTCGCGATCAAGGCCGAGATCGCCAATTGGCGCTGGGCCGGCGTGCCGTTCTATCTGCGCACCGGCAAACGGCTTGCAACACGTGCGTCCGAAATCGTCGTATCGTTCAAACCTATCCCGCATTCGATCTTCGGCGAAGGTGCAGGCCGGGTCGTCGCCAACCAGCTGGTCATCCGCTTGCAGCCGGATGAGGGCGTCAAGCAGTGGATGATGATCAAGGATCCGGGTCCGGGGGGTATGCGCCTGCGCCACGTGCCACTTGATATGACCTTTGCCGAGTCTTTCACGGCGCGCAGCCCCGACGCCTATGAACGGTTGATCATGGATGTGGTGCGCGGCAACCAGACATTGTTCATGCGGCGCGATGAAGTGGTTGCGGCGTGGCAATGGGTCGATCCTATTCTGAAAGCGTGGACCGAGAATGATCAGCCACCCTACGGCTACACCGCCGGGACATGGGGACCATCCGCAGCCATCGCGCTTATCGAGCGTGACGGTCGCACCTGGCATGAAACCTGATCGGGCATGCTGATGGCACACACATTGCATAGTTTCCCCGACGGCAATGCTCTGGCCGAAGCTTTTGCTTCGACGGTGGCGGAGCGTCTTGCCGTGGCCTGTGAAGCGCGCGGCAAGGCTGTGCTTGCCGTCTCCGGCGGCACGACGCCCGCCCGCTTTTTCAAGGCGCTGTCGCTGAAAGACCTGCCATGGGGGAAAATCACGATAACACTGGTGGATGAGCGTTTTGTGCCGCCTACCAGCGACCGTTCCAACCAGAAGCTCGTCAGCGAGATGCTTCTGCAGAATAAAGCAGCCAAGGCTAATTTCGTCGGCCTCTACAATGATGCGCCGGACGTCGAAGAAGGTGCTAAAATAGCGGCGAAGGCGATCGCCAAGCTTGGACAGCCGTTCGATGTCGTCATTCTCGGCATGGGCGGCGATGGACATACGGCATCGTTTTTCCCCGGCGGCAATCGGCTAAGCGATGCGATTTCGCCCGATCAGGAGGCGCTGGTGCTGCCGATGCAGGCGGAAGGCGCCGGCGAACCAAGGCTGACGCTCACACTGCCAGTGATTGTCGGGGCGCGCTTCGTGGCGCTGCATATTGAAGGCGCAGGCAAGAGGACGACGCTCGAAGCGGCGCTCGGCCAAGGCGCGACAGCCGATATGCCGATCCGCGCGATATTGCGATACGAGCCGATCGAGCTTGAGATTTTCTGGGCCCCGTGAGGTTCAGAGCGTGTGATTGCCAGGAAGGCTCCCAAACTTCCGGGCAAACGCCAGAAGGAGACATGACATGACCGTTCTTCAGCGGGTGAAGAGTATTACCAATCGCATTTGCGAACAGTCGAGACCGACGCGCGATGTCTATCTCGACCATTTGCGCGAAGCAGCGTCACGCAAACCCAAGCGCACCGCGCTTGCCTGTGCCAATCTCGCGCATGGATTTGCCGCTTGCAGCCCATCCGACAAGGCAGCGCTGGCTGGCGACGTCATAGCCAATCTTGGCATCATCACCTCCTATAATGACATGCTCTCTGCGCACCAGCCGTTCGAAACCTATCCGCAACTGATCAAGGCTGCGGCCAAGGAAGCCGGCGGCGTGGCTCAGGTTGCCGGCGGGGTACCAGCCATGTGCGATGGGGTAACGCAAGGCCAGCCGGGCATGGAGCTTTCCCTGTTTTCCCGCGACGTTATCGCCATGGCGACCGCTATCGGGCTGTCGCACGATATGTTCGACGCGGCCGTCTATCTTGGCGTCTGCGACAAGATCGTGCCGGGGCTGGTGATCGGTGCGCTGACCTTCGGTCATCTGCCTGCCGTGTTCATTCCCGCGGGTCCAATGACCACCGGCCTTCCCAATGATGAAAAGGCGAAGACGCGCCAGCTCTATGCGGAAGGCAAGGTCGGCCGCGAAGAGCTGCTTGAATCCGAGTCCAAGTCCTATCATGGCCCTGGCACCTGCACTTTTTACGGGACCGCCAATTCCAACCAGATGCTGATGGAAATCATGGGCCTGCACATGCCAGGTTCGTCCTTTATCAATCCGGGAACGCCCTTGCGTGAAGCGCTGACGCGTGAAGCGGCAAAGCGGGCGCTCGCAATAACTGCGCTTGGCAATGAATATACGCCGGTCGGCGAAATGATCGACGAACGCAGTATCGTCAATGGTGTCGTTGGTCTGCACGCCACGGGCGGCTCGACCAATCACACGATGCATCTCGTCGCTATGGCAGCGGCCGCCGGCATCAAGCTGACATGGCAGGACATTTCCGACCTCTCCGATGTGGTTCCGCTGCTCGCCCGCGTCTATCCAAACGGGCTTGCCGACGTGAACCATTTCCATGCGGCAGGCGGGATGGGTTACATCATCCGCGAACTGCTCGATGGCGGGCTCCTGCACGAGGACGTCAAGACCGTCTGGGGCGGCTCGGAAGGCCTGCGCGCCTATACGATCGAGCCGAAGCTGGGTGAGAACGGCACGGTCGTGCGCGAGCCGGTCGCTGCGGAAAGCGCCGACAAGAAAGTGCTTTCTACCTGCAAGCAGCCATTCCAGGTCACTGGCGGACTGAAGATGCTCAAGGGCAACCTCGGCACGGCCGTGATCAAGACATCAGCTGTGAAGGCTGACCGGCATATCATCGAGGCGCCGGCCATCGTCTTCGACAGCCAAGCCGCGCTGCAGGATGCATTCAAGGCCGGAAAGCTCGATCGCGACTTTGTCGCCATCGTGCGGTTCCAGGGTCCGCGCGCCAATGGCATGCCGGAACTGCACAAGCTGACCCCTGCCCTTGGCGTGCTGCAGGACCGCGGTCACATGGTGGCGCTCGTCACCGATGGGCGCATGTCCGGCGCCTCCGGCAAGGTTCCGGCCGCAATCCATGTGACGCCGGAAGCGCTCGATGGCGGTATCATCGGCAAGATCCGGGATGGAGATGTTGTGCGGCTGGATGCCGAGATCGGTACGCTCGACGTACTGGAAGATCCAGAGGTTCTGGCCGCGCGCCCAACGCCGGATGTCGATATCAGCCACAACAGCTATGGTATGGGACGCGAGCTTTTCGCTGCATTCCGTAATGTCGTCGGCCGTGCTGATCACGGCGCCTCGGTGTTTGGCCTTTAGTAGCATTGCATCATTGTGTAGACACTTCTATATTGTGTCTACACAGAGGAATTGACATGCCGCTGAACATTCGCAACGAAGAGGTAAACGAGCTGGCAACGAAGCTTGCAGCCCGTAAACATATAACCAAGACCGAAGCTGTAAGGCTCGCGCTGGAGAGGGAATTACAGCTTACCGACAAGGAAGTTCCGCTTCTTGAACGTATAAAAATAATACAGGACAGATTAGCTGCCTATCCTGATACCGGATTTAAAGCCGACAAGGCGTTTTATGATGAACTCAGTGGCGATTATTGATGTTCGTCGATGCGTCGGTGATTGTAGCAATCTTGTTGAAAGAGTCTGCAGCTCAAGCGTTTAGCCAACAGCTTGTTGATGCTCAATCGAGAATATTGATCACATCTGTCATCGCAGTGTGGGAAGCAACGGCGGTTATATTCAAGGAGAAACGTCTTTCGATGGCAGAATCCGAATTGGAGATAAAGGCATTTCTTGATGCCGCCAATATTAAGGTTCTTCCGGTTTCAAATGAAGATCTGCCAACCGCGCTACAAGCATTTGAGCGTTATGGGCGGCACCATTATTCAGCCAACAATCGCAACAGCGCGCTAAACCTTGCCGATTGCTTCCACTACGCCACCGCAAAGTCTCATCGCGCGCCGATCTTGACCAAGGATGCTGGTTTTGCGCTTACCGACCTGAAAACGGTGAGCACGACGAAAGATCAGTAGGTCGTACGGCGCTCATCCGAGGGTGAGCGCCCGAACTGTGCCCGATAGCTCTGGGCAAAATAGGAATGCGAGGTGAAGCCCGTCGCCAACGCCACATCGAGAATAGGCGAATGGGTCTGGCGCAAGAGTTCACGGGCGCGCTCCAGCCGCAGGCTCATGTAATAGCGACCCGGCGTCATGTTGAGGTGACGCAGGAACAACCGCTCCACCTGCCGGACGGACAGGCCAACGGCTTTCGCCAATCGCACAGCTGATTTCGGCTGTTCGAGATTATCGGCCATGAGTTCCACGATCTTGCGCAGCTTTTCCGATTTGCCGGTGAGATCGCGTTCGGGACCGATACGCTGACGATCGGTTTGCGAGCGGATACGTTCGTGGTGGAACTGGTTGGCCACTTCATTGGCAAGAGCTGGGCTAAAGTCCTGCTTGATGATCTCTAGCATCAGGTCGATCGATGTCGTTCCGCCAGCGCAGGTATAGCGTTTGCGGTCGATCTCGAAGACATTGCCGGTGCAATCGATCTGCGGAAACCGTTCCTGAAATCCGGCGCGATTTTCCCAGTGGATGGTGCAGCGATGACCCTCGAGTTGACCTGCTTCAGCCAGAATGTAGCTGCCGACATTAAGTCCGCCGAGAACAGCGCCGCGACGTCCCAGTGTGCGCAAGGTGGCGATGACCTTTGCCTTGTCGTCAAACTCGGTCGTGAGCCCGGCGCATATGAAGGTGATATCGGCGGGAGGCAGGTCTGCAAGCGCATATTGCACATTGATCTGCAGCCCGTTCGAAGCGGTCACCGCTGCACCATTGGCGGATACGATGATCCAGGAATAGAACGCCTCCTCCGACATGCGATTGGCCGTGCGTATGGTGTCGATGGCAGCGGCGAGGCTGAACATCGGGAATTTGTCAACGAGCAGAAAGGCAAAGGTTCTGGTGACCTTGAGGGCTTCGGGCATATGTTCTTCTAACCGGATTCCCTATTTGAGCAAATGGATCAGAAGCGTGGCGGCGCTTTGCCAGCCGAGCGATAGGCGGCGACAAGGGTATTGGCCATCAGCATGGCAATCGTCATCGGCCCGACACCGCCCGGTACCGGGGTAACAGCGGCGGCAACCGTAGACACGTCGGCAAAGTCCACATCACCAACGAGCCGTGTCTTGCCCTCGCCCTTTTCCGGAGCGGGAATGCGGTTGATACCGACATCGATAACCGTAGCCCCCGGCTTGACCCAATCCGCCTTGACCATCTGCGGCCTGCCGACGGCGCCAACCAGAATATCGGCAGTGCGGCAAAGAGCTGCCAGATCCTTGGTCTTGCTATGCGCAATGGTGACTGTTGCATTGTGCGCGAGCAGCAGGTTGAACATCGGCTTGCCGACGATGTTGGAGCGGCCGATGACGACTGCATTGAGACCGGAAAGATCACGTCCCAGGATGCGATCGATCAGCAGCATCGATCCGGCTGGTGTACAGGGTACGAAAGCCGTCTCGATTTCGCCGGTGCCAAGCTTGCCAACATTGATGAAATGGAAGCCGTCGACATCCTTGTCGGGCGAGATGGTCTGGATGATGCGGCCGGAATCGATATGTTTCGGCAGAGGAAGCTGGACGAGAATGCCATGGATCAGCGGATCGGCATTGAGCTTTTCAACCAGCATGACCAGTTCTTCTTCGGATGTTTCTTCCTGCAAAGTATGCTGCACAGAGTAAAAACCGCATTCGCGCGCCTTCCTGCCCTTGGAAGCGACATAGACCTGACTCGCTGGATCCTCGCCAACGATCACGACGGCGATGCCGGGGGTGATCCCGCTGGTTTCGATCAGATCGGCGGCTGATGCCTTGACCTTCGAAACCACGTCCTCGGCAATTTCCTTGCCATTGATCGTCACTGCCATGTGCTGCTCCTGGACATCAAGTTTCGGATTGAGCGTCATTCTGTTGATTTTACCGCCGAATAATACCGTCAAAACGGCGTTCACTGACGCAATAGCGAAAGCGCCTTTGAAGGGCAATGCGATGATGTGCCCCAACTCAGATCGTCAGGGGCTTGGCGTCGACGATAAATCCAAGCATGATCGCGAAATCTCATTCGAATCCGGAATCCACCATGCGCTATTCAGCTTTCAGCCTTTTGAAAAATGCCCTCAACGGCAACAAGGACTGGAAGCCAGCCTGGCGCAAACCCGATCCGAAACCAGCCTATGATGTGGTGATCATCGGCGGCGGTCATGGTCTTGCTACCGCCTACTACCTCGCCAAGGAACACGGCATCCGCAACATTGCGGTGGTGGAAAAGGGCTGGCTCGGTTCGGGCAATATCGGCCGCAACACCACGGCCATCCGCTCGAATTATCTCCTCACCGAAAACCAGCACTTCTACGAAGCGTCGATGAAACTGTGGGAAACCATGTCCCACGATCTCAACTACAATGTGATGTTTTCGCAGCGCGGTGTGGTCAATCTCGCCCACTCGCTGCCGCAGCTCGATATCTATGCGCGGCGCGGCAACCAGATGCGCCTCAACGGCATCGATTGCGAACTGATGAATCCACTCGAGATCAAGAAGCTGATCCCCGGGCTCGATATCAGCAGCAACGCGCGCTTTCCCATTCTTGGTGGATTGATGCAGCGCAGTGCCGGAACTGCACGGCATGATGCCGTCGTATGGGGTTACGCCCGCGCCGCCGACCAACTCGGCGTCGATATCATCGAGAATTGCGAAGTCACGAGTTTTTTGAAGGATGGCGATACGGTCACCGGGGTTATGACCACACGCGGGCCGATCAATGCGAAGAAGGTTGGCTGTGCCGTTGCGGGGCACACCAGCGAGCTCATGCGCAGGGCGGGTATCGATCGCCTGCCGCTCGAATCGCATGTGCTGCAGGCTTTCGTCTCGGAGGCACTGAAGCCGGTGGTCGACACGGTGGCGACGTTCGGTGGCGGACATCTTTATTTCAGCCAATCCGACAAGGGCGGGCTCGTATTCGGCGGCGATATCGACGGCTATAATTCCTATGCACAGCGCGGCAATCTGCCGGTGGTCGAGGACGTGATGAGCGAATTCATTGCGCTCATCCCGGCGCTGGCGCGCGTCAAGCTGTTACGCTCGTGGGGCGGTATCATGGATATGACCATGGATGGTTCCCCCATCATCACGACCGGTCCGCTGCCGGGCATGTATCTCAACACGGGCTGGTGCTATGGCGGCTTCAAGGCGACGCCGATCTCGGGTAAATGCTTCGCCTGGACGATCGCCAAGGACGAGCCGCATCCGCTCTCGGCTCCTTTTACATTGGACCGGTTTTACCGCGGCTATGTCATTGACGACAAGGGGCAAGGACCCACGCCAAGGTTGCACTAAACGGGTCAGCCAGCTTTCCGCTCGGCGCGCTGCCGCAAGACTTCGCGCAGTTCGGCAATCTCGGCCAGCATCTCCTCGATGTTGGAATTGTCGTGATGGCGCGGTTCCATCAGCGCGTCGGAATGCTCGTACAGAAACTCAGCAATCGCGGCCTCGTCATCGGCGGAATGCGGTGAGTCCTCGAGCTCCGCTTTATCCGACACCATAGCCCGTGTTTGCGCACGTCTGATTGCTGCGCCAAGCCGAGATTCAGAAGGCACTACGGGCGAAAGGCTAGCGATTTCGGGCGAAACGGTACGCTTGCTGCCGGATGGCGGTACCGGATCGACGGGCGTTTCATCCTCGATATAAACAGGAGCGCGATTGCCGGCACGAAAGCTTTCGATCATGCCGAGCAACACAGCGATACCCAGACCGGTCAAAAGCCCGCCGAGCAGGCCGCCAATTGCAACGAGCTTGCGTGAACCACCGGTGCTTTCAAGCGCTGGGCGCGCCGGGGAGATGACGCGGATATTGGTGGTGTTCATGCCTTCGAGCTCGCCGGTCTCCTTGGCGCGCAACAGGAAGGCTTCGTAGACTTCGCGCTTGGCGGTGACTTCACGTTCGAGTTCGCGCAGCTTGACCATGTCCTCGTTGTTGCTGGCGGTACGCGCTTTGAGCTGCGCCAGTCGTGACGACAGGTCCTGTTCCTGCTGGGTGGAACGCTGAAGTTCCACCTGCACCGAGGAGGCGATACGGCCAAGCTCGTTGCGGATTTCGTTGCGGACCCCAATAACCTGCGACTGCGCCTGGATGAGCTGCGGATGACGCGGTCCGAGCTTGGTAGCGAGACCATCCGCCTGTTGCTTCAGTGCGCCATATTGCGAGCGAAGCGCAACGATGACACCGGAGCGGAATTCTTCCGGCAGCGTGTTACCGAGCACACCTTCAACGGACGTGTTCCGGATGGAATCAGCCTGCGCCTTCAGCCGGATTGTCTGGTTGCGTGCGGCGGTCAGTTCATCATTCGTGCGGGTGATTTCATCATCGCTGATCAAACGGCCCTGTACGTCGACAAGATCATTCTCGGCCTTGAATTTCTGCACCGCATTTTCTGCATCCTGAACACCGGCGCGCAGATCATTGAGACGCGCGGTCAGCGATGCTGTGGCCTGCCGGGCGGTATCGGATTGGATATTGCCCTGCTCCTCGCGGAAAACGTCCGATACGGTATTGGCGATGAAAGCCGCCTTTTCCGGATCGCGTGACTTCACGGTGATGTTGAAGATGAAATTCTTGGTGCTGCGCTCGACTTCGAGATGATCGTAGAGATTGCGCAAGAGAACAGTTTCACGAGTCGTTGCATCCGGTGTGCTGTCGGTCGAGAACAGGTCCTGTATTGACGCCACGATGCCTCGTTCCTTGAGGTCACCGTTGAATTCCGGATCCTTGGCAAGCCCGGCGCGATCGATCACTTTGGTCAACACGCTGCTCGACTGAATGACGCGCAACTGGCTTTCGGCAATGGCCAGCGAGGCATCGACAGGCAGCTGGCTCGACGAAATTTCCTTGTCGACGATCTTCAAGTCGCGCGGATCAACCAGCACTTCGACCGTGGACGCGTAGAGCTTGGGCAGCGTCATCGCATAGCCGACGCCGAGAAGCGTGCCGATGATTGTTGTCGCGACGATCAGTGCCTTGGAACGGCCGACGCGATTGATGACGATGCGCGGATCGACGAGCGGCCGCCATTCATCGCTTTGATATTCCGTTGGCCGTAGTTCCACCTTGCGCGGCGCAGGCTGGCGCACCGGGACGGGTGCGACAACAGGTTCGGGTTCTGGCTCGAAAGGCTCAGGTTCAGACCGCGCAGTGACGATTGGATTTTCTGTCTCGACCTGGGCAGGCTCTTCGATCAATGACGCGGGTTCTCCGTGCTGCGGCACTACGTCCTCGGCAGCATCGAAACGCCTGTTTAGCTCGGCCTTGATCGCGGCCATGTCGGCGCGCATGCGATTGATCGCGTCCTGCTCAGCCTCTTCGGAACTGAGGTCTTCGGGAATATCACTCAACGACGGCAGTGAGATTTCGCTACCGGCGGCCAAACGCAAGGCGCGCATTCGGTGATAGTGATCAAGATTGTCTTCGCCGTGAATGTGCGTCGTGACGGGATCGGCAGGCGCCTCTCCCTCGGGCTCGGGCTGACTTGCAAACGAGAGAAGCGAGCGCCGCGGCCGCTTTGCCGTCTCGTTTTCACGATTACTCATTCCCACCTTAACTCCACAATCGCCAATCAACGCGATTCAATAGCGGACCCAACGTTCCACAGTTAATTCAACCTAAAGTTCTATGGAAAATAAATCGTTAATTATCGAGGCCACTGCCTCACATCCGTGTAATCTCAACACGCAGCTTTGAGCCAGTCGCTTCCGCATAGCGCCGCAATGTCGCGATCGACGGTGAAACTCCACCGCCTTCTAATCTAGCGATAGCCGACTGCGTAGTATCCATACGTTTTGCAACCTCTGCCTGCGATAAATTTGCTTGGGTACGGGCTCGTATCAAGAGTTCAATTATCGAATATTCCAGATCCGCTTTTTCATATTCTTTCCGGAACTCCGGATCTTTCATGTATTTCTTTTTCAGTTCTGCAAGCTTGGTCATCAGATCACTCTTTTCATTCGTTCATGTGCCAACGCAAGCGCTTTGGTTGGTGTTCTTTGTGACTTTTTAACGAAAACATGGAGGATAACGGCTTTCCGGCCCGTTACCGTCACATATAGACCCCGAACAATGCCCTCCGACGCTTTCACCCGCAACTCCCACAATTTCCCACTCAAATGCTTGACGTGCGGCTCCCGTAACTTTTCAAGACCAACGCTTTCGATTGTTTCCATAAGACGAACGAGCCTTGATCGTAGTGCTGGAGGTAATTCCTCAATCTCGGCATCGACAGTTGTATCAAGCGTTTCCACTGTCCAATTCATATAAATATAGCCTAAATGATATAATTTGAAAATATGATTTGATGAAAAGCAATGATGCTTAGAAGTCGTGCAAATGAAGCCCTTCATAGCACGTCCTCAATCTGACAACACAAGCCGTTAAGCCTTTTGATGTAGAAAACCGCGGAATTCACGTCTGAAACAAATGCTTCTCCCGTGCCTTTGATTCAGGCATATCCCGCAGGACATGAAATTGGTTACACGCCACCTGAAAGCCAACGCAGGGCTTATCCGCGACTATTTCTCGGTGATCAGCGGATCGGCGGGACGGCTCGTGATTTCGCTTGCCTATTTTGTTGCGCTGGCAAACACCTTGTCGATTGCAGAATTCGGCCTGTTTGCCACCGCATCGGCAACGGGCGTTGTGCTTTCGCGTCTCGTTTCCTTCGGCTTCGTTTCACCGCTCTACCGGATTTCCACCGTCAAGCCGCAACTGATTGGCGCCTATACGGGCGGCTTTCTGGCAGCGGTCGTGGTGTCTTTGCCCATCTTCATGCTTGCCGCCTATCTGACCCACCTTATTTTCTTCGGTGCGGACCTTGCGCTTGGTACCTTTGCCGTAATCGTTGCAGCGGAAGCATTGCTTTGGCGGTCGCTGGAAGTGGTGGTTATCGTCAATAACGGCCTGAACCGCTTTGGCCGGGCAGCATTGCTGGTCATTATCGGCACGGCCTTGCGAGCGGTAGCAGCAGTGCTTTTTGCCTTCTCGACCGTGACTAATCTCGCAATATGGAGCTGGTGGTATGCGGGGGCGAATGGTGTTGCGCTTGTTATCGCGGTCATCTTCTTTTACCCGCGCGTGCGGCTGCGCCTCATTCCCAAGCTATACCGCCGGAGGCTGGCGGATTCCTTTGCCGTCACCGGCGCGGAAGTGCTTTTCTACGTCCAGTCCGAAATGGACAAGCTGCTGGTGCTTGCGGTCGGCGGGCCACAGACGGCGGGTGTCTATGCCATCATCATGCGTCTTGTCGATCTGACCGCCCTGCCCGTGCGTTCATTCAACATGATGCTGGTGCAGAAACTGATGCGGACGCCGGACATGCTGAAATCGCTCAAAGTTCGCGGTGGGCTGGAGCTTGGCGTGTTTCTCGTCTCGACGTTCGGTCTGGCGGCACTTGCCATCTTCCTCACCATTTTTCCGCGAGCGCTCGGAGCGAATGTTGCCTCGGTTGTTTCGCTCTTGCCGCTGGTATTGTTGGTGCCGGGCTTGCGCAATCTCATCGAATATCAGGCGGAGATTCTTTATGCGCGAGGCCAATCAGGACTTCGTGCGCTCAATCTCGCACTGTTGGGCGCCGCCAAGGCCGCACTGCTTTGGTGGATTCTCGTTACATTTCTTGACACCCACGACTGGATGATCTGGTTGAACGCGATGTTCGCAGTGCTTTATGTTCTATCAGCGTTTTTGACCTATCGAGCCATCAGGAGACCCGCGCGAAGGGTCTAGGCTACGCTAGCAATTTCCGGATGCGCGCCGTATCGTCACCGATAAATGATTGCATTCCGATCGCCACCTGTTCCGGCGTCATCGCCTCGACGAAGGCAAGGAACTCCTTGTCCGTCGGAGCAGGAGCAAACCAGTAGACCCGGCAGAACTCGGCCGCGTCGTGATAGTGTCCTTCCGCCATCAGCACTTCATCAGCATATCGGCCATAGATCATGCATTCCGAAAACCGGCGCGAACGCCCGATCGCCGCGATCCAGTGGCGACCGGTGATCTTCTCGATATGGTCGCACATGGTCAGTAAGGCATCGCGCCGCCAGGCGATCAGAGTTCCGATGTAATCATGTCCCGCCGGGCTGACAGGGGCGATACCAAGCACCTGCCCCGCATGTTCGGACCAGACGCGCTGATCTCCGGGCACGGGGCGCAACAGGTCACCATCGCGGCGAAACAGCCGTAAATCATTGCCGCGCCAGACCGAGGCGCAGTCGAAAGGTTTCAGGAAAGCGACATCGGAATCGATGTAAAAGAACGCGTCTTCATCCGTATGAGCCGCAATGGCGATGCGCCGGAATTGCTGCACATGCCAGCCACGCAACGGCATGGTCCAAGGGGAGAGCCAGATGCGGCGGCGGCCCAAATTGCTCGGGTCGGGAAACGGCCTGATCCAGCGGGGCAAGAGATCGTTCTCGTCGATCACAACCCGGCGAGGGCCTTCGAGCTGCCTGAACAGAGCCACGTCACGATGCTCGACCAGTATATAGTGCTTCGTGAAACCTGTGACGAAGCGATCGATCGTTTCGCAGAGCAATCTGCAGCGCTCAAAATCGGGTGCATAACTCGCGGTAACAAGTGCCGTTCTCATCCGCCCTTACTGCCCCTTAACTTTGCCCGCATGACGCGTAGCAGAAAAAGCGGATTGCCGACAATGTACCGGTACCACATACGTCCAGGTTCCTGAGCAAGGCGATAAAGCCACTCGAAGCGCAACTTTTGCACAATCAGCGGGGCCCGGGGCACGGCACCTGCCGTGAAATCAAACAACGCGCCGACACCAAAGGCCAAGGCGCAATGTTCGCCCGTAAGGTGCTTCGCCATGAACATTTCCTGACGCGGCACACCCATCGCCACCAGCAGAATATGCGGGTGATAATTCTTCAGGATCTCAAGGATGCGCGGTTCATCGCTGGCTTTGAAAAAGCCGTCGCTGATAACGCGGATTTCATGCTGCGGCGCAAGCTGCCTGAAACTCGCCGCTGCCTTTTCGACCACTTCAGGCCGCGCTCCGATAAGACCCACACGCAGAGGGCTGGTTTCTGCTGTCAACAGCGCGGGCGTGAAATCCGTGCCGTTGAGGTTGGCCGGGAATGGCGCGCCGTGCAGGATTTTCGAGGCGATGTCGACGCCTACACCGTCGGGAAGAACGAGGAACTGATTGAGCGCACGATGGAAATCACCATTCTCCTGCGCCAGATTGGCGTTGTGGGCGTTGAGCCACGTGACCAGGGCGAAGCGCCGTCCCGCGATACGTTCGCGCATGGTTTCAATGGCTTCGGTCCAAGGCAAGGCGACAACCGGTACGCCGAGAATCGCCCGTCGCGGAATATCCGTTTCGACCAAACTCATGCGGCCGCACGCCCATTTGCAATCCGGGTTTCAAGCCGATCCAGACCAAGCCTTATCTGCTGGTCGAAACGCGCCAATTGCGCAGCGCGGAAAGTGTCTCCTGAGCGGATCAGGTACTCGCCTGCGCGCACACGAGCAACCATGGCGTTAACCGCCTTGGCAAAGCCGGCGGGATCATCAGCGACAACACAATTATCCGGAATATCTGCAATGCCTCGCACGGAAAGCGCAGTCGCGACGCTCGGCAGGCCCAGTTCGAATGTCTCGATCGTCTTGAGCTGCACGCCGCTTCCGGCGCGGCTGATCAGCGGGATGACGGCGCAGCCGCAAACGAAATCGGTGGCGTTTGGCACACGGCCAGCAAAGGTGACGTTAGGCCATGCGGCTTTGAGATCGGCCGGCGTGCTACCGGCGACGCTGACGCCGATATCCTTGTCCAGATGCGGTACGACCTCACGCAGGAACCACTCAAGACCAATGCGGTTCGGTTGCCACGTCCAGGTTCCGATCAAGCCAAGGTCCCGTACTATTTTGCGTCCTTTTCTCTTCGCCGTATCGGCGCCGGTCACGAGAGGAAGTGCCGCGGCACGTCCGGTTCCGGATAAGCCCAGCGCATCGATATCGTCATCGGCTAGCGTGAAGATGAACGACGCCTTGCTGCACAACCGCTTCTCAAGGCCCATCAGAAGCCGGGACTCCCGGCCGAACAGATATTTTTGTACGGGGCTGGTTGCCGCGTCGGCATTCTCGCGCGCCGAGCGATGTTCGACATTGTGCGCGATGAAGATTTGCGGCTTGTCGTGGAAACAGTCCTCGAATGCCCCGGGCAGTGGCACGCCGTTCAGCACGTAAGCGTCAAAAGGCTCCACTGAGGCGATTGCGGCACGGAACGTTTCCTTCGTGACGACGCGCAGCTTGACCGACGAAACCGTGAGGCCTGCCAACACAGCCTTGCCAAGCCAACGCAACTTTTGCGTGAAGTTCGCTGTATCGTTGCGCACATCGACTTCGCCAAGAACGATCGTGTTGTCGGGATCAAGCGGCTTGCTCCCGGGCCAGACGAATCCGAGCACGGTGACGCGAGCGCCGGCACGCACGAGGCCATCGATGATCGCATTGTTGGCGATCTCGTAACCGGTGGTCGGCTTACCGTCTGGAACAAGTGATGTTACGAACAGCAAGTGCATCTAAGGTCTGAACCTATCTACGATGATTTATCTCTCATTATTGGATTTGATCGCAGAATGTAATGAAATGTTGAATAAGCAACTCCTATAAGTTGCAACCATGGATAACGGATACCTATTCCGGTGATGGAACTCGACCTTCAAGGCAATATCAGCATCGTGGCACAGTCACCCGGCCTGGAGCCTGAAGCGATTGACGTCGTGGTGACTTTGCCGACGTTCAAACGTCCGGAGCATCTGTTGAAGACCCTGGTTTCGCTCAAAGCCCAGGTAACCAAACGGCGTTTCGCCATCATCGTCATGGAGAATGAAGCGGAACAGCGTGAGGGAGCGGTAGCAGCGAAACCGCTGTTCGAAAGCGGTGAATATCAGGGCCTGCTGATCATCGCGCATGACCGCGGAAATTGTAACGCCTATAACGGCGGCTGGTTGACCGCGCTGAAGGCCTTTCCGAATTTCTCGTCGCTGCTGGTTATCGACGACGACGAGGTTGCCGATCCTAACTGGCTGGAAAATATGTGCATGACGCGCGAGACCTATGGTGTCGATTTGGTCGGCGGGCCGCAGCTTCCAGTCTTTGCCAAGCCGGAACATGCGGTGTGGTCGACACATCCCGTCTTCAGCCCGCATCACACGCGGACCGGACGCGTGCCAATCATCTATTCGTCGGGCAATCTGCTTGTCGGGCGCAATGTGCTTGTGGCCATGCCGTTTCCGTTTCTCGACCTTGCCTTCAACTTCATGGGCGGTGGCGATTCCGATTTTATCAGCCGCTGCGTGGTCAAGGACTTCACCATCGCATGGTGCGCGGAAGCACCGGTATACGAAACCATCCCGGCAAGGCGTGTCGAGGCTGACTGGATCCGGGCGCGGGCATTGCGCAATGGCGTGATCTCCACCCTGATCGAAAAGCGCAAACGCGCCGGCGAACCCCTTGGCGCGGTGAAGACGGTGTTGAAAAGCGTGGCACTTCTCGCCGTCTCGCCGCTTCGGGCGGCTGTAGTGGTGGCGCGGACCGGGTCGTTGTCCATCGGTATTTATCAGGTCTATGTTGGCGTCGGCCGCGTTCTCGCGGAGTTCGGATATTCCAATGAGCAGTATCGACAACCTGAAAAGAACTGACGCCGCGCAAGCAATCCCGATGCGGCTGGTCGCCAGTCTTGTCGCAGCGCTGATCCTCTGCGTCCTGTTGATCTCGTTTCGCCCGTTCCAGCCGGCGAGCACGGCGATCGCCGGGAGCGGCGGCGATCTCGTCAATCAGCTCGGTTTCGGTGCACTGGGCGGCGTCTCCGTACTTGCCATGATGGTGCTTGCCAACCCGCGTACGCTTGTTGCCCTCATCAGTCCCATGTGGATCGTCATGTTCGGCTTTCTTTTCCTGTCGACTTTTGTCGCCATCGATCCAGAAGCCGCTCAACGCGCTGTGCTCTTCACTGCAATCGCCGTGCTCTGCATGATCGCGGTGCTGGCGCTGCCACGCGATGCCGACGGGTTTTCGCTGGCGCTGGTGATCGCAGCCTTTGCCGTGCTGACACTTTCCTATGCGGGCCTGGTTATCGTTCCGGATCTCGCGAAGCATACCGCCAATGAAATCGAAGCCGAACATGCGGGGCTTTGGCGCGGTATCTTCGCGCATAAGAATATTGCCGGGCCGGTGATGGCGGCATTCTCATTCGGTGGCATCTACCTCATTCGTCGTGGCTGGCGCAGGATCGGCACCGTGCTTCTTGCGCTTGCACTCTGGTTCGTTGCCCATACAGGATCGAAAACCGCAACGGCACTTGTGCCACTGGTGGTCCTCCTCGTCATGTTTCCGGGCATGTTTGGCTTTCGCATAGTGGCTGCGCTGCTGATAGGGGCGGCTTTGATCGGATTTTTCTTCTTCACCATCGGGACTCTATTTTTCCCGGCCACACACGATCTCCTCGCGCAACTTGGTGCAGATACGACCTTTACCGGGCGCACATCCATCTGGCAGTTCGGTCTGGAAAAGCTGGCGGCAACACCATGGCGCGGTTACGGTTTTGAAAGTTTCTGGGAAGCGCCGGTCGTGCGCCAAGCGGAAAATCCAAGCTACTACCTCGATTGGGACGTGCGCGGTATCGTTCATGCCCATAACGGCTATCTCGATATCGCCATCGCCATGGGTTATCCGGCCATGATCTGCGCGCTCATCGTTTTGATTGTGCTGCCGCTTTTTGACTATGCGCGCTGCCTTAAGAAACGGGAAAATGTGTTCATGGCCGATTTTTTCATGATGTGCCTGACATTTTCGCTGATGAACGCCTTTCTCGAGAGCTTCTTCTTTCGCCGGGCCGATCCAGTATGGTTGCTGGTGGTCATGGCGTGTTTCGGTCTGCGCATGACCGCGCGCGTTCCAATCGCGACGCGCATAAATTCCCACAAGACCAGTTGACCCGGCGCATCCGGCCGGATCAAAGTGCCGCGACATCAGCGGGAGAGTGAAATGGTCGATAATGTGGTTCTGGTCGGTTGCGGCAATATGGGCTTTGCCATGCTCAAGGGCTGGCTGGACGCAGGTATATTGAAGCCTGATCAGGTCACAGTGGTTGAGCCAACCGATGCGCTGCGCGAACGGGCGGCAACGCTCGGTGTTCACGCGCTTGCGAACGCCAGCCGGCTCGAGGACGATCTGTCGCCACGGATTATCGTCATCGCGGTCAAGCCGCAGGTGATGCGCGACGTGCTGCCAGCCTATGAGCGCTTTGCTAGCGAGACAACATTCGTCAGCGTCGCCGCCGGGGTCAAGGTTGCGTTGTTCGAGGAGTTTCTAGGCGACAAGACCGCGATTATCCGCACTATCCCAAATACACCTGCCGCAATCGGCAAGGGCATGATCGTCACGTTCCGCAATCCGCATGTAAGGAACGAAGATGCCGAGTTTGTCGATACATTACTGAAAACCAGCGGGAAAGTTGCCGCTGTGGACGATGAAAAACTGATCGACGTGGCGACCGCAGTTTCCGGTTCCGGCCCCGCTTACGTGTTTCATTTCATCGAATGCCTGACCGAAGCGGCTGTTGTGGCCGGCCTCGAACGGAAAACCGCCGAGCTGCTGGCCATGCAGACCGTCTATGGCGCTGGAGTACTCGCAGCTTCAAGCGAGGACACGCCAACGACGCTGCGCGAACAGGTGACAAGCCCGAAGGGGACCACCGCCGCGGCTCTGGACGTGCTGATGGGCCATGACAAACTCAAGCGCCTGATGATCAGAGCCGTATTCAAGGCACACCAGCGCGCCATAGAGCTTGGCACCTATTGAGTTCAGTTGAGCACTGTTAGATAAGTTTGTCTTCCGCTGCAGGCTCTTCGCTGCCGGCATTTTCGAGGAATGGCAATAAATCAGATGGTTTCGCCTTGCCTGCGCGACGACGCAAGAATTCGCTTGCCGTTTCTACCGCCCCGATCTTCTCGGCAACAGCGACCGAAATCCACTGATTGAGCGAAACACCGTCCTCCCGCGCCAGACGCTGTGCGGCTGTCTTGACGGATGTGGGGAGTTTAAGAGGATAGGAAGTTTTCGTCATTTTCTAATCTCCGCAAGTAGTTCTCCGGGGCGCAGGACACGTAGCCTGAATTTTTTGGCAGCCAGGTTGAAGTCTTTTACGTTGTGCGTCACCAGAGCATCCGCCCGACCATTGACAGCGGTCTCAAGTACCATCTCATCATTCGCATCAGTTTCATATTCGTGTTTTCATCGCGGCGGATATTGCGATAGCGTGCCGGGATGAATGTACATTCGCCTCTTGATCCAATGACCGAAGCAAAGCCACAGCGTGCCTTTGGCTCGGCGCATCTCGCCGTCAAACCTGTCAGCGGGCGCACACGTATCGCCACGCTTTACCAGGAAGGCTGCGCCAAGATCCGCCTGCCCGATACTGACGATCAATCGCTGGAAGCGGTGATGATCAATACATCGGGGGGGCTGACCGGCGGCGATGAGATGCGCTGGAGGTTCGACGTCGCGGATGACTGTCGGGCGCAAGTCACCACGCAAGCCTGCGAGCGCATCTACAAGGCATCTGCCGGTATCGCTGACGTGGCAAGCGCTTTGAAAGTGGGCGATCGGGCGTCGCTCGCGTGGCTGCCGCAAGAGACCATTTTATTCGAGGGTTCGGCACTGGGGCGGACCCTCACCGTCGATCTTGCCGAAACCAGCCGTGCCTTGATTGTGGAGCCGGTCGTGTTCGGTCGCAAGGCAATGGGCGAGGACATACAACATTGTTCATTCCGGGATCGCTGGCGTATTCGCCGCGAAGGCAAACTGATCCATGCGGAAGATTTCGCAATTGGACCGGACACGGCAACGATGCTGGGCCGCCCTGCCCTGTTCGGCGGGATGCGCATTATGGCCACCGTCCTGCTGCTCGACGCTAACGCCGAACGTCATCTTGAGCCAAGCCGGAAAATAATTGGAACAAAAGGCGGTGTTTCCTTCTGGTCTGGCAAGCTTCTTGCGAGGCTCATCGATGGTGACGCCTATTCGTTGAGGAAGCGGCTGGTGCCACTCATCGAACTGCTGAATGAAAAGGCAGGCGTGCCTAAAGTCTGGTCAATCTAGACGCAAACCAACACTGAGGGATGGCCAAGGGAAAAGAATGAACCTGACACCACGTGAGAAAGACAAACTTCTGATCTCCATGGCGGCGATGGTCGCCCGCCGCCGACTTGAGCGCGGCGTCAAGCTTAATCATCCGGAAGCCATTGCATTAATTAGTGATTTCGTCGTCGAAGGGGCCCGTGATGGCCGCTCCGTTGCCGATCTGATGCAGGCGGGAGCGCATGTGATTACCCGAGAACAGGTGATGGAGGGCATTCCAGAGATGATCCACGACATTCAGGTCGAGGCGACATTTCCGGACGGTACAAAACTGGTCACCGTGCACGAACCGATAAGGTAGGAAGCGAAGCATGATCCCCGGCGAAATCATAACGGCCAAAGGTGAAATCGAACTTAACAGTGGCGGCAGCAACGTCACATTGAAGGTGGCAAATACGGGCGACCGCCCCGTACAGGTCGGGTCGCACTACCATTTCTTCGAGACCAATACGGCGCTGGCGTTCGACCGCGATCAATCGCGCGGCATGCGTCTCGATATTGCAGCCGGAACGGCGGTCCGATTCGAGCCGGGACAGGAGCGTGATGTTACGCTCGTGCCTCTCAGCGGGAACCGGACCGTCTATGGATTTCAGCAGAAGATCATGGGAAAGCTTTGACCAATCCGCTTGACCTCATTTCCACAACGATAAGCGACCGGGGAAACACCGATCGCAACGCATATGCCAGATATGGGTCAGGTAGGGCTCGTCAGTCAGCTTGGCTTCTTGGTCACCAGGGTCAGCAGGCCTTTGGAGTCGAGACTGGCAATAACCACCGCTGCGGAAGTCAGCCCCTTTTCCTTCAGAGCCGCGGAAACTTGCGGCGACTTGTCGATCGAGCTGCGCAGTTTCTGCATGTCGGCCTCGCTACGCTTGGCAAGAGCGTCATTGACCTGGGTCTTGGTCGCGTCCGGCAGTTCGTTGATATCCACAATATTGATGGTGGTTATGGGCGTGGCACCCGTTTTAGCCGGGGTTTCACTCTTCGGAGCGGCTTGCTCGGCGCTTGGGGCCTGCGGCGCCGCGGACTGCGCATAGGCGACCGAAGTCGCAAGCGGGAAAGCTGCGCAGAGCGCGAGCACTATCATCTTTCGCATCGTTTTTCCTTTCACGAGATTGGCGAACGATCATCTACTGATGACGCGCGCACTTCACATGCGGAATTCGATCTCAAGCGGTCGATGATCGGGTTTTTCCAAGGCAATATCTCGGCGAAAATGTGGCAAGCACCCATGTCGCCCATACTATAATTCATACAAGAGGTAAGTCTCATGCCCGCTAAAATCACCCGTTCCGCCTATGCCCGCATGTTCGGCCCGACGACAGGCGACAAGGTTCGCTTGGCCGATACGGAACTGTTCATCGAGGTGGAAAAGGACTTCACCGTGTATGGTGAAGAGGTGAAATTCGGCGGGGGCAAGGTCATTCGCGACGGCATGGGCCAGAGCCAGATTGCACGTGCAGACGGTGCGGTCGATACGGTGATCACCAATGCGCTGGTCGTCGATCACAGTGGTATTTATAAAGCCGATGTCGGTCTGAAAGATGGACTGATCATTGGGATAGGCAAGTCTGGAAACCCCGACACCCAACCCGGAGTGACGATCATCATCGGTCCGGGAACGGAAATCATCGCTGGTGAAGGCAAGATCCTCACAGCCGGCGGCATGGACGCGCATATCCATTTCATCTGCCCGCAGCAGATCGAGGAAGCGCTGATGTCCGGCATTACGACCATGTTCGGCGGAGGCACCGGACCCGCCCATGGAACGCTGGCCACCACCTGTACACCAGGCCCCTGGCACATGGCCCGGATGATCCAGTCTTTCGATGCTATACCCATGAATATCGGCCTTTCCGGCAAGGGCAATGCCTCGCTGCCGAAAGCGCTGGAGGAAATGATCCTCGGCGGCGCTTGCTCGCTGAAACTGCATGAGGACTGGGGCACGACGCCGGCAGCGATCGACAATTGCCTCTCGGTCGCCGACCAGTACGACGTGCAGGTGATGATCCACACCGACACGCTGAACGAGAGCGGGTTTGTCGAGGACACGGTCGCGGCCTTCAAGGGACGCACCATCCATGCCTTCCATACGGAAGGCGCTGGCGGCGGGCATGCGCCGGACATCATCAAGATTTGCGGCTTGCCCAACGTTATTCCATCTTCGACCAACCCGACGCGGCCCTATACGAAAAACACCATCGCCGAACATCTCGACATGCTGATGGTTTGCCATCACCTGTCATCATCAATACCGGAAGATGTGGCTTTTGCTGAAAGCCGAATTCGCAAGGAGACCATCGCTGCAGAAGATATCCTGCATGATATCGGTGCGTTTTCGATTATTTCCTCGGACAGTCAGGCCATGGGCCGCGTCGGCGAAGTGCTGATACGCACGTGGCAGACCGCCGATAAGATGAAGCGCCAGCGCGGGAGCCTGCCGCAGGAGACCGGCGATAACGACAATTTCCGCGTTAAACGCTACATCGCCAAATACACGATCAATCCGGCCATTGCTCAGGGCGTGTCCCGGCATATCGGCTCGATCGAAGTGGGGAAGCGCGCTGATCTCGTTCTGTGGAATCCCGCCTTCTTCGGTATCAAACCGGACATGGTTCTGCTTGGTGGATCGATCGCAGCTGCGCCCATGGGCGATCCCAATGCGTCAATTCCCACGCCGCAGCCGGTCCATTATCGCTATATGTTTGGCGGCTTTGGCAAGAATGTCAGCAATTCGTCAGTCGTCTTCGTCAGCAAAGCTTCGATTGAGGCAGGCTTGCGCCAGTCGCTCGGCGTCGACAAACAGTTGATCGGCGTTGAGAACACGCGCGGCGGCATTTCCAAGGCCTCGATGATCCACAATGATGCAACGCCGCATATGGAGGTGGATCCGGAGACTTATGAAGTGCGGGCGGATGGCGAGTTGTTGACCTGCGAACCGGCGACTATATTGCCGATGGCACAGCGCTACTTCCTCTTTTGAGCGTGGGTAAATGAAAGATCATTTCAGACGGCTTGCCTACTATAATAGATGGGCCAACGGACGGATTTACCAGGCAGCTGCGGCGCTTGACGCCGACGACTATTTCGCGGACCGGCGCGCCTATTTCAAATCCGTGCATGGCACGTTCAATCACATTCTCGCCATCGACAAATTGTGGTTCGGACGCTTTACCGGCGATCTCTACGTTCCGCCCTCTCTAGATGTCATTCTGCACGACAATTTCGGTGCATTGCGGCAAGCGCGGGTCGCCTATGACGACCACATCATTGAAGTGGTCGACGCGTTTGATGATAACACGATCACTGGTCTGTTCCGCTGGGTGACCATGGAGGGCGAGCCATATACTTCAACGCTTGACCGGTGCATGACGCAGATCTTCAACCACCAGACGCATCATCGCGGTCAGGTGCATACGCTGCTTTCGCAACTGACGGGCGACGCACCGCCGATTGATTTCTTCCTGTGCATGAACGATGATTTCAACGCAGAAGGCCAGAAACAATGAAGCGTGTCACCAACCATAACCACGCCGGGCATTATCACGGCACGCCGTTCGATCGCGTTGTGCTGGCCCACGACGAGCGGCATTTGCGGCGCAAGGTTCTGACCTTGTCACAAGGCGAACAAATCCTCGTCGATCTGCCTGAGGCTATCGCCTTCGAGCATGGCGACGTGCTTATTCTCGAAGACGGCCGGATGGCCGAGATCATTGCGGCGGATGAAGCGCTCTACGAGGTCACGCCACGGGATCGCCGACATCTGTCGGAACTCGCTTGGCACCTTGGCAACAGGCACCTGCCGGCGCAACTCGAAGAAAGCCGCATCGTCATCCTGCGCGATCATGTAATCAAGGCAATGCTTGAGGGCCTTGGGGCGAAAGTTACCGAGATCACCGCGCCGTTCCATCCATTGCACGGCGCATATCATAGCGGGCATGGGCATTCGCATGGGGAGGCTCACGGTCACGACCATGAGCATCAACACCACCATCACGCCCATGGCTGACCTTGCCCCAAACACCGCGCTTCTGCGCCTGATGACGTGGCTTTCTCCGGCCTTTCCTGTCGGGGCATTTTCCTACAGTCATGGCATCGAGCGGGCAGTGCATGATGGTTTGATCCACGACAAGGCATCATTGCAGGACTGGCTTGTTGATCTGCTGACCCACGGGTCAGTTTGGAACGATGCGGTCTTGTTCGCGGCAAGCTGGCGGGATGCAGATACGGGTGGCAACTGCCTCGAAATATCAGCGCTCGGCGAGGCGATGGCTGGTTCAAAAGAGCGGCACATGGAGACCATGCTGCAAGGCAACGCGTTCTTGCAGGCTATTGGACATTGGAGCGGCAGGGATTCCGGCCTCGCAAACGAGATGCCCTATCCTGTCGCCGTCGCCATGGTTGCAGCCCAGAACCAGGTTGCGTGTGAACCAGCGCTTGCCGCCTATCTTCACGCCGTCGTTTCCAATTTTATTCAGGGCGCCGTCCGGTTGGTGCCGCTCGGGCAAAGCCACGGCGTATCGTTGATGGCGGCAATGGAAAAGAAAATATTCGCGGTGGCCGAACGTGCCGGAAATTCCAGCCTTGATGAGCTCGGCTCGGCTGCCATCATGTCCGACATCATGGCCATGCAACATGAAACACAATATTCGAGGGTATTTCGCTCATGATTTCGCAAAATGGACCGCTTCGCATCGGGATTGGCGGACCAGTCGGCTCCGGCAAGACCACAGTCACCGAGATGCTGTGCAAGGCGCTGCGCAACCGCTATTCCATCGCTGTCGTTACCAATGATATCTACACGAAGGAAGACGCTCTGATCCTCAACCGGCTGCAAGCCCTGCCGGAAGACCGGATCATGGGTGTCGAGACCGGCGGTTGCCCCCATACGGCCATCCGTGAAGACGCGACGATCAACCTGCAGGCCATTGCCGAGATGAACAAGCGCCACCCAGATCTCGATATCGTCTTCATCGAGTCCGGCGGTGACAATCTGGCCGCGACTTTCTCACCCGATCTCGCCGACCTGACCATCTATGTGATTTCGGTTTGCCAAGGCGAAAAAATACCGCGCAAGGGCGGGCCGGGTATCACGCGCTCGGATTTGCTGATCATCAACAAGAAGGACCTCGCGCCCTATGTCGGCGCTGATCTCGATGTGATGGATGCGGATACCAAGGTTCAGCGCGGGACCAAACCCTACGTGTTCACCGACATGCTGCGCAGGAACGGCCTTGACGACGTGATCGCCTTTATCGAGGCTGCAGGCGGTTTACGCCAGGCGGCTTAGCGGTGCAGCTTCAGGCCGCTTGATCATGGCTCCGGCAAGAATCTCATAAGATCGGATTCTGGCCGGATGATCGAAAATCTGGCCGGTCACCATAATCTCGTCTGCTCCCGTGCGCACAATGAAATCCCGGACGCCGGCTTTGACGGTTTCCGGCGATCCAACGACCGAGCAGGATAGTGCCTGACGCAAAATCGCCTTCGCGTGAATATCCAGCGTATCTTCGTAGCCCCTCACCGGCGCGGGTAATGGTCCGGGATTACCGGTGCGCAGATTGACGAAGGCCTGCTGCTGCGAGGTTTGTAGAAGCTTTGCGTCGTCATCGGTTTCCGCAGCAAAGACATTCAGGCCGAGCATCACATAGGACTTGTCGAGATATTCGGACGGCTCGAACCGGGTGCGATAGATTTCGATCGCCCGCTCCATTTCAGCAGGGGCGAAATGCGATGCGAAGGCGTAAGGCAGGCCGAGTGCCGCTGCGAGCTGCGCGCCGAAGAGACTGGAGCCCAATATCCACACAGGCACTTTTGTGCCTGCGCCTGGAACAGCTATGACGCGCTGGCCGGGCTCGGGGTCGCGAAAGTAACCCATTAGCTCAACTACATCCTGTGGAAAGCCATTGATGTCCTGATCGAGATTGCGACGCAGCGCCTGGGCGGTGATCTGATCCGTCCCCGGTGCGCGGCCGACACCGAGATCGATACGGCCCGGATGCAAGGAAGCCAGCGTGCCAAAGGCTTCCGCCACCATCAACGGTGAATGGTTCGGCAGCATGATACCGCCGGAGCCAAGCCGGATTTTTGAGGTGCCAGCCGCGACATGCGCGATCACGACAGCCGTCGCCGCACTGGCGATACCGCGCATGCTGTGATGCTCGGCAAGCCAGAGGCGATTGTAGCCAAGGCGCTCGGCGTTTTGCGCAAGATCCAGCGAATTGCGGAGAGACTGTGCGGCATCGCTGCCAGCAACAATCGGTGAGAGGTCAAGGACAGATAGTGGAGTCATTGTCCTCATATAGGCGATGAGTGAAAGCGCACAATAACTGCGTGCGATTTCATGATTCACAAAAATTGAAGCTTGATTGAATGGGAGAACGCAGGTTTGTCAGAGGTGACGGGAGCGGGACGATTCCAGGCGTAGTTCCATGCCGACCACGGCACGCGTTTCCTGGGCCAGCTGCTCATCGGATTCACGTATCGCGGTTTCGATGAAATAGGCGATCATCTCGAAACCTTCATTGTCCGCAAGTGTGCACAATTTTGAGAGTTCTGTTTTTAATATTTCGAGTGTTTGTGCTCTCTTGTTCATGCTGTTCTCTCCATATCCTGAACCGCAATAGTGAGTTGTATCCCACTAAAATCTTCTCGCATTAGTGCAAGGACAAAAGCCATGCGACCAATGTGCTTATCAACAAATTCCCCGATACTTCCGCGGAAATTTCTAGTGATGGTTAATTATGTTTGTTGATTCCACCAAGACTTCACGATGGACATTAATCTCAAAATATGAGACTTGAAAAGCCCCTAAATTACTACAAATATTCGTGATTACTCAAAATGTATTATAAAATGAATTTAAAATTTGAACGAAAGCTTCACAAGTGAATGAATGCATTGGACTATTTTATTCGGCTATCGAATAATATCCCTAAAAGCCAGAAAGCTGCACTTTGGCTTTTCCGCATATTTCTTTCGATCCGGACTCTTCCGCCTTGTCGATGAGGCCGGAAGCAAGATCAGAAACAATTTCTACCGCTATATCTTCCGGCAGTCCCGTTTCGCGCATTCCAGCTTTCATTACTGCCTCGCTGGCTTCGTCGGTTCCGCAGATATAGGCCCGGGCTTCCAGGAAGGCAGCCTGTTCGAACTTCTTATTGTTGACTTCATTGCCTTCTTCCGAAGCCTCTTTGATATTGAAAGCATTGGCCGGCGGAAGCACAGCCGCCGACGCAAGGAGCACAGCAGCCAGAATGGGTATCGATGATTTGTAGAAGCGCATCTTCCTGCCCCTTCCAATCACATCTTGAGGCCAGCGATTATCGCCATTTAAGCCTCGTTCATGGATTATTAACGGATGGGGACTGCTTCCGTTCCCAAGGCATAGTCAAGTACCCGTGATTGGAGCGTGACGCACCTTATGCGAAAATGCTGCATTGCACTAAGTGCAATGCTGCTATGCAATATTATCTGTATTAAATCAGGCGAGTTGAGTTATTCTGTGATCAGGAATTTTCGACAGCGTCACCTCCTCCCGGCTCTGTCGAAACGGATGGCCTCTTCTCCTCCCAGAAGGCCTTCCATAACCAACGAAACCCACCGCACCTCCTCCCGCGGTGGGTTTTGTTGTTTTATGCCCCTGCGAACCCCCTTCTAGAATTTAAACTGCGATATAAATGCAAAACGCCGCCCCGACACGCGTGGCGTCGGAGACGGCGTTCGAACAGCAGAAACGTGATTATTGCGCTGCAGTGGGCTTCGCGGCATCCGCGGCCACAGACTCGCTCAGGCTAGGCTCCTTGGAGGGCGTGGCACGCTGTGTCAGGGATTTCGGTGGTGGGACAAAATGCGTATCCTTTGCTGGCAACGGCCCTGCGGGCGACGAGGCCTTTGGTTCGGTCGTGCAACCCGCGATAATCATGAGAGACAGGGCGACCAGGGGGAGTACTATACGCATTCGACTTTCCTCTTGCAGTAAACGCCAAACAATGGCGCGAGACTCTTGAAGTAGCGCCAAGCATGGACGCTGGCATGAATCGACCCCTGTTGACCACCCAAAGATGGCGATTAAGCGTCAGTCATATCTAGCGAATGAGAATGGCGCGCAGATCATTAACATTGGTGCCGGTAGGACCGGGGACGAACAAATCACCGATCGCGTTGAACGCAGTCCAGGCATCGTTGCGGTTGAGGTAGGTCGACGCGTCATGGCCCTTGGCGAACAGCCGGGCAATGCTAGTGCTATCAGCAAAGGCACCAGCATTGTCTTCCGAGCCGTCAATGCCATCCGTATCGGCCGCAAAGGCGCTGATGCCGTCCGCGCCATCGATATCGATGGCGAGTGACAGGAGGAACTCGCTGTTGCGGCCACCTTTACCCTTGCCACGAACTGTCACCGTGGTTTCTCCGCCGGAGAGGATGACAACCGGCTTTTTGAATGGCTGATCCTTGGCAAGGACATGTTTCGCCAAGGCAGCATGGACGTGGGCAACCTCACGCGCTTCACCTTCGATTGCATCGGAGAGTATGACTGCTTCGACGCCTGAGTTGCGCGCAGCCTTTGCGGCGGCTGCGAGCGATACACCGGCCGAGGCAATCACGCGATGCTCATGGCCGGCAAAAACCGCATCGGAGGGCTTCGGCGCATTGGCATTTTCGGATTGCAAATGCGCGAGCGCTGCTGCTGGCAGGTCAAGATTGTAGCGTTCGACGATCTTCAACGCATCTTCCCGCGTCGTTTCGTCGGTCACGGTGGGGCCGGAGGCAACGAAGGCCGGGGTGTCGCCGGGGATGTCCGAGACGATCAGCGAATAAACTCGCGCGGGATGAGCTGCAGCGGCCAGACGTCCACCTTTTATGGTCGATAGATGCTTGCGTACTGCGTTCATTGCCGCGATCGGCGCGCCAGACGCAAGCAGCACCTTGTTGACGGTGATTTCATCATCGAGTGTCATGCCTTCGGGCGGCGACGGCAGCAGCGCAGAACCGCCGCCTGAGATCAACGCGACGACAAGATCGTCTTTCGTCAAACCCGACACTATTTCAAGCAGGCGTTTCGAGGCAACCAGACCCGCAGCGTCTGGAACCGGGTGCGATGCTTCGATGATTTCAATGTGTTTACAAGGTGCGCCGAAGCCATACCGCGTGACAACAAGTCCTTCGAGCGGAGAATCCCCATATTTCCTGGTCCAGGCTTTCTCGAAAGCGCTGGCCATTTGCGCAGAGCCTTTTCCGGCACCGATAACGATCGTCCGGCCTTTCGGTTTCGGTGGAATATGCCCTGCAATGGTACGTTCCGGATCCGCGGCCTCGACGGCAGCCTGGAAAAGCGTGATAAAAAACTCCTTGTCTTGCATCGGTCTCAAACTTCCATGTCAAAAACGAAAACACCGTCTGTCGCGCCCACGGTCGAAGAGACGATCCGCCCGGCAATTGCCTGATGTTCAGGATGTACGAGATAGGCATCACGCGTTGATGCGTCGGAAAAATCGAGAATGAATCCCTCGGAAAACCCCTTGTCCATGCCCTCCTCCGGGCTGACGTTTGGACCAGACTTGATCGTCAACGCACCCGGCAGCTTGGCACATAGGGTTTCAAGATCGCGAGAGATGGATTGACGGTCCGAGGATGGCACATCGTCACGGAAACGGAGAAACACACAATGACGGATCACGGAAGAACCTCTCTAAGATATTGGTGGCGCATCCTGACGAGATTACCGAAAATTGCGAGTGCTATTTCGGTTGTTCCATAATTATCATTTCAAACATGCCGGAGACTACATAGTTCAGGATAGAAGCTGTTCCACGGATCGAGCCATGGCCAGCAGCCTCCGATCCGCACCATGTTGGGCGACGAGCATCAGTCCCCCCGGTAAAGTCAAACCTGGCATCGGCAAGCTGATGGCTGTCAAATCGAACTGGTTGGCGATCTGCGTGTTGCGTAAGAGCAGCGTTTCCACCTGCTTGTAAACGGCCTCGTCCCCATTCACCGAGGCGATCGTTGGCGCGGCAATCGGCGTTGTCGGCAAGGCGAATATGCCGAAATCGGCGATGCGCCGATCCATTTCCCGCACCAGCACCTGCCGTTTCTGCATCAGTTTGACATAGTCGGACTCCGAAACGCCGAGACGGCGCAAAAGCGGCCGCTGAACGCGCTGGTCGACGTCAAGCGTCTCATCATGCAGCCATTCAGCGTGAACTCGGCTGGCTTCAATGCCGGCGATAGAACCGATCGATGTGGCATCGGCTAATGCATCGATCAGATCATCGATCGAACAATCGATAATGTTCGCTCCTGCTTTTGCACAAGCCTGCAGGCATTGTTCGAAGGCATCGGCAATCGGCTTTTCCATCTCCGCAAGCAGCTGCCCTCGCGGCACACCTATCCGCAGTCCATTCAGGAAAATCGCCTCAGGGACGGGAACCGCCTCCCCGGTCATGATGGCATCGGCGATCGCGCAATCAGCAACAGAGAGCGCCAATGGCCCGATGGAATCAAGACTTGGCGATAGCGGAAACGCGCCCTGCAGCGGCACGCGCTTGGCGGTCGGTTTAAAGCCGACGACGCCATTCAGCGCTGCCGGAATACGGACCGACCCACCGGTATCCGAGCCGATAGAGATTTCGCTCGTGCCTTCCGCCACTGATATACCCGCACCTGTGGATGATCCACCTGCGACGCGCTCCGGATCGACCGCATTGGCTGCTATTGGATAGTGCGGATTGAGGCCGACCGCAGTGAAGGCAAATTCAGTCATGATCGTCTTGCCGATGATCACCACGCCGGCAGCACGCAATCTTTCAACAATGAGAGCGTCGGCCGTTGCCGGATCGGCCGTGCGCCGGATGATGGAACCGGCCAAGGTTGGCTCGCCGGCAACGTCAAAAAGATCCTTGATTGATACGATCCGCCCGTCGAGTGGTCCGAGACTCGCGCCTTCGCGCCGACGCCGATCGGCAGCGTCGGCTTCCCTGCGGGCCATTTCAGAATAAAGTTTAACGAAGCCACGCTCGTTGGTGTCGCGCTCGGCCAATCGCGTAAGGCTTTCCTCAAGCCTGTCTCGTACGGACGGTATCGGCTGTGACAATGGTTCATCCCGAATAGACAGAAGATCTTATAGGCACTGTATAGCCGCAAGCCCCTGCCAATGAAAAGCCCTAGCGACGCCCCGCTTCCCGGAGCGCATGCTGCTATGCAACAAAAACAATGCTGCCTTGCAACATTGGCAATTTTAAATCGATGCAAATCGAAGCATAGTCGTTTTCAGGGAGGGCAATAAAAGGGGTAAGACCAATGAGCCTTCGCAACCGTATTCAGAAATATCGCCAGTACCGGCAGAATCTTCACGAACTGCGTTCGTGCACCGATCGCAACCTTGCTGATCTTGGAATCGCACGTACTGACATTCGCCGTATTGCCTGGATGGCCTGCATCTAAGCAGTTATCCGTATCGTCTCTAGTTGACAGCGCCGCAGCCGCAAGCTGCCGGCGTTGTTTGTTTTTCCGGGTCCTCAGTATTCGCTGAAAGCACGTGACATACTGTCGATAACCGGCTTCGCCAGGTACTCGAAGAACGTGCGCTCGTGCGTTTGAATGAGAATATCCGCAGGCATGCCCGGCGTCGGGGTAAATCCACGAATGCGGGCGAGCTCATTGGCGGGGATGCTGATTCGAGCGAGATAGATGTCCTGTTTCTGCGCGCTTGTCGTATCGGCCATGGAATCAGCCGACACGTAGTCGACACGGCCGTTGATGATCGGAGTGGTGCGCTGGTTGAGGCCGCTCAACCGGACATGGGCTTCCTGGCCCTCCTTCACCTCATCAATTTGCATACGCGGAATTTGCGCTTCGATGATCAGAGGAACGCCCGTCGGCAGGATTTCGACAATCGGTTTACCGGTTTCGATAACGCCGCCAGACGTATGATAATACAATCTGATGACGGTGCCGGATACGGGCGCCTTCACCACGGTGCGATCAAGCACGCTAGCGGCCTGCCGGGTTTGCTCCCGTATGGTGTCGAGCTCAGCCTCCGCACTTTGAATCTCGTCAAGTGCCGCCTGTTTTTCCGTGTCCTTGGTCTGAATCATTTCCTTCTGAAATTTCTCGATCTGCGCATTGACCTCCATGATCTCGGCATCGAGTCGCGCGATGGTTCCTACGCCATCAGCGACGGCGCGCTCGAGCACGCTCACCTCGGAACGTGCCATCAGACCTTTCTTGAACAGGGAGTATTTTGCCTTGTACTCATTCTTCAAAAGTTCAACCTGAGTTTTGGTGGCATCGATCTGGGCATTGCGTCCGATGCGGCGAAACTCCAGCGCGGAGATGTTCCTCTGCATCATTTCCAGTTCGTTGGCATATTTTGAATGGGCAGCATCGAAATTGTCATCCTGACTGTCGTTGACAGCGCGGATTTCCGGATTGGCCAGGTTATCGAGAATTATCTTTGGTGGCTGATAACGAGACTCACCCCGAACGACAGCATGAAGCCGAGCCAGTATCGCTTCGAGACGCGCCTGCCGCAGGAACAATTGCTGTGAATTTGCACGGGCGGCCGTTTCATCAAGGTGAACGAGATCGTCTCCCTCCTTCACGTGATCGCCCTCACGGACCAGTAGCTCCTTGATAATTCCGCCTTCGAGGTGCTGTACGACCTTGTTCTTGCCGGTGGCCACGAAACTGCCAGGCGCGATAACAGCTGCGGCGAGAGGTGCCGTAGCGGCCCATGTTCCAAATCCGCCGAAGCAGACGAGGATCAGCACGGCACCGAATTTGCTGTATGGCTTGATTGACCTCGGAACGCCGTCATACCATTCCAGACTATTCAGTACGGTGGTGGTAGTGGCCATACTCATACACTCCCGTTCATTTTGTTATTCGGCGGCCCTGATGTTTTGAACCGGCGTCTGTTGTTTGTTTTTTCGCGACAGGGCTTCCATTACCGTCGCCCGTGTGCCGAACATGGTGACAGTGCCATTGTTCAAGACCATGATCTTATCGACACAGCTAAGAAGTGCTGGACGCTGGGTGATCGTGACCACCGTAATGTTGTGTTTCTTGGCGTGGAATAGCGCCTTGGTCAGAGCCGCGTCGCCTTGGGAGTCAAGGTTCGAATTTGGCTCGTCCAGAACGACGAGCGTCGGATTGCCAAAGAAAGCCCGTGCAAGTGCAATGCGCTGTTTCTGACCACCGGATAGCGGAGCACCGTCGGCCGCGACCATGGTTTCGTATCCCTGCGGAAAGCTGGCAATCAGTTCGTGCACGTCGGCCAGAACTGCGGCGTCGAAGATCGACTGGTCGCTGACATCCTCACGCATACGGGCGATATTGGCCTTGATCGTCCCCGGAAACAGCTGCACATCCTGCGGAAGATAGCCGATGTTTTCACCGAACTGCCGCTGGTCCCAATTTCGCAGATCCATCAGGTCGAGCCGGACGCTTCCCGACGTTGGCAGGATGGAGCCGACCAGCATCTTGCCGAGTGTGGTCTTGCCGGCACCGGAATTGCCGATAACGGCCATGGATTCGCCTGGCATAAGCGTAAAGGAAATGCCGTTCAGAATGACCTTCTTGTTGGGAGGCGGAACATAAAGGATGCGCTCGACGTCGAGGCGGCCTTGCGGATCCGGCAGGCGCAGCCGTTCAAAATTCAACGGTGAGTTCTGCAAAAGGTTACGAATACGTCCGAATGCCGAGCGGAACTGTATGAAGCTGTTCCAGCCCTCGATCGCTCCTTCGATTGGCGCCAGCGCACGGCCGGCGATGATCGATGCTGCCACAACCATACCGCCGGTCATCTGACCGTCGATGGCGAGATGCGCGCCCCACCCAAGCATGGTGACCTGCGTCAGCAAACGCGAGCATTTCGACAGGGTAGCGAACACGATGTTTCGATCCTGCGCTTTGACCTGGGAGCGCAAGGATCCGGCCATGTCCCGTCCCCAGATACGTACCGCTTCCGGAATCATCGCGAGAGCATTGATGATCTGCGAGTTTCGCGACATGGAGTCGAGATGCAGCATGGCCCGGCTTTGAAAGCTGGTCGCCTCAGCAAATGAGGCTGCCGTCGCACGCTGGTTAATGAATGCAATTCCGATCAGAAGCAGCGACGAGATGACGACGATATAGCCGAGATGCGGATGAACGAGGAAGACCGCCAGAACGAAGATGGGGGCGATCGGTGCATCGAAAAAGGACAATAGCGTGCCAGATGTGAGAAATGAGCGCAGCTGCTGAAGGTCACCCAGTACCTGGTAATCCTTGCCATTGCCATGCAGCGAGGCGCGCGCTGCAGCACTGAGGATCGGTGCGCCGAGCTGCACGGCGACCTCAACAGCGGTTCGCATCAGGATGAAGCGCCGGATTGCGTCGAGGATCACCTGCACGATGACCGCACCCACGATGACCAGTGTGAGCATGACGAGCGTATCCGTCGATCGGCTGGTGAGCACGCGGTCAGATATCTGGAAGAGATAGATCGGAATCGCCAGGACGAGGATGTTAAGGAAGATCGTAAAGCCCATTGCGATGATGAGGTTCCGGCGAACGGCATTGACGCCGTTTTTGAAGCTATCGCTGAAGCTGATAGCAGTCACGCGCTGATGGAAGCCGCTGCCACCACCATTGTCAACGACACCCTTGCCATTGCCGCCGGAGGTCGGCTCCCGCGCCTTGATCGGGCCGACATCGCCTTCGATGATTTTGCCGATTTCCGCACTGGCCGGCACCGGGGACACGGACCGTTCCTGACGCGTGAGTGGTACGGACTCCGCAACTGGCTCGATCAGTTCCGTCGGCGCAGCACTTGGTTGCGCCCGGGGACCTTGCGGATTGTTTTCAACTGGCTCGGTGGTTATAGATGCCGGCGTCTCGACGTCCCGCCGGAACAGCGCGGAGATCGTACTTTCCATCTCTGCGAGCAATTCGTCGAATTGAACCCGCTCATGTTCGCGCCCGGCCAAAGCCTGACGCGAGTGTTGCGAGATGACCCGCAAATCAGCCTGTTCATCATATTTCATAATTCTCTCGCTCCCTGAGCATTCTTCTTTTTATGCGAGAACCGTTTGCATGACGTCGACCGAGTGGGATGTGTCCGGAACATGAAGGGACGAACCGTGACCATCGTTGGTCGGCGTGTCTGCGTCATTATCGAGAAATGCCACAACTTCATTGGCCAGCGGCTGGCCCTGGCCCGCTGCCGGCGCTGGATGAGAATCGACAAGTTCGGCTTGGATCAGGATCGCATCCGAATAGACACCGCCGCCAACATAAGAACTGCCACTGTGGCTATCGCTATCAACGATCGAGGCGACATTTATCAAGGCGTTCGACCCTGTGCTGATATCCCAGACCGTATCGGACGAACTGGTCAAAGCATCCTCATAATGTGCCACGTAGTCAGCATCGCCGAGGACGTTCACCTGCTGGACATAGTTGAGGTCGTAGACGCTGCCGGAGATATAAAGTACCCGCAGGCCTTCGATCCCCTGAAGGGTTTGATCACTGTGAAAACCGTCCGGCATATTGTAGTGGCCGTTGGCAAAGCCGTTCATGGCTTCGAGATAATGGGACGGAAGCCCAGTTACCCAATTCGTCGAATCTCCGCTTTGAATGCTGGCCGAGTTCCACAAAAGATTGTCGCTCGACGACAAGGCGCCACTATATTCGCCCGCGCCTCCGCCGGTGGTGAATTTATCATTGTCGAACAGAATGTTGGTCTGGAAGATGAAATTGCCATCGTAGAGATGGCCGCCGATCATCACCAGATCGAAGGATTTGCAAAGATCGGCAAACGATGCCGAATTCACCTGCATATTTCCGCCCGTGACAATCGTCGTGTAGACGCCGCTCGACGTGAGCACATGCGTGTCATTGTCCGACATGAAATTATACTGGGAGATCCAGTTCATCTGGATCAGATCGCCACTGACGACTGTGATCTGCCAGTTTTGCGGGAATACCGGCGCTTCACCGGAAGCATCTGCTGATTGAGCGCTATCCATATGATGGGCGAAATTGGCGATATTCATCGCGTTTGTCGACGGCTGGCACAGGGATTGCTGTCCTGTAAAGCCATTTTCGAACGTATCGGTGTCGCTGTAGGCGTTCGTCTGGACGATCGCATCGATGTGATAGTAATTGCCCGCAACAGCGAAATGAGCACCAACCGAGTTCACGCTGTTCAGGATGACCTCATTCACCATGAGATTACCGCCTGCATGAAGGGTCACTGACCCGACAATATCCTCGCTGTTGATGACTGCGGGCTCCGTGGTCGTAATCGTTCCCGGCGAGTTGCCCGCTTCGCCAGGTCTCAACAGGTTCGGTATGTAATCGTCGATCACCGGCGCTGTCGTTGTCTCAACGCCATTGACGTAAAGACCGTCGATCGAGGACGCTGCCACCACCGTCACACCTGGGGTCGTGGCGAGGGGGCCATCTGCCGCCGCGTGGATGTTTGCCGTTTCATTGGCGAAGAATTGCGCCATATCTCCGGCGCCCGGCACGTGATCTGTGGTGAACGCATCAGAAATTGAAAAAGCATTCGCAGAAAGATGAGCGAAAGCCGCATCGTCGGCAAAATCCAGATTCACAGGCACCGTTGTGCCCATGATTACCACATCATTGTCCTGCAAATGGCTTGTCTGCTTGAGGACAACGGATGTTTCCGATGGACCTTGTCCAAAGTAAGGGCCGGACGGACCTGAGATGCTGAAACCGGATCCAGAAGAATGCAGATGTGCGTGGTGGTGAGGTATTCTGACCCCGTGCGAATCCAACTCAATTGGATCGGCACTAACCCATGGCATCATTACCTCGCCGACCGGCGACCAGGGCGTTGGCATATAGTGCAGACTAGGTTGATATGAACCGGGATCAAATTGTTGGTCCGGTGAAGTTTCAACAGCAAGGATACCGTTGAGATGCGGCTCACCCTCCGGCGCCGCCTTGAATTCGCGATATTCGATCCGCGCTCGCGCTGCTTCGATCGACGCATGAAAATAACCCGCGAAGTGTGCGATGGATTCCGAAATCTGATCACCAAACCCAAGCATCTTGATGGCTCCCCCCGTCAATCATCCCGGCTGCCCCGTCCTTGACACGATGGTCTGCGCAAGTTTTGCGCAGACCATCGTCAAAGCTGGCAGTTTCGCCTTGTTATTATTTTTATACGGAGTCGCTGTCGCCGACGGAGCTGTGTGTGTAGTCGCCGTTGATAACGGTAGCATCGAAGGCGTTCTGCTGGAGATTGGCACCAAGAACGATTTCCTGCGTGAAGGCCGAGGATGTCAGATTCGCTGCTGCACTTGCCGCACTCGAACCTGATATGTCGTCTCCTGCGCCGAAGTCGCCGGAAGAGCCGTGACCACCGAAGAAGCTGCTTTCAAGGCCGCCCCACCCACCGTCGTCAGTACCGATGCCGTCGCCAGCATGTGCGATGCCGCCAGTCGCCCCTGCAGTGACACTGCCTGCATTGGCCTGGGTTACACCGGAGAGCGAATCATTGTCGACAAGATCAACAACCTGGTTGAGAGCAAAGCCGGTGTTTGTCCCCGCACCGTTGAATGCATTGTTGAAGACGTTGTCGAAGTGAACGTCATTGCCCGGGTCGAAATTGATGCTACCTGAATCTGTAAGGAACAGGTTGTCGAAGGTGTTACCGGTAAGGTCGAGATCGGCAAAATCATTATCGGTTGGCAAATAGCCGTCCAAGCCGACGTCAACCGTTACGTTGACGTCCGTAGTCGATGTATTGGTATTGGTATTGTGGTTGTCGCTCTCGTTGAAATTGCCGTTGGCATTGAGATTGCCATTAAGGTTACCATTGAGATTGCCATTACCATTCAGATTGAAATTGTCTGAACTGGAATGCTGGTCCTGGCTTTGACCTTGACCCTGTCCTTGAGCTTCCAGTTGTGCCTGACCCTGTCCCTGGGCCTGCAACTGGAGAGCAAGCGCCGCAGCGGACGCAGATGCGGCAGCGTCGGATTCAGCTGTCGCAGAAGGATCGCTGTTGCCTGGATGCCAGTTGTATTGATTGTTCTTGTTTCCACCACTCATGATTATTTCTCCGATTTTTATCGGAGCGCGCAAAACCTCTATGCATTTCAAACGAGGTTACGATGCAGGCTCCCTATGCGTTCAGTTGTGAGCAAACATCAATCGTCAACGTAGCATTCTGCGTAATGCAAAATACTACATATTCGAATACGGTACTGATGTTTACAATGTGGTTACTTGGATGCCCCCGCACTAAACCACAAAATCCAAGCCGCCGGACGTTAGGCTGCAACGAACTCAACCGTAAGCTACCAATATTGCTTAAACCTCCGGTTGTAGCCTCCTGTGCAATTCGTCTCTCTAATCAGCACCCAGGATTCTCAGCGTTTACGGTCGTTTTTTCTCACTGCGGCAACCAACATAGGCGCAAAGGGTAAGGAAACGAGGGGGCTGTTATAAGCAATATTGGGGAGGCACTGGTGCGGACAGCCAAGGTCTTTTGCACGCGAAACCAGAGGCGGAAGCTCGAATCGGACCGAAATCCACCTCTGCTCATGTCACGACCGCGTCACGCGGCATTTATTAATCCTCTATTAATCAACACGGGTAGCGGGGGCTTACAGTCGCGTTGAGCAAATGAATAAAAGAACTTATTGGACCAAGAAACGAAAACGCAAATAAATCCTGAAGAGAAATACTCTTCTCATCAAAGGGCGTAGGGGACTATTATGAGTGGAACAACACCTGACCATATTCATTATGCATCGAAGATTGACGGCGAATCAAAATTCAAAAGTGGCATATTCATCTATGCCGAATCGGGAGCTGTATTTCAGGGCCTGGTTCAGTCTCTTGAGAGAACATTTCCAGATATCGATGTTCACCTTTCCAGCAAATTCGTCGAAGCCGACAAGTTTGATGAAGATGTCGGTCTCGTGCTTATTCACAGTGGGTTCGTTGCCGATCTAGGCGAATGCATTGCACGCTTCAAGAAGCGCTTTCCCAGCGCATCGATAACAATGATGATCGATGAGAACAGCGCTGGCATACAAGAGTTGAACAGCCTGTTCGACAACCGGCAGGTCCAGGGACTTCTCCCTTTCAGTCTCAAACTCGATATCTGGCTGGCAGTGATCTGGCTGCTGCTGAACGGCGGCGAGTATTATCCTTCGGCGATCATGCGCTCAATCGAGAAGAATTCCAATAATATGGCCGGCGCTCAGGCACATGCATTCGGCAACCAGGCAAAAAACGGTTCGGGTGTCGTCAAGCAGATCAAGACATTGACGCTCCGCGAAACTCAGATCCTGGAGCTTCTGTCGGAAGGCCTGCAGAACAAGATCATTGCCGATCGCCTGACGCTCTCCGAACACACCGTCAAGGTCCACGTGCATAACCTTATCCGCAAGCTTCGGGTTCACAATCGCACCCAGGCTGCAGCGGTATACCGGAACAGCATGGACCAGGAGGCGTACCAGCCCCCTTTTAAAGCTTACGGTACGGGGATGGGTCGCGTGGACGGCTCGCTAGAGATGGCCCGGGCCGTATAAGTCAAAATGTCCCGCATTAATGACGTACTGATGCTGGTGGGCAAACTTAACTACACCTGGACGAACACCGAAAGCTTGTTCATCTACCTGATTGCCCACCTGCTGAGCACCAACAAGGAAGCTGCAACCGTCATCTTCCTGACCTTGAACACGACCAGGGCTCGCATCGATCTGCTGGAGCGTCTGGCGAAAATTCACTCGACCAGCCCTGAAACCAAAAGTGCTGTACTTAAGATCACCGGCAGGATGACTCGCGAGCAGCGCCTGCGCAATAAATACAATCATTGTATTTATTCTTTTGACGAGACAGGCAGCATCGCATCAACCCAGCTGATGCGTATTGTCGATATGGACGACAACCTGAAATATGGAAAGGTCGAAGCGCTGGACGACGATGAGATGAAGCGAATTCAAGCGACAATCGACGCTGTCATCGACGTGAACAAATCGATCTGGTCATTCATAAAGCTCAAAAATATCCCGGTCTGACGCGCCACGCGCACAAATGCCGCAACCGGGGCTTTGGTCGCCGGCTGGATGAGCAAGCAACATCTCGAAATTAATCGCCCCATTCGAAGCGCAAAGGCTTCGTTTCTGGAGCTATAATAATTATTACTACGGTTTCGCTAGTACTGTTAATCAATTTTAATTATTGACGAAAAGTCAATATACTATAACTTATTTGTAAAAAGCGAATCGAAAAACCTACAAAACGAAGAAGAACTATAAATATAAATCCAGTAGTTTTGTAACATAACCGTATTTGTATTGCGTTGTAACTATGAGTACTTCTTGGTGGGACAAGGGGATCGCAGGTTATATGGCATATAACCACGATCTTGGAAGTAAGGTCTTGAGTTTCTTCTGAATCATCAAGGCAAATTAAGAAATGAATGGGGTCGTTGGGGGGCCCGAGTCATGCCGTATAGAAAAAAACCGCTGAACAAACAGCGGAGAAAAAACACAATGGGAACAGGCCGCCTTCTCTACGAGCTGGCGCCTGTTATCCCTGCGATTGCCGGGCTAACCGTCCAGTTCCCGGCATCGGCCAGAACTTTCCTGGCCACGCGTGGCAAAGAGTTTCTCCGTTGCACATCCAGTTCCAAGGTAGAAGGCGGTTGCCGAGCATAACGCCGGCCCTGCCCCAGGCCAAACGAACAGGAAATGCAATCTCACGCAACATTTGCCCAAGGGTATCTATGCGAAATCGCCTGCAGACATTCTGCCCCTCAAAGACAGTGCATTCACGGATCGTCAATGCGCTGTGGATAGAGTTTGGCGGAACTCCATGGAACATGCCGCCAGATTGGGAGCCCGAGCGCGCGTGGGCGCGGCAGCTTGACTTGACGCTGATTCCCAATCTCGGTCCGATGTCCGTCGCGATCCTGGATCAATGGCTCGCCGCCGGCGATGATAACGACGATGGCGATGGTGGCGCCGAACGGCCCGGCGAGGCCGAGTAGCATTCTTCCGAAATTTTTGAGCAGGAAGTACCAACAAGAAAAACGCGCCCCGGAGGGCGCGCAATGTTTGGCTTTCACCTGTCGTTTTCTGAACTTTATTTAGTAACTAGACCCCCTACTTAGGCCAGTGCTACGCCGAAATTCTGACTTAACCGTTAATAGAATTTTTAGAATTCCGGCGTAGGTCCCCCACTGACTGCCCGCTTGCTCCCACACACGCTTGAATGCTTTTTTGTTTTGTTTTCATGCGCTAAACTTGCGACCACGTGATGAGATTATGTTTCACCCCGTTACGCAAGCGTGACTCAGAGGCTGTTTTTGAGTGTTTTTTCATAGAGTCACGTAATTAATAGGTATTAGGCGCAATCAGAACGAAATAATCAGCCGATTCAGACCCGGAGCTTGCTCCACTGCGTGGTTTCGTTGAATTGCCAGCCGGCGAAATCAAGTCCTGCACGCGGGGTAGCGCTTTTACGCTCCAGAAGGACATCGAGGAGCGATTCCGCATCTTCACGCTTGATATTGCGGATATGCGGTTTCAATCGTTCGGCTGCACGATCGATCTCACGCGACACAACGTCGAATATCCGCCGCCATGTACGCTCCTTGAAAAACACAGCATCCGCGCGCGTGCGGATCAAAGCGCGTTCGTCGGCGGTGATCGTTCCGGCGGCAAGCGCCGCATCAAGCGTTGCATCGACGGTGACCATGGCCTCGCTGAAGGCGATATAGCCGAATTCGGCCGGCGCATGCACCTGCGCGACGGCGGCATCGTCTTCCAGGCCGCCAAAGGCGTAACGTTCGAACACCTCCCCAATACCGATCATGCCGAATGGGTGGCACTCGGCGGCACGCAGGGCGCCCATGCTGGCAGCGCCGTAAACATTGGCTCCGCGCGACAGGGCGTAGAGAATCTCCTTGTGCCAGACGGCGGCGACGTCCTCAAACCGCCCGTCGACCAGACCGATGACGCGAAAGCCTTGGTCGACCGCATGGGTGATGTCACCGCATTTGGCCGGGCCGCGGCAGGTCAACGCATAATCTGGCACGACACGGTCTTCCCCGGCGCGTACCGGCACAAACTCTGTTCCAGAAAGGCTGGGGCCTGCAAACAGGATCTTCATCGCCTCTCCTATTGCCGCAGCATGGCGTTGAGTGCCCGCCCGCCGAAGCGATGCTTGCGGATACCGGCCGGGCTCTCCAGCTCGTTGACCAGAACGCGACAGACGGACATGCCGTAGTCCTCGCCGCCGAGCGGCACGACAACGACGCTGCCGATGCCGCGCTGGCGTAATGGTTCGAGATAGGTATCGAGGCTGGCGCGCAGGTGCGGCTCCGGCTCGTCGAACCGCCAGTGATCAGTTGGCTCGGCATGGATATAGACGCCGAGATCGGGCGCAAGGCGCTGCGCATATTCGGATGGGTCGAAATCATCGCGCGCACCGGAAATATTGGTGATGCGCGTCTGCGCCGCCTCGGTGATAGCCCGCATGGCCGCGACGCGCGGCGACAGATGACAGCCGTAACCGGCGGCGAGGTCGAAGTGCAGATAGGTGCCGTGCTGTGTCGCCGGGCTGATCGTCGCCATGAAGACCGGGAGACCAATATCCGATGTCACATTGAACAGCCGCAGAACGAAATTGGCAGCGCTGATCCTGTCGGCCAGCCAGTCAATACCGCTATCGCCGAAAACCGCCGGATCGACGCAATGCGCCTGCACGCCGGCGTCGCGCTGAAACCGCCACAACTCGGTCGCATCGCGCTCCACGCGCTCGCATAGCCCGTGAATGACCGCTTCGAGCAGGCAGTTGCCCGAGGCAAGGCCGTCGGTCGACTGGCAATAATGCCAGGATTGCCGCGCCGAGGTAAAATCGAGCGAGACGAGCTCGCGCGGCACGAAGACCGGGCTTTGTTTCAACAGATCGAAACCTTCGAGCCAGTAGTCGCTCTCGTCGGCCACGGCTTCGTCCCTACCGCGCATCAAAAGCATGCGCCCATCAAATACAGTGTGCCCGGCGTCGCGTAGCTCGCGGCGACTGGCGGCAAAGGAAGCAAGCGGAATATCTTCGGCAATGGCGATTTCAGCGGCTTCCATCACAGCGGAAGCGCGGGCATGGGCGGCGCTGATGCCTTTGCCCTGGCTGACGGCCAATGTCCGGCTATTGGGGCGCACAGCCATCCACACAGGAATGCCGATCCGGTCGAGGCCGGTCACCTCGGCCATCCGGACGATGCCCAAACGAGGAAAGTGCGGCCGCAACCGATTCACGGTTTCGTCCGCATCAATCAGTCTCGTTGACGACGGTTCTCCTGTGCGGAAAGCAGAACGAAGGTTCGCTTCGTCTGCCGCCAGCCGGTCAAGAACCGGAATCCCGGCCAATGGTTTCATTGCCACTCCATCAGGCCGCCAAAGTACACATTTATTGCAAAACTATCCGAAAGCCGGATACGCAGTTGCAACAGTATTTAGTTCATCGCCGCGGGACCAGCAGAATGCGCACGGTCCGCCGGATTGCTGCGATACCCGCTGGCCACAACCGGACCAGCGGAATGCGCACGTTCCGATGGATTGCTGCGATACACGCTGTCCACAACCGGACTGCTGGAGTGTGCACGGTCAGATGTTTCATCCCGTGCGTTCACTGTTACGACGATATCGGCCTCTTTCGACGAGGGGCTAAAGAAATGCAGCCGTTCCGATGGCTCACTCCTCCGCCCTGCGGTCATCACCATATCGCTGGAATGAGCGCGGCCAGTAGCGTCACTCCGGCTTTCATCGGCAGCAAAAATATTTCCGGGCCGGTTGGCGATCGAATCAATGAATTCACTGCCAGCCAGTCCGGAAGAGGCGATTAAATCACGATCGAGAGGTTCGATCGTCTGAGTTTCCGAGTCTACGAGCCAAAGCGTGTTCGTCTCTGGTTCATTCATGATGTAAAACGTTGCCATGCGAATAACCTTTCTATGAAGGAGAGCCCACGTGGCAAACGTATGACGATTCTTTTTCAGATCAAGAAAAGAATTGTCTCATCTTGTTTTCCGCTCGTATTTTAATCTATTTTATTTTTTGTCAGGTCCGTCAGAGTGCATTTTAGTATCAGCCGCCGACCGACTGTCCGTGGCAACAGCAATACTTATTCCCTTAACTACCGACATCCCATTTTTTCGCGCCTCTTTGGCATCCTTAAAAAAATCGGCACTCTTGAGATCGGCATCCGTCAGTTGTTCGACGCTCTTAGTTTGTACATCGACCAACCACAGTTCGTCTTTTCCGGCTTCGCCGATAATGAAATACTTCGCCATGCAGATGGGTCCTTTGATGAGGTTAGAACTGAGAACTACTGGAATCCTGCTTCGCGCAGAGACGCCTCATATTTTTGACGTTGTTCGGGAACTCTGAGAGACATATTTTTGATCCAGTCCCCGACTCGGAAATCCGGATTGTCTTCCAGAGATCTTTCTCTCCATTCCATCGCCTTTTCCCGCTCGCCGAGCATGGCCCAGCAGGCTGCCATGGGGCGGGCTGCAGCACGCGGGTTTTGCATACGCTGGATGAAGGCAATCGCTTCTTTGTAACGTTCAAGATCGTGAAGCGTCCCAGCCCCGACCCAGTAATAATAGTCCGGAGCCAGAGGGTTAAGAGCTATCGCCTGTTCAATTTTTTCGAGCGAAAGATCAAGGTATCCGTAATGATTGAGCGCATCCGCGTAGTCTGCAAGGAGATCGGCATGCTGCGGATTAATCGACTCGCCTTGGTCGAAATATTCCAGGCTATCGTCGAATTTGCCGAGATACATGCTGATGGTGCCAAGCTCGCGCAATGGTCGCTCATCGTCCGGATCGGCTGGTGCAGCACGCTTGGCGATTTGTTCGCCCTCGAGCAGGATGTCTTTCTCTTTTCGCGCCAATACTAACCATTCTCGCTGCATTGTTCGCGCGATACCACTGAGTGCCGGCACAAAGTCCGGCGCTGCCGTTAAGGCGTTCTTGAAGGACTGTCGCGCCTGACGGAGCTTGGCAACGTCGAGTTTTTCAAATTCCCGCTTGCCGATAAGATACCAGTAGTAAGCATTCGGATCCTGGTAAAGCCTGTTGTAGCGATCGAGTTCCGACTTCTCAATGACCGAGACGACGGACAGGATGATGCGGATCGACAGCTGGCGGTATTGCTGCTCGGGCAGGACATAATCGAACTTCTGTTTCTCGGCCCAGACGATTTCCTGGGTGGCGACGTCAATCAGCTTCACAGACAGGAAACAGAAGCCATCGCGGCGAACGATCTGGCTATCGACCGCATAATTGACACCGAATTGCTCATTCAGTCCATCGAAACTATCGATGGACGACTCGGTGACCACTCTTTTCGACGTATAGGGCGCAACAACGGACAGCGTACGCAGACGGCATAGCCCGATGGTGATGTCGTCAACCAGCGAAGCCGCAAGCTGCTCCATCGGATCAGCCGCATTGTGCGGCATATAAAGGACCATCACCCGTGGCAGGCCAGCCTTTTTGTTCTGCTCGATCTGGGTTGCCGCCAATATTGAGTGCGGCGGTTGAATTTCCAAGCCATTGCCAAGCACGGGACTGACCGGCTGCGGCATGATGAGGCTGCGCGTCGTTGCCGGTGAAAGTTTGGGTAACAGCTGCTGGTAGAGCTCGATCGTTTCTTCTTCCGGGTCGACATCCAGATCGTCGCGCAGCTTCTTGGCGCATTCGCGGAATGTGCGCTCGACCTTGGCGATCAGGCCGAGCTGCGATGCCGTCTGCATCAAGGTGCGATAGCCGACCTCCTGATAGGGATCGATCTCGATCAGCTTGCGGGCGCATTGGCGCTTTTCATCGATGCTGACGCCGACCGGCTGGTTGACCATGTTCAAGAGCGTCGTAATCAGATCATCGCGCAGCTTGACGCGCTGTATGTCCAGCCATTCATCGAAATCGGAATTCTGCGGCTCGTTCTGCGCGAGCAGGTCGCCGGTGTAGAGGTTGGCCAGACTGAGGACGGACTCGATGTCCCCCATCTGCACAAACTCCAGATATTCGAGCAGATCGATGCGAAGCAGCTCGGCCTTTACCTGTGACAGATTGAGATAGACATATGTCGCATCGCCCTGCACGAGGTTGAGGCCGTATTGCTCTTGAAACTTGCGGATGCGCGCCAGGCTCTGGCGCAAATTCATGGAAGCATGGGCCTGATCCGTGTCGGACCAGAAAACCTGAGAAAGCTTTCCGCGAGAAACAGAATGGTTTGGATTCTCGAGAAGCAAATACACTATCATGCGAAGAAAGTTCGCAGGTACGCGCGGGACGAGTTGCCCGCCCAGACTAACAGTTGCCTCTCCAAAAACCGCCAGCTTCATTCCGACCTAAACCCCGGATTTTATTTGATTTTCTGAATACGTAGCCCTGTCAATTAGTTAATGCCGTTCTGCCTTGCCATCTAACTCTACTATAGCTTTAAGTAGTTCACTATAGGGACTATCAGCACAAAGTCTAATGACTATGAATTAAGGCTTTCCTGAAGGCAAGCGCAATCGCCCGATAAAAAGCTGAAAATTCGAGGCTTTTGCCGTCCGATTTGCCCTCCACCACGGTTTTAGTGCGGCGTCATGAAGGAGCGCTGCTTAACAAATAACTAATAGGATGGAGTCACCAAAATACTACAATTCAAAATATTCAAGGTGCCGTGCACAAGAGATATTTTTTTGGTGAGAAACACAATAGAATATTGTCGCTGTCATGAAATGTTCACCAGACGCATCTGGTCCAATTCCAATAGCCTATCAGAAAGCGCGCTTGATTTCGAATATTGCTTTGGCGATCGCGATATCGGCTTCTGAGCCGGCACTTTCAGCTGTCGCCTGGACCAGTTGCTCGCCAAGTTCGGACAAAGCGAGGGCGACGTCATATCTGTCCCAGCCGGCGCTCAGCGCGTCATCCGCCAACTCCTCGAATGCTATCCGGAGGGCGTCTTTACATTCGTTGGTTCTGTTCGATTGATCTTCGAATCTATGTGATTGTGCCATCGTCATTTCGCGATTTTATATTTGGTATGAAGTCATACAAGGCGGCAATTTGAGGTAGATCGCCTGCTTAAGGGGTAGGCTAGACTGACCGTGCGGTCAGTGCACGACTGTCGTGTCGAACGGCTTCATTCCATGATGGTTCATACTGTTGCGATAGATCGCTGTCGCTTGCGTCCGGTTATGCGCCCGCAACTTGCGGATGAGATTATGCACATGAACCTTGACCGTATGGATCGAAAGCGTCAGCCGGTCCGCGATGATCTTGTTCTGCAGGCCTTCTGACAAAAGCTGGAGGATTTCGTGTTCGCGCAGTGTCAGTGTCTTGATGGGCCAAGTCCTGCTGGAAGTGCTATCCGGCTGACTATAGAGCTGTGGCACCTTGCCAGACACGATGCTGGGTGATTTTTCCATCGAACGGATGATGGTGGAGGGATAATAGTCGCCACCGTTAAGCAATAGCCAGACGACTGCCAGCCACACATCAAGTTTCAAGCTGAAGGGCAGAAGTCCCTGGATTGTCTTGCTGTCGAAAAGACCGGTGAGTTCCTGTATGGAAGGGCTGCTCTCATCGATCATCAGCGAGACCGATGCATTCGGAAAACGCATCTTGCAACGTGCGATGCAATCGACGACATCGGAAGCAAAGTCGGCATGAAGCAGTACCAGACCTATGTCATTGTCCGGTGTGCTTGCGTCGCCAACGTTGTTTGAAAGGCTGACCTGGATATCCGGAAATGTTCTTTCGAGAGATTGCATCAACCCCTGGAACACAACCCCAGCCTCGGCGTGAATAAATATGCCGCCTCGGAACTTGGACCCGCCGTCAACCTGGGATCCTTGCTGAATAAGGTCATTCCCCATACGCGCAACTGTCACACTCATGTTCACACCCTACGCTACCTGATGAAAGAAGTATTCCCCTTGTACTTGTCTTATTCGAAAGGAATTTTTGAAAGGTCTACTTCAATTCTGTTTTATGCTGCAAATACTTGCGGATCAGCAAGGCTAATTAACCAAACGTGACGCGACCGTGACGCGGTCCGGCGATGGCGACTTACTGGAGCTCAATTCATCCAGAATAGGCTTTTTTACGCGTGATTCCATTAGTCCAAAGGGACACTGGCACGATCACGAGGCTCATCCTTCAGGAGGAACTGCTTCTCACTTCTCCTAAATGGTGTCGCATGAGTGACGGCGGTACTCTCCATGAAAAGCATTCCGTACGGCCGTGACCAGGTGAAAACATCTTGCACGGGGGATGCACAATCAACTGGGGGTGCGTCTTGTTTGTTTGGATCACCAATTGTCTAGCAGCCTTGGCAGTCAGCGCCTTGCTGGTCGTTGTTCTGAAGAAGGTATCGCACGCGTGTTCTCTCGTCGATTATCCTGACAGGAGAAAACTGCACGATGGCGTCGTGCCGCTGTGCGGTGGCATCGCGATCTTCGCCGCCTTCGCTATGGTCATGCTCGTTCAGGAAAGCGCGCCGTTGCTGGCCTTGAACTTCTGGGCCGGACTCCTCATCACGATTATTGTCGGCGTCATCGACGATCGCAACGAACTCTCTGCAATCAAGCGCCTCGCCGCACAATTTGTTGCGGCAATTATTCTGGTCAATCCTTTGTCGGGATCGACCATTGTGACCGGTATCGCACTCCCGCCTGTCCTTCTCAGCATATCTTTCCTGCTCCTTACGGTCGTGGCCATTTTGTTCGTAGTAGGCCTGATCAACTCCTGGAACATGATCGATGGCATAGACGGTTTGGCGGGCGGGAGTGCGGCCGTGGCTCTTTTCTGGCTTGCGGTGATCGCAGCATGGAAAGGCGCCGGCGAATTGGTTCTGCCAATCGTCGTGCTGCTGGCTGCAGTCAGCGGTTTCCTTGCGTTCAATATGCGCAGCCCCTGGCTCGCGCGTGCCAAGATATTTCTGGGAGATGCCGGCAGCACGACGCTTGGCGCTGCAATTGCCTATCTGATCATCCGCCTGTCGACCCATACCCACATCGCGTTTTCCGTACTTCTGTGGATCGTCGCCATTCCTGTAATTGATACGCTCAGCCTGATTGTCCGGCGGCTTCATGCAGGCCGCAGCCCATTGGCGGCCGATCGTTGCCACCTTCATCACCTCTTGCTCGACAGGTCGATTTCGCCAAGAACGACAACGAACATCATTCTTGCAGCATCGGCCTTTTGCGGCGGGATCGGCTGTTTCGGCATCATCATCGAGGCATCGAACTATCTGATGACCGTGGCCTTGCTGATACCGCTCGCCGTGCATTCCGCCTTCGTATTTCTCACGAGCGAGACAGGCACAAATTGGGTTCAGCAGTCACATTCGGTCGCGGTCGCTCAGCTAAACCCGATGCCTCCGGCTCCCATGCGTGCGGAAATTGGCATGGGCCATGCGTCTCCGCCGCCGACTGCCAACAGTAACACCGGCATGTTCTCAGACGCCGTTTAAGATAGTCCAAAGTGTGGAGTGATCCCTTGTCAATATCAGTCTTGATCATGACCTTGAATGAAGAAGACAGCTTGCCGGCTTGTCTGGCGTCGCTGACGTGGTGCGACGATATCGTGGTGCTGGATTCCTACAGCACCGACCGGACGCTCGAAATTGCCCAGGCCGCTGGGGCGCGCATCTATCAACATAAGTATGAGACTGAAACCAGACAGCGCATGTACGGGCTGAAGGAGATCGAGTTCAAGCACAAGTGGGTCTATATGCCCGATGCTGACGAGATCACTCCCGAGGATCTGCGCGACGAGATGCTGACGATCGCGGCCGATCCGGATAGGCCTGAAGCTATGTTCAGCGCCCGCTACAAGAACATGTTCATGGGCCGCTGGATCAAGCATAGCAGCCTTTATCCCACATGGATCACACGCCTCTGCCGGCCGGAACGTATTCAATATGAGCGCGAATGCCATTCTCGTCCGGTTGGCGACGGGCCGACCGGGCGTCTGCAATCGCATTTCGTTCACTACAGCTTCAACAAAGGAATGACCGCCTGGTTTGACAAGCATAACCGCTATTCGGGTTTCGAAGCGCGCGAATCGTTGCAGATCTTGCGCAGCAAGAAGATTCCGTGGACCGCTTTTTTTAGCGCGACGCCCGAAGCGCGACGGCGCGCGCTCAAGGAGTTCTCGTACCGTCTGCCTTTTCGTCCCGCAGCAAGATTCGCCTATATGTATTTTCTCCGCGGCGGTTTTCTAGACGGATGGCAAGGCTATCACTACTGCCGGCTCATTGCGTCTTACGAATATATGATCGTCATCAAGATGAGAGAATTGCAGCGGCGAGAACTCGGCCTTTCGGTATGACACGCGCCCAAATCCACCCTGGATTGACCATTCGACAACGCCCTGTGCGTAAACGATCGCGCAAATGGTTTTTTGCCGGCCTCTGTTTTGCCGCGGTGTTCTTGGTATCTGCCTTTCCATTGGCTCTTGTCCTTGCCAACCCATTGCTGACGATTCGGGATCCAATCAGCAAAGCTGACGTGATTGTTGTTCTTGGCGGCGACGGACCTTCGCGCGCCGTCCGGGCTGCTGGCTTGTGGCGGATGGGTGTCGCGCCAAAGGTCTTGGTCAGCGGCGACGGCGATTGTTACTGGATTCGCGAAGCGATGATCGATCAGGGCGTCGATAGAGGCGCCATTGCCGTCGAGTGCCAGTCAGGGACGACTTGGGAGAACGCGCTGTTTTCCTCACCGATCCTCAAACAGATGAATGTACGCAGCGCCGTTCTGGTGACGAGCTGGTATCACTCGCGCCGCGCCATGGCGAGTTTTGAGGCGGCCTGCCACGATATCCGCTGGATGTCGGTTCCGGCGGAGCCACGGGGATCACTCGAAAAGATCGCATTTGGCCCAGATGGAATTCAGATCATGAAAGAGTATCCCAAGACGGTTTGGTACGCCATTCGGCAATCTCTCGGTATGGAATCGACCAACATTCCCGCTCTATTCCCTTCCAGGGAGGCACGTGCATGAACTGGCTTCTGACATGGCTTATGCTGGGAACGGTGCTGATGTTGCTCTTTTGGGGCATGCTGAGGCGCGAGCGGATCTATCAGTTTCCCTTTCTGGTGGGTGTCATCACTTTCGCGTTTATTCTGCCACAGATTCCGGCGCTGGCGGACGATCGTTTCCTTCCCGAAGGCGGGTACGCCAAGACGATCGCTTTCACAATCCTTTGCCTTTCGATGTGCTGGTTGGGGTGGTCTCCAAACGCCAGGCCCTTTGCCTTCTTTCGTTGGGATTTCGATGAGAAGCGCCTACTGATAGCGGCTTTTTTCCTTTCCCTCACCGGCGCTTATTTTTACTTCAAACTCAGCCGGTTGCCGGGTGAGATGATGGTTGGTGTGCAAATCAGCGGCGCGCCGGTTGCGTGGCTTTTTTTCGCGCGATTCATGAGTTATGGAATGGCGATCGCCATTCTCTGTTTCGCTCGCCGCTATTCGTGGACCGCCGCATTTATCATCGGCGTCGATCTCATCTTCTATTTTGATCGCATCGTGGTTACCGGAAAGCGCGCAGAAGCCGTCGAGCTCCTGATAATGTTTGCACTAGCATTCTGGTTTTACAAGGGTTGGGTCATACCGCGGACGATCATGCTGACGGGCGTCCTTCTGGGAACAATCATGCTGAACAGCATGGGCGACTATCGCACAATTACGAGAGCCAATTCGGCACCCGTGTGGCAGGACATTGCCCAAATCAATGTTGCTGCTAATTTCAATGATTTGCTGAAGAATGGCGGTCCAGAAATGCGCAACGCCATTTGGCGCATTCATCATACGGAAGAGACGTTGGACTTCGACTACGGCAAATTCCACTGGAACAGGCTGGTTTTCAATTATGTACCGGCCCAGTTGTTTGGCGCGCGCTTCAAGACCTCACTTATGATGACAATGCCCGTCGCTGCACGTGACTATGATCCGTTGACGGGCACGACGGAGACCGGAATGGCTGATGCGTTCCAGTCCTTCTGGTATTTCGGCGCCCTGAAATTTCTCCTTCTCGCTTATCTGATGAGCCGGTTATGGGCCTCTGCGAAGAGCGGAGAGATGTCGGCACAGCTCGTTTACATATTTTCAATCGTACCTGCCATTCACGCTGTATCACACCAGACGGACTGGGTTCTGACTGTCTGGGTTCACATGCTGATATTCCTGCTCCCAACGCTGGCATGGTGCCGGAGCCGCTCGCCCCATCTCCAACCCTATTATTCGCCCAGAAAGGCCCGTTCGATTAACTTAGAGGCAGTGGCATCCCGGTAAAGAAAGTCATATCATGCGATCACGCTACAGCGATCCGACATTCGACAACACTGCGCAGCCGCTGCCGCGCTTGGGCGGAGCAACGTTTGCATTCCGCTTCCGGCTCATGAGACTGTTCTGGACGATCTGCTGGACACTCCTCGCAGCCTGGACACCATCGTTCTTCAGCCCGTGGCGAGGCTGGCTGCTCCGGCGGTTTGGCGCACGCATTCACTCGACCGCAATCGTTCGCAGCAGTGTGAAAATATGGTGGCCTGGAAATCTCACGATGGGGCGGCACGCCTCCATGGGACCAGGTGTGATTTGCTACAATGTCGCCGAGATCACGATCGAGGATTTCGCCATCGTGTCGCAGCGCTCGCATCTGTGCACGGGGACCCATGATGTCAATGACCCAGGATTTCCACTCAAAAGCAGGCCCATCGCGATCGAATCCAACGCCTGGATCGCAGCCGAGGCGTTTGTGGGACCCGGTGTCGTCGTTGGCGAGGGAGCGGTGCTCGGCGCCAGAGGAGTTGCCTTCGGCAAGCTCGACCCCTGGACGATTTACGTTGGAAATCCGGCAAAGGCCGTCAAAAATCGCAACCGGGATGCTGCGGCTCAGTGATCCGTGGCTGTCACAAGCGCATTTGCACCTAATACGGTCCTGCTCATTGTGTTGTCATTGGGGGTATAGCCCTGGATCGTCAATTCGGCGATGCGCGGCCAGGTGTAGTTCTCGCGAACAAGTCGCTGACCGTTTTGCCCCATATTCGATGCCACTGCCGGATGGTCGAGAACGCGTACAAGTGCGGAAGCAACATCGGCCGGATCGAGGGAAACCACGATGCCGGCATTTGCCGTTCTGATTTCTGGAAAGTGACACGCATCGCTGACAACCGCCGGCAGGCCGCAGGCCAGAGCTTCGGTAATGGCGACACTAAAACCCTCCTGGCGGCTCGGTAGGCAAAAACAGCTGGCATCCACCAATGCACGCAATTTGTCTTTTCCATAAATGGGCCCGATCAAATGAACTCGATCCGCTATATCGAGTTGACTGATCTGGGACACGAAACTTTCCCGGGCACCGCCGTCCGGGCCTGCCACGACCAGATCGACGTCAGGATGCGATGCGGCGACAAGCTTGAAAGCGTCCGCGAGGATGTCCAAACCCTTCTTGGTGTGGAGCCGGGACAGGAAGAGAATGACGCGCTTTTCCCCAAGGAGAGAAAGCTGCTCGCGAAAGAACCCTCTCTCGGGGAGGTCAGCGAATTCTTCAAGGAATATGCCGTTCGGTATCGTGAGATTTGGCGCCTTGAGGCGGAGTGGTTCAAGGAGCCGGGATTCGTCGGCGTTGAGTGTCAGTAGAAACTTTGCCTGGTCGAGCATCTTGCGGTAGCCAAGACGCAGCGCTATCCGCTTCTTCAGCTGCTTTTGCTTCATGCTCCAGGCATCGAGCATGCCATGAGGCTGTACACAATACGGGACGCGGTTCGTTCTGGCTGTGCTGGCGGCGCTCTTGAGGATAGGTTCCCATACCCCGTGAATGTGGACGAACGACGCACCCGGCAGCAAGCTGTGCAACTGCCGTGAGCCTTTGATGCACAAAACCTGCTCGATCCGGTCCGGATCTTCAAGCAAGTGCCAGTGGATGAGCGAGAAATAAGGGACGTCTCCAGCAGATTGAAATGCCCGCTTTTGAATCTCAACACCGCCATAGCTGACAATGTGCACGTCGTGGCCCAGCGCCGATTGTGCTGCCGCCAATCGCACGCAACCGCTCTGTGGCCCTCCCTGAGCAGGATCAATGGAAGAGATGACGTGGACTATTTTCATGCGACACACTCGGTGGATGCACGGCGTTCGGCTGGAAGTGCAGACAACGCCGCAAGCAAACGTTCGCCGTAACGCTTGACGGTAAAATCCGCGGCGCGCTCCACGGCACTTTCCGACATGGCGGCGCGCATCCCGACATTGTTTGTCAATGTGGCAATCGCGTCGGCTATCGCCCCACCGTCACGAATGGGAATTATGAACCCGTCTATTCCGTCACGCACCACGCTGCCAGCGTTTTCCGTGCAGACAACAGGGAGTCCGGCGGCAAGCGCTTCGTAAACGGCGGTGGCGGATCCTTCGCATATGGAGGGCAGAAGAAAGACGTCGGCCCATTCATATTCCGCTGCCATCTCGGCACGCGGGACGATTCCACGCAGTTCGACATGCTTCGAAAGTTGTGCCGTGATGCGCTCAGGAAGGTTGCTCGGACCTGCCATGCGAAAGGTTGCGGATTTGCCGAGCAAACGCGCCGCCTCAGCGACGTAAGGGGACCCTTTTCGCAGACCGACTTGCCCTACGGTCAACACCCGCAGCGGACCGCCTATTCGAATGATATCCTGAGCCGGAAACTGAGTATCGATGCCATATGGAACCACGACGCACCGTTCCGCTCGCCCCCCGCGTGCAATGACGTTGCGGCGGACAAATTCCGAGGGGCATACGATAATATCTGCAAGCTCCCATTCGGCTTTTTCACGCTCTGCAAAGGCTCGGGCATACGGGTTGTCAGTATGAGGTCCGGCCCAGACCGGAAAGGTTTGCTGCTCTCTCTTGACCAATTCTTCGACGACCTCGCGCGGGGCAATCATCTGTTCGACCGCGGTCCACATGCCTTGCTGCTTCGCGGCGACCATTTGCTCCAGAGCATCACCGGCAAATGCGTAAAGGCCTGCTGCGCCGTGAAAGCCGCTAGAAGCAACCAGGCGCGAAAATTCCGAGCCCGCCCAGACCGCATGTTCTGTCTCCTCAATGACATTTGCGAGACGGAGCCTGCGTACTGCCGAGCGAATGCCAAACCCCGGAAAAGTCGAGATCAATTCCGGTGCCACGCCTTTTGGGACACGCCCGACCAGACGCTTTACGGACGAAGGAAGAAAGCTTTTTGGAATACTATTTACCAAGCGGGGCCAGTTCTTGGTCGCGCAGATGTCGGTGTAAAAATGCGCCAGCTGCCTTTCGGAGGCGAAAATGCGGGGCACAGCGTAATGCATGCGTGCGCCAAGCTGACTAACGACAACGGTGCCTGTCATTCTGCAGGCCCGTAAACTGAGGATTCTGATGTCAAGGCCGCTTGTTGCTTGAATTTGAGCATGACTTCCGACCATGCACCTACGGCGTTCTCCCGTGAGAACAGCGTATCCAGAACTCGTCTTGCATTCTGTCCCATCTGCAAGCGGCGCTCGGGAGCATTCTTCATCTGTATGATGAAATCCGCGAGTTTCTTCCCCTCACCGATTTCGACTGCTGCTCCGCAATCTTCCGATGCGACCACCCGCGCGACCTCGCCGTTATGATCTCCGATGAAAAGCGTCGGCCGGCCTGCTGCCAGAACACCGTAGAATTTGCTAGGTACGATGCAGTGTTCGAGCCGGGGAATGAGCGAGACTACGTGTGCGTCGGCTGTGCTTAAACTCTCGGCGATGTTTTCGGGAGGTTGGAGCGGTTTGAAAATGACATTCTTCAGCTCGCGGTTCCGAACCACTTCTTCCACATGTGTCAGCTGCTGGCCGCCACCGATCAGAAGGAACTGGATATCATCATGGCCACTTAGGAGAACTGCCGCTTCAAGCAGCGTCGAAAAGTCGTGGGCGCGCCCGAAATTGCCGGAATAGCCGACAACGAACTTGTCCTGCAGGCCCCAGCGGGTCCGCAAGGTATTGGATGCAGGCGCCACGGGATAGATCTCCTCACCGTCGGACCAGTGGTGCATGACGAAAACCTGTTCGTCCCGGAAGCCGCGTTCTCTGAGATAAGATGCCATCGTCGCTGTGGGACAGACGATCATTGCCGATTTGCGCATCGACCAGTTACGCATCGATTTGCTGATCGTTCCCGGTATGCTTTTGTTTGAAAGCATACCGAGTTCCATGGCCACTTCGGGAAAAAGATCCATGACCCAGTTGACCATCCGGGCGCGACGCCAGCGAATTGGCAAGGCGGTCGTGACCGACAGTAATGGTGGATCGGTGCAGACGACACAGATGTCGCCCCTGTTAAGGTTCCACAAGCACCAAAGGAACGCAGAGATGTGGAAAGTCAGATAATCGATCGCCCTGCCCAGAATATTCTTGCGCCCAAACCGGGTAGCCCAGAGACGTTTCACGTTGAGCCCTGCCACCATCTCTTCGGCGGGTAGGGTCGCATTGGAATGGTCATGTAGTGTACGGCTCGCGATCGCGGTAACTTCAAAGCCGCGCCGTGCCAGCGCAAATGCAAGCCCCGATACCATGCGGCTGGTTGCCGATTGATCAGGCGAAAAATAGCGGTTTGCAAAAACGATTTTCATTTGCGAGTGCCTCAAGCCAGGGCTGTCTGTCAAACACAGATTCTTGGTTTGGATTGTCGCAGTTCACAGCTGGCAAGGACAAGTTCAACAAAGGCACTACGACCTCCCGTGGCTGGTCATCCCACCTACTCCTTCCGGAGAGGTCATAGCCAATTTCCGCCCCTTTTAGCGGCTCCAGCTTGCCCGATATGTCTTGTATTCCCTCAGGTTGGGAGCCGATCCTATCCCTATTGCCGAAGTGTATCCTGACGAGCGCCATCTATAGTGAAATCGAAATAATTCATTGCCTTCGGCTACTGTTCGAAAATGTGAAACGGGCCATGGGCCCATAGCCCACATTCGATGAGCTGGTCTCCGAAAAGCGAAGACATCACGCGTGAAGAAGGGCGGAATGATCTCCATGGTTGAGTCAGAAAATCACCACTTCGATCTCCGGGGTAAACGAGTATGGGTAGCAGGGCACACCGGCCTTGTGGGCTCGGCGCTGACACGGCGCCTCCAGTCCGAGGGCTGTGAATTGCTTGAGGTTTCCCACGATGATCTCGATCTGACGCGACAGCTGGAAACGGAAGAATGGATGGCTAGCGCGCGTCCTGATGCCATCTTCATCGCAGCGGCGAGAGTTGGCGGAATCATCGCGAATTCGACCTATCCAGCCGATTTTCTTTACGACAACACGATGATCGGCATGAACATCATGCATTCCGCCCACAGGCTTGGCGTTCAAAAATTATTGTGGCTGGGATCGAGCTGTATTTTCCCAAAATATGCCGATCAGCCGATCCGGGAGAATTCCTTGCTGACCGGCGCGCTGGAGCCAACTAACGAAGCCTACGCGGTTGCAAAGATCGCTGGTCTCAAGCTTGCCGAAGCCTATGCGCGGCAATATGGACAGAATTTCCTGACGGCGATGCCGACAAGTCTCTATGGACCCAACGACAATTTCGATCCGCAGAATTCCCATGTTCTTCCCGCCCTCATCCGGAAAATGTATGAGGCCAAGATCTCGGGAAGCCCCACAGTTGTCGTCTGGGGTACGGGGACACCAAAACGCGAATTCCTGCATGTCGATGATCTGGCCGACGCCTGCGTATTCGTAATGAAGCAGTATGCCGGCCCGGAATTTATCAATATCGGCTCAGGACAAGAAATCTCGATCCATGATGCCGCAATCCTTATTGCAAAGATTGTCGGCTATGACGGGTCTATCGTCTTCGATACATCGAAGCCTGATGGAACTCCACGAAAGCTGGTCGACCCTACACGCCTGCAAAGTATGGGGTGGCGGCCGAGCATCGAACTCGAGACCGGACTGAGCGATCTATATATGCGCTGGCAACAGTCGATGCTCACGTCAACCCATGTCGCGGCGAATGCTTCGGCAGCACGATAGACTTTAACGCACCATCGATAAAAAAGCAGCCAGGTAAACCTGGCTGCTTTTTTATGCACAAGGATCGCTCCTGGCTTGGCCTAGCCGGGCGGATTTATACTGTTTGCTGCCACATCTTTCGGCACGGTCAGTTGCGCACGGAGAATATCGCCGGCCTTGATCGAGTCGTGTTCAGTCAACTCGGATTCCTGATACTCTCCATTTACAATGCGGGCGACCGAGAAAGTCAGTTTCACGGACTGGTCGCGCGTTGTTGCCCTCTGCGCCGTCGCACCAATCTCTGCCATCGTCTGGACAATGAAGGCCAATCTCTTTTTCAGGCGAATAAGATCCAGTTCGATGTCACGCAATTGATTGGCCGCATCATTTGCCCGCTGCTCGTTCAAAGCAAGAAGGCGCTGCCCGATAGCGTTTTCGTTTTGTCGGGCCCGAGCGAGGAATGAACCGAACTCAAGCGCGTCACGGCGCATCGCGGAAAGTTGCCTTTGGCTATCCCGTAATGTCGACTGTGCAGTGAGCCCCTGGGAGACAAGCTTCTCGGAGGATCCGACATTCTGTTCCAGAAGTGAAATTTCCTCGTTACGCAACTTCGTGCTCTTTTCGAGCGTATCAATCTCTTCGCGGTAATTTTGTTTCTGGTCCTGAAGGGCTTTCTCTTCGCTGTGCAAAGCTGCCAAGCGTAAATCGAAAACCCTACGCTCGGCGTCGACAACTTGTTGCCGAGCCTGCAGATCGTCGGTGATAATGTCCTTGTCCAGGACATATTCAAACGGCTTTTCGTCCAATTCCGCCTGGAGACGCGCACGTCTCACGTCCTGGGCAAACAATTGCAGGGATGTGTCCGAATAGTCCTGACGCGCAGTAACCAGCTGGGTTCCTGCGGTGTCCATCTTGTCCGCCGCCTCTTTCAGACCACCGCTCAGTGCAAATAGTTCGAGCGCAATCATGCCAGGCCGAAATTCGTACTTACCGGGCCTCTGGACGTCGCCAATGACAAACACCGGCGCATACTCCTTCATTGCAACGGAAACGGACAGGCCTGGGATGTGTTGAAGTAGCGCCTGACTGATCGTGCTGCTGATCTCCGATATAGTGTGATTTGCGACGGGAATATTGCCAAGAATGGGATATCCGATCGTTCCTTCGACGCTTACGGGAAACGTCCCGGATAATCCTGTATCGCCGTAAACGGTGATCAGGAGAACGTCGCCCGATGCGACTTTATAGGGCCCTTCGTCCGCCGCCCATGCTGGCAAAGCCGTCGATGACAACAAGAGTAACGAGGAGAACGCACACGCTGTCATCAACTTATTGATCCAGTGAGCAAATCCCAGGCGATTATTTTTGTGTTTGATCAACATTGTCGACCTCATGCCTTTGCGGTGGAAGAGCGGGGTTTTGCATAGTCAGCAATCTCCTTGACGACCCGGCCCGAGACGAGGGGAGACGAGGAAAGCGGCGCGCTCAGAACAATCGGGCCACGACTCTCGCGATCACTGTTGAGAACGATACCGCTGACTTTCCGGCCGTCTGCGCGCAGTTTCGTGATAGCAGTGACGACGTCTTCCATCTTGGCCATGTCACGGCGCACGACCAATACCGTCGTGTCGGCAAGCGACGCCGCGCGTATTGCATCCGCGCTGTTGGAGATAGCGGGCGTATCGATAAGAACGATGTCGTACTGGCGCTTGAGCTCTGCGATCATTTTGGCGAATTGCTCGTGTCCCAGCAGGAACTCTGCCGGAACCTGGCAGGTCTGCGTCGCCACAAAGTCGATGGAGGATTCCGCGTCATGCTGTACCGCTGCTTCGAGCGTGTGCCGGCCACGGATCACTTCTTCGAGATAGGGACCGAATTGATCGCCAAACTCATGGGCCACCATCGGATTTCTGAAATTGGCGTCGACAACCACGGTCCGGATGCCCGTGGCGGACAATGACCTCGCGAGACCTGCTACGATCAACGTTTTGCCTTCCTGGTCGCCGGCCGACGTGATGGCAATTGCCCGTGCAGCCTTCGTCGATGCCGACAACAATAGCTGTGCCTGAAGATCAGCGATCGCACGGCCAAAGCCCGAATTGCCGTCGGTAACCATCCGTGCGGCTTCCTTTCGCTCCCGAACGGACAATTGCGGTATCCGGCCAATAATCGGCAGTCGTGTTGCGGCCTCAAGCGCAGCACTCGAGCGGATGGATTTATCACGCAGTTCCATAAGGAACGCGCCGGCCATGCCGAGACAGATGCCGCCGATTCCACCCAAGGCAAGCCATGACTGCAGATGTGGGCTGACCTTCGACATTGCCGGAACAGCACGTGAAATCATGCGCGCCTCGGCGGTCGCAATGCCGTCCTGTTCGATCGTCTGCTTGTAACGTGTGAGGTAACTTTCATAGATCGCGCGGTTGGCGGAAGCTTCGCGATCCAGCTGATCAGCCTGGACAGTGGCTTTATTGGCTGTCGACATACTGTCCTGCAGTTCTTTAAGATTTGCGGCAACCGACGCCTGTTGAAGATGCGTAACACTTATCTCGTTTCTGAGACTGTCGAGAATTTGCTGGACTTCCACACCAATCTGGCCTTTCAGAGATTCAAGCTGTGAGTTCAGCTGGGGCAGCTGCACGCTTTGAGTGGCACCGCTTTCCTTGATCTGCTGAATATTCCTTTCGATCCGAGATTGTTCTGTCCGCAATGCCAGGATAGCCGGCGAATTGAGAATCTCGGACAAGGCTACGCCAGAGTTGTTCTTTGACGCTTCGATCGCTGTTGCAAGCCGAGCTTCGGCACCTGCAAGTTTTCCCCGCAGTGTTGCAAGTTCAGCGTTCAACGCAGCAATCTGCTGCGACTGGAGAGTCATGCCATTGGCCTTCACAAGCCCCGATTTCTCGCGGAAATCGGCGGCGGCGCGTTCAGATTGCTCGAGCGTCGCACGCAGGCTGGTGAGCTTTCCTCCAAGCCAATCACTCACACGGCGCGTCGCCGAAGTCTGCAAATCGATCTGGTAATTGAGATAGGCTTCACCAAAGGCATTGGCGACAGCCGCTGAGTATTCGGGATTCTTCGCATGATAGCTGATGTAAATCGTGTACGATCTGCCATCATTGAGAACGTTGAGATTAGACAGAAGACTATCAATTCTTGCCCGATCGGATGGAGTTTCTTCATCGGTCGTGACGGGAAGCCTTTGTTCGGCCGGAACAATCTTGCCGCTGGAGTCAAAACCTTGACGGTCAAGGTCGGCGAGTACCTTCTCGGCCATGGAACGCGAACTGATAATGTCGAGCTCCGTTCGCAAAACAGGACTTTCCTGCGGAAGCGGCGAAACAACCGATTCATTTGGAAGTGCCTGCAATTTGCGAACATCCAGCGCGAGGATCGCCTCGGAACTGTACTGAGCTGGCGCGGCCATATAGCCCGATATTGCCAACCCCATGCACAGAACAATAGCCGATAGAACCGTAATCCACCTGTTCAACAGAAGTGAAAGGATTCGCGATAGCGGCATTCCGCCCTGGGGAGGCAAAACTTCAGAAACGATCATGATCAATACCTCTGAAAATCAGATATCGGTTAGCTGGCTTGGCCCGGTTAGAATCTGGATTCATGCGGAATCATGTCGCTGATCTTGTAAGCAACCTCCGTCCGGTTGGTGGCACCCAGTTTTTTCATAATATTGCGAATGTGCACTTTCACCGTGCTTTCGCAAAGGTTCAATTCGTACGCGATAATCTTGTTGGCCTTGCCACGGCGAAGGCCTTCAGCAACTGCCGATTGCCGCGCGGTAAACGACGTCGTGATGTGACGAAACTCATCACTACGGCCGCCAAGGAGCTTACGCAAAGTCAGAACGCTACTTGCCGGGACGAACTTTCCACCGGCGATCGCCAGTTCGATTGCCTGCATGCAGATCTCGATACCAACTGTTGTCGGGATGTATCCGCGGACACCGAGCTCCAGGGCTTTCAGAATAAAGGTCAGATCGTCATTGTCGGCAACCACGACGACAGCTGCCGTTTGGAATGTCGCGACAAGTTCGCTAATTTCGGCGGTGAGATTGGCGTCGTCCAGTGTTCGATTGCCGGTGTTTATCAACACTGCGCGCAGATTCGAGAGTTCTTTTTTGGAGGCCTGCCATTCTTCCAGGCTACCGAATGTAAATACTTTGAGGCCTATGTGATGATTGATCAAAGCCTGTGCCAGACATTCGCGTTCCAATGCGCGCTTGTCTACAATCGCCAAGTAATCTTCCGTGCTGTATTTTTGAAATTGACGATTGTTGTTGTACTTATCGTGCGATTGTTGGTTACCGTTTACAATGATCTCACGATCATATGGCTCTGATTCACTTTTGCCCAAACGGGATGGATGAGTATTCTCCATTTTATTACCCCAATTTTTATCTTTTGTTGCGAGTTGATCTATTGAACGCGCGCAAACACGTCCAGCCGCACTTCTTTTTCACGAATATTAATTTACGCTCTTTATTTGTTAGTGTCTTTAATCCTCTTATAATTCCTTCGATGGTAGAAAATTTAACGGTGTAGCCAGCTATAGCCCGATCCCATAAGCTGGATTAATTCGTGGAGGGTGCTTATTAGTTCGTTTCCCGCGTCTCCGCCGTCGGGCTAAGCATATAAAGAAGGGCTTATACTTGAAAATAGTGCGCAGCTGGGGCACTAAACAGCGTGAACACAGCGATTCGCATTGTTCTAGACGAGTGATTCATTGGATTCTGAGATACTGCCGGCAGAGGAAGCGTGGGGGCGCGGTTCAGCATTCAATGGAGAAATGAGCCTGCTGGGACGACTGAAGATCACCCTATCGTCAATGCCAACTTGCGATTTGTGAAGGCTTCAGCAAAACGGTCTTCAGCGCGGCATTCCATACCCCTGAGACGTGCCAGGCCTTTGAATGTCAATTCGTCGAACCAATCCTTGGAGCGTTGCGTGCCGAAGTGTTCGAGAAGAAGGTCCGTCTTCCGGTCCATGACTTTGGCTGTGAGAGGCATATACGTATTGTGCTGCATGAGATCGCCATCCCATTTTGGAATTTCGTATTCGAGCACAAGATGGTTGCGGAAGACATTGGTCGTCAAACGATTGACTTCCCGGTGATCCTGATGCGCGTCATCACGCGCATGGGTGAAAATCACGTCCGGCGAGATCCGCTCGCGTACAGCGTTGAGCCATTGCTTGATCTCGCGGGACTGACTGGGAAAATAGCTGTCTTCGAACTCCGCAAGTTCGATCCTGCGCGACGCAGCACCCTCAAGGAACGCAAGAGCCGAAGCATTTGCTTCGATGGCTCGAATTCCAGGTGCGCTCAGCACGCACCAATGGACATCAAGCAGAACCCCATCGGCGATGAGGCGCAGGATTGTTCCCCCTGCGCCGATTTCAATATCATCCGAATGAGCTCCGAGACAAAGAACAGACAGACGTTCGCCACGTCTCGCCAAAGGCAATTGCCTCATAGCGACTTGACCAAACGGATGTTCGAGCCATCTTTTAAAGCACCATGGGCTGTCCAGGGCATCTCGCCCCGTTCGACCATCTCCTGAAGTGCCTGCCAATCGCGCAGCGTATCCATCGAACGCCAGAAACCTTCGTGCTTGTAGGCCATGAGCATGTCATCTGCGATCAGGCGGCTAAAGGGTTCGAGTACGAGTTCCTCGGATTCCCGCATATAGTCGAATATCTCACCACGAAACAGGAAGTAGCCGCCATTGATCCAGATGTCAGAACGGTCAGAGGATCTAAACTCGCGAACGCGCCCATCTTCGGCTATATCCGCCAGATGGTAGGTAAGCGGCGGGCGAACGGCGAGAAAGCACGCGATTTTTCCGCTGGCTTCAAACTTTTCTATCATGTCGTCCAGATCGACATTGCTCAGACCGTCACTATAGTTGGCGAGAAATATCTTTTCGTTTCTGACTTGATTACGCACCGCCCAGAGGCGCTCGCCAATATTGCGCCAGATGCCCGTGTCGATCAGAGAAATACGCCAATCCTTTTGCGACTCACCCAACACCTCGACGTTGCCATCACCAGTGACCACACAATCCGAGAATGTCTGGGGGCGACAATTGAGGAAGAAGTCCTTGACCACGTTGGCTTTGTATCCGAGGCAAAGGATGAAATCATCATGTCCGTAGTCGGCGTAGTACTGCATGACATGCCGCAGGATCGGCTGAGAGCCAAGCGGGATCATGGGTTTTGGAACGTTTTCCGAATATTCTCGAATGCGGGTGCCCATACCACCACAGAACAGAACAACTTTCATGGCTTGAGCTCCTTCGGGTCGATGACGGCGACACCTGGAATGGGAACCACGAATTTTGCGCCCCATTCCTGCACATGCCGCATCTGTGCAACGATCTCGTCCTTGAGATTCCAGGGCAGGATCAGGATGTAGTCGGGTTTCACCAGATCGATAGCTTCAACCGGTTCGATCGGAATATGCATGCCTGGTGTATAACGGCCGTGCTTATAAGGGTTCCGGTCTACGGTAAAATCGAGGAAATCGGTCCCGATACCGCAATAATTGAGCAGCGTATTGCCCTTGCCGGGCGCGCCATATCCGCAGATGGTCTTACCGGCCTTTTTTGCTTCAATCAGGAAGGATAGAAGCTCGCGCTTGACCTGGCGGGCGTTCTCTACGAACGAGGTGTATACCTCGATCCTGTCAAGGCCTGCGTTGATCTCATTGTTCAGTACTCGAGCTACACTTGGCTGAGTCGGACGCTCACTCGTTGTATGCGCGAGGTGAACGCGCAGGGAGCCGCCGTGCGTCACCAGCTCCTCCACATCGATAATTTTCAACTCATGCCGTTCGGCCATGAGCTCGATCGTGAGAAGTGAGAAATAGGAAAAGTGTTCGTGATAGATCGTATCGAACTGGTTTTCGGCGATCAGTTTCTCGATATGCGGAAACTCCAGGGTGATCACGCCTTCAGGCTTCAACAAAATTTTCATGCCGGCGACGAAATCATTGAGATCCGGAACCTGCGCCAGCACATTATTGCCGGCGATGAGGTCCGCGCGCAGTCCCTCACCCACAAGCTCCTGCGCGTATTTTTCACCGAAAAATTCAACGCGGGTCGGGATACCCTTCTCGACGGCGACCTTGGCAACATTGGCCGCTGGCTCGACGCCGAGCACGGGAATGTTCAACGGAAGGAAATGCTGGAGCAGGTAGCCGTCATTGCTGGCGAGTTCGACGACGAGACTGTCGCGGCCAAGTTCCAGTTGTTCGGCCATCTGATGGCAGTATTTCTTCGCATGCGCGACCCAGCTTGTGGAATAGGAAGAGAAATAGGCGTACTCCTCGAAAATTGCCTGCGGGCTGACATATTCGCTTAGTTGCACCAGAAGGCACTCCTCGCAGACATAAGCGTGGAGAGGATAGTAAGCCTCCATAGAATCGATCAGTTCACGCGGGACGAAGCTCTCACAGGGTGGCGACATTCCGAGATCGATGAAAGTGTGCTTCAAACCGGTGCCGCACAGGCGACAGGAATGTACTTTGTCGCTTGGGCGGTTCGCCAATAAGAGAGTACTGGTTTGAATATTCATGCCTGCGCTCCTGATCATCACGTGTAATTACCTGCCAGCCTAGATTCTTGGGACAAGCGGCATCCTCAGGCACCGAAGGTACGGCCTCCAACACGCGCGGGCGATATGACAATGCGATCAGTGGGCTCATCCGAACGGTGGAACGTCACCATGAGGTGTCCGTCAAACGGAGTGCGGCCTGCGCTGCCCTGCAGGAGTTTGGCCCGAGCGGCAGGAACATTGTTGATGGTGTTGCCGCGTTCAGCCTACCCCTTATTGTGAGTTTCGCGCTCGCGCAGAGTTTGACAAAATCACAGCCTCAGAGATTGCTGAAACCAGGGCGAACAGAATGAGATTTACCGAGACAAAACTGAACGGTGCGTGGCTTGTCGAGACGCTTCCCATCTCCGACGAGCGTGGATCGTTCGCCCGAACCTTTTGCGTAGACGAGTTTAGGGAACACGGGCTCGAAACCACTTTTGTTCAGCACAGCATGTCGCATTCGGTTACGAAGCACACTCTTCGGGGAATGCACTTTCAAGCGGCACCGCATGCCGAGGTAAAAGTCGTTTCCTGCATAAGGGGCGCCATACTGGACGTCATCATTGACCTGCGTCCGCACTCGCCTCATTACCGGCGCTGGGCTGCCTATGAACTTTCGGACAGCAATTGCCGCCAGCTCTATATCCCGAAGGGCTTCGCCCACGGATTCCAGACGCTCCGCGATGACGCGACCGTCTCCTATCTCATATCGGAGTTTTATAATCCGCAAGCCTCGACTGGCGTAAGGTGGGACGACCCGGCATTTGCGATCGACTGGCCGGCGAAGCCGACTGTTCTGTCGGACAAGGATCAAGCCTGGCCGCTGCTGGATGTCTCTCCCGCCTGACTCTGTTTTCCGGCCTCGGCAAGCAGGCCGTTTGCAAGCAGCAACTGCGCGGCACGGGCGATATCGCGGAAGGACATGCCGGATTGCTGTGCGATATCCAGCAGCGTGTGATTGCCATCCGCCAAATTGAGAACCCAAAGGTACCCCATGGCAGTTTCTCCGGCGGACTTGTCGCCGCCTAGTGCGGAGTAGAGGCCACGCCTGCCGAGTTGAGGCTCACCTTTCGGGAAAAGGTTGATTGGCGTCCAATTCATCTCCAAAATATCGATTGCGTCCATGATCATCCTGTAGGACGAGGCCAGATGCTCCGGCGAGATGAAATCCAGATTGTCAGCCGAGGTGTGATATTCTGGAAATGTGCCAAAGGCGCTTCGTTGGAAGAGCCCGACCGGAAGGTTGAAGCCGGGCGAACAATATTGGCGTTCGTCGTAGCCGTAAGGGCTGAAATCGCTAATCGTTCCTTGCCGGCCGTCCGAGCTCAATACGTACTGCATCGCTTGGTCGATGACGGAATTGCCACGGCGGCTTCGTTTGTAATTGGGTCCACCGCCGTCGCCAACGCAAGAAACGATCAGTCCATGATCGATCCGCGAGATCTTGTCCTCATTGCCTGCAAGCCATGTGAGCGCACCGATCGTTCCGGGTGCGAAAAGAAAGCGATAATTGTAGCGGGTTTTGCGTGTGCGCAAGGCTTTGGCCAGACAGGCCAGCAGTGCCAGACCGGAACAATTGTCATTGGCGAGTGATGGATGACAGATATGGGCGGAAAGCAGCACATCTCTTTCCGACTGACCTTTGTGGACATATTCGCCATAGGTCAGATGTCCGTCACGTTTTTCGGAATCAATCAGAACTTCGTATTCACCGTCCTCCAGTTGAACGAGCTCGTTGTGCGCCATGCACAGCCCCCATTGCTCGCTGTAGTAAGACGTTCTGTAGGGAATGAGATCCGGTTGTTCTGGCAAGCTATAGATGTGCGATTTCAATTCGCTAAGCGGCATCTTCTGTTGTACGGCCGTGCTGTAGCCCAGCACGTGCAGATTATTGTCAGAAAGATCTAGAACTTTCCGGCCAGACGGGTCCTTGATATAGGCGTCGCGGATATTCCATTCCTGCGGCACTGTCCAATCGAGTACTTGCGTGCCGGTCGGAACTTCGTACTGCGTCAGATCGATGTGCTGACCGAGGACTTGCAGTGTTTCACGCACGCCGTCCCCGGTTATACTCCGGCAGATCGGAAAGAGCCGGGCGGCGAGCGCATAGATGCGGATTCCCACATCAACCTCGACGTCGCCCGTCGCCCTGATCGTATCAAATGATACCATAAAGCTGTTCATGGCAGACACGGATGGTCATATGACAGCGTCGGCCAGAGCCGGATGCCGCGTCGACGATGGAACACGGCGCAGACTCTGGTTGAGCGTGCCCTCGTCAAGGGACTTCCGGATGTGGCTGATGCGTTGATAACGGGGACCCTCGAATTCCTGGAGGGTCAATCCGGCACTCATGTAGGCTGCATGCAACTGCTCTGCACCAGCCTTTGCGTCCCAGACGGGCTTGAATGCTGGTAGTACCCGAGCGATTTTTTCGAAACTTACACGGTATGAACGCGTGTCGGGACCAGCATCGTCCGCAAATTCAAGCCGACAACCGGGCACGACCTGCGCCACAATCTCGGCAATTTCACGAATGCGGTAATTATGCGCCGATTGACCGACATTGAATGCCTCGTTGTGCACCTTGTCCTTTGGTGCTTCCATAGCTGCGAGGAATGCTCGCGAAATATCTTCGATGTGGACGATCGGACGCCAGGGTGACCCATCGGATTTCAGCAGGATGACACCTTCAGTGACCGCCCAAGCAACCAGATTATTCAGAACGATATCAAAGCGCAGCATCGGAGACAGACCATATGCTGTTGCAGGCCTCAAATAGGTAGGCGTAAAGCTGTCGTCTGCGAGCTTTGCAATATCCTTTTCGGCAAGGACTTTCGAAGAGCCATAGGCCGTGACAGGATTGAGCTGGCCCGTTTCATCGATCATGCCCTCGCCCGACTTGCCGTAATTGCTGCAAGATGAGGCGAAGAGAAAACGGGAAACGCCCGCCTTCTTCGCCGCTTCAGCAAACTTCACGCTGCCGCGATGGTTGATTTCATAGGTGATGTCCGGATTGAGATTGCTTAGCGGATCATTCGACAATGCCGCGAGATGAATAATCGCGTCGAAGCCTTTGAGGTCGCTCACCGTCACGTCGCGTACATCCTTGCAGACCGCGGGAATATCGGCAATGGAACCGCCAGGCGCGTATGAGCAGCTGCGATACAGCTCGGCGTCGTAGCCGTGAACCTCATGCCCAGCTTTCATCAGGAAAGGCGCCATGACCGTTCCAATATAACCACGATGTCCTGTCACAAGTACTTTCATTGCGTGTCGTCCTTCTGCGGATAGATATTTTCTGATGAAACGGTACTTGCGGGCGGGCTGAACGGCGAGAGAGGAGTTCGGAGGAACGTGGGCTATACGGACTACACTTTCGGCAAGTGTGCTACGCCTTTTGCCCGATGTGACTGCTGGTCGCTGACGTGCTCAATCGTTATCTGTCAGCAGAAGCAACCAGTCGGAAAAACCCGCCGAATTGTGCGCCGATGGGAGCTCAAATGCGACAGTATTTGCCTTGGCGACAGTATTTGCCTTGGCGTCACTTTTCGCCACCGCTTCACTGAACTGCCCGGACGAAGGATCAAACCAGCGCGCATGTTGCGTTGTTGGCGACAGCGCTGCCCTATCGAGAATGACGCTGCTCCTTTCGGACAGGTAGACCACCGCAAGGTTCCCATTGGCTGAGCGACTGCCAATGGCATACCCGGGAAGAGGCGGGTCTGGGGCGACCAGAAGTTTCCCCTGCTCGGGTTCAAGCGTCCACCAGGCAATGGTGTCGAAGAACGCCTTGAGATGTGTCATGCTTTGCGCACCGCGGCTGGAGAGCGCTTGCTGCCATTTTAGAGGTTGTTTGAATAGGGTCGGGCCAGCAAAGTGCCACATGGGGTTGTTGCCGAATACCTGTCCTATCGCACCTGAGAGAACTGCTCCGTAGGCAATTTCCCGGACCGTCTGCTCGGTGGAATGATGCTCTCCTTCATACATGCCTTCGATGAAAAAGAACGCGCTTGTTGGTCCCGAAAGGTAGCGTTTGAGCGTGGCGGCGGCGACATTATTATAAGTATAGACGGTATCGAGGCTCAGCCATTTCTCCTGCTGCCAATTCGGAAGGACATCCGTATCCCGGCCCGCATGCATAGTCTGCAGTGCCCCAGGATTTGTTTCACCGATACCCTCAGCAAGCGCATTTACCAGCGTTTTACTGGGTGGATCCCAGTCGCCTCCCTGAACCCAGATGATGTTATCGAAATGGCGGTAACGCTGGCCAAGATAGCGGCCATAGGACTTGAGCGCCTCGGGACCAGCAGCCTGCATTTCCTGATACCACCCCTCCTCGCCACCATTTGCTCCCAAATAGGCTGGCGTCAACAGGACCAGGAAGCCCCGTTCCCGAGCGCGTTCGAGAATCCAGTCAGCATCCGCAAAATAGGCCTCATTGGGCTTTGTGAAATTGCCGCCGACGCTGAACGGAGCATGTTCGTAAAAGTTAAGCGGGGCATTTCGGCTGAAGCGATGCTCGATCAAAGAGACCAGTATCGTGTTAAAACCGCGGCTCTGGCGGTCGGCGAGATATTTGTCCGCGTCCTCGCGCGACAAATCTCCGATCAACGACCATGCCGCGTCGCCTGTCAGGAGAAAGGGCCGCCCTGAAGCGTCTTCGAGGTATCGATGGTTTTTTGATATCTGCACGGGGAAGACCGCTTGCTGCGCATTGGCGGCGAATGAACAAAGCATCGCCAACACAAGAAGTAACCAGCTGAAGCATTTTCCGACCCGGTCAGGCATTGTCTGCCAATTCCAGCGTGCGTTCGGCGGCCGACTGCCTGTTAAAGCGCCGGAATACGACTTGCGAAGGTCGGCCTACGAGATATTTGCCAACGCCATTCTCGAGAGCCTGTTTGTAGACACCAAGTGCCCCGTCAACGGCCTCGACCGTACGCGCGACGTCCTCATCACTGTGCGTATAGCTGACCACGAGCGATGGCATAAGCACACCTCGTTTGATGGTCTCCTGCAGGAACAGCGTCCGAAACGCTTGAGACTGCGTCCTATTTTGATCCAGCGTCGCGTAGGTGAGGCAGCAGGATCGGCCCGTGACCTGGAAATATTCATCAAGACCGTGACGAGCAACAACTTGATCTATACCGGCTCGCAGAGCTTCACCCTGGTGATACAGATGTTCGATGACAGGCTCATCCTGATAAATACGCATCGTTGCAATGGATGCGGCCAAGGCGTGCGTTTCTGCACCATGAGTCGTAGAAAGCAGGAAGACTCGCGGACTACCCGTTTGTTCCAACCCGCCAAGCTTCATGTATTCGCGTTTACCAGCAAGCGCAGAGATTGAGAACCCATTGCCCAGCGCTTTGCCGAAACAGGAAAAATCGGGTTTGATGTCATAAAGCTGTTGGGCGCCACCATTGTGCCAACGAAAACCCGTGATCATTTCGTCCAGAATAAACAAGGCTCCGTTTCGGTGGCAAAGGTCGCGGACTTCGTGAAGGAAATTGTTCTTCGGGTCGTCACCACGTGACGGCTCAAGGATCAGCGCCGCAATTTTCCCCGGAAACCTGTTGAACAGCACGCGTACGCTTTCAAGGTTATCATACTGAAAATTGACGGTGAGTTTCTGCACAGCATCCGGGATGCCGGCATTCATCTCGGTGTCACCAATGAACCAGTCATCTGTGGAAAAAAACGGATGATCACCGCAGCGGGCGATGATATCTCGCCCAGTCACCGCTCTTGCCAGCCGGACTGCGCCGGATGTCGCATCCGATCCGTCTTTGCAAAATTTCACCATCTCAGCGCCAGGGATGGTTTCGAGAAAGGTTTCTGCGCATTCAACTTCTATGTCAGCGGGGCGAGTGAAGTTGCAACCCAACTGCAACTGCCGAGTGGCTGCCTCAAGGACACGAGCGTATGCGTGACCCAGCCCCACGGCGCGGTTTCCCATTCCGTATTCAATGTATTCATTACCATCAACATCCCAGACGTGGCTGCCGAAACCCTTGGCTATAAAGCCAGGCGACAGCACAGGATACTGATCGTCGCCCTTGGCATAAGTGTGCGCACCACCGGGAATTGCATGGTGGGCGAGTCCACGGAGACGATTTGATTCCTCGAAGTTGTTGATAAACTCTGTCATCTGCCAAACCTTGTCGACGCCTTGACCAGCACAGCTGGCGATAAAAATACTGAGCGAACTATGAGCGCTTCAGCCCACGTTTTCACTTCGGCAATTCAGTTACGAGAAAGAGCCAAAAGGCGTATATCGGTACCGCTCTCTCATAACACGCAACCAGTTCTTGACCGGCCGCGGCACATAGGTGCGCAAGCCGGAACGAAGGCCCCGCGGGAAAGACCAGTCGTCCAGATCAAGCGGTGCGGATATGTGCGGCCTGGTAGTAGTAACGCGCTCAATTACGTGATGGTACTGGCTGGCCATTCCTTCGAAAGTGAATGCTTGTTCAGCTGCCTCTCTCGCTGCGGACGAAGCGCTTGCGAGTTTGGCTGGGTCTGCGTTGAGCTTTGAAATGATCCGTGCCGCTTCAGTATGGTCACCGACCGGAAAAAGAAAACCGCTGTTTTTATCAATGACAATCGTATCCGTCACACCTTGTATATGCGAAACAATTGGCACGCACCCAGCCGCCATCGCCTCGATGAGGGTCATAGGATAGCCTTCAAATCGGGACGGCATGACCAGAACGTCGTGATCGAGCAGCAGTTGTGGAATGCGATCTGGTTGAACCGCTCCTAAAAAGGTTACTCTCTCCTTGTGGTGGGATAGTTTTCTTTTCAGTTGCTCAAGGTCCGGTCCATTACCAGCGATTGTCAGGCGCACCGACGCAGGCGATTTATCCATGATGCCAGGCAGCCAGAACACACCTTTGGACGCGTCCTCAATGCGGCCGAGAGACAGCATCCGAAGACCAGTTTCATCACGAGAACCGCGTTTTTTCCCTATGAATGGTTCAATATCGATGGCGTTGGGAATTACAAAAGTGCGTTCCTTGTCAAACTTGTACTTCTCCACCAGATCCCCGCGACAGCGCTCTGATACGCCAATCGTAGCGTGGACATGATCCTTGATAGCTACAGCCGCCGCATAGGTACCCGGGGTGATATTGTGAACGATCATAATCCGCATGATATTGGCGGGTAGATAGCGCGCGATGTTCATCTGGACACGATCAGTCAAGACATTGACGAAAATGCCATCGAATCCGCCGTTCCGCACAGCAGCGGCCACCAGTCTCGCCTGTGCCTGTTCATCTGCTGCCTCCGGCGCTTCCACCATGGTTCCAAAGGCTGCTTCAGATTGCCATTCTGGATTCACTAAGGGGTTGCTTTTTCCGAACCCTAGCCAATGCACGTCTATCCCGTGCATTGCCAGACCTTTGCGCAATTGCTTGAATACGGTGTAAGTGCCGCCAATGTGTGGAAGAACAAAGTACGCGAACTTCATGGGCGTTGACCTCAAACCTGACCCGACGCCTGCCGCCGGAACGCAACTGGAATCATCATAGAGCCAGAACCGCACAGAGCAGAATGCGCCGTGATGGGTAGCAGGTGCAGCCTTTTGGGGGAGAACCCCCGTCGTTCGGTTGCTGCCAATATTCCAATGGCCATGTGTTGTTTGTCAGTAGGGAGCAGCAAGATCATAACGACAAAGAAGCGCAATCGGTCGCGCTTGTGTGGCGTTCTCGCACCTGAGTCGAGTGGTTGAAATGTTATGAAGCGTTGTCCTGTGGCAGTACGAACAGGTCGATTGAGAGGCCTTGGATGAAAATTGCCTTGCTGGGTCAGTTCGGCAGCGGGAATACCGGCAATGATGGTTCACTTGAAGCCATGCTGGATTTTCTACGCTCATCAAGGGTCGACGCAGAGCTTCTCTGCATCTGTTCCAATCCGAAGGCTATAGCGAAGAAATACAATATCGAGGCAATCAGCATTCGCGGATTTGTCACGAAAGGCCTCTGGTTCAATCGCTTCAATCGGATACTTGCCGACATTCCCCGACAGACGCTCGGATTCTATACCATCCTCGCTCAACTCAATGGTCTGGATCTGCTGATTATCCCAGGGACAGGGATATTGGATGACTTTCAGGAGACCGCTTTTGGCTGGCCCTTTGTGATCCTTAGATGGTGTTTGGCCGCCAGACTGAACCGTATGCGCATTGCCTTCGTAAGTATCGGCGCCGGACCAATCAGACTGCCTCTGAGCCGCCTGTTCTTGAAAACCGGGGCGCGGATGGCACACTACCGTTCCTATCGCGACAAACTATCGCGAGATTTCATGAAAAGTATCGGTTTCGACGTTAGTCGTGATCCGCTCAGCGCCGATCTCGCCTTCGGTCTTCCCGCCGCAGTAGAATCCAGGCGTGATGACCCGACGGCGATATGCGTCGGGGTGGGCGTAATGGCTTACTCCGGTTGGAAGAAAGCAGACGAAGACGGCGAGGCCATCTATCGCACGTATTTGGATAAGATCGCCGAGTTCATATCCTGGCTGCGCGAGCGCGGACTGAACGTAAGATTGTTGACGGGGGATATCGTCGATCGCCGGGCAGTCATCGACATCATGAATATGTTTCCCGAGGACGAAGTTAATGGTGGCAGCAAGCATATTATCGCAGAGGAGATGACCTCCCTTCATGACGTGATGGCTCAGATCGCGCACACGGATATCGTTGTTGCGACCCGTTATCACAATGTCGTCTGTGCGCTGCGAATGGGCCGCCCGGTGATCTCGCTGGCCTACTCGACAAAGAACGACGCGCTGCTGAGCGCAACCGGACTTGAGGAATATTGCCATTACGTCGAGACATTCGATGTCGAGGTGCTGAAGCGCCAAGTCGAGACAATGCTAGCCGATCGTCCACGTCTCGCACTCGAAGTACAAAGCGGTGTTGCGGCTTTCCGGGCACAACTGGCCGAGCAAGAGGCGTCTATTCATGCCACCCTGTACGATATCGCAGAACGGCGGGGAGAAATCAGGGACGTGAGCCAGCTTCCCCAATCCTGAACCGCTTCCTCCCACGCGCCCACATATCAACAAGGCGTTGCAGCCGGCGCAGTGTGTCTGGTCTTTGAAGCAAATATCCGACAGGTGGAAGAAATGCAGTCGCAGGACGCCAGCGGAAGGCTAGCTTCAGCAACTCGCCCACACCCTTATCTCCGCGAAGAAGATGCGATATCGCCGACCAATAGGCACGCTCCGCAAGGCCCCGACGGGCAAGGCGGTGCAGATAATTGGCATCAGGCATCTCGCTACCCTCATGGGCGAAGAAGCATTCGGCGGCATCGGCGGTGTGCAAAATATGCAAGATCTGGCGCGCCCACAAATCGCTGGAACGATTCGCGCCGTGTGTGCGAATGCCCGCCTGGATACAATCGAGCTCCGCCACACTGCCGTGCAGTGCCAGACGCAGCCAAACATCGTAGTCGTCGCTGTGGGGAAGTTCCGTGCGATAGTGACCCGTGCGTTTTTGCACGCTGGTCCTGATAATAATCGAAGGCCCAGGTATCTGGAAAACGCCCAACCGGCAGAAGCGCTCGATGAATGAACGGCTACTATGCAGTCGATAGGCAGGTAATGCTTGCGGCGCCATAACCGGAATGGGGGCATCGCCCTGGATGTCTACATCCCGACCGTAGGTGTAAGCAATATCGGGATTTTCCTCCATGATGGTGACGGCGCGATTAAGCGCGCCGGGTACCAGGAAATCATCGGAGCACAATATCAGAAAATAATCCGATTCTGCCCAGTCGATCCCTTCGTTGAACGACGAGTGCGGACCGAGATTTGTTTCGCGCAGCCGCAACTCGACTCGCGGATCCATCGCTGCAAGCTCCCGCGCCACTTCCTGACTATCGTCGGTTGATGCGTTGTCGACGATCAGAACGCGTAATTTCTCGACATCCTGCGACAGGACACTATCTACGCATGCTCGCAGATAACGGCCGTAATTATAGTTTGGTATGACGACATCAACGGACTTCACGGTGTGTATCCTCGAACTTTTGATGATCTCTTTCTGTTCATTCGGCCGGCACTCCCTGTTTGCTCGGCAGAAAGCGCGGCATAAACACGCCGACGATTTTGAAGAGCTCTTCGAGGAATGGATGCTTGGTTATGAGCAGGGCCGCCAGCCAACCGATCGCCGAGAGTACACCCGCCAACAGCGCCTGCACGATGGAGAGGTCGAATTGGAAGCCGTGAGCGGCGAGAACCGCGAGCGGTCCGAGAATGCCTCCGAGAGCCACCAAGGCGCTCTTGCCGAGGATGGCAAACAATTCCTGCCAGTCGAATGGCGCATGCCGGCGAACATATGTGAGCGAGATAAACATCTGGAACGGCAGGGTGATGAATTGACTGAACACGAGCGTGTACAATCCAAAGAAGCTTGCAGTACAGATGACAATCATCGACATACCCCGCCCGATAAAATTTGCCTGAAACGCTTCACGGTTCGCCCCAAGAGCAACGAGCACAGGAAATGTCAAGATGTTGGGAAACCAGAAGATGGCGGAAATCGACAGGATTCGAACAAGGGGAACGGCTCCGTCCCAAGCGCCTCCGAGGGCGACGTGCACAATTGGATGCGCAAGGATTGCAACGACGAGAACTGCGGGCCAATACAGCGCTGTGATGTAGCTGATTATTCTCAAATAGGCATCTTTGACACTTCGCTTCGCTCTGGCTTCGGCGGCGAATGCGGGGAACGCGACTGAAAAGATGGCGGACAATAATATCTTGTCCGGAAGACCGCTGACAACGTTTGCCCGGTTATAGAGGCCGACGGCCGTCAACGGCATGATGCGACCAAGAACCAGCTGTGGCAATGCCTCATATGTCCTGTCCAGGACTGTCGAAGCCCCCTTGTAACCCCCGAACACGAAGAACGCGTGCCAGCCTTTCAAACGTGGTTTGAACATCCAGAAGATCGGTCGGGCGTGAAATCCAAGAACCACCCTGACCAATGCGGATGCAAACGTCCCCCAGGCAAAGCTCATAAAGCCAAAGCCGAACCATGCAAACGTGATCGTCACCAAGGCGTTCACAATACTCCCCAAGGCATTGATTCGTGTGAGGGTGCCGAACTCCATATCCCTGCGCAGTAGCGCAGCTATGGTGCTGACAGGCGCATCGATTACACCGGAAATTGCCAGAATACAGACGAATTCGATCAGGCCTGTCTCGGAATAAAAGCCGGCGAGCCAATGAGACAGCAGGATCAGAAAGGAGCCAATCGCAAGGGAAAAGCCGAATATAAGGGTGAAACCGGTGCGAACGTCTTCCTCTGAGACATTGTCGCGCTGAATGAGATATTCCGATGTTACGAATTCGCGGAAATTGAATGCGATTGTCCCTATCCCGAGGCCGATGACGGCAATACCGATCTCCGTGCTGCCCAATAGACGGGACAGAACGGCAATCATCGCTATGCTGACAATCACCTGCGAATATTGCTCCAAGGCCGCCATAAAATATGCCCGGCGAACATTCCCCACCTAGATACCCCGCGTTTATTTGGCCAAACGTCCATCAACCAACGCCTGACGAGTGCAAAAATATAGATTTTGAATTGTTATTCAAATGCACAGAATCGCACACAACGTCGATTTTATCTCGAAGATAACTGCTCCAGTTATTTCATTTAAGCTGACCAATGAGATGAACGGTGACCTAGCCATTCGAGGTAATGGCAGGTGACAACCGAGCATGCCGGAATCAATCCGAGGTAGCCTGCGCTATCCTCGCCTCGATCAAATGTGCAGCACGCCAATATACTCGTCACTGCGCGAGCACATATGATCCGCTTTTGGATGTGCCCGATGTCTCTGAAGCCAATTGTCAATTTTCCCTGTAAACGTCTTTAGTTAGACGGCTGTATTGACTGCATCGGATCAGAATCCCCATGATTGAAGACGAACAAATCCGGATTGAACTCATGGCCACGCAATTCTGGCTACGCGCCCTCTTCATGCATATGGCGACGGGGACGCCCCCGACTTCCATCTCCGTCCAGGAATATCTGACCGAGCTTAAGAATTCGGCGCCCCAGGATTACGGCAGCAGCCTGTCCCCTGCAGATTGGGACAAAGAGCATCTCTTGCACTATCCTTGCTATGAACGGGTCGGGCTTCAGATTATCGAAACTCTGCAAAGCCTGGAAAGGAAGCTGGCGCCTTTTGCCGTGCATGGAGGGCACTGACGATTGGAACGGGTGGAGTGCCTCATTGCGGGAGGAGGCGTCGTCGGGCTGGCAATCGCGCGGGCGTTTGCGCGTCGCGGTATCGAGACCCTGATTGTTGAGGGAGCCGAAACAATCGGCACTGGCACGAGTTCGCGTAACTCCGAGGTTATCCATGCCGGCATATATTATCCGCAAGGTAGTCTGAAAAGCAGGTTATGCATCGAAGGTCGAAATGCCCTTTATGTCTTTGCGGAAAGACATGGCGTTCCGCATTCCCGGTGTGGCAAGCTGATCGTAGCCACAGACGAAATTCAAATCCCGATGTTGAGTACCATAGGGGCAAGAGCGAAAGCGTGCGGTGTTTCTGATCTCCAGCAATTGTCGGAATTGGAAGCATACAGACGAGAGCCGGAACTTGCGTGTACGGCAGCACTGTTTTCGCCGTCGACGGGTATCATCGACAGCCACGGCTTGATGTTGGCACTGCTGGGTGATGCGCAGGATCATGGTGCGGCGATTTCATTCCGAACCCGGATAGTCTCTGCGGAAGCCAATGCCGATGGTTTGCGAATCGAGACGATCGAAGCCGGTACTGGACGTCCCTTTGAGCTTCAGGCAACCACATTCATCAATGCGTGCGGTCTCCAGGCACCAGCCGTCGCTTCATCCATTGCCGGATTGCCGCGTGGGTTCGTACCTGATACGCGCTTTGCCAAGGGCAACTATTTTTCGGCAACAGGCAAGACACCGTTCAAGCACCTGATTTATCCGGTTCCGGAAGAAGGAGGTCTAGGTGTCCATCTCACGCTCGACCTTGATGGGCGGATGCGGTTTGGCCCCGACGTCGAATGGGTGGAATCGATCGAATACAGCGTCGACCCGAACCGGGCAGACCGTTTTTACGACGAAATACGCAAGTACTGGCCAAGTCTGCCTGACGGTTCATTGCAGCCTGCTTATAGCGGCATCAGACCAAAGCTCATCATCCGAGGTGAAGCTGTTATGGATTTTGTTATCGAGGGCCCGGCAGCCCACGGCATCAAAGGTCTTGTGAATCTTTTCGGAATTGAGAGTCCGGGACTCACATCCTGTCTTGCGATCGCAAAATATGTATCGGGCTTGGTAGAGGTTAGCGCTGCATGAGAGGCTACTTTATTGCAGCGGCAAGGCGCCATAAACGAAAACGGTGAGCCGCGCGGCCCACCGTCTCGTGAGAATGAGGCGCCTGGAGATCACTTCATCACACTTTGGCGGTGCAGTCCTTCTACAGCGCCAAATTAAATCCTGATCCGTATAAGAACCGGGGACCTGAGCCCCCGGAATTTTTGAAACTGGCGCTTAGAAGTTACGCTGGAAGCGGATCATGCCACCGAATGCGTCGTCGTTGCCGCCATTATCAATGGAGGCAGCTTCACGTGCACCGTCGAACTTGGTGTAGTTGATTTCCGGCGTGATCGTGAAGCCAGGAACCAGCTCGTAAGCTACGTTAAGAGCGAGAGCGTAGGTGCCTTCGTCTTCCCAGGCAGCCTGTGCGTTGATGGTTGCCTTGTCGGTAACCTTGGCGGAGACACCGCCCCAAGCAGCCCAATCACCTTCCCAGGTGCCGAACCAGTTACGGTCGTTCTGATCAACTGCGCCCGTGACCGGATCGAAGTTGTTGTCATAACCGGACTGATAGCCACCCATCAAGAATGCGGAGAACATCTCGTTGAACTTTACGTCCAAGCGAATCTTGCCAGCGAATTCTTCAACGTTGGAGTCATAGCCGACAACGCCGGAAACCGAGCCCCAGCCCTGTTCGAACTTCGCACCAGCGAGAACGTGAGGCATGTAGTCTTCGATGACATAGTTGCCGCCGAGGCCGGTAACATCGTCCGAACCCTGTTCAGCACCGATAATAGCGGAGAAACCGTTGCCGCCAGTGAAGGTGTAGCTGACCTGGTTGGTCTGGCCGGACTGGTAGTTGATCACGTCGTCGTTGATGACGTTGCCAGCATAACCGGTCCACGAACCGAAGAGTTCGTCAGCAGTACCGATGCGGAAACCACCGAGTTCGATCCAGGCCTGTGGCAGCGAGCCGCCATTATCAATGCCGTTGGTGTACTGGAAACGGCCCTGGATGTACGAACGCAGGGTGCCGAGTTCGGTTTCCGAGCGGGCATCGAAACGGACTTCACCACGTGTACGCTTGTACCAGGTTTCATTGCCCTTGGCACCAACGTTCCCACCGCTGTAAACGTCGTCGCCGCCCTTCGCATCATAACGGACATAGCCGCTGATCTTCAGGCAGGTTTCAGTTCCCGGAATGTAGAAGAAGCCAGCGCCGTATGCGTCGCAAACGCGAACGTATTCGACGGGCTCTGGTTCAGCAACAACCACTGCATCTGCAGCGCGTGCCCCCGAAACTGCAACGAGAGCTGCAGCGGAGCCGATAAGAAGGCTCTTAATGTTCATTGTTGATCTCTCCATGTGTGTCTTGTTGACACGGCGATCTAACTTAACTTTGGTAGCGGGGTCAAAGAACTTATGGGCAGAACGTCCAATCTTATGCAACTTGTGGTTACAGTGTTGCTGTTTTATCACGGAAATGTGAGCCGATTGTGATTCCTTGCGCATAAGTCATTGAAAACGAACAATTATTTGCGTGAGCCTGCATGACCATTTAAAAATCGTTTAACTATTGCACCATACATGACGTTAGTATCTGTCAATAATTGTTTAATTTGGTGAAATTTTCACAGCATAATCATTTTCCAGGTGAGGTGATGAAAGTTTAATTGCTTACTTATGGTTTTGTACTTTCCACATGGGACCAAGGTATAACAAATAATACTTGGCATGACGGATACGGTCAGGTGTCCGCTATCATCAATTTACAACCCAAAACGTCATACTCCGCATCTCTGGGACCTAAGATGCTGGTGTGAAGCGGGGTAAGCGGGCGAGAGCGAAACGCATCAAAGCGCGAGGTGAAATATTACCTCGGCACCAAGCTAATGATTGTGCATTGAAAGAAGAGTGGTGCCCAGACGCGGATTCGAACCACGGACACGCGGATTTTCAATCCGCTGCTCTACCAACTGAGCTATCTGGGCACTTCGTGGCGTTTCCGTTATCCGGCAAGCCTTGTCGACGGGTTGGCTTTCCGTCAGAAGCGCGTGGGTTATAACACTAAAAATCGTGCTGTCCAGCATCAACTCGCGAATTTTTTGCCGTTTTTCTGCTTCTTGCAAAGGGCATGCATTGGTGCGTTTGTTGAGGCATCGAAGACGGGATTCGTATCGCATGGGTGAAACGGGGGACATGGCAACCAAGGACCGGGTCTTTGGTTGGGGCATTATTGGCAGCGGCGAAATCGCCCGACGATTCGCATCAGACCTTATGCTTGTCCCCGATGCTGCCCTTGTGGCCAATCACTCGCGAAGTGCGGCAAGCTCAGAGGAGTTCCGCGATGCTTTTGGCAGTCGCCGCTCTTATTCCGATCTCGATTCGTTTGTGAGCGACCCATCCATCGACGCAGTCTATATTGCCACGCCGAATTCCCTGCATCTGGCGCAAGCCCTGAAGGCCATGCGAGCAGGCAAGGCAATCCTCACTGAAAAGCCCCTTGCCCCCTCGCATACCGAAGCCTCTGTCATCCAGCGGGAAGCAGCGCGGGTGAATGTCTTTGCGATGGAAGCGATGTGGACGCGGTTCCTGCCTGCCATCGTCGCCGCTAAAGCGAAAGTCGATGCGGGCGAGATCGGCGCTATCCGCAAGATCACAGCGCAACTCGCCTATGCACGTCAATACGAGCCGGAAAGCCGCTATTTCAGCCGCTCGCTTGGTGGCGGCGCCAGTCTTGATCTCGGCGTCTATTGCGTGTCGCTCGCCATGCACTTTCTCGGCCAGCCACAGAAGGTTTCAGGCCTTTGGCACGCTGCGCCAAATGGCGTCGACATGAGTTCGGAAATCACCCTGCATTATGACGAGGCTGAAGCACAGCTCGCTTGTGGGTTCGACAGGGACGGCGCGAATCATTTCGTCATCGAAGGTACTGAAGGTGCCCTTCGCTTGAACGCGCCATTCCTGAAAGCGCAGCGGCTGACGGTCTATCACGGCTTCGCGCAGAACGCGCCCTTTGGCCCGCTGCCAGGACCATCCGGGTTTATCGGCAAAGTACTCGACCGGCTTCCATTGCCCGGCCGCAAGGTTGAGGAATATTCTTTCGAGGGCAATGGTCTGCAGTTTGAAGCAATGGCGATGATGGACGCGATGCGCAAGGACGAGAAAAACTCTGCGGTCATGCCGCTTTCAGACAGTATCAACGCACTGCGCGCCATCAACATCGTTTTAGCGCAACCGGCGACAACGCGAGTCATCAAGCTCTAGAAAGTACTCTGCATCTTGTAAGGTTGGGGCAGCGAAACGGCATTGTTCAACGCGAGCGCGAGCTCTGTGATGTGCAGGGCGACTTTGCCAGATGAAAACAATGGTTTACCTTGCTCGATGGCGGCGGCCTGCGCGGCGATGCCCCCTGCAAAATCGATCTGTGATGGATAAGCCGGGAGTTTCGCCGGTTTTGCCGAACGGTCATAGGCGAGTTTGCGGCCCGGCGGTGGCTTCCAGGGCAGGAAGCGCTTCAGACGCACCTCCATGAGGTCGGCAAGCTTTGTGCGTAACGAGCGGCCTTTTGCGGCCGTTTCAAGATAGACGGCTGAGCGATGATCCCAAAGATCCCCTACCGTCAACGTTCCCTTGTCACCGAGGACTATCAACGAGCGGTCGCGCGGTGCGGCAAGGCCGCAGGTGAGACGGGCGACAACACCGGAACGGAACTGCAGGCAGCCGACGGAAAAATCCGGCGCCATAGTGATTGCTCCCGTTCCGAGCCCTTTTTCTGGAAAGGTCAGCGCAGAAAATGCGATGAGACTTTCGACCGGCCCGAACAGCGACACCAACCAGGACAACGCGTAACCGGCGTGTTCGAGCGTACAGCCTACCTCAAATTCGTGCAGGCCTGGCCAGCGTGCACCGGAACCCGAGCGCCATTGCTGCCAGTTAGCGCGAAAAACCGGGCCATCTTCCATCTGGGCGTAGACCAGCCGTGGCTTGCCGATATCGTCCAGTGACTTGGCGACGAGCTTGTGCGCATCACTTAGTGCGTTGGCCGGTGCTGATGCCAGGATGAGATCAAGGCGTTCGGCAAGCGCCACCAGTTCTGCCGCTTCTTCGTAGCGCATGGCAAGTGGCTTTTCGCAATAGACGTGTTTGCCGGCCTCCAACGCCTGTTTCGAGAGCAAGTAATGGTTTTCGGGCGTCGTCAGATTGACGACGATATTAACTTCGTTGTCGGCGAGGATTGTTTCGAAGTCGGGATAGGTCGCGACCTTGTAATAATCGGCAAATTGCTTGAGACGCGCGAGGTCGCGGTCGTATACGCCACCCAACACCAGTTGCGGATGGTTGGCGAGCGTCGTCATATAGTAATCGGCAACGAAGCCGGTGCCGATGATCGCAATCTTCATGAAGCTTTCCTGTCCTGACCACGGCGGAAATTAGCGGCATGAAGTGAAAAGAACGTGAAGCGGCTCAGCTATTCCTGTTCATCATCGCTGTCATCCGCACTTTCGACGGCGGGCAACACATAAGCTCCGGTCAGCCAGCGATTGAGATCGATGTTGCGGCAGCGTGCCGAACAGAAGGGATAATGTTCACGTTGGGACGGGCGTTTGCATTCCGGACAAGGCCGCGTTGGCCGCAAAGGCGTTACGTTCGCCGTGCTTTTCTTATCGTCAGTCAATGGATCAGTTTCCGTTTAATGTCCTGAAGATTGCCAGTTGGCATAGACCGGATAGCCCTCGCCATGCAGAAGGCTGGCGGTCTCATAGAGCGGCAGTCCGACGACATTGCTATACGAGCCCACCAACTTGACGACAAAGCCGCCTGCAAGCCCCTGGATCGCATAGCCGCCGGCCTTGCCGCGCCATTCACCGGAAGCAAGATAGCTCTCCAGTTCCTCGCGCGAAAGACGTTTAAAGCGCACGCGGGTTTCGATCAGATCCTGACGCTGCTTGCCCTTGGGCGTGATGAGACACAGCCCGGTATAGACGCGATGCGAACGGCCCGAAAGCAATCGCAGGCACGCAGTCGCGTCGTCGAGGATTTCCGCCTTTGGCAGAATGCGCCGGCCAACTGCAACCACCGTATCGGCGGCCATGATATAGGCCTCGCCGAAGTCTGTATCGTTCTTCAGTTCTTCCGCGATTTTTTCCGCCTTCAGACGCGACAGCCGGCGTGCCAGCGAACGCGGATGTTCGGCCCGTAGCGGAATTTCATCGACATCCGCTGGAAGCAGGCGATCCGGTTCAATGCCGATCTGGGCCAACAGCGCCAGACGGCGCGGTGAGCCCGATGCAAGAACGAATTTGTGCCGATCGCTCATGAGGGTCGAATCCTGCGAAACGCGGAGCTGATTATTTGAAACGGTAGGTGATGCGACCCTTGGTCAGATCATAGGGGGTCATTTCGACGAGGACCTTGTCACCAGCGAGAACGCGGATGCGGTTCTTGCGCATGCGGCCTGCTGTGTGAGCAATAATTTCATGATCATTTTCGAGCTTTACCCGGAACATCGCGTTGGGCAACAGCTCCGTCACGAGACCAGGAAATTCCAATACTTCTTCTTTCGCCATGCGTAGTTCTATCTCCGATAGGGGAATTTGTGGCCATGCTCGACCGCAATTTTGCGCGGAACCTATAGTATTGCGCACCATTTGTGAACAAGGGAGTTCGATGCAATTGTAAAGGGTGCACAGGCGGTTCAGCCGGTGCTACCGAAACGCTCCAGAATGTGATGTTTCAGATTTTCCCGAACGTCACGATAGGCGTCCAGTATCTGATTCCGACGGCCACGCACTAGTGTCGGATCGGGTGTCGGCCAATACTCCACATGTACGGATGTCGTGCGGGTCAATTCAAGTGCCATATGGTGTGCCTTGGGCGACAATGTAATGATTAAATCGAAATAATCGTCTTCCAGCTCTTTAAAAGTGCGCGGTTGGGCGGAAATTCGTTTTAATCCGACCTCTTCAAGGACCGCATCGACGAAGGGATCAGGCTCGCCTTTTTCGACCCCTGCAGAGGCAATATAGATCTTCGATGGCAACAGACTACGTGCCAGTGTCTCCGCGATGGGCGACCTTATCGAATTCATACCGCAGATAAACAAAATCGCGCTCGGCATCACCGCCTTCGCGAGTTCCTGATCGTCCGGCAATTTTTCCGGTCCGACAGTCATTTGTTCGCTTACCCCCGCCAATGTAGCACACACACCAATGTGAAGAGACGGCGGGCAGTGTCGAAATCCACCTCGATCTTGCCGTTCAGGCGGTCCATTAGTGCCTGCGACCCCTCGTTGTGCAGTCCTCGCCGCCCCATATCGATGGCCTCGATCTTGCTCGGGCTGGAAGCACGGATAGCCTCATAATAGCTTTCGCAGATCATGAAATAATCCTTCACGACCTTGCGCAGCGGCGTTAGCGATAGAATATGGGTGACGACTTCGTCGCCATTTTCGCGTGCTACGGCGAAAATCAACCGGGATTCGACCAGCGAGATTTTGAGACGATACGGTCCGGCACCGTCATCACCCACCGGACGAAAGCTGTTTTCTTCAATAAGATCGAAGATGGCGACGGCACGCTCATGCTCGACGTCCGGCGTGGAGCGGCCGATCGTCTCGTCCAGCTCCACATCGATCAGTCGCGCCTTGTCCGTCGCTGTCATTATCTTCCTACAGATTCAGCCGAATTGCGACGGAATTGCCATGAGCATCCAGGCCCTCGGCGCGCGCAAGTTCGATCGCTGCCGGACCCAAGGCGCGCAGCTGCTCCACACCCAGTTTCAGGATGGAGGTTCGCTTCACGTAGTCGAGCACCGAAAGGCCGGAAGAAAAACGCGCCGAGCGTGCCGTGGGCAAAACATGATTTGAGCCACCCACGTAATCGCCGATCACCTCCGGCGTGTAACGTCCAAGGAAGATCGCTCCGGCATTACGAACGCCTGCCAGCAGTATTTCGGGGTCAGCCGTCGCGATCTCGAGATGCTCGGCGGCGATCCGGTTGACGAGCGGCAGCGAGGACTCCAGATCCGGTACGAGAATCACCGCGCCATAATCGCGCCAGCTGGCGCTCGCGGCCTCCGCTCGTGGCAATGTCAGCAACTGGCGTTCCACGGCAGCGATAACTGCATCGCCGAAGGTTTCGTCGTCCGTGATCAGGATCGACTGGGCAGCGCTATCGTGCTCGGCTTGCGCCAGAAGGTCTGCCGCGATCCAGTCCGGATCATTGTCGCTGTCCGCCACGATCAGTACTTCCGACGGACCCGCAATCATGTCGATGCCGACCTTGCCGAAGACGCGGCGCTTGGCAGCCGCCACATAGGCGTTGCCGGGACCGATGATCTTGGCGACAGGTGCAATCGTTTCGGTGCCATAGGCGAGCGCCGCAATGGCCTGTGCTCCGCCAACGCGGTAGATTTCCGAGACGCCGGCAAGCCGGGCGGCAACCAGCACGAGCGGATTGAGCTTGCCGTCAGGCGAAGGCACAACCATGACAATACGTTCGACGCCGGCGACCTGAGCCGGAACAGCATTCATAAGCACAGAACTCGGATAGCTCGCCGTGCCGCCTGGAACATAAAGCCCGACCGACTCGACCGCCGTCCAGCGCGAGCCGAGTTCTACACCCAGCGCGTCCGTGTAGCGATCATCCTGCGGCATCTGCCGCGCGTGGTGCGAATGAATGCGATTGCGCGCCAATTTCAGCGCTTCGACCGTTTGTATGGGCGCAGACGCTACGGCAGCGTCGATCTCTGCCGAGGTAATCGCAATGCCGTGCTGAACAAGATCGATACGATCGAACCGCTGCGAATAATCGATCAGCGCAGCGTCGCCCTCCGTGCGAACGCGGGCAATGATGTCAGAGACTACACGGTCAACGTCTTCCGACACCTCGCGTTTGGTGGCGAGGAATGCGGAAAAACGGATTTCAAAATCAGGTTCGGACTGTCTCAGCACAATTGCCACACTAGTCACTCCTCAGGCTTCGTGTTCCGGTTTGAACGTTGTTTCCCAGGCAGGTCCGAGATCGGTCAACTGGGCCTCAATGGCTTCCACTTCCAGCCGCAGTGCCTTATTAGCCGCGAAGGTCAACTCGACAATACCTGAAGGTGCGTCCGACACGATGAAACGGATCGCCAGAAGCGACAGGATATCGTCCTTGTGCCGGCGATCGATGCCAGTCGCCTTGACTCTGCCCACCCGATCGAAAAGCAATGCCGCGCGGCGACGTTCGAAGCTACGGTGGCGCTTGCCATCGGCAGCCTGTTCCCAGACGAACCGGTTTACGCCGAGGACAAGTTTTTTCTCAGTGGCCAGATATTCAATATCGCCGACTTTCAGTACAGAATCCTGCAGGTGCGCAGAAAGAATTTGCAGATCTTCCTCATCAAGCGCGATGAGTTTGAGAGTATCCATGTCTTCCCTTTGCGTGATTTGACGGCACCGCAACACCGGATAGGCGCCACGTTCTCTTTCCTGTTAGAGGAAAGTGCGTACAAATGGAATTATCCGCTTGGCAAAATCAAGCCATGATGGAAGGATGTTCGCAGGGAGGAAGCTGCCTGCCGGATTTTTAACCGATATTATCCACGTTTTTTCAAATCGATTTTTCAACGCTTTTTAAATGGTGCTTTTTACGTGAAGTTTTTTATTTCTCGCGAAACCATTTCGCGCGGCCTCTCCATTGTCGTTCTTTGCGGGATTGTTGCGGTTTCGGCCTGTGCCGGCCGTGAACCACATCCGATCGCGGCGACAAATGCGACCGACTCCCAGTTCGACTGCGCTGGCCTTTCCCGAGAATTTGCAGCCAATGAGCGGTCTGTCATTGCCATAAACAAAGAGAAAAGCGGGGCGGACGCCAAAAACATAGCTTTCGGGGTCACCGGCGTTATTCTGTTTTGGCCAGCTCTTTTCCTGATGGACCCGAAATCACCTGAACGCGTCGAGATCGACGCGCTGCGTAACCGCAATCTTGTTGTGACCGATATCGCCCGGACCAAGGGCTGTTCGCTGCCAAAGTCGCAACTGGATGAATATTACAAGAGGCTAAAATCAGCGCCCGTCTCAAAGAGCCGGAATTAGTCCATCATGACAAATTGCAGCGTACCGGACTGCGCGAAATATTAGTCGCTGATACGCTCGACAACCGCACCGCAACGCGTGAGCTTTTCCTCAAGCCGCTCGAAACCGCGGTCGAGGTGATAGACGCGATTGACGGTTGTCTCACCCTCGGCGGCAAGACCGGCGATGACCAGCGAGACTGACGCACGCAGATCGGTCGCCATGACAGGCGCACCCTTCAACCGTTCGACACCTTCGATCTTTGCGGTCTGGCCCGATAGGGAGATCTTGGCACCAAGCCGCGCCAGTTCCTGCACGTGCATGAAGCGGTTTTCGAAGATGGTCTCTGTGATGTGGGACGTGCCCTTCGCCTTGGTCATCAGACCCATAAACTGTGCTTGAAGATCAGTCGGGAAGCCGGGGAATGGCTGTGTCGTCACATCGACCGGCATGATGCCATGCCCGTTGCGAACAACACGCAGCCCGGAATTGGTTTCGGAGATTTCGGCTCCGGCTTGGCCGAGAGTCGTCAATGCAGCGCTGAGCAGGCTGGCGTCAGCGCCTTCAAGAATAACATCACCACCGGTCATGGCGACAGCCATGGCGTAGGTGCCGGTCTCGATCCTGTCAGGAATAACGCGAACGCGAGCACCGGAAAGGCTGGTTACGCCTTCGATCGTGATTGTCGGCGTACCTGCGCCGCGAACCTTTGCACCCATAGCATTGAGGCAGTCGGCCAGATTGACGACTTCCGGTTCCTGGGCGGCATTTTCGAGGACCGTCTCGCCCTTGGCGAGCGTAGCCGCCATCATCAATACGTGCGTTGCGCCAACAGAGACTTTCGGGAAAACGTAGCGAGTGCCGACAAGGCCGCCCTTGGCGCTGGCCTTAACATAACCATTCTCGATCTCGATGTCGGCGCCGAGCACGCGCAAGCCATCGATGAACAAATCGACCGGACGGGTACCGATCGCGCAGCCGCCGGGCAGCGAGACTGTGGCAACACCCATACGCGCAAGAAGCGGGCCGATAACCCAGAAGCTCGCACGCATCTTGGAGACAAGTTCATAGGGTGCGGTCGTATCGACGATATTGCGCGCGGTGAAATGGATCGTGCGCGAATAAGCGCCGTCCTGGCGTTCGCGACGGCCATTGACGGAATAATCGACACCATGGTTACCGAGAATACGGATAAGCTGCTCGACGTCTGCCAGATGCGGCACATTCTCCAGCGTCAGCGTATCATCCGTGAGGAGCGACGCGATCATCAACGGCAAGGCCGCGTTCTTGGCACCCGAAATTGGAATGACGCCATTGAGCTTGTTACCGCCAACAATCTTGATGCGATCCATATTGTGTCACTTTCGCGGGGAAGTACCCGTCCTGTCGTTGAGACTCTTTGCAGAGCCGGTTGCTGTAAACCATCACACGAAATGGTTCAAGAAAGGCTTATGACCCTGTTTGGGCCATTCATGATTCCTCTTGGGAGGAATCGGAAGGCTTTTCGGTTGCGGCGACAATTCCCTCATCGCGCTCATCAGGCGCGCCGGAACGGCGCGAACGTGATTGCTGTTTTCGCCGTGCCAGATTCGCCCGCAATTGTTCGGAACGCCGCTTCTCGCGGTTAATCTGTTCGGAATTCGGGTTTTTCGACGACGAAGTCATGTCCTGTCACATATATTCCGAATGAGTGTAACGCCATTTTATCAGCAACGAACCATCGCTTTTGCCCCATACACATAATTTGGCAAAGAGATTACGATTGCTTGCTTGCGATTTCAGCAATGATATGGCAGAAGTCCGCCGCGTTCGCAAATCGGCTGCAACTCAGGTAGAGCACTTCGTTACGAGGTGGTATACCGGGAACGAGGCAGCGGTTTATATCTGCGGGTCTGTACGCGACATGGAAAATGCTGTTGTAGCTCAGTGGTAGAGCGCGTCATTGGTAATGACGAGGTCGGGAGTTCAATCCTCCCCAGCAGCACCATTCCTCCACTTTTTAGCGGCCAGTATTGCGCGCTATCAGCCCATCCAGTTCAGCGTGGCTGGGTAGTGCCGTAAACGCACCCCGGCGTTGTGCGGTCAAAGCAGCGGCGCTCTGAGCAAGATCGATGGCGGTATCGCGATCCCGGCCCGTCGCAAGCATTGCTGCAAACACGCCGCAAAATGTGTCTCCGCAACCGGTGGTATCAATTGCATTAACGTGTGGCGCTGGATAATGCCGGCTTGTTCCTTCGCTGTCGAATGCAAGACATCCGTCCGCCCCGAGCGTAACAACCGCCAACGATGCGCCCAGCTTGCACAAGGCTGCTGCTGCTTTCGAAGGATCGAGGAGACCTGTGATAGCCTCCGCCTCGCCACGGTTCACCACAACGATGTCGCAGTAGCGCAAAAGCGGTTCCGCACTCCACCAGAGCGGTGCGGGATTAAGCAATGTGGTACCGCCGCGTGCGGATGCGGTCATGAGGGCTGCCAGCGTGCTCGCCGCCGTGAGATTGCCTTGCAGAAGCACAATATCGCCCGGGCTGGCCTTTGCCGCAAAGGCTTCAGCCATTTGTACAGTCAACGCAGCGGCGCAACTTCCCGCGCTTGCTATGCTGTTTTCACCGTCCGGCAACACCATCAAAAGCGAGAAATCGCTTGGATGCGGCATATGGTACAATTCGAGGTCCGCAAAGCCTTCGACCGTCAATGCCGCGGCGATTTCTTCGCCCTGAGCATCATGACCGATGGGGGTATGGAAAATGACCTGCGCACCTGTCCGCGCGGCCGCAACCGCCTGATTGAGACCCTTGCCGCCGGGGGCACTGCCCGTGCTGTCGCCGAGCAGCGTTTCGCCCTTCACCGGCAGACGTGGCAGCTGGAGCGTCAAATCAACCCCCGCATTGCCGAGAATGAGTACCCGCCCCATAATCTTGTCAGCTCCGGGCTTTTTTGACCGCTTGCATGAATATCTGTAGACGCTCGGGATCGACCGGATTCCACCACGCGCCCTCATGCTTCAGATAGCTGGCAACGATGACAGCATCCGCCACGGTGAAGATATTGCCGACATTGTCAGGGGTGACACCAGAACCAACGGCAACCGGCAACGACGTACCGGAAGCGATCGTCTGCAACTCGTCCATGGTGGCGCTATCGCCTGTACGCTGCCCCGTGGCAATGGCCACATCGGCATCGAAGAACTCGTTGTCACGCGCAAGTTCGGTGATGGTGCGATCACCAGTGATCGCGTGGGCGCCGTGCTTGACATGCACATCTGCAAAGATGCGTATGGATTTAGCGCGCAGCCATGCCCGATAGCGCGCCGCCTCACCTGCCGGACCATCCATCAGACCTTCATTAGCGACATATGCATTCGACCACTGGTTGACACGAACGAACACAGCGCCAGCCGCTTTCGCCACTGCAAGCGCCTGAACCGCGCCATTGGCGAGAACATTGACCCCGATCGGCAGGCCGCTGTGACGGCGGACGGCGTCCGTCATGACCGCCATGGCGGCAGCGGTTTCCGGGCCGAGGCGATCCGGCTTGGCAAAAGGAATATCGCCATGGTTCTCGACGATCAGGCCATCCACACCGCCATTCTTGTAGCGTCCTGCCTCTGCCACGGCAAAAGCGACGATGTCTTCCATCGGCTCCCCATCGTAATTGGGCGAACCCGGCAAGGGCAGCGAATGGATCACACCGATGACAGCCTTGCGCCGGCCAAAGATTTCCTGAATGGCATTCGGCTTGGCGCGATAGATGGACTTCGGTTGCGAGCTCATGATTATGCTTTCTATGTTCAGTTATGTTGGGCAGCACGAGGCTGACTACGAACGAACGAGACCTACCTGGAAGCTGTAGCGATCTGCCCGATAATGCAGGATGACATATTCGACAGGCTGGTTTGCTGAGGTCCAAGACGTACGATGGCAAATCAAAATCGCTGCCGGGTGTTTCAACCCAAGACTTCGAGCGGTAGCGGCATCAGCGATAGCCCCTTCGATCCGCTCCTGCCCGCCTGTCAGCGCAACGCCGGCAGCCTCATTAAGCCAATGGTACAGTGAACCGGCATCAAGAGTGGTTGCCGTGGGTAGTCCAGACCGCTCGAACGCCACAGGAGCAAGATAGGTTAGCGATGTCGCCATGGGGCTCTCGTCCGCCAGCAGGATGCGATCGATCTCAAGCACCGGAGAATTAGGGGCAACTTTCAATTCCGTTGCTACGGACTGGCTCGCCAGCGTAAGTTGTAGGGAACGGGTACGATAGCTCGGCTTCAGGTCCCTCGCCCGCATATCCTCCGAAAAGGACGAGAGACGATTGAGCGGTCGATCAATGCGCGGTTCGATCACGATCGAGCCGCGACCCGATTTGCGTTGTATCAGGCCTTCCGCCTCAAGCGAATCAAGGGCAGCGCGAGAGGTTGTCCGGCTGACACCGAAACGCCGATTGAGTTCGGCTTCGCCCGGCAAGGTTTCGCCCGGCTTGAAAGTACCATCTTCGACGGCCCGACGTAGTCGCTCCGCGATCTGCAACCACATGGGTGTCGGGCCGTCTACAAGGTCTGTTTCGTACCATATCATAGACTAAACAATATGACGTCATGACATTTAAAGTCAAGGCCGGAGACTGATCACGGAGTTAGCCAAATCTCTCCAACTCCTGCTTGAAACGCTCAACCAGCCAAGTGGCTGCCGGCCCTAGAGGGCTGTCTACGGGATAAAGCGCAAGCAAAGGATAGGCAGCATCCGGATAAGGTTCGAGGTCCAGGTGCACCAACCGGCCCTCAGCGAGATCGTCCTTGACCATCCATTTTGGCAGCCCGCCCCAACCCAGGCCCGCCAGCATCAATTCGTGTTTGGTGCCGACATCCGTCAACCGCCACGTCTTGTAGGCGAAGACTCCGAAATCCCTGCCCTTCGTTTGCTCGCTCAAATCGGTGATCACGAGTTGAACATGATCACGTATGAAAGAGAGAGGCACGGGCCCTTCATAGAGGGCAAGTGGGTGATCCGGTGCCGCAACGGGTGTCATCGCGGTTTCCCCGACTTTTACCGATACAAGCTCGTCATAAACCAGCAACGGCGGCCCGCCAATGCCGAAATCGGCCTGCTTTTTCAACACGATATCCCAAACCATGCCGAGCGCGCCGACATGGAGGCGCAAGCTCACGGTCGGGTACTGCACTTGAAACGCTTTGAGCACTGCGGTCAGTACAGGCGAAGGCAGAGTGACATCGACGGCGACCGCCACTTCTGCCTCGAGCCCCTGCTTCAATCCCTCGGCCCGCGAGCGCAGGCTCTGCAAGACCGAAACCATGCGTCGTGCATCCTCAAGCATAGCTTTGCCACCTTCGGTCAGGCGCGGCTCGCGCGTTCCACTGCGGTCAAAAAGCTGCAGCTCCAGCTGTGCTTCCAGATTGGCGATCGTATAGCTAACGACGGATTGTGACCGGTTGAGTCGCCGTGCCGCTGCCGAGAAACTTCCTGCCTCAGCGACAGCAACAAAGACCTGAAGCTGGTCGAGCGTGGGGTTGGGTAACATCTGCCCTATCTATGTACTCGATGGATTGGATCGATATTTTCCCAGTTTTCTAAATGGATGTCGAGAACCAAATTACGGTCATCAATCGTTTCTTTCCGAGACGAACATTCCAATTGAAGGAACTTAGGCTATGTCTTCCATACTCCTCGTTACATCCAGTCCCCGCGGCGCTGCATCCCACTCGACTCGCGTCGCAACCGAACTTGCACAAAAACTTCAAGCGAAAACCCCAGGCGCCAAGATTGTGACCCGCGATCTCGCAAGTCACCCGCTTCCTCATATCGATGCTGACTACACGTCTGGCATCTATACACCTGCCGAGTCGCGCTCCCTACAGCAGCAAAGCGTTGTCAGTGTATCCGATGCAATAGTCGATGAGCTGTTTGCGGCCGATGCAATCGTCATTGCAACCGGCCTCATCAACTTCAATATCTCCTCTACGCTGAAATCCTGGATCGACCATATCGCCCGCGCCGGCAAGACGTTCAGCTATGGCGCCGATGGCCCGAAGGGTCTGGTAACCGGCAAGAAGGTCTATTTAGTGATTGCTTCCGGCGGCGTTTATTCGAGCGGTCCGGCTGCTTCGTTCGATCATGCAACACCATATCTGAAAACGACTCTCGGTTTCCTTGGGATGACCGAGGTTGAAGTTATTCGCATCGAAGGTGTTGCGATGGGTCCGGAAGCAGAAGAGAAGGCCGTTTCCTCAGCCCTCGATCATACGAATGATCTGGCGCTTGCCGCCTAAGGGTTTGCGCCGGACGTGAAAGAGGCGGGCTTTTGGCCCGCCTCTTTCATTTTCAACGATATCGGCTGCGCGATTTAACCGCGCCGATTCCTTTCGGCGTCATCAAGCCGCTTGAGTTGATCAAGAAGGCTTTCAGGTACCGCCTCGTCGACCTTGTATATGCCTGCAGCACGAATTGCCGACCTGTAAGACGATTGGGAAATTTGTCGCCTCAAGATCCGCGAAAGTTCTTTTTCGTTGGCCCGGTTGATGCCGTCCATCGTTGCTCAAACTCCAACTTTGGTTCGTAGAGTAAACCCATTCCCTACGAAGAAGGTTCCCCTTTTCGGACCTTGAGCTGTCTAAAGCAATGTGTCGCTGCGACGCAGTCTTTAGTCTTAAACTGTTTTCAGGAGTCCTGAACTGTTTTCAGGCCTAAATCAGCTTTTCGTATTGCGATGCTGCAGAGATTTTTCCCATCGGAGAGCTGACTCGACGATCTTATCGAGATCGTCGAGCTTGGGCTCCCAGCCAAGATTGGCGCGCGCTTTGCTGCTGTCGGCGACGATGGAGGCCGCATCGCCGGGACGACGTACAGTCAGGCGGGCATCAATGGGCGAACCATGGACCCGCTCCACGCTTTCTATCACCTCCTTCACGGAATAGCCGCGGCCATATCCGCAATTGGCGACCATGCTGCTGCCACCTTCCCGCAGCCGCTCGAGAGCAAGGCGATGCGCGGCAACGAGGTCGCTAACGTGAATGTAGTCGCGCACGCATGTTCCGTCCGGCGTCGGAAAGTCGTGGCCGAAGATTTCCATGTAACGCCGCTTGCCGAGCGCTGTCTCGCAGGCAACCTTGATCAGATGCGTTGCGCCTCTGGTTGACTGGCCGGTACGGCCTTTGGGATCGGCGCCCGCAACGTTGAAATAACGCAGCGCGGTGTAGTGAAAATCGTGCGCGGCTGCCGTGTCGCGAAGCATCCATTCGGACATAAGCTTCGACACACCGTAGGGGGATTGCGGCTGGGTCGGAACGTCCTCGGTGACCGGGGTCATGCCGCCATCGCCATAAACCGCTGCGGTCGATGAAAAGATGAAATTTTTCACATCGGATTTCACGACCGATTCGATCAGTGACCGCGTCTTGGATGTATTGTTTTCGTAATAGGTGAGAGGGTCACGGACAGAATCCGGAACGACAACAGACCCAGCAAAATGAATGACCGCGTCAACATAATTGCGTTCGATGGTTTGCCGGACCAGTGCCTGGTCGCCGATATCACCGACGACAAGCTTCGCCTCGGGCGGTATTGCCCAGTCAAAACCGGTGGAGAGCCGGTCAAGGACAACCACGGATTCGCCAGCATCTAGCAATTCCCAGACCATATGGCTGCCGATATATCCGGCACCTCCGGTCACTAACACTGTCATAGCCAAAGCCCCTTAATCTCCATTTATGCTGCCTCGCGCTTATCTTGCCGCATTTAAGCAGGTGTGCAAAGCTTGTTACCGAGTAAATTCCGATACAGTAACATTTTAGGATGAATCGCGAGAATGGTCTCTACACCCGAAATACGCCCTGAGTTCGCAATAACTCGTATCAACCTTGCTTCAGCCGGATTGGGCGCCCAAGCCATTTTCGCCACGGACGATTTCTTCGCACCCGTGGAACGCATGCTCTATGACGCTCCTGCGGTGTTCTTTCCGGACAAGTATGATGATCACGGCAAGTGGATGGATGGCTGGGAATCGCGCCGCAAGCGCGGACCAGGGCACGATTTTGCCGTTATAAAGCTCGCCGCTTCGGGCATCATTTACGGTTTCGATGTCGACACGAGCCATTTTACCGGAAATTATCCCCCCGCCTGTTCTATTGAGGCCTCACATAACGAAACCGATCCAACTGATTCCACCGTCTGGACTGAACTTTTGCCGCAAAGTCCACTCGGACCGTCGAGCAACCATTTTTTTGCGTGCGCTAACAAGGATGTCTGGACACATCTACGTTTGCGCATCTACCCGGATGGCGGCGTTGCGCGCCTGCGGGTTTATGGCGAGCCATGGCGCGACTGGTCGAAAATCCCTACCGATGAGGAAATCGATCTCGCCTCGGCTTTGAATGGTGGGCGGGTCGTCGCCTATTCCGATGCCCACTATGGCGCATTACACCGGCTTTTGTCTCCCGGACGCGGTATCAACATGGGCGATGGATGGGAAACGCGGCGCCGTCGAGAGCCAGGTAACGACTGGATCATCGTCCAGCTCGGTCATCCTGGACAAATAAGTCGCGTCGTTGTCGACACCGCGCACTACAAAGGCAATTATCCGGATCGCTGCTCTATCCATGGGGCCGATCTCGGAACGGTGTCCGGCGGGCTTTCCCAGTCGATTGTTACATCCTCCATGTTCTGGCCGGAAATTTTGCCTGAGAAGAAACTTTCCATGGATGCCGTTCATGATTTTAGCTCGGCTGATCTGGTTTCGGCAAATCGGGTGAGCCACGTGCGACTCAATATTTTCCCCGATGGTGGTGTCAGCCGCTTGCGAATTTTTGGGACCATTTGACGATTTGCCTTCGGTTTATACATTTAGTGATTAGAGTTTCGCTCTAACCGTGGCAAATTGCCCAGATTCTCATCATGGATTTTGCCGGGCAAAAACGCTAGTAAGTTCATGATACAGGAGCAATTCATGGACTATCGTCGGTTTTTCGAAGACGCGATTGACCAGTTGCACGCTGAAAAGCGCTACCGGGTCTTTGCCAATCTAGAACGGATCGTGGGGAAATTTCCGCGCGCGCTTTGGCGTGACGCCGGCAAGACCCGTGAAATCACTGTCTGGTGCTCAAACGATTATCTGGGCATGGGCCAGCATCCCGACGTGATCAAGGCGATGCACGATGCGTCGAGCCATATGGGCTCCGGCGCAGGCGGCACGCGCAATATTTCTGGCAACAACCATCCTCTGGTCGAACTCGAAATCGAACTGGCCGATCTTCATCAGAAGGAAGCGGGCCTGGTTTTCACTTCGGGTTTCGTCTCGAACGAAGCGTCAATCTCGACCATTGCCAGGCTTTTGCCGAATTGCCTCATTCTTTCCGACGAATTGAATCATGCCTCGATGATCGAGGGTGTGCGCCGTTCCGGTGCGGAAAAGAAAATTTTCCGCCATAATGATCTCGCCCATCTCGAAGAGCTTCTGAAGGTGGCAGGCAAAGAGCGAGCGAAATTCATCGTGTTCGAATCGGTCTATTCGATGGATGGCGATATCGCTCCCATCGCAGCCATTGCCGACCTTGCCGAAGAATATAACGCCATGACCTATATTGACGAGGTTCATGCTGTCGGCATGTACGGCAATCGTGGCGGTGGCATTACCGACCGGGAAGGTCTTTCGCATCGCATCGATATTATCGAAGGCACATTGGCCAAGGCGTTCGGCACACTTGGTGGTTATATCGCCGGTCCGAAGAGCGTGATCGATGCTGTGCGCTCCTATGCGCCAGGCTTCATATTCACGACGGCACTGCCACCGGCAATCGCGGCAGCAGCAACCCAGTCAATTCGCCATCTGAAAGTCTCACAAGAGGAGCGGCGCTTGCATCAATGTCAGGCGCAGCTTACCAAAGACGTGCTGGCGCAGGCCAATCTTCCCGTGATGAAATCCGAGACGCACATCATTCCAATCCATGTTGGCGATCCGGAACTGTGCAAGAAGGCCAGCGACCGGCTTCTGGACCTGCACGGCATCTACATCCAGCCCATCAACTATCCGACAGTGCCGCGCGGCACCGAGCGCCTGCGCATCACGCCGACGCCGTTCCACTCGAACGAACTCGTCGTTGAACTGAAGGATGCGTTGGTCGAAGTTTGGACGGCGCTGGGCATTCCCTTCTCGAAGGACAGCGCACCGTCGGTTGAGACAAGCGAACGTGTCGTGACGCTCGCTGTATCAAAGGCCGGCGGCTAATCGATTTCAGCGCTTACATATCCACTCTGCGAGGCGATCTGCGGCCTCTTCGACATGATCAATACGTCTGGCAAAGCAGAGGCGCAGGAACGCAGCGCCGCCATCTCCGAATGCGGTTCCCGGTGCCAAGCCGACTTTTGCCTCGTCAACAATATCAAACGCTGCGCGGTAGGAATCCGTGATGCCGTCAATGCCAAACAGCAGATAGAACGCTCCGGCAGGGGGCGACAGGCGCACCCTACCCGTTGCCGCAAGTTTGGCACACAGAATGTCCCGCGCCTGATGTGCCCGCTCCACCTGCATGCGGATGAAATCATCACCCTGTTCGAGCGCGACAACGGCACCACGCTGCATGAACTGCGCGACGCCTGACGTCGAATACTGGATAAGATTTTCCATTGTCTTGCCAAGCGAGGGATGTATCGTCAGCCAGCCGACTCGCCACCCGGTCATTGCCCAGTTTTTCGAAAAACTATTGACGAAAATGATGTGGTCATCCGGGTCCATGACATCAAGAAAGGATGGAGCGCGGCGCGCGCCATAGTAGAAATGCGCGTAGATTTCGTCCGCTATTATCCACAAACCATGATGACGGGCGATGGCGAGGATTTCCATTAGCGTTTCGATGTCCGCCGTCCAGCCTGATGGGTTTGACGGCGTATTGATGAACAGCGCCTTGGTCCGCGGTGTAATGGCATCGCGGATTTTCTGCGGGTCCAGCGTCCAGCCATTACTGGTAAAATCCTGGATGACCGGCACAGGCGTCGCACCGGCAATACCAGCGGCCGCGGCGAAGTTGGGCCATGCCGGTGAAAGATAGATGACCTCGTCTCCGGCGCCTGCCGTCGCTTGAATAGCGAGCTGAATCGCATGCATGCCGGAGCCGGTGACATAAAAATGCTCGGAAGGAAGAGCGGCGTTGAAATGCCGTTTATAATAGTCCGAGAGGGCTTGACGCAGTTCGGAAATGCCTGCCTGCCAAGTGTAGAAAGTCTCACCATTGGCAAGGCCATTGCTGGCGGCGTCGCGAATGAAGTCTGGCGTCGGCAGGTCCCCTTCGCCGGCCCAGAGTGGAATGACGCCTTCCTGCAGGCGACCATGATTCATTACCGCGACGATACCACTTTCCGGCGCTACCGCTGCTTCATGACGCAATTGCTCGACAAGACCCATTCAACTTCTCCATCTGCTTCGTGGCAGACCTAGCGCAACGGGTTCCGTTTGGCACGCGTATATTTGTGATGTTTCCATCAGTGCAAATGATGAACCGGTGAGGCTAACTGACGACAGGGAAAGCCGCCGTGTCATAGCCCGAGGCCTTCCGAAGTTACGATCTCGACTAGCGTTTGGCGAGCAGATCGCGGATTTCGGTCAGAAGGATCTCTTCCTTCTTCGGTGCAGGATCAGCCGCAGCTTCCTTCTTCTTGAAACGGTTCATTGCCTTGACCACCATGAAAAGAACCCAGGCTATGATCAGGAAGTTGATGAGGAGGGTAATAAAATTGCCGTAAGCGATGGTTGCACCGGCTTCGCGCGCAGCCGTCAAAGTCGGAGCTGGAGCACCGGAAAGCTGGATATACAGGTTGGAAAAATCGATGCCACCCGTCAGGAGACCAATGATCGGCATCATGAGATCAGCGACAATCGACTCAACCAGTCTGCCAAACGCGCCACCGATGATCACACCGATAGCCAAATCAACCATGTTTCCCTTCAAGGCAAATTCTTTGAATTCCTTCAGCATGATATACCACTCTCCAGTATTGTGTGTTAATGCAGGCGAACTGTCTACGGCGATGCTGCTTGGCAAGGAAGACAGTAACAGAAGTTTTTATAATATTGAGAGAGTGTTTGCTCTTTCCAACAGTATTAATGGTCGCCGCGGCACATTATGCGAGATTCTGCCGACCTAAAATTTATTTGGACGGGAAGCGGCTAACGCAAAATGACGGAAGGTTGTGGCCCATGAGGGGCTTGGCTGCATCACTGGTCGTAATAATTTACTTTTCAATACAGTATTGGGTGATCAAGTCGGCTGATCAACAGACTGAAGCGAAGAGCAACACCTTACGTCCGTTCATTTACTCCTTGAGCCTGGCCGCGAGCGGCAGTTCCTGGATGTACTACGGATCAACCAGTTACGCCGCAAAGCACGGCATCGAATTTGCCGGTCTTTATGTTGGCATCGTTCTTGTTTTCACCTTGGGCTTTCCGCTCCTGCGAAAAATCGTCCAGTTGGCAAAATCAGAAGGCATCAAGTCGATATCGGATTTCATTGGCGCGCGGTACGGTAAAAGCTGCACTGGTGACTGTGATTACCACCATCGGCCTCATCCCCTATATTTCGTTGCAGATGACGGCAATCCATTATTTGATTGAGGTTTTTAGCGGCACTTATGACCTCAATGACACGGTCGATCAGCACCGTCCGCATCTGCTTGTATTCGCAGTAGAGATCGGTATCGGTCTATACACCGTCTTCTACAGCGCGCGCTCACCGCATTTCAAAGAGGGTTATGAAGGGCTCATTCATGCCTTGGCTGTTGGCACCATCATCAAGTTCGCCGGCTTCGTGCTGGTCGGGACCGCCGCAGTCACATTTTTGTTTGGTTCGCCATCCGAAATTTTCGCTCGGGTGGCGGTAAATCAACCCGGTATACCAGCACTCCAGCAAAGTATGTCAGCCGGCAATTTCAGCGGCCTGATACTCATTGGCGCGTCATCGGTCCTGTTGTTGCCCAACCAGTTCTATCTAACGATCGTCCAGAATCGAGGCCCTTCCGAACTCAGTATGGCGCGATGGTTTGTTCCATTGTTCCTGCTGATTGTCGGCATATTTGTCTTACCCATCGCTGCAATCGGATCAATGATTCTTCCAGCGCAAGCATCTGCAGATTTCTACTTTCTCTCACTGCCTTTGGCTGCGGGACAGCCCTGGCTGGCCATCATAGCTTTCGCCGGCGGAGTGCCGGCAGCAACCACAATGATAATCGCTCCCTCGATTCTACTATCAGTCATGATTTCAAATGATCTTCTCTTGCCAGTATCGCTTAAGCGATCTGCTGGTACGCCGCCAGAGGTTGCAAAGGATTTCACCAAGATTATCCCAAATCTGAGACGTGCAACTCTCATAGGGATTCTCGTGGCAGCCTTTGCCTATCAGTTTGTTGTCTCCGTTCGTGTCGACTTCGCTGTCATGGCGCTGATCTCGGCCATTGCCATGATGCAACTCCTACCACCGCTACTTGGCGGGCTGTTCTGGCGTCGAGGCACGGCAAGGGGCGCGATTTGGGGGATGCTCGCAGGCTTCTGCGTCTGGGCCTACACAATGGTGCTGCCAACCATGCTCGATACCACATCGTCAATTGTCGTGGACGGTCTGTTCGGCCTGGTCGCCCTTCGACCCCACGCGCTGTTCGGCTTTGAGGCCAGCAATTATATAAACTCCCTGTTCTGGAGCTTATCAGTCAATATAATACTTTTTATCGTCGGCTCGCTTTCCAGGAGCGCCACTCCTCTCGAACGTATCCAGGCCTCGGTATTCATCGCAGAAAACGCCTTGTCCATAAATGCTGTCGGCAGTCTCCAGCCGAGCGTGACCGTCAATCAACTCAAGGCGACAATATCGAAATATATTGGCAGCGAACAAACCGACCTCGCTTTCAATTCCTTCCATAAGCAGGAAAGCATTAGCCTCGACGGCAACGATCCCGCAGATTTCAAGACGGTGCATTTTGCCGAGCAGCTGCTCTCTGGGATTGTTGGATCACCATCGGCTCGAATGATCCTTTCACTCGCCATGGGGCCAACAAGCACCGCTCAACGCCGTGCGCAAATCCTGCTCGATCATGCGACCGGTGCGCTTGCCCAGAACCGGGTCCTGTTACAGACCGCGTTGGACCAGATGGATCAGGGGATCAGCGTCTTTGATAGCCAGTATCGCCTGAGTTGCTGGAACACGCAGTTCAGGCTCATACTTGATCTTCCGAAGGAACTGCAGCGGATGGGGACCCCGCTCAGCCGTATCGTAGCGTGTTTGTTCGAGCGAGGCGATCTTGCTGACTACACCGACCAGACACTCACTCAGCAATTTACCGGTTTTGCCGCGCCATGGCGTATCAGGCTTGTCAGAACCGGGCAGACGATCGAAATCCGTTCCAACTCCATGCCGGATGGCGGTCTGGTGACGACGTTTACCGATGTAACAAGCGCAGTTAATGCCGACAATCTGTTGCGCCAGACCAACGAGTCCCTAGAGTTGCGTGTACGTGATCGCACGGCGGAGCTCACGCACGCGAACCAGCTACTTGCCAAAGCACAGCGGCGCGCCGAAGAGGCCAATACCGGCAAGACCCGCTTCCTGGCGGATGCGGGACACGACATTCTTCAACCGTTGAACGCTGCCCACCTCTACTCTTCTTCCTTGATGGAGCAACTTGGAAATTCGCGTGAGAAAGAACTGGCCAGCAATGTTGATTCATCGCTTGAAGCAGTTGAGTCCATTATCAGTGCGCTTCTCGACATTTCACGATTGGATACAGGCGCACTCAAGCCAGTCGTTTCCGTATTTCGTCTCGACGCGCTGCTGCAGCAGATTGCGCGGGATTTTTCTCCTATGGCGCGAGAAAAAGGTCTGGATCTGCGTGTCGTCGCCAATTCCGCGGTGGTAGCAACGGACCGCAACCTTTTAAGGAGACTCATTCAAAACCTGGTGTCGAACGCCATCAAGTACAGCCGCTCTGGTAAAATACTTGTGGGGGTGCGACGGCGCAGTGAGTCAATCGAATTACAGATTTTCGACACCGGAATTGGCATTGCACCGAACAAGCTTGAGTATATATTCCGGGAATTTTCGCGTTTATCTGAAGGAATGAAGGAATCGGACGGCCTTGGTCTCGGGCTATCGATTGTCGAGCGTGTCGCAAAAATCCTTGACCTCTCGGTCATGGTTCAGTCGAGAGTCGGTAAAGGGTCCGTCTTTTCCGTCAATATGGCGACGTCGAATATGCTGGTTCTGTCCGCCATCGAGGCACAGCAAACCGCGAGACCTTTTAGCCCACTCACCGGGCTCGTTGTTCTGTGTATCGACGATAACGAGCGATCACTTGCTGGCATGCAGGAATTGCTGACGACGTGGGGCTGCAATGTCTTACCATTCAGAAGCGGCAAAGCATTAAGATCATATTGCCTCGAAAATCACACTGCCGTGCCAGCGGTTATCTTGGCGGACTACAATCTTGACGAAGAAAACGGCCTCGACCTCATTCAATATACCCGTGAGCATTTAGAGCGGCATATCAAAGCAGCCCTGATCACTGCTGACCGCTCGGATAGGGTGCGGGAGCGCGCAGCACTTGAAGATATCTCCATTGTCAACAAACTGGTTCGCCCAGCTATCCTGCGCGCGCTTCTCTCACATTTCAGTCAGGCAATTGCCGCGGAATAATTCGCCGGAATCTAATGAAGTCCTGCCGCCGTTGCCTCGATGGGGAGCACTTCCTCTTTGAATCGCGCCAACCGAATGACAGCCTGAGTGCGGCTTTCGACGCCGAGTTTATAAAGGACGGCGGACACATGCGCCTTGATCGTCGCTTCCGAAACATTGAGTTCGTGCGCGATCTGTTTGTTCAACATTCCATCGGCCATCATGCCAAGCACCCGCCCTTGCTGAGGTGTCAGCTTGCGCATGCACAATATGAGCTCAACCATCTCCGGATCGAGTTCTCCCCCTTCGTCTCCCACCAGCGGCGACCAGATTTGTCCATCAAGGATCGTTTGCACTGCCTCATTGATGGTTTCAGGACTGGAGGATTTAGAGATGAAACCCGCTGCGCCGAGCGCCAGAGCAGCCCGAATTGTAACCGCATCGTCGGTGGCAGAAACAATCGCGACAGGAACCAGCGGTTGCAGTGCGCGCAAGCTGATAAGCCCGGTTAGCCCGCCAATGCCATTCAGGGACAGGTCAAGAAGCACCAGATCGATGTCGGTAGATGCCTGGATCAGCGTTTTCGCACTTTCCAGATCGCCAATTTCAATAATCTCAACATTGCTAGTCTTCGAGGATAGCGCAAGTTTCAACGCTCCTCGGAATAACGGATGGTCGTCGACTATGACAAATGTATATTTCATTATGCAAAAGTCCTTAACGTTAAAAATAAACAGTTCTAATCCAAAAGCCGTAATGCTAACGACTAAAGCCAATTTGACTGATATATCAAGAGCATTTTGACACGTGTCAAAGTTTTAAATGTAGAAAGCTCTTGTGAAGACAAAGCTAGTCCATTCAAATGCCTTGGCAAAACCTTATTCCCGAGCGATTATTCGGTGTGGGGATTATTTTTGAAAGTGGGATGCATGATTACAAATACTCTTTACCCTGAGACCCAACCTCATCTGGAACAGATGCTTGAAGTATCGGAATTGCATACCATTCATGTTGAAGAATGCGGCAATCCAGATGGAAAGCCGGTGATCATGGTTCACGGTGGCCCGGGGGGTGGGATCAATCCGACGATGCGGCGCCTGCATGATCCCGAGCGTTATCGCATCATCCTTTTCGATCAACGTGGTTGCGGGAAATCGACGCCGCACGCGGAATTGAATGAGAATACGACCTGGGATCTGGTCGCCGATATGGAGCGCATTCGCGAGCATCTCGGCGTCGACAAGTGGCAGGTCTTCGGCGGTTCCTGGGGTTCGACCCTTGGACTTGCCTATGCGCAAACTCATCCTGACCGCGTGCGCGAATTGATCCTGCGCGGCATCTTCATGATTCGGCGTTTCGAGATAGACTGGTTCTATTCGAATGGTGCCAGCATCATCTATCCCGATCGGTTCGAAGCCTATCAGGAGCATATTCCTGAAGCAGAACGCAGCGATATGATTGCCGCGTACTACAAGCGCCTGACCGATCCGGACCCCGCGATCCAGATGGCCGCTGCAAAATTGTGGGCACGCTGGGAGGGCTCGGCCTTGTCACTTCTGCCTGATCCGGCACGCGAGGAAGCTTTCGGCAGCGACCATTTCGCTATCGCCTTCGCGCGTATCGAATGCCACTACTTCCAGAACAAGGGCTTCTTCGACACAGACGATCATCTCCTGCGCAATGCGCACCTAATCCGCGAAATCCCCGGCGTGATCGTGCACGGCCGCTACGACATGTGCACGCCGTTGCTCAATGCCTGGCATTTGAAGAAAGTTTGGCCGGAAGTCGATCTGCGCATCGTGGAAGATGCCGGTCATGCGGTGAGTGAACCTGGTATCGTGCATGAACTAATCGCCGCGACCAAACGTTTCTCTGCTTGATATGTCTTAGACGACCAACCGACGGCGGCAGGTCGTCTATGCAGCCAGATGCTTGCGCCGTGATTTGACAACCCAGAGATGTCCGAATGGATCGGTAAGCACACCGGCGCGATCGCCGCTATCCAGCGTCTCGACCTCATTGCGCAAATTGCCACCCTCTTCGATCGCATGATGCATCACGCGGTCGACGTCATCCACGTGAATATCAAGCATGACCGGCGTAGCTCCGATGGCGTGAACTGATCTCGGGCCGCCGAGCGACGCATCCGCATCGCGCTTGGGGTTGGCGCCAACGATCATCACCACCGATGCGCCCATGCGCAATTCGGCCGCGATCAGTTCGCCATTGTGCAAATAGGGTCGTCCAACTACTTGGGCCCCGAAGACATTTTCATAGAAATCCAGGGCTTTCTGCTGATCGCCGTGGCGCACAAAAAGCCGTATCGATACCTCTCCAATCAGTCTTGGCACTGCTATCATTTCACCGCTCCCAGAGAAGAATCCCGAGCGACTAAAGTCTACCAAATCCTCGAACAAATCAAGAACAAATCGCTTTGTAAGGCCTTGCCTCCTGCCAGTCTACTGTCACCCGGGCAGCCGACGCTCAGGTCTTTTGCGGAGTTTGTGCCCCCGGCTTGTCATTTTTGTTTTCGTCCTCGAATTCCTTGGCGATTCCCATGAAACGACGCATGAACTTCTCCATATAGCTCAGCCCCTTTTCGAAATCCTCATCGGACGGAAGAGCATCGCGAACGACCGGCGGCAGCTTGCCCATGCCTGCGACAGTGTCCTCGAGTTTTGCGACCCTCGTCTTGAGATCGGAAATATCGTCTTCGTACGCCGTACGTTCTTCAGCCGCCAGTTTGCAGATTAGCTGACCCGACTTCTCCTGACAGATCGACATTTCGCCGGTCTTGTTGTTCATGCGGACATAGCCGTCATCAGTTCTCTCGAGCGTATAGGTTGTCGTTTCCTGTGCCATGGCGGCGAATGACCATAGGGACCCAGCAGCGAGCGCGATGAGCATAGTTCGTGTTCGTGACATGGATGAACCTCCAACGTTTTACGTTTCAAGAGCTTGATCAAATAATACGCCGAAAATCTGAAATGAGGCGAGATTTCTGTTGCAAGGGTTCAGTCTACCCTTTGCGCATTGCGGTTTTGCGTCTAGTAAATGCGCTTATGACTCAGCTGATTTACAAGATTGCTCCGCGTGCGCTTTGGCAGGCCGCGGAAACAAAGGGCGTGTTCGATGGCGCGCCGATCGACCACGCGGATGGCTATATCCATTTTTCAACTGCGGCACAGGCAGTCGAGACTGCGGCCAGGCATTTTGCCGGGCAGGATAATCTTTTGTTGATCGCCGTCGAGGCGGACAAGCTCGGCACAGCGCTCAAGTACGAAGCATCGCGTGGAGGTGATTTCTTTCCACATCTCTATGCATCATTGCCGCTCGACGTTGTACGATGGGTCAGGCCCTTGCCACTCGGCAGCGACGGCAGCCACCAGTTTCCGGAATTGCAGGCATGAGCGGATTGTTTCGATCGATTGGCCGCAAGATGCTGTTTACACTCGACCCAGAAGATGCGCACAGTCTCTCGATCAAAGCATTGAAGACAGGCCTCGTGCCCGCATGTATACCCAACAACGATCCGGCGCTGCGTGTCGCTATCGCCGGCTTGAGCTTCCCTAATCCACTTGGTATGGCTGCAGGATTTGACAAAAATGCCGAGGTGCCAGATGCCTTGCTCCGGCTCGGTTTTGGCTTTACCGAAGTCGGAACGCTCACGCCACTGGCACAGCCCGGCAATCCCAAACCGCGAATTTTTCGACTTGTCGAGGACAATGCGGTGATCAACCGGCTTGGCTTCAACAATGAAGGCCACGATGCAGCGTTTCGCCGGCTGCATGATCGGCGTTCTCATGCGGGCATCGTCGGTGTGAACATCGGCGCCAATAAGGACTCCACTGACCGCGTCGCGGACTATGTGGCTGGCATACGGAAATTCCATTCTCTCGCGAGCTATTTCACGGTCAATATTTCCTCTCCAAACACGCCAGGTTTGCGCGATCTGCAGACGCGCGACAGCCTCAGGGAATTGCTCGGCAAAGTACTTGACGCACGCGATGCTCAACCGGGCGTCAGACGTCCTGTTTTCCTCAAGATCGCACCGGATCTGACCGAAGCCAGTCTTGACGATATCGCCGCCGAGATCGGCCTGCATTCGCTGGACGGACTGATCATTTCCAATACGACCCTCTCGCGCGCGGGTCTGAAGAGCGGCAAGAGCACAACCCAGACCGGCGGCCTGTCCGGCTCACCATTGTTCGGGCGCTCGACCATCGTGCTCGCCAAGATGCGCCAGCGTGTTGGTACCGACCTACCGATCATCGGTGTTGGTGGTATCGACAGCGCGGCGACGGCCATTGCCAAAATTCGCGCCGGCGCAGATCTTGTTCAGCTCTATACCGGCATGATCTATAGCGGGCCCGGTCTAGCTGGCGAAATCGTCAAAGGCATGTCGACAGCCCTGAAGCGCGACAGCATCAGCACGATCGCTGCGCTACGCGACTGCGACGTTGAAGATTGGGCCATGAAAGCAATCCCGACCTAATTGGCAAATTGCAGCCGTGCGCGGCTCGGCAGGATCGATAGAAGCGAAATTCCGCGCAAGCCAAGAAACAGGTGCAGTGCCAGCCATAGACCGTGATTGCCGAAGAACTTCGGCAGGATGAAATAGGCGGCAAAATAGCCGATCAGCGACAGGATCATCATATTGCGCATGTCGCGCGACCACGTCGCACCAATAAAGACGCCGTCCATATGGAAAGCCAACAGACCGACAACCGGCGCCAAGGCTGCCCAAGGCAGATAAAGCGATGCCATCGCCTGCACCTCGTCCGACTTGATCAGGAACGCAACAATCGCATCGCCGAATATAAGAAAAAAGGCGGCCATTGCTGTCGCCAGCATCAATCCCCACAGGAACGACAGCTTTATACCACGGTCGAAGGCTGGACGGTAATGCGCCCCCACTGCACGACCGGAAATCTGTTCCGCCGCAGTGGTTACGCCATCAATCAAATAGCCCGAAATCAGCAGGAAGTTCATCAACACCGCATTTGTTGCCAACGTCACCGCACCCGCTTCCGTTCCAGCGCGGGTGAAATAGGCATAGGCGATCAACAGGAAGAACGACCGCAGCATGATATCGCGGTTGACCGTAAACATGCGGCGGATTTCGTGCATATCCAGTACGCGCGCCCGGGATGGATTGGGGACCGCACGAAACTGCAGGTAAATCATAAAGAGGCCGACCACAAGCGCCACAGTTTCGCCGAGCACAGTGCCCCACGCAATGCCGGCAACTCCCCAGCCCATAACGAGACCGAACCAGATGGTCATCACCACATTGACGCCGTTGAGCAGGAGCTGAACGTACAGGCCCTGCATAGCCTTGCCTTGCCCGAGCAACAGACCCAAGACCACGAAATTGCCAAGCGCCATGGGTGATGACAGCAGGCGGATCGAGACATAGGTCGACATGGCATCCGCTATCGCCTTGTCCGGATTCATGAAGCTGATCGTCGCTTGCACCACCAGCGGCGTGGCTGCAATGAACAGCACACCGACCACTGCAGCGATACCGATGGCGCGCCAGAATACCGCCTGCTGTTCCACATTGTCGTGCCTGCCCATTGCCTGCGCCACAAGCCCGGTCGTGCCTGAGCGCAGGAAATTCATTGTCGAAAACAGAAAGTCAAAAACCAGTGCACCAATTGCAAGGCCGCCCAGCAGATGCGGATCACCGAGCTGGCCGATCACCGCCGTATCGACCAGTCCGAGCAATGGCGTCGTCAGCGATGCCAGCATCACCGGAATCGTAATCGCCAGCATCAGCCGGTTTGTTACCTCGAACGGGCGAACAATTTTTGATCCTGGCGGAGGGGAAATTTCGATCGTCATGAAGCACCGGAGATTGCAACCACACGGCTGTTATTGCTCTATGCCACCGCCTCGCAGCGTTTTCCAGTGCAATCGCCCCAACTGGCGCTAACTAGCCAGAAGCAACGACCAGTAGCGCTCGGTACTGCCATTCGTAGACTCAGCATAGGCTAGACCGAAACGAGTGAACCTTGGGTCGAGCATATTACGCCGATGCGGCGGCGAAGCCATCCAACTGGCGAAAACCTGGTTCATATCCATGCGACCCCTTGCGATATTCTCGGCAGCAGCGCCATGAATTCCGTTGCCTTTTGCACGAGCGGCAAAGCTGCGGCCCCACAGTGTTGTATGGGACATCCGACCTGTGCTCGCCATGTAACCTGCCTGTTGCAGGGCTGCCCGTTCAAGTGTGGAATCTGGGGTCAGCCCGCCCAGACCACTCGCAGATCTGATGGCCTGCATGTTGGAAACGGCGGACGTCGAAGCGCCAGCGCTTTTTCCAGGTGTACGCGTTACGGTTTGGCAGGCAGCCAAAGGCATTATAGCGGCGGCAGCGGCGAACCCGAGAAAGTTACGGCGCGACAAATGAGAGTTCTTTTCAGACATGGGCAATTCCTGGATGAGACATATCCAGCTAGCCAGTAATTGTGGCTCCTTCACGCCCAAAGTCGACTCGAAGGAAAGTTCGGCATCAACGCCGGTAGCTAAGCAGGCGCAAAATGATGAAACAGGGGATGACGACCACCGCACCAAGCAGGAAATAGGCGGCAAAACGTTCGATGGCACCAAACCCGAGATTCCAGATACGGCGAATAAAGTTCTCGAAACCATAGAGAATATCGATTGGCGACCAGTCGAACGCGCTCATAACGACGCCAACCACCAGCGAAACCACGATGAGTTTCACAAAGACCCGACCGGGCGAGTCTCCCAGGAAGCGGTTCATTCTTTCCGACATTTGTTCTCCGGTGTTGGAAAAGAGATGGAGCGGGTGAAGGGAATCGAACCCTCGTATGCAGCTTGGGAAGCTGCCGTTCTACCATTGAACTACACCCGCATCTACCTATCAGTGTTCGCCAAAGACCGTGTTTGTCAAGCGGCACCCGGCATCATTTGCATGTCATTTGAAATGCTTGGAGAGCTTCAGCCCCTGCGCTTGGTAGTTCGAACCGAGATCGGTGCCATAAAGCGCCTTGGGCCGCTCCAGCATATGCTCATAGATCAGGCGACCAACAATCTGGCCGTGTTCCAGGATGAATGGCACTTCATGGCTGCGGACTTCAAGCACCGCGCGACTGCCGGTTCCACCCGCCGCCGTATGGCCGAAGCCCGGATCAAAGAAACCGGCATAATGCACGCGGAACTCACCGACCAGTGGATCGAAGGGCGTCATCTCTGCGGCATAGAGTGGTGGCACATGCACCGCTTCACGCGAAACGAGGATGTAGAACTCGTCCGGGTCAAGGACCAGCTCGCGCGCGCCACGATCATGGATCGGTTCCCAGAAATCAAAAAGGTCGTGCACGCCACGCTTGTCGACATCGACGACGCCGGTGTGATGCTTGCCGCGATAACCGACGAGACCTTTCGCGTCGCCGGTCAGATCGATGGATAGCGCGATGCCACCCCCGGAAATATTCGGCGTATCGGAAGCGACCAGCGTTTCTGCAGCATGCAGCGCCGTCAACTCCGCCTCTTCCAATTGCGCGCGCCCGGTACGGAAGCGGATTTGCGACAAGCGCGAACCGGTCCGTGCGACGATGGGGAAGGTGCGCGGGCTGACCTCGAGATAGAGTGGACCGTGATAGCCCGCCGGCACTTTATCGAACTCCTGTGCACCATCGACGATAACGCGCGTGAAAATATCCAAGCGACCGGTTGAACTCTTGGGATTGGCGGAGGCAGAAACCTCGGCGTGCAGGCTCAGGCTTTCCAGCAAGGGCACAATATAGACGCAGCCGGTTTCCAGCACGGCGCCCTCGGTAAGGTCGATTTCATGCAGCTTCAGACGCTCTAGCTTGTCGATGACCGCGGTTCCCGGGCCCGGCATGAAACTCGCACGAACACGATAGGCTTTTGCACCAAGCCGCAGATCGAGGCTCGCAGGTTGGATCTGGTCGCTATCGAAATCGCGCGCAGTTTTAAGAGCGCCCGACTGATAGAGTGCCCTGATACCGTTATCCGCCAGAATGCCCGCTTGATGTCTACTCATGTCGATCGCCAAACCCTACAAAACATACAAAAGCTTTACCGTCTCGCCCGGTTGACGCAAGACGCCAAGAGGATTAAAGCAGTTTTATCCCGTGGTGATTTGGCCGGCCGGCTTGCAGCCACGTTAAATAATTTGCTAAAAGAGGCCCGGTCTCGTCCGGCCTTTTTGCGATTCACGCAAGGCCGGTTTTTTATTGGCCAGATTCTGGCAGATTGAGAAGACGATGACCAAGAACACCACCCGCAAACTGCGCGCCGCAACACAACTCGTCCATGCTGGAACGCTGCGTTCAGGCTTCGGAGAGACATCCGAGGCGTTGTTCCTGACGCAAGGCTTTGTCTACCCCAGCGCCGAAGCCGCCGAAGCCCGTTTCAAGGGGGAAGAGCCGGGATTCATCTATTCGCGCTATGCCAATCCGACCACCGACATGTTCGAAAAGCGTATGTGCGCACTGGAAGGCGCTGAAGATGCGCGTGCTACGGCGTCAGGCATGGCGGCTGTGGCGGCAGCCATCATCTGCCAGGTCAAGGCCGGCAATCACGTTCTGGCTGCACGGGCGATGTTCGGCTCCTGTCGCTACATCATCGAGACGCTTCTGCCGCGCTATGGCGTTGACTTTACCTTGATCGATGGCTCGAAGATCGAGAACTGGCAAAACGCCATACGCCCGAACACCAAAGTGTTATTCCTCGAGAGCCCGACCAACCCGACACTGGAAGTCATCGATATTGCTGCGGTGGCAAAGGTCGCCAATTCCGTCGGCGCGAAACTTATTGTCGACAACGTCTTTGCGACGCCACTCTTTCAGAAGCCGCTGGAACTCGGTGCACACATCGTTGTCTATTCCACGACCAAACATATCGATGGACAAGGTCGTTGTCTTGGCGGAGTGATCCTTTCCGACAAGCAGTGGGTAGACGAAAACCTGCACGAATATTTCCGCCATACCGGCCCTGGTCTCAGCCCGTTCAACTCATGGGTCATGCTGAAGGGTCTTGAAACCTTGGCCGTACGTGTACGCCAGCAAACGGAGAGTGCAGCGAAGATCGCCGATTTCCTCGCCGATCATCCAGCCGTCTCCAAAGTTCTCTACCCTGGACGTGCCGATCATCCGCAGGCTGACATCATCGCCAAGCAGATGTCGGGCGGTTCGACACTGATCGCCTTCGAAGTAAAGGGCGGCAAGAAGGCAACATTCAATGTCGAGAACGCGCTGGAAATCATTCAGATTTCCAACAACCTCGGCGATTCAAAGAGCCTCATCACGCATCCCACCACGACCACCCACAAGAACCTTACTGACGAGGCGCGCGCCGAGCTTGGTATTTCCGATGGGCTGTTGCGGCTGTCGGTCGGGCTTGAAGATGCCGACGACCTAATCGAAGATCTCGATGCCGCACTGAGAGCGGCGCGGTAAAAAATCAGAGAATGTGCCTCGCCGAGACTGATTTCGGCGCGGCCTTCTTCCAGGCCATCGCCATGGCGTGGCGCACCACATTCGCATCGGCACTGTCGAGGATGACAAATGTTGAGCCTTTTTCGCCCCAGCTTCCCGGCACGGGTTCAAACATTTCGCCAGATGTTTCATGTAAGAGCGCTTGATCTTCGCGGGTGAGCAACAAAACACCGCGCAGCTTTTCTGGGCGCAGTGTCGCGAAGATTTTTCCGTTCACTCGAAAATCGGTCGCGTTGAAATGACTTGCCTGAATAGTTTCAGGAAATGAAAGGGCCATCTCTGCGAATTCCTCGAGGCTCATCAATAGAATTGCTTAGCTCCACCGAACCACTTCAGCTCTATATTAGCGATAAATGCGCTGATCACGAAGGATTTAAACCCAACTTTCTTTGGACGGTTGACGCAATGGCGCTGACCCGCGATATGAGGGACATAGACTGAGAGAAGGTATGTATAAAGCTATTACTCGCGATATTGAGGTCACCGTCGAACCGTTCTATCTGGAGGAGCAGTCCAATCCAGAAGAAAACAGATACGTCTGGGGATATCGCATTACCATCGCCAACGAGTCCGAAAGCACAGTGCAATTGCGTGCGCGCTACTGGAAAATCACCGATGGCAACGGACATGTGGAAGAGGTGCGCGGACCTGGGGTCATCGGCGAACAACCCATTCTCAATCCCGGCGACTCTTTCCAATACTCCTCCGGCTGTCCGCTGACGACGACATCCGGCGTGATGCTCGGCCGCTATACAATGCAGACCGACAGCGGAGAACGCTTTGACATCGAGATTCCAGCCTTCTCGCTTGACCTTCCTGACCAGTTACGCACATTGAACTGATGCAAGAGACAAATCGCACTCAATCGCCTTACGTCAAGGCCTTGGCCTGTTCCGCTGTCGCCTTCGCTCTAGCCATAGGCGCGCTATTCCTCGGCTATACTTTGCCAAGTTTCACTACCAGCACGGAGGCTGTCAGCCAGTTGGTCGCGTTGGTGATGGTCCCCGGCCTCATCGTCGGCCTGCTGGCGAAGAAATCAACGAGAGTATGGCCGCTTTGGCTGATCATCTGTGCATTCATCGCACTTCTGATCGTCGTGACAGTGGTCCATGAAGTGACCGCGCCGATGCGCGCCTGATCAGGCCTTTTTCAGGAATTCGGCCTTCAGAACAAGACCTTTGACCTGCTTGGTGTTACACTCAATCTCGCCCTCGCGACCGTTCAACCGGATATTCTTGATGAGGGTCCCGCGCTTTATCGTTTCCGATGTACCCTTAACCTTCAGATCCTTGATCAAGGTGACGGAATCGCCATCGAGGAGCTCGGTGCCGTTGCTGTCTCTTATTTCCACGATGGCATTTCCTTATCGTCAATTCTTCGGCAAAAATTCTGCCGGATCGAATTCATATTCTGTCGAGCAGAATTCGCAGGTGACACTGATCTTGCCATCCTCGATGCTGTCAGTAATCTCTTCAGCAGTGAAGCCAGACAGCACGTCGGCGATTTTCTCGCGTGAGCACGAGCAATCATCGTTAACGGGCACGGCGTCGAAAACGCGGACGCCCCGCTCGTGAAACAGGCGGTATAGCAACCGTTCGGCTCCGACTTGCGGATCGGTCAATTCCGAGCTTTCGATCGTCGCTACGAGTGCCTTGATCTCCGCCCAGTCATCGTCCTCGACAAGATCGATTTGATCATCGTCGTCGGATTCCGGCGTGTCACCCGCTGGAAGATCACGTTGACGCAAGCGTAGCTCCGATTCAGGCAGGAACTGCACAATGATCCCACCGGCGCGCCATTGTTCGACCGGCTTGCCGTCTTCGCCACGTTCGATCAGCTTTGCAACCGAAAGACGAAGGTCGGTTGGAATCTGCTCTGACTGGCGAAAATAGGTCTTGGCGATCTCTTCGAGATTGGAGCCGTCAAGAGCGACGATACCCTGATAGCGTTGAGTGTATTCGCCCTGATCCACGGTAAGTGCGAGCGTGCCGCTACCCATCAGTTCCACGGGCGATAGTCGGTTTCCGGCAATGGCTTCGGCCAGCCTTTCCTCGTTATAGCGCGCGTAAGCGCGAACGGAATTCGGCGTGCGAAAATCAACGACTAGCATATCGACCGGTCCGTCCGACTGCGACTGGAAGATGAATTTACCATCGAACTTCAGCGACGTGCCAAGCAATACCGTGAGCACGATCGCCTCCGCTAAGAGCTTTGCCACCGGCTCCGGATAGTCGTGACGGCTCAAAATATCGTCAAGCGTCGGCCCTAGTTGGACGGCACGTCCACGCGCATCCAGTTCCTCGACCTGGAACGGCACCACGGCATCATCGCCCGCGAAGATATATTCGTCGGCGCGGATGGAAGTATCAGGCATTTGGGCGCCCTCCTTCAAGACACCAGGCAAGAATGGCCTTTTGCGCATGCAACCGATTTTCTGCCTCGTCAAAAACGACGGAATGTGGTCCGTCAATGACAGAGTCCGTCACTTCCTCGCCGCGGTGCGCCGGCAGGCAATGCATGAACAGCGCGTCTGGGTTAGCATGCTTCAGCAATGCGTCGTTGACCTGGTATGGCATGAAAACGTTGTGACCGCGCGCGCGACCTTCCTGTCCCATCGACACCCAGGTATCCGTCACGATGCAATCGACACCCTCGACGGCCGAGATCGGATCAGTCGTCAGTCTGATCTTGCCGCCAGCGCGCTTGGCCCAATCGAGATATTTGCTATCTGGCTCGCTGCCTTCCGGTGTCGCGATATTGAGATTGAAATCAAACTGCGCCGCCGCCTCGACGAGCGAGTGCAGCACATTGTTACCGTCGCCTGTCCAAGCGAAAGTCTTGCCCTTGACCGGACCGCGATGTTCTTCGAACGTCATGATATCGGCCATGATCTGGCACGGATGCGTGTCGTCAGTCAGCGCATTGATCACTGGCACCGTGGCGTTTTCGGCCATCTCAGTCAGACGCTCATGTGTTGTCGTGCGCATCATGATGATGTCGACATAGCGCGACAATACCTTTGCCGTGTCGGCAATGGTCTCGCTGCGACCAAGCTGCATTTCCGACCCGGTTAGCATGATCGTCTCACCACCAAGCTGGCGCATGCCCACATCGAAGGACACGCGCGTGCGGGTTGAAGGCTTGTCGAATATCATTGCCAACACCTTGCCCGCAAAGGGTTTTTCGATGTCGCCGGCCTTGAGCCGCGTTTTGCGTGCACGAGCGTCGTTGAGAATGAGTCGCAAATCCTTAGGCGAAAGCGCCGAGATATCCGTGAAATGACGGAGGTCTTGTTTGATCATCATGAGACCTGTCTCTACGCACTTTTCTGTCTGGCAGTGACTGACAGACGTTCGGCTGCCGCTTCGATCCTCGAGAGAGCGTCGCGAGCTTCATCTTCAGTTGCAACCAGCGGTGGCAGAAGGCGAATAACATTGTCGCCTGCACCAACGGTAAGCAAATGTTCGTCACGCAAGGCCTGGACCATCGTCGTGTTCGGGACAACGCACTTCAGGCCGATCAGGAGACCGCGGCCGCGCACCTCGGAAATCACGTCCGGATAGCGATCGGAAATCGAAGCCAGCCCCTGTTTCATAACCAGGGCAATTTTCTGCACATGCTCAAGAAAACCCTCTTCGAGGATGATGTCGAGGACAGCATTGCCAATCGCCATGGCCAGCGGATTGCCACCAAAGGTGGTGCCATGCACCCCGGCGGTCATGCCCCTGGCAGCTTCCGCTGTGCTAAGACATGCGCCAAGCGGAAAACCACCGCCAATGCCTTTGGCGACAGCCATGATGTCCGGCTTGATGCCAGACCATTCGTGCGCGAAGAGCTTGCCCGTGCGGCCCATACCTGACTGCACCTCATCAAGGATCAACAGCAAGCCTTGTTCGTCGCAGAGTTTGCGCAGGGCGCGCAGTTCTTCGTCCGGCACCGAACGAACGCCCCCCTCGCCCTGGATCGGCTCAATCAATATGGCTGCGGTTTCGGGTCCGATCGCTGCTTTTAGCGCCTTTTCGTCACCGAAAGGCACCTGGTCGAAACCTTCGACCTTTGGTCCAAAGCCTTCAAGGTATTTCGGCTGACCGCCGGCGGCGATGGTCGCGAGCGTTCGGCCATGAAAAGCGCCTTCGAAAGTGATGATACGGAAGCGCTCGGGGCTGCCGTTGACATAATGATAGCGCCGCGCCGTCTTGATCGCGCATTCCAGCGCCTCCGCGCCGGAATTGGTGAAGAAGACCTTATCCGCAAAAGTACTGTCGACGAGGCGCTGGCCCAAGCGCGTCTGGCCGGGAATTTCATAGATATTGGAGACATGCCACAGCTTCTCAGCCTGGCTTTTCAGGGTCTCGACGAGGTGCGGATGCGCGTGGCCAAGCGCGTTGACGGCGATACCGGCGGCGAAATCGAGATAACGATCCCCAGTCTCTGTCACGAGCCACACGCCCTCGCCTCGCTCAAAGCGCAGATCCGCACGAGCAAAAGTGTCGTAAAGCGGTTGCGCGTTTGCGTCCGTCATATCTTCAAGGGCTCCAAAACCCAGTTTATCAAACCTGCTGATTATAAAGAAGAAACCGGCAGCGATGAAATCAAAAAGCCGCCCCACAATGCCATTTTTGGGGGCGGCCACACGCACGTAATATCATCATTCGAACCGCAATTGTCAAATGAACACTTTACGAGTCTTTATTGCCACCTGAGCTATTGATGCATTTAAGATTTCGTCCCTGCAACCTTAACGAGCAAGCTCGAAGTCTCATAACGAGTCTTTTTTGCAACAGTTGACCGCGCAAGTTGGGGAAAACCCCAAAAACCCACCCCGGGACGCACGCCCGACTCTTGTCACAGAGTCATCCCATATTGTACGTTGGGAAACGAAATAGCTAGATTTCGTGCGGCGTCCTCGTCATCTGAATAGATATAGTGTCAGGCCAATCTGGAGCAATCCAGATGCGAGGAAGGATTCAGTCTAACGTCCGCACAAAAACTGAGCCCCATATGGAGCTAGGAAACGATGAACTGGACAGATGAGCGCGTAGAGCAGCTGAAAAAACTTTGGGCCGAAGGTCTGAGTGCAAGCCAGATCGCAGCACAACTGGGTGGTGTCAGCCGCAATGCTGTCATCGGCAAGGTACATCGGCTGAAACTGTCGGGACGCGGCAAGACCACTTCAACCCAAACGCGCAGCAAGAAGGTCAATACAAGCACTTCAGGCGGTCAGCGTAGCAGCGGCTCTATCGGGCACATGTCGAGCAGGGTTATGAACCGCAGCGTCGGCGCAACAGCATTGCAGGCCGAATACAGCACTGACCTCATAACCCACACTGTCACGAAAACGGTGACCGATGTCGTCGTGCCGATTTCGCGGCGTCTCGAACTTGTGCAGTTGAGTGAGCGGACTTGCAAATGGCCGGTCGGTGATCCTCTACAGCCGGATTTCAACTTCTGCGGCAATGATGTTGGAGAGTCGGGACCCTATTGCACCTATCATTCCCGCTTGGCCTACCAGCCGGCGTCTGATCGTCGCCGCATTCGGTAATTCGCGACCCGACTGTTGCTAAAGGCGCCGAGTGGCGCCTTTTTGTTACGCGCCGTAGCCTTTCAGCGGTCCGAACACGACGGTGAACGAGGAGCCTTCGCCGACTTTCGAGCGAACGACCAGCCGCGCGCGATGCCGGGTCAGGATATGTTTGACGATGGCAAGACCAAGACCCGTCCCCTTCTGCGCTCGGCTCGTCTCCAGACTGACGCGGTAGAATCGCTCGGTAAGCCGCGGTATGTGTTCATCCGGGATGCCCGGTCCGAAATCCTGGACGGTTGCCTTGATCGACTCGCCATCCCGCTTCAGCTCGATAATGATCCTTTTGCCGGATTGGCCATATTTGAAGGCGTTTTCAATGAGGTTCTGGAAGACCTGCGTTAGCTCATCGCGATCACCGAGAACGTTTACCGGACCCGGATCGATGTCACGCTCCATCTCAACGCCAAGATCGGCAGCGAGCGGTCTCAACGAGTCCGCCACATGATTAAGCACCACCGCCAAATCAACCTGATCCTTGACGGCGATATGTGCCTTCATCTCGATACGGGACAGGGACAGAAGATCGTCGATCAGTCGCGCCATTCGCTCGGCCTGCTTCTGCATGATCTCGAGAAAGTTATCGCGCGCAGCTTCATCGTTGCGTGCCGGGCCTCGCAAGGTTTCGATGAAGCCGCTAAGCGAGGCCAGTGGCGTGCGTAACTCATGACTTGCATTGGCGATGAAATCCGAACGCATGCGCTCCAGACGGTGCGCTTCGGTTTGATCGCGGAATGACAGCAAATATTGACGATCACTCCCTCCCGCCTGATCGAGCAGAAGCACTGTCGCGCGGTACCAGCGCTCAACCGGAACACGCTCGAAATAATCGACAGAACGCGCCATCGCGTCGGCCATTACCGACTGAACCAGTGTCTGCATCTCCGGCGCACGGAAATGCATCAATAGCGCGCCGCCCCGGGCCAATGGCCGAAAAGCACCGCTAGCTGCTGGGTTGACATAAAGGATCGTCCCCCCGTGGTCGAAAATGATCAGCGGATCCGGCAATTGCGCTGCGAGCTGCTGACCCGACAGACGAAAGATTGCGGGGTCGTTCATAAGCTGATCTGCATCTGTATCATTCGCGCGCGGAAAAGCCGCCGAAAGCATGACCACAGCGAGAAGTACCAGCATCAGGATGGTGAAACTCAGCCACCAGGATGCGCCTGAGCTCAGGACCAGAGCGGTGATGAACGCAGCAACTCCTAGCACAAAGCGCGCACGGATCAGTCTTTCCACCGCTCTTTGCCACAACGTCCGTCCCTCCAGTCCCCATATGCTCATGCACTAAACTCCTGCGTTGCAGTGCTTTTTTCGCCTCTGGACGATGCAACGCTCTCCCAATAACATGGCTTTATGTCAATTGAGGATGAATGCGTTGAGTAAAGATTCAAAAAAGAAATCGGAAAGCCCGGAACCGGGAAAATCCACACTCGAACTGAAGATTGACGGCAAGAAGCGCAGCTTCAACATTGATGATCCCAAACTGCCGGGCTGGATCGAGGATGGCGCGCTGCGATCCGGCGATTTTCCGTATGCGGAAAAGATGCCGAACGACGAATATGCGGAGACGCTCGAACTGCTGCAGATCCAATTGGTGAAGATGCAATACTGGTTGCAGGAAACTGGCGGGCGGGTCATGGCGGTTTTCGAGGGCCGGGACGCGGCGGGTAAAGGCGGCACGATCTTCAACTTGCGCCAATATATGAATCCACGCAACGCGCGCAACGTTGCCTTGCCCAAACCAAGCGAGACCGAACGCGGACAATGGTATTTCCAGCGCTATGTCTCGCATTTCCCGACCACCGGCGAATTCGTTACCTTTGACCGCTCCTGGTACAATCGCGGCGGTGTAGAGCCGGTGTTGGGCTTTTGCACTCCCGAACAACATGAATCTTTTCTCGAAGAGGCACCCGGATTCGAGCGGATGATCGTTGCCGACAATATCCATTTTTTCAAATTCTGGCTCGATATAGGCCAGATCATGCAATTGAAGCGCTTTCACGATCGCCGGCACAGCCCTCTCAAGAACTGGAAATTCTCGCCGATCGATATTGCGGGCGCCGAGAAGTGGGATGACTATACCAGGGCGCGCGACGAGATGACGGCACGGACCCACACGGCCTACGCCCCGTGGACGATCGTGCGATCCAACGACAAACGCCGCGCGCGCATTGCCGTGATCCGCCGAATCTTGCTGAGTCTACCGTACAAGGGGCGAGATATCGACGTGATCGGCAACGAGGACTCGTTGATCATCGGTTCGGGTCCAGGCTTTCTCTAGCGGCCGGGCGGTGCGGGGTTTTCTCCCATAGAAAAGGCTTCGTGCAGAGTTGCTTGACCGCGCGCCATGCCGCCACGGACACCAATAGCCAGTAGAGCGGTACACAGCGCAGTATAGGACCTGCTACTTTTTTACCGACGGGGCTGCGCTTTCCCAGTGCGTGGAATGACAAATATCCCATCGTAATGTTTACGCAATCGATTAGAAGGATACTGCGGTCGGTGACGGTAGCGTCCACCAGAATGAGATCGAGTGCCGAATAGGCAATGAAAACGAGCATGAGCGGATAGAGCAGCGTCGAGACAATCAGCCCCGCTGAGAATATGTGATAAACCAGAAAGCGGCGAATTCCGAGGTCTTTAAGAAACCGCCGCGGATGCCGCATCTCGACGAGCCAAGTCTGCATCCAGCCTTTCAGCCAGCGTGTCCGCTGTCGCAACCAGACGCCGGTCTCCGTCGGGGCGTCTTCGATCGTTGGCAGCGATAGCATCTCAACGAGAAATTCGCGGCGGGCGAGCCGAGTGCCGAGCTCAGCATCTTCGGTCATATTGTATGGGTCCCAGCCACCGACTGCCTCCAGACAGTTGCGGCGGAAATGATTTGAACTTCCGCCGAGTGGCAACACGAAACAGTTGCGGGCAAGCCAAGGTAAAAAACCAAAGAAATGCGCAGCATATTCAAAGGCAAACAAGCGGGCAAGCCATCCTTCATGAGCGTTTGCAATGACCAGTGGAGCCTGCAGGCAGCCTAGATATTCCCCTCCCGTGTTGAAGCGCTGCCATGCCTCGAGCAATTGATCAGGATGCGGCCGGTCTTCTGCGTCATATACAACCACAAATTCTCCGCTCACCATTTGCAGCCCGTAGTTGAGGGCTTTCGGCTTTGTACGAGGCCCGATGCCGGGCACCGGGATGACCTTGAAACCATAGGGTAGTACTTGATCCTCGAACGCCGCAATGGTCGCGGAGTCATCCGCCTCGCACAGGAACGTTACTTCGAGCTTTGAGCGCGGCCAGTTGAGCTCAGTCATGGCCCGCACTAGCTGAGGAACCACCTCGGCCTCCCGGTAGAGCGCAATCATAACGCTATAGATTGGGAGTTTGCGCACGGGAACCATCGGGAGGACACTCGTCACCCTTTTGGTCATTCCACTGATTGCCAGTAGGCGTAGTAGGATGCATCCAGAAAACACTGAGAAAAGCATGTGAAGGATCAACCATAAGCTAGAAGGCGCAAGTGCAAGTCCGAACAGGATTGACGCGCCCAAAAGCCCGACGAGAATGCCTTGCCTGCCGGTCACAACAATCCTTGCCGAAAATCCCAGACTGGCCGTTTCGACCATGTCCACGGCATTTTCCCCGAGCACCTGCTCGTAATGCAGTCGCAGGAATTTCAAAAGGTGCGAGGGAGTCGTTATCCGCAATCGAGCTGCTATATCCCGGCTTTGGGGAAGATGCATTTTGAGCACTGCAATTTCTCGCAATGTCGGTGCTATATAGATCAGCGTCGTATGATCGGGTATGACGACAACTGCGTGTCTTATATAGCGCAGAGCGATAAAGTCCTGCCCTGCAGGCGCTACGACATGCACGTCTGCAGCTATCTCATCTAACAGCAGCCCTGCTTCGCGAGCGATGCATTCGGCGATCAGCACTTCATCGGCGTCCTCGGATGCATAAAGTTCTTCGAGGAAAGAAGTTGCATTGGTAAAAGATCGCCTGAATGCCGCGATGATCGACGGTTTCGCCATTCCACCTGCGCAAAGACGAGCGGCGAGCGAAATCGTTATTTCCCTGGTCACCGAGAAAAATTCTATTGAAAGATGTTTGCAGCTAAACTGCTCGATGACATCTGGAAATAAAAAATGTGACTATGCAACATTACCATGTGAAAACCTTCAATCAAAAATTGAAATATCAGAATATGAACATACCCGTAGTAGTATTTATCGAAATATCTATTTGGAATGCGGAATAAATGATGAAATAATAATTGATACTGAAACTTCGTGATTGTCATCATTTTTTTTGAACGGACTGCGGCCCAATCTGTCAAGGCAGTCCGGATCGTGTTACCCTCGCTGCAAATCACGCCGTCATGTTGAGACCGAATGCATTTCCGCACATCTGCCGCTATCAGTTTAAGCCTCGTCCTGACAGCGTTGTCGCAAGCTTATGCCGCGTCGAATTTTCCGCACTATTGGGACGGACGTGAGCATATTTCCAAGCCAGATCTTTCTACAATTGAACGCATTCGTTTTGTGACTACGGTCGACTACCCGCCCTTTAATTTCATCGACAGCACCGGGCGCATTTCCGGCTTCAACATCGATCTGGTGCGAGCGATCTGCGATGAACTCTCTGTCACTGCAATCTGTCAGATCGAAGCGCGTCCGTGGAATGAATTGCAGCCAACGCTTGAAAACGGCGAGGCGGAAGCGATTATCGCCGGATTGAGGCCAACAGCCGCGTTGCGCCAGAAACTCGCGTTCACGACGCCCTATATAAGGCTGCCTGCACGATTCGTGACACTGAAGGAAACGCCACTTACGGAACCTCTTGCCGATGCTCTCGACAAGAAGACAGTCGGGGTCGTAGCGGGTTCTGTGCACCAAGTGATTTTTGCCGATTACTTTCCGAAGGGCCATTGGGTCGGCTACCCGTCGCGCGACCTCATGCTCAAGGACCTGCAGGCGAAGAAGATCGATGCCGTGTTCGCCGATGGGTCCGACCTATCCTTCTGGATCGGCAGCCTCGAGTCGCGCAACTGCTGCGCCTTCGCGGGTGGACCCTATATCGCGCCGCAGTTTCTCGGCGATGGGATGACGATCGCAACCACACAGGAAAACAGCAAACTCGTCGACGCATTCGATTTTGCCCTAAAATCCGTAGAAGATAAGGGCACTGTTTCAGAACTTTATCTGCGTTATTTTCCGGTCGATTTTTATTGAGCGTCTCTGATTGATTTTGAAAATCAGCGTCGGATTGTCTTCGTACGGACACATGCGATTGACGCGAACAACCTGCCGCCATAGTGTCCGCGCGCCTCACCAAATGGCAAGAAACACAGGAAAAACGAATGACTACGCGCCTTAACACTCAAATCGAACTGACCCCCGAACTGATTGCGGCGGCAGCAGAGGCCAAAGCATGGCCCTTCGAGGAGGCGCAGAAAATCATCAAACGTTATGAGAGGACCGGATATCCCGAGACGATTCTGTTCGAGACTGGCTACGGCCCCTCCGGTCTGCCGCATATCGGCACGTTCGGCGAAGTGGCGCGCACCTCGATGGTGCGCCACGCGTTTCGCATCCTGACCAAAGACCAGGTAAACACCAAGCTGCTGTGCTTTTCCGACGACATGGACGGTATGCGCAAGATACCAGACAATGTACCGGATAGCTCGTTTCTGGAACCGCACCTGCACAAGCCGCTGTCGGCCGTTCCCAATCCTTTTGGCGGCGACTACAGCAGTTTCGCCGACCACAACAACGTTATGTTATGCGGCTTCCTGGATACATTCGGTTTCGACTACGAATTTGCCAGCGCGACGCAATATTACAAATCGGGCCGCTTCGATGAAGTACTGCTGCGCGCTGCCGAGCGCTATGACGACATTATGAAGGTAATGCTGCCGACACTCGGCGAGGAGCGTCAGGCGACCTACAGCCCCTTTTTGCCGATTTCTCCGACAAGCGGTCGAGTTCTCTACGTTCCGATGAAGAACATTGACGCGAAGAACGGCACCATAACTTTTGACGACGAGAACGGCGTCGAGACGACCCTTCCTGTGACAGGCGGCAACGTCAAACTGCAGTGGAAGCCTGACTTCGGGATGCGCTGGGCGGCCCTCGGCGTTGATTTCGAGATGTTTGGCAAAGACCACCAGACGAATGCGATTATCTACGACCGCATCTGCGAGATTTTGGGTGGCCGCGCTCCGGAGCACTTCGTCTATGAACTATTTCTCGACGATGTTGGCCAGAAGATATCCAAGTCGAAGGGTAATGGCATCAGCATTGACGAATGGCTGACCTATGCGCCAACCGAAAGTCTAGGTATTTATATGTTCCAGAAGCCGAGAACGGCAAAGCGGCTCTATTTTGATGTCATTCCCAAGGCAGTGGACGAATACTTTACCTATCTCTCCGCTTATGGACGCCAATCCTGGAAAGACCGGCTGAACAATCCTGTCTGGCACCTACACAATGGCAATCCGCCAGCTGTCGAGATGCCGGTTCCGTTCGCCCTCTTGTTAAACCTTGTCAGCGCCTCCAATGCCGAGAACAGCAGCGTTCTTTGGGGATTCATTTCGCGCTACGCACCAGGCGTCACGACCGAGAACAATCCGGAACTGGATGCACTGGTGGGTTACGCCATCCGCTACTTCAACGATTTCGTAAAGCCATCGAAGAAATTCCGCACCCCCGACGAAGTGGAACGCGGCGCGCTGGAAGAGATGGACAAGAAGCTGGCAGCTCTTCCTAGCGATGTTGACGGCAACGACATTCAGAACGCGATTCTCAACGTCGCTCGCGCCATCGAACGATATCAGGACCATACGAAGAAAAGCCCCGAGGGCGGTCCGGGCGTATCCGTATCCTTCTTCCAGATGCTCTATGAGGTTCTCATCGGCCAAGAACGTGGGCCGCGTTTCGGCTCGTTTGTTGCGCTTTACGGTATTGCCGAGACACGGGCCCTGATTGCAAAGGCGCTGGCGGGTAAACTATCATAGATTGGCATGGGTAAAATCGGCGGGAGGACTGAATGATTGACCATACGGGCGTTGCTGTAAGTAACTACGAGCAGAGCAAGAAATTCTATTCTGAAACACTCGCCGCAATTGGATACGAACTGATCCTCGAAATTCCGGCTTCAGTCACAGGGAATGAGGACGTTGCCGGTTTTGGCGAGGGAGGCAAGCCGGATTTCTGGGTCGCAAGCGGAGTGCCAAACAAACCACCGCTTCACGTCGCTTTCCGCGTCAATAGCCGCGCTGTAGTCGACGCCTTCTACAAGGCGGCTTTGACAGCTGGCGGTAGCGATAACGGCCAGCCAGGATTGCGCCCGCACTACCATCCCAATTATTACGGAGCGTTTGTGCTGGACCCGGACGGCCACAACATCGAGGCTGTCTGTCACGAAGCATAAAACAGGAATTCTATTGCGGCCTTGGCGGAAAGGGTGCGTTCGGCACTGCCAATGGCGGTGGCGCCGGTATGGGCTCTGGCGGCGCGGGTGGTGCATCGCTGAATGATGGCAGCGGCAGATCTCCGGTAGCCGGAAGCGCAAGGGGCGGACTGCCGAAGATCCCGAGCTTTGCCTCTTCAGCTCGCTTCATTGTCTCAGCCATCGGTGTGCCGTCCTTTGCTCGTGCCCAACCATTCTGCACTAGCCATTCGGCCAGATCAGTACCACCAAGCTTGCACTCTGTCGCAATGAGTTCGTCTGGCGGCTGGCCCGGCACGGTGCATTCGACAGCCCGCGATCGCAGCCAGTTGCGGAACGCTGTTCGGGCTGCCATGCCGCAAGGCCAGGTTGCACCACCTTCGGCATTGCAGGTCTCCTCGGGTGGAACTGCCTCGATACCGTCAAGTGCGATCTTGTAGCCCGACGCTTCAATTGTGCCCGCCGCAGTCGCAACCGGACGATAGAGGAGCACAGGCTTTGCCGTATTATCGACCGGCGTCGGAGGAGGTGGTGGTGCAGGAGGCAAAGCCTGCCCCATTTCGCTCAAGGGTTGGCGGGGTTCGACACGCTCCAGCGGCACAGACTCATTGCCCGAGGGCGAAAACCCATCCGGGTCGACCTGACGTGCCTCCGGAGACGTAACCCGCGCCTGCGGTTGTGCAGCTTCAGGCGTATCATCCGGTGCGGCGTTCTTCATCTCGTCCGGCAGTTCGAAATTCTCTGGCGTAACATCAACTCCTTGGCTGGAAATTGCCGGCATATCCAGGCCGCCATTAAATGGCGCGACGAAGGCGTAGACCAATCCCAAAGCCACCAGAACGGTCAGAACATAAAGCGGTAGCTGGCGCATGCGGAATGCGTTCCTATTGGCTCGCCCACAGGATCCGGGCGATCCAATCGACATGAACCGCATCAAAGGTGCGATTGGGATGTTCGGGATTCATCGATTGCAACTCGATCGTGCGCGGCGTCTGACGCGCAAGAATCTTGGCCATGACCTCGCCATCCTTTGTACGCACCACCACACGGTCACCACGCCGAACTGCAGCGCCCGGCGCAACAATAATCGTGTCGCCATCGCGGTAAAGCGGCAGCATGGAATCGCCCGACACCTCGAGCGCATAGACCGCGTCAGCAGATCCGACCGGAAACTCGACAACGTCCCAGCCCTGCCCTACGGGGAAGCCACCATCGTCGAAAAAGCCGCCCGCTCCGGCTTGCGCGAAGCCAAGCAGCGGTACGGAACGCGTTGCGCCGCCGCCCGCACTTGTTGCCCTGCCGAGAACGAGCGTCATAAACTCGTCCAGCGATGCACCGGTGGCGTCCATGATCTTGGCCAGGGATTCCGTCGAGGGCCAGCGCGCACGTCCGTCGACGGCATAGCGCTTGGATTTGTTGAAGGTCGTTGGGTCAAGTCCGGCTCGCTTCGCCAATCCGGAAACGGAAAGGGAATGGCGTTCTGCCAGCGCGTCGATGGCCGCCCATATGCGGTCATGTGAAAACATGGTCTATTCCAGAAATAAGGAAAAAATACCTTCACCAATGTTTTAGGAGGGAATTCTGGAAAAGTCGAGTAAAATTACGGAAAACTTTCTTATTTTACACAGAAAAAGGCGGGCTGAGCCCGCCTTTTCTTGAACACAGGAGCGATCAAGCAGCCCGCTTCTTCTCTTCAACCGGATAGGGATTGAAACGCTCATAGAAGGTCTCGCCCTTTTCGGCCATGTCAAGCAGCAGCTTCGGTGCCTTGAACTGCGCACCATATTTCCGCTGCAGGCCCTTGGCGATCTCGACAAACTTCGCTGCACCCATGCCGTCGATATACGACAGGGTTCCACCCGTATAGGGGGCGAAACCGAAGGCGAGGATTGAGCCGACATCCGCTTCACGCGGATCGGTGACGATACCCTCTTCCATGACACGGGCAGCTTCCAGCGCGATAGTGAACAGGAAGCGCTGTTTCAGCACCTCGACGTCGATCTTGTCCGGGTCCTGTTGCGGGTAAAGCGTCTTCAGTTCCGGCCACAAATGTTTCTTCGCAGGCTTGGCCGGGTAATCATAGAAGCCCTTGCCGTTCTTACGGCCGCGCCGGTCATATTTGTCAACCAGCGTGTTAACCAGTTCCATATGCCGCGGGTCCACTGCCTTTGGTCCAAGATCGGCCAGCGTGGCTTTCAGAATCTTTTGCGACAAATCGATCGCCGTCTCATCATTCAGTGCCAGCGGTCCGACCGGCATGCCGGCCATACGCGCGACATTCTCGATCATCGCCGGCGGCACGCCTTCAACCAGCATGTTGTAGGCTTCCGACATATAGCGAAGGACACAGCGATTGACATAGAAACCGCGCGTATCGTTGACGACGATTGGCGTTTTCTTGATCGCACGCACATAGTCAAGCGCAACGGCGAGCGCCTTGTCCGACGTCTTCTTGCCGAGAATGACTTCCACCAGCATCATCCTGTCGACAGGTGAGAAGAAATGAATGCCGATGAAGTTCTTCGGGCGCTGCGAAACTTTGGCGAGTCCGGTGATCGGCAGCGTCGAGGTATTGGATGCGAAGATCGCGGCTGGTTTCAACACCGCCTCGGCCTTCTCCGTAACAGCGCGCTTGACTTCCCGGTCTTCGAATACAGCCTCGATGACAAGGTCAGCCCCTTCCAGATCGGCATAGTCCGACGATGCTGTGATCAGGCCAAGCAGCTTTTCCTTATCTTCGGCGGTCGCACGGCCCTTCTGCATCTCCTTGGTAATGAGATCGGCGGAATGGGCCTTGCCTTTTTCGGCCGCATCCACACTCTGGTCAATCAGCACCACCGGAATGCCTGCCCTAGCTGTGACATAGGCGATACTCGCGCCCATGAAGCCGGCACCGACCACGCCGATTTTCTTGAACTTGGTTGGCTTCACATCGGTCGGGCGCCGCGCGCCCTTGTTCAATTCCTGCAGGGAGACAAACAGCGAACGGATCATCATTCCTGCTTCCGTCGACTGTAGTATCTTGGTGAAATAGCGCTGCTCGATCTTGAGCGCTGTGTCGAAAGGTACAAGCAGGCCTTCATAGACGGATTTCAGGATCGAGGCCGCGCCGGGATAATTGCCGTAGGTTTCGCGGCGCAAGATCGCCGTGGCGGCTGGCCACAGATTGGCACCAGCCGCGGAATAAATCGCGCCACCGGGAAGCTTGAAACCCTTCTCGTCCCATGGCTGCACTGGCTTCAGACCGCCCTTGATCATCTTCTTTGCTGCATCAACCAGCTTCTTCGCGGGAACAACCTCGTGAACCAGTCCCATGGCCTTGGCACGCGAGGCCGTCAGGCTGGAGCCTGTCGTCATCATTTGCAGAGCGTCTTGCTGATTGGTAAGGCGCGGAACACGTTGTGTACCGCCAGCTCCCGGGAAAATACCAACCTTGACTTCCGGCAGGGCCATCTTCACTGCCGGATCATCCGACACCACGCGGCCATGGCAGGCAAGTGACATCTCGAATGCGCCGCCCATGCAGGTGCCGTTGATCGCCGAAACCCACGGCTTGCCCGAGGTTTCGAGTTTGCGGAACAGGCCGCCCATCTTGCCTGTGTTTTCGAACAGTAGTTCAACCGCTTTCTTCGGATCCTTGGCCTTTTCCTCCTGGAAAAGCTGGAACATGCGCTTGAGCATGGTGAGATCCGCACCGCCCGAAAACGTGTCCTTGCCTGAGGTGATGACAGCGCCCTTGATCGCCTCATCTTTGGCAACGCGATCAACGATTGTGTCCAGTTCCTTCATCACCTCTTCGGTGAAGACATTCATGGATTTGCCGGGCATGTCCCAGATAACAAGCGCAATTCCGTCCGCGTCAACGTCGAATTTGAAGTTCGTATAGCTCATCTTTCTGTTCTCCCTCAGACGCGTTCGATGATGGTTGCAGTGCCCATGCCCGCACCGATGCACAGTGTCACGAGCGCGACATTGAGGTCGCGACGCTCCAGTTCATCAAGAACCGTGCCAAGGATCATCGCACCAGTCGCTCCTAGAGGATGGCCCATAGCGATCGCGCCGCCATTGACGTTGATCTTGTCACGCGGAATGTCGAATGCCTGCATATAGCGCAGCACCACAGCGGCGAAGGCTTCGTTCAGCTCGAACAGATCTATGTCCGAAATCTTCATCTTGGCGCGCTTCAACAATTTTTCCGTCACATCGACCGGGCCGGTCAACATCAGCGCCGGATCGGAGCCGATATTGGCAAAGGCCCGGATACGAGCGCGCGGCTTGGCGCTGAGTGCCTTGCCGGCGCTCTTCGAACCGAGCAATACACCAGCAGCACCATCAACTATGCCGGACGAATTGCCGGCGTGATGCACGTGGTTGATCGTTTCGACTTCCGGATGAGCCTGAATGCCGACAGCATTGAAGCCGCCCATCTCGCCGGGCATGACGAAGGACGGATTAAGTGAGGCCAACGCCTGCATGTCCGTCGTCGGACGCATATGCTCGTCATGATCGAGGATCGTCAGTCCGTTCTGATCCTTGATTTCAAGAACCGAATTCTTGAAGTAGCCCTTCTTCCAGGCTTCTCCGGCGCGCTTCTGGCTTTCGACGGCATAGGCGTCGACATCATCGCGGCTGAAACCGTACTTGGTGGCAATCAAGTCGGCGGAAACGCCCTGCGGCATGAAATAGCTTGGCAGCCCGACCGACGGGTCCATGTACCATGCACCACCCGACATGCCCATGCCGACGCGCGACATGGATTCAACGCCGCCGGCAATCACGATATCGTCGGCACCTTGCACGATCTTGGCCGCAGCGAAATTCACCGCATCGAGACCGGATGCGCAGAAACGCGAGATCTGCATGCCCGGCGCCTTGAAGTCATAGCCCGCTTCGAACGCGGAAGAACGCGGTATGACGGCGCCTGCCTCGCCAACTGGATCGACGCAGCCATAGATGATGTCATCGACCAGCCCAGTATCGAGGCCATTGCGGTCGCGCAGCGCTTCTAGGACATGGGCGCCAAGACGAACGGCCGGCACTTCATGCAGGCTGCCGTCCTTCTTGCCTTTGCCGCGCGGCGTGCGGACGTGATCATAAATATAGGCCTCAGTCATTTCATTCTCCCTGTTCGAACCGGCAGCTCAAAGGCTGCGGGCGATCAAAAGCTTCATGATTTCGTTTGTACCGCCATAGATCCGCTGGACGCGAGCGTCGCGGAACATGCGGGCGATCGGAAATTCGTTCATATAGCCATAGCCGCCGTGCAACTGCAGGCATTCATCAACGACCTTGTTCTGGAGGTCGCTCAGCCAGTATTTCGCCATGGAGGCGGTGACCGGATCGAGCCCGCCGCCGTTCACGTGGCGCTCGACACAGTGATTGTAGAAAACGCGGCCGATGGTGGCTTCAGTCTTGAGCTCGGCGAGCTTGAACTGCGTATTCTGGAACTCGATGACCGCCTTGCCGAAGGCCTTGCGCTCCTTGACGTAGTCGGAGGTGATCGCGATGGCCCGCTCGGCCATGGCAATGGCAGTTCCGCCAATCTGCAGTCTTTCCTGCGGCAATTGCTGCATCAGCTGAACGAAGCCTTGGCCTTCCTCGGTGCCGAGGAGGTTAGAGGCAGGCACCCGGACTTCATTGAAGAACAATTCGGACGTGTCATTTGACTTCAATCCGACCTTGTCGAGGTTGCGCCCACGTTCGAAGCCTTCCTGGCCGTCGGTCTCTATGACGAAAAGAGAGGTGCCTTTTGCGCCCTGCGCCGGATCGGTCTTGGTAACGACGACGACAAGATTAGCGAGCTGGCCATTGGTGATGAACGTTTTCGATCCATTGATGACGTAGTGATTGCCATCCTTCTTTGCGCTAGTCTTGACACCTTGAAGGTCAGAACCCGCACCAGGTTCGGTCATGGCAATGGCGCCAATCAGTTCACCGGTCGCCATTTTCGGCAGCCATCTTTGTTTCTGCTCTTCCGAGCCATAATGCAGAATATAGGGAGCAACGATCGAATTGTGCAGAGCTATGCCGAACCCGTCGACACCGACGTGACTGATAGCTTCGAGGATCGCGCTTTCGTGCGCATAGGTGCCGCCCGCCCCGCCATATTCTTCCGGCATGGAGGCACACAGCAGCCCGTTTTCACCGGCTAATTCCCAGACCGAGCGGTCGAAAATTTCCTGCTTTTCGAAACGGTCATAATGCGGCAGCACCTCGGCCTCAAGAAATTTCGTGGCCATATCTTCCAGCATAACGACATCGTCGGTCTTCCAGTCGGGTTTCGGAACACCCAACACTTCTTCCGGTCGCAGACTCATAACAAACCTCCCGAGATAACCATGGAAGAGCCGCGAGCCGCGGCTCACCTATGCGTAAGACCAGCTTAGAATGCTTCCGCGGCCAGTGCCATCATCGTGTCCGCTCCGGTCTGGATGCGGGCAAGATGCGCCGAGGTCTCCGGCATGACGCGCTCCATGAAGAACTTGCCGGTGACCAGCTTGGTCTCATAGAACGCCTTGTTGTCGGCACCTTCCGCGAGCTTGGCATGCGACGCCTTGGCGATCCGTGCCCACATATAGCCGAGAGCAACCAGACCGAAGAGATGCATATAGTCAGTCGAGGCAGCACCGGCATTGTCCGGGTTTGCCATGCCGTTCTGCATCAACCACATAGATGCTGCCTGCAAATCGTTGAGGCCTTTCTTCAGATGTTTGGTGAAGAAGGCGAGATTTTCGTCGCCGCGGTTTTCTTCGCAGAAATCACCGACTTCCTTGAAGAAGGCCATGACGGCACGCCCGCCATTGGCACCGAGCTTGCGACCGACAAGATCCAGCGCCTGTATGCCATTGGCGCCCTCATAGATCATGGCGATGCGCGCGTCGCGCACATACTGGCTCATCCCATGTTCTTCGATATAACCATGGCCGCCGAAGACCTGCTGCGCCATGCAAGCGTGCTCGAAACCCTTGTCGGTCAGAACGCCCTTCAAAACTGGCGTCATCAGGCCGAGAATGTCATCCGCTAGCTGCTTTTCGGCCTCGTCGCCGGAACGGTGCGCTACGTCAGATTTCAACGCAGACCAGAGGATGAAGGCGCGGCCGGCATCATTGAATGATTTGATCGTCAACAGGATGCGGCGAATGTCCGGATGAACGATGATCGGATCAGCTTTCTTGTTTGGCTCTTTCGGCCCGGTCAGTGCGCGGCCCTGGATGCGGTCGCGCGCATAGATGGCTGCATTCTGATAGGCGATCTCGCCGATGGACAGGCCTTGCAGGGCAACGCCCAGCCGCGCCTCGTTCATCATGGTGAACATGGCGCGAAGGCCTTTGTTCTCGCCGCCAATCAGAAAGCCCGTGGCTTCATCATAGTTCATGACGCAGGTCGAGTTACCGTGAATGCCCATCTTCTCTTCGATTGAACCGCACGACACGCCATTGCGCGTTCCGGGATTGCCATTCTCGTCTAGATTGAACTTCGGCACGATGAATAGCGAGATGCCCTTGGTTCCTTCCGGCGCACCTTCGATGCGGGCGAGAACCAGGTGAATGATATTCTCCGCCATGTCGTGTTCACCCGCGGAAATGAAAATCTTTTGCCCGGAAATCCTGTAGGACCCGTCGCCGTTGGGCACGGCCTTGCTGCGCAACAAACCAAGATCGGTTCCGCAATGCGGCTCGGTAAGGTTCATGGTGCCTGTCCAAGTGCCGTCGGTCATCTTGGGCAGGTAGGCCTGCTTTTGCTCGTCAGTGCCATGGGTCAGAATAGCGGCGATCGCGCCCTGCGTCAGGCCGGGATACATGACCAACGCCATGTTTGCCGATGCCATATATTCGCCGACAGCCACATGCAGCGCATAGGGCAGGCCTTGCCCACCGAATTCCTGCGGCACGGCAAGTCCGACCCAGCCGCCTTCGCGATACTGGTCGAATGCTTCTTTGAAGCCTTTCGGCGTCGCTACCGAACCGTCATCATGCCGCACACAGCCCTCATGATCGCCGGACTGGTTCACCGGAAACAGCGTGTTCTCAGCCAGCTTCGCGCCCTCGCCCAGAATCGCCTCTACAATATCGGGCGATGCGTCGGCAAAACCCGGCAAATTGTTGTAACGCTCAAAACCCAGGACATCGTTCAGGATAAACAGCGTGTCTTCAACAGGCGCACGATAACTCGGCATTAGCTTCCTCCTAAACAAACGAGCAAAAACGGCACGCAGGCCATGGTGCCGTTGAGATTTCGTCCAATTTAACAAACTTTGACGTTTCCGTAAACGTCAAAGTTTATTGATTTACGTCTCACCGATTCATTTAGTCGGCAGGCACACCGGTTTTAAGGTCACGACATGGCTTTGAGATGAAATCGACTATGTAAATTTATATAGCCGAATACATTTTTAACCATTCGAACCCGTGTCTTAACCAGTTGTTTACCACGTTTCGCCAATGTCACGATGACGGTGAACCGTGTCTATGTGTGATTTGTTTTTCACGGCTTGTCGGATCGCATGGGGCGCAAGCTCCTGGCTCTCCGGTTTGGCCCCGACGCGCACAGCGCTACCGGCTGTTTCCCTAGAGCGATGATTTTTCACCCGCCACAATGTGGCGTCAACTCGGGCAGCAGACGTCCATGACGAACCAGAGGTCACTAATGGAACAGGTCAATGTGAATCGCGCACGCCGTGATGCGACGTCGCTGGACAGTCTCAACCGCACCCTCGAAAACCTCGAAAGCCAGTTGCGCAGTGCGATGGAACCGAAAAAACCGGAAATCCGCGAGGAAAGTCAGGACATCGCCGATCGCTTCGCGGCCCTCGCCTCACGCGCCGGGCAATTGGCCATGCCACGGCACGTTGCAGCGAACCCCGCTTCCAATCGCCAGCGACCCGATGGCAAGCATGACCTCTCGGCAATAGCCGCGCAGCTCAAGCAGCTCCGTGAAGAGATGCAGGACGAGATCAAGACGCCCGTCCGTGCCGATCCGGAACCGCATGGCGAAACGATGAACAGGCTCAGCCAGTCAACCGCTTCAAACGATCTCTTGTTCAACCGCACTTCGGCCAGCCGCCCGGAAACGGGTCATCTTTCCATGCTGCGCGGCGACCTCGATGAGTTGAAGCGCACCGTCAATACGCTGGCCCGCGAAGAATCAGTGCAGAACCTTGGCAATCGCTGGGATGCAATTGATGAACGCTTCGACGACTTTGCGCGGAGGGTTCCTTCAACATCTGGAAGTAGTACCTCGCTGACCACCAAATATATGCAACAGATCGATGAGCGCCTCGATGAGATCAGCCGCGCCATCGTTGCCACCTCACGTCCGGTCTCCGCGCCGTCCATAGAAGCCGACGCCTTCGAGCGGCTGGAAGCGCGCATCACGGCGCTGGTCACGAGCGACCGCACCTCGGATACGATCCTCAAGCGCATGGGTGAACTTGCACAACGCGTCGATCAGATCACCGAGCAGAGCAAAGCACCCGCGATCAATCTCGACATCTTGTCTGAACAGCTCTCGGCAGTAACGCGCCATCTGCAAAATGCACCGGCCGCGATCAACATTTCCGACTTCCGCGATCTGGAAGATCGCGTCCTGCAGATCATTCACAAGCTCGAAACCATGCCGCAGCCCGCGGCTGATCCTGCATTCATCGAAAAGATCGACCAGCGCTTCGAAGAACTGACGCGCCGCCTCGACGATCACCATCTGATGACCGAGAACAGCGATATTCGACTGACCGACAATATCGAAGCCCGCTTCGAGGATATGGCGCGTTACGTTGCGCAGAATGTGCCTCAGACTGATGGCACGCACGATGCCATCCGCAGTCTTGAACTGCAGATCGCTGGGTTGGCAGAGCATCTGGCCCAATCCAATGACCACTACGCGGAAATGTCCGCGATCCCGCCACGCCTCGACGCGATTGAGGAATCGATGGCTGCCAATCGCGATTTCGTCGTTGAAGCTGCACGCAACGCTGCGGCCGAAGCGATCCGCAATACCGCTAATTTCGGCAGCGACCAAGACAGCACGATTGCCCGCGAACTTGCCGACGATCTGAAGACGCTGGAAAAACTTTCGCGCAAATCCGAAGAGCGCAACAGTAAGACCTTCGAGGCAATCCACGATACACTGCTCAAGATTGTCGACCGTCTCGCCTCGCTCGAAAGCGGTCCGGTACCGGTCTACAGGCCGCTTGCGGCCCGGATTGAAGAGACAATCATCCCCGAAGAACCGGCAATGAAGGCAACCCTCGCCTACGATCCCACCATCGATGTCGGGCCGGCTCTCAATGCGCAGATCCTCCCAGAAAGCGAAGAACTGTCGTCGGAATTGACGCTCGCCAGTGATGCCGAAGTGCCGGAAGAGGCGCCCCGCGAAAAGAAGTCTCTGTTCGGCACCCTTACTCGCAGCCTGAAGGGACGCGGCAAGCAGGAAATCGTACCGCAGGATCCGGAAATCGATATCGTCGAGGAAACAGAGAAGGCGGATACAAAGCCGGAACTCGATCCGGACATCCTCAATCGTCCACTCGAACCCGGTTCTGGCATGCCCGATCTCAATTCCATCTTGAAGCGCGTTCGTGATGACCGCCGGGATACATTGCTTGCCGGCGATACATCTGCAGGCAAAGCCGATTTCATCGCAGCCGCCCGCCGCGCAGCCCAGGCAGCAGCTTCGGAAGTCGAAAACCAGAAGCGCTCATCCGTTTCGGACAAAGCCGACGGTGCCAAGGGCAGCTTGTTCTCGCGTCAGCGTAAGCCGATCCTCCTCGCGATCGGTGCGATCATGATCGCAATCGTCGGCCTGCAGTTGAAGAACGCATTTCTCGACCATCCGGCCGGGCTCGATAAGGCACCTATCGCCCAGCCTGCGGCACCGGAACCAACAGCGGAGGTTGCTGCCCAAGCGCCCGAACCAGTACAGCCTGCAGAGCAGGCAAAGGCTCCGGAACCCGCAACTCCAGTCGAAAACAGCACACCGAAGGAACTCGCGGCATCACAGCCCGCACCGGACAGCGTGGAAGCCGTGATCGCTACGCAGCAGGCGACGCCATCCACCATCGACGCCACGCTGTCCGCACCGGCTGCCGATGCCGCATCGACCACAGCCATTCCGTCCATCCCGACGGAAGCCGGACCGGAACCGCTGCGTGATGCGGCAGCAAACGGCGACAGTAAGGCGCTTTTCGAAATCGGTAACCGCTATATGGACGGGCGAGGTGTAACCAGCGACTTCGCCAAGGCAGCCGAATGGTACAATCTTGCGGCAGAACGCGGCTTTGCTCCGGCCCAATATCGTATCGGCAACTTCTACGAAAAGGGCCTTGGCCTCACTCGCGATCTGGCGAAAGCCAAGACCTACTATCAACTCGCCGCCGAACAGGGCAACGCCAGCGCCATGCACAACCTCGCAGTTCTGTTTGCTGCCGGGGTCGACGGCGCGGCGCCGGACAATGAAGCGGCCGCGCGCTGGTTTACCCAGGCGGCCGAATTCGGTGTCAAGGACAGCCAGTTCAATCTCGGCATTCTTTCAGCCAAGGGCGTGGGCCTGCCGCAGAACCTCGAAGAGAGCTACAAATGGTTCGCCCTTGCGGCCAATGCCGGCGACAAGGACGCCGCCCAGAAGCGGGACGATGTTGCCAAGGCCATGTCTCCCGAACAGCTGGAACGCGCAAAGGCTGCTGCCGAGCTTTGGAAGCCGAAGCAGTTAAACCCCGATGCCAATGCGCTCAACGTTCCGGACGATTGGCGCGAGAGCCCGACAACGACGGGTTCGATCGACATGGAAAAGGCAATTCGCAATATCCAGCTCATCCTCAACAAGCATGGCTATGATGCAGGCGGTTCAGACGGCAAGATCGGTTCGAAGACACGTGACGCGATCATGGCCTTCCAGAAAGACAATGGGCTGAAGCCGACTGGCAATATCGACAAGGACCTTGTTCGCAACCTGCTCCGGAAGAACGGTTGAGTTCGAGTTCTGGCCGGATAAAAGGTACTTGCGACACATGGGTTCGCGTTTAAACCGCAATGCGCTGCCGCCTTCAGTCAGAATTTGACTTGAGCCCGGCAAGCGGGCAAGAAACCTTAAAGAATTGCTGTCATTGTGGTGTTACGACGGTGTCCTAACACCACAGTGGGTTTGGGGTTCGCATTGGGTATTTACCTGCCTATAGCCGAGATTTCGGTCAATGTCTTCGTGCTCTTTTTCATGGGCGCGGCGGTGGGATTTCTATCGGGCATGTTTGGCGTTGGCGGCGGGTTTTTGATCACTCCACTGCTGATTTTCTACAATATTCCACCGGCGGTTGCAGTTGCCACCGGCGCGAACCAGGTCATCGCCTCGTCATTCAGCGGTGCTCTCACCCATTTCAAACGTGGCACGCTCGACGTCAAGCTCGGCTCGCTGCTCGTCATCGGGGGCGTGATCGGCGCCGGAGTCGGCATTTACGTCTTTGTCCTGCTGCGTGAACTTGGCCAGCTCGATCTCATCGTGTCGCTGCTCTATGTCATCTTTCTCAGCACGGTTGGCGGCCTCATGTTATATGAGAGCGTTCAGGCCATGCGGCGGACAAGAGCTGGCCAGCTCTCCAATCTGAAGAAGCCGGGTCAGCACAATTGGGTGCATCGCCTGCCGTTCAAGATGCGGTTCCGTGCCTCGAAAATCTATGTGAGCATCATCCCCGTTCTAGTGCTTGGCGGAGCCATCGGCTTCCTTTCATCAATCATGGGTGTCGGCGGCGGCTTCATCATGGTCCCGGCGATGATCTACCTGCTAAAGGTACCGACAAACGTGGTTATCGGAACGTCCCTCTATCAGATCGTCTTCGTCACAGCCTTCACTACTGTGATGCAGGCGACGACCAACCAGTCGGTCGATATCGTGCTGGCGATGCTTTTGATGACGGGCGGGGTGATAGGCGCGCAGTATGGTGCCCGTATTGGCCAGAAATTGCGCGGCGAGCAATTGCGCGCCCTGCTGGCCATGCTCGTTCTGGCGGTTGGCCTGCGCCTTGCGATCGAACTTTTCGTCACGCCAGATGATCTTTATTCTATCACTGTTGCCCTGGCGACAGGTGCATCATGAAGACCGTCGCCGCTGCTCTGATGCTGATCATCGCGCTCGCTGCTGGACAAGAGGTTCGCGCGCAGCAATTGCCTGGCAACAAGGAGACCGTTGAAATCGGCCTCTCCACCGATACGATCGCCATTACATCCGGCTTCCGAGGCACAGACCTCACGGTATTTGGCGCGCTGGACAATGCCGATCCACTGATCCAGCGGCAAGGACGCTATGACATCGTCGTGGTCCTGGAAGGACCAGAACGCGATTTTGTCGTACGCCGCAAAGATAGGTTCTTCGGCATCTGGGTCAATGCTGAGTCGGTATCGTTCCAGCACATTCCAGCCTCCTACTCGCTCGCGTCAACCCGCAACCTTCAGGATATAACCACGCCGAAGACATTCGGCCAGCTTAGTCTCGGCGTGAACAATATCTACTACGAGCCGACGCCCGATGGTTTTGGATCAAGCGAATCCCTTAAGGAGTTCACCAAGGAGTTACCGCGGCTGAAGCTCAAACAGCAGCTCTATAACCAGCGCCCGGGCGATGTGCAGTTCCTGTCATCTACCCTGTTCCGTGCGACCCTGTCGCTGCCCGCTAACGTGCCCGTGGGTAAGCATGTTGCGCGCGCCTATCTGTTCCGCAATGGTGAATTCTTGCGTGAAAGCGCGACGAGCCTCAACATCGTCAAAGCGGGTCTGGAATTCCGTATCTACCGCGCCGCCAATCAGTACAGCCTGCTCTACGGACTCTTCGCAGTGTTCCTCGCCGTCATTACCGGCTGGATGGGACGGCTCGTATTCCGAAAGGATTGATCAGACGTCAGGTCGCGCCACAACGATAAGCCCTTGTAACGGTTCGCCCCGATCGAGGCGAATGGTCTCTCGCTGAAGAGTTAATAGCGTCATCGAATTTTCGGCCAAAAGCCGCCGGACGTAGCCTTCAGAATGGGTGTAGCGCAGCGATCGCTGCAGGATCAGCTCATCGTCGCCCAAATGATTCTCCACGGAAAATGCGAACAACCCATCCGGAGCCAAGGCCCGCGCGACATTGGCGAAGGCGCGGTGGAGATCGCCGACATAGACAAAGACATCCGCGGCAATGATGAGATCAGTGCTTTGGGCGGGCGTGTCGAGTTCGTTCACGTCGCCTTTGGCGAGGCTGTCATATATCTGCTTCTCGGTGGCCTTCTGCAGCATGGCTTCGGAGAGGTCCATGCCGCCCAAATGATCAGCATAGGCACGGAAATATGGACCCATGAGGCCGGTACCGCAGCCAAGATCGAGCACGGAGTGGAAACGCCGTTCCGACACAGCTACCTTGATGGCATTCGCCAGCAATTCGGGTACTCGATACTCCAGCCTGTCCAAAAGCGCTGTCTCAAAGGTCGGTGCATAGGCATCGAACAGAGTTTCAACATAGGCCGTGGGCGGCGTTTCTGGTACGGCAGTGTGGCCGGCCGCTGCGAGCTTCAATCCTGCGCCAAAGCGATCGTCTGGGTCGAGCTGCAGCAATTTGCGCCAAGCTTCGGCCGCTGCATCACCCTGCCCTGCCGCCTCATGCATCTCGCCAAGGCGAAAAAGGCCGGCGGTCCAATTGGGGGTTATCTCCAGCGCCTGCCGCATGAGGTCCGCAGCGGCGCCATGGTCTCCGGTTTCGAACAGCATGTCCGCATAGGAAGCCCGGCGGTCAGCAATTAGATCACCGGAAGACAGGAATGCGCGCTCCATCTTCGTCTAGTTCGTGACCTGAACGCGGATGGAAATGATATCCACCGATTGTCCAGCCTGGGTTATGTCCGAATTGATCTTGATCGTACCGCCCGACGCTGGTTTCTTGTCCGCTGGGAACTGCTTCTGCACCAGATAATCATTGCTCGCGTCGGAGACATCGAAACGCTTGCGTCCGCAATCGCCCAGTTCGCCGAAGTCGCAGCTCACAGCCATTTGCGTCCTCGTACCGTCCTCGCTCTTGGCGACAATATCGAACATCGCATTTTTACCGGCAAGCTGTTCGAGAACGCCTTGACCGACCTGGAAACTGACTTCATCGGCTTCACTGGGCGACTTGATACGCAGATATTTCTCCACCTGGTCGCCATCGATCGTCGCCGTTGCTCGCCCGGCCACTGACACCTGTGTCGTGTCGGACGGATCGAAAATCGTAATCCAGTTGCCCTCGGGCGACAACTCGCCTTCCTTCAGCGGCTCATGGCTGCCACTTGCGGCGGGATTGCCGGTGCTTGGCGGGATGCTGGACGGCTTCGAATTGATGATTCCGGAGGCGACGAGCCAGAGCAGACCGAGCGCGAGGGCCAGGATGGCGAGAATGATGACAAATTTGGATAGGCCGCTCGCCTTCTTACGTTCCGCGTTTCGCTTCAGCCGTGGGCGCAAACGGTCCGGGCGATAATTGTCGGCTGCAACAGGTCCATCCGTTACCAGTTCCGGTGCGTCAAGTTCAGGTTCCGGTCCAACATCAATCGTTGGTTCGATCCTTGTCGAAGACTGCGAAAGCACCGGTTCGCGCCTTTCAGCAACGGGAGCCGGTACCGGGAGCGTTATCGAACCAGTTGTCTGAACTTCTTTCTCGATCCGGGTGATTGCATCCTTCAGTCGTTCGCGACGCTCGTCCCGTTGCTCGTCGTCCAGCGCCCCGTTGGCTGCGAGCGAACGCTCATGCGCGCCCCACGCCGATTCGTAGACCTTCTGCCGAATCGCAGGGTTCCCGACGTCGACCTTTGTCAACGCATTCCTGATCGCTTGTTCGATCGCTTCCAACTCGACGATTATCCCTTCAATGCGGCTTGAATGTTTGGGTAGCCATAACGTATCTCACTGCTTATTCAAGACTGTAGCGGCGCAATGATGGCCGTTTGCCATCATGAACTGTTATGTTCAATGTGTCGTGCCGCTTCGTTCGATTATGGGCAGATCACCTTTCACTTGCCCAACCCTACAGGTCTGCTAAAGATTTACGTTTACGCGAACGTCAAAATTCATCGGAGATACACCATGGCCCTGCCGGAAATCCTGAAGTCGAAGCTGCGCATTCCGGTGGTTGGTGCACCACTTTTTATCATATCGCACCCCGCGTTGGTGCTGGCGCAGTGCAAGGCCGGAATTGTTGGCTCCTTTCCAGCTTTGAATGCTCGTCCCGAAGCGCAGCTTGATGAATGGCTCGCCGAGATCACGGAAGGTCTGCGCAATCACGACGAGAAAAACCCGGATCGTCCTGCCGCACCCTTTGCCGTGAACCAGATTGTGCACCGTTCCAACAAACGGCTCGAACATGACCTGATGATGTGCGTAAAGTACAAGGTTCCCATCGTAATTTCGTCTTTGGGCGCGGTTCCGGAAGTGAACGAGGCGATTCACTCCTATGGCGGAATTGTCCTCCACGATATCATCAACAACCGCCACGCGAACTCCGCCATTCGCAAAGGCGCGGATGGGTTGATAGCGGTTGCAGCAGGGGCCGGCGGCCATGCGGGTCCGCTCTCGCCTTTCGCACTTGTTCAGGAAATCCGCGAATGGTTCGACGGCCCGCTCCTCCTGTCCGGTGCCATTGCCACCGGTCGCGCTATCCTAGGCGCTCAGGCCATGGGCGCGGACCTCGCCTATATCGGCTCACCATTCATCGCGACCAATGAGGCGCGTGCGGTCGACGGCTACAAGCAGATGATCGTGGACTCCACTTCTTCTGATATCGTCTATTCAAGTTACTTCACCGGAATTCATGGAAATTACCTGAAGCCATCCATCGCCAAGACCGGAATGGACCCGGACCATTTACCGGAAGCTGATCCTACAAAGATGGACTTCGAGGCAGCAACGACCGGCGCCAAAGCTTGGAAGGATATCTGGGGCTGTGGTCAAGGCATTGGCGCGATTAAGGAAATTCTCCCTGCAGGCGATCTCGTTGCACGGCTCGAACGGGAATATCATGCGGCAAAGACGAAACTCTGCGCTGCGTGAGCACTCGTGGTCGTGTTGGAAGCTCTCTTCGAACATGCTGTAGCCAGGCCATCGGTCATCAAATCTTCCAGCGTTGTCCGGCGCATACTGCCGCTTTGAGATTGACGCCTACAGACACGTCTATCTTACATCGGTCTGTTTGCGATCTCGGCTACAGCGCGTTTTGCCATGACCTTGACCAGATTGGCGCGGTAGTCGGCAGAAGCATGCATGTCGGACAGGAGACCATCCGGATCCACAGTGAGACTGTCTAGTGCCGAAGGGCTGAAGTTTCCGGTAAGGGCTGTCTCGGCATCCGCCAGCCGGAAAACACCGTTTTCGCCCGCGCCGGTTACCGCGACCCGAACCTGGTCGCCCGATTTGGCGACGAAAACGCCAGCCATCGCATAAAGCGAAGCTGGATTAGGAAATTTCTTATAGGCCGCCTTGTCCGGCGCAACGAATTCCACCGCCGTAACGATCTCGTTCGGTTCGAGCGCGGTCTCGAAAAGGCCGACAAAGAACTCCGACGCGGGCATGGAACGCTGGCTGGTGATAATAGTCGCATCAAGCGCCAACAGAGCTGAAGGGTAGTCAGCAGCCGGATCGTTGTTGGCGATCGAACCTCCAATCGTTCCCATGTTTCGCACCTGCGGATCGCCAATATGGCCAGCGAGATTGGTAATTGCCGGGCAAATCTTTGCGAGGTCCACATCGGCGGAGACGTCATAGTGCGTGGTGACCGCACCAATCCGCACCGTGCGGCCATTGATCTTGATGCCCTTCAGCGCTTCGATCCTCCTCAGATCTATAAGATCGCTCGGCGATGCAAGGCGTTGCTTCATGGTCGGAATCAATGTCATTCCGCCGGCGAGGAACTTGCCGTCTTCCGCCTCACCCATCAGCCTCGCAGCCCCTTCGACAGAGGTGGCACGATGATACTTTGTCTCATACATGGCGCTTCCCCTTCACTTCGCAGCCTGGATGGCGTTCCACACGGTTTGCGGTGTCGCCGGCATGGTCAGGTTGTTGTTGTGGATCGCATCGGTGATGGCGTTAATCACGGCTGGCGGTGAGCCGATCGCTCCGGCCTCGCCGCAGCCCTTGATCCCGAGCGGATTGGAAGGACAAGGCGTTTCCGTCGTCATAATGTTGAACGATGGCAGATCCTGCGCGCGTGGCATCGTATAATCCATATAGCTTGCAGTCAGCAGTTGGCCGCTGTCGTCATAATGCGTGCCCTCAAGCAACGCCTGGCCAATGCCCTGCGCCAGTCCGCCGTGGACCTGTCCTTCGACGATCATCGGGTTGATGATCTTGCCGAAATCGTCGGCGGCAACGAACTGGATGATCTCGGTCACACCCGTCTCAGGATCGACTTCCACTTCGCAGATATGACAACCACCGGGGAAGGTGAAGTTGGAAGGATCATAGAACGCCCCCTCTTTCAGTCCCGGCTCCATGCCGGAGGGAAGATTGTGCGCGGTGTAGGCCGCAAGCGCTACCTGGAACCACGGCAGCGACTTATCGGTACCGGCAACTCTGACATCGCCGTTCTTGATCTCGATATCCGCCTCATCCGCCTCAAGCAGATGAGCAGCTATCTTCTTTGCCTTGGCTTCCACCTTGTCCAAAGCCTTGACGATGGCCGACATTCCTACCGCCCCGGAACGCGAGCCATAGGTGCCCATGCCCATTTGGACCTTGTCGGTATCGCCATGAACGATGGAAATACTATCGAGCGGGACGCCGAAACGTTCGGTCGCCAATTGGGCAAACGTCGTTTCATGTCCTTGACCGTGCGAATGCGAGCCAGTGAGAATTTCTATCGTGCCGACCGCGTTGACTCGTACTTCGGCACTTTCCCAGAGTCCGACACCAGCGCCGAGCGATCCGACAGCAGCGGATGGAGCAATACCGCACGCCTCGATATAGCAGCTCATACCGATGCCACGCAGCTTGCCGCGCTTTGCGGCTTCCGCGCGACGCTTCTCGAAACCTGCATAGTCCGCGGCTTTCATGCCTGCTTCGAGCGTCGCATCGAAATCACCCGCGTCATAATTCATGATCACCGGCGTCTGGTGTGGGAAGGAACGAATAAAGTTCTTGCGGCGCAGTTCCACAGGCGAGATTTTCAGTTCGCGCGCCGCAGTTTCCATAATTCGTTCAAGCACATAGGTCGCCTCTGGCCGTCCTGCACCGCGATAGGCATCGACCGGCGCGGTGTTGGTGTAAACCGTCCTCACATTGGCATGGATTGCCGGAATGTCATATTGGCCAGAAAGAAGCGTGGCGTAGAGATATGTCGGGACGGAACTTGAGAACAGCGACATGTAGGCACCAAGATTGGCGATCGTCTGCACCTTCAGACCGAGAATCTTATTGTCCTTGTCGAAGGCGATTTCCGCATGGCTGACGTGATCGCGACCATGCGCATCCGTCAGGAAGCTCTCACTGCGATCACCCACCCACTTGACCGGAACGCCAGTCTTTTTCGATGCCCAGAGGCAGATGATTTCTTCGGGGTAGATATAGATTTTCGAGCCGAAACCGCCGCCGACATCCGGCGCGATGATGCGCAGTTTGTTCTCCGGCGCGACATTGTAGAACGCGCTCATCACGAGGCGCGCGACGTGCGGGTTTTGCGATGTCGTCCAGCACGTGTAGTGGTCTTCCGCAGCATCATAGACGCCTAGCGTCGCGCGCGGTTCCATAGCATTGGGCACAAGACGATTATTGACGATGTCCAGCTTCGTCACGTGAGCTGCCTTGGCGAAGGCGTCATTAGTGGCCTTTTCATCGCCGAGATCCCAGTCGAAGATCAAATTGTTGGGCGCTTCAGGATGGATCTGCGGCGCGCCGTCCTTCAGCGCTTCGACTGCGCTGACAACCACGGGCAGTTCCTCATAAGACACGTCGACTGCCTCGGCGGCATCACGCGCCTGCCCTTTGGTGTCAGCGATCACGATAACTACAGCATCCCCGACATAGCGTACCGTATCGGTTGCGAGCGGCGACCACGCGCCCATCCTCATCGGGCTGCCGTCCTTTGAATGAATCATCCAACCGCAAATGATATTGCCGATACCGTCCGCTTTCAGTTCCTTGCCGGTCAGAACGCCAATGACCCCTGGCATCTTCTTCGCTGCCTCGACATCGATCCCGGTGATTTTCGCATGAGCATGGGGACTGCGCACAAAGGCTGCATGCTTCATGCCCGGCACAACCATATCGTCGGTGTAGCGGCCCTTGCCGGTGATGAATCTCTTATCTTCCTTGCGGAGAACGCGCGCTCCGATACCTTCATCGCCCATGGTTACTTCTCCCTGTCGCAGGCGCTTTGCCGAGAGAAATACGTGAGCCTCTGGCCAAAGCGGACTGCAAGACTGAAATTCAGATGATCAGGCGGCCTTGACGGCGCCTTTGCCCATTTTGTCCGATGCGTCGAGGACGGCTTTGACGATGTTGTGATACCCGGTGCAGCGGCAAATATTGCCTTCAAGCTCAGCCCTCACGGTTTCTTCATCGAGTCCGTCCGGATGCCGGCGGATCATGTCGACCGAGCTCATGATCATACCCGGCGTGCAGAATCCGCATTGAAGTGCATGGTTTTCACGGAAAGCAGCCTGAAGCGGATGCAGTTCGCCGTTCGGGCTGAGGCCCTCTATGGTCGTGATCGTCGAGCCAGAAGCCTGGGCCGCCAGAATCGTACAGGACTTTACGGCCCTGCCATCGACATGCACTACGCATGCCCCGCATTGCGATGTGTCGCATCCTACATGGGTGCCTGTTAGTCCAAGATTTTCACGCAGGAAATGCACAAGCAACGTGCGGTCTTCAGCTTCGCCTTTGACGGCTCTCCCATTCACGAACAGTTCCACTTTAGCCATAGGTTCCTCCCAGAACGTGGACTCATGCGTCTCTTCCGGACTTCATGTGGTAGAGAGGAGATTAACCGCTCTTGCGCGCTTGTCTATCGTCAAAATAGATAAATTCTAATTTGGCGATCATTTGAGGATCAAGGATGCATGAGGGCCCGGTATTTTGACGGCGCCGCTGATCTCTAGGCTTGCAATCGCAGCGCAATGAAGGTATCAGGCGCGTCATCATCGGCATATCATGATGGCCGATTTCAAGGATCGGGAAGTTCTTTCCCTGCCGCTTTAGCTCAGTCGGTAGAGCACATCATTCGTAATGATGGGGTCAGGTGTTCGAGTCACCTAAGCGGCACCATTTCACTCATCATCATTCTGCTGCACTCAGTTTTTTCACAGCGCCTGCGATCGGCAGCAGCACTGGTTTGAGCATGAGTGCCGCCAGCAATCCCGTGATGGCAAAGCAAGCAGAGGTCAGGAAGAGCGGCGTGAAGGCTGCAGCATAGCTGTCCGCGACGGCCTGGCGCGCGCCCTCAGGCAGCGCTGCCAGCATTTTCGGCGTCAATTGCTCGATGTTACTGACACCGGGTATGCTAACGCCGACACGGGAAAGATTCGCTGCAACAATAGCGCCGTAGACAGAAATGGCGATGGATGCGCCCCCCATGCGCGATAGCGTTACCGATCCGGTCGCTGCCCCGACGTCCCGGCTGTCCGCCGCATTCTGCACGCCGATCACCGGCACTTGCTGGCCGAGACCGATGCCAATGCCATGCATCGCGATAAGAATACCGATGAGGTACACCGGCGTTCCGGCCTGGACATGGGCAAAGAGCGTGAATGCCACGGCGCTGAGAGAAAGGCTGGCTATGGACAACGGCTTGTAGCGTCCAGTCGTGGAGATCAGCCGGCCACCCATCAACGATCCGCAGACAATGCCGCCGGTCAACAGGATGAAAAACACGCCTGCCTGTGAGGGCGATAGGCCCGTTGTTGTCTGCAGGAAAAGCGCAAAATAGTTGACCATGCCGATCGCGATCGCGCCGCTCGTGATCGAGATAATGAGGAGCAGCGAGAATGTCGGGTTTCGAAACAGCGACGGCGGAACGATTGGCTCTGGTGCGCGGCGCTCTACGAAAACCCAGCTCGTAGCGCAAATAATCCCGAATGCAACGATGGCGATGCTTTGCGGTGAAACCAGTGACCCGAACAATTCGGCACTGTCGGCGGCGAGAACGATACTACTGGTGGTCAGGGCCAGCAGAATAGCTCCGGCATAATCGATTGTTGGTTTGCGTTCAGGCTTGCGGTAGGGAAGCATGGTGAACAGACCGACGAGAACGATGACCCCGACCGGAATGTTTACGAGAAAGATCGAACGCCAGCCAAAAAGATCGCTCATGGTCCCGCCGAGAACCGGGCCGATCGCGCCGGACGCCATCAGCACCAGGCTTGAGTAGCTCTGATACCGCGCCCGTTCGCGCGGTTCGAACAGATCGGCGTTGATGGAAAAGATCGACACCATGATGCCACCGCCGCCAAGCCCCTGCAGTACGCGCGCGGCGATCAACGTGTTCATCGACACAGCGAGACCACAAACAGCGGACCCGATGGTGAAGATGGCAATGGCAGTCATCATCACATATTTGCGCCCGAAGAGATCGCCGAGCTTGCCGTAGATCGGCATGACAGCGCTCGAAGCCAGCAGATAGGACGATCCGATCCAGCCGAAACGTTCCAGATGTCCAAATTCGCCAACGATCGTCGGTAAGGCAGTCGAGACGATCTGGTTGTCCAGCGTCGCCATGAACATGGCCGAACTCAGGAAAAAGAAGATGATGAGCCGCAGACGGTGGTCCGTCACGAGCGGCGCAGGCGGTGCATGCATGTCCATGGAGCAAGTGATTCGAGCTTGATTACAGGCATAAATGTGCTATTAGCATATAATTGTCAATAGCACTCGAATGCCATTTGCATATTCTTATGACTGCAAATATCTGTTATGCTGAAATTATGACAGGCACCATGACGACAAATAAACGTGAAGCACCCAATCGAACCGACAGCGAAGAGATCGTGCGTATCGGCCAGGTGATGACGCGTATGCGCCTGTTGATCGGAAGACGTCTGATTGGCCGCCTTGCAATTCAAAACATTGCACCCGACCTGGAACTCTCGCATCTCGATGTCCTCGACGCCGTACGACGTGTTGAAACGGCTGGCGAAGTGACGGTCGGCGCGATAGCAGAAATCCTGCGTATCGATCCGTCCCGGGCGAGCCGGATCGTTGCGGAAATGGTCACGCGGGGCGTCTTGCGCCGCAAGGCCTCTCAAGCTGATGCGCGGCGCATCGTTGTCGTCATCACAGTGCTTGGGCATAGGCTGGTCTCGGAAATCCAGGCGCAGAAGCTCACGGTTGTGCAAGGTATTGTAGCAGACTGGCCCGCCTCCGATGTCGAGGCTTTTGCTACACTCTTTGACCGGTTCGTCAGCGGTTTCGAACAAACTTTTCTCCCGCGCAAAGACTGAACGGTGTCACTCCTCACAATATGTTGAAGGCCCCGCTCGATATTTTTGCGGCTGAGGCAAGCTGTCGCCTTTAATTCGACGAGCACCCTTGCTATATGCATGACTGTTATAAGCAACCTTATGAGTTTGACCCTCCGATCATGGACAATGCACCGACACTGAGCTTTCTGCTGCACGAAGTCGCGCGGTTGTTGCGCAAGCGTTTCGAGCAGCGCGCCAAGGATCTGGGCCTCACCCGGTCGCAGTGGCAAACGCTGGCGTATCTCTCCAAAAATGAGGGAATCCACCAGGCGGGATTGGCCGAGCTTTTGGAAGTCGAGCCGATCACGTTGGTCCGTATCCTCGACAAACTTGAGGAGCGCGGCCTGATCGAACGTCGCAAGCATCCGACTGACCGGCGCATCCGGTTGCTGTTCTCCCGTGAAGAGGCAAGACCCCTCCTCGATGGCATTCGCCGTGTTGCAGAGCTTACCCGCTCTGAAGCGCTCGCCGATGTCCCGGATGCAGATCGCGAACATCTCATTCGAACACTGACCCTTATGAAGACAAATTTGATCGACGCATGCCAGACGCCGGTCGAGGACAAAGAGAAAAATCATGGCTGACGGTTCACCTTCCTTACGCATTCCTGCCAATACAGACACCGCCGCGCGCAATGACGCGGTCATGGAAAAGCCCGATACGACCATCGATCCGGCGCCCGCCGTTCCCGTGGCCAAGGAAACCACGCCACCTGTGCCTCCCGCACCGGCGCGTCCCCGGCGCAGCCTGAAGCGCCCGCTGCTCTTCGGGCTCCTGCCGGTGCTGTTGATCGTTGGAGGCTATTTCTACGCGACCGGCGGACAGGTGATGTCCACCGACAATGCTTATATACAGGCTGACATGGTCGGCATTTCGACCGACGTATCCGGTATCGTGCAGTCGGTCGATGTCCGCGACAATCAGCAGGTCAAGCAGGGCGACGTGCTGTTCCGTCTCGATTCTGCCCCCTATAGCATCGCGCTTGCCGGTGCGAAGGCGCAGCTTGGCGTTGTGCGCAACCAGATCCTCAACCTCGAAGCCAGCTACAAGCAATCGCTCGCCGAGATCACGCAGGCGGAAGCCGACATTCCATTCTTCGAGAAGTCGTTGCAGCGCCAGCAGGACCTGAACGCCAGCTCGTTCGCATCTCGCGCAACCTACGATCAGGCCAAGCACGATCTCGACGCGGCCCAGCAGAAGGTCGACGTCGCCAAAGCCGAAGCTGCGGCAACCCTGGCGCAGCTTGGCGGCAATGCCGACCAGCCGGTCGAGCAGAACCCATCCTTCTTGCAACAGCAATCGGCTGTCGACAATGCGCAGCGCAACCTCGACCATACGGTCGTTCGCGCGCCGTTTGACGGGATCGTCACCAACGTAAGCTCGCTGCAGACCGGCGCCTATCTGCAGGCGTCGCAGGCCGGTTTCAGCCTTGTCTCGACGACGCATATGTGGATCGCCGCGAGCCCGAAAGAAACCGAGCTCACCTATGCGCGTCCCGGCCAGCCTGTCGCTATCAGTGTCGACACCTATCCGGGCGTCGAGTGGAAAGGCACGGTCTCCAGCATCAGCCCGGCTTCCGGCTCCAGCTTTTCGCTGCTGCCTGCCCAGAACACCACAGGCAACTGGGTGAAGGTCGTCCAGCGCATTCCCATGCTCGTCAGCATCGATGATATGGCCGGCAAGCCTCCCTTGCGCGTCGGCATGAGCGTCACCGTCGGTGTCGATACCGGCCATGCGCGTGGCCTGCCGTCGTTTGTTGCTGACGTTATCGGACTTTTCGGCAGCAAGGATCATGTCTAACACCATCGCAATCCCCAGCGCCGCACCGGTTGTCGCCAATCGCGGCGCAATAACCGCCTGCGTCATCCTGGCGGTCATCATGCAGGCGCTCGACACGACGATCGCCAATGTGGCACTGCCCTATATTCAGGGCAGCGTGTCGGCGAGCGCCGATCAGATCAACTGGGTTCTCACCTCCTATATCGTTGCGGCCGCCATCATGACGCCGCCGTCGGGCTTTCTCGCTGCCCGCTTCGGCCGCAAGAACGTGCTGTTGACCGCCATTGTCGGCTTCGTCGTCGCGTCTGTGCTGTGCGGTCTCGCCCAGTCTCTGCCGCAGATCGTGGTCTTCCGGCTGATGCAGGGCCTCTTCGGCGCATCCCTGGTGCCGTTGTCGCAGGGAATTCTGCTCGACATCTATTCGGTGGAAGATCGCGGCAGGGCCATGGCGCTTTTCGGCGTATCGGTGATGGTCGGACCAGTTTTGGGGCCGGTCATCGGCGGCTGGCTCACCGACCATATCAGCTGGCGTTGGGTCTTCTATATCAACGTGCCCATCGGTATGCTGGCCTTCTTTGGCATTGTTGCCTTCGTCTCGGAAACGACGAAAGAGGCGAGCGCCAAGCTCGACTGGTTCGGCTTCGGCACCTTGAGTCTTGCCATCGCAACGCTGCAGCTTTTTCTCGACCGCGGCGAACAGCTCGACTGGTTCTCGTCCGGCGAAATCCAGATAGAGGCGTTGATCTGTGCCGGAGCCTTCTATCTCTTTCTCGTACACACGTTCACCGCGAAGAAATCCTTCGTCAATCCGCGGCTGTTTCTCGACCGGAATTTCTCGGTCAGCATGTTCTTCATCTTCGTCGTCGGCGTGACCTATCTCGCCTCTCTCGCCTTGATGACGCCCTATCTGCAGACACTGATGGGTTATCCCGTCGTCACCGCCGGTATTGTCATGGGACCGCGCGGCGTCGGGACGATGGTCTGCATGTTCATCGTCGGCCGGCTGATCGGCAAGGTCGATACGCGTCTTTTGCTGGTGCTCGGCTTCGGCCTGACCGCGTGGGCCATGTATGACATGACCGGCTGGACGCCGGACGTGTCGCAATGGACGATCGTCTATGTCGGCTTCATCCAGGGCGCGGGTCTCGGCTTCCTGTTCGTGCCCTTGACGACAATCGCCTTTGCCACCCTCCCCGCACCCATGCGCGGCGAAGGCACCGGGCTTTACAATCTCTCGCGCAATATCGGTTCGAGCGTCGGCATCGCCGTCGTTACAGCCTTGATCACGGAGAATGTGCAGAGCAATCATTCGTCGATCGCCGCCTATGTCACGCCGTTCAACCACGCATTCAACGCCCCGGCGGTGCTGCAAAATCTCGATCCGCTGAAGGCGGCAGGCCGTGCCGCGCTGGATGGGATGATCACGACGCAGGCAACGATCATCGCCTATATGGATGATTTCAAGCTGCTGATGATCATGTCGCTTGTATCGATCCCTTTGGTCATGCTCCTGCGCAAGCCGGGCTCCAACGCTGCCCCTGCGGATCATGCGGCGGTGATGGAATAAGCGTGCAAGCTGCGACATAGGTTTCCCCCTTGCCACGCCCGCTTTCGCGTCTGGCCATTGAATGGTAGTGGGAAAGACGGGCGGTCGTCGAAGCGCGTCTTTGTAGAATAAAAATGCGATCCGAAGACCGCCCGTCCGGCGTTTTTTGATCCCGTCCGTTCCGCGTCGGAAACGCCAGCGGCCAGGACTGCGCCCAGCCAATCTGCCGCCCTCACAGTGCTCGTCCAGCACGCACCGGCCTTAGTACCGGCAGGGGAACCCTTGGACAGAACTTCCCCGGACGACGGGTCCGTTACCCGCCATCGGAGGCGCCGATCCTCTCCCCACTTCGAACGGCTCCGGAAGCAGTTCCCCATGGAAAGGACGCCGTTAGAATAAGCGAGGTTGGGAGAGCGTGGATAAGTTTGCGGGAATTATTTTTGGCAAAACTACCAGTGCGTGGTTCGACAAGCTCACCATGAGTGGCCTGCTGCCGGTTTTTCGGACACGAGGTTAAGCTAATCCCACCTTGGTTTCAAAATCGTTCGGGCTGAGATAGCCCAATGTCGAGTGGCGACGCCTTGGGTTGTAGAAGCGCTCGATGTAATCGAACACGTCCGCCCTTGCATCATTTCTTGTCCGATAAACCTTTCGTGCCGTTCTCTCCGTTTTCAGTGATGAGAAGAAGCTTTCCATCGCTGCGTTGTCCCAGACATTCCCCGATCTGCTCATGGAGCAGGTGATGCCGTGATCGCCCATCAGGCGCTGGAACTGTTCGCTGGTGTATTGGCTGCCCTGATCGGAATGATGCAACAGCGCATCCGGCTTTCCTCTGCGCCATATCGCCATGATGAGGGCATCGGTGACGAGCTGCGCCGTCATGTTCGCATTCATCGACCAGCCGACGACACGGCGTGAGAACAGGTCGATGACGGCGGCAACATAAAGCCAACCCTCGGCCGTCCAGATATAGGTGAAGTCGGCCACCCATTTCTGGTTCGGTCTGTCGGCTTCGAACTGGCGATCCAGGACATTGGGCATGATGATAGATCGGTCGCCAGCATCTTTCGGCAGACCGCGCCGACGCGGCCTCGCTCTGAGCGCATTCTGACGCATCAGCCGCTCTATGCGATGAAGACCGCACGACAACCCTTCAGCCAGCACATCATGCCAGACACGCCGGGCACCATAGGTTCTGTCGCTGGACTTGAAACTCTGCCCAATCTTGTCCAACAGAACCTCGTCGTAGAGGGCATGGTCGCTCGGCGAGCGGTTGAGCCAGGCATGAAAGCCGGAACGGGAAACCCCCAGCGCTTCGCAGAGCCATGCCACCGGCCAGATCGAACGGTGCTTTGCAATGAATGCGAACTTCATATCGCGTCCCTTGCAAAGTAGGCTGCGGTGGGTTCAACCGGTCAACGCAACATGATTGATTTCATGAAGCATCCGGAGGCTCACGATGGCGAGAACAGGTCGACCAGGTTTAACGCAACAACAGAAGAAAGAGCTTTGGCAACGCTGGAAAGATGGCCAGTCTCTCAGTGATATCGGGCGTGCGCTCGGCAAACATGCAGGCTCTGTTCACGGCGTCTTGTCCGCGACAGGTGGAATTCAGCCGACGGATCGTAAACGATCCTCGCGGTCACTTCGTTTATATGAACGCGAAGAGATTTCCAGGGGGCTGGCTGCGGGCATGTCCGTTCGCAGCATAGCTGCAGGGTTACGACGGTCAGCATCCACGGTAAGCCGTGAGATCAACCGTAATGACGGACGAAGGCACTATCGAGCGGTAAGAGCTGACGAACGCGCCTGGCAACGGGCTTGCCGTCCCAAACCCTGCCTGCTGACCCGGAACCAGGCATTGTGTGCTATCGTGGCCGGGAAACTGGCGTGCCAGTGGTCCCCTGAACAGATCGCTGGATGGCTAAAAGTAAAATTCTCCCACTGCGACGAGACGATGCTCGTGTCTCATGAGACGATCTATAAAAGCCTTTTCATTCAGGCTCGCGGTGTCCTGAAGAAAGAACTGCTCGCGCACTTGCGAACGAACCGCATGATGCGACGTAGCAGGAAATCGACGACACAAGGTCAGCCACGCGGTCAGATTATTGACGCCGTTTCGATCCGGGAGCGACCTGCTGACGTTGAAGATCGTGCAGTTCCTGGCCACTGGGAGGGAGACCTTCTTTCTGGAAGTGCCAACAGCCATATTGCGACTCTCGTCGAGCGGAAATCCCGGTACATTGTTCTTGTGCATGTGGCTGGAAAGGACACCGACAGCGTCGTCGGCGCTTTGACCAGAGAGGCGTTAAAGCTTCCCGAGAACTTGATGATGAGTCTGACTTGGGATCGTGGTAGCGAATTGGCGCAGCACAAGCGATTTAGCCTGGCAACGAATGTGAAGGTCTACTTCTGCGACCCTCAAAGTCCGTGGCAGCGCGGCACCAACGAGAATACAAACAGATTGCTGCGACAATATTTTCCGAAGGGGACCAGCTTGTTAGGTTATAGCCAGGCTGATCTGGACGCGGTCGCGATGCGACTGAATACTCGACCTCGCAAGACACTTGGCTTTCGATCGCCCGCTGATAAACTCGCCGAAGATGTTGCGTTGACCGGTTGAACCCACCGCGGCCTTTTTTAGGATATCGCGCTCCGCCTTCAGCTTCGCGACCTCACGACGTAGCCGCTCGATCTCAAGCTGTTCCGGCTTCATCTGTCCATGCCCTGGAAAGGACTGGACCGGATCGGAGCCGTGCTCCCTGATCCATTTGCGCAGCATATTCTCGTGAACTTCAAGGTCGCGGGCAGCCTGCGCAACAGCCACGCCACGCTCCTTCACCAACTTCACCGCTTCAAGCTTGTATTCGCGGCTGAACTTCCGTCTTTGCATTCATACTCTCCGGTTTCATGCAGAACACCTTAACTCAGTGTCTATGAAACCGGCAGCAGGCCACTTCTCACAGCGGCGACTTCCGCTGGAGACAAGAATTCTATCGCAACATTCAGGATTTTGCCAAGCACAAGTGCAGTTGCGCCTTCATGCACTGCTTCGTGGATGCGACTAAGTATCTTACAGTGGTCGCCAGAGTTTCTTTCGCAATAAGCTCCATCTACGAGAGCAGCATTCGCTGCCACTTCAGCAGGCGACATACCTTCAAACTGATTGGCGGCAATTCTAGTTTCCGCACTAAAGGAATATTGGCCAAGCTCTTCGAGATAGCCGCCTTCTGCCAAAAACTTTTTGGCTTCCTCAATTGCAGCAAGATGAAACTGAGCGCACGCCACTGTCTCGCACGCAGCCACCTCGTTGTCCTGTGCAAGGTCAATCGCGAAGTACTTTTTTTCAACTTCAGCAATACATGACTTGTCCTTACACTCCTTCATTTCTTCGAGTTGCTTTTCCAGCTGCCTGTGCGTCAGGTAGTTGTACTTGAACTCATGCCCCGCGTAGGCTGCGGCATCGCCGCCGCCCGCCGCCGCGGCGATGCCCTGCACGAGGCTGGAGGTGACGCTGTTGATCAGGAACTCACCCTGATCGGTTCCGGCAAGCTTGGTGCCATTCACGATGCTGGCGACGATTTTTCGGATTTCCGGCGCGGCCAGCGTCGAGATGGCGCCGCCGATCGCGCCCTTGATCACGCCCGCCACATCATTGACGCCGCCGAGCAAAGCGCCGCCCAAGGCATGCATGGCAGCACGGCCAACGCCGTCCGCTCCCCAGAATTCCGCTGCCTGCGTGTCGCCGCGCTTAAGGGCGTCCTCGGCGAGCTTGTTCGCGATGTTGCCAATAACATTGGCGAGCGTTGCGGCGGCTGCCTGATAGTCGGCTTGCGTCTGGTACTGCTCTGCCAGGACGTTCTGCAGGTCCGGTATTCCCGGCAGCGAGGTGTTTGTGTCGAGCGTATCGCGGCGGATAATGGATGAGCCAATGGCGGTTTCGGTCTCGACATGCGTAGTCCATTTTCGGCTTCCGCCGAAGAGGCCACCGCTTTTCTTTTTCTGTTGGAGGTCGAGTGTCTTCGTGTCCAGTGCTTCGACGATGGTTATATCGTCGGATGCCTTGAGCTGGACTTTTTCACCGGCGTCGAGCTTGCTACCGATGATGTTGAGGTCGTGATCGCCGTCAATCGCGCCATTGCCTGCATCGACTGAAATCGATCCACCAGCTTTGATTTCGGATCCTATATGGGTTGTCGCGGATGATGAGTTTTTTCCAAACCTGGTGTCTGCCTGCTCCTGTGCTGCGGCGATATTGATATCATCACCCGCGCTCAGTTTGACATTTCCGCCTGCGTCAACAGACGAACCAGACAGAAGGACATCGTCACCCGCCGTGATCGTCGTGCCGGTGCCCGACGAGAGCTGCGATTGCTGCTGGGTTATTGCGACCGTCTTGGAGTAGCCATCATCGGTTTTGCGCGTGATATCCGTCGTGACAACATTTACCGAACCGTTTTCGGCCGTGACATCCAGCGACGCTCCAGCCTTCGCCGCACTGCCGATGATATTGACGTTGTCATTGGCAGCGATCGATAGACTACCTCCAGTTGTGACCTTGGCTCCCGTTGCATTCTGTGAGCCAGCATTGTCGACCTTGACGATATCAAGCGTGATATTCTTTCCGCCGAGAGCCGCATTGCCAGCGACATCGACCGAGGCACCTTGCAACGTCAGATTATTGCTGGCGGCAAGGGTGCCGTCGGCGTCGATCATGAAACCGGATGGCAGGAAAACGTTGAGCGGGACCAGCGCTGTCAAAAGAAGATCGGGCGCCTGTTTCTTGTCCTTTTTTGCGGAGTCCGGCGATGTTTGGGCAATGGCCAATGTCAGCACATTGACGTCCTTGTCGCCTTGTTTGACCTGCGCAATCTGCGCCACTTCACAGTTCGGAACAGTCTTGCCATCCGCCGTCTTGACGTCCACACAGCGATAGAACCAGTCCTGATACTGGATTGAACGAACCTGCGGCTCGCTCGCCTGCTGCGGCTGGGCGGGAGCAGCAGGTGTGTCCTGGGCGCAGGCTATTCCGGTGGTGGCAACGACGGCAAAGGTGCCTATGGCGAGGCTAAAATCTCTAAACATTTAAATCTCACATTCAAAAATGAATTCGATAAAATTGGTTCGTATTCGTGCGGCAGAAAAACCCGCAAGCAACAGGCAAAAAGCAATTATTCAAAAAGAGCGGGGCAATTCCCGTTCGATAATATATGGGCGCTTTATAGTTAATTTGACCTTAACGTCAATCAACCGCCTACACCTCACTTTGCCTCTTTGAGGTCTCCCAGCAGCGTAGGGATCAATTCCGATACCGTGGGATGTATTGGTACTGTCCATTTCAATTGAGGGTAGCTGGCATCCACATTCATGATGTCGATGATGCCGTGGATCGCTTCGTCGCCGCCGGTCCCGAGTATGGCGGCACCGAGTATCTTCTGCGTCTGCGCATCCACCACGACTTTCATAAAGCCCTGCGTTTCGTCCTTTTCCACCGCGCGGCCGACGCGGGTCATCGGCCTTTTAGAAATCAGCAATGGCCGGCCGGACTGGCGCGCCTGCGCCTCGCTCAGGCCTACGCGTCCGAGCGGCGGATCAATATAGAGCGCATAGCCAAGGATGCGATCGCTGACGTTGCGGTTCTCGCCGTCGAGGAGGTTTGCCGCGATAATCTCGAAATCATTATAGGCAGTGTGGGTGAACGCACCGCGCCCGTTGCAATCACCGAGCGCCCACACACCTTCCACATTCGTCGCGAGCTGGTCATCGACTTTGATATAGCCGCGCTCATCCGTTTGGATACCGGCCTTGTCGAGTCCAAGATCGTCGGTGTTGGGCCGCCGGCCGATCGCCAGCAGGACATGGGAACCGACGACGCTCGGCGAGCCGGCCCTGCAATCGACACCGACTTCCGCTCCATCAGCGTGCCGCTTGAATGATATGCATTCCGCGTCAGTGCGGACTGTAATTCCCTCGCCCTCAAGAATGTCCTTGATCGCTTCGGAAATATCGTCGTCCTCGCGTGAAATCAGTCGCGGACTCTTTTCAACGATCGTAACTTCTGCGCCAAATCGACGGTACATCTGCGCGAATTCGAGCCCGATATAGCTTCCGCCGATAACGACCAGATGCTTCGGTACAGTGTCGAGCGCGAGGATGGATGTGTTGGTCAGATAGTCTACTTCTTCGACGCCGGGCATGGCCGGCACATTGGCCCGGCCACCAGCATTGATAAAGATGCGCGGGGCGGTAAATGCTTCGCCATCGATTTCGATCTCGTGCGCCCCCGTAAAGCGTGCATGACCCTGGATAACGGTGCAGCCCTTCATACCGCGCAAGAATTTCTCGACCCCATTGCGGGCGTTGAAGGACACAGTATCGGCTCGTTGCTTGACCCGCTTCATGTCGATGCGGATTGGCGCGTCGATGGTAACACCATAGTCGGCGCCACGCCGGGCAAGATGTGCAGCATAGGCGCTGGCAACAAGCGTCTTGGTTGGCATGCAGCCTGTATTGACGCAGGTGCCGCCAAACAGCTTGCGCTCGACCATAAGCACTTTCATGCCAGCATTCGTAAGACGACCCGCCAGAGATGGTCCGGCCTGCCCTGCGCCGATGATGATCGCGTCGAAAGCTTTGGTCATACCTGCAGCATAGATCAGCGACGACGCCGCGTCACCCTGTGCGCCAACGTTCCAAAGTAAAGATTGGGTCATCATTTGAAATGCCGGGTGAACGCCGGGTTCAGTCGCCGTTCAGTTCACCGCAGATACCCTTCGGAAAATCCAATGGGGTATTTGTCATGCTTGTTCAGCGTCTTGGCATCGTCTTCGTTATTTTTCTCGCCTTCGCTCTATTCTTCGGCAGTTTCGTCCACTATGCAAAATCTGGCCGGCAGGGGCACTATCACGGCAATCTGATGCACGTACAAAACTAGAGCTTAGCGGGCTTTCTTCTTGTTCCTTTCCGCCTCATCGAGCTTGTCCAGCAGATCCTGAAGCAATTTCGGAATGTTCTTGTCCGCCTCTGACGGGCGGGTGGCTCCTGCCACGCGGCGAAATTCCGGATGCACGACCTGTTCGCGGACGACATTCGCGGTACGAGGTTGGGAAACCGGATATTTTGCAGCCATGATCATTCCAATCATTCCCGTGTACCGCTCGAACCGTGACCGGCACCTCTTCCGGACTTAACTGGAATCCGGCGCATTTGTTTCAAATTCTATGTCCCTATGGTCAACAAATGCTGAATCTCAGATTCGGTGTGATCTTCATTAAAATTTTCAGCTGCGGAACTTGCACCGGATCACTGCGTTTCCCCTCAAAAGCCCCAGAGGAAATGCTCATGTTGATTCGTATCGGCTACGAGATAGCAATCCGTTGTAACAAACCAACGCCAATGACGACCTATCTCAACCTTGAACCGGCACGCGTGCCTGACGTGCAATGTGAGCGCGGTCCAACCGCGACGCCCGACGTAAAACTCGAAGTCTTCCGCGATCTTTTCGGAAACAGCTGCATCCGTCTGCTGGCGCCTGCCGGCAACCTCTCGTTGAAATACGATGCCGTCGTCAAGGATAACGGGCTGCCCGACCCGATCGACGAGGACGCAATCGAGGTGAGCGTCGACCAGTTGCCAACCGAGTGTCTGGCGTATCTGTCGGCCAGCCGTTACTGCGAGACCGACGAATTGAGCAATCTGGCGTGGAGCCTGTTCGGTGATATCAAACCCGGCTGGAACCGGGTTCAGGCGATCACAGACTATGTCAACCAGCGCCTGACCTTTAGTTATGGCTTTGCCCGGTCGACACGTACTGCGGCGCAAGCACACGAGGAGCGCGTTGGCGTTTGCCGGGATTTTGCGCATCTGGCCGTTGCGTTCTGCCGCTGCATGAATATTCCGGCACGCTATGTGAACGGCTATCTGGGCGATATCGGCGTTCCGGCTGATCCGGCCCCGATGGATTTCAATGCCTGGTTCGAAGTCTATCTCAATGGAAAATGGCACACGTTCGACGCCCGTCACAATCAGCGTCGTATCGGGCGGATTGTCGTGGCACGTGGCCGGGATGCTGCCGATATTCCGTTGATCCACACATTCGGACCGCATGAATTGACAAATTTCAAGGTTTGGACCTTCGAGGAGCATGATCCATCCTTTGCCAGCCAACGCTTCGAGAAAATATCGCTGGTGACCCCCTGGTTCAGTCAGCGCTGGTCCCGCCTGTCGCGCCATATCAGGGAAAGATCGGAAGCGGAGCCAACTTTCTAGAGCAAATTGCCACATTTGAGGGCGGGCGTAAGCCTGTTGCGTCGCGGTAAGCCCTTTCAACTGCCGGTAAATTCTTTTCGATTTGCCATGCCACAATTGCGAAGATACTTTCCTCCCCGTCGCCGGGGTTTCGTTTCGTCCAAGGGGAAAGGAATAGTTCCATGCCTTTCGATAATCCTTCAAAGCCGATGTACTCCCAAGATGACTGGAATGTTATGCAAGCCGCCTACAACAAGGCAGCAGCGACGCTTGTGGTGAAATCAAGCTCGGAGGAAGAAGCGAAAGTCATCGCGGAAACTGTGATGACCGCCTTCAATCGCGGCAACCGGGATGTCAATTCGCTGGCGGTGCTTGCGGTAATCACCGCGATCAACTCGCATCCGAGCGTTAGTGGCGGCGAGGATCACAAGAAACGCTATGCGTAGGACAGGTCGCTCCACAACCCATTGCTACCACCTACTACAACTTTGACTTTCATTCGTGATTCCGGCACACCGGTTTGCATTGGAGTTTGCAGACGGGGGTCGGAAAATGAAATTCGTAATGGCTGCCATGTTATTGTTCAACAGCTTTTTTTTGGCTGGGTGCGGTTCCTACGCAACCTGGACCCCACGCAAGCCCGAACCAACCCAGATCAATCCACCCGAGTGCCAGCAAGGCATCGGCATCTGTCCAGGGCGATACGGACGCGCAGGTCAAATGCGTCGGGGCTCCTGATCGACGCACGCGACGTCTACGGAGTGAAACTCAGCCGGAACAGCCTGTTCAGATCATCGACAACCATTGCCGTTTCGTGCCGTTGCTGAAGGCCTTCATTGATGCGCTCGGACGCTGCCTGCTGAAAAGCCATATAGCCGTTGTGGCGCGGGCGCACCCAGGCAGCTTCAAGCGTCTTGCGCGTTGCTGCGTAGAAGCTTGTCGTCGCCTCATTGACAGTTTCGTCTTCCCAAGCGTCGGCATGAGCCGGTTGACCACCCGCTGACGCATAAGGCCCCCGCTGCACCTCGCCACCGGCAATCCAGTACGCGAAATCGATTGCCGCGCCGCGATTTGGCGAGAACGCGGAAACGGCAATGCCGGTGCCTCCGAGTGCTGAACCAACCGGCCCGTTCCCGCCTGCATCCGGGATATTGGCAAAGGCCACAAGGTTTGGCCTGAAGCCATGAATCGCGTAGTTGACGTAACCATAGATCAAGGGCGAATAAGCGATGATCGAACCCACTTCCGCCATCTTTTCCAATACCTTAATCGGATCCAGCTCAAAACAGGCCGGATCGATCAGTGACGCGATCTCGCGCATCATCTCAAATGTTCTGGCGCCGTTTTCGGGACAGATCAAATCACCGAGTTTCGCTGCCCCGCAAGGCGATCCCGTATTAGCGCTAAGCGTATAAAACATCATCAGCGTATGCGGCGGGCGGAGCGGTAGAAGAACCCTGCCTTCCCGCGCGAGGGTCAATACGTCGTCCCAGGCAGCGGGCGGTTGGGCGAGCAGATCAGGTCGCCAAGCGGCAACCTGTGCCGCGGTGTCGATCGGAAAGGCCCATTGCCGACCCTGCCAGCGATAGCTCGGATAGGATTGGCCAACACTGCCCTGCATGAGCGCATCGCGTTCGGCCTGACGTCCGGTGATGTCGAGTGGTGCAAGACAATTTTCGGCAGTGATCTGGCCGACATGCGGATGATCGATGACGATCAGGTCATATTCCCGTGCGAGTTCCTCGACGGGGAATGACTCGAAATCCTGCAGCGATCGTTTTTCCCACTCTATGCTAACGCCAGTCTGCTCTTTCCAGAGTTTCGAACAGGCAACCATCGGGTCATAGCCGCGCGGATGGCTCCAGGTCATGCCTTTCAGCTTGATTGCACTCACAGACCGAACTCCTTGCGGATGGCCTCGCTGTGTTCGCCGATGCGCGGCGCGGCGCGATCAAACTTTGCCCGCTGGCCGTTGACGCGGATAGGCGAGCGCGTGGTGAGGATCGAGACATTGTCTTTGCGATTCACGGTCTGCAGCATGTCGAGAACCTTGAAGCCTTCGCTTTGCAAAAGTTCTTCCCAATTCAGCACCTTTGCACACCAGATGTCCGCCGGTTCGAGAATGGCGAGCCAATGGTCAGTGATCTCGGTTTCGAGCCGGGCGGCGATGATGCGCTTGATCTCGTCGCGTGACGTAAACCACGTAGCCGGGTTGTCGCGATAGGGAGCGAGATCATCGAGCGAGAGAAGATCCGCCAGTTTCGGCAACGGTGTCATGGCCAGTGCCAGATAGCTGTCCTTGGTGTGGTAGACGCCATAGGGAGCAGAGAGATAGGCATGGGCGCTGCGGAAATCCGAACGCTTCGGCAGACGGCGGCCATCGTTCAAATACGTGGTCAGCACCTCGAACTGAAAATCTATGAGGGATTCCATCAGGCTCGTTTCAATGTGGCTGCCCTTGCCGCTGACGCCGCGCCGCACCAGACACGCAAGTATGCCCTGCACGATTGCCGCGCCGGCCAGCATGTCGCCGACGGCCAGTCCAAACGGCACCGGGCCCTGGCTCTCATCGCCGTTCAGCCACATCAGGCCGGAGCGCGATTGCGCCAGAAGATCCTGACCCGGGCGCGAAACCCACGGACCTTCATCGCCATAGCCGCTGATGCTGGCATAGACGAGGCGATGATTGATCGCCTTCACCGCCTCGTAATCGAGGCCAAGGCGCTGGATCACACCGGGGCGAAAGTTCTGGATCAGCACGTCCGCTTTTGCCAACAGTGTTTTGAGCGCCGCAAGATCGGCCTCGTTCTTGAGATCGATGGCAAGGCTTTCCTTGGCACGGTTGATCGCATGGAAAATCGTGGAGTCGCCGCCGATTTCCGTGTCGCTCAGGTAGAGCCGGCGCGAAAGATCGCCGCCGTCGGGACGTTCGATCTTGATGACACGCGCGCCAAGATCCATCAGCCGCAGGGAAGCGTAGGGACCAGACAGGAACTGGCTCATATCGACGACAAGCAGGCCCGCCAGCGGTAATTCATTCTCGGCAGTCATTATTTTTCGGTCTTTCCAACGAAATCAGCGGGATTTTTATATTTCACGGTCTGCAGATGCTCGCAGTAGAGGACGAGTTCGCCCTCATTTTTGAACACTTCGTAGCTGGCACGGATCAGGCCCAACTCCTTATAGCGCGGCCGCTTGTCGAGATTGGTGCGGATCGTGTAGATCGTGTCATTGAGGAAGACCGGCTTGATAAAACGCAATTTGTCATAGCCGTAGGAAAAGGCGTTGACGCAATTGGTGGCGACAAGGCCAAGCCCCGCGGAAAACACGAAAGCGCCAGCAACGAGCCGCTTGCCGAATATGCCCTCGCTTTCGGCAAACATCTGATCCTGCACGTAAGGGTGGATGTCGGTGACGAGCATGTTGAACAGATGGCTGTCGCTCTCGGCTATCGTGCGGCGCAACGAGCGGATTTTCTGTCCGATCGGCCAATCTTCATAAAACCAGTTCTCTGCATTCCATACGGGTAATGCCGCATGGTCGTCAGGCATGTTCTTGGGATGGGTGGAGGAAACGCCGACAGTTGGCGCGAACGTCGTCATCGGCGCGCACTTTCGTCAACCGGGTGGTCGTCGCGGGTTCCCATGCTATCCTCCCATGTCTTCTCTTGTGAATATTATTTTCACATATGGGTATGAATAACAAGTCTGCTTGACCGCAAAATCCTATTTGCGGATGATGCCTTCGCCCAACAGCCGCTCGCGATCGTGCGGCGCATCGAAGTTCAACTGCGGCCCGATGGGTACGATACCGGTCGGATTAACGTGCGCGATGGAGTAATAACCGGCCTTGATATGGTCGATCTTTACCGTATTGCGCACATCCTGCCACTGATAGAGCTCGCGCAAATAGTTGGAAAGATTGTGATAATCGCTCAAACGGCGGAGATTGCATTTGAACGCACCATGATAGGCGGCGTCGAACCGCACCAGCGTCACGAACAGGCGCCAATCCGCTTCGGTCAGATAGTGGCCGGCGATATATCGATGCTCGGCAAGATGCGCTTCCACCTTGTCGAGTGCCTCGAACACGTCCGTCGCCGCCTCTTCGTATGAGGTTTGAGTCTTGGCGAAACCGGCGCGGTAGACGCCATTGTTGATATTCTCGTAGATCAGCTCGTTCCATCTATCGATTTCAGAGCGCAATTTCTCCGGATAGAAATCCTGATCATCACCGGTGATACCGTTAAAGGCCGTGTTGAGGATGCGAATGATATCGGCCGACTCGTTGTTGACGATACGGCCCTCCTTTCGGTCCCAAAGCACCGGTACGGAAACCTTGCCGGTATAGTTGGGCTCGCTCGCCGTATAGAGCTGATGCAGATAGCGGATCGGCGGCGCCTTTGGCCCGGCATCCTGTTCATTGGCAAATGTCCAGCCATTCTCGCCGATGGCAGGTTCCGCAACGGAAATGCGGATGATATCGCGCAGCCCCTTGAGGTTGCGAAAGATCAGGGTGCGCGAGGCCCAGGGGCAAAGATAGGAGACGAAGAGTTGATAGCGGTCCGGTTCCGCCGGAAATGTCGGCTTGCCTTGAGCGTCGGGGCTACCATCGGGTGTAATCCAGTTGTGGAAATATGTCGCCTCACGGTGAAATGCACCGCCCTTCATCTCACTGGCGGCGACGTCGCCCTTGACCCATTGTCCGTTGACCAAAGCTGGCATGTGATTTCTTCCTGACGTTCGAATTGTTGGTCAGGATCGCACTTCACCGCGCGCTTTCATACCGGAGAAGGTTTTGACAGACTGTATTTGCGCCCAAGACAATGAGCTACCTGATCGCCGTGATCAGGTCCTTGTCAGGAAAGCAGGTCGGCACCATGCCCTGTTTTGCCTGCCAGTCTCCGATAGAGCGGCGCGTCTTGAAGCCGGGAAAACCATCGGCGCCACCCGCATCATAGCCCTTCTTTTCCAGAGCCCGCTGAAGTCCCGCGATATCCGAACGATAAAGCCCACCGACATCGCCCCAGCTTGCGGAAAAGCCTTTCGCTCCGTGTGCGATACGATCTCCGACATGGCTGATAAACAGCGCATAGAGATCACTCATATTGTATTCCTTGATCACATAGAAATTCTTGGTGACGATGAAGGCCGGGCCATGCCGCCCGGCGGGCATCAGCAGAAAGCCCTCACGTTTGGTCTCACTGGATGGAAACGGCTTGCCGTTGACGCGGGCAATGCCGAGCTTTTCCCATGCTGCAAAAGGCTTGCCCTGGTCCGGACCTTCCAGCGCACAGCTGACATTTTGCGGTACATTCACCTCGTAGCCCCAATCGCGGCCGCGCTGCCATCCATATTGCGCAAGGTAATGCGCGATTGACCCCAGCGTATCCGGCACTGAATTCCAGATGTCGCGTTTGCCATCGCCATCAAAATCCACCGCGTGTTCCAGATAGGAGCTTGGCATGAACTGTGGCTGGCCCAAGGCCCCGGCCCAGGAACTTTTCATGCTGCCGGCGCCGATATAGCCCTTTTGGACAATCTCCAGCGCCGCCAGAAGCTCCTCACGGAACATGTCCTTGCGCGTCGCCATAAAGGCTTTCGTGCCGAGCACCGTGAAGGCATCGTAGGGAATTCTTACGCTACCATAGCCGCTCTCGCGGCCCCAGATCGCCAGGACGATCTCACCCGGCACGCCATATTTGCTCTCGACAGCCTTCAAGATGCGCGCATATTGCCCGGCGCGCGCGGTCCCGCCGGAGGTGACGGCATTGATCGTCTTGTCATTGAAATACTTCCCGGGCGAGCCAAATTCGGATTGGATCTGTTTTTGCGGCGTCTGTGGCTTTTCGCCGGGCATGACGAGATCGGGCAGATCGAAATTCAGCGACACGCCCTGAAACGCCGGATCGAAAACTGCCTTGGAAATTCCCTTGGCCTTAGCCTCCGGCCAGAGATCATTGGCGAGCCATGTTTGAAACTGTGCTTCGATCTCGGGCTTCGACGCGGCCCATCCCGTATTTGCAGTGAATAAGAGTAACGCTCCGATCACCGCCGCAACGGCAAAACTCATTGGGCGTATGATCAAGGCGTTCTCCCTACAGCGATGTTCGGGCTCGCAATGCGGCCGTCAGTGTTCCTTCGTCGAGATAGTCGAGTTCGCCGCCCACAGGCACGCCGTGCGCAAGCCGCGTGATGCGAACGTCGAAACCTGAAAGCTGGTCAGTAATATAGTGAGCCGTTGTCTGGCCCTCGACCGTCGCATTGACCGCGAGGATCACCTCCTTGATCTCGCCTTCTGCCACCCGGCCGGCGAGCGTCGCTATATTGAGATCATCAGGGCCGATACCGTCGAGCGGCGACAGACGCCCGCCAAGCACGTGGTAGCGCACATTCATAGACCCGGCGCGCTCAAGCGCCCAGAGATCGGAAACGTCCTCGACCACGATCAGCGTCGCACGTTCACGGCGCGGGTCGGTACAGATCATGCAGGGGTCGGACGTGTCGACATTGCCGCAGGTCGAGCAGATGCGCACCTTGTCGGCAGCGTCCTGCATGGCTGACCCAAGCGGGATCAGCAACGCTTCTTTTTTCTTGATGAGATGCAGCGCAGCCCGGCGTGCTGAACGCGGCCCGAGGCCCGGCACTTTGGCCAGAAGCTGGATCAGGCGTTCAATTTCAGGACCGGCGATTCGTTTCGACATATCGTGGGTTTAGAACAAATTACGGTTTTAGGGAATCAGAGACCGCGTGACGCGTAACAACTGTAACGAACAGGCTGCTGGAAAGCACAACCCTGCATGCGTTGCTGCCAACCTTCAATATCTCCATGATCGGGACAAGCGTCGAGTGCGCCAAGGGTTCGAAGGTGAAGCAGCAGCATCGTGCCAACCGGTGCATCGGGAGAATAGGCCACCCGACTGCGGCAACAGGCCTTGCCATCGAACTTGGAGGTAAACTATGCGGAGATTTCCGTTTAGCGTTGCCCTCATTATGAAAAGGACCCGGACCAGCTGGTCACTGACGTTCCGGGTCCATTTCATATAACGAGGAAAGGGGGGCGGGCGAAAGCTCGTTCCCCACTCCAAGGGCAATATAGCCGATACAGGCGTTCTTTCCAATAAACTTGTGGTTGCCGTCCAAACCTTAGAACGGCAGCTTGAATCCTGGCGGTATCGGCAGACCGGCCGTCAGCGCCTGCGTTTTCTCCGCCATGATCGCTTCGACCTTCGTCTTGGCTTCGTTGTGCGCGGCGATGATCAGGTCTTCGATGACCTCGATATCGTCTTCCTTGAACAGCGACGGATCGATGGTCAGCGCAGTCAGCGCGCCCTTGCCCGAAAGCTTTACCGTGACGAGGCCACCGCCCGCCTGGCCTTCGGCTTCAAGCGCAGAAATTTCTTCCTGCATGGCCGCCATCTTGGCCTGCATTTCTTTGGCCTGTTTCATCATGCCCATTATGTCACGCATGGAAAACTCCTGTCCTTCAATCATCTTCTTCGATGGGTGCCAGTGTATCATCACTGGTAGCCGCACCCTCGGTCATTTCTCCATTCGCCAATCCGGCTGGCGTGGCAATGCGCACATTGATGATCTTTGCGCCTGGAAATCTTGCGAGAATCGCCGCAACGTCGGGATCGGACTTTGCATCGCTCAGGAGCGAATCGCGTTTCGCCGTTTCGGTCTCGTTGATTGTCGCACTGCCCTGTTCGCGCGATAGCGATACCATCCAGCGAATGCCAGTCCAGTCGCTCAACTTCTGCGACAGGTCGGTCAAAAGCGTCTTCGGCGCGTTTTCCGTCAGGTTGATTTCAAGCCGTCCGGGTCTGATGCTGACAAGCCGCACACAATTCTTGACCATGATCTTGAACTGCATGTCACGCTGCTTGTCGGCAAGCGCAATAATGTCCTCAATGCTACTCAGCGGCACAGCGAGCGTCGCTTCTTCGACCGCCGGTTGTGGCAGGACGATTGGCTCTTGCCTTGGTTCTTGCTCGACCAGACGCATGGTCGCACCGCCGTTGGAGCTTACCGAGCCACGTGACGATGCGACCGCATCGGTAGAACGCGCCATGGGTGCACCGCCATTTCCCGAATTGGGACGGGTGCCATCGCTACGCGGTGCCTGACCGGAAAGAGTTTCGCCGCTCCCCAGGGATTTCAGCGCCTCATCAAGCGTCGGCAGGTCTGCAGCATGGGCAAGCCGGATGAGCAGCATTTCCGCCGCCTGCACCGGCCGGCTGGAATTGTCCACTTCGGTGATGCCTTTCAGCAACATCTGCCATGTCCGCGACAGGACACGGATGGACAGCTTTTCTGCAAAGTCCCTGCCGCGTAGCCGTTCGTCTTCCGATAGCGAAATGTCATCGGCCACGTCGGGCGTGAAGCGGATGCGCGTCACCAGATGATTGAAATCGGCAAGATCGGTCAGCACAACGCTTGGGTCTGCACCGACATCATATTGCGCACGGAATTCGCGAAGCGCAGACGCCACATCGCCGCGCATCAACATCTCAAACAGATCAATGATACGGGCGCGATCAGCGAGCCCGAGCATGGAGCGCACAGCCTCTGCGTCCACATGGCCTGCGCCATGGGCTATTGCCTGATCAAAGATCGACAGGGAATCGCGCACCGAACCCTCGCCTGCCCGCGCGATCATGCTCAGCGACGTGTCATCGACCGTGATCGTTTCCAGATCGGCAATCTTCTTCAGATGCCGGATCAGAACGCCGGTGTCGATGCGGCGCAGATCGAAGCGCTGGCAGCGCGACAGGACCGTAATCGGAACCTTGCGGATTTCGGTGGTCGCGAAAATGAATTTCACATGCGGTGGCGGCTCTTCCAGTGTCTTCAACAGACCGTTGAAGGCCTGGTTGGAGAGCATGTGCACTTCGTCGATGATGTAAACCTTGTAGCGTGCCGAAACCGGGCGATAGCGCACCTGCTCGATGATCTCGCGGATGTCGTCGATACCCGTATGCGAGGCAGCGTCCATCTCGATTACGTCGACATGACGGCCTTCCATGATCGCCTGGCAATGGTCGCCCAGCACGGTAAGGTCGATAGTTGGCTTGTCGACGTCAGTTGTATTGTAGTTGAGCGCTCGCGCAAGAATGCGCGCAGTCGTGGTTTTCCCGACGCCGCGTACGCCCGTCAACATCCAGGCCTGGGCAATGCGTCCGGTTTCGAACGCATTGGTCAGCGTACGGACCATCGGCTCCTGGCCGATCAGATCGTCAAAGTTCTGCGGGCGATATTTGCGGGCGAGCACGCGATAGGCGCTGTCTGCCGTCATGGTGATCATTCCGCTCCTGAATTGGTCTTCTCGCGTCCGGCGCAAGTTTGGACCGCCATGCACCACAGCGTCAATGCCGCATAACGGCTTTGACACAGGCAAGGTGACAAAGAAGAAAGGGTGGGAGGCTGGCACGGCGACCCGTGCCTGGCTCGTTGGGGCTGCTTCCTTCCGGACCTGACCCGGTTGGCGAGTGGCTCGTCCACCACCAACCTCCCAAGGCTCATATCGGCAATTCACGCGCAAAAAGCAAGCGTACAGCCGAAAAAACTGCTATTTATCGCAAATCATGATGTTCGAACTCGATGCTAAACTTGCAGCAGACACATTTTCCATTGCAAGGCTGGGTCTCTGTGATCTGCGCCTGATGAATGACCGCCGCTGGCCGTGGCTTATCCTGGTGCCGCAGCGCCCAAATATCTGCGAGATTCACGAAATGTCCCCGCTCGACCAAACCATGCTCACGTTCGAGGCGGGAATCGCCGCGCAAGCTCTAAAAGCTGTCGTCAACTGCGAGAAGATCAACACAGCCGCCATTGGCAATATCGTCCGCCAGCTGCATCTGCACGTCATAGCCCGCAACAGCGGCGACCCGGCTTGGCCCGGCCCCGTCTGGGGCTATGGCACACGCGAACCTTACGAGGAAAAAGACGCGAAGGCCTTTGCGAACGCCATACTGAAGGCTATCTAGTCATTATAAGTACACGAAGTCCCCTTCCGGACCGTTTTCTGGAGTCTTATCCATGCCGTTTCGCCTTTTCGATGTTCCGGAAACGGAAGCAAGCCATTTCGTCGGCTTTGCGGGAAACAGGATCAACCGCCATTCGGAAAAGCGCAGCGACGATGTGGTGGCCACTGCACTCGCCAACGCCAACGCACGCATTCTGCTAACCAGCCAGGGCCAGGTACTGGTCATGGGGGGCGACACGGGCAGTGCGCTCTTTAGTCTAGAGGACGCAACGGCGCTGCTGCCGGTGCCGAACAAGACCATTTATCTCGGCATGCAGGACGACACGCCGATCCTTGCCTCCCCCAGCGGTTTCGACTTTGCAACCTTGCCGGATTCTATCAAGGCTTTCGACTACCGTTCCGTCTATACGCAAGGCCTCATTCCGCCCGATCAGCTCGGCGCGATGGCGCAGGCCGTTTCGTTGCTGACATGGCACGAGAATCACAAATATTGCGGCCGCTGCGGCACCGAAACCGTGATGCGTGATGGCGGCTACCGGCGTACCTGCCCCAATTGCGAGGCGCAGCATTTCCCCCGCACGGATCCGGTGGCGATCATGATGGTGGTGCGCGGCGACAAATGTCTTCTCGCTCGCGGCGCGCACTTCGGCCCTGGCATGTATTCCTGCCTCGCCGGATTCATCGAGCCAGGCGAGACAATAGAAAACGCCGTGCGTCGCGAGACGTTCGAGGAAACGAACCTGCGGGTCGGCCGCGTGCTCTATCATGCCAGCCAGCCATGGCCCTTCCCCTATTCGCTGATGATCGGCTGCCATGCCGAGGCCCTGTCCGACGAGTTCACGCTGGACAAGGCCGAGCTCGAGGATGGCCGCTGGTTCTCCCGTGAGGAAGTTGTCGCGATGCTCGACCGCACCCATTCGGACGGGCTCATGACACCGCCGCCCGGCGCCATCGCCGCGCACCTCATCCGCAGCTGGGTCGAGAGCGGGGTTTAGGTTTTATTCGTCCTCGCCCTGTGTACTGCGGAATGTCGTGTCGGCGGGATAAACGCCGAGGATTCGTACTTCCTTGGAGAAGAACTCCAGCTCGTCCAGCGCGTGGGCGACGTTCTTGTCATCTGGATGACCCTCGATGTCGGCATAGAACTGCGTGGCGGTGAACTTGCCGTCGATCTGGTAACTCTCGAGCTTCGTCATGTTGACCATATTGGTAGCGAAACCGCCCATCGCCTTGTAAAGCGCAGCCGGAACGTTGCGGACACGGAAGACGAAGGTCGTCATCATCAGTTCATCCGACGTGCGCGGCGCCCATTTCTTGGTCTTGTTGAGGACAACGAAGCGCGTGACATTGTTTTCCATATCCTCGACATCCTCCTCCAGAATATCGAGGCCATAGAGGCTGGAGGCCAGGCGAGGCGCCAGTGCCGCCATGGATTTGTCCTTGACCTCCGCAACGAGGCGTGCGGCACCCGCCGTGTCACCGGCAATCACCGGCTTCCAGCCATTCTTGCGGATGTATTTGCGGCATTGCCCGAGCGCATGGATATGGCTGTGGACCGAGGTGATCTCGCTGCGCTTGGTGCCCGGCAGCACCATCAGTTGGAAATGAATCGGCAGGAAGTATTCGCCGACGATGTGCAGGCGTGATTCCGGCAGGAGATGGTGGATGTCGGCGACACGCCCGGCGATCGTGTTCTCGATCGGGATCATGGCGAGATCCGCTGCACCGCTCTCCACCGCGTTGAACGCATCCTCGAAGGTCGGGCACGGCATTGGTTCCATATCCGGGAACATATCCCGGCACGCCGTATCGGAGTTCGCGCCGGGTTCGCCCTGGAAGGAGATGCGGTTGGTCTTTGCCATGATGAATTGCCTTATTGAGAGGTCAGAATGTCTCGCGCCCGTTCGAGGTCTTCGGGCGTATCGACACCAAGCGGCACCGAATCGACGATTTCCACATCGATCCGCATACCTGCTTCCAGCGCCCGCAGCTGTTCGAGGCGTTCACGCCGCTCCAGCGGCGATGGACCGAGCCAGACGAAGCGCTCCAGGGCGGCACGGCGATAAGCATAAAGCCCGATGTGATGGTAGAGCGGTCCCTCGCCCCAGGGCGCGGTTGCACGAGTAAAATACAGCGCGCGCATCTGGTCCTTGCCTGTAGGCGAACCGATGATCTTTACAACGTTCGGATTGGTCTTCTCGTCCTCGTGCCGGATTTCGACGCCAAGCGTGCCAATATCGGCTGGACCGTTCTGTAGAGGAAGCAGCGCACGCTTTATAATATCCGCCTCGATTGTCGGCAGGTCACCCTGAACATTGACCACAGCATCGACGTTCCCATCGGGATCAAGCGCCAGCAATGCTTCATAAATGCGGTCGGAACCGGATTCGTGATCATTGCGCGTCATGACCGCTTCAAGGCCGTGCGCCTCCACGGCAGCCTTGACGTCGAGACTATCCGTCGCGACCACGGTGCGGCCAAGTCCCGCAGCCCTCGCCCGTTCCGCCACATGAACGATCATCGGCTTGCCGGCGATATCGGCCAATGGCTTGTCCGGAAGCCGCGTCGAAGCCATTCTGGCCGGTATCAGGGTCAATATTTTCATCGTTGTACAAGCGCCTACGGTGTCAAAAAGTCTCAGGCAGAACCGCCCTTATATGTGTTGCAAGTCTTGAGCAAAAGACCTAGTTTCCGCGCGATCACGAGGGGACTCTTGTCGAAAAATGCAGTGATCTGCATTGACCAGATATTGAGAACCTAAGCAAGTGTGCTGAACACAAAGCTCCGGTATTGCGCAGGCAAATGCCGTCATGAACTTTGTATCCAGTGTACTTGGACAGGACACAATGGAGCAATGATCGACGATGGAATCGACCGCATTCAACAAATATGCCATGGCGTTTCTGGCAACCGTTTTCGTTGTCATGTCGGCAGGCATCCTGTCCGATGCCCTTTTCGATTCGCATGCTCCTGAAAAACCCGGTTACATCATTCAAGCCGCAGAGCCTGAAGCGGGTGGCGCAGGCGGCGAAGCTGCCCCGGCAGCGGCTGTACCGATTGCAACGCTTCTGGCTTCTGCTGACGCAACACGCGGCGAGGCAGTGTTCAAGCGCTGCCAGGCCTGCCACACCGGTGAAAAGGACGGACCGAACAAGGTCGGCCCCAATCTCTGGGATATCGTTGAGCGCCCTATCGCTACCCATCCGGGCTTCAGCTATTCCGGTGCCATCAAGGATTTCTCCAAGGGTGGCCAGGAAAAGTGGACGTATGATCACCTCAACCACTTCCTGACTTCGCCGAAGGGCTACATCAAGGGCACGGCCATGGGCTTTGCCGGCGACAAGAAGGACAATGAGCGCGCCGATCTGATCGCTTATCTGCGCACGCTGTCCGACAGCCCCAAGCCACTGCCCGCTGCCGATGCAGCTGCTGCGCCAGCAGGCGATGCAGCCAAGCCTGCCGAGGGCGCGGCTCCTGCTGCACCTGCCGGCGAAAAGCCAGCCGCAGGCGCAGCGCCAGCGGCTCCGGCTCAGCCAGCTCCCGCCAACTGAGTTTAATAACTATTTCAAAAAGCCGGGCCCAGCGCCCGGCTTTTTTGCATCTAGAACGTGCGTTTTTTTGGTGAAGGCCTGTTCTCTGCCGCATTTTCTCTTAGACTGCCATCAAAGAGAACCTGTGGAGACTTGATTTGCGATTTCGCCCCTTTGTTGCCAGCCTCGCCTTCCTTGCCGTCGTCGGCGTTGGCACCTTCCAGATCGCTCAGGCGGCAGAACCGGAATGGCGGGCAGGGACAAGCCTCCTCGGCGAACCAAAATACGGTGACGACTTCAAGCACTATGATTATGTCAATCCGGATGCACCCAAAGGCGGAACGCTAAACCAGACCAGCGAGGGAAGTTTCGATAGCCTCAATCCCTACGTCGTACAGGGCACTCCCGCTTCGGGATTGGGTGTGTTGGGAGGTGGCCTGCTCTACGATACATTGATGAGCCAGGCTCTCGATCAGGCTGGAACAAACTATCCACTGATTGCTCAATCCCTCGCCTATCCCGACGACTTTTCCTGGGTCAAGTTCAAGCTTAATCCTGCCGCGAAATGGCATGACGGCCAGCCTATCACGGTCGATGACGTGATCTGGTCCTTCAATATCTTGAAGGCGCAAAGCCCGCTTTACAACAAATATTATCATGACGTTGAAAAGGCTGAAAAAACCGGCGACGGCGAGGTAACCTTCACTTTTACCAGCGGCGGCAATAGAGAGTTGCCGAATATCATGGGCGATCTTGTCGTCCTCCCCAAACATTGGTGGGAAGGGACAGACGCCTCCGGCAAGAAGCGCGATATCACCAAGCCGACAATGGAAATCCCGCTTGGATCGTCGGCCTACAAGATCGAGAGCGTCGCTCCGGGTAAAACGATTGTCTGGGGCCGTGTCGAAAACTATTGGGGCAAGGACCTTCCGGTCAACATCGGCCGCAATAATTTCGACCATATCCGCTATGAGTATTTTCGCGACCAGAATGCCTCCTGGGAGGCATTCAAGAAAGGCGGCTTCGAAGACTATCGTGGCGAAGCGAGCATTGGCCGCTGGATGCGCGGCTATGACTTTCCCGCTGTCGGGCGTGGTGATGTTATCAAGGCGATGTTTCCGCTCCGCTCATCGGGACGCATGCAGGGCTTTCTTATCAACACACGACGCGACAAGTTCAAGGATCCAAAAGTACGCGAGGCTTTAAACTGGGCCTATGATTTTGAAAGCATGAGCAAGAACTTGTTCTTCGGTCAATACAAACGCATAAACAGCTATTTCGCCGGTTCGGAACTGGCTTCAAGCGGCCTACCGGGTGGAAAAGAGCTGGAAATCCTGGAGACTGTAAAAGGCGAAGTGCCTGAAGAAGTCTTTACCAAGGAATTCAATCTCCCGGTCTACGACACCCCACAATCGCAGCGGGATAATCTACGTCATGCCGTCCAACTGCTCCGTGCCGCCGGTTACGACCAGAAGAATGGCAAGCTCGTCAACACGCAGACCGGACAGCCGCTGACGATCGAGTTTCTGGCGGATGATCCCTCGGCCGAACGCTTTATCGGGCCGTTCATGGCCAATTTGCGCAAGCTTGGTATCGACGCGCAAATTCGCGTCGTGGATAGCGCACAATACACGTCCCGGCTCAGCGATTTCGATTTTGATATCACAACACCAAACGTCGTCATGTCCCAAAGTCTCTCGCCCGGCAACGAGCAGCGCGACTTCTGGAGTTCCGCCGCGGCGGAGACTCCGGGAAGCCGTAACTACATGGGCATCAAGAACCCAGCTGTCGACAAGCTGGTCGACCGGGTCATCTTTGCCAAGGATCGTGATGAGCTTGTGGCTGCGACACACGCCCTCGACCGGGTGCTGTTGTGGAATTATTACGTGGTTCCGCAGTGGTATGACGACCGGATAAAAATCGCCTACTGGAACAAATTCGGCATGCCAGAGAAGCAACCCGAATATACCGGTATCGACCCATTCTCGTGGTGGATCGATACCGCCAAGGAACAGGCCCTGAAGGCGCGTGCCGAATGACGCGTCTTACCCGCCGCGATCTTCTCAAAATTTCAAGCGCGACGATCCTGACGACAATGGCGCCGCGCCTCGCACTGGCGGAGGTAATGACAGGCGTGCCATTGCATGGGCTTTCGGCATTCGGCGAATTGAAATATCCCAAGGATTTCACGAATTTCGACTATGCCAGCCCCGATGCACCAAAGGGCGGCACTTTCGCCTTTTCGCCGCCGACATGGCTGTTCAACCAGTCGCCGCAGACCTTCAACACGCTCAACACCTTCTCGCCCAAGGGCGACGCACCGCCACGCATGGAACTGTGCTTTGATTCGCTCATGGCATCGGCACTTGATGAGCCCGATTCCATCTACGGGTTAGTGGCAGAGACTGTGACAGTGTCCACCGACCGAAATACTTTCACGTTCAAACTGCGACCAGAAGCACGTTTCCACGATGGGTCGCCCCTAACCGCCCAGGATATCGTCTTCAGCTACCAGACGATGCAAAAGCAGGGTCATCCCGAGCTTTTGCTACTCCTGACGGAAATGAAGGAGATTGTCGCCGAGGATGATCATATTGTCCGCCTCGCCTTCACCGGCAAGCATTCCGATCGGGCAATCCTCGATATCGCCGGCACCATGCCCATCCTGTCGAAGGCCTGGTATGCGACACGCGATTTCGAGGCGTCCACGCTGGAGGCGCCGCTTGGGTCGGGCGCTTACCGTGTCGGTAGCGTCGCAGTCGGCCAAAATATCGAATATGAGCGGGTTGATGACTACTGGGCCAAGGACTTGCCGGTGCAGCGCGGCTTCAACCATTTCGACAAGATTAACATTGATTTCTACCGCGATCGGCAGCCGGAGTTCGAGGCATTTAAAAAGGGCGATATTTTCTGGCGCAAGGAGGCCACGGCGAAGACCTGGGTCACCGAATATAATTTTCCGGCAATCCAGCAGAAACGTGTCGTGAAGCGTGAATTTTCCGGCGAAAAGCGCCCGCAAATGCAGGCATGGGCGGTAAATCAGCGCCGCGAGCATTTTCGCGATCCACGTATCCGCGAAGCCATCGCACTTTGCTTCGATTTCGAATGGACGCAGAAGAACCTGTTCTACGGCATGTATGAGCGGTCGCAATCGCTATTCGAACAGTCGGATTTCCGCGCCAACGGCAAACCGCCGCCGGAAGAACTGGCGCTTATGGAGCCGTTTCGCGACCGGCTACCTGAGGGCATTTTCGGAGAAGCGGTGATCCAGACGCCCTCCGATGGATCTGGTCGGGATCGCAAGAATCTGCGACGCGCTGTCGAACTCGTGATCGAGGCGGGCTTCAAACGCGACGGCAACCGCTTCGTGGATAGCGCCGGCAAGCCACTCGACCTCGAAATGCTGACCCAGGCGGAAGTTTTCAGCCGGGTCTATTCGCCCTTCATCAACAATCTCCAGGCGATCGGCATCAATGCCTCGCTGCGCCTCGTTGATCCGGCACAATACCAGGTCCGATTGCAGGATTTCGATTTCGACATCATCGGCGTTGCGTATTCTCTCATCCCTACGCCAACGAGGGAATCGCTGGAAACGATGTTTGGCTCCAGAGCCGCGACAGTACCCGGCTCAACAAATTTTCCTGGCATATCCGATCCGGTCGTCGATGCTCTCATCGCGAAAGTCAGCGAGGCGCATTCTCGCACCGAATTGGTTTCGATCTTGCGTGTTCTTGATCGACTCTTGCGTATAAGACGCGACTGGATTCCAAATTGGTACTCAGCGAATCATCTGGTCGCCTATTGGGATATGTTCGGCTTCAAGGAGCCCAAGCCCGATTATGGTTTTCCAGTTGAGACGTTGTGGTGGTTCGATGAAGCAAAGGCAAAGGCAATTGGCAAGGTTTAGGAATGTAAGGGGCGATATGATCAAAAAGACCCCTCCCCGTCGCTTCGCGCCGTCCCTCCCCACAAGGGGGAGGGCAAGGGCGGCAACGTCGGCGCCATTCCAGTTGCCGACAACCTCGATGAAACGCTCCTTCTTTACCCTCCCCCTTGTGGGGAGGGAGGCTGCGCAGCAGCAGGGAGGGGTTTCTTTCTAATGGGAGCCTATATTCTCCGCCGCCTCGCGTTGATGGTCCCGACCCTTTTCGGGGTTTTGCTTGTCTGCTTCGTCATCGTGCAATTCGTTCCCGGCGGTCCGGTGCAACGCATTATCGGCCAACTCACCGGCCAAGGCGGCAATGCCATGGATCGCATTGGCGGGGGCGGTGCGGATTTCGGTCAGAGCCAGGACCAGCTTGGCCTTGGTGAGGGCAACTCCAAATATCGCGGCGCACAGGGGCTCGATCCAGCGTTTATCGCCAGCCTTGAAAAGCAGTTCGGCCTCGACAAGCCGCCGCTGCAGCGCTTCGGTCTGCTGGTCTGGAACTATCTGCGCTTCGATTTTGGCAAGAGCTATTTCCGCGATATCAGCGTGATCGACCTGATCAAGGAAAAGCTCCCGGTCTCCATATCGCTCGGCCTGTGGATGACGCTGCTTTCGTACATGATCTCGATACCGCTTGGCATACGCAAAGCAATTAAAGACGGATCAACCTTCGACATCTGGACTAGCGGTGTCATCATCGTCGGCTATGCGATCCCGGGCTTTCTGTTCGGTATCATGCTGATTGTCTTTTTCGCCGGCGGCTCGTTCTTCGACTGGTTCCCGTTGCGCGGTCTGACCTCGAACAATTTTTTGCAACTCTCAATCTTTGGCAAGATCATCGATTACGCCTGGCATCTCGCTTTGCCGCTGACCGCCATGCTCCTCTCCGCTTTCGCCACGACGACACTGCTCACCAAGAATTCGTTCCTGGATGAAATCCGCAAGCAATATGTGACGACGGCGCGTGCCAAGGGCCTCAACGAGCGAAAGATTCTCTACGGCCACGTCTTCCGCAACGCGATGCTCATCGTCATTTCTGGCTTTCCAAGCGCCTTCATTTCGATCTTCTTTACCGGCCAGCTCTTGATCGAGGCGATCTTCTCGCTCGATGGGCTAGGGCTGCTCGGCTATGAATCGATCATCAACCGCGATTATCCGGTGGTTATCGCCACGGTCTATATCTTTGCGCTGGTCGGCGTCGTCGTCAGTCTGCTCTCCGATCTTCTCTATACGTGGATCGATCCGCGTATCGATTTCGAGCGGAGGGACGTCTGATGAGCGATGTTGTGCGCACATCCGCTCTTCCCGTTCGCCGCCCGCGGCTGTCGCCGCTCAACGCGCGGCGCTGGCAGAACTTCAAGGCGAACCGCCGCGGCTGGTGGGCGCTGTGGCTGTTTCTTTTCCTGTTCGTTGCCTCGTTGTTCGCCGAATTCATCGCCAACGACAGGCCAATTCTCGTTTCCTACAAAAGCGAGATTCTCTTTCCCGTTCTGGTCGATTATCCGGAGGAGAAGTTCGGCGGCTTCTATGCGGTGACCGACTATCGCGACCCGGTGATTCAGGATGAGATAAACGCGAATGGCTGGGCGATCTGGCCGCCGGTCCGTTATTCCTACCGCACAGTCAATAATGAGTTGCCCGATACGGCGCCCTCAAAACCCTATTGGCTCTATACGCCGGAAGAGCGCTGCGCCCGCTATCCGCAAGGCGTCAACGATCCGAATTGCACCTTCGGCAACATGAACATTCTTGGCACAGACGATCAGGCGCGCGATGTCCTTGCCCGCGCTCTTTATGGCTTTCGCATCTCGGTGCTGTTCGGCCTTATCCTGACTGCCGCCTCCGCCGTGATTGGCGTCACCGCTGGCGCCTTGCAGGGCTATTTCGGCGGCTGGCTCGATCTCATCGCGCAGCGTTTCATCGAGATATGGTCTTCCGTTCCGACCCTCTATCTGCTGCTGATCATGGCTTCGATCCTGCCGCCGGGCTTCTGGATCTTGTTATCCATCATGCTTTTGTTCTCGTGGGTCAGCTTCGTTGGCATCGTCCGCGCCGAATTCCTGCGCGCCCGCAATTTCGAATATGTGAATGCCGCCCGCGCGCTAGGCGTGCGTGACCGCACGATCATGTTCCGGCATCTTCTGCCCAATGCCATGGTGACAACGCTGACCTTCCTTCCCTTCATTCTCAATGGATCGATCACGACGCTGACCTCGCTTGATTTTCTCGGCTTTGGCTTGCCGCCCGGATCGCCATCGCTTGGCGAGTTGCTGGCGCAAGGCAAGAACAACCTTCAAGCGCCGTGGCTTGGCCTCACCGGTTTCATCGTCATCTCGCTGATGCTGTCGCTGCTGATTTTCGTCGGTGAAGCGACGCGTGACGCGTTCGATCCGCGCAAGGCTTTCAAATGAGTGCTCTACTTTCAGTACGCGACCTGTCAGTCGCCTTCACCCAGAACGGCCGAGAGTCGATCGCGGTCGATCGGATCTCTTTCGATATCGCTCAGGGCGAGACAGTCGCACTTGTGGGCGAATCCGGTTCCGGCAAATCTGTAACGGCCCTGTCGATCCTGAAGCTGCTGCCCTATCCACCCGCCTCGCACCCGTCGGGCAAAATCCTGTTCAATGGCGAGGACTTGCTGGACAAGGACGAGACCGATCTGCGCCGCGTCCGCGGCAACGACATCACCATGATCTTCCAGGAGCCGATGACCTCGCTCAATCCGCTTCATCCGATTGAAAAGCAGATCAGCGAAGTGCTGAAACTGCATCAGGGAATGGGCGATAAAGCTGCCCGGCAGCGAACGCTGGCTCTGCTTGAGGAAGTTGGCATTCGCGAGCCGGAAAAACGTATGAACGCTTATCCGCACCAGCTTTCCGGCGGCCAGCGTCAGCGCGTAATGATCGCCATGGCGCTCGCCAATAAGCCAAAGCTGCTGATTGCCGATGAGCCGACCACCGCACTCGACGTGACGGTGCAGGCGCAGATCCTCAAACTGCTTGCGGAATTAAAAGCAGCGCAGGGCATGTCGATGCTGTTCATCACCCATGATCTCGGCATCGTGCGCAAGATCGCCGATCGGGTCTGCGTGATGACCGGCGGCAAGATCGTCGAAACCGGTCCAACGAAGCAGATATTCGACAATCCCAAGCACGAATATACGAAACACCTGCTCGCGGCGGAACCGAAGGGCAATCCGCCGTCTGCCGACCTATCGGCAGAACCGGTGATGCGCGGCGAAAACGTCAAGGTCTGGTTCCCGATCAAGCAGGGTTTTCTGCGCAAAACCGTTGATTATGTGAAGGCGGTTGACGGCATCGACGTGACGATTCGCGCCGGACAGACGCTCGGGGTCGTCGGCGAATCCGGTTCGGGCAAGACGACGCTCGGCCTCGCGCTGTCGCGCATGATTTCGTCGGAGGGTGTGATCCGCTTTGGCAAGACGGATATCAACCAATATTCTTTCAAGCAGATGCGCCCGCTTCGCCGCGAGTTGCAGATCGTGTTTCAGGATCCTTACGGCTCGCTCTCGCCGCGCATGTCGATCACCGACATCATCGCCGAAGGGCTGCAGGTGCACGAGCCGAAACTGTCGGCGGATGAGCGCGATGCGCGTGTCGTCGCGGCGTTGAAAGAGGTCAATCTCGATCCGGAAAACCGTTTCCGCTATCCACATGAGTTCTCCGGCGGCCAGCGCCAGCGCATTGCCATTGCCCGCGCCATGGTCCTCAATCCGCGTTTCGTCATGCTGGACGAACCGACATCGGCGCTCGACATGAGTGTACAGGCGCAGGTCGTCGACCTCTTGCGCGCGTTGCAGCAGAGGCACAACCTGGCGTATCTTTTCATTAGTCACGACCTGAAAGTGGTCAAGGCGCTTGCCAATGACGTGCTGGTGATGCGCAATGGCCAAGCAGTGGAATATGGTCCCTCGGAGGAAATCTTCGCGCGACCCAAGAGCGACTATACAAAAGCCCTGATGGCGGCAGCCTTCAGGATAGAAACGGCCGAACAGGGAGCGGTTAGCGAATGACTGGGAATGCTAGTGACACGATCTTGTTGGCGGTGACGGGGTGGGACCCGGAGGTCTGGCAAACCGAATTTGCCAAAGCCGCGCCAGGCCGCAAGCTTGTGCTCAATGCCGATACCGACAAGGACAAGATTCGCTATGCTCTCGTGTGGAAGCAGCGGCCAGGATCGCTTGCGGGGCTGCCTAATCTTGAGGTCATCTTCTCGCTCGGCGCCGGCGTCGACCATATTTTCCATGACCAGCAGGTTCCGGATGTTCCCATTGTGCGCATCGTTTCGCCGGATCTTACGATGCGCATGAGCGAATATGTGGTGTGGCAGGTGCTCGACCATCATAGGCTTGGCCTGCGCTACCGCCAGCAGCAAGCCAGCCGTGTCTGGCATGAAGACCGCCGTCAGCCGGCCGCGCATGAGGTGACGGTCGGCATTCTTGGCCTTGGCGTGCTTGGACGTGATGCCGCGCAGAAACTGCGGAACCTCGGTTTTCGGGTCAGCGGCTGGAGCCGCCGACTGCAGACCATCGAAGGCGTCACCACCCATTACGGCAAGGACGGCCTCAAGGATTTCCTCAAGGATGTGGATATCGTGGTCTGCCTGCTGCCGCTGACGCCGGAGACCAAAGGCATTCTGTCGATGAGCATGTTCGCGCAGATGAAGCAGCACAGCCCATTGGGCGCCCCTACATTGATCAATGCCGGTCGTGGTGGCTTGCAGAACGAGCCCGACATCCTGGCAGCGCTCGATCGCGGTATGCTTTCGGCGGTAACACTCGACGTGTTCAACACGGAACCACTACCGAAAAGCAGTCCCCTGTGGACACATCCGCAAGTTGTGGTGACGCCCCATGCAGCGGCAAGCTCCAGCCCCCAGGCCCTGGTTCCCGAAATCGTCGCGCAGATTGAATCTTATGAGCGCGGCGAGACGTTGAAGAACATCGTGGATCGAGCCGCGCAGTATTAGGTTACACCAAACTGCCTATTTGTGCGGCGTATCTATTTTCTCGGAAAGCCATGCCTTGATCAGTGATTGGTAAGGCACATCGCGCTTGTTGGCCGCAATTTTGATGCGCTCGAGCATCGAGGTCGGAAGCCTGAGAGATATGGAGGTTGAGGACGGCTTGAGATTGGGCAGCCTGACAGTTTCCGCCTTGCTCCAGTCGAGATACCCCGTCGAATCATGCGTCTCCCAAAAGGCACGTTCTTCTGCCTCTGTGTGAAAGATTGGTACTGACTTAAGAGTTTTGCTCATAATAGGTCCGTTCCTTGCGGTTCATGTCCCGGGCTGAAATCACGCGGATCAGCGTTTCATTCTGCCGAAGCGTGAAAGTTACATGAAGCAACCGCATATCATCTGTGTGTCCCAAGCCGTGAAACCTCTGCTCTGATAAACTGTGTTTTGGGTCTGCAACCATCAACAATGGCTCATTAAAAAATATTTGCTCGGATTCAGATTGGCCGACATCGTGCTTTTCGATGTTTTTCCGGCTGTTGCCCGCGTCCCAATTGAAGCCTGTTATCCGGTCAAAGTCTATCATATAGGTATATTACCATAATATACAACATTCAAAAATTGTGAATAGAAATGAACGCAATATCTACAACCGCCGCACCGCTGTCGGCTTGCCGTAAAGATACGCAATGCGTTCGATGGCGTCGCGCAGCGGTTCGAGGGTGACACTCATTGTATGGCCGCTGGCATGCAGCAGCATGGAATGGCTAGCCATCATCGCCGCGTGGCCTGTCCAGAACAGGAAATCGCCGCGTTGTAGATTGTGATAGTCCTTGTCCGGTTCGATCAGTTCGCCGATCGAAGCGGCCTGCATATCGGAATCGCGTAAGACACCCTGGCCGGTCATCAGCAGTGAAAGCTGGATCAGTCCTGAACAATCAACGCCAAATCCTGAAACGCCGCCCCACAGATAGGGCGTATGCATAAGCGTTTCCGCAACGGCAACGTGGTCTTCCGTCACCTCGTCAATCGGCACTAGATGCTTGGCGATGATCGCCTCGCCGCTTGGTAGCATGGCATAGAGCGTACCGCGCCGTTCCTGGCCACCCGTAACGCTGACAAGCGAACCCATCGACAGGGCCTTGGTCCGTGGGAACCTAAGATCGGAGCCCGGGTAAACAAAGGTTCTCGGCGCGATAACGATATGTGTCGGGTCGTCCACGCGGCGGTCAAGCGTCGTATCCACCACATAGCCGACATAACCGTCGCGTTCGTTCTGGACCCAGTACCAGCCATTGGCATCTTCAAAGACGAGAACATCGTCGCCGTAAAGGAACTGTGTGGTGATGCCTGCATCACCACGAGGTTCAGAGCGCACATCGACCACCGGATCGGCGATGCGCATCGGCTGGCCGGGGACGAAGCGATCCGCTTCGACCAAGCCGCGCAAGCTTTCATCCGCAAGGTCCGGCCGGAAAGCATTGAGCCGCTTGTCCAGATTTACAGTTTCAGCTTTCAAAGCGGTAATCCTCTTGCTTTGGCGATGACCAGATCGCCGAGCCTTTCAACATAGAGCGCACCTTTTACCGTTCTCTTGACGAGAACGTTGCGCTTGTCCTTTTCATCGCGGTGGCGATCGACCAGACCATAGGAACCCATTGTGTCGAGAGCGCGGGTGATGACAGGTTTTGTTACACCGAGCTTCGCCGCCATGCCGCGTATCGTATGGGGCGGCGGCTCCAGATAGACCGTCAGGAGTACAGCCAGCTGGCGCATGGTGAGATCATGGGCGTCATCGCGCACTTCCGACAGCGCGATTTCCTTCCACAATGTCAGCGCCTGCAGCGGCCTTAGCTCTATGTTCATGAACGGCGGTATCCGAGATCATTTCGGCTCCGTTCCATTCTAGACCTTGCCTCAAACCGCACAAGGCACTTATTCGTTCGGGAAGCGGTGCTTCAAAAGATGGTAAAGCGCGCGGATCGCCTGCGCCTCGCCTCCAATCGGTGCATGCGGTTTCTCAACGGGATTCCAGCCAAAGATATCGAAATGCGCCCAGACCTTCGCCTTGCTGACAAAGCGTTGCAGGAACAGCGCCGCCGTGATCGAACCGGCAAAGCCGTCGGCCGTCACATTGTTCATGTCAGCGACACGCGAAGAAAGTTTGGCATCGTAGGGCTGCCAAAGCGGCATGCGCCAGACCGGATCGGCAACGGCCTCTGCAGCGTCCGCAACTTCTGACGCGAAAGCATCGTCATTGGAATAGAACGGTGGCAGATCAGGACCCAGCGCGACGCGTGCAGCGCCGGTCAGGGTGGCCATGTCGATCAGGATTTCCGGCTCCTCGTCATCCGCCAAAGCCAGTGCATCGGCAAGGACAAGACGCCCTTCCGCATCGGTATTGCCGATCTCGACCGTCAGCCCTTTGCGACTGGTTAGCACATCGCCGGGGCGGAATGCATTGGCGGAAATCGAATTCTCGACCGCCGGGATCAGCAGGCGTAACCGAACCGGCAGCTTGGCATCCATGATAAGCCCAGCCAGTGCCAGCACGTTCGCTGCGCCGCCCATATCCTTCTTCATTAAAAGCATGCTACTCGAAGGCTTGATGTCGAGACCGCCGGTGTCGAAGCAGACACCCTTGCCAACCAGCGTCACTTTCGGTGCATCCTTCTTGCCCCATTCAAGGTCGATCAGCCGCGGTTCCTCACTCCCGGCCCGGCCGACCGCATGGATCATCGGGAAATTCTTCTTCAACAGGGCATCGCCCTTGACCACGCTCAAAGATGCCTTGTGCTCGTCGGCGACCTTGCGCACGGCTATCTCCAGTGCGTCAGGACCCATATCGTTGGTCGGCGTGTTGATGAGATCGCGTGCAAGGGTGACGGCCTTGGCAAGGCGTTTTACATCAACCTTGTCCGCACCGTCCGGTAGCGTCAGCGTAACGTCAACGTTGTCCTTCGTCGTATAGCGGGTGAATTTGTAACCGCCGAGGAGAAACGCCAAAGCTGTGAGATCAGGCTCTCTGACCGGGCTCGCCAAATGCCAGGCTCCCTTCGGCAGTGCGCTCGCGAGTTTTCCGGCTGCAAGACGCATGTCGTCCTTGCCGATACCGAACAGAGCCCCCGAAATTTCGCCATTGCCGCCCGGGATAACGAGGACGCGATTTGATTGCCCGTCGAAACCATTGGCCTTCGCCCAGGCAAACGCGGCACCGTCGAGGCCAGCACTTTCCAGTTCACCGATTTTCACGAACCAGACCGGCCTGCTGTCTGCGGGTTTCTTGCCTTTGATTTCGCTTGCCATGACGCTCTCTTCTCGTTCAATCTTCTGCATCCCGCGGTTGCGCCATTAACGGTCCGTTAGGGTTAACAGAATATTTCTAATCCGTGGGAATGGTTAACGCACAGATGATTTGTGCTGCGGATGGGGCAAACTATGACAAGCGCAGGCATTATTCAACGTAATCGCCGCTTCATTTTTTCCGTCGCAATTGTCGCTTTGGCAGCCAGCATGTCCGGCTGTACAACCACGGACAAAACGACGACGGGATCGATCGCCCCAGCCACCGGCACGACGGACACTCTTCCCGCTGGCAATTTCGATCAGATGAACCAAGAGCAGCTGATGCAGGCATCAGCCAGCCTCGGCAAACGCTACGAAGCCAACCCCAAAGACAGGGCTGCGGCATTGAATTTTGCCACCGTATTGCGCATGACCGGCCGCAGCGATCAAGCGCTTGCCGTGATGCGCAGTCTTGCGATCGCCTATCCGAAGGATCGTCAGGTCCTGGCTGCCTATGGCAAAGCACTTGCCAGCACCGGCGAATTCGATGCGGCGCTCGACGCACTGCGCCGCGCCCAGACTCCGGAGTATCCGGACTGGAAACTACTCTCGGCGGAAGGCGCCATTCTCGATCAAATGGGTAAGACAGGCGAGGCTCGCGATCTCTACAAGCAGGCGCTGATCATTAATCCCAACGAAGCCTCGATCCTGTCCAACATGGGTATGTCCTACGTGCTCTCCGGTGAATTGGCCACTGCCGAACAGTATATGCGTCAAGCAGTCAGCGGAAAGGGTTCGGACAGCCGCGTGCGGCAAAACCTTGCGCTCGTCGTTGGGCTGCAGGGCCGTTTCGACGAGGCCGAGAACATCGCCAAACAGGAACTCTCGCCGCAACAGGCGCAAGCGAATGTGCGATATCTGCGGTCGATGCTGTCGCAGCAGAATTCATGGAACATGCTGAAAGACAAGAAGCAGCCGAAGAGCTGATTTCCCCTTCCGAAGTAGCAAAAAAAGCCGCCCATTCCAGGCGGCTTTTTCATGAGCGAATAACGTTGTCATTTTTTTGGAGTTGCAGGTCCGAATATTCCGCCCTGCGCCTGTATCTGGATGACAGCAGGTCCGAGAATGACGCAGAACAACACGGGAAGCAGAAAGAGGATCATCGGCACGGTCAGCTTTGGCGGCAGTGCCGCGGCCTTCTTCTCGGCCGCCATCAGGCGCATTTCACGGCTTTCATCGGACAGAACGCGCAAGGCGCTGCCGATCGACGTTCCATAGCGCTCAGATTGGACCAGCGCCTGCACCACGGACTTGACGGTTTCAAGCCCAGTCCGGATCGCAAGATTATCGTAGGCCTGACGTCTCTCCGGCAAAAAAGACAGTTCGGCGTTGGTCAGGACCAGTTCTTCTGCCAGATCACCCGATTGAACGCCGATCTCTTCTGACACCTTTTTGAATGCTGCTTCGATCGACATACCCGATTCCACGCAGATCAGCATCAGATCCAACGCATCGGGCCACGCCATCTGGATGGATTGTTTGCGCTTGCTGGCGACATTTCTCACATAGAGGTTTGGCAGGTAGAAGCCGACATAAGCACCGGCAAAGCACGCAACCAAGCGAATAAGTGTCGATTTATCCGCAAGGCCACCCAGAACAAAAATATAGAAGACAGCCAGGCCGAGCGTGACGAATGGCAGGCCGAAACGCGCAGCCAGAAATATGTTCAGCGCGTTCTGTCCGCGAAAGCCGGCCATGCGCAAAGCGGCGAGCGTCTTTTCGTCAGCCAATGCCCGTTGCAGATCCAGTCTTTCGACGAATTGCCGTACTCCCTGCCGCTCGGTTTTACGCAAGGAATTGCCGGCGTTTTTGCGCTTGCCATCGCTTTCGGAAGCGAGCCGGGCTCTTTCGCGCGACCGGATCTGATCCCGTTCAAGGGCAACCGATTTCATGCGCGATTTCAGCTCGGCCCCCGACAACATTGGCATGAGGAATGTGACAAGCGTCGCGAAGATCGATATCCCGACCAGGATAGCGAAGAGAAACGCGGGGTCGTGGATGGCTTTAGCAAAGGCGTTTACCATGCATCTCTCGCTAGAATTTGAAATTAATCATCTTTTTCATCACCATGATGCCGATCGACATCCAAATGCCGGCGCAAGCAAGTACGAAATTGCCGGAACTGGTGTTGAAAAGAATCATGATGTATTTCGGGCTTGTCAGGTACACCAGAAAAGCAACGATAAAAGGCAGCGCGCCGATGATGTACGCCGAAGCCTTCGCTTCCATCGAGAGCGCCTGAACTTTGGCCGCCATCTTTTTCCGGTCACGCAAGACGCGGGAAAGATTACCCAAAGCTTCGGAAAGATTTCCGCCGGCCTGGGACTGAATCTGGATGACGATGCCGAAAAAACTGGCTTCAGCGCAAGGCATATACTCGGACATGCGCATGGCGGCCTCGGGAATGCTTACCCCGACTTGTTGCGTATCGACGATACGGCGAAATTCCCCTCGTACTGGCTCTTGAGCCTCCTGCGCGATGAGACGGATTCCGTCGTTCAGTGGCAGACCAGACCGGATCGCGCGTACGATCACGTCAATCGCGTTCGGAAACTCGTTGAGGAATGCCTTGATGCGACGGCTGCGGCGGAAATAGACGAACCAGCGCGGCAAACCCAGAGCCCCCGCAAGAAACAAACCCGGCGCGAGATAGAACGGCGATCCGAACATCACGCCCAATACGGTAACCAAGACGCCTGTTATAAACGAATAGAGATAGAATCGCGGCATCGTCACTTTCATGCCTGCTTGCTGGATGAGCATTTTCAGCGGCGGCGACTTGATATTCTTGTCACGCAGCTTCTGGCGCTGCTCAAGGTCTTTCAACGTATCCTGAACGGACTTACGGCGTTTGACCGCCTCGGCCTGCTTGTCGCGAACAGTGAATTTGCCAAGACTGTCGGTTGCGGCGAGCTTGACCTCCTTCAAGCGTTCGTCGGCCTTCTTCTGCCATGCAATCGAATCGAAAAAGAAGACGTAGGCTAAGGCGGCGACTGCGAGAACAACCAGGGCGATGAAACCAAGCTGCGCGATATCAAGCCCGAACATTCTTGTGCTCCGATCCCACCATCATAGCTTTGCCGTTTCCATTGAATCGAGCGCGTTGGCGAGCCGCCGGTCTTCATTGTAGTACCGTGCCCGCTCCCACATGTGCGGGCGGGCGATACCGGTGGAGACGTGCTTTCCGATGAGACGGCCATTAGCGTCCTCGCCGGTGATTTCATAGACGACGAGGTCCTGCGTGATAACGACTTCGCCTTCCATGCCGATCACCTCGGTGACATGGGTGATGCGCCGTGAACCGTCGCGAAGGCGCGCTGCCTGGATGATGATATCCACCGAACCGACGATGATTTCACGTACGGTTTTCTGCGGAAGAGCGAAGCCGCCCATGGCGATCATGGATTCCATACGGCTGAGACATTCTCTCGGGCTGTTCGAGTGGATCGTACCCATGGAACCATCGTGACCGGTGTTCATCGCAGAAAGCAGATCGAAGACTTCAGGTCCGCGCACTTCGCCGACGATGATCCGTTCGGGGCGCATACGCAGGCAGTTCTTGACGAGATCGCGCATGGTGATCTCCCCCTCGCCTTCGAGGTTCGCCGGCCTTGTTTCAAGGCGCACCACATGCGGCTGCTGAAGCTGCAATTCCGCCGAGTCCTCGCAAGTAATGATGCGTTCGTCCTTGTCGATATAATTGGTCAGGCAGTTCAGAAGCGTTGTCTTGCCGGAACCGGTACCGCCGGAGATGACGATATTGCAACGGACGCGGCCGATGATCTGCAGCAGTTCGGCACCGGCAGGAGAAATAGCGCCGAAACGGACGAGCTGATCGAGTGTCAGCTTGTCCTTCTTGAATTTACGAATGGTCAGGACCGGTCCGTCGATCGCAAGCGGCGGCGCGATAACGTTGACACGTGAGCCATCGGGCAGACGTGCGTCGCAGATGGGACTGGACTCATCGACGCGCCTGCCGACCTGGCTGACGATACGCTGACAGATGTTGAGAAGCTGCTGGTTATCGCGGAAGCGAACGCCGGATTCCTGTACCTTGCCGAGCACTTCAATGTAGGTCTTGCGCGCGCCATTGACCATGATGTCGGCGATATCATCGCGCGCCAGCAGCGGCTCCAGCGGGCCATAGCCGAGAACGTCATTACAGATATCATCGAGCAGTTCTTCCTGCTCCGAGATCGACATGGCGAAATTCTTGATTGCGATGATGTCGTTGACGATATCGCGGATTTCTTCGCGTGCCACTTCCGGGTCGAGTTTCGACAATTGCGCAAGATCGATGGTGTCGATCAGCGCGGCAAAAACCTGCGACTTCGTATCATAGTACGCTTCATTCTTTTCGCGGAGCGGCACGACAGGTTTTGGCGTTTCAATGGGTGAACGCTTGGGCTCCAATATATCCCGCGGCAGTCCGGCCGGCGCGATCACTCCACCTGCCAGAGGAGGCAGCGCCATTTCCAGAGCTGGCGCCCGAAATTCCTGAGCCTGGTTTCCACCAGCCCCGCTTGACTGAGCATTGCCGCGTTTACCAAACATGATTTCTCTTTACTGTTTCTTGCGCTTCAACCGGGATAGGACCGAAGACAATCCGGGCTTCTTCTTGGGCTTCAGTGTCATGCGGCCTGTCAGGATATGGGCGATCTCGTTGATGCTCTGAACGATTGGATTGGCACCATCCGTTTCCGCCAGCATCCGGCCATTGTTCGCCGCGCTGCCGAACAGCGCGGGATCAAAGGGGATCGTGGCCAGCGGAAGAATTCCCAGTGGGCTGCAGAAATCGAGTGGTGCTATTTCAGGACGCTTGGGCACGCCGACCTGATTGAGGATCAGTCTTGGCGGCGCGTCATTGGGGCGAAGCTGCTTCAGCGTATCGATCAGGTTTTTTGTATTGCGTAAATTTGCCAGTTCCGGCGACGCAATGATAACGACTTCATCGGCTCGGGCGAGCGTCGTACGTGTCCAGCCGTTCCATGTGTGCGGCACATCCAGAACGACGTGGGGAACGGATCTTTGCGCCACGTCAATGAGGTGGGCAAAGGAATCGTCACGGAAATCGAAAACGCGATCAAGCGTCGATGGTGCAGCAAGCAGCGAAAGATGCTCGGCGCATTGCGCCAGTAGACGGTCGAGATAGACGTCATCAATGCGTTCTGGCGAAAAGACAGCTTCGGCAATCCCCTGGGCGGGGTCCTGGTCGAAGTTGATATTCGCCGTGCCATAAGGCAAGTCCATATCGGCAATAACAACTTCATTCTTGAAGAGCGACGAGATGGCCCAGGCAATATTGTGAGCCATGGTGGAGGCACCGACACCACCCTTTGCGCCGATGAAGGCAATCGAATGCCCGAGCGGCTTTGCTTCTGGATCGACGAACAGCCCGCCGATGACTCCGACAATCTCAGACAGATCGATCGGGGCAACCATGTATTCGGATATGCCGTTGCGGATCAGTTCGCGGTAGAGCCAGACATCATTGACTTGTCCGATGATCACGACCTTGGTTGAAGGGTCGCACACCTCGGATAAAGCCGCCAAGCTCTGCAGCATGTCGCGCGGGGCCGCCGATGTCTCAAGCAAAATTAGATTGGGCGTCGGCACTGTCTGGAACAGTTCAACAGCGGTATCCACGCCGCCCATGTGCACCTGCACATGAGTCTTTGCCATGCGCCGGTCTTCGCTCGCACGGGATATCTGCCTTGCAATACCATCGCTTTCACAAAACGCCTGGATCGATATGCGGGGTATCGGCCGGTGCGCGTGCAGGCTCAGACCCGGTGATCGCTCGCCGCCATCTCCAGGCTGGTTTTCTGTTTCGAAGGCCACTTGACTCATTTTAGCATTCCGCTTTTCGAAGAGAGTTGGTTGCTTAAGACCAAGCCTAGTACTGTACTTCCTGCGCCGTGGGTGCCACGGGCGTAGGGGCATTCCTGTAGTCCTCGATCACGACAATTCGCCGTTCAGCATCGATCGGAGATGTTGCGCGTGGTCCGAGCAAGTCTGCCGGGTTGGCGAGCTGTGCCGCGAAATTGTTCTGACTGGCGCAGCCAAAATTGGCGTAGTGCCTGTTTTCAGCGGTTTCGAGCAAATCCCTGGGCCATTGGCCACACGTATTGGTCGAGGCTGTCATCGCCGAATAGGACAGGCGTATGGGGGCGGATTCTTCCGGACCAGCCTGGTAGCGTTCGCTGGATATATTGAATGGCTTCACCCCATTTCTGCGCAGGGTTGCGGCAATATCGCCGCGCAACTTTGCTGCGGCACGTTCATTGGGCGAACCTGCAGGAATGAGAATGTGGATGACACCGGATCCGTTTGACCGGTAGTTGGCCGCAGCGTGCTCGACGATGCTGCGCTGGGTGATCGACAGCTTCGTATCGGCGTGGCCAACCGGAATATCGGCCACCTGCTCTTTTTCGGAAATGACGATCGGATGATTGGTCCGGTAATCATCCGGAATGCCCCCCGTCACATCACGTTGCTGGGCGCAGCCTGCAAGCAGGGCTACTGCCAGCAATGCCAGGACCGGCTTCATGCGGAGTTTTCTGTTCGCGTTCGACATGATCCGTTCCTCGTTCATTTGTAGATGTACCCGACGGTGCCTTCATAGCGGCCTGCTGGCAGACTCGCCTCCTTCGTGCCGTAGACACGGTTGACCTTGCCGAGGAAAATACCGGCAGCATCACTGGCAGGATTAAGATTGTCGTCAGGCCGGGCGAGCGCCGTACGTGCGACCGGACGGACGAGGTAAGGTGTGATGATGACCACGAGCTCACTTTCGTTCCGGACGAAGTCGCGACTACGGAACAATGTGCCTAGGATCGGAATTTTTGAGAGGCCCGGGAAGCCGGAAATCGCCTGGCGCACATCATCACGCATCAGGCCGGCGATCATCATCGATCCACCCGACGGCAATTCAACGGTGGTATCTGCAAGACGCTTGCGTATGGACAGAATGTTTGGAGCTCCCTGGCCTCGGACGCCCGGAGCTTTGATCGAGCCTTCCAAAGTAGGCTCGGAAACGGATGTGCGAACTTTGAGGCTGATCCGGCCCGGAGAGAGAACGACCGGAACAAACTCCAGACCAATGCCGTACTCTACCGTTCTATGGTCAGTGGTGATCGTGTTGCCGTTCTGGTCTTGTGTGACTTCCTGGCCGGTGAAAATATTGTACTCACCGCCGACACGAAAGGTAGCCTTCTCGCCTGATATCGCTGTCAGAGAGGGCTCGGCCAATGTCTTCATGACACCAGCCAGTTCCATCGCATTCAGATATGCGGCGATGGTAGTGTTTCCGATCGAGCCGACCGCACCCAAGCTCGAACCGGAGATAGGTGTACCGAGGCCAGTGAGATTTTCGCTGGAAAAGCTTATTCCGTTGCCGGCGCTGGAAGCGATCAGATTGACACCTAACTGCTTCATCACAGTCCGGCTGACTTCGGCGACGGTCACCTTGAGCGTGACCTGATCTTCACCGGCGATCTGAATCAGGTTAACGATCTTGCTTGTCTGTCGCGCCTCGTCCGGGTTGCTGATCGCTACATCCGAACCGCCGCCGCCATTGCTGCCGCCTTGGCCCGATGCCGTGAGCGCATATTGGCCTGTGGTTGCTTCACCGCCCGAAACGAGCAGGTTGGCAAGATCACTTGCCCTCTTGGCATCAAGCGGCGTCTGGACCGAACCCGTGAGAATGACGTTATCGTTCATCAGTTCGACTTTGATGTTCGAATCTGGAATATATTTCTTCAAGGCGTCTTCAAGCCCGGCGACGTCACGTTCGATTACAAGATCGAAGCTGGCCAGCTGCTCGCCATTCGGTCCGAAAACGAAAATATTGGTCTGTCCGACTTGCTTGCCGAAGAGATAAATACGGCGTGCCGTGCGGGTTACGGCGTCGGCGACGGTCGGGTTGGCTACGAGAATGTCATAGGCATCGGTTGGGAGATCAACAACCAGCGACTTGTTCAGGCCGAGATTGATGCGCTTGTTCATGCCATGGCCTTGGTTGAGCCTTACGACATTGGTCTCGGCAATCGCCGTGCCTTGTATTGCAGGAACAGAGAGAGCGCACCCAAGGGCGATAGCCGCCATCGCTGTGCATGGACGGAAACCGAATTTGAACATGATCTTTGTCTCGCTTCCCATTTTTTTATTTCCGCCCCAGGATTTCTGTCACCGTGCCGGACTTGATCAACTTCACATTGCCTGCCCGCCCGGGTGAGTTGACGAGATACTCGGCGCCGGGTCCGGTCGGTTCCTGCGCGTCCTGAACGGAGCGCAGAACCAGCGACAAGCGAGCAGCCATCTGCTGAGCGACTGTTAGAATTTCGGCTTGCTCCGGTGTGAGTTCGAGCGTGGCGGTGGAACCAACCTTGGTCTTTTCGCCCTTCTCGTCCTCCTGAATTGTCTGGTCGATTGCCAGGACGCGGATGTTGCTCAGGATGGTCTCGGTCGCGTATTGCTTTTGCTCCCCCTCCATCTGCCGGATCATGATCACGTCGACGTAATCATCGGGGAGGATGAACCCACCGGCGCTCGTTTCAGCTGCAATCTGCGTCGCAACAGCGCGCATCCCGGCTGGAAGCTGTGCCGACATGAAGCTCTGACCCTTGCCGATCAACTTGGCTTCGCGGATTGGCTCACCGGGAAATATCTGCAGGCGGACCGTTGAACCCTTCAGTTCTTCTTCTGCGTTGGGTCGTTCGGAACGCTTGATGTATCCGTCAGCGACGGCGTCCTCTGGCCATTGCTGCCAACGCATCTGCCCATGCACTTCGGCTCCAACGCCGAGATTTTCAGTCGCGACCAGAACGTCCTGCAACTTGATCTGCGGACCGGCTTCTGTGACAACCGTGACGTTGGGCTTCATATGTGTGGCGATATAGCCAGCCGCGCCTGCAGCAGCGACCGCTACGACCAATATGACAAGACGCGCTTTTTGCATTGATGTGCCCCACTAGACTTACGTCTTAGATACTAAGGTCGCACATTGCCTTGTTAATCGTGTAATTAAGGTTAACGCATTGCTTAAAAGTATGATTAACGGCGCTTAACGTTTACTATTTGGGCAGGACTTTGACGTCGGCCGTTTTGAAAACAGCGTTGGCTCAAGTCGAAACGCTGTTCAACTATGAGCGAGACGATCGATTACCCACAAGCCAAGGGGTGACGATGGGAAAGTCAGTAGTCCAGCCAATCCGAGCGCTATTCCGTACGGTACTCCCTCACCTTTTTTTGCGAGGCGGCGCATGAAATCGAACCGCTCCGTATAGACCCGAGCGAGCATTGAGCTGCGGTAACGCAAGATTACCAGTGTCAGCATTCCGCCGAACAACGACAGCGCCAGCAAATACTGCACCAGTTCCAAATTCCAGCCCAGCCAAAGCGCTGTGGCGGCCATGAGCTTCGCATCCCCGCCGCCCATTGTGCCCGCGGCAAACAAGGCAAAGGTGGCGGCGAGCACCGCCGCGGCAGCAAGAAAGTGCATGCCGTAGATCTCCCACGGCATACCGGTCAAAGGCGCAAGGAGTGTAAAGGATATAAGCAGAATGAGTGGAACTCTGTTCTGGATGGTCATAGACAACAAATCCGAAGTAGCTGCGAATACCATGGCAAACGGGAAGATGACCAAAATGGCTGCTTCAATCATAGCTGCGTTCCAAAAAAGTTGTCGAATCCCGTCTGGTCATTTGTTGGAGGCTTCCGCTAAATCTTGAGCGAGACCCGTGTACAATTCCCCCACCGACGTACCGAGCATACCTGCGCCGATCATAATCCCTATACTGATGATCGACGCGATCAGCGTGTATTCGATGGCCGTCGTGCCCGAGCTATCGCGCAGGAAATCAGCGAAAACGTCGAGGATGATCTTTACGGGTCGTCTCATGTCGAACTCTCGTTCATGCCTCTGGCGTCGGTGTATACTCGCGGAAACTAGATACTGCTCATTGCATTCGGCTTAAGAAATACCGTTACGAAAAAGTAAACCTCCATGAAACTGTAAGTCATGTTTCCAAAGGGTAAAAAGTACCGACCTGATTTATTATAAATTCTAACTATTCCTATCACTGCCAATTTGACCATTTGCCTCGCGCCTGTCCGACGAAGAGGAGACGTAGCGACCCGTTTCACATTATACTTAACAACGTGTTCGCAGATTTAAGCTTTCCTTCACCAATCCCGGCCATGGTTGACTTGACAATTTTTCGAAGGGCTATCCCATGGTTCACATCAGAAGCCACAGCATACGTTCCTATGGCCTCGCAGCCGCATTGGCCCTGGCTGGTGTCTTGTTTGCCCCGGCAACGCAGGCCGATACCGGCATCCACATCGTGATGAACCAGGCAAGAATCCTGAAACTCGCCCGTCCTGCCGATACCGTGGTTGTCGGAGATCCTCAAATCGCCGATGCGGTGGTCAAGGATGCGCGGACCGTCGTTCTGACCGGCAAGGGTTTTGGCATCACCAATATCGTCATCATCGATGCGGACGGCGCTGCTATTGTCGATGACCAAGTCATGGTCAGCCGCAGTGTCGCCAATACGACCCGCGTCTATCGCCGGGCCTATGTCCAGACGCTTTCGTGCACACCCTATTGCGAAACCGCTCAGAAAACCGAGGCCGAGAAGGCATCCGACTCCCAGATCGGCGGTAACTGAGCCAACCACCGATCACGGTTGAGAAACAGTAAATCCATTGGCTGCAATTTGCTGTTGTCTCCAAACCAGATTCTAATATCTGACATGTAAGAGTTCCTTCGGGCTAATTGCGCGGGGAAACTATGTTCGGGAAAACTCATAAACTCTTTGACACTCGATACACTGCCGAAGCGGTCGATGGACCGGCGAGCGCGCGCCGGTCCACTGCGGCACGGTTCTGTGCTAACAAGCGCGGCACCGTCGCAATCGAATTCGCGTTGATCGCCCTGCCCTTCTTTCTGCTGATCTTCGCGATCATCGAGGTGAGCCTCAGCTTTACCGCCCAGCAGGTCATGGCGAATACAACGGACGATATTGCGCGCCAGTTACGCACAGGCGAAATCAAGACACTCACTTTAGCTGAACTGAAGGATAAGGTTTGCAAGAGGCTGTTGATGCCGACGACGAACTGCCCCGATCTGTTTGTGGATTTGCGCACCTATGCCACCTTCGCTGCCGTTCCAAAGACAATATCGCTCAAGAGTGATGGCGACGTCGATTCGACCGGATTCAAGAGCGCACCGGGCGGAGCCGGTACCATCAACCAGCTGCGCGTTTTTTATCGGTGGCCGATTTTTACCAATCTCATGAAACCTCGCATCGAGAGCATCGATGGCGCTGGGAAAACCCTGCTTTTCTCCACCGCAACCTGGAAAAATGAGCCCTATCTCTGACGCCGAGACAGCCAAGCAAGCATCCCTTTGCATTCTTCCGAAAGTGTGACGCATGAAAGCCTATAAAAAACAAAAAACTGCCACGGTCGAATTCGTGAAGCGTGTGCAAAGCTTTTTCCGCGATCAGCGCGGTGTCGCGGCGCTGGAATTCGCGCTGATCGCGCCTCTTATGATCGCACTCTATATGGGCAGTGTAGAGGTCACGGCAGGACTTGATCTTAACAAGAATCTCGGTCGTGCTACCAACATGGTCGCAGATCTGATCAACCAACAGCAGACGATTACCAAGGCCCAGATCCAGGACATTATGGATATTGGAACGGCTACCCTGCTTCCCTACATGCGGGACACTCCGCAGATCACGGTCACTGCCATCAACATCTCTGCAGCCAAGGTTGCGACAGTTGCGTGGTCAAGGCGCAAGGTCGATCTTGCCTATACGACGCCGTACTCGGCTGGGAGTGCTGTGGCGCTCAATGCCAATCTGCTGGTCCCGAGTACATCCGTGATCCGTGTCGAGATGAAGATTGCCTATGTACCGTTGATGGCTTTCATCATGAAGGATACGGTCACGACTGCAAAGGGCACCTCGGCGATCGGAATAACCATGCCGAAGACCATATTCGGCCGCGTCCGGCAGGGTACATCCGTCGCTTGTTCCGACTGTTAAAGCAATTCTCCCGCTCGCACCCGTCTGCATTTGTCATTGCGCAAAGTTTCACCTATCTGTGGGGAATAAACCCATCGGAGTGAGGCATGTCTCGCGCTTTCCTTTTTGTACTCGATTCCTTCGGCATCGGTGGTGCGCCGGATGCAAAGGCGTTCGGGGACGAAGGCTCAAATACACTCGGTCATATTGTCGAAGCCTGCTCAGCCGGGCGCGGTGATAGAGCCGGGTTGCGCTCCGGTCCGCTGAACCTTCCGAACATGAGCGCACTCGGTCTCTTTCATGCCGCTAATCTCGCGTCGGACCTTCCGCTCCCCTCGCAGCCGCTCGCTCCGTCCGGACTATGGGGTGCAGCGGAAGAAGTATCTAACGGCAAGGATACGCCGTCCGGGCATTGGGAGATTGCCGGCGTACCGGTCACATTCAACTGGGGCTATTTCCCGCAGGAAATCCCTACATTTCCCGACAGTCTCGTTGCAGGTACCATGAGCCGTGCAGGCATCCCCGGCATCCTCGGCAATAAACATGCGTCCGGTACGGATATCATCGATGAATATGGCGAGGAGCATATCCGCACCGGCAAGCCCATATTCTATACGTCGACCGATTCTGTTATCCAAATTGCCGCGCATGAGGTCTATTTCGGTTTGGACCGGCTCTACGAACTCTGTGCGATCGTGCGCGAGCTTGTCGACCCACTCAATATTGGGCGTGTGATCGCAAGGCCATTCACCGGGGAAACCCGCGAAACCTTCTCGCGAACAGGCAATCGCCGCGATTATTCCGTGCCGCCGCCGGAACCGACATTGCTTGACCGGCTGACGGATGCAGGCCGGATGGTGATCGCCATTGGCAAGATCGGTGATATCTATGCCCATCAGGGTGTGAGCCAGGTGCGCAAGGCCAATGGCAATATGGCGCTCTTCGATGAAACGCTGGTCGCCATGGATGACGCCCAGGACGGCGATCTGGTCTTCACCAATTTCGTCGATTTCGACATGCTCTACGGCCATCGCCGTGATGTGCCTGGGTATGCGGCAGCTCTGGAAGCCTTCGACCGGCGGTTACCAGAAGCGCTCGTCAAACTGCGTCCGGGCGATCTCATGATCCTCACTGCCGATCACGGCTGCGACCCTACCTATAAGGGAACGGATCATACGCGTGAGCGCGTGCCCGTCCTCTGCTCCGGTCCGGACCTTCCCCACGCCTCATTCGGCATTCGCCCGACCTTCGCCGATATTGGCGAAACGGTCGCTGCCCATCTCGGCATTGCCCCCGGCCTGCACGGCAAGAGCTTCCTGAAGGGAACGGGAGACCTGTCCCCAAATGCCTGAGTTACCAGAGGTTGAGACCGTCAAGCGTGGCCTGCAGCCGGTAATGGAAGGTTCGACAATCGTTGCAGTCGACCAGAATCGCCCAGACCTGCGCTTTCCCTTCCCCGAGCACTTTGCCAAGCGGCTGACGGGTAGGCATATCGAAGCACTCGAACGCCGCGCCAAATACCTCATCGTGCATCTCGATGATGGGCTCAGTCTCATCAGCCATCTCGGCATGTCCGGCTCCTACCGCATCGAGCATGAGGATGGCAGCGATACGCCTGGAGCTTTTCACCATGACCGGTCGAAAAATGCGGTACACGACCATGCCGTGCTGCATCTCGAAACGAGAGACGGCAAACGCCGGATTATCTACAATGACCCGCGGCGCTTCGGCTTCATGCTTTTTGCGGAACCTGGCAAGCTCAATGTGCATCCGCTGATCAAGAATCTCGGCACCGAACCGACGGGCAACCGTCTGGACGGCTCCCTGCTGGCGAGGTTGTTTGCCAACAAGGCCGCCCCACTGAAAGCGGCACTCCTCGATCAGAAGCTGATCGCCGGTCTTGGCAATATCTATGTCTGTGAAGCGTTGTGGCGGGCTGAACTGTCACCGTCGCGCATGGCTGGGAGTATTTCCGGCGAGAACAGCGCGGCAACGGACATGTCGGAGCGGCTCGCCACCTCAATCCGCTCGGTTATCGGCGATGCGATCAAGGCTGGCGGATCAAGCCTCAAGGATTATAGGCAAGCCGATGGCGCGCTCGGCTACTTCCAGCACTCATTTTCCGTCTATGACCGGGAGGGTCAGCCTTGCCCGCGCAAGGGTTGCCATGGCACGGTGGCGCGAATGGTTCAGAGCGGACGATCGACGTTTTATTGTCCCGTCTGTCAGCATTGATTTGGAGGAAATTCGGATGGCCTACGAAAACATCATCGTCGAGACGCGTGAGAAGGTCGGTTTCATACAGCTCAATCGCCCGAAGGCGCTCAATGCGCTTAATTCCGCGCTTCTGGCCGAGCTTGCTGCGGCGCTCGAGGCCTTCGACAAGGACAACACTATCGGAGCAATCGTTCTCACCGGCTCGGAAAAGGCCTTTGCGGCAGGTGCGGACATCAAGGAGATGCAAACACTGGAGTTCGCCGATGCCTATCTCGGTGATTATTTCAGCGAATGGGAACGGGTGACGCGGCTCCGCAAGCCGCTTATCGCCGCCGTGGCAGGCTATGCGCTTGGCGGCGGCTGCGAGCTTGCCATGATGTGCGACTTCATCATTGCCGCCGATACCGCAAAATTCGGCCAGCCGGAGATCACGCTCGGCGTCATGCCCGGCATGGGCGGGTCGCAGCGGCTCACCCGTTTCGTCGGCAAGTCGAAATCCATGGACATGTGCCTGACCGGGCGCATGATGGATGCTTCCGAGGCGGAACGCTGTGGGTTGGTTTCGCGTGTGGTGCCCGCCAATGAACTGATCGGCGAAGCCATGAAGGCCGCAAGCAAGATCGCGTCTTTCTCCCTGCCCGTCGTCATGATGACCAAGGAGACCGTCAACCGGGCCTATGAAACGACCCTTGCGGAGGGGCTGAGGTTTGAACGGCGCGTGTTCCATTCCATGTTTGCGCTCGAGGATCAGCGCGAGGGAATGAGCGCCTTTGCGGAAAAGCGTACGCCGAGTTTCAAAAACCGGTGAGAGCAAAATATCGCGCAGATTCCAAGTTGACGCAAAAGCAAACGTCATCTATAAGCCCGACAACGTTCGGTGGCCTCTTGGCCGCCCTATTATTTTGTGACGGCCGCTTTCATGCTGCCGATTAGCTGACAGAAAAGAGAGGCAACATGGCCAACACTCCTTCGGCCAAAAAAGCGGCGCGCAAGATCGAAGCCCGCACCGAAGTCAACAAGTCCCGCCGCTCCCGCGTGCGCACCTTCCTTCGCAAGTTCGAGGATGCGGTGGCAAGCGGTGATCAGGCAGCCGCTTCCCTCGCCTTCAAGGCGGTCGAACCGGAAGTGATGCGTGCTGCATCGAAGGGTGTCTTTCACAAGAATACCGCTTCGCGCAAAGTGTCCCGTCTGTCGGCTCGCCTGAAGAGCATGTCGGCCTGATTAAACGTGCCATTTTTATATATGAAAACCCGGCTTCTCTTTAGCCGGGTTTTTTGTTTGCGGGTTTTTCTGGGAATAAATTCGTTTCCCGAGGAAAAGATCGTGGGTTATCAAAACCATGACATATGACGGTCACAAACTTGCTAGGACAAAAAGCGTCAACCATCAATTTGCCTTTGTTTTCAATGGCTTATGGAAGGTAGTGGTTATGGCGTGAACCGGGAAGGGAGAATCTCCCGCCCCAGCCTCTGTCAAGCGATAATTTATTATTTTTTTTTGCCCGCATGAGTCCGCACTGCAACAAAATGCACAGCCCAAAAAAGGCTTTGAATCAGAACGATTTTTCCTCTTTGGCTCGAAGGCAGTTAAAAAAAACATAGAATCGTTAACCTTTAATTCATCAAAAAACCCTTGGCCTGCACTTGCCCTTCCTGCAAAGGTTTTTGTAAGGTCCAGACATCGAAGGGGTGGGCAGAAACCCATTTAACAGGCTTAGTAAATGTAGGTTCGGGCGCAGATTTTATCGTTTGCGTAACGAGTGGATTTTGTCAGTACTCAAGTTTTATAACTTGGGTTGTTTCAAAAAATTGAGCGAGTCGACGACGCTGGCGGGAGCCGGGCGTGAGTCTTACTGCGCCTAAACTGAGAGGGATGCGAACGTGGTAGTTATAAGTATTTCGGACAAGACTTATTCGGTCCAACACCGCGTTATCGCTACGGCCTCCATTCATTAACTTTCGGTCTGTTTCTGGTTGACCATCGGGGGTAGTCGACCAGGAAAACCATTGCATGGCGAACAAACGCCAGTACCAAAAACACGGGCATAAACCCGATCGACACATATCAGGATGAGGCGATGACA